>NZ_CP075323.1:0-3894835 GCF_018454425.1 Acinetobacter sp. BHS4
ATGCTTTGGACAGACTGCTTAACTCGCTTGCGACAAGAGCTCTCTGATAACGTCTTTGCGATGTGGATTCGCCCATTAGTTGCTGAAGAAGTAGAAGGGACACTGCGTCTTTATGCACCTAATCCTTATTGGACGCGTTACATTCAAGAGAACCATCTAGAATTAATTTCTATATTGGCCGAACAGTTATCAGAAGGGCGAGTACGTCAGGTTGAGATTTTAGTTGATTCTCGTCCTGGTAGTATTTTGTCATCAGGTGAGCAGCCGGCAACTACAACTGCTGCTTTGCAAACTACGCCCCAACAAAGTATTAAAGTAAAAAAAGAACCAGATTCTATTTCCAGTTCACCTACTACTAATAGTGTAGTGAACCAAAAAACACCGAAAAAGAAACTATTAAACCCCCAATTTACTTTTTCTTTATTTGTTGAAGGCCGTTCGAACCAGATGGCTGCTGAAACATGTAGAAAGGTATTAACACAATTAGGTGCTTCACAGCATAACCCTTTATTCTTATATGGTCCGACAGGATTGGGTAAGACTCACTTGATGCAGGCAGTTGGTAATGCTTTATTGCAAGCCAAGCCTAATGCACGGGTGATGTATATGACCTCTGAGAGCTTCGTTCAGGATTTTGTAAGTTCTTTGCAAAAAGGCAAAGTTGAAGAATTTAAGAAAAATTGCCGTTCTTTAGATTTATTGTTGGTCGATGATATTCATCTTTTAGCCGGTAAAGAAGCAAGTTTGGTTGAATTCTTTTATACATTCAACGCATTACTTGATGAATCTAAACAGATTATTTTAACTTCAGATCGTTATCCAAAAGAATTGACCGAGTTAGACCCGCGTTTGGTTTCTCGCTTTTCTTGGGGTCTTTCAGTAGGCGTTGAACCGCCAGATATTGAAACTCGTATCGAAATTCTATTGAAAAAAGCCGAAAATAGCGGCGTTGATTTACCTCGAAATTGTGCATTATTTATTGCACAACAAGTAGTTGCCAACGTACGTGAACTTGAAGGCGCACTCAATAAAGTCGTCGCAATTTCTCGTTTTAAAGGTGCACCAATTGATCTTGATGTTGTCCGCGAGTCTTTAAAAGATGTGTTGGCAATCCGTGCACGTACAATTAGTGTAGAAAATATCCAACGTGTGGTGAGTGAATATTTCCGTATTCCTTTAAAAGAATTGGTAGGACCAAAGCGGACTCGAATCTATGCGCGACCACGTCAGTTAGCAATGGGACTTGCTCGTGAGTTGACTGGTGATAGTTTTCCCGAAATTGGAATGGCTTTTGGTGGACGTGACCACAGTACAGTCATGCATGCTTGCGAAAAAGTAGTAAGTCTACGTGAAGAAGATCCGATTTTTGACGAAGATTATAAAAATCTATTACGTCTACTCCAGAGTTAATGAAATGATAAGACGTTGTTGCAAAGTCTACGTAAGTGCAGCATAGTACACAGCTAAAAAATGAAATATTTGCTCCAAGTTGCTAGAGGAATGAATCGTGCGTTTGAAAATCGCTAAAGAAAGCTTACTCAATGTTTTATCGCATGTTGTCGGTGCGGTAGAACGTCGTCATACATTGAATATCCTTTCAAACGTCAAAATTCAGACTAATGCTCAGGCACTCACCATTACCGGTTCTGATTTAGAAGTCGAGCTGGTTGCCAGTACTGTTTTAACAGAAGGGGCATGCATTGAAGCAGGTGAAACAACTGTTCCTGCTCGTAAGTTGATGGAAATTTGTAAATCATTGCCTACAGCTGCATTGATTGACTTACAAATTACAGAAGATCAAAGATGTATTTTAAAATCTGGTAATAGCCGTTTTGTATTAGGTACTTTACCGGCAGAAGATTATCCATTATTGACCACTGAAAATAGTCAAGGTACACAAGTACAGGTCACTCAACGTGAGTTAAAGCGTTTATTTGAAAAAACGGCTTTTGCTATGGCCGTACAAGATGTACGTTTCTATTTAACGGGTACTTTATTAGAAATTGATGAAAATCAATTACGTGCAGTAACAACAGATGGTCACCGTTTAGCACTTTGTGAAATTACTGCTTCTTCTACATCATCTCAATTGGTCCAAGCAATTGTGCCTCGTAAAGCTGTTGGTGAATTACAGCGTTTACTTAGCATTGAAGATGAACAATTAACGTTGCTGATTGGTCGCGAATTGTTAAATGTCACAATTAATACGCCAAGCCGTGACAAAGAGCAGGGCGATATCACTGTTCGCTTTACTACAAAGTTGATTGATGGAAAATTCCCTGATTATCGTCGTGTAATTCCACGTGGTGGCGATAAACATGTGTTAATTAGCCATGATGTGTTCAAACAATCATTACAACGTGTCGCAATTTTGAGTAATGAGAAATTACGTGGTGTTTTCTTGAATTTTAATCAAGATTCTTTACAGCTACGTGCAAATAACCCTGAACAAGACGAAGCGATTGAAGATTTAGCGATTCAGTATCAAAACATACCGCTTGAAATGTCATTTAATGCACAATATTTGCTGGATGTTTTAGGTGTGCTTGATGGTGATGATGTAAATATGAGCATGACTGAGGCAAATCAATCTGTATTGGTTCAAGATCCGGCACATCCTGATCAAACCTATGTCGTTATGCCGATGCGTGTATAATCTGGCTATCTAATATGCATCTTACGCGTTTAAATATTGAACGTGTGCGTAATTTAAAAACGGTTGCACTCCAAGGGTTGCAACCGTTTAATGTATTTTATGGCGCTAACGGTTCAGGAAAAACTTCAATACTGGAAGCAATCCATTTGCTTGCAACAGGGCGGTCGTTCCGCACCCACATACCTAAAAATTATATTCAATACTCTGCTGAAGATGCGATTGTTTTTGCGCAATCTGCAACTGAAAAAATTGGCATGCAAAAGTTGGCCTCTGGTGAGCAGTTGATGAAGGTCAATGGCGATACAGTGGCTACACAAGGACAACTCGCTAAACTGCTTCCTTTGCAGCATATTGATCCACAAAGTACCGATATTATTGACCATGGGGCGAAACCTCGGCGCCAGCTTTTAGATTGGCTGATGTTCCACGTGGAACCTGAGTTTTATTTTGCTTGGCAATATTATTCTCGTGCATTAAAGCAGCGTAATACTTTACTTAAAACCAGACGGAATATTTCTCTAGCGGATTTAGAGCCGTGGAATAAAATGTTGAGTGATTATGGTGAAATTTTACACTCTCAGCGTTTAAGTATTGTGGAACAATGGAATGTCTTTTTTCAAAATGATTTAAGTCAATTGCTACCTGATCTAGAGATTGAACTGGAATATAGTCCCGGTTTTCATACAGAGCAGGGACTCATGCAAGACTTGCTGAATCAACACCAAAAAGACATCGAACGACGCTATACCGAATATGGCCCACATCGTGCAGATTTGCGCTTAAAAACCCCGTTTGGACATGCTGATGTAGTTTTATCAAGAGGTCAGAAAAAACTCTTGATTATTGCCTTAAAACTGTCACAAATTGCAATGTTACATGCGAGTAATAAGGAAACTGTGGTATTATTAGATGATCTGACAGCAGAATTAGACTTAACCGCACAACAACGTTTAATTGAACGATTAAGCCAACTTGGTAGCCAGGTTTTTATGACAACTTTAGATCATGCATCGGTAAAAAAACACTTACATGATCTGTCTATTTCATATCAATTATTCAATGTTGAATCCGGTCAAGTTAGTCTTGCTTCACCATAATTTTTTGATGTTACCCATCTTTGAATAAACCTATATTTGCTAGGGAGAAACCATGAGTTCAGAGTCTCAATCAGCCTCTCAAACAGAACAAACCAATGAAAAGGCTTATGATTCCTCTAGTATTAAAGTATTACGTGGATTAGATGCAGTTCGTAAACGTCCGGGTATGTATATTGGGGATACAGACGACGGTACCGGTTTACACCATATGGTATTCGAGGTTGTCGATAACGCAATCGATGAAGCTTTAGCTGGGCATTGTGACGAAATTATTGTCACGATTCACGAAGATGAATCAGTGAGTGTTTCTGATAATGGCCGTGGTATTCCAACAGATATCCACCCTGAAGAAGGGGTGTCTGCAGCGGAAGTAATTCTTACGATCCTGCACGCAGGCGGTAAGTTTGATGACAATAGCTATAAAGTTTCAGGTGGTTTGCACGGCGTAGGTGTTTCGGTTGTAAATGCGCTTTCCAGTAAATTGCATTTAATTATTAATCGCGCTGGCCAAGTGCATGAACAAGAGTATCACCATGGTGATCCGCAATATCCATTACGTGTGATTGGTGAAACGGATAGCAGTGGTACAACTGTACGTTTTTGGCCAAGTGAACTAACTTTTAGTCAAACTATTTTTAACGTTGAAATTTTAGCGCGTCGTTTACGAGAGCTTTCATTTTTAAACGCGGGCGTGCGTATTGTTTTACGTGATGAACGTATTAACCTTGAGCATGTATATGACTACGAAGGTGGTTTATCTGAGTTTGTAAAATACATTAACGAAGGTAAAACTCATCTAAACGAGATTTTCCATTTCACTGCGGATACAGAAAACGGTATTGGTGTAGAAGTTGCATTACAGTGGAATGAAAGTTATCAAGAAAACGTGCGTTGTTTTACCAACAATATTCCTCAAAAGGATGGTGGTACTCATTTAGCAGGTTTCCGTGCGGCTTTAACACGTGGTCTTAACCAATATCTTGAAAACGAAAACATTCTCAAGAAAGAAAAAGTCAATGTGACAGGCGATGATGCACGAGAAGGTTTAACCGCGATTATTTCGGTAAAAGTACCTGATCCGAAATTCTCTTCTCAAACTAAAGAAAAACTAGTATCGAGTGAAGTAAAACCAGCGGTTGAGCAAGCAATGAACAAAGAGTTCTCTGCTTACTTACTTGAAAACCCGCAAGCTGCAAAATCAATTGCCGGTAAAATTATTGATGCTGCGCGTGCACGTGATGCTGCACGTAAGGCGCGTGAAATGACACGTCGTAAAAGTGCACTTGATATTGCAGGTTTACCAGGTAAATTGGCAGATTGTCAGGAAAAAGACCCTGCACTTTCTGAATTATATTTAGTCGAGGGTGACTCTGCTGGTGGTAGTGCTAAGCAAGGCCGTAATCGTAAAATGCAGGCTATTTTACCGTTGAAAGGTAAAATCCTGAACGTTGAACGTGCACGCTTTGACAAAATGATTTCTAGTCAGGAAGTCGGTACTTTAATCACTGCACTTGGCTGTGGTATTGGTCGTGAAGAATATAACCCTGATAAGCTCCGCTATCATAAAATCATTATCATGACCGATGCCGACGTCGATGGTTCGCACATCCGTACCTTGTTGTTAACGTTCTTCTTCCGTCAAATGCCAGAATTGGTTGAGCGTGGGCATATTTATATTGCTCAGCCACCTTTGTATAAATTGAAGAAAGGTAAGCAAGAACAATACATCAAAGATAATGATGCGTTAGAAACTTATCTCATCTCAAATGCGATTGATGAGCTATCTTTGCATACCAATGCTGAAGCACCTGCAATTACAGGTGAAGCACTGGCGAAAGTGATTCAGGACTATCAGGTTTCACAAAAGAGCTTACAGCGCTTAACTTTACGTTATCCAGCTAGCTTACTTGATGCTTTACTTGAAGTAGAAGCATTCAAGAGTGATCAAAACCATGATGAAGCTTATGTACAACAATGGGCAGATCAGGTACGCGATATCATTACCAGATTACAGCCAAGTTTACGTCCAGAAATCTCTTTAGAGGCATTTGAGCGTGAAAATGCTCAAGGTGAAAAATCTGCGCATTATTGGCCGCGTATTACTGTCTATGTTCATAATCTGCCGCATGCGTATTTGCTTGATGCAGCTTTATTGAATTCAGCTGAATATGCACGTTTACTCAAAAACTCTAAGAGTTGGTTCACTTTACTTGAAGACGGTGCTTTTTTACAAAAAGGCGACCGCCGTATTCAAGTGGCTAACTTCCATCAAGTTTGGCAGCATATTTTGCAAGATTCACGCCGCGGTATGATGATCCAACGCTATAAAGGTCTTGGAGAGATGAATGCTGAACAGCTGTGGGAAACAACAATGGACCCTGAAAACCGTAATATGTTGCAGGTGACAATTGATGATGCGATTGAAGCAGATCGTATGTTCTCTTGCTTAATGGGTGATGATGTTGAACCACGTCGTGCATTCATTGAAGAGAATGCTTTAAATGCGGATATTGATGCTTAATTCATAACATGATTCTAAATCAGTCTAGGGAGAGAATGATGAGTCAGAAATTATTAGCTAGCCTATTAATTTCATGTGTGTTTTTAGGAAGTTCTGCTGTTTGGGCGGCAGACCTAGAAACGAATATGAAAACTTTAGCTAAGAGTACGAAAGCATTTGCTGAAGCGAAAGATGCTGATAACGCGAAAAAACAGCTTGTGGTAATGCGTGAAGCAGCAGTTTCTTCTAAGCAATATTTGCCGCATAAACTCGAAGGTTTGCCATCAGAAAATGTAAAGGTAAAAGAGTATCAAGCTGGTTTAGATCAGCTTGTTGCCGAGATTGATAAAGTAACTGTTTTAGTTGAGCAAGGACAATTAGATCTAGCCAAAACTGAAGCAATTAATTTAGTCAAAATACGAAATGAAAATCATAAAAAATTTAGATAATTGATTTTTTATGGTAAAGGGCTAATCATCATTAGCCCTTTTTTGTATCCGAAAAAAGTATTTTGTTTAACAAGTAAACTATTCGAAGTTATATTCTCTATGCGGTACTTACTAATAACAATAGGAAATATAATTATGAAAAAAATACAAAAACTCTTATGCATTGGAATCATATTTTTTAATTGTTTATTTCAACTGCATGCTGCGATAGCCCCCACCTTTTATGGAAAATTAGTATTTCATCGTTATAGTGATTATGAGGCATGGGATAGTAAGCTTTATCTTTATAATTTCACAACACAGCAGACCACATTACTCGGCGCAAATTGGAAAATTGACCATATGATGAATGGCCATTTCTCTCCAGATGGAAAATGGTTAACGTTCATGGGAGTGAATTCTGGGCAGCATTATGGCGATGCATGGGATATATATGTTTGGAAGGTCGGAAGCACTGAGTTACCTATTAACTTAACTCAAGGCAATAATAAGCGCGATGAAGACCCTAAATTTATAGATAACCAGCGTATTATTTTTAAACAAAATGGCGATCTAAAAATCATTAAAATGTCGGATCGTACGATGACTTCTGTGACTCAAAATGGTTGGGATATAGAAGAATCTATGCCTTATCCGATGGTGAATACTACTCAAATTTTGTATGCAAAAGGTGCTGGAAATAATTCTAGAATTTTTAGTATTGATCAGTCGGGTGCTTATGATACACAGCTGACCAATATTGCTTCATATTATCCAGTATGGTGGCAAGGAAGTCGGTTCTTATATGTGCGCTGGTATAGCCCAACAAATCCTCATGACCAGATCTATATTTATGATATGGCTAATAAACAAACTACACGTTTGCCATTTAACAACACCAATTATGATACTTCCGACCCAGCTCCTTTAGATCAGCGTTACATGGTAGTGTCTCTTGCAGGACAAACAGGAAGTCGAGGCGGATACGATTTATATATTGCTGACAGTCTATCAAGCAATGTTTGGCCTTTACCGATCAATACCAATTTAAATGAATTAGGGGCTTTTTATACGCCTTATTAACAAATAAAAAAGCCGATTAAGAAATCGGCTTTTTTATTTTAGAAAATGGATTAATCAAAAGAAGCTTCCATTTCTTCTAACTCCATCATAAGTTCCAAAAGCTGCTCTTCGTGTTGCTCAAGTTTAGCTTTCAGCTCTGTCTGCTCATTCATAAGTTTGAGTAGATCATCCTTACGTGCAGCCTCATATAAAGATGTGTCTGCTAAGGATTCTTCAATTTTGGCGAGCTGTGGTTGTAGCTTTTCAATTTGTGATTCAACCTTTTCAATATTTTTACGAATAGGTCGAGTCTGTTCACGACGGCGAGCTGCTTCTTTACGCTGTGCTTCTTTATCAACTTTAGCAGGCGCTGGAGCGGCAGAGGAAGAGTTGTTCTGTGCGACGGCAGTCTGAGCATTGATTTGCTGCTGACGTGCTTCACGTAGCCATTTAGCATAGTCCTGTAAATCACCCTCGAACTCAGCACATTTACCGCCGTGTACTAAAAGAAGCTCATCACATACACTTGCAATAAGTTGACGTTCGTGGGAAACCAGAACAACGGCACCTTCAAAATCTTGTAATGCCATGCTCAGTGCATGACGCATATCAAGATCTAAATGGTTTGTTGGTTCATCGAGAATTAAAACATTTGGACGCTGCCATACAATGAGTGCTAGGGCTAAACGAGCGCGTTCTCCACCAGAAAAGCTTTCACATGGTGTATCCATGCGTTCACCACTAAAGCCAAAACTCCCTAAGAACGAACGTAGAGTGGCTTCACTAATTTGTTTATCTGCTATACGGGCAAGCTGTAACATTGGGCTAGCATGACCATCTAAAGCATCCATCTGGTGCTGTGCAAAATAACCAATATTAAGCAGCTCGGAAGCTTTACGTTCACCTGCCAAGAGTGGTAAATCACCAACCAAGCTCTTAATCAATGTTGACTTACCTGCGCCGTTCATACCCAGTAAACCAATACGAGAGTTTGGTGTAATTTGTAATCTGATTTTTTCGGCTATCTGTTTATCACCATAGCCAATGCTGGCATTGTCTAAAGTCAGCAAAGGTGAACTCATTTTAGTCGGTTCACGGAAACTAAATGTAAACGGCGTATCTACATGGGCTGGTGCAAGTTGCTGCATGCGCTCAAGTTGTTTAATACGACTTTGTGCCTGACGAGCTTTAGTCGCTTTTGCTTTAAAACGATCAATAAACTTTTGTAAGTGAGCACGTGTTTCTTGCTGCTTTTCAAAAGCTTGTTGTTGCTGGGCAAGACGTTCACTACGTGTGGTTTCAAATGTAGAGTAGTTTCCGGTGTAAAGTGTGAGTTCTTGATTTTCAATGTGAAGAATATGATCTGTAATCGCATCTAAAAAGTCGCGGTCATGCGAAATTAGAATGAGTGTACCTTCATAGGCTTTAAGCCAATCTTCTAACCACAGAATTGCATCCAAATCTAAGTGGTTTGTTGGTTCATCCAGTAAGAGTAGATCAGAACGACTCATGAGGGTACGCGCCAAATTTAAACGCATACGCCATCCACCCGAGAAGCTCTCAACGTTCAAACGTAATTGATTTTCTAGAAAACCAAGGCCTGCCATGAGCTGCGCAGCTTTAGAGGGCGCTGAATAACCATGGATTTCATCAAAACGGCCATGCAATTTAGCCAATTCAAAATCAGTCAGTTGATCTGGTTGAGCAAGCTTATTTTGTATATCCCAAAACTCTTCATCACCTGAAAGAACAAAATCAATTGCAGGCATATCTAGGGCTTTCACTTCTTGGGCCATATGCGCCACGGTCCAGCCTGTAGGACGAGTAAGTGAACCTTCATCTGCACCTAAACTTCCAAGTAATGCAGCAAATAAGGTCGATTTACCTGCGCCATTTACACCAGTTAGACCAATCTTCCAACCTGGGTGTAATTGCATAGACGCTTTTTGAAATAGAACACGTCCACCGCGGCGTAAAGAAACTTGGTCAAATTGAATCATCTTATTGTATCGAGGTGAGTTAGGGATGCTGTATTTTAAAGAGAACTGCCGATGAAAACAAAACTTTCCGGATTTTAGTGAGTAGCTGTTAATAATTACATATATCAATACATTCTAAATTTCGCTATTCATCCGAAATTTTCAAAATATTGAACAAGATAGAATACTTTTAAAAAAATATGGCTAAAATAAAAACAGTTTAAAATTTGGTTGATTAATGAGCTACTAATAAAACTAGACTAAGGAAAGTCAAATGAAAAAAAGATTGGGGATAATTGGTGCAGTATTTTGCTGTGCTGTGGGGACAGTACATGCTGGGCAAAGTGTCTGTGTGTTTGATTTATTAGGAAAGTCAGGTGAATCCTATAAAATGATGGAAGAGTGGGCGCTTGCAGCGAAAGAATGGCAAGCAGATATCAGTTTAATTCCATTTCAAGATGAAGGCTTAGTTGACCGTAGACTGCGTGAAGGAAAATGTGACGCCGCTTATATGACCTCCATGCGAGCGCGAAATTATAATAAATTTGCAGGTTCAATTGATGCGATTGGAGGGGTAACCAGTAATGCAATTGCCCAAAAAGCTATTAGTTATGTTTTAGATAAGCGTAATAAACATCGCATGGTGACTGCACAAAATGGAACCAATTATGAGGTCGTCGGTATTGTTCAGATTGGATTGGCTTATTTATTTGTGAGAGATAAAAACCTCAACTCAATTGAAAAAGTACGTGGGACTAAATTTGCTATTTTGCAATATGACGCAGCACAAAAAATTATGGTGGAAAGCGTTGGTGCTAAGCCTATTCCTTCAGAAATTACCGATTTTGTGAAAAAGTTTAATAGTGGCCAAGTTGATGCGATTGCTGCACCCGCTTATGCTTATAAACCTTTAGAGATTGGCAAAGGGGTTGGAACGAAAGGAGCAATGTTTACTTTTCCCGTGGTTAATGTTACGGGTGATTTAATTGCCCGAAGTGATAAGTTCCCCACAGATTTCGGTATAAAGTCTCGTGCTTGGTTTACACAACAATTACCCCAGAACTTTGCCATGGTAAAACGGCTAGAAATGGGCGTATCCTCAAAAATTAAAATGAACTTTTCTGTAGAAGACAAAACTAAATATCAAAAAATTTTACGTGAAGGCCGTCTCAATTTAACAAAACAAGGCGTATACGATGCAACAATGATGAGTGTACTGAAACGTGCCCGCTGTACAGTTGAACGGACAAATTTTGAATGTACTCTTAGTGGTGAGTAGTTTATTTTTTAAACACAAAAACGCTACATATATTTCAAAGCTGAATATGGGTATGAAAATTGTGAATATAAAAAGTAACTTACGGAAACTTAGTGATTTTTACTGCTAATAAATAAATTAAATCGAACAAACAATGGTTCAATGAGATAAAAATATTTGAGTAAAAGCTCTATTTTTTTCTAAAAAACATGATTAATATCTGTGTTTGAAAGGAAACTTCAAACAAAAAATCTGTTCCGTGGAAGGATGAAGAAAATGAAAAAAATCGTACTTGCTATGGCTGCCGCTTCTGTTGTTGGTTTTTCTGCTTCAGCGCAAGCAGCGAGTACCGTATGTGTATTCGACCTCTTAGGAAAAGCAGGCGACTCATATAAAATGATGGAAGAATGGGCTCTTGCTGCAAAAGGCTGGGGTACTGAAATTAACTTAGTTCCTCGTCAGGACGAGGCTGTTGCTGATAATGATTTTAAAGCGGGTAAGTGTGATGCTGTGGCAATGACAGCAATGCGTGCACGCCAATATAATAAATTTGCAGGATCTATCGACTCACTTGGTGGTGTTCCAAATAACCAAATCGCTCAACGTGCAATTACCTATGTATTAGATGCGCGTAATGCAGCAAAAATGACCACAAATATGGGTGGTAAAAAATACGAAGTTGCTGGTATTTCTCCACTAGGTTCAGCATTCATTTTCGTACGTGACAAAAATATCAACTCTGTTGAAAAAGCTGCGGGTAAAAAATTCGCTGTACTTGGCTATGACGATGCACAAAAAATTATGGTGCAACGTGTAGGAGCTCAAGCAGTTCTTTCTGATATCTCAAACTTTGCTGCTAAATTTAACAATGGTCAGGTAGATATGGTAGGTGCGCCTGCTTATGCTTACAAACCATTAGAATTAAATAAAGGTTTAGGCGCAAACGGTGTAATGTGGAACTTCCCTGTATTACACGTTACAGCAGATCTAGTATTACGTTCTGATAAATTCCCAGCTGGTTTTGGTCAAAAATCTCGTGACTGGTTTGTTAAACAGTTACCGAAGAGCTTTGCAATGATCAACCGTTTAGAAGCGCAAATTCCTGGCAAATACAAAATGAACTTAAGTGCAGAAGATAAACTTAAGTATCAAAAAATGTTGCGTGATGGCCGTATGGACTTAACTAAACGTGGTGTTTACGATGCTGGAATGATGTCTGTACTCAAAAAAGCACGTTGTTCTGTAGACAAGGCTAACTTTGAATGTTCAATGCCTGGTGAATAATCCTAATTTCATTCAGAAAGCCTAGACTGAGTTCTAGGCTTTTTGTTTTATATACGCTGTCAGTTATGCCATTGTGGTTAGTTAGAAAGACGTTAAGCTAAATTTAGATAAAAACTTCATAAGGAAACATGAAGGTATAAAAATGGATCAAGGACTTGAGTGATTAAAATAATTGCTAATAGGTAGGTTAATCGCTATCTATTTTTCATGGAAATAAAATCATAAAAGCAAATTCGGTCTATAAAAATATTCCAACATGATTTTTATATGAAGACTATCCGATTCACTCCTTATCGGTGTGAAATTTCTTGGTATCGAAAAACAAAAACTCCACAAGGAAAGGAAAAAGAATATGCAATTTTCCAAAAAGCTATTACTTGCGCTGGGATTTACAACAGTTTCTTTTGCAGCCGAGGCTAAACAAACAGTATGTGTTTTTGACTTCGTTGGAAAAAATGGCGATGTCTATGCGCTGATGAAGGATTATCAACTTGCCGCTAAAAACTGGGGAGCTGATATTGAGCTTAAAGTAAACCAGAATGAAGCCGTGATTGCTGAAGATTTTAAAGCAGGTAAATGTGATGGTATTAGCGTGTCAGGGATGCGCGGTCGCCAATTTAACTCATTTACAGGGTCATTAGACGCAATTGGAGCGATTCCTGACCTCAAGCTTGCTGTAAAAGTGATGCAAGGTTTAGCAAGTCCAACTTTTAGTAAATATATGGTTAATGGTCGCTATGAAGTCGTAGGTGTTATTCCGGTTGGTGATGCTTACCTTTTAGTAAATGACCGTAGCATCAATACGGTAGCGAAAGCCGCCGGTAAGAAAATTGCTGTTCTTGACTATGATGAAGCACAAAAAATTATGGTTCAGCAGGTTGGGGCACAGGCTGTGAGTGCTGACGTAACAAATTTCGGTGCAAAATTTAATAACCATCAAGTTGATATTATTGGTGCGCCAGCAGCAGCATTTAAACCTTTGGAACTACAAAAAGGTTTAGGCACAAAAGGTGCGATCGTGAATTATCCAATCTTACAGGTCACAGGAAATATTATTATCCGTCCTGATAAGTTCCCAGCTGGTTTTGGCCAGAAATCTAGGGAATGGGTTTCCGGTCAGTTACCACGTGCTTTTACCATCTTGGGTAAAATGAAAGCTGATATTCCACAAAAATACTGGATGGATGTCCCAGCAGCCGATAAACCGGGCTACCAAAAGCTTATGCGTGAATCTCGAATTAACCTTACACAACGTGGTGTATATGATAAACGCATGATGAAACTATTATGGCAATTCCGTTGTAAGCAAGATGCTAAAAACTTCGAATGTGGCTTACAAGACGAGAATTACAAATAATCTTGATAAAAATACTCAAGATTCGCTTTAAACTTCGAAGACAGACCCTATATTGATTATGCTATACTCAATATAGGGTCTTTTTTATTTTGAAAGGCACAGCAAAATCCGAGGAACAATCATCATGAATGCCCAAGCTCTAGTTTTGACAGATAATGCTGCCAATAAGGTACGCCAACTCCGTGATAGTGAAGGGAATGACGATCTCATGTTACGTGTCTATGTAACAGGAGGCGGGTGTTCAGGGTTTTCGTATGGCTTTAATTTTGCTGAAAGCGTAAATGAAGATGATGCAGAATTCGTAAATGGCGATGTAAAAATGCTGGTTGACTCACTTAGTTACCAATACCTTATTGGTTCAGTAGTTGACTATGTAGAAGGTCTTGAAGGTTCGCGTTTTATCGTACAAAACCCGAATGCAACAACAACATGTGGTTGTGGTTCTTCATTCTCGATTTAATAGAATTTTAAAATTTAAAAAACCTCTCTATTTTGAGAGGTTTTTTTATTGATCAAATCATTATTTTTTACGGACAGATTCTAAAAAGTATTGCACCAGTTCAGGCGCATTTTGATATGGAATCCAATGTGATGCATCCATAAAAACTGCTTCATAACTATTTTTAAAATAATGTGAGTTTAGCTCGGCACTTTTTTCTGTAACGGCAATATCATGTTTACCCCAAATAAAAAGAGTTGGAACATCTATGGCTTTAAACGGATTTTGAGGTTTGTCCCAAAAAAAGCCACGATACCAATTCAACGCCGTAGTTAATCTATTTTCTTTTATAAACTCAGTCTCGAATATAGCAATTTGCTGTTCAGTCATACCTGATGACTTTAGAAACTTACGACCCAATTTAGGTATCTTTTTAAATAAAAGTTCGGGCAGAATGGGTAGCTGAAAAATTGCAAAATAATAAGATTTAAAAAGTTGTCTGCTGCTTAAACAAGCTTTTAAAAAAGCAGCTTGATGGGGCACAGAAACTAAAGTGAGATGCTGAATATATTGTGGATACTTCATCGCAATGCCCGAAGCGATTGCCGAGCCCCAGTCATGCCCAATTAAATAAACTGGCTGGCCAAGCTGCTCAATGAAACTTGCCACATCTTCTACAAGTTCACTCAATGAATATTGAAATCGGCTTTGAGGCCTAGCATTTAAACTATAACCACGTTGATGAATTGCAAGTGTTCTAAATTGATGCTGATGCAATAATTCAGAGGTTTGCTCCCAACTATGAGCAGTTTCTGGAAAACCATGCAATAAAACAACGAGTGGACCATCTATAGGGCCTGAATCAATTACATCGAATGTCCAAACCCCACGTGTGTATTGATGAATACGTTTGGTCAGATCCATGAAAACATGCCTTAAATCATTTTTGTTGGCATTTATCATGAGTTCTTATGCTCATTTACATAACAGCATTTCGGGTCAGTAAATGTGCTATGAGGTCGAATCTGACCAATCAAATCGATAAATAGCTTTATACCGCCGTGATCGTACCTAGAATTCTGAAATCCGAAGCACCTGTGACTGCTGGCAAATTACCACTTAAACCATCTACAAAGCGCATTGCTAACCATGCAAATGCTGTAGCCTCGACCCAAGTAGGGGAAAGTCCTAACACATCGGTAGGTTGAACAGACCAATTATGTTTACGTAAACGCCAACGTAATTGCTCTAATAAATAAGAGTTATAAGCACCACCACCACAAACATACACTTCGCCTGTTTCCATCTCAGAGCGATAAATTGCTTTTTGAATTGCACGCACAGTGAGTTTTAATAGGGTTGCTTGGATGTTTTCAGGTGTATCTTCTAACTCATCATAAGTTAAATCATTTCGCCAATCGATTAACTGATCATCCAACCAATCAATATTAAAGTCTTCACGTCCTGTGCTCTTAGGCGGTTCTTTAGAAAAATATTCATGTGCATGGAGACGGTCGAGTAAAGAGCGAATAGGGTGACCATAGGCAGCCCAATCACCATTTTCATCATATGGATGACCTGTATGGCGATGGCACCACGCATCCATCAAAATATTTGCAGGACCTGTATCAAAACCAAATACGCCGTCACTGTTATTGGCAGGCAGCATACTCACATTAGCAATACCACCCAAATTCAAAATTACACGATGAATACTTGGATGTTGAAATAATGCTTGATGGAAAGCCGGAACCAATGGCGCGCCCTGACCGCCTGCTGCCATATCTCTACGACGGAAATCTGAAACAACCGGAATCTGAGTAATTTCAGTAATGATGTTGGGATCGCCAATTTGTAACGTAAATCCATGTTCTGGACGATGACGAATGGTTTGCCCATGCGACCCAATTGCTTTAATTTGGCTACGGTCTAATTGGTGCTTTTCAATGAGAGTATTAATCCCGTGGCCGATCATTTGGGCCAGAGCAACATCAGCTTTACCCATGCGGTCAATTTCATTGTCATCAGGTAAAGTTAATGCCATAAGCTCATCACGTAACTCGGGTTCGAATGGAACTGTAAGAGTGGCATGAAGCTGTAGTGGCTCAAATGAAGCCGCTACAATATCCACACCATCCATACTAGTGCCAGTCATTACGCCGATATAGATTGCGCTCATATGCAACTTCCCCTGCAAGACGCTGAAAAAATGTTAGTATATCGCACAAATTGAATAACTGATGTGTTTAGGTTTTGTGATGTCAAATTTCTTGCCCGCCGAAGAACAGCTTGCCCTCATCCAACGAGGCACGCACGAAATTATTTCAGAAGAAGATTTACTGAAAAAGCTTAAAGAGAATCGTCCTCTTAAAATTAAAGCTGGTTTTGACCCTACAGCACCAGATTTACATTTAGGACATACGGTTCTTATTAATAAATTAAAAACTTTCCAAGACTTGGGCCATGAAGTTACCTTCTTAATTGGTGACTATACAGCCATGATTGGTGACCCAACTGGTAAAAGCGCAACTCGTCCGCCGTTGTCACGTGAACAAGTAGAAGCCAACGCTAAAACTTATCAAGAACAAGTATTCAAGATATTAGACCCGAATAAAACAAAAGTACGTTTTAACTCAGAATGGTTTAATCAAAAGTCTGCTGCTGACCTTATTCAATTAGCAAGCCAGCAAACTGTATCTCGCATGTTAGAGCGTGATGATTTTACAAAGCGCTATAGCAATCATCAGCCGATTGCAATTCATGAGTTTTTATATCCTTTAGTTCAAGGTTATGACTCAATTGCGCTTGAAGCTGACGTTGAGTTAGGCGGTACAGACCAGACATTTAACTTACTTATGGGGCGTACTTTACAAAGCCGTTATGGCCAAGAATCTCAAGTGTGTATCACCGTGCCGATTCTAGAAGGTCTAGATGGCGTAAATAAAATGTCTAAATCTTTAGGTAACTATATTGGTGTATTTGATACACCAGGGGCAATGTACCAAAAAGTTTTATCAATGCCAGACTCTTTAATTGAACGCTATTTCGATTTATTAAGCTTCAAATCTCTTGATGAGATCAAAGCTCTATTAGATGAAATTGCTGCTGGTCGTAATCCACAAGAAGTAAAACGCATCCTTGCACTTGAGTTAGTTGAACGCTTCCATGATGCAGAAGCTGCAGCTAATGCCCATAAGAGTGCTGGTAACCGTATTACAGAAGGTGAAGTACCTGAAGACACACCAGAAGTGACTATTTCACTTGGTGAGTTTGGAGGAGAAATCTTTATTGCTACGATTTTACGTGTAGCGGGGCTAAACCCAAATGCAGCTGCGGCAAAAGATGCGGTTGCTCGTGGTGCGGTAAAAGTTGACTGGAATGCCGTTGATGCAAGCTTCTCTGTAAAAGAAAAAGGAAGCTTTATTATTCAATCAGGTAAAAAAGCAATTGCACGTGTAATTTTCACTGACTAATAAAATAAAGTTATAGAGTAAAAAGCAGGAGTAATCCTGCTTTTTTATTTCTGATCACAAAATCAATTAAGCGTTCCACGTGGAACAGTTTGTAATTAACTTAATAAGTAGAAAAATAGAATAAGTAAAGAATAGAAAGTATTAATCAATAAATAGAGTATTTGCTCTAGTCTGTCTTTGGAATCTTTGGAATCTTTGGAATCTTTGGAATCTTTGGAATCTTTGGAATCTTTGGAATCTTTGGAATCTTTGGAATCTTTGGAATCTTTGGAATCTTTGGAATCTTTGGAATCTTTGGAATCTTTGGAATTAAGGGACTATATATGTCTATAAACTCTATTAAAGACATAGGAAATTAAAAATGTCCCAAATTTTTAAATATAAAACTAATAAAAGGCAGTGAAAATGCCTAAAAAAAAGCCATATATATCACTTTTTTCGCAAAATAGTAGAAAAAAACGGCACTCAAGTGAAAAAGGCTGAAATACCCCTTGCAAAGGTAAGTTAATGGTCTATAATGCACATCCATCGGCGGTGATGCAGATAGAAACTTGTTGAAAAACAGTTACTTGTGATTAAGTTAATTGCTTTAAGTGATGAATTTGATGGTAAGTTGGTTTGAGAGATAAGTTTTAAAAATATCGAAATTACCTGTTGACTTTTAAGAGATTAAGAGTAATATAGCCGACCTAGCTTGCTGGTGACGAACCAGGAAGAAGATCATTAAGAGAATTGAAGAACAACTTGTGTGGATTTTTACTGATTGATTAATCGAAATAATTTTCATTGATTGATTGGTTTAAATTACTCGAAGTTTATTTGAGCGAAATTTAAGTCAGTAATTGATGAGCCAGAATTGGCACCTTGTCTTTAAATAAGGTGCAAAATGATTTTAACTGAAGAGTTTGATCATGGCTCAGATTGAACGCTGGCGGCAGGCTTAACACATGCAAGTCGAGCGGAGAGAGGTAGCTTGCTACTGATCTTAGCGGCGGACGGGTGAGTAATGCTTAGGAATCTGCCTATTAGTGGGGGACAACATTTCGAAAGGAATGCTAATACCGCATACGTCCTACGGGAGAAAGCAGGGGATCTTCGGACCTTGCGCTAATAGATGAGCCTAAGTCGGATTAGCTAGTTGGTGGGGTAAAGGCCTACCAAGGCGACGATCTGTAGCGGGTCTGAGAGGATGATCCGCCACACTGGGACTGAGACACGGCCCAGACTCCTACGGGAGGCAGCAGTGGGGAATATTGGACAATGGGCGCAAGCCTGATCCAGCCATGCCGCGTGTGTGAAGAAGGCCTTATGGTTGTAAAGCACTTTAAGCGAGGAGGAGGCTACTTTAGTTAATACCTAGAGATAGTGGACGTTACTCGCAGAATAAGCACCGGCTAACTCTGTGCCAGCAGCCGCGGTAATACAGAGGGTGCAAGCGTTAATCGGATTTACTGGGCGTAAAGCGCGCGTAGGCGGCTAATTAAGTCAAATGTGAAATCCCCGAGCTTAACTTGGGAATTGCATTCGATACTGGTTAGCTAGAGTGTGGGAGAGGATGGTAGAATTCCAGGTGTAGCGGTGAAATGCGTAGAGATCTGGAGGAATACCGATGGCGAAGGCAGCCATCTGGCCTAACACTGACGCTGAGGTGCGAAAGCATGGGGAGCAAACAGGATTAGATACCCTGGTAGTCCATGCCGTAAACGATGTCTACTAGCCGTTGGGGCCTTTGAGGCTTTAGTGGCGCAGCTAACGCGATAAGTAGACCGCCTGGGGAGTACGGTCGCAAGACTAAAACTCAAATGAATTGACGGGGGCCCGCACAAGCGGTGGAGCATGTGGTTTAATTCGATGCAACGCGAAGAACCTTACCTGGCCTTGACATAGTAAGAACTTTCCAGAGATGGATTGGTGCCTTCGGGAACTTACATACAGGTGCTGCATGGCTGTCGTCAGCTCGTGTCGTGAGATGTTGGGTTAAGTCCCGCAACGAGCGCAACCCTTTTCCTTATTTGCCAGCGAGTAATGTCGGGAACTTTAAGGATACTGCCAGTGACAAACTGGAGGAAGGCGGGGACGACGTCAAGTCATCATGGCCCTTACGGCCAGGGCTACACACGTGCTACAATGGTCGGTACAAAGGGTTGCTACCTAGCGATAGGATGCTAATCTCAAAAAGCCGATCGTAGTCCGGATTGGAGTCTGCAACTCGACTCCATGAAGTCGGAATCGCTAGTAATCGCGGATCAGAATGCCGCGGTGAATACGTTCCCGGGCCTTGTACACACCGCCCGTCACACCATGGGAGTTTGTTGCACCAGAAGTAGCTAGCCTAACTGCAAAGAGGGCGGTTACCACGGTGTGGCCGATGACTGGGGTGAAGTCGTAACAAGGTAGCCGTAGGGGAACCTGCGGCTGGATCACCTCCTTAACGAAAGATTGACGATTGGTAAGAATCCACAACAAGTTGTTCTTCATAGATGTATCTGAGGGTCTGTAGCTCAGTTGGTTAGAGCACACGCTTGATAAGCGTGGGGTCACAAGTTCAAGTCTTGTCAGACCCACCATGACTTTGATTGGTTGAAGTTATAGATAAAGGATACATGACTGATGATGTAAGCTGGGGACTTAGCTTAGTTGGTAGAGCGCCTGCTTTGCACGCAGGAGGTCAGGAGTTCGACTCTCCTAGTCTCCACCAGAACTTAAGAGAAGTTCGGATTACAGAAATTAGTAAATAGAGATTTAGATCTTGGTTTATTAACTTCTGTGATTTAAGTATCACGGTATTAAGCATGACCTGACGAAGGCATGTTTATTCATTAACAGATTGGCAAAATTGAGTCTGAAATAAATTGTTCACTCAAGAGTTTAGATTAAGCAATTAATCTAGATGAATTGAGAACTAGCAAATTAACTGAATCAAGCGTTTTGGTATATGAATTTAGATTGAAGCTGTACAGTGTTTAAATACACAGTACTCTAAACTGAAATGTTGAAGTTACTAACTTGTAGGTAACATCGACTGTTTGGGGTTGTATAGTCAAGTAATTAAGTGCATGTGGTGGATGCCTTGGCAGTCAGAGGCGATGAAAGACGTGATAGCCTGCGAAAAGCTCCGGGGAGGCGGCAAATATCCTTTGATCCGGAGATTTCTGAATGGGGGAACCCACCTACTTTAAGGTAGGTATTGCAACATGAATACATAGTGTTGCAAGGCGAACGAGGGGAAGTGAAACATCTCAGTACCCTTAGGAAAAGAAATCAATTGAGATTCCCTCAGTAGCGGCGAGCGAACGGGGATCAGCCCATTAAGTTATGTGTGTTTTAGTGGAACGCTCTGGGAAGTGCGAACGTAGAGGGTGATATTCCCGTACACGAAAGGGCACACATAATGATGACGAGTAGGGCGAGGCACGTGAAACCTTGTCTGAATATGGGGGGACCATCCTCCAAGGCTAAATACTCCTGACTGACCGATAGTGAACCAGTACCGTGAGGGAAAGGCGAAAAGAACCCCTGTGAGGGGAGTGAAATAGATCCTGAAACCGCATGCATACAAGCAGTGGGAGCACCTTCGTGGTGTGACTGCGTACCTTTTGTATAATGGGTCAGCGACTTATATTCAGTAGCGAGGTTAACCGTATAGGGGAGCCGTAGAGAAATCGAGTCTTAATAGGGCGTTTAGTTGCTGGGTATAGACCCGAAACCAGGCGATCTATCCATGAGCAGGTTGAAGGTTGGGTAACACTAACTGGAGGACCGAACCCACTGTCGTTGAAAAGCCAGGGGATGACTTGTGGATAGGGGTGAAAGGCTAATCAAGCCTGGTGATAGCTGGTTCTCCCCGAAAGCTATTTAGGTAGCGCCTCGGACGAATACCATAGGGGGTAGAGCACTGTTTCGGCTAGGGGGTCATCCCGACTTACCAAACCGATGCAAACTCCGAATACCTATGAGTACTATCCGGGAGACAGACTGCGGGTGCTAACGTCCGTAGTCAAGAGGAAAACAATCCAGACCGCCAGCTAAGGCCCCAAAATCATAGTTAAGTGGGAAACGATGTGGGAAGGCATAGACAGCTAGGAGGTTGGCTTAGAAGCAGCCACCCTTTAAAGAAAGCGTAATAGCTCACTAGTCGAGTCGGCCTGCGCGGAAGATGTAACGGGGCTAAAACTATGTGCCGAAGCTGCGGATTTGACATTAGTCAAGTGGTAGGGGAGCGTTCTGTAAGCCGATGAAGGTGTATTGAGAAGTATGCTGGAGGTATCAGAAGTGCGAATGCTGACGTGAGTAACGACAAAACGGGTGAAAAACCCGTTCGCCGAAAGACCAAGGGTTCCAGTCCAACGTTAATCGGGGCTGGGTGAGTCGACCCCTAAGGCGAGGCCGAAAGGCGTAGTCGATGGGAAATTGGTTAATATTCCAATACTTCTGTGTAATGCGATGAGAGGACGGAGAAGGTTAAGTCAGCCTGGCGTTGGTTGTCCAGGTGGAAGGATGTAGGTATGTATCTTAGGCAAATCCGGGGTACTCTATACTGAGATCCGATAGCAAGCTGTACTTGTACAGTGAAGTGGCTGATACCATGCTTCCAGGAAAAGTCTCTAAGCTTCAGTTACACAGGAATCGTACCCGAAACCGACACAGGTGGTCAGGTCGAGTAGACCAAGGCGCTTGAGAGAACTCTGCTGAAGGAACTAGGCAAAATGGTACCGTAACTTCGGGAGAAGGTACGCTGTTGTTGGTGATGGAACTTGCTTCCTGAGCTGACGACAGCCGCAGAAACCAGGCCGCTGCAACTGTTTATTAAAAACATAGCACTCTGCAAACACGAAAGTGGACGTATAGGGTGTGATGCCTGCCCGGTGCTGGAAGGTTAATTGATGGGGTTAGCGTAAGCGAAGCTCTTGATCGAAGCCCCAGTAAACGGCGGCCGTAACTATAACGGTCCTAAGGTAGCGAAATTCCTTGTCGGGTAAGTTCCGACCTGCACGAATGGCATAATGATGGCGGCGCTGTCTCCAGCAGAGGCTCAGTGAAATCGAAATCGCTGTGAAGATGCAGTGTACCCGCGGCTAGACGGAAAGACCCCGTGAACCTTTACTGCAGCTTGACACTGAACTTTGACCTTACTTGTGTAGGATAGGTGGGAGGCTTTGAAGTTGGAACGCTAGTTCCAATGGAGCCGTCCTTGAAATACCACCCTGGTAATGTTGAGGTTCTAACTCTGTCCCGTTATCCGGGACGAGGACCGTGTCTGGTGGGTAGTTTGACTGGGGCGGTCTCCTCCTAAAGAGTAACGGAGGAGTACGAAGGTGCGCTCAGCGTGGTCGGAAATCACGCGTAGAGTATAAAGGCAAAAGCGCGCTTAACTGCGAGACCCACAAGTCGAGCAGGTACGAAAGTAGGTCTTAGTGATCCGGTGGTTCTGTATGGAAGGGCCATCGCTCAACGGATAAAAGGTACTCTGGGGATAACAGGCTGATACCGCCCAAGAGTTCATATCGACGGCGGTGTTTGGCACCTCGATGTCGGCTCATCTCATCCTGGGGCTGAAGCAGGTCCCAAGGGTATGGCTGTTCGCCATTTAAAGAGGTACGCGAGCTGGGTTTAGAACGTCGTGAGACAGTTCGGTCCCTATCTACCGTGGGCGCTGGAAATTTGAGAGGATCTGCTCCTAGTACGAGAGGACCAGAGTGGACGAACCTCTGGTGTACCGGTTGTGACGCCAGTCGCATCGCCGGGTAGCTATGTTCGGAAGGGATAACCGCTGAAAGCATCTAAGCGGGAAGCCTACCTCAAGATAAGATTTCCCTAGGAATTTATTCCTCTAAAGAGCCGTTCGAGACTAGGACGTTGATAGGTTGGATGTGGAAGCATAGTGATATGTGAAGCTGACCAATACTAATTGCTCGTGAGGCTTGACTATACAACACCCAAGCAGTTGTATATGAAGCATCAATCGATTCATAAACATGCAAAGCAACTTGATTTAGTTAAACACTTAGCTAAAATGAACAACGAAAAATCAGATTCAATCAGCCCATCTGTAAAAATTTGGAAAACGCAACGTATCACACAGTGAATAAAACGAAGCAAGTATCCATAAACAGTTGTGCTGGCGACCATAGCAAGAGTGAACCACCTGATCCCTTCCCGAACTCAGAAGTGAAACCTCTTAGCGCTGATGGTAGTGTGGGGTTACCCATGTGAGAGTAAGTCATCGCCAGCTCATTATTACAAACACCCCCATTCGCAAGAATGGGGGTGTTTTTTTATTGGGGTGAAAATAAGAAAATTCTATAAAACTCTGGATATAGCAGAGATAAAGACATATATGTATTAATTCTAAGAAAGAGCTCTGTTATAAATAATAAGAAAATTAATCTTTTAAGTAGGCATAATAAGGGAAGAGCATCTATGATAATTTATGGTGATGTCGGTTCGGGTAATTGCTATAAGATAAAACTATTACTTTCCTTATTAAATATTAACCATAGATGGATCCACGTTGATATTTTAAACAAAGAAACTCAATCAGCTGATTTTTTGTCATTAAATCCTAATGGAAAAATACCTGTATTAGTCCTAGAAGATGGTCGTGTTTTGAGTGAGTCGAATGCTATCTTAGGTTACTTGGCTGAAGGAACAAAATTTATTCCTACAGATCCTTTTATTAAAGCAAAAATGTACCAATGGATGTTCTTTGAGCAGTATAGTCATGAACCATTTATTGCAGTTGCTCGTTTTATTAATAAATATTTAGGGTTACCACCAGAAAGAATAGAGGAATACCATAATTTACAGCCAAAAGGCCATAAAGCACTATCTATTATGGATAACGCTTTAGTTGAGCATGACTATCTTGTTGGAAATGAACTGACCATTGCTGATATTGCCTTATATGCATACACGCATGTCGCTGAAGAAGGTGGTTTTGATTTGGAGCTATATCCAAATATTCAAGCGTGGTGTCAAAGAATTCGAGAATATTTAGGTTATGTAGATATGATTTAAATAAAAAAGAACTCATATCGAGTTCTTTTTTATTTCTGAAATTCTGATTTAGAAATGTGCTTCTAGACCTACATATGGGCCTTTAAACTCAAATTTAAGGTCATTGTTATCGTAGTCATCTAAGTCGATATTAAGTACGCGATAGCCTGCTGTTAGACCCAGATCAATGAGTAAGTTATCTGCAAATTTATATTTTACTTCTGCCAGTGCATCTGTAATTCGTGCATCGTCAAAGTTTGTATAAGTTGCTTCACCTTTAGCACTTAAGCCTGTAAACGGAAGTTTTACTTCACCTGATAAATAAGCAATAGGATATGTTTTATCAATATCCACGCGCTTACCTGTATACGCAGTAATATCACCATTTAATACAGTTGCACCAAGACCAGCATCTACACTTACGATATTATCTAGTAGCTCGTAGTAGAGGATAAAATCGCTATGATCTAAATCAACTTTATAGTTGGCTTGACCTAAAGTTTCTGATTTAGTTTCGGTATCTAAATTTACATAACGAATTTTTGCATTTGGAATAAATGGGATTGGGTGTTCTACTGCTAATGAGATTTGAGCACTACCTTTTTGATCTAAATCTTGATCTTCAGGTGATTGAGAAGACATATTAGCTTTACCGTCATAGAACCAGTAACCTACTTCGCCTTTTACTCCTACGAAGTCTGCTTGAGCAAAGCCACTTAAGCCCATCCCGAGCGTTAATAAAGATATTTTTAATATTTTCATTTTTACATCCACATGAAAGAAATCTTTGAGCGCATGATATAGACATCTTGCTACAGATGCATTGATAAAAAATAAGGATTTGAGGTAGGTGATATGAGTAAATTTTTAAACCTTAAAAAAATTTATTTAATTCAAATAATTAATATTTTCTTCCTCATTTAAATGAATTTAATCTTTTAGAAAATTTAGTATAAATTTTGTCAATCGTATCGGACTTATTAAATTTTAATTGATAACTGGACAGTTAAAAATAAATTAGTGGATAAGTTGAGTAATTAAATAAGTATTTTCAGGGATTGCAATAAAATTGCATTAAATAATAATTTTAATCTACAAGTAGTAGAACGTAAATATTAGCTGAAAAATAACCAATTGTGAAAAAAACTCAGAAAATTCGTAAAATTTCTGACGGAAATTACAGTAAAAAGAAATAAAAACAGGTATTGTTCAGCTATATAGGGGCAAAAAATGGACAAAAATCTTTAAGGAAGAATTTTCTATTTTTGCTTGTTTGTTAAGGGAATAAAAATACTCAAAAGGTGCTTTTTATTTTCTACAAACACAAAAGTATTTTTTGGTTCTTTTTTTGCATGCGGAATAACAATCAACAATAGCAGTAAAAATAAGTAATCTTTTAACATTAGGTGTTCTATGACAGATTCTCGTGAAAACTGGACGTCACGATCTGGTTTTATTATTGCAGCCGTTGGTTCGGCTGTAGGTTTAGGTAATATCTGGCGCTTCCCATACGTTGCTTATGAAAATGGTGGTGGTGCGTTTCTTATTCCCTATCTATTGGCACTCATTACTGCTGGTTTACCGTTACTATTTTTAGATTATGCGGTAGGACATCGTAGTACTGGTTCACCTCCTAAAGCGTATCGTGCCCTATTTAAAGGCGGGGAAACATTAGGTTGGTGGCAAGTTTGTGTCTGTATCATCATTGGTTTGTATTATGCAAGTGTACTCACTTGGGCTGGTAGTTATGTTTACTTCTCTATTGGCCAAATGTGGGGAAGTGATCCGGAAGGTTTCTTCTTTAATACCTATTTGCAGACCACAAAAGCAACCGGTTTTGATTTACAGTTTGTAGGTCATTTATTCTGGCCGATTGTTGGGATTTGGGCACTTACTCTAATCATTCTTTATGGTGGGGTGAAAAAAGGTGTGGAATTATCGAATAAGATTTTCATGCCTTTATTATTCATTCTCTTCACTATTTTAGTGATTCAATCATTACGTTTACCAGGTGCGGTTCAAGGCTTAAATGCTTTCTTTACGCCGAACTGGTCAGCAATGATGGATTATAAAGTTTGGTTAGCGGCTTATGGCCATACCTTCTTCTCCCTCTCTGTCGGCTTCGGGATCATGGTGACTTATGCATCTTATTTGAAACCAAAAACGAATTTAACAGGTTCTGGTTTAATCGTTGGTTTTGCAAATGCATCAACAGAGATTTTGGCTGGTATTGGTATCTTCGCAGCGCTTGGTTTTATGGCTCATGCGGCAGGTACTGAAGTTAAAGATGTTGTGAGTGGCGGGATTGGGTTAGCATTTATTGCATTCCCTAAAATTATCTCAAGTTTAGGTACAGGTGCCGATTTATTTGGTTTCTTATTCTTCTCTTCACTTTTCGTCGCAGGTATTTCTTCGATGGTGAGTATTTTGGAAGTACCTATTGCAGCAATGCAAGATAAATTGAAATGGGGTCGTAAAAAAGCTGTAACCATTATTGGTGGTGGTAGTGCGCTTGTATCAATTATTTTATTCTCAAGTGTAAACGCAATTAAGCTGGTTGATATTGTTGACCACTTTATCAATAACATCGGTATTATTGGCGGTGCTTTACTTTCTATTATTACCGTAGCTTGGTTTAAACGTTCTGCTCTAATGGAACTTCGTGATCACGTAAATCGCATCTCAACTATTCAATTAGGTAAGGGGTGGGATTTCACTTTAACAGTCATTACATCGTTAATCTTGTTAACTACACTCAGTATGACTGTATTTAATTTGATCAAAAATGGCTATGATACTTATAGTATGAGCTTACAAGGTGTATTCGGCTGGGGCAGTGTGATTTTCTGTGCAGTCGTTGCAATTGTTTTAAGCAAAATGAAAGATCGCTAGGAGGATAGAATAATGAATACTTCAGCAATCGTAATGATGGTAATTTCGATGGTGTTTTTATGGGGTGGCTTGGCTTTGTCCATTATCCATTTATCGAAACATCCTGAAGAGTTAGATGATGTTTTAGAAGAAGTAAAAGATCAGCACACACTTTAATGCTGATCAAGTAAAAAAGCAGGCTTTAAGCCTGCTTTTTTTATGCAATTTTTTGAATTTTACAATAATAAAATCCATCACCAGACTGCGCTTGCGGCAGTAATTGGCGACCATGGGTTTGCTCAACTCCCCAATCAGCATCAATCTTGATCTCTTTTGCATTTGGATTTTCAGCAAAAAATTTCATCATCTGCTGTTCATTTTCAGCTTTTAAAATTGAACAGGTGATGTAAAGCAATGTGCCGCCAACTTTGAGCTGTTGCCACATGTGGTCCAAGATCTGCTTTTGTAGTTCAATGGTTTGAGCTATATCGGTAGATTGGCGCAATAGGCGTATGTCAGGATGACGACGAATTACACCTGTAGCAGAGCAAGGTGCATCGAGCACGATACAATCTACTGGCTGTGCAGGAGTCCATTGAGTTGCATCGGCTGCCAAAATCTCTGTATGACTTTGATCAAGTGCTAAGCGATTTAAGTTCTCAGTTACACGCACTAAACGGCTTGGGTCCTGATCAATCGCAATGAGCTGAGCAGGTTTAAACTTTTCAAGTAAATGAGCAGTTTTGCCCCCTGGGGCAGCACACGCATCAACTACTATTTTATCGTTCAAATCTGGCAATAATGTTGTGCAAAGCTGAGCGTGTTCATCTTGTACAGAAAACCAACCTTGTTCAAAACCAGGTAACTGAGTGATTTGTACAGATTGTTCAAGAACAATACCTGCTTCAGACAAAGTACATGCACGTGCCTGAATTTCTAAACTCTGTAATTTTGATAAATAAGCATCTCGACCAATATGACGCTGGTTCACTCTTAAGGTTAAAGGTGCGACTTGTTTTAATGATTGGCAGAGAGATTCCGTTTGTTCACCCCAATCCTTTTTTAAGCGTTTGAAAAGCCAGCTTGGTAAGCCATGCGCCTGCTGTAAACCTTGCTGAAAGTCATCAGTTTCACGAGTAGCTCGGCGCAAAATCGCATTTACAATACCGCTGAGTGCAGGGAATCCAAGTTGTTTTGTCGCATCTACTGTTTCTGAAATAGCGGCATGTGCTGCAATACGCGTGCATAAAACCTGATAAAGACCAACATAAAGACAGGTTTCTACTGTCTCATTATTTAGAGGCTTGCTGAGCAAAGGTAGGCTAATTGATTTAAGCGCAAACCATTGACGTAATGTACCCAAAACGAGCTCGTGAAATAAAGCGCGATCGCGCTCTGCTACCTGATTGAGCTGTGTATTTAAAATACTAGCGAGTGATTGGCCTTGCTGAACTTTTAGTAACGTCTGGACGACTTGAGCACGCAGGTTAAAACGTGAGGAATTTGAGGTAACCTGACTCATGGCAAAATTTGTCCTACATGAAGTTTTTGAGTTTGTGCAATTTGTTGAGCGTTTAATGCTTTACCACCCGGCCACTGCACGCTAGTCAGACAAATAAATGTATTTTCCCCGCAAGCAATATGTACGCCTTGTTTATCGATTGCAATAATTTCACCAGCTTGAGCATTCGCTTTGCTTTGGCTAGAAATTAGAGAGTTCCAGACACGTAGAGCATTATTTTCATCAAGCTGAACAAAAGCGACTGGCCAAGGGTTAAAAGCACGGATATTCCGGTCAACTTGAATAGCATCAATTGCCCAATCAATACGAGCTTCTGACTTTACGAGTTTATGAGCATAGACTGTTAAGCTTTCGTCTTGAACTTCGCGTTCTGCCAAATATTTTTGTAGTGTTGCTTCTGACTCGAGTACCGCACAAATTGCTGTTGCACCTTGAGCTGCGAGTTTGTCATGTAATGTCGCTGAGGTATCTTCGGCAGTAATTGGGCAGTATGTTTTATACATCATATCGCCTGTATCTAAACCGGCAGCCATCTGCATGATTGTGATTCCGGTTTCTTCATCACCTGTTGCAATCGCACGCTGAATTGGTGCTGCACCGCGCCAGCGTGGTAATAGTGAGCCGTGAATATTTAAACAGCCATATTTCGGTGTATCGAGCACATTTTGTGGAAGAATTAAACCATAGGCTGCAACCACCATCACATCAGCACCTAAAGCTGCCAGTTCTTGTTGAGCCGCTAAACCTTCTTCTGTAGATGCTTTGAAGTGAAGGGGTTGATAAACAGGGATATTATGCTCAAGTGCAAGTTGTTTTACGGGAGATGGCGTTAGTTTTTGTCCACGACCCGATTTACGATCTGGCTGAGTATAAACCGCGATAATTTCATGGGAAGTTTTTAATAAAGCCGCCAATGCTGTTGCAGCAAATTCGGGGGTGCCAGCAAAAATAATTTTCACAAATGCAATCCAAAAAGAGTTTAGGCGTAGTATACGTGAAAAACGATTGAAGCCCTAAAATCATGGCGATTGAGCATTTTAGTTTTTAAATAGTGAACAAAAAATTATTGAAAAACTTTTATTGATAAAAAAAGGTTATGAAAAAATAAAAAATTATTCATGTAAGTTTTGCTAAATATTGACTGTCTATTACTGTTCTTGGCTTTCCGAATATTATTTGCTTCTATAGAATGGAGAATGATCAAATTATGATGATGAGTCAATATTCCGACTGATCTAACGCTATATCAGTATCATTCGCCAGAGCGGGAAAAATTCCGCTCAAGCACAACTTGTTGGAAACACTAATGCCTGACTATCGTTCAAAAACATCGACACACGGAAGAAATATGGCTGGCGCACGTGGCTTATGGCGTGCAACAGGAATGAAAGATGAGGATTTCGGCAAACCGATTATTGCGGTGGTCAACTCATTTACTCAATTTGTGCCGGGCCATGTACATCTTAAAGATCTAGGGCAGCTTGTCGCAGCAGAAATTCAGGCAGCAGGTGGTGTTGCTAAAGAGTTCAATACGATCGCAGTAGATGACGGGATCGCAATGGGGCATGACGGCATGCTTTATTCTTTACCATCACGTGATTTGATTGCTGACTCAGTTGAATATATGGTGAATGCACACTGTGCAGATGCCATGGTGTGTATTTCAAACTGTGACAAGATTACTCCGGGAATGCTCATGGCTGCGATGCGTCTGAATATTCCTGTTGTTTTCGTGTCTGGCGGACCAATGGAAGCTGGTAAGGTTAAGTTCCGCGGTAATGAAAAAGCGATTGACCTTGTTGATGCAATGGTTGTTGCGGCTGATGAAAGTTATACAGACGAAGAAGTTGAAGAATTTGAACGTTCGGCATGTCCAACCTGTGGTTCATGTTCAGGTATGTTCACTGCAAACTCAATGAACTGTTTAACAGAAGCTTTAGGTTTATCTTTACCGGGTAATGGTTCGATTGTTGCGACGCATGCAAACCGTAAAAAATTATTCTTAAAAGCAGGCCAACTTATTGTTGAATTAGCTAAGCGCTATTATGAACAAGAAGATGCAAGCATTTTACCTCGTTCAATTGCAACCAAGGCTGCATTTAAAAATGCGATGACCCTTGATATTGCAATGGGTGGTTCAACCAATACCGTTCTGCATTTATTGGCTGCGGCAAGTGAAGCAGAAGTTGATTTTACAATGGATGATATTGACGAATTATCGCGTCGAGTTCCTGTACTGTCTAAAGTAGCGCCTGCAAAACAAGACGTTCATATGGAAGATGTTCATCGTGCTGGCGGTATCATGGCGATCTTAGGTGAACTTGATCGCGCGAATTTACTTGATGTATCTGTACCGACAGTGCACGAGAAAACTTTAAAAGATGCGTTGGATAAGTGGGATATTATTCGTACTGAAGATGCAGACGTTTATGAATTCTATCGTTCATCACCAGGTGGTGTTCCAACTCAAGTTGCATTCTCGCAAAATCGCTATTATTCAACATTAGATGGCGACCGAGAAAAAGGCGTTATCCGTAATGCAGAACATGCATTCTCTAAAGATGGTGGTTTAGCTGTTCTATACGGCAACATCGCGCTTGATGGTTGTATCGTGAAAACTGCAGGCGTTGATGAATCAATCTTGAAATTTACGGGCACAGCACGTGTATTTGAAAGCCAAGATGCAGCTGTAGATGCAATTTTGGGTCATGACATTAAAGCTGGTGATGTGGTTGTGATTCGTTATGAAGGTCCACGTGGTGGTCCAGGCATGCAAGAAATGCTGTACCCAACTAGCTATCTTAAATCGAAAGGTTTAGGAAAAGACTGTGCATTGGTAACAGATGGTCGTTTCTCTGGTGGTTCATCAGGTCTTTCGATTGGTCACGTTTCACCAGAAGCGGCTGAAGGCGGTGCAATTGGTTTGGTTGAAGATGGCGATACCATTGAAATCGATATTCCAAACCGTACCATTCACTTAAACGTTGATGACGCGACTATGGCGCATCGCCGTACAGTTCAAGAAGCAAAAGGCTGGCATCCGAAAGAAGAACGTAAACGTAAAGTATCAAAAGCGTTAAAAGTTTATGCAATGCATACAACAAGTGCAGCGAAAGGAGCTGTACGCGTTCTATAAAATATTCAATTTTAATAATTGATTAGGAATCATGCACCCTTTAACACGATGAATTGCTATCATGTTAAGGGTGCATTTTTCATGTCTGGTAAAAAAAATCAGCTTGTAGAAAAAGGTGTTTTTAGATCATTCTATGGGTTTGCCATAAAATGGTGATAAAATCTTCACCTACGTAGAAACTTGCTAAAAACATGACTTATTTTCTGCGTAAACTAAGGTAGTTATATTTCAATCTCGACTACTGTTTTACCTTGCACTATGATCAAAACAATCTTTGATCTCGCTTAGGATTTATTTTTTAGAGGCACCACTCATGTCACTGCTACGCCGTTGGTTTGACCCTATTCGATCGAGCTGGTTTTACCAAAAGCCTTCTCGTCAAGCGGTGTTACCCACGGAAAATGGTTTAAGTATTTATTTACGACTTGATGATGTGTATAGCTACTTAGCTGTTCAGCAATTGTCTCAGCTAGATGAAATTTTAAGTGATGAACTTAAGCCTTTAAAAATTATTATTTCGCATACAGCTTCTGAACCTCCAAACAGCATGTCGCATGATGAGTGGCAGAATTATTGTCTAAATGATGCCAAGATATTAGCCAAACAACATCGTTTCGGCTTTGATGAGTTTCCAGAAATCCCAAGCCCAGAATCTTTAAAACAAGCGGCAGTCATATTAAAAAGAACCCCATTACAAGGTCAGAATTTCTTCCATTTACTAGAAGATATTTTCCACATGCTTTGGCAGCAACAATATGGAAAGTTACGTACTTTACATGCCATGGCAGTTAAACATCAGCTTCCTCAACATTTTTCAGAACGCATTTTTACGGATGAGCCTGTACCTGCGGCATACTTTGAATTTGGTGGACGTAAATATCACGCAGTAGATGATTTACTACGTTTAACTCGTCGTCTGAAGCAGCAAAAGTTACTGACGGGCAATCCAATTTTTTTAATTAATCATATCGAATGGCGTGAACATTTGATTAATGATGCTGAGGCACTTACCGAGATTCAGACGCTTCATCCTGAGCTTGATATCTATATTGCTTTAGAAGATCCAATGAGTTGGCTGTTACTTGCCTATATCAAGGAAGAGCTGGCTGATTATTATGATATTCAACTAAAAGTTTACCCTTTAAGTTATCAAGGTCGAGACTGGTTTGACTGGAGTTTGGCAACACGTGTTTCTAAACGAACAGGTGTGGCCTTTACGCCATTTTGTCGTCCTACTGAGGAAAGCACATTAGAGATGGCAAAGCTTTTCTATAGTGTGCAAGAGAATCAGCAAATCGATACAATTTTTACAATATTGCAGGCAGTTTGGACGAAAGGAAAAGATTTATCTTTCTTAAAACATTTTCAACAGTTACAGCAGCAACTTGGGATTGAGCAGCTAACCGACCAAGATGTTCAATCTGTTTTGGTGCAAAATGATGCACTTTGCAAAGACAAGCATCAGCCTGATTTACCGGTTTTAGAGCTGCGTATTGATGGTCAGACCTACGTATTTAATAGCTTGTATCGTGTATGGATGATCGAAAGTATTTTTAGCAATGTATTAGAAGAGAAATATAAAACAGCCTCAACTTTTAATTGAGGCCTACTTCTAAAAACAAGAATAGGGCAATACCTGTTTTTTCCGTAGCATATCCTTTAAGGAATCGGAGATAAACAGTGACTTTTTTAGCAATTATTATAGTGGTCTTTGCCTTCGCTGGCATGATTAAAGGCATGATTGGTTTAGGATTGCCCGCAGTATCTATGGGCTTACTGACCATCGCAATGAGCCCTTTTCAGGCAGCTTCTCTTCTGATAGTTCCTTCAATGGTCACCAATGTCTGGCAACTTTTTGCTGAAGGACATGTCTGGGCTTTTATTCGCCGTTTCTGGACTTTGCTTGTGGGCATTGTTGTGGGCTCAATATGGAGCTTTCTACCCACTTTAAGTCAAAGTCATGGGCATAGTAGTGAGATTTTATTGGGCTGTATGTTGGCCTTATATGGACTCTATGGTCTGTGCGTGAAGAAACTTCCACACTTAGGGAAGTATGAACGTTGGCTATCACCGATTATTGGATATATCGGCGGGGCAGTGACTGTAGCAACTGGTGTCATTATTATTCCAATCGTTCCTTATTTGCAGTCTTTACATTTAAAGCGTGATGAGTTGGTTCAGGCTTTAGGACTAACGTTTACTGTCTCTACCATCTGTCTTGCAGTCTTTTTACACCACAACCCGATGTCGGGAATGGCATTGGATTATCGTTTATCTTTTGCTGCATTGTTGGCAGCGCTCGTTGGAATGTGGTTAGGTAAAAAAATCCGTTATCGGTTAAATGAGCAGTTATTTCGTCGTATCTTTTTTATAGGTTTGGTGTCATTAGGGCTTTATATGATTTTGCACTAAACCAAATTTTTAAGGGCGATGTTGCAATAAAAAATCGGCAAATTGCTTATAACTGTTAGGGAGCTGATTGAAATTTTGTGTAGCCAAAAGCAGTTTACGATTTGCCCAAGCACCTAGCAGTTGAATGGAATGAAAGTCATAGTCCGATTGCAAACGCTGTGCGGCACGAGCTGGCATAATCGCAATTCCGACACCTTTGGCGACTACCTCAGCAATCGCACCAAAATTAGGTAAGCGCAAACGGTACTGTATGTTAAAGCCTAATAGCTTAGCTTGAGTTTCGATGGACTGTTGCAACGAATGGTGGGGTTTAAGGCCAATAAAACCATAACTTAAAGCCTCTACCAAATTCAGCTGTTGGTGTTGAGCTAAATTATGAGTAGGAGGACAAATCAGAACTAATGGATCACTAGCAAATTCCTTAGTTTGCAAATGGCGGGTATCAAAAAAACTTGAGACCAGCCCAAGATTTGCAACTCCTTGCGTTAATGCCTCTACAATTTCTGAACTTTCTGCCTCATGTAAATCAATATTCATTTCGGGATGAAGCACCAAATATTGCGGTAATAACGGAGGCAAATATTCGCTTTGAGCAGAAGAGTTACACCAAAGTGTTAATGACTCTGATGTAGGTGACCTAAAACGCTGCATTTCTTGTTCGAGTTGATCTTTTTGAGCTAAAAGCTGACGAGCATGTTCTACAAATGCATGTCCAGCTGTGGTGAGCTCTACGCCTGTGGTTTGGCGAATAAATAAAGGGGTCTCAAAATACTGTTCAAGTTTTTTTATACGTTCACTCGCCGCCTGAAGTGAAATCGCAGAGCGGTCAGCGCCTTTGGTGAGGCTACCAGTCGAGACAATATGAAGAACCAGCTGTAAATCAAAAAAATCAAAACGCATGATAGGGAACGTATTGAAATGCAAAAATTCATCATACTAAATCGGAATGAAAAAAGGCAGCTTGCGCTGCCTTTTAGAATTTAGGTTTTATCTTTTAAACTAAACAGCCAGTTTAAAATAATAGCTGCAAACGTTGCTGTACCAATACCACCTAAATTGAAATTACCGAACAATAATTCAAAGTTTCCAGCACCCAAAATAATAGTTACTGAGGCCACAATCAGATTTTTATTGTTAGAAAAATCGACTTTGTTTTCGATCCAGATTTTGGCCCCAGCAATGGTAATTAAACCAAACACAACAATAGACGCGCCTGTTAAAACTGCGCTTGGGATCGTACTAATTACCGCGCCAAATTTTGGAGATAGACCTAAGAAAATTGCGAAGACACCAGCAATCACAAAAACAATCGTTGAGTACACGCGAGTGACTGCCATCACACCAATGTTTTCGCCGTAAGTGGTCATCCCTGGAGCGCCGACACTACCAGATAATGTTGTTGCCAAACCATCTGCAACAAATGCTTTACCTAATTGTGGAGTCAGGTTTTCACCAGTCATCGCGCCAACAGCTTTAATATGTCCTAGGTTTTCTGCTACTAAGATAAGTGCAACTGGTGCAATAATTAGCATAGCATTCGTATCAAAGGTAGGATGTGAAAAGCTTGGAATCCCAAACCATGCGGCTTGTGAGATCTGGCTAAAATCGATTGGTTTACCTAAACCTAGCCCATTGGTGGTGATAGCATAAATCACATATGCCAAGATCAAACCAATCAACAGAAGTAAACGTTGCAATAGGCCACGAGTAAAGACTGCAATACTGCCCATACAAAGTACAGTAATTAAGGCCATCCACATTTCAAATGGTTGGCCTGCAACACCTTTAATCGTAACAGGTGCAAGGTTTAGACCAATAATCATTACAATCGCGCCAGTCACGACAGGCGGCATGAGTTTTTCAATCCAGCGTGTACCCGTAAGCATCACGATAAAACCGATAATGGCATAAAAAACGCCACATGCTACGATTCCACCTAAAGCCATAGATAGATTTGGATTGGCACCTGAACCTGTAATATGCCCAGTTGCAGCTGCAACCACCCCAATAAAGGCAAAACTTGATCCTAAATAACTTGGAACACGACCACCTGTAATTAAAAAGAACAAGATGGTACAGATGCCAGACATTAAAATAGCAAGGTTAGGATTAAAACCCATGAGTAAAGGTGCTAAAACAGTCGCTCCAAACATGGCAAATGCATGTTGAATACCCAAAACAGCACTTTGTACGGGTGGGAGATATTCATTGGTAGAGACTGGCCGATGGTCAATATCACCTTGGTAAGGCTGCCATTTTGGAAACCAATTGGACATAAAATAAGCTCATTATTCTTTAATTGCTGCCATGATACTCTTTCTTGGGAATGCATTTAATCTCTACAGAGAAGTATGTGAGTGAAAAGTAATTATTTTTTAACGATTGGTATAATTTTAAAAAAACTAAATGTGCGTATTTAGTTATTTTTTTCTCATAAATATTAATTTTATGATTTTTAAAAAATATTCAAAAAAATAGAAAATCGGGGAAAATTTAAGAAAAATAGAGAATTTTGCAAGTAAAAAGCAGCACATCAAGATGCACTGCTTTATAAAACAATTGGTAAAATCAGCTTAACCTGTATTACGTAAACCAGCCGCAATACCTGCAATACTCACCATAAGTGCATGGTCAACAGGGGTGTGTTCTGCCTGACGCTCAGCAAGATAATCACGACGACGCTTCATGAGTTCAGCCTGTAAAAGATGCAAAGGAAGTAAGTATGGTTTACGAACCTGCATGGATTGATCAAGAACATCATTATTACTCAGAAGCTTTGATTCATCTTTTAAGGTTAATAAAGTTTGTACAGCATCTTTTAGGCGTTGGCGTAATTGGTTGCCGAGCACTTTTAAATCTTCATCTTCAGTCAGATGAGACTCGTAATAGAGTGCAATATTGGCATCGGCTTTAGACAATACCATTTCCAGCATATCAATCAGCGTCTGGAAATAAGGCCATTGCTGGAGCATTTCATCAAGTGTTGCTTTTTGCTGATCGGCAATCACTTCATTAATTGCTGCACCAGTACCTAACCATGCAGGCAACATCAAACGAATTTGTGTCCAAGCGAATACCCATGGAATCGCACGTAAAGACTCAATACCGCCACTCACTTTACGTTTTGCTGGACGTGAGCCTAATGGCAACATTTGTAATTCAAGCTCAGGAGTGACGGTCCGTAAATACTTCACAAAGTGTGGGTTTTCACGAACTGTTTGGCGGTAAACCTTAACAGAATGATCAGTCATACGGTTCATAATTTCACGCCACTCAGCCTTAGGCTCTGGTGGTGGTAATAATGTCGCTTCAAGCGTTGCTGCGGTATAGATTTCAAGGTTTTGCATGGCAATACCTTCTAGACCGAATTTGAAACGGATCATTTCACCTTGTTCTGTGACTCGAATTGCACCAGAGATCGAACCCGGCGGCTGTGAAAATAGTGCCTGTTGGGTTGGTGCGCCACCACGGCTAATTGATCCACCGCGTCCGTGGAATAGTGTCAACTGTACGCCGTGTTTTTGAGCAATTGCTGTTAGCTCTTCTTGAGCACGATATTGCGCCCAGTTGGCAGACATGAAACCGGCATCTTTTGCTGAGTCGGAGTAACCGATCATGACTTCGTGTTTACCTTGAATGTGCTGTTTATACCAATGCATATTGAACAGCGTATTCATGGTAGTTGCAGCGCCATCTAAATCTTTTAAAGTTTCAAATAGAGGAACTACACGTAAAGGATGCTGAATACCTGCTTCTTTTTGCAATAACAACACAGCTAAAACATCACTTGGATATTCAGCCATCGAAATAATATATGCCCCTAAAGATTCAGGCGGTTGGTCTGCCAAAGTACGCATGGTTGCAAATACTTCTTGAACGTCTGGATGACCAATCAAACTGCCTTCAGGCTCATTAATATATTTCGGTAAAAGCGGGCGTTTACTTTGTAATTCTTGAATGAGGAAGTTTTGGCGTGCTTGCTCAGTCCATGATTCAAAATTACCTAAACCTAAATATTCAGTAATTGCTGAAATGGCTTGGCGATGACGGCCTGATTCTTGGCGAATGTCGAGTTTAAGTAATTCAATACCAAAACAGTTCACACGGTAGATAAAGTCGAGCAGTTGACCATTCGCAATTTCAGGTAGGTTACTGTCGATTAAAGAGCGATAGCATAGCAATAATGGTTGTAAAAGCTCATCTTTACTTTTAATGACATTGCTGTCGTCTGCTTCTAAGCCTTGTAGGCGCTGCGCTAACCAGTGTCGAGTTGCTTTTAAACGTTCTCGTGTAGCACGTAAATATTCGCGATAAGGTTCTGCATGTTGGCTACCAATTGCCTGAATCATTTCTTCGGAACAAGTCTGGATTGAAAGTTCCCAACGTAAGTTTTCGATATCTCTTAAATAGAGATCGGCAGCTTGCCAGCGTGATAACCACAGCACTTCTTGGGTAATTTGATGGGTAACATTTGGGTTGCCATCACGGTCTCCGCCCATCCAAGATGCGAAACGTACTGGTGCAATATTAAGTGGTAAATTGAGTTGGCAGTTTTCTTGAACTAATTCATTTAACTCGCGAATGAATTTAGGTACAGCATTCCAAAGTGTTTGCTCAATTGTGGCAAATCCCCATTTTGCTTCATCGACTGGAGTTGGGCGATGCTGTCTGATTTCATCTGTTTGCCAAGCCGAACTAATTTGTTGCTTTAAATTCGCAAGTGCATTTTGGCGTTCGCGTGGGGTAAGTTTTTGCTGATCAAGCTGCGAGAGACATGCGTTAATATCATCATATTTCTGAATCAGGGTACGACGACTCACTTCAGTTGGGTGCGCCGTAAGTACTAACTCAATTTTAAGATCGCAAATTTGCTGGAATAGTTTTTCTGTTGAAATACTTTTATCTTTAAATTTTTGAAATAAGTGAACCAGCGGATTCGGAGAGTTTGCATCCGAATCAAACTCTGCCTGTCTGCGGCTACGGACCACATGATATTGCTCGGCAATATTGGCAAAATTGAGGAAGTGAGAAAAAGCGCGGGTGAGAGGAAGTAACTCTTCATCGGGCAGTTCTAAAAATAATTGTTCTAGTTGCTTTTCGGCTTCAGCTTGACCATCACGTGCACCTTTGGCAAGAGCACGGATTTGCTCGATCTGATTAAACAGTTCTTGTCCTGCATGTTGTTTTAGGGTTTCACCTAACAAGTTGCCAAGTAAGCGGACATCCTCACGCAGTGGCGCATCGATTTGCTGAACCATGCTATTTTTCTCCTGTTCTTATTCTTATCGAATATAGCGCGATTAGCGAACATTCCAAGCTTTGAGCGTAAGAAAATGTGAATTTTTGCTTAAAAAATAACATTTAATTCGCATGTTGAGGCTGAAAAGATGACATGCACTCAGCACAACTTTTGACAATCGGACTTTGGTTTAATTCCGATATTTGAGCAAGAATAAATGAATTGCATCTTGAATAATTTGTTCAAGCTCGTGCGCATTGGGTACAGCAATAATCCTAAGTAAAACCTTCTGGTGACGTACACCAAGCAATAAGGACAAAAGAAGTTCGGTTTGATAGGTTGGGTCATCGGTTTGAATAAAACCTAATTGAGCTGCTTTTTGCAAAAACTCGGTTAACTGATTTTGCAGCCGAGTATGAGATGCATCAAAAAACTGTAGAGCGAGTGGACTTTGTTCTGCTGCAAGTTCAAATAAAACATGTTCAAGTTTAAGCGCCTCAGGTGAGTAAATAATTTGCAAGGCGCGTGAACACACAATAAAGAGTGCTTGATAAAAATCTGCCGATGCATCTAATTCGAATTGTTTAGTACACAGTGTCTCTTCACAGGTTTCTGTAATCGCACAGATAAATAAGTTGGCTTTGTCTTGAAAGTGATTATAGACCGTCAGTTTAGTTACACCTGCTTCCTGTGCAATCTGGTTCATGCTGGTACCGTGATAGCCAGATTTCAAAAATATAGCTTTAGCGGCTTGTAAGATACGAGCACGTTTTTCTAGATCTTTTGGGCGACCACTTTGATTAACTGTTTGCACAAAACCCTCTAAATAATAATTTTAAAAAATAAACACTTATACATTTTTCTTTAATTAATGTACCCATGAGTATATTAATTAAAAAATAAACGAACTATGATGCAAGCATATTGTGCCTTAAAAAATCAGTTTGAATAAGAGCGATAAGATATGAATGTGTTAAAACCTCTCATCATGAGTATGGTGATTGTTTGTATGGTCACATTAATGGGGTGTAGTAAAGAAACTCCCAAAACAGAAGAAATACCCTATGTGATGGTGGCACAGCCCTTAACCACACTCAATGAACAAAAAAGCTATGCAGGGGATGTGCAGGCTAGACAACAAACGGCTTTGGCATTTCGGGTTGGTGGACAAGTTACGGCGCGCTATGTGGATGTAGGCGACCGAGTTAAAGTTGGACAAGTATTAGCAAAACTCGATGTGGCAGATGCTCAGTTACAATTAAATGCTGCTAAAGCCCAACTGGATAATGCACAGGCTTCAGCAAAAACAGCAGCAGATGAACTTAAACGTTTTCAACAATTACTCCCTATTAATGCAGTGAGCCGTTCGCAATTCGATACGGTAAAAAATCAATATGACGCGGCACAGGCAGCACTACAACAAGCTCGTTCTAACTATGAGGTTTCTGCTAACCAGACAGGTTATAACCAACTCGTTTCTAACAAAAACGGGGTGATTACTGCGCGAAATATAGAAATTGGACAAGTGGTTGCAGCAGGACAAGCTGCTTATCAACTTGCAATTGATGGAGAGCGTGAAGTTGTTATTGGTGTTCCTGAACAAGCAGTTACCGAGATTAAAGTTGGTCAAGGCGCTTGGATCACCTTGTGGTCTAAACCGAATGAAAGGTTTGCCGGATATGTACGTGAAGTTTCTCCGGCAGCGGATCAGTCTCGTACTTTTACAGTCAAGGTAGCACTTAAAGAAGGTCAATCTGTTATTCAGCTTGGACAAAGTGCACGCGTATTTTTTACCTCAGCTCAAACCAATGTGATGAGTGTGCCACTTTCGAGTGTCTCAGCAACAGATAATCAACCTTATGTGTGGGTGGTTAATGCCAACCAGACATTGCGTAAAGTACCTGTAACGATTGGTGCATATGGAAAAGACAGCGTACCGGTGTTATCAGGCTTGGCTCCAAATGATTGGGTTGTGATTGGCGGCGTACATTTGCTACGTGATAAACAGAAGATTCATCCGATTGATCGTGAAAACCGTGCGGTGAAAATTCAGGGAGCAACCCAGCCATGAAATTCAATCTCTCGGAATGGGCATTAAATAATAAAGGTATCGTCCTTTATTTTATGCTGTTACTTGGCATTATCGGTGCGATCTCTTATTCAAAACTCTCACAAAGTGAAGATCCACCATTTACCTTTAAAGTCATGGTCGTACAAACCTATTGGCCTGGAGCAACAGCGAAAGAAGTTTCAACGCTGGTGACTGATCGTATCGAAAAGGAACTCATGACAACAGGGCAGTATGACAAGATCATGGCTTACTCCCGCCCGGGTGAGTCGATGGTTACGTTTGTTGCCAAGGACTCACTGACATCGGCACAGATCCCTGACGTTTGGTATAACGTCCGTAAGAAGGTGAATGATATTCGCCATGAACTACCAAACGGTGTACAAGGCCCATTTTTTAACGATGAATTTGGGGACACTTTCGGTAATATTTATGTACTGACAGGCAAAGACTTTGATTATGCACTTTTGAAAGAATATGCAGATCGTTTGCAATTACAGCTTCAACGAGTCAAAGATGTCAGTAAGGTCGAATTAATTGGTCTACAAGATCAGAAAATCTGGGTTGAGATTTCTAACACTAAAGCGGTACAGCTCGGAATTCCAGTTACAGCGATTCAAGAAGCCCTACAAAAGCAAAATAGTATGGCAAGTGCGGGCTTTTTTGAAACGGGTACAGACCGTATTCAAATTAGAGTAAGTGGTCATCTGCAAAATATTGATGAAATTAAAAAAACACCTTTATTGGTCGGTGATAAAACAATTCAGCTTGGTGACGTCGCTGATGTCTATCGTGGTTTTAGTCAGCCTGCTCAACCACGTATGCGTTTCATGGGTGAAAATGGTATTGGCATTGCTGTTTCGATGCGTAAAGGTGGTGACATTATTGCCCTTGGTAAAAATCTAGAAACAGAATTTGCCCAATTACAAAAGACCTTGCCACTCGGCATGAAATTGCAAAAAGTTTCTGACCAACCTGTAGCAGTACAACGCAGTATTCATGAGTTTGTGAAGGTACTCGCTGAAGCAGTCATTATTGTATTGTTAGTGAGTTTTTTCTCTTTAGGCTTCCGTACGGGATTGGTGGTCGCTTTTTCTATTCCTTTAGTTTTAGCAATGACCTTTGCCGGTATGAGTTTATTCGATGTCGGACTGCATAAGATTTCACTTGGTGCTTTGATCTTGGCGTTAGGTCTGTTAGTCGATGACGCGATTATCGCCGTTGAGATGATGGCCATTAAGATGGAGCAGGGCTATAGCCGGATTAAAGCCGCCGGATTTGCGTGGAAAACTACCGCATTTCCAATGTTAACCGGAACGCTCATCACTGCGGCAGGTTTTTTACCGATTGCTACTGCTCAGTCTAGTACAGGTGAATACACGCGTTCTATCTTTCAGGTCGTGACCATTGCTTTATTAGTATCTTGGATTGCAGCAGTTCTATTCGTACCTTATTTAGGTGAAAAGCTATTACCAGATTTTACTAAGTTAGGACATCAGGCCCCTTGGTATGTCCGCTTATGGGCAAGATTAACGAAAAAACCACAACCGCAAACTGTGGCAATTTCACAGGACCATCATTACGATCCTTATCAATCTAGTTTCTATTTACGCTTTAGAAAGATGGTCGAGTTTTGTGTGACCTACCGTAAAACCGTAATAGCAACGACGGTGGGGATTTTCGTGCTATCTGTACTCATGTTTAAGATGGTACCTCAGCAGTTTTTCCCACCTTCAAACCGTGCCGAAATTTTAGTCGATTTAAAACTTGAAGAAGGCGCTTCTTTAACAGCAACAGAACAAGCTGTGAAAAAGGTTGAGAACTTCCTGTCTAAACAAAAGGGTATTGATAACTATGTGGCCTATGTAGGGACAGGTTCACCACGTTTTTATTTACCTTTAGACCAGCAATTGCCGCAAGCCAGCTTTGCTCAGTTTGTTGTACTCGCATCATCACTTGATGATCGTGATGACATTCGACGCTCGTTAGAAACACAAATTAAGCAATTACTTCCGCAAGTCCGTACTCGCGTATCATTACTGGAAAATGGCCCCCCTGTTGGTTACCCATTGCAATATCGTGTGTCAGGTGAAGATTTAAATCTGGTACGTAAAGAAGCACAGCAGGTCGCTAAAGTAATAAGTGAAAACCCGAATACCACCAATGTGCATTTAGACTGGGGCGAACCAAGTAAAATTATTTCTATTCAAATTGATCAAGACCGTGCTCGACAAATGGGTGTCTCTAGTCTGGATTTAGCGAACTTCATTAATGCATCAATTACAGGTAGTGCGATTGAGCAATATCGTGAAAAACGTGAACTGATTGAAATTCGTTTACGCGGGGACCAAGCAGAGCGCGTTGAAGTGGCTTCATTGGCAAGCTTAGCTGTGCCAACGAACAATGGAACCACTGTACCTTTAGCTCAAATCGCGAAAATTGAGTATAAGTTTGAAGATGGTCTGATCTGGCATCGTAACCGCTTACCGACGATTACTGTTCGCGCAGATATCCGAACTCAACTACAGCCAGCTACAGTAGTTGGTGAGTTAGCTGAATCAATGGATAAGTTACGTGCTGAATTGCCAAGTGGCTATCTCATTGAAGTGGGTGGAACCGTAGAAGAGTCTGCACGTGGGCAAAATTCTGTGAATGCGGGTATGCCACTCTTTTTGGCAGTGGTCATGACATTACTGATGATTCAGCTCAAAAGCTTGTCTCGCTCGACGATTGTGCTGTTAACAGTTCCACTGGGGTTAATTGGCGTTGTTTTATTCTTACTGTTATTTAACAAACCATTTGGCTTTGTGGCCATGTTAGGCACAATTGCACTCTCTGGCATGATCATGCGTAACTCGCTTATTTTGATTGATCAAATTGAGCAGGACCGACAAGCGGGACATCCAGCTTGGGAGGCAATTATTGAGGCGACAGTGCGTCGATTTCGTCCAATTATTTTGACTGCTTTAGCCGCTGTTCTGGCCATGATTCCACTTTCTCGAAGTATTTTCTTTGGTCCGATGGCAGTTGCGATCATGGGCGGATTGATTGTTGCCACCTTACTGACATTATTTTTCCTACCTGCACTCTACGCAGCGTGGTTTAAGGTGAAAAAAACCGCATAAAATACATAAATTTTTTGTGAATAAAGGTGCGAAATATTGAAAACTCCAATATAGTAGCACCTGTCTTTACACAAAAAATACAGGATTATTTCGCTGCATAAAAAATAGGCAAAATGCAGTGAATTGAGGTGAAATACAGATGGGGCAAGACCATATCGAACAGCATCGCCGTTATATAGTAATTTCTTATGCGTTCATGTTTCTTGCATTGTTTACGGTTATTTTTGCGGCCTTTGCTTATTTGATCGCTCGTAAAGTGGCAGTTGTAGATAATGCAGAAGTTTGGATTCATGCGCATGCGCTATGGATTATGCGCAACGGGATTCTATTTCTATTTATGGCAATTTTTGCTGTTGTCTGGTTCATTCCGCTCTTCTTCTTTGCATGGGATAGTAATCTTTGGGTCACAGCCTCTACGGTTGCTGGCGTAGTTTTTAGCGCTATTGCGTGGTTATTTCTATTAAATGCATGGTTAAAAGGCTTGTCTAAATATTTAAAAAATAAGGCAGTTTTTTAATATATCTATTTTTTAAACATTTTCCCCTTGTAAATCCGGCTAAAGCCCCCCATTTAGTCGGCAATAGAGTATTGATAAAATTCCGTGAGGAGCACCGCCAAAAATGGCTAAACGTGATTATTATGAGGTTTTAGGCGTTTCAAAAACCGCAAGTGATGATGAGATCAAAAAAGCCTACCGTAAATTGGCGATGAAATATCATCCTGATAGAAACCCTGACAATGCCGAAGCTGAAGAGAAATTTAAAGAAGCTGCTGAAGCTTATGAAGTTTTATCGGACAGCGAAAAGCGTAGCATGTACGATCGCATGGGTCATAATGCGTTCGAAGGTGGCTTTGGCGGGGGCGGTGGTGGCTTCGGCGGATTTAGTGCAGAAGATATTTTTAGCCAGTTCGGTGATATCTTCGGTGGCGCATTCGGTGGTGGTGGACGTCAACAGCGTCAACGTCGCGGATCAGATTTACGCTATGTAATGGAACTTACCCTTGAAGAAGCTGTAAAAGGGGTGAAAAAAACCATTACCTTTACTGCTCCTGCACCATGTGATGTGTGTGATGGTAAAGGCTCTAAAAATCCAAAAGATGTTGAAACCTGTAAAACTTGTCATGGTTCAGGACAAGTTCGTATGCAGCAAGGTTTCTTCTCTGTACAACAAACATGTGGTACATGTCGTGGCCAAGGTAAAATTATTAAAAATCCTTGTCAGGCATGTCATGGTTCAGGTGTTGCCGATCGCCAGCAAACGTTGGAAGTTACCATTCCAGCGGGTGTAGATAATGGTGACCGCGTTCGTTTGAGTGGTAAAGGCGAAGCAATTCGTGATGGCCAATCAGGTGACTTGTACGTTGAAGTCGTCGTTCGTGAACACGAAATTTTCCAACGTGATGGCGCAGATCTTTATATGGACGTACCAGTGAGCATTGCTGATGCTGCACTTGGTAAAGAAATTGAAATCCCAACTTTGGAAGGTCGTGTTAGCTTGAAGATTCCTGAGGGAACTCAAACAGGTAAATTATTCCGTTTACGTGGCAAAGGCGTTCGTCCAGTACGTAGCAGCATGGTGGGTGATTTACTCTGCCGTATTGTGGTAGAAACACCAGTCAACTTAAATTCTCGTCAACGTGAATTACTTAAAGAGTTGCAAGCTTCTTTTGATGGCGAAGACAGTGCTTCTTCACCGAAGAAAAAATCATTCTTTGATCGTTTGTTCGATTAATACTTGATTAGATAAGAAATTAAAAAGAAGGCGGATATTGATAAAATATCCACCTTTTTATTGCGCTGATTCATCTTATTATTTTTATTCTGCTTAAAAGAAAATTACGTCTGCTTACTCTGTAGGATGAGCAACATCAATATCGTCAACACTTACAGTCGGTTCGCTAGAAGCAAGAGTAGGAGCATTTTCGATCACTGGTGCGGCTACTGCTTGTGGCTGTACAGCTGCTTTAGGTGTTTCTGCTGTAGTTTCGCCAATAATCGGGTCAATATCTTCAACTTTAACGTCAGCATTCGCATTGCTTGTTTGAGCTGTAGACGTTGGTGTTTGGGTATTTACGTTTGTTGTAATACGCGCTTTAGATAAGCTTTCTAATGTGTCTCCTGGCTGGATTGCAGGCTCTGCAAATGCCATTGAACTCATAATCCCCATCATTACTGTAAAACTAATAATTCTCGAATGCATGCTGAACTCCTTATAGTCATCTTTTTCTCATTCGTGGCTCCGTAGTCTGCCGATCAATTCTTTAACTTTTGTGAAAACAGATTAAATTTCGTCCTAACTCAAAAAATAATTTTTACTTTTTAAGATGAGCAAAGAGTTTTGATATAGTAGGTAAATTACGTAAAACCGAAGATTGGGAAGATTATGTCAGCAGCTCCACGCATTGGTATTTTAGGTGCAGGCGGTCGTATGGGCCGTACGCTTATTCAAGCAGTTCAACAGGCAGGCTATCAATTAGCTGCTGCGGTAGAGCGTCCGGAAAGTAGTTTGGTGGGCACTGATGCAGGTGAGCTTGCTGGTATTGGTTCAGTGGGTGTGAAGGTTTCAGGAAACTTGGCAGAAGTTCTTAAAGACTGCGATGTAATCATTGATTTTACTGCACCAGTTGCAACTGCTCAGCATTTAAAGCTTTGCCGTGACGCTGGGGTTGCCATGGTTATTGGTACAACAGGTATGTCAGATGAGCAAAAAGCTGAGTTAGATGAAGTTGCTACGCATACACCTGTGGTTTACGCTGCGAACTATTCAGTGGGCGTAAATGTATCAATCAAGTTACTTGAGCTTGCAGCAAAAGTATTTGGCGATACAGTAGATATTGAAGTGATTGAAGCGCATCACCGTCATAAAGTAGATGCGCCATCAGGTACAGCGCTCATGATGGGTGAAGCGATTGCAGATACTTTAGGTCGTAACTTAAAAGAAGTTGCTGTGTACGGCCGTGAAGGGCATACAGGCCCGCGTGACCGTCAAACGATTGGTTTTGAAACTATTCGTGGTGGTGACATCGTTGGCGAACACACTGTCATGTTTATTGGCGAAGGTGAGCGTGTTGAAGTGACTCATAAAGCCACTAACCGTATGAACTTTGCTGCTGGTGCAGTACGAGCTGCTGCATGGGTTGTGGGCCGTGAAGCGCGTAAATATGATATGAAAGATGTTTTAGGATTGAACGACGTACAGGTATAAAACCCTGTCCGTATTCCATGTGTAGCGAGAAAAACAAGATAGAGCAGAACATGAAAAAAAAACAAATTGCCTTGACCACTCTTCTTTGCTTAAGCAGCCTCTGGACGGGGGCTGCTTCTACAGAAAAAGCTAAACTCAGCTTAGACCGCAATAATATTAAAGTCTGGACCTATCAAAAAACTGATAATCCAGTCTTTCAATATAAGGCTGAAACGACATTTGATGTGCCACTTGAACGCGCTGTCGCTGTGATTTTAGATGTAAATCGTGCTGACCAGTGGGTGCCTTATATGGGCAAAGTTGAAATGTTGTCTCAAGATGAGAAAAAAGGTGAGTTCACACTGTACATGGTGTTGGATTTTCCGTTTCCTTTGAAAGATCGCGATGTGGTTGTAAAAGGAAAAATGAGCAAGGCTGCAAATGGCGTTGTGACAATTAAAAATACTGCAATTAGTGGAAATTATCCGATACAACCTGATGTAGTGCGCTTAACACGCTATGAAGGGGATTGGACCTTCCAGAAAGTTGCAAATAATAAGGTGAAAGTAACCACCAGTGGTTACGCTGATCCTGCTGGTGCAATTCCGTTGAGCTTTGTAAATATGTTTGTTCAACAGCAACCTTACCAGATGCTGCTTAAAATGAAGCGGGAAGTGACCAGTCCAATTTATGAACACCCTAAATTACCAGATATTTTAAAATAAATACCTTAAAAAAAGCGCCTGAGATCAGGCGCTTTTTTTATTAATCTGAACACTGCTGTAAAGCTTGTGCAGGGCTACTTTCACGTTTGATTTGAAATAAAACCAATAACAAACCTAAGCCAGCTAGTAATGCTCCAGCAAATGATACTGCGCTATAACCCCAACCTAAATCGAGTACTAATGCACCTGCTGCTGCTCCTACTGCGTTACCTAAGTTAAACGCACCAATATTTACTGAAGAGGCAAGTCCTGGTGCTTCATGAGCGACTGACATTACACGCATTTGCAAAGGTGGTACTAAAGCAAAGGTTGCTGCACCCCAGATCACTAAAGCAATTGCTGCTCCAATCTGGCTTTGCGCAAGAATTGGGAAAGTCACCATCATCACAATCAACAGAACCAAGAAGCCAATCAAAGTTTTGTTAATGGACAAATCTGCAAAACGTCCGCCTAAATGGTTACCAATTGAGAAACCGACACCAATCAACACCAACATGAACGTAATGAAGGTCGGTGAAGCATGGGTAAACTCAGTCAAACTTGGCGCAATATAGGTATAGAGCGTAAACATTGCACCTGCACCGAGTACGGTGGTGAGTAGCGCAAGGACCACAGGAGTACGCGTTAATACCTTCAATTCAGCTTTCACATTTGGTTTTTGGGCAACCATACCTTGTGGGAGCGCTTTCCATAAAGCGAGCATGGTAATCACACCAAGCAAAGAAATCGCAAGGAAAGACATACGCCAGCCAATGTTTTGCCCAACCCAAGTTGCTAACGGTACACCACCGATATTAGCAATGGTTAAGCCCATAAACATAGTTGCTACAGCACTGGCCTGTTTATGTGCGGGTACAATGCTTGCCGCTACAACAGAGCCAATCCCGAAGAAAGCACCATGGTTTAAGCTTGTAATGAGACGAGCACCTAATAAGCTCATATAGCTTGGTGAAAATGCTGCGATTAGGTTACCTATCGTAAAGATCGCCATCAGCAAAATAAGCGCATTACGTCGTGCAAAACCACCAAACCATAGGGTCATGAATGGGGCACCTAGCATGACACCAAGTGCATAACCTGTAATTAACATACCTGCCGTTGGAATTGAAATCCCTAAATCATTAGCGATATTCGGAAGCAATCCCATTGGAGAGAATTCCGTGGTGCCAATGGCAAAGGCACCTATTGCCAATGCCAATAACGAGAACGCCGTATTTGATTGAGTGTTCATGAGTTTAGTCCCAAACTGGTGCCCATGGTTCTGGGCTAACTTCACGACTGTTACGATCAAGTTCGGCAATCATTTGCATTTCAGCTGAAGTTAACTCGATATCCTGTGCTTTGAAGTTGCTAATCAGGTTTTCAGGTTTAGTTGAAGATGGAATGACTGCAAAACCACGTTGCAATGCCCACGCTAGTGCAATTTGCGCTGTCGTTGCTTTATGTGCTGCTGCAATTTCAGCGAGAACTGGGTCTTGAAGCACTTTGCCGTACGCAAGAGTCATATATGAAGTCACATCAATATTCTTCTCTTGTAAGAAATTCACAAGCTTATGGTTTTGAAGATAAGGGCTTAACTCAATCTGGTTTGTTGCAATATGCTCTACACCAATTGTGTCAATTGCTTGTTGGGTAAGCTCAATATTGAAGTTTGAAATACCAATTTGTTTAGTTAAGCCCTGTTGTTTCGCTTCAAGTAAAAGCTGCATAACTTCAGGAATCGAAACGCCTAAATCTGGCGCCGGCCAATGGATCAAAGTGAGGTCAACATGGTCAGTACGAAGCTTTTGTAAGCTCTCTTTTAAGCTCGGAATAAACTTATCTTGAGCAAAATTATCTACCCAGATTTTTGTGGTTAAAAATAAGTCCTGACGTGATACACCGCTTTCGGCAATTGCTTGACCAATCGCAGCTTCATTATCATAAATTTGAGCAGTATCAATGACACGGTAACCTACGTCTAAAGCAGTTTTAACAGAATCAATAACTGCTTGTTCTTTAAGACGGAAAGTTCCTAGACCAAAACGTGGGATATTCATGTGTTTACCTAAATTTGAATAATCATTTAACTTGATGTGCATTTTGCTTTTTTTATTGTTGCGAAAAAATAGATGAATAAGCAAAATATCTTTGATCATTAGTCAATAATGGAATAAGACATGAAATCAACAATTGAAGAGCTGGTCGCGTTTATCGCAATCGTTGATACGGGCTCTTTTGTTGCGGCGGCAGAATATTTAAAACAAACGCCTTCAGGAGTCAGTCGATCTTTAACGCGCCTAGAAGCGAAGTTAGATGTGACCTTATTAGAACGAACGACACGTAAATTAAAACTCACTCAAGAAGGGCAGCAGTTTTTGGTAAAGGCCCGTAAAATCTTAAATGAGCTAAATGCTGCCGAAGAAGAACTACAAAAATCTGATCAGGGTACTGCGGGACTTATTCGCATTGATTCAGCAACGCCGTTTGTCTTACACGTAATTGCGCCATTAATGCATAAGTTTCGTGAGTGCTATCCAAATATTGAAATTGAATTAAATAGTAATGATCAGGTGATTGACCTGCTACAACATAAAACCGATGTTGCATTCCGATTCGGAGAACTTAATGATTCAAGTCTTCATGCCAAATTAGTATGTAAAAGTCGCTTATTTATCGTTGCAAGCCCTGAGTATTTAGCAATTAAGGGTACACCGACACAACCTGAACAGCTTGAACAACATGATTTGATTGGTTTTACCAGGCCTGCATATATCAATAGTTGGCCGATTAAAGTTGGTGATGAATATTTTTTTGCACAATCAAAAATTAAAGCATCAAGTGGCGAGACGGTACGTCAGTTGACGATTAGAGGACATGGTATTGCACGACTATCTGAATTTGAAATTTGGAAAGATATTGAAGAAGGGCGATTGATTGCTTTATTTGAAGACCAAATTGAACATCAATACCAAAGCATCCATGCTGTGTATTATCAACAAGAGCATCTACCAAAACGAATTCGTTTATTTATTGAGTTTTTGGCAGAACAGTTAAAAGACGGTTTTAAAAACGCTCTCTAAAAGTAGTGTAACTGTCAGTTGGAAAATGAACTTCTAAAAGTGGGGTCGTTTGTCCTTGTGATGAATGTTGAGACAGAAAATAGCTTTTTTGATGTTCTCGGCAGCTAAAATACAAAGTTGAATAAACCGAGTTCACCATTACAACTTCATTTGAGCTATTCCTTTTATATTGATAATGAGAAATCGTACTGGTCTTTTCATCAGTGCGTTGCTCCATTTTATAGTCTTGTTGATTTGTCATTTTTAAATAACCTTCTATGAGGCTTTGGCAAACAGTATGTCTGTACTGCTCATCTTTTGGTTGTTGTTGGCAACCAGCTAAAACAATAGTAAATAACAATATAGCTTTTAATTTCATGACTTTGCTACTTTCTGAGTTGATTTCTATAGCCTAAAGGTGTTCTATAAACCAGTACAGATACAGAAATTTTTAAAAAAGCAGCACAGAATGACCTTCCAATATCAGGTTCTTGCCAATCAATTAGCGCATCGTATTTATCAAGATGAGCTTAAACCTCACCAGAAACTTATTTCTTTACGAGATTTTGCTCGTCAGCACAGCATTAGTTTAAGTACAGCAAAAAGTTGTTATGAGTTACTTGAGGCGAGGGGGCTTATTTATGTAAAGCCGAAGTCAGGTTATTTTGTAGTTGCTCGTGCACAATCGGGCCCCATTCCTGAAAGTCCAGATTTCTTGTCTTTACCTCGACAAGTTTCAAATCTGGAATTGCATAATCAAATTCAGGAAGCTGCCTTACAAAGCCATCTTGTACCATTAGGCTCTATTCAGTTAACGCCTCATTTTATTCCTGTGGAAGGTTTACGTCGTTCTATACAACGGGCTTTAAAAAATTGTCAGCCTCAAGACTTTCTTTATTGTAATAAACAAGGGCATGAGCAATTAAGAAAAGCGTTATCTGATCATTGGCGTGAAGATGGGATTTTTATCGCGGCAGAAGATATTTTTATTACCAATGGCTGCATGCCTGCTTTGTCTTTGGTGATTCAACATCTAACAGAAGTAGGCGATAGTATTTTAATCCCGACACCTACTTTTAATGGACAACTACAGCTTATAGCAAGTTTAAAACGACAGATTATTGAAATTCCAGCGCATCATCGTGGTATCGATCTTGAGCGCTTAGAATCATTTATGAAGCAAGGTTTGGCTAAAGTTTGCTTAATGACAGCCAACTATCAAAATCCATTGGGATACTGTTTAAGTAATACAGAAAAACAAAAGATTGCCGAATTAGCAGCAAAGTATCAGTGCTTTATTATCGAAGATGATATTTATGGAGAGTGTGGTTACAGCGGTGAGCGACCATTACCTATACGCTATTGGGACCGTGAAGGCTATGTGATTTGGTGTGGATCGGTTTCTAAGTCGTTATCGAGTGCGTATCGCGTAGGATGGTTCTGTTTAACAACAAAGTTAGAACATTTAAGGCTTGAGCTGTTAGCCAGTAATATTGGGGTCAATACACCGCTACAATTAGGTCTAGCTGATTTTATTTATAGTCGTGGTTATAGGGAGCATTTAGAGCAGTTAAGACCGAATTTGATGCGGCAAGTCGAGGAGTATCGTAGTTGTATTTTAAATGCATTTGAAGGTATTCCAATTGCACTGAGTCAACCAGAAGGTGGTTATGCTTTATGGATGCAGTTAACTAAAACTGTAGATAGTTTGGCGCTCTATTACACTGCAAAATCTCACGGAATTACTGTAGTTCCCGGTCATGTTTTTGGTGAGGATGAACGCTATCGGCATTTTATTCGTTTAAATGCAGGTCATGAGCTAACAGCAGATGTCCGCCAAGCAATTAAAGACTTAGCGAACTGGTCACGGCAACAGATTAAAACAGCGAGTTAGTCTTATTCTGCAAAGTCTGCCTTAAGCACAATGCGGTAGCGTGCCTGCCCTGAGTGTAGACGCTCAATTGCTTCATTGAGCTGTGACATCGGAAATAGCTCAATTTGAGGCGCAATTTTTTTACGTGCAGCAAACTTTAAAAGCTGACGTAGTGCAGCAGGTGAGCCCGTAGGTGAACCAGTCACTGACTTAGCACCACCAATAAGAGAGCCAACAGAAACAGGAACAGGCTCAAGCGTAAGGCCTAAGAAATGTAAGGTTCCGTTTGGTGCCAGTGTTGCAATAAAAGCAGACCAATTTAGAGTCACATTCACGGTACTCAGCAATAAATCGAATTTACCTTTTTGAGCTTTTACTGCCGCTGTATCGCGACTATTTACCACATGGTCGGCTCCCATTGCTTTGAGTTCTTCCGTTTTATCTGGGTTAGAACTAAAAGCAGTGATTTCACAGCCCCATGCTTTAAGTAGCTTAATGGCTATATGGCCTAAACCACCAATGCCAATTACACCGACATGATGCGTTGCCTGAATTTTGTGTTTGAGTAGTGGATCAAAAACGGTAATTCCGCCGCAAAGTAAAGGGCCTGCACTTTCAGCGTCTAAATCTTCAGGGAGGGGAATAGCCCACTGCCAACCTGCGCGAACTTTATCGGCAAAGCCACCCGCATGTCCTACGATTGTTGCAACATTTCCACCTGTACACAGTACTTGCTGACCACCAATACATTCATCACAGGCTTGGCAACTTTCAGCTGTCCAACCAATACCGACACGTTGCCCGATTTGTAGACCTTTGGCTTCTGAGCCCAAAGCAACAATTCGTCCAATAATTTCATGACCTGCAACCACAGGGTACACGGTTGAACGCCATTCATTGTTTAAAACAGAAATATCAGAATGACATAAACCACAATATTCAACTTTTACCTCAACCTGATGCGGTTGTAATTCACCTGCGTCAAATTGATAGGGAACCAGTTTTTCACCTGCCTGCATTGCAGCATAAGCTTGAATCGTATTATTGCTCATCGGAAACTCCTTAAGCGGCTTTGAACCGTTCTGGTGGGTTATGAAGCTTTAAATTGACAATCGTTTTCATGATCATCGACCATGCCTACTGCCTGCATAAAAGCATAGCAAGTGGTTGGACCAACAAATTTGAAACCATTCTTTTTAAGAGTTTTGGAAAGTTTTACGCTCAGTTCGGTTTGAGCAGGGGCCTTACGATAATCTACAACATCATTGTTTTGTGGAGCTGCATCTACAAACTGCCAAAGCCATGTAGGAACATCACCGACTTGTACTTTGAGCGCTTGCCAAGCAATAGCATTATCACGAATGGCTTTGAGTTTACCCAAGTGACGAATTAAGCCAGCATCGGATAATTTTAGTTCTAGAAAATCATCTGTAAATGAAGCAATGTCTGCAATCGGATGATTAAAAAAATGCTGACGATAGCTTTCTCTTTTTTTCAGTACGGTAATCCATGAGAGGCCTGCTTGCTGACCTTCAAGACAGAGCATTTCAAATAATCGTGCTTCGTCGTGTTCAGGTTTACCCCATTCTTCATCATGGTAAGCAATATAGAGTGGATCGTCGGAACACCATCCGCAACGTTGAGTTTTCATGATAATGCTCCTTATATTTATCTTAGAATTTTAAAGTTTAAATAACACCCATTCATTCGGGCGAGTATCCCAATAATACAGTTCTGCTTGTGTTAAGTCTTCAAACTTTAGCCAAAAGTCTTTGCCAACTTTGTCTGAAAAACCGGTACTGATCAGTAGGGCATCATCGCTGATTTCCATGATCCAGCCTTGATAGCTATTGCCATTTAAAACGATCTTTTGCTGGTTGCCAGACTCGGCAAACTCTACTAAGCGATTGATCAGCGCTTCCGACATAAAATGTTCCTAGCGTAAATATGAATAAGGATTAACAGCACCACGACCTTTACCATCTAAGTAAAGACCATAATGAAGATGAGGTGAAGTATAACGTGCATTGCCCGTATTGCCGACATAGCCAATGAGGTCGCCCTTTTTGACATAGTCACCCACATTTAAGCCACGTTTGTGACCATCAAGATGAGCATAATAATGCCATGTCCCGGCTGGACCTAAAATCCAGATGACTTTGCCACCTAAGTTGTTATTGCGAAGATCTGCAACGAGACCTTCGGTTGCACTGTACACTTTGGTTCCACGTGGAGCCAAAATATCAATTCCTTCGTGACTACGGCCCTGACTCCGAGCAGCTCCCCATGTGTCTTTTAACTCATCACGGTCAATACCTTTTACAGGTACAGGTAGTCGACTTGGAAGCTGCATACTTTTGAGTTTGATGACTTGAGCAGGTGGAAGTGGGGCAGGTTTTTTAGGTGCACTGGCACAGGCAGCCAATAGAATAATCAGAAAACCAAGTGAGAAATGAGAAACAAAACGTCGCACAAAATACTCCCTGTCACAGCCATATCAAAATTATTTTACTCACTATGTCATGAACGGCTTGTCGAGATCAATTTTTTCATAGCGGTTGGAACACCTTTGGCAATGGCTTGTTCTTGACTCAACCATTGACCTTCAAGTTCAATAGCCAGATGTTCTTTTTGATCAGGTTCCACGTGGAACACGTGAGCATTAAGTAACCATGTGAAATGAGTGAAACTATGGCTGATCTGAAAAGTTTGTGCTTGAGGCTGTAGTTTAAATTGTTGGCTTAAGCTCAGTCGTTCATGTTCATTTTCTAAAATAGGTAAACAGAATAAACCGCCCCATAGACCATGAGCTTGACGTTGTTGCCAGAACCATTCATCTTCGCACTGAATAATAAGAACATCTGCTGTTTTTACAGGCGGTGTTTTTTTCGGCTTTTTAAAAGGTAACTCTTGTTCTAAACCTTGCTGATAAGCCTGACAATGAGCTTGCATTGGACAATATAAACATAGCGGTTTTTTAGGCGTACAAATGGTTGCGCCGAGATCCATAATCGCTTGAGTGTAGTCATGATTGCGATGTGTAGGGCAAAGCTCTTCAGCCAGTTTCCACATTTCACGCTCGTGTTGTGGTTTGCTTAAGTCATCTTCAATGGCAAAGAAGCGAGCTAAAACGCGTTTCACGTTGCCATCCATAATGACGCCGTACTGACGTAAACCTAAAGACATGAGCGCGCCTGCGGTAGAGCGACCAATGCCAGGTAGTGCAATCCATTCTTCTAGCGTTTCAGGAAATTTACCTTGCTGCGTGACAAGACCAGCCGCTTTATGCAAATTGCGGGCACGAGCGTAGTAACCGAGGCCAGCCCAATAAGGTGCTACTTCATCCCAAGTTGCATGACCTAAAGCTTCTACAGTCGGGAAGCGCTCCATAAAGCGATCAAAATATTGCAGAACTGTTTTTACCTGAGTCTGTTGTAGCATAATTTCAGAAACCCAAACTTTGTATGGATCATTGGCAACTTGCCAAGGCAAATCGTGACGACCATGTTGATCGAACCAGTTTAAGAGGGCATCAGAAAAAGAAAATTCAGGCATGAACAGCTATAGAAGAGAAGTAAGGGCTAAATTATAGCTGAAATTTAGATGAAATTTTGTTTAAAGAAAACGAAGAAAATGGACATATAAAAACAGGGACTACATCAAAAATGTAGTCCCTGTTCTATGGGTAAAAAGAATTAATCCTTTTGTACACCCCAAAGTTGATCTAGTTTCAACGGCTGGTTTTTATAGTAAGGAATGACATGAATGTGGAAATGATCTGAAGTTTTTCCAAAAACTTCACCATCATTAAAGCCAATATGAAAGCCATCTGGTTGATGACGAAGCTGGGTTTCATGACGGGCAATTTCAAGAAGTGTAAGCAAGCCTTGATGTTCTTTAGACGTAATGTCAAAAAAAGAACTAACATGGCGCAGTGGTGTTACTACACAGTGGCCTTTAGATAACGGGTTAGAATCAGGCAAAATTACGGCAAATTCATTCTTATCAATGATGTCATATTCATCAAATTCGCAATACGGACATTTCTTGTCAGTCATTGTTGTATCCTCTCATGTTATTCCATTAAACCCCGAGTGCGGGAAATAAGACTAGGCTTTGCTCTAGCTCAACGGGAGTATAGTTATTGAAGTATGGTTTAAAAAATACAGTAAAAATATTGCAAAGTCATAAACATTTAAGGGAGCAAATGCAAAAAAACCATTTGCTCCAAATTTGCTTCTTTTATTTTAGAGTACGATCTAATAAAGCGTACATTTTAGCAAGGCCTTGTTTTTCCGCTTCGCTATTGTAGCCAAGGTCCACACCGTTCGCTTTAGCTCTTTCATCGGCAAGCGGGTTACTAAAGCCATGTTTAGCACCTTCTAAAACCACTACTTCGTGTTTAACCTCAGCAGCTTGCATCTCTTTTTCGAAATTAGCAATATCTTCTAAGGTGACCATACTGTCTAATTCACCATGTAGAACTAAAACTTCACCTTGAATGTCGCCTTTTTGAGCAGGAGCTTTAGGCGTTAATGTGCCATGGAAAGTTGCAGTTGCTTTTAGTGGAGCACCTGAACGCGCAAGATCTAATACGACTTTACCACCATAGCAGTAACCGACAGCGGCAATTTTTTCACTGTTTACTTCCGGTTGAGCAGCTAAAGTTTGAAGCCCAGCATTGGCACGATCAGTCACCGTGTCTAACTCTTCAAATGTCTGCATCATCCATTCATAGGCTTGAGCTGCGGTGGTTGTAACTTTTTTATCACCATACATATCAATTGCAAGCGCAGCATAGCCGTGTTCAGCAAGTTCACGTGCGCGTTGCTCTGTATATTCGTTACGTCCCCACCACTCAGGAGCAACAATCACACCCGCAACAGGTGTTTCGCTATCTGGAGCCGCAAAGTAACCAATTAAATGGCTACCGTCTGGTGCAGTATATTGAATTTCACGGGTTTTAATTGCAGTACTCATGACATTAATCCTGAAATTTAAATCGATTTAAATACGCTTGATTAAAGCATAAAAATTAAGAACTAAAATAAATAACTATGTAAAAATCTACATCAAAAGAAAAAGATACAAAGTTATAAGCAATAAAAAAGAAGGAAACCAGTTCCTTCTTTTTATGTGATCATGATTAAATTAAGTTCGGCCTCGAGAAATGAACCCAATTACAGCTAGAATTACAGCTACAACTAATAAAATCACGGCAAAGTCTTTAGATAGCCCTGCAACACCACCAAACCCTAATAGACTGGCAATGAGTGCAATTACTGCAAAAATTATCGCCCAACGGAACATAATGCTGTCCTCCTTATTTTTCATTGTCATTTAACTATATAGCGTGTTTTTTACTCGGAATGTGTCGTTTATGTGGTTGAAATGTATATTAAACAATCATTTTGTGATGTCATAAATAAAGCTTCTTTTTTAGTACAGACCACTTCAATGCTATACTGATACATCATTTTATCTCATCAGCTGTTAAAAGATTATGTCTACCGAGACCTCACTTCGACCACTCTTTTGGAAAAACTATCCGTTAGAGCAACTGACTCAGGCTGAGTGGGAAGCTTTATGTGATGGCTGTGGTTTATGCTGTCTGGTAAAACTAGAAGATGAAGATACACATGAGGTGGCTTATACCAAAGTGGCCTGTAAGTTACTTGATTGTGGTACAGGGCGTTGCACGGACTATCCAAATCGTCAGCAGCAAGTACCTGACTGCCTACAATTAACGGTAGAGTCTTTAAAAACAATCCACTGGTTGCCTTCAAGCTGTGCCTATAAGCGATTGAATGAAGGCAAGAATTTACCTTCTTGGCATTATTTAAATACGGGTTCGAGACAAAGCGTGGTTAAAGCGAAAAAGTCAGTTGCAGGACGTTGTATTTCTGAAGTTGATATCCATGAAGATGATCTTGAAGATTATATTGTGCGGTGGGTGCGCTAATTTAGTCTTAAATGAGAATGTTTGATTACAGCGTATAATAAAGTAACACTTTTATCGTAATTTTTTTGCTCATCTCCGTAATATAACAATAAAAACAAAAGGAGATAAAAATGATGAGACGATTAGCAGCCCCCTTATTATGTAGTAGCTTTTTTTTGTTAATGGCCTGTGGGTCTAATAATACCAATTCAAAAAATCCTGAACAAAATACGACTGCAAAAGCAGATCAGTCTGTTGCCATCAAACAAACTTATCAGGTTGAAGCAGTTTCACACTTTAATGAGCCTTGGGCTGTGACCAGTCTGCCTGATCAGCGTTTATTAGTGACTGAACGGCAAGGTAAATTAAAAATTTTTAACCCAAAAAATAAGCAAATGTTGGATGTGCAAGGTGTTCCAGCGGTGAACTATGGAGGACAGGGTGGTTTAGGAGATGTCATTTTACACCCTGACTTTGCCAAGAATCACTGGGTTTATCTCAGCTATGCTACGAAAGGACAGGGTGGATCTGGGGCAGTGATTTCACGTGCGAAACTAGATTTATTTCATCCTAATCAGCCAAAACTTAACGAGATAAAGCAGATTTGGCAGCAAGTACCCAAAGTTTCAGGACAAGGCCATTACGGACATCGAATGCTTTTTGGTACAGATGGTAAGCTGTGGGTCAGTTCAGGTGAGCGACAAAAGTTTGATCCTGCCCAAAACATGAAAAGTAACTTAGGTAAAATCTTGCGTTTAAATGAGGATGGCACCGCGGCTGTAGGTAACCCTTTTTATAAGCAAGGCGGGGTCACTGCTGAAATATGGTCACTGGGACACCGTAACCCGTTAGGTATGGCTTTTGACCGCCAAGGACAGTTGTGGGTAGTTGAAATGGGGCCTAAAGGTGGTGATGAGCTTAATATTATTACCAAAGGTGAAAATTATGGTTATCCAATCGTTTCAAATGGAGATCATTATTCGGGCCAGCATATTCCAGATCATCACACTCGGCCAGAGTTTAAAGCACCAGAAATTGACTGGACTCCTGTTATCTCTCCATCGAGTATGATCATTTATCGTGGTCAGCAATTTCCTGCATGGCAAAATAAAGCCTTAATTGGCGGGTTATCTTCCGAAGCGATTATTGTGGTGGATTTACAACATAAGCCCGTGAAAGAAGTGCAAAGATTGGATATGAAAAAACGTATTCGTGGATTGCATGAAGCACAAGACGGCTCGATTTGGGTCATTGAAGACGGCCCAAATGCGCGTTTACTTAAGCTGAGTAAGAAACCCTCTTAATGCTAAGCAAGAGCCTGTAAATAAAGAACGTGTCTCATAGATTCAAATTGTAGATTTCTGTGAGACACAATAGACTATAGTGAAAAGACGATAAAGCCATTTGAGATGTCAGACACCCATATTCCACTTCCCGAACGCCTGCGCCCAAGAGACTTGTCTGAAATTATTGGGCAAGATCATTTATTAGGTGAACATGCGCCCTTACGTCAAATGATTGATCAGGGACATTTGCCTTCTATTATTTTTTGGGGACCACCAGGCGTTGGTAAAACAACGATTGCTTTACTTTTGGCACAGGCGATAGACCGTCCATTTGTGAGCTTGTCTGCGCTGAATACGGGCGTAAAAGAATTACGTGAAGTGATTGCAGAAAGTGGTGATTTACTGACACCTGTAGTTTTTATTGATGAAATTCATCGTTTTAATAAATCACAGCAAGATGCTTTATTGGGTGCAGTTGAAAAAGGCAAAATTACCTTAATTGGTGCGACAACTGAAAATCCATCTTTTGAGGTGAATAGCGCGCTTTTATCACGTTGTCAGGTCTATACTTTAAATAGTTTAGACAGTGAGGCAATTCAGACACTACTCAACAATGCACTTCAAAGCGATAGATTCTTAAAAGAACGTTACATTCATATAGAAGAATATGATGCGCTGATTCAGTTTGCAGCAGGTGATGCACGTAAAGCGCTTAATTTACTGGACTTGATCGCAAGTACTTTTGAACCCGAAGTTGAAAACACGATTACTAATGCGGTTGTGGTAAAAGTCGCTCAGCAAAATATTGCGCGTTATGACAAATCTGGCGAGCAGCATTACGACCTTGTTTCTGCCTTTATTAAATCAATTCGCGGCAGTGATCCAGATGCAACTCTATATTGGATGGCTCGTATGCTTAAAGGCGGAGAAGATCCAGTTTTTATTGCAAGACGTATGCTGATTGCCGCCTCAGAAGACATTGGAAACTCCAATCCAAATGCACTATTGCTTGCAGGTGAGTGTTTCCGCTCTGTACAAGCGGTAGGTATGCCTGAGGCTCGAATTATTCTAGGCCAAACAGCAGTTTACCTAGCAACGAGTGCAAAAAGTAATAGTACTTATTTAGCGATTAATAAGGCTCTTGAACTTGCTGAAAAAACAGCAAATTTACCTGTGCCTTTACATTTGAGAAATGCGCCGACCAAGCTTATGAAACAGCAAGGCTATGGAATTAATTATCTCTATCCTCATGATTACCCTGAGCACTTTGTGCTGCAAGACTATTTGCCGCCTGAGTTAAAAGGGACCAAACTCTATGAGTCTGCAAGAAATAAGCGTGAGGTTGAAGGTGAGCGCTTACAGCAACGCAGATGGCAGCAGGAACAATAGTTCCTGCTTTATGCTATTCCAGCTCTTCAGTGACTTGACCATAAATCAGTAGCGTGAACACACCTGTACCGCCAATAATATTACCAATGGTGGTGGGGACGAGGAAAGTAAACAGATACTTACTAATAGAGGCTTCTCCTTGCCAGACTAGATAGGACATTTCTGTAGAACCAACTACTACATGGGTAAAGTCACCCAGTCCTATCAAATACGTCATAAAAAAGATGAGCAGAAACTTATTACTGACTGAAGGCAACATCCAGACCAATGCAGCAATTAACAGCCCTGACATAATGCCTTTGAGCAGATTCTGGGTTGCAGAAAAGGAACCCACATGATGTGCGAGTTCATCTAGTGCTTTATCAATATCTGGCGTAAACAGGTGAGTAGTTAGGAAAAATAAACTCGCCAAAGCTGTTCCAATGATGTTGCATAGAATCACAATGCCCCATAAGCGGCCCACTGCTCGTAATTTATCGAAAGTAAAGGGATTAAATAAAGGCACAACTGTGGTGATAGTATTCTCGGTAAAGAGTTGCATGTGACTCAAAATAGCGATCAAGAACCCAATGGTATAACCAACATTAGTGATTAAATCGGTCCAGACTGCATCAGCTGGGAGATAAGCAGCAATAATCGCTTTAAATACAAATGAAAAACTGATGACTAAACCCGCGGCAATCCCTGAAAAGATCAATGCAGTTGTTGGACGATCAAGCTCTTCGGCACCATCACGGCGGATAATTTCATAAACCAGACGGGGTGACAGTTTCTCATGTTCTTCGACTGCCATTTTTTCACGCCAGCTTAAAGTTTTCTCGACTTTCTTTTCCTCTATTTCATGGTCCATCAGGTTTACTCCTCACTGTATAAATATCTTATATTTATTGTTTTATTTATTGTTAAGGCAGTGTTCAGGATAAATCTAGTCTATTCATAACAGCTTTATGTGTTTTTTTATAAATTGAATGCACAATGGCTGGATCATCAATCACAAAATCAAAGAAAAGTATAAGCTCTTAAAGTACGGATGAGTGCCATATAGTCGCCTTGAGAAGCTTCAGAAATGACGGTTTCTACCTCAGCTTCGCTCCATCCTTGTTTTAAGGCAGAAGTGCTAAAGTTGTTTAATAAGACCAATGGATTTTCACCAAAATGGATTGGATGATTCATTAATCTCTTTTCAAGCTTAGATAATTCCATAGGTTCATCCGAGTTTTTAAATTTAATTATTGTGAAGTGCTTTGTGTTTTTTTAGATTTTAGTGTTTTAAATTAAGCTTATGCAAGTGTTAATTTATTGAAATAGACAAATCTGTCTACATTGTTTGGGGCGCATGGCGCTGAATATAAAAAACCGGGCTTTGGCCCGGTTTTTTTATGAAGTTTTACTGATTAGATGTCAGATAAATCTACGCCTAAACGAGCAGCAACTTCTTCATAAGCTTCAACAACACCGCCTAACCCTTGACGGAAACGGTCTTTGTCGAGTTTCTTCTTAGAGTCTTTATCCCATAAACGGCAGCCGTCTGGAGAGAACTCATCACCAAGCACGATGCGGTCATGGAAAACACCGAATTCAAGCTTGAAGTCCACCAAAATCATGTTGCCTTCAGCAAATAATGCTTTTAATACATCGTTTACTTTATAAGTTAAAACTTTCATTTGTTCTAACTGTTCAGCAGTCGCCCAACCTAAAGCAATCGCTTGAGATTCGTTAACCATTGGGTCGCCTAGACCGTCATCTTTATAGAACAATTCAAATGTAGGAGGAGTTAACTCTTTACCTTCTTCTACACCTAAGCGACGGCATAGAGAACCAGCTGCGTAGTTACGAATTACACATTCAACTGGAATCATTTGAAGTTTTTTAACAAGCACTTCAGTTGGAGAAAGCAATTTTTCAAAATGCGTTTCAATACCCGCAGCAGCAAGTTTTTCCATGATGAAGGCGTTAAAACGGTTGTTCACCTTGCCTTTACGATCTAGTTGTTCGATTTTTTCGCCGTTGAACGCAGAGGCATCATCACGAAAGACTAAAATCAGATGGTCGGCATTGTCTGTTTCATATACAGATTTTGCTTTACCAGTATAGAGCAAGGTTTGTTTTAACATGAGGGAACCTTTTTAAAAAAAATGCCTAGTAAACGACTAGGCTGGCCAATTTTGGTAAATCTGGTTTAGCACTTCAGCAGCCACATCTGGGCTTGCAAAAGTGTTATCTACATTAAATAGAGCAAGAGTATGACTAGAACCTACACCAGTAAGTTTAAGCACATAAGTATTGTCATTTACTTTAATCGTCGCTTGATTACTGCCTTGAGCGATGATGTTGAAATTTAAAGTACTTAAAGTTGCTTTGGTGTATTGCCAGATCTCGGCTGTATTTCCATCAACTTTTAACAACGGGTTTTTATTACCGTCAGTCACAAGCTGAGGACGTCCAAGCGCAGTCGTCGTTTGAGCAGAGGCATCTAGTGTCGCATTACCTTGCGTTTGTTCAGGGCGTGGCAGTGCATAGCGGTTGCCACGCTTATTTTCAAACTTCGGTGCGTTATCGATAGCGCGCTGTTCTACAGTTGGTGCAGGATACAAAGGTGTCGCTGGTCGTACAGTTGCATCGGCAGGATATTCAAGCGGGGCGAGTTGCTTGGCATTTTTATAATCTAAAGAGTGATTATTAATTGCGAAGCGACCACAACCAGCTAAACTTAAGGCTGAAACTGCAAGGACTAAACCAAGACGTAATTGCATCATAAATTGCTCTTATTAAATAATTCCCGCATCTTTTAGGGCATTGCGGAGAGGTTCGCGATATTGCTCAGCGAGAGGAGTGAGTGGTAAACGAATACCAGTATCAATCAGTCCCATCTCATGTAGTGCCCATTTCACAGGAATTGGGTTTGATTCGCAAAATAGAATATTGTGTAAATTTGCAATCTTATTGTTAAGCGTCTTCGCTTGTTGTTCATCTTTGGCAATCGCGACAGCACATACTTCACTCATTGCTTTAGGTGCAACATTTGCAGTAACCGAGATGTTACCGTCAGCGCCAAGAAGCATAAGTTCCCATGCTGTTTCATCATCACCTGAGTACACAGCCATCTTGCCGTTTAATGCCTCAATTAAAGCTTTACCACGAGGTACATCACCTGTTGCATCTTTAATGCCAACAATATTCGAGATCTCTGCTAAACGTACAGCTGTGTCGTTTGAAAGGTCTACGCCAGTACGACCAGGTACGTTATAGAGAATAAGTGGTAATTCAACAGCTTCAGCAATCGCTTTATAGTGTTGGTAAAGGCCTTCTTGGGTTGGCTTGTTATAATATGGTGTTACAAGTAAAGCAGCATCTGCGCCAAGCTCTTTAGCAGCTTTAGTTAATTCGATTGCTTCACGGGTTGAGTTTGCACCAGTACCGGCAATAATTGGAATACGTTTATTGGCTACACGAATAATTTCTTTAATAACCTGTGTGTGCTCTTCCATGCTCAATGTTGAGGCTTCGCCGGTTGTACCGACGGCTACAATACTGTTTGTACCTTGTTCTATGTGCCACTCAACCAGCTTCTCAAGACCCTTCCAATCTACACCGCCGTCTTTCAACATTGGTGTGACGATTGCGACGATTGAGCCTTGAATGGTCTGTGCTTGCTGAGTCATTTTTAAAAATATCCTATTTATCCATCCGAATCTGAGGTAAGAAAAACAAAATGTGGGATGGTTGCAGTATTTTGATTGTCCAGTTCTAACAATAACAGATTGTTGAATGACAATTATGCAAATTATGACTGATCAGACGCATAAGAACAATACGCCTAACGGATAATCGCGATGTAAACTTGAGGAAAAGATAGGATGTTTTCGTTATTGCGCATTAAGAACACCCAATAAACACAACAATACAGTTGGATTCAGCTGAGCCTTACTTAATATGTACTTTTTTTATGGCAAGATAGAATGCAATTTCCCAGTTGGGATTGAAGATGACATGGAAATGAATAAACAACCACAAAATGCGGTTTTAATCGTAGTTGATGTACAAAATGGTTTTACACCGGGTGGAAATTTAGCAGTTGCTGATGCCGATAGAATTATTCCAACTATTAACCAACTTGCTGGTTGTTTTGAAAATGTCGTCCTGACTCAGGACTGGCACCCGGATAATCATATCTCTTTTGCAGCCAATCATTTTGGCAAGCAACCATTTGAAACCATTGAACTCGACTATGGACAGCAGGTGCTTTGGCCTAAGCATTGTGTACAAGGTACTCAAGATGCCGAGTTTCATCCTGATTTAAATATTCCGACAGCTCAACTGATTATCCGAAAAGGTTTTCATGCTCATATTGATAGCTACTCGGCTTTTATAGAAGCTGATCACTCTACAACGACGGGTTTAACAGGTTATCTAAAAGAGCGCGGTATTGATACGGTTTATGTGGTCGGAATTGCTACGGACTTTTGTGTAGCATGGACTGCTTTAGATGCAGTTAAGCAAGGTTTTAAAACTTTAGTGGTTGAAGATGCTTGTAAAGGGATTGATCTGAATGGTTCTTTAGAACAAGCTTGGCAAACCATGCAGCAACAAGGCGTTATCCGTATCCAATCGAATGATCTGTTGAGCGAGTTTTAAGTATATTGCTCTAGTTTTTAACTTTCATATTTTAATTTTTAGGGATAGAAAGTATGGATGCATTCCTGCGCTTTACCCAATTTATTCAAAAAACTTTTGCCCTATGGGTGATTATTTTTGCAGCATTGGCGCTATGGCAGCCTGAACTTTTTGTCTGGCTCAAAGCGTACATTCCATGGATTTTGGGCATTATTATGCTTGGCATGGGAATGACCATGACTGTAGACGACTTTAAAGGTGTATTACAAAGCCCTAAAGCGGTATTGATTGGCGTGGTAGCGCAGTTTGTCGTAATGCCTGGCTTAGCATATGTTCTATGTAAATTATTTAACTTACCGCCTGAAATTGCGGTTGGAGTCATCTTGGTAGGCTGTTGCCCAGGGGGAACCGCTTCAAACGTGATTACCTATATGGCCAAAGGCAATGTCGCTTTATCGGTAGCCTGTACATCGGTATCAACGCTTTTAGCACCTGTATTAACCCCTGCGATTTTCTATCTGCTTGCCAGCCAATGGTTAAAGATTGATGCAGCTTCAATGTTTATTTCGATTTCGCAGGTGGTGCTACTGCCTATTGTGATTGGTTTGATTTTAAGAACATGGCTTAAACGTCAGGTCGAATCTTATATTCAAGTGATGCCTTTAGTTTCGGTCATTGCAATTGTCGCGATTGTGGCAGCCATTATTGGTGGAAGCAAAGCAGCAATTTTACAGTCGGGTTTGCTTATTTTAGCTGTGGTGATCTTACATAACGGGCTTGGATATTTATTAGGTTTTACCGCGGCGCGTTTCTTTAAACTACCTTATGCGGACAGTAAGGCCATTGCTATTGAGGTAGGGATGCAAAACTCAGGCTTAGGTGTTGCGCTCGCAGCAGTACATTTTGCTGCGTCTCCGATTACAGCTGTACCAAGCGCAATTTTCAGTCTTTGGCATAATATTTCTGGGCCTGCGCTTGCGACTTATTGGGCAAGTAAACACAAACAAGAATAACTGTATAAACAACATACATGACAAAAGAAGGCCAAACGAATAGTTTGGCCTTTTCATTTAAAGCATATTTTAGGGGAGCTAAAGCTAGAACTGGTATGTCTTTTGCTTTGAATTGATGCACTAAAAATAACGTGAATATGAGTATAAATCGTAAAGAAAAATAAGGCATTTCCTTGATGAATCAGATTTTTAAATTATTTATTCCCATGCTCTCAAGCAATTTAATTCTAGTTTTAAGTGGATTAGTTGATATTGCTTATGTAGGGCATTTTAGTAACGATCATGTAGCAGCATTATCGGTGACCTTATCTTTATATACAGTGGTTTATGTCATTGGTATGGGGATTCTGCAAGGTGTGATGCTCAAGCTCTCAGAAGCTTATGGTTGCCATAACATACCACGCATTCGTCAAATTTTTATTCAAGGCATCTGGCTAATGTTATGTTCGGCATTGCTAAGTATTGGCTTGCTCTACTTGTTCCGTGATTTGCCCAAGTTGTTTGGTGCATCGGAACATGTTGTTTCAATTACTAAAAACTGTATTTGGGCTTTGGTATTTATTTTACCTGCCCATTTACTGATGCGCTTATTTACAGCTTTATCTCAGGTCACTGAAAATGCGCATAAGGTTTTACTATCAGATAGCATTTTCTTCATTCTTAAAATTATTTTGTCCTATCTTTTAATTTATGGTGTCGCTTTATTTTCAATTCCACCACTCGGTGCGATAGGGGCTTTGTTAGCTACTCTCATTGTACGGTGGTTTATGTTGGCTGTTTACTACCTGTTTTTCCTAGAGAAAGGATACATCTTTATTGAACAACCAGAGCAGTCGACCAAAGACAACCGTCACAGTTTGCGTATGATTTTAAAAATAGGTATCCCGACAGCAATTATGGCGTTGATGGACGTCGTTGCATTTTGTTCGGTTGCTATTCTGATTTTGCCTTTTGGGAGTGTGGTGTCAGCGGCACATCAAATTGTCGCGAGTACTGGCGGCTTCATGTTTATTTTTCCTTCGTCAATTGCCTCGGCTTATAGCATTTTAGTGTCACGATCTATGGGCAGCGGAAACATGGAAGAAGCAAACAAAATTGCCAGACAAAGTATATGGGTGATTATGGCAGTAAGCGGCAGTCTATCCCTGTGTTTATGGCTGGAGAGGGACTTAATTGTCACGTTATATTCAGATGATTTGGCTGTGCAGATTTTGGCTGCATCGTTGTTGTTGATTGTGTGTCTGTCTCACTTTTTAGATGGCTTAATGACGTTATTGACCTCTTTGTTGCGCTGTTGGGATGTGTCGATTTTACCAATGCTGATTTTCTTGGTCGTGGTGTTATGTTTCGGATTAGGCGGTGGTTGGTGGATGGCCTATAAAGGACTGCATTGGCAGGATATCTCGATTTCTGCGATGGGAATTTATGGCTTCTGGTGGATGGCTGCTATAAGTTATTTAGTGGCTTGTCTAATGAGTGCCATCTGTTTCCATTTTAGAAAACAATTAAGAGGTTTTTGATTAGGTAGATCAACACACTCTTAAAGAGGATGTTCTACTAACTAATCTTCAATCTCGTTTTCAGAAATTACTTCAAAGCCGTGGCGCTGCAAAAGCGCCGTGGTGATTCCAACTCCCGTAATTTTCTCACCTTGAAAAGTACCGTTATAAATTTTTTGGCTACCACAAGATGGGCTATTCTCTTTTAAAACCACACAAGTCGCTTTTATTTGCTGCGCAACTTCTAGGGTGCGGTAAGCACCTTTTAAATATAACTCTGTCACATCTAAACCAGATGAATCAGTAATTTTTGCTTTGCCATCAAGCACATCTTGACCTGTTCCGCCCACAATTTCTGCGGGTAAACGGGGAGTGGTAAAACCACCTAATAGCTCTGGGCATAATGCATGGGCTTTTTTATTGATTAATAGCTGCTTAAGTCGGGTATTTGGACAGGATTTACCATCATATCGAACATGTTCACCAATTAAACATGCGCTGACTAAAAGCATAGTTTTCCAAACTCAAAGCAAGAGAGATTTTTGAAGATAAAGAATCATAAACAGAATATCGAATATGACAATTGATTTTAGAAACAGGCAAATTAAAAGATTACTAAAATTATGCAATTCATAATTAAGTTATGTATTGCATAATTTAATTGTTTTTAGTAGCATCTAATTCAAGGTAAATGGCCATTGGAGATCCAACAAGGATGTTGGTCTCCATAAATCTATAAATGATTTTTAGGAAAAGACGATTTTTAAGGGTTTATTGAAAAATCTCAATCGTACTTTTAGATAACAAAGGATAGTGTGTATGGAAAACAAACACCACATGGAACGGAAATTAATCATTAAAGGCTCTACGCTCATCATATCTTCGTTTTAATGACTCGTTTTTTTCTCATAGGATGCGTTGGGTTAAGCCAATTTGACGGTTCAAGTCTTTACCCAATAGCAACGTATTCTATAGAGAAAGGAGCTGAGTTCATCAGCAATAGAGATAAACGGAACAGGTAATCACCAGAGGGAAACTAGATGGATATTTTAGAGAACCCATTAGAATTATGCGGTTTTGCATTTATTGAGTTTGTTTCAAAAGAAAATGAATTAGATCCAGTTTTTGAAACAATCGGCTTTTCAAAAGTAGCCAAGCATAAATCGAAAGAAGCGTACTTATGGCGTCAAGGAAATATCAATATTATCCTGAATTATCAGCCAGAATCTTATGCTTCATTCTTCTTTAATGAACATGGTCCATCTGCTTGTGCGATGGGTTTTAAAACACGTGATGCAGCAAAAGCTTTCCAAAAAGCAGTAGAGCTTGGTGCTGAACCAATGTATTCAAAAGTTGGGCCAATGGAGCTCAACATTCCGGCAATTAAAGGTATTGGTGGGATGCCAATCTTTTTAGTTGATCGTGATATTTATGAAAATGACTTTGTTTTCTTTGATGATGCCGAGAAACGTCCAGTAGGGGCAGGCTTAAATGAAATTGACCATTTAACTCATAATGTCTACAAAGGCCGTATGGAGTATTGGGCAAACTTCTATGAAAAAATCTTTAACTTCCAAGAAATTCGCTACTTTGATATTAAGGGCGAGTATACGGGCTTAACGTCTAAAGCTTTAACAGCACCAGACGGCAAGATCCGTATTCCATTAAACGAAGATTCGGACAAAGGAAACGGTCAAATTGCAGAGTTCCTATCTGACTTTAATGGCGAAGGTATTCAACATATCGCGTTTATTTGTGATGACTTAATCTCGACTTGGGATAAGTTAAAAGGTCTTGGTCTGAAATTTATGACACCGCCGCCAAATACGTATTATGAGATGTTAGAAGATCGTTTACCTGAGCATGGTGAACCGACTGATGAATTAAAACAGCGCGGTATTTTGCTTGATGGTAATACTAAAGATGGTCAGAAAAAGCTGTTATTGCAAATTTTCTCTGAAAATATGATTGGTCCAGTTTTCTTTGAATTTATTCAACGTAAAGATGATGATGGCTTTGGAGAAGGTAACTTCAAGGCGTTATTTGAGTCGATTGAACGTGACCAGATCCGTCGTGGTGTTTTAGAAACTAAATAAATAAGCTGAGCTTTATTCCTGATCTTAAAAAACCAAGAGTTTGATCTCTTGGTTTTTTTATGGCTACTGATTAGCGGCTTTTAATATATTGATTGATGAGGTTCACTTCATTTTTCAAGATTTCAATTGTTTTACTGTGAGGGTCGACTGGTAAAAACATTTCGCTGTCCAGTGCGACAATACAAAACTCAATGCTTTGATTTGAGTTAAACACAGGTAAACCCACCGCATTAATTCCTGTCAGTAAATCACCTTTCGCTGCCGACATTTGTTGCTGGCGAATAGTGTCTTTAAGCTCTGTAAATGCTTGCCAGTTTTGTGGTGCGATGTGCAGACCAAGTTCCTGATGCTTTTGCCATTCTGCTTCCATTAAGGGACGAACAAAATGTTCTGGAAGATAAGAAGCAAATAGACGTCCCGCAGCAGAATTGACTAAAGGCATAATCGAGCCGACTTTAGTCACAATTGAAATAGGGTGGTTTGATTCAATCGACTGAACCACGACAGGGCCTTTTGGTGACCATTTACTAATTTGTATACCGCAACCAATTTTGTTTTGTAGGTCGTAAATTAAATGCTGTACCAGCTGTAGTGTGTCGCTATGCTGGACACAGTTGAGACCTAAGCGCCATGCCTGATCACCTAAAGCATATTGCCCATCATCAAGTTGTTTTGCATATTCCATTCGAATAAGGCTAACCAGATAGCGGTGAACCTTTGCAGGATGCATTTCTAGCTTGCTAGACAGATCTTTGAGAATAATAGGTTGATTGTGTTCCAAAAGGGCGTTTAGTACAGATAAACCGACTTCAAGTGATTGAACCCCCCCAGATACTTTTTCTTCAATCATTTAAATACCCTTAATAAATTTACTTCAGCTGTTAAACAGTGACGATCAAAACATAAATTGAAATTGGTGCGTTTTACATCATGCCTGAGCCTAGTGAAAAATAGAAATCACCTTTTTCTATTAGCGAAATTGACATGTTTAATAACCAACAATTTTCTAAAATCACTATTTACTTATTTATAGCGCAATTTTCTAGAAATTTAGCGTTTTTAAATAATATAAATCGGCATTGATATAGAACTGATCTTAAAACAATTCTAATCAATGCCGACTTTTTAGTTCGCTCTTTTAAAATTAGGTTCCTAACTCTTCTTCATGTAAGAAATGAGTGTGGTGCGGAGCGCGTTTGGTTTTACTCCATTCCTCTAACATTTCAGTTTTCATTTCTTCAGTAATTTTTGCAATTTTTTCTTCAGCATGAGCATCGTTATAAGTTAGTTCTAAACGATGGCCATTTGGATCGAAGAAGTAAATTGAGTGGAAAATGCCATGGTTAGTCACACCTAAGACTTTCACACCATTTTCTTCTAAATGTTGCTTGGCAGCCATCAACGCATTTAAGTCTTCAACTTCAAAAGCAATATGCTGTACCCATTGAGGCGTATTTTCGTCTCGGCCCATTTCTGGTTGAGTTGGCAATTCAAAAAATGCCAAAACGTTGCCTTGACCAGCATCTAAGAATAAATGCATGTATGGGTCAAAGGCTTTAGTTGACGGCACATGGTCTTCAGCAAAAGCTAAAATGAAATCCATATTGAGCATTTTTTTATACCACTCAACAGTTTCTTTCGCATCCTTACAACGATATGCAACGTGATGTATTTTTTTAATGGCAAATGTCATATTAAAACTCCTTTTTACTATTCCCAATCTGGTTGTTGTTCTGGCGCCGCGTTATAAAAGGCTGGGATAGACAAACAATGGTGATAAATCGATTCAATTTTTGGAAACGCAGATAAATCAATCTTGAAGCGTTTCGCGTTGTAGACTTGTGGAATCAGGCAGCAATCAGCAATTGTTGCTTGTTGTCCAAAGCAGAATTGTCCATTTGAATCTTGAAGTAGCTGTTCGAGATTTTGAAAGCCTTCAATAATCCAGTGCTGATACCAATAATTTTTCTGCTCATCTGAAACATTTAAGTCATTTTTTAAATATTTCAGTACGCGTAAGTTATTTAATGGATGAATATCGCAAGCGATTGCTTGAGCAAAAGCGCGAACTTTTGCTCTCTCTTGCACATCACTTGGAAGTAGTTTGGTTTCTGGATATTGCTCATCTAGATATTCCAAAATACTTAACGATTGAGACAAGGTTAAATCGCCGTCAATTAAAGTCGGAACTAGAGCACTACGGTTTAACTTTAAATAGTCTTCGCTTTGCTGTTCGTTTTTTACCAGATGAACTGGAACAGTCTCATAAGCTAAACCTTTAATGTTTAGACCAATCCGTACTCTGTAGGCTGCAGAGCTACGAAAGTAACTATACAGCTTCATAGTCAGGCTCCGAAGTTTCTGCAAAATCGAAATTTAATGCAGGAAGGACTGTATTTCGAACTTCACCGAAGCCAATGCGAATACCATTTTTCTCACAGTGACCTTTCATAATGAGTGTATCGCCGTCTTGCAAGAAACCACGAGTTTCACCATTGGCAAGTGTTAAAGGCTTGGTGGTGTTCCATGTAAGCTCAAGCAAGCTGCCATACGAATCTGGTGTAGAACCTGAAATAGTACCTGAGCCCATTAAATCACCAACCTGAACGTTACAGCCGCCAATGGTGTGGTGAGTGAGCTGTTGAGCCATAGACCAATACATATATTTAAAATTAGTTTGGCAAATCACGTCAGCTTGTGCCGATTTCGGGCTTTGAATTTCAACACTCAAATTAATGTCATAACTATTCGCGATATTTTCTTGTAAATACGCTAAAGGTTTAGGCTCTTGTTTTGGGCCTTCCACTTTAAATGGCTCAAGTGCTTCAAGTGTGACTACCCAAGGTGAGATGGCACTAGCAAATGATTTTGAATTGAAAGGGCCTAAAGGCACATATTCCCATTGCTGGATATCGCGTGCTGACCAGTCATTGAGTAATACCATTCCAAAAATATGATCCCAAGCATTTTCAATTGAGATTGGCTGGCCAAGCTCCGTTGGTTTACCAATAACAAATGCTGTTTCAAGTTCGAAATCGAGTTTACGCGTAGCTGAGAAAACTGGGCGCTCTTCATTTGGAAGTTTAATTTGTCCAGATGGACGTACGACTTGAGTGCCACTGACTACAACAGAACTAGCACGACCATTATAACCAACAGGCAATTCAGTCCAGTTTGGCAGTAAAGCATTTTTAGGGTCGCGGAACATACAGCCTACATTGGTGGCATGTTCTTTAGAAGAATAGAAATCGGTATAACCAGATACTTGAAGTGGTAAATGCAAAGTAACATTGTCTTGCTTAACCAAAACTTCCTGACGCAATGCTTCATTTTCTTGAAGCGTTAAATTTTCAACCGAGAGAAGAGACTGTAGTGTCTTACGAACTTTTGACCAGTTGGCTTTGCCAGACTCAATAAATTTATTCAGAGTAGGCTGGTTAAAATATGTGTCTTGTTCTGAAAGTTTTAAAAGACCGTGCTTTTCAAGAGCAGCGAGATCAATCACCCAATCACCAATAGCTACACCAACTTGACGCTCACTTTCGTTAGCTCTGCTAAAAACACCGTAAGGCAAATTATGAATAGTGAAATCTGATTGAGGTGAAACTTCAATAAAAGAGTTTAGTTTTTGTTCCATTTTCGCTTCCTTGTCTTTATCTCGGGTCTTATACAAATAAAAGTTCGGTCTAGGACTGAGCTACTCAATAAGTTTTAACCTTTGCTTAGATCATCTTTTGTCTTATGAGTTTGATATAGACCGAGCACAACCAATTGCTTCATGTCTCTATAATACTGAATTCATCAAATTACGCAATACATAATTTAATTACACATTTCATAATAATTGTCATTTCTTGTATTTTCTGTTTTCATTCGCGGTCATGAGAAAAGTCACGCAATTATTTTTTCATGAATCTCTATGAAAGTTTGATCAATTTATGATATACGTAATTTATTGGAAAAAAATTACGTGACACGGATGAGAATAATCATATGTCAGCACAAGAGCAAGGAAACCTGAAACATGGTTTGAGTAATCGGCACATCCAGCTTATTGCATTGGGTGGGGCGATTGGCACAGGGCTTTTTCTTGGTATATCACAATCGATTAAATTAGCAGGTCCATCGGTCATCCTCGGTTATGCCATTGCAGGATTTATTGCTTTTTTAATGATGCGTCAGCTTGGTGAAATGGTGGTAGAAGAGCCAGTTAGTGGATCTTTTAGTCATTTTGCCTACAAATATTGGGGACCATTTGCAGGGTTCATGTCAGGATGGAACTATTGGGTACTCAATGTACTCGTCTGTATGGCAGAACTAAGCGCAATTGGTCTTTACATTCAATATTGGTGGCCGCAAATCCCGACGTGGGCATCTGCTTTAGCCTTCTTTGTCTTAATTAACGGCATTAATTTGCTACACGTTAAGTTTTTTGGCGAAATGGAATTTTGGTTTTCTATTGTCAAAATCTTAGCGATTCTTGCAATGATTGGCTTTGGTTCATATCTACTTGCAACAGGCACAGCAGGTCCACAGGCAAGCATTTCAAACCTCTGGGCAATTGGCGGTTTCTTCCCGTTTGGTGTTGAAGGCTTAGTGATGGCAATGGCGGTCATTATTTTTGCTTTTGGTGGTATTGAGCTTTTCGGTATTACTGCAGCTGAAGCACGTGACCCTGATAAAACTTTACCTAAAGCTGTGAATCAAATTATTTATCGTATTTTGATTTTCTATATTGCGACGCTTTTTGTTTTATTCTCGCTGTTCCCATGGAACCAAATGGCACAAGGCGGAAGTCCGTTTGTAATGGTCTTTGCTTCTTTAGATAGCCAAGGAATTGCAACGTTATTAAACTTTGTGATTTTGACTGCTGCTGTTTCAGTTTATAACGGGACAAGTTATTGCAGTAGCCGTATGTTGTTAGGCCTTGCGCAACAAGGAAATGCACCAAAAGTATTTGCACGTATTAATAAACGCGGTATTCCAACCAATGCAGTGATCCTTTCTGCGGCAGTCACTATTTTATGTGTACTGTTAAATTATATTTTCCCTGAAAAAGCATTTGGTTTACTCATGATGCTGGTGGTTGCAGCGATTGTAATTAACTGGGTTGTAATTTCATGGACGCATTTAAAATTCCGCAAATATATGCAGCGCCAAGGGCAAACAACGAAGTTCCCAAGCTTTATGTATCCGTTTAGCAACTATCTATGCATACTATTTATGCTTGGCATTTTGATCGTGATGTCTTTAACACCAGATATGCGTGTTGCGGTCATGATGATTCCTGGTTGGATCTTATGTTTAATGGTGGCGTATCAATTTAAACGCCGAAAATTAAAAGCTGAGCAGTCTGTACCTGCCTTAGAAGCAGATATTTAATAAATTATTGAGTTGTATTTAAAAAAGGACGTATCTCATACGTCCTTTTTTATTTTTAAAATTTAGCAACAGAAATTAAAGGATTTTATTATTGTTATAATATAACATTTCATTAATTTAATGATGAGCAATTTTCCCATTTTTGGTGAAGATAGAGCATATTTATGAAGCGTTATTTCGGTTTAATTTTATTATCTCTCACAGCATGTAGCACTCAAACTCCCAAGCCAACAATTCCTCTGCATACCCAAACAACTTTACCTCAACCTACAAAAACAGTGGTCAGAATAAAGCCTCAACCCGAGGCGTATGTTGCGTGGTTAGCAACAGCAGACCATCGACAGTCTGTGCAAGCTTACAAGCAATTTCTTAAGCAAAAGGGACTTGCCGATTTAGTGCCAGACCATGAGTTATTACGCTCAGCTCGAGATTGGCAAAAATGTGGAGTTGAGCCTTACGCAGTGCCACCACGCGAGATTTGGTCCAATATCGTTCCGACACTTAGTATTTTAAAAGCGTTAGTTGAGGATGGTGTAATTAATGATTTTGAAGTGACTTCGGTCTACCGAGCGTTATATCTAAACCGCTGTGCAGGTGGTGCTGATGCTTCCCGACATGTCTTTAATGCAGCGCTTGATTTTCGAATTGGGCCAGAACAGCCGAGTGATTTAGACCAGTTTAATATTCAACAAACCAAAACCAAACTTTGTCAGTTTTGGGCCACAAAAGGTCAAGCGCTTAATATGGGACTAGGTGTTTATGCTTCGGGACAAATTCATATTGATAGCCAAGGATTCCGTGCATGGGGGCCTGACCATCACTACAAAACCTCAATTTGTCAGGGACTATAAAAGCAATTTTTTCAAAGACTAACTGAGTTGTTTTGAATAAAAGCGGAATAAAAACTTGATCAATAGTTATGTTATAACATAACATTATTGTGGTTTAGAAATAGATTACGCCTGTGATCTGGTCATATTAAATGGCCAGCCATGATCAGTTTAAATATTATTCAAAGAGATCAAGCCATGCGCACTGCAATCGCCAACTCATTTGCCAAGCTTCCTGTCACTGTTCTATCGGGCTTTTTAGGTGCAGGAAAGACCACATTACTCAACCATATTTTAAATAATCGTGAAGGCCGCCGTATTGCCGTGATTGTCAATGATATGTCTGAAGTGAATATTGATGCGGCATTAGTACGCGAAGGTGGGGCGGAGCTTTCAAGAACAGATGAAAAGCTGGTTGAAATGAGTAATGGCTGTATCTGTTGTACGCTACGAGAAGATTTATTGGTTGAGGTAAGACGTTTAGCTGATGAAGGACGCTTTGACCAGTTAGTCATTGAGTCAACTGGCATTTCAGAACCTTTACCTGTGGCAGAAACCTTTACCTTTGAAGATGAAGATGGAAACTCACTCAATGAGTTCGCTCGACTCGACACCATGGTCACGGTAGTCGATGCTTTTAACTTTCTTAAAGATTACAGTTCAGTTGACTCCCTGCAACAACGCGGCGAGTCATTAGGCGAACAAGATGAGAGAACTGTGGTTGATCTCCTTATCGACCAGATTGAGTTTTGTGATGTGATTGTGCTGAATAAAATTGACCTGATTGATCAGGCTCAGCAAGACCAACTCATCGCCATTTTAAAAACTTTAAACCCGCGTGTCCGAATTGAAATTGCTCAATTTGGAAAGATCGCTTTAGATAAAATTTTAAATACGCAATTATTCGATTTTGATGAAGCTGCACAAGCACCAGGCTGGTTAAAAGAGTTACGTGGTGAGCATACGCCAGAGACTGAAGAATATGGAATCAGTAGCTTTGTTTACCGCGCGCGTCGACCTTTTCATCCAGAGCGTTTTTATGATTTGGTACAGGCTGAATGGCCGGGAGTCGTGCGTTCGAAAGGCTTTTTCTGGTTGGCTGCCGAACCGACATTGGCTTATTCATGGTCACAAGCAGGTGCAATGGCTCGACACGGCTTGGCAGGTTATTGGTGGGCCGCCGTTGCAGAAGAAGATTGGCCGAGTGACCTAGCCAGCATTGAACAAATCAAGAAAAACTGGGATGCCCGCACAGGTGATGCGCGTCAGGAACTGGTTTTAATTGGTATGCAAATGGATGAGCAGGCTTTAATACAACGCTTAGATCGCTGCTTGTTAAACGATGAAGAAATGGCTTTAGGGCCACAAGCTTGGCAGAGTTGGTCTAATCCTTTTAAGCAAGATGATGAAACCATGTTGATTGCTTAATTAAAAAAGCCCCTATTTTAAAGGGGCTTTTTTTATGATTTGTCTTTAATGAAAACCTTTCGAATGTAGCTGTTAAGCGGAGTTGAATAGTATTTTTCAATCGCTGCGCTGATGATAAAAGTCAAAACCAGATAGCTAATTAAAAGCATAATTTTAATGCTAGAGTCGGTTTGAACAGGAATAAACGCAACTTTCATAAGGCCCAATACAACCAGATGAAACAGATAAGTCTCATAACTTCTTTGTCCTAACCAGACCATCACTTTGGTAAATAGGTCATGCGCTTGCGTTTCGGAAGGATGCTGAAAACACAAAATCAGCAAGCCTGTGGCAAGAGCAAATAAGCTAATACCCCATGTACTCACTTCTTTAATTGGCGCATATAAATATAGAGCGGTCATGCTCAAAATAATTAACCATGAAAGAGGTTTCTTATAAGTCCAATCTGGGCGATATGTATGAGAAAAAATCGCCGTTAAACAGCCAATTGCTATGCCGTCAAAACTTGAAAAATAATGATATAAATAAGCGCCGCTTTCTTCTCCAAAATGCAGAGATCTAAAATAAGGGCCATATAAAATTACGCCAACAAGTAAAGCAATAAAGACCTTATTACTACGCGTGAGCAGGCACAATAATGGGAAAACAAAGTAAAAAACTTCTTCTACAGAGAGTGACCACAACACCCCCAAAGCGTAGTTTACCCAACCAAATTTAATAATCAGGATATTCATCCAGAAGGTTAAAGCCGCAAAAATTGTTAGTGGATAGGAAACCTCAATGCCATTCGGTGCTTGGTTCATAAAGGGTTTTAAGTCAAATGAACCAAGTATGCTTACACCTAAAATGAGTAATATCAGACACGGTAAAATACGCGCTGCCCGTCGGATATAAAAATGCTTGAGGTTAATTGCGGAAAATTGTTTATCTCTTTTTAAAGTGTGATGGGTAATTAAAAAACCCGAAATCACAAAAAACATGGTAACGCCATAATTTCCATTTCTTGCGATGACTGTGCTAAATGCTTCACCTAAGAAATCAAAACCTAACCATGTATCTTTAAGTTTATAGGGAATATTAAAATGGTGTAAAAGAACCAAAAGGATAGAGATTCCTCGAAGAATATCTATTTTATAATTACGCATTCGATGTGCTTCCAGTTTTATTAATATACTGTGTGGCAGAAGAATACTATCGATCAGTTATTTTAAATAAAAGTTTTAAGCATCATTTCGTAAATTAGAAAAGGCGATACTTTTTATATCCTTGAATTGAGCATAGACTTAGCAGAAATAACTATTAAATAAATATTGATAAAATCCTAATATATTTGAATTTCTCTACATAAAACTTTAAATTAGCTCTTATTGAGATATGTTTATTTTTTAAACTTTTTAAAATCTATTTAATTCATAAATTAACATGTTGTATGTGGTTGTATATACATAGCATGTCAACTAAAATACTGTTTTTGCCTGCTGCCTTTTTTGAGTAATTAGTTATGCCCAGAACATCAAAACAAGAACATACTGAGCTTTCGATTGAAGCTGATAGTCCAGTTCCTTTATATCAACGTGTAAAACAACTGATTTCACAAAAAATTTATGAAGGTACTTGGGCTGTAAATAAAAAAATTCCTTCGGAAAGTGAACTGGTTAATCAACTCGGTTGTAGCCGTATGACGGTAAACCGTGCATTACGGGAGCTAACAACTGAAGGTTTATTGGTACGTATTCAGGGTGTTGGTTCTTTCGTTGCCGAAGGGCAAGGCCGAACTGCACTGTTTCAAATTAATAATATTGCCGATGAGATTATTGCACGAAATCATAAGCACCACGCTGAAGTTTTAGTCTTAGAACAAATTTATGCAAATGCAGAGCAAAGCGTGTTAATGCAGACTCGTGAAGGGCAAAGATTATTTCACTCGATTATTGTGCATTATGAAAATGATGTGCCTGTTCAGGTCGAAGATCGTTTAGTTGATGCAGCGCTGATTCCAGATTATCTACAACAAGATTTTAAAACCATTACGCCTAATGCTTACCTCATGGCAAAAGCACCTGTGTCAGAAGGTGAGCATATTGTCGAGGCAGTTTTAGCATCTCCGCAAGAGTGTAAATGGTTAAAGATTACCAAAGCTGAACCGTGTTTACTCATCCGTCGCCGCACATGGTCAAACAAACAACTCATTTCAAGTGCGCGTTTGATTTATCCGGGTAGTCGCTATTATCTCGAAGGGAAATTTAACCCATGATTAAATTGATCAGGGCCGATCAATATACAAAAATGCTTTGGAAAAATGGTGCAGGCTTTACTTTAGAAATTGCGCGAAGCCAAGGTGAAGGCGACTTTGACTGGCGCATTTCGATGGCAGATGTGTCCACTTCTGGGCCATTTTCGCTATTTCCCAATAAGCAGCGCATTATTAGCGTACTTGATGGGCAGGGCATGGTGCTGCATGTCGATGATCTTCCTGCTAAAATGCTGAACCAAGGCGATATTTTTGCTTTTCATGGTGATAGTCAGGTTCAAAGTGAACTGGTCGATGGGGTAATTCGAGATTTAAATTTAATTTATGATCCTGCAAGGTTTCATGCCCGCTTTCAGTGGTTGAATGATGCAGCGGAGCAGGCATTTATTAGCTCGGCAGACCTGATTTTCATTTTTAATCAGGGTGGTGAGACACAAGTAAAGGTGGATGATCATTCCGTTCAGCTTGCTGCTCACGAGACGCTAAAAATTGAGAAAAATACTGGCGTGACATCGATCAGTTTTCCCAAAAAACAACTCAAAAGCTGCTATGTCATTGAGTTAATTCAAAGATAAAAAGACATCATTTACGACTTAAAAAGCACATGTCGATTTAAAAGATATGTGCTTTTTTTATACCTAATATAAAAATAAATTAATTTAATTCATAAGCTTATTCAATTTTTTTAAAAAAATATGAGTCACCCTCTTCACGCCGAAAAATATTTGTGTAGTATATGGATGTATATACAAGTTAATACATTACTATACAAATGCAGAAACAAGTGATGTTCTGCTGATGTAAGCTCAAAGGAAGGAGTCCGACTGTGACAACAACGACAACAAAATTTCGTGATGTAGAAATTCGTGCACCACGCGGCACTGAATTAACGGCTAAGAGTTGGTTAACTGAAGCCCCATTACGTATGTTGATGAATAACCTTGATCCGGACGTTGCAGAAAACCCGAAAGAGTTAGTTGTATACGGCGGTATTGGTCGTGCAGCACGAAACTGGGAATGTTTCGACAAAATTGTAGATACGCTAAAAAATCTTGAAACTGACGAAACTTTATTGGTTCAATCAGGCAAACCAGTAGGTGTATTTAAAACTCATAAAGATGCACCACGCGTTTTAATTGCAAACTCAAACCTTGTACCACACTGGGCAAACTGGGAACACTTTAACGAATTAGACGCTAAAGCTTTGGCTATGTACGGTCAAATGACAGCAGGTTCATGGATCTACATTGGTAGCCAAGGCATTGTGCAGGGTACTTACGAAACTTTCGTTGAAGCAGGCCGCCAACACTACAACGGTGACTTAAAAGGTCGTTGGGTTCTTACTGCTGGTTTGGGCGGTATGGGTGGTGCTCAGCCTTTAGCTGCAACACTTGCAGGTGCGTGTTCTTTAAACATTGAATGCCAACAAGCAAGTATCGATTTCCGTTTACGTACGCGTTATGTAGATGAACAAGCGACTGATTTAGATGATGCTTTAGCGCGTATTGACCGCTATACAAAAGAAGGTAAAGCAATTTCAATTGCGCTTCATGGTAACGCTGCTGAAATTTTACCTGAGCTTGTACGCCGTGGTGTACGTCCAGACATGGTGACTGACCAAACAAGTGCGCACGATCCCCTTAATGGCTACTTACCAATAGGTTGGACTTGGGATGAATACCGTGCACGTGCGAAAACTGAACCAGAAGCTGTTGTAAAAGCTGCAAAACAGTCGATGGCGAAGCATGTACAAGCGATGCTTGATTTCCAAAAAATGGGTGTTCCAACTTTTGACTATGGTAATAACATCCGTCAAATGGCGAAAGAAGAAGGTGTAGCAAACGCTTTTGATTTCCCAGGCTTCGTACCTGCATACATCCGTCCATTGTTCTGCCGTGGTATTGGTCCATTCCGTTGGGCAGCGCTTTCTGGTGACCCAGAAGACATTTATAAAACAGATGCCAAAGTTAAAGAGTTAATTCCTGATGATGAACATTTACATCACTGGTTAGACATGGCACGTGAACGTATTAGCTTCCAAGGCTTACCAGCGCGTATTTGCTGGGTAGGTTTAGGCTTACGTGCAAAACTTGGTTTGGCATTTAACGAAATGGTTCGTAGCGGTGAATTATCAGCTCCAGTTGTGATTGGCCGTGACCATTTAGACTCAGGTTCGGTTGCGAGTCCAAACCGTGAAACTGAAGCAATGCAAGACGGCTCAGATGCAGTATCAGACTGGCCTTTATTAAATGCGTTGCTCAATACAGCAGGCGGCGCAACTTGGGTGTCTTTACATCACGGTGGTGGTGTAGGTATGGGCTTCTCTCAACACTCAGGCGTTGTGATTGTGTGTGATGGTACAGATGAAGCTGCTGCACGTATTGCTCGCGTACTGACCAATGACCCTGCAACAGGTGTTATGCGTCATGCCGATGCAGGTTATGAAATTGCGATTAACTGTGCGAAAGAGCAAGGCCTACACTTGCCAATGATCACGCAATAAAAATACACGGAAGAACTAGCGGTGCTTTTTGCAATTGTGAAAAGCACCGTCTCAGCAGAATATAGTGCAAAAAATTAGGAAGCCAACATGGAATTATTGATCCAACCGGGAAAACTGACCTTAGCCGATTTACGTCAAGCCTACCTCAACCCGATCAAAGTTAAATTAGATGAAAGTGCTTCATCTGCAATTAATGCAAGCGTGGCTTGCGTTGAGAAAATTGTAAATGAAGGACGTACAGCTTACGGCATTAATACAGGCTTTGGCTTACTTGCTTCAACCAAAATTGCTCCTGAAGATTTAGAAAAGTTACAACGTTCATTGGTTCTTTCACATGCCGCAGGTGTTGGTGAAGCACTCGATGATGCAATGGTTCGTTTAATTATTCTATTGAAAGCAAATAGCTTGGCGCGTGGTTTCTCTGGTATTCGTCGTAAAGTGATTGATGCTTTGTTGGCCTTAATTAATGCCGAAGTTTACCCACACATTCCACTTAAAGGTTCAGTCGGTGCTTCAGGTGACTTGGCACCACTTGCACACATGTCTTTAGTGTTACTTGGTGAAGGTAAGGCGCGTTATAAAGGTGAATGGTTACCCGCAGTTGAAGCTTTAAAAGTTGCAGGCTTAGAACCGATTTCTTTAGCAGCTAAAGAAGGTTTAGCACTTTTAAATGGTACACAAGTTTCAACCGCTTATGCTTTACGCGGCTTATTTGAAGCGGAAGATTTATTTGCAGCTGCAACAGTTTGTGGTGGCTTAAGCGTTGAAGCAATGCTGGGTTCACGTGCACCATTCGATGCTCGTATTCACGAAGTACGTGGTCAACGTGGCCAAATTGATGTGGCTGCGGCTTATCGTGATCTCTTAACAGACTCAAGTGAAATTGCACATTCGCACGAAGACTGTAGCAAAGTTCAAGACCCATACTCTTTACGTTGCCAACCACAGGTGATGGGTGCATGTTTAACCCAAATCCGTCAGGCTGCTGAAGTACTAGAAATTGAAGCGAATGCTGTATCTGATAACCCGCTTGTTTTTGCTGAACAAGGTGACGTGATTTCTGGTGGTAACTTCCATGCAGAACCTGTAGCAATGGCGGCCGATAATCTAGCTTTGGCAATTGCAGAAATTGGTTCACTGTCTGAACGTCGTATTTCGATGATGATGGACCGTCACATGTCACAACTTCCACCGTTCTTGGTGGCAAATGGTGGTGTTAACTCGGGCTTTATGATTGCTCAAGTTACCGCTGCTGCTCTTGCAAGTGACAATAAAGCGCTTGCACATCCGGCAAGTGTGGATAGCTTGCCAACTTCAGCGAATCAGGAAGACCATGTATCAATGGCTCCGAATGCGGGTAAACGTCTTTGGTATATGGCTGACAACGTCCGTGGCATTTTAGCTGTTGAATGGTTAGGCGCTTGTCAGGGTCTAGACTTCCGTGAAGGCCTAAAAAGCTCGCCTAAACTTGAACAAGCTCGTAAAATCTTGCGCGCTCAAGTGCCTTACTACAGTGAAGACCGTTTCTTTGCTCCTGATATTGAGCAAGCAAGTGAATTACTCTCAAGCGGCTGCTTAAACGAGTTAATTATTCCAAAACTACTCCCTAGTTTATCTGAAGTGTGATTGATAAAACGGTCACATGGAGTGGCCGAATCTAACTAAATATCCTCAAGGATTGGAGATTATAATGTCACAAAACTCCACACTACAGCGGGGTTTAAACACCCGCCATATTCGTTTCTTGGCATTGGGCTCAGCAATTGGAACTGGGCTTTTCTATGGTTCGGCAACTGCGATTAAAATGGCAGGGCCTTCAGTATTACTTGCGTATATCGTTGCAGGGATTGCAATTTATATCGTTATGCGCGCTTTAGGTGAAATGGCTGTCCATAATCCCGTCTCTGGCTCATTCAGCCACTATGCATCACAGTACATTGGTCCATTGGCTGGTTTTACGACAGGCTGGACGTATGTCTTTGAAATGGTGATTGTTGCAATTGCCGATGTGACTGCTTTTGGTATTTATATGGGGTTCTGGTATCCCGATGTACCACGGTGGATCTGGATTTTATCCCTGATTATGTTCTTAGGTGCAATTAACCTTATTCACGTTAAAGTCTTTGGTGAGCTCGAGTTTTGGCTGTCTATTGTCAAGGTGAGCGCCATTGTTGCCATGATTTTAGGTGGAATAGGCTTAATGTTCTACGGCTTCCATGCTGAACATAGCAGTGTAGTTCCAGGTATTCAAAACTTATGGATTTATGATGGCTTTATGCCACATGGGATTGCCGGCTTAGTTGCATGTTTATCTGTGGTTGTATTTGCTTTCGGTGGTATCGAAATTATTGGTATTACAGCAGGTGAATCACAAGATCCGAAAACCACTTTACCAAAAGCAATTAATGCTGTTCCAGTACGTATTTTACTTTTCTATGTACTGACCATTTTTGTACTTATGTCGATTTTCCCATGGAATCAAATTGGTAGCCAAGGTAGTCCATTCGTTCAAATTTTTGAAAATCTAGGAATTCCATCTGCTGCGCATATTTTAAATATGGTGGTGGTGACCGCTGCAATCTCGGCAATTAATAGTGATGTGTTTGGTGCTGGCCGTATGCTTTATGGCATGGCAAATCGTGGTCAAGCACCTCGAGTTTTTCAGAAATTATCACGTAATGGCGTGCCATGGATGACCGTAGTGGTTATGGCAGGTGTGCTATTAATTGGTGTGGTGCTGAACTACCTGATTCCTGAAAATGTATTCATGATCATTGCATCAATTGCAACTTTTGCAACTGTTTGGGTGTGGCTCATGATTTTACTTTCGCAAGTCGCAATGCGCCGTAAGTTATCTACTGCTGAGATTAAAGCACTTGATTTCCCTATCTGGGGTTGGCCATATGCACCTGCGTTTGCGATTGGTTTTATGGCGTTCATCTTAGTCATGATGGGGTATTTCCCAGATTCACGTCCTGCAATTTATGTAGGAATCACTTGGCTTGCTCTCTTAACGATTGCTTATCGCATTTGGGTAAAGCCAGAGCAAAGCTTGGGAAAGGAAAGTAATCCTATCCAGCAAAATGTTGAGATAGAAAGCTAACAAATGAACTGCCCAATGGTTGAACTATTGGGCAGTTTTGAGGAAGGGCTAATGAAAAAACTTTGGCAAAATTGCCACATTGCGACCATGCAAAATGGGCAATATTCCTATATTGAAGATGCAGCAATAGTCACAGAAGGGCATCTGATTCACTGGATTGGAAAACAACAACAACTTCCTGCCGACACTTATTCCGAAACAGTTAACTTAAATGGCGCTTGGGTAACCCCGGGGTTGATCGACTGTCATACGCATAGTGTTTTTGGTGGCAACCGTAGTGTTGAGTTTGAAAAACGCTTGCAAGGTGTGAGCTATGCTGAAATTGCAGCAAGCGGTGGTGGCATTGCCAGTACAGTACGTGCAACATGTGAAGCAAACGAAGAACAATTACTAAGCTCAGCACTTAAACGTATTCGCTGTATGCAAAAAGACGGCGTTACAACTATCGAGATTAAGTCTGGTTACGGACTCAATTATGAAAATGAACGCAAGATGCTGCGTGTGATTCGTCAAATTGGTGAAGCTTTACCGATGACGGTCAAAAGTACCTGTTTAGCTGCGCATGCGTTGCCGCCAGAGTACAAAGACCAAAGCGATGTTTATATCGAGCATATCTGTACAGAAATGCTGCCTAAACTGCATGCTGAAGGTTTAGTCGATGCAGTTGATGCATTCTGTGAGCATTTGGCATTTTCACCTGCTCAGGTCGAACGTGTTTTTAAAACGGCACAATCATTAGGTCTACCCGTTAAGCTTCATGCTGAGCAGCTCTCATCGCTAGGTGGCTCAAGTTTGGCAGCACGTTATCATGCGTTGTCGGCTGACCATTTAGAGTACATGACTGAAGATGATGTTAAAGCCATGGCAGAGTCGGGTACGGTTGCGGTGTTACTACCGGGCGCTTTTTATCTATTGCGTGAAACACAATACCCACCAATTGAAAGTCTTATTAAACATGGCGTGCGTATTGCGCTTTCGAGTGATTTAAATCCGGGCACATCTCCAGCACTTTCTGTACGTTTAATGCTGAACATGGGCAGTACGCTCTTCCGTTTAACGCCAGAGCAAGCATTAGCGGGTGTCACCATTCATGCTGCACAAGCGCTCGGTTTAGAGCAAACACACGGCAGTTTAGAGCAGGGTAAAGTCGCTGACTTTGTGGCTTGGGATATTGAGCATCCATCTGAAATTGTTTACTGGCTTGGCGGAGATTTGCCTAAGCGAGTCGTTCAGCATGGACAAGAAGTTATTTTTTAAACGGTGTCACATGAATCACACATTTAAATGGCAAGGCCGCCATGATGGCGAAGGTGAAGCACACCAACGTATTCATCATATTATGAATAAAACCCAACATGCTGAATTTGCGCTGATTGGTTTTAGCTCTGATGAAGGCGTGAAACGTAACAAAGGTCGAGTCGGTGCTGCCGATGCGCCAGACGCAATCCGTAATCAGCTTGCCAATTTACCTATTCATCGTCCAGTCAGTATTGTCGATTTGGGTACAGTGACCTGCGAATATGACAATTTAGAGCAAGCCCAAACAGAGTTGGCTGAGCAAGTCGCAACTAGCCTACAAAATGGTTTAAAACCGATTGTACTGGGTGGTGGACATGAAGTTGCATTTGGCAGCTTTAGCGGTCTGTTCCAATATGTACAAGCCCACGCGCCAGATAAAAAAATAGGCATTATTAACTTCGATGCCCATTTTGATTTGCGTGAAGCTGAACATGCCACCTCTGGAACACCATTTTTACAGGCAGCTCGACTTTCAGAACAGCATCAAAAACAATTTAATTATTTATGTATTGGGGTCGCCAACCATGCCAATACTAAAGTTTTGTTTGATACAGCCGATGCTCTAAATTGTTCATATTTACGTGACCATGAGGTTAATATTTTTAACCTAAACAACGTGCTCGCAGCGGTTGATGCTTTTATTGAAAAAGTAGACTGTTTGTACGTTACGATTGATTTAGATGTCTTCGCGGCTGCGGTTGCACCGGGGGTCAGTGCACCAGCTGTTAAAGGAATTGATTTAGCGACTTTTGAAGCGATTTTTAAGCATATTCAAGAGACTGGCAAAATTAAACTTTTAGATATTGCTGAATGCAATCCAAAATTTGATTTAGACAATAGAACTGCAAAGTTGGCTGCCTATATTGTTTATCAATATTTGTTTTCTTGAGAAACAATTTTTAATGTAGAAATAAAAAAGTGCACTGAGATCGTTCATGTGCACTTTTTTTTAAGTTCTTGGTCTATTAAAGTCAGATGTGGAATATAGATAGCAACTATAAATAATATAATTAAAAAGAAAATTAATTTATAAAATCATTTAGTTAAAAAAATACTCGATTTTTACACCATTTTATATGCTGCTTGGCACGTAATTTGTTTTGTCTTTATTTTAACCTTCGTTAAATATTTCTGGATAATTAAATGAAAAACAGAACCTTACAATTGGCTTGTATCAGTGTTTTATTTTGGATGTCTCATTCTTCTAATGCTGCACCCCCCGAAACAAATACAAATACCATCGAAAAATCACAATCTAAACCAAATAGTCATGTCTCTGTTCGGGTGAAAGTTTTAAACCAGCTTTTACAAGAACAGTGGGAATATACTTTGAAAAATAGTCCTGAAACTGCAACCGTTTTAGGAGATTTACGCTATAACAATCGATGGACTGAGCTTTCAAAAAATCAGATCGAGAAAGATAAAAAAAGTACGCAAAATTTTTTAAAACGTTTTGAAGCAATTGATAGCACTGGGTTTTCAGCAACTGATCAATTAAATAAAGATTTAATGATTTATCAGTTGAAAGAAACACTTAAAAATTATGATTTGAAATTGTATGAGATGCCTTTTAATCAAATGTGGGGGCTACATTTACAATTTCCGGGATTTATTAGTTCGATTCCATTTGATAATACTAAGCAATATCAAGACTATATTTCTCGTTTAAAACAAATTCCTCTTATTCTTGATCAAGGTATTCAGTTAGCGAAACAAGGCCAAAAAGATGGTTTGATGCCACCCAAATATTTAATTGAAAAGGTGGCAAAGCAGATTAATAGTATTGCAGTTCCCGCAGGGGCAGACAGTGTTTTTGCCTCTCCATTAAAGCAATTTCCAAAAAATATTTCGAAAGCAGAACAAGAGCGTTTAAGCCGTGAAGTGCTACAAGCCATAGACCAGAATGTTCGGCCTGCCTATCAAAAACTCGGGACGTTTATTCAGAAAGATTACTTACCCTATGGACGACAACACGAGGGTATATGGAGCTTGCCAAACGGTGACGAGCTCTATCGCTTTTATGTAGAAAACAATACGACAACCTCTGAAAGCCCTGAAAATATTCATCAGCTTGGGTTAAAAGAAGTTGCTCGTATAGAAGCGGAAATGCTGAAAATTGCCAAAGCACAAGGTTTTAACGATTTAAAAAGTTTCCAACAATCCTTAAAAACAAATCCCGCTGTTTTCCCAAAATCCCGTGAAGAAATTTTAGAGATTTATCGAGGATATATTGCCCAAATGCAGCCAGAGTTGCCGAAGCTCTTTGGTTTATTACCAAAAAATAAAGTCGAAGTTTTACCTGTAGAGCAATATCGAGAAAAAGAAGCGGCAGGTGCGGAGTATCACCAAGGCACACCTGATGGTTCACGCCCCGGACAGGTATATGTAAATACTGGCGACTTCTCTGAACGTTCCAAAATATCAATGGAAGCGACCGCTTATCATGAGGCGATTCCTGGGCACCATATGCAGATTGATATTGCCCAAAACTTGCCAAATTTACCGATGTTCCGAAAGCAACCCAACCACACCGCCTACATTGAAGGATGGGCACTTTACGCAGAGCAACTGGGTAAAGATGTTGGTTTCTATAAAGACCCGCTTTCAGACTATGGAAGACTATCGAGTGAGTTGTTCCGTGCTTGTCGCTTAGTGGTGGACACGGGTGTACATTATAAAAAGTGGACCCGTCAGCAAATGATTGATTTTATGCGTGAACACTCAGCTTTAGATGAACCTGATATTCAGGCAGAGGCAGACCGCTATATTGCTATTCCTGCCCAAGCATTGGCATACAAAATGGGCCAACTCAAAATTTTAGAGCTACGGGAGCTTGCGAAACATGAGCTTGGAGATCGTTTTGATATCAAAGCGTTCCATGACATGATCTTAAATGCAGGAACACTGCCTTTAAATATACTCGATGCCCGTATTAAAAATTGGATAAAAGAACAAAAAGCGGCAGCTTAAAATAAAATCCGAAATTTAGGTCAGGTCCTCGTTGGGCCTGATTTAAAAACCAATAAAAAAAAGAATATAATTATAAAAAATATATTTTATTTCAGAACTTTAAAATGGAAAAATCTTTAAAAGAATACCAAGCTATTATTTTTGATATGGACGGTACTTTAGTCGACTCCTTTAGCTTCTTTTTAGGTGCTTTAAATCAGCTTGCCAAGAAATATAAATTTAAATCTGTAGAGCTACATGAAGTAGAGCAGTACAAACATCTTTCACCAAAAGAAATTATGAAAGAGATGAAGGTTTCTAGGTGGAAACTGCCTTGGATTGCCAAAGATTTCATTCGTTTAATGAAAGAAAGAGACCAAGAAGTTTACATGTTTGAAGGTATGCGGGACCACTTAATTGAACTCCACAATCGAGGATATACGCTCGCAATTATTACTTCAAACTCTAAAGAAAACTGTCAAAGTATTCTTGGTAAAGAACTATGTGAACTTTTTAGCCATATTGATGGTGGCTCGTCTATATTTGGCAAAGCTAAACGAATTAAGCGTGTTCTCAATATTTTGAATTTAAATAAAGAGCAGGCTATTTATGTCGGAGACCAAACGACTGATGGCGAAGCTGCAGATAAAGCAGGCATTGATTTTGCTGCGGTAGGTTGGGGTTATACATCGGCTGAAAAATTAAAAACCATTCAACCCAAAGTCGTGCTCAATGACTTGGCAACCATGAAAGAATTTTTCTAAATATATGAAATACAGGATAAACCATGAATAACAACCCGATTGGAATGATTGACTCTGGTTTAGGCGGGTTGTCTCTCTTTAAGCACATTCGGCAGGCGCTTCCGAATGAAGATATTATTTACTTTGCAGACTCAAAATATGTCCCTTATGGAGATAAGGATAGCGACTGGATTGTTTCACGAACCACGCATTTAATTTCAAATCTTATAAATGACGGGAAGTGCAAAGCGATTGTGGTTGCTTGTAACACCATGACGGCAGTAGCGATTGAAACGATTAGAGCGCAAATTAATGTGCCACTTATTGCCATAGAACCAGCGGTAAAACCAGCTGTAGCAATCACACAAAGTAAGCATATTGCTGTCTTGGCAACCGCAACTACGGTGAAGGGCAAAAACTTAAAAAGTTTAATTGAAACGTATGCGCAACATATTAAAGTGTCTTTAGTGCCGTGTATTGGCTTAGCTGAAAAAATTGAAACGGGCAAAGCACATACCGCGGAAGTTAAAGATTATTTAGAAAATATTTTGGCGCCGTTGGTCGAGCAAAAAGTCGATACGATTATTTTAGGATGCACCCACTATCCCTTTGTCTCGGATACGATTCAGGAAATTGTAGGCCGTGATATTCAAATCATTGAGCCTTCGGAAGCTGTAACAGCGCAATTAATTCGGCAGCTCAATCAATATAAGTTAAGTTCTGAAAGTCCAAATGAGGGAAATCATATTATTTGGACCAGTTCAGACCCGTTGGAAGTTGCGGATGTTAGTTTTTCTTTGTTAGGTACGCATTTACCCGTAGAAACTACTGATTTTTAAATCCAAGAAAAAAGCCTAGCCCCATAAAAATGAGACCACCCATCACTGACATAGATTTTTGGGGCTTCTTTGATTTAGTTAATTTTTGGCTAATGTAATTAGCTAAAAACACACAAACCACATCAGCAGAAACAAAGATCAGATTCACAATCAGTCCTAAAATAATGAACTGAGACCAAACTGGAAAATCTAATGATGTATTAATAAATTGAGGTAAAAAGGCAATATAAAAAATAGCGGTTTTAGGGTTTAAAACTTCAACCAGAATGCTCTGCTTCAAAGATAACTGACCATTTTCAAGATTTTGTTGAAGAGTCGGGGACGAGGTAGATCTAATTAATTTAATGCCTAACCAAATTAAATACAAAGCACCTAAAATTTTAATAATATCATAGAGTTTTGGAATAATTTGAAAGATGGTCGTTAAGCCTAAAGAGGCTGCAATGATATGAAAACAGCCTCCTAAGAAAATTCCAAATGCAGCCATCAAACCAGATTTTCTACCACGAGAAAGTGTCTGCGCAGCGGTATACAGCATTGCCGGACCCGGAATATAAGCAAAAATAATCGTAGTAATTAAAAATGTAATGAAAAGCTCTAAAGAAATCATGTTTTACCTATCTTATTGTTGCTATTTTTGAATGAATTTTAAACAATTTAAAGTATAAGAAATTGATAAGTACTTCAATTTTATAATCAGATTTATGGCTATAAAAACTAAAAATCATCCAAAGAATGATTTAAATTCTTTGGATGATTGAAAATAAGCTTATTTAGCTTTTAGAGTCACTGTCTATTAAGCACTTTTAAGTTCCCAACGTTGGTTTGGGTCATCAGATCGTTGACTAATACCTACAGATGAACCCCAGATATGTGTCAGTACAGCATCTGGTTGGCCTTCTACAAAGATATAACCATCTTCAAATGCCCAATTAGTTTGGTACTGACGACCCGCGCCTTGTAAGAAAACATCGCCACTATGCCAATTCACTGGTTTTATTTCTTTACCATTGGTACTGTTCAATGCTGTTTGCAGTTGTTCAAAAGATTCATTTGATTTTAAGCTGACTTTTAAAATCTTTTTGACCGTATCCATATTTTTTTCATTCGTATGTAAATTTAGAGTTTTTCTAAGCTCTAAAAGGACTTTTACGGCTTCTTTTTTGAGGTCTTGAGTATTTTCATATTCTTTATATGCTTTTACATGAAGCTCCGCCATGCTCTCTTTCTTCATATTTTTTAGTAGAGCATCGATATTGTCATGGCGTAAATGCAATCGGAACTCTGACCTTGTAGTCCAATCTTTTTGATCCAAGACATCTAATTGCACAGAGGCAAGAATAATCTTATAGAGTTGTTCGTTATGCTGAGTGAAAGGGCTATTAGGTAAATCTTTAAGTTCAGGAATATCTAAAAATAGCAACGGAGAGGAAGCATATTCATGGAACTTTTGTTCGATGTGACGAATTGACTCATGAGCGAGTACTGCATCTAAAAAGTCATTCAGCTTAGTCTCATCAAGTTTACCAACAAGCTCCGATTTAATCGTTTCTTCGCCGTTACTATCAATAAAGGTATCTAATAGACTAACGATATCAAGACAATCACTGGTTTTTAAGTGGGCGAGTGTTTCTTCATCTTGCTGTGGTAAAAGACTGAGGAAATGCTCTAAGTCCTTGTCTAATAATTTATATGCAATCGCATCTGTCTTAACATAAGCACCCAGCACCCAACTAGAACGAATATCTTTAACTTTGTTGTATAGCTTATTCTCTCGCCCACTGCGATAGTCGCGGCTGTCAAAATACCAAAGTTCTTCTTCTATGTTTTTAACCTTGTCATGTACTGTAAATAGTCGATCATTCGTATGCGAGTAAGCTATCTTACCCGTTTCTCCAAGTGAACTTACAGCATCTTGTAAGCCATGGGTTTGTCCACCGTATGCGCTTGCGATACACGCACCTGTTTCTTTGTTAACGATTCTAAAGTTTCCACCTGGAAATCCATTAGCCATGATGAGTTGCTCCTTATAATTAGAAAGTTTTTGTAATTGTCGAAATTAATAATTATCAAGTAAACTTCGAAGCGTGATTTATACCATAATTTTTCACATATAAATCCAAGAATTTTTGTTGGTTTTTGTATATAACATATTGATTTAGTTGTATTTATTAGAATATCTTAAGAAGAAGATACTACTATTTTCTAAAGTTTCATGAACGTAATAAAAAAGTCCAGTAGGTATTTCAAAGACATATTAGGCTTTTTAATAGATGAATTATCAGAACAAAGGTGACTTTCATAACACGATATTTTTAAATTATTCTACAGTTACTGACTTAGCCAAGTTACATGATCGGGCAATATCTCTCTATATATTTATATAAACTGTTAAATTAAAATTAACGATTAATCTATTTTGTTAGCTAAATATATATAACTCAATTTTACATTTTAAATTTAATTAAAAGCCATAAATGTAATAAAGAGAATAATATTATTTAAATATAAATAAAATTATTATATTTAAACTTTTTCATTAAAATAAATTGACGTTCTTTATTATACCGATTAATATTTCGTTGCTGGCCTACATTGCCAGACGGTTTTGACAGACCGTACTTAGCAAATGGGTTATACTTCCTTAGTATTTCCCATGTGGAACCTTTGTGCCCCCTTTTTCTCTATGGTAGGGCGGAAGGGGGACGCGTTCGCGCGTGCTGGTCGCTAAGTCTAGTCTGTCAACCCTCTTTCGTTCTACCACCATAAATTAATTCGCGGTGATCTGGTGGTAGGACTCCATTTTTAAGGAGTTGGCCATGCCATTATTCAAACTCATTTTCTCTCTCATTTAACTATTTTATTTATTTAAAATTTAGGTTTTTTGCGACCTGATTTTTTAAATTTATAAATTATTTTTATTTTAAAATTTCAATTATTATATTTTCCTATATTTATGGGAGGATTAACTGTTATTTAAAAAATTATTTTAATATTTGAATTAATCATATTTTTATTTTATCTAAAGATATAAATAATCATGAGAATAATATGAAACTTCATAAATTTATATTAGTTTTAAACCTTGTGGTCGGTGCTTGCAGTATTACAAATGATGATGCCAATGGTCAGCAGGAATTTAAAAGGTTTGTTCACCTCAACCCGTACAACGTTTAAAACATACCAGTTTGCAAAGTCCTGTTCTCCCACAGGACTTTGCCCCTAACTTATTCAGCAGCATTCAACGCTGCGACAAAAATGAAATGGGCTAAGTTCGCTTAGCTCCTTTATCTCTGTGTCGCAATGATCTCTCAAACTTTAAATCAGCGCAAAAGTAAAAGTCCGTTGTGACACAGGGTCCTAGGGGAGTTTTCTACTATCAAACTAGATTTTTTACACGTAAAAGCGTCTGTGTAGTCGTATGAACGCAATAAAAAAGCCCGATAGGAATTAATGCATATCGGGCTTTCTAATCAACAGAAGCGATCTACACCATTTATGGCATAGATAGCATGTCTGATTATTATTCTACAGTTACTGATTTCGCCAAGTTACGTGGCTGGTCAACGTCTGTACCACGTAATACAGCAACGTGATAAGACAACAACTGAACTGGTACGCTATAAACGATTGGAGCTAACCATTCGTTTACTGCTGGAATATGTACAACGTGTTGACGGTCTTTTTCACTGATTCCGCTATTTTCATCCGCGAAAACAAATAATTCACCACCACGTGCCTGAACTTCTTCCATATTTGATTTTAGCTTATCAAGCATTTCATCATTTGGAGCAAGAATCACGATCGGCATTTCATTATCAACAAGTGCTAATGGGCCGTGTTTTAACTCACCAGCTGCATAGCCTTCTGCGTGAATATATGAAATTTCTTTTAGCTTTAATGCACCTTCTAATGCGATTGGATAATTCGTACCACGGCCTAAGAATAAGCAGTGATTTTTTTCAACGAATAATTCTGACAAACGCAAAATTTCTGGATCATGTTTAAGCGTATCAAGAATAACTTTCGGGCTGTGCCATAGCTCACGTGTAATTTCTTCAAGAAGAGCAGGGCTAATACGTTGTTTCACTTGACCAATTTTCAAGATTAACAACATAAGCGCAGCGAGCTGAGTCGTGAACGCTTTAGTTGAAGCAACACCAATCTCAGGACCAGCAAGAGTCAATAAGTGATGATCAGTTTCACGAACCATTGAAGACGTAGCAACGTTACAGATAGTCAAAGTCTGAATATCGATATTGTTTGCTTTCGCACGCTTTTGAGTTTCACGTAGTGCAGCTAAAGTATCGGCAGTTTCACCTGACTGTGAAATACAAATATAAAGTGTATTTTCAACAATTACAGGGGTGCGATAGCGGAATTCACTCGCGATTTCAACTTGGCAAGGCACGCCAATCAGTTGTTCAAACCAATATTTTGCAATCATTCCTGAGTGGTAACTTGTACCACAAGCAATGATTTGTACGCTTTGAATTTTGTTGAAATCTGCATCAGCATTTTTCAAGAAATCATCACGTAAGCTATTGCCATCAAGTGCTTGAGAAATCGTTTGCTTGATTGCTTCTGGTTGCTCATAAATTTCTTTGAGCATGTAGTGCTTGTATTCACCTTTTGATGCACTGCTTACGGTTGCATCAAGCTCTCGTACTGGACGCTCAACGCGCTCGCCATTTGCGAATACTTCAATTGAAGTGCGAGTAAGACGTGCAATATCGCCTTCTTCTAGGTACATAAAGCGGTTAGTCACTGGTAGAAGTGCAAGTTGGTCTGAACTAATAAAGTTTTCACCAATACCTACGCCAATGACTAAAGGTGAACCTTCACGTACAGTAATGAGTTCATCTGGATAATCGCTGTGGATAATACCGAGTGCGTAAGCACCTTTAAGCTGAGGTACAACAGTTTCAACAGCATCTAAAAGGCTATCTGTGCTTTTTAGAGCTTCAGCAACTAAGTGTGCAACAACTTCAGTATCTGTTTGAGAAGTAAAAACATAACCTAAAGCTTGAAGGTCGTCTTTTAATTCTTGGTAGTTTTCAATGATACCGTTATGTACAACAGCAACCTTACCCGACATATGTGGGTGAGCATTATTTTCAGTTGGTTTACCATGTGTTGCCCAACGGGTATGCGCAATCCCGATAGCCCCTGTAAGCTGGTGTTCAGCAACTGCATCGGCAAGATTAATAACTTTACCTACACGACGCTCACGTAAAATTTGTTGGTTATTCAGTAAAGCAACACCCGCAGAATCATAACCGCGGTATTCAAGACGTTTTAAACCTTCAATTAAAATCTCGGTTACACAACGCTCTGCAACGCCTCCGACGATACCACACATACTTCAATCCTCTTATTTTTTAACCTTTTGGGGACGTTGATAATTTGCTTTTGAAATTTGTTGCGCACGTTCAAAGGAGAGACTTTGTTCGGCTACATCTTTCGTAATCACAGAACCCGCACCAACTGTTGCGCCATTCCCAATGGTCACCGGAGCAACCAGCGAGCTATTAGAACCGATAAAAACGGCATCGCCAATAGTGGTTTTGTGTTTATTTGCACCGTCGTAATTACAAGTAATAGTACCTGCCCCAATATTTGATTCAGCACCGATTTCCGCATCACCTAAGTATGTGAAATGGTTGGCTTTACTACCTAGTCCAATCGATGTGTTTTTAACTTCAACAAAGTTGCCAATATGTACTTCATTTGCCAATTTAGCCCCTGGGCGTAAGCGTGCAAATGGTCCAATCTGAGCATTTTCACCTACAACTGCGCCATCAAAAACGCTATAGGCCTGAACTTTAGTGCCTGCTGCAATTTTGGTGTTCTTTAAAATACAGCCAGCGCCGATTTCTACAAAATCACCAAGCTCACATTCACCTTCAATAATAACATTGATGTCAATACGAACGTCTTGTCCAACTTTTACAGAACCACGTAAATCAAAGCGTGCAGGGTCAAAGAACATTACACCTTGCTGCATGAGCTTTTTGACTTGCTCTTGCTGGAACTGGCGTTCTAAAGCTGCAAGTTGTAAGCGGTCATTAACCCCTTCAACTTCAAAAGCAAGCTCTGGTTCAACAGAGGCAACTTCTAAGCCATCTGCAATTGCCATTGCAACGATGTCAGTTAAGTAATATTCACCCTGTGCATTTTCATTTGAAAGTTTAGGCAACCACTCATGAAGTTTTGCGTTGCTAACACAGTAAATGCCCGTATTGAATTCTTTAATTTGGCGTTGTGCTTCGTTTGCATCTTTATGTTCAACAATGGCTTGAATTTTGCCATCTTGACGCACAATACGACCATAGCCTGTAGCATCATCTACAGTGAGGGTAACTAAGCCAATTCCTGTTTGGGTCGATGCGTCTAATAATTTTTGTAGCGTATTTGCATTAATACATGGCACATCGCCTGATAAAATCAGTGAAACACCCTCTTTAGGAAGTACAGGTAAGGTCATTTGTACTGCATGACCTGTACCAAGTTGTTCAGCTTGCTCAACCCATTGAACATTTTCTTGAGCAAATGTTTGTTGTACGCGGTCACCACCATGACCATAAATCGTAATAATATTTTTAGCTTGTAATTGTTTTGCTGTTTCAATGACATGCCCTAATAGTGGGCGACCCGCTAAAGGTTGTAATACTTTAGGAAGCTGAGAACGCATACGCGTTCCTTTACCAGCAGCAAGAATAATGACGGTAGTTGACATGAATAACTCTAATGATTAAGTCAAATGGATAATAATTAGTGTACAAAGAGCAGCCCATACACCGGCAATAATATCGTCAAGCATAATACCAAAACCACCATGCACTTGACGATCAATAACACGGATAGGCCAAGGTTTCCAAACATCGAAAATTCGAAATAATATGAAGCCGACGATCACCCACATCCAGTTCATTTGTTGTAAGTAAATGAGAGGAAGAAAGGTAATAGATTGCCCTGCAAATTCATCCCACACAATTCGACCATCATCGTGTACATTTATGACTTTCGCAGTTTGACCACAAATATAAATCCCGACCAAGGACATGATAAGGATAGCGATCAAGCTTAAGTTAAAGCCAAGCGATAACCAGATTGGAACGAAAAGTAGGGCAAAGGCAGAGCCAAAAGTACCGGGAGCTTTAGGTGCGAGACCAGATCCGAAACCAACTCCACAGAAAACGATGCAGCGGTTGAACCAAGACATGTCCTTAAAATGAATCGGTGGCTTATGCAAAGTGTTGGTATCCATGAATTTGCAATGGGTAATCTGAACCCAAATGCTCAAAAGTTAGTTGTGTTTGCTCAACGATCTCTCCGATCATTGTAATCTTAATGTCTAGTTGTTTTTGCAAAAGTTTTTCATAATTTTGCGGTGTTATTGTAAAACATAATTCGTAGTCATCGCCACCAGCAAGCGCATATTGCCAGCGCTGCTGTTCCGGTAGTGCTTGTAGTGTTGAATCAATCGGTAACTTTTCTAAAAGTAATCGGGCACCGACGTTTGAAGCTTTTAAAATATGACCTAAATCTTGGGCTAATCCATCAGAAATATCAATCATACTAGAGGCTAATCCCTTCAATTGTTGTCCAAGCTGACAACGTGGTGTCGGGTAGTCTAGTCTTTCTTGTAATGGATGACCTAGGTGCTGTAAACCATACGCGGCATCACCAACTTGACCGCTCACACAAACATAGTCACCGACTTTGGCACCTGAACGTAACACGGCTTGTCCGGTTTCAATCCAGCCCATGGCCGTAACAGTAATAGTGAGATGAGGGCCTTGAGTCGTATCTCCGCCAATAAGAGCAACGCCAAATTGATTACAGCAGTCATAAATTCCCTGGCTGAATCCTTCAAGCCATTCATGATCAATTGTAGGTAGGCTGAGCGCCAGTAAAATACTATGCGGTTTTGCCCCCATTGCTGCAATATCTGAAAGATTAACAGCTACGCTTTTCCAGCCAATTGCATGGGCAGAAGTATCAAGAGGAAAATGACGTCCAGCAACCAGTGTATCTGCACAGATCACCAATTGTTGGTTTGCGGGAGGGGTAATTAAGGCTGAGTCATCTCCAATACCCAAGGTGACATCTGTGTAAGATTGTCTGTTAAAGTATTGGTCAATAATAGAAAACTCAGCCATATCAACTTCAAACCTATTAGTTTGCTTGTTGTTTTTCAGCACTACGTAGTGTTGAACTTAAACGATCTAGAACGCCATTAATGTATTTATGGCTATCTGCTCCACCAAAGTGTTTAGCGAGTTCAATAGCTTCATCTAGAACGACACGATAAGGTACTTCTAAATGATCACGTAACTCGTAAGCACCCAAGCGTAATGTTGCTAGCTCTACACCATCAAGTGCACTAAGTTCACGGTCAAGAACCGGAATAAGTAATGCATCAAGATCTTCGTGCTGTGCAATCACTTGTGTTAACAGTTCGTGATAGTAGTTTAAGTCTACCTTGTGCATTGCATTTTCCGCACGGGTACGTGCTTCGATTTCATGTACAGGGTTGTGACTCATTTGCCACTCATAAATACCTTGTACAGCAAAACGACGTGCTTTACGTTTTGCTGCATAAGCGGCTTGCAGTGTTTGAGACATGCTTTAAATTGCCTTTAATAAATTAACCATTTCAATAGCAGTCAATGCAGCTTCGCTACCTTTGTTTCCTGCTTTTGTACCTGAACGTTCGATGGCTTGCTCGATGCTATCAGTAGTTAAGACACCATTGATGACAGGCAAGCTGCTTTCTAACGCGACTACACCTAAACCTTTTGCACATTCACCGGCAACGAAGTCAAAGTGTGGTGTGCTACCACGAATCACTGCGCCAAGTGCGATAATGGCATCAAACTGGTTTGATGTAGCTAATTTTTTAGCAACAATCGGGAGTTCCCATGCGCCAGGAGCGTGAATAACAGTAATGTTATCTTCATTTACACCATGGCGTTTTAATGTGTCGATTGCACCATCCAATAAGTGTTCAACAACAAAGCTGTTGAAACGACCCACTAAAATCGCATAACGACCTTCGCTTGCGAGATGTAATAAACCTTCAATACGGCGAATTGCCATAGCAACCTCGATTATTTCGTTGTGATTTGATCAGCAGTGACATATTCCACTACTTCTAAATTAAAGCCAGATAAGGCATTGAAACGTAATGGTGAGCTGAGAAGCTTCATTTTTTCAACACCTAAGTCACGCAAAATTTGAGCACCGACACCAATGGTTTGATATTGATGTGAAAGTGCTGCATTGGATTTCACCGGTTTTGGCTTATTTAAATCATCCAACGCTGGTCCCAAGTCTTGCAAATGATCTTGTCCGATCCAGACTAAAACACCGCGATCACTCGCTGCAATCGTCTGTAGGGCACGGTCTAAATTCCACGCAGGTTCACCATCAGCTTTATTCAGCTTAAGCAAATCGCGAATTGGACTAAAACCATGCACACGTACTGTTGTAACACCTTCTTTTGGCTCGCCTTTAACTAAAGCCAAATGAATGTCAGGGTTACCAATCTCACGATAACGATAGAGTTCAAATGAACCATATTCTGTTTGAATGGTTTTTTGATCCAGACGTTCAACCGTTTGCTCATTGGTCATGCGGTAGTGAATCAAGTCCGCAATTGTACCAATTTTTAAGCCATGCTTCTCAGCAAAAATTTCTAAATCTGCACGGCGTGCCATTGTGCCATCTTCATTAATGATTTCACAAATGACAGAAGCCGGTTCAAGGCCTGCTAAACGAGCTAAATCACAACCTGCTTCGGTATGGCCTGCACGGTGTAAAACACCGCCTGGTTGTGCCATTAACGGGAAAATATGACCCGGCTGTACGATATCAGTTGGTTTTGCATGCGCTGCGACAGCAGCTTGAATTGTATGTGCACGCTCTGCTGCTGAAATACCCGTGGTAATACCTTCAGCGGCTTCAATTGATAAGGTAAAGTTTGTACTGTGCTGAGCACCGTTTTGGTCAACCATCAACGGAAGGTTTAACTGTTTACAGCGCTCACGGCTTAGCGTTAGGCAAACTAGACCACGTGCATGGGTAATCATGAAGTTAATATCTTCAGGACGAACATGCGTTGCTGCAATGACAAGATCACCTTCATTTTCGCGATCTTCGTCATCCATCAAGATAACCATTTTGCCTGCACGAATATCGGCGACAAGATCTTCAACACGACTCAGCGGCATTCGCTTTCACCTTTTTTTGTCGTAAGACAATTTCTATTTAATAAATTTTGCATAGTTTACGCTGTTTAGAGAATTTTGCCTATGATTCTGATTTATCCAAATTTGTGACATCTAAGAATAGATCGAGATTTATTTATACAAATAAATCATAAGAAAATGGAGTGGTTTTAAATAAAAGCCATGAATTTAAATAAAAAAAACCTAGCCAAAAGGCTAGGTTCTGATGCGCGTAGTTACTTTTTATGAAGCTGCACTACTTGGACTATCATTTTGTGGGATTGATTTTTTCCCCATTAAAATTTCAGTCCGGATATTTTGAGCAAGTTCAGCACATTCTGCATTCATACCATTGATCATAAATGCATGACGTGTCATCACATTGCTTGGGTTTGGCATTGCAACAAGTTGGTAGCTGTCTTGAATTGCTTTAAGCTGTTCATTTTCGAGATATAAAGCTGACTCTTTAGCGTGAAGATGCTGTGCTAAACGTTGAGCAGCTTCTTTTGCATCGATTTGCATAGCTTCCACAGCATTACACGTTGCACTACGAGTTTGCAGCGCAAAACGTTTATCTTCACGGTAACGTTTATATAAAACATCTGAAAGTAATTGGAATACGGTTCCAATCATAAGCAGACATTCTACGGCATGCGTATGAGAGGTTGAAATCGCAAGTGTCGCGCCTTCGGCATTAAACTCATCTACTACTTCAATATCTGTGAGCTTCAATTGATAATGCTTAACGCATAACTCAATACTCTTGTTTAAAAAGAGCTGGCAGAGTTTGAAATAAGGAACAGATACCGATTGGTTAACACTGCTTAATAACTGTTTAGGATCATAAAACTGAATATTGAGTGCCAACGTATGTTGGTCAGCTGAATCTGAAGTTTTCTCGGCTTGTTGGCGAGCTGCTGGTTTCGCTTTCGCTTGTTGCTGCGCTTGTGCAACCAAAGTTACCGTATTTTGTTTTTCTAGAGCCAATGCTTGAGTTAACTGCTGAATTTCATGCTTCAAGCGGTTTTCTTCATTAATGCGTGCCAAATATTCGCTTCGTGTTGGACGAGCAATCGCGCGATAGGCAAGCCATAATAAAACATGCAAAAACAGAGAAGCTAAAATGGCAAGCCATTGAGTACGAAGAATTTCTCCAATACTTGGCTGAATCAACGTAACTTCGATAGATCCGACTTTCTTTTCATTTTGAAGGGCATCACGAGCAAAAATTTCGCCTTGGCGGGTTTTTGAAATTCCGCTCGTTGCTAGAACCTGTTTGTTCGCATCAAGAATGCGAATAGACGCAACACTTGGATTGGTCGCATAGCGATTGGCAATCAGAGCTAAAGACACCGTATTAGCAGGTTCAAGCTCAGATAAGCTGTCTGCAACGAGCTGACTGGTCATGAGCTGACCTTGACTCGCACGGTTTTCATTAAGCTGGTGTGTCGTTGCAATGACCAATAAAAAGGTATGCAATGCAAAACTAACGATCAGTAGGCTAGCAAATAGCCCTTGTCTAGGCGCAATCAAGTTAAACTTCCAAGGCAATTATATTGAAATTCGATTATGATTCTTACAATAGTTGTCACTCAGACTAGAGTCAATTCATGCGAGAAATCATTCTTATATCCTTTTTAGGACCGGACCAACCAAACCAGTTTACCCGATTAATGCAAGTACTATCCGTACATTCATTGCAAATACTGGATGTAGGTCAGGCTGTTATTCATAATCAACTTACATTAGGCATTGTGGTCGCTTCTGATAATGAAACTGCGACCGCATTGGCAATGAAAGAGATTCTGATTTTAGCACATGATATTGGCTTAACAGTGCGCTTTAAACCAATCACGGGCGCAGAATACGATCAATGGGTAAGTGAAGGTGGTCGGACTCGTTATATCGTCACGGCTTTAGCCCCAGAACTCACTGCGGCACACTTACAAGCAGTTACAAAAATTGTGTCTAGCCAAGGCTTTAACATCGAAACAGTAACGCGTTTATCAGGTCGTGTAGACTTCGAAAGAGATAGCGCATTCCCACGTCGTGCCTGTGTACAGTTTGGTTTAAGCAGCGGCCCAACTTTAGATGCACAAGCCATGCGTGCTGCTTGTTTACTTCTTTCAAGCGAATTAAATATTGATGTTGCTGTTCAAGAAGACAACGCTTATCGCCGTAACCGTCGTTTGGTGTGTTTCGATATGGACTCAACGTTAATTGAACAAGAAGTGATTGATGAGTTGGCGATTGAAGCAGGGGTAGGCGCACAAGTTGCTGAAATTACTGAAAGAGCAATGCAAGGTGAGCTTGATTTCCAGCAAAGCTTCCGTGCACGTGTTGCATTATTGAAAGGACTTGATGCTGCTGTTTTACCTAAAATTGCAGAGCGTTTAACCATTACCGAAGGTGCAGAACGTCTTATCTCGACTTTAAAAGCACTTGGCTATAAAACGGCAATTTTATCTGGTGGATTCCAGTATTTTGCTGAATATTTACAAGGCAAACTCGGTATTGATGAAGTTCACGCTAATATTTTAGATGTCCAAGACGGTTTCGTAACAGGCGAAGTGAAAGGTGCGATTGTAGATGGTGCCCTTAAAGCTGAGTTATTACGCGAGCTTGCAAATAAGATGGGGATTTCTCTAGAGCAAGCGATAGCAGTAGGCGATGGTGCAAACGATTTACCGATGCTTGCGATTGCAGGTTTAGGTGTTGCCTATCGTGCAAAACCATTAGTACGCCAAAACGCAAATCAAGCGATTTCAAGTGTTGGTTTAGATGGTGTGCTTTATTTACTCGGTATGCATGATAAAGATTTAAATCGTGCTTAACCTATATGGATAAGCTTTAAGCGCTACTTCAGAGTAGCGCTTTTTTTATGCAGAATAGTCATAAAAACAAGCAAGTTATGACAAAATTTTGCACAGAAAAAAGGCAATAAAAAAATCTGAAAAAAACTTATTTTGGTCCTTAAAAACGGCATATTTTTTTGTAATGACACGCCAGAATTGATGCCATATAGGGAATCGAACTTTTTGAATTTTACAAAAATGTAATGACAAAAGAATGTTGCGACAAAGTATGTCGCATTAAGAAAAAACGGGTCTTTTTTTCTAAAAAAAAACATCCATAATGCATCGTAAGCTTCAACACAAATCATGAATTAAAGTTGTTTTTGGAATGAGGTCGGGTATTAAAGACCGAATGTTTTTAGACGTTTTCATTAAGACGGAGGTTTCTATGGTAACAGCGAATTTTGCCGCTATCGCCGGATTCAGCTTAATTGCTGTCGCGCTTGTTGCTGTTTTCTTTTCTCCTTACCGTCGTTGGCTTGGTTTTATGCTTGCAGGGATGTTCTTTTGGGGGCTATTGGAAGTGGTCCGTTTTGGAGTTCAAGTCACTTTTGAAATGCCAGTCACATATAGTTATTTAACTGCATTAAGTCTAGCGATGGTAATGGTTACATTTATTTTGTTACGTGAGGATAAACAAGCACAAAAGGCATTGGCAAATCGCCAATATATAGAACACACGCCAGTATATGAAGATGATCAGCAGCAATGTTCTAGCCGATAATTAAATTGTTATCTAACGGTAAAAAGGTATGCACAGCATGCCTTTTTCATTTACGAAACGTGATTTTTATTATACAAAGCATTTATTAAAAAATAGCCAGTTATGCTACGATAGATGGGTCTGTTGACGTTTCATCTAGATTGCGTTGCCAGCTAAAAAATATCAATTGATGCATAAAACACAGGCAATGGTATTTCCTTGCTAAGTTTTGCTCTAAAGTTTTCATAAAAATACAATAGGCGTGAATGTTCATGAAACTTTCTTCCATACCTGTAGTCAAGTTACCTCTTGTTGATGTCAGTACAGACCCATTAGATTTGTTGGTAGCAGGTTTAGTGCTGCGTATGAAGCAGTTGGCGCGTACTAGCCCTAAGTTTATTGAACTGATTCATGACCGCGCATTCCGTATTCAGATCGGTACAGATTTAGGTGTTGCACGTCAGATCATTATTAATAATGGTCAGATTGATACTGTTGCAGGCGCACCTGAAAAAGCTGATTTTATTTTGCAATTTGCAGACAGTGAGCAAGGTGTAAAAACTTTGATCAAAGGTGACCCAACAGCATTTATGACGGGTATGCAAGATGGCAGCATTAAAATGGAAGGTGACTTCAGCCTATTGGTGTGGTTCAACCAAGTTGCTAAGCTCATTCCGCCTAAGTTACCAAAACCAGTAAAAGATAAAGTACGTCAGGCACGTGCTTTTATTAAAGAGAAAACTGGACGTTAATATCCAGATATAAAAAAACTCCCATTTTGGGAGTTTTTTTATATTTATGCTTCGACTTCTAGATTGAATGTCACCGGACCATCATTAATCAAATGAACTTTCATATCCGCAGCAAAAATTCCGGTTTGAACGTTTTCAAATTGAGAATGTGCATATTCAACCAATTGTTCGTATAACGCTTTTGCGTCGCTAGGTGGCATTGCTGGGCCAAAGTCTGGACGCAGACCTTTTTGTGTTTGTGCCATCAAGGTAAATTGTGACACAAGCAAGATTCCACCATTTGCTTGAGACACGTTCCAGCCCATTTTGCCTTGTTCATCATCAAAAATTCGATATTTCAAAATCTTATCAATAAGCTTTTGGCCAATAGCCAAAGTATCATCTCGGCCAATGCCTAAAAACACCAGTAGGCCGTGTTGGATTTCGCCTGTAGTTTCACCGTCTACAACCACTTTGGCTTCAAGAACTCGTTGTATTAAAGCGCGCATAGTTAAAGCAAATTTCTATAATTAATTGAATTAACATAGTTTAGCAGAATTTAAATTAAGTGATTTTTAGAAGGAAATTTCATGGAACTGCAACAATGGTATAAAACCTCGCAATTCATCCATAAAAATATGCTTTAATGCTAAGAAGCAAGCGAATAATCATTGACTATGTCTCCAATTATCCATTCTTTACTAGATACAGACTTGTACAAATTTACGATGCTACAAGTGGTTCTGCATAAATTCCCGCAAACACATAGTGTCTATCATTTTCGTTGCAGAAACTTAGAAGATACAGTCTATCCATTAGTGGATATTTTGGATGACTTAAACGAGCAACTCGACCATTTATGTAATCTCAAATATAAAGAAGACGAGCTACAATATTTAAGAAAATTACGCTTTATTAAAAGCGACTTTGTCGATTACTTAGAATTATTCCAACTCAAACGTCGTTTTATTCAGGCTAGTATTGATGCAGAAGGCCGTTTAGATATTCATATTGAAGGACCGATGGTTCAGGCGATGATGTTCGAGATTTTTGTCCTAGCCATTGTAAACGAGTTGTATTTTAGCCGTATCAAAACAGATCAAGTTTGGGCCGAAGGCGAACGCCGTTTACAAGCCAAACTCGATTTGATTCAGCAATATGAAAAATCTCAACAACCAAATGATCCACCGTTTTTAGTTTCTGATTTTGGTACACGTCGTCGTTATAGTTTTGCTTGGCAAAAACATGTCGTAGCGGCATTTCATAAAACTGTGCCAAATGTGTTCCGTGGTACAAGTAATGTGTTGCTGGCTAAAGAGCTTAACATTACTCCAATCGGGACCATGGCACATGAATTCCTACAAGCTTTTCAGGCACTTGATGTACGTTTGCGTGATTTCCAAAAAGCTGCTTTAGAAACGTGGGTACAAGAGTATCGTGGAGATTTAGGAATTGCCCTAACTGATGTGGTAGGGATGGATGCTTTCTTACGTGATTTTGACCTGTATTTTGCCAAACTATTTGATGGTTTACGTCATGACAGTGGCGACCCGTATGAATGGGGTGATAAGGCTTATGCGCACTATCGTAAATTAAAAATTGATACCAAAACTAAAATGTTGACATTTAGTGATGGTCTTAATTTGCCAAAGGCATGGGAGTTGCATCAATACTTTAAAGATCGTTTTCAGGTGAGTTTCGGTATTGGAACTAATTTGACTAACGATATGGGGCAAAAGCCACTGAATATTGTGTTGAAACTGGTTGAATGTAATGGTCAGTCAGTTGCGAAGATCTCTGATAGTCCGGGTAAAACCATGACCGACAACGATACTTTCTTGGCCTATTTACGTCAGGTTTTTGAAATCGAAGAACTTGAAGAAGCGGTTTAAGTAAAAAGTAGTCTCGCTATTTTTTATTTTTAAAAGTGAGAATGCTGATATCTGATTTTCTGCTAAAGCGTAGCAGAAAATCAGAGTTTGTTAGATATATGGTTATGTTAAGATTGAAAATAAGCTGGTATAAAAAGAAAGCATGACGATGACACTCCCGAATTTTAAACTCGATTTATTAATAGAAGCAGAAGAATTAGTGCCTTATCTAGGCAACGAATATATTCGTATTGTAGATTTGAGCCGTGCATCTGTTTATGAGCAACTTCATATTCCGCATGCTATTCATTTACAACCAAAATGGTTAGTGTCTCAACACGAAGAAGCCACTGGCATTTTGCCAGATGAAGCAGGTTTACAAGCACTAATTGAGAAATTGAATATTTCACCGAATCATCATGTTGTGGTCTATGACGATGAAGGTGGAGCATGGGCTGGACGTTTAATCTGGAATTTGCATTGCTTAGGATTCACCCGTACCAGTTTAATTAACGGGGGTATCCATGCATGGTTAGGTGCAGGCTTACCCACTACAGCAGAAGTCGAAAAAGTTTCTCCTGTTACAGACTTAATTCAAATTGATTTATCACATGCCGCTCAGTTCCGTGTGAACTATGAAGAGCTACGCAATCAAGTTGAGCAAGAAAGTGTGCAACTGTGGGATTGCCGGACGAGTGATGAATATAGTGGTGTCCGTTTAGCAGCGCGACGCGGCGGTCACATTCCAAATGCCCTCCATTTTGAATGGAGTACTGCACTTAATCGTCAAAATCATCTAAAATTGCATCCGCTTGAACGCACGCGGCAGCGCCTTGAACAACTTGGGTTCGATTTACAACAACCTGTAGTTGTGTACTGCCAGTCACATCACCGTTCCGGTTTGGCCTATATTCTGGCTAAACTCTTGGGCTGGGAAGCAAAAGCCTATGATGGTGCGTGGAGTGAATGGGGCAATCGCCTCGATAGTCCTATTATTACTGGAGAATCACCGTCGTGAGTTTCACATCTCGATTAAAAAAAGAATTATTTATTAAGGCACAAAACCTTGTACCACAGCATCAATTGAGCCGTGTGGTAGGTAAAGTTGCTGCGAGTGAAAATCCAGTTGTGAAAAACGCTGTTATTCATGCGTTTAAAGCTAAATATGGGATTGATTTATCGATTGCTGAACAAGGCAATGCACTGAAATATAAATCTTTTAATGACTTTTTTACCCGTGCATTAAAAGAAGGTGTACGTCTCGTTGACGAAAATGCAGATAGCATTGTGTCACCAGCGGACGGCGCAATTTCTCAAATTGGTAAGATTACTGCAGGTGAAGTCTTTCAAGCAAAAGGTCAAAGTTTCTCTGTAGAGAAACTCATTGGCGATCCACAACTTGCTCAGCCATTCCAAGACGGTGAGTTCGCGACAGTTTATTTATCACCGCGTGATTACCACCGTGTTCATATGCCGTTTGCAGGGACATTAACAGAAACGTTATATGTGCCAGGCGAGCTATTTTCAGTAAATCAGGTCACTGCTGAAAATGTACCTGGATTATTTGCTCGTAATGAACGTATGGTGTGTTTGTTCGATACTGAACTTGGCCGTATGGCTGTTGTTCTAGTAGGTGCAATGATTGTTGCTGGTATTGAAACTGTGGCAACAGGCAAGGTAAAACCTTCAGGCCGTATCGAATTACAACATCATCAGTTAAAGCTAGAGAAAGGTGCTGAGCTTGGACGTTTTTATTTAGGTTCTACAGCCGTTATTTTATTTGAAAAAAATAAGATCGAATGGGAACAACGTTTTAAAGCTGAGTCTGTAGTTGTAATGGGCGAGCGCATGGGACATACCGTTTAGTCCGTTATATAGCTCCCTAAAAACAAGTAAACCCTGACTTTAATTATTCAGGGTTTTTTTGATTTAAATTATATAAAAGTAAAATATATAATTATGTTTGGATTTATATTATATGGAAATATAATTATTATTAAGTGATCTAAATGAGTACCTTATATAAGCTAGTCTATAAATATGTATCTGAAAAGAGCAAAAATATTAATATGATTAAAAATTAATAAATAAAAATAGAATGAAATATTTAAGTTAGACTTAAGTCGAGGTTTTAATTTTATTTGAGGATAAGTTATTAAATCTAAAAAATTTATTTAGTTTTTTATAAGCATGAAGCACTTTTTAGATATTACACAACTTTAGCCTTGGCACAATGCTTGCTAATTATTCAGGACTTTACTGTAACTTTCATATTTTTTAGGTTCTGAAATCATGTTAAAAGTTAAATGTCTGACAGCTTCAGTTTTATCTGTACTTTGTATTTCACTCACTCATGCCAATGATTTTAAAGTTTTAAATCAAATTTCAAAACAGCCTACTCAACTTCAAACTGGGGAATATAAAGGTAATTATTATGTTCCATCTACTTTAAATACCATTACATGGGGCTATTTACCAAATCGAGATGCTAAACCCGTGCTTACTGTTCCGTCGGGTAGTGTTGTGACATTTGATACGGTTTCTCATGAAGGTTTGCTTGAAGACCAAGGGCGTAATGCTGAAAAGTTCTTTCAATCGAAAGGTGTCAAATCTAATGAAATCTTGGAAGATGCAAAAACAATTACGCAGTCAAATTTAAAGCATGATTTTCATAAAGATGGGCCGCATATTGTGACAGGCCCTGTTGCAATTGAAGGCGCACAGCCCGGTGATATTCTGAAAGTTGAAGTACTTAAAGTTGAGCCACGTGTTCCTTACGGTGTGATTTCAAATCGACATGGTAAAGGTGCTTTAGTAGGGGAGTTTCCTAAAAAAGCAAAGCAAGAAAATGCATCGGCTGAGCATCCTGAACGCTATGGAAATGTATCGATTTTCACCCCAATCGAAAAAAATGCTAAAGGTGAATACGAAGGTGTATTAAAAACAGAATCTGGTAAATCAATACGTTTTCCGCTCTATCCTTTTATGGGGATTATGGGGGTAGCAGCCAATACGTCTGAGCCTGTTCACTCTGTACCACCTGCAATGTATGGCGGAAATATTGATATTAATGAACTAGGTGCAGGTTCAACTGCGTATTATCCTGTTCAGGTTAAAGGTGCATTATTCTATACGGGTGATAGTCATTTCGCGCAAGGGGATGGCGAAGTAGCATTAACGGCACTAGAAGCTTCAGCCCGCGCCACGTTGAAATTTACCTTACTTAAAGCAGGTAAGGACAAAATACCGGGCAAAGATTTAAAACAACCTTTAGCTGAAAATGCTGAGTTTTGGATTACACCGGGACTTGATGAAGATCTTGATGAAGCGATGAAGAAATCTACACGTGAAGCCATTCGTTTCTTAAACCAAGAATACGGTATTGATGAAGCGACAGCGTATGCCTATTTAAGTGCCGCGACTGATTTTGAAGTTTCACAAGTAGTAGATAAAACCAAAGGGATCCATGCAAAAATCAGAAAAGCTGATTTTAAAGAGTTTGAGAGTAAATAATTGAGATGACCCAAGCTTGGTATTTAAAATATTAAATACCAAGTTAATTTTATTTTAACTATTTATAAGTTTTATATATTTTATAATTAAGTATAATAAATCTCACATATATTGATTAGTATAAAATCTAATGCAATCACTTCCGAACGTTCTACTATATCTTGCTGCACTATTAACATTCTGTACCGCATTACTTCATTTTTTTTGTGTGTTCTGGGGAGCAAATGGTTTTCGGTTTTTAGGGGCGGGGAAAAGTATTGTCCAGATGGTTGAAAGAGGGCACTGGTATCCTAATTTTACAGCTATAACTGTGGGATTAATTCTAACAGTATGTGCTACATATGCCTTCTTTGCAGCAAAGGGAATACAGGTATTACCTTTTACAAAAATTATTTTGTCGCTTGTTGCAGCAGTGTTTCTTATCCGTGGTTTTGCTTTTCCATGGTTAAAGTCAAAATTTGTCGGTAATAGTGATTTATTTTGGTATGTCAGCTCAGCCTTTTGTTTAATATTGGGCGCTTTATATGCCGCAGGTGTATATTTAATTTGAAACGAATATATTCTAGGTGAACTAGAGTGAATAATTTTAAAAAATAAAAGGGAGCTTGGCTCCCTTTTTTTTAATTATTTAGTCCAACCATATTTTTTGAAAATAGTATTGCCTTGTTGTGAAGATAGAAACTCTACAAAACGTTTAGCTTCAGCGTCTTTTAAACTATGTTTAGTCAAGGCTACACCTGTGTCACGATAGACAACTAGCTCTGGTTCGATAGGGATAATTTGTCCAACGTCCGGGTTACTGATTCCCCAAATATTAAAGACTAACCAAGCATCATAGCTGCTATTTTCTTCCCAGTTTTTCTTGGCAATCCCTGTGTTGGCTGCATAGGTAACAATATTCTTTCGAAAAGCTTTTGTTAATTGGATATTTCCGGTTCTGCCAGCAATATCTTCCCACATACCAACTTGACCTGCACCATGTGTAACTAAAACCTTAACGCCAGATTTAGCGAGGTCTTTAAATCCTTTAATATTTTTAGGATTTCCTTTTCTCACTAAAATCGCTGCGGGACGTAGATATAAAGGTTCTACCGAGTCTTTTATAATTTGCTCAGGAAAAACATTTTCAAAATCAGACATCATGGCTTCGGAACCACTATAGATAACATCTGCATCTAGTTTCGCTTTTTCAGACCATTGAGCAGTAGGACCAGAAGTCACATGAACTGCTATTCCTGTCTTATTGGTGAATTGTTTGGCGGCTTCTTTCATAGCGGGTGCTGGCCCACCCGGACCATATACTTGTACATCTGCAAAACTATGGATAGATAGAGAACCGAGAATAAGAAAAATCAGGTAGGGTATAAATTTTTGTTTTGGCATTTTAATCGCTATCGTAATTAAGAAAATATCAGCATATATTTTTTATTATTGAAATGGGATTAATTTTTGAAACGATATTTATAATACATTTCTTTAAAATATATTTTAATGAGATTTTAAGAGACTATATAAATGTAAATTATTTTGAGTTGAATATAAATATAGATAATTTTATGGTAATTTATATTTTATAAATTAATTATTTAAATAGATGTAATGTAAATAATAGAGGAGTAATCCCTTGATTAGAAAAAGTAATTCTTTTTTAAAAATTTTATTTAGCAGTATTTGTTTGGCATCTGGTTCTGCTATGGCTGCTCCAATTACAGATTTGGGTAAGCAAATTGTGAGCGAAAAACCGGGTTCAATATTGTCGCTAGAACAGCAAGCTGTGACGGATTTGTTTCCTCATGCAGATCAGCGCTTATTAGTAAATTATCGTAGTCGAGGTATTCAGGGCGAACCTATTGTTGCATCGGCTTTTATTTTATTACCAAAAGGAACGCCACCAAAAAATGGCTGGCCGATACTTGCTTGGGCGCATGGTACGACTGGGGTTGCTGATACTTGTGCACCTTCGGATGATTATGTGGGTGGGCCAGTTCACTCATATCAAGAAGTTGCTTCCAAAGCTTTAGATGGTTGGCTTGCACGTGGCTATGCAGTTGTTGCACCGGATTATCAGGGCTTAGGTACATTAGGCGCACATCCTTATATGAATGCAAAGAGCCAGCTGCATACGGTGGTCGATGCAGTGCGGGCATTACATATGCTTAAGCCTAAGAATTTTAATAAACAGTGGTTGGTGATGGGGCATAGTCAAGGCGGGGCTGCGGCAATTGCAGTGTCTGCCTATGGTCAAAAAGATGCTCCCGAACTAGATTTAAAAGGGGCAATCGCTCTTGCGCCAGGCGGCTATCAATACGAAGGCATTGCAGAATATGTGAAAACTAATCCAAACCCAGAACCTAGTGTGGCTGCTTTTTTCCCAATTGTGTTATTGGGAGCACAAGCAGCAGAACCAAGCATTGTTCCTGAAAACTTAGTCAGTCCAGAAATGAATATGGTGCTAACTCAAGCACGTAGCCGCTGTTTATCTGAACTTCAATCTGATTTGAAGAAGTCTCCTTCTAGCATATTTCGCCCTAACGCAGACTTAAAACCTCTTTTGGCTTATCTTAAAAAGCAGTCCATTGAGAATATGGTGCCGACCGTACCATTAATGATTGTTCAAGGCTCTAAAGATCATTTAGTCGACCCTAGAGGGACATCTGCTTATTACCAACAGCTATGTAAATTAAAAAAACCAGCTATTTATCAAACGATTGATGGTGGCGATCATCGTGATGCACTGCGTCAAAGTAATACTTTTGCCACTCACTTTTTAAATGTCATAGAGAAAAATCAGACAAAATCGTATTGCTTGAATTCTAAGTAAATTGGTTTAAATAATACAAAAAAGCCGACTTTTCATGAGTCGGCTTTTTAAATGTGAGAGGGCCAAATTTAGGTCATGTTATAGAGTCTTTCTTTTGGAAAAACTGCGGTAAATGTTGATCCCTCATTTTCTTTAGATTGAACATCTAAATACGCGCCGTGTTGCATCAGCACGTGTTTTACAATGGCTAAGCCTAAACCTGTACCACCTGTTTGACGACTACGGTCGCTATCCACACGATAGAAGCGTTCAGTCAGTCGTGGCAAATGTTTAGGGTTAATTCCGATGCCTGTGTCTTGCACACTAAAGTAAGCATGTTCACCATCATCATGCCAACCAATGGTAATAGTTCCACCTTTTGGCGTGTACTTGATGGCATTGGTAATTAAATTACTAAACGCGCTGGCAATTTCCATGTCGGAACCAATCAGGTCACAGTGGCTATCAATGTGTAAATTGAGCGTGTGTCCATAATCGGCATTGTAGGCCTGAGCATCATCAAACAATTGATTCATTAAACTCGGCATTTCAATAATCTGATTTTTTGCAATTTTTTTGTTATTTTCTAAATTCGATAACAGCAGTAAATCATTAACCAACGCATTCATACGCTTGGTTTGTGATTGCATCTGGTCAAATGCACGTTTCCAGCGTGGGCTAATATCTTCCTGATCGGTAAATGTTTCGATATAACCACTCAGTACGGTTAATGGTGTACGAAGTTCATGAGAAATATTATCGACGAAGTCTTTACGCATTTGCTCAAGGTTGTGCATACGAGTCACATCGTAAGCCACCAATAAACGGCTTTCTCCACCAAATCGTGTGAGTTTAACCTGCACATAACGGTCATCATCAAAATTTGAGTGAAGCTTAATTCCATCAGGTGCCTGATCAATATTGTTAAAATATTCAATAAAAGTAGGCTGACGTAAAATGGTTAATAAGTTGCGGCCACGGTCGAGAGGACTGATTCCTAACAAACGTTCCGCAGCAGGGTTCCACCACTCGATTTGATGTTGGTCATCAATGAGTACAACCGCTTCAGCAAGAGCAACTAATGAAGACTGAGCCCGGTCAATTAAACCGACCATTTCCGCCTGAACAATTCGTTCTTGGCGCTGGGCACGGTAAACATTAAATAACAATGCCCCCCAAATCCCGTTAAGGTTTGGAGGCACGTCATAAGGTTTATTGGCAATCCAGTCATTGACCAGATATAAAGAACGCAACTGGAGTGTAAAAAACACCACGAAGGCGATAAAAATACAGCTCCAGAAATACCCAATACCGAAACCGACTAAACCGGCAATAATTAGAAAAAATAATAAAAGCCGTAAATCTTGTTTGGCAAACGTCCATAAACTACTGTAGCGAGAAAGCTTTTGTTCACGTACCTGTTCAGGGACGGGGTAGGGTTCATACATAAATCTTGGTTAACCTGCGGCTAAATCTGCACGTGTTGAGAAACGGTAGCCAGTTCCACGTACAGTTTGAACAAATCGGTCAACACCAAAAGGTTCTAACACTTTACGTAAACGACGGATATGCACATCGATAGTGCGGTCTTCAATATATACATTACCGCCCCATACCTGATCGAGCAACTGGGCACGCGTATAGGCACGTTCTGGATGGGTCATAAAAAACGCAAGTAAGCGATATTCAGTTGGGCCCATATCTAAAATGCTGTTGCCAAAGCTAACACGTTGGCTTACAGGATCAAGAATTAAACCATTGGCATCAATTGTTTTTTCACCACTTAATGCATTCGCGCGGCGCAGAACTGCCTTAATACGTGAAACCAATTCACGTGTTGAGAAAGGCTTCGTCATGTAATCATCTGCACCCGCATCAAGACCTTGTACTTTATGGTCTTCTTCTCCGCGAGCGGTCAGCATAATCACTGGAATTTCTGCTAGGTTCTCATCGCGTTTTAAGCGGCGACATAAATCGACACCGCTTACGCCTCCAGGTAACATCCAATCAAGCAAGATAAGCGCCGGACGTTGGTCGACGATAATTTGATGAGCCTGTTTGGCATCTTCTGCCTGTAAACACTGAAAGCCTGCCATGTCCAAAGAAGTATGGATCATTTCACGAATAGGAAGCTCATCATCGACAATTAAAATATAGTCATCTTTCACAACGCAATATCCTATAGATTTAACGGTGAACCGTTTTGTAGTTATGACAGGCTTATTACAAAGATTAATTATGACAATTTCATTGCAGAAAAGTCTATAAAAATGAATTTAGCAATAATTTGTGACAAAACTAAGGCAAAGGTATGACCAAATTATGACATCTAAGCCTCAAAATTTCTAAAATCATTCAATAGGTTATCACCTTAATTGCTTCGCTATTTTTTCACATTTTTAGCTGTCAAAAAACTTTAATATTATTTTGAAACTTGAGCTAATAAAGATAAGAAAACGATACGGCATGCAGTTAAAACCTGCTCAAGAGACTGCTCAAACCCTCCCATCACCCATCGAATCGCAATTTGTGTGACATATCCATTCAAACCCGTTGCGATTAAAGAGAGCTCATTTTCATGGTGCTGAATTTGGGGCATGGTCAGCATAACAAAGGCTTGAATCATGCGATCAAATTGCGCAAGTGTTTCTTGAATGGTGGCTTGATTATGTAATTCTTGTACCAGAACAGCATCGACATAGACAATACGAGCTAATCTCGGGTCATCTTTTAATGTCGTCAGCAGTGCTCTTAAACCCGCATCGACCATTTTTTCTGGATCGGGAGCAGCTTTAATTACGGCTTGCATCAGATTTTGCTGTAATTCTTCAATCATTTTTAAAAAGATGGTTTGAAATAAATCTTCACTCTTTTTAAATGATTCATAAAAATAACGTTCGGTGAGTTTTGCCTCTTGGCAGACATCTTTTACCGTCACTGAAAAAAAACCAAGGGTTCCATAGGTTGCAATACCCGCTTCAATCAGCTTTTCACGGCGTGCCTCTTTACGTTCAGATAGAGATAACCCTTTGAACTGACGTTCTTTACTCACACTTTTTGTTTTCTTTTTACTGGTTGAGTCGTTAGTCGCCATAAATAAATTGTTTCCTAAAGAATGGTTTCCTAATTTATAGGTTTTAGCCAAATATGCTCACTATGATAAAGCCCTCAGCAGAATTGTGCCATTCTATCTGAAATTACAGTGTACTATATTGACAATGTGTATTGTCAAAATTATATTGAAGGTGTCTAAAGTGCACATGCAATGAACCGGTTGTGCAAAACGAAAAACAAAGGATGGACAATGAAAAATTTTAAAAACAAAGTCGCTGCAATTACGGGCGCGGGTTCTGGCATTGGGCAACAGTTAGCAATTCTTTTGGCAAAACAGGGCTGCCATCTTTCGTTGAGTGATATTAATGAAAAAGGATTACAACAAACTGTCGAGCTTTTAAAGCCGTACAGCAATATTACTGTTACCACCAAAAAGCTTGATGTGTCTGACCGTGAAGCAGTAAAGCAGTGGGCGCAAGAAACTGTGCAAGATCACGGTTCTGTTAACCTGATTTTTAACAATGCTGGCGTTGCGTTAGGTTCGACTGTCGAAGGCGCAACCTACGAAGATTTAGAGTGGATTGTTGGGATTAACTTCTGGGGTGTCGTATACGGTACTAAAGAATTTTTACCGTTCATTAAGCAAACTCAAGATGGGCACATTATCAACATCTCGAGCTTATTTGGTCTGACTGCACAACCAACCCAATCTGGCTATAATGCAACTAAATTTGCTGTACGCGGCTTTACCGAATCGTTACGCCAAGAGTTGGATATTGAAAAAAGTGGCGTGAGTTCTTTGTGCGTACATCCAGGGGGAATTCGCACCAATATTGCTAAAGCTGCAAAAATGAGTGATAGCTTGAGTACTTTAGGTATGGACCCAGCTAAATCGATTCAAAACTTTGATAAGTTTCTACGTACTCCACCAGAAGAAGCGGCTCGTCAAATCTTGGATGCCGTTTTGAAAAATAAACGCCGTTTATTGATTGGTAGTGATGCAAAATTTCTTGATGCATTGCAGCGTTTGTTCCCAACAGGATATCAACGCGCTTCAACCGTTGTGACCAAATGGATGAAATAAGATTCAAATTAAAAGAAGCCATCAAATGATGGCTTCTTTTATGTGGCTTGGATGGTTCTAAATAAGAACTTTGATCGTCTTTTTCTTCCAGATAAATTGATAATACAAGCCTTGAATAATACATAAACTCACAAATGCCAAGGCATAGGCAACCCAAATGCCTTTAAGTCCCCACATTGAGCTAAACCAGTAAGCACATGGAATTTCAATAAATAAAATGGCAGAGATGTTAATCAGCATTGGAACAGTCACGGTGCCGCTCGCACGCATGATAGATGCAAAAATGGCACCTGCGCCAAAGAATAAAATCGCCCAAAGTACAATAAACAAAAGCTGTTGACCTAACACCACCACAGTTGGGTCGGTAATAAACAAAGCCATTAAATATTTTGAAAATAGATAACCAAGTGCAATTAAGGCACCTGTAAATAAAAAGTTCATTCCCAGAGCCGTGCGAGTTACTCGTGCTAATAGATCTGATTTACCCGCACCAATCGCTTGCGCTGCAAAAATTGAGGCTGCGATGGAGATCGAAATCGCTGGAAACTGAATGTAGTTGAGTACCTGATTCACTGCACCATACGCTGCTGTAGCATGTGAACCATAATGGTTAACCAACCCAACAATAACTAAACCTGCCATTGAGGTCGTAATCATTTGAATACCAGTTGGGACGCCTAAGCGTAAAATGATTTTGCTCAGTTCTGGATTATGACGAATATGTTGCAGAAGTTGACGATTCGGCCGAAGTGAATGATTTTTCTTGTTAAGATAAATCGCAAGAAAAATTAATATTGCGATATAACTAATAATTGATGCTATAGCAGGAGCAATAATCCCTAGGGCAGGAAAGCCAAAATAACCTTTGAGAAGAATTGGTGTAATAATTACACCGATGACACTGGTTAAAGCGAGGGCCAGTAAAGGGGTCGTACTGTCTCCCACACCACGTAAAATTGAGGTATAGATAATATAAACGAACAGAAGAGGGCTACCCGCCAACATCCATTGTACATAAGGTAAAGCAAGATGCATTACCTTTGGGTCGGTACCTAAAAGCTCCAAAATATCATGGGCGAAAAACACACCGATAATCGCGGTAATAATTCCACCAATGATCGTCATAAACAGGGTAGAACCGACCACACTTTGGACTTTCTCTATATTTTGCGCACCCCATGCTTGCCCTACTAAAACAGTAGTACCCGTTGAAATCCCGATAATAAAAGCGAGGAGCAAAAATAAGATAGGGAAATATACAGAAACTGCCGCAATTGCATCTACTCCCATCATTTGACCAACGAAAATGGTGTTAATAGTTCCCGACAAGTTCTGCAAAATATTGGTTGCGATCAAGGGTAGCAAGAAAACAAAAAATGTTTTCCATAGATTTTGCTGTTGAATTAAGGACTGTCTTGGTGGCATGTATTCTCCATCGCCCATCTCTTTGTTGAGCTGGGCGGATATTCAACTTAGCATATTTGGAGTGAATGACTTGTAGTATTTTTACAGTGCTAAGTGGCTAAATTTATTAACATTGATCCAGAATTTCTCCTGCTTTTTGCAGAGTCTCATCATGTTTAGCAAAGCAGAATCGAATCAAGCGTAAAGACTCAGGCGCTTGCTGGTAGAAAACCGAAACTGGAATTGCCACAATCTTGTGTTGCTCGGCAAGAAACTGGCACATTTCTACATCGTTTAAATCAGGTCTAATTTGACTGTAATCAAGGTTTTGGAAATAAGTACCTTGAGAAGGTTTTAGTAAAAAACGACTATTGTGAATTGCCTGATTAAATCGATCTCTTTTCGTTTGGTAAAACTGAGAAAGCTCTTGAATATGTTCTGGATGTTGCTCCATATATTGCGCTAGCGCAATCTGACAAGGAGTCGTGCCACAGAAATTCGCATATTGATAAATCTGGCGGAATAAACGCATTAGCTCAGGTGAAGCGACGCAGTAACCCGTTTTCCATCCCGTCACATGAAAGGTTTTTCCAAAAGAACCAATCACAAAACTACGCTCTCTGAGCTCTGGAAAATGCAATGCGCTAAAGTGTTGTTGACCATCAAAAACTAAGTGTTCATAGACCTCATCGGATAAAACCAGAATATTTTTATCTTGAATCAGTTCAATGAGTTCTAACCAGTCTTGTTTTGCCCAGATCGTACCGGTTGGATTATGGGGTGTATTCACCACAATCATACGGGTTTTGTCATTAATCAAATCTTTAACTTGTTGCCAGTTCACCTTAAAGTCAGGTGCTTGCAACGCAATATGAACAGCTTTACCGCCTGCTAACTCGACAGAAGGGCCATAGCTATCATAACTTGGGTCAAAAATAATGACTTCATCACCTGCATTGATGCACGCTTGTATGGTACAAAAAATTGCAATGGTTGCGCCGGGAGTAATCGTGATTTGCGTTGCAGGGTCAAGTTGAAGTTGATCACGCTGCTGAAATTGTAAAGCGAGTTGCTCCCGTAAACCGAGAATACCATCGCCAGGCGGGTACTGATTATGTCCAGCTAAAGTCGCTTGAGATAAGGCTTCAAGTAAGGCTTGTGGCGCTGGAAAATCTGGAAAGCCTTGTGACAGGTTGAGTGCGCCTAGACGATGTGCCAGTGCCGTCATGGTACTAAAAATAGTCACGCCTTGAGTAGCCAATTTTGACTGTAGCTGAAGCATATTGTTCTCTTATTAAAAATATTTAAAGTTATAAAATTGATTCAATTACTGCCCGAATTACACCAAGTGTCAAACCAATAAATGCACCCACTACAACACCATTTACTCGGATCATATGCAAGTCGCCACCGACTTCATTTTCAATTTTTCCGATCATTTCACGTGAATCCCATTCATGAATGCGTTCACTCACATAGCGTATGATTTTATGGCTATATTGATCCGTAAAGTTCATGGCAAGTCCTGTCATTTCTTTGTTGAGAACTTCACGTACTTTTACATTTTGAACAAGGTTTTCACCGAGCTGTTGAATCGCAGCTCGCAGGTTCATTGCAATGCCAGAGTCTTCTTTCATTAAATCTTCTTTAATGGCATCACACAAAATAGTGACAGCACCACTAATAAAATTTAGAACTTGAGGACTATCAAGGAGCGCATCTTTACCGCTGTTGAGACGTTGACTGGCAACACTATCGGGTTTCGCTAGCTCCAGCATGAGTGAATGTGCAATAGTTTCAATTTCTTGTCGCCATGGGTGTTCATGGTCGGCCAGCATTGATTCTACTTTTTCAACCAATGAGTCGATGGTACGTTGTTGAACATCAATACCAATCCAGCTCGCGCCTCTTGCAAGTGACCAGACCCCCAGTGCTTTAAACATTTTTCGGGTTAATTCACGGGTTTTATCTGGGTTCTGTACGACCCACTCATGGGCAATATCGAGACCACGTTGTAAAACGTCTTGATGGAAATCATTTTCCAATACCGCACGAAGCATTTCACTGGCGAGTTTGTTGACTTGGGTATTACGTACCCATTGCACACTGTTGTTTTGCACGAAATTAGCAATTTGCTCTTGGCTCACAAATTCAAAAATTTTCGGTACAGTTTGCTGAATGAGCTGCACTACTTGAGTATTGTTTTGTGGACTTGCCAACCATTGACCAATTGCGAGGCTCAAGTCCGTTTTTTCTAAGCTTTTTTCGACCACTTGAGGCGAAAGAAAATTTTCCTGTACAAAACGGCCCATTGACTCTGCAATGCGTGCCTTATTGCGCGGAATAATCTCGGTATGGTCGCGTAAAAACTTAGGAATCGGTAACTTACCAAAAGGGTTCCGAAACAGAACTGTAATCGCGTACCAATCAGCTAGACCACCAACTACACCTGCTTCGGCCCCTAGCATTAAAATATGAATAAAACCTGTGTACTCTGGCAGAAAACGGTCGGCTACCATCAGTGCAATCCACAGCACAACGACGATGATCAGCGCTAGGGTAGCAAAATATTTACTACGTTTAAGACTGGGCACGTGGTGAACTTCTTCTGCCATGCTCATAAATTTATCCTATTCATTTTTGTTTTACTGGAGGCTCGGGCGGTGGCAACAGCTCTCCTGTCGGACTCAATCCATATTTTTGTCCGAGTGATTTCAAGATCAAGCTTGCATCAAAAGCGTCTTGAGGAGCCTGCTTTTGATCCCGATAACATTCAATAGTATACGACACTTGAACAGGGTCGATATTGACCACTTGTGGGAAATCATAGAACGGATCATGCCAGAAACCCGGATAGCGACGACTATAGCCATAAGGATAAAAGCTCGGCGCAGATGGATAAACCACAGCCTGACGTGGTGGTTTCTGACTTTGGTTACTTGGGTCATTCAGTACTTTAAAAAAGCGGAAACCTTTTTGGACGGTCGTTTGTGCTGATTTTACCAAAGTGATTTCTTCAGCTGCACCGTAACTCATATTCGGATCGGCTTGGAAACTAATACGAAACGTTTGCGCATTTAAAGGGTATGCGGAAAACTGGCCAAGTTGATCAAAGGTTTTTGGTTTACTTGGAGTCGTCGCACAAGCAGTTAAAGTTAAGGCAGTGCCTAATGCTAAACAAAGAGAGAGATATTTCATGGTGAACTCCCAGCTGAGTATTAAAACAAAGATGACTCAGCATTAAAAATTAAGAAGCTTTAAAAACTACTGTTCGGTTCTAATAAAAATTCGGTTTCCTCTGGAGTAGAAACACGTCCAAGAATGGTATTGCGATGAGGATAGCGTCCAAAGCGATCAATAATGACTTTATGCTTTTTTTCAAAGCTTAAGTTAATTTCATTACCAAGACGTTGAAATAGTTTCAAGGCAAATTCATGGATCAATTTTGATTCACTATGCATAAACGGCATATATAAAAAAGAGCGTTGCTCTGGATTAAGCTGTGCGTCTAATTGCAAACTAATTGCTTCTTGTGCCAAAGCTAATGCCAAGCTGTCATAGGCAAAAGATTGGGGCTGATCACGATAGATGTTGCGAGAAAACTGGTCTAGTACAATAATCTCTGCCAAACGACCTTCTGCTGTTTTTCGCCAAGACCAGAGTTCTGCTTGAGTTGCCTGTCGATGAACATCAGAAAAATTTTCACGGATTTTTTTGTCAAAATCATCACTTTTTGCAAACCAAAGTGAACGGTGTTCAGGAGAAAACCAGAAGTTTAAAATGTCTTGTTCGTTCATGATATTGACAACTCTTTAGCAATTATTCTTCAATAAAATCACAATTCTTTCGTGTCTTAAATAACAAGATTGTGATAAAAATTGCCAAACTGGAATGATGTGATTATATAAGTAACCGTATCATCTCACGATTTTGTATATAGTGATCTTTAATAAGCGAGCAAATGCATGAGTCAACCCACTACACCATCTCAATCAGTTATTCCTGCTTGGGTGGATTCGTCGCTACTACAAGGCATGTTACGTGGAATAGAGCGTGAAAGCCTACGTATGCAAAGTAATGGGTTCTTATCACAAGAGTTACATCCGAAAGCATTAGGTTCAGCTTTAACACATCCAAAAATTACGACTGATTATTCAGAAGCGTTGATGGAGTTTATTACTTCACCTAAGCCAACCATTGAAGAAGCTTTGCATGAGCTCACCGATATTCATGCGGTTGTGCATCGTCATTTAGAAAATGGTGAAAAACTCTGGCCGCTGTCTATGCCATGTATGTTAGACGACAATGAAGAACGCATTCGTCTAGCGCAATACGGCACCTCTAATATTGGTCGTTTTAAAACACTATATCGCCGTGGGTTAGGAATTCGATATGGTCGTCGTATGCAGACCATTTCAGGGGTGCATTACAACTTATCTTTCCCAGATACACTTTTTGCTGAGCTACAAGCTCATGAAACTGACGAACAATTAAAATCATTAAGTTTGCAGGATTATCGTAGCCATCGTTATTTTGGCCTTATTCGTAATTTTATTCGTTTAACACCATTGGTCATGTTCTTGGTGGGCGCGAGTCCAACAGTATGTCGTTGTTTCTTGACCGGACACAAACATCATTTGTTGCCTTTAATCAAAGGTTCATACTATTTACCGTATGCTACAGCACTCCGTATGGGGCGATTGGGCTATCAAAACTCAGCCCAAAAAAGCTTAGGTATTCATTACAACAATTTGTCTGGCTATCTGGATGGTTTACAAAAAGCCGTTCATTCTCCTTACCCACCATTTAGCCGTTTAGGGTTAAATGATGCATCTGGTGAGCCGTTGCAAATTAATGATCATGTTTTGCAGATTGAGAATGAATATTACAGTCTAGTACGTCCAAAACAGGTGCCTCAAGCAGGTGAAACACCGTCTCAAGCTTTAAAAAATCGAGGCGTGGGCTATGTTGAGTTACGTGCTGTAGATGTAAATCCATACTCGGCAATTGGCGTTGATGAAACGACAGCAGGCTTTCTTGAAGTCTTAGCACTTTATTGTTTGTTAAGTGATAGCCCAGACTTGTTATGTTCTGAGCAAGACTTGGTTGAAAAAAACCAGACAGAGGTGGTCAACCGAGGTCGAGCGCCAAACGCAACCATTACAGATTTAACTGGGTCATATCACATCGAAGATTGGGCACGTTTACATATTGCAAAAATGCAAGATTGTGCACAGCTACTCGATCAGACCTATGCAACAGACTTGTATGGTTCAGCTTTGGCGGTCATGCAAGCACGAATTGATGAAGTTGATGAAACTTTATCTGCCCATGTCATTGACGATACGTTAAAGCATGGTGGAACTTGGAGTTTTGGTAGCCACATGGCTCAGTTACATGCTGAAAGTTATGAACAGCATGAGCTTAGTGTGGAAACTTTGAAACATTTTGAACAGTTGGCTGCGCAATCTTTACAGCAGCAAGAAAAACTTGAGCAAGATACCAAGATCAGTTTTGATCAATATCTTGAACAATATCGATAATAAAACGAGGTTTTACATGCGATTAAGTTACCGTTTGGTGAGTGGACTACTTGTTTTAGCAAGTATAGTCGGCATGTCTTTTGCGTTGTATCTGGAACATGTAAAAGGTTTAGAGCCATGTCCGCTCTGTATTTTTCAACGTGTTGGCTTAATAGCGATGGGCCTTGTAGCACTCATAGCCTTTTTGCATAACCCAGTTTCCAATGCGGTTAAACGTTTTTATGCATTTTTAGCAGGCATTGCAATTTTATGGTCAGTGGGTGTGGCAGGACGTCATGTCTGGTTACAACATTTACCACCAGATCAAGTACCAAGCTGTGGCCCAGGTTTAAATTATTTAATTGATGCCTTACCAATGAAAACGGTTTTACAAGAAGTATTGTCGGGTTCAGGTGAATGTGCAGCAATTGATTGGACCTTTTTAGGTCAATCTTTACCAGTTTGGTCATTGGTCTATTTCCTCTTACTATTACTGGTCTGTTTATGGCAGTTATTCCGTTTTTATCCAATAATTAAATTTGGTAAAAATAAATAGAATTTCTTAGTTAAATGTAAATAAAAAAGGATGCTATTCGAAGCATCCTTTTTTATTTAAAACCAATTTAATTTTTTTAAATTATTAATTTTAATTTTCTTGTTATCACTATTAATTAAATAGGGGAGTTTGGCACCCATCAAAATAGGCAAGTCATCTTCAATATCATCACTATATGTCGCGAACCAAGGTTGTTTGATATCAAGTTTATTCAATCTTCTTACTTTTTCTTCCGACCTACAATGTATCCCACTTATCCATCCTCCTAGTTTCTTTTGCAAAGGAGTACCAATAATTTGTACATCTAAATTGATAGACTCGAGTAAAACATTCGCTAACTTTTCTGGTGCAGCCGTGGCAATAAACACAATCCTTCCATGTGCTAAATGATCTTTAACTTCAGTTATACCTTGCTCAAACCAATATAATGAATCAGAAGTAATATCTTTGATATTATTGGAAAAATTTTTAAAACTGTATTCTAATTCTTCTTCATTCACACCATACGTTGCAATCCATAAATATAATGAAGCGCCTCTAGATTTATACTTCTTAAACTTCATAAGAGGCAAAGCAACTGGCGTAACAATGAGTGCAGCGATAAATCTGAGAAGATTAGATTTCAATTTATCTGTTAACCATGCCTTTGTAGAGTCACCCGATAGTAATGTCCCATCTAAGTCAAAAACAACAATTTCTTTCATATATTTCTCTAGATTTGGTAATTGTGGTAAGAATTAATTTTCAAAAGAGAGTATTTTTAATAGTTGATTTATAAAACAATAAAATATTTTATTGTATTGTAATTTGGTTATAATAGTTTGACTTGATTATTTATAAATTAATTAAATGAAAAAATTTTGTTCATTATTGCTGGCTCTTTCTGTTACCACATTTGCAAATGCAGATAAGTGGAATGGTACTTATCATTATTATAGTTCAGAAGAGTTGCTGGGTGGTAATGTTGCGACGATAGAATCGGTTTTAACGCTAACACCCAAAAAGTGTGAGTATTCTATTGCTGGCTTTCAGGTTGATAAATCTTATATATGTAAAGTGAAAGAGAAAAATAACGAACTATATTTCTTTAAAGTTCAAAGTGGTGAAAAGTTAGGAAAAGTAGTCTTTAAGAAAGGAAAATATTATCTTTATTCAGATGAAGTTTTAGATATCAAAGATAATCTATTTTATAAGGATAAATAATTGATATAGGGTTCTTTATGACCTTTTCTATTTTTTAATATTTGAAAAAATAAGAAAAGATTTAAAATTTTATAAAAAAGCCCAACATAAGTTCACTTTTTATATATCTTTACACTTCATTGTTAGCATTTAAGCATATGGCTCGGCATATCTAAGATGAAGGTTTTAATACCTAATTGATGAAGATATTTATGGAAGTAGCTATAGGATAGAATATGATTGAAATATTTAAACGAAAAATAACGGAAGTTACAGGATTTAATATGAAAAATACTTTTATATTAATTTTTTTATTAAGCGGAATTATTTTTAGTTTTAATATATATGCAAATGATGATACTTTTGTAGTTTCTGCAAATTGTAAGGATGAATATAGTTCTAATTGTGACATTGTGAGAACTATAAATAGTAAGAATGAAATAGTTATAAAAGATGTCAAACTTTTAAATATTTCAAAAATAAATAAAAACTTATATAAAGTGAAAACATCTTGTGGGTCTCCATGTTTAGTTACGCTTTTCTATAGTCAAAATAAAGAGGATTCCACAGACGAATTTATTGCTATTGATAATAAAAATAATTGTTTAATTGAAAGTGATAGTCAGAAAAAAGTCATTTATGCTAGAAAATTGTTTACAAATAAGCCTGGAAAAATTGTCGATTTAAAAACCAAAGAATTTAATGGTTTATTACAAAGATTTGATTATTATAGTTATTTTAAGGAGGAGAGTTTTTTCTCACCTGATGGTAGTTTAAATTTAATTGCAAATGATTATGGGGAAATATTGGTTAAAAAGAAAATAAAAAATCCTTGTGGTGGTGATAAGAAATAATTTATTTAGTGCCTTTAATTGATAGAAATACTAATTTTCTTTTAGGTCTAGTGTAAGTGTTAAAAAAAAGTATCAGAATTAATTTCTGGTTGGAAAATTGAGTCTTTTGATGATTAAGAGATTAGTGTTCATGGTTATAGAGAAAAACATAAACCTGCTTAAAGATTTAAAAAATAAAATTATAAAATTTTACCTTTTTTATATTACGAAGCTAACTATATTCGCTCTTACATTTTGTGGATTTATTATTGGATCGACCATCTATGCAAAAGATACATTTAATGTTGAATTGAAATGTAAAGGGCATGATCAAGAATATTGTGATGTCGTAAAAAACGCTGATAATAAAACTAATTTTATTTTAAGAGACATGAGATACCCGGAGGTTGATAAAGTAAATGAAAATATTTTTCATGCTTATGGTAGTTGTGGCTCACCATGTCAATATCACTTTTTTATAAGTAAAACAGAGGAAGATCAGACTAAAGAGTTTATTACTTTAGATAAAAATAATAATTGCCTAGTTGAAAGTGACTCTAAACGAAATCTTATTTATGCTAGAAAACTCTTTAATAAAAATAAAAAAATGATCGTTGATTTGAAAAATAAAGAATTCAATAATGTTCCAATCGATGTTGCTATATATAACTCATTTCAAGAAAGTTCATATTTTGATGATCAAGGACAGCTACATTTAGTAGCAACGTTAGCAGGTGTTGATAAAAATAGTGATAACTTATACTTTAATAAAATAATTAAGAAATCTTGTGAATAATAAAATGATTGATTGCGAGGATTTAAAATGTTTTTAGCTAATTTTAGTACTATCCAAAAATATTATTGGATTTATAAAATATAAGATAAGCTTGAATGTAAGATAGCGGTAGTTTTTTGAAAATTTTAGAATAAAGGTCTGAGTTATTAATGAAGCTATTAAAGATAGCAGTAGTGACATATATTTCATTAAATAGTATAAATTTATATGCAGAAAGTGCGAAAGAATGTATGAAGTATTGGAGTAAACCCGCAGTACAAGTGAGTGTACTACCAGACGTTCAATGCCCTGATGTCTGGGATAATAGTTTTAGGCCAGAAAATAAAAAATTAGTAAAACGAATAGGATTTAATCTAAAAGATAAAAATTGGGTTTCTACTGGATCTTGTAGCCATGTCCAGTATAAAACTAAAGACTATTATATCTATTGGGCCGATATGAAAAATAATAAAACTGATCTTATTATGATTTATAGCCCTAATAATTCATTTGCTTACTCAAGAGCATTAGATCAAACAAAAATTAAAGAAGGATTCAAAATAGAGCACTCTGTCGACGTAAATTTGTCTTGCGGTAAAATAGGGGAAGATATAAATATTATATCTGTCTTAAATGGATATTTACTTAAGGAAACATCGATTAAGAATATTTCTAAATATAAAACTTATGAAAGATTTAAATGATTGTAAACTATACAATTTAGAAGAAGCCCAACAAAAGTTGGGCTTTTTTTACGTCTCTACAATCCCTTCTAAATCTTCGAGCTTATAGTTCGGCATATCAATAATATGAGTTTGAATACCCTCTTGAACGTAATCATTAGCATGAGGATATAACCAGCGAGTGATCTGTTCGGCAACACTCGAGTGATACTGAATTTCAAAATGATTTAAACCATAAAACACGGCTTTATGTGAGTCTGGAACCTTAAGCTGAAAACGTGGGTTAGGGTGTTCGCCTAGCGCGCTTTTTACACTCACTAAGTAGTCGCCAATTACGGTCAACGCTTTATTACGCACCTTTTCAAATTCTAAGGTCCCTGCCACTAAAAAGGTGTTGATATGGGAAGGCAGTGGAGCAGGCGCGCGGTTATCATCCATCATACCAATACGGGCATCCATATGTTCCCAATCATCATCACGAACGCTGCCGTGACGTAAGTCTAAAATACCATTACTGCGAATATTAACCAGTTGACCGAGTAAGCCGACAAAAGGGAAAGCCCCAAGTTTATCTTGTATGGTAAAGCCAAAGCGCTCTAAAACTGCCCCATGATGTGGAGAGCCAATACAGACTAGATTCTCGACCATATGAATCCATTGATACATATTTTGTTTGCCATAAAATAAGGCACTACGAGAGACTAGCCCGCCCATACTATGGCCAATAATATCAATACTGGTAATTCTTGGATTACGTTGTACCAAGTCTTCTAATAAATTCGAAAAACTGCGTCCATTGGCTGAAATACGTCGACCTGTATTGTAATTTAAATACAGCATGGTGTTATGGTCACGCTGCGCTAACAGGCGCTCACCAATGCCACCATAGTGTGCATTTGACCAAGTCAGATGGTTCATACACAAACCATGAGCCAAAATCACAATACGGCCTGCAAGTTCGCCTTGTTGAATTGCACCGTAGTGGTCGTATAGAACCATGGGCAAGGCAAGGGGACTATGTTGTTTAAGTAAATAGTCTCCAAAAATACCATTTAAAATGCCCACCAAAAAATGAAGGGTAGGTGTTAATGGCTTTTCATGAAGGGTCGGGAACTTTTCAATAATACGACGCAAACCGGGCGCTAAAAAATAACGTCCATACTTTTGTAAGGCACCATAAGAAAACTGATATACCTTTTGCACAGAAGGGCGTTTTTGGAAATTATTCGCATTTTGGGCACTAATACCAAAAGCATTTTTTAATACTTCAATATTAATAACTTGTATTAATTCATGTACACCATTTAAGCTGGTGCTGAACAGTTGAGCTAAACCTTCTAGTACGTCGGCCTGACTCGGTGGCGTACGATCCCATTTACAATAAGTTTCATGTAACGGTGTTAAGCTCGGCATATCTTTTCCCCATTTACGTTATAACCGACGTTTTAAGCTGTACTTTTTATGAACGGCAGCTAACGTTTCCATCTTAGTAGTTTAAATAACACATGTTTTTAAAATACTGATGAATGGTAAGTTGAATCGTTTTTCTTGTCTGACAATAGTGTTTTTATATACAAACTGAGAACAAAAATGTGAGTTTATTCTCAATTTAAGAGGGAAATATATGAATATTATCTACCTCCATGGCTTTAATAGCAGCTCTTCTTCGATTAAAGGGCTGAGCCTTAAGCAATATTGTAGCGAATTGGGCATAAATGTGCATTTGCCAGATTTAAATAGATCTCCAGATCAGGTTGTAGCGCAAGTTTCAGAGCTGATCGAGTCTTTACAAGATGTGGCTTTAGTCGGCAGTAGCCTTGGCGGGTTTTTTGCGACATATTTTGTCGCGAAATATAATGTTCCGGCTGTACTGATTAACCCTGCTATGCAACCATGGAAGCTGTTTGATGAGCTCTTCCAAGTTGAAAGCATGCCTTATAAGGTGAATGATCAATGGTCAATTGATCATGTTCAGTTACGACAGTTAGAACAACTGGAACTGAAACAACCTGAAAATGCTGACAAAATACTCGTCTTATTGCAACAAGGCGACGAAATTTTGGATTATCGTCAAGCACAACGCTATTATAGTGCTGCAACACCATCCTCATTGATTTTGACGGATACTCATGGCAATCATGCCATGGAAGATTTTGAAGAAAAATTACCCTTAGTGATCGAATTCTTTGCGCACACCATCAAATAAGGAAAACGTACAACGTGACACAATATACGGCTCAATCGCTTGAAGTTCTTTCCGGTTTAGACCCTGTTCGTCGTCGTCCGGGGATGTATACCGACACTTCTCGTCCAAACCATTTAGCCCAAGAAGTTATTGATAATGCTGTCGATGAAGCATTAGCTGGTCATGCCGACAAAATCTGTGTCACGGTTTATAAAGATGGTTCGTTGTCGGTTGAAGATAATGGCCGTGGTATGCCAGTCGATATTCATCCTGAATATGGCCAAAGTGGTATCGAAATCATTTTAACCAAGCTACATGCTGGTGGTAAGTTCAGCACCGATAACTACCAGTTTTCAGGTGGTTTGCATGGTGTGGGGATTTCGGTTGTAAACGCTTTATCAACACGTGTTGAGGTCGAAGTTCAGCGCCAGGGTAATTTATACCAGATGGCCTTTGAGCAAGGTGAACCTGTTGCGCCTTTGGCAGTGCTAGAAGGTAAAGCACCTAAACGCGCGACAGGAACTACGGTACGTTTCTGGCCTGAAGCTAAATATTTTGATAGTCCAAAATTTGCATTAAAAGCACTCAAACATAATTTAAAAGCGAAAGCTGTTTTAGCAGCTGGTTTAAAAATTACTTATATCGATCAAATTAACGATGAAAAAATCGAATGGCAATTTGAAAATGGCCTTGTCGATTATTTGATGGATGAATTGCAGGACCGTGAAATTTTGCCAAACCCTGCATTTGTAAGCAGCGGTCAGGCAGACCGCGCAGCCTGTGAGTTTGCAATTTGCTGGAATGTAGAAGGCGGTGAGCAGGTTCAAGAAAGTTACGTCAACTTGATTCCGACCGCACAAGGCGGTACGCATGTAAACGGTTTACGTTCAGGGGTTACCGAGGCGTTACGTGAATTCTGTGAGTTACGTAATTTGTTACCGCGTAATCTTAAACTTTCGGCAGAAGATGTTTGGGATGGCGTGAACTATATCTTGTCGCTCAAGTTCCAAGAGCCACAATTCTCTGGTCAAACCAAAGAGCGTCTTTCAAGTCGTGAAGCATCAAATATTGTTTTAAATATTGCTAAAGATGCCTTTGCACTCTGGCTAAATCAGCATGCTGAAATTGCTATGCAACTGGCAGAAATGGCAATTTCTAAAGCAGGCCGTCGTTTAAAAGCCGCGAAAAAGGTTGAGCGTAAAAAGATTGTTTCTGGCCCAGCTTTACCGGGTAAGTTGGCAGACTGTGTCGGCCAAACGCGTGAAGAAAGTGAGTTATTCATTGTCGAGGGCGACTCTGCGGGTGGTAGTGCCAAGCAGGCGCGTGATAAAAACTTTCAGGCCATCATGCCAATTCGTGGAAAAATCTTAAATACATGGGAAGTTTCTTCAGATGAAGTACTTGCTTCTCAAGAAGTTCATGACATTGCGATTGCCATTGGTGTAGATCCGGGCAGTGATGATTTATCAGAGCTGCGTTATGGCAAAATCTGTATTTTGGCCGATGCCGACTCGGATGGTTTACACATTGCGACTTTGCTTTGCGCTTTATTTGTTAAGCATTTTCCTGCTTTGGTCGAAGAAGGTCATCTATTTGTAGCAATGCCACCATTGTTCCGTATAGACATTGGTAAAGATGTTTATTACGCGCTTGATGATGATGAACTTGAAGCCATTTTGAAAAATGTTAAAGGCAATCGTAATCCGCAAATTACCCGATTCAAGGGATTGGGTGAAATGAACGCGATTCAGCTTCGTGAAACAACGATGGATCCAAACACACGTCGTTTGGTACAGCTTGATTTAGATGATGTTCATCTAACAGCAGGTTTACTCGATAAATTGCTTGCAAAAAAACGATCGGCAGATCGTAAGCAGTGGCTTGAGCAGAAAGGTAACTTAGCTGATATCACGGTTTAAAAAGAATTAAAGAAATCCCCGCTCAATAGGCGGGGATTTTTTTATGTAAACCTAAAATTTAGGTAATCATTACAACAGTAGCTGCTATTGGTATTTCGGCTATTAAATTAGAAATAGACAGATCTGTATATTTTAATTTAGGCCGTAATTTTTATAGCCTGTGGAAATTGAAAAACATCGCAATTTGCGCCACTTCCAATTCGATCTACCACTACAAAATCACTCGGCGCTTCAAAGGTAAGCAAAGGATGATGCCATGTACCTGCCCGATAATTGATGCTTTGCTTTCCATCGGAAATAAATGCACATAGCTTTGAAATGTCGGGAGTATTCTCGTCTAAAGCGGGTGCCACAATAATTAAAAACTTTTGTTGCTGTAGTGGAATAAATGCTTGAGAACCTTTGGGATGACGCTCTAACATTGAAATCTCTAAAGGCAGCACACTGGCTTTAATATTACGGAAAATACTAATTCCAGCCTTTGCTTCCCCTTCAATTTCAGTTTCAACGAGCGCATGATAGCGCTCAGTGTGGGCATCGTTAATATGAAAAAAGTCATGCCCGTCGCAACAGATGACTTCTCCGAAGGGCTGGAAGTTTTCAATGGTTAAGGGCTGAATTTGAACATTCTTCATGATCATGAGTTGGCAATTTTTCCCCATAAACGAACACGACTAATACCACCGTCTGGAATCATGTTAATACGAATATGAGAGATTTTTTCATGTTGTAAAATCTCATTTACATATTCATGAATATGGTCCATTTGCATCGGTTGGGCTTCTAGTAAGTAAGACCAGAACATACTTTGAGGAATTAACTGTGCATCGGTTGCATTTTCGAGGTAAACCGCCTGAATAGATACTTGTGCAGGGAAGTTCCCTTTAAAATGAGCCGTATCAATTTCAAGTTTCTCAATTTTTCCGCTTTTACCCAACGCAAGAATACACCAGTCATAACCCGGTGCACGGCGGCGTTTAGTTTCCCATCCATCGCCCATGTTGATGCCACGACCAGGGTTAATCAAATTACGCGGATGTCCAAAATGCGCATCGCTATAGGCAACTACGCGGCCACCATTTTCAAGGGCCAATAAATCGAGAGTTTGCTCGCTATCAGTCACCTGAATATGAACGTCTCCATAGACACGTAAACGAGCAATACCACCATCTGGGAAAATGTTGAGACGTATATGAGTGAAAAGTGCATCATTATTGACCATAAAAATATGATGTTGGCTTGGGCCGAGTTCAGTATTTTCTAAAACATTTTCCCATTTTGCTCCTGTCAGGTCCCCATTTGGTGCATAACATGCTTCTAATGATGCAGAGGCAGGATAATTTCCTGTAAAAAAGCTGGTATCAATATCAAGAGCAGTGATTTTTCCACTTACGCCTAACTTCACGATACACCAATCATAACCTGCGTGGCGTTTACGGCGCGTCTCCCATCCATCCATCCATTTGCCGTTGTCATCAAATTTATCTTCAACAAAAATAGGTGCATCAAATTGCAGCATACGTTTTGCTTCAGCAAAGAAATCATCTGAACACTCAATGACTTGTGCACCAATTCGGGCATCTGCCAAATTGGTTTTAGTATTCAAAATCTCAGGAAGTTCAAAAGCTGGAGCGTGCAATGTTGCCATAATGGGGTATCCGTATTTCTTGTTAAAAACATGATTTTTCATTTAAAACTGCGCTAACACGGAGCGTGCCGAGACGAGTTTTATACATAAATATATAAGCATGGTGCATGCCAGTTTTGTGGAAAAGCTAAATAAATTTTGAACGATGGCATGTTTTTAGCATAAGCACCCTATAGGTGAATATCTATAGGAGCGTGTTATGAATGTGGTGATTATTGGTGCAGGAATGGGAGGTCTAACCACAGGCATTGCATTAAAGAAATTTGGTCACCAAGTTCGCATTTTTGAGCAAACTGAAAAAATTCTTCCTGTCGGCGCGGCAATTTCGCTCTGGTCGAATGGTGTGAAATGTCTGAACTATCTAGGATTAACTGACAAAATCGCCAAACTTGGTGGACAAATGGATGATTTGGCCTATGTGGACGGTTTAACTGGAGATGTGATGACACAATTCAGTTTACTGCCATTAATTGAAGAAGTGGGCCAAAGACCTTATCCGGTTGCACGTGCTGATTTACAAAATATGTTGATGGATGAATTTGGTCGTAATCAGATTTATTTAGGCAAAAAAATGGTCAGTCTTGAAGACAAAGCTGATTATGTCGAGGTCCATTTTGCAGATGGCAGTTCAACGCAGGCTGATCTATTAATTGGGGCCGATGGTACGCATTCACTTACACGGACCTATGTATTGGGGCAGCAATTACAGCGCCGTTACGCAGGTTATGTAAATTGGAATGGTTTGGTTGAGATCTCTGAAGATTTGGCTCCAGCCCAGCAATGGACGACTTATGTGGGCGAAGGCAAGCGAGCTTCTTTAATGCCAGTTGCAGATGGCAAATTCTATTTCTTTTTGGATGTGCCTTTGCCAGCAGGTTTAGACAATAATCGAGATGACTATAAAAAACTTTTAAAACAATATTTTGTTGATTGGTGCCAACCCGTACAGCAGCTTATTGAACGCTTAGATCCGCAAAAGACCAATCGGGTAGAAATACATGATATTGAACCGTTCACTCAATTTTATAAAGGTCGTGTGGTGATTTTGGGTGATGCTGCACACAGCACAACACCTGATATTGGGCAAGGTGGTTGCCAAGCCATGGAAGACGCGATTTATTTAGCGCGTTCTCTGCAAATTAATACTTTGGGGCTAGAGGATGCTTTACGTCGCTATCAAAACAAGCGCAATGAACGTGCTAATGAATTGGTACTTCGTGCGCGCAAACGTTGTGATGTGACACATATGAAAGATGAAGCCGTTACACAAGCATGGTATGAAGAATTACGCCGTGAACAAGGTGGACATATTATGCAGGGGATTATTAGTAATATTGTGGGTAATCCACTTGATTAAAAACAAAAACAGCAAGGAATTTTCCTTGCTGTTTTTATCTTCTAAATTTGGATTTTAGAAGTGGTATTTAACCAGTGCACTAACGTTATTTTCGTCTCGACCTTGAAGACCAAATTTGTTATTCCACACTGAGTGCTCGATACCTAGGTATAGGCGTGTATCAGGAGAAATGTGTTTACCTACATTCCATTTCCACTGAGTTGTCCAGTTCAACTCGCTCGCATGGTCGCCTTCAGCAGTTGACCAGTCAAGGAAACCGTCTACTAAGAAATCTTCAGATCCTAATTTTAATGGAATGCCATAAACGAACGTCATCTGATAATCGTCGTCAGTTTTCTCATTATTCGCACGGTAGAAGTTTAAATTTGCATATTGGAAATATGGGATATCTAAATCAACTGCAAAACCATACAAGAAGTTGTCGAAGTTTTGGCCAGTTTGAGTATTACTTTCCCAAGTGGTACTGATCAACACATCTTTAATTGGGCCATATGCCAGTTTTTTACCAGACACTTCGCCTAAGCTTAAACGTGGTGATAATTCAAAATATGTACTTTTATGATCATCTTCGCCACGCATGTGGTCCATGAAGAAAAATACATCAGCGTATTTAACTTTCGCTGCATATTCCAAAGTAATCGTGGTTTCTTTGTCATCTACAACTTCATAGTTTTCACCATAAAGTCCAGTCACACTAAAATCTTGCCAGATTGGTTTCGCCTGAACCATGGCAGTTGCAGATAACAAGGCACAAGTCGCCGCAAGTTGCTTTAATTGCATTTAAATGATCTCCCCCCAAATAAAGCACGCTAAGGATACAGGGTCTTAAGCAAAAATGAAGCCAAATTTGATCAACGGTTAAAAAAAAGCCCACCGAAGTGGGGCGCTAAAAATTAAATCTTTAATGAGTATTTCTTGTGTTTATTGTTTGGCTTAAATGTGGGGTGCGCGAGCTACGAAATGAAGGTAAATGATTAAATAATAAATTCAACAAGATAGCAAAGAGACAAGTTGAACTAATGCCCGAATGGAACAAAGTTTGTACCCAAACTGGGAAATGAGCATAAAACTCATGGTTAATAATTGGGATCATCCCAGCTGATAAAGCGGTTGCGACAATAATTAAATTTTTCTGATCGTTATAATCTATTTTTGCCAAAGTGCGAATTCCACTCGCTGCAACTGATCCAAACAAGACCAAACCTGCACCACCAAGTACGGGCATTTGAATCGCTGCAATCAAACGACCCATAATAGGTAGTAGTCCTAAAATAATCAGAATGACACCCCCTGCTGCGACTACAAAGCGGCTTTTGATGCCTGTAATCGCAACCAGTCCAACATTTTGGGCAAAAGCGCTTTGCATGAACGAACCAAAGATAGGTGCAAAAGCACTTGAGAACATATCTGCACGAACACCATTGGCGATACGTTTTGAATCGACTTCAGTTCCTACAATGTCTCCGACAGCAATAATATCGGCTGTGGTTTCCGTCATAATCACTAAGGTAACAATTAGCATCGATAAAATTGCACTTAGCTCGAAAGTCGGTAAACCGAAAGCAAATAAGTGTGGAAATTGGAGCCATGCGCCTGAACTCACCTGACTAAAATCACCAAAACCCATGAAGTAGGCGAGGGTAGTACCAGCCACAATAGCCAACAAAATTGATAAACGACGAATGCTTGCTTGCGGCAGCATATTTAGAACAATCACAATGCCTAAGGTCAGCAGGGCCAAAGAGATATTTTCTACGCTACCCCAGTCAGGCGCTTTGTTGTTGCCGCCCATCATCCAGCGAATCGCAACGGGTAATAAAGATAGACCAATAATCGTGATAACGCATCCCGTCACAACAGGTGGGAAAAAACGAATAATTTTTGAAAAGTAAGGTGCAAGGCATAGCCCAATTAGAGATGCAGCAATGACCGCGCCGTAGACAGCAGGTAAACCACCGCCTGTAGTGATAATGGCGACCATGGTGGCCACACCCGCGAAAGATACACCCTGTACCAGAGGTAATTTTGCGCCTAGATATTTGGTACCGATGGTTTGAATCAGTGTTGCCAATCCACCTACAAATAGGGCTGCTGCAATGAGCATTCCGATTTGTGCTGAGCTTAAGCCAGCTGCCGTTCCAATAATCAAGGGCGGGGCTACAATGCCACCATACATGGTCAGCACATGCTGTAAGCCGTAAGCAAAACTTTTGGAAATTCCTAAATATTCATGCTCTGGAGAAATCGCATTTTTTTGCTGATAATTCATATTTTTCTCCTATTTATATCTGAGTTAGCTACCGCGATAAGTGGAGTAAGCAAATGGGCTGATCAATAAAGGAATGTGATAATGCTGATTGATGTCTTCTATGAAAAATTGGATACAAACACGCGGGAAAAAAGTTTTGACTTGCTGCGATGAAAAATAAGGAGCAATTTCAAATTCAAGTTGATAAGCACCTTCTGCAAAGTCTGTTATGCCAAAATCACTCACTCGACCATCTTGATTGGTGGTTGCTGTCGCTATCAGTTCATGGGTTGCTGCATGAAACAACTTTACTTCTACGTCTGCAGCTGGTTTACCTAAATTCGTATCTAAAATATGAGTGCTGATCATGCTTGTATTTCCTGAGATAGACGTAATAGAGCAATCGCTGCGAGTTGCTCATGTACAATTGTTTTTTCGATAGCTAAGTCGTTTTTTAGTCTTTCATGTAGCTTTTTTAAAATTTCATCACTACTGAGGCCTGCCGCTTTAATTAAAAAAATAAAGCCAAACTTTTGCTCATAATCAAGATTACCTTGCAGCAGAGCTTGTTGTGTTTGTTCATCTAAAGAAATGCCAGCTTGTTCTTTAGATGAAAAATCTTGCTCTTTTGCATTGAGTTGTTTTTTAGCTTCGCGTTCACCAATTTTTGGATGAGTTGCTAAAGCTGCTTGAATCTCTTGCCATGACCACATTTGACTTAATTGTTCTGCATATTCCAAAAGAGATGCTTTTGTTGAATAGGGGCGTTTTGAGATGATTTTTTCGGCCCATGCTTGAATATGGACACAGTTTTTTAACAAAGTCTTGAGTTGTTCTGGTGGGGCTTGATTAAACTTGGCTAAAAACACTGTTATTCCTAAACTCGTTGTCTTGATATGGAGTTTTAGCAATAACAGTGCCAATAGCGAGTTTTAATTCGCTTATGAATTTTGAAAATTAAAAATCAATTATTTAGTTATGTGATTTTTATACCAATGTTCGGCAATCTCCTGTCGACGACATACCCATACTCGATCATGCATTTGAATATAGTCGAGAAATTTTTGTAATGCTTTAAAACGGCCCGGACGCCCCAAAATGCGGCAATGCATTCCAATCGACATCATTTTTGGTGCAGTTTCTCCCTCTGCATACAGCACATCGAAACTATCTTTCAAATATTGAAAAAACTGTTCTGAACTATTAAATCCGCCTGGTGAGCAGAACTTCATGTCGTTACATTCCAAAGTATAAGGAATAATCAGATGAGAGCGTGATGCACCTGTAGTATCGGTAAGCGTTGTCCAAAAAGGTAGGTCATCGCCATAATAATCAGAGTCATATTGTATTTGTGGAAACTCTGCGAGTAACTGACGTGTATTAGGGCTGTCACGTCCGGTGTACCAACCTATAGTTTTATTTTCAAACAAGTTTTCTAAAACAGTTAAAGCTTGTTCCATATGCTTCTTTTCGACTTCAATATCAGTATCTTGATAGTGAAGCCAGCGGTAGCCATGTGAAACAACATCATAGTCAGCTTGCTTAATTGCTTCTACAATATAAGGATTGCGGGCAAGCGCCATTGCAACTCCGAAAATGGTCATTGGAAGTTTGCGCTTTTGGAATTCATTATGAATGCGCCAAAATCCAGCACGTGAACCATATTCGTACATAGAGTCCATCGACATATGTTTAGCTGGGTAACTTGCGGCACCAATAATCTCTGATAAAAACTGTTCTGAGCCCTCATCGCCGTGCTCAATATGTTTTTCGCCACCTTCTTCATAATTAAGCACAAATTGCACAGCAACCTTGGCATTGTTAGGCCATTTAACCTGTGGCGGTTGCCCGTGATAACCGATTAAATCACGTGAATAAGGAGACTTTTGAATCTGCTCAATAAGTTCTGCTCCAGATAGATAAGATTCGGACACAATTGCTCTCCTTTTGTTCAATTTTTCATAAAAATTTAAAAAATCAGCTTGCATATTTTTATAGATGGACTGATATTGAAGATATGAAGATCTTCAAAATAAATTAAAAGCAGTACGTTTAAGTCAGGAGATAACAAACCATTACACCATCAAAATGTACAATTGAAGTCAGTTCATGCATGCTTAAAACATGCCAACATAAAAAAGTTTTGCATAGAAAAGATCCACAGTAAGAAAGAGAGGATGGTATTTATGAATATTGAAATCCGCACAGATAAAAACATCCATAACAGTGAACGTTTAATTACTTATGTACGTGCAGAACTTACTCAAGAATTCCAACGTCATAGCGAACGTATTACGCATTTCTCGGTTCATTTTAGTGATGAAAATGGGGACAAAGGTGGTGACAAAGATATCCACTGTATGATTGAAGCACGTCCTTCAGGTTTGAAACCAGTTGCAGTACACCATAAAGCAGGAAATATTGATGCTTCAATTCATGGAGCGATTGAAAAATTAAAACGTAGCCTTGAACATACTTTTGAGAAAAAGGAACACCCGAGAGGTGGTCAACCAGAATTCATTGATGATGAAGTTTAATTTAAAATCCTAAAAAGCCCTTCGGGGCTTTTTTTTATATTTAATGAAAATAAAACTATTCACAACATTAGGTTTGCAATGCGATGCAATCAACCTCTAAAATCTTCAGAAGAGATTAGGCATAATAGCCCTAATATATTTTTGAGAGATGGTCATGTTAACCACCCAGCAGCAAGCTTTAATTAAAGCCATAGAAGAATTAGAACTCGCGCAAGTGCAAAAATTACTTGCTGAAGGACTTGATCCGAACTTTATTGATCCGGAACAAGGACCACCTGTATCAATCATTTGTGATGGAATTTTTAAATGGTGGGAAGATGTATCAGAAGCTTATGAAGCTGGTACACCACTATCACAAGAAGAAAAACAACAATCATTACAGGTTTACCTCGATATACTCGAAGCGTTGATTCAAGCCAAAGCGAATGTACACCTTTGGGATGCAGAAGAGTTTTATGGTCCTTTATGGGATGCAGCAAGCTCGGCATGTGCGCCAGCCGTTCAACGTTTATTAAATGAAAAAGTTGATCCAAATACACGTGATGAAGAAGGACTCACTATTTTATCTTCAATCAGTCAGTTGTTCTTTGATTGTGACTTTGATGAAATAGATTGGTCAGAAGCGCTTCAAGAAGAGCGTGAAACATTAGAGTTATTGCGCCAACATGGGGCAAAAATGTCAAAAGAACTAACTACTTGATTGGATAATAGAATGAGAACATTTCAAATTTTAACTTTTGCTCTGACCACTGTTGCTGCTGGAAGTACTTTCGCTGCGGAGTTTTCTTTTGACCGCCCAGGTGCAGGCTTTGGAACAGGGATTACTCCAGTTGGTAAATTGGCTTGGGAACAAGGCTTACCAAGTGCAACTTATACAGAGTCAACGGTTGATGGTGTTAAAGAAAAGACCGTAACTGTAAATGAGGATATGTTATTCCGTACCGGTTTAGCCGACGGCTTGGAATTACAATTAGGTTGGCAAGGTCCAGCATGGACTCAAACCAAACGTGCTGGTAAAAAACATGACACTTCAGGCTTTGGTGATGTCAGCATCGGTTTGAAAAAAGCAATTGATCTAAAAGATGAAAACTTATCAATGGCTGTGTTAGCTGAAGCGATCATTGCCACTGGAAATGATGAATTTACTGCACATGACGATATTTATAGCCTAAGTTCAGCAGTCGCTTATAAATATAATGACTTAGTAGGCACATCAATTACCATGCGCTACGAAGTACAAAATAGTAACTGGGCAGTAACTGCAATCCCGACGATTGATTATAAAATCGCAGGTAAGTTGTCAGGTTATTCTGAGTTCATTTACCGTAAAGCTGAAAGCCAAGACTACGAATATGGTTTAGGGACAGGTTTAGTCTACGCTGTAAATGATCGTACTCAGCTCGATGCAAGTATTGGGGTTGATTTAGAGGGTCAAGATAAGAGCTACAACGGTGGCTTAGGCGTGGCATTCTTGTTCTAATCGAAGCAATTTAAATTTATGTTAATGAAAAAGCTTATTCATCAGGGAATTTTTTATTTTCTAGCAGTTGCTGTTTTTGTGTTTAGCCAGTTGGTTTCTGCGCAAGATAAGCTACTCTCACCTGAACAAGCTTTTTCATTTTCGGTTGAATCTTCTGAGCCGCATACTGCGAGTTTGTCTTGGCAGATTCAGCCAAATTATTATCTCTATCAGCATAAATTTTCCGTACAACAAGGTACTCAACCTTTAACTTTAAAGTTACCTAAAGCGATTGCTCAATATGATGAAAATTATGGGCAAAGTCAGGTTTACTACCATCAAGTTAATTTCCAAATTAAGACTAAGCCTTCAGAGCACTATAGTGTGACTTGGCAGGGCTGTGCCAAAGACCGTATTTGTTATCCGCCACAAACCATTGAATTTCAAACTGACGCAGATGGCTTGGTGGGTGTGCAAAACCAAGCAGGAACAGCGCCAAAAAGATTACTAGATTTAGCGAATACACAATCCGAAACTTCCTTGGGTTCAGAATCTTTAGAAAAAGAGCAGAGTACAGAGACAGCAGCTGATACAGCTACACCTCAAATTGCGCAAGATCAGATCTGGTCTGCTAAGTTAATTGAACACTCGCTTTGGTATGGAGTTTTATTATTTTTAGGTTTAGGCATGTTGCTCGCATTTACGCCATGTTCTTTACCAATGCTTCCTATTTTAACTTCGCTGATTATTCGAGAACATAAAGGTTTAAAAGCATGGACCATTGCGCTTACTTTTGTGTGTAGCATGGCGTTAGTTTATGCGGGCTTGGGTTTAATTGCTTCTTCGGCAGGTTTAAATTTCCAACGCTGGTTACAACAGCCAGCAACTTTAATTGCTTTTAGTTTGCTGTTTATTGTTTTTGCTCTGAACTTATTTGGTTTATTTGAGCTTCGTTTACCTCAGACATGGTTAAATCGACTTGACCGTATTCAGTCAATGCAACAAGGCGGCACTTTGGTCGGTGCTGGGGTTATGGGTGTCGTTTCTGCGCTCTTGGTGGGGCCTTGTATGACTGCACCACTCGCCGGAACTTTGTTATTTATTTCTCAAACACAAAATCAATGGCAAGGTGCTTTGCTTTTATTCTGCCTAGGTTTTGGAATGGGAATTCCATTGTTACTGGCAAGTATTTTAGGGGCAAAATTCTTGCCTAAAGCTGGTGACTGGATGCATCAGATTAAAGTAATTTTTGCTTTTCTGATGTTGGGTTTAAGTCTTTATTTTATTCGCCCTTTATTACCAGATTGGGGCATGCAAGTACTTAGTTTAGTATTAGGCCTCGCTTTTATAGCCTATGCTGTTTATCAGTTTTTCTGGAAAAAAGGGCAACTACAAGGGCTCTACGCGATTTTATTATTAATCGTTACACCTTTTGTAGCCTATAACCAATATCAACATATTCAAAATCGAACCTTGCAAAGTTCTAATCATATGGCCGCGTGGCATATTGCGACTAGTGCGGTAGACTTTGAGAAAATTTTAGCGGCAGCACCTGCTGATCGAGCTATTGTGGTTGATGTCTATGCAGATTGGTGTGTTGCCTGCCAACCGATTGAACACCGTATTTTAAAAGCACCCGAGGTTCAATCTGCTCTTGCGCCATATTATTTAATTAAGCTTGATTTGAGCCATTATGACCAGTCACATGAAGCGCTACTCAAACAATGGAATATTTTAGGACCACCGACCTATTTATTCTTAAGCCCAGAGCAAAAAGAGATTCGTGCTTTACGATTAACGGGTGCTTTTAGTCAGCAAGAACTTTTGCAACAACTCGCGAGTTTGGCAAAGCTCAAAGAATCATAAGGTATTGATAGTTTCGGTCTGATGAAATGTGCGTACCTGATTACGGCCTGAAGCTTTTACCGCATAGAGAGCTTGGTCAGCCTGTCGAATAACAAGATAAGGGTCCTCTGCAAAAGCTGAACTGCTTATTCCAAAACTTGCACTAATATGAATAGGATTATTTTGGGCGCTACAAACAGGTAATTCTTGTAAAGCACAGCGACAACGCTCAGCAATTTTTTCAGCTTGAATAATATCGGTGTGGGGGAGTAATAAAATAAATTCTTCTCCACCAAATCGACCAATAATGTCCTCACTGCGCAAATTATCAGAAAGGCACTGCGCAATTTCAATTAAGACCTGATCCCCTTGGTGATGTCCGTATATATCATTAATTTTTTTAAAATGATCGATATCAAGAAGTACCACTGCATAATCAAATTGTTGTTGGTGTAGCGACTCTAAATGTGTGTTTAAACTACGTCTATTTAAAACATTGGTTAAAGGGTCGATTTGGCTTAGACGTTGAATATAAGTTTCTCGCTGACGCCATTGGGTGAGTAATATTTCAAATAAAATAAAACAGGCCAATAAAATAGGCATAATAAAAAAAGCCATACTTCCTAACCAAAACGGATTAGTTTGGGCTCGTTGCATAGCAATAAGATTAAATAATGGCGCATAAGGCAAAACACCTTTCATGCTTAGATACGTACATATTGTTAAGATAATCGTCGCAGGTATAAGGGCGCTATAAACAATTTTTCGCTCGAATAACACCAAACCCACACCGATGGTACCTACATAACCGACCATAGTGGCTGGACTGATACTGCCAATTAAATATCCATCGTGGCATAGCATGAGTGCAAAGAACTGTACACTAATCAAAGGAATAACTTTTTGAGCCCATTCATCATTTTTGTAGCGATAACAGGGGATTATCAAAGCGCCTAATAAAAATAAAGTAAATAAATTGAGCAAGATTTGTGATTCAACTAAAGGCAGATTTGCCCATTGCCAAACGCTTGGCGTAATTAAAATATAGCCTTTCCATAAAATCCAACTGAAGTTCATTGCACAGGCAAGTGTGAGCATCAGTGCACTTTTTTGTAATGGAGTCCAGTTGATAATGTGATTATTGTGGATGAAATCGATTATCACCTGTTTTGTTCTATGTATTGGATGAGTGATTAAACGATTTTTCATAGTAAGTAAGGGCTCCTAAATATAGATGCCTCTTTGTTAGACCATCCTAAAATTGGATTGTATAAATAATTTATATTTTAAACATAACATGATTTTCAATTTATACATGATGTCTTTTATAAAGAAAATGATGTGAAAAGTTTTGGGACTATTCACATCATTCATCAGTAAATTAAGTTTTATCAAGCTCATGGGCAAATTCAGCAATATCTGCCAATGCTTGTTTAGCTTCATCAAACCAAGCATTAAACATCTGGAAGTTATGCCACATGCCCGTATAAAGTTTGAATTGAACGTTAACACCAGCATCTTCAGCTTTTTCTCTAAAACGCTTGGCATCGTCTAATAATATTTCTTTAGAGCCCACTTGAACCAAAGTTGGTGGAAGACCATGCAAATCGTCGAAAATAGGTGAAACACGCGGGTCATCGGCTGCGATATGATTGCCTATATAGTACTGAGTGCCTGTTTGTAGGGCTTCAATAGATAATAAAGCATCATGTTTTTTGTTAAACCGAAGAGACTCACTCGTGAGTGTTAAATCCAAAAATGGAGACAATAAAATCAGGCCACTCGGCATGAGTTCGGGTTGTTCTTTTAAACGCAAGCAAAGTGCTAGCGCTAAATTTGCCCCGCATGAGTCACCAGATAAAATAATATCTTTCGGTTGGATGCCTTGGACCACTAAAGACTGATAGATGTCGTATAGAGCTTCGGTTGCCTCAGGGTATGGATGCTCTGGTGCAAGAGGATAATCCACATGAATAATCTGCATTTGAGTACGGGCAGCTAAATCCGTCATAAAAGCATGATGTGTTTTGACACTACCAAGGAAAAAAGCACCGCCGTGAATGTGAAAAATTAGTTGAGTCGCAGAATCTTGCGGCTTGATTTCTTCACCTTTAATACCTGCTAGTCGAATCGGGCGCACAGAAACATTTTTTTGTCGTGGGAAAGCACGACACATCTGATCCAGCACAGGGCGTAAGGCAGTAGCCGGCAAATTTAGCTGGCTTGGCTTGCGAATTGTTGTTTTAAGAAAAGTTTCTGTAAAATAATATTTCCAAACATTTGATATATTCATATAGCATCCATTTTTATGCTAGTTTCTTGTTTTCTTGTAAATTTTATTTTGCAAGATTACAAGGTTACACGAAACAGTCACATTCAAAAATTGCAATATCTTTGCGACTTCTGAATACTGAAAATCTTGAAAGACCCAAGGATATTACAAAAATGAAAAAGATTGCTTTAGCTTTAGGACTCATTGGTATGGCTGCATTTGCCAATGCGGCTGATTCACTCAATGGAACGGTATGGAAAACGATTGATGATCAGACCAACAAGCCAAAAGCCGTAGTGAAATTTACGGAACAGAAGGACGGAACCTTAACTGCAACCATTCAGAGCATTTTGACACCAGGTGAAGAAAACGCTTGTACAAAATGTGAAGGTCCGTACAAAAACAAACCGCTTAAAGGTGTCACCATTGTACATAATTTAAAAAATGTAGGTGGTAACAGTTATGAAAACGGTACGATTTTAGACCCAAAATCAGGTAAAACTTACAAACTGAAAGGTGAGTTAACCGATGGCGGCAAAAAGCTTAAATTACGTGGTTATATTGGCGTTTCTGCACTTGGTCGTAACCAAACATGGATTCGCGCGAACTAAAAGTTTTAATAAAAAAACGAGCCATTTGGCTCGTTTTTTTATGCTTGAATATTTTGATAGGCGGTTTCATCGAAACCTACAATAAAGCCTTGTGGAGTTTTTAAAACAGGTCTTTTAATCAAACTTGGTTGAGCAATGAGTGCTTCAATGAGGTTTTCTTCACTGCTTAGAGCACGGTTTTGTTCTTCTTCTGAAAGCTTGCGCCAAGTCGTCCCTTTTTTGTTAAGAACGGTATCTTGTCCAATTTCTTTTAACCAGATTTTTAAAGTATCTGCATCAATGCCTTGTTTTTTATAATCATGAAAATCATAGTTAAGCCCTTTAGCCTGCAAGGCATCAAATGCTTTTTTCATTGAGTTACAGTTTTTAATTCCATAAATTTTTAACATTTTATCGGACCATGTCAAAAAGAGAGATCACACAGCCTAACCCAAAATGCTTTTAAGCACTACTTTATACCGATACTTTTAAAACAAATGAAAATTAATGATTAATCGAAAGAGAAATGTCATGTTATTGTCATAAGACAAGGTAATAATGAGCTTAATAAGAAGAAGTTAAAACTAAAAGAACTTAGCGCAAAATAAGAGACAGAAAAGAGAAAACCCGCATTTAATCATCCTGATCATGCGGGTCTCATTTCAACGTCCAATGTCACATCCTTGCAAATAAACTTATCATAAGTTTATTTTATCTTCCTACGGCGTCCTATCCTTTTGCGTCATCCTGACTGCTTCCCTGTGCCGTGGGGCTATAATGCCGTTAAAGCTGTGTAAGAAAAATACTCAAAAACGACATATGCTGTAAGCGAAAACGACAATGTAAGTGAACAAGTGTTCACTTATTCTTGAATTTTATAGTCGATAATAACGGGTGCGTGGTCGCTAAACCATTGATCTTTATAAACCCAAGCATTAATTGTACGTGCTTTCCAGTCTGGCGAGCATGCATGGTAATCAATACGCCAACCTACATTTTTTGCACGAGCTTGACCGCGATTTGACCACCATGAATAAAGTTCCCCTTCTGTGCGAACTACACGGAAAGTATCGACATAGCCCAGTTCATCATAAATATGGTCAAGCCATGCACGCTCATGTGGTAAGCAACCCGATGATTTCTGGTTACCTGACCAGTTTTTGATATCAATTCGTTTATGAACAATGTTGTAGTCACCACAAATGATGACTGACTTGTTTTCATCACGCCATTGTTTCAAGATTTTTGCGTATTCACCTAAAAATAAATCTTTACGTGCTTGCGCTTCTTCACCACTTGAGCCCGAAGGTAAGTATAATGATGCGATATGTACCGGATGTGACAAACCTAAATCGAATTCCGCAGAAATAAAGCGGCCTTGACTGTCAGCCAGCTCAAACCCTAATCCATCTTTAACAGAGACAAAGGGTAGGCGGCTATATATCGCAGTCCCCGCATAACCTGCACGCTCTGCTGGAAAGAGATGGGTATGCCATCCTTCGGGTCTAAATTTTTCAGTCCATTGTTCATGGGTAATGCGGCTTTCCTGCATGCATACGACATCGGCATCTGATTGTTCTAACCATTCAAGTAAGCCTTTCGTTACTGAAGAACGTAAGCCATTTACGTTAATGGAAACGACTCGAAGAATTTTTACATCACTTGGATACTGATCCTTTGGTATCATGCGAAAATTTAACCTCAATTGTGAATTTGGAGCACCTCATGACAACGCCTGTGTCATTTCACCCGCAAGCATTTATCGAACTCGCATTATCACGCGGTGTGCTTAAATTTGGTGAGTTTACTTTAAAATCTGGACGCGTAAGTCCTTATTTTTTTAATGCAGGCCTACTCAACGATGGTGAAGCTTTATCTCTTTTAGCGCAAGGCTATGCTGATAAATTAACACAATGTGAAAATGTTGATGTGATTTTTGGACCAGCTTACAAAGGTATTCCTTTTGTAGCAGCGACTGCTGTTGCTTTGTCTCAAGTCCATAACAAAAGTGTACCATGGGGCTTTAACCGTAAAGAAGCGAAAGATCATGGTGAAGGCGGTGTTTTAGTTGGTGCTGCGGTTGAAGGTAAAAAAGTCTGGATTATTGATGACGTAATTACCGCAGGTACTGCTATTCGTGAAGTTGTAACGATTTTGAAAAATGCTGGTGCAACTATCGCGGGTGTGTTGGTTGCGCTAGATCGTCAAGAACGTGGTCAAGGTGAACTTTCTGCAATTCAAGAAGTTCAAAAAGAATTAGAAATCCCTGTGCATGCACTGATTACCATGAAAGATTTAATGGATTATTTGGAAGCGAAAGGCGAAAAAGAAGCGCTAGCAAACATGCAAGCTTATCGTGAAAAATACGGTATCTAAGTCTATATTGAATTGAAAAAAGGAAGCGATGGCTTCCTTTTTCATTTATCAGAGGATTAAATGGTTGAGTAGATCTCATTAAATTTGTAAAAAATGGGTTGAATCATAGTCGTGGAATGTGGAAATCATGAAAAAGCCCGATCGAGTGTGACTGGGTTTTAGTAAGTGAAATAAGAAATTGATTTAAAAAGAACTTCGTATGATTACATTATGTCAACTCTAGAATTTCTTAAATTAAAAGAAATCAAGTTTTTATTTTTGAGGACTCTTAAATTTTATATATTCCATCTCAATCTAATATAACTGAATTATTTAAATATCTTTATAAAGCATTCAATCTTAGTGTTAATCTTGTAAAATATAAACATGATAAAAAAAGAGCAGCTATCACATTGGCAAGGTCAGATGGCTATTGGTTTGGGTTACGGTTATTTTTGTGGACAAGCAGGAGATAACAGACCACATCGACATCTTGCGCATCAGATCACTTTTCCCCTCGATCCACTACAATCTATGCAGATTATTGGATACGAGCAGTTATATACGGGTAGGGGTTTTTTCATTCCAGCAAATACTGTGCATCAGTTACAGAAAGGCAAGTATTGTTCGATTTATTTGGATGGAACTTATTATTTAGGGCAGGCTATACATCAATTTTTTGCCTCAACTTCTCATATACAAATACTGCCAACAACGCTTCTGGAGCAATTGCGGTTTTATTTTTTGCATACTAATAATATTACCAAAGCCTTTGCTCAATTACAGTGCTATTTTGATTGTATGGTAGCTAGTGAACGTGCTCAATTAATGAATGGCTATATCTATCAACATCTATTATATAATTATGTTCCTTCACGTCAGGAGCTGGCAGCGTTACATCACTTATCTGAAAGTCGTCTAGCACATTGGTTCAATTCTCATTTTGGTATTTCATTACGTAGTTATCGCAAGTGGTTACGCTTGATTATTGCACTTAAAAATCTACATGAAGAAAATAATTTAACTGCAGCAGCGTATCAGAGTGGCTTTACCGATCAAGCACATTTTTCTAGAACCTGTATGCAAATGTTTGGCATACAACCTTCGGCTGTCAAAAACATTCAAAACAAGATGATCTTGTTGCCTGAATCTTAAGTAAATTCACTTTTTAAATAAAATATAGCCGTTTTATTCAATTTAAATATCAAACAATCCTGCATGGTAGTGATCAATCTAAATAGAGGACATCATCATGCTAAAGTATAGTCATTTTTTAATACGTTATTTGAGTTATCCGATTTTATCTGTTACGACCTTAGCAATAGTATTATTGATGGCTTATCAAAAAATACCCTATTGGCCATCCGCACTAGTATGCATTGTATCCATTAGCGTTATGGTTGCAATGTTAGAGCGCTTTTTGCCATATCAACAAAAATGGTTACATGATCAAGAGGATACATTCACTGACATTTTTCATGCGATTTTTAATGTAGCACTTATTCTAATAACCGCAACAATTTTACAATTTATCCTGAAATTCGAGTTTTTTTCTAAATTATGGCCTATTCAATGGCCAATATGGGTACAATTTTTACTGGTGGGGATAATTATCGATTTTGGTTTATGGTATATGCATAAACTGAGTCATCGTCGGCGCTGGTTGTGGAAATTACATGCCATTCATCATCAACCTAAACGCTTATATTGGTTAAATGGTGAAAAACGTCATCCATTAAGTGCGATTGCACTGGCAACGCCTGGTTTATTGGTGTTAACGATATTAGGGGCACCAACCTTGCTGATAGGTTGTTGGCTAACCTTTACTGCGGTACATTTAAGTTTTCAACACGCCAACTTAGACTATCGGGCAGGGCCATTAAAACATGTATTTGCTGTTGCTGAAGTACATCGTTGGCACCATAAACAGGGCTTTGGCAGTAAAAATTTTGCCGAGGTTTTTGTGATTTGGGATCATATTTTTGGCACTTTTCACTACGAAGAAAAAGCAGTTTACGCAGATAGTTTGGGCATTCGTACCCCTATATCGAATCGATATTTCAAGCAGTTGTTGTGGCCATTTAAAAAATAGCTGTAATCATAGTTCTTGGACTATGAAATGGTCTAATTAAATCATCAATAACTTTAGAATTATCAGGTATTGATGATTTAAATTTTCATGGATAGAAGTTGAAGTAACTAAACGACAAACTGAAGGGTTGGTGAGAAATCACAGCAAATGCCAATTGGTATATGACTTTTAATTTTAAAAAGTACCGTGCTGAGCTATCTTGAGTTTAGCCTTATTTAATAGTTCATTTAAGATAATGGCGAATCTACGAAATCTTTCTCATCACACTTTTTACACTCTAGCATCATGCCTAATTTCTCTTTGTATCCTTGTTCAGCCATCCCAAAGGTGAAAAAGAAGCGCTAGCAAACATGCAAGCTTATCGCGAAAAATACGGTATCTAAAAAGAAAAAGGCATACTTCTAAAGAAGGTATGCCTTTTTAATATTTTACTTAGAACTGATAATTCAAACGCAATAACACATTACGTGGTGTGCCGGGCATGCTGTCTGAACGCCAGTACTCTTTATTGGTTAAATTGTTTACTGCAAGTGTGACATTCCATGGGTCTGCACTATAGCCAATCGCTGCATCAACACGGTTAAAACCTTCCATTTTTACTTGATTATTAAGATTTGGATAATACGAACCTACATAGGTTACACCTACCTCGGTATACCACTGTTCGGTTGGTAAATAACGAACAAATAAATTACCCGTGTTTTTAGATGTGTTGGCTAAATAGTTACCTTCTTGTTCAGGCTTTTGTTTATCTTCTTTCACTTTTGCATCTGTGTAACCATAACCACCACGGACAAAGACATTATCAAGTACACGGCCAATAAAACTAAATTCAAGACCACGGGATTGATGCTGACCAGCTGTTGCCCATACATCTGGCTGTTCATTAGGATTTGGTTTATAGCGAATATTATTTTTACGAATATCAAAGACAGAAAATTGAGTATTTAAACGATTATCTAACCATTCGCTTTTTACCCCAACTTCATATTGCTCGTTATATTGAGGCTCTTTATCCATTTTTGTGACATCGGTGCTTCCAGTAACTTGGTTAACACCCATTTGTCCACCAAATGGTGCAAAGCTCTTAGAGTAAGAGGTATAAAAGCTATGTTCAGGAAGCGGTTGCCATACCAAACCAACATTTGGGCTAAAGCTGCCATCTTTTACATTACGATGTTCTTTAGTCAACTTGTTGGTGGTTGAAAAATCGAAGTAATCGTAGCGCACACCCAGCATGAGTTTAAGTTGGTCATTTAGACCAATTAAATCTTGAATAAATACGCCGTAAGTTGTGCCTTCATTATAGTTATGCTGACTAATCTTTAATGGGCCATTGCCACGACTGTACTCACGTTCACCAGTGATTGGATTAACGTAACCATAAATGGCTGACCCATTTTGAGTTTTATTGGCTAGACGTGGCTCTCGTTGTTCATAAGTCCAGTCTGTACCCACCATAATTTGGTGTTCAAGCTGACCAGTTTTGAACTTACCCTTAATATCAAAGGTATTGGTGGTGGTCTTATTGCTGGTTTGTTGCCAGTAGTAATTTTGGTCGATGTAACCTTTTTTAGTACAAGACTCATTCTTTGAGTTTTTACCATCTAAACCACAATAAGTTCCAAAATAAAAGTGGTCAAAGTTCTGTTCTGCTTGTCGGTAACTTGCTGCCCAGTGAAAGTTCCAATCAGGCGCATATTGATAATTCACATCGGTGCGGACCACTTGCAAAATATCATCAACATAATCGCCGTCTTGGGCAAATCCCATTTTGATTGAAGTTTCCGCAGGCAGAATGTCGCGTGATGGTCCGCGATCAGGCACACGACCTAATTTGTCATAGGTGTATTGTGTGGTCCAAGTGAGTGTTCCATCGTCATTTTTATAAGTGAAACTTGGTGAAAACATTTCAATTTTATTTTCAATGCCAGAGCGGAAGCTGCCTGACTCGCCATATTCTCCAGTTAAACGTACTGCTAAATTGTCATTAATGACTTGGTTAATGTCAGCCGTTGTTCCATAGTTGTCGTAAGAACCTGCATATGCACCAACTGAACTTTTAGAGTCAAAATTGGCGAATTTACTCACCATATTCACAACTCCACCGCCAGCACTACGGCCATATAAAACAGAGGCGGGGCCTTTTAAAATTTCAATACGTTCGATATTTGCTGTACTACGACGTACTTGTCCGCTTTCACGTATGCCATCACGATAAATATCACCTGTATCAGCACCAAAACCACGTATCGTGATCCCATCACCGCGCATATCATAACTGGTTGATACCCCTGGGGTGCCTTGTAGCATAACGCTTAAATCATTCGATCCATAAATTTTATATTTCTGAACATCAATCGTATCAACGGTTTGGGGAATATCTTTTTTGTCTAAACCATTACGTGTGACATTGGCTTTGTCGTAGTCGATATAACTTTTAATTGGGTCGAGTTCACTCATGGCTTCAATTTTTATGGTAGGCATGGTAGCGGCGACTTTTGATGAGTCAGTCACATCTTCTGCGTAGGCATCTTGAATATTCAGGATCATTAAACTGAGTAAGCTCAGCGGGAAAAGACGCTTCATTTGGGGAGATGATAAAGAAATTCTTAACATAAAAATAAAATCAATTAACAAAAATAAAAGTATAAATGATAATTATAATCATTTAATTGTTTAGAATAAAAGAACTATTACCTTAAAAAATGACATATTTATTTTTTAATAACTGATTTTTAGTAAGTTAATTAGCAAAGTAAACGAATTGTATGAGTTAACTCATTAGTTTTTCTTGTTAATTGGGTTTTAAAGGGGACTTTTTATCGATTAAAAGCACCCTTCTAGAATTACGCGTTATTTTTGAGAACATCTAAAATATCCATTTCTGGATCATAATTTTCATCAATTGTTTTGCAAATTGCTTGTCCCACAATGACATGCGTGCCGTTAAAGGTCATAGTGGGTGCTTCATATAACTCCCAACCATGATTCAGAGCTTTAGTTACTCGCGCACAAAAAGCAGAGTCATCGGGGCCAGTTAAATAGCGATAAAGTTTCATGTTTAGCCTTTAAAAATAATATTTTATGATCATATTTTAACTGAATTTACCTTAATTCAAGATAAAGAAATAACCGATAAGGTTTTACTGAAATTAAGAAAAACCAGTGAAAAATCTCAGTTATACTCATGCTAATTTAAATTTTAAGAAGAGCTTGAGCATGCGTGTACTTGTCGTCATGGATCCGATTGAAACCGTAAACCTTAAAAAGGATTCAACCATGGCAATGTTGTGGGCGGCGAGCCGTCGTGGACATGAATTAGGTTATGCATTACAACAAGATTTATATATCGATCAAGGCAAGGCTTACGGTCTCATTTCATCGTTAAAGGTGTTCGAAGATTACAACCATTATTATGAGTTAGGCGAAAAGAAAAAAGAATCTATCGCAGCTTACGATGTCGTGCTCATGCGTAAAGACCCGCCGTTTGATATGAATTTTGTCTACACGACTTACGTGCTTGAGCAAGCTGAGCGCGAAGGTTCATGGATTATTAATAAGCCTCAATCACTGCGTGATTGCAATGAAAAACTCTTTGCAACGCAGTTTCCAGAACTGCAAGTGCCTACACTTGTAACATCGCAACAAAGTTTAATTCGTGAATTTATTAAAGAACATGGTGATGTAATTGTTAAGCCACTTGATGGTATGGGGGGGATGGGCATTTTCCGTTTGTACCAAGACGGTGTAAATATTGGTTCTACCCTAGAAATGCTTACAGAGCTAGGTACTCGTCCAATTATGGCTCAGCGTTATATTCCTGAAATTGTAGAAGGGGATAAGCGTATTTTAATGGTGAATGGTGAACCTGTTCCTTACTGTCTAGCTCGTATTCCACAAAATGGTGAAGTACGCGGTAACTTGGCGGCAGGTGGTTTAGGCCAAGCGCGTCCGCTTACTGAAAATGATAAATTGATCGCAGCTAAAATTGGTCCTTTCTTGCGCGAAAAAGGTTTAGTTTTTGTAGGCTTAGATGTGATTGGTAATTATGTCACTGAAATTAATGTCACTAGCCCGACCTGTATTCGTGAAATTGATGCTCAATTTGGTACATCAATTGCCGATGATCTATTTGATGTATTAGAAGCTGGTCGTATAGCTTAATTATTTATTTCAGGTGATTTTCAGCGGTATTTATTGGAAATCACCTGAAAATATATGAATTAATAAAATAACAATACTAAATACACCACAGCTTTGTAGGCATATTTTCAAAAAAGCACATCTTTCTGTTATAAACGAGTGAAATTAGCTTTTCGTTAATGAAGCTTTAGGATTAAAATAAACGGCTACAAAAATAGATGACAATTTCCATTGTTTTTTGAGTTGAAGAATTAGACCGTGACCGATTCACAGCAAAGCAAACCTAAACATGTCATGATGATGGCTGCCGGTACAGGTGGACATGTTTTTCCAGCCCTCGCCGTAGCCAAAAAACTTCAACAACAAGGTTGTCAGGTTTCATGGTTAGCCACGCCAACAGGTATGGAAAACCGATTATTAAAAGATCAAAATATTCCGATATATCAAATTGATATTCAAGGTGTTCGTGGCAACGGATTAGTCCGTAAAATTGCTGCACCTTTTAAAGTTTTAAAAGCCACTTTAAGCGCAATGCGTTATATGAAACAGCTAAAAGTTGATGCGGTTGCAGGCTTTGGCGGTTATGTTGCGGGGCCGGGTGGTTTGGCCGCACGTTTGTTAGGTATTCCTGTACTGATTCACGAGCAAAATGCAGTTGCAGGTTTTACCAATGCGCAGTTGTCTCGTGTTGCTAAAGTCGTATGTGAAGCATTTCCAAATACCTTTCCTGCTGGTGGAAAAGTCGTTACAACAGGAAATCCTGTACGTCATGAAATCACAGATATTTTAAGCCCAAAGTGGCGTTATGATGAGCGTGCGCAAGCAGGACAGCCTCTAAATATTCTAATTGTTGGTGGTTCTTTAGGTGCCAAAGCACTCAATGAACGCTTACCGCCAGCATTAAAACAATTACAAGTTCCACTCAATATTTTTCACCAGTGTGGTCAGCAACAAGTTGAGGCAACTCAAGCACTTTATGCAGATGCACCAGCTAATTTAACTGTACACGTTTTGCCGTTTATTGAAGATATGGCAAAAGCTTATAGTGAAGCGGATTTAATTATTTGCCGAGCTGGAGCACTCACAGTAACAGAAGTTGCAACAGCAGGTGTGGCCGCAGTTTTTGTACCACTCCCTATAGCAGTTGATGACCATCAAACTGCAAATGCCAAATTTCTGGCGGATGTCGGTGCTGCGAAAATTTGCCAGCAATCGACCATGACGCCAGATGTTTTAAATGAATTGTTCACTTCGCTGATGAACCGCCAATTACTTACTGAAATGGCAGTGAAAGCGCGTCAACATGCCCAACCAAATGCGACTCAGCATGTGGTTGATCTTATCCAAAAAATGTAATCGGATTTACTATGTCTCCATCAACAGCTGCGAACCAAGCAAAAAAACTGATTAAAGTGCCTGAAATGCGCCGTATTAAACACATTCATTTTGTGGGGATCGGTGGCGCTGGGATGTGTGGCATTGCAGAGGTTTTGGGTAACCAAGGCTATAAAATTTCCGGTTCGGACATTAAGGCGTCTAAAACTACAGAACAATTAGAGAAAAATGGCATCAAAGTTTATATTGGCCATCAACCGGAAAATATTAAAAATGCCAATGTGCTTGTAGTTTCTACAGCAATTGATCCGGAAAATCCGGAAATTAAAGCTGCGATTGAACAGCGTGTTCCAATTGTGCGTCGTGCAGAAATGCTAGGTGAGCTTATGCGTTACCGTCACGGTATTGCTGTGGCTGGTACACATGGTAAAACCACAACTACTAGTCTTTTGACGACGATGTTGGCAGAAGAAAACCTTGATCCAACTTATGTTATTGGCGGCTTACTTAACAGTACAGGCGTAAATGCGGCATTAGGTGAAAGCCGTTTCATCGTGGCTGAAGCTGATGAATCAGATGCATCTTTCCTTTATTTGCAGCCAATGGCAGCGATTGTAACCAATATCGATGCTGACCATATGGATACCTATGAAGGTAGTTTTGATAAATTAAAAGATACGTTTGTACAGTTCCTTCATAACTTACCATTTTATGGTTTGGCTGTCGTTTGTGGTGATGATGCGAACATTCGTGAAATTTTGCCGCGTGTAGGCCGTCCGGTCATTACTTATGGTTTTAATGAAGATAATGACATTCGTGCAGTTGATATTGAACAAGATGGTATGCAATCGCACTTCACTGTGTTGCGTAAAGGTCGTGAACCATTGCGTTTAACAATTAATCAACCAGGCTTACATAATGTTTTAAATGCCTTGGCCGCAATTGGTGTTGCCACAGATGAAGGTGTTTCTGATGATGCAATTAGCCGTGCATTAGAAGGGTTTAGTGGTGTTGGTCGTCGCTTCCAAGTGCAAGGTGAATTTGAACTTGCTGATGGCAACGTTAAGTTAGTTGATGACTATGGACACCATCCGAAAGAAGTAGAAGCAACCATTAAAGCTGCACGCCAAAGCCATCCGGACCGTCGTTTGGTTATGTTGTTCCAGCCACATCGTTACTCTCGTACTCGCGATTGTTTTGATGACTTCATTGAAGTGCTCTCTCAAGTCGACCAATTATTATTATTGGAAGTTTACCCAGCTGGTGAAAAACCTATTGTGGGTGCAGACAGCCGTACTTTGGCGCGTAGTATTCGTTTACGTGGACAAGTAGAGCCGATTTTGGTTGATCCGGTTGAAGGTAATTTGCAAAACATCATGCAAAATGTGTTACAACCAAATGACTTGTTATTAACGCAAGGTGCGGGTAACGTGGGAGCAATTTCAGTAGAACTTGCACAACACCATTTGTATGTGAAATAAACAAAAAGTATTGAATAATCGGGTTAAGGATTTAAACGTGTCAAATGCTACAAAATTCGGCAAAGTTGCCGTGTTGTTTGGTGGGAAATCGGCTGAGCGTGCTGTGTCTTTGGATAGTGGTCAGGCAGTTTTGGACGCTTTGTTACGTTCAGGTGTTCAGGCTGAAGCATTTGATCCACAAGACCGCAGTGTGACTGAACTTGTAAATTATGATCGTGCATTTATTGTATTGCATGGTCGCGGCGGTGAAGATGGCCAAATTCAAGGTGTGCTTGAATGGTTAAATCTGCCTTATACAGGAACAGGCGTGCAAGGTTCTGCTATTGGCATGGATAAAGTTAAAACCAAGCAAATCTGGCAAGGTAGCGATTTACCTACAGCGCCATATCGCATTATTACTAAAGAAACAGATTTAGATGCGGTGATTGCTGAGTTAGGTTTACCCGTTATTATCAAACCTGTACATGAAGGCTCGAGTGTCGGCATGAGTAAGGTTGAGAAAGCAGAAGACTTTGCTGCTGCAATTGAAAAGGCGACTCAGCACGATGCTGTGGTGATGGCAGAAAAATGGATCACTGGTCGTGAATTCACAATTTCATTCCTCAATGGACAGCCTTTGCCGGTTATTCGTTTGCAACCACCAGCAGATGTTGCTTTCTACGACTATGAAGCGAAGTATCAACGTAACGATGTAGAGTATGGTATCCCTTGTGGTCTGAGTGAGGCTGAAGAGAAAAACCTTCAAGCTTTATGTTTACGTGCTTTTCAGGCGGTGGGTGCGGAAGGCTGGGGCCGTATTGATGCAATGCAGGATGAGCAAGGCAATTTCTGGCTTTTAGAAGTAAACACTGTTCCAGGTATGACCAGTCACTCTTTAGTTCCAAAAGCTGCTAAAGCGGTTGGTTATAGCTTTGATGAATTGTGTGTTGCGATTCTTGAGCAAACATTGGAAGGTACGGCTTAAATATGGCACAACTTCCGGCTTCCATGCGCCGTAAACGTGCGGCCATCACCTCTATTCATGATAAACCGCCTACGCGTAAGCAGAAGCTTGCGAATGCTGGTGGATGGGTGCTGTTGGTTATTGCTTTTGTAGTGCTGGCAGTCGGAATTTATGGGTTATATAAAGTTATTACAGATGCAACAGTTGCAAAACTAGAAGTTGTAGGTTCAGCATCTTCTGTTGAAACCCAACAAGTGATGCAACATGTTGCTCCAATTATAAAAGCGAATTATTTCACATCTGATTTAGAACAAATTCGTGACAAAACATTAGAAATTTCATGGGTAGACCGAGTTGTTGTATCTCGTGCTTGGCCCAATGGTATTCGTGTTCGTGTCATGCCTCGACATGCTATCGCCCGTTGGGGAACAGGTCGCTTGTTAAGCGATGGAGGCGATGTATTTAGTGAGGCGGAGCCGACAATTCATCCTGAACTTCCGTTGCTTCATGGGCCGGTAAGTCAGTCAAAAATGATGATGCGACGCTATAATGAAATTAATCAATTATTCCATCCTGTTAATTTACGCTTAAAAGAGTTATATCTGACTGAGCGAATGACTTGGTTTATGCAATTTGATTCTGGTTTACGTATTATTGTTGACCAAGATCAAACAATGAATAAGTTGCAACGTTTAAGTCATCTGGCACAATCTGACTTAAAACCGGTGTGGTCGAAAATCTCAGCCATTGATTTGCGATATCGTAATGGATTATCTATTCAATGGAAGAACGCAACACCACCTAAAATTGTGAATGGTCAGTTTGTTGTAACGAGTGATGACACAAGCATTGCAGGTGGAACAAAAGCAAAGCCATAATACGTGGCTTTAAAATAGGCAATTTGCCTGGTATTAAACAACAAAGAAATGGTATGAGTGATGAGTGAAGCTGTTCCCTCAGTTGTTGCGATTGACATTGGGACGCATAAAGTTTCAGTTTTGATTGGAAAAATTCATGCGCCGGATAACATTCAAGTTATCGGTATGGCAACTGCTCGCAATCGAGGCATGAATAAAGGAAAAATTGTAAGCCTCGATAAAGTCATTGCTGCGATTAAAAATGCTGTTGCTGAAGCGGAAAATATGGCCGAATGTCGCATTCATAGCGCATGGGTATCTATTCCGAGTACCGAGTTGCAAAGTTTTTATGCCTCTGGTCGCACACCAGTATCTAATCCAGCACATGTGATTACAACAAATGAAGTCGTGCGCGCGTTAGAATTGGCAAAAGCAAGTCATGTGACTTCTGATTACTATTTAGCAAGTGCAGTGCCGTTAGGCTTTGAGTTGGGTGATTCTGCTGAATGGGTGCAGAATCCAATTAACATGACTGCCCATAGTATGACTGGACATTATCAGTTAATGATGATGCCTATAGCGACTATGCAAAACCTTGATCGTGCCATGAAAGGTGCAAATATCGGGGTTGAAAAAATGGTGGTGTCTTGTCTGGCAACCGCTGAGGCAAGCTTGCTGAAAGATGAAAAAGAATATGGTGTTTGTCTGGTTGATATTGGCGCAGGCATTACCAATCTTGCTGTTTATCTAGATGGACGTTTAGCTCTAGCACGTACATTGCAACGCGGTGGTGAGCACGTTACACGTGATATTGCAGCTGTATTGCAAACTACGACAGAAGAAGCTGAACGAATTAAAATTCTGTATGGTTGTGTCGATTTAAGTGCTGTTAAGCCAGATCACATGATTCAGGTAGAAGGAATTGATGGCCCTCAAACAATTAGCCGAATTGAGTTGTCAGAAATTATTATTGCCCGTTATGAAGAGATCTTTAGCCAGATTCGCGATGAACTCGAACAAAGTGGTGCAATTCATGGTTTATACCATGGGGTAGTATTGACAGGGGATGCTTGTCAAATAGAAGGTATGGTGAGTTTAGCTCGTCGTATGTTGGGTGTATCTGCACATTTGGGTAATCCGCCGTTACAGGTTTATGCTGATGATCAACATCAAGCAGCCTTACGTCGTTCTATGTATGCAACAGCAGCTGGTTTGCTCATGTTTAGCCAAAGTGAGTTGCAAGATGCTGTTGAAGAGCCTGAAGAGGCAAATGACCGTTCGGTATGGGAACGAATGGTAAATGGCTGGAATGCGTTTAATAGCAAGTTAAAAGCCATTTTTTAGGATGTATGTATTTATTGGTAGAATTGTTAGGAAGTTGTAAGAGAAAACCGCTGTACTTGACAAGGTTGGTATTGCACAGCATTCTTAAAATTAGTTATTTTTGAAAATCAAGGCAGTATACGGGCTGAAGTGACTGCCATAATGTATTAGGAACCCTAAAGGTCATGGCCTCATTTGAATTTATAGAAGATGAACTAAACGATGGCAACGGTCAAGCCCGTTTCACTGTATTTGGTGTAGGTGGTGGTGGCGGTAATGCCGTTCAACATATGGTGCAGTCTGATATTCAAGGCGTTAAATTCGTTTGTGCCAATACAGACAAACAAGCACTGGACTGTATGAATGCACCTTTCAAAATTCAGTTAGGCGAGCAAAGTACACGTGGTCTAGGTGCTGGTGCTAACCCAGAAGTAGGGCAAGTTGCAGCAGAAGAAAGCCGTGAAATCATTCGTCACCACCTTGAAGGTACGGATATGGTTTTCGTTACCGCTGGTATGGGTGGTGGTACGGGTACTGGTGCAGCGCCTGTTGTGGCTGAAGTTGCTAAAGAAATGGGCATTTTGACTGTTGGTGTAGTTACAACGCCATTTAACTTTGAAGGCCGCCGCCGTTTAAAGTCTGCTGAACGTGGTATTGAAGCACTTGAAGCACATGTCGACTCATTGATTATTATCCCTAACCAACGCTTATTGAGCGTATATGGCGATATTTCAATGAAAGATGCTTATAAAAAAGCTGATGATGTATTGTTAAATGCCGTACGTAGTATCTTTGACTTGGTTGTTAACCGTGGTCACATTAACCTTGACTTCGCCGATTTGAAAACTGCAATGAGTACTCGCGGTTACGCAATGATGGGTGCTGGTTTAGGTCGTGGTGAAGATCGTGCGCGTCAAGCTGCTGAACAAGCGATCCGTAGTCCATTACTTGATAACGTAAATATTATTAATGCCAAGGGCGTGTTAATTAATATTACGGGTGGTGATGATATTACGCTACGTGAGACTGAAATCATTACTGACGTTGTGAACCAGATTGTTGACCTTGATGAAGGCGAAATCTTCTACGGTACAGTATTTGATCCAGATGCACGTGATGAATTACGCGTAACAGTGATTGCAACTGGTTTAACTCGTAATGCAGCTGATGCTGAACCAAGAAAACGTAATACGGTAAGCCATGCATCGTCTCAATCAGCTCAATCTGTTGATGAAGATGACGTTCCTGCAATTAATAAGCGTCAAAACGCCGATAATGAAGTCAGTAGCACAGCAAGTTCTACTCCGCGTTCTTCTCCAATGAGCATTCAAGATTACTTGAAAAATCAGCAACGTAAGTAAATTATCGTTAGATTTAATGAAGGGCAGTGTTTAAACACTGCCTTTTTTTATTTTTGATCAATGACTAAATATGCTAACGTATAGCGGTTTTAAAAAAGAAGTTACAAAGCATGGTGAAACAGCGTACTCTCAATCGTGTGGTAAAAGCGAGTGGAATAGGTCTTCATAGCGGTCAAAAAGTGATGATCAATTTCATTCCACATACCGTGGATGGGGGTATTGTATTTCGCCGTATCGATTTGGATCCGCCAGTCGATATCCCTGCTAATGCATTGCTCATTCAAGAAGCTTTTATGTGTTCCAACTTGGTAACCGGAGATATAAAAGTAGGAACAATTGAGCATGTAATGAGTGCGATTGCAGGTTTAGGAATTGATAACCTGATTGTTGAGGTATCTGCTTCTGAAGTTCCAATTATGGATGGTAGTGCTGGTCCATTTATTTATCTTTTAATGCAAGGTGGATTACGAGAACTGGATGCACCGAAAAAATTCATAAGAATATTAAAACCAGTTGAAGCACTCATCGATGATAAGAAAGCAATTTTTAGCCCTCACAATGGTTTTCAATTAAATTTCACGATTGATTTTGACCATCCGGCATTTGCTAAAGAATATCAATCTGCGACTATCGATTTTTCGACTGAAACGTTTGTTTATGAAGTCAGTGAAGCACGTACTTTTGGTTTCATGAAAGATTTGGACTATCTGAAGGCAAACAATTTAGCACTAGGCGCAAGCTTAGATAATGCAATTGGTGTTGATGATACAGGGGTCGTCAACGAAGAAGGTTTACGTTTCGCCGATGAATTTGTTAGACATAAGATTTTAGATGCAGTTGGTGATTTGTATTTGCTTGGTCATCAAATTATTGCCAAGTTTGATGGCTATAAATCAGGACATGCTTTAAATAATCAGTTGTTACGCAATGTTCAAAGTGATCCGAGTAATTATGAAATTGTAACATTTGATGACGAGAGTCAATGTCCAATTCCATATGTGAGCGTGACATAAGTCATTGTCTTTACTTGGCTACGTTATAATGTAACATTTAAAAGTGTGATTATAATCACATAATAATAATGATTCTAATTAAGAAATAGAAAGCTCGTCATTTTTTATTGCTTGCCAAACGTAGTAAAGCTTGGCTAAGCTTAGGGTCGCTCACGAAGTCGGCTGCACTACGTAACATTTCTTGTGTTTCCGGGGGAAGGGGTTTAGATGGCTCAGATGAGGGTGCATTTGGAATATTTTTATTTCTCAATCGGACCTGAATTCGTTGTAAGTCTTTTAACCCTTCAAGCTGAGATAATTTAGATACATATTGGTTCTGTAAATAACTGAGTTGACTAATCATCGCTTGATTTTCACCAGTAATGATTAAAGAGCCATTTTGATAACACACGACCTGCCATTGTTCCGGTTGGGGCAATAAGGGTTGGATAATTTTCGTAAGTCTTTGCCATTGCGCGACTTGCGTTGTTAGAAACGTAAGGTTTCCTGTTTTTATGTGTTTTCCGGTTTGTTGAAAAACGTTATCGGGTTTAGACATGGTCATTCTCGGATGGATTCTTGTCTTAATCTTAAGCGTTCATTTCAATCGATATCAAGGAAGAGATCATAAGGAACTTGAGTAAGAACAGTTTCAAGAGGTTTTTATGCACACGCGTCGTATTTTATTAGCGTTTTCACTTGCCGCTTCGGCAGCATCAGTTGCTTTTGCAGATTATCAAACAATTAACCAATCTACTGACTCAGATCGATTGGAACAGCTATCAAAAACATTATCTCAAGGTTCATATACTCATCCCGATGATTTAGATCTTCCGGTGAGTGCGAAAGTTTCAGTGACCTTACGTCAAAAAACAGTTGAACTCAACAATGAGTCGCTCGCAAAGAAGTACGGTAACACAACCGCAAAAAATTCTTTTAATGCCTCTTCTTCAAATTCTTACTCTTGGTTAGTTTCTCACCCTCTTCCTGATACTGTACGAGTTTCTTCAAACTTTGGTGGCCGCACTATGGGTGGCCGTGCAGAACATCATGGTGGATTAGATATGGCTGCTCCGAGTGGCACGCCAATCTATGCTACAGGCCCAGGTATTGTAACTAAATCTGGCTGGGGCACTGGCTATGGTCAATATGTTGAAATTAACCACGGCAATGGTTATTTAACGCGTTATGCTCATGCTTCACGTCTAATGGTACGTGTAGGCGACCAAGTATCTGCAGGTGAACATATTGCTAATGTAGGATGTACAGGTCGCTGTACTGGTCCACATTTGCATTATGAAGTAGTAAAAGACGGTCAACGTAAAAACCCAACTACTTACTTGGCGATGCTTCCATAAAAGCATAGTTAAAAACGTAAGGTTATTAAATTTATGAATCTAAAACTAAGCTAAACCTTTTTTAACGCAAAGATTGTATAAAAAAACGCCATTATTGGCGTTTTTTTGTTATTTTGTTTACTGCTCGGTCAATGACTATTCATTCAGAAAATAATAGGGCCCCCCCACATTCACCCGAGGCAATAACTTGAAAGGGGTAAAACGTGGTAAAAATACAAAGTAGATTAGAGAACAAGGAACAGGTGAATTATGGCGTTTTACGGTGACTCCGACGCACAAGAAACCCAAGAATGGCAAGATGCATTCGATTCAGTTTTACAACATATGGGAACTGAACGAGCGGCATTCTTGTTGGAAAAACTTTACCAACAAGCAATTGCTAAGCATGTTCCAATTCAACGTCTCAATACACCTTACTTAAATACAATTTCTGTTGAAGAACAACCTGCAATGCCAGGCGACCAAGATATGGAACGCCGTATTCGTGCATTGATTCGTTGGAATGCCTTAGCAATGGTACTTCGTGCGAATAAAACAGGTGACGATTTAGGTGGACACTTGGCGAGCTTCGCATCAAGTGCAACATTATATGACGTAGGTTTTAACCATTTCTTCCGCGCAAACAGCAATAGCTTTGGCGGAGATATGATTTATTACCAAGGGCACTGTGCTCCTGGTATTTATGCACGTTCATTCCTTGAAGGACGTTTAACTGAAGAACAGTTAAGTAATTTCCGCCGTGAAGTTGGCGGTAACGGTTTACCAAGCTATCCGCATCCATATTTAATGCCTGACTATTGGCAATTCCCAACCGTATCAATGGGTCTTGGTCCAATCATGTCGATTTATCAAGCACATATTCAAAAATATTTGATGAACCGTGGCTTGATCAAAGAAGAAGATCGTAAAGTTTGGGCTTATCTTGGCGATGGCGAGATGGATGAGCCGGAAAGTACTGGTGCTATTTCACTTGCTGGTCGCGAAAAGCTTGATAACCTTATCTGGGTTGTTAACTGTAACTTACAGCGTTTAGATGGTCCTGTACGTGGTAACGGTAAAATCATTCAAGAACTAGAATCTTTATTCCGTGGTGCGGGCTGGCGTGTCATTAAAGTGGTATGGGGCCGTCATTGGGACCCACTACTTGCAAAAGACAGCACAGGCGCTTTAAAAGCGGTAATGGAAGAGACAGTTGATGGTGAATACCAACGCTATCAAGTGAAAGGTGGTGCATACACGCGTGAGAAATTCTTTGGCAAGTACCCAGAAGCTGCGGAACTTGTAAAAGATTTAAGCGATGAAGATATCGATAATCTTAACCGTGGTGGTCACGACCCTTACAAAGTGTTTGCTGCCTATGCAGAAGCAATGAAAGCTAAAGGTCAACCAACAGTTATTCTTGCGAAAACTGTTAAAGGTTACGGTTTGTCTGAAGAAATTGAAGCGGTGAACAAAACTCACCAAATCAAAAAAATGCAGATCGACTCTTTGAAATATGTACGTGACCGTTTCAATCTTCCATTTACAGACGATAAGTTAGAAGAGCTTCCATTCTATCGCCCAAGTGAAAACTCTCCAGAAATGAAGTACATGAAGGCGCGTCGTGAAGCGTTAGGTGGTTACCTACCTGCACGTCGTAAAGAGAGTGAAATTTTAGCGATTCCTGAATTATCTGTATTTGATGCTGTATTGAATGGCTCAGGTGGTAAAGAACAATCTACCACTATGGTGATGGTTCGTTTAATTGCTTCTTTACTCAAAGAAAAAGCGATTAAAGACCGCGTAGTACCAATCGTTCCAGATGAAGCACGTACTTTTGGTCTAGAAGGTATGTTCCGTCAGCTTGGTATTTATGCTGCTCACGGCCAAAAATATACTCCAGAAGACCAAGAACAGTTAATGCATTACCGTGAAGCAAGTGACGGTCACATGCTACAAGAAGGGATTAACGAAGCTGGTGCGATGAGTGCATGGGCTGCGTTGGCAACAAGTTATTCAACGAATAACTTGCCAATGATTCCAATGTATATGTACTACTCAATGTTCGGTTTCCAACGTATTGGTGACATTGCATGGGCTGCGGGCGATGCACAAGCTCAAGGTTTCTTGTTAGGTGCAACAGCTGGTCGTACAACGTTGAATGGTGAAGGTCTACAGCACCAAGATGGTCATTCACATATCTTGGCGAACACTATTCCAAACTGTGTATCTTATGATCCATGTTTTGGTTATGAATTAGCTGTAATCGTACATGACGGTTTACAACGTATGTATGTGAACCAAGAGCGTGTGTTCTACTACTTAACTGTAATGAACGAAAACTACGAGCATCCTGCAATGCCTGAAGGCGCTGAGGAAGGCATTAAACGTGGTATGTACTTGTTCGAAAAAGATGAAAAAGCAACTGTCCAATTACTTGGTTCAGGTGTAATTCTTCGTGAAGTAATCAAAGCTGCGAAAATCTTACGTGATGAATATCAAATCCACTCAAACGTTTGGAGTGTAACAAGCTTCAATGAGTTGTCACGTGATGGTATGGCATGTGAAGAATATAACCGTTTACACCCACTTTCTGAAGAAGTGAAAGAATCTTGGGTATCTAAACAGTTACGTGGTACAGAAGGTATCGTTGTTTCAGCAACAGACCATATGCGTGCTTACAGTGAACAAATCCGTGCTTATCTTCCAGATGGTCGCCCATTTGTTGCATTAGGTACAGATGGATACGGTCGTTCAGATACACGTGCTAATTTACGTAGTTTCTTTGGTGTTGATGCTGCACATATTGTTGTTGCTACTTTGAAAAAATTAGCTGACGAAGGTGAAGTGGACGCACGTTTAGTTAAAGACGCAATTTCTAACTTTGAGTTAGATACTGACCGTCCAGTGGCATGGGCTCCTCAAGCGCATCCAGAAGTTCAGGCAGTTGCTGAATATAATGAAACGCAAACAGGTGAGGGGAACTAAGCATGCAAATTAAGACCCCTGATATTGGTGTAGACAAAGCAGTTGTTGCTGAAATTTTAGTAAAAGTTGGCGACAGCATTGCAGAAAATGACAGCCTTGTTTTGCTTGAGTCAGATAAAGCCTCTGTTGAAGTGCCTAGCACTTCAGCAGGTGTGGTAAAAAGCATCTTAATCAAAGAAGGTGATAGCGTAACTGAAGGTACGGTATTGCTTGAACTGGAAGCTGAGGGTGCTGCACCAGTAGCTCAAGCAGAAGAAGCTCCAAAAGCTACACCAGTAGCTGAACAAACAGCAGCACCGGCAGCGGCTCAACAGCCTTCAACTGCTGCTCAACCAGCAACGGCAACAACTAGCCAAGTGGTTGAAGTTCAAGTTCCCGATATTGGTGTTGAAAAAGCACTAGTTGGTGAAATTTTAGTAAAAGTTGGCGAACAGATTGATGTTGAACAAAGCATCGTTGTGGTTGAGTCTGACAAAGCAACTGTAGAAGTACCAAGCAGTGTTGCAGGTACTGTAGAAAGCATTCAAGTTAAAGAAGGCGATACAGTTAAAGAAGGTGTTGTGCTCATTAAAGTAAAAACAACATCTGCATCAAGTGCGCCAGCTGAGGCACCTGCTTCTACAACAGTAGCTCCGGCAGCAGCACCTGCACCAACTCAGCAAGAAACTGTAGCATCTACTGCTACTCAATCTGGACCGGTTGATATTAACGTTCCTGATTTGGGTGTAGATAAAGCAGTTGTTGCTGAAATCTTGGTTCAGGTTGGTGACAAAGTTGATGTAGACCAAAGCCTTGTTGTTGTTGAGTCAGATAAAGCAACTGTGGAGGTTCCAAGTACTGTTGCTGGTGTTGTGAAAGCAATTCACTTGCAAGCAGGCCAACAAGTTTCACAAGGTGTATTGCTGGCAACAATTGAAGCTGAAGGCCAAGCACCTGCTGCTGCACCAGCGGCGAAAGCAGAATCAGCTCCAGCTCCACAGGCAGCAGCACCTAAAGCGGCAACTCCTGCTCCGACTCAAGCAGTATCTGCTCCTGCTTCTTCTGGTAATGATAAATTAACCAAAGAAGAAGAAGCCGAAAATGCTAAAGTTTATGCAGGACCAGCTGTGCGTAAGCTTGCTCGTGAACTTGGTGTAGTTTTATCTCAAGTTAAAACTTCTGGTGAACATGGTCGTGTTGTTAAAGAAGATATCTTTGCTTATGTGAAGACTCGTTTAACTGCACCGCAAGCAGCACCAGTTGCTTCGGCTGCACCAGCGGTTTCGGGTTTGCCAAAGCTTCCTGACTTCACTGCGTTTGGTGGCGTAGAAGAAAAAATATTGACACGTTTGCAGCAAGTTTCAATTCCGCAATTGTCGTTGAACAACTTTATTCCGCAAGTCACCCAGTTTGATTTGGCTGATATTACTGAGTTAGAAGATTGGCGTAATGAACTGAAAGGCAACTTCAAAAAAGAAGGTATCAGCCTGACAATTATGGCATTCATTATCAAAGCGGTTGCGTATTTGTTGAAAGAAGAGCGTGAATTCGCAGGTCATCTATCTGATGACGGTAAATCAGTGCTCTTGCGCAATGAAATCCATATGGGAATTGCGGTAGCAACACCTGATGGTTTAACTGTGCCAGTACTTCGTAACCCAGACCAAAAATCAATTAAGCAAATTGCAGTTGAATTGGGTGTGTTAGGTCAAAAAGCGCGTGATAAGAAATTAACACCGAAAGATTTGCAAGGTGCGAATTTCACCATTTCAAGTTTAGGCGCAATTGGTGGTACAGCATTTACACCTCTTGTGAACTGGCCACAAGTTGCAATTTTAGGTATTTCACCTGCAACAATGCAGCCAGTATGGAATGGTAAAGACTTTGATCCGCGCTTAATGTTGCCGTTGTCATTGTCTTATGACCACCGTGTAATTAATGGTGCAGATGCAGCTCGCTTTACAAATAAACTTACGAAACTTCTTAAAGATATTCGTACTTTATTAATCTAATATTTTAAAATGAATCATTAAAACCTCGCTTCGGCGGGGTTTTATTTTGATATTTAATTTAATTGGTTTTAAGTTAATCTAAAGACGAAAAATGAAGTGTCGAGAGAGGAGAAATTTCTCGTTATTAAGCAAAGGAGAAATACTAAATGACGGGTTTTTTAAAAATCATGGTACCCATCCTATTGATTGTATTTTTATTGATGGGGGTATGGGTGAGTGTTTTACACTTTCCTTGGGGATGGATGACCTACGTTGCAATGGGTTTGGAAGTATTTGTGGCTATGCTTATTTTGCCGTTTGAATTTCAATCTCAGCACGTAACTGGCATTAATCATTTTGGATTTATTAACTTAAGTATTTGTTTAGCTTTACTATTGGGTCTAGGACGCTTGTTGGTTTGGGCATGGATAAAATTTTTTATTTGAAAAATAGAATTGCTCGAATATAATAAGCACATACTTCATTGGGGAGTAGCCGCTATTCATTTCTGAATGAATAGGTGATGATCAACATAATTGTTCAGCAGAACATGGTCATCATAGCTTAAACGTCTCATCGTTTCCGAGTTGGCAAGACCTTTGATTTACCACTCTGCAGATATTTGGCTAGCAGGAGGGGTAGGTCATGGGCATTTATGCTAGCCAGAGAAACGACATGCAAGAATTTCTGATTTCTACTTCAATTGTTGCCCTCGCTGAAATGGGCGATAAAACTCAATTATTGGCCCTTTTACTGTCTGCACGTTTCCGTAAGCCAATCCCTATTCTTATTGCGATTCTTTTAGCTACTCTAATTAATCATGGTATTTCTGCTGTACTTGGACAGTGGATTACGACCGTGTTGAGCCCCGAAATTTTAGTCTGGGTCCTTGCAGCTGGTTTCATTGGTATGGCGTTCTGGATGCTTATTCCAGATAAGCTCGATGATGAAACGGATAGTATTAATAGATGGCAAAAATTTGGTGTTTTTGGTGCAACCTTTATCCTGTTTTTCTTAGCAGAAATTGGTGATAAAACCCAAATAGCAACAGTTGCTTTAGCTGCACGTTACGATAGCATTTTCTGGGTGATGTTAGGTACAACCTTAGGAATGATGATTGCTAATGCACCTGCTGTATTTATTGGTAATAAATTGGCTGAACGTTTATCTATCTCGCTCATTCATAAAATTGGTGCTGCTATTTTCTTAATTGTAGGTATCTCTACTTTGGTACAGCATTATTTCTTCTAACACATTTTAAGCTGCCAAAAAAAAACGCACTCGAATCGAGTGCGTTTTTTTATAGGTAATTTTAATAGTTAAATTTCACGGTAAAGTTAATTTGACGTGGATTACCTAAAGTCACCATATTTTCATTTAAGGCGCCTGCATAATAATCTTTATCGAATAGATTACGGATCGCAAGTTGAGCACCCCAATGTCCTGCATCATAGCCAGCTTCTGTATCAAATACGGTATAGCCTGGAATATGGACATCTAACTTATCCATAGTTTTATAGGTTTCACCTCGGAATCCACCGCCGATATACCAACCAAGTTTTGAGGCAGGATCAAATTTATAACGAGCCGACAGGCTGTAAGCATGCTCAGGAATATTGTCAAGTGCTTTTCCTACATTGCTCGCGTTTGCATCTTTACTAATTTTTGCATCTGCGGTGTAAGTATAAGTTGCCGTAAGTTTTAAGCCATCTAATACATCTGCATTTAACTCAGTCTCAATACCGCGAGTTAACTGCTCACCGCGCTGTATTTTGAAAGTAGTATTAGTAGTTGTTGGATCATTGACTAAAACATTTTGACGTTTTAGGTCATACCAGGCAATGCTACCTTGTATCCGCTGATCAGGACTTTGTAGTTTCATCCCAACCTCAACTTGTTTACCTTTTTCAGGATCAAAAGTATTTCCGGCAGAGTCTGAGCCGCTAGTTGGGAAGAACGAGGTGGCATAGCTGACATAAGGTGCAACTACATCATTAATTGTATATAACAATGAGGCATTACCCGTAAAAGCCTCTTCTGATTTTTTTGTATTGGTATTTTTAACTAAATCTACGGTTTGTGTTTGAGCCCAATCTTGACGACCTGCGAGATTTAAAATCACTTGATCATTGATCTGAATACGGTCACGTAAATATAACCCCATATACTTTAAACGGTTAATATCATGATTTGTGACTTTCTCTGGACAAGTAACGGTAGTCCCATATTCCGGTGAATATAGATTTAAATTTGTGGCAGTACAGCGATTATTCAGATAATCATTCTTATCTTGCAGGCCATCAAGTCCGATCGTTATTTGATGTGCCATATCTGCAATCTGAAAGGTCTTTTTAGCACTATTATCGATTGAGAAACTTAGGTTACTGACATCCTGATAGCGAGCTTGTCGTTTAAGTGTTGTATAATTCTTATCGGTCCAACCATTATAAAATACAGCAGGGCCAATCATTTCTGTTTTTTGAATTGCAAAGTTTTGCTTAAACTCCCAACCATTATTGAAAGCATGCCTAAAGTTATAACCTGTACGGAATACATCAGCATCATAAGCTCCGTAACTTGGTTCACCAATAAATAAGTCTTTAGATAAACTTCCATTTGGATTGTCTTTTAATGTGCCAATTACAGGCAAACCTTGCTGTCGAATATATTCGCGGTGCTGATAGCTAGCGATGACAGAAAGATCAGTGTTATCCCCTAAGTCAAAGTTATAAGAGGGGGAGATGTAGTAATTTTTAAAATATACATAATCTGTTGGGTCATCTTGATCCGAGATACGGCCATTTAAACGAAAAGCACCTTTTTCACTATTATTAGGACTATAGTTTAAATCGAACGTTCCTTCTTTAAGGTTGTAGCTGCCATAAGTCATAGTAGCCCGAGCAAAGCTTTCGGCTTGAGGGCGTTTAGTCACTAAATTGACCATACCGCCTGGTTGTACTAATCCAAAATTAACTGAAGCTGGGCCCTTTAAAATCTGTACCTGATCCATGCCTGATATTTCTGCGGCAACAAAGGTGTTTTGCTGAGCTTGGCGTAAACCATCTATAAAAATTTGATCAGAAGAAGTTTGCCCACGGATAATGAAATCATCCCAACCGCGACGACCAAGTTTCCCAGCTTCTACGCCTGCGACACCTTCAAGGGCATCTGCTAAAGTTCTTGCTTGTTTTTGGTCGAGCTGTTCGCGGGTTACTACCGAAACCGACTGAGCAGTTTTAAATAAAGGTGCATCTGATTTTAAGGCAGAGTTTGCTTTCGTTGCGACGTAAGGTGAAGTGCTTTCTTTTTGCGCTTGAATAGAAATCGTGGGGAGAACATTGGTCGAATTTTGTTGTTCTGTTATTTCTTCAGCGTGACTTGCTGTCATCGAAGTAAAAATAGCAACTGTTAACAATGTTTTTGATGTTGAAAAACGGAAGGGTTGATTCATGGGAGGCCTAAGCAGCACAAAAAGTAAATTTGATAATGAGAATTATTTTAATTTATTGTGGGATAATTTTAAATAACATTATGATTCATTTATAAAATAAGAAAAGCAAAATCAATTTTAAAATATTATTAGAAAAATAAAGTAGTTTATTGCAAGAGTTACTGAATCCCTTTATTTTAGTATGGATATAAAAAATATCTAATATTTAAAGTTTTTTTGGGGAATTGTATGGGGTTTGAAAAAACAACATCGCAGATATTATTTGATAATGGCGTACATAAATGTATTAGTTTTACCAGCTTGGTTAAAGGGGAAGGCATCCAAGCCAATCAATTTTTAATTATTGATCATGAACGCGCTGCTGTAATCGACCCAGGTGGCGATTTGACCTACGTTCCATTAACGATGGAATTAAATAAATATACACGTTTGAAAAATCTGGACTATGTGATGGCCTCTCATCAAGATCCGGACATTATTACTTCAATGCCACGCTGGCTGGTTTATACCGATGCTAAAGTGGTTGCCTCTAAATTATGGGCGCGATTTTTACCTCACTTAAATTCATCATTTATGAGTGAGCGGATGAAAGGAAATTGGGAAGACCGTCTTATTGAGCTGCCAGATTGTGGTCAAGTGATTCAATTAGGTGAATCAAAGCTTGTCATGGTTCCAGCACATTTTCTACATTCGGTCGGTAATTTTCAGTTTTATGATCCCGTTGCCAAAATTTTATTTTCTGGCGATATGGGTGCCTCGATTGTTGAAGATGCTAATCAGCCTTTAAAAGATTTCGATACGCACGTCATGAAAATGAAGGCTTTTCACCAACGCTATATGTGTTCCAATAAAGTTATCCGTTTGTGGGTCAACATGGTGCGCCAGATGGATATTGAGATGATTGTGCCTCAGCATGGTAGTCCATTTATTGGTAAAGAAATGATTAACCAGTTTTTGGACTGGATTGAGACCTTGCCATGCGGCGTAGATTTAATGACTGAGCAAATTTTTAGCTGCCCTACCTAAATATTATGTCTAATGATCAACCCAGATAAAATTCTGGGTTGCAAAAAACCTCGATTAAAAAATAACGTTAAAACGATAATAAGTGGGAATTATTTGGAGAAGCTCTATATCTATTGCTGAAAAAGGCAAAGATAATATGAAAATTGCATTGAAATTTGTTTATAATAGCTCACGGAATTTACCAGTGAGATTGTTATGCTGACCATCGTTCAAGAAGCGCTAACCTTCGATGATGTCTTATTACTTCCTGCCTACTCTACTGTTCTCCCAAAAGATGTCTCTTTAAAGACACGTTTAACTCGCGGCATTCATTTAAATATCCCATTAGTTTCAGCGGCAATGGATACAGTGACTGAGTCACGTATGGCGATTGCGATGTCACAAAATGGTGGTATCGGGATTTTGCACAAAAACATGGATATTGCTGCTCAAGCTGCAGAAGTACGCCGTGTGAAAAAATTCGAAGCGGGTATGGTGAAAGATCCAATCACTGTAACGCCTGAAACTACAGTACGTGAACTCATCGCAATTACCAGCGCTAATAACATTAGTGGTGTACCTGTTGTTAAAGACGGCAAGGTTGTTGGTATTGTGACAGGCCGTGATACGCGTTTTGAAACCAATTTAGAACAACCTGTTAGCAACATCATGACAGGTCAAGATCGTTTAGTCACTGTACGTGAAGGCGAGTCTAAAGAAAATATTCAAGCATTATTGCAAAAACACCGTATTGAAAAAGTCTTGGTTGTTGGTGAGAGCAACGAACTTAAAGGCTTAATTACAGTAACTGACTTCCGCAAAGCTGAGAGCTATCCAAACAGTTGTAAAGATGATCTTGGTCGTTTACGTGTTGGTGCTGCGGTAGGTACTGGTGCTGATACACCAAGTCGTGTGGAAGCATTGGTTGAAGCTGGTGTTGACGTAATTGTTGTTGATACAGCGCATGGCCACTCTGCTGGTGTAATTGAACGTGTACGTTGGGTGAAACAAAACTTCCCTCAAGTACAAGTGATTGGTGGCAACATTGCAACTGGTGATGCTGCATTAGCATTATTAGATGCAGGTGCAGATGCTGTAAAAGTAGGTATTGGCCCTGGTTCTATCTGTACAACACGTATTGTGGCTGGTATCGGTATGCCACAAATTTCTGCGATTGACAGCGTTGCTAGTGCACTAAAAGATCAAATTCCTTTAATTGCAGATGGCGGTATCCGCTTCTCTGGCGATATGGCAAAAGCGATCGGTGCGGGTGCAAGTACGATCATGGTTGGTTCATTACTTGCGGGTACTGAAGAAGCGCCGGGCGAAGTTGAGTTTTTCCAAGGTCGTTACTACAAAGCATATCGTGGTATGGGTTCATTAGGTGCAATGGCGGGAGCAACTGGTTCTGCTGACCGTTATTTCCAAGATTCAAAAGCGGGTGCTGAGAAGTTAGTACCAGAAGGAATCGAAGGCCGTGTTCCATATAAAGGCCCAATGGGTAACATCGTTCATCAAATGATGGGTGGTTTACGTTCATCGATGGGTTATACAGGTTCAGCTGTGATTGAAGATCTTCGCCAAAATGCGAAATTTGTGAAAATTACTTCAGCAGGCATGTCTGAGTCACATGTTCATGATGTAACGATTACTAAAGAAGCTCCAAACTATCGTGTTGGTTAGATTTTCGTAACCAAAACAATGAAGAAAGCCGTCATTACACTGACGGCTTTTTGTTTTTGGTGTAAAGTAAATCTGACGAAAAGAGATATGGCGGAATTGCCATATATGAAGTAAGCCACGGCTGAAGTGGCGTAAAAATGAGATAAGCTATGAGTTATTTTGGAACGGATGGTATTCGTGGAAAATTTGGGCAAATGCCTATTACCCCAGAGTTTGCTTTAAAACTCGGTTTTGCTGCAGGGAAGGTATTAAAACGAACGAGTCCAAAAAATAAGCCACTTGTTGTATTAGGAAAAGACACTCGTTTATCTGGTTATATTTTAGAGTCTGCTTTGCAGGCGGGGTTAAACGCTGCTGGCGTATATGTTCATTTGCTTGGCCCATTACCGACCCCAGCAATTGCGCACCTTACTCGTGCTTTACATGCGCATGCAGGTATCGTGATTTCTGCATCACATAACCCATATTTTGATAATGGTATTAAATTTTTCTCAAGCGAAGGTAAAAAATTACCAGATGCTCTACAAGAAGAAATTAACCTCGAATTAGAAAAAGATTTGTTTATTGAGGACACGGCAAACTTAGGTAAAAGTGTTCGTGTAAATGACGCGAATGGTCGCTATATCGAATTTTGTAAATCTACTTTCCCCTACCACTTTGACTTAAATAATTTAAAGATTGTGTTGGACTGTGCTCATGGTGCGGCGTATAGCGTTGGCCCTTCAGTTTTCCGTGAGTTAGGGGCAAAAGTTGTTGCTTTATATAATGAGCCAGATGGCCTAAATATTAATGAAGGTTGTGGTTCAACACATCCTGAAAAACTACAAAAAGCTGTAGTTGAGCACGAAGCAGATTTAGGGATTGCCTTTGATGGTGATGCTGACCGTGTCGTGATGGTGGATAAGTTTGGTAACTTAATTGATGGTGACCATATCTTATATATTTTAGCGACTCAGGCTCAAAATAAGCCAGCAGGCGTAGTGGGTACTGTCATGAGTAACATGGCACTCGAAGTCGCACTTGAAAAAGCGAATGTTGGTTTTGTTCGTGCTAAGGTTGGTGACCGTTATGTATTACAAGCCCTAGAAGAAAATGGTTGGGTTACTGGTGGGGAACCATCTGGCCATATTCTAACTTTAGACAAGAGTACGACAGGTGATGCGATTATTGCAGCACTTCAAGTTTTAACCGTGATGGTCGAGCAAAATAAGGCTCTTCATGAACTGGTTCAAGACTTTAAATTATTCCCGCAAATTCTTGTGAATGTACGTTTAGAACAAATGCTTGATCCGTATTCTATTCCTGCATTGGTTGCCGAGTTTGATAAAGCAGAAGCACAGCTCAAAGGACGTGGACGAATCTTGATTCGTAAGTCAGGAACAGAGCCTGTAATTCGTGTTATGGTCGAAGGTGATGATGAGCAAGAAGTGAATGCTTTAGCTCAGCATTTAGCAGATTCAGTTCGTTCACAAGCACAAGTCGCATAAGGTGCATGACATGAGTGATGTCATTAAAGATTTAAGTGAATTACGCTTAAGCTACGAGCAAGGAGAATTGCATGAGGGGCAAGTTGAATCTAATCCTCATCAGCAGTTTCTTGGTTGGTTTAACCATGTTCTAGCAGCCAATTTGCATGAACCCTATGCAATGTCATTAGCGACAGCAAGCGCGAATGGCAGACCTCATGTTCGAACAGTTTTGTTACGTGGGGCTACAGAAGCTGGGTATGATTTTTATACTAACTACGACAGTCAAAAAGGTATCGATTTGGCAGAAAACCCATATGCCGAATTATTATTTTACTGGCCAAGTCTAGAGCGTCAGGTGCGAGTTGGTGGTCATGTAGTCAAAATTGCTGAGCAAGAATCTACAGATTACTATCGTAAACGACCACGTGATAGCCAGATTGCAGCGCATATCAGTACTCCGCAAAGTGGTAAGATTGAAAGCCGAGAGCTGTTACAGCAACGTTTTCAAGACCTACAACAGCAAGTTACAAGTCGTGAAGTGCTTGATAAGCCAGAGTTCTGGGGAGGTTATCGTTTGCAGCCAGATTATTATGAATTCTGGCAAGGACGACCAAATCGTTTACATGACCGCTTGAGTTATGAAAAAATCGACGGTCAATGGACGTTGCACCGACTGATGCCTTAAATGACAAAAATACAAATCAAACAAAGACCTTTATTGACACGCCCTGAACAGTTTCAGGGCGTGCCTCCGTTTATTGCCGAAATTTTGGCAAGGCGTGGGGTACAATCTGAACAGGAATTAGAATTAAAGCTTAAGAATTTATTAGCTCCACAGCTCAAGGGATTAGAAACTGCTGTGGCATTAATAGATCACGCCATTGATGAGCAGAAAAAAATTGTTATTGTCGGTGATTACGATGCCGATGGCGCAACCAGTACAGCTTTAATGGTATTGGTGCTTCGCGATATGGGAGCACAAGTTGACTATTTGGTTCCAGACCGATTTAAATACGGTTATGGACTAACCCCTGCAATTGCAGAGCTTGCACATCAAACTTATCAACCCGATTTATTAATTACTGTCGATAATGGGATTTCCAGCCATGCTGGTGTTGATGCGGCACATGCACTGGGCATGCAAGTGGTTATTACAGATCACCATTTAACCACTAAAGAAACACCGCTTGCAGAAGCCGTTGTAAACCCAAATCAGTTAGGTTGTGAGTTCCCAAGTAAGGCGCTTGCAGGTGTTGGAGTTGCATTTTATGTACTGGCCAATTTAGCAAGCTTACGTAACAAGCAAAACAAAAGTACAAGTAAAGTCACTCAATATCTAGACTTGGTTGCTTTGGGAACGTATGCGGATGTTGCTGTTCTAGATTATAACAACCGTATTTTGGTTGATGCGGGCGTAAAACGTATTCAACAACATCAATGCCGAGTCGGAATATTGGCGTTGCTAGATATTGCTGGCCGTGAGGCGTCTTCTTTGCGTGCACAAGATTTAGGTTTTGTTTTAGGTCCGCGTATTAACGCTGCTGGACGCATGGAGAGCATGCGTATAGGCATTGAATGTTTATTAGCTGACACTATGGAATCTGCCTATCCAATCGCGAGACAGTTAAATCAATTAAATATAGAGCGCCGTCAAATCGAAGGGGAGATGAAGCAACAAGCCTTGTCTGCTTTAGATAGCTTGCAGCTCTCAAAGGAAGACGTTCCTCCAGCTCTTATACTCTTCGAAGAAAACTGGCATCAAGGTGTGATTGGAATTGTAGCGGGGCGTTTAAAAGAGCAGTTTCATCGTCCCACTATTGTGTTTGCACCTGATGAAGATGGTATTCATATAAAAGGGTCTGCACGTTCAATTGATGGGGTGCATATTCGAGATACGATTGAACAGGTTGCTGAACAACATCCAGAATTGGTGAGCCATTTTGGTGGTCATGCAGCAGCAGCAGGTTTAACCATACGTAAAGAAAACTTCGAAGCTTTTAAAACAGCATTTACCAATTGCATTGCAGCAATGGAAGAATCTTTGTTTCAAGCAACGCTATGGACGGATGGAGAACTCCCTGCTTCGGCTTTGCAACTAAATACATTAGATTGGATAGAACAGTTGGGGCCTTGGGGACAAAAATTCCCTTTTCCTCAGTTTGAGGGGCATTTTAAAGTTGTTGATTATCGCTGGCTTAAAGAAACGCATTTGAAACTTAAGTTGGCACTCGACCAATACAGTTTTGATGCAATTGCTTTTAATGCAGTGGGTCGTTTTGAGTTTGACCCAATGCGTGATCATGTACATTTGGTCTATGAAATAGATCGTAATGCATTTAATGGTAATGTGAATTTACAATTACGCATCGTACATTTAAACCAATAAAAAAATCCGCTCAATTGAGCGGATTTTTTTATGACTTTAGGCTTGATTAGAAGCGGTATGCTGCACGAACACCATAAGTGTTGTCGTTATCACCAAATCCAACACGGCCTTCAACACTTACTTGCTGATTTAAGAATTTTTTAGCATTGATACCAAATTCATCTTTATCAGTTAAGTCGTTGTTGTAGTAATCAGCACCAACACTTAAAGTTTTGTCGATGTAGTAGTCACCACGAACTTTATATTCGTCTAGGTCACCGAATGCACCGAACGCTTCAAGGTTTACGTCATGTTGACCTACTTGAGTTACGTATTTAGCACGAACTGTTGGATCAGCGCCGTCTTTACCGTCTTTTTCGTCGTAGCCTTTAACACCTAGAGCAAGTAATAAACCTGGAGCTGGTAAATAACCTACTTCAGCTGCATAAGTAGTTACTTTTTGGTCGTAATTAGTGTTATCAATTTCACGCTCATTTCGACCTACATCACCGCTAAGGTAGAAATCTGAGTTAGGAACGTAATATTCAACACCTACGCCATACTGAGTATCTTTTGTACCGCTGTTATCGCCATAGTTGATAAGGGCGTTAACGTTACTTGCACGGCTTAAGAAAGCTGCTTCAGCAAGTGGAGCGTTACGAGTTTGAACAGGATTAAAGTAATAAGTCCCGTCAACACCGAATTTACTTACGCTGCTACCGTTGTCTGGATCAAGATAATTGTAAGAACCACCAACTTCAGCTTGGTAAGCGTTTGCTGCGCCACTCACTGCGAGTGCAGATAAAAGAGCTGATGCAATTGCTAGTTTTTTCATGGAATCTCTCCCCTCTAAAAAGCGATTTTATAAATGTTTTGTTACAACTTTTAGTCTAGACGAAAAAGCTTTGTCGTCAATCTTGCGCAAGTAACCGTACTGTAACCGTGTGATATTTATGTAAACTAATTTAATTTAAGCTATTGATTTTAAAATATAAAAACATAATGTTTTATTTTATTAAAATTGAGGATATTTTGTGTAGATCATAAAAAATGCTGTAAAAGTACCCAATTTTGTATGAGGATGTTACCAATTAATCTTAAATTGAACTGAAGAAAATTTATAAATCAAATTGATGAAATATGATGAGAAATACAAAGCGGGTTCGTAGATAACCGCAGCTATGCTAAAATAATTGACTGTTTATCTGCTCTTATGGGAACACTCGCGTGGAAATTAATCCTTATCTAAACCAATTGAAAGACTTAACTGATCGTAGCCAAACACTACGGGGGTATCTTTGACTACGATCTGAAAAAAGAACGTTTAGAAGAAGTTTTACGTGAGTTAGAAGACCCTGCGATCTGGAATGATCAAAGCCGCGCTCAGGCGATGGCGAAAGAAAAGGGCGAATTAGAAAACGTTATTAATGTATTGGATGGCTTATCTACACAGCTTGAAGATGCAAAAGCGATGTTAGATTTGGCTGTAGAAGCCGACGATGAAAGCCTGCTTGAAGATGTTCAGTCGGAGCTTGGTGCTGCCGAAGATGAACTGGCTAAACTTGAATTCCGTCGTATGTTTAGTAACCCGATGGACCCGAATCCTTGCTATGTAGAGATTCAATCAGGTTCAGGTGGTACAGAAGCACAAGATTGGGCGTCTATGCTTTTACGTATGTATATGCGCTGGATTGAACGTCATGGCTTTAAAGCAGAACTTATGGAAGTGTCTGATGGTGACGTAGCTGGTATTAAATCAGCAACGATTCGTGTTGAAGGTGAATATGCCTACGGTTGGTTACGCACAGAGTCAGGTGTACACCGTTTAGTTCGTAAATCACCATTTGACAGTGGCAACCGTCGTCACACTTCATTCTCTGCGGTATTTATTTCACCAGAAGTTGATGACAATATTGAAATTGATATCAATCCTTCTGATGTTCGTACCGATACTTACCGTGCGTCTGGTGCAGGTGGTCAGCATATTAACAAAACCGACTCGGCTGTACGTTTGACCCACATCCCAACAGGTATTGTGGTGGCATGTCAGAACCAGCGTTCGCAACATGCTAACCGTGACCATGCATGGAAACAGTTACGTGCGCGTTTATATGAATTAGAAATGCAAAAACGTAATGAAGCAGCTCAAGCTCTAGAAGACTCGAAGTCTGATATTGGTTGGGGAAGCCAAATTCGTTCATATGTATTAGATGATTCTCGTATTAAAGATTTACGTACGGGGGTTGAAAACTCTAATACAGGTGCTGTTCTTGATGGTGACCTTGATCGTTTTATCGAAGCGAGTTTAAAACAAGGTTTATAAGAGTCTGCTGAACTTTTAGTTTAAATACAGTTCATCTATGAATATGTAGAACTCTTGGATTTTTAGCGATTAAAACGGCAAAGCAGTTCAGCCTTCGAATGTTAATCGAAAAAATGCGATATGAATATCGAAAAAAATAGATATGAATATCGAAAAAATGCGATATTATGTTTTCGAAATGCTGAACAAAGCTTTGTTCGTTTAAAAGACGTGTTGAGCCTATGGATATTGATGCAATTAGCAAAGCCCTTTCCAACCCTCTACGTCGGCAAATTTTGCAATGGTTAAAAGAACCTGCACATTATTTACCGGTGGAAGAATGTGGTGGTAGTTTTGAGAAGGGTGTTTGTGCAGGTCATATTGAACGTTTGGGTAAAGTAGCTCAGTCTACGATGTCTAATCATTTGTCTGTATTACAGCAGGCGGGGCTTATTCAGGTCCAAAAATATGGTCAATGGTCTTATTTTTCACGTAACGAAGCTTTGATTCAGCAATATATCGAACATTTAAAACAAACACTTTAAATTATTAAAAGTGTAAGTCGAGGCGATTATGGCTGAACTCAATACTTCTTTAACGGTTGGTGATTTTGAAATCAAAAATCGATTGGTAATGGCTCCATTAACGCGTGCGCGTAGTGGTGAAAGCCGAGTGCCTAATGATTTAATGGTTGAATACTATCAACAACGTGCAAATGCTGGTCTAATTTTGACTGAAGCAACAGTGATTGGTTCAAAAACTGTGGGTTACGCAGACACCCCAGGATTATGGTCACAAGAGCAGGCACAAGCTTGGAATAAAATTATTGAGGCAGTTCATGCTCAAGGTTCAAAAATTGTCGCTCAACTTTGGCATGTAGGCCGTATTTCGCATCCTGAACTTTTAGACGGTGATATTCCTGTTGCACCAAGTGCAATTCAACCTGCGGGTGAAGTGAGTTTATTACGTCCTAAACGTCCTTATGTAACACCGCGTGCACTTTCAATTGAAGAGATTCAAGAAGTTATTGCTCAATACAAACATTCAGCAGAACTGGCTAAAGCAGCAGGTTTTGATGGTGTTGAATTACACGCAGCGAACGGTTACTTAATTGACCAGTTCCTTCAAAGTAATACCAACCAACGTGATGACGAATACGGTGGTCCTGTTGAGAACCGTGCACGTTTATTATTAGAAGTCGTTGATGCATTTATTGAAGTGTGGGGCGCTGGCCGAGTAGGTGTTCATATTGCACCGCGTGGTGATTCACACGATATGGGAGATGAAAACCCATTAGCAACTTTTGGTTATGTAGTTGAACAACTTAACCAACGTAATGTTGCTTTCATTTTCTCTCGTGAATATGAAGCTGCTGATAGTATTAGTCCTAAACTTCGCGAAAAATTTAATGGTGTATGGATTGCCAATGAGAACCTAACACCAGAATCAGCAAAACGTATCTTGCGTGAAGGTCAGGCAGATGCTGTATCTTTTGGTAAAGCATATATTGCTAACCCAGATCTTTTACAGCGTTTAGAAAAAGACTTGCCATTAAATGAACTTCAAGCAACAACTTTATATGCTAAAGGTGCTGAAGGTTATACAGACTATCCAGCACTAGAAGCTTCGTAATTTTTTGAACAGATGATTTACTGACCTCTTTAATTTATGGGCTCAATAAATCGCTTTTCTTGTAATGGTAGAGTTTAGGTATCGAAACTCTGCCATTTTTTCTATCTATGTTATATTTTCCCCAGTTTTAAACTTTGACTATTTGAGGCAAACCGCTTGGCGACCCCTTTTTGGTACAACACCGCACTCCATTTATTAAAACCTTTTTACCAATGGCGGATAAAAAGACGTGCAGAAAGCCAGGAATTATATAATCAGGAATGTCTTGAAAGATTTGGGCCGTTTGAAGCACCGAAGAATGTAAAAGCGATCTGGTTTCATGCTGTTTCAGTCGGGGAAACCAATGCTGCACAGCCTTTAATCGAGCATTATCTTAAACTCGGTCAACCTGTATTAGTTACGAATACAACAAAGACTGGGCAGGCGCGTGCTAAATCATTATTTTTAAAAGCGCCGTATTTAGATTTATTTCAAGCAGTTTATTTGCCTGTTGATCAAAAGCATCTTTTAAAACAATTTTTTGAGTTATATCAGCCAAAGCTTTTAGCATTGGTTGAGACCGAGCTTTGGCCAAATTTAATTGATCAAGCCAAGCTACAACAGGTTCCCTGTTTATTATTAAATGCGCGATTATCAGAAAAATCAGCAAAAGGTTACAGCCGCGTTTCAAGGCTAACTGCAGGAATGCTGAAACAAATTGACTGGGTGCTGGCACAAGATAATGCGACTCGACAACGTTATGTAGAACTTGGTTTAGATCAACAAAAAAGTCAGGTAGTTGGAAATATTAAGTTTGATATCCATGCGCCAGAGGCTTTTATAAATCAGGCTGAGCAATTACAACAACAATGGTATTTGGGGCAGCGTAAAGTCCTAACAATTGCCAGTACACATGCGCCAGAAGAACAACAAATTTTGCAGGCACTTGCACCTTATCTCAAGTCAGATCCAGATTTAGTTTGTATTGTTGTGCCTCGACATCCTGAACGTTTTGATGAAGTATTTGAAATTTGCCAAAACCTAGATTTAATTACTCATCGTAGAAGTATGAATCATAGTATTCACGCCAGTACACAGGTTTATCTAGCTGATAGTATGGGTGAGCTTTGGCTATGGTATGCCTTAAGTCAGGTGTGTTTTGTGGGGGGATCACTTAATGAACCGGGTGGTGGGCATAATATTTTAGAGCCTATGGTTTTAAATGTACCGACCGTAATAGGACCTCGTTACTTTAATTTCCAAACCATCGTTGATGAATTCATTGATGAAAATGGGGTACTCATTGCCCAAGATGCTGAGCAAGTCGTAGCAATCTGGATGGCATGTTTAGCTGAACCTGATCAGGCTCAACAAGTGGTTGAGCAGGCGCATAAAGTCTTGCAGCGTAACCAAGGTTCATTACAAAAGCATATTGGTGTAATTAACCGGTATTTGGCCGAAAAACTATGAATATCGTTTTACTAGAATCTGACGATGTTCAGTCAGATTTATGGTCAATCCGTTCAAAGCGCCAATTACAGCATTTACATGAACATCTTGATATTACGGTTGGCCAAAATCTAAAAGTTGGTGTTCGTAATGGCGCACGTTATACCACTGAAATTGTTTCGATGAATGAGCATGAAGTTTGTATACGGCCTATTCGTGATGAAGCAGTACCTGCAAAACTTCCAGTACATTTAATCGTAGCGTTACCAAGGCCCAAAGTTTTACGCCGTTTAATTATGGATAGTGTGACTCTAGGTGTTGAAAGAATTAGTTTGATTCATAGTTATCGGGTAGATAAAAGCTATTGGCAAACTCCATTTTTGCAACAACTTGATAACTATGTGACTTTAGGGCTTGAGCAAGCAGGCGACACCATTGTTCCTGAAATTCAATTATATAAACGCTTTAAACCTTTTGTTGAAGATGTTCTACCAAACTTAATTTCAAAGGAAAGTCCCGCCTATGTGGCTCATCCATATGCCGAGCAGAGCATGCCAGTTAATATTCCGCATGCGTGCAGTGTAGTCGTTGGACCCGAAGGCGGCTTTATTCCCTATGAAGTTGATTTGCTCACAAAAAACGGCTGCCAAGCTGTGAGCTTAGGCAACCGTATTTTAAGAACTGAAACGTCTATTTCTTATATTTTAGGTCGTCTCTTTAGTTGATGCTTCTGGGTTTAAAAGTGGCTGATTTGAAGCCATTTTTAATTCCTGAATTGGGTAAGGAATATTAATTCCGTTCTCATTAAAAGCTTGTTTTACTTGAGCTTGAATTGTGCTTGTAGATGAGGACATATCAGTTTCAGTAGTATCAACCCACCAACGGACAGTCAGGTTAACCGAGAAATCTGCCAAAGCTGTAACATTAACCGAGAAAGCTGGTTGACTGAGTACATTTCGGTCATTATTAAGAATATCTAAAATAATCTGTTTAGCTTTTTGTTCATCGTCGTCATATCCAATGCCGACTACAAACTCACAACGTCGTTGCTGATAAGCCGTATTTACAGTTAAAGCGCTCGTATAAACAGTGGCATTTGGAATAACAATACGACGGCCATCTGGTGAACGTAAGAATGTTGCACGAATTTGGATATCTTCAACAGTTCCTTCAAGTGAATTGACCACGATTGAATCGCCAATACGGAAGGGTTCGCTCAATAAAATCAAAATACCTGAAAGCAAGTTTTGGAAAATATCTTTAAATGCGAAACCAATTGCGACCGAACCGATCCCTAACGCGCTCATAAGTTGTCCTGGTGTAAAACCTGGGATCATGATGACAAGTGCAATTAAGAATCCAAAAAATAAAATTGTCGTACTTCCTACCCGGTTTAGAACCAACACTAGGTTTTGGCGCGTATAAGAGCGATTTTCTAAGGTTTTACGAACAAAGAACTTAAATAATTTGGTAAGTAGCCAAAAAATAATAAAAACGATAATCGCAATACAAATATAAGGCACACGTTCCCAGAAGCTATCCACGATTTTATCAATAGTGGTATAGGCATCATGATACTTTTCGGTATGGGCTAAAACCGTTTGAGTGGTTTTAGTACCTGCTTCTTGCAAAAGTTCGCCTGTATTTTTTGCAACATCCGTTAAGGATTTTTGTTCATCAGCCACGACAAGTCTCTATTTTAAAAAATTATGAAAGCGATGATCGGCTTTCATCATAGTAGGAGATAAAATGTGCGCCTACTATAATGAGTTCATCTGAATAATAAAGTGTTTTTTAATTAAAAGTATTCCGTTCCTTTTTGTAAGATTTGTGACGGGGTTTGAATAGTATCGGTACCAGAGAAGTAGTAAAAAAAGCCTGCGGTAGAAATAAGGCTAATTAAAATAGCGAATAAAATAAACCAAGCCATTAACTTTTCTATGAACGTTGATGGTCGAGAAGGACCATATTGATTTGGACCTGCCGTACCTGAGGCAAGCAGTAAATAAATCATAAAAAAGAACTGAACAACTGGAATGAATAGTAGTAATCCCATCCAACCACTTTTATTTAGATCATGCAAACGTCGCACGACGAGAACAGCATTTAAATAAATCAGGAATAGCCAAAAAGCCCATACCACCAAAGCACTGAGGCCAGAAAGAGAGCTATAAAACTCAAAATTAAATAAATTACTTGAAAGCTGAAAACTGCCAAGAAAGGAGGCCAGAATAAAATAACCCACGATTGTGACTAAATAAATCAGTCCATATCCACCTAAATAACTCATACGGTTAAAACGGCCATGAATTGAAAAAGGGCTATCTTTTAAAGGCAGCTGTGGTGGGCGTGAGGAAGTTGTTTGGGCAAACATATTATTTTATTCCTAGGTTGCATATGAGAGACAAAATAATCTTTGTTGATGATCAAAACCATCAAATATTGAAAAAATTATAAAAGTAAAAGCTATAGACAAATGTTTTAAATCAACTTAATTTTATAAAAATGTTCATAATTTCGTATGCTTGAGTAAGTGGTTAATATATGACCAAAGTCGCATTGTCTAGGCTTTGAAAGAGTCATCATACTGCAAAGGCATGCAAATAAGATCCAGTAAAATAATAGCCACAGTCTCGAGATGGGATGCACAAGATCAAGGAAGTTGCGTATGAATGAGATCTATCCAGTACCAGAGGAATTTAAAAAAACAGCTCGTACTGTTGAAGCAGACTACTTTAAACGTTATCAACACTCTATCGAGAACCCAGATGAATTCTGGGCAGAGCAAGCTAAAATTGTCGATTGGATAAAGCCATTTACCCAAGTTAAAAATACTAGTTTTGACAAAGACAATTTCAAGATTGAATGGTTTGCTGATGGTGAGTTGAACGTGTCAGCAAACTGCCTAGACAGGCATCTTAAAGAACATCCACATAAACCTGCAATTATTTGGGAAGGGGACCATCCTTCTCGTCATAAAATCGTTTCTTATAAAGAACTACACGATGAAGTTTGCCGCTTTGCCAACGTTTTAAAGAAATATGGCATTGGTAAAGGTGACCGCGTTGTACTGTATATGCCAATGGTGACTGAGGCTGCAATTGCCATGTTGGCCTGTGCCCGTATTGGTGCTGTTCACTGTGTGGTATTTGGTGGGTTCTCGCCAGATTCTTTAGCAAGTCGTATTGAAGACAGCCAAGCTAAACTCGTGATTACCGCAGACTCAAGTCTACGTGCCGGAAAACTATTACCACTTAAAGAAAATGTTGATTTGGCTTTAGCATTGCCAGGTACTGAGTGTGTTGAAAATGTGATTGTGGTTTACCGTAATGCAAACCCAATTGAAATGAAGCCGGGCCGTGATTTGTGGTATCACCTCATTATTATGGAGGTTGATGCAAACTGTCCTCCAGAACCAATGAAGGCAGAAGACCCTTTATTTATTCTTTATACATCGGGCTCGACAGGTAAACCCAAAGGTGTGTTGCATACGACAGGCGGTTACTTAGTTTATGTAACCAGTACCTTTAAAGAGGTATTTGATTTAAAACAAGATGATGTGTATTGGTGTACAGCTGATATCGGTTGGATTACAGGGCATAGTTATCTGATCTATGGCCCACTTGCAAATGGAACTACGACCTTAATGTTTGAGGGTGTCCCTCAGTATCCAACATGGGCACGTCTTGGTCATGTAGTCGATAAACATAAAGTCTCTATTTTATATACGGCCCCAACCGCGATTCGCGCCATGATGCGAGAAGGTGATTCGTTTGTACGTGAAAGTAACCGTAGCAGCCTGCGTTTACTTGGTTCGGTTGGTGAACCAATTAACCCTGAGGCTTGGAACTGGTACTACAATGTCGTGGGTGAAGGTCGCTGTCCAATTGTCGATACATGGTGGCAAACTGAAACAGGGGGTATTTTGATTGCGCCATTGCCGGGGGCAACAGCTTTAAAACCAGGTTCGGCAACTCGCCCATTATTTGGTGTTCAGCCAGCCATTGTGGATGGTGAAGGTAATGAGCTAGAAGGTGCGGTTGAAGGTAATCTTGTGATTAAAGATTCATGGCCAGGCCAGATGCGTACCATTTGGGGTGATCCAGACCGCTTTATTGAAGCTTATTTCTCGACATTTAAAAATACTTATTTTACAGGTGATGGTGCTCGCCGTGATGAAGATGGCTATTACTGGATCACAGGTCGTGTTGACGACGTCTTAAACGTTTCAGGTCATCGTTTGGGTACTGCTGAAATTGAAAGTGCTCTTGTTTCGCATGAATCAGTCGCAGAAGCAGCAGTGGTGGGCATGCCGCATGATATTAAAGGGCAAGGTATTTGTACTTTCGTGACCTTACAAGCGGGCGTTCCAGAGTCGGAAGAGCTGCGTAAAGAGTTAATTAACTGGGTTCGTAAAGTACTAGGGCCAGTAGCTTCGCCAGATGCGCTGCATTGGGCACCAGCATTACCGAAAACCCGTTCGGGTAAAATCATGCGCCGTATTTTAAGAAAAATTGCAGCGAATGAATTAGATAGTTTGGGTGATACTTCAACCTTAGCTGAGCCTGCTGTGGTAGATCAGTTAATTGCAACGGTTTATCCTGATAAGCAAAACTAATTTAAAAAAAGCCCCAAATGGGGCTTTTTTATTAAGTTTTATTAAGAGTTTGATAAAAAGTCAGCAGTATTTTGTACATTTGCAAATGTACTCAGCGCAGTTAAAAAAGCAGTTTGTACGTCCTCTGCTTTTGTAGTCTTCCCAGCATAGCTTAAATCGCGAGTTGCGGTTGCATCTGCAATTAAGATAGGTTGATAGCCAAGTTCTTTGGCTGCACGAGTCCCTGAATCAATACACATATGAGTCATCATGCCTGTAATCACGAGTTGTTCAATTTGATGTGTTTTTAAAAGTTCATCTAAATTGGTTTCTAAAAAACTGTTTGGATAATGCTTTGTCACGATTAATGAATCACTGCCAGCACTGAGTTCAGGGTGAAGTAAAACCCCATCTGTATTTTCTTGGAAGAAACTCGCTTGTGGCGGGTTAATATGCTGCACATAAATGATGGGCAAGTTTTTCTCGTTAAAATATTGTTCAAGCTGCTTTATTTTATCGAGCGCTTGCTCTGGTCCAACCAATTCCATTTTGCCATTTTTAAAATAATCATTTTGTACATCGATAACTAATAGAGCTTGTTTCATGAGGTCACTCTTGTTGATATGAGATAAAACAAGATTATTCTCTGCTTGAAAAATTGGCTATAGTCAGATGAAAGCATTACCGCCAGTTTTCTTTCACCATGAAAAATGAATATTGAATTAGACCCGATTGATCTAAAAATTATTGCATTACTCAAACAAGATTCTCGTCTGACAAATAAAGACATTGGGCAGCGCGTCCATCGAACAGGACAGGCGGTGGGTGCTCGAATTGCTCAGTTAATGGATGCAGGTGTTATCAAAAACTACACCATTGCTGTTCAATATTCGCATAAACAATTTATTCACTTGCATTTAAATGAACAACGCGCATTTGAAGAAATTGAAAATTTGGTTAAGCAATATGAACAAATCGATGAATGCTTTAAAGTCATGGGCAATGCTTGCTATATGATTGTCAGCCATTTTGAACCCGCTGCCTTAAATGAATTTATCGAAAAACTTTCAAAATGGTGCCGTTACTCAGTTGAAACTGTGATTCGAGAAGTCGAAAAATCTTAAAAAATAAAGGCTCCAAGCCGAGTCTTGGAGCCAATAAATTCTTTATTTTTAATTTATTGTTTTTATTATCTTGCGCTGTTTTAACTGGGGTTTTTTAGGCTGATTTAGCTTGGATTTCTACCTCCTTTTCCTGTTGAAGTTCTAACTGACGAACGAGCGGCAGAACTTTTTCTCCGAAATATTCCACCTCTTCAATAAAGTGTAAAAATCCGGAAAGAATCAAATCAACACCTACATTTTTGAGTGCCACAATACGCTCTGCAATTTGCTGCGGCGTACCAATTAAATTGGTTTTAAAGCCATCGTTGTATTGCACTAAGTCTTCAAAAGTTGATTTTGCCCAGTTACCTTGTTGCTCTGGTGAAGCAGCACCTGCTTCACGTGTAGCATCTCCAAACGTATTTACCGCTTCAGTGTTGGCTTTATCAATAATTTCTTGAAGTACCGCTTTTGCTTCTTCTTCGGTATCTCGGGCAATAATGAAAGCATTTACCCCAATTTTGACATGATGGTTATTGGCTTTTGCTTTAGTACGAATATCTTCGACTTGTTTTTGAATTTCTTCCACAGTATTGCCGTTGGTGAAATAACAGTCAGACACGCGAGAAGCCATGTCACGTGCAGCACGTGAGCTACCGCCTTGAAAAACTTCGATATAAGGCTTTTGCAGAGGTTTTGGTTTAAGTGTGTAATTCTGAAATTGGTAATATTTACCATCGAAACTATAGTTATCGGTGGTCCAGATTCCTTTTAGTGTACGAATAAATTCTTCGGAGCGAACATAACGTTCATCATGCTCTGGCCACTCTTCACCAATGGCATCAAACTCACCTCTGAACCAGCCACTCACTACGTTAATCGCAATACGGCCTTGAGTTAAATAATCAATCGTTGCAAGTTGTTTAGCGGCAAGTGCCGGTTTCCAAGGGCCGGGCAGAATAGCCGCAATGACTTTAAGTTTCTCAGTTTTTGCTAGTAATGCATGACTGAAACTTACCGATTCATGTTGGTTTTCTGCCCCGTACCCAGCCGTAAAACGAATTTGGGTGAGCGCATATTCAAAACCATTGTTTTCGGCAGCCTGTGCAAGTCGAATATTGTAGTCATAACTCCAGTCTGTACGCTGTTCGATGTTACTCACTACAAGGCCACCGCTTACGTTTGGTACCCAATAAGCAAATTTAATTGGTTGTTGTAATTGCGTCATGGTTCGCTCTCCCCATTCGTTCTTTTTATTTAGCGATATTGCGCTTAAGCAACATGCGTTAATGATTTGCCAGACTTGTGATGCAAACGAGATTCTGCCGCATCAAGGTCTGGTACAGCCGCTGAAGGTAATACTTCTTCTTGTTCAATTTGCTTGTTAATACCAAGCTCTTGATTTGCTTGCTGTGATTTAGATTTAACCACTTCAGCACGTTTACCTTTCGCTGGCGCCCATTCTAAAATTGGTAATGCGCGTGCCACTGCTAACGTAATACGATCTGATAATTGCTCGCTTTTTACCGTATATTCAGGAGTAAAGTCACGATCGGTCGCATATACGCCAATTGGTAAAGTTTGTGCTTGGAAGAAACTGAATAATGGACGTAGTTGATGTTCAAGTACGAGTGCATGACGATCACTACCGCCCGATGCTGCTAAAAGTACAGGCACATCGACTAAAGCAGTCTGTTCAACAAAATCGAAGAAATGTTTGAAAAGACCTGTAAAAGAAGCACGGTAAACGGGTGTACCTACAATTAAAGCATCTGCTGCTTCAACTGCTGCAAGGTCATCTTGCACACGCTGTGGAAGTTGGTTGCGATAAAATGCGCCGCCTAATAGAGGCCCGATTTCGCTTAATTTAATAAAGTGAACTTTAATATCGATTGCTTCTGATAATTCATCAAGAATGGCTTGAACCAGACTTTCCGTTTTAGATGGGGTATTTAATCCACCAGAAACAGCAACGATATTTAAAGGTTTTGGTGATGTGATACCAGTCATAATTTGGTTCCTAAGCCTAAAACAAGAGATTGGACTTATTAATCAACAACGACGGTAAACTGTAAAATAACGAAATTGGTCAACCTTATCAGTTTTAAATATAAAAGATAAATAGTGGATTTTTATACTTTGTTTTTCTATTAAGTTGCTGTTTTTATTTTATATAATTATAGGTGATATATTTTTTATAATAAAAAGGAAGCTTATATAAAAAACAGATTAATTTTGATTAAAAGTTAAAAAACATCTCAAAATCTTGGCTAAGTTCTGCATTTATCAACATTTTGCATAAAAATGGATAAGATGAACGTATCTTTCATCTAAATAGTAGGGTTACAATAGGCCATACTTATGCTCAAGATTACTTTAATCGCTTATGAATATTTTAATCGTTGATGATCATCCTTTGTTTCGTCATGCTTTAATTCAAGCAGTACGTTATAGCCTGCCACAGGCACAAATTCATGAAACAGCCTCGGTTGATGAGTTTTATGAGCGTTTGGAAAATGGGGCAGAACCTGATCTAGTATTACTCGATTTAAATCTACCCGGTGCTTCAGGCTTTTCGGCTCTGGTTTATGTAAGAGCACAGTATCCATCTATTCCGATTATTGTTGTTTCTGCACATGAAGAAACTTCAATCATTCAACGTGCGATTGCTCATGGCGCTATGGGTTATATTCCTAAGTCGGCTCATCCAAGCCATATTGGCGAAGCGATTCGTCAAGTCTTAGAAGGTGATATCTGGTTACCACCTAATTTGCCATCTAATCTTAACCTTGACCCAAGAGCAGCAGATGAAACTGCTTTAGCTGAACGTATTCAATCATTAACACCTCAACAATTCCGTGTTTTGATGATGGTTGCGGAAGGTTTGTTAAATAAGCAGATTGCATACGAGCTAGATGTTTCAGAAGCAACGATTAAAGCTCACGTAACGGCTATCTTTAGAAAATTAGGTGTACAAAACCGTACACAAGCCGTATTGGCGATTAGCGCACTCAATATTGAAGATAAGAAAATCTAAAAAGAAAAAAGACCTCGATTGAGGTCTTTTTTATGTGTGCCACTTAAGCAAGGCAATCTTGCTTTGGTGTTAGGCTGTCGCAGTACAAAGGGTTAAGCGCACATTGCAAATCATCAATTTGTTCTTGAGTCACATAGCCTTTCATTTTTAAATATTCAGCCACGCGGTCATCACGTAAGCTTAAGAAGGCTGCGTCATAAACGCCTAAATCTACAAAAAGTGCAGCTGTTTCTAGGCTGTTAAAGCGATCAAGGAAAATGTCATTGCCGTACATTAAGAAGATATGGTCGAGTTTTGCTTTTTCATCAACATGTAGTCGTTCAGCAAGTTGATCGGGGTGCGTTTTAATAAAGAGTAAGTCAGATAATTCATCAAACTGAGTCATATCTAACTGATTCTCGCCAAGTTTGACATGACCAAGCCAAGCTTTGAAAACGAGTACAGCACCGCCACGGAGTAGCATGCTCCAGATTTGATGACGTGTGTCATGATCAAGATTTTCACTTTCAGCGCTAAGAACTTTTAAGAAATTTTCTTCTTGTTGTGCCAATTTATCAAATAAACCTAAACCTTGCGGATGATAAGCCGCAGGTGCAAATACATCAAAATTTAGATCATGAAATACATTAAGTGCCAGCGGGACGGCACACTGATAAATTGTATTTAATGCTTTAATGTTTGCTTCATTGAGCTTGCTGTGGGGGAAAATACTTTGCCAATCTAGTTCAGGAAGTAAAGCATTAGCACTGTATTGACGATAAAACTGTTGAGACGAAAGTTGGCCTTGTGGGCTGTTATCAGAAATATTCATGGCAATTGTCCTTTGCATTAATTCGTGAGCAGGGGTGCTTAATATGGAAATGGGTTATAAAAATGACTGTACATTTAATAAATAGGTTTTGAATATTTATGTGTCATGAAGAATGCAAGTAGAATACGACTAAAGTCGTATATAGTTATTTTGTGCTAATTATAATTTTAAAAAACAGTAGCTTATGAAATTGTAACTAAGTGTACAAGTGTTCACTTACAAAAAAGGTGAGCTTTGCCATAGAAAAAGGACTATTGGAAAGTTTGGCCAATTATTTAATCAACAAAAGTAGACTTTTTGAGCAGTTCTGCCTATTGGCTTAAATTAGGCCAATAATTTTTGCCAAAAATTCCTCCTAAACTTATTAAAAGGTTTGGGAGAGAAAATATTTAATCTACCTCACTGGCAATTTTAAGTCCCGATAACCATGCTCTTAGAGAGGCTGGCTTAAGCGGTTTTTTGAGTAAAACAATATTCAGTTCTTTCAATTGTTGAGGTAACTCAGGATGAGAGTCGGCTGTAATCAGAGCAACCGGAACATCATGTTGACGATTTTGCAAAATAAAATCGACACCGAGTTGGTTATTATTTAAATGCTGATCGATAAGCCAGACTTGAATATTCTCTTTTTGAATAATCTCAAATGCTTGTTCTGGTTCAGTGGCTTTAAAAACTTCGTAACCCCATCGACCTAATAAGCTACTCATGCCCTCAAGAATTGTTTCATCATTGTCTAAACATAAAATTCGGTAAGCCTTAGTTTTTAAAGGCACTGCTTGTACGGTTGGGGTTATCACTTTTGGAGCTTCTACCACCGGAACCTCAATCATAAAGCAGGAGCCTTTATCAAGTTGTGAGTAGACATGGACTGGATAATTCAGTAAACCCGTCATACGCTGCACAATCGCGAGACCTAAACCGAGACCTTGCTCACCCCAAGGTGATAAATGCCCACAGCGTTCGAATTCTTGAAATAGTTTAATACGTTGTTCTTCAGCAATTCCGGGACCTGTATCCCAAACACCAATTCGAATGTGTCCAGGTTTTTGAGCTGAGCGTAATACCCCCACAATCACTCGGCCTTTGGCTGTATAACGCAAAGCATTACTTACAAAGTTTTGGATAATACGTCGTATCCACTGTGGATCTGTGTCAATCCAGAATGATACATCATGAACTTTTAATGAAATATTTCGCTGTGCAGCAATCGATTTAAACTGTAGTTCGAGGTCGCTTAATAAATCGTGCAGAGGATAAGGCTGTCTTTTTGGCTGTATGGTACCGCCTTCCAAACGCGCAATATCGAGTAGAGCAGAGAGCATGCTTTCTGCACCATATAGAGCACGGTCAAGTTGCTGTAGAGTTTGACGGTCATCTTCGGTCGCAATGCTTTGTTCAAGAACAGTACTAAACAGACGGGCAGCGTGCATTGGTTGTAATAAGTCATGACTTGCCGCAGCAATAAATCGGCTTTTTGACATATTGGCCATATCGGCTTGTTCACGTGCAAGCTGTTGCTCGGTTAAGGCATCGGCAAGTTGTTGGGTTCGGTCTTTTACGCGGGCTTCAAGTATTGCCTCATTCGCACGGAAAGCCGTAATGTCGGCGAAGGTAGTTACAAATCCACCACCTGAAATAGGATTTCCGCGCATTTGAATAACGCGTCCGTCTTTACGGATTCGTTCAAATTCATGCGCACTTCCGACTTTCATCCAGTGCAAACGTTTACGAACATGCTCTTCGACTGAACCGGGGCCGCATTCGCCGCGTTCAGCGTTATAACGAATCAGATCGGCAATTGGACAACCCACATAGACTAAATCTTTTGGATAGCCAAATAGTTTTAAATATTGGTTGTTCCATGCGACTAAACACATGTTTTTATCAACCACACTTACCCCTTGAGTCATGTGGTCAATCATGGTCATCAGCAAGTTTTGATTGAAACGTTGCCATTGCGAGGCTTGGTCTAAAATATTGGCGACTTGGCCTAATGCCAGACCATTATTGATCATTGCTGTAGTGAGCAAAGTACGGGCAGAGGCTGCGCCGATAATGCCAGCTAGATATTGCTCGGTGAATCGCCACCACATGCCATTGGCGATACTATTGGGGTTGAGCGTGAGATGATTTTGCTCGCAAAAGTTCTCGAACGCTTGTGTTGTGGGTTGCTCACCCGTAATTCTTTTAGCAAGGGCAAATAAATCGCCTACTTTTAAACGTGCAGCATCGTGCGGTAAATAAGTTAAATCGGTAGAGGTATGCGGTGATGGCAGAGGTTTAGTTTCATAGTAGAAAAAGCTTTCTGCCTGAATTTGTTCTGCCACACTTGGACGGTAAAGTTTAGAAATCCAAATATATAAAACAATATTCAAACCGAGAGACCAAATAACGCCGTGGGTTAAAGGTGCAAATGACTCAAAGCCAAAAAGTGATTCTGGACGTAATGCATTAATTCCCAAAGGACCAAAAAGCAAAATACTTTGGGCTGTTTCTTGATAGGCTTCCGGCAAACTACGTAAGATGGTTGGAAATAGTAAGGTATAACTCCACATTAAAAATCCAACAATAAGACCTGCATAAACGCCTTGGCGACTTCCGCCTCGCCAATACAATCCCCCAATCAGTGCAGGAGCAAATTGAGCAACCGCACTAAACGCTAATAAACCAAATACTGAAAGCTGGTTAATATCATTAAAGAAATGGAAGAATAAAAAGCCAAGTAGCATCACCGCGACAATACTAATACGACGGCTAAATTTAAGAACTTTAGGTAGATGTTTGTCATGTCGTGAAAGCAACTTGAAGCGCCATAGGGCAGGCATAATCAAGTCATTACTGAGCATGATAGACAGGGCAACAGATGAAACCAGTAACATGCCTGTTGATGCAGAGAACCCACCTAAAAAGGCCAGTAGGGCTAACCACTCTTGGTTATAACTCAATGGTAATGAGAGTACTGCCACATCAGGCACAGTTAGGAATTTTGGCGCTGCATGCAAAGCCCAGCTTGCAATCGGGATAATAGCTAAAATCGTTAAAATGAGATAAGCCGCAAACCATTTACGTGCACCGCGAATGTGCTTTTCATCGCGTAATTCGACAACAGCCACATGAAACTGGCGGGGTAAACAGATTATTGCCAGACCTGCCAATAATGTCTGAATCCAGAAGGTTTCAGGCACCCCAAATAATTGAACTTCTTGAAAGGTTTGGTTTACGTCGGCTGAGACTTGTACTAAGTTCGCGGGTGCTTCAAAAATAAAAAATAAAGCGACACAGATTAGGGCGAATAATTTTACAAAAGATTCAAATGCAACGGCTAACATGAGGCCGCCATGCTGTTCGGTATTCGCGATCTGCCTTGTACCAAAAATCATGGCCAAGATCGCAAGGACACTAGTTAAAAGCAAAACGCTATTGGTAGTCGTATGAATATGAGCATTTTGCTCCAATATGACTGATGTACTTAAGGCAATTGCACGTAACTGTAGGGCCAGGTAGGGAATAATCGCAATAACTGCCAAGATCGTAACCAGCGATGCCAATACACCGCTTTTGCCATAACGTGCAGCAACAAAGTCGGCAATTGAGGAAATCGCGTGGTGCTGACGTACTCGGCCTAAACGTCGCCAGATATCGTAACCAAACCAGACAAATAACAGTGGACCTAAATAAATAGGTAAGAAAATGACGCCTTCTCGGACGGCAGCTCCGGTTGCACCATAAAATGTCCAAGATGAACAGTAAACACCTAAGGTCAAACTAAACAAGAACATCCGGCCACGTGTACTCAGGCGACTAGCATGCTTCTCGCCAAAAAAAGCACAAATGAATAAGAGTGCTATATAAAGAGTGAGTACCCCAATAATCAGCCAGCTGTTCATATGACCTACATGATTAAAACCTTGCGCCTATCATACCGCAAGCAGAAACAAAGCTATAAATTGATTAAATTTTAACGACCAAAGTCTAAGTTACGAATTACACGTTATTTTGCTAATTTTAATAATGAGAAACTACTATTAAAAAAGTGACCAAGGTTGGGCACAGGCAAGGAGTTTGGTTATGGATCAAAGCCAAGTAGAACAGATTCTACGCAATCCAAAGTTTCAAAAGATGGTCAAGAAAAAAAGTGCATTAAGCTGGACGCTCACAATCATTATGTTAGTGCTTTATGTGGGCTTTATGCTACTTGTTGGCTACAACAAAGAATTTTTAATGAGTTCATTTAGTGGTGGTGTAACGACATGGGGTATTCCACTAGGCTTAGGAATTATTGTTTTATCTTTCCTACTGTGTGGCGTGTATTCCTATATCGCAAACAATACCCTTGACCAGTTGAGTGAAGAAGCGTTGAAGGAAGTTGAAGCCATCACGCATGAGAAAGGATTACACTAATATGAAATGGAATTCATTAAAAGCGAAAGCCTTATTGGCAGCAGCATCGCTATATTCAACTGTTGCTATGGCAAGCCCTGACTTAGGTGAAGCAGAGCAACAAGCCACTAACTGGCACGCTATCATCATGTTTGTCATCTTTGTTGGTTTCACTTTGTTTATTACTAAGTGGGCTGCAAAACAAACTCAATCAGCACAAGATTTCTATACCGCAGGGGGTGGAATCAGCGGGTTCCAAAACGGATTGGCAATTGCCGGTGACTATATGTCAGCAGCATCTTTCCTTGGTATTTCCGCGATGGTGTTTAGTTCGGGTTTTGATGGCTTACTTTATTCTCTTGGGTTTATGGTAGGTTGGCCAATCGTTTTATTCTTGGTTGCAGAGCGTTTACGTAACCTCGGTAAATACAACCTTTCAGATGTAGTGTCATTCCGTCTTGAAGAAAAACCGGTCCGTACCTTAGCTGCCTTGAGCTCGCTTGTTGTTGTAGCATTCTACTTGATCGCTCAAATGGTAGGAGCGGGGCAGCTCATCAAATTACTATTTGGTTTGAACTATAACATCGCTGTTGTCATCGTTGGTCTATTAATGATGGCATATGTAATTTTTGGTGGCATGTTGGCAACGACATGGGTACAGATCATTAAAGCGGTCATGTTGCTCAGTGGTGCGACTTTCATGGCATTCATGGTGATGAAAGCGGTTGGTTTCAGCTTCAGCAATATGTTCACTCAATCAATTGAGGTATTCAGTAAAGTTCACAGCGTAAGCTTTGAAGAAGCTGCAAAAATTATGGGTCCGGGTAAACTTGCCGCAAACCCGATTGATGCATTGTCTCTTGGCTTGGCACTCATGTTTGGTACAGCGGGTCTTCCACATATTCTTATGCGTTTCTTCACTGTAAAAGATGCAAAAGAAGCGCGTAAATCGGTTGTGGTTGCGACAGGTTTCATTGGTTACTTCTATCTTCTAACTTTCATTATTGGATTCGGTGCGATCCTTTTCGTATCAAACAACCCTCAATTCCTTGATGTTGCAAAAATGGCAGTATCAGGCAAGCTTGAACTTGTTGGTGGTAACAACATGGCAGCCGTGCATTTAAGTGACGCTTTAGGCGGTGACTTATTCATGGGCTTCATTTCAGCAGTAGCGTTCGCAACGATTCTTGCTGTTGTTGCTGGTTTAACACTTTCAGGTGCATCTGCAATCTCACATGACTTATACGCTAACGTATTCAAGAAAGGTCAAACGACTCCAGCTTCAGAACTTCGTATGTCAAAAATTGCGACACTTGGTTTAGCAATCTTTGCCATGATTTTGGGTATCTTGTTTGAAAAACAAAACGTAGCATTCATGGTGGGCTTAGCATTCTCTGTGGCATGTTGTGCAAACTTCCCAATTCTTGTTCTATCAATGTTCTGGAAAGGTTTAACTACTCGTGGTGCAGTTATCGGTGGTGTGGTTGGTCTTGTAACAGCGGTAGTCCTTATTGTGCTGTCTAAAGCGGTTTGGGTAGATACTTTAAAAATCTCTGATACACCAGTTAACCCATTCAATGGTCCTGCGTTATTTGCGATGCCATTGTCATTCCTTTGCTGTTGGTTCTTCTCGGTGACTGACAACTCTGCACGTGCTAAAAAAGAGCGTGCGGCATTCGATGCTCAATACGTTCGTTCAATGACAGGTATCGGTGCTTCTGGTGCCTCAGACCACTAAAATCAAACTGGATTAAATATCTATCTCATTAAAAGCCCTGCGGGGCTTTTTTTGTTGATCGTATAACTTAAAGTGAAAGAAGCTCTTTAATAAAGAACAACTTGTTTGTCCTATTTTTTGTACAGTATGATTTCTTATAATTCAAAACATAATGAAAAAGGAAAATAATTAAATGCGATCTATTATGGACTTCTGGGCGAGCTTCCGACTGCTACCTTCTGCATGGTTGCTGCTTGTGCAATTTATTCTACTCATTTTGGCCATGCTAACTTTTCATGATGTATTTTACCGGACCCTAACGTGGGCTTTAGGAGTGCTTGCCTTACTTATTATTGCCAAGGTCATTCGCCAAACCCCAATGTTTACTTTTCTGGGATTAACTTTTGTCAGTGGAGCGATTATATCCTCAGTCTTTATTTTATTAGGCTATAACAATTTAACGATCCAAATATTTGCTCATAGTTGTGAAGCGCTAGCTTACTTTTCGGCTGCTTACGGTTTATTTCGTTATATGTTTGCTGATCGATATTTAACAAGAGATGAATTATTTGCAGCCGCCGCGGTTTTTACTTTGCTTGCTTGGGGCTTTGCATTCCTCTACAACATTTGTCAGCTATTGATTCCTGCGAGCTTCCAAAATCCAAACAATATTCATCATTTGCAGACTTGGTTAGATCTATTGTTCCTGAGCTTTAGCTTACAGTCAGCAACAGGCTTATCTGATTTAATGCCGCTTAGTCCACCAGCACGCGTTTTAGCCATGCTACAAATGTTTTGTGGTGTGATGTATCTTGCTTTGATTGTCACACGTTTAATTGCTCTACAGTACATTGCCCATCCAACAAAGAAGGATCCTGACAAATAAAGGAGAAGGTGTTTTAATTTTTTACACCTTTGTAACTGCAATATTATTTAAGTTTATTTAAAGTATTATCGGCTTTCTCTATTGAAAGATTTAACTTTGTTCATTCTGTGAATGTCTTTATTGGCTTTATGCCTGTCACTTTTCATTAAAATAACATGGAGGAGTTATGCCTTCCAAACAACCAGGTTGGTTCGCAAACGTTAATCCTAACGTATTTTTTGGTACGGTCATTATCATTGCTTTGTTCTTGGCAGTTGTTGTGATCGCCCCGAGTTCTTTTGAACTTCTAACACAGCAATTAAAACAATGGATCACCGATTCATTTAGCTGGTTTTATGTTTTATCTGTAGCCTTCTTTCTCATTTTATTGATTTATATCGCCTGTTCATCAATAGGTCGAATTAAATTAGGACCTGACCATAGTCAGCCTGAATATAATAATGGGTCTTGGTTTGCCATGCTGTTTACAGCAGGGATGGGTATCGGTCTCATGTTCTTCGGAGTTGCCGAACCTGTCATGCATTATGTTAATCCACCAAGTGGAGATGCTCAGACTATTGAAGCAGCACAGCAAGCATTAAGGGTGACCTTCTTCCACTGGGGCCTGCATGCTTGGGCTATTTACGCAGTGGTCGGATTGGCATTGGCTTATTTTGCTTATCGACATAATTTACCGTTAAAGACCCGTTCAGCCCTTTATCCACTCATTGGTAAGAAGATTTATGGGCCTTGGGGCGACAGCATCGATATATTCGCGACCATTGGTACGGTATTTGGTGTAGCAACTTCTCTCGGGTTTGGCGTTACCCAGATTAACTCTGGTTTACATTATTTGTTCGGTGTCGAGCAAAGCACCCATATTCAAGTATTACTCATTATTTTTGTGAGCATTTTAGCTTCTTTATCGGTCTTTTTAGGTCTAGATAAAGGGGTGAAACGCTTATCAGAGCTAAACTTAGTCTTAGCCTTAATATTATTAGTTTTTGTTTTTATCGCTGGTCCTAGTATTTATTTACTCCAGACTACTATTCAAAACACTGGGCAATATATCTCTAACCTTTTTACCATGACATTCAATTTATACGCTTATCAGCCGAATGGATGGATTGGTGGTTGGACAATTTTATATTGGGCTTGGTGGATTTCTTGGTCGCCATTTGTGGGTATGTTTATCGCAAGGGTTTCACGTGGTCGTACCATTCGAGAATTTATTGTAGGGGTTCTCCTCATTCCGACAGGCTTTACCATTATCTGGATGGGCTTTTTAGGAAACGCTGCATTATTTAGCATTATCCATGAACATCAAACCACTCTCATTCAGGCTGTTCAGCAAGACTCATCAGTAGCTCTATTTGAGTTTTTAGGACACTTACCGTGGTCAGGTTTCATGAATATTTTGGCTACTGTTTTAGTGGTTTTATTCTTTGTGACTTCTGCTGACTCTGGAGCATTGGTAACAGATTACTTAACATCAAAAACCGACAACTCACCTACTTGGCAACGTTTGTTCTGGACAGTACTGATGGCTGTACTCGCCATTATTTTATTGTTAGTCGGCGGTTTGGCTGCGCTTCAATCTTCAATCATTATGAGTGCATTGCCGTTTACAGTGGTTATGCTGTTAATGAGTTGGGGATTAATAAAAGCATTGCATCTTGATGTCACGAAAATGCAAGCCATTCAGGAAGCGCGCATTACGCCACGTGCTATTCATAATCCAAGAAGCTGGCAACAGCGGCTAGGTTTAATCATGCACTATCCTCATAGTGAAGAAGAGGTAAGGGAATATATCGAAAAACAAGTGGCTCGTGCGTTTGAAAATATCAAACATGAATTTAGACGCCGTCATTTAGAAGTTTCAATTACTCAACTTGAGGATGGGATGCAGCTTCGAGTCGATCATCACAATGAAATTAATTTTATTTATAAAGTTGTTTCACGTGAAACAGTGCCACCAAGTTTTTTAATTGGACGTACTGAAGCCGAAGATGGGCAATATTTCCAAGCCGAAGTATTTTTAAGAGAGGGTGGGCAGAACTATGATGTGATGGATTGGACCCAAGAAGATTTAATTCAAGACATTATTGATCAGTATGAACGTCATTTATATTTCTTAAATATTGTACGAAGTTAATATTTAGCTGTAAAAAAAGGACTCAAATGAGTCCTTTTTTAATTCGATTTCTAAATTAAATTAGAAACGGAATTTAGTATTTAAGCCGATAGTTTGTGTATCGTAGCTAGTAGAAGCATTTTTAACATCAGCTTTCATGTACGATGCACCAACTGCTAAAGCTGGAGTAATGAAGTAGTTTACGTTACCACCCCAAGCTTGACGGAATTCACCAAGGTCATTACCTTTGATGTCAGCTACACCATCGTTACCCACGAAAGATGCACCAACACTTAACTTAGGAGTTAAGTAAAGGTCAGTTTTCAAACCGTATTGGTTTTCTTGACCGAAAGCACCAGCAGCTTCAAAACCAATTGCCATGTTAGTTCCATCGATTGGACCTACATATTTAGCACGTGCTGTAACAGCATCTTGGTCGTTTTGAATCGCAGCAGTTTGGTTCGCAGCAGTGTAGATACCGTTGCTGATGATACCGAAGTTATCTAAAGCGAATTGGTTAGCAACGCTTGTATAACCAACAGTCATCAAGAAGTTAGGTAACAACATAGCACCAACTTCTAATGCATAACGGTCGCCGTTGTCATCTTTAGAGAAGTTGTTTTTACCATCAACATCAGTGTGGTTGTAAGTTGCGCTAGCATATACAGGAAGGTAAGGAGTAGGAACATAAGCCTTACCTTTAACACCGTAAGTACCAACGTGGTAGTTTACGTTGCCTTGGTCATACTGTTGGTAGCTGTAACCTACAGATACGTTAGAAGCTTGGTTCAAGAAAGCTGCTTCAGCTAAAGGACCTTTAGTGGTATCAACATTTTTTAAATAGTATGTACCAGCAACGTCACCAGTGAAGTTTTTATCATTTGCAGTTGTGTCAACATATTCAGATTGACCTTGAACTTCAAATTGATAAGCATGAGCACCGGTCATGGCTAATAATACAGCAGTGGCTAAACCAAGTTTTTTCATAATCATTTCCAGCATTAACAAGAGATAAAGCTGAGGTCATTGTATTGTAACAATTTATGAAGTCAATAATAGATAAAAGGTAATGTTAATGAAATTTGATACTTATGTTAAAAATGATTAAAAAACAATCAATCGAAGTATATTATGTCAACCTGATAAAAAAATGAACATTAACAAATAGCTAAACCTTAAGTTTCATAAGGATTTGGCATTAAATAGTTTCAAAATAATTACATTTATAATTGGAAAAAATGATCACGTTGATCGGATTTAACGTTAATTAATTTGTTGATCTGTTCGATAAATAATCATTTAAATATTATTCTTGTTCTAATTTTTATATGTTTTGAGTAATAGTTATCACTATTTTGATAAGTTTATCTAAATAATTTATCTATTTTAGATTATTATATAAGTTAATAAATCAAAAAAAATAGGGTTTTAAGTTGAAAAAACGATTAATAAATTGATTTTGATCAATTAAATCTACTTTACGAAATTAGAGATAAGTCACATAATTCAATTACAAAGTTTACTGCCTAACATATTTTTGGTTAGAAGTACTTTTCTAGATACGATGTGTTATCACATCAGACTTTATGAGCTCAACTTTCCCCAAGGTTGAGCTTTTTTTTATCTATAAGAAAACATTAACATTTATTAAAAAAAATTACATGAAAATTCATCTTTTGCTTTGTATAAAAAGAACCCATTTTAAAGCTGGATTTTGTGTGAGGGGAGAAATGTTTAAGAGGCAAGTAAATACTTTATTATCATAAGTAAAAAAACTTTGATTTTTAAAGTAAGGTTTTTTATAAAATCATTCAATTTTTCGATTCATTTTATTATTTAAGCTTACTAAAATGTAGGAATCGTATAATTATTAAAAGAGAAATGAAGGGTCTAATGATGAAATTTTAGTTATTAAAATGCTAGGATGGATTTAAGCCTAATTTATATCGTATTAAAAATGGCAGGGCATTTACGGAGTACCAGCTAGAAATGTCAGGATTACGTTCAGAGCATATTAGTAATCGACTGTTCTTTTTTATGCTGGTTATTATTTTATCTTTATTATTCATGGCAGTACCTCTTATTGTGGGAAGCTATCAGGATTATATAAAAACTAGACAAGCTCTAGCTGAAATAAAAAGTTTAAGAGCAGTTGCCGATATTGCCTATAAAGTTTCTAAAGAACGTGCTCCTGCCAATAAAATGATGTCGAGTGGTCCTCATGATTTGGTAAAAAATCAGCAAGAATTAAAAAAATTTCGTTTAATTGTTGATGAGCAAATTGATACAAGCATTCTTATCTTAAAACAAGCAGGCTATGTCTCCTTAGCAAATGAGCTGCAAACTAGCTTCAAAGAAAATCTTAGACAAGCTCGACGTGTCGTTGATTATTACGGTGAAACTCCGTATGCAGCCAGAACTTCTGTTCAACTGGATAATGCCATTTTAGGGATGTTTGGCGCATGGGATAATTGTAGGGAAATACTGCAAAAACTAATGTTGCAGTTAAAAAGTAAAGATAGCCGTATTTCTAATTACTTTACACTCATTATCGTTCTGACTGATATGCGTGATCAGGCTGGGCGTATGGCATCTAATATTATTGCCCCTCTAAGTTTTAATGAAGAAATTCCAAGTAATAATCGTGCTCGTTCGCTACAAACTCAGCATCAAGCTAGATATTTGTGGATTTTGGTCGATACCTTGCAGCCTGAACAGGCAAAAACTCCAGAATATCGTCGGTTATATTCCCGAGTGAAATCCGAATTTATAGATCAGGGTATACCGATTGTAGAAAAGCTATTAGAAGAAAGCCAAAAGGGGAAGCCATATTATTTAAATGGTACCCAATTAACGGAAGCAATCGTTGATAAATTTACTACTGTGGTTGATTTGCAAAGTTATATTCTTGATGAAAGTGTAGTCATTGCCGCTCAAGAAAATGCGATTGCTCGAAATGGTTTCTTTTTAACTTTATTTATTTCTTTAATTTCATTAGCTACTGCATTACTTACCTTGATATATGCGCAAAGACGAGTATTTTCGCCTTTAATTAAAGCGAGAACTTTAATTTTAGATTTATCGCATAGTTCTGATCATTGTAAAGATGAGATGAATGTCGCCACCAAAGGTGAATTTTTTTCTCTATTTGAAGCAATTGACCGATTACAACGTATGTTGCAACAACGCGACGCTTTTGAATTTCAGTTAAAGAATATTGCCAATACTGATCCACTCACTGGAGTCTCCAATCGTTTAGCTTTATCTGAATATTTAAAAATTGTTGAAAGTTATCCTCAAAAATTTACGCAAACCTGTTTAATGATTATTGATATTGATCGTTTTAAACAGGTGAACGACCAATATGGGCATATTGTAGGTGATCGCGTCATTGTCAGTATTGCCGAGCAATTAAAGCAAAATATTCGAAGTTCGGATTTAATTGTTCGTTATGGGGGAGATGAGTTTTTAATATTATTAGAACAGGTACAATTTATAGATGCTCGCCTTTTAGCAGAGAAAATTCGTATTGCAATTTCTTTAGAAGAGATTGATTTATCTGGTTCAGATGAAAAATTGCATGTTTCTGTCAGTATTGGTTTTGCCATAGGCGCGGCGAGTTGGATAGAGCTTTTAGAGAAAGCTGACCGTTCGCTATTAAGAGCTAAAGCCCGAGGTCGGAATGCAGTTGAGGGGTAAAAAAGCCGGAAATAATTTCCGGCTTTTTATTTTATTGTTTCAACATCGGTTTTAAGAAGCGTCCAGTATGAGAAATCTCAACCTCAGCCACTTGTTCAGGTGTACCTTCGGCAATGATCATACCACCGCCCGAACCACCTTCAGGGCCTAAGTCCACAACCCAGTCGGCTGTTTTAATCACATCTAGGTTATGTTCAATTACCACAATGGTATTACCCTTGTTACGTAGCTCATGCAAAATGTCGAGTAATTTGGCAATATCATGGAAATGTAGACCTGTTGTTGGTTCATCCAAGATATATAAAGTTTTACCCGTATCTCGTTTTGCTAACTCACGTGCGAGTTTTACACGTTGTGCCTCACCACCAGAGAGAGTGGTAGCAGCTTGACCTAAACGAATATAGCCTAAGCCCACCTGAGTTAAGGTTTCTAAGCGGCGGTGGATGACTGGAATGGCACTAAAGAACTCAGCAGCATCTTCAACAGTCATTTCTAAAACATCAGAAATGTTTTTGCCTTTATAGCCGACTTCAAGCGTTTCACGGTTATAACGTTTGCCATGACACGCATCGCATGGCACATACATGTCTGGTAAGAAGTGCATTGCGACTTTAATCATGCCGTCGCCTTCACAGGCTTCACAGCGTCCGCCTTTCACGTTAAACGAGAAACGACCAGCACTATAACCACGTGCTTTTGCCTCTGGGGTTTGAGCAAATAACTCACGGATTGGCGTAAATAACCCTGTATAAGTCGCTGGGTTAGAACGTGGGGTACGTCCAATCGGGCTTTGGTCAATATCAACAACTTTATCTAGATGTTGAAGCCCATCAATTGAGTCAAACTTCTCGGCTGTTAAAGTCGTTGCACCATTGAGCTGTGTCGCTGCTAATGGAAGTAATGTGCGGTTAATCAACGTCGATTTACCCGAACCTGAAACCCCGGTTACGCAGGTCATAATGCCGAGCGGAATCGTTAAATCGACATTTTTTAAGTTATGACCTGCTGCACCTGAAAGCTTGATGACTTCATCTGGACGTGGTGATTCAGTACGTTTTTTTGGCACTTCAATTTTGAGTTTGCCAGAAAGATACTGTCCTGTAAGAGAGTCGGCATGTTTAGCCAACTCATCATAAGTACCTTCAGCAATAATCACACCGCCGTGTACACCAGCACCTGGACCGATATCAATAATATGGTCAGCAGCACGGATTGCATCTTCATCGTGTTCAACAACCAATACCGTGTTGCCTAAATCACGTAAGCGAATCAGGGTTTGTAATAAACGGTCGTTATCGCGTTGATGTAGACCAATTGATGGTTCATCGAGCACATACATGACGCCCATTAAACCTGCACCAATTTGTGAGGCTAAACGGATACGCTGTGCTTCACCACCAGATAAGGTTTCTGCAGAGCGAGCCAGACTTAAATAATTCAGTCCAACACTCACCAAGAAATGTAAACGCTCTCGAATCTCTTTAAAGATTTTATCTGCGATTTCACCTTTAGCACCTTCAAGGTTTAAGCCCTGATAGTAGCTTTCAGCGTCACCAATCGACATGCGGGTAATGTCAGCAATAGTTTTGTCTTTCACACGAACATGACGTGAAATTTCATTAAGACGTGAACCATCACATGCATCACACGCTGCATTAGAGAGATATTGAGCTAAATCATCTCGTACATAGTTACTTTCAGTTTCACGATAACGGCGCTCAAGATGAGGCAAGATTCCCTCAAACGGTTGTACGCGAGTATGTTTACGGCCACGTTCGTCGATATAGCTTAAATCGACTTTTTCTTTACCTGTACCTTGTAAGAATTTCTTTTGAGTATCTTTATCTAGCTGGTTCCAAGGCGTATCAAGTTTTAAACCAAAATGGTCGGCAACTTTTTGCAGCATGGAATAATAATATGGACGCTGACGATCCCATCCACGGATCGCACCTTCACTAATCGCAAGGTCAGGATTTGGAATCAGCTTTTCAGAGCTAAAATGACTACGGGTACCTAAACCATCACAAACAGGGCAGGCACCAAATGGGTTGTTAAATGAAAACAAACGTGGCTCAAGCTCTGCGACAGCGCGATCACATTTTGGACATGAGTGTTTTGCAGAAAAAACACGATCAGGATGTTCACCATTCATCCATGATAAAACTGCAATATCGCCACCTAAACGTAGTGCGGTTTCAAATGATTCTGCAATACGGTTACCTAAGTCTTCACGTACTTTGAAGCGGTCAACAACGACTTCAATGGTATGTTTTTTCTTTTTGTCGAGTTCTGGTGGCGTATCAATATCAATGATTTCACCATCCACACGGGCACGAACAAAACCTTGACCTTGTAGCTGCTCGAACAAGTTACTGTATTCACCTTTACGCTCACGAACGACAGGGGCAAGCAACATGAGTGCTGTGCCTTCCTCAAGGGTTTTTACTGCATCGACCATTTCAGAAACAGTTTGCGCAACCATTGGCAAGTCGTGTTCAGGGCAGTAAGGGGTGCCGACACGTGCATAAAGCAAACGCAAATAGTCATAAATTTCGGTAATCGTACCAACGGTTGAACGTGGGTTATGACTGGTAGATTTTTGCTCAATGGCAATCGCTGGTGATAAACCTTCAATCGAGTCAACTTCAGGCTTTTCCATTTGCGATAAAAACTGACGGGCATACGCTGAAAGTGATTCGACGTAACGGCGTTGTCCTTCGGCGTACAGGGTATCGAAGGCAAGAGAAGATTTTCCTGAACCTGATAACCCCGTAATTACCACAAATTTGTCGCGTGGAATATCGAGAGACACATTTTTTAAATTATGGGTACGTGCGCCTCGAATACGGATATGACTTTGGCTCATAAAACATCTCAATTATGTATTGATGAAAATTTAGGTGTTGATTGCTCAGTCACAGAGAGGTGTGACTGGTTATAAACAACAGACCCTATATATGATAACGATTTAAAATTGTTCAAGTGGTACAAAATGATTTAAAGCGACAAATTGTGACGGTTAAACGACAATCGACAAAATTTGTTTAAATAAGCAGATTGTATTTTTAACATTCCTTACTTCAGATTTCTACTCTAACCAAATTTTAACCAGCAACATAACTTTACTAGACGACTGGTCTAATAGTTGTTTATGATGTGTGCATGAAACGATTAAATAAAAGTGAAACCACGCGACAACACATTTTAGATACGAGCTTTGAGCTGGTACTACGTAAAGGTTTTGTCGGTGTTGGTTTGCAAGAAATCTTAAAGGCTTGTGACGTACCCAAAGGTTCGTTCTATCACTACTTTGCTTCGAAAGAGGCATTTGGCTGTGCATTGCTCGAGCAATATATGGCTGATTATAAAGTTCGTATGGAACAACTTTGGCAACGCAGTGAGCAAAGTGCCCATGCTCGTTTAATGGCCTTATGGCAGGCATGGATTGATGATCCTGTAAACGGTAGTTGGGCTGAAAACTGTCTGATTGTGAAGTTGGCGGCAGAGGTTTCTGACTTGTCAGAAGACATGCGTCAAATTCTCAATGATGGCGTGCACAAACTAACGCAACGTTTGGCTTTGCTACTCAAAGAAGGGCAACAAGAAGGATCAATTCCAAAACATATTGAGCCTTTAAAAACTGCGCAAGTCATGTATCAGTTATGGTTAGGTGCTGCTTTACTCACAAAATTGTCGCAAGACAAAGCACATCTACATCTAGCTTTAGAAACGACCCAACAACTCATAAAACCGATAGAGGAATAAAGCATGCGAAGTATTATCCATGGTAATTTTGGCGAACCTGTAGACGTTTTAGAGCAGGCGGATATGCCAAAGCCAGAACCAAAAGCAGGCGAAGTGCGTATTAAAACCATCATGTCTCCAATTCATAATCATGATGTATGGACAGTACGCGGAAGCTATGGTTACAAGCCAACTTTACCTGCGATTGGTGGTAGTGAAGGCGTTGGTATTGTAGATGCGTTGGGCGAAGGAGTTACTCATGTGCAGGTAGGGCAGCGTATTGCAGTGGCAGCTGTGCATGGCAGTTGGGCTGAGTACTTTATTGCACCAGCGCAAGGCATTATTCCACTCAATAATGAAATTGATGATGAAACAGCAGCACAGCTCATTGGTATGCCAATTAGTGCCTTGATGCTTTTAGATTTTGTTAATGTTCAACCAGGTCAATGGCTCATTCAAAACACAGCGAACGGTGCAGTAGGAAAAACAGTTGCGATGATTGCGCAGGCTCGTGGTTTACCTGTGATTAATCTGGTTCGTCGTACTGATGCAATTGCTGAAATGCAAGCATTAGGTATTCAACATGTTGTTGCGACTGATCAGCCTAACTGGAAAGAGCAAGTTAAACAGATTCACGGCGACCAACCTCTTATTGCTGGTGTGGACTCGATTGGAGGAACCGCAAGTGGCGAAATGCTGAATTTACTCAGTGAAAATAGCTTGCTCGTTTCGTTCGGTAGTATGACTGGCGAAACCATGCAGATTTCATCGGGTGATTTGATTTTTAAACAAGCGACAGTAAAAGGTTTCTGGGCGAGTGTAGTTAACAAAGAAATGCCAGCAGCTCGTAAAAAGGAACTGATCGTTGAGCTGCTAACACTAGCGACTCAGAAAAAATTAATTCTGCCTGTAGAAGGTGTATTTAGTTTTGATGAGATTAAAACTGCCGCTCAAAGAGCAACGCAAGGTGCTCGTCAAGGCAAAGTGTTGTTAAAACCGTAACACATTAAAAGATCAGTCGAGAGACTGATCTTTTTTCATATCTTTAAAATAAAAAGGAAAATTGTATGATCGGACAAATTTTAATTGCGCTTATCGCAATATTACATGTCTATATTTTAGTGTTAGAAATGTTTTTGTGGGACAAGCCTTATGGCATGAAAGCCTTTGGAAATAATGCCGAAAAAGCAAAACTCACCAAAGTGATGGCACAGAACCAAGGTCTTTATAATGGCTTTTTAGCGGCGGGTTTATTCTGGTCTTTATTGGCTGATGCACCTTTTGCGACATCAATTGCCAACTTCTTTTTAGGCTGTGTACTCATTGCAGGTATCTATGGTGGTCTGACTGCCAGTAAAAAGATTATTTATATTCAGGCAGTTCCAGCATTGATTGCTTTAATCGCTGTTAATTTTCTTTAAAAAGCGCAAAATACAGCGTTTTGAAATGGAAATGACCAGATAGGATCAGCGCATGTGGGCGTTATTTTTAAAGTGTATGTTGGGGGCTGGGGTTGTCCTCATTATTTCGATTTTATCGAAAAGTAAGGCATTTTATATTGCAGGTTTAGTCCCACTTTTTCCTACCTTTGCTTTGATTGCTCACGTGATTGTTTATCAGCAAAAAGGGGCGGAGGCATTACAAAAAACGGCTCTGTTTGGTGTATGGTCACTTATTCCTTATGCCATTTATTTAGTTGTTGTTTATGTGCTGGCAACACGAATGTCGATGTGGTCTTGTCTAGGATTGGCAACCTTATTTTGGGTGGTTGCTGCGGCAGGCTTAATTTATGGCTGGCAGCTGTTTCAGCATTAAAAGATTAAGAGAAATCCCTTAATCTTTTAAATTGAAGCATTTTTATGAGTGCTCAATAACACGGGTTTTGAGTATACCTTCAACTAAATTAATCATCTTTTGGCGAGAAAGAATTCGAGGCAATTGAGATGTCAAATAGTTGCTATATCCCACCACAACTGTTGCTTTATTCTTATCTAATGCTCTAACTGTTGCAGACACAACGTCCTCAACTGTAGAGCTTTTCATACCACTCGTATCGGCATTTGCCACCTGAGTAAAATTGGTTTCGGTATTGCCCGGACAAACTGCCAGAAATTTAACACCTGAAGAGCTATATTCTCCTGCAAGCGCTTCAGTAAACTGCAATACAAAAGATTTACTTGCACCATAAACGGCAATATAGGGTAACGGCTGGAACGCGCCTGTCGATGAAATATTAATCATGATGCCTTTTTTGTTCGCAAGCATATGGGGCAAAAATAAATAACATAAAGACGTTACGCTGCTGATATTAAGCGTGATCATTTCTTGATAGGTAGATACAGATTGATCTAAAAATTTAGTCCATTTTCCAAATCCTGCGTTGTTAATTAAAATATCTACCGTTAATTTTCTAGCTTGTACTTCATCAAATAAGCTTTGAGCTGAATTGGGTTGAGCTAAATCTAAAACGATCACCTCAACATTCACGTTATATTTTTTTCTGAGTTCATCGGCTAAATCATTTAGTTTCTGTTCAGAGCGTGCTGTTAAAATTAAATGAATTCCTAAAGATGCAAATTCTTGAGCATAGGCTTTGCCTATTCCTGAAGATGCGCCTGTAATTAATGCTGTTGAATTTTTAAATATTGAAAGATGAGCACTCATTTTATTGGTCCGTAATAAAAGAAGTCATTACGATAAACCTTGTCCCTAAGGGCAGAGTCAAGCACTCATTTTAAAAGCTATTTGCAGATTTTAACCAGCTGTTTTAGGCAGAAATCTTATTGGTAATATAAGTCTGAATAATCTCATCTTCCAGTTCTTTTAAATCTTCTTGTAAACGGTTTAACGCTTTTTTTTGCTCAATAATTTGTTGATTCTTTTTTTGAATAAGCTGCTGTGCAATTTCTACAGGAAAGCGATTATTTTTATATTTTAAAGCGGACAAGTCATAAAGCTCGGCAAGGCTAAATCCAACAGCTTGTGCAAGGCGGATCATCTTAACGGATTTAACATCAATCTCTTCATAAATACGATAATTGCCTCTTCTTTTTGCGACTGGTAGTAAGCCTAATTTCTCATAATGCCGAATGGCTTTAGGAGTGGCTCCAGTTAAAGATGCTAATTCGCCGATATACATATTTATCTCGCATTTTATTAAAAATGGTCAGCGTCTTGAACGATCTGACCGATTCTTTTGAAGTTTTAAATATGGTCTAAACCTAGCCATTGTCTTTGGTGGTAGGCGCTATCCCAAAATAACCACTCAAGTTTTGCACCCATGGTGTACGCGGCATGCATTTTTTCTAAAGTATCTGCATCACAACGTGCGGCAACTTTATCTACCGTCGCAATCACATTACGAACCGCTGTATGGAACTCTTCACCTGCGTAGGTATCAATCCATGCTTGGTAAGGGTTATTTGGAATTGATTTATTTACAATATCTTTGCCAACTTCGGCATAAATCCAGAAGCAAGGTAACAATGCTGCAAGTACGATAGGGTAGCTCTCAGACCAAGCAGTTGCTGTTAAAAATGAAGTGTAATGATGGCCTGCCAAGGTCAACGGCGTATTTTTAAATTCTTCTTTGGTGACACCAAAGTTTTTCATGAAGTCATCATGCAAACTACGCTCCACCACAATCGCAATTTTAGCTGCATCTGAAAATTGCATAATATCGTCAGCCTCAAAGGCCTTTGCTGCTGCAACAGCAAGCACACGACCATAGGCCACTAAATATTGAGCATCTTGAATAACATAATGACAAAAAGCTTCTTTATCTAAAGTACCGTTAGCAAGTTCCTGATTAAAAGGCAGGTCTAGAATTTTCTGATATAAATTTAAATTACGTTGCCAAAGTTCTTGAGAAAAAAGCATAAAAACATTCCATTTAAATTAAGACAGCTGAACCAGATTTTAAATCAATTTTAAAATACAAAAATAATAATTATAGATATATCGAAAGAAAATATTTAATACGATTAAAGAATTAATTAAACATTATAAATTTCTTTATTAAACAGAGAGATAAAGTAACGGGAATAACGGCACAAAACAACATCGTTTTGTGGTTAATTATCGATATAATAGCGGCGGTTTTTTAAGAAAGATTAAATTTATTCTTGGTATAGGTCTGATCCATGAAGCATTTCCGATTTTCGATATTTTTTACGGTGGTGTGTTTAGCACTATCCGCGTATTGGGGTTTTACCCATGGACCTGAAGCGGGCGTGTCTACCATGCTTAAAGCTTTAACCATTACAGCCATTTTAGCTGTAATGGAAGTCTCTTTATCTTTTGACAACGCTGTCGTAAATGCATCGGTTCTACGTAATTGGGACCCGTTCTGGAAAATGATCTTTTTAACGGTAGGTATTTTAATCGCCGTTTTTGGTATGCGTTTAGTTTTCCCTGTTGTAATTGTTGCAGTGACTGCAGATATGGGTGTTATTGAAGTAGCTAAATTGGCACTTAATGATCCGAAAACTTATTCTGAACGTTTAATGGCACACCACGCTGAAATTTCGGCTTTTGGTGGAACATTCTTATTATTGGTGTTCTTAAACTTCTTCTTCGATGATGAAAAAGAAACCCATTGGTTTAGATGGCTTGAAACTAAACTTTCTAGTTTAGCAAGCGTACCGGCAATGTCTGTGTTTATTGCTTTGATTGCTCTCATTGTGATGGCAGGTTACGTAGATGACCACCAACGTTTAGCAGTCACCATGGCTGGTATTTGGGGCATTGTGGTTTATATTGGCGTTGAAGTATTAAGTCATTTGTTAGGTGGTGAGCCTGAAATTGATGAAAATGGTAATGCTGTATTACAAGATGGCTCGGGTGCAGCCTCTGGTGTGGTGAAAGCAGGTTTAGGTGGTTTCTTATATCTTGAAGTGTTAGATGCATCATTCAGTTTTGATGGTGTAATCGGTGCTTTTGCAATTACTAGCGACGTTGTCGTGATTATGCTGGGTCTTGCAATCGGTGCTATTTTTGTCCGTTCAATGACAGTTTACCTTGTAGAAAAAGGCACGCTAGACGCTTATGTGTTCTTGGAACATGGCGCGCATTATGCGATCGGTGCTTTAGCATTCATTATGATTGCAAGTGGTACAGGCGTACATGTACCTGAAGTTGTTACTGGTTTAATTGGTGTAGCGTTTATTGTTTGGGCGGTTATTGCTTCAATTCAATATTCAAAGCGCGAGCAACAATCGCCTTAAGCTAATTTTCAGTAAAGTTCGATAGAATGAAGAGGCTAAACGCCTCTTTATTTTTTTAAGCCCAAATCGTTATTTTAAATAAGGTGTTCCGTATTTTTAGAAACGAATCGGCTTATAATTTACCTAGTTTGATAACGTGTATTGATATGATGAATGCTTTGGAACGTCGCTCAACTTTTGCCTTAAGTAGTATTTTTGCACTACGCATGTTGGGCTTGTTCATGATTATTCCTGTCTTTTCTGTAGTTGGGCAGTCATATCAATATGCGACTCCAGCACTCATTGGTTTGGCTGTAGGTGTCTACGGCTTAAGTCAGGCGATTTTGCAAATTCCATTTAGCTTACTGGCAGACCGTTTTAGTCGTAAACCGCTTGTGGTCTTTGGCCTATTACTGTTTGCGATTGGTGGTGCAATTGCTGGTTTATCTGACACGATTTATGGCGTAATTATTGGCCGTGCTATTGCTGGTGCTGGTGCAGTTTCAGCGGTCGTGATGGCGCTTTTAGCCGATGTGACACGTGAAGAGCAGCGTACTAAGGCCATGGCTGCCATGGGCATGAGTATTGGTCTGTCTTTTGTGGTCGCTTTTAGCCTTGGGCCTTGGCTCACAAGCCTTGTCGGCATTTCTGGTTTGTTCTTTGTGACAACCATTATGGGCTTGATTGCGATTGCGATGTTATTGCTTGTGCCTAAAGTCACTCGCCATCATCGTAATTATCAGCAAGGCTACATGGCACAGCTTAAGCAAGTCATTCAAATGGGTGATTTAAACCGATTACACGTTTCGGTTTTTGCACTGCATTTATTACTGACCGCCATGTTTATTTATGTGCCTTCACAGCTCATCGAGTTTGCACATATTCCTTTAGCAAGTCATGGTTTGGTGTATTTGCCGCTGTTAGTCATTAGCCTGTTCTTTGCATTTCCAAGCATCATCATTGCTGAAAAATATCGCAAAATGCGCGGGATTTTCTTAACAGCAATTACAGGCATTATTGCAGGTTTGCTGCTGCTCATATTTGGTTATCAGTCAAAATATGTTTTGCTTGCTGGCCTAGGAATTTTCTTTATTGCATTTAATGTGATGGAGGCTTTATTGCCTTCTTGGTTGTCGAAGTCTGCTCCAATCCAGTCAAAAGCAACGGCTATGGGTGTAAATGCCAGTAGTCAGTTTTTAGGCGCTTTTTTTGGTGGCACACTAGGTGGTCAATTATTGATGTTACATAATACTGCGATTGGATGGAGTGTCTTAGCAGGGATTGCTATAATATGGTTGCTAATTAGTTTTGGTTTAGCTCAGCCGCGGTATTTGTCATCGATTGTGTTGCCATTGCCGCAAGTGCAACAGGTGAATGAGTGGACCACACAGCTATTGGCAATTCGTGGTATCGAAGAAGTTGTGGTGATGCCTGATCAGCAAGTTGCTTATATTAAAGTCGATAAACAGTCTCTAGATGATGCTGCGCGACGTGATTTAACGCAGTTGTTCGGTAAAGAGGTAGCCATTTAAGCATAACTCTTATAAAGTAAAACATAGAAATGTATAGGATGAAGACAGCTAATGCGTGGTGTAAATAAGGTTATTTTGGTTGGTACTTTGGGTCGTGATCCTGAAACAAAAACTTTTCCAAATGGGGGCTCGTTGACCCAATTTTCAATCGCGACAAGTGAAGCTTGGACTGATAAAAATACCGGTGAACGTAAAGAACAAACAGAATGGCACCGTATTGTTTTGCATAACCGTTTAGGGGAAATTGCTCAGCAGTTCTTGCGTAAAGGTTCTAAGGTTTATATTGAAGGTTCACTACGTACACGTCAGTGGACAGACCAAAATGGCCAAGAGCGTTACACTACAGAAATCCGTGGCGACCAGATGCAAATGTTAGATGCTCGTCAACAAGGTGAACAAGGTTTCGCTGGTGGTAATGATTTTAATCAACCACGTTTTAACGCACCTCAACAAGGTGGTAATGGTTATCAAAACAATAACAACCAAGGTGGTGGCTATGGCCAAAACAGCGGTGGTTATGGTAACCAAGGTGGTTTCGGTAATGGTGGAAGCAACCCTCAAGCTGGTGGTTTTGCGCCTAAAGCTCCGCAACAACCAGCTTCTGCACCAGCTGATTTAGACGACGATTTACCGTTCTAATCAAAGTTTCAAAAAAGGCGAGTTTATCTCGCCTTTTTTATTACTCAATTCCAAGCAAACGTATAAGTGACGTGCCGGCAGCTGCCAAGCAAATCACTAATAACAGCGGTACTTTTTTCCAAACCAAGAACAGTGCTAAGCCAACGCCAAATATTCGTGCAAAACCTGCGAAATGTTGACCTTCAAAAAATGTTGTCGTCACTGCAATCGCACAGAGCAAAACAGTCGCACCGTTTGAGAGTAAAACTTGGTATTTTTCAGAAAAAGAGAACTTGGCACCCAAGTGAAAACCAGCGAAACGAATCCCATACGTTCCAAGTGCTAGCAAGCCTATACCTAAAATAATTAGTAATTGTTGACTCATTTCTTTCTACCAAATATCAAGCCAAAAAGTGAAATCAGAATTGGAAGTCCTGAGGCCAAAAAAGGTGTGGTGATCAGCGCTAAAGTTGATCCGGCAAATACAGCTTTTCGAGTGGTTTTATTCTTTAAAGCATTAAAAGTAAGTGCAATTAAAATCGCGGGGAAAATGGCATCTAAGCCGAATGTTTTAGGGTCTGGAATAGCACTTCCAATAAAATAACCCACCGTTACACCCAGTGGCCAACTCAGCATAATGCATATACCACATAACCAGTAAGCGGCTTTTTTTGTTTCAAAATCGGGCTGTGCCATGCCAAACAAAACGCTTTCATCGTTCATGATATGAGCCCCGAAATATCGAGAATATTTGCCACGGATTAGTTCATTGACCGCGATACCAAAAGGTAGATGTCTTAAATTGACGAGTAGTCCTGCAATCGCAGCTGCAATTGGGCTACCACCTACAGCCAAGAAGCCAATAAAGATAAATTCAGCAGTTCCTGCGAGCACAAACACGGATAGACAAAGCGGGATCCAGAGCGCTAAGCCATAACTTGCAGCGAGTGAACCTAAAGACATACCAACGACACTCGTCGCTAGACACACAAAGAAAATCGAACGGGTAGTGTCTTTACTAAGTTTTTTAATCAGAGAGTATGTGGACATAGCATGATATAACGAACGATTTTCCATTATAATGAATAAGTCTGATTGTTTTGTCAAAACGAACGATCGTTTTTTTTATAGAACGGATGTGGTGAATGTCTCAGCCAATTGAAATTATTGCCAAAGGTTTAACGCGTGAACGTCAAAGAGCAGGGCTTTCATTGGCAGAGGTTGCTCGTCGTGCAGGTGTTGCTAAATCTACATTGTCACAATTAGAGGCAGGGCAAGGTAACCCTAGCATTGAAACCTTATGGGCACTTTGTGTTGCGCTCAATATTCCATTTGCAAGGTTGATGGAAGAGCCGAGTAATCAGGTGCAAGTGATTCGCTGTGGCGATGGGCCAACAGTGAGTTCTGAGATTGCCAACTACAAAGCAATTTTGTTAGCGACTTGTCCGCCACATGCGCGCCGAGATGTTTATTTACTAATTGTTGAACCAGGCGAAGACCGTCTTTCAGAGCCGCATCCAGTTGGTTCTGTGGAGCATATTATTGTGGTTGAAGGTAAAGCTTTGGTGGGCTTAATTGATGAAGCTGTTGAGCTTGGTGTTGGAGATTATATTTGTTATCCAGCTGACCAGAAACATATATTTAGAGCGTTGGAAACAGGCACAAAGGCATTATTAATTTCTGAACAAAACTAAAGAATTTCAATCTGATTAAAATAAAAACTAAAAGCCATTTACCAGCATCCCCTACAAAAAGGGCCAATTTTGCGTATAAATTTTGCAATTGGCTCTCTCTTTTATTACAAAAATGGCTCTCGTTTCTTGAGTGTCGAAACGACAAATTAAAGCTATTGGAAGTATGCATACGGAAGCGCCGGATAAGCTCAGTGAATTTTCTGATTTAGGAATTGGGCAGAACGGCTAAATTTTTAGGGGATATTTTTTGGCTTCGGAGGATTTCCGAGACTAGCCGATATCCTCCATATATTAAGGAAAATGATATGGCAGCTCATCAAAATGGTTCTGAAGCCAATCACTCCCAAAGTTTAAAACATGGACTCAAATCACGCCACCTGACCATGATCTCGATTGCAGGGGTTATTGGTGGTTCTCTATTCGTCGGCTCAGGCAGTATTATTTACAATACTGGACCTGTAGTTTTCTTAACTTACGCTTTAGGTGGTCTACTTGTTTGGTTCATCATGCGTATGTTAGGCGAGATGGCCGTTTTAAACCCTGATAGTGGCTCTTTTTCAACTTATGCTGACCGTGCGATTGGCCGTTGGGCAGGGTTTTCAATTGGTTGGTTGTACTGGTGTACTCTGGCCATGCTCATGGGGTGGGAAGCCTATGTGGCAGGTAAAATTCTAAACAATTGGTTCCCGTTTATACCGATCTGGGTCTATATGGTCGTGGTGATTGGCGCACTGGTTGTCGTTAATTTACAAAACGTGAAAAACTATGGTGAATTTGAGTTTTGGTTTGCCCTCATCAAAGTCATCGCGATTGTTATTTTTCTTGTGATTGGTAGTTTAGCGATCATGCATTTGTGGCCTTGGGGTAATCCGGCTGCTTCTGGTATTAGTAATTTAACCTCTCAAGGCTTTATGCCAAATGGCGGCTCATCCGTTATCACAGCCTTGCTTGGGGTCATGTTTGCCTACATTGGTGCTGAAATTGTTACGGTAGCGGCAGCAGAGTCGGCAAACCCATCGAAAGAAATTCGTAAAGCATCAAACTCGGTGGTTTGGCGAATTATTTTATTCTACGTTGGTTCAATGTTTGTGGCGGTATGTTTAATTCCCCACAACAATGAACTTTTGAAAGATTCAACTTGGGGAACCTATAGCGTAACTCTGTCTGCACTTGGTATTCCAGGCGCACGCCATATCGTAAACTTTGTAGTTCTAACCTCGGTATGTAGCTGTTTTAACTCAGCACTTTATACGTGTTCACGTATGTTGTTCTCTTTAGCTAAACGTGGTGATGCACCGAAAAGTTTGGGCTCTGTAAACAGTAAAAGCAGTCCTTGGGTGGGTGTGATTGTGTCATGTTTCTTCTCTGTAATTGCGGTAGTTTTAACTGCAACCGAGAGTATGAATGTTTATGACTTTTTCATGCTAACAACAGGTGCAGCCACACTCTATGTATATCTGACTATTGCTTATTCTCAGCTTCGTATGCGTAAAAAGTTAGAAGCTGAAGGCGTGAAAATCGACTTTAAAATGTGGATGTTTCCTTATCTAACTTATGTGGTGATCTTTGCAATTATTGGTGCAATTCTTACCATGTTGATTGAAGGCACCTATTTTAAAGAAGTGATTTACACCACAGCGCTGTTCGGGATTATTGTGTTCTTCGGTTTGTTGTCTGAAAAGCTAGGTTGGGGTAAAGATCGTCGAGCGACCCATTTAACTCATAGTCATGAAGAAAAGTTAGTTTAAATTTTTAAATAAAAAAGAGCCTTACAAACAGGCTCTTTTTTATTTGTTTTAATAACAGGTGAAAGTTAATTTAGCGTAGGTACGCCTGCTTCACGTAAGCATTGGAGCAAGACGCCAAAAGCCATCACCATATCTTTTTCATTTACACAGGCAAAGCCCATCAACAGCCCGCGCTCTGCATGTGCATGCGACTGCATGTAGTACTGTGAAAGAGGACGAACTTTGACACCACGTTCAAGCGCTGTGGCTGCAATCGCGACATCATCGCAAGAGTTCGGTAGTTTTAAAACCAGATGTAACCCTGCCGCTTCATCATATTCATGAATAAATTCGGGACCAAGATAACGTTGAATTAAGCTCACCAAGTAGTCGCGGCGCTTGCCATAGAGTAGGCGCATACGGCGAATATGCGCTTCATAATGGCCTTCACGAATAAATTCAGCGAGGGCTTTTTGCTCAAGCAAGTGTCCACCACGATAAAGCTCGGCTGCTACAATGCGTAATGGTGAAAATAACGGCTTAGGCACCACTAGATATCCAATTCTTAAGGATGGATAAATAGTTTTACTAAACGTGCCCATGTACAGCACAGGCGCATCATTTTCTAAACCTTGTAAAGAGGGATAAGGCTGACCCGAGAAACGGAACTCACTGTCATAGTCATCTTCTACAATCCAGCTATTATGCTGACGTGCAATCTCAATCAGTTTACGTCGGCGGTTTAGGCTTAAATGAGAGCCAAGCGGATATTGGTGTGAAGGCGTGACAAAAATGAGTTTAGGAGGCTTGGCCGGATTTTCCTCAGGAATAATGCCTTCAGCATCGACAGGCATTGGTTGAATATCAAGGCCATTAATTCGTAACGTATTACGCATTCCCCAATAAGCAGGATCTTCAATCCAGATTTTATCACCCATATCACTGAGCGCACGCGAGACTAAATCAATAGCTTGGTGAATGCCTTCGGTAATAATAATCTGGTCTGCATCGCACTGAACTGAACGTGCAACACGCAAGTAATCTGCCAACGCACTTCGAAGCTCTATACATCCACCTGCATTGCTATAAATCAGGCGATTAATATCGGGTTCGCGGCTTAAGCGTGCTTGAATACGACTAAAAATATGATGTGGGAACTCGGTCACATCGGGTGCTCCCGGCACAAAAGCACCCCATTGGTGTGGCGATGCTGCTGCATAGCCTAATAAGTTAGAACCACGCTGTGACAGCGCATAAGAGCTTTGAACTTTCGGGCTAGAAACCACTTTTTTCTTGTTCTGTGTATTTAAAAAACTCTCTGGTAATTTTTCGGCAACCCATGTGCCATGTCCTGTCCGTGCTTCTAAGTAGCCTTCAGCTTGTAGCTGTTCATAGGCACTAAGCACTGTATTTCTTGAAACATGAATTTCACTGGCTAAGTCGCGTGACGCAGGTAGACGAGTCTTGGGCTGGATGACTCCATCAATAATCGCACCACGCAGGCAACGGAAAAGGCGTTGATGTAGTTTCCCTTCAGTGTCCTGTTGGAGTCGTTGCAGCAAATGATCTCCAAGTAAACTACGCAATTGGCTCTCTCCTACAGTTAAAAAGTGGCTCTCGTCAGTTGGCATCAGACGAGCGAAATTACATGCATAGGCAGTCGTTGTAAAGCACCCTGAAAATTAAGCACAGGATGCAAAAAACCAAAGCTGCAACTGATGATGAAAATATGAGGGAATCAAATGGATAATCAACATTCTGCACTTAACGCACGTAAACAGCAAGCAACTCCACGTGGTGTAGGCGTGATGTGTCAGTGGTATGCGGAAAAAGCTGAAAATGCCACGCTTTGGGACAAGGAAGGCAACCAATTTATCGACTTTGCTGGTGGTATCGCGGTTTTAAATACGGGCCATCGCCACCCTAAAGTGATTGCAGCAGTAACTGAACAACTTACTAAATTTACGCACACTGCCTATCAAGTAACACCTTATGAAAGCTATGTGGCTTTGGCTGAACGTATTAATGAGCGTGCGCCAATTGCTGGTCCTGCGAAGTCAGCGTTTTTCACAACAGGTGCAGAAGCAGTTGAAAATGCGGTGAAGATTGCTCGCTCTTATACAGGTCGTCACGGCATTATTACTTTTGGTAACGGTTTCCACGGTCGTTCATTTATGACTATGGCAATGACAGGTAAAACCGCACCTTACAAACGTGATTTCGGTGTAATGCCAGCGGGTGTATTCCACGCACGTTACCCTGTACCTGCTAAAGGTATTTCAGTAGATGCAGCGATCGAAAGCGTTGAAGATATTTTCAGTGAAGATATTGCACCGCATGATGTTGCAGCAATTGTACTTGAGCCAGTACAAGGTGAAGGCGGTTTCAATGTGGTACCAGCTGAGTTCTTAAAACGTTTACGCGCAATTTGCGATAAGCACGGCATTTTACTTGTGGCTGACGAAGTTCAATCTGGTTTTGCGCGTACTGGTAAATTGTTTGCAATGAACTATTACGAGACTAAAGCAGACCTTATCACGATGGCGAAAAGCTTAGGTGGCGGTTTCCCTATTTCGGGTGTTGTAGGCCGTGCAGAAGTGATGGATGCACCAAACCCAGGTGGTCTAGGCGGTACATACGCAGGTAGCCCGATTGCGGTTGCAGCTGCGCACGCGGTAATTGATGCGATTGAAGAAGAAAACTTATGCGACCGTGCAAATGAATTAGGTGCAGAGTTGGTTGCTACCCTTAAAGATATTCAACAAGCAACAGGCGACGTCGTAACTGATATTCGTGCTTTAGGTTCAATGGTTGCAGTAGAGCTTGAAACGGCTGAACAAGCAAAAGTTGTACAAAACTATGCAATGGAAAACGGGTTGTTACTTCTTACTTGTGGTAAATACGGTAATGTAATTCGTTTCTTATATCCATTAACCATTCCTGCTGAACAATTCCGCCAAGGTCTTGATATCTTGAAACAAGGTTTTGCAACTCTAAAAGCAGGTAGTGCAAAAGCAATGGAGCAATCTGCATGATTCAAAATAATTTGCAGTATTTATTAAAACATCCTGATATTTCATTAGAAGCACCTGCATCAAATGACTATATCGAGGTGAATGATGCTGCTACGGGTGAAACTTTGGCATGGGTGAAAACCTATGACCGTGCAGGGGTTGAAGCCGCAATTAACCGTTCGGCAAAAGCGCAAGCTGCTTGGAAAAAGCAAACTGCCTTGGCGCGTGCTGATGTGCTATTGGCATGGTACAACCTCATGCTAGAGCACAAAGAAAATCTGGCACAGATTTTAACGGCTGAACAAGGTAAACCATTGGCAGAAGCACGTGGTGAAATTGGTTATGCAGCATCATTTATTCGCTGGTTTGCCGAGCAAGCGCGTCGTATTGATGGTGAAGTTTTAACACCTACGTTGCCAAACCAACGTCTGCTCGTGATTAAACAAGCAATTGGTGTTACTGCTGCAATTACGCCGTGGAACTTCCCTGCTGCCATGATTACGCGTAAAGCAGGTCCAGCGATTGCTGCGGGTTGTTCAATGTTGGTTAAACCAGCAGAGCAAACGCCGTTAACTGCCTATGCACTTGAAGTATTGGCGTTACAGGCAGGTTTACCAGCAGATGTTTTAATTAACATTAGTGGTGATGCGGTTGAAGTCGGCAAAACCCTATGCGAAAGCGATATTGTTCGTAAGTTAAGCTTCACAGGTTCAACCCAAGTTGGTCGTATTTTGATGCAACAATGTGCGCCAACCATTAAAAAGCTTTCACTTGAACTCGGTGGTAATGCACCAGTTGTGGTATTTGACGATGCTAACCTTGAACAAGCTGTTCAGGGCATTATGGCAAGTAAATATCGCAACAGTGGTCAGACTTGTGTTTGCGCTAACCGTATTTATGTTCAAGATGGCATTTACGATGCTTTGGCAGACCGTTTGGTTGAAGCTGTGTCTAAGCTTAAAGTTGGCGATGGCCGTCAAGAAGGTTCAACTCAAGGGCCTTTAATTGATGAAGATGCGATTGCAAAAGTTCAGTCTCATATTGCAGATGCAACTGAGAAAGGCGCGACAATTCGTATTGGTGGTCAGCGTTCAGCACTTGGCGGTACATTCTTTGAACCGACTGTGTTAACTGGCGTAACGCAAGACATGAAAGTGTCTAAAGAAGAAACTTTTGGTCCGCTTGCACCGCTATTCCGCTTTAAAACTGAAGATGAAGCAGTGGCAATGGCGAACGATACCGAGTTCGGTTTAGCTGCTTATTTATTTACTCAAAGTACAGCGCGTCAATGGCGTGTGGGTGAAGCACTTGAGTACGGTATGGTCGGCATTAACACAGGTGCAATTTCAAATGAAGTTGCTCCGTTTGGTGGCGTAAAACAATCAGGTCTAGGCCGTGAAGGTTCAAAATTCGGCATCGAAGAATATGTCGAGATGAAATACCTTTGCGTAGACTTATCTGAGTAAGGAATAAAGCGAGTTCGTTTTGTTCTTAACGAAAACATACAGTTATGCTGTATGTGATGTTTCACAAAAAACCGGTCATGCCCATTCATGACCGGTTTTTATTTAAGTTGGCAGATATCCTTCATGGCTTTCGGGTAAACGCCTAAGTTCATCAATCAGTGTTTCAATGAGTTTTTCGACCACAAGGCGTTGGCCTTTTCTAGACACATAAACCAGTTGAAGCATGCCAATATTTGACTTCCAGTCAGGAAGAATATGAACAAGTGTGCCTTTACGAATTTCCGATTCAACAGTTAAAAAGGGAAGGTCGGCAATGCCTAAACCGTCCATCACAGCATAGTAGACACCTGCCAAGTCATTACTTTTGATTCGTGGTTGATAAGGCACATCAACCGATTCGCCGTTACGAATATTGCATAAATGCCAAATAGGGTTTTGTTTTTGAGTACCTAAGCTAATACTTGGAAAGTCCTGTAATTCTGAATAATGCTCAATAATACGGCCTTGCAGTAATTCAGGCGAAGCCACTAGACAGTGATCGGTTTTAATCACATCACGAACAATTAAATTTGAATCTTCATTTGGTTCAAAATTGGTCCGAATCGCGAGATCGATATCATCATGCAAAATATCTACCCGACGGCTGGTCAACTCAAGAGCAATCTCAACTTTTGGATAGGTTTTTAAAAACTGATTTAAAATTTTTCTAATTTGAAAATGCATCATTAAAGGTGGGCAGCTTACTTTTACTAACCCTTGAGGTTCACTTTTTTGCTTTAACAAAACGTTTTCTGCACATTCAACTTGAGCAATGACTTTGCAGCATTCTTCATAGAACTCTTGGCCTAGATCGGTCACTTTAAAATGGCGGGTTGTTCTTTGAATCAGGCTGACATTAAATTTATTTTCAAGGTCAATAATGCGTCGGCTGAGCTTAGATTTACTAATATTTTCGGCTTCACTAGCCGCACTAAAACCGCCGTGTTTTACGACCAAATAAAAATAATAAAAATCATCAAAAGAGCTTATCAATGTCCGATCAATCCATTTAAATTTAAGATTAGAGCGCTTAAGGCACTCTAATCTTGGCAATAGAACTTATTTTTGTGAGGTATTAAAGCTATAGCTGGTCATCAGGTTGCGATAATCAGGAATATGATTTGAGAAGAGTGCACCTAGACCTTCCACATCATTACGCCAGTCGCGGTGTAACTCACACGCCATACCAAACCAAGTCATCAGCTGAGCACCTGCTTTTGACATACGGTCCCAAGCAGCATCACGCGTTAATTCGTTGAAAGTACCAGAAGCATCTGTAATCACAAACACTTCAAAACCTTCTGCGAGTGCAGATAAAGCTGGGAATGCCACACAAACCTCAGTCACTACCCCTGCAATAATCAGTTGTTTTTTACCTGTCGCTTTGACAGCTTTTACGAAGTCTTCATTGTCCCAAGCGTTAATTTGACCAGGACGTGGAATAAAAGGTGCATCTGGGAAAAGTTCTTTTAATTCTGGAACTAAAGGACCATTTGGACCGTTTTCAAAACTAGTGGTAAGAATAGTTGGTAAATTAAAATATTTAGCAGCATCAGCAAGTGCTAATACATTGTTTTTAAATTTATCTGGGTCGATATCTCGAACTAAAGAAAGTAAACCTGCTTGATGGTCAACTAAAAGAACCGCAGCATTATCCTTGTCTAAACGCACGTAATCTTGAGCCATTTTTTATGTCCTCGTGTTATCAAAATAAATAATCAAAAATTATTGAGTAGGTCGTTATTGCCTAAAATTATGCTAGTTGAGTTTTATGTCGTGATTAAGTCTAAAAAATAGGATTAAGAATTTTAAAAATAGGACGATCTTAAAAAGAGCACATTAAATTCTATGATTGTCTCATAGATGAAATAATGTGTTGCTAATCCTGATCTATAAACTGCAATTATTGAGGCGTAAAATCAATACCAGTTCAAGAAAATCCTACATATATAGGAGAGATCAGATGAAGAAATTTCTTGGTGCATATCAAAATAACCACATGCATTGGGTGGGTGATGGTTTCCCTGTATATAACCTATTCTCTTATGACCGTTTAGGCCAAACCCTAAGCCCATTTTTGCTACTCGATTATGCAGCGCCTTATACATTCTCGCCAACAACTGAACAGCAAGGTGTAGGTTCACATCCTCACCGTGGCTTTGAGACAGTGACCATCGCCTACCAAGGTGAAGTAACTCATAAAGATTCAAGCGGCGGCGGCGGAACCATTAAAACTGGTGATGTGCAATGGATGACTGCGGGTGCAGGCGTGTTGCATGAAGAGTTCCATTCTCCTGAATTTGCAGAGCATGGTGGTCTGTTTGAAATGGTACAATTGTGGGTAAATTTACCTGCTCATTCAAAAATGACGCCTGGAAAATACCAAGCGATTGAAGCTAAAGATATTCCAGACATTGCACTAGACGAACAAGGTAGTCATTTGCGCGTAATTGCAGGTGAATATGCAGATGCAAAAGGTGCTGCAACTACATTTAGTCCATTAAATGTATGGGACGGTAAATTGGTTAAAGCCCAAAAACATACCCTCTATGTACCTGAAGGTCACACCACGCTTGTTGTAATATTAGATGGCGCGGTTGTGGTTAATGATGCAAATCGTCTGGAAGGTAAAACCGTTGCGATTTTATCTCGTGAGGGTGTTGAGTTTAGTTTAAATGCAGAAGAAGACACTAAATTCTTAGTGTTGACTGGACAACCACTCAATGAACCAATCGAAGGTTATGGTCCATTCGTCATGAATACCAAAGCTGAGATTATGGAAGCGATTAATGATTTTAATCGTGGAAAATTCGGTTCAATCATGCAAGAAGCATAAATTGCCGAATTGCATTTGAATAACCTCTAAAAACAAAGTAATAAAAAGCCCGCTATCAAGTGTGAATAGCGGGCTTTTTCGCTGTAAAGATTCTGTTTTTATGATGGTTTTCATTGTTGTTGCGGCATTGTTTTATGTGATTTGCTTCTCATTATTATGACTTAATAATATATTAAAAAAAGATTCTTGTAAAACAAATGATATAAAAATAGTTAAATTATCTTATTTTATTTAAAAGATTTTTTTTAAATTTTCAAAAAATATAAGGTTTTATCGGCTTCTCTGATTTTGTAAAAAAATATAAAAACTTGATCTGCTTAGCAGCTAAATATTTTCTATATAAATTGATGCAAAAAATAAAAATCTGGTAGTTTTTAATACGGTGTTTTTTTGGGGTATGAGTGATAATCAAAAAAATTCTCGAAAAATGGGACATCATTTTGAATATCGCAATTATTGGCAGTGGAATGGCAGGGCTTGCGGCAGCAAGAATTCTGAAAGATGCAGGGCATACGATCACGATATTTGAAGCACTTCCTGGCCGGGGAATGGATAGCCATAGCATTGAGTTCGATGGTGGAATTATTGATGCACCGCTACGTGTGATGAATCCTCACTTATGGAAAAATACACTCAGCCTTGCTGCTCATTTAGGCATTAAAACTTTCCCAGTTCGTACTTATATGTCATGTAGCTGGTTATTCGAAGATCGTACGGAAACATGGTTAACGACATCTCGTAGCCGTATTGGTAATTTCCCGATTATTAATAACCGTAAAGGCATTCAGCAATATGGCTGGCGTCTTGTGAAAGGGATGTTGCAATTAAAAACTGCGATTCACCAGTTTTTCAAATCTAAAAATCAAGATATTACCCTCGCTGAATTTATTAATCAGAACGATATTGAGGAAGTATTCTGGCATGGTGTGGTCATGCCGGTACTTTATACAATTTGTACGTGTAATCCAAAAACAATTGGCGATTGGCCTGCAAAAAACTTACTTGAGTTTTTACGTCACTTAACTGATGGCGACATGTTGTTGCGCATGAAAGGTGGCACACCAGCATTTGTAGATAGCTTGATTAAAGGCATCGATATCCATAGCGGATCGGCAATTAAGAAAGTTGAGCAACAAGGCGAAAAAGTACTGGTTGAAAACAGCCAAGGTGAACAGAACTTATTTGATCGAGTAATTGTTGCAACGCCAACGTCTAAAATTGATGAGTTTTTAAACCCTGAACAGTTTGCAGAAGATATGAACTTGCTTAAGCAATTCCGCTTTGAACAAGGTGATCTTGTGATTCATACCGATGCGACCGTTATGCCACCACGCCGTAAGGACTGGTCAGTGCTGAGCTACATGATGGACCGTAAGTTTACGCGTCAGCAATTTACAGTTTGGATGAATGCGGTTGAACCAACACTCGTAGGTAAAAATCCTGTATTCCAGACTTGGCGTCCAGTGGTTGATATCGACCCTAAAAAAGTTATTTCAAAAGTGACTTTAACGCGTGCGGTTGTAGACTCACAAACAGTTGCTTTAAACAAAGAATTGCAACAACGTCATTTAGACCCAAACCGTAAAGTATTCTACTGTGGTTCATGGTCGTGCGATGGCTTGCCAATTTTAGAGTCAGCAGTTACTTCTGCCATGCATATTGCTGAAATTTTAGGTGCACCTTTACCATTTGTAGGCTTAAAACCTAAGGTGGAAGTTGCCCCAGAACTCGGCTACTAAAATTGTGAAAACAAAAGTTCGAGCAGCTCTCTCTCGATTTATTCCTCATAAATATGCAATTGATGCATCAAGTTTAGGGGATGATCAAGAGCTTGCTTGGACAAATTTGGGTTTTTGGAAAAACACTCAAAACTACCGTGAAGCTTGTTGCCAATTGGCTGACCATTTGGCACAAGCTGTCAATTTAAATTCAAAAGATTATCTCTTAGATTTAGGATGCGGACAGGGTGCAAGTTTGTTGCACTGGTTACAGCATTATCAGCCTAAAAGCCTCAGTGCAGTTGACTTACAAGCCCAATGTGTTCATAAAATTCAAAAACTTATTCCCGAAATAAGCCAGATTTTTTGTGGTTCATTTTTAAATTTAAAACAATTTGAATTTAAACAATGCTTCGATGTGGTGATGTGTATTGATGCCGCTTATCACAGCAATTTAAATTCATTTCTAGATTCCATCGCTCCAGTTTTAAATTCAAAAGGACGATTAGGTTTTCACTATCTAATGCGTGCCGATTCATGTCAAAACATGACCGCTCTACAAGAACAAAAGCATCGTTATTTACTCAAAGCAGCAAATGTCGCTTGGGATGCTGTGCCAAATGAAAAAATGCTGAGAACTACCTTGGAACAACAAGGTTTTGTCGATATTCAAATTGAAGATTTATCTGAGCAAGTGTTACTCGGTTTTTCGCAATATATTCAAAATCAACAAGGACAAAAGCAAAGCCGAGGATTGGCAAATTTTAAAATTCAAATGACTGCAAAGTTATGCCAACAACTCTACCAAAATGGATATGTACGTTATATTCAAATCACAGCAATAAAAAAATAGGATGAGCTATGTCAGCCAAATATCAAGGATCGTGTTTATGTGGAGCTGTGAGCTACCAAAGTGAAGCAGAACCACGTTATAGCTTTAATTGCCACTGTCGGGATTGCCAAAAGGCCACAGGTTCGGCATATGCACCAATTGCTTTTTTTCACCAATCTGAATTGAAAGTAAGTGGTGAGCTGAAATATTTTGAGACTTTGGGATCTTCTGGCCGAGCTATTAAAAGAGCGTTTTGCCCGACGTGTGGTTCTCAGCTTTTTGGCTTACCTGAAATTGCGCCTGAAATGATTTCAATACGTGCAGGTACTTTGGATGACCCGAGTCTCTATCAGCCTAGAGCAGAGGTGTTTGTGAGCCAAGCCTATGCATGGGATACGTTGAACCCAAACCTTAAACATTTTGAAAAAATGATAGAGAAGAGCAAGAAATAAAGCTTAATTAAAAAAGCCAAATATCCCTAAAATAATCACTAAAGTAAGGCTACCAATAGCTAGAAATAATATAGTTTTTCTATATTTTAGCTGCGGCATTTTACTTACAATGAAAATAAGGCAGGCGAGTATGAGCGCTAAGGGCTGAAAAATATTTGATGGCAAAGTAAACATCTCGTTCCTTGTTATTTTAAATTTATTTTAGAAATAAAGTAATAATCTCATTATATCGTCTTCTTATTTAATTGACGAACAGAACTTGTTTATAAATTCATATTTTTATTTCAATGATAGTAAATCAAGTTTTAAATTTAAAAGAACCATGTACGCTTTTTCGTACATACATTCGGGAAATTGGCGTCTTTTTATGACGTGATGAATTGCCTATGATGAACTCATCAGGAACAGGAAGTTCCGAAACGTAAAACAACAATAATAAGTTTAAGCATCAGGACGTGAGGTATTACAGGAAGTGTATCTAGTAACGAAATACGAAAAAAGCCCAACAGGATGTTGGGCTTTTTTCATTTCTTATTAACGAATTTCTTTACCACCTAAGGCGGCACAGTCAAAAGGTCTATTCCAAAACCTACAGACAACAAAAAACCCCATAAATCAAATATTCATGAGGTTTAATGATGGTGCCGGCACACGGATTCGAACTGTGGACCTACTGATTACAAGTACGAGCAAGTTACTATATTTTTTATAATAAAAACAATGTATTGAGTGTATTAGTTGATAAGAAGCTCAATGGATTCAAGGAGACCGTGGTACTGTTACTAAGACGTTGAAAATTAAAGGAGTAGGTTGGTGGATACCAAAATTTCTTGTAAATCGATAATGGCTAAGTAGAAGAAAAATAATAGGCATAACTAATGATAGACCATCACCAGACCATATCTTTTCCGACTTAGAGTTGATAGACCGTAAACAGAAAATTGAAGAAAAATAATGCATTCCACAGAATACCGTAGTGGACCTTGATTAAAGCGTAGAGCTATTGCTGAAGATAAGCTAGTACCGTTGTTTTGTTTTTTACCTTCAAATAGAAATACAGTGAGTTCAACTTGATCAAATTTTTGTAGATAGGGAGGAGTAAAATGAGGAGTACGTGATTTATTTTTTCTTTTATATGAATTTCTCCCCCTAAATTTTACTATTTTTTCATAATTTTCAAAGGAATTTTGATATTTCTAATGCGGAAAATATTTTCCGCATTTGTATTCTCTGCTCTCCGAGCGATTGATGTTTGAATTCTCTACGATCAGAGAATACAAATGAAAAAGGAATACTATTATAAATAGATTATTATTTATCAAGTGATCCACCTTATGAACTATTCTGTAAGTTTATAGATTCAACTTTTTCACCTAATAGTTGCTTTTTAAAAAGCTTGTAAGTAGAACTTCAATATAATATTTTAAAAAATATAGGTTTCTCCTATAAAAATTTTATTTTCTTGGAAATTGAATGATTAATTATTATCTAAGAGCATTTCATGCCGAAAATTTTAGACAGTTCTCAAAAATATCTATGACTTTTGGAAAAAATTTTAACTTCATTACAGGCCCAAATGGATGTGGTAAAAGTGGGATACTTACAGGTATCCATCATTGTCTATCTTATGATTGGAGTTCTAGTCGATTAAATAACAATACAAGTTTCTATGTTCAGATAGAAATGGAAGATAAAATAATTTTCTCGGGACTAGGAAAAAATTCATTTAATAGCAGAAATACTTATCGTCAAAATAGTTTGGATAATTGGACAACACCTGAGGTGGATGTTAGTGGAGTAGATAAAAACTATTCAATAATTACTCCTAATAATAATGAAATTATGCCTTTATTTCTGGGGACTAAACGATCAATAGATTATCAGAGAATAGAAGGGGCTCGTAGGGAGGAGGACGTACAGCAGTCTGTTCAGAAATATCGGAGTCATAGTCTAGAAAGCAATAGTAGTAATGTGAAGCAATGGTTTATTAATAGATATTTTTTTATTGACAAAGAGTGGGCTGTAGAAGAGAAATTAAATTGGAATGTTTTAATGGAAAATCTTCCAAAGCTTGCTCCTTTTGATAGTGACTTTAAGTACATAAGAACCGAAAGGGATCTTGAACCAATTTTTTCACTTTATGGTCAAGAATGTTATTTAGAGGAGCTTTCTGCGGGGTTTCAAGCAATATTTTCTATTATTGCAAATATTATTGAGTGGATTGAAGCGACTAACCCTATAGGTCATAAAGATATCCAAAAAGCTGTTGGAACTGTTTTAATAGATGAGTTAGATCTACATTTGCATCCTGAATGGCAGTTTAGTATTAGGGACGGTTTAGAAGCTATTTTTCAAAACTTACAATTTATCGTAACAACACACTCACCTCATTTACTTTCTTCTGCAAAAGAAGGTGAGGTTATAGTTATGACTAGAACAAATGATGTAATGGAGTATGAGTTTACTCCAAGTAGTAAGCGTTATTCTGGTTGGAATACTGATCAGATTTTAGAAGATGTTATGGGTGTTAAAAGCTTAAATAACAAAGATTATGAGCAATTAGTTAATCAGGCATTAGATGCATACGAGCAACGGAATAAAGCTGAATTAATAGGCTTAATTCAAAGATTAAAAGATATCGCGCATTCTAATGACACTATTGTACAGGTATTAGAGATTCGGCTTGCTTCACTGGAGTTAGTCAATGATTAAACTAGAAAGACCTACCAATGTACCTCAAATTTTACAAGATAAGGCGGAAGAATGGACTAATAATTTATTGGAATTAGTTAAGGAGTATGGAACTTATGAAAAAATCCCTCTAAAACTAAAAAATGCAGCTATAAAACATTATCGCCATCAAGATATTAAAGATATTCTTTTTGAAAGTGCTTATCGGAAATGTGCCTTTTGTGAAGGTTTTCCAGAAGATAATGGAAATATAGAGGTTGAACATTTTCATCCTAAATCTTCTTACCCTCATGAAACTTTTTTATGGGAAAATCTTTTACCTTGCTGTCGTAAATGCAATAGTGCAAAAGATGCGCATGACACAAAAGAAAAAGTTATTATTAATCCTTATATTAATAACCCAGAAGAACATTTAGCCGTTAGCTTTATGAGGATAATTGGAAAGGATGAAATAGGGGTGAGAACAATAGAAGTATGCGGTCTTCAAGGTACTAGGCTTTATCGTCCATATTCTGAGTTATTAGTTCAATTTTGTCAGTACGAAGATGACTTATCTGAAGCTTTAAAAGTATATAGCCTTAAGGAAACGGCTACTACAAAAAAAAATCAATTAAATAAAATCATTGAATCAATTGAAAGATTAGAGGGGCTTATGAATAGAAAGTCTAAATATTCTTTTTTTTGTAAAAGTTTTATTTTATCAAGTGAATCTTATCATGCAGCAAAGGAGTTAATAAGTAATTCTTTAAAAGATTAGGGAATAATTTATAAAATTAAAATATATCAAGTAATAGTGATTTTTATTTAATTAAAATCTTTATTTGATGGATTTTAAGCCCAATCTTATTAGACTGGGCTTTGATCTTTTACATAGTGGAGATAACTTCTTCCTTGCCAGAGAAGCTAGAATAAGTGTCTTCAGTTATAGTTTTATGGCAGTCAAAAACTTTCACATAACTACAGAAACTTTGGACTTTTATATAATTTTAAAACATTTTAGCTTTCTAATTTTAAGAAAATAAATAAGACCTATCCTATTTCTTTTTTTGTTTCTTTGTTTTTTTTACCTCTTTTGCTTTACGTTTCCTTTTCTCGACAGATTTCTTTTCCTTCAAGCTCTTAAAAGTGATTAGTTTTTTTCTAAGTTTACGAGTATCAATAGTATGTAAAGCCGCATGATCAAGGCTTTTAGGATTCTCTGCTTTTAGTTCGCTTAATGTTTTAATATTTATATCTTTTTTTATAATTGCATTTTCTAAGTCAATATGTTCCTCAGGTATATCAAGTTTTAATTGCGAAGAATATAAAGAAGGGTTCGTGTTTAAATCCAATTTTTCTTTCATATTAGTCAAATAAAAAAATTTTTTTTCATTGAACACTTCTATAAACTTTTTAACATTATCGCCATTTTTAGGATGTAACTCTAAAACCCTATTTATTCCCATGAAGACTGTTGATTCATCGCTTAAGTCTATACTAGGTTCTTGAGACTTAATTCTGGCAGACATTTCATTTAGATACTCCTCATTAGGACCTATAAGCATTTTATAGTGAAAAGGATTTAAAGGATCTATATCTCTTATAATAGTAAGCCTTATATGGTTTTTAATATCATTATTGCCAAGATTTTTATTTAATTCGTCAAAGATTTGTTTTCCTATTTTAGGTTTCCTGAAACCTAAACCAATTATAGCAAATTCTTCTTTATTTTCATCGTAACCAAAACTAAATGCTACTCCGCACCAATGTGCCTTATCCCAGAGTTCTAAATTGATCAAATTAGTAATGAAAAGATTTTTTCGTGATCGAGGTTGAAGAGGTAAATTATCTTCAATATTATTGGGTTGTTGTCCTAGTTCTGGCCTAATTGAAGCACTTTGTCCCAATAATCTTTTGACTAACTTTTCTTTTAAATTAGGGTTGCTTATATCGTAGTGAGTATAGGGTTTCAATGAATCTAATATATATTCACTATTTTCTTTTCCAAAATATATGGGAATATATTTAGTATTATTAAAGGCATTTTCATAAACTTTTTGAAGAATATGTAATGTTTCCCATTTTGAACCTAATCCACTTTTAGGATCTTGTACAAACTCTTTACTTCTTTCATAATAGGTTTGAGTTCCTAGAATTAAAACGAAATCAGCCTGATCTATTTGTGAAGCCATCCATAAAGGCCAACCTTGGGGAGGAGCCTCTTCATATTGATCAATTTCAGCATCAATACCTCTAAAACGAAGATAGTTAGAAAACTCTAAAATATCATCTGCTAGTTTTTTATCTGCATGGGCATAACTAATAAAGACTTTAGGTGGGGTCATTACTGAAAAAGAAATAAGTGAAAGGTTAACTTGAGAATAAAGGAAAAAAATAGAAAAGAAAACTCAACTTTTCAAAGAGATAAAATTTCTAGTGCTATTTCTCATTATCTTTTTCTTCTATCACTAACAACGCGAATAATAAACATCACTAGAATAGACTAGCAAGATGCATGGATATCGGGAAAAGGTCAGGTCCATCCAATCGATGACCTGACATATAATCATAGAAGCAAAGAATAAAGGTCAAAAGCTTAATGAGAACTCTAGAAACAACTACTATTGAGATTATTTACCAAGGATTTCTATAATTTGTTCTTTTGATAATTCATATGGTTGCCCTAAGGTCTTCCAACGTTCAATCATCATTTTATATATGTGAGCTTTTCTAGAGTGAGAGTTTCGAATACCTTGCTCAATGATATCAACAAAACGATCATCTTTTTTCAATGCATCCACGAAACCGATCAGCTGATATTCACTATTCCCATCAAATCCTCCAAATCTTGTATCTTGTTGAGAGATACCAGATTTATCAATTAGCCGTTCATAACTATGATGAATAGTATCGTAGAGATCTAGAATATCAACGACTAGATCTGCTTGTTCATCCTCTAAATTTGGATATAAAGATTCGAAAGTTTGATCATATAGCCATTTGTGGCCATTTCTAAGTTGGTCTGATAATCTCAGTAAGACATCATCATCTTTTAATGTACCTAAAATTTCATATTGATTTGCTAAGAATAAGCGCTCTTTATCTGTTAATTCAATTTCCATGTTTTTACCTTATAATATGTCATGAACTATATTTATTGGTATGATAGGTACATAAATCAAGATAAATTTATAAAAATTATTTGGTTACAATTAGTATTTATGAAAGTTTTATAGTCTCCTTTAAATAAAAAATTTCAATCTCATATCCAATATTCAATTTAATAAATTAGGAACTATTATGAAATATCAGGATATCTTAAATATTTTAAGAGAAGGTAATTCTTTTGAGTGGTTGTACTTTGATAGTTTAGGGGTATTTACATATAAAAATGATGTTAATCTAAGAATTGTCCGTAGTCGAGATGAACGTAATACATCATTTAATGAACCTTGGGCAGTAGATCATCCAGACCGAAATGCAACAAGAGTATTTTTCACAGTCTATTATGGTCAATCTCCTGTATATGAAAAAATGTTTGTTGATGTTGATGGCTATCGTGCGACCTTACCTCTTCCTGATTTGACCACAAGGCAAGTACCATTCTTAGAGTATCAGTTTGCATCTATTATTAATGGTAGCCATGGTAATCGATTAGATGAATATTTAAGAAGATCGGGGTTGACGGTCAAAGAGGAGTAAGCTTTATAGTAGTCTAGGAAAGTCACGGTCATCACGATACAGATGGCCTGACATAAGTAATAGTCAAAAGCTGATAATTAATAAGAATATTTGAATAGAAATATATCCATAGACCTAAAATTTCTTTGGGGACTATTTATCCTTATAGAATATTTTTATCATCACTTTTATTTTTTGTAATATATAAATTTAATAAATTGAAATCAGTATGTTAGATCAGTAAAAACAATTTCCATATAAAAAAATATAATAAATAATGGAATTACAATAACTTCATTATGAGAGAAGAATTATGAAAAAAATTATTATATGCATTGATGGGACATGGAATAAACCAAATGGGGAGGATACAAGGAAGGATACGAATGTTTGTAAAATATCAAAACTTATTATTGATGACGGTAACAATCAGATTGTTAAATATTTAGAGGGTGTTGGAACATCAAAGTACCCGTGGGTTAATTGGTTTGAAGGTTATTCTGGAACTGGTACTACTGAAAGAATACTTGAAGCATATGAATGGTTGATATCAAATTATCATTTAGGTGATGAGATATTTTTGTTTGGCTTTAGTAGGGGAGCCTTTGCTGTACGTAGTTTAGGTGGATTAATTCGACAAGTAGGTATTCTTAAAAAAGAATATGCTATAAAACATGGAAATGAATTTAATCCTAAGATTAAAGAAGCCTATGATATGTATAGAAACAGAGATGATGAAAATCATCCTGATAGCGAAATTGCTAAAGATTTCCGAAAAAAATATTCATTTGAAGATCGGACTAAAATAAAGTTTATTGGTGTATGGGATACTGTTGGAGCTTTGGGTAATCCAGTTTTACCTAACTTACTGATTAGTAAATACAGTAAATTCCATGATACAACCTTATCCTCTATCGTTGAGCATGCATATCAAGCTATAGCTATCTGTGAGCGCAGATGGCTTTTTCAACCATGTTTATGGGAACGGCCTGCTGATTTAGAAAATGATAACCAAGTATTAAAACAATGCTGGTTCATAGGAGCACATGCAAACATTGGAGGCGGATATATTGAGGAAGGGCTTTCAAATAGAACACTAAAATGGATGATAGATAATGCTAAAACTGCTGGACTGAAATTTGATGATCTCAAAGTGAGTAAAATTAATATGGATAGTGATTTAATGGTAAGAGATGAGACTTATAAAGCACTCCATTATAAATTTAAGGCCAGAGATCGAGTGATTGGAGAAAAAGATAATGATAAGTCAATTATCCGTAATGAGTTTATACATGATGATGTATTACCTATGATGAAAGGACTCATTAAGCTTAAATGGTTAGATCCTAAATATAAACCAAGAGCCTTATTAGAGTATTTGAAGAGTAAAGGTATAGATTTTTCATAATTTTTTCCCACAACTCAATATAATTCTTAATTATTTGAGCTGATAGATAGAGAAGAAATGGCACATTCGGTGCCATTTTTCATAAGATTAATCACTATCATCTAATAATTCATCCTCATAACCTGTACGAGCGTTATACCTTATATTGTTAATCGTAATGAATTTTTTCTGCCTAACTGAAACATCATAAAAGCTATAGCCAAACGCTGTTAGGTTTAAGAATTTAATTTTCTTATGCTTGTAATGTTTCTTGTCATTAAAAATCTTTACGTGACAATACTTCTTAAGAAAATTGATAGATTTCCCGTCTTGGAAAAGGATCGAATCATCATCAAAAACTTCAATGTACTGAGACGGATACTTTCTTAGTGTTTCAAGAATAGGCTTTGTGTTAGCAAGTCTTTGAAGTGCTGTATTCATTAGCTGCGTAATATCATAATAGCTATGAGTTTTATTTCTAAAATCTTTTCGATCAAAAGCTTTTCGTAAGTGTTGGATGACGCTGAGGACTATAGGATTATTTTCATATTCATGAGCTATCTTAATAACCTGATTTGTTCTATTTGCTACAAGGCTTTCTTGTACATCTTTTAGATTATCTAACTTTTCTGAAAGAATCATGGCTTCATCAAAAATACCTTTATAGATAGGCTCCTCTTGTATCTCATAGTAAATACTGTCGTCATCAAAGATTGAATCCTCTATTTTTTCTCTTAGATTTTTAAAGCCTTTAGTAGTTCTTAGGCACTCAAAAAATAGACCTATAACTTTTGGAATACCTTCTTCACGACGATCTTTCAACGTTTTCTCACTCTGTTCAAAAGCATTCCTTATTGCTTCAGGAATTACTCCATCTGAACTGATGATCTTGACTGTTCCATTTGGTAAAAGCTGTAATAGCCGATATTTAAGATAATTGAGATTGCTATAGCATTGCTGAATATCTAATCGATAGAAGCGAGCCACGATACTTGCTGTATTGTGCCTGATGATATTGTTATCTGACCAAAACCCTTTACATTCGATGAGGTCGGTTGTAAGACCATTCATGATTTGGGTTTTATCAATTTTAGTATTAATAATATCCGAAAATTCTTTGAACTTTTCTTTATCTAATGAAAGTTCTATGCCATGTAAAAAAGCAATCAGTCCCATATAATTACTTTTATTCGATTTTCTATATTTTGCAAATAGCCTCTCGCAATTAGTTTCATAATCATCAATTGGGCTGGGTAAGTGAATATATACAGGTGGTGTTGCTGTCCGTAATCGCCCAATGAATTGCACAATTTCTTCTGGATGAGCATTGTTGCCAATAATATGGACACTATCGACCTCATCATTGCTATTTTTTAGGTTAATTGCCTCATCTAATATAGAAGTACAAATAACTACATCAAATTCAGTGTTAATACGCTCAAGACTCAATAAATCCATACAGCTATGACTAGTAATCTGCTCACGATTAATCAGCTGGGTTTTATATCCTTTTTGCTCATACATCTCTTTGACTTGATTGGCTAACTTGATGTCATTAATACGTGCAATGACTACCTTTTTCACATTTTGTTTGCGATTTTTTTCTAAACGTTTTTGTACTTCCCATATCCATGAGAGAGGTTCTGCCGTTTGAGGATTAATAATCCTGATACTTCTTTTATTATTAGATATTTTTGAAAAACTATAAAAGTGACTGATTTGAATATCTAATTTTTCAAAAAGATACTTGGTTAATGTAGCCGTTAAAAAGAGTACATGATCAAATTTTTGAGATTGAATGATATGCAGAATGGATTGAATAGCCTGTTCCCTATAGTAGCCTACAGCATATAGTTTTTGAGCTTCATCTACGACGATGACAGCATCCTTTGATAAGTGAGGAGCGAATTTAGAAAATTGATCGTAGGTCATTACCAAATGTTTTTTGGTAATCGACTTAATTTCATCTTTAGGTATATTTTTCTTACCATGAATAAAAACGAACCGATCACTTTGATATAGCTCTTCTAGCTGTTTTACCTGTGCGACTAAAGGGCATAAGAGAATAACTTGCTTCGACTCTGATAAGGTTTCTAATACATAGGAGCTTTTGCCTGTTCCAGTACCTCCAACAATTAAAGTATTTCCATGTAGTAGTGCTGGGATTTCATCAGCAATAAACTGCTTAGAATTAAGATGAAATTCTATTGGTTTAGGTAAATTTGACATAAAAAATCCTCTGGATATGCCTGTAAGGGCATATCCATTCAAAATTTAAAATAAGGGAGAAGGGGTTTAACTAAGCGACATTCGCCGTTGGTGTGGTTTGACTACATTGAGCACGAATGGCAGCAGCTACATCCTCTGATGCTTGTTTCAATGTGCTGGACTGTAAATGTGCATAGCGTTGGGTAGTCTGTGGTGATGCATGACCCAATAAATGTTGTACGACATATAGGCTTTGGCCACTGTTCACGGCCAAACTGGCAAAGTTATGTCTTAAGTCATGGATTCGGATATTCCGAATTGAGGCAGCTTTCATGATACGTTGAAAGGTCTTTCGCATATCGTTAAACGGTTGACCTGTCATCGGGTTCGCAAAAATAAATACATGCTGCCGTGATAATGAATGCAGTATCGCTAGTGCATCCTGATTCAAAGTAATGCGTCGAGCCTTTCCAGACTTGTTTTCACCTAAAAGCCAAACCCCTGTAGTGAGATCAACATCAGTCCACTTCATGTCCATTGCTTCACGCTTACGTACTCCTGTAAGCAGTAAAAACTTGACGATAGCGACAATAATCAAGTTGTCTATGCCATGCTGATGCGGTGCATTCAACACCTCCATTAAACGCTTGATCTCTTGAGTATTGAGATAACGCTCAATTTGATTGTTTTCTTTAAACTTGGATACCTTGCTTACAGGATTAACCTGTATCAAGTCATGATTAATTGCCATGTTGAACATGACAGAGAGCAGTGCCCGAACCCGATTGATCGAGGCATTCGTTAAGCCTTTTGAGCGAAGTTCGGTCAATAGCTTATTGAGCATTCCAGCATTGATATCCTGAAACGAATAATCTCCAAAGGCTGGCAAAATATGCATCCGTAATTTTGCCTCATCATCCTTATAAGACTTTTTACGCATCTCAGCACTGGGCATATAGATCGTTAAAGCAAACTCACGTAATGTATTTGCAGGTTTTACCTCATCTTCGAATGGCGCTAGGCCTTGAGCGATTCGTTGATGAAATCCCTGCATTTGAGAGATCAGTTTCTCTAAGTTTTGATCAAAATCAGCATGAGAAAATGTACCTAAGCTTTTTGAGGCTTTCTTACCTTGAAAGGTTAAACGAGCTAGAGTACGTACATGTTGTGCAGTAACCACAAAGCGTAATCCAATCACTTTTAGGTCTGGACGATACTTGCGAATATCGAATTCTTTACCCGATTCAAATTGATTGAGCTGAGTATTTTTCTCTAAAAACTTTACCATTTTTTGGTCCTTCTATTGATGTGCCAAAAAAATAATATTTGTTTAAAAAATATTTAAAAAACCAAGGCTTAACTTTTTTATTTAAAGCTTTTTTAGCGATCTTGATTGTTCAATTAGGCAAAAATAAAGCGCACTAGCTCCTGATCGTAAGACCAAGTATTCATTACTTACAGAAAAAGTGCGCTGAGGGGTAGTTAAGGCGTTGTAAAATTACTACTTAAAAAAGTATCTTGATGTATCAAAAAATTTGTCTAAGGTCTTTGGTACATTTAAACGGAAAGCATCGGTAGGAGCATTCGGTAAATCGAAAAATTTATAGATAGTTTTAAATATCAATTGATCATTTTCATCTAATAAATATAAACCGAATCCTCCCGTTGGGTCAGAATCTGTAATAGGGCATAGAAGAAAAATCAATGTAGAAGGATCTGAGTTAGCAGTTCTTTTAGATAAATCATTTACACACATAGGGTTAAAATGTTCACCTTCTATATTTCTCCAAATTTTTTCCTTCCACTGAAATTCTGTTATTAGTTTACGGTATTTTTCATCTCTCAAGTAACAAACTAGACAATCTGCTAAAGCGGACATAATTTGTGATAATAAAAAGTTAGTAAATAGAGTTTCTTCTAGAGAAGATTTATCATAAGAGATATTACACGTAGCCTTAAGAGTAGAAAAAGAAAAGGTTTTATTTTCTCCTTCTTTTGTAGCAGATGATAATTTTTTTAAGTATTCGTCGACTTCTCCATTTCCGTCAATTTTGTCAAATTCTGAATAATAAGATGTGATCTGAAATACAGATTGATTTTCCTCTATAAAGTTTTTGACTAAAGTATTTTTTGTATGTTCGCTTATACAAAGTTTAAGGGGGGTTTTAGCTTGTGGAATGCGGTACATAGTAGTATTCCTTTAAATGGATTAGTGGCATGAGCTAAGAAATAAATTCTTCATTAAATGCTCAAGTTGGGCCACTATAACAAATATAGTTTTTTACCTATAATTGGGTTTATATGTTTATAATTAATTGAAATTTATAAGTAATTATTGTAATTTTAAATATCAATACAAAGGCTTATAATAGGGGGTTTAAGCCTAATAACTCACCATCAAAAATTGGTCCTCTTCCAATTTTTAGTGAAGAAATAAATGTACCTATGGTTTTGTAATTTTATGTAAGTGTATTCTAATGAAAAAAGAAATTGAGAAATTCTTGTCTGAACGTTATCTAGAAGAAAAGGAAACTAGTGCACAAAGATTACGAGCATTTTTTCCTGAGTTATCTAGAAAAACTGCTTACAACTATATAAAGAAATTTAGAGCGAACAAAGAGAATGGTATACCTTTACAAAATAAGAGGCAGAGGTTAATTCCACAAAAAAAGTTTGCTGAATTTATGATTGAGTTATTAAAAAATGAAGGTTTTAGGTCTTCAAAAGATTTATATGAAAAAGTACTTAAGATTAATGGAATATCTCGTTCAACGTTTAATGCTTATTTTAAGGAATTTAGAGATAAACATAAGCCGAATAAAAAGAAATATAAAAGAGTTATTTATAAAAGCAAAAATAAATTTATAGGGTTTTATACGGTAAAAAGACAATCTGAAAACAACCAAGGCAAAATGAAGAAATAAAGGTCTTCGGACTGCTAAAACGTTTGCCTGTTTATTCTTAAAATTCATTCGTGTTTGATTGATGTGCCTTAATAAAAAAAAGACCTTAAGCTATTAAAGCTTTAAGGTCTATCTACGGTTCTGTTAGTAATCACTAGGTAATAGAATCGTTGTTAATGTCCTATCTGTTTCAGTGATAACCCAAATTTTCTCCTTGTCAAAATTGTAGCTTGAGAGAATCCGGAGATCCTCAATCAAAGCCTGTTCATTTGCTTCAAGGTCAGGTTCATTTAAATTACCCCAGTCGCCATGTTGATGTCGATGAAGTAAATCGAAAGGAGTAATGCATTTTTGAGTCATGAACTCTACTGCATTTTTAGTAGTCACGACTTTTCCCAAAGCGAATAAGATATGCCTTGTCATAAAATAGCCTTAGATAAAAGTTAGAAAGAGGTTTTGTAGGAGAGGGTGCTGTAAATAGCTTTAGATCGCTGTCAAAGAATGATTGTTGAATATGTCATTCGGAACATAGATTAATATGCCTTCATTATCATTAAGCAATACATAAACCTCATACCAATTCTCTTTCTTTTCGACATATTCCACTTCACCTAAGTGAAGCTTATCGCTCAGACTAAAGGTCAGATTGGCAAGCGGTTCAGATAAATCAGATTCATCTTCACAAATAATAAACCACCCATGTAGGGTGGCTTGATAAGGCTCATTGTACTGTTGCTCTAAAGTCAGAATGTGATTGGAAATACTGTCCTTAATCGCTTCATTCTCTAGATGTGATAAATCATCTTTGGTCTTAATGCACTTCATCATGCGTTTCTTCCCCAACTTCGGATTCGATAGATTGATTCTTAGGTTTTGGACCACGTTTGGCAGGAATCTTAGTCACTATATTCTCTTGAATATCAGTTTTACCTACCATTTCTTCAAGGCGAAGAGGCCATAGTTCATATTCCTCTATCACTTCCAGTAAACGGGCTGTTTGGGGGTGTAAGCGAATGACCTGTTGATCAACTAAAGCAGCACCCAAGAAACTATAGTTATTAACTGATTTTCCTATGAATAAGTCCTTCAAGGCAGTTGCATGGAAAGGTTTCCCAGACTGCAATAATTCTTTGATCGTTTTGAGGATGTCATCTACCTTGATGAGTTCAGAACTAAATCCACCAGATGATTCATTGTGGCTCAAAGCAATACCAAGAGATAAATCATCATTGTCTTGCCAAAGTTGGTAATGCAATTGGCCTTTAGAGCGTTCCGAAAGCTTATTGCAAATAAAGGTTTTGATGAGGGTTTGATTAACCTTATCGAATACGCGTTGTTGCATGTTGAAATTCCTTAGAAATAAAAAATCCCGATGACCTTTAAAGATCATCGGGATTGATAAATTGATAATGGGTTTGGTTAAAACATTGCATCACATGATGCTATGTCTTTCGCTACAGCTTTAATACTGTGAGGATTAGGCGTAAAAGTTGTTATCTTCTTATTATTCACGAAGACATCAATTTTCTTGGCTTTGGCAATACCATGAGAAAAATCATACCAAGCATTAGCTCCATTGCGCCATTTGGTTGAACCCGCAGGAGCAACAGAAGTTTTTCCGTCCAATAGGAAGGATAATGGGTATTTAGAGTCAGTATTTTCATACCGATTTTTCTTTGTTTGTAGATTTGCAGAATGATCATAATCATCACCTGCACCTTCATTACAGGCTACCCAAAGTGTATTACCCTTAGTATCTTGAATCGAATATTCAATAAAACCTTGAGCATAGCTTGATTGCCATACATTCGGTGTCGCGTGGGCAAAGCCAGCAAAAGTGAGTAATGAAACAAGTAATATATTTTTCATTGTTATTCCAGAAAAGAATTTTAGATGAGGGAGTCTCCCTCATCTATTCGTGTAGGTTAACTTACTTTAGAGGGAGTACGTTTGCATGGTCGAATACTTTGAATGTATTGACCATCTCCCGTGTCGTGAAAGAAACCATATTTTGACTGAATTTCCAGACATTGACCTTTTTTAAAGGGTTTAAGCTGTTCTGCAACCTTTACGGGAAGTGCATACAGATTGAGGGTGACTTCACCTTTAGTGGTATAGAATACGACTGCTTCTTCACCAAAATCAATGGGTTGTTTCAAGGTGATTTTTTCAGTTTTCGCCGTTGCTACAGAGCACATCAATAAACTAAGTAAGCCACAAGTCAGTAGCTGAACCATTTTTATGGTTTTCATGATTGTTCTTCCTGATAGATGAATGAAAGTAAGTCCTTTGAGTTGATATCAATTCCGATACATTATCGGCGCTGTTCAACCTTTTGTACCTCACGCTGTACGCAAGCATTCCAAGGGGGCGAGCTTTCAACATATTGAGAGCAGTTTCTTAAAGCACCCATAGAAGCCTGTTGCATGGTGCCAAGCATTTGTCCATACGCATCAATATCAGCAATTGAGACATCACCTGCACGTTTGGTTTGAGCTGAATACTGACGTTGGGTAGCTTGTTCAGCTTTCCTTTGCTGTTCCAATGCTTGTTGAGCGCGAAGTTCCTGCTGCTTTAACACTAAATATTCTTCCTTAGTATTAAAGTCAGCAAAGCCAGTAATTTCTCCGTCAGCGTTGTATTTCAAAGCCCGCCATACAGTTTTACCTTTTTCAGATACGGGGATTATACCGTCAGGTGAACTCATGATTCGTTGAGCCATTTCCTGTTGTTGCTGAGATTGATAAGAAACCACCAATTCATTAGCGGAATTAGCAACTTGTTGAACATCTGGATTACCAGAGAATGTAGCCACTGCAGTCAGTGCAGAGCTAAGTAGATTTGAAAACCCCATCTTTATGCACCTTATATTTTCTCGTTAGAAAGTGAAGATTTAGTTCTGAATTCAGGATTAGTTACATATTAAATGTATCTATATTGGGTACAAAATATATTGTATCGATAATAGGTACATGACAGCAAGTATCAATACCCCTGAAATGCAGGCTTTAACTAAGTGGTTGAAGCAAATGCGGGAAGAACAACACCTCACTATGCGAGCATTAGCTGAACGCATGGGTAAACCACACTCGTATGTTCAAAAGGTTGAACAAGGCGAGCGTCGGTTAGATGTTGTCGAGTATGTTTGGTATTGCCGTATACTTGGAATTACCCCAGAGGAGGGGTTAGAGCAGATTAGGCAAGCGATTCCAGCATCAAAAAATTGATATGGATCATAATAACTATTAAGAAGAGATTTACTTGTTTTGCTCTTGAGGATCAAGATCAATTAAGCGAATACCCTGATGAGGGTCAATATTCAAGGCTTGGCAATAATAAATAAATTCAATGACCTCCAAGCGATAATCACCATGTTCCACATCTTCAATGTATTGCAAAGGTTTGCCCAGCCTATGAGCTAATTGCTGTTGAGTTAGATCATTGAATTCGCGTTGCTGTTTGAGCCACTCTTTCAAAGCTTTCATTTTCATCTCCATGTACTTAGATCATAACTCCAACTACAGCATGTAGTTTAGTGAGAACATGCGTATCTTGGTCATTGCAGATACGAATAGCATGTGCAATGGACTGGATTTGTGGATGAGGAATTGATGCAAGAAGATCGGAAACTGTATCAAGCTCAGGAAAGTATTTCTTCATGGTCACTCCTTGGTTAATAGACCATGTAGATAATATCTATGCAAATTCAAGACAAATACAGGCATTATTATTTTTATGGAAGATAACTAAGAAATATAATTGACTCTAAGCATATATCTGATTGAGGATCAGTAATTGAGACAAGTACAAATAGGTTGTGTAGATAGTATCTTCTGTTCTTTGATGTAAGCTGTCTATACATGATTTTAAATAGAGTTTAGAAAACTTAAAGTGGATAAGAGCATTTTTTTAATAAATTTAGGTGAATAGCCATTGCTATAATAATTAAGAATAAAATTGGTTTTTAGAAATTTTATATTGAGAGGGAAATAGTGTTTGGTTATTTTAAGTGAAAATATTTCTTGATTTTGAAAATAAGTTAAAATATATTGAATGGCATTAGGTTTTTTTGAAAATATTAGAAATAGTTATCAGTTTATAGCCCATAACTTCCCCAAGGTATGGGTTTTTTTTTATAGAAGATATTTAAAGTTAAATTAAAAATTTAGATGTTTTTTTTTAATAAAACTCTGGATGAATTTATTGGTAAATATGAGCCTTATACAAGCAATTTGATGTCTATGCGACACATCCTAAAAATGTTGAACAAGTAAAGTAGTTGAAACCTTAAAATGGCCTCTAGACTTATAGTCTTGAAGATTTTTTTAGATAAAATTTATAATAAAAGTGTGAACTAGTTAGTAGAATAATTAATTTTTAATTATTGTGTAATTATTCTTATGTTTTTGTGGTAGATTTTTGTTTATTTTTTTGGATTATTTACAAAAATGCAAAACATACTTACTTTTATTAAAAATGGTCAAAAATTTACGTTAGATGCAAGCAATATTAAAAGTGTAAGAGATACGGGAAATGGTTTTGAAATCACTCTTAAAAGTGGTGAGATAATTCAAGCTGAGTCCTATAGCGTTACTCCTAATACTCAACCAGTGGAGCAAGTTTCTAGTCAGCAAGTAGAAAATAATTCTGAAGCTGATGAGGAAGTTGAAAAAGAAGAAGTTTTAAAAGAAAAGAGTTTATTGGATTCACAAGCAATGTTATGGGGTGGTGCTGCGATCGCACTTGGTGGTATTGCGGTAGCAGCATCAGGTAGTGGTGGTAGTGATGGTTCAGCACCTTCTGATCAAACTCCTCCAGCAAGTTTAACTAAAATATTGTCTAAAGATGGTAAAACGGTAAGTGGTTTAACAGAAGCTGGAGCAACTGTTATAGTTGAAAATTCGGCTGGAAAAGTAATCGGTTCTGCCAAAGCCGGAGCAGATGGGACATATTTAATTAATTTGGATAAAGCCTATATTAATGGTGAAATACTAAAAGTTTCTGCTCAAGATACTGCTGGTAATAGTACTGTTAAACAAGAACTTATCGCTTCTGATATTACAGCTCCTACTTTAACACATGCTATTTCTTCTAACGGTAAAACTATTACAGGTTTGACAGAGGCTAATTCAACTGTCACCGTCAAAGATTCATCTGGAAAAATTATTGGAACTTCAAAGTCTGATAGTGATGGAAAATATACAGTCATACTAGATAAAGCTTATTTAAATGGTGAAAAGCTTACTATTTCTGCTGAAGATTTAGCTGGTAATAAATCAACGATTCAAACAATTTTGGCTGACGATAAAACTGCGCCAATAGGTTTAACAGCGATTATTGATTCTGCGGGTAAAGCGGTTACAGGTGTAACTGAAGCTAATGCAGCAGTAACAATAAAAAATACGGCGGGAACCGTAGTCGGTACAGCTACAGCTGATGCCACAGGTAAATACTCGATTATCCTAGATAAAGCTTACTTGAATGGAGAAAGCTTAAGTGCAACAGCATCAGATAAAGCGGGTAATGCTACAGTACCAAAAACAATAGTTGCACCCGACACCACTGCACCTTCAAGTCTGACTATAACTATCGACACAACAGGTAAAGTGGTTACAGGTATAACTGAAGCGAATGCTGTTGTAACCGTTAAGAATGCTACAGGAACTGTAGTTGGTACAGCTACAGCTGATGCTACAGGTAAATATTCAATTACCTTAGATAAGGCTTATCTAAATGGCGAAAGCCTAAGTGCTACAGCATCAGATAAAGCGGGTAATACTACAGCACCAAAAACAATAGTTGCACCGGACACCACTGCACCTTCAAGTCTGACTGCAACTATCGACACAACAGGTAAAATGGTTGCAGGTGTAACCGAAGCGAATGCTGTTGTAACCGTTAAGAATGCTACAGGAACTGTAGTTGGTACAGCTACAGCTGATGCTACAGGTAAATATGCAATTACCCTAGATAAAGCTTATCTAAATGGTGAAAGCTTAAGTGCTACTGCAGCAGATAAATTAGGTAATGCTACCGCACCAAAAACTATTGTTGCGCCAGATACCACAGCACCTTCAAGCTTAACTGCAACGATTGATGCTGCAGGTAAAGTGGTTACAGGTACGACTGAGGTGGGTGCTGTTGTAACCGTTAAGAATGCTGCAGGAACTGTAGTTGGTACAGCTACAGCTGATGCTACAGGTAAATATTCAATTACCCTAGATAAAGCTTATCTAAATGGTGAAAGCTTAAGTGCAACAGCGGCAGATAAATCAGGTAATACTACCGTACCAAAAACAATAGTTGCACCGGACACCACTGCACCTTCAAGTCTGACTGCAACTATCGACACAACAGGTAAAATGGTTGCAGGTGTAACCGAAGCGAATGCTGTTGTAACCGTTAAGAATGCTACAGGAACTGTAGTTGGTACAGCTACAGCTGATGCTACAGGTAAATATGCAATTACCCTAGATAAAGCTTATCTAAATGGTGAAAGCTTAAGTGCTACTGCAGCAGATAAATTAGGTAATGCTACCGCACCAAAAACTATTGTTGCGCCAGATACCACAGCACCTTCAAGCTTAACTGCAACGATTGATGCTGCAGGTAAAGTGGTTACAGGTGTAACTGAAGCCAATGCTGTTGTAACGATTAAAAATACTGCAGGAACCGTAGTTGGTACAGCTACAGCTGATGCCACAGGTAAATACTCGATTACCCTAGATAAAGCTTATCTAAATGGTGAAAGCTTAAGTGCAACAGCGGCAGATAAATCAGGTAATACTACCGTACCAAAAACAATAGTTGCACCGGACACTACGGCACCTTCAAGTTTGACTGCCACTATAGATGCTGCAGGTAAAGTGGTTGCAGGTGTAACTGAAGCGAATGCTGTTGTAACCGTTAAGAATGCTGCAGGAACCGTAGTCGGTACAGCTACAGCTGATGCTACAGGTAAATATGCAATTACCCTAGATAAAGCTTATCTAAATGGTGATAGCTTAAGTGCTACTGCAGCAGATAAATTAGGTAATGCTACCGCACCAAAAACTATTGTTGCGCCAGATACCACAGCACCTTCAAGCTTAACTGCAACGATTGATGCTGCAGGTAAAGTGGTTACAGGTGTAACTGAAGCGAATGCTGTTGTAACCGTTAAGAATGCTGCAGGAACCGTAGTCGGTACAGCTACAGCTGATGCCACAGGTAAATACTCGATTACCCTAGATAAAGCTTATCTAAATGGCGAAAGCTTAAGTGCAACGGCTGCAGATAAAGCAGGTAATATCACAGCACCAAAAACAGTTAATGCTCCAGACACTACGGCACCTTCAAGTTTGACTGCCACTATAGATGCTGCAGGTAAAGTGGTTACAGGTGTAACTGAAGCGAATGCTGTTGTAACCGTTAAGAATGCTGCAGGAACCGTAGTCGGTACAGCTACAGCTGATGCCACAGGTAAATACTCGATTACCCTAGATAAAGCTTATCTAAATGGTGAAAGCTTAAGTGCAACGGCTGCGGACAAATCGAGTAATACCACAGCACCAAAAACCATTGTTGCACCAGACACTACAGCACCTTCAAGTTTGATTGCAACGATTGATACAGCAGGTAAAGTGGTTACAGGTGTAACTGAAGCAAATGCTGTTGTAACAGTTAAGAATGCTGCAGGAACCGTAGTCGGTACAGCTACAGCTGATGCCACAGGTAAATATTCAATTACCCTAGATAAAGCTTATCTAAATGGCGAAACTTTAAGTGCAACGGCGGCAGACAAATCGGGTAATACCACAATAGCAAAAACAGTTGATGCGCCGGATACCACGGCACCTTCAAGCTTAACTGCAACGATTGATTCATCAGGTAAAGTGGTTACAGGTACGACTGAAGCGAATGCTGTTGTAACAGTTAAGAATACTGCAGGAACCATAATCGGTACAGGTACTGCTGATGCCACAGGTAAATATTCAATTACCCTAGACAAAGCTTACTTAAATGGCGAAAGCTTAAATGCAACAGCGGCAGATAAAGCAGGTAATATCACAGTACCAAAAACAGTTAATGCTCCAGATACCACTGCACCTTCAAGCTTAACTGCAACGATTGATTCATCAGGTAAAGCGGTTACAGGTACGACTGAAGCAAATGCTGTTGTAACAGTTAAGAATGCTGCGGGAACCCTAATCGGTACAGCTACAGCTGATGCTACAGGTAAATACTCGATTACCCTAGATAAGGCTTATCTAAATGGTGAAACTTTAAGTGCAACGGCTGCGGACAAATCTGGTAATGCTACCGCACCAAAAACAGTTAATGCACCCGACACCACTGCACCTTCAAGTTTAACTACAACGATTGATTCATCAGGTAAAGTGGTTACAGGTGTAACTGAAGCCAATGCTGTTGTAACGATTAAAAATACTGCAGGAACCGTAGTTGGTACGGCTACCGCAGATGCCACAGGTAAATACTCGATTACCCTAGATAAAGCTTATTTAAATGGAGAAAGCTTAAGTGCTACAGCATCAGATCAATCTGGTAATGCTACCGCACCAAAAACAGTTAATGCACCCGACACCACGGCACCAACAGGTTTAACTGCAACGATTGATTCATCAGGTAAAGTGGTTACAGGTGTAACTGAAGCGAATGCTGTTGTAACAATTAAAAATACTGCAGGAACTATAATCGGTACAGGTACTGCTGATGCCACAGGTAAATATTCAGTTACCCTAGACAAAGCTTACTTAAATGGCGAAAGCTTAAGTGCTACAGCATCAGATCAATCTGGTAATGCTACCGCACCAAAAACAGTTAATGCACCCGACACCACGGCACCATCAAGTTTAACTGCAATTATAGATGCTGCAGGTAAAGTGGTTACAGGTACGACTGAAGTAGGTGCAAGAGTGACAGTAGAACAAATAACTGCTATTTATAAAGAAGTCACTGTTTTAGAAACCCAATCTGTTTTGAGTGAGACAGTACAGTCAAATTCTTTATCGAAAACATATTCTTTCGAAGTTACAGGCACAAATGCACATGTTTCTTTAAATTTGAGTTCTTCGACTAATTCACTTTCTGGTAGTTATAGTTCAACTCTTTCTAGTGCGAGTTTAAATACAAGTCTAAATGGTAGTATTTCCCAAGTTGGAGACGGCAATTACAGTATTGATTTAGCAAAAGGTTCGGTATTACCGCCTGGAACCTATACTTTGACAGTAAATTATTCTAGTTCAATGGTCCCCGTTATAAATGTAAATGTAACGCAAGAAGTGCCAAAAACTATTTTAGAAGTAGACCATTACGAAACAAAAGTTGTAGGCACAGCTAATGCAGATGAGGCAGGAAATTATTCTATTACTCTTGATAAAGCTTACTTAAATGGTGAAAGCTTAAGCGTAACGGCAGCAGATCAATCGGATAATAAAACTGAAGCGAAAGAGGTTATTGCACCAGATAGTACGCCACCAATTTTGCATCAACCAACTATTCAAGGTGGATGGGCTGAAGGGCAATCAGTACAAGGTACAACTGAAGCAAATACCACAATAATTGTTAAAAATACTGCAGGTGATGTAATCGGTTCGGCAATAGCTGATGCATCCGGGTATTACAATGTAATTTTGAATACAGTTTATGAAGATGGTGAATTATTAAAAGTAATTGCTGCGGATGCTAAAGGTAATGAAAGTTCAATTAATATAAATGCACCTGATACTACGGCACCTATATTGGCTAATTTGTTTAATTACGATGCTAGTACAGATAAAATTATTTTTAATGCGCCAAGTGATAGTTATGCTGTTGAGCAAAAAATTGATGGGGCTTGGGTTCACGTAAATATTGAGGAAAAATTCGATTGGTTAAATGTAGAATATAGGGTAACTGCTACAGATCAAGCTGGGAATAGTTCTCAACCACTAACCACTATAATTAATACTGTATCAGGAACTTACAAACCAACAGACCCTACATTTACTCAAATTATTAAAGGATCTACTGGAAATGATTATCTATATGGCGGGAACGGAGATGATACGTTAATTTCTAATACAGGTTCGGACTATCTATATGGTGAGTCTGGTAGTGATACGTTGATTTATGGTGGTAATTCAAATGGCTATACGGCTTTACTAGGTCAAGCAGGTAATGATACTTATATTGTAGATAAAACATTACTTGGTTCATCAAGTTATATTCATATCTTAGATAATACAAATGAACAAAATACACTTTATTTGAAATCAGTTTCAGCTGATGAAATTATCTTAAAACAAGCTAGTGCGGATAGAATTATTACATTTAATGATTTAACTGCCACCATACATTTTGGTGAGGGACAATTATCCTCAATTGTGTTTGACGATGGAACAGTTTGGAATAAAGCACAAATTGAAGCCAATATTATCGGTAGATTATTAGGTACAGATGGAGATGATCATTTACTGGCAGATGCTAATTATTCCATAATTTATGGTCTAGATGGTAATGATACGATACAAGGTGGTGTACAGGATGATTATCTGTATGGTGGTGATGGAGATGATACGTTAATTTCTAATACAGGTTCGGACTATCTATATGGTGGGGCTGGTAGTGATACGTTGGTTTATGGTGGTAATTCAAATGCGTATACGGCTTTATTGGGTCAAGCAGGTAATGATATTTATATTGTAGATAAAACATTACTTGGTACATCAAGTTATATTCATATTTTAGATAATACAAATGAAGAAAATATTCTTCATTTAAAATCAGTGCTTTCTAGTGATATTTCACTTAAGCAGTCGGATTCACTAATCATAATATCATTCAATGATTCAGCATCAACAATACGTTTTGGTAAGGATAATTTATCTTCTATTGTATTTGATGATGAAACTGTTTGGGATAAAGCTCAAATTGAGCAACATATTGCCAAAACTGTGCTTGGTACAACTGGTAATGATGTAATTGAGACAATTATAGCAGATCAAACTTACTCTTATAATTTAGATGCTGGCGCAGATACGTTGATTTTCAATGTTCTTGATAATATAGATAATTTAGGCGGAAATGCTAAGAGTGAGTGGACGGATTTTAATCTTGCTGAGCAAGATAAAATTGATTTATCTCAATTACTCATAAATGACAGTGGAAATCTTCAAGGCTATGTATCTGTACAAGATACTCAGTCTGGATTAATTGTTTCTGTTGATAGGGATGGTTCAAGTCACTCTATGTATAATTCTCAAGAATTGATTTTGCTTGTAGATAATCATAGTTCATTAAATGATTTGATCGCATCAAATGTATTTATTCATTAACTTATTTTACCGCAAGTCAAATAGTAAATTGACTTAGATTTATCGGATCTTTATTAGAGGAAAGGCAGCTTTGTTTCTAGTGACGAGGCTGCTATCTATAGATTTTAATAGCATATCCAATATTAATGATTTTTATACTTGGAAATTCCCCACAACCATCAGGCACTCCCCTTAGATGTCCAGCCCGAAACAGGAAATGCAAGGAACTTTTAGAATTCCCCTAACGTCTTAAGTTTTCCATGCGTTCTGCTCTGTGCTGCGATAGCAACTATGAAAGTTGGTATATCGACATCGCAATTCGCATGGAAGGCCAAAGAGCTGGAAACGATATGGGGAACATGTTGGATAAGGAAAAAGAGTAGGCCCAATGATCTATTTGGACCAACAGACTATCGATCAAATGGACCGTTAAATAGTCCGTTGGGCTAGCACTGTACAAAACCTACAGGCAACAAAAAACCCCATAAATCAAATATTCATGAGGTTTAATGATGGTGCCGGCACACGGATTCGAACTGTGGACCTACTGATTACAAGTCAGTTGCTCTACCAACTGAGCTATGCCGGCGATGTGGAGTGAATTTTACAGTTTCTTAAAAAAAATACAAGCCAAAAAATGAGCATTTAAATTTTTTCATATGATTTTTAAATGCTCATTGGGTTTAGCCTAAAAAAGTTAAGGTTTTACTACATTAATGCGCTTTGGCATGTGATGTATAAATCGCTAAAAATATTCCAATTAAAGACAAGAACACGGTTAAACCGACAATCGCACTCCAGCCACCGTGTAACCAGAACCAACCACCTGCCGAGCCGACGATACTTGAACCCATATAGTAAAACAGCAAGTAAAGCGAACTGGCATGAGCTTTAGCTTGTTTGCTTTCGGCACCCACAGAACTACTCGTAAGTGAGTGGGTAATAAAGAAGCCTGTAGTAATAAATGCGATGCCAATAATAATGCCAAAAAGAGAGCTGAGCAGGGTCATGAGACTCCCTACAATCATTAAGGCAAAGCCGCTCATCATCATGGTTTTTTTGCTAAAGCGATCGGCTAAGCTACCTGCCAATGATGAAGACACCATACCAAAGCTATACGACAAGAAAATAAGGCTAATTTGTGTCTGACTGAGTGAATAAGGCGCTCCACTTAAACGGAAAGTGGCATAGTTAAACAAGGTCACAAACACACTAGTGAGCAAGAACCCAATGGCAAACAGACGTAATAGTTTTGTATTGGTTAAATGAGCGCGCCACATTTGCATGTGAAAGCCTAAATTCAGCCCTTTTTTCTGCACAAAATTACGCGATGCGGGAAGTAATTTTAAAAAGGCAATTGAGCAAACAAAACAGATTGCTCCAAGTAAGCCTAAGGCGGTGCGCCACGAAAAATATTCAACCAAAATACCCATGCCGACACGGCCCATCATGCCACCAAAAGCCGTACCTGCAATATATAAACCCATAGTTTTACCTAGGTGCTCAGGTGCAATTTCTTCGGCAATCCAAGCCATCGTCACTGCGGGAACACCACCGAGCAATAAACCTTCTAACGCGCGTGCCATCAGTAAACTGTGCCAGTTTGGGGTAAACATTGAGACAATATTAAGAACTGCTGCACACAGCATGGACGTAAAGATTACACCACGACGGCCAATCGCTTGTGAAAACGCGCTTGATAGCACAATCGAAATCGCCAAAAAGGCAGTCGTTAATGACAGCGCTAAAGAGCTACTCGCAGGGCTAATCCGGAAACTTTGGCTAAATGCGGGCAGGAGTGGCTGTACACAATAAATCAGAGAGAAACTAGCAAAACCTACCAGGAATAAAGCAAATCCTGCGTGTTTATAGGCTTTAGTCCCTTTGTGAATCCACTCACGGGAAAGAACAGACGTTGCCTCAGTGTTTAAGGTCCTGGGTGTAGATGAAGAGTTCATATCATGACCATGACAGAAAAAGAGCAGTGCCTAAAGGCATGCTGCATCGAGAAAATTCGATAAATTAAAATTAGCAATTTGAGAGGTATTTTTCTAATATATTTAACAATGGATCATAATATGTTTTATATATAGCAATGGAACTCAGGCATATACGCTACTTTTTAGCGGTAGCAGAAGAAAAAAACTTTACCAAAGCTGCGCAACGTTTAAACATGAGCCAGCCGCCTTTAAGCATGCAAATACGAGACTTAGAAGAAGAGCTAGGTGCAGATTTATTTATTCGTTCGCCTCATGGGGTGGAGCTGACCGAAGCAGGGCTTGCCTTTTTAAATGCCATTCAGCCTGTACAGCAGCGTGTAGAAGATGCGGCGAGCTTAGTTAAACAAGTGGCAAATGGCGAAGTGGGCCAATTACGGCTAGGTTTTACAGGCACTTCAATGTTGAACCCTTTAATTCCTAAATGCGTTCGTTATTTTCAGCAGCAATATCCGAAAGTGAATTTAAAACTTGAAGAAGCCAACACTTTACTGCTCATCGATTTGTTGCTTGAAGATCGCTTAGATGTCGCGATTATTCGTTCACCACGAAATATTCCAGATAGTTTAATTATTCAAGAATTATTAGCAGAACCACTCATTGCGGCTTTGCCTTCCGAGTCTTTTCAACTCGATGATGCATCACCAGAAATTGATTTAACGGCACTACGAGAGCTTGATTTTATTGTCTCGCCACCATCCATTAGTGCAGGGCTTTTTGATGCGATTAAACAAGCCTGCCATGAGCGTGGCTTTGAACCGAAAATTGGACAAAATGCTCCGCAAATTGTGTCGATTTTATCGTTAGTGTCTGCAAATTTGGGGGTGTCTTTGGTTCCCGAGTCTACCAAACAATTGCAAATACAGGGTGTGGCTTATCGCTCTTTGAAAGCGCCTGTTCCTACGGTGGGTTTAGGGCTTGCTTATAAGAAACATGCCCCTTCACAAATGGCGATTAACTTTGCCAGTGTGGTGCAAGTCGCTTGTCACCACGCCAACGAAATAGATGAAATCGGCTAGTTTGATTTTGGCGCTTTATTAATTAAAACGATGCCTGAAATAATAAAAATCGCGCCATATAAAAACGATAAAGTCGGCTGTTCATGAATGAAAACCCAAGCCATAAGCGCTGCAAAAATAGGTTCTGAAAGCTCGGTCACTTGTACCTTTGCGGCACTCATATAAGACAACGCTTTAGTGGTACAGAAAAAGCCGAGTATGGTTGGTAGAACAGCTAAACCAATCAAACCTAAAATGATGTCACTATTAAAAGTAATGCTATGCAAGTTTATTAAAAACGGAACTGCAAGATAAACACTACCAAACAGTAGTAAGTATTTAGTCAGAAACAGGCCGCCGTTTAATTTGAACTTTTTCACTAAAACCGAAAATAAGCCATAACCCGTACCGGCAATAGAAGCATTAATCAGCATTAAAAGGCTATTTTCACCTTTCCACGAAATAATACTAATCCCAGCAACCGCTAATAATGTTCCAATAAGCGAATGAATATAGATGCTTTCTTTTAAAATGAACCTCCCAAAAAATAGGGCAGAGATGGCAGCCGAAGCCATGAGTACCACCACCACATTGGCCGCAGCACCATGGTTATAGGCAATGGTCTCAAAAAAGAATAGCGAGAAAATTCCTAAAAAAGCACATATGGCAATTTGAGCAAAAACGCTGAGTTTACTTGGCGTGTTGCTAATAAATGCAACCTTTTGGCTGTCAGGCACTTTAAATAAAAACATACTTAAAAAGAAAAAGGCGATAATGGTTTTTAAAAAGGCAATGTCTTGCGGGTTTAAACCACTGTGCATGAGTAATTTACTAATTACACCAATAGATGCATTTAAAGCTGCTGCACACAGTGCAAATAGGGTTCCAATAATTAAATTATTCACTCTTATAATTTTTCCTAATTTTTACGCATGCAGTCTACATTATTTTTTGGTTGAATATTCAATTAAAGTAACCAGTTAAGTTCAATATTTTCAAAAATTTATTTTGTATGGATTTAACTATTTTTATAAAAACATAAACTCTTCTAATAGACTTTTGTTTCAAATAATTGTGATTTATAGCGCCAGCTCATATTATATAATTAGTTAATTATTAAAGAATTTTAAAAATGATTAAATCGATTATTTCAGGTTGCGCGGTTCTCACACTTTCGGCTTTGGCGGTCACGCATGCAGAGTTTTCTTTTGAACAAGAATTACAACAAAGCTGTAATAAAGTGAAGCAATACGCGAGCTTAGGTAAGAAAAACTACGACCAAAAACAATATAAAAAAGCGCTCGAAAATTTCCAGAACCAAGCCTCTTGGACAGCATTTTGTAAAGCCAATGCAGACGAAACCACAGTTAAATTTACCGACCGAGATATTGAAGTTGCCAACAATAATGTGGGCTTAGCCTATGCTAAATTGGGTCAACCACTCTGGGCAAGATCGTGGTTTATGCTCGATGAAAAATCAAAATCTAGCCAGTTTAATCTTAAACTGTTACCTGCCCCTAAAGCATCAAATGACCTATCAGGTGAATATGTCCGTTACTCCGGTTTTGGGGAGTGGGATCACATCACGGTAAGTCGTAAACAGGGCCAATATGCAATCAGCTATGCCGGTTTATATATGGGACTTAGAAGCTTGATCTATGGCCCAAACATGGGTGAGTTCGACACCAAAATGCCGACTAATAAAAAGCAAACGGTTTATAAAAATGAAGACTGCCGCATTCAGCTCGATTTTAAATCTAACGCGAAATTAGGAAATTATATTCAAGTTAAACAAAGCGAAGGCGAGTCGGGCTGTGGCTTTGGACATAACGTTTATGCCGATGGAACGTATTTAAAAGTTGAGTCTGGAAAATAAAAACGATAGGAACACAATAATGAAAAATATATTTGCGCCTTTACTACTTCTTTCGACGGTTATTTTTTCTGCTCACATTTATGCAGAGCCAACCAGCACCTGTAAGGAAGTGAAATTCCAAAAATCCGATGAGACGTGGAGTGGGCACTATTATTTAAATGGCGTGATGGAAGTTGGTTCAGAACTTTTACTCCAGCCAGACGGCAAGTTTCAATGGATGCTCGCTGTGGGTGCTTTAGACCAATATGCCGAAGGCACATGGTGGAAAAACGGGGGCTGTATTGGTTTAAAACCAGACTCTAAATTTAAAAAGGGTTTAAGCATTTTCCCTGAAAGCCTAACGATTTCGGATAAATCCTTAGATGCGATCTGGGAAGGTGGACGCCAGCAAGGCACATATAGCAAAGACTAAATTAAAAAAGTCCGACACGGAGTCGGACTTTTTTATGGCCTATATTTTAGTGATTCACCGCAGCAAGTTGCTGAGCGTTATAGCGTGCGCCCATGTTTGGATATCTCGCGATAATCGCTTCAATTTCTGCCAAATCTGCTGCTGTTAAATGAAGGTCTACAGCAGCCGCATTTTCCACAAGACGTTCGATTTTACGCGTACCCGGAATTGGAATAATGTCGTCACCTTGCGCCAAAATCCAAGCCAAAGCCAGTTGAGCTGCTGTCGCGTTTTTGCTTTGGGCAAACTCGCTAAATGCTTGCGCCAAGCTTTGGTTATTTTTCCAGTTATCACCTTGATAACGTGGTAACTGACGACGGAAATCGTTTTCGTCTAGGTTGCCCACATCAAGCGTATTGGTAATTAAACCACGTGACAGCGGTGAATACGGCACAAGGCTAATACCTAACTCACGAATGGTTTGCAAATGGGTTTGCTCAAACTCACGGGTAAGTAGCGAATATTCATGTTGAACCGCTGCAATCGGATGAATCGCATGTGCTTTGCGAATGGTCTCAGCCGAAGCTTCACTGAGTCCTAAATAGCGAACTTTACCTTGTTGGACTAAGTCAGCCATTGCGCCAATGGTGTCTTCAACTGGAACATTCGGGTCAATGCGGTGCGCATAATACAAATCAATCACGTCTGTATTTAAACGTCTTAAACTGTTTTCGACCGCAACTTTAATCCACTCAGGAGAGCCGTCGATATAAGACTCTAAAGAGTTTTGTGGGTTAAGGTTATCTTCTTTATAGCGGAAGCCAAATTTGGTCGCCAAAAATACTTTGTCGCGATGTTTTTCTAAAACTTTTGAGAGTAAAACTTCGTTTGCGCCGTTGCCGTACATGTCGGCAGTGTCCCAAAAGTTAATGCCGAGGTCTAATGCCTTTTCTAGAGTGGCAATGCTTTGTGTGTCATCTGAGGCACCATAGGCAAAGCTCATTCCCATGCAACCTAAACCAAGTGCTGATACTTTTTCGCCTGTTTGTCCTAAAGTTCTATATTTCATTTTTCACACTCTTTTTGCAAAATCACTTGAGTAGAAAAACTATAAAATGCTTTGGCTCAAACTGACGTATAACATTCAAACCAATAATTATAAAATTCAAACAATCTGTTTTTAGGCTACGCAGTCTTCACGGAACTTTTTAGGTGAAAAGCCCGTATTTTTCTTAAAGAAATTGGTGAAATACGCTGAATATTCAAAGCCTAAGCTATACGCAATTTCAGAAATATTCCAACTGGTGTGCTGTAGCAGCGCTTTGGCTTCTTGCGTAATACGCGAGCTAATATGCTCAGAGGTGGTTTTACCTGTGGCTTCTTTTACAGCGCGGTTTAAATGGTTCACATGCACTGACAAGCCATAGGCAAAGTCATTTGCAGTTTTGAGTTTAAGCTGAAAATGTGGCGAGTCGATTGGGAACTGGCGCTCTAATAATTCAAAGAACAAATGGCAAATGCGCACCGAAGCATTACTATGTTTTTCAAACTGTTGGGTCGGTTGCATTTTCATGGCTTCATGCACAATCAGATGCAAATAATTTCTTAAAACGTTGTATTTATGAATGTAGTCTGAATTTATTTCATTCATCATCTTTTTGAAAATAAATGAAATTTCTTCAACTTGCTGGTCGTTTAAAAAATATAGCGGGTCGCCGTCGACTTTAAACAGTGGCGAGTCTTTTAAAAAGCTTTGTCTTGATTCTTGGTTTACAAACTCTTCGGTAAATAGGCAAAACCAGCCTGCTTGTTCAGGCGAATTAATTTCCCAAGCGTAGGGAACCATTGGGTTTGAAAACAGTAAAGCAGGGCGGTCGACTCGTATCCAGCGGTTAGCATAGTGAAGTTCACCTGTACCTAAAACCAGTGAAATTTTATAATAATCGCGGCGGCTATAAGGCGTCAGAAATGAGCAGGCATCGCGTTGGAACACGTTAAAATGTCCAAACGAAGTCGATGGAACCGAGTAATCGCTATCTCTGGTTAAAGAAAAGCGGCGATAAAAATCATGTATGGTTTCCATGTCTTTGCCTGCATGCATTATCAATTTATTTAAAGTTATAAAATTCAAACTTTATTTACTGTAGCTTTTATTTATAGCCTGATCAATCAATACATTTAAACCGTTTTGAAAATGAATGATAAATTAACAATGAAGTGACCAGAAAAACTAAACTTTAAGAAAATATATTCTTAAAGCACTATGCCAATGAAAAATAAAAATAATCTTTATAAATGAATAGCCAATATCACATTGACACTCAAAAACACGCGGATTATCCTTTGCCTGCTGGCCTACATTGCCAGTCGATTTTGACAGATCGATATAACACACAAGACATCAAAAAGTTCTCTTTTTGGTGGCGAACTCGTTCGTCCCCCTTCGTAGCGGTAGGGCGAGGGAGGGACGCCTTGTGCGTGCTGATTCTTGTGTGTCAGTCTGTCAACCTTCTCTCGTTCTACCACCATCATTTGACAGTGATCGGGTAGAACTCCTTTACACACAAGGAGTCCGCACATGCGTACTATTTCATCTCACTCATTGGCAACCTTCGCCAAAATCTTTGACTCTATACCCAACTGGTCTTTAAAACGATTTAACCGACTCTAGGTCTTAAGCCATAGGTCATTACGACTAAAAAATCATAGCAACAATAAAACCAGAGATAGGCGAGCACACCATTTTTGTGCTGCTTTTGCACGCCTGTATTTAGCGCTCAATTTAAGAGCGATGGCATTTCTATCTCTTTTATTTACAACAAAAAATTATTTTAAGCGATATACATGAAAAATTTAGAAGCTTCATTTAGAGCATTGCGAGTGCTCCACACGGCAAAAGATTTATTTAACCAATTTGGGTTTCACAAAGTCGGGGTAGACCGAATTATTGCTGACTCTCAAATTCCCAAAGCCACCTTTTACAACTACTTCCACTCAAAAGAAAGACTCATTCAGATGAGCTTAACTTTTCAAACAGACGCTTTAAAAGAAGAGGTATTTTCCACGATCTATTCATACCGTGAACTGATGGTGTTCGATAAACTCAAGAGAATTTTCTTTTTACATGCTGACTCAGACGGGCTTTATCGTTTGCCTTTTAAAGCAATTTTTGAAATAGAAAAGCATTATCCGTCGGCTTATAAAGTGGTGGTTGATTATCGAAACTGGCTTATTCAGGAAATTCACAAACTACTTTTAACCGTAAAACCTGCCGCTACAGTTGAAGATGCGCATATGTTTTTGTTTGTGGTCGATGGAGCAATGGTGCAGCTTTTAAGCTCAAATCAAACTGATGAAAGGGAATATTTGATTGATTATTTTCTAAGTCGGGTTTGAGGGGGGAAGAATCAAACTAAAAGATTTGGTCTTTATATTTTAGAAATGGTAAATCAATAAATTTTTTATTTAAGTTTTTGATTTTAATGTAATTTTTAATATGGTCAATCGCATGTTATAATTCGCTTAGCGAATTATAACATGCGATTGACCATAGCGTGTCGACTATACTTGCCTTGATAAAATGCATGGTTTTTTTATTAATTTAAAATATATTTATTTTCTTATTCTAAAAAATTAAAGGAATCTCTCTATATATAAACTTTAACGTTTAGGATAAGAGCGTTTGTGTTTACAAACATGCTCCCAAGCACCTAAACGATAGCGTTTATATGCGCGTACATCGACTAATTTTTTAGTCATGCTCATACTCCCTATCTAATTACGTTAGTTGTGGGAACTAACACCCATTAACAGCCCTTGCTTGTTCATGGGAAAGATTTAGAGAGATTCCATTGCTGAATATACTTTATCCATATATATTTTTAAATACTTGTTTAAAAAAAAATTATGGGGGATTCATGCATATAAATAGCCTTAAAATTACAAATTTTAAAGGATTCTCTGATGAGAAAAATTACCTACCTTTTAATACCCCAAATGGTGAAAAAGGTAGTGGTCTTAATATTTTTATTGGAGAAAATAACAGTGGAAAATCAACTGTATTAGAGGCTATTGATTTTATTAGAAATAGTACAAAAAAAGATCTAGAAGTAATTCGCCATAAAAGTGCATGTGGAAACTTGGCAGCGGAAGCAATTGTTGAATTAGAATTTACTGGCGCCATAGTTAAAGTTATTGATACATTTGCTCAACCTAATAAATTAGTTCCCTTTAAGCAGGTAATTTATCAGTGTGACCAAGGAAAAGATTATTTTAAAATATCTCGATCTACATCTGAAATAAAAACTTTGAAAACATGGAATAGAGATAACAATTCATTTATTAATACAGGGGGGCTTGATGGAACAATAAGAAAACTTTTTGAAACCAACTTTATTTGGGCTGATACAAACCCTAGTGATGAGGCTGCTTTTGGTGCATCCACTTTATGTGGAACTCTTTTAAAAGAAATAGCATCAGAACATGCAAAAACAGAAGAATTTATTGAGTTTGAAAAAAAATTCAATGAGGTTTTTAATTCACAGTCATCAGAGTTAAGACAAAAAATTTCAGTTATCGAAAATAAACTTAATTCTATTTTTTCAAATCAATTTGGTAATGCTTCTTTAAATTTCCAGTTCGATACACCTAAAATAGAATCATTTTTTAAAGGCTCATCTATACTTATTGATGATGGCATACCGGTCAAAATGGATGAAAAGGGTAATGGTATGCAGCGATCAGTTGCTTTAGCGTTACTTCAGATTTATGCGGAAGAAGTTGCATTTGATCCAGAAAAACAAACCTCTAGACCATTCTACTTATTTATAGATGAACCAGAAATATGTTTACATCCTATGGGCCAAATAAAATTATTCGATGCTCTTTTGGAACTAGCTACATATCGACAAGTTTTCGTTACTACTCACTCACCATATTTCTTAAATTCTCAATATCTTGATAAGGTTGGGATTTTTATATTTAAAAAGGAAAATCATAAAAATACTATTACAAAGGCAAACATGGACTACTTCTTCCCGTGGAGTCCAACATGGGGAGAAATTAATTATAAAGCTTACAATTTACCTACTGTTGATTTACACAATGAACTATATGGATATTTACAAGAAAAATCAGAGAATTATAAAGAAAAAGATTTTGATGCATGGTTAGAAAGCCAAAATTGTCCCAAATGTAAGATTTGGATTAAAGAATCAAAAGGAGAGATACTATCAAATACATCTGTAACTTTAATGACTTTTATCCGAAATCATATACATCATCCTGAAAATTCTAGTATGAAAAGTAATCGTTACACACCAGATGATTTATCCCAATCTATTGGTGAAATGATTAGAGTTTTAAAAGATAATCATTATTTTAGGGAAGATGAATCTTTATAAATACTTTATATTTAAATTGAATTTATTATTAATAAAAAGGCTTAATTTACTTAAATTTAAGCCTTTTAAATAATTCTATTTTTAGCTTTCACTCAAAACCAATTGTTTAATCTTCACAGCTTTTTCGAAGTGATCTAGCTTATGCTCCATAATCCACCAATGCGCTGCTTCCATCAGTAACTCAGGGTTATCGTTCTTATTTTTAAAAAAAGCATAAAAAGATAGACCGACATTGTCTCCCTTCTTTTCAATTTTATCGTCGCATCCCTTAATAAAAATTTCTTTTAATTCACTTCTCATATTTAGTATCACTTCAAGTCTATAAAACTAAGACGGCTTATTGTGCTCGCCCCATTGGCACATCATATCTAACAAAGGAATTAAAGATTGCCCTTTTTCTGAAAGTCGATACTCAACCTTTGGCGGAATTTGAGGATATTCCTTGCGAGTAATCAGCCCATCTCTTTCCAATTCTTTAAGTGTATTACTGAGTGTTCTAAATGAAATGTTGCCAATACAGCGTTGCATCTCATTAAAACGCATGACATTTTTTTCATATAGCCAATACATAATAATCATTTTATATTTGCCATTAATCAAAGAAAGGGTGTAGCCAAAACCCGTATCTTCTAATGAAGTATTTGATGGTACGCATTCATCCATTTTTAAAATCTACACTATCTTTTAGTATAGTATATAACATAAATTACCGTACTTATATTTAGGAAAGCACACTTCTATAATCGATTTATCAACTTTCCGATAAGCGTGTTTCCATAATGAAAAAGACATTAGTGATTGTTACCCATCCCCACATAGACCAGTCTGTTGTAAATAAAAGATGGGTAGAGGAATTAGAAAAATACCCAGACCAATTTACAGTTCACCAAATTTATCAAGCCTACCCAGATGGCGTAATTGATGTTGCCAAAGAGCAAGCACTGGTAGAAGAACACGAAAATTTAGTATTTCAATTTCCAGTGTATTGGTTTAACTGTCCACCGCTTTTGAAACAATGGATTGATGAAGTTGTGACTTATGGTTGGGGGTATGGTTCAACAGGCGATAAGCTTAAAAATAAAAAGTTTATGTTGGCTTTGTCTGCAGGTGTGCAAGAAAAAGTTTATTCAGAGTATGGTGGATATAACCTTTCTTTAGAGCAGATTTTTATTCCATTTAAGCTAACGGCTTTATATGTGGGCGCGGACTACCAACCACTTCATGCATTTTATGGTTTAGACACAAATCCATCAGAAGATGACGATGTTCCGACACACCAAGACATAGCGGATAATGCGGTTCAGTATGTTCAGAAGTTATTAGCGTTGTCTGAGTAAGCTTAAAAAGGAGGCCTAAACTTGAGAGTTTGGGCTTCTTATATAGAAGATTTTTTAAAAAGTTACATTAAGGTTTTAAGTTAAATATACAATTTATTTATGATATAAATGTCCACTAAATATAGATTAAATTTAAAAATTTATGACTATTCTTGATATTAAAGAAAAAGAAAACTCCCTTATAACTGACGATGCTCATGAATTAATATGCTACGCAACAATCAGTGAAATAAACTCATGGAACGATGTCGTTAACTTATATTCAGAAATTAAGCAGAAGCATTTACCTAAAAAAGTATTATTACTTTTAGAAGATATTGGGCAATGTGAATACACCTCCATGCATGCTTCAATGGGGGATGGACTTTATTTTGATACTACAGAATTCGTTGAAGATGACAGTGCAGCAAGTTGGGAAAATACTCGACCTTTAGAGCTTCAATATCATATTGAACAATTATTGAAGCCAGAAAATTATATAAACTTTAATAACTTGCCTAAAAAACTTAACTATAGCGATGAAGATCAAGCAACTCTGCTACAGATCAATGCTGAACCCGACAAAATTTTAGATGCCGTTATTCAAGTAAAGTTAGTCAATAGTCCAACTGAAACTCAAAAATTTGCAGCATGCCTCAATGGATATTTTAGTTGTGATTTGAATCCTTTTGAGTCTTTTAGCTTGATTGAGCATTTAGATCAAAACTATGGCTTAGAGTATGTGGGATTAGGGGCAAGCTTATTATTCTTTATGAAAACACCAAAATTTGATGCAAATAAAACGTCTCAATTGCTTAATGAGTTGAGCAACTTTTATCAATTCAATCAAACAACGCATAACCAGCTAGAACAGCATTTATCTCATCATGAATATCTTATTTTGCCTTATGTAGAGTCATTAGAAGTGTTCGATTTGGATTAAGGCTGATTAGGGAAGTTTAATGGACTTCTTTCTGAGTTAGGCAGTGGACCTTAAGAAATAGACTTTTAAATCGTTTGCAAAAACCAATTTTGTCTATAAGTTGAAAATACAATAATGCATCTTTGGAAAAACTATGAATATCGCGCCTTTTCCATTTCAAATTACAAACTGGGAAGAAATAGAAGTTTCTGAATATAGCGGTGAAACAGGAAAAGCTTATTGGAAAACCCAATATTTTGGTGAAGAAGGGAACAAAATAAGAGTAAGGCTTGTCGAGTATTCAGCAAATTATTTGGCAGACCATTGGTGTGAAAAAGGGCACATATTATTTTGCCTAGAAGGTGAGTTAGAAAGTAGGTTGAAAGACGGGCGAACATTTACTTTAACTTCAGGTATGAGTTATCAAGTCGGAGACAATTCAGAGCCACATCAGTCTTTTAGCTTGAATGGTGCGAAGTTACTTATTGTTGATTAGATTTATACAAAGAACACAATTAAATAGAGGGATAGAGGCTTAAATATATTGCAATAGTGCACTCATTTATTCAGAAAACCCGGTAAGGTTAATGCCACCGGGTCCTATTAAGCATCTGAATTACATCAGATATTCAGGTTAAATCAGTCCCAAATTTAATCAACAATGTTCCACTTCGCTGGAGTGGCTCCGGATACGAATCGTAAGATATTACCTTCTACTGTCAGTGGGCGCCCTGACTCACGATCTTTCTGCCAGATCTCGTAGTAGTTACCCATATCGTAAAATGTAACCTTATCAGCCTTAGAAGACACCGGTAATACCCATCCGTTACTAGAGTCTATGTATTTATTATTCTGTGTGACACAACTGATCTGAAGATAACCTCCCCAGTTACCGTCTTTTTCCCATCCCTCATCTACGGTTACCCACAAAGCAGGATTTCTTTCACCGTTATCATAATATTCGCGCTTTTCGGCATCATAACTGGTACCTTCCGGTTGAACGTTGACACCCAGATATCCATCTTGTCTGAAACGGACAGTATCTCCAGTAGAGTGTCTAGGTTTATAGCTGTTATCTGGTAACTCGGCTTGCGAGTGCGCGATTTTGTGAACTTCATGGCAGAATGTGCGCCAAGGCATTTCACTCGGAGCTCGGAAGGTTCGACGAATGTATTCATGGAGCACATTTGTATTATTATCTAATTCCTTTACAGTATTCGCTACTTTTCGAAGTCGTTCCTCATTTGTTTGTCCAAGATCTTGTGCATAGGATGTGATCAGATTTTCAATCCTTTGCTTCTTATTTTCGTTATGTTTTAACTCAATCTCTTCAATTTCATTTTTGCTTAACGTTTTATTCGCTACTGGAGCGTCAGCATCAAGAAAGAACATGAAACTTTTTTTACGCAGATAACCCATAATGGCACCTTTTTTATAAAGTAGTAATTAGTTGTTGATTTTTTAATAGCACAAGATAGTTGTGTTGCTTTTTAGCAATTTGACATAGAGTAAAATACTCAAAACAGATTAAGTATTAAATCCATCTCAAAAGTAATTCAGCAGTCACATATTATAATTAACTTTAATACGGTAACATTCACATATTATTACTAACTTTTAGGCTATAACATTAATAAAACAAAGACCAATAGTCTTAGAATTGAAAGGGGAAAATGCTTCTTAGTATTTACTAATTTATAGTTTGATCGCTTGAATTTATTCGATAGTAAGCGCTGAGACTTCTTTTCAGTTGGTTTTCTACACCACTGTGAAGGCCTATCCCCAGTAGGTAGGTGATTTATTAAAGAACATAATTAAATGAGGGATAGCAATCTCTATCCCTGATCAAACACTTTAATTTGCTAAAGCTGTCATGGCATTCACCAAGCTTATAATACCTGCATAGATATCTTTTAAGTTAGCTTGATCATCCATATAGGCAGGGGTGGTAACAAATAAGTTTTGTTGATCGACCACACAGCTTGAGGTTGGACAGGCATGGTGAATTGAACCCGTTTTTTCAATTTCCTTAGCCATGTTAATGTCAGAGCCTAAAGTAATAGTTGGGTGTAACTCTCCAAATGTAAGCGCCAAGAGTGCAGGCGAAATACAAATTGCGCCAATCGGTTTTTTGCTCTGATGAAACGCTTTTAAAATTGAAGCTACCGTACCATGTACACGTGCCTCTGCGCCTTTAAATGCAAAAGTTGATAAGTTTTTTGCGACACCAAAGCCACCCGGTAAAATAAGACCATCAAATTCATTTGCATCGAGTTTATGAAGTAGTGAAATTTTACCTCGGGCAATTCTTGCCGCTTCTTGTAAAACATTTCTTCGCTCAGTCAGGTTTATTTCACCGCTTACATGGTCAATGACATGAAACAAAGGCTCATCGGGTGCAAAAATTTGATATTCAATATTGGCTGTATCTAAGGCTAATAGGGTTAAAACAGATTCTCTAATTTCAGAACCATCTAAATAACCACAACCCGATAAAATTACTGCTACTTTTTTCATTTGCTTGCTTAAGAACCTTTTTTAAATGTGCAAAAGATCTTAAGTTTTCTTCTAAAAGTTTTTTATACGCAGATTTGCCATATATTCGCCCTAAGTGAGCATTTTGGTTTTGCGTAGCTCACGTGGGGTAATCCCAAACAAGTCTTTAAATTGTTCAGTAAATCGGGATTGAGATTGATAGCCACATTCAAAAGCAATATTTCCAATGCTGTCATTGGTGGTTTGAAGTAAGTGTAATCCGTGTCCCAGCCTTACTCTATTTCGAATGTCTTGAATGCTGTTTCCTTCACTTTTCAGTTTTCTTCTTAGCGTTGATGAGCTCATAAAAAGTTGAGCAGCGATAAATTCAGCGGTGAGTTCTGTAGATAAATGATCAGAAATAAAAGCCTGAACTTTTTCGCTCAAGCTTGTATTCATGTTGAGTTTAGAGATGTCGGTATAGCCCGAATAATAAATAAGTTCTAGAAGTTCTCTTTTTCTAAATTTAAATGCAGAAGGAGGGGCAACTAAAGAGAAGTCTATAAACTGATGTAGGGCACTTTCTAAAAGAGAATTAAGCTGGCCTTGAACATAGTTCTGAGAAGTACCCGAGCTTTGAGGAAGATCGTTAAAATCTTCAAAATCAAACTCGATAAGAAGAGCGAAATATTCTTCTTGATCAGGAATATTACGCATATCAATGCTGGAGCTGTTGGCTAAAAAAATAAAAGAACCAGCATCACACTTAATATTTTCAGTTTTTCCAAGTTCTTTGTATCCACTTAATACAATTATGAGTAAGGGTTTAGAATTCGGAACGTTTGTGATTTTTTGCTCTTGGTAAGCTGAATAGACCGCAAAAGACAGGTTTAAGTTGCTATGCTCGAGCAGGCTTTTTTTAGCTAAAGAAATAAGATTCTTCATTGAATTTAAGTGCTTAATAAAATTTAGGCGTTGTGATGGATATAAAAATTATCAATATTTTTTTGGCTATTTTTAATGTTTGAGCCAATAAAAAAGCCTAAACCGATTAAGTTTAAGCTTCTTTAAATTTGAATTCTGGCGGTGAGAGAGGGATTCGAACCCTCGATACGCGCAAACGTATACACACTTTCCAGGCGTGCTCCTTCAGCCACTCGGACACCTCACCAAGGCGTGCGATAGTAACTAAAAAAACGAGTCCTGCCAAGATTTAAGACGAGCATTACAGAAAAAAAATAATAGAGGTGATAAGATTGCGCTAAAAATCATATTGGTTTAATTACACAATGCAAAATACGGCCAAAAAAGCGACCTTGCCTGCCACGGCTTTGGCAGCTCTTGGAGTGGTCTTTGGAGACATCGGAACAAGTCCGCTCTATGCCTTGAAAGAGTCCTTCCATGCAGCGCATGGGTTGGGAATTCAGCCTGAAAACGTATTAGGAATTTTATCTATTATTTTTTGGTGCTTAATGCTGATCATCAGCATCAAGTATGTCGCGATTGTCATGCGTGCAGACAACAACGGCGAAGGCGGGATCATGGCCTTACTCGCATTGAACTTACGTAAAGCCAAAATTGCCGACAACAAAAAAATCTACATGATTGCCATTGGTTTTATCGGTGCATCGCTGTTTTTTGGTGACGGTATTATTACCCCAGCCATTTCGGTATTGTCAGCCGTTGAAGGCTTGTCTATTGCCACCGATGTGTTTGACCCGTTCATCATGCCGATTGCGATTACCATTATCATTTCTTTGTTTTTGGTGCAAAAACACGGTACGGCCTTTGTCGGTAAGTTTTTTGGCCCGATCACCATGGTGTGGTTTTTATCTTTAGGATTATTAGGCCTTCACAGTGTTATTCAGACCCCTGTGGTGTTAGGTATGTTCAGTCCACACTGGGCCATTCAGTTTATCTATCATCATCCAGTAATGACCTTTTTCATTATGGGCGCTGTGGTGTTAACGGTAACTGGTGGTGAAGCACTTTATGCGGATATGGGCCACTTCGGACCAGTACCAATCCGTATGGCATGGTTCTTTGTGGTGTTGCCATGCTTGGTTTTAAACTACGCAGGACAGGGCGCATTATTGCTCAGAGATCCAGCGGCAATTGAAAACCCGTTCTATTTATTGGTGCCGCAATGGGCACTTTACCCAATGATTATTATGGCGACCATGGCAACGGTAATTGCTTCTCAAGCTGTAATTTCTGGGGTCTTTTCTCTTGCGCGCCAAGCGATTCAATTGGGTTATTTACCACGTTTAAGTATTAAACATACGTCTGAGTCTGAAGAAGGTCAGATTTATATTCCTTTCTTAAACTGGTTACTTTTAATCGCAATTATTATCCTAATCTTAATTTTCAAAAGCAGTTCTAACCTTGCAAGTGCATATGGTTTAGCTGTGACCTTAACCATGCTGTGTGACACGATTTTGGTTGCGGTGTTTATCTATTCCGCTTGGAAGTGGAGCCTGCCAAAAGTGCTGATCCTGATTATTCCGTTCTTTATTTTAGAGTCGGTATTGGTCGGTGCAACTTCACTTAAAATCTTGTCGGGCGGTTGGGTGCCACTACTCATTGGTGCGATTGCCGTGACCATTTTAATGACATGGAAACGTGGTCGTGAGCTTACTTTTGCCAAACTTGAACACGATACATTGTCGCTCGATTTGTTTGTGAAAAGTATTGGTAATAGCGTGCACTGGGTGCCGGGTGATGCAGTATTTATGACGGGTACGCCAAACGTTGTGCCACATGCCATGCTGCATAACATCAAGCATAACAAGGTGCTACATCAGCGTAATATCTTGGTCACTGTAGTGATTGAAGATGTGCCTTATGTTGAACCTGAAGAGCGTATTACGACAGAAACATTAGCTGAACATTTCTTCCGTATTAAAATCTTCTACGGTTTTAAAGATGAAATGAATGTACCAAAAGCATTGATGCAAGCCTATGAACAGCTCGGTCTTGAGTATGACTTGATGCACATCAGCTTCTTCATTTCCCGTGATCGTATTGTGCATTCGGTGGGCGATGGTATGTCTCCATGGAGAGAAAAACTCTTTATCTCTATGCAGCGTAATACCAGTCCGGTGAGTGACTTCTACCAAATTCCAACCAACCGCGTGGTTGAGTTAGGTAGTCAAATCGAAATATAAAAATTGATGTAATAAAAAACCAAGACAGATGTCTTGGTTTTTTTTATGGCTCTGATTATTGAGCTTGTTGCATTGGTGCATCTGCTGGTAAAGCACCATCTTTTGCCATCGGATCTGCCGACTGAGTTGGAGCTGCCGGAGGCGGTGGTGTGTTTGGATCTTGTGGCGCTGGAGGCGCTTGATTTGGTGCAGGTGGTACTGCATCAGTTGGTGCTGCTGGTGGCGCCATTTCACCACCTGCTGGAGGTGCCGGTGGAACATCTGCCGGAATAGGAGCACCTGTAGGCGCTGCATTTGTTGGTGCAGCAGAAACTTGCTGTACTTGTCCGCTATTGACTAAATCGCTAATAGAACCAGGTTGGCCATTTACAGTGGTAGTAACTTTCACTTTAGACAAACTTTCTAAAGTATCTCCTGGCTGGACTGCTGGCTCAGCTAATGCTGCCATACTACACAATCCTGTGATTACGCCAATACCAATAATCTTTGAATGGATCATTAAGTGGACTCCGATTATATTTTTATCCAAATTTGTGGAGCTAACCATGTCATAAGCCATAAGTGCATTTCAACGAAAGATACGCAATTGACGTAATTCAATAGCCAAAGCCTCTCATAATTCCAACAGATTGTTACGTAAGGGCAAATAGAGTTACAAAAAAGATGACCATGTTTTAACCATATGAAAGATAAGAGATATACTTAAAAAAGCAGGATTGTTAAGCTGCGTCTGGACAGTAGTATTGATAGAAACATGGCAAGTAAAAAACGCAGTAAAGGTAAAAATTCATTCTCTCTAAGTGAGCATTTTGGCAAGATTATTCTTGCTTGTATTGCAGCCGGAAGCTTTGCAATTGCTTTCGGTAGTGAAAAGATTTCGCAGTGGTTTTCGCCTTTAAGTACTAATTCGACTTGTCTTAACCAGTTTTATCGAGAAGTTCCGCCTGCTTTAAATAAAGAAAGCTTAAAAAAAGACAGTTATCCACTGTGCTTTAACGGTTTTAATGTCCTCTATTCAGGCATTTCTAAAACACCATTATGGTCGGCCGAGCATTTAGATGCAGAACGTTTAAGTGTCAAAATTAAACGTGAAGATAACTTCCATGAAGAAACGCGTGTTCCTCAAAAGCATCGGGCACTGTTAAGTGACTATCGCGGTTCAGGCTATGACCGTGGGCATATGGCACCTAATGGTGATATGTCAAATAAAGAATCCCAATCTGATAGTTTCTCGCTCAGCAATATGGTGCCGCAAGCACCTAAAAATAACCAAGAAGTCTGGCGTAAGCTCGAAGAAGCGACCCGTGCTATTGCCACTAAACAAAAACAAGATGTTTATGTGGTGACAGGCCCTGTTTTTGAAGGTAAACGTCTTAAGACGATTGGGCAGGGCGTGATTGTACCAACCGCAGTTTATAAAGCGGTCTATATGCCAAAAACTGGCGCGATCGGGGCTTATTACGCACCTAACAATAACTCTCTACAAGTAAAAGTCGTGAGTGTTTGCTACCTTGAGGAGCGCTTAGGCGTTAACCTATTCCCGCAATTAACCGAGCAACAAAAGCGTAATGTCTATCGCCTACCTTTAACAGCGAGTCAAGTTAAGGCAAATCAAAAGTTAGACTATTTACACTGGGATGGTGAAAGTCAGTGTGAACAAGACTTAAATGCCGAACAAATTCAAGCGTTACAAGACCAGTTTAAAAAGCAAAAAAGTGGCTCTACAGAACCGATGGAAGCAAAAGTTCCAACGATTGACGAAGAAACACGCCAAGCTATTGTGAAGCAACTGGTTGAAGCATTGGTGAACTACTTCTTGCAAATAATGAAATAAGCAGCTTTTTTTGATTGTTATTGCAACATCGTAATTGTTTAAAATAGAATCCATAGACAGATCTGTCTATGGATTCTATTTTAATAAGGACAATAACAATGTTTGCCTCGATGTTTCTTTTTTCATTTGCAATGTCTATTACCCCAGGCCCAGTCAATACTGTTATTTTATCGACCAGTTTAAATCATGGTTTAAAAAGATCGATTCCCTATATTTCAGGGGCCACGATTGGTTTTACCTTACTTTTAATTTTTATGGCATTTGGTCTTCAGAGTTTATTAACTCAGTTTCCTGTTGTGCTAAAAGTTCTCGCAGTTTGCGGAACGCTCTTTGTTTGTTATATAGGCATAAAAATTATTCTTGCTGCCGCCAATATTTCCATTTCAAGTGCTCCTGTAGAGCAAATTATTATTCCTAATTTTAAAGATGGTTTCTTGTTACAGTGGCTCAATCCTAAAGCGTGGTTGGCTTGTGTGTCAGGCATTACCATGTTTACTAGCATTGAAAACCCAGAGTCGTTGCCGATCTTTATCGTTATTTATTTTTTCACGTGCTACGCGTGTTTGTTCTTTTGGGGACTATGTGGTGATAAATTTTCAGTGGTGCTCAATCAGGGCAACCGTTTGAAATATTTTAATATCTTAATGGGCGCTTTCTTAATTTTATCGGCACTTTTAATTTTGATCGATTTTTTTTAAATTGATCGTATTACACTGTGAATATATAACAACGAGACAACACATATGTTTAAGCCATTTGAAAAGGGTACAGAGTCTTCATCAATTGAAGATTTAACATTAGAAAATGATGTCGATTGCGTCAGTATTTATGGCAATTTGCAAATTACCAAAGACAAAGTCGGGTTAGAACAGGCAAAGGCTTTACAGAGCTTTTTAAACGATGTAGTTGCAGCTTTGGAAAAAGAAGAATTACCTGAGAAAATTGAACGTCCAGCTGAACAAGAAATTAATAATCCGTTTTTATAATTTATGCATGCTATGCGTGATGTTTAGCATGGTCATGTTGCAATACAGTCTTTAATACCACGTTAAATTTTATTGAGTGTGTATAGACATCTTACTTTTGAAAGCCCAAAAGTAAACAAAAGGCTTTGTTGATCAGAGGGTACATCCATGTACCCCTGCTCAACAGGTGACATCCATGTCACCCTCCGCGATAGTAAATTGAGTCTAAGAAGAGTTAATCCTTATCCCCAGCAACTACCTTATAAATAATCGCACCAATCACAGCCCCTAAAATCGGTGCCACCCAGAACAACCACAATTGACTTAACGCAGCCGTTTCAGCAAAGAACGCAACACCTGTACTACGTGCAGGGTTTACCGAAGTGTTCGTCACCGGAATACTGATTAAGTGAATGAGTGTTAAGCCTAAACCAATCGCAATAGGAGCGAAGCCAGCAGGCGCGCGGCGATCGGTTGCACCTAAAATAATGATTAAGAAGAAAGCTGTAAGTACTACTTCAATAATGAAAGCTGAACTTAAGCCAAACTTGTTTGGTGATAAATCTCCAAAACCATTTGAAGCAAAACCACCAACACCACTAAAGCCTGCTTGGCCTTGAGCAATAATATAGAGAACAAATGCAGCAGCAGTTGCACCGACCACTTGAGCAATGATATAGGGAATTAAATCTTTAACATCAAAGCGGCCACCGACCCAAAGGCCAACACTTACCGCGGGATTAAAATGTCCACCTGAGATATGCCCTAGAGCATAAGCACCTGTGAGTACGGTTAAACCAAAGGCAAGGGCTACACCTGCAAAGCCAATACCAAGTTCAGGGAAAGCTGCGGCTAATACTGCGCTACCACAACCACCAAAGACTAGCCAAAACGTACCTAGAAATTCAGCAAAATATTTATTCATTGTGATTACTCATCTATTGATGTATTTTTTAATTAGTGTGAAATATGTCACAAAAAATTAAGCATGTGACTATATGAAATTTTTGTTTTCAGTGTTGTTTTAATCAAGAAAAGATTTGTAAGTTTTGGTTGGTTATTCTTTGTCTAAAAATTGATCCCTCCATTGCTGGGGTGTTTGATTGGTCCAATGTTTAAATGCTCTTTGAAACGCACTTTGTTCTGAATAACAAAGTAAAAGTGCGATCTCTTGTAAGCTTAAATGCGGATCTTTTAAATACTCGGTTGCGAGCATAAAGCGCACTTGCTGAACGCGTTCCTGAAAGGTGGTGTCTTGTTGTTGTAAGTGTCGTTGGAGTTGTCGAACTGATAGGCCTAATTGAGCAGCAATATGTTCAATTTGATATTGATTCTTTTGCAGCCCAGTCAAAATTGAATGCTGTAAACGCTGATCAAGTTGGGTTGAATTTGGTAATTGCTCTAACAGCGCTTGTGCTTGCTGAACCAATAGTTGCTGTAACGTGTGGTCAGCGCTGCTAAGTGGCTTATGAATTTCTGTAATTGGAATGAGTAACTCTGTACGGGGCTGGCTAAAACGAACGGGACATTGAAAGTATTGTTCATAGACTCTGATATTTTTAGGAGCAGCATTTAAAAAATGCACTTCATGTAACTGTACATCTTCATGAGACATAAAAAGACGCAAGAACTGAATCACCAACGCAATCGCGATTTCATCGGTAAGCTGGGTAGGGTGTAGCTCGGTCGCTTCCCAGCGAATAGAACCATACCGCCCCTGTAGCTCAACCACTAAAGGGCTGCCGTCATAAATCAGACGGTGAAAATCATGATAGCGAATTAAGGCTTCACCTAAGTTATCGCAAGAGAGCGCGAGATAAGCAATAATCCCTAAGTGTTTGGGTTGTACATATTTGGCAATTTCGAGCCCTAAACCCGGCTTCGGGTCTAGTTTATAAATCACTTCTAATAGGTCACGCCAAACCACATAGTCAAATCGTTCCAGATTTTGAATTTGTTCTAATTGTTCTGGAATAGCTAATTCATTGGCTTCGCAATAAGCTTTTAAAAGATGCCCCAGTCCTCCATACACTGAGCCTGTATAATTTTTTAGTTGTGGCATCCCTAACCACCTCTTTCTTGTCGTGATTTGTCAATGAAACCATAAATTCTGGTCAATACCTAGCATAACGAATTTTATATGCTGAATAAAAAGAAAAAAGGAGTTAGGTGATGTTAAAAGGCTTTATTGCAGGAATTGCAGTTGCGAATGCATTTGAATGGGTAGCGCACAAATATATTTTACATGGTGTACACCGTGCTGGAAAACCACGTTATAGCCCAGTACCAAAAAGCATGGAATCTCATTGGGCACACCATCGTGAAGTTCGCAAACAACAATTTCATGATGATTGCTATGTGGAAGGCGTTGGTAACTGGCGAACTAAAAATGAGTTAATTTCGCTTGCTGTAGTGGCAACCGTTTCAAGTGCAATTTTTTACCCTTTTTCAAAAGGTATGGCACTCGCAGCTTGGTATAGTGCTGGAAATTATTATTATATTCATCGCCGTGCACATTTAGAGCCTGACTGGGCAAAGCGTAAAATTCCATGGCATTACGACCACCATATGAACTCTAATCAAGACGCCAATTGGTGTGTGACCAAACCTTGGTTTGACTATGTGATGGGAACACGTGTGGTGTCATCAGCAGATTTAAAAGAACAAAACCCTTTGGGTATACGGTTACCTACTGCGCTTGCTAGACCACTGTCTCAAGCTATAGAAAAAATTTTTCCTGCAAAATGGGTCGAGAAAAAAGAAAAGCCTCAACTGGTTAGTGACATAAATGCGGTAGATGGCGCTGCATAAAAAAATAAAGGGGCATATTGCCCCTTTAAATATAAATAAGCTTACAAACGCATTTCGATGCCTTGTTCAGCTAAATATTGTTTAGCTTCTGGAATCGTATATTGACCAAAGTGGAAAATACTTGCCGCCAATACTGCATCGGCACCACCTTGTAAAATTCCATCTGCAAGGTGTTGTAAGTTGCCCACACCACCTGAAGCGATCGTTGGAATGGTAACGCGGTCATTAATGGCACGCATTAACGCAATGTCATAACCCGCTTTAGTACCGTCGGCGTCCATACTGGTAATTAGTAACTCACCCGCACCGTAGTCAGCCATTTTTACAGCCCATTCAATGGCATCAATACCCGTTGGTTTACGACCACCGTGAGTAAAGATTTCCCATTTGTTGTCGCCAGTTTTTTTGGCATCAATTGCAACTACAATACATTGCGCGCCAAAGTGCTGTGAAGCTTCTTGAACAAACTCCGGATTAAATACAGCAGCTGAGTTAATACTCACTTTATCTGCACCTGCATTTAATAACGCACGAATATCTTCAACCTTACGTACACCACCACCGACAGTTAATGGCACAAATACAGTCTCAGCCATACGCTCAACAGTACGGTAAGTGGTATCGCGTCCATGATGTGTAGCGGTAATGTCTAAGAAAGTAATTTCGTCTGCACCTTGTTCGTTATAGCGACGTGCCACTTCAACAGGGTCGCCAGCATCACGAATATCGAGGAATTGAACGCCTTTAACTACGCGTCCGTTATCAACGTCTAGGCAAGGAATAATACGTTTAGCAAGCATAGCTTTTTCCAAAAATAATCGCCGTTGGTGAAAGTTCCTACACAGGCGCTACACCTTCATGGAGGGAAGAGGTATTCTATCAAACTTCACAGATGTTTTTTGCAGGTTTTCCATGTCGGTTTATACCCCGTTGAGTTTAGATGAAGTTCGCACCTTTGCTGCACCTTATGGATTAGAGGTGTTGGAGCTGAACCCAATTCAGGGAGGTATTCAAAACACCAATTATTTTCTGGTTGATGTAAACCGCAAACAATATGTACTCACCGTGTTTGAAGAGTTAGATGCACAAGGGGCGGGCGAACTTATTCCTGTACTTGAACAATTAGGGACTCATGATGTACCTGTTGCAGTGCCGTTAAAACATAGCGGACAAGCGGTTCATGTGATTGCAGACAAGCCTGCACAGATTGCACCACGTTTAATGGGTCACCATCCCATGCAAACCACAGTAGCGCAAGTTGCAGCGATTGCAGATGCACAGGCGAAACTGCATGTGGCTTTACAAGATTTTCCACTTGAACGTGAATATCGCCGTGATCATCAATATTGGACAGGCGTTGCAGAACAGCTGAAACCAAGCATGACTCAAGATGATCAAACTTTACTTGAGCAGGTCTATCAAGCTTTTAATGCGAAAACAGCGCAGTATTCAAATCGACCAACAGGTTTTATTCACTCTGATTTGTTCCGTGACAATACCTTGTTTGAAGGTGAGCAATTACAAGGTATCCTAGATTTTTATGAGTTAAATCAAGATGAACTGCTATTTGATATTGCGATTACTATCAATGATTTTTGTACCGAATATCCAGCAGCACACTTAAACTCAGACAAAGTCGCAGCTTACTTAGCGGCATACCAAAAAGTTCGTGCGCTTACAACAGATGAGCTAGCATGTTTAGATGTATTCTTGGCAATGGCAGCATGCCGTTTTTGGTCAATGCGTTTGCAAGTTGCTCAAAAAAATAAAGAAGAAGGACGTACCGGTGATGACATTTTGCAAAAAGACCCGCAAGAAATGCGAGCAATGATGCAAGATCGTTTAAGCCATGTAAAAGCATAAAAGGGAATGAAGATGCGAGATCAGGGGCGTTTAGTCGAATGGTTCGACGAAAAAGGATATGGCTTTATTCAGCCAGATGATGCTGAAAAAGAGCGAGTCTTTTTGCATATCAAAGATTTTGCACGCCCCGGACCTCGGCCAATTATTGGCTGTGCACTGGAATATCGGGTGATTCTCGACGAAAGAGGCCGTTTTCGTGCTCAGCAGGTCACTTATTTAAAGGCATCTCAAACTCGGAAAGCTTCAAAAACTGCAAAAGCAGAATCTTCATTTCAAGCCAGCCCGTTGTCTGTAATGCAAATGGGGATTGTGTTTTATTTCGTTTTAATGGGCATTATGAGTTTTATTCATGTTCTGCCAGCTTATACTTTATTGTTCGTCTTAATGATGAATGTGTTGAGTTATTGGCTTTATTCACAAGACAAAGAAGCCGCACAATTAGGTAATCGCCGTGTACCTGAACAAACATTGCACATTGTTAGCTTTCTAGGAGGTTGGCCAGCTGCATGGTGGGCACAACAAAAACTGAGACATAAAACACAAAAACAACCCTTTCGTAAGATTTATTTTTGTACCATATTCTTTCATTTACTTTTGATTTTGTGGCTAATTTCTCCCTTAAATGTATTGCGTGGCTCATAAAAGTAAATCGTTTTATTAAACTTGAGAGGTATAAAAATGAATAGTTCTATCGACCAAGATCCAAATCGTACTTTAACACTTATTTTATATGTACTTTATATTGTTGCCATTTTTACAGGCGGCTTACTTGCGGTTATTGCTTTAATTATTAACTACGTAAAACGTTCTGATGTACAAGGCTCGATTTTTGCGAGCCACTTTACATGGCAAATCAGAACATTCTGGTGGTATCTCGCTTGGAATATTATTGCCTTTTTGCCGTTTATTTTCTTGTTCTTTACGGGCGAAAATACTGACCTATTTGCAGGCGTTGCCATTTCATCGACCGTATTCTGTGTGGGTGTAATTGGTGCTGCATGGATTTGGATTGTATATCGTGCAATTCGTGGATTGATTGCGTTAAATGATAACCGTCCGATGTATCAATAAATCATGATTATTGAACATGTGCATCTGAGTATAAAGTCTGGGCAAAGTGAAGCATTTCTTAAAGCATTCGAGCAGGCTAAACATATTGTTTATCCAATGGAAGGCTTTAATGCTGTCCAATTGATTAAGCATGCAAAAGATCCCCATCATTATATTTTAATGATTTTCTGGGATGAAATTGAAAACCATACAGAAGGGTTTAGAAAGTCTGAGGCTTATCAGGAATGGAAGACTTTGCTCCATCCATTTTATGACCCAATGCCGACGGTTGAGTACTACCAACCGTATACGTTATTGAAGAAAAAATAATAGATAGTAAAAAAGAGAGCATTAAGCTCTCTTTTTTTATTCTTGAATACTTTTATTTTTTTTAATTGGTAGTTTAATTTTTAACTCACTGATTAAAACACCTAAGACCACTAACGCACCCCCAAAAAGGGCAATCAATGGTAAACGCTCCCCTGCAATTCTGCCAATAATGCCTGCCCAAACGGGTTCGCCTGCATAGATAATTGCAGCACGTGAAGGATCAACCACACGTTGAGCCCAGTTCATAACAAATTGAATAAGTGCACTCGCTAAACCTAATGCAACAGCAATGAGTACTAGCGGCCATGAAAATGCAGGAATCGTATGTTCACCTACCATAGGCATGATGGCGAAAGAAAGTAGAGACGCCACACCAAGTTGAATAATGGTGACGCGGCGTAAATTTACCTTTCCGGCAAAGTAGCTAATAAAAATAATTTCTAAAGCAATCGCAAAGGCGCCGAGTACTGTTAAAAGCTGCCCAAAACTTAAGGAAATTTGCTTAAAGCCATTACCCGTCAATAAAACAAGACCAGCAAAAGCCAGAGCTGCTCCTATCCAAGTCATGATGTGTGGAGTTTTTCTAAAGATGAGCCACATTAAAATAGGAACAAGTGGTACATAAAGCGCTGTTAAAAAAGCGGATTCACTACTTGGAATGGTTTGTAAGCCAATGGTCTGGGTGCCATAGCCTGCCGCAATTACAAGTCCAATCGCACAACCCGCACCTAAGTCTTTTAACGTAACACCTTTCATACTTTTTAATGAAATAACAAGCAAAGTAAGAGCCGCGACAGCAAAACGGCAACCTACAAAAAACATAGGCGATGAAAAATTCAGTGCATACTGCACAGTAAGAAATGTTCCACCCCAAATGATCGTAATCAAAATGAGTGCTAACTGTGGGGCTTTGCTTGAACTCAGAGAAATTGGCGACATACTCAAATTAATATTAATTGTGCAATATACTGCACATATTGCGCTATTCTTTTGTTTTGTGCAATATATTGCTCAAATTTTCTTATTGATCCATTCTATGAGCCAGTCGAGTACCGTTTTACAGCACGTAGGCACAAATATTCGTTTATTAAGAGATGAGCGAGATTTGAGCCAGCAAGATTTGGCAGATCAGGCCGGAGTCAGTAGACGTACCATTGCTGCTTTGGAAACAGGGCAGGTCAATATTAGTTTGGCCAAACTCGATTCGATTGCAGCAGTGCTGGGTGTCGATTTTAAAACGATTGTGAGTGCACCTGAGCATAAAGAACATGCTGTAGTAAACGCACTCGCTTGGCAGGGTGAAGATGAAGAAAGTAAAGCAACCTTACTCGCTTCAGTTCCATCCCGTTCCCAAGTTGAACTTTGGATATGGTCCTTGGCTGTAGGGGAGTCTTACGTTGCGGAAGCAGATGCAGATGGATGGCAGGAAATTATTTACGTACTAGAAGGTGAATTGACCATACAATTTACAGACAGTAAAAAAATAATATCTGCTGGTTCATCTTTTATTTTTGAAAGTTCTGTTACTTATACCTATATCAATAGTGGTAACCAAGTGCTTAAATTTACTCGTAATGTGGTGTATTGATTTGGAATTTAAGCTTTTTAATAAAATATATGTTTTTAAAATTTATGCAGTTTATTGAAGGCATATATGAGGTATATGACCTATCTTAAAAACCTATGAATTCAATTTAAACAAAAAATACGAATAAGAATAAATAAGGCAAGTTATGATATTTCGTGTGTAATGAAATTATTTTTAACTCGTTTTAATAGAAAAAAGATACAGAAATGAAGTTCTTATTAAGTTCACAAGATATTCAAAACTATAAATTTTTATGGCAGGTTTCTAAAGAAAATTATAAGAAACAGAAAGGTAGTATGTTTCTCATGTTTTTATTAGTGATGTTTACAGCATTCTTTACGACATTATTGCCATACCTATTAAAAATTATTATTGATTACTCTGCACAGGCATATAACTTTTCACTAGATATTCGACTTCCATTTAATTTCTTATATCTAATCGTACTCGCATATGCGGCAGCATGGTTAGCGAATGAGTTATGTAATTGGACGAAAAATATTTTTAGTGCTTATTTGATGGTTGATTTCAAAAGTGCATTAATCTTTGCGGGACTAAAAAATTATTTAAATCTTAAAAAAGATGAACAAGATCAAATTGAATCTGGAACAGTAATCAGTGATCTCGCAAGAGGAAGTTCTGCTTTTGGTGAGATTAATTTAACGTTACTTCTTCATTTGGGGCCAATTATTTTTCAATTGGCGATGATTTTTGCAGTTCTATTTACGACCATTAGCCTAGTCTTTAGTATTAGCTTTTTATTAATAGCTATCATTATTTTCCTAGTTTCCTTTCATATAAATAAAACAAGTAGTTCACTATTCGATGCGATGTACCAAAAAGATAATCAGGTGAATAGTCATTTGATACATCAGATATCCAACTCCTATGAAATTAAAGTGAAAAATGCAGTACCGTTTCAATTATCAAAATTTAATGAAACGCTCAATTTATCCATTACAACAGCTAAAGATAGGAATAAGAAAATAGGACTATTGATGATTTCTCAATTATTCATGATTTTTTTATTCTTACTTATTTTTATGTTATTTACCGTATTTCTTTCAACTGAAAAGCAATTAACTCCAGGTGCTTTCGTATTGATAAGTACTTATATTATTCAACTCACCAATCCATTTTTGGCTGTTTCCCAAAGTTTGATGCGCTTAAATGGAAACTTTGTGGCCTTAGCAAAATATCGACAGTATTTTAATCTCAAGAACGAACAATATACTTCTTCTGCCATTCAGCATTCTGAAGTCCTCTTCCAATTTGTAAATGCTCAATTTTTATTAGGAAAAAGAGCAGTAAATCATTTTAATTTAACAATCTTAGCCAATAAAACATATGTCGTGATTGGTCAAACAGGGCTAGGTAAAACTTCTCTGATGAATTATTTAATGGGGGTATATCAGATTCAGTCAGGGCAGCTTTGCTATAAGAATATTGATATTAGCCAAAATTTCTCTAAGCATATTTTTGATGAGGTTGTTTACGTTGCACAGCAACCAGTTATTTTTCCTTATTCCCTTAGAGATAATTTAGTTTATAACTCCTCGCACATATATGAGGATTCTTACTTACTTCAGATGCTTGATCAATTTAATCTATTACATATTTTGAAAAAGCATCAACTAACGCTCGATGATGATTTAACTGAAATTTATAAGAATTTTTCAGGAGGAGAAAAGCAAAGAATTTGCATTCTTCGAGGTCTTTTAGCTCGCCCGCAGCTCATCATCCTAGACGAACCGACTGCCGCCTTGGATGTAGATACTGCAAAAAATATCCTTAAATATATTCAGCAGGTCGTTCCATCCGTAATTATGATTACGCATTCACCGTATGCGATGGAAATTGCGGATGAGGTAATCGATTTAGAAAAGTTATTAAACTAAAGATAATCAAAAAATAAAAAAGAGCCTAAAGCGGCTCTTTTTTTACATCTTAAAAATTAAAGACGGTTTTCATCCAACAAAAGCTGAGCTTCACGAAGATTTAAAGTACCTTCATAAATTGCGCGGCCTGTAATCGCACCTAAAATGCCCGGTTTGCCTTTTAAGTTACGAACGTCATCAAGGTTAGTTACGCCACCTGAAGCAATCACTGGTAAACCTGAGTATTGAGCCAAGTTTACAGTCTGCTCAACGTTTACCCCTTGCATCATGCCATCACGTGCAATATCTGTATAAACAATGCTAGACACGCCTGCATCTGCAAAACGTTTTGCTAAATCAGTTGCTTTAACGTCAGTAACGTTTGCCCAGCCGTCAGTTGCAACCATACCATTCATGGCATCAATACCAACAATGATGTGGCCAGCAAAGCGTTTACAAGCTTCTTCTACAAATTCAGGCTCTTGAACTGCTTTAGTACCAATAATGACAAAAGTCACACCAGCTTCTAAGTAGTGCTCGATAGTTTCTAATGAGCGAATACCACCACCAATTTGAATTGGTAATTCTGGCTGAGCTTTAGCAATTGCTTCAACAACAGGCTTATGAATTGGAGTACCTGCGAAAGCACCATTCAAATCAACCAAATGCAAACGGCGCGCACCTTCATTTACCCAATGCTGGGCAGTTGCAACCGGATCGTCAGAGAAAACGGTATCGTCTTCCATACGCCCTTGTTTTAAACGCACACATTTACCATCTTTCAGGTCAATTGCTGGAATGATTAGCATGCTTCCGCTCCTTGCTTCATCATGATTATGAAATTGTGCACATCTTAGCAAAGTATTGATCAATCGCTAAGCCTTAGAAAAGACTTTTATTACTTTACGCCTGAAGCACGGTTTGAATCGTTTGTGAAATGTGGACAGGTAATAGTTTTTGGTTTCTGAGCTCTTCAAATACGAGTAATGCAGCATAAGCATCAGCGGCGGCATAATTTATTTGCTGAGATGTAAGAGGCTTTCGTGCCCAGTTTGAAGTCCCGACTTTTTTCGACTTTGCCAGATATTGTCCAAATAACAGTGCTACCGCTTTTTGTAAGCCTATTTGCTGTTTAAAACCAAAGTGACTAAAGCCTTTGGCTAGGTCGACACAACTTTCTAGTTCAATGCCTTTTTTATGAAAAATGTGTTTATCATTTTTAAGGCCAAAGCCGACTTTAATTTGCTTTTTGTTAGACAAAATGGGCTGTAAAAATTTTAAAGTCGATGAATTTACATGAAATAAATAGGCTTTTTTTGCTGTGGCCAGCTGAATCAAATGTGGACCTGTTGACACTTCACCCACTCGAAAAGTCGGTTTAGATTCAGAATCAAATCCCAAAATGACAGCTTTTTTTAATTCTTCTTCAATAGTTTTGCATTGCTCAATATTTTCAATCACGACAATATTTTGATAGTTAAGATTTTCAAAAGGAGGAAGTTGCTGAATAGAGGTTTTATCAAGGAGGGGAGAGGCTTCGGACATATTTAACAGCATACAAATGAATTGAGCTATTAGCTTTATATATGAATAAAGCCTAGAGAACTAGGCTTTATGAATGTCTTTAAAAATTATTGAGACTGAGAAGGGGTACCAATGACCACACTTTCACTTTTTTCAACATAACCTTCATAGGTGGGAGCCATGATTGTGGCAACAATAGCAAAAACAAAAGCAAGCGGAATCAGAATAATATAAATCCAGCCTAAAACGCGTTCCCAACCAGGGGTAGGGCGTTGTGGGCCGTAATCATTATTGCCTTCTGTACCTTTTGCCGCAAAGAGATAAATCATGAAAATGAGGTTTACGACAGGTATGAGCATTAGCAATGATAGCCATCCTGTATTATTGCGGTCATGTAAGCGACGAATTGTAAATACAAAGCTTACATAGAGGCAGACAATATAAAGAATGGCGATAACAATCATGCCTGCTGTAGAAAGGCCTGTTAGTTCCTGACTAGATGTAAATCCAAAAGTGAATGCGATGGCAACAACAATGATGCCGATGACGAGTGAAAATAAGAATGTCCAAGCAGCATAAGAGAGTCGTCCAAAACGACCATTAGCTTTAAAGGGGGAATCTTGTTGAAGTGGCTGATTTTCGAAAGGTGAATTCATTTTGTTTTCCTGATCATTTGGTTTTATTTAAAAGTATAAATATTCAATATTTTGTTGAATAAAACATCATTCTATAAATGATTAGTTATTATTGTAAATAAAAAAAAGATCAGGCCATCTAGACCTGATCTTTTTCAGTTTTAAATCAGATTAAATATTCCATTCCACAAAGTTTTTAAGTAACTGCAAACCAGCAGTATGACTTTTCTCTGGGTGGAATTGAGTCGCGAATAAATTATCTTTGTGAATTGCTGTGCAGAAGTTCACACCATACTCACAAGTCGCAGCCACAACGCTTTCATCTTTTGGTTCGACATAGTAACTATGTACAAAGTAGAAGCGCGCATCTTGTTCGATGTTGTTCCACATTGGATGGCTTGGGTCCATTTGGTGAACTTGGTTCCAGCCCATGTGTGGTACTTTTAAACCTTCCATTTGAGGGAAGTGCTTTACTACACCGTCAAAAATACCGAGTGCGTCTACACCGCCATTTTCTTCAGAACTTTGTAGTAATGCCTGCATGCCTACGCAAATCGCAAGAACTGGCTTATTAAAAGCAGCTTTACGTACGACTTCATCAATACCTGCTTCACGCATGCCTTGCATGCAGTCACGCATTGCACCAACGCCCGGAAAAACAATTTTGTCGGCTTGTGCAATTAATTTTGGATCATTGGTCACATCGACTGTAGCGCCCACATGCTCAAGTGCTTTAGCTGCTGAGTGTAGATTGCCCATGCCATAATCAAGTAACGCGATACGTGTCATTAGAGGCTACCTTTTGTCGATGCAATCGTGTTTTCTGCACGTGGATCAACTTCACATGCCATACGTAAAGCACGAGCTAGCGCTTTGAACACACTTTCAATTTGATGGTGGCTATTTTTACCTTTCAAATTATCGATGTGTAAGGTCATAAGCGCGTGGTTTACGAAACCTTGGAAAAACTCAGAAAATAAATCGACATCAAAGGTACCGATGCGCGCACGGGTAAATGGAATATCCATAAATAATCCCGGACGACCAGATAAATCCACAACAACGCGAGATAAAGCTTCATCTAATGGTGCATAAAAATGACCATAGCGTTTTAAACCTTTTTTATCGCCTAAAGCTTGGGCAAAAGCTTGTCCAAGGGTGATACCACAGTCTTCTACGGTGTGGTGATCATCAATCTCGAGGTCTCCGTCACAATGAATATCGATATCAAATAAGCCATGTCGCTTGATTTGATCAATCATATGGTCTAAAAATGGAACTCCAGTGTTTAGTGTGCCTTGACCAGTACCGTCGAGATTTAAACGAACTCGAATTTTGGTTTCATTGGTATTTCTAACCACTTCACTGATACGTTGCGTCATGGACACGTTCCTCAAAAAACGTCAAAAATGATTGGATGTTAACGACAATTTCGCTGTGACGAATTCGTGACAGCATCATAGTTTGCTCAGGAGGGTTAATCAATGCCTATTACCGTACATGCTTATAGTTCTCTAGATAATTCAGAGATCCGCGATCAGCTTGAGCGACTGTATGATACAAGTCCGGAGTTTGGTGACGGGCACGATGCGATTGAACAACTTGAACAAGATTTACAACAGTATACCACGCTATACACTGCCGAATTTAACACCAAAATTATAGGTGCAATTTGGTCTTCAGGACAAGGCGAAAGCAAGGTCCTTGAATATATTGTTGTGCACCCTGCTAACCGTGGTCGTGGGGTAGCTGAGCGCTTAGTTGAAGAAGCTTGCCGCATAGAAGAGTCAAAAGGTGTTAAAACTTTTGAGCCAGGCTGTGGCGCGATTCATCGCTGTTTGGCTCACATTGGTAAACTACATCACTAAAAATTTCTATTATTTTGTAGTTGTGATTTAAAAATAATCACTTGTTACAAAAAACGCGGAAGTTGCTTGACGTCTTCTTATAAACATTGTTTAATACGCCCACTTCGGCGTGATAGCTCAGTAGGTAGAGCAACGGATTGAAAATCCGTGTGTCCCCAGTTCGATCCTGGGTCTCGCCACCATTATTTGTGTTTTCAATCCCTGATCCCATCAGGGATTTTTTTTAAGTATAAAAAATACTCATTTAAATCAGAAACTCAGGATAATTGTTGACTATTTTTCTGAGATACGGCTTAATACAGGCCATCGGCGTGATAGCTCAGTAGGTAGAGCAACGGATTGAAAATCCGTGTGTCCCCAGTTCGATCCTGGGTCTCGCCACCATATTCAAGAAAGCCCCATTCATAATGTATGGGGCTTTTTTCATGCCTGTTTATTTAATAACAAGATTAAGACTTTACCTGTGTATAAATCTCATTTTATCCACAAGCAAAGAGGATTATCCCCATTATTGCCTTAAGTTTTTAAAAATGGCTCAACTGAAACGTGGTTCTAATCATAAGAACTATCACGAATAAGTCGTTTTCCTAAACACACGGCTTCTACCTCGTCATAGCCAAGTTGTTCGTAAAAATTCAATACATTCAAATTGTCTTTACGGACTAATAATTGAAGCTTTGGGCAACCACGAGCGATGAGGCGCTTCTCAAGCTGCTGAACGAGCGCTGTAGCGATTCCTAAGCGTTGTTGGTGGGGGTGAACAGCCAAATAGTTGATCCAGCCTCTATGGCCGTCGTAGCCGCCCATAAGCGTACCAATCAGTTGCTCATCTTTAATAGCAACTAAAAACAAATCATCCTGTTGTGAGACTTTCCTGAAAATATCGGTTTCCGGATTATTCCAAGGGCGGGTCAGTCCACAGCTTTCCCATAAAATAACGACATCATCCAGATCTGCATTTGTAAATTGACGAATAATAAACATATGGATTTCTACTTTTTGTTTTGATGTGCTCAAAAGATAAAATAAAAATTCGGGCTTGAGCAGTGTTTTATTAATAATTTAAACAAATAAAAAAGCACCCCCGAAGGAGTGCTTGGATTTAACCAGTGATTTAAGCTGATTTTGCAACTGGTGCTGCTTGAAGCATTTGACCTGTTTCTTCGAAGTTCGCATGCCAAGACAATGCTTCACGAAGTAAGTGAGGGGTATGTCCACCTTTAGCACATGCACGGTCAAAGTAGTCATTTAATGCATCACGATAAAGTGGGTGTACACAGTTATCGATAATTGCACGAGCGCGTTCACGAGGCGCTAAACCGCGTAAGTCAGCTAAACCTTGCTCTGTCACTAAAATATCAACGTCGTGTTCACTGTGATCAACGTGGCTCACCATAGGCACGATAGAAGAGATATCGCCGCCTTTAGCAATTGATTTGGTTACAAAGATCGCCAAGTGGGCGTTACGAGCGAAATCACCTGAACCACCAATACCGTTCATCATTTTAGTACCGCATACGTGAGTTGAGTTCACGTTACCGTAAATATCAAACTCAAGCGCAGTGTTAATGCCGATAATACCTAAACGACGAACCAATTCAGGATGGTTAGAAATTTCTTGTGGACGGAGCACTAATTTATCTTTGTAAGCTTCGATATTACCAAAAACTTTTTCGCCACATTTTGCAGAAAGGGTAATTGAGCTACCAGAAGCAAATTTCATTTTGCCTGCATCAATGAGTTCAAAAGTACAGTCTTGTAGTACTTCTGAGTACATGATGAGGTCTTCAAAATCAGAATCTTTTAAACCTGTTAGTACAGCGTTGGCAATAGAGCCAATTCCTGCTTGTAATGGACCAAGGTTTTTCGGTAAACGACCTTCTGCAACTTCTTTATTAAAGAAAGCAATTAAGTGGTTTGCAATGCCTTGAGTCTCATCATCTGGAGGAGTTACTGTTGATGGTGAGTCATGTGTATCGTTAAATACAATACCTACAATTTTTGCAGGATCGATTTGGATTGCCGTTGTACCAATACGCTCATCCACTTTTGTTAATGGAATTGGAGTACGTGTTGGACGGTAAGTCGGAATATAGATGTCGTGTAAACCTTCAAAGCTTTCGCTTAAAGATGTGTTGATTTCAACAATAACTTTTTCGGCAAAAATAGCAAAGCTTGCAGAGTTACCTACAGAAGTTGTTGGAATAATGCCGCCATCTTCAGTAATCGCAATTGCTTCAATTACCGCAACGTCTGGTCGTTTAAGTTGTTGGTTACGCATTTGCTCAACAGTTTCTGATAAATGTTGATCAATAAACATAACTTCGCCGTTGTTAATCGCACGACGTAAAGTGTTGTCTACCTGAAATGGCATACGACGAGATAAAACACCTGCTTCCGTGAGTTGTTTGTCTAAGTCATTACCTAAGCTAGCACCCGTAATTAACGTGATTTTTAACGGATTTTTCTTTGCATGCTCTACAAGTGCTTGTGGAACAGCTTTAGCTTCACCGGCACGAGTAAAACCACTCATACCAACGGTCATTCCATTTTCGATGAATTGCGCAGCTTGTTCAGCACTGATGACCTTGTCATGAAGAGAAGCTAGGCGAATACGACTTAAAGACATTGGACATCCTCAATATTGTCAAAACATACGGGATTTTAGCTATGAAAAATTGAAAAGTGCATAGGTGTTAGGCTAAGGTCTAATTTTGTAAATAAATGGCGGTATAAATTATATTTATAGTTTTTATTTAATTGATTTTTATTGCTTTTATTTATCATTAAAACAAGGCTTTTAATTGCTGATTGATCAAATTAAAAGCGCTCACTTAAAGTTTGTTTTATTTTTTCCAATGGATTGGTTGAGGTATTTTCTTCGGTACTCGGTTTTGGGATTGGTAAAGAAATAATAACCTCTAAACCACCTTGTTCACGGTTATGAATTTGAATCTCGCCATGATGAATATCGACAATACGTTTAACAATAGCCAGCCCAAGACCACTACCTTGAATGGTTCTTGCTGAGTCTCCGCGAACAAAAGGTTGCATTAACTCTTCAATTTGATCTGCCGGAATGCCTTCACCATGATCGGCAACAGTAATTAAAATAGATTCATTTTCTACTTTTGCACTGAGCTCTATCGGTTCAGCACCATAGCGTTTCGCATTATTAATCAAGTTGGCAATCAATCTTTTTAAAGAAAGACTACGTGCCGGAATAATGGGTACATCCTGCATCTCGAATTGAATATCGAGAGGTTTAAATTGCACAACAAGTTCTTGCAAAAGCATGTTGATATTGGTGTCTTTCAACTCCTCATCTGAGCCATCGCGCATGTAGGAAATGAACTGATTAAGAATTGCATCCATATCATCTACATCGTAGACCAAGCCTTCACGTAAAAACTCATCAGGCAGCATCTCTGCTGTTAAACGTATGCGTGTAAGTGGAGTACGTAAATCATGTGAAATACCTGCCAACATAATACGTCGCTCACGCTCAGTCTGATCGAGTGTGTAGACCATACGATTAAACGCTTGGTTTACTTGACGAATTTCTAGTGGACCGTGATTGGTATCAAGGTACGGCGCTGTTCCTGATTTACTGTATTCATTGGCTGCATTTTGCAAACGACGCAGAGGGCGGTTCATCTGTCGAACCAAAATTAAAATAATGATAGCCGACAGTAATGGAACACCCACGACCCAACCCACTAAAAGTTCAGGACTATAGTTGGCATAGGTTTTTAAAGGCTCTCGAACCCAGTTCCCATGCATTTCAGGTGTTTGAATCCAAATGCGTGGGCTCGGTTTAAACTGGAAGTAAACGGTAACGTCTTTAGTCCCAATCTCATTTGCCAGCTTATTTTCAACGTGATTGGTAAAAAACTCGGCAATGACCTTTTCTCGGACACTTGGATATTCTTTGGGGTTGGTAACGTATTCAATACCGACTCGATTACGCAACCACGCATCAATATCTACTTCATTTTCACGATGAAAAATTCGTATATCAGGATTATTGACGAGCTCAAGCTCAACCGCAAGATAACGGGCGTGCTGTTGAATTTCAGGTAAATAAAGAGTGCGCCAAAAGAACCATAACGACATAAATAAGCTAAAGAACACCACCAGCAGTACCAGAATAGTGGTACGCATGGCAGCAGAACGTGGCTTTATTTTGTCGAGAAAACGTTCCCACCGAGTCCGTTTACGCTCTGAGTAGGTCACGTAATCGGTAAAGTTCTGTGGGGCGATTGGTTCTAAACTCACTCTATCTTATCTCAAGCTTATTCAGCACCATCTGGAACGAACACATAGCCGACACCCCATACAGTTTGGATGTAACGTGCACGTGCAGGGTTATCTTCAATTAAACGACGTAAACGAGAAACTTGAACGTCAATTGAACGTTCCATCGCACCCCATTCACGGCCACGCGCTAAGTTCATCAGTTTATCGCGTGTTAAGGGTTCACGTGGGTGTTGTACCAATGCTTTTAATACTGCAAATTCGCCAGTTGTTAAGGTAACGATTTGTCCTTCACGTGTCAGCGTACGAGTAGACAAGTCTAGAGACCATGGACCAAAGCTTACAACTTCAACTTGTTGGCTTGGTGCGCCCGGAACTTCACGAACTTGGCGACGTAATACTGCACGGATACGTGCTAAAAGTTCATTTGGGTTAAATGGTTTTGGCAAGTAGTCATCTGCACCAGCTTCAAGACCTGCAATACGGTCTGAATCGCTACCACGTGCTGTTAACATGATGATTGGCGTATCAATATTTGATTGGCGCAAACGACGGCAAATACTTAAACCATCTTCAACCGGTAACATAAAGTCGAGTACGATAAGTGAAAATAACTCACGTTGTAATAAACGATCCATTTGTGACGCATCATGGGCAGTTTTTACAACAAAGCCTTTATCTTCCAAAAAACGTTGCAAGAGGGTACGTAAACGCACATCGTCATCGACCACTAAAATACGTTCGACACGATCCGTTTCGTTGTGTACGGTTTCAGGATGTTCAGCAGGTACAACTAAACTCATGATGTACTCCCTTTTAAAGTCATAATTTATATATTATTGGGTCGGATAGGCTTATTGCCAACAAGCCCTCAGTATAATGCCGATGTTCTTGTTTAGACTATGTATCAATTTGCTCAAAATTACAATTTTCAAGGTGGTTTGAAACCAAAAAACAACATCTTAAGCCCATAATTTAGCAAAGATAGATCTAAAACAACAAATAGTTAAATTTTCAATAAATTTCCAATCACTCAATAGTAATAACTAATTGTTTCAAATCAGTTATTTGAAATAAATATAATAGGCTTTTGATTGTTGAATAAGATAAAAAAACTGAGTAAATAACAAATTAGAAGAATAAAGTAGTGCTCAACCTTAATATTTTTATCTTTTGGGCTATGTATCAATATGATCAATTTCTCATAAATTATATTAATTTTTTGTCACGTCCATGACACAAGTCATACGTTTATATTTTTTAAAGATTAAAAGGGAGGGTTCGCTCTCAAATTTTTCATACTTAAATCACTGTTTTTATGTGCTCTAGTAGTCGTAAAAAGTATAAATATTCAGAGTCAATACAAAAAAACGTTTTGAATACGCAAACAAGTGTGGATTTTATGGGCTTGGTCTTTATAATCAGTGCTTTTAAACTTTATCCTTGTGGGATCAAACACGATGACTGACTTAGTTCAGCAGTTGGCAAGTGAGCTTGCCGTACGTCCAAACCAAGTAGAAGCTGCCATCCGCTTAATTGACGAAGGTGCCAGTGTTCCATTCATTGCCCGTTACCGTAAAGAAGTAACACAAGGTTTAGATGATACGCAGTTACGCCAATTAGATACTCGTTTAGCGTATTTACGTGATTTATATGAGCGCCGTGAAAAGGTCATTCAGTCTTTGCAAGAACAGAATAAATTGAATGATGACTTGTTGGCGCGGGTGAATGCAGCCGAAACAAAAAATGCTTTAGAAGAAATTTATGCACCGTATCGTCCTAAGCGTACAAGTAAGTCTTTTAAAGCAAAAGAAGCAGGTTTAGGACCAATTGCTGAAAAAATTATTGCAGAACAAGTTGACCCGACAGAAGCAGTGGCTGGGTTTAGTCATGAAGACTATCCAGATGTTGAAAGTCAGTTAGATGCGATCCAGCATATTCTGATTGATGACTGGGCACAAAATATTGCGCTTACTACAGAATTAAAAGCAACTTTTGCAAAAACTGCGGTTTTAAAAAGTACTGTTGCTTCTGAAGAAAAGAAAGAAGTCGGTAAAAAATTCCGTGATTACTTTGAATTTTCTGAAGGTTTAAACAAATTACCTTCACACCGTTTATTGGCGATGTTGCGTGGTCGTCAAGAAAATGTATTAGGTTTAAAAGTTGATGGTGAAGATGATGCGCCATTAGCGCGTATTGAAACTGAATACAACCTTGAGCAAATTCAACCTCAAGCACGTCAAGATTTCTTAAAACAAACTGCAAAATTATTCTGGTTAGGTAAAGTTCGTCCTCAAATCGAGCATTCATTGCTAACAGAGAAACGACTTACTGCCGAAGCAGAAGCAATGCAGGTATTTGCTGAAAATCTTCGTCATTTATTATTATCAGCGCCAGCAGGTGGTCGTACTACTTTAGGTGTTGACCCTGGTATTCGTACTGGTGTGAAACTTGCGGTAGTAAGCGATGCAGGTGATGTACTTGCCCATAGCACGATTTATCCATTCGCGCCTAAAGAAGATAAAGAAGGTTCTATTGCTGAGCTTGCACGTCTATGCCGTGAATATAATGTAGAGCTTATTGCTATTGGTAATGGTACAGCTAGCCGTGAAACAGAAGCTGTAGTGGCTGAAATGATGGCTGCAAACACCGACCTCAAATTAACACGTGTGACTGTAAGTGAAGCGGGTGCATCTGTTTACTCTGCAAGTGAACTTGCTGCGGCAGAACTTCCAGAGCTTGATGTTTCAATTCGTGGAGCAGTGTCGATTGCTCGCCGTTTACAAGATCCACTTGCTGAACTTGTTAAGATTGATCCGAAATCAATTGGTGTAGGTCAATATCAACACGACGTAAATCAAACTGGTTTAGCAAAAACTCTTGACGCGGTAGTTGAAGACTGTGTGAACGCTGTTGGTGTTGATGTAAATACGGCGTCACCAGCAATCTTGGCTTACATTGCGGGTTTAAACAAAGCAATTGCTCAGCAAATTGTTGAATATCGCAAAGAGCATGGTCGTTTTGATAACCGTCAAGCTTTGAAAAGCGTACCACGTTTAGGCGAGCGTACTTTTGAGCAAGCGGCTGGTTTCTTACGTATCCAAAATGGTTCTGAACCTTTAGATGCTTCTGCTGTTCACCCTGAGAGTTATGGTCTTGTTGAGAAAATTGTTGCAGCAAAAGCGACAACTGTTAAAGACATCATTGGTAATACCGAAATCATTCGCCAAGTAAAAGCTGATGAATTTGTTGATGACAAATTTGGTTTGCCAACTGTTCAAGACGTATTAGCTGAACTTGAAAAACCGGGTCGTGACCCGCGTCCAGAGTTCCGTACTGCTAAATTCCGCGAAGATATTACTGAAGTGGGCCAATTAACTGAAGGTATGCAACTTGAGGGTGTGATCACTAATGTCACAAACTTTGGTGCTTTCGTTGATATTGGTGTACATCAGGATGGTTTAGTTCATATTTCTGAGTTAGCGAATGAGTTCGTTTCTGATCCGCATAAAGTTGTAAAACCAGGTCAGATCGTACAAGTGCGTGTCATGCAGGTTGATGTTGAACGTAACCGCGTGAACTTAAGTATGCGTGCTGAAGGTTCTGCACCTGTAAAAGCACAGCGTCCACCACGCCGTGAACAAAATACAGAACAGCGTTTTGAGCGTAAGCCTCAAGGTAAACGTCCTCAACCGCGTAAAGATCAAGCTGAACGCCCTCAGCGTAGCAAGCAAGAGAAACCACAAGAACAAAAGATTGGTGGTTTAGGTGCATTGTTATTACAAGCGGGAATTAAAGGTTCTAAATAAGAGTCTTTAATTGATAAAAAGGCCTCCAATTGGAGGCTTTTTTATGGATTAAATATTATGTTTTAAATAATTATATAAAAGCGAAATAAGAAAAAAACAGTCGTAAAGATGAGGTGAATCTTAAGATCAACAAATCGTTGTTAAATACACAATTAAATACACAACGTTATAGCATAACTAAACTTTAATGATATTCAGTTGTTCGACATCATCAACCCAGCCTTGAAGCATTTACTCACTTTCAGGCTGTAATAGTACAACTTTGCTTATTTCTTTATATTATAAATGGTTGTTTTATGTCGGTTTTAAACCTAAAAAATAGATTTCATTTGAAAGACCTCTTGTCCGGAGTTGTCGTATTCCTCGTGGCATTACCGCTGTGTTTGGGTATTGCTTTAGCCTCAGGTGCTCCCATCATCTCTGGTATTATTGCAGGTATTGTGGGCGGCATTATTGTGGGTTTACTGAGTGGTTCTCACATTAGCGTTGCAGGCCCAGCGGCAGGGCTGACTGCTGTCATCCTTGTACAGTTAGAACAATTAGGCGGCAATTATGCCGCCTTTTTATTATGTATTATTTTTGCCGGTGTCCTACAAATTCTATTTGGATTATTTAAGTTAGGTTTTTTTGCGAACTTTATTCCAAATAATGTCATTTTAGGGTTATTAGCTGCTATTGGTGTCATCCTGATTGCCACGCAATTGCCTTATCTGTTTGGACTTTCTGATTTTGCATGGAAACAAGTTTGGACTTCAACACCAGATGCATTCCTTCAACGTTTTGATGGAGGCGCTGCTCTTATTGGCTTACTCAGTTTATTTTTAATTTTAGCGTGGGATAGCAGTCCGCTTAAAAAACTAGCTTTACCTTCTGCTTTGATTGCGGTTGTGCTCGCAGCAGTTTTAAATTTTATTTTAGTGAGTATCGGCTCTGCATGGGCAGTGCAAATTGATAACCTCATTCAATTGCCGAATATATTAAAAGCTCCAGAAGAAGTATTAATTTTCCCTGATTTTAGCTATTTAGCTGAGCCTATGATTTACACAGGGGCAATTACTCTGGCTGTCGTTGCATCTTTAGAAACGTTATTGAATTTAGAGGCAGCAGATAAAATCGATCCTCAAAAACGTTCTTCTCCTCCTAATCGCGAGCTCTGGGCACAAGGCACAGGGAACATCGTTTCGGGCTTAATAGGTGGCATGCCCGTCACTTCAGTGATTGTGCGAAGTTCGGTGAATGCAAATACAGGCGCGCGTAGTAAGTGCTCTACCATTATTCATGGGGTATTGTTGCTGTTGGCGGTTTTGTTCTTTGTGCCATTAATGAACATGATTCCTCTGTCTGCATTGGCTGCGATCCTTATTGTGACAGGCTTTAAGCTTACTCATCCAAAACTATTCAAACAGCTTTATCAAAAAGGTTGGAAACAGTTTTTACCTTTTATTATTACTTTAGTTGCAATTTTATTGACCGATCTTTTAATGGGAATTTTAATTGGTCTGTTCACCAGTAGTGCTTTTATTCTCTATGGCAATTTTAATAAAGGTATTCGTGTTTATAGAGAGAAGCGTTTACATGGCGTAGTGACTCGTATTGAACTCCCATCACAAGTTACCTTTCTTAATCGTTCTGCGCTTATTTCGGCATTAGAACATGTACATAAACATCAACAACTCATTATTGATGCAACCCAATGTGATTCGATCGATCCAGATATCTATCAAGTTATTCAAGATTATCAAAGTGAAACAGCTATTAAACGTCAAGTAAACCTTAAATTGGTTGGGTTCAAACAGCACTATCAAGACGTTGATGATGCGGTACTTGATATTGATATTAGTACACATGATTTGCAGCAAAAGCTAAGTCCTCAACAGGTCGTCAACTTACTTAAAGAGGGGAACGAACGGTTTGTAAAAAATGAACGCCTTCAACGTGATATTTACCGACAAATTCGTGTGACTGCAGATGAAGGGCAACATCCGATCGCAGCAGTCCTTGGGTGTATGGACTCACGTGCTCCTACCGAAATGATTTTTGATGTGGGTATTGGTGATCTGTTCAGCTTGCGAATTGCAGGTAATATTGCTGGGCAAAAAGTATTGGGTTCACTTGAATTTGCGTGTCAGGCTAAAGGTTCTAAAGTAATCGTTGTTTTAGGACATACCGATTGCGGTGCAGTAACAAGTGCATGTCAATTACGTTTAGAGCAAAAGCAAGTGTCTGATGTGAAGGAAATGCCACACATTCAATATGTGCTTGGACCATTAATGCACTCGGTTGATAGCGTATATGACATTATGCAGCCACGTGAATTAGGTAATGCTTTTATTAGTCAAGTCACAGCAATGAATGTTCATTACAACATTCAGTACATTATTAATAATAGCACCGTGCTTAAAGATATGGTTGATCGAGGTGAGATCGTAGTTGTGGGTGCAATTTACGATGTAAAAACAGGGCACGTTCAGTTTCTTGATTGATCAGTCCTTTAGTTAAAAAAGCGCCTTAGTTAAGGCGCTTTTTATTCGTTATGCGTTTAACTCAAAATTACCAGTGTTCACCTGGGAAAATACGCGCATAAGCTTTTTGTGCCCAGTTTAATTTCTCGGTTTTTTGTCCCTTCGCTGCATCTGAACTTGGGAATAAACGGAAACCAATCGACATAAACATATTATTGATGCCTGGCGCTACAGAATAAGTCATTGAAGCTAAGCGGCCTAAGTTGGTTGCCATACGTTTCGGACGTTTCACAATTGCATAAGCAATTAAGTCAGCAGCCTGCTCAGGTGAAAGGGTTGGGACATATTTATAAATTTTAGTTGGTGCAATCATTGGGGTACGAACCAATGGCATATAAATTGAAGTAATTGCGATTTTGTGTGCATGAACTTCGGCCGATAGACAGCGGCTAAATGCATCAAGCGCTGCTTTAGAGGCGACATATGCAGAGAAGCGAGTAGCGTTTGCTAACACACCAATCGAGCTAATGTTAATGATTTGTCCATCTTTACGCTGAATCATATGCGGCAAGATATTGAGAACTAGGCGAACCGCGCCAAAATAATTTAATTGCATCGTGCGTTCAAAGTCATGAAAACGATCATAAGACTCATGTACAGCACGGCGAATAGAGCGACCTGCGTTATTAATTAAAATATCAATGTGATCAACAGTCGCTAAAATTTCTTTAGAGACTTGGTCAATCATTTCCATATCGTTAAGATCACATGGGAAAATTGATGCCTTACCGCCACGTTTTTCGATATCTGCTTTTACTTCTTCCAAAGTTTCTTGAGTACGGGCAACCAGTAAAACATGGGCACCAGCATCAGCAAGTTTGTTTGAAATCGTTAATCCGATTCCACTCGAGGCGCCTGTCACTAAAATGACTTTATCTTGTACCTTTTCCTGGAACAGAGCTTCTAATTTTTTATTCACAGCATTTTACCTAAGTAGGGGCAGGGACTATTTATTCCGGTATGTAATTTTTATTTTTACAACCGTAGATTCATCCAGATGAACTCATAAATATTGTCTTTATCTTAATAGATGTTTAAAAATTGTCTAGTCTGTAAATATATGAAATTTAACAATTTATTTAGAGTAAAAACTCTAAAATAGTATCTTAATCCATTAATTATTTTAGTTATATAGTGAACAGAAAAATGAAAAAAGCCTCTATTTCCAGAGGCTTGATGAATAGTTTAAAAGTTATACAGCTGAAAGTGCTTGTTCTAAATCGGCAATTAAGTCATCAATATGCTCAATTCCAATGGAAAGACGAACCATATCTTCACTTACACCAGCAGATTTAAGCTCTTGTTCATTGAGCTGACGGTGAGTTGTAGTTGCAGGGTGGCAAGCCAAACTTTTCGCATCACCAATATTCACAAGACGAGTAAATAGCTGAAGTGCATCGATGAATCGAGTACCTCCTTCACGCCCATCTTGCACCCCGAAAGATAAAATTGCAGAAGGTTTACCTTTTACATATTTTTGAGCAAGCTGGTGCTGCGGATGATCTTTTAAACCTGCGTAATTCACCCATTTTACTTTTGGATGGGTCTGTAAATACTCTGCAATTTTTTGCGCATTTTCAGTATGACGCTCCATGCGGAGATTTAGAGTTTCGAGGCCTTGTAAAATCAAGAAGACACTGAGCGGGCTAATTGCCGCGCCTGTATTACGCAATGGTACAACGCGAGCTCGTGCTATATAGGCAGCCTCGCCTAATGCCTCAACATAATTAACGCCGTGATAACTTGGGTCTGGCGTGTTCAAAACTTTAAAACGCTCTGGATATTTACCCCAAGGGAATTTACCGCTATCGATAATTGCACCACCAATACTATTGCCATGACCACCAATATATTTAGTAAGCGAATGGATGACGATGTCGGCGCCATATTGAAATGGTTTTAATAAGGCAGGGGTGGCAACCGTATTATCGACGATGACAGGTACGCCATATTCATGTGCAATTTTTGAAATTGCTTCTAAATCGATAATATTTCCGAGTGGATTACCAATTGATTCAACAAAAACAAGTTTAGTTTTATCATCAATTAAATTGCGTAAGCTTTCTGGCTGTTGATAATCAAAAAAACGAACTTCAATGCCTTGTTTTGGTAAGGTGTGGGCAAATAAATTATAAGTTCCGCCATATAAAGTTGAGACGGAGGCAATGTTGTCTCCCGCTTCTGTAATCGTTTGGACAGCATAGGTAATCGCTGCCATTCCAGAAGCCAAGGCTAAAGCACCAATTCCGCCTTCGAGTGCAGCAAGGCGTTGCTCAAGCACAGCAGTGGTCGGGTTCATAATCCGGGTATAAATATTGCCCTGAACTTTTAAATCGAAAAGGTCAGCACCGTGTTGTGTATTATCAAATGCATACGAAGTTGTTTGATAAATAGGGACCGCAACGGCTTTTGTTGTAGCTTCGGGTGAATAGCCAGCATGAATTGCTAAGGTTTCATCTTTATAAGTCATGATTACTTCATCTTCGTGAGTTAAATATTGAGCGAGTCTAGCTTAAAAGTTAAATAGAAAATTGCAGAAATTCTGGTTTGTTTTCTAATTTTAGGAATATAGATAGAAAAATATACGCTGAAACGCTGTACAAATCTTATCCATAAACATTTTGCAACTTATTGAAAAAGAAAATTGTTTGATAAATCCGTACGATGGAAATCATAACTTCAAGTTGTTGGGGTTTTCAGCGTATAATACGCGCGATTATTTATCGCTTATGCGATGTATTGGTTTTTCAATTGAGGAGTCCTGCGTGGCCCAATATATTTATACGATGAACCGAGTGTCTAAGATGGTTCCGCCAAAGCGCGAAATCTTAAAAGACATCTCTTTATCATTTTTCCCGGGTGCCAAAATTGGTGTGCTCGGTTTGAACGGTGCAGGTAAATCTACCTTGCTTCGTATTATGGCTGGCGTAGATAAAGATTTCTCTGGTGAAGCTCGTGCACAACCTGGAATTAAAATCGGCTATTTAGAGCAAGAGCCACCTCTTGATCCGACTAAAGACGTTCGTGGTAACGTTGAAGATGGCGTGCGTGAAGCTTTAGATGCTTTAGAACGTCTTGATCAGGTATTTGCAGAGTATGCAGACCCAGATGCTGATTTTGATGCACTTGCAAAAGAGCAGGAAAAATTAGAATCAATTATCCATGCTTGGGATGCACATAACTTAAATAACCAGCTTGAAATCGCGGCAGATGCCTTGAACCTTCCAGCTTGGGATGCGGATGTAACTAAGCTTTCAGGTGGTGAACGCCGTCGTGTAGCACTTTGCCGTTTATTGCTTTCGAAGCCAGACATGTTGCTTCTTGACGAACCGACGAACCATTTAGATGCAGAATCTGTTTCTTGGTTAGAGCGCTTCTTGAAAGATTTCCCTGGCACAATCGTTGCGATTACGCACGACCGTTATTTCTTAGATAACGTTGCCGAGTGGATCTTGGAGCTTGACCGTGGACATGGTATTCCTTACCAAGGTAACTATTCTTCTTGGTTAGAGCAAAAAAATGCTCGTTTAGAACAAGAGCAGAAACAAGAAGAATCTTTTGCTAAAGCATTGAAAAAAGAACTTGAATGGGTTCGTTCAAATGCGAAAGGGCAGCAAAAGAAAAACAAAGCGCGTATGGAACGTTTTGAAGAGCTTAACTCTAAAGAATTCCAGCAACGTAATGAAACGTCTGAAATCTACATTCCACCTGGCCCTCGTTTGGGTAATAAAGTTGTGGAAGTGGAAGGTATCAGCAAATCATTTGACGGCCGCGTATTGTACGAAAACTTATCGTTTACTGTACCTCCAACAGCAATTGTAGGTATCGTTGGTCCAAACGGTGCGGGTAAAACGACTTTATTCCGTATGATGACTGGCGAACAGCAACCTGATACAGGTACTGTGACTTTAGGTGAGTCAGTTAAAGTGGCTTACGTGGGGCAGATTCGCGACACTCTAGACAATAACAAAACTGTTTGGGAAGAAGTGTCTGGTGGTTTAGATATCTTGAAAGTGGGCGATTATGAAATTGCTTCACGTGCTTATATCGGCCGCTTTAACTTTAAAGGCCAAGACCAGCAAAAACGCGTAGGCGAATTGTCTGGTGGTGAGCGTAACCGTTTACAACTTGCGAAAATTTTACAGCAAGGTGCAAACGTTATCTTACTGGATGAGCCATCAAACGACTTGGATATTGAAACTTTACGTGCGCTTGAGGATGCAATTCTTGTATTCCCAGGTACGGTAATGGTGGTATCGCATGACCGTTGGTTCCTTGACCGTATCGCGACACACATCTTGTCATTCGAAAATGAACAGCCAGAATTCTACACAGGTAACTATGCAGAATATGAAGCATACCGTCAGTCACGTTTAGGTGAAGACGCTGTTCAAAAACGTACTAAATACAAAAAAATTAGCGGATAATCTCTGTTAATTTAAAAAACCAGCCTAAGGGCTGGTTTTTTATTTCCTATTCAAAAATATTAAGAAATGAGAAATTAAAAATCTCTAAAGTGATTGAATTTATACTTATATTTTTAATTTATTAAGATTAATATTACGTCTCAATTTATTAAAAGGTAAATATACCTCTTTGGAAAATCATGAAAAAAATTAAACTTTATACTATTGCTTTAGGGGTAGCTGTAGCTACACAACTTACTGGATGTCTTTCAGTAAAATCGTATGTTGATCCTGCTTATAAGTCTGTCACTTATTCGGAAATTAAAAGACCAGCTCAACCTATTCCAGTGGTTTTAACTACTGAGTTTCAGAGGAATGGAGAGGTTATTCCAAAAGCAGGTAAAGAACTACAATCTGCTGTTGAGCGTAGTTTAAGAGCAACCGGCGTATTTTCTCCAACAGCTCAGTCGAATGGCGAGAAGCAGGCACAATTACATTTAACTGCGAATAATGTGGCCGATTTGGGTGAAGCTGCAGGTAAAGGAGTTTTAACTGGTTTGACTTTTGGCGCTGTTGGTAATGCGATTGCTGATAAATATGAGTTTAAATTTAATTATGTTGATGCTCAAGGTAAAGAAACTTCTCAACGTTACCCACATATGATTTTAACAACCGTTGGAAATAAAAAAGCGCCTATTGAGAATGTGCAGCCAATGTCGATCAATCAAGCATTTAATAAAGTTGTTGATGATGTTGTAATTCGTTTCTCTTCTGATCTGCAAAAACAGTAATAAATCCTAGGTTAGTTAAATAAGCCATTTGGAATAATATATTGCTAGTTGATTTTTATTTAAAAAAACCAGCCTAAGGGCTGGTTTTTTTATTTAAGAATTTGGAAATATTAATTATTAAATTCGCCTCGTAAATCAGCCCACATCAGTGACGGAACGACCGTAATCACGTCGAAGGTCATAGCAAATGGATAGAGCACCATACGGGTCGCCTTTTTCAAAGGATGTCTTTTACTAATTTTATTTTCCTGTTGCAGGAGAATTGGATAAGGTTCCACTAAAGTTTTTTGGATCTTTTTAGCTTCCTGTGACTGATAGAGCTGGCCTTTAAAGAAAATATTGATATAAGGATAAGGTGCCGTTTGTTGATTTTGAATGATATCGAAATTTTGTCTAAAGCCGAGGGATTTTAATAAGTCTTTTTGCGAGTCATTTAAATCAACCATACGCGTGTTATAGCGTATTTGTAAAACACCATGAAAATGATTTGGGTCATCCATGGTCAGTACCAGTGGGGACGGATTGGTCAGACTTCGCTGATCTGCTGGGATTGCATGAAGAAGTTTTGATAGCTCAGCGCTTCCCTCGGTCATTAAATAACTAAAATCTTGGCCTACAAAAATGATCCCTTGTTCTTGGTCATTTTCAACTGTTTGACCTAAGGCAATGATTTGATCTTTTGCTAAAATGATCTTCTCGGTTTTTGTGGTTTCGTTAGGTAAAGCTTCTGAAAGTAATGTCGTGGCACAAGCACTCAAATTTAAACAGACGACAACGAGTAGGGTAGAAAATAGTTTATACATTGCAGGAACTCAAACAGGAAATTAATTTTTCTAAAGAAAAAACTTTTTTAAAACAGCGATAAATTAACCAAAAATCATTTTGTAATTTTATTACATTGGTATCGCTTGCTATAGTGACTTTGTGCAATTTACTGTCATGGTGTACCGTTGTCACGTTCTACAGTTTTTATGTCCGTCTTGTTTAGTTTGCTTATATTCCAAAGCTTATGGAATGTGGCAGCGGCATTTTGCGTGCATAAAAATCAGGAAAAGGCATTACAACATTTTGGTCATCATGCAGATTTAAATGTATATCAATCTTCAGACCATATGCAGACTGAACATGTTGGTATTGTAGAAAATTCTGATAATGCTCCATTAAGCTGGCAAGATCATCACGATCATTTACCGTCATGTTTTCATGTAGTGATGACTGAAAATGCACAACAAGCTCAAGAACCTTTTGTGCGTGTACATGAGCTCTCACAAATCTATTACTGGTCTAATTCTTATCAGTCTCCGTATCTTGGCTCTTTAAATCCCCCTCCTGTCTTAACCCTGCTATAGGTGGGGTAGCCGAAAAATAACCCACCAGAAATTTATTTATTTCAAAGGGTTATTTTATGCTTAATTATATGTGCAAACAAAGCGCAGCAATCTTCTATGTAGATTACTCGCTTAAACATTCACGTCTTTATGTTAATGACAAGGCGGGATATAAGATTCTGTCAAATCTTTCTGGAAAACAAAAATATCATTTTAATGAATCGGTTATCTCATCTCTGATGATTCACAGTGATGGAGATTTATGGAAATGAATATTTTATTTTCTCCCCGTGTTAGGACTGTGAGCTCCCGCGTGATTGGGCTTGTTTTAGCTATTATTCTTGCTTTAAGTTTTAGTAAATGGCATTTTCAAGCGGCATTCGTGGAACATATTTTATGGTTCTTCGGATGGTTTTTTGTGGGCATAGGAGTAATGGGAAGAATATGGTGCAGTCTTTACATTTCCGGATTTAAGAATGCCAAGTTAGTCACCGACGGTCCCTATTCTTTATGTAGAAATCCACTCTATCTATTTAGTTATCTGGGTGGAATCGGGATTATGTTGATTACAGAGACGTTTATCTTCCCAATATTATTCACACTTTATTTTCTCTGTTACTACCATTTTGTTATACGTCAAGAAGAAGCATTCCTGAGTGAAAAATATGGAACTGCATATTCAGATTATATAAAGACAATTCCACGCTTTTTACCAAGTTTCAAAAATTTTAAAGAGCCTGAGTTCTATCAGGTTTCACCGAAGCATTTCCGTATTTTTTTAACGCAGGTGGTGTGGTTTATCTGGGTTGCGGCGTTAGTCCAACTTTTTGATGAGTTGCGTCTCCACGGTGTTCTCCCTTCATTGTTTAGTTGGTTCTAAAAATGAAATGAAAGTATATCCGCATGTTTCTTAGAGACTCAGAAGATTTGTCCTGAGTTGATTAACTAAAGCATGCGAAAAATTAATTTTATTTCTGGGTTAAGTCCTTAAATAAATTCGGAATATTTAGATCAGGTGATTATTATGTCTATTAAACTAAATAAAAAATCAGTTTTGCTGATTTTACTTCTTTCAACAAGTTTGGCTCATGCTGATGGAGGGTTAATACTCCTCGAAAAGAATATTAAGTCTCAGCAAGAAACAAAAGCTAAAGCTGAAAAAAGTAAGAATCCTCATTTAACTTGTAAGCGTAAATAATTTTTATTTTTTAGGAAACTAATTACTTAATAATTAGTTTCCTATGAGTAAAGATAAAAATTCTTAATGATTTATTCTTATTTTTACTCAGGCGAGATTAGGATCGCTTCTATACTGCTATTTATAGATGTAATTTTATTACATGCCGATAGCCTGCTATAGTGGCTTTGTTCAACTTCTTAGTTTAATGGTGTGCTGTTGCCACGTTCTGCACTTTTCATGTCCGTCTTATTCTGTTTGCTTATATTCCAAAGTTTATGGAATGTGGCAGCAGCATTTTGCGCCCATGAAAATCAGGAAAAGGCATTACATCATTTTGGTCATCATGCAGCGTTGAGTTATGAAGCTTCACAGCATAGCCATACGGAAAAGACAGATATCGTAGGAACTACTCATAAAGCTCCTTTAACTTTGTCTGATCATCATGACCATTTACCTTCATGTTTTCATGTTGTGATTGTAGAAGCACAAGAAAAACTTGTTTCACCGTTAATACTGTCATCTGAGCCAAAACAACAATATTATTGGTCCAATTCTTATAAGTCCCCTCATATTTCTAAACAAGACCCGCCTCCTGTTTTAACCCTGCTATAGGTGGGGTAGCCGAAAATTAGCCCACCAGAAATATTATTTATTTCATAGGGTTATTTTATGTCTATTTTTTTATACGAAAAGCGTTTCGTTAGTCTGAACACATCTTGGGTACTGAAATCATTAGTTGTTGCAGTTGCGCTTTCAACTAGCGTTGTAACAACTGTTGCTAGTGCAAATCAGAACCTCACGCAGAATACTCAATCGCAGCAGGTACAGAATGTTTTAACGTTTGAGCAGGTGCTTGATCAGGTTAAGCAATTTCAGACTCAAACAGGAATTTGGCAAACTCAACAAGATATTGCCGAGAGCAATATCAAACAGAGCCAGCTATGGGAAAACCCGACGGTTTCTGTACAGCAAACGGGTTTTAAATCTGGAAAAGATCAGGAACTAGAACTCGGAATCTCGCAAAAACTAGATATTTTTGGTGTACGTTCCGCAGCAAAAAAACTAGCAAGTGTTCAGCAAAATCAAGTTGAGTTAAATCAGGTTTTATATGAGGCTCAACTGAAGCTGGCAGTAAAATATTTATGGTCACAAGTATCTATTTTAGAGCTTGAACATGAAGTTGCTAAAGCCCAGTTAAGAACGAGTAAAAATCTTCTTGATGCTACCCGCTTACGCTTTCAGGCCGGCAGTATTGCTCAGGTTGATTTAGATCGAACTCTTATGACGCATGTTGAAAATCAGCGTTTATATCAGGAAGTTGAATTATCACTGAGTAGTGCTAAAAGAAAATTGGCTAACTTATGGGGTGAGGCAGAAGATAACTTCACCTTACGCCCGGATATAAAAAGTGCGTGGCCTTTAAAAAATGAAAGTGATATCGACCAATATCTAAAACAGAATTTGTTAGAACAGTCCCTACAGCTTCAAGCAATACAACAAAATTCTGAAATTAATTATTTAAAGGCAAAAAATCGGCCTACGCCTACTGTAAATATGGGCGTGGTTCGTAGTAAAACCGCAGAAACGAGCAGTACCGAAAATCAGATTCGAGTAGGTATAGCAGTTCCTTTAAACATTTTTAATCGCCAGCAATATGCCCTCAAAGTTGCTCAAAGCAAACTCGATTTAATTGACCAGCAGCAAAGCTTTTATAAAAAGCAAAGCCAGAATTCTATCCGTACTCTACAGTACGAGTTAGCGGGTTTAAAGCAGCAGTATAATTTAATGAATGAGCAGCAAATCCCTTTATCAGAGACGGTACAAGAGAAAATGTTGCTTGGCTTTAAGGTCGGTAAATTTGCAATTACTGATGTCCAGCAATCTACCTTGCAATTACAAGAACAACGCTTGAAAAAAGTTCAACTCCTTAAATCTGCTTGGCAAAAAGCAATTGAGGCAGAAAGTTTAGCTCTCGGGATCGATCCAAATATGGTGATGTCTGGAGATGCATTAAATCAAATTAATCAAAATTTATGGCAAGACACCTATAAGTTGCCGACAGTTGGAGGGGCAGAGTAATGTCAGTTAAAAAAATGAAAAACCAATGGTTTATTGCTATTTTGCTGCTGATTGTCTGCCTTGCTTTAAGTGCTTGGTTATTTTTCTCTGGAAAAAAACAGCCTAATACTGAAGGTGAAGAAGAGCATGCAGAGGGTGAAGCTGGTCATGAAGAATCTGAAAAAGAGGAAGGCAGTTTAAACCTCACGTCTAAGCAACTGGTTGAATATGGAGTGAAGTTAGAGCAAGTAGGACGTGGAGAAGTTGAACAGAATCTCTCGTATCCTGCCAAACTGGTCGTAAACACAGACCAGCAAGCACATGTCTCTTCAACTTTTTCTGCACGAGTAGACAGCGTAAATGTTGCGCTGGGACAACAAGTTGAAAAGGGTCAGGCACTTGCGACTTTATTTGTGCCGGATTTAGTCGATCAACAAGCTAACTTAAGCATGGCGCAAGAAGCGTTGACATTAGCGCAGCAAGATTATCAGCGTGAAAAACAATTGTGGGAACAAGGTGTTTCAGCACGTCAAGATTATCAGCGTGCTTACAATGCTTATCGTCAGGCGCAGATCCAGGTGCAGGCTGCAAATAGCCGTTTATCTGCATTGGGAGCAAATCGCTCAAGTAAAGGCCGATATGTTTTAACTGCACCTTTAAGCGGTGTAATCAGTAGTAAAGATATTGTCATTGGTGAGCAAATTGGTCCTGAAAAACAGTTATTTGTTATTGATCGCCTAGATCAGTTATGGGTTGAATTTGTGCTACCAAGTGCAAATACCAATATTCAGCCTAATCAGGAAATTGAATTTAAATCACTGCAAACGAATAATATTTTTAAAGCACAGGTACAAAGTTTAACTTCAGAAGCAGATACTCAAACAGGTCGTCTACAGGTTCGTGCCAAGGTACTCACACCTTCAAAAGAATTACGTCCTAACTTAATGGTCAATGTGTTACTGAAACAAAATAATGCAGCGACTGTATTACGAGTTAACAAGACAGCGATACAACAGATTGATGGCAAGAATGTCGTCTTTATTGCAAAACAAGAGAAGGACAAAATTCATTTTGCTCCTGTTGCAGTTGAGTTAGGTAATTATTCTTCAGATGCACAATGGGTCGAAGTTAAATCCGGAATTACTGAAAAGCAGCAATATGTGACTCAAGGTAGTTTCTTGCTCAAGTCCGAACTTGAAAAAGGGGAGGCTGAGCATGGACATTAATAAACCTGATTTGCCAAAGGCTGAAGGTTTGTTTGATCGAATCATTCAGTTTTCAATTAACAACGCCATTTGGGTCATGATGTTTGTCGTGGCTTGGATTGGTGTCGGAATTTATAGCTACCAAAAACTTTCAATTGATGCCGTGCCTGATATCACCAATGTACAGGTACAAATCAATAGTCAGGCTAATGGCTTTACTGCGCCGGAAGTTGAGCAAAGGATTACTTATCCGATTGAAAATGCCATGTCTGGTATTCCAAATCTGGAACAGACTCGTTCAATTTCCAGATATGGCCTTTCTCAGGTCACGATTATCTTTAAAGATGGCACAGACATTTACTGGGCAAGACAGCTGATTAACCAGCGTTTACAAGAAGCAAAGAGTGCTTTACCAGATAGCATTGATCCGCAAATGTCTCCAATTTCAACTGGACTCGGTGAGATTTATCAATGGGTTGTAAAAGCAGAGCCAAATGCTAAAAAGGCAGATGGTTCAGCCTATAGCGCGATGGACTTGCGCGAAATTCAGGACTGGATTATTCGGCCCCAGTTACAACGCGTACAAGGGGTGGCAGAAGTTAATAGCATTGGTGGATATAACAAAACCTATGTGGTCTCTCCAGATCTGACACGGTTACAACAGTTGCAAATTCCACTTACTGATTTACAGGATGCGCTTCAAAATAATAATGAAAACCGTGGTGCTGGATTTATTGAAGAAAATGGCCAGCAACTCACAGTTCGTGTTCCCGGTATGCTGACGTCAATACAAGATATCCAGAACGTTACGGTTGCCACTAAAAACGGTTTACCTATACGTGTTGCAGATGTTGCATCAGTATCGATTGGTCATGACTTGCGTACTGGTGGGGCTACCTATAATGGACAGGAAACTGTTTTAGGTATCGCCATGATGATGATGGGTGAAAACAGTAAAACCATTGCCAAGGCGATTGATGACAAAGTTCAGGAAATTCAAAGATCGCTCCCTCAGGGCGTTGTGATTGAAACAGTCTATGATCGTAGTAGTCTCGTAGATAAAGCAATTAAAACAGTAGCTAAAAATTTAATTGAAGGGGCGATTTTAGTCATCGTTATCCTTTTTATTTTTTTAGGAAACTTTCGTGCTGCTTTAATCACTGCTTGTATTATCCCATTGGCAATGCTTTTTACCTTAACAGGTATGGCAGAACAAAAAATCAGTGCCAACCTGATGAGTCTGGGCGCTTTGGACTTCGGGATCATTGTTGATGGGGCTGTTGTTATTGTTGAAAACTGTATTCGGCGTTTGGCTGAAGCGCAGCATTTAAAAGGTCGTTTATTAACACGTTCAGAACGTTTCACTGAGGTCTTTCTAGCTGCTAAACAAGCGCGACGACCATTAATATTTGGTCAGATCATCATTATGGTCGTGTACTTGCCAATTTTTGCTTTGGCAGGCGTAGAAGCAAAAATGTTCCACCCTATGGCAATGACCGTTGTTTTAGCTTTATTGGGAGCGATTATTTTATCCGTGACCTTTGTACCGGCAGCTGTCGCATTGTTTGTTACAGGTGAGGTGAAGGAAAAAGAAAGCCGCTGGATGATGTCACTGAAAAAAGGTTATGCAGACTTACTCGATAAAGCATATGCCTTTCGATATGTTGTTGTCACAGCAGCGGTCAGCATCTTAATTTTGACAAGTGCTATTGCAACAAGAGTGGGGAGTGAGTTCGCACCTCAACTCAGTGAGGGTGATTTTGCACTACAACTCATGCGTGCACCGAGCACAGGCATAGAAGAGTCACTTAAGATTCAGGAGAATGTGGAAAAGCAGTTACTGAAAGCTTTTCCCGAAATTAAAGCCATTTTTGCAAGAACAGGAACAGCCGAGGTTGCTACCGATGTCATGCCTCCTAATATTTCCGATGGTATTGTTCTATTAAAACCACACGATCAATGGCCAAACCCTAAAGAAACGATAGATGAATTGCGTACCAGAATGCTGCAATTCGTGAATCAGATTCCTGGTAATAACAGTGAATTCTCGCAACCGATTGAACTACGTTTTAATGAACTCATTTCAGGTGTACGTAGTGATATCGGGGTGAAAGTTTTTGGGGATGATATGCAAGTCCTCAATCAGGAAGCGGAAAAAATAGCCCAACAGTTACGTAGTATTCCAGGTGCCAGTGAAGTCAAAGTTGAACAGACTGATGGTTTACCACTACTGAATGTAGATGTTGATCATGCACTAGCTGCTCAATATGGATTATCAGTCAAGTCTATTCAGGATATTGTCGCTGCGAGTATTGGAGGACAAAGCGTAGGGCAAATTTTACAGGGTGATAGACGTTTCGATTTCGTGATTCGCTTACAGGAAAACATGCGTACGCCTCAGCAGCTAGCACAATTACCGATTCGCTTACCAAACGGCGGTCTGATCCAGTTACAAGACGTTGCTAAGGTTGAGAATATTCTGGGTCTTGCTCAAGTCAGCCGTGAAAATGGCAAACGCCGAGTGATTGTGACGGCAAATGTGCGTGATCGTGACCTTGGGTCTTTTGTACAAGAGGTGCAAAGTAAACTGGCGCAGCAAAAGCTACCTAGCGGTTATTGGTTGGGTTATGGAGGACAATTTGAGAACCTTGCTTCTGCCACTGCAAGAATGCAAATCGTCGTACCGATGGCGCTCATCATGATCTTTGTATTGCTGATGGCGGTATTTAGTAACTTTAAAGACAGTTTACTTGTATTTAGCGGGGTTCCTTTCGCTTTATCTGGTGGATTAGTGGCTTTATGGCTGAGAGATATTCCGCTTTCTATGTCTGCTGGCGTCGGGTTTATCGCTCTATCAGGTGTTGCGGTATTGAATGGTTTGGTAATGCTCACATTCATTAAAGAGCTAAGAGCAACTCTAGATGTTCATGCTGCAACTTGGAAAGGTGCTGTACTGCGATTACGCCCTGTATTAATGACGGCATTCGTTGCTTCCCTCGGTTTTATTCCAATGGCTTTGGCAACTGGAACTGGTGCAGAGGTACAACGACCTTTGGCAACGGTAGTAATCGGTGGCATTATTTCATCTACGATACTAACGCTGGTTTTATTGCCAGTCATTTATCGATGGATGAATGAAAGCAAGACGAATAAAGTTGGGCATTCATAATGTCATCGATTTGAGATATCTTTTTGATGAAAAAGTTTGAGTCAGAAAAGTATTTGAAACAGGTAAAGGTAAACATGAATTCATGGTTACTTTTACCTCACCATAAAGATAAATAATAAGGAGTCCGCAAAATGGGTGGACAACATGGTCATGACCATAGTCATGCTGTAGTGACTGAAGGTAATGCCAAGAAACTAACGATTGCCTTGGCGCTTACTACGACATTTTTAATTGTTGAGGTCATTGCAGGTTTAATCACACAAAGTCTGGCATTGCTCTCTGACGCTGCGCATATGTTTACAGATGCAGCTGCTTTGGCAATTGCTCTGGTCGCAATTCAGATTTCAAAACGCCCTGCTGATAATAAACGTACTTTTGGTTATCAGCGCTTTGAAATTCTGGCCGCTTTATTTAATGCACTCATGCTGTTCGTTGTAGCAATTTATATTTTATATGAAGCCTATATCCGTTTCTCTAAGCCACCCGAAATTCAAAGTGTGGGCATGTTGATCGTGGCAACCATTGGTTTGTTGATTAACCTCATCTCAATGAAAATCCTGATGTCGAGTGCCAATAACAGCCTAAATGTGAAAGGTGCTTATCTAGAAGTATTGAGTGATGCACTAGGTTCGGTAGGCGTTATTATTGGTGCAATTATTATTTACTTCACTAATTGGTACTGGATTGACACGCTTATTGCAGTACTGATTGGATTTTGGGTATTACCAAGAACATGGGTTTTACTTAAGCAAAGTATTAACATTTTGCTCGAAGGTGTGCCAGAAGAGGTCGATATTGAGAAGCTACGTGCAGATTTACTTTCTTTAAATGGTGTGGAAAGTATTCACCAACTCAAAGTATGGGCGATCACTTCTAAAAACATCCATTTAACAGTGCACTTATTTGCGCCTGAAGCTGATCGTACCAAGTTGTATCAAGATGCTGTTGAAATGCTTTCCCATGAACATGGTATTGGTGAAGTGACATTGCAAATTGAGGACGATGCCGAGATCAATTGTCAGCATATTGCTCAACATGCTTCGCATAAACATGATGATGCAGATAATGCACATTCACATCAGCATTGAGCTGATGTGAACAGTTTTTTTAAATTTCCCATTCGTTATTGCAGTCACGGCATTTCCAGTGTTTTTGTGACTGCATAAATGCTTGCATAGACAATTTGAAATCAGGCAAATCACGCCAGAACATAAAACCTGCCCCTACAGTAACCACAAATGCAACTACTGTTGCGATTTGAAGAGAACTACCTGCACCATTGCCAAAAATCCACATAAAGATGCTAATGACTACTAACAGTAAAAGCACAAAAATTGCAGGAATCAAGATAACCAGACTTTTAGGAACGACAGGTTTTGCGCTGTTAACGCCTTGGCTCACAGGCATAATTTTAACACTTTGACATTTAGGGCAACGATATTGCATGAGAACTCCACATTTAGTTTGAATCTATTCTAACGGAAATGTGCAGAAAGAAAAAAATTTGTAAGATATCGATGAAATGCGTTGAGTTAGCAGAAAAATTACTTATGAATAAACAAAGAAATATAAAAAACAGATGATTTATCCGTACACATAAAAATTAAAATAATATTGTAGAGCATGCTAATCTACAGAAAAATGAAGTGTGATTAGCACAATAAATGAGCTTAAATACTCGAATAGGATGTGGGATAAATATAAAAAGGAGAGAGGGACTTGGGTCAACAAGATGACAATAAGTCGCAGCCTACAACGACAGCATCGGTTTTAGCTACCCCAGATACCGCTAAACCGTCATTATCTCGTCGATTACTGCATAAGACATTGCAACATGCCCAAGATGCAGTTGGGTTTGCTAGCGACACGACACGTAATATTGCAGAGGTTGCTGATGCTGCTTTGGACGCGCTCGATCAAGTAACTACTCATACACGACGTGGAGTTGTCGGAATGACAAATCTGGCAGCAGGCACGGTAAGAGATATGGTGTCTGAAACCAGTGAAACAGCACGCCAAGTCGCGTTGATTATGGCGCGAACTTTTTTAGGCAAAAGTACCTTAACGTTGTACTTACCTGAAATGTTATTAAATAATCAGATTCGTAAGCGCATAGATCGCTCAGAAATTGATGATATTAAAATTAAGTGCGGCAATGACAGTTTCCAAGTGGAGATTGATGGGCATTATCATCGCTTCATGTATCGTTTGAGTTTAGATTTTAAAGTACTGGAATGCCGTATTGGGCAGGAAAAATTCTTACGCCTGCGTCAAATGGATGAAAGTCTTGATGTCCAGATTCGACATGGCGGCACCTTGTCAAATTGGGCTGTACGCCGTATTGGTCGAGTTGGTTTCGAAGTGGTAAATATGTTACCTATTCCATCACTCATTAATCACTTGATTGGCGATATTCCTGGAATCCAACGCGATGGTCACCGGATGTGGTTTATTGATCTAGAGCAAGCAGGATTTATTGACTTTATTAACAACCGTTCATGGATGGTTGAAAAGCTTTTAAGTTTGACTGATTTTAGTATTTTACCGGGCTTGAATATTTTGAGAGAAAGTCGTGAGCTTGTGCAGCAGCTCGTAGATCAGTTTGAAATTAGAGGACTACGAGTGCAGTCTGGTCGTCTTGAAGTACAAGTAGGAATTGCGGGTTGATAGAGCATATAAAAAGTTAATCATTGATTGGCTTTTTTATTTTTTAGGCAAGAAAAAAGCCACTGACATTATGCAGTGGCTTTTTAGAATTTGGCGTCCCTACGGGGATTCGAACCCCGGTTACCGCCGTGAAAGGGCGATGTCCTAGGCCTCTAGACGATAGGGACTTATATGAGGCATACATCTGAAAAATATTGGCGTCCCTACGGGGATTCGAACCCCGGTTACCGCCGTGAAAGGGCGATGTCCTAGGCCTCTAGACGATAGGGACGTTTCAGAGGTGGGCGTATATTAGGTCGATTTAATAAAAGTGTCAAATAGTTTTCTGAAGAAATATTAAAAAAAACAATCAAGCGATTAAAAATAACTCAAATTGTAGAAAATATATACATTTAGCCCTCATTTTTCTGAAAAGGTTCAATAATTGCCTTTATGACCGACGGATGTTGTAAATATCCTAAAATTTCATGCGGCTGGTTGGCAAAGGTATAAATTTTCTGATTGATAATGGCAGGATCAAAATTAAATGGGGCCTCGCATAAGGGAAAAGCGGTCAAAAAATCGTCCTGAGAGTAAAAATTAAACCAATCACCGTAAATACATGGCGGTCTGGAAATTGGATTCGGGAGCTTACTTTGAATCACGCGAAAAGCTAAAGGCGAAGCTAGGGTAATAAAACGCTTAACTGAGAATTGATAAGATGGATCTGATAATAATTGGAAAGCGATAACTGAACCAAGAGAGTGTCCCACCACAATATAATCTTCTTCTTCTCGCATTTTCTTTAAAATTCTTTGATGTACTTCCTCCATAAACTCTGGATTAGATAGATACATATAGGTTTCGATGAGGAATTGTTGAATCAAACTTTCATGCAGTTTAGGAAAGTTATTTAATAAAACAACTAGTTCTTTCAGTACACGATCTTTAACTAATTGAGAAGTGAGATAAAGCCGTTCTGAGAAGCTTTTATCAGTTTGATCGGTTGAGGGACGTAACAACGGAACAAATGGAGTGTGCTCTCTAGTAGGAGGATTACTTGGGTGTACGTTAATAGGGAAATAATTATTAAAAAATGATTTAGGTAATAACGTGTTAAGGTCTAATTGGTTACTTAATTGGTATTTGGTCATTAAGTCGCCATAAAATGGCATGTGAATATGAAGATCGCGGACATTAACTTTGCAAGGCATTTGTTTCAGGCCGAGCTTGAATACTTTTAACCAATGCTCTTTCAAGCGATGTGCTGTGTAGTTTTGTTGATTCATCCCGTGGATAAATATAATTTTCATTCTATACAAGATTTTGTTTTTAATATAAATTTTAATCTACAACGGTATGTTGTTTAAAACCACTATATAGGCAAAAAAAAGTGTAGCTTTTTGCTACACTTTAATTGAATAACGACTGGTTTAGTCTTTATTACGATAAAAAATAAAATAACTGACATAACATAAAGCTGTAAAAATAAGACAGCCTACAAAACCAGCGCGCATTTCAGGGTCTGCTGCCATACTCAAGCAAGTAATGAAACAGAAAACAAAACCTAAAATTGGCACAATAGGGAATAAAGGCGCAGCATATTGTAAGTCTTTAACTGTATGACCTGATCTATACCATTGGCGGCGGAAATTGAACTGACTTAAACAAATGCTCATCCATACGATGACCATGGTAAAAGCAGCTACACCCAGCAGATTCTTAAAAATAGTCTCAGGTGCAAATTGCTCTGATAATAAACCTGGAATTGCACCGAACATAGTTACAACTAGAGCTACGATTGGCGTTCCACTTTTTGATAAAGTCGCAAACACACTAGGTAGTAATTTTTGTTCTGACAGAGACCACATCATACGTGAAGCTGCATATAGGCCAGAATTGGCTGCTGAAAGCAGAGCTGTTATGATTACAAACCTAATAATGTCATCCGCATATGGAATGCCAATATAATTAAATACCGTCACAAAAGGACTGCTACTTACACCGTCACCGCCTAAACCTGCAAGTTGGAAAGGAAGTAAGGCGCTAATGACAATGATGGTACCCACAAAGAAAATAAGGAGGCGCCAGATCGCGGCATTAATCGCTTTTGGTACATTTTGAGCCGGATCTTTTGTTTCGCCAGCTGCTACACCAATTAATTCGGTTCCTGAGAAAGCAAAGTTAACAATTAACATGGTCGTAAAAATAGGAATTAAACCATGAGGGAACCAGCCTTGAGCCGTAAGATTGCTAAATAGTGGAGCAGTCTGGGCACCATGGAATGGAATTAAACCAAAAATTGCTAATAGGCCGAGCACAATAAAGGCAATGACAGTAACGACTTTAACAAGAGCCAGCCAAAACTCAGATTCAGCAAAAATACGCGTTGAACTAATATTTAAGCTAAAGATAGTAACTGCAAAAATAATTGTCCAAATCCACATAGAAATCTGTGGAAACCATTCTTGCATGAGTAGGGCTGCGGCAGTGAATTCGGTTCCAAGCGTTGCAGTCCATGTGAGCCAGTACATCCAAGAAATCATATAGCCAGTACTTGGACTGATATATTTTTTGGCATAGGCACCAAAAGAACCTGAAACAGGCATGTGTACAGCGAGTTCTCCTAGGCAGAGCATGACCATGTAAGCGATCGCGCCACCAAGAATATAGGCAATAATTGCGCCAATAGCTCCAGTTTGTGAAATGACTTCCCCTGAACCTAAAAATAGACCAGTTCCGATCGCTCCGCCCAGTGATAACATCACAAGATGGCGAGTGCTCATGGCTCTTTTTAAAGGTGCAGTACTGTTCTGATGCTGATGAGCATCTAGTTGATTGTCAGATGGCTGCATATTACACATTGAGAGAATTAAGAAAGACGCTATTTTAGATAAAATAGACAAATGTGCAATCTAGAAAGAGATAAAGAATAAACAGTAAGGTGACGATAGAGTCTTTTTATAATTTTTAAAGCAGAATATGGCGTCCCTACGGGGATTCGAACCCCGGTTACCGCCGTGAAAGGGCGATGTCCTAGGCCTCTAGACGATAGGGACTTGATGAGGCAAACATAAAGGAGCGTGGTGGAGTCAAGCGGGATCGAACCGCTGACCTCTACAATGCCATTGTAGCGCTCTACCAACTGAGCTATGACCCCAGTTTGTGTGAGCGCAATCTTAGGGTGAATGCGCTCACACGTCAACAAAAAAATGAATTAAACTTCGCTAGTTGCGTCATTTTTCGGCAATTTTAAGCTCTCATTGAGTTTTTCCCAATTTTTAACTTCTTTCTTGCTCGGTCCGCCCACAATTTCTAAGGCATGACGTAAGCGAGCGAAAGTTAAATCAGGTCCAAGCGTAACCATTGATTGCATCACTGGTGTTGAACTCGTTGAACCGGCAATTGCGATAAAGAACGCTGGCATGAAATCACGTAATTTAATGCCCATCTGATTCGCAAGATCCATTAGGGTTTGGCTAACGGTGTCATTATTCCAAGTAAACTGACCTTCAAGACGCCAAATTGCAAATTGTAAACTTTGACGAACTTGCTCTTGAGTCAATTTTTTACTTTCGAACATTTCAGCAGTAATTTGTGGCATATGGTTAAAATAGAAACCAGCCCAATTCACAGCTTCTGAAAGTAAATTAATACGTGGTTGAATAGCGGCAGCAATGTCTTCTAAAGTGTTGCGATCACTCTTCCATGTTAATAAACGGTCTAATAATTGACCTGGAGTTAACCCTTTGATCCACTGACCGTTAAGCCAGTTCAATTTTTCAACGTCAAAAATTGGTCCGCCTAGTGATACACGTTGAATGTCAAAGTTATCCATCATGTCTTGTAATGTGAAAACTTCTCTTTCATCTGGCATTGACCAACCCATACGGCCTAAATAGTTGAGTAAGGCTTCTGGTAATACACCGATATCGCGGTAGTAGTTAATTGATGTCGGGTTTTTGCGTTTAGATAGTTTTGATTTATCTGGGTTACGCAACAATGGCATGTGGCAAAGAGTTGGCATTTCCCAACCAAAATATTGGTAAAGCAACTGATGCTTCGGTGCAGATGGAAGCCATTCTTCACCACGCAATACATGAGTGATTTCCATTAAATGGTCATCAACAACGTTAGCTAAGTGGTAAGTTGGTAAACCATCTGTTTTAAGAAGGACTTGCATATCGACTTGTGCCCAAGGAATTTCAACCTCACCACGTAGCAAGTCATTAAATTTACAAACACCTTCTTCAGGCACTTTCATACGAATGACATGAGGTTCACCCGCTTCAAGACGTCGAGTCACTTCTTCTTGAGAAAGTTTTAAACCGCGGCCGTCATATTTTGGTGTTTCGCCACGTGCTTGTTGTTCAGCACGCATTTGGTCAAGTTCTTCTGCTGTTGCGAAACAGTAAAAAGCATGACCTTTTTCAACAAGTTCTAATGCGTATTGCTTATAAATTCCCATACGTTCAGATTGGCGATATGGTGCATGTGGGCCACCCACATCTGGACCTTCAGACCAATTCAAACCTAACCAACGTAATGAATCCAAAATCATTTTTTCAGACTCTGGTGTAGAACGAAGTTGGTCTGTATCTTCAATCCTTAAAATAAATTCTCCGCCATGTTGTTTCGCAAAACACATGTTAAATAAAGCAATGTAGGCTGTGCCAACATGAGGAAAACCGGTAGGGGAAGGTGCAATACGAGTACGAACTTTCATAGATAATGGGTCAGAATAAAAATTGAAACTATTATAACGAAAAAGCCCAGTATTCTGACGTTTTATTTAACGTCAGGCTGGGCTAAAACTGAAACGAAGAGGGGGTGTTTCAGATTTTAAGAAGCATGGGGCTGAAAGATTGCCTGAACAAAACGTGAAAAACGTTCGTGTTGTGCAGCAAGAAAATTTTGAGTTGGTGTAACGCGAATCGTATTTAGAACTTTAAGCTCATCATTTGTAGAAGGTAACACAATAGGGTTACGTTTCTGCTGATCTAAAGCTTTTTCAATAAGCGAAGTCTGTTTCTCTGAACCAGTTTTGCTTGGAGTATCTTTAAGTACTGCTGCTGCAGAAAACTGTGATGCCAAACTCAGCACCAAACTTAAGCTTAAAGCTTTTCCATAATGAATTTTCATTGTTAATCATCCCCTCTGTTCATTACATTTCATCTATTTTTTGAGTTTAACAAAATGTAAAATTACGGTAATGCTACGATTTAAACATAAATATTAATAAAAAAGTGGAACTGCGTCACACTTTTTACAAAATTTACCTATATTTTAAACTGGTCGACTCAAATGTAGACCATATGTATCCTTTACGCTTCATTATTTAACAAATTAATGTGTAGATAAAGTGAAGGTCCTAAATAAGTTGTAAGAATAATTACAAAATTTTTCAAAAATGAAATAACTTAGACATCCTAAGCTATATATCTAAAAAAGATTAATAAAAAAGATATAAATATAAGTAATTGATTGTAAAAAATAAAATTAAAAATATAGTTAAACTAAAACGAATGATGGATTTTGTAAATGAAAAAAATATCAATAATAGCTGTCGCTTTATATGTGGGAATAGCAACAACAGTGGCTCAAGCAGCGACCTCTTTTTTAAATGTTTCTTATGATCCGACTCGAGAGTTCTATCAAGAATATAACCAAGCATTTGGTAAATTTTGGAAACAGCGAACAGGGCAAGACGTTGAATTCAAACAGTCACATGGTGGATCTGGCAAACAAGCCCGCGCGGTAGCTACAGGACTTGAAGCTGATGTAGTAACGTTAGCATTAGCGAATGATATTGATGAGATTGTGAAAGCTGGGTTTATTCAGCCGAACTGGCAAAAAGAATTCCCAAATAATTCTGCCCCCTATACGTCAACTGTCGTGTTTCTAGTACGAAAAGGTAACCCGAAAAATATACGCGACTGGAATGATTTGACAAAACCAGGTGTGGAAATTATCACCCCTAACCCTAAAACGGGTGGTGCACCGCGTTGGATTTATCTCTCTGCATGGGGATATGCATTAAAACAGCTAGGTGGAAATGATGCTAAGGCTCGAGAGTTGGTGAAAAAGCTTTATCACAATGTAAAAGTTCTAGATTCGGGAGCTCGTGGTTCACTTACGACATTTGCTGAACGTGGCATTGGTGATGTTTTGTTGTCTTGGGAAAATGAAGCTTTGTTGGCGACGAAAGGACCTGATAAGGATAAATATCAAATTGTTTATCCATCAATTTCAATTTTGGCAGAACCATCTGTAGCGATTGTAGATAAAACTGTAGATAAAGATGGAAACCGGACCTTGGCAAAAGGTTATCTGAACTTTTTATATTCACCTTTAGGCCAAGAATTGGCTGCTAAATATTATTTCCGACCGCGTAATGCTCAAGTGGCTGCAAAATATGCAGCGCAATTCCCAAAAATTAAATTATTTACCATTAATGATGTGTTCGGTGGCTGGGCTAAAGCTCAGAAAACTCACTTTGCAAACGGTGCTATTTTTGATCAAATTTATGACGGCAAGCAGTAAATAAAATGATCTAAAAACAATAGTCCAAAAAGAAAACTTAGAAGTTAAATATTCATAAAGAAAGCAAGCAAACTTAAAAAAGTAAGCTTGCTTTCTTTTTTTGCTTAAAAAATGCTAACAAAACGGTTTTATCTATGAAAAATTAATATTTTCCTACAAAAAGCCGTTTGGCGTTGGTCATAAACAAGGTGATAATGTGCAGTTACATTTTTACGCAATGATTTAACACCTATGTCGCATATTTCTGTCTTACTTTTTGAGACCGTTGAGAGCTTATTGGCAGATCGCACAACAGGGGTGTATATCGATGCAACCTTCGGACGAGGTGGGCATACACGTTTATTGCTCTCAAAACTTGATGAAAATGCACGAGTATATGCATTTGATAAAGACCCTCAAGCTTTGGAAGTTGCGGCTGCTTTGGCACAAGAAGACCCGAGATTTACCATTATTCATGCCAGTTTTGCTGATATTAAAGAAAAAATGCAGGAAATTGGTGTGATGAGTGTTGATGGCATTATGGCTGACTTAGGGGTGTCATCTCCTCAACTCGACCAAGCTGAACGTGGTTTCAGTTTTATGCAGGATGGTCCTCTAGACATGCGAATGGATAATTCTAAGGGATTAACCGCAGCTGAGTGGTTACTTGAAATTGAAGAAGAACAATTAGCAAATATTATTTATCAATATGGCGAAGAACGTTATAGTCGACGTATTGCAAAAGCGATTAAACAAGCTGGAAAACTAGATACAACAGCCCAATTGGCAGAACTTGTTAAAACAGCTCATCCAAAGTGGGAAAAACATAAGCATCCAGCAACACGCACATTTCAGGCAATTCGTATTGCTATTAATAAAGAACTGGATGATATTGAAGTATTTTTACCTCAAGCTGTAGACTTACTAAAACCAAAAGGGCGTTTGTCTGTGATTAGCTTTCATTCTCTTGAAGATCGCTTGATCAAACAATTTATTCAAAAAGAATCGACTTTGGCAGAAGATATTGGCTGGGGAATGCCTCAGCAACAGGTGGATACAAGAAGGTTAAAGAAAATTTCACGGGTTCGTGCGAGTGAAGAAGAAGTAAAAGCGAACCCACGTTCACGTAGTGCATGGCTTCGGGTTGCTGAACGCTTGGAACAAAAAGGCGCGTAATGAAAAGCAGTGATGAAATTGAAACCACCGAAAATAAAGTGGTGAAAAAAGTTGTGGCATACACCGTATTAGTGGCGCTTGTTTTTATCAGTGCCATGATGGTGGTATTTCAAGTATTTGAATATCGTCATGATTATAGAGAGCTTAGCTCGTATATGCGTGAACGTGATGATCTCAATGCTGAATGGGGGCGTTTGCTTATTGAGCAACAAACCTTCGGTGCAACAGCACAGATTGGTACGCGTGCTGTAACTCAACTACGCATGTTTTCGCCACCTGCTGCAGAAACGGTGGTAATTTCTTTACCGATGACCTCAGAGCAAAATAAGTAAGGCCTTGCTGTATGGTAGATAAGCGAATAAAGCAAACACGGAAAAAACAGCAGTCTATTTCGGAAAAACCAACTCTTGCCTTCGATATGTGGCGGTTTTATCTGCTCTGGGCAACAGTACTGCTCTGTTTTGTTGTATTAATTGCACGTGCATTTTATGTGCAAGTGATTAATAAAGACTTTTTACAAAACAAGGCCAATGCCAATATTTTGCGTACGGAACGTATTGAGGCAATGCGTGGGGTTATTAGCGACCGTCATGGTGTGCCTTTGGCCATTAGTACGCCTATTATGAAAATTGTCATTGATCCACGTGATTACTTTGATACCAAGCATTTATATGACGAAATTACAGCCGAATTAAAAAAAGATCCAAATAATCGTAAGTTAAAACGACAATTACCAGATAAAAACTTAAACCTTGATGAGTTGGCGGATGTGGTTGGTTTAGATCGTGCAGATCTAAAAAAACAGATGAATGCGCGCCCACGTTCTCGTTATTTGGTTTTGAAAAAAGAAGTGCCGCCACAGCAGGCAGATCTCATTACAAAGGGTAACTTCCAAGGCGTTTATGCTGAGAAAACATATAAACGTTATTATCCTCAACCGCAGCCAAATGCTCAGATTATTGGTTTAACCAATAGTGAGGGCCAAGGGATTGAAGGCTTGGAAATGCAGTTGAATAAACAACTGTCTGGGATAGATGGCGAACAAAAAATTATTCGTGATAAACGTGGTAACCGCTTAAAAGTTTCTGAGGTTATTCGTGAAGGTGAGCCAGGCGAAAACATCACTTTAAGTATCGACTCTCGTTTGCAATATATTATGTATCGTGAGTTGACTGCTGCTGGTGTTGCAAATAACGCCCGTTCGGCGACAGCAATTGCTGTAGATGTTAAAACAGGCGAAATTCTGGCTATGACCAGTTGGCCATCTTATAACCCGAATGATAAAAACGGTTTATCTAATAAAGATGCCATGCGTAACCGCGGTGCGATTGATATGTTCGAGCCGGGTTCTACTATGAAGCCTTTTACAGTTTCTGCTGCACTCGAAACTGGACAATATACGCCAAATACGATTGTCAACACTTCGCCAGGTTCAATGCGTTTAGGTTGGCATACCATTCGCGATACGCATAACTATGGTGCTTTGACTGTAAGTGGCGTAATTATTAAGTCATCAAACGTGGGTTCGGCAAAAATTGCGTTGTCACTTCCTAAGGAAACATTACCAAGCTTCTTTAACCGTGCTGGCTTTGGTAAGCGTTCTGCTGTGAAGTTCCCTGGTGAAAGCTCTGGTTTAGTACTTCCTGTAAGCAAGTTAAACTCTTCCCAAATTGGTACCATGGCTTACGGTTATGGTCTAAATGCAACTATTCTTCAGTTGGCGCAAGGCTATGCAATGCTTGCAAACCATGGGGTAAAAATGCCTCTAAGTTTGCATAAGCTTGATCAAGCACCTAAAGGTGAGCAAGTTCTTGCTCCAAAAATTGCTGATCAGGTTTTGCTTATGCTTGAGCAGGTGACGATGCCGGGCGGTACTGCAAAGCAAGCTAATATTCCGGGTTATCGCGTTGGTGGTAAAACAGGTACAGCTCATAAACTTCGTGCAGATCGTAAAGGTTATTCAAATAATGAATACCGTGCTTTATTTGCAGGCGTAGCTCCGATTAGTGATCCTCGTTTAGCGGTTATTGTAGTTGTTGAAAATCCACAAGGCCGTTATTACGGTGGTTTGGTTGCGGCCCCTGTTTTCGCACGAATTATGCAAGAATCATTGCGCTTAATGAATGTGCCGCTTGATAAGCCCCTTGATACTCCAGAAAATCCTATTCGCAGGTAAGCTATGTCTGTTTCTTTCCAAGAAATTAATCCAGTTGAGATCGATGCACAGTGGTCTAAACAGCCTTTTCAAGGCTTTAGTTTAGACAGTCGTAAGGTTGCGTCAGGCCAGATCTTTGTCGCTTTGACCAGTTATAGCCAACCTGAAAAAACACGCGCTTTTGCTGAGTCAGCTTTAGCTAATGGTGCACTTGCCATTATTAGCGAGACTGAGTTGGGCGTAGCAAATGAGTGGGTGTGTTCTGATGTGCGTCAACGTATGGGTGAATGGCAAGAACGTTATTTACAGCATATAGATCCCGTAGTACCAGTGCGTATTATTGCAGTGACTGGTACAAATGGTAAAACCACAATTTCGCGTCTAGTGGCTGAATTAATTAGCTCTCAACAACAGCGCTGTGCTGTGATGGGCACTACAGGCAATGGTATTTTACCAGACTTAACACCATCAACTCACACTACGCTTGATGCTTTACAACTGCAAAATGCATTGCATGATTATGCAAAACAAGGTGCGACTTTTGCTTCTTTAGAGGCAAGTTCACATGGTTTGGAACAAGGTCGTTTAAATGGTTGTGCGATTGAGATTGCTGTTTATAGCAATTTGAGTCGTGATCATCTGGATTACCACGGCACTTTAGAGGCTTATGCAGAGGCTAAGGCTCTTTTATTCCGTTTTAGCTCTTTAAAAGTAGCTGTTATTAATTTAGATGATGAGCATGCTGCTCTCATGATCAATGCAGCAAAGCAAAATCCTGCTCAACCGAAAATTTTAACGTATTCACTTACTCAAAATACTGCTGATTATTATATTACTGACCTGAGTTACAGTTTAGCAGGAGCGACATTTAATTTAGTGAACCCACAAGGTTCTTTTGCTGTGCAAAGTCCATTGTTAGGGCATTTTAATGTCGAAAACTTGGTTGCAGCTCTTATTGCTGCTGAGCAAGCAGGTTTTGATTTAAAAGCGTTAGTAGCTTTCGTTCCTAAACTAATTGGTGCCCCAGGTCGAATGCAGGTTATTCGTGATGGTGAGCGTTTATTTGTTGTTGATTATGCGCATACACCAGATGCATTAATTCAAGTGCTTAAAACCTTAAAACGTCATGTGTCTAATCAACTTTGGGCTGTATTTGGGTGTGGCGGGGACCGCGATCGCGGTAAGCGCCCATTAATGACTCAAGCAGCTTTAGACGGCGCAAATCCAGTTATTTTGACGTCGGATAACCCAAGAACAGAAGACCCTGAACAAATTTTTGCTGACATGAAGCAAGGAATCGACTTTTCAGGGCACCGTATGCATGAAATTCATGACCGCCGTGAAGCAATTAAATTTGTTGCACAGCAGGCTCAGGCTGGTGATATTGTTGTGATTGCCGGTAAAGGACATGAAAATTATCAAGAAATTAATGGTGTGCGTCACTGGTTTGATGATGTTGTTGAAGTGCGTTCTGCGATTGATGCACAACATCACACTGTAGACGCTGCTTACCCTGCACAATAGGACGAATTATGCATACTTCAACCACCAGTACCGTGCCTTTGGAACCGTGGACAGCTCAACAATTACAACAGGCAACACAGGGCTACTGGCATAAAGACCAGATCCCTCAAACTGAAATTAAACGTATTTTGACGGACTCGCGTCATGCGGAAACTGGGGATGCCTTTTTAGCACTAAAAGGTGAGCGTTTCGATGCGCATGATTTCGTTGTGCAAGTTGCTGCAAATGGTTGTCAAATAGCTATTGTTGAACGCCCGCTAGATGTAGATATTGCACAACTCGTTGTTGCCGATACCCGATTGGCTTTAGGGCAACTCGGCGCTTATCGCCGTGAGCAAAACTCACAATTAAAGGTGATTGCTTTAACGGGAAGTAGTGGTAAAACTACAACCAAAGAAATGCTGGGAAGTATATTGTCGCGCTTAGCACCGACACTAATCACCCGAGGCAATTTAAATAATGACCTTGGTGTACCAATGATGTTGCTAGAGCTTCGCAAAGAACATCAATATGCGGTGATGGAGTTGGGTGCAAGCCATCAAGGCGAGATTGATTACACATCAAAACTCGTTCAGCCTCATGTTGCGGGCATATTAAATATTGGTACAGCTCATTTAGGCGAATTTGGTGGCCGTGAAGGTATTTGCCGCGCTAAATCGGAAATTTATCGTCATATTTTACCAAATGGCGTTGCAATCGTGCCAAAACAAGATGACTTCACTGCTGAGATTGTTGATGCTGCAAAAGCTCATCGTATTTCTACATTTGGTATAGGAGGTGATGTCTATGCAACAGATGTGGAATTGTTGCCTCAATCAACGAATTTTAACCTTCATACACCGCAAGGTAGTAGTGCAGTTAAGCTTCCTTTTGCGGGTGAGCATAATGTTCAAAATGCGACCGCAGCTGTAGCTTTTGCTTTAGCAATTGGTATTGGACTAGAAGATATTGTCCAAGGTTTAGAGCAAGCTCAGGGAGCCAAAGGTCGTCTTAACTTTATTCAAAAGTCACCTTACTTATTTATTGATGATACCTACAATGCCAATCCGAACTCTATGCGCGCTGCTGCACAAGTATTGTTACAGCAACAAGGCGTAAAAGTGATGGTCATGGGGGATATTGGTGAGTTAGGTGATAGTAGTTGGCAAGAGCATCATGATTTAGGTCGTGATCTTGCTGAGCTTCCTTTAGATCATATTATTGCGGTTGGGCAATTTGCTTCAGCGGCTCTCGAGGGTGCAGACTCTCATTCTAATAAAGTGAAAGCATTTCAGACACAAGCTGAGGCGCTTCCATTTTTAATCAATCTAATCCAAACACATCAACCCCAGTCCATGAGTTTCCTGTTTAAAGGTTCTCGCTTTACTCATATGGAAACGTTGATGGCTGATTTGATGGAGAAACTTTAAATGCTGTTATGGTTGTTTGAACAACTTGCGGGCTATCACAGCTCGTTTCAGGTCGTTCGTTATTTAACATTACGTTCTTTACTCAGTGTATTAACTTCACTGACCATTGGTCTGGTCCTCGGCCCGATCATGATTCGTAAATTACAAGCGTTAAAATACGGTCAGGCAGTAAGTTCGTTTGCTCCTGAAAATCATGCTAAGAAAATGGGTACACCGACGATGGGTGGGATTTTAATTCTGCTCTCAATTGGTATTAGTACTTTGCTATGGGCTGATTTGTCTAACCCTTATGTCTGGATTGTGCTTGGTGTAATGGTTGTGTTCGGTGCCGTAGGCTGGGCAGATGACTGGATTAAAATTCGCTATAAAGACAATGCAGGTTTACCCGCACGTAAGAAGTTTTTCTGGACTTCTGTTGCATCGCTGGGTGCTGGTATTGCGTTATATTTAATTGCAACTCAACAGTCCAATGCAGAACATACGGCAAACATGCTGGATTTATTGATTCCATTCTTTAAGAATCTTTCAATTCCACTCTCAATTGTTCCGTTAGGTTTGGCATTTATTGTATTTACCTATCTGGTGATTAATGGTGCTTCTAACGCTGTTAACTTAACAGATGGTTTAGATGGCTTGGCAATCATGCCGGTTGTCATGGTAGCTACAGGCTTAGGCGTATTTGCTTACTTATCTGGTGACATCCGTTTCGCTAACTATTTACATATTCCATATGTGAAATATACATCTGAACTCGTAGTAATCTGTTCTGCCATGATTGGTGCCGGTTTAGCATTCCTTTGGTATAACGCGCATCCTGCTCAAGTATTTATGGGTGATGTCGGTGCTTTAGCTTTAGGTGCGATGCTTGGAACAATTGCAGTTATGGTTCGTCAAGAAATCGTATTTGCAATTATGGGCGGTGTATTTGTAATGGAGGCGGTATCTGTATTCTTACAAATTGGCTCTTTGCGTATGCGTAATAAACGTGTGTTCTTAATGGCACCGCTGCATCATCACTATGAAAAGCAGGGCTGGAAAGAAACGCAAGTTGTGATCCGTTTTTGGATTATTACAATTATATTAGTAGTTTTAGGTCTAATGACTTTAAAATTGCGATAGATCTTATTTTAGTGTCAATATAAAGCCAGTTCTACTGGCTTTTTTTATTGGAGAGGTGAATGACAAAAGTTGCTGGTCTAGACCAATTATCTGTGATTAATCAAAAAGTAGTTGGAGAGGGCGAAGTATTACCTCAAGTTGTACTTAAAGATGGAAGTCAGGTTCAAACAGGAACTGTAGCGACAATGCTGCACAATATTGAATTATATAATGCAGGGCAAAGAGGACAAATTGAGGAAGAGCTAAAGATCGCAATTCCAACGTTAGTCAAAGTAGGTCTGTTTGATTTGTTTCAGGTAGATGAATGGATTAATGGTACAAATGCAGGTCGCACCTTTGTTGGACTACACGCAAAGACTTATTTACAACAAAAAGAACAAGAGAATAATTAAAAGTGGCTAAGCAAGTTTTAATGTGTCCTGTGTGTCGTCAGTCCCTGAATTTAACTGAACGAACTTGGCGATGTGAGCAAGGACATAGTTATGATGTAGCTAAACAAGGCTATGTCAATTTACATGTGGTACAACATAAACATAGTAAAAACCCAGGGGATACACCCGAGTCAGTAGATGCGCGACGAGCTTTTCTGCAAAGTGGTTATTATCAGCCTTTACAACAGGCTGTAGTCGCTTTATTAAAGCAACTAGATGTAAAAGCAATACTCGATATCGGATGTGGTGAGGGCTACTATACAAGTGCTATGCAGCAAGTTGTTGAGCAGTGTGTTGGAGTTGATATTGCAAAAAACGCGGTACAACGTGCGGCAAAACTCAACACTGAAGTAACTTGGGTGGTGGGAACAGGAGCAACTTTACCTGTGTTAGATCAGAGTATGGATGCTTGCACCAGTTTATTTAGCCCAATTCCGCAAGCAGAAATTGCGCGTGTTTTAAAAGATGAGGGTTATTTAATTGTTGTCACGCCTGCTTCTGAACATTTGTATGCAATGCGTGAAGCTTTATTTGAGCAAGTGAACCCACATACACCAGAAAAGTTCGTAGAGCAGCTGCAAGATTTGTTTGAGCTAAAGCAAGAGCAAATTATTGATGCGCCTTTTGTGCTTGATCAACAGGCCTTAAAAAATCTGATTGCTATGACGCCTTATGCCTATAAGGCTTCTCCCGAGCGTCGTTCGCAGTTAGAGCAGCAGTCACAATTAGAAATAACTGCATCTTTTCAAATTTATGTCTTTCAGAAGCGCAATAAAAAAGCCATCTAACGATCTATTTTAAGAGCGCAAAAAAGAAGCCATCTGATGATGGCTTCTTTTTTGCTATTCAATCTGATTAATCAGATTTTCTAATTCATCTTTTTCTCGCTTAGGAGCGGACTCCTGTGAAGGTCTCATGGCAGGAGGTGCAGCTTTAGATGGAATAACAATTTCTTCACCTGGTAAATCGGAAAAGTCATTGTCATTGCTTAATTTTGGTTGTGGCGGTGCTGGACGATAGAGCGGGCGCGCAAGTGGTGGAGCCGCACGATAAGTTTTCTTATCGCCTACTTCAGTAACGGTTTGTTGTTTATCACGGGAAATAGGGCCTTGAGCATCTTTATCTAAGCGAACCCAAGCTGCTGGCGTACCTTGCAATGCTTGCCCCATAAAGTTAATCCAGATTGGTAATGCAGCAATACCACCATATTCACGGCGACCAAGCGTAGTCGGTTGGTCAAATCCAACCCATGCTACGGTCACTAACTTGCCGTTGAAACCTGCAAACCATGCATCTTTTGCATCATTCGTAGTACCTGTTTTACCACCTAAATCACTACGGCCAATTTTAAGCGCAGCACGACCTGTACCATGCTCAATTACATCACGTAAGATGTTCGCCATATCGTAAGCAGAGCTTGATTTTAAAATACGTTGAGCTTGGCGATATTGACTGTTGTTTTTATCAGTCTGTTTAAGATTAAGCTGCTTAGCGGCCTTTTCGTTCTGCTCTACGTCTTTATTTGTAACTTCGATGACTTCATCATCAGTTGTTTTAGCCTTTTGCTCATCATCTGTTGTGTCAGGCGCGTTAATACATGGAATACATGCGTATTCTGGTTTAGCTTCATAAATGACTTTGCCGTAAGCATCTTCAATACGTTGAATGAAATGTGGTTGAACACGGTAACCGCCGTTTGCAAACGTTGCATAACCAGTTGCCATTTGAATTGGTAATACTTGAGGAGTACCTAAAGCAATGGTGTAGTTGCGAGGAATTTGATCTTCTTGTAAACCGAAATCCATAAATAATTGGCGAGTACGTTCAATCCCTACTGTTTGTAGAAGTCTTACTGATACGGTATTACGAGACAAATATAAAGCACGACGTAATGGGATCATACCTAAGTAACGCCCATCAGAGTTTCGCGGTGTCCATTTGCCAATCGTAATTGGGCTATCATTCACCATACTATAAGGTGTCATACCTCTTTCTAATGCTAAAGCATAGAGGAATGGCTTGATTGTAGAACCCGGTTGACGCCACCCTTGTAAGGCACGGTTAAATTTTGATTGGTAGAAGTTGTAGCCACCTACAATTGCTTCAATTGAACCATCATTCGGGTTAATTGCAATGAGTTGACCTTGAACTTTTGGAACCTGAACTAAAGACCATGCTGTTTTATTATCATTTGGGCGTAAACGAACAATATCTTTAACTTTAACAATTTGGGACGCACGTGAAGGAGCACCGCCTACACTATTTGCATTGCGATAGGGGCGTGCCCATGACATGCCTGACCATTGAACCGTAACGGTTGAGCCATCTTGCATTAATGCTTCAAAAGAGCTGCTATTTACCTTAGTGACTTGTGCAGGATAAGTGTTGGCATATGCTCTAAATTCAGTTAATGGTTCGTCATGTGCTTCAGCACCACGCCAGCCATGACGACGGTCATAAGCTTCAAGGCCATCTTGCACAGCTTTTTCTGCAATCGCTTGGCGTTTAGCATTAATTGTTGTGTAGACTTTATAACCAGAATCAATGGCTTGTTCGCCAAAATGCTTTACAAGTTCTGAACGAACCATTTCCCCAGCATAGGGATGAATATTATTTAAATCCCGATTGGGCATATTTAAATTGATCGGCTCTGCAACTGCTTTTTGATATTCTGCTTGAGAAATATAACCCAGCTGTAACATACGGCCTAAAATCCAGTTGCGTCGTTCGAGTGCGCGCTCAGGATTAACTACAGGGTTATATTTAGAAGGTGCTTTTGGCAAACCTGCAATCATTGCCATTTGAGCAATGCTGAGCTCATTAATGCTTTTGTTATAATAAATTTTAGCTGCTGCCGCGATACCATACGCATTTTTCCCTAAGAAGATTTTATTCACATAGAGACTGAGAATTTCTTCTTTAGACAAATTTTGCTCAATTTTTCGAGCCAAAAAGATTTCGGTTATTTTACGTTTTAGAGTTCTTTCTGGACTCAAATAATAGTTCTTTGCAACTTGCATGGTGATCGTTGAACCACCAGTTTGCACATCTGAACCCGTCACACTTTCGCTCAAAGCACGACCTAAACCTTTAAAACTGATCCCGCTATGTTCAAAGAAAGAAGAGTCTTCTGCTGCTAAAAATGCATGAATAAAAGCAGGGGGAATTTGTTTGTATTCAACCGGAATAGAAAGCTTACCACCGTACTCAGCAATCAGTTGATTGTCTGAGGTGTAGACCTGTAATGGTTTTAAAAGGGGAGCTTTTTTTAGTGAACTCATTTCTGGAAGCGATGGGGCGATATAGAGATACATGCCATAAAAGCCCATCGGAAGTGAGACTAAGATAATAATAATGATCAAAAAAATTGGACGCACGAAGCCCAAACTGGATAGCTTTTTCATGATAAGTAAGCTTTAATAAGATCGAATACAAACTAATTGTGGTCAGTATAGCCTTTAGACATGCGGATTGTTAGATGAGATATTGTATCCGTGTAAAAATAAAGACCTAGATTATTGGTTTGTAATTTTTTTTGGGGATAAAAAAATAATAGGACAATAGTGTGCTCAGGTTATATCGTAAACCAAATAAGGGGTTAATGGGCGTCGATATTAGTTCGACTTCTGTTAAGTTGTTAGAGCTCTCTGTTAAGAACGGTAAATATTGGGTAGAAAGCTATGCTTTAACGCCTTTACCTGAGAACAGTGTAGTTGAAAAAAATATCTTGAATCCAGAAGCAGTTGCAGAAGCTTTGGAACGGGCGATGAATTTAGCAAATCCCCATACCACTAACGCTGCAATTGCTGTTCCAACATCGACGGTTATTCATAAAACCATCGAAATGGATGCAGATATGAACGATGATGAACGTGAAGTTCAGATTCGATTAGATGCGGAGCAATATATACCGTTCCCTTTAGATGAGGTGAGCCTTGATTTTGAGGTTTTACCAGATCGACTGCCAAATCCAAATCGTGTGAATGTACTTTTAGTCGCAACACGAACAGAAAATGTTGAAACACGCGTAGAAGTACTGGAACTGGTTGATTTAATGCCTAAGCTAGCCGATGTTGAAAGTTATGCTGTTGAGCGTGCTTTTAGTGTGTTTGCTGATAGCTTGCCCATGGGTGCAAATACCATTGGTATTTTAGATATTGGCCATACCATGACCACATTGTCGGTTATGCAAAATGGCAAAATCATTTATACCCGTGAACAAGTCTTTGGCGGTAAACAGCTTACTTTGGAAATTCAAAGCCGTTATGGTTTGTCATTAGAAGAAGCGGGACGCGCTAAAAAAGAACGTTCTTTGCCAGATGATTATGACATCGAAATCTTGGAACCATTTTTAGATGCTGTGGTTCAGCAAGCTGCTAGATCTCTACAATTTTTCTTCTCTTCATCCCAATTCAATGAAATTGACCATATTTTGCTAGCGGGTGGCAATGCCAACATTCCAGGGCTTGCTAAATTGTTGCAGCAGAAACTCGGTTACCGAGTCACTATTGCCAATCCATTTTTACAAATGGGTTTCTCTCCTCAAGTCGACGTTCAAAAAATTGAAAATGATGCTTCTTCATTAATGGTGGCATGTGGCTTGGCTTTAAGGAGTTTTGATTAATGGCAACAATTAATTTACTCCCTTGGCGTGATGGGCTTAGGGAGCAGCGTAAAAAACAATTTATTATTTTATGTTTTGGGGTCGTTGTTTTTGGGATAACCACTGTATTTGCAGGGTGGTTTTATTTGAATCAAAAATTAGATGATCAAGAACAAGCAAATCAGCTCATCATCAGTACAAACCAGAATCTAGATCAACAACTTAAAACCTTAAATGGCTTGCAAGAACAGCGGGACGCAATTATTGAGCGTATGAAGCTCATTCAAGGTTTGCAAAGCCAACGTCCGGTCGTTGTGCGTTTGGTGGATGAATTAGTACGTGTGACTCCGGCAGCCATGTATTTGACTAAATTCAGCCGAACCGGAGATAAATTTACGATTGAAGGTAAAGCGGAAAGTCCAAATACAGTTGCAGAATTATTACGTAATCTCGAAGCATCACCATGGTATCGCAACGCTTTTATGAGCTCTTTCTTGGCGACCGAAGAGAAAAAAGATAAAGCTGTCAGTTCTTTGCTTCCTAGAGTTGAAGATAGCTATGGCAGTTTTGTTGTTACTGTTGATGTAGGGGAAATGGGGGTGACTACAACAGATGATACCGCCAATACTTCTGTTGGTACGGATAAGGAGGTGGTAAAATGAGTCCTGATGAACTTCATGAGCTATCTTTAGAACAAGCTCCATCTAAGAAAAAAAAGATCTCCTTAGAAAAATTTCTTCAGCAATTTAACACGCTCGATATGAACAGTTATGGCAGCTGGCCATTATCTGTGAAAATTACGTGTTGGATTTTTATTTTCTTTGCTGTATTGGCTTTGGGGTATTTTGTTGCTATTCAGCCAAAGCTACAAGCAATTGATAATGCTCAAGCACAAGAAAGTAATTTATTAAATGAGTTTCGAGAAAAAGACTCAAAATTACGCAACTTGCAGCAATACCAGCTTCAACTTCAAGAGATGCAAGCCAACTTCAATCAACAGTTAGAACAATTGCCAAAAGAAACCGAAATTCCAAGTTTAGTTGAAGATATTAACTTAACGGGGGTGAATTCTGGTCTGAAGTTTAAAAATATCCGCTTAGAAGATGAAGTGAAGCAGGAAATTTTTATTGAACAGCCTATTACTATCGAAGCAACTGGGGATTATCACGCTTTCGGTGCTTTTGTTAGCAGTATTGCAGCATTACCACGTATTGTGACGATGCATGATTTTATTGTTGAAGCTGCTCCTGTTAAGGATGGTAAATCAGATATTCCTGTGCTTAATTATTCTATCAAAGCAAAAACTTATCGCTATATGGGTGCTGTAGAAAATCCTGAACATCAGGAAAAAAATACTTCGGCTTCCTCGGTAGCACCTGATTCTTCTACTGCTAACACACAGCCGAAATAGGAGAATTACGATGAAACTTAAACAATTTTCTCTTTCTATTTTGGCATGTTTAGCTTTAGCTGGATGCGACTCTAGAATCGACGCCGTAAATCAGCAAATGGCCGATATACGTAATCAGCCACCACAAGCCATAGAACCAGCGCCTGTTTTTACGCCTGTGCCACAATTTAATTATGCAGCCCATCAGTTAAAGAGCCCATTTTTACCAAGCTCACTTGCTGCTGAGCTGAAAATTATGGCGGGGAAACGAGTATATCCGAATTTCTCACGTGCACCACAGCCACTCGAAAGCTATGCATTAGAGTCCTTAAATATGAAAGGAAGTATGCGTAACAGCCGCGGGCAAGTCATGGCTCTGATCCAAACACCTGATCATCAAATTGAGCGAGTACAGGTAGGGAATTATATTGGGATGAATCAAGGTCGAATTACCCATATTGGTCCTACTCAGATTGATCTGGTGGAGATTGTCCCTGATGGGCGAGAAGGCTATGTGGAGAGACCAAGAACCTTAGTGTTAATTGGACCTGCGCCCTAAAATTTAGGGAATAACAAAGAAAAAATTATTTTTAAAGATTATTTATTGGGGATGGTTAGACAATGAATCACGTATTCCGTCAGTTTTCGATGGGGGCTATAGCGATTGCAATTACGCAAGTTGCATCTGCACAGGTCAGCATGACCAATATTGTACCGACGCAAATAGCGGGCCAAGGTACAGAAATTCGAGTGATATTTAATGGCTTGCCGCCACAACCGCAAGCATATCAACTTGAAAATCCTTCACGTTTGGTTTTAGATTTTAATAAAGCGCAGCTGAATTTAACCCAATCAAAAGTAGCGATTGGAACGAATGAAGCGAGTTCGGTCGATGTAAGCTCTGATGATCAGCGTTCACGTTTAACTGTAAATTTGAAAGAGGCAGGTGCTTTTACAACTCGTATTGAAGGCAACACTTTTATTTTAAAGATTAATTCTGCGCAAGCTGTAGTTAAACCTGTAGCAATAAGTGCGGCACAACCCCAAGGCGTTTCAAATATCGGCTTCCAACGCGGTAGTCAAGGGGAAGGTCTTATCGTTATTGACCTATTGGGAAGTAACACTCCTGTTGATGTGCAGCAACAAGGTAGCAAAGTTGTAGTAAGAACTTTAGGTTCTAAAATTCCTACTCATTTAGCTAAACGCTTAAATGTAAATGATTTTGCAACGCCTGTTTCGACCATTGAATCATATAATGATAAAGGCAATGGTATTATTACGATTCAATCTACTGGTAGCTATGAATATATGGCTTATCAGGCGGAAAATAAATTAACAATTAGTCTAAAACGTCCTCAAGATAAAAGTGTAAACACTTCATCTAAACCATCTAATTATTCTGGTAATAAGCTTTCTCTTGATTTTCAGGATATTGAAGTTCGTAGGGTTCTACAGTTACTTGCAGATTTCACTGGTATTAATATGGTGGCTGCCGATAGTGTTCAGGGTAATATTACGTTGCGGTTAAAAGATGTTCCGTGGGATCAGGCACTTGATATTATTTTAAAAACTAAAAATTTGGATAAACGTAGAAATGGAAATGTAATTTGGATTGCTCCAGTTGCTGAACTGATCAAGGCTGAAGATGATGAAGCAAAAGCTTTAGCGCAAACGATTAAGTTAGCGCCGATCCAAACCGATTACATTCATTTGAGTTATGCCAAAGCCATCGATTTACTTAAGTTAATTGAGGATTCTCGTGACGGGAAGGGGGCGGTTGCGAATCGTACTGCAAACTCGGATTCTCTTGCGTTGGAGAGCTTGCTAAGTTCACGCGGTAGTGCTGTGGCTGATACACGGACTAATACTTTAATTATTAATGACACAGCACAAAACATTGATAAAATCCGTAAAATGATTGATTTACTTGATGTACAAGTGAAGCAGGTTATGGTTGAGGCGCGTATTGTAAGAGCCTCTACTTCTTTTACCAAAGAGCTTGGCGTCAAATGGGGAATATTATCGCAAGGGATTACCAACAATAATAATTTATTAGTTGGTGGTAGCGAAACAACCTTATGGAATTTACGAGAGCCCAAAAAAGATGATACTACCGGTGGTTATAAATATACGATTGAACGTCCAGATAATTTAAATGTCGATTTAGGGGTTTCTAATCCAGCTGGAAGTATTGCCTTTGGCTTGATTAGTATGTCTGATTTTATGCTTGATCTCGAACTTTCTGCATTGCAAGCCGATGGCTATGGTGAAGTTATTTCCACACCTAAAGTCATGACCGCAGATAAGCAATCTGCAAAAGTCGCTACTGGTCAGCAAGTTCCTTATCTGATGACGACTACTTCTGGTGCGGGTTCCACAGCAACTACTTCATTTAAAGATGCGCTCCTAAGCTTGGATGTTACTCCGAGCATTACACCTGATGGTAAAATTCAAATGAAATTGGATATTTCAAAGGATTCTGTAGCTGGTGAAGCACCTAATGGTGAATTAATTTTAAATAAGAATAATATTAATACCAATGTACTTGTTAATAATGGTGAGACAGTCATTTTAGGAGGGGTGTTTGAGCAGACGACTTCTAATTCACAAACCAAGGTTCCTTTCTTTGGAGACATTCCTGTGGTTGGGCGTTTGTTTAGAAAAGATGTGAAATCTGATGATAAGCAAGAGTTACTGATTTTCGTTACGCCACGAATTGTTAATGACACTTTGGTGAGAAATCATTAATATATTTTTTAATGAAAGCAATTGAAATAGGTGGCGCCTTGCCAAGCAAAGCGTTTGAAACCCTGCCAAATATTTATTTGGTAGGGCCCATGGGGGCAGGAAAAACAACCGTTGGACGTCATTTAGCCGAACTATTAGGGCGTGAATTCTTAGATAGTGATCATGAAATTGAACGCAAAACAGGTGCCACTATTCCCTGGATTTTTGAGAAAGAAGGGGAGTTTGGATTTCGTACTCGTGAAACAGTAGTGTTAAATGAGTTGACTTCTCGTAAAGCCTTAGTGTTGGCGACAGGTGGAGGTGCGATTACTCAAGCACCCAATCGCGAATTTCTAAAGCAACGTGGTATTGTTGTTTATCTTTACACTCCTGTAGAACTACAATTACAACGCACTTACCGCGATAAAAATAGACCTCTATTACAAGTTGAAAACCCTGAACAAAAATTACGTGATTTGTTGAAAATACGTGATCCTTTATATCGTGAAGTTGCGCATTACACGATTGAAACCAATCAGGGTGCTGCTCGTGATCTTGCTCAAAAGATTTTGCAACTTATTTTGTCCAACCCGCTAAAATAGCCAAACTTACTTGTGGTTTTATAAACTCATGCAAACTTTACATGTTGAATTAGGCGAACGCCGTTATCCTATTTTTATTGGCAGTCAACTTGATCCTAAGCAGTTGCTTGAGCCTTATATTCATGGTCAACAGGTCATGATCGTGAGTAATGAAACGGTCGCTCCTTTATATTTATCTCATTATCAAGAAGCTTTAAAAAGTTTGGGTAAAACTGTAGCGACTTGTATTTTGCCAGATGGTGAGAAATATAAAGATATTCAACATCTAAATTTAATTTTTGATGCTTTACTTGAAGCTGGTTTTAATCGCGATTGTACGGTTTTAGCTTTGGGTGGTGGTGTTATTGGGGATATGGCTGGTTTTGCGTCAGCATGTTTCCAACGTGGTGTTTATTTTATTCAGGTTCCGACTACTCTTCTTTCACAAGTAGACTCAAGTGTGGGTGGTAAAACGGGGATTAATCATCCTCTTGGTAAGAACATGTTGGGCGCATTTCAGCAACCTCAAGTTGTTTTGGCTGATATGGCTCAACTCGATACTTTACCGGATCGAGAGTTATCTGCTGGATTATCAGAAGTCATTAAATATGCCTTGTTGGGTGACGCTGATTTTCTTGTTTGGTTAGAGCAGAATATGGATGGGTTAATTGGGCGAGATGCTGAACTTTTAGCAGAAGCTGTCTATCGTTCATGTGCTCATAAAGCGCGTATTGTTGCTAACGATGAAAAAGAGCAAGGCGAACGAGCTTTACTCAACTTAGGTCATACTTTCGGTCATGCGATTGAATCTTACCTTGGTTATGGCACTTGGTTGCATGGTGAAGCAGTAGCGACAGGCATGGTGATGGCGGCTGATTTATCACAACGTTTAGGTTGGATTTCAAGCGATGATGTAGAGCGTACAAAAAAAATTATTCAACGCGCTAATTTGCCGATATCATGTCCAAAAATTCCATTGGATGAATTCCTTGGATATATGGCGCATGATAAAAAAGTTCTCAATGGTCAATTACGTTTAGTGCTGTTAAAGCAACTTGGGCAAGCAGTAATTACTAAAGACTTTGATGTTGAACTCATGAAACAAGCTATTTTGGCAAATCAACACGGATAATAAATTAAGGTAACACATGACTGTATCACGTACACTTTGGCAGAATGTTCAACAATATATCTGGTTGGTGGGTGGTATCGTCTGCTTGTTGCTCGCTTTTATTTTTTGGGTAATGACCGATAGTAAAAAGCTGGTTGAAGTTGAAAAATCAGCTGATTCAGATGCCCCAGTGCAAATTCAGCCAGAGAAGGTAGCAACAACGGCTAATTTAGGGGCTTTAGCTGATGAAGTTAGACCTCTTGATTTAACAACCCGTACGGTTGCTTCTGGTCAGCATGAGGCAGAGTTCCGCGGTACAAAATTTATTAATGAAAACAAGAAACAATGGACGCTTGAGCTTTTCCGTGCGTCTGATGAAGACATTATTAAAAACTTTTTAAAAAATCGTCCAGAACGAAATAAATTTATCTACTTCCGTTTAAGCGGAGATAAGCAATCTGAACAATATGTTTTGACATACGGTGTATTTAAACGTTCTGAAGATGCAATTCAGCAGTTAACCCAACTTAATCTTGATTTACCTGAATCAATTAAACCCCAACCGCAACAATTTTCGACCTATGCGCCATTAGTCAATGATTTAGGGGCGGATGAAATGAAGGGTGGTATTAGCCAAACTTATGAAGTGCGGTTACGTCCAGCTGCTCTGCCTAAAATTGATGAGTCCTTACTCATAGGGGGTGGCGTGGCTACACAACCTAAAGTAGCGGCTCCAGCAACAAACTCTACAACTCGTACAACGATTATTCGTCGAGATGCTGAGGGGAATGTTGTGGATGTACATCAGTCTAATTCGGCAGTTGATGTGGCTAAAAAGGCTCAACAGAATCATACAGCAGACCCTACAGCAAAAAATGCAACAAATGAGGGCACAAGAGGTAATTAATTATAAGGATGTATCGCACAAATATGGTGCAATAATAATAGGTATATATATTTTTTGATCACCTGTGGTGCATATTTAGTCATTTATTAAAATGATAACGCGAATAAAATCGATCTATTTTCAATAATTATAAATACTTAATTGCAAAAAACAACATTGGCATAGTTTTTGCTTTATTCTTGTGCTTATTAATGTGCTGTAAACTATTTTAGCGCTTGAAAGAGTAAATTCTATGCAGGGTCGAGGGGTCGAACTGCTTTAAAAGAGTGCGAAATAAGTCAAAACATTTTTCTAGCAAAAACCAGTGTACGTAAAAATGGAACAGCGTATATTGGCTTATCAGCCCAAAAATTTTTTTTGTGAAACATTGAGCTAACTGTCGTCCGTAGGCACTATCGCAAAAAGAAGTTGTTTGTTTGACGCTCGAAAGAGCCTTATTGAAAGAAGGGTACGCTATGCACATGCCATCGCCTAATACTGTAGCTCCCGCTCAAGGTTTATATCAACCTGATGAGTTTAAGGATAACTGTGGTTTTGGACTGATTGCCCATATGAAGGGTGAATCAAGTCATCATCTAGTTGAAACCGCGATTCACAGTTTAAGTTGCATGACGCACCGTGGTGGTATTGCCGCAGATGGCAAGACGGGAGATGGTTGCGGCTTATTATTGGCGATGCCAAAGCAATTTTTCCGTGATGAAGCAAAAAAACTGAGTGATATTACACTGAGTGAAATTTTTGCTGTGGGTACTGTATTTTTAAATACTGATCCGGCATTAGCGCAACATTCTAAAAATATTTTAACGAAAGAAATCGAGTCAGATGGCCTACGTGTACTGGCTTGGCGTGTTGTCCCTACAAATAACGATGCATTAGGTGAAATTGCGCTTCAATCTTTACCAGCTTTTGAACAGGTCATTGTGAACTGTCCAATGGGCGTAACTGAAGTTGAATTTAACCGTAAATTATTCTTGGCACGTCGTCGTGCAGAACAACAATTACAAAATGATCCGTCATTCTATGTGACTACGCTTTGTTCGACAGTAATCAGCTATAAAGGCTTGATGATGCCGGCTGCAATTGCTGAGTTCTATACAGACTTAGCAGATGAGCGCTTAAAATCACATATCGTGGTCTTCCACCAACGCTTCTCTACTAATACATTACCGCGTTGGCCGTTGGCTCAACCATTCCGTTACCTTGCTCATAATGGTGAAATCAACACAATTACAGCAAACCGTAACTGGGCGTTGGCGCGTACTCCTAAATTTGAAAACCCATTATTACCAGGTCTTACTGAGCTTAACCCAATCGTTAACCGTACGGGTTCGGACTCTTCAAGCTTAGATAACATGCTTGAGATCTTAGTTGGTGGTGGTATGGATTTATTCCGTGCCTTACGTATGCTCGTACCACCAGCTTGGCAAAACGTAGAAACTTTAGATGCAGACTTACGCGCATTCTATGAGTTCAACTCTAAACATATGGAAGCTTGGGATGGCCCAGCAGGTCTTGTTATTCAAGATGGTCGTCATGCAATCTGTATGCTTGACCGTAACGGCTTGCGTCCTGCGCGTTGGGTAATTACTAAAAATGATTACATTACTTTGGCATCTGAAATCGGTGTTTGGGGTTATGAGCCTGAAGACGTAGTTTCTAAAGGTCGTGTAGGTCCTGGCCAAATTTTGGTAGTTGATACCTTAACAGGCAAAGTACTTGATACTAAAGATGTTAGTACACATTTGAAAAACATGCGTCCGTACCGTGAGTGGTTGCGTGATCATGCGATCCGTTTAAATGCAAACCCAGAACTTGAAGAGCAATTAGTCGATAAAGGCTTAACTGGCGACGCTTTAAAAGCGGCTCAAAAAATGTTTATGGTGACATTTGAAGAACGCGACCAGTTGTTACGTCCAATCGCTGAAAGTGGACAAGAAGCTGTTGGTTCTATGGGTGATGATACGCCAATGGCTGTATTGTCTCGTCAAGTACGCCACGTAACAGATTACTTCCGTCAACAGTTCGCTCAAGTTACGAACCCGCCAATTGACCCGCTACGTGAGTCAATTGTAATGTCGCTTGAAACCTGTTTGGGTCGTGAGCAGAATGTATTTGAGCAAGGCCCTGAGCATGCTGACCGTATCATCATCTCTAGCCCTGTATTGTCAAATTCAAAAATGCAGCAAATCCGTAGCATTGAGCGTCCGGGTTATGAAGCAGTTGATATCAATTTAAACTATGCCGAAGAAGAAGGGTTGCAAGCTGCGATCACGCGTATCTGTGAAGAAGCGGCGCAAGCGGTTCGTGATGGCAAAACTTTAATTGTTTTAACAGATAAAAATATCCGTCAAGGTTTACTGCCAGCAAACGCAGCACTTGCAACAGGTGCGGTACATCATTACCTCATCAAAACTGGCCTGCGTACTGATGCAAACATCATGGTTGAAACTGGTTTTGCACGTGATCCGCATCAATTTGCAGTATTACTTGGTTTCGGTGCAACGGCTGTTTACCCATACCTTGCATATGACGTAATTAATGACTTGATAGCTAAAGGTGAGCTTTTAGGTGACCCAATTCATGCGCAAGCAAACTTCCGTAAAGGTATTGAGAAAGGCTTATTAAAAGTTCTTTCAAAAATGGGTATCTCTACAGTTGCTTCTTATCGTGGCGGTCAGCTTTTTGAAGCAGTAGGTTTATCATCAGAAGTGGTAGATCAGTGCTTCTTAGGTGTTCCAAGCCGTATTCAGGGTGCAACATTTGCTGACCTTGAAAAAGACCAGAAAAAATTAGCAGCGACAGCTTGGTCAAATCGTAAGCCAATTGATCAGGGTGGTTTACTTAAATTCGTATTTGATAAAGAGTACCATGCGTTTAACCCAGATGTGATTAACGCATTACACAAAGCCGTTCGCTCTGGTAAATACGAAGACTTTAAAGAATATGCTGAGCTGGTGAATAACCGTCCAGTAGCGACTATTCGTGACTTATTTAAGTTAAAAACAACGAACTCAATTCCAGTTGAGCAAGTTGAATCTGTTGAAGATATCTTACCTCGTTTTGACTCGGCAGGTATGTCTTTAGGCGCTCTTTCCCCAGAAGCACACGAAGCAATCGCAATCGCGATGAACACGATTGGTGGTCGTTCTAACTCTGGTGAAGGCGGTGAAGATCCTGTTCGTTACGGCACAATTCGTAACTCGAAAATCAAACAGATCGCATCTGGTCGTTTTGGTGTAACTCCTGCATACCTAACTTCTGCTGAAGTATTGCAAATTAAGGTTGCTCAAGGTGCAAAACCAGGTGAGGGTGGTCAGTTACCGGGTGGTAAAGTAAATGGCTTAATTGCACGTTTACGTTACTCTGTACCGGGTGTAACGCTAATTTCACCTCCTCCACACCACGACATTTACTCAATTGAAGATTTGTCTCAGTTAATTTTTGACTTGAAACAAGTTAACCCGAAAGCAATGGTATCGGTGAAATTGGTATCTGAGCCAGGTGTAGGTACGATTGCTGCTGGTGTTGCAAAAGCTTATGCAGACTTCATTACCATTTCAGGTTATGACGGCGGTACCGCAGCATCTCCACTTTCTTCAATTCACCATGCGGGTTCTCCATGGGAATTAGGTTTGAGTGAGGCGCATCAAGCACTTCGTGTAAACGACTTGCGTGGAAAAGTACGTGTACAAACTGATGGTGGTTTAAAAACAGGTCTTGATGTAATCAAGGCAGCAATTTTAGGTGCTGAAAGTTTCGGCTTTGGTTCAACACCAATGATCGCTCTAGGTTGTAAATACCTCCGTATTTGTCACTTAAATAACTGTGCAACCGGCGTTGCAACTCAACAAGATCATTTACGTCAAGAGCACTACATTGGCGAGCCAGAAATGCTCATCAACTTCTTCCACTTTATTGCGGAAGAAACTCGTGAATGGTTGGCTGCATTAGGTGTTGCTTCATTGAAAGACTTAATTGGTCGTGTTGATTTGCTTGAAGTATTACCGGGCGAAACTGAAAAACATGCTCACCTTGATTTAAGTGCTCTGTTAACTTCTCATCCTTCTGCTGAAGGTAAAGCACAATACTGTCAAGTAGAAGGTAATGCACCATTTGATAAAGGTGTATTGGCTGAGAGAATGGTCGCTGAAATGCTTCCTGCAATTGAGTCAAGCGCTGGTGGTCAGTTCAACTTCAACGTCGTGAACTGTGACCGCTCAATCGGTGCTCGTGTTTCGGGTGAAATTGCTCGTCGCTACGGCAACTTGGGTATGGAAGCTCATCCAGTTGTAATGAACTTAACTGGTACAGCTGGTCAGTCGCTTGGTGTTTGGAATGCTGGTGGTTTACACATCCGTCTTGAAGGTGATGCAAACGACTATGTAGGTAAAGGTATGGCGGGTGGTCGTATTTCGATTTTCCCACCACAAGGTTCACCTTTCCAAACACAAAACACAGCAATTATTGGTAATACCTGTTTGTATGGTGCAACTGGCGGTAAGCTTTTTGCAGCAGGTACAGCGGGTGAGCGTTTTGCAGTTCGTAACTCTGGCGCATTTGCTGTAATCGAAGGTGCGGGTGATCACTGCTGTGAATATATGACAGGTGGTGTTGTGACTGTACTTGGTAAAGTAGGCCATAACTTTGGTGCGGGCATGACTGGTGGTTTTGCTTATGTACTTGACCTCGATAATGACTTCGTAGATTACTACAACCACGAATTGATCGATTTAAATCGTATTTCAACAGAATCTATGGAAGATCATAAAGAGTTCTTGTTGCGTATTATCGATGAGCATATCAAAGAAACTGGTAGTGCTTGGGCTTATAAAATCCGCAATGAGTTCGATTTCTACAGCCGTAAATTCTGGCTTGTGAAACCAAAAGCTGCTAACTTGCAAACGCTTTTGAAAACAACACAAGCTGACCCACAATAATTCCACGACTGCAAAGACATAGGCAGGTGCGGGCAACAAGGAAATCCGCGCCTACCCACGGAGAGAGACATGGCAGAACGCCTAAATAATGACTTTCAATTTCTGGATGTACCACGCCAAGATCCAGAGAAAAAAGATATTACTGTCCGCAAAGCAGAATTTGTGGAAATTTATAAGCCTTTTACATCGGAAACTGTCACTAATCAGACTCACCGTTGTTTAGGCTGTGGTAACCCATATTGTGAATGGAAATGTCCTGTACATAACTACATTCCAAATTGGTTAAAACTGATCGCTGAAGGCCAAATTTTCCAAGCTGCTGAGCTTTGTCATCAAACCAACACACTACCTGAGGTATGTGGTCGCGTATGCCCACAAGACCGTTTGTGTGAAGGTGCTTGTACCTTAAATGATGGTTTTGGTGCAGTAACCATTGGTAATGCTGAGAAATATATCAATGACACAGCTTTTGCTTTAGGTTGGCGTCCAGATATGTCAGGCGTAAAATGGACTGACAAAAAAGTTGCAATTATTGGTGCTGGTCCTGCTGGTTTAGGCTGTGCGGATATTCTAGCTCGCGGTGGTGTTAAACCAGTTGTATTTGATAAGCGTCCTGAAATTGGTGGCTTACTTACATTCGGTATTCCAGAATTTAAAATGGAAAAGGACGTAATGAAACGCCGTCGTGAAATCTTCACGGGTATGGGCATCGAATTCCGTTTGAATACTGAAATTGGTAAAGACATCACGATTGATGAATTACTTGCAGAATATGATGCTGTATTCATGGGTATGGGAACTTACACCTACATGAAAGGTGGTTTCCCGGGTGAAGATCTTGATGGTGTTTATGATGCACTTGATTTCTTAATCTCTAACGTGAACCGTTGCCAAGGTTGGGAAAAAGATCCAAGTGAATACATTAGCCTAGATGGTAAAAAAGTGATTGTTCTAGGTGGTGGTGATACCGCTATGGACTGTAACCGTACTTCTTTACGTCAAGGTGCTCACGATGTAACTTGTGCATACCGTCGTGATGAAAGCAATATGCCGGGTTCTGCACGTGAAGTAAAAAATGCCTATGAAGAGGGTGTGAAATTCCTATTCAATCGTCAACCAGTCGAAATCGTTGGGGAAAATGGCAAAGTGACAGGCGTAAAAGTGGTAACGACACAAATGGGTGAACCAGATAGTCGTGGCCGTCGTAGCCCTGAGCCAATCCCTGGTTCTGAAGAAGTATTACCAGCTGATGCAGTTTTACTTGCTTTTGGTTTCCGCCCAAGCCCAGCAGACTGGTTTGGTAATGTGAATATTAATCTTGATGGTTCAGGCCGTGTTGTCGCAGCTGAAAAGCAAGAATTCAAATTCCAGACCTCAAACCCGAAAATCTTTGCTGGTGGTGATATGGTACGTGGCTCAGACCTTGTCGTTACTGCGATCTGGGAAGGCCGTCAAGCTGCCGAAGGTATTTTGGATTATCTTGGTGTTTAATAAAGATATTTGTTAAAACACTCAAAAAAGCCTACTTCAAGTAGGCTTTTTTATTGTCTACCATTAGTCACTTTGATGTTTTTGGCAAATATAATAAGCTTTTTTGCCCTTTTTAGCTTTTTAAGCTCGCGACATACTTGAAACTTCCTTCTTCAATACAGTAGGTGTTGAATATGAACATCGCAGGTATGACGGCAGAAAAATCATATTTAAATCGTCGAAAAGCGTTGGGTATTACAGTGCGTCGTCTTGAATTTAATCCAAAGGCGATCAAGCGGCACTATTTTGCAAATTCACCCCTCATGTCGCATTTTTTAACTGCACTCTCATCAACGTTTCCGGTGGGTGAGCAATTTTTTGTAAATAGCGTACGTAATGTACGTGACAAAGTCTCAGATCCTCAGCTACAAGCACAAATTGCGGCGTTTATTGGACAAGAGGCCATGCATTCCAAAGCACATGGCGAGTTTAATGAAGCTTGGCGAAGGGATGATTATAATCTGGACAGTTTTCAAAATTGGCTAAATGAGCGCGATAAATATTTAAGAACAATTCCACCTAAGCTGCAATTGGCACTCACCTGTGCATTTGAACATTTCACTGCTTTACTTGGGGGATATGTTTTACAACATCCAGAGTTATTAAAAACCCTAGATGAAGATGCGCTAAAACTTTGGGTATGGCATGCGATTGAAGAAATTGAACACCGTTCGGTTGCATTTGATGTTTATCAACATGTATATGGTGATGATCGTATCCGTCGCTTACTCATGCGTAGCGTCACTACTGGATTTGCGAGTCTCGCTTTTTATGGGACAACTCGTTTATTTTGGCAAGATAAATGGAATAGCTTACCTAAAATTGGGGGTAATTTATTTGGATTATATTTGCTGATGAAGATGCTTGTTCAGTTAATGCCTGAATACTTCGCATATTACAAAAAAGACTTTCATCCGAGTCAAAAAGATTATGGCAGGATGGTTAATTATTGGAAAAGCTCTTTGGCAGAAGAATATCAAATGGCAAGTTTTGAACAAGAAAAAGATCAGCGATTGAGCTAATAGATAACCGGATTTAAAAGTCCGGTTTTTTAAAATCAATAAAATAAAAGCAACACAATAATGCCTAATTCATCATACAATCAGGTAAAGAGGTTAAAAATATAAAGAAAAACTTGAGGATAATGTGACGATGAAAACGTTGAAACAATTTGCGATCGCAACAACACTTGCCAGTACCTTACTGTTTTCGGGGTGTGGCTATAACACTCTACAAGTAAAAGATGAGGCTGTAACAGCAGCGTGGTCTGAAGTACAGAACCAATATCAACGTCGATCAGATTTGGTACCAAATCTTGTAAACGTCGTTAAAGGCTATGCTAAGCATGAAGAGCAAGTATTAACCGAAGTAACACAGGCACGTTCTAATGTAGCAGGTTTAAAAGTTGATAAAGAAGTTTTAGAAGACCCAGCTTTACTTGAAAAATATCAACAGGCTCAAAGTCAGTTAACAGGGGCGTTATCTCGACTCATTGCTGTTTCGGAAAATTACCCAGATTTGAAAGCCAATACTCAATTCCAAGAATTACAAGTTCAGCTTGAAGGTACTGAAAACCGGATTGCTGTTGCACGTAATCGTTATATTACAACAGTACAAGACTATAACTCATATGTGCGTCAGTTCCCGCAGGCAGTAACAGCAAAAGTAATTGGTATGCATCCAAAAGCCAATTTCTCTGCAGAAGCATCTGCACAACAGGCTCCAAAAGTTTCTTTTGATTAATTTTATAAATCAAAGGAGTGCCGTATGAGAAATACTCTATTGCTTCAAGCAAAGCAAATTAAGGTCTTTATTTCGACCTTAATTTTGCTCTGTTGTGGTGTTCTTTTTCAGAATACGGCATGGAGTGAAACTAATATTGCAACTGCTACCGATGAGGCTGATGCAATAGTTGCTGGCAAAATTATTCAAAAGCAACAAACTCAAACTGCTGCAACTAAACTAGAGGGGCAAGCTGCTTCAAGTCCTGCTCCTCAAGTCCAAGTTACTAATGATATGGCTGATGGGGAATCAATTCGTGGTTTGCCAACTTTAAACCAGCCTGTTATTGATCAAGCCAATATCTTAAGCGAAGCTGAGAAGCAGCAACTTAATCAGAAAATTTTAAATTTATACCAGCAGGGTAAGGCGCAAATAGGCATTGTGATTGTTCCTACCACTGGCCAAGAAGATATTTTTGATTACGCTTTACGAGTAGGTGAAAAATGGCAACTCGGTTCAAGTAAACGAGATAATGGGTTACTTATTGCGGTTGCGGTAAATGACCGCCGTATACAAATACTAACCGGTTATGGCTTAGAAGGAGTATTGCCGGATATTGTGGCAAGTCGGATTATTCGAAACCAAATTACACCTTATTTTAAACAAGCCCAATATGCCCAAGGTTTGAGTGCAGGTCTTGATGAAATCGGAAGAATTTTAAATCTTGACCCGGAAGTAGCACAGCAAGCTGCCCAAGATTTAAAAGAACGTCAGCATCAAGCTGCAGAAGAACAGCAAGCTAAGCAAACAACGCTGACAATGGCTTTATTTATCCTTGTTGCTGGAATTGTGGGTTCGTTTATTGTTGGTCGTCCGCTTAGTGCATCTACAGCAGGTGTGGCTGCTGCGGTAGCAGGATTTGTAAATGGCGCAGGTCTAGTGACTAGCTTACTACTTGGTTTTGGTATTTTCTTTTTACTCATTACATCAATTGCCCAACTTATTTTACAAGCCATTTTAAGTGGTTCTGGCGGTGGTGGACGCGGAGGAGGCTTCGGCGGAGGTGGCGGAGGCTATGGTGGTGGCGGAGGTCGTTTTGGCGGTGGAGGTGCTTCAGGCTCATGGTAACAACATCAGAAACAACACAAATTATTACTCAACCAAAAATTGAGGAATCTGTAGAGCCAAGCATAAAACGTTGGTTTAAACATCTATGCTATTTACCTGCTAGTAGTCGTTATTTTTCAAAACAAGATAAGCAAGCTATTGCAGATGCTGTACAACAAGCAGAACATGGCCATGTTGGAGAAATACAGGTTGTAATTGAAGGCCATATTCCAGTATCACAAGCCTACAGACAAAATACGCGTTTAAGAGCACAGCAATTATTTGCAGAATTAGGTGTTTGGGATACTGCATTAAATAGTGGTGTATTGTTATACCTAAATTTATGTGAGCGAACAGTAGAAATTATATTTGATCGTGGAATTCGAAATGCGACTAACGATCAAGTCTGGCAACAGATTTGTGAAGTAATAGTACAAAAGCTGAAGCAAAAGCAATACCAACAAGCTGTCGTGATGGGTGTGCAGCAAATTGGAGAGGTGATGTCACGGTTTTATGACGAAAACATGCCTGATCAATCCAATGAATTGGGGAATGCTCCGATTATTCTTAATTAACTAGCCTTGTAACATTCCAGTATTAGCTAATTTCATAATTTTACTTTTAAAGGTGATTGACAAAAAATGTCACCTACTTATTTATTTTTAAAGAGATTTTTTTCACATAAATAAACATAAAATTTGAATTGTGTAATTTATTTTTTTTAATGTGTGAATTGTTTTCATAAAAATTTATATGACATTTTTTGTCAATTACTTACACCTGTTTAATATTTAAGAATATTTAATTCTAGCATAAGTATTTGTTTTTTAATTAAAATAAAAGTTGGCATGGATGCTGCAATATAGTTAATAGCTGAAAAAGCTTATATAAAAACATACATACAATCTTTGGGGAAAAGGCTATGAATGCACAAAAAGGTTTTACTTTAATTGAACTCATGATCGTAGTTGCCATTATTGGTATTTTGGCTGCAATTGCGATTCCTGCTTATTCAGATTATACCGTACGTACACGTATTTCTGAGGGATTAAATTTAGCGGATAGTGCAAAACAAATGATTGCATCAGACGCTGCTTCAGTAAACGATTTAAAGTCGGTAGCTACTACTTGGAATGGACAAGCTGAAGGCAGTGGTGCAAACTCTAAATATGTTAACTCTGTACAGATTAATGAAAAGACAGGCGAAATTGAAGTTGTTTATAATGCGCCAGCCGTTGGTATTGGTGCAGCAGCAAACAAGTTATACCTTAAACCTTATGTTCGTTCTAAGAAAGCTGGTGAAGCTGGCGTAGCATTAGATGCCGCATTAGCATCTGGTGAGACTGGAGCAATTGATTGGGGTTGTTCATCTGCTACACATAGTGCTGCTACAGATGCAAAACTAGAGACTGGTTTAAGTACTGGTACATTAGAAGCAAAATTTGCTCCAGCTGCTTGCCGTTAATTTTTAGATGAATAAAAAAGACCGTTTTTTCGGTCTTTTTTATTAAGTACAGAATAGTTAAGAGTATTAAGATGTCTAAGCGCTTTAAGTTCTTTCTAAGCCACTTATCTATTTCGATGATAGTAGCTTTAATTATTCTCATTTGTTTTTTTCTTGTTTGGTATCCAGAACCTTTAGCCAAAGCTGTAGGAGCTATTCACCTCTTTATAATGATAATAGCTATAGATGTTATATTAGGCCCTGCCTTAAGCTTCTTTGTATATAAAGAAGAAAAGAAAACACTTAAATTTGATTTAACAGTAATCATCCTAATTCAAATTTTAGCTTTAGGATATGGTTTATATAGCATTGTTCAAGGTCGACCTGCTTGGGTGATCTATAATGTTGATCGTTTTGAGCTTGTACGTAATAATGAAATTACTAATACCAATCTTCAAACAGTTCGGCCACAATTCCGTTATCCTTCTTGGTTTAAGCCCAGCTTTGCCGCTGTTGAAGTGCCAAAAAATAAGGAAGAGCGCAATAAAAGTATGTTTGATGAAATATTTAGTGGTATTTCTTCTGCTCAACGGCCAGAACTTTATGTAGATTTAGTACAAATTAAGCCTCTTATACAGCATAGAGTTCAAAACTTAAATGAGCTTGAAAAATTTAATTCTAAACAGCAAGTAAAAGAAATTCTAAAAAAATATCCATCAGCTGATGCTTGGGTTCCTTTAAAAGCGAATGCTATAGATATGGTTGTGTTGATGAATAAGAGCTCTGCTCAGGTTGTTAAAATTGTTGATCTAAGACCTTGGAAGTAAAAGTAAGACATAGGATGAGGGAATATAAATAGGACTTAATTCTTATCATCCTCTTCCATGTATAATTCTCCCAAGTTTTGGCCTTTAACCTTTTACTATGCAAGTATTCTTCCTATTCCTCGCTGCAATCCTGTTGAGTTTTGCATGGTTGTCTCCATTTCATTATAGCCCTTGGGTGATGTTCTCAAGTGAAGTCAGTACTTTTGGGGCCGGGTTATGTGTATTGGCGGCTCTAATTCAACAAAATATTAAAATTCCTAGAGCACAACTATTGTTGCTGCCATTTACTTTAATTCCTATTGTCCAGTGGGGCTTTGGTTTAGTTTTTGATTTAAGTACGGCTTTATTAAGTACATTTTACTTATTAGGTTTTTGGTTTATGGTCTTGGCTGGCTACAACCTATCTTTAGATCAAAAAAAGAGAGATCAAATTTTTTCAGGTTTTAGCTTATTAGTAATTATTACATCGCTATTAACTAGTCTTATAGCAATTTTCCAGTGGCTGAATATTGAATCGCATTTAATTTATATACTTCATTTAATTGGTAACCGTCCTTACGGAAATTTTGGTCAACCCAACAACATGGCAACATTCTTAATTATCGGGTTGTTAGGATGTTTGTATTTATATGAAAAGAATAAAGTAACATTGTGGTTATTATTGCCTTCAGCATTGATTATTTTATTTACCATTGCATTGAGTCAGTCTCGAACTTCATGGATCGTTTTTCCATTCCTATTCATCTACTGGGTGGTTAAGCAATTTAAAAAGCAAAAAAGATTTGGATTTAGTCAAGGCTTCTTGTGGTGCTTAGCTTTTTTTCTAATTGCGGGACTAATCTTACCTTATATCACTCAATTTATTGAATTCTCTACAAATACAGAAATTACTGAAACAAGTTCGTTTGTTGCGCGTGCGGGGTCGGGGCATGAGCGTATAGGGATGTGGATACAAATATTACACGCTATAGCTAAGCAGCCATGGTTAGGGTATGGATGGAGTCAAACTAGCGTTGCTGTAGTTGATAGTATTCAATATGGGACAGTACATGTATGGTTTAATAGTGCTCATAATGTGCTACTGGATATCATCATCTGGAATGGTATCCCATTAGGCGCTGTAATCATTACTTACTTTGTTTTTTGGTTTCTTTGGTTAAATCAACAGGCTAAAAATACTATCTCAATTATAGCGATTATGATGGTATGCGCAGTGCTTATTCATGCTATGTTTGAGTTTCCACAGCGCTACGCTTATTTCTTGCTTACCTGTGGATTCCTGCTTGGTATAGTGCAAGCTCAGACTCCTGTGCTTAAAGGAATTGTCCTCAGTAAACATCTTTTTCGTTTAACATGGGTTGTAGGCTTGCTGCTTATTATTGCAATTCTACGTGATTACAATGTCTATGTTCTGAATAGTAATTTGCTTTTTAATAATAAACGTCCAAATGCTGAATTTATGGGAAGTGATAAAATTTTTGTTTTAACACAGTTTGAGCAGCGTTTACGTTGGATTGAACTTAATCCTAGAACTACCTTATCTGAGAATGATTTAGTAGAATGGGGAAATTTAGTAAAGAACAAAGCAACTCCATACAACTTACGTAAATACGCAAAACTACTCGCTTACAATGGAAAAGTGGAGCAAGCACAGCAGCAGATATTAATTTTGCAACATCTTTATAAGCAAAAAATAACGTTATCGGAATTACTAAAAGAGAAGTAATAAAAAATCCCCTTAAGTATAAGGGGATTTTTTTTATGAGAAATTACATTTGGCTCTGGATATAATTTTCAATACCAACATTGCCAATAAGATCAATTTGAGTATCTATCCAGTCCCAGTATTCTTCTTCTTTTTCTAGAATTTCTTGAACAAGGTCACGAGTGACATAGTCTTGCTCTGTTTCAGCTAAAGCAACCGCTTTTTGAATTGCTTCTATATTTTCTTTTACTTTACGAATGTCACAGTGCAGAACTTCTTCTGTGTGTTGACCAATATAAAGCTTACCTAAATGTTGAAGGTTAGGTAGTCCTTCTAAAAATAAAATACGTTCAATGATTTTATCGGCATGTTTCATTTGACGAATTGATTCTTTATATTCAGCAGATCCAAGCTGCTCAATTCCCCAGTCATTAAACATACGCGAATGTAAAAAGTATTGATTAATTGCAGTTAAATGATGATACAGCACTTGATTGAGCTGATTAATGACATCACGATTGCCTTTCATTGTAGCTACTCCAAAACAATTTCTGCCTCAAACTTAATTAAGGCAATCTATAAATCCATTTTAGTGAACAATCACGGAGATGGCGAGTAATTTATGGAACAGCAAATGAAAATCGCAATCAAAAACAACACAGTATTAGAAAGGATGTTTTTATGTCAAAAAAAACCGCTTGAATGAGGAACTATAAAGGTTCCGCAAAAAGCGGTGGAGGAGTCAATAAATTTTGTTAAATATTAATTTTTATTATGCAGCTACAGAAATGCGAGCAGCGATTTCTGCTAATTCTTCGCTAATGATAGCGCGGGCTTCTGGTGCACAGCGTCCACAGCATGTACCAAGATCAAGCAAGTCGCGAATTTCACGATAGCTCTCAGCGCCATTTTCAATAGCGTCTTTAATATCCTGATCGGTAATGCCACGACACAAGCAAACGTACATGGGAGTGATCCCCAAATATAAATGCGATAATTGATATTATTGATAATTATTATCGTTTGTCAATGAAATTCATTTAAAATCTCATTTATCATTATTGGGATTTTGGATAAAAAAATACCACCTAAGCGGAAATCTAAAAAGAATTTAGATTTTTATACAAAGGTGGTTCGTATTTTAAAAATTAAATATTTTAAAGTTGGATGGTTTAAAAATTTATATCTTATTGATTAATAATTACAATTCCGTCCATTTCTACTAATGCACCTTTTGGTAAGCTTGCTACACCAAGCGCTGCACGTGCAGGGTAGGGCTGAGCAAAATATTCACCCATAATTTGGTTTACGAGTTGGAAATTTGATAGATCTGTTAAAAAAATATTGAGCTTAGCAATATCTGCAAGTGAACCACCAGCAGCTTCACAAACTGCTTTTAAATTATCAAATACACGGCGAATTTGAGCTTCAATACCTTCTACAAGTTCCATACTGTATGGGTCTAAACCAATTTGCCCTGAAAGATATAGCGTATTATCTACTAAAATAGCTTGAGAATAGGTGCCGATAGCAGCAGGGGCATTTTCAGTATGAATGACTTGGCGGGACATTTGGTTCTCCTTGATTAAATCTATTTCCATCATAATCGATGATAGCTTTGGACAAAAGTATCATCGATTTAATTGATTAAGTGAATTTGGAAAGTTTGATTTTGTTAAGGAAACAAAAATTTATAACCAATAGTCTCTATAAAGATTTAGCTTACTTTTGAAATTTCCATTTGCGGAGCAGGAGCGTCTAAACGTTCAATCCGTGGGAAACCATAGTGCATGCGTAAATCACGAATGACTTTTGCAATATGTTTACGGTTATTCACTACAATATTCACAAAAGTTCTTTGCTCATTTGAGTGAACCATCTCTACCCCAGCGTTATTTTTACGACATTGGTAGATCAGGTCTGATACTTGTTCATCATTCATTGCCATATAAATAGCGAGGTAGGCTGTAAAACGTACATCATCTACATCATCTGCTTTCCATTGAAGCGGCATAATATTTTCAGGATGTAAATGTTGCTCATGTAGTAAATTATGACAGCGAATTCGATGCACAATTAACCCTCGACGTGTTAAATGTCCTTGAATTGGATCGCCTAAAATTGGATTGCAACAATGTGCATATTTAACGTCAACTCCTTCAGTGCTTTGAATAAGTCGATCTGAGTTTTCTACTTGTGGATGTTTATCATGAGCAAACAGGTGGTTTGCTACAAGTTGAGGTAGTAAATCGCCAACCGCAATTTGTTCAAACAATGTATTTTTATTATCGATATGGCGCCATTGCAATAGATCTAGCCAGTCAGCTTCAGAAAGATCATTGATTGAACGATTAAAAAGTTTCAGTGCACGAGAAAGGGCTTGTGCACCAACTAGACGTTGTTCTTCGATATCTTGATCTTTTAGTACATGCTGTAATGCACGACGTGCTTTTTGCGTATTAATAAAGCTTAGCCAGTCTGGGTTTGGTGTCGCTAAAACATCCGTAATAATCTCGATAACCTGACCACTAACTAATGGGGTAGAGAGTGGTTTAATCTCTCCATCGACTTTTGCACCAACCGCATGGTTACCTAAAAATAAGCTTGCTGAATAAGCAAAATCAACTACGGTAGCGCCTTGCGGTAGCTCATGCAGTTGACCGTGTGGTGTATATACCCAGATTTTTTCTTGGTGTAGATAATCCAGCAAATCATTAAAAGTTGTTTTAGCACATTCGCCGTCAATCAATGTATTTAAGTTCTGCATTGAAGCCTGAATGGCAGAGCGGCAAGTTTGCGGCGCATTTTCACCTAAAACTACCCCAAAACGGGCAGCTTTACGCATGAGCTCGGTTTGAATGGTAAGAGATAGTGTTGTTTTTTCGCCTTTAAGTTTAATCAATAAAGACTGATTACCGCCGGGTAATGGTCGACGAATGTGGTCTTGGTACTGGATAACCTGAAAGTTTTCTCTTAATGCTTCTTCTAAGCGGTCACAGTCGGCAATGCTTTGTAGAACAATTTCAAAAGCATGACTATGGGTAAGCTCTTGGAGATCCATTTCGTTTTTAACGAAATGGCGTAATAATTCGATATTGTTATTTTTCTTTTTAATACGGCCTTGAATATGATAATTATGCAGAAGTTCAGCGAGGTTTTGTTCCCAAATACTTTGATATTTACAGCGTTCTGGCTTTGTCTGTAGCAGAGCATTCTGAACGTTATCAAACATATCAAGGTCAAGGTTTTGATAGCAGAGATTCTCTAGATTATCGCCCATTTCATTCATGCCGACTAATCTTGCCATCGGTACAAATATATCAAAGGTCTCTTGAGCAATGCGGGCACGTTTATCTGGACGTAAAGCACCTAGAGTTGTCATATTATGATAGCGATCTGCTAATTTAATAATGATGACACGTGGATCTTGTAAGGTTGCTTGCAGAATTTTTCGGAATGAAGCTGCCTTGTTATATTCTTTATCGCTTGATTGGCTAAGTTTGGTTACACCATCGACTAGCTCTGCAACTGTTAGGCCAAACTTCTCAATAATATCTTCTTTTGTATATTGAGTATCTTCAATAACATCATGTAAAAGTGCTGCCATTAAAGTTTCAGCATCTAAACGCATGTTTGCAAGAATACAGCTTACAGCAATCGGATGCAGAATATAGGGTTCGCCACTTTTACGCGTAATGCCAGTGTGTGCTAGATCGGCAAAATCGCAGGCAGCAAGCACTTTTTCGACTTCACTTACCGATAAGTAAGGGTCGATAATTAATTTGAGCTGTTGCTTGGCTTGGCTGACCTCTTCGCCTGGCATAAATCACCCTTTTTCCTATTGCTGAAAAACTAAATCTATCTGCTTCTTAATGAAAAGCATATTGCGGAACTTGTCAATTTTTTCATTTGAAAAAGTGTATTTTTTTTTCAATGAAAATAATTGCTTTTCTCAATATGTTTAAATATGGGACAAAGCCAAATAAAAAACCATCGCAGAAAAACGATGGTTTTTTTATGAAACAGGGTGAATTAGAAAGAAAAACCTTCTAAATTCAAGCTGTTTGTAGAAAGGGCAAGATCAAGACTAGAAGTTTGGTAATCTTGCTCACGTTGTTTAAGAATTTCTTTCGTAACGTGCCCTGCCGCGATTTCGCGCAAAGAAACTACAGTCGGTTTGTCGTTATCCCATTCTACAGTTGGCTCCATGCCTTGACGTGCCAATTGACGAGCACGTTTACTTGCAACGAGCACAAGCTCAAAACGGTTGTCTACATGATCTAAACAATCTTCAACGGTGACGCGTGCCATAAAAGTTCTCGTTCTGGAATGGTAAATTTGAACAGACTAAATAGTATAAAAGGCTTTCGATCTAGACTCAAGTTATTCCTGTTTTGGTTGAGGAGTAATCAAGTCTTGAATTAAAGTTTGGTGACGTTTTGCTTGCTGAGATAGCACTAAACGGTTTGCTGTAATCACAGCTTCAAGCTCATGTAAAGCTTTATTAAAATCATCATTGATAATGATGTAATCAAAGTTCGTGTAGTGCTGCATATCTTCTACGGCACAGCTTAAACGATGCTCAATGACTTCAACTGAGTCAGTGCCGCGATTAGATAAACGCTGGCGTAGATCAAATTGAGTTGGAGGTAAAATAAATATTTGTTTGGATTCAGGGAAAAGTTTGCGGACTTGTTCTGCACCTTGCCAATCAATTTCAAGTAAGACATCGTGTCCTTGAGCTAACTGTTGCTTTACCGTAGCTTGAGAAGTGCCATAGTAGTTACCAAATACTTCAGCGTATTCGATAAAGCCATCATGGTTGACTTGGTCTAGAAATTCATCTTTTGTAGTGAAGTGATAGTGAACACCATCTAACTCACCGGGACGTTGACCTCGGGTAGTATGCGAGACTGAAACATGTAAATTGCTTACACGGTCAAGCAGGGCTTTCACCAAAGATGTTTTGCCTGTTCCTGATGCAGCAGAAACGACAAACAATAGACCCGACATGATATTTTTCCTGATATGATAAAATATCTTCGCTATTGTAGTGTACCGTGCGTTTAAACTGAATAGTTTTAATTGCAAATATTCAAGAGAAATTCCCCTGTTTTATTAATTTTGAGGCTGTTATGGAAATTGTGTTAGCTAATCCGCGTGGTTTTTGTGCCGGTGTTGATCGAGCCATAGCAATCGTCAATCGGGCTTTGGAATGTTTTAATCCTCCTATTTATGTACGTCATGAAGTTGTACACAATAAATTTGTGGTTGACGACCTACGTCAAAGAGGGGCCGTTTTTGTTGATGAGTTAGATCAGGTTCCAGATGATTCAATTGTAATTTTTAGTGCGCACGGTGTTTCAAAAGCAGTTCAACAAGAAGCTGAACGCCGAGGCTTAAAAGTTTTCGATGCGACTTGTCCGTTAGTGACTAAAGTTCATATTGAAGTGACTAAATATGCGCGTGAAGGTACTGAAGCTATTTTAATTGGTCATGAAGGCCACCCAGAAGTCGAAGGCACAATGGGGCAATATGACAAATTAAAAGGCGGTGATATTTATCTGGTTGAAGATGAAGAAGATGTTGCCGCACTTACCGTTCGACATCCTGAAAAACTTGCATTTGTAACTCAAACAACGCTATCTATTGATGATACAGCTAAAGTTATTGATGCTTTGCGTGCAAAATTTCCTCAGATCCAAGGTCCGCGTAAGGATGATATTTGCTACGCAACTCAAAACAGACAAGATGCTGTGCGTGATTTAGCTGAAAAGTGTGATGTGGTTTTAGTTGTAGGTTCACCTAACTCATCAAATTCAAATCGATTACGTGAGCTTGCAGAGCGTATGGGTAAAGCCGCTTACCTTGTAGATAATGCTGATCAGTTAGAGCAGTCATGGTTCAATGAGACGTGTAAAATTGGTGTTACCGCTGGTGCCTCTGCACCAGAAATTTTAATTAAGCAAGTGATTCAACGTTTACAAGATTGGGGTGCTCAAGCACCGAAAGAATTAGATGGGCGTGAAGAGAACATAACCTTTAGTCTCCCTAAAGAATTACGCATTCATGTGACTCAAGCGTAAAGTGTGATTTATTTAACATACTGATTTTAAAAAAGTTAAACAGATAATTGTTGATATGACAGTTATCTGTTTTTTTATACCCTTTATCTGCTTTGTATTTGTTTTGTAAACATAAGACGTAAAATTTAAACAATAAATAAAAATTTTTAAGTTATTTGGGGTTTTGGGGATGAGGGGAGTTTTTCCGCAAGAAGGGTTCACCTTGGTGGAGCTTGTAGTGACGATTGCGGTTATGGCTATTATCGCGATGATGGCTGCACCACTATTTGGGGATATGTTGATTAACCAAAACTTGAATAAAAGTACGGAAGATCTAATTTCAAGTATAGATCAAGCTCGTATGAAAGCTGTATTAGAGCGTAGACAAATAAAAGTGCAATTAAACTCTACTTATACTGCGGATACTAATAATCAAATCAATTGGATGCCAAGTGGGAAAGCTCAATTAAGGACGGGATCTAATACCTCTTTAATATTTTTGATGTCTGGTTTAGTAAAAGATGCAACCGGAGATACTACATTTGAAATTTGTAATAAAGCAGGTGGTGATAAATCAAAAATTATTAGTGTTTCAAGAATGGGGGTAATTCAGTTAACCATGATGGGAACATGTTCATGAAGAATATTAAGTATCAACAGGGTATGGGGATGATTGAGATTCTAGTTGCTTTACTGATTTTGGCGATTGGGATTTTAGGATTTATTGCTTTGCAATATAGAGCTTTGGAAGCAAGTGCAGAGAGCACATCACGTGTACAAGCAATTACGATCGCTCGGGATATAGCCGAACGGATTAGAGTTAATCGTAATTCTTTATCTATTTATAACCAGCAACTTCAAGATCCTGCTAAGCAAAAAGACTTTATTAAAAATTGCTTTCAGGACAATTGTAATGATACAGATTTAGCAGATTTCGATGTTGCACAGGTTGTTAAAAGTGCGTCTTCTGTAGGCATGACTGTGAATATGGTTGCTTGTCCAAAAACTAATAATCGTCAATGTGTTTATATTGCATGGGGCGATACGAGTGCAACAAATGGCACTAGTCCGGGAGATTGTACTCAAGATACTTCGTATAGCGATAATTCAACTTGTGTGATTATGGAGACCTATTAAAATGATAAAAAATCAAGGTTTTACATTAATTGAACTCATGCTTTCTTTAGCCCTGGGACTTATAATTAGTGCAGCGGCCATACTATTATTTTTAACAAGCCAAAAAAGTTTATCTATGCAACTAGGTGTTTCTGATATACAGGATAATGCTAATTTTGGTCTTAATTATTTAACGCAAGATATTCGTCTTGCCAACTTAAATAATCCCAAAGCAGTTATTAATGACCAAACTGCTTATGGTGGTATTGTCTTAACCTCCGCAATTAATTCAGCTAAAGATGCGGCTAATGAACCACTTAGCAATCTTTATAAAACTATTGTTGGTGTAACTGCTAATACTAATTTACTTTCAAGAAGTAACGGGGATAGTGTTGGTAGTGGTAATGCTTGGACTGGAGCATCAAATGCCCAAAGTAATGGAAGTGATATCACTAGTGACCAACTCGTTATTCAATATATACCGCAATATATAGTTGATACCAAAGGTACAACAACTCAAAATGATGATGAATATAAAGGTGGTATAGATTGTGAAGGAAATAATCTGAGTTTTCCTCTTGCTAGTGGTCGTCAAGTTATTGTTCAGCGTTATTTTTTACGTAAAGACGCCAAAAATAATATTGATGAGCCTAATCAACCCTTGGCACTTGCTTGTGATGCTGGTTATTACTCATTAACCGGTAATCCAACTGCTATAACTCGTTATGGGGATGCAGGTGAAATCGTAATGAAACGTGTGGATTATCTTCGGGTTTTACTTAATGTTCAAGGGGGAACTGGACGACGTTATATTTCAATACATGATTATTTGAATTTGACAGCTCCCCGTCCACGTATTGTTTCTGTACAAATTGGATTATTAACCCGCTCATTGCAACCTGTAGGTGCAGAAGTAGCAATTAAAGATGACCAGCAATTTTCAGTATTAGATCAAACTATCACAGTAAAAAAGCCTGAGAATTCGACCAAGAAATATGTACGTCAAGTGATATCACAAACTATTGCCTTGCGTAATGTAATTGGGGAGCGTGGTGAATGAAACTGAAGCAGAGTGGCTCGGCATTAATTATGGTACTAATTTTTTTAGTCGCAATTATGATTATTGGCACAATAGCAATTCGTAAAGGTTTGATTAATCTAAATATAGCGACAAATAGTCAAGTACAACAATTGATATTGCAAAATTCGGATGCTTCTTTTTTTCAGATAGAGAATCCAACTAACCTAATTCAGAGCTTAAGTGCGACAGGTCTTTTTGGTTATATCAGCAATGAAAATGACAAAAATAAAGAATTAGTCTTTTGTTATCGTGGAGATCAACGCGACTTTTTTAATATTGGGCGTGCCAGTTTAATGCAGTGGGTAGATGGAAATAGTACACCTACTAATAATGCTTTAGGTACAGATGGATATTGTGATGCAGTCGATACAACCAAGAACTGGTTTACCAGTGGTCGTAAAGCAGTCATGACTCAGGTTGCGATTAAATTTTCGACTATTGGGGAGGATGATCCATTTTATGCTCAAACTCGTGGCCTTGATGAAAAAGAAGGACAAGTTCAGGAAGCCAAACGAGTCAAGATCTTTGCTGTGTCATTAATGCCAAGTTTAAGTAGTGTTAATCGGGTTGATATTAACAAGTGTTTACAACAACACATGAGTGAAGTGACACTCCCAGATGGAACGCCAGCACCAGATGTTACTAATAAATCCGACTTAGATAATCCTCTAAAGTCAGTAGCAGAGTGCTTAACCAGCTTAAATGTTCCATTCACTACGAACGTCACTGAATACACTATTGCACAAGATTTTAATTAATTGGGGAAATAATAATGGATAAGAAAGGCTTAAAACTTTTATATCATTCAAAGCTTCTAACAAGTGCAGTAGCCGCTTTATGCACTGGATTAGTAGCGAGTAGCGTAAGTCAGGCTAGCGATATTAAAATTTATCAGGCAGCGACAGCTGGTAATATTACCCTGACACTTATGATTGACACGTCAGGGAGTATGACGGACTCCAATAGTTATGATGGTACAAGTTATACTCGTTTACAGCGAGTTCAAAATGCTATGGTGGACTTATTACAAGGAAGCAATACAGTCACTAAATTATCAGATGATAAGGTAATCGGTCTATCTAGTTTTTATAATAGCTCAGCTGGTTATATTATTTTACCAGCTCAACCTTTAAATACACCCAATGTTATTTATAAGGGTATTTCCTATGCTACTCAACGTGACGCTTTATTAAAGGCTGTAGCAGATTTTAAAGGAACGGGTAGTACTCCTACAGCTAATGCTTATGCTGAGGTTGCTGCTTACATGATGGGAAAAATAACTGGAACGGTTAAATGGTATGGCTGTGGTAGCAGTGGTTCTACCAACCAATATGATTGTCAATCTCTTTTAACAACAACACCTAGTATATCTAACTATTCCACGTCTTCTCCGTCTAATGGGACGGTTTATTATTATATGCAAACAGGAAGTGGCCGTTCTAAAGTAACAACCTATTATTATAAATCGGTTAGTTCAACTGGTAGTGGTTTTGCTTATTCAGCAGATAATACTAAAATTATTGATAAAACTTTATATGAGATGCCCGGGCCTATTCGAGCACAGGTAAATAATACTGGTACTAATACAAATAAATCTTGTAGTGCGCAAGGTATTTATATGTTGACAGATGGTGAACCCAATGGTTCTAGTGTGACAACTGCAAAAGAATTAATGAAAACAGCTTTGACTAGTGGTTATAGTAGTGCTTTAACTTGTTCAGGCACACTATTTAATGCTGCGAATGCTAGTTATTCATCACAGAGTGCTTGGGAATGTATTAGTGATTTTTCACAGCTACTATTAAATAATACTACAGCAGGAAATGTTTCAAATACGCCAATGAATCCACTGGGATTAAAGATTAGAACTGCTGTAGTGGGTTTTGGTAATGATTATAATAATATGACTTCATATGATGGAACAGATCTTTCTGTAGAAGCTAATCGCTTATTGAACTTAAATAAGATGCTTTTTGGCACTAATACAGCGAATTATAAAACTAGAATAAGTGATATTACATCTGCCTTATTCAATAGCGATGTTAAGAAAGCTGCTGCGTGGGGGATTTATGGACAGGGAGGGTGGTACTCTGGCTCTAGCTCACAAGATGTCGTTAATAGTGTAAATAACTTTATTAAAATCTTATCTAGTGATATTCCGGCAGTAACAACAGGTTCACCCACAATTCCTAAAGATAGTTTGAATCCGGCAGTATTGCAAAAAGAAGCATATTTCCCCCAATTTCAGCCTACACCAGATAAGAAATTTCAACTTTGGGCAGGTAACCTGAAAAAGTATAATGTTGTTAATGGCGTGTTAAAAGATAGGGATGGAACCAATATTATTGAAAGTACAGGTACTATTAGAGCTAATTATGATCTTTGGTCAGAGGTGGTCACTAGTACTAATATTAATGCTGATGATAGTACAATCGGAAGTAAAAAATTTGCCTTAAAAGGTGGAGCTTGGTCAAAGCTTTTATTAAAAATGAATAGCGATAATTCAGATTCGCAACGTAAATTAGTAACTAATCGTTTTTATAACAGTTCAACAAAGACATTTGATAATAGTAGTGGTGATTTAAAAAAAATCTCCCGTGCTAGTTTACTCGCTGGAGATTATCAAACTGATAGTTATAGAGGTTATTTAATGGCGTTGTTGGGGTATCCAATTACTAAAATAGATGCTGAAAACCCCGCTAATATTACATTAACTTCATTAAATGCAATGACTACAGAACTTCGCCAGATTGGTGCAGTTATGCATTCTTCACCATTACTACTTACGAATAGCGGAAAAATTACTTATCTTGACGGTAAAATTGATACTACTGATAGAGATGATTATGTGCTTTTTGGGACAACACAAGGTTTATTACATGTAGTAAAAGCTGGAAAAAATGATGCGGACAGTGAAGGTGGAAAGGAGGTATTTACCTTCGTGCCAAATGAAATGGTTGAAAATCAACCTGCTGCATTTCTCAAAAATGATGTTACAGATGCTGGGATCGACAGCCTTTATTATGGTATTGATGCACCGTGGACTAGTTATACTGAATATGTATTAGATAGTAATCGAGAAGGATTAACTGTAGGAGCAGGTTATCAGTCTGAGACAGGTAAACAGATGGTTTATGGCGGTTTGCGTATGGGGGGGCGTAGTTATTATGCTCTAAACTTGCAAGATATGAATAATCCAAAACTAATGTTTCAGATTTCTCCTAAAGATCAGAAAGTTTATTCTAACGCCACAACTACTAGCTATCCAGAATTACAATATATGGGAGGGAGTTGGTCAAAACCTGCTATTGCATGGGTGAATTGGAAAGAAAAGAATAGTCAAGGAATATTACAAACGAAACGGAAGCGCGTAATGTTCGTAGGCGGTGGTTATGATGAAGGTTATGAAAGTGAGACATATAACCCCTCTATTAGCAAAGGCGCAGGCGTATATATGTTTGATGCGGATAATGGTAAATTATTATGGTGGGCAAGTGCCAATACTAATAGTGTAACTGCATCATCAGGTGTGGAAAAAATGTATTCTCCTAACTTGCAATATAGTGTTGTAAGTGAAATCCGGACAGAAGACAGAAATGGTGATGGTTTAGTAGATCATCTTTATTTTGGCGATTTAGGTGGACAACTATTCCGTATCGATTTGGATAATGCTGCTGCAACAAATTCAAGCTTTGCCAAGCTGCCAAAATTATTATTGAATTTACATAATGGTGGGACTGGTCCTCGTTTTTATGAAATGCCAGCTTTTTCTATTTATGATTATAATGGAGTAACATTTGCTGTTATTTCAATTGGTAGTGGAGATCGTAGCACTCCTTTGGCATCTAAAACTTTAGGCAACTATGATGCTGTATACAATATCTATGATCGGGATGTGGCAGCGAGAAATTTATATCAATCAAATTATGAATATCAAGATTCAACTGTAATTAGTACTAGTCAGCTTGGTGAAATTACTAATAATAATTGGAATACATATGATGCAGGTGCAATAGCTTTACTTTCCTCTAAACGTGGATGGTTTTATCGTTATAACGGTAGCCAAACAAAAGTATTTTTTACACCAATTGTTCTAAATCATCGTTTATTTGTTTCAACGTTTGATGGAAGTAAAGATGGTTTATCTGGCGATTGTGGAGCAGGGGTAAAGGGAGAAAGCTTTTTAACGCAGTTCTGTATGCCTTTTGGACAATGTAGTCAATCTATTCTAACAGCTGAAAATAGTCATGTGGAATGTGCGCCAGGTGCGGATTGTTCACAAGGTGCTGGTATTCAGGGTACTACAGTAGTAGATGATGGCAAAGAGAATCAGAATAATAATGATGATGATCCTCCCCCTCCTGAAAATCGTAATACTACTAACAATAAAAATTATTGTGTAAATATGGGTAATCGTGGTGTCACGACTATTGGCGGTATTATTGCCTCGAATAGTAGTAAAATGTGTTTAATACCACAGCGCTGGTATGTCCGTTAAGAAGGAATGGGTGATGAAAAGTAAATTCACATATTCTTTCGGCTTTACTCTTATTGAGCTAATGGTTGTAGTAGTGATTGTTGCTATTTTTGCTGCAATTGCATTGCCCTCATATCAAGCATATGTTCTGCGTGCTGATGCTTCGCGTGCAGAACAAAAAATTCAACAAATCGCCATGCAACTCGCGCGTCAGAAATCTAGAAATTTTAATTATAGAGGTTTTTCTACTGGTGCTACCGCACCAGTAATTTTACCTGTTGGAGCGATTGGTAGCGCTATTAAATATCAAATAACGGTAAGAGATGGTGACGATACGACGAAAACTTTAATGGATACTTCGGTTTTAGGGCAAAATTGGGTTATTCGGGCAGAGGCTTCCGATCCTTATAATTTTACTTTTTTATTTAAAAGTAGCGGGTTACGTTGTAAGAATAAAGCTGCTGATAATGTTACTTATACAACTTGTGGTACGGGAGGGGAGTCATGGTAATTAAAACAAAAGGCTTTACCTTAATTGAGTTAATGATTGCTATAGCAATTATTGCGATTTTAGCAGCGATAGCTTATCCCTCTTATCAAGAGCATATTCGTCGTACTAAACGTATGGAAATGCAAGCTACTTTGCAACAGATCGCTATGCAGATCCAACGCTACAAAATCGCAAATTTTAAAGTAATAGGTGCAACAAGTTCTGATTTCAATATAGCAGAATCTTATCCAGTACAGGGCAATCCTCTGTATACAGTCGATTTGGCACCTGTTACCTCTGGTGCTTTAACTGCTGAAACATGGGTGTTAACTGCGACTCCAATTGTAAAGACTTCACAGTCGGGTGATGGAGATATCGTTTTAAATTATCGTGGTGAGCGTTGCTGGACAAAAGGGACTGATATTAATAGTGGTACCGCTTGTGTTCCTTCCGGAACATCAAATTGGGATGGTCGCTAATTTAAATTTAAAACTGCGGATAACTCAAAAAATAATCTTTCTTTCAGGGCGAAAATCACGTAGAATGTCGCCCTCTATGAAAGGGGTTTGAAGTGTTGCCGATGGTCGGTGCAGGGATAATCCGTAAGAATTATAAGGCTTTTATCATGGTTGTTATTCGTTTAGCACGTGGCGGCGCAAAAAAACGTCCATTCTATCAAATCGTTGTGACTGACAGCCGCAATGCACGTGATGGTCGTTTCATCGAGCGTATCGGTTTCTTTAACCCGACTGCACAAGGTCAAGCAGAAAAACTTCGTTTAGACGCAGACCGTTTTGCTCACTGGGTTTCTCAAGGTGCTCAACCTTCTGAACGTGTTGCTTCTTTAGCTGCTCAAGCTAAAAAAGCTACTGCATAATTTTTGTAGTAGGTAGCCCATGACATCAACACAGAATGTTCCCGAAGATCGTATTCAGATTGGACAGTTACGTTCAGCTTATGGATTGAATGGGTGGCTCTGGGTGTATTCAAATACAGAACCTATGAGCAACATGTTTGACTACCTGCCTTGGTACATTGAGACCAAGGCCGGTTGGCAAACAATAGATGTAAAACGTTGGAAACCACATGGCAAAGGCCTAGTTGTTGCGTTGAAAGGTGTGAGTGATCGCACTGGGGCGGAAAGCTTGGTTGGCGCTAATATCTGGATTGCTAAGTCTCAACTGCCAAAAGCAGATGTAGATGAATACTACTGGTCTGATTTAAAGGGCTTAACTGTGTTAGGTCTTGATGAAGAAGAACAGGAAGTAAACTTAGGGAAAATTCATGAGTTGTTTGAAACTGGAGCTAATGATGTGATGGTGGTGCATGCTACCCCAGACAGCATTGATTCAGAAGAGCGCATGATTCCTTGGCATAAAGATGTAGTACAACGTGTTGATCTTGAAGCTGGTCGTATTTACGTCAATTGGGGCGTAGATTATTAATCCTTTTAGGATTAATACAGCAGGAAAATAGAGGAGTCTGTGATGTTTTTTGCAGTCATTACGCTTTTTCCTGAAATGTTTGAAGCGATTACAGCCTACGGCATCAGCGGACGTGCGGCAAAACGAGATATTGTACAAGTCACTTGTATTAATCCTCGTGATTTTGCTGAGGGAAACTACAGAAGAGTGGATGAGCGTCCATTTGGTGGTGGCCCCGGTATGGTGATGATGGCTGAGCCTTTGGCGAAAGCAATTGCACATGCCAAACAGCTTGCCTCACAAGCAGGACGTGTTCATGTTCCTGTGGTGTATATGTCCCCACAAGGCAAAACCTTAAATGAACAGGCAGTACAGCAGTTTGTTGATTATGACGGCTTAATTGTACTGTGTGGACGTTATGAGGGGGTAGATGAACGTTTGATCCAGCATTATGTTGATCAAGAATGGTCAATTGGTGATTATGTTCTATCTGGTGGTGAACTGCCCGCTATGGTGTTGCTTGACAGTATTATTCGCCGTTTGCCGAATGTAATGTCAGATGAACAATCAGCAGTACAAGATTCTTTTGTTGATGGTCTTTTAGATTGTCCGCAATATACAAAGCCTGACCATTTTGAAGGCCTGGATGTGCCAGAGGTATTAAAATCTGGACATCATGGCAACATTGAAAAATGGCGCTTTTTGCAGCGATATCAACGAACTCTAGAGCGCCGACCAGAGTTGGTCGAAAAGGTTGAGTTGACTAAGCAGCAAAAAAAATGGCTAAAAGATACGCAAGTGAATAACGGTAACTCTTAATCGTTATTCTCAAGAACGAAAGTTCTGCAACAAGACGAGAAGCAATGCTTCGAGTTAAAGCATAATTCTATTTATTGAATAGTTTTATGTAAATTTAAAGGCTCTTTATAGATATATTGTCGTAAAGGGAAAGATAAACGGGTTGATATGCGCTTTAGCCTCTATCCCCAGCGGAAATTCAGACCTCTTCTGACTCCGCACATATTGGAGATTCCCACAATGAGTGGTAAACATCCTTTAGTTCAAGCTGTTGAAAATGCACAGTTAAAATCTGATATCCCTGCTTTTGCTCCTGGTGATACTGTCATCGTTCAAGTAAAAGTAAAAGAGGGTGATCGTGAACGTCTTCAAGCATTTGAAGGTGTTGTAATCGCTAAGAAAAACCGTGGTTTGAACTCAGCGTTCACAGTACGTAAAATTTCTAGCGGTGTTGGTGTTGAGCGTGTATTCCAAACTCACTCACCAGTTGTTGCTAAAATCGAAGTGAAACGTCGTGGTGACGTTCGTCGTGCTAAACTTTACTACCTTCGTGACTTGTCTGGTAAAGCTGCACGTATTCGTGAAAAATTACCAGCTCGTAAAGCGTAAGCTTATAGCGAGTAAAAAAATGCGCCTTTTGGCGCATTTTTTTGTTTAAAAACTATAGTCCTTGAAGTTTCAGACGGTTTGCATGTTGACGGTAAACCGAGACAGGATCGGAAGCGAAAATAGAACGTATACCAAGTATTTGATTCACTTCATCTAAATGATTCCAGTTGTAATCATCACGAATTGTTTTACCAAATTTGGCACTGCATCGGGAAACAAGTCCATCATTATCACCAAATGGATCGACCACTAAACTGCTGCCTGTAAGAGCAATATCAAATGGATCTAATGGGTTGGTCAGCGCTTTATTCCCCGAGAAAGAATACATATAAATACCTTTCTCTTGATATGTGCCTTCACCACAAGAAGTTGTTGGTACACCCATAGGAAATTGAGCATTAAATTGAGCTGAACCTTGAGTTGATAAGCTATGAGCACCTGCTAAAGAGTCGTGCGGATAGCTTGTAGGGTCTAGCCCTCCTGCCCAAGTAATGGCTGCTGAAAACCAGTTTACTAATGTTGCTATTCCAGACAGAGGAGTACCCTCAACGTTCAGGATCACATCTGCCATTGGTGATCCCTTATGAGGCGCACCAATTGTAGTGAGTGAGGCAACTTTCTCTGGCATGATACCGGCCACATAACGAATTGTCGGGCCCCCATGGCTATGACCGATCAAGTTGACTTTAGGCTTACCAGTAATAGCAATAATCTCTTCTACTTGCTGGGCAAGTTGTTCACCACGCACTTCTGTTGAGTTAAAAGGTGACACTCTGGTTGCCCAGACATTTCCTCCATTACGTGCCAGATCAGGAAGGATTTGGTACCAGTAATCGAGACCAAGAGTATCTGTTCCAACTCGGTTAAAACCTGCCATACCGTGGTTAAAAACCAGCGGATATTTGGTTTGTGCATAAGATGAATAGACGAACGAGTTTTTAACTTGTTCAGCATTTGTGGCATGGGCCGCTGAAATACTCAGTCCTGAGAGCATTGCAGCACAAAAAAACGTTAACTTCCTTTTCATTTTTTACTCACTATTTTTATTTTGTATGAAAAGCAGCTTCTTACTGCTAGTGCTTGTTTAGCCAGTTCCTAAAAGAAAAGGCTTAATAATTAAATGGCAGTTCACCTCCCTGATCATGGACCGTTTCAAAAGTTCGAAGTCTTAATTGTTCTTGTGATGAGTTAAATTGTTGTTGGCGTAATTGTTGTATAGCTTGGTTTTTAGCACTATCGCTCATATTGCTTCTAATAATTTCATCTCGTCCACTCAAGTAACTTGTGACCCTTTGCTGCCAAGCACTACGCTGTGTGTCTAAAGTTTCTAGCCTTTGAGTTGCTTCAGCTCCAACAAGTGCTGTACGCATTTGTCTAAGCTCTTCTGCTGAACCATGACGTGCTTTAATTTGTTTGGTCAGTGTATGTAAGTCATCAAGTTTAGAGAGTTCTTGTAGGTTTTGTTGCCAGTCTTCTGGTAGCTGTTCAAAGCGTTCTTTAAGCTTTTGAGCCTTTTCAATTTCGCTTAGAGAAGAGTCCTCAAGTATCCGCATTCGATCTAGCGTATAGCTCTGGTAGATATCTTCGCTCGAGAAAAGGCCTTCAATTTCAGAAGTCGAAAAGAAACGTTTTCTTAGATCTTGAATTGAATTAAAGATCTTTTGAAAATAATTTTTATCTTGTTGTTTTGATGGAGGCGTTTGGATTTGAGCAAGCTGTTCACGGTATTTTAAGTAACGGGTCCATAAATCCAGAATCTGTGAGCGAGCTGGCTCTAAATATTTTCCCTGAATAAATTGTCCAAAGTGATTTTTAATTTGCTCTAAATCATTTTCTCCATATTGAGTAATAAAATATTCAAAGCAGTCACGTGTTTGACTGTTAACCACCAAATGTTGGGAACTATCAATTTTTAACTGACAGTTAACCTCGGTATCTAGCTGACTTTTACTATGGTAATAAGCATCTGCATTTAGCGTTGAGTTATTTGTGGGTGGAGCTGATGCTAAATTTTGAGCTGTCTTGTCACTGACTTGGGTTGGTGTGTTTTTTGTATCAGGGCTTAACCAATAGACACATGCAATGAGGCTCAAAATAAAAAATCCGAGCACGCACCACAATACCTTCTTCTGCATTCCTTGCATAAAGATATCTTCCTTAAGTTTTAATTTGTTGTTTTTTTACTCGATCATTAATGTGCCATAAAATAAGTGAAAAGGCACCTAAATATTGTGAAAATATCTTGCCGAATTTGCTAACATGTCGGCACTTTTTTCTAGCTTTGTGTTCCAGTAAAAATGACGACAAAAAATCAAAAAATTTCTCGTCGCCATATCAGTGGTGTATTTCTATTAAATAAACCATTAGGCTTAAGTTCAAATGCGGCTTTGCAAAAAGTGCGTTGGTTATACCGCGCCCAAAAAGCAGGCCATACTGGAGCGTTAGACCCCTTGGCGACAGGTTTGCTCCCGATTTGTTTGGGAGAGGCGACTAAGTTCTCACATTATTTGCTGGACTCAACAAAGCGTTATCAAACCACTGTTCGATTGGGACAGACCACAACAACAGGTGATGTGGAAGGGGATATTCTACAAGAGCGTCCTATTCCTGTTCTTAACCAAGAACTTATTGAACAAACTTTAGAAAAGTTTAGAGGCGATATTCAACAAGTTCCACCCATGTATTCGGCTTTGAAAAAAGAAGGTAAGCCGTTATATGAGTTGGCGAGAAAAGGTATTGAGATTGAGCGAGAAGCGCGTCCAGTTACGATTTATGCTTTAGCGCTTATTGAATTTACCGAAAATAGTATCACTCTGGATGTAACCTGTTCTAAAGGTACATACATCCGTGTATTAGGTGAAGATATTGGTGAAGCACTCGGTTGTGGTGGGTATTTAACGATGCTGAACCGGACTCAAACAGGACATTTTGAGCTTATACCGAGTTATACCATTGAATATCTGGAAAGTTTAACAGAAGAGCAAAGAGAAGCTTTGCTACTTCCAGTTTATGCACCAGTTGACCATTTCTTAAAAATTCAGGTTCCAGAAGGGCGTGAAAAATATTTTTGCAACGGTTTAGAAAGCAATATTGAGCATTCTGCAGAAGCAGAAGTTTTGGTGTTTTCGGGTGAGCGCTGTTTAGGCTTAGCCGAGATTACCGATAAAAAACGGTTGGTACCTAAGCGTATCTTAAATTTGTAGTAGATGTAGAGTATAGAGCATGGGCATGGAATGGGATATTATCCTTAGTTTGATCTTTTTTGCGTTTACTGCAGGAGCAATTGATGCTGCTGTAGGCGGCGGTGGACTTATCCAGATTCCGGGGATCATGAGCACTTTTCCTAACATGTCGACTGCTACGGTGATTGGTACCAATAAAGTCTCATCCATTTTTGGTACGGCATCGGCGGCTTATACATTTGCTAAAAAAGTAAAATTGCAATGGAAGCTTTTAGCCGTTATTGCCATTTGTGCCTTGATTAGTTCTTTTGCTGGCGCGGCATGCTTATCACTTATTCCTCAATCGGTATTGCGTCCTTTCGTTTTCGTAATGTTGATTGTGATTGCGATTTATACCCTAGTTAAAAAGAACTTCGGTCAAGTCCATACCGAGCAAAAAATTACCACGAAAATGTTAATTTTAGCTGGTATCGGTAGTTTGGCGATTGGTTTTTACGACGGTATTTTTGGGCCAGGTACAGGTAGTTTCTTTATTTTCTTCTTTATCCGTTTTTTACAAGTTGATTTCTTGCATGCTTCAGCTTTGTCAAAAATCGGTAATTTTATGACTAACTTAGCTGCGCTGAGTTTCCTCATCCCAACTGGTCACGCTATTTTACATATTGGTTTGATGATGGCAGCGGCTAACGTACTTGGTTCTATTGTTGGGGTACGTACCGCGCTTAAGTACGGTAGTGGTTTTGTGCGTATTATCTTTTTAATCTTGGTGAGTATTCTGATTTGCCGTTTGGGCTATCAAATGTTTGTTACAGGTTAAACCAGATTGAAAGTATGAGCTGTCCCTAAAATGCAGTTCATACTTTTATGTATCATTTAAAGCTAGAAATATAAAAATCATTACAGAAATTTACTAGAAAGAAAACTGTGTAAAAAATAGTCTCATTTTAAGCTACTTAAACATTATAAATTTCAACGTATGATAAACCTTGAAATAAAAAAGATTTTTTAGCTAAAAAATGAGGAAGAGAATGAATATTTTCGAAGCATTAAGAGAAAGCCATGAAAATCAACGTAACCTTTCTGAACAACTCATTCAGACACACGGTTTAACCGAAGAAAGAAAAGAATTATTTGAAGCATTAAAAAATGAACTTTATGCCCATTCAGTTGCCGAAGACCGTTTCCTCTATATTCCTTTAATGTTTGATGATGTCGGTTTAGATATTACGAGACATGCTTTATCAGAACATCATGAAATGGATGAGTTGGTTGAACAGCTCGAAAAGACCGATATGAGTAGCCCAAGCTGGTTAGCAACCGCCAAACAGTTGAGTGAAAAAGTCCATCATCATTTAAAAGAAGAAGAACATAAGTTTTTTCAACAAGCCGGAAAAATTCTTAAAGACAGCGAAAAAGAAACGCTGGGTAATAAATATTTAAAGGAATACAAAAAGTATAAAAAGCAGCAGTAGATTAAACCTACGCAGCTTTTTTAGTACTTCTTAAAGTAACCCCAATCGAGGCCAACATTACACAAGCCAAAGCCACCCATTGCAGCATACTGATTTCTTCGTGAAGCAATAAGAAACCCGTTAATGCTGCCAATGCTGGTGCTAAACTCGTTAGAGTCCCGTAAGTTAATTTATTGAGTTGTTTGAGAGCCATTAAATCGAGTGCATATGGAATTGCAGTCGCTAACACCGCAATAAGTAAGGCTTTACCCCAGTACTGTGTTTCAAGTAATGCAGGAGCATTGTGCCAGATTCCAATTGGCAATAAGGCAAGTGCAGATACACCGATCCCAATCGTTAATGCGTGCATCCCGATATTTTGGGTCACAACTTTATGACCGAAATAGATATAGAAAGCCCAGCAAAGTCCGGCACCTAGTGCACATGCTGCGCCTACATACGAGAAATGGTGTTGAATAGGGTTTTGCCAAGGTACCATGAGTGCAATGCCTAACATGGCAAGTGCTACCCAAATGTAGTCGCTCTTTTGTTTGATAGAAAGAAGCGCAAGACCTAATGGACCAATAAACTCTAATCCAACAGCAATACCTTGGGGTAGTTTTCCAAGTGAGGTATAAAATAGGATATTCATTAACCCTAAAGAAGCGCAGTACATCAATAAATCACGCCATTTTAAATAGGGTAAGCGTGACCAGATTTTCCAAGATCGGAACATGATCGCGACAATGACTGTTGCAAAACTCAGCCTTAAAATTGTAACGGTGAGCGGGTCTAATGTCGCAATGAGCTGCTTAGCAAATGAAGCGCTGATTTGATATGAGACCATCGACAAAATCATATACAGCACAGCAATAATTGGAAGATTTTGCATGGAAAATACTCTAGCGCTTCATCTGATGTCTAAAAATAATGGTGGACAATTATAACGAATACTGTGTTTTAGCTGGCAAATTTCATTAAATTAACTTGCTACTTTTTCACGTTCTTGGCGAGCTTTTTGGGTGGTTACGGTACAACCAACAGAGGCAGTGATAATGGTTGCAAGTGCTAGCCATTGGTTCCATAAAAGATATTCACCCAATAAGATAAAGCCAGATAGTGCTGCAACTGCGGGCTCTAGGCTCATTAATGTTCCAAAGCTTAAAGGTGTCAAATTGCGCAGTGCTAACATTTCTAAAGAGAATGGAAGAGCACTGGCTAAAATGGCCAAACCAATAAAATAAAAAAGATAGGGAAGTTCTATAACTTGTGCAATTGAGCCTGAAAAAAAGGTAATGGGTAATAATATGCATGCACCTACACTCATTCCCAAGCACACCGTATGATTACCTGAAATACCAGAAGGTTTCTGGCCGGCAATAATATAAAGCGCCCAACAAGCCCCTGCACTAATTGCAAATAAAACGCCGATCCAATCTAGACTATGTGCCTGATTAAAAGGGAAAAGTAAAATCAGCCCAATAATTGCGAAGCTGACCCAAACAAAATCATATTTTTGGCGTGCGTGGTATAACGCTACACTTAAAGGGCCAATAAATTCAAAAGCAACCGCGATCCCAATCGGTAAGCGTTCGATCGACAGATAAAATAAGGCGTTCATGCCTGCAAGCGCAAATCCATAAGCTAAAATTGCTTTCCATCGAACCTGACTAAAATTAATTCGCCAAATTCTAAAAATAAAGGCAAGAATAATAGCACCTAAACATAGGCGCATTGCTGAAACAGTCAGTACAGGGAAGTTCTGAAATAAAATTTTAGCTAAAGATGCGCTACTTTGAACGCTTAACATAGCAAGAATAAGAAAACCCAAAGCATGTAGCTGAGATTTCTGGTTTAAAGTGGACATTTTATTATTTGATCAATTGGTATACTTTTCACATGATAATGTAAATGCCCATAAAAAAGCCACAGACAATGCTGTGGCTTTTGAATTTACAGTTCGTATTAGAACAATACGCGCACGCGAATTGTACCTTCAACTTCATGCAACATATCTAAAGCTTCTTGAGAAGCAGAAGCGTCAACATCCATTACGAGGTAACCGATGTCACCTTTAGTCATAAGTGACTGACCAGAAATGTTGATGCCTTGTTCAGCAAACAAGTTGTTGATTTTAGACAATACACCTGGCACGTTTTTGTGGATGTGCAATAAACGGTGTTGGCCAGCTGTCAATGGTAACGCGATTTCCGGGAAGTTCACCGCAGAAAGTGTCATACCTTTGTCAGAGTAAGCAACAAATTTCTCTGCAACTTCTAAACCGATGTTTGCTTGCGCTTCCATGGTTGAACCACCAACGTGAGGAGTTAAAATCACGTTGTCTAAGCCGCGAAGTGGAGATTGGAATTCTTCACCATTTGCTTTTGGTTCTTTCGGGAATACGTCAACCGCTGCACCAGCAATATGACCAGACCTGATTGCATCAGCTAAATCTTCAATCACTACACATGTACCACGTGCAGCATTTAAGAAGATCGCGCCTTCTTTCATTTTCGCAAATTGTTCTTTAGTGAAGAAGTTACGTGTAGACGGAACATCTGGCACATGCAACGTTACAACATCTGCAGTTGCTAAAAGTTCATCTAAAGAACCAACTTGGCGAGCATTACCCATTGGTAATTTCGTTACTGCATCATAATAAATCACATGCATACCCATGCTTTCAGCAAGAACTGAAAGTTGAGAACCGATGGAACCGTAACCCACAATACCTAAAGTTTTGCCACGAGTTTCAAAAGAACCGACAGCAGACTTGTCCCAACCACCACGATGACAAGCCGCCGATTTTTCAGGAACACGGCGAAGAAGAAGAATCGTTTCAGCAAGTACAAGCTCTGCAACCGAACGCGTATTTGAATACGGTGCGTTGAATACAGGAATACCACGTGCCATTGCTGCTTTAAGATCAACTTGGTTTGTTCCGATACAGAAACAACCTACTGCGATCAATTTATTTGCAGCTTCGAAAACTTCTTCAGTCAATTGGGTACGCGAACGAATACCAATAAAGTGAGCATCTTTAATTGCTTCTTTAAGCGCTTCGCCTTCAAGAGCAGTTTTACGATAGTCAATATTGGTGTAACCCGCAGCGTTTAAAGTATCGACTGCGTTTTGGTGAACGCCTTCTAACAAAAGGAAACGGATTTTATCTTTAGGTAGTGAAAGATGTTGGCTCATTACGGCTCCGCTACAAAGGCCAAATTTGGTGGCGGTATAATAACATACTGGGCAGCGCTATAGATATTTCGTTTATACCATCGCCTTATGGCAATTTTATCTATGTCTAATCACTTCTGTTTATGGCTTGTCGAGCATTTTAAAATATGCTTGGTAGGGGGATAAATGTGATTTTTCTCTGAAAGCCCCATAGAAAGTATTTATTTACGTTAAACATGTTTTGTAGTGACAGTATCTCTATTCTGAACTTTATCGCTTGCGCGGATACATGTAGAATATAGGAGTTCCTTGAACATTATGGCTTTGCTCAGGTGAGAACCTTGAGAATTATGAGGTCATAGTCCCACCACAGTTTACTTCTTGCTAGGTCTGCAAACGATGAATGCTCCAGTCGCTTTAACACCTGAGTTACTCACCCAATTAACAGCAATTGTCGGTGAAAACCGTATTAAAACTGATGCTGATAGTCTCGAAAACTGGGGTAAAGATCATACCAAGCATTTTAATCCGAACCCATCGGTCATCGTTTTTCCGTCAACGACTGAACAAGTTCAGGCGGTTGTAAAGCTTGCGAACCAGTTTAATGTTGCGATTACACCGTCAGGTGGTCGTACTGGTCTCTCTGCTGGTGCGGTAGCAACCAATGGTGAAATTGTCATTAGCATGGACAAAATGAACCAAATTCTTGAGTTCTTCCCAGCAGACCGCATGGTTCGAGTGCAAGCTGGTGTTGTGACTGAGCAATTGCAGAATTATGCAGAAGAACAAGGCATGTATTATCCGGTGGACTTTGCGTCAGCGGGTTCTAGTCAGATTGGCGGTAATATCGGAACAAATGCCGGCGGTATTAAAGTCATTAAATATGGCATGACACGTAACTGGGTACTTGGCTTAACCGTAGTGACTGGTAAAGGTGACATCCTGCGTTTAAACAAAGGCATGGTTAAAAATGCAACTGGTTATGCATTACAGCATTTGTTTATTGGTGGTGAGGGTACATTAGGTTTAGTGACCGAAGCTGAAATTAAACTTGAGCGTCAACCACAAAACTTACAAGTTTTAGTTTTAGGTGTTCCTGATTTTGATGCGGTAATGCCTGTATTACATGCATTCCAAAAAGACATCGACTTAACTGCATTTGAGTTCTTTGGTGAACTTGCAATGCAAAAAGTTTTAGATCATGGACATGTACAACGCCCATTTGAAACTCAATGCCCGTTCTATGTATTGCTTGAGTTTGAAGCTCCATATGAGCCGATTCTCGATAAAGCAATGGAAATTTTCGAGCATTGTATGGAGCAGGGTTGGGTACTTGATGGCGTAATGAGCCAGAGCCTTGACCAAGTAGAAAGCTTATGGCGTTTACGCGAAGATATCTCTGAATCAATCGCGCCATTTATTCCATACAAAAACGATATTTCAGTATTAATTACTCACGTACCTGCATTTATTCGTGAAATTGATGCGATTGTTCAAGAAAACTATCCAGATTTTGAAATTTGCTGGTTCGGACATATCGGTGACGGTAACTTACACTTAAATATTTTAAAACCTGAAAACTTAACCAAAGATGAGTTCTTTGCGAAATGTCAGGTGGTTAATAAATATGTGTTTGATACCGTTAAAAAATACGATGGTTCAATCTCTGCTGAACATGGTGTAGGCATGACGAAAAAGCCATATTTGGAATATTCACGTTCGCCTGAAGAAATCGAATATATGAAAGCTTTGAAAAAAGTATTTGACCCGAATGGTTTAATGAACCCAGGTAAATTGTTTGATCTTTAAATTAGATCTATTTTGTAGAACTACATAGTTTCTACAGAGTAACCAACAAAGCCATAGCATCATAAAGCTATGGCTTTTGTTTTTGGTGATAAAAATGCAACGTTTATTTTTAATTTCAGCGCTCTGTGCTGGACTTTTCACTGGGTGTGCGACGACCAGTAAATTAATTCCTTTTGTGGGTTCTGAAACCCCGATGCAACAAGTACTTAAAGCCCAGCCTGAGATTGTAAAAGAGCACAATAATACCTCAGTTCAGCAAGTATTTAACCAAGTAGAATCTCCAACAGTTTCCCGTATTACCGTTATCCAAACAGGTTTAATGGATGATTCTGTTTCTGCAATCCGAACAGAATATTCATTTAAGCTGGTTGATGAAAAGTGGCAATTGCAAAATAAGCAAAAGAGCTACCAATGTGCGAGAGGGAAAGGCTCTAGAGGTTTCCAAACACAACTTTGCTCTTAAAAATAAAAAAGACGATAAATATATCGTCTTTTTTATAGTCTAAATTATACGCCGCTTTCTAAAATTTTAATTTTGACGTCAACTACATCATCTTTAACGGCTGCATGATGCGCTTGCATATGAGGCGTCGCTAAATGCGCTTCAAGATGAGCAACACTTTCCCATTTTTCTAGCATGACAATCGTATCAGGCTCTTGGGTTTGGAAGCTCGCATTTGATTTGTGATCAACTAAAGGTTCATAACCATGACAACCATCTTCTGCTAAAACAGTTGGAATGATTTTTTGAAAGGCATCCAATACGTTCTGGCGATGCTGTCCACCCGATTTAGTACGAATTTCCGCAATAATGGTTAGCATGGATTTCTCCTTATTAGGCTGCTGCAAATACAGTATTTAAGTGTGCTTTATATTCTTCAACATAACTATCAACGTCAGGCATTTTAATCACGTCATTTACAATAAATGTCGGAAGAGTGCTCATGCCTAAGAACTGATTGGCTTTATGAAATGGTAAATAAACGCCATCTACACCTACGCCGTGGAAGAATTGATCTGCATCTTCAAATGCTTCCATTGGAGCATTCCAAGTCAAAGACAGCATATATTTTTTGTCATGAATTAAACCACCTGAACCATATTTTTTTGAGGCATCAGAACGACTACGACCATCACTTGCATAAAGTGAACCATGACCAGTGGTAAAGACATCATCAATGTACTTTTTGACTGTCCAAGGTGCACCCATCCACCAGCCTGGCATTTGATAAATAACAACATCTGCCCATAAGTATTTTTCAACTTCACTGTCAGCGTCATAATTGCTGTCTGCACGGGTGACTTGAACTTCGTGGCCGAGTTCCGTGAGATGTGTGGTTGCTAGGGTGGTTAATGTGTCATTTAATTCACCGTTTGAGTGGGCAAATTGTTTAGCACCATTAATCACTAAAATCTTACTCATGGAGGTTGCTCTCATTAAATTCCTGTATTTGACGCATACTCTATGAGATTTACTGTTGTAGAAAAATGCATGAATAGGAAAAATATTGTTGATAAAAAATCAATAATTATTGTGGGTTTTCTATTTAAAATTAATCTATCTCATTAATATTAATAAATTTATGTCTATTTACAAAGCTCAAAAGGAAAAAGTGGCCTATTATCTTTAGCATTAATTTTGAGTAAATAGAGGGGAAGAGTGATGAAAAAGAAAGGTTTGTTGATTATTTTCAGCTTAAGCATATTAACAGCTTGTGCTCCACCTCAAAATTCTTCTGCTCAACTCGCCGATAGTCCTATACAGGCTGTATTACTCGATCAACCTGATCTTTTAAATAATGCAAGCAATTTAGATATTTCACAGCAAATGAATGCTTCGGATGATCCTTCCAATGCGCAAGTTACTATTTTGCAAACAGAGCCTAGTCCAGATGCGGTGTCGAAAACACGTACTGAATATTTATTAAAACGAGATCAGCAAATCTGGAAAATTGTGAATAAAAAACAAAGCTATCAATGTACAAAAGGAGAGGAAATCACAGACTTTCAAGTTAACCCCTGTCCATAATGCTTAATTTTTTATCGAATATGTGGATAACTTTGAGTTTGTGCACAACCATAATTTGCAGGCCTTTTTGTGTAAAAACTAAAATTTAAGCTTCTTGAAATTGCATGATTGCTGATCAATTTAAAAAGTGCTATTGTTGCGCTCGGCAATTGTGCCAATTGGTAAAAATTACCGAATCTCACGTCATATATTTTTTCTCGTTTTAGACACCTTGTGAATACGGTGTTTCACATTCTAAACATGCACTCTCACGGCATATAACAACTTAACTAAAGATTGATTGACCATACATATCATCGTCATGACTACATCTTATTTTATAGATAGTCGTACAGACATATGGCCGCTATTTTGAAGTGTACAACTCATGAAAAATATTCAAACGACAACGTTGAACCTTACAACGTTGATGTTTCCGTTGGCCTTAGTGCTATTTGAATTTGCGGTTTATATTGGTAATGACCTGATTCAGCCAGCTATGTTGGCAATTACTGAGGACTTTGGTGTAAGTGCAACTTGGGCACCATCTTCGATGTCATTTTATTTGTTAGGTGGCGCATCTGTTGCATGGTTACTCGGTCCTTTGTCGGACCGTCTCGGACGTAAAAAAGTACTATTAGCAGGAGTTTTATTCTTTGCTCTATGCTGTTTTTTAATTTTATTTACGAGGCAAATGGAGCAATTTTTAGCATTAAGATTTTTGCAGGGAATTGGCTTAACCGTAATTTCAGCCGTTGGTTATGCGGCTATTCAAGAAAGTTTTGCTGAACGTGATGCGATTAAAGTCATGGCACTCATGGCAAATATCTCATTACTTGCACCTTTGCTAGGACCTGTACTTGGCGCTTTCTTAATTGATTATGTGTCTTGGCACTGGGGCTTTGTCGCCATCGCTGTATTGGCATTACTCAGTTGGATCGGGTTGAAAAAACAGATGCCGAGCCAGCAAGTCAGTGTAACCAAGCAACCTTTTAGTTATCTTTTTGATGATTTTAAAAAGGTGTTTACCAACCGCCGGTTTTTAGGTTTAAGCCTTGCATTACCTTTAGTGGGTATGCCTTTAATGCTATGGATTGCTTTGTCTCCAATCATTTTAGTAGATGAGTTAAAGCTCACCAGTGTGCAATATGGCTTAGCTCAATTCCCTGTATTTTGGGGTTTGATTGTAGGCAACATTGTCTTAATCAAAATTATTGACCGTTTGCCTTTGGGTAAAACCGTCATGATGGGTTTGCCGATTATGCTAACCGGTACACTCATTTTAATATTAGGTGTAGTGTGGCAAACCTATCTCATACCTTGTTTGCTTACAGGGATGACGCTCATCTGTTTTGGTGAGGGAATTAGCTTTTCAGTCTTATATCGCTTTGCACTCATGTCATCTGAGGTATCAAAAGGAACTGTGGCAGCAGCAGTTTCAATGTTACTGATGATGAGCTTCTTTGCAATGATTGAACTTGTACGTTATCTCTATACACAATTTCATTTATGGGCTTTTGCATTATCTGCATTTACCTTTATTGCTCTTTGGTTTAGCCAACCGCGAAGTGCTTTGAAGCAGGAAATGCAAGAAAGACTGCAACAAGGCAACAATTAAATAAAAAAATACCGGAATTGATATTCCGGTATTTTTTTATTCTTGTAACATTTTTTCCATTTCTTCACGGTCTGCTTCATAGGTACAACCTAACAGTACCATTGGTTTTTTCCCTTTCATTTCTGATAAGTTCAAATTATGGTAAAAAGTAACCGAATCTGAAGTAGCGGGTTCTGTTTTAATTGTACGTACCCCTCTAAACAGAGGCAGCATTGTAAAATCAGGATGTTGTGGGATATCAAATTTCTTTGAAAGTTGTTGAACATTTACATTACGAAAAACAGCAGTTATACCTTGACCAGCCAAAGCAATCTCGTTTGTCTTTAAGCCAAATAGCTCAATAGGTTGATTGGTTTTATACAAATAAATGAAAGGTTGGTCTGAATCTTCAACTCTTTTAAAACCAAGCGCTGTTAAGTTCTCGTCATATTCGGAACCAAAATCTGAATAGGTCGCGTAATCAGATTGACACTCGATAATCTTTTTTAAATCATTCCTTTCAAACGCATAAGAATTACTACTCAGCATTATTAAAATCACGGAAAGAATCGAAGGAATTTTTGGGAAATGCATTTTTATCCTCAATAAAAATCTATGTCTATTTAATCTCTTGTTCTAAAAGTTTACCCTTGAGAATTAATAATTCTGGCAAGGTTTCTAGCAATAAACTGATTTGTTTTAACACGAGTGTGTAATTCTCTGAAAAGTGCTCATGAGTAGTTAGGCTTTGAATTTGCGCTAAAGTCTGCTCAAGGAAATTGAAATCAATATAAGCCGGATCAAATAAGCTCTGTTTAAGAATTTGCTGACAATCCAGTAAGAGTTGTAATACTTGTTGATCATCAATTTTTTGACGCTGACTTCCTAACGCTGCCACGTAACTTAGTTGGCTGTGGCTATAAACCAGATAACGAAAAGCATAATGGATGAGTTGAGGGTTCGGGTTCGGTTCAGCACTTAAGCTTGAAATCATGTTGGATAGCTCAATCTGAGCGTTATGCGCAGCACGACGAATTCGGCGGTACTCTATATCCTGATTTTTGCCATATTGATATTGCTCAACAATCACATTGAAATAATCTAAGGTCGCTTTGCTGCTTTTATTAATATTGTTGGGGATGTTCCGAAAGTTCCAGTCGGGCCAAATAAAGTTTACGGCGAGCCATGCAATAAAGCAGCCTAATAAGGTATCTATCAGTCGAGGCAAAATAATACTGTAGCCAGCGCCTTTTAAGTTGAAAATTAATAGCACCATAAGGGTGGCCATGAGCGTAGCCAAAGCATATTTCTTTTGACGTAAGTAAAAAAAGCAGACTCCACAAATAATTGTAATGATGAGCTGGCCTTCAATACTCGGTACAAAATATAAAATTGGTATTCCTAATAAAACGCCGAGTAGGGTACCAATCGTTCTTAATTTAAGACGGCTTTTAGTCGCAAAATAAGTAATCTGACAAACAAACAAACTGGTCAGTAAAATCCAGTAACCATGCTGCGCAAACGGTAATAATGAAATTGCATAACCTGCGGCGAAAACCACAGCAATTCGTATGGCATGCCTAAACAGTGCTGACTGTGGCGTAAGTTGTTGCCGAAGTTTTAAGATAAGATCTGAAAATCCTTGAATATCATCATCAAGTAAATTTAAGTGTTCTTGTCTTGTTTGAGTGTTATTTTCAGGAACAGGTTGGGCATATTGCAGTTGTTCAAACTGTTCATGCATTCCTTTCAAATTATCAAAAATAAGTTTTAAATTCTTAACTTCAAAATTTTGTGGATGTTGTTGTATCCAATCTTTTAAAGAACTTTCCAAATGTCCTAATACTTTCTGACTTTCTTGCGAAGGCTGATATGGCTGGTTATATAAAATACATTGAGCTAAGTCTTGGCATGCTTGTGCTTGTAGACGCAGGTTTTTTTGGAAACGGAAAATAAGATCACTACGGCTAAAATTCTGTTGAATATGTTCGTAATGTAAATAATTTGAAGTGGCTTGCTCGTGAATATCTCGTGCGAAAAAATATAGGTTTAGCCAATAGATACTTTTATTACTGACTCTGGAAGCTTTGAGCCGAGTAAGTAGTGAACTGCGTATTTGATTGAGGCTTTGGGCAACTTGCGTATTTTGTAGCGATAATTCATATAAAAGCTGCTCAACATTCTCTTTATTGTCCGGATCAAACAAACGAGCTTTTGCTTGTAGTAGAACAGAAATTTCTTTAAAAATTTGTGAGAGCTTATCTTGTAAGGGAAGTGTCGGTTTAATAATAAAAAATAAAATAGAAGTTAAACCGTACCACAGAGCACCATAAACAAAATAAGTAGGTTGTTGATACCAATGTGCGTATTCGCTTAAACCGAACATACTATAAATAGAGAGCAGAATCGTGCCAAAAGAAATCGTGGCATAACGTTGCCCTAAGGCGCCTAGTAATATGAAAAAAGCGCTTGAGATAGAGAGATATAAAATAAAGAAAATTTTGTAAGGAGCTAAAAAGCCAAGAATACTACTGACTGTAAAAAAGAGCAGGCAGACATAGACCAAGTTGCGTAATCGAATACTTAAACGATCATCAAAGTCTGTTAATGCTGCTGCAATTGCGCCTAAGGTTACAGGAACAATAAGTTGATTATAGCCCAGCCACAGCAAACCTAAAGTTGTGCCAGTGAGTACAATCAGAATTTGCAGGCAATAAATTAAAATAGAGTTTGTCTTAAAGCTATTAAATATTTGGGTCAGATAATTCACGGCTTTTGTTCTAAATTAGAGAATACGTGAGAAAGCAGTATGTAACTTTAAATTTTTATTACTTCAAAAATATTATTCTTTTTATCTACAAAAGTCAGTCGTTTTTTAAGATTTTATTAGACTTAAACCAAGTTGTAACGATCAATAAATTAACAGAATTGTGGATATCTTTTTAGATACCCACAATTTGTAAAATACATAAATTATTTAATCACACCACATGCAATTCGTGCTCCACCACCGCCAAGAGGTTGAGGTGAGTCTGAATAATTGTCGCCACCCGCATGAATCATAATCGCTCGACCCTGAATATCAGCAAGTTTTAATCGAGGTGCGATTACGGCAGTTGTTGCAACACCTGTATTATCGACAACTAAAACAGGTAGATCGCCTAAATGGCCAGTCGTTGGAGTACCGTGATGAGGGGCTTGGTTCGGGTTGTAGTGGCTACCCGCAGCTAAAGCAGCGCCAGGTTTTCCATCTTTTACAGCAGGTGCGCAAGAAGCGTTTTCATGAATATGGAAACCACGAGTACCACTTGGTAAGTCAGCAAGAGCAGGGGTAATAATTAAACCTTTGTCGCTATCTTGAAAGCTAATCGTACCTATTTTTTTTCCAATACCGTTAGCTGTCACTTCATTTACGTCGACCACTTTTTTAGTATGCATTGAGGTTAATGCTTGGGCTGTGTCAGATACAGTTTTAGTTACCGAACTACAGCCAACGGTAAAAAGGGCTGTAAGCGCACAGACTGCGCCAATTTTATTAAACATCTGCATGATTGGATGTCCTTATAAATATATATGATCGTTTGATTCAAACAAACAGAGGTCTGACCTACAAGTTAATTTAAATAGTTAATTTGTATCTAGAAACATTTTTAAATTAAATAACTATGTCACCCTTTGTCATTGGAGGATTCACTCTCAGAATCATAAATCATGGTCGTTTTTGGCATAGGTTCAGGTTCAATCGTTTCATGTAACCATTCACGCCAAATTGCCAGTAAAATAGCCAAAATTACAGGGCCAATAAATAAACCGACTAAGCCAAAACTCGCAATACCGCCTAATACACCAAACATAATTAATAAGAAAGGAATTTTGGTGGCACCAGAAATGACGAGTGGTCTAATCACATTATCCGAGCTACTAACAATCAGCACACCCCAAACCACAACACCAATTGCTTCCATGGTTTGTCCCTGAGAGAACAACCATAAGCCAACGCCTAAATAAGAAATTGGAGTACCAAATGGAATTAAAGCCAATAAGAAAGTAACAATCGTGAGTACCATAGGGTTTGGTACACCTGCTACGAAGTAACTTAATCCAGCTAAAACGGCTTGAGCAATTGCAGTTAAACCCACACCATATACGACTGCACGAGTTGTTTCAGAAATTGTATCGAGATAATGATGAATACGAGGGCCAATGACCATTTCTAAAGCTTTACTCACTTGAGATAAAATCATTTGACCATCACGATAGAAGAAAAATAGGCTAAATACTGCAAAGCCAAGTTTGACAATATTTTTACTAATTTCACCAAGCAGCACACGGCCATAACTTAAATGGCTTTGTACCCAAGCTGCGATATTTTGAATCGTACTATTAGGATCGTTATTTAACTCATTGAGTGTACGAGAAATCTCTTTTCCTACAAAAGGAAGATCACGAATAAAATCTGGAACGCTTAAATGACCCGAAAAAACCTGACGTTGTAAATCAAAATATAAGTTACGTCCCTCATGCTGCAAAATAAAAACCGCGCATGTAAAGGGGATACCAACTACCAAAATGACCAGACTAATCATTAGGGTTGCGTTTAAAGTATTACGTGATTCTCCAAAAAAACGCTGAATTCTTAAATAAATAGGCCAAGTCATATATGCAATGATGGCAGCCCAAAGTACAGGAACAATAAAATATTTCAGGATATTAAATCCTAAAAAAATCAAAATAAAAAACAGCCCAAACAATAAAACGCGCTGTAAATTAGGAGCGTATGGATGCACGAACAATATTTCTCTAATTTTCTACATAGAATAAAGTCATATTAACTGAAAAATAACCTGAGGCAAATTTTAAGGCCGTAATGTAAAGAACCTTATACATCCAGTTTCAAAGGCTAAAATTCCTTTAAAACCACTCAGCTTTATCTTCAATCAACTTGTTTAGCACAGGTTGCCATTGATTTTGGATATTAATAAAGTTCTTTTGCGGTTTATCAAAAATGCTTAAACCTTGCATTGCTAAGCTGCCATAGGCAGTGCGTTCAGCAATCCATGCAACAGGTTCCTGTTCAATTTTTTCAAAGAACTGCTGGATATCTTTTGAGCTTGCACTGTTTGGTTTTACACGGTTAGCAAGAAGCAAAATCTGTACTTTGCCTTTGCGAATACGTTTAATATCTTGTAAATGCTTCAAAAAGCGACGAGTACTATCTATGTCAAAAAAAGATGGCTGAAGCGGAGTAATAATGGCATGAGCTTCACTAATAAGTTGTTCAGCATGCTCACCTGACAGAGCACCAGGCGCATCAATAATTAAATAATCCAGATTCTTGGGTGCATCACCAATTGATTTCTCATGACGCCAGTCTAGGCTTTGAATCGTTACAACGGTATTAGGGCGCTGTTTTAACCATTGTAAAGCCGATTTTTGATTGTCCGAATCTGCTAATGCTACTTTATATCCTTTTTGTGCCAATGCTGTTGCCAACGTAATGGCCGTCATGGTTTTTCCGCATCCGCCCTTTTGATTTGCAATAAGTATCGTTTTCATAAATCCAATTATTTTCAGCAGCACATTTGTTTATGTTTTATACCTTAGCATCTTTTTATGTGAAGGAGATGACCACATTTGACAAAAGTTTAAGCTGTTTCGTTATTTTAGATATGATTAGATCTGTAATCTTAATTCGTGCTTTTTAAGGAAAATTTATGTCTGTATGGCTTGCCATGCTTATTGGTGCTGGAATTGGCATCATTATCACTACTCTTATTTTATCAAATACACGTAATGGACGAATTAAGGCTGAATATGAGCAATATATTGCTGAACTTGAATTAGAGCATCAACAAGCGCTTACTCAAGCACAAAAGAGAAGTGTAAATACAAGTCGTGCGGTGTTGAAAGGAAAAATGGCAGAACAATTTGCTCCGGTTTTACCTGAATTTCAGTATTTACCAAGCGATGCAAAATTCATGGGCGATCCGGTGGACTATATTATTTTTGATGGATATACCGATTTTCGCGATGGCGATGGTACGGCAGAAGACATCAATATTATTTTACTCGATGTAAAAAGTGGTGGAGCTAGACTTACGAAAGGTCAACAGGCAATTGCACAAGCGGTCCACCAAGGTAAGGTTCGTTTTGAAACGTTGAGAATAGATTTCGAAGATTAACAAGCTGTTTAATTCAGCACAAAAATAGACGAAATTGATCTGTATTGTTACTAAATTTCGATATTTTTTTCATCGCTTAAAGCTATTATAAATTGAAGATCTATTCACTTTGATCTAGCAATATTTGAGGTGTAACACGATGAAAAAACAAAGTTTGATGATGGGCTTACTCGCCGCGCTTGGCATGAGTTCAACATTTGCATCGACCTCAAGTGAATATAATATTGCCAATGGTTTGAGCCCGATAGAAAAAGATCAATCTATTTCTGTATTACAACCTTTTCAAGGCAATTTCAGAATCTTGGGTTCAAAAGTTTATCAAAATGATGAACAAGCTAAATTTTCTCCTATTGACTATGCCGTAAGTTGGGGATTGTTTGCACAGCCTGAAATCGCACGTCATATTTCAGTGAAACAATATGACCGTTATTTAAACTGGAAGATTCCTAAATTACCTGTTCCAGCAGAGCAAGCAATGCAAATGGTGTCTAACATGCACATCATTCCTGCCAACCCGAAAATTGCAGAGCAGATTAAACAGGTTAAACGCGGTGATTTAGTTTATCTAAAAGGTGATCTTGTCGAGATTAAGGACAAAAATTTGGTCTGGAAATCTTCACTTACGCCGACTGATACGGGTGATGGTGCATGTGAGTTATTTCGCGTTCAGGCAATTCATTGGGTTGAAAAGCAAAATATATAATTTGAAAAAAAGCCTTCATAAGTTTGAAGGCTTTTTTATAAGCACTACATTGCTTATTTCTGTTGCGATGCTTTCCAATATTTTAATTGATTTTGTGCTTGTAAATAGTCGGCAAGATCATTGATCTGTTCATCTTTATTGGCTTGCTTATCACTCAAGTGTTTTTCTTGGTTTTCCCAATACTGATAAAGTAGACCCTGAATGTAACGGCCTTGCTCAGTTTTTAGATCTAAATCTTTTAACATGGTTAGAGCAGAGCGCACATTATCGAGAGTACGCTGTTGCTCAAACTCTGTAGTGAGGGTTCCAGCTTCATGCATTTTTGCTAATTCACTTTCCATCTCGTCACTCATTTCTGTAAAGCGACGATCATAATCCTCTAACAGTGCAATATCGTGTGCATCATCAGCAGTGGCAGAGAACGTCTTAACAGGTCTTTCATTCAGTTTTTCTAAAACCTGATCGGTAGATGAGGTGGCAGAAGGTTGCTCCGTCTTAGCAGGCTCTTCCGCTTTTTTACAAGCAGTCAGAAATAGGCTAGAGCAAAGCAAAGACATTAATATGATTTGAGGTGTTTTCTTGTTCATAACTTTCAACCAAACCTATTCACTAATTATTTAACGGGTAACGTACTTTTTTGAAAGTGATATGCATACGTAATATATGGAAAATCAATCTGATCTTGAGGACCTAATCCCGTAAAATCATAAACAATTTTTTCAAACTGTGCTTTGAGTTGTAATTGATCTTTTTCAGTCATTGCAGCAATAAAACTCGTAGAGAGTAAACGTTTACTCACGACTTGTTCGACAGAACCGTGTTGTGACTGTGTGAATGTTTGTAGGCTATCAAATAAAAATAAATCTTGTTGTTCAAATACGCGTTTCCACTTTTCACTATGGTAACGAGGTGTGTCACCTTCAAGAGGAAGTAGGAAGTCAGCTAAAGCCTTGACCCAATCTGTACGTTCATCACGTTGATTCCAGACTAGCCCTAAATGTCCTTTTGGTTTTAATACTCTATGCATTTCTGTTAGGGTATCGAGGTTGTCAAACCAGTGAAAAGATTGCGCACAAATAATGGCATCAATTTTATGGTCTGCTATAGGAATTGAATTGCTAAAAGCCTGTAATGTTTTGATATCAGGATAAACTTGTTGAAGCTGCTGTAACATCTCGCCAATTGGCTCAACTGCAATAACATCAGCATGTGTTTGTTTTAAGTAGGGTAAGAATTTGCCAGTACCCGATCCAAGATCAATAACAGTAGATTTTTCCTGTATTTGTAGGCAATTTTGCAGCCAACTTACTATTTCTGCGGGATAATTGGGTCTAACTTGCTGATATAGTTCAGCAGCTGAACTGAAGCCTTTTTGAGCGGCAGGATGTAAGGATTGTGTCATATTTTGCGCTTTTTAATCTGACTGGCATCTATAAAATAAGATACTCCGCAATCATAAATTGGCAAAACACCTATTTTGTTTCATTTTTGACGTTGTATGTGGGAGTAAATTTTCTTTCGGTGTGAGCATGGATAAGCAAATTATTTTTGAAGACGAACACATTAGAGCCATTTTTTTACCAGGCGATTCTAATACATTGGTTCTCTCTTTTGGCGATTTGATTACCCGAGCGAGTGGCTTATCTATCAATGCTGAAAAGTCTCTAATTAAATACCAATATAATGTTATTGGGGTAATGCCAAAACAAAAATCATGGTTTCCTCAAGCAAGCATGATTGAGCTGGCAAAAGCAATTTCGCCTATTCTAAAAGGCTTTAAAAATATTGTGGGTTATGGCGGTTCAATGGGCGGCTATGCGGCAATCAAATATTCTAATTTATTGAATATGAACCGTGTGATTGCATTTGTGCCTCAATATTCAATTGACCCTGAACACGTTGAAGACCGACGCTATGCTGAGTTTTTTGATGCTATAGCAAATAAAGACATGCAGATTCAGCCGCAAGATGTCGATGCAGCGCGTGAATACGTTATTGTTTATGACCCATATTTCTCGATTGACCGTGAACATTACTTAAAAATAAAAGAACTGTTACCAAGCTTACATACGATTCATTTGCCATTTACTGGTCATGAAGCATTGTCTGTATTGGCTAGTTCAAGTTTATTACATGATTTTATTGAACATGATTTCGATGAAATCTATTTTTATCAGCAAGTTCGTAAGGTCAAAAAACAAAGTAAGTTTTACTTCCGTAATGTACTTGCGCATGTTCTTACCCAACATGATGAAATGTTGTTAAAAATATTACGTCAAAATGATTTTCAGCTAGATGAACGTTATTTTGATAACCCACTTAAACAGGCTATTACACGTAGTCTGATAAAAACAAAGCAAGCAACTGAATTGGACTTTCAAAAGCTTGGGGTTAAAGTACAACGAATTCAAGAAGATGCAAATTACAAAGAAGGCTTGCAGACTAGCTTTGGTTTAATTTTGGTATTCAACCTCATCAACTCAAAATTTGAAAGTTACACGGTAGACACTCTACTGGCGAATAAACCTTATTTGGTTCCAATTGTGGCTGAGCAAACTGGTGTAGTGAATATTGAATTAAATAATGAAATTTATTTGTTAGCGATGAATGATCGCAAAGTCATTAAATTGTTCAAGAGTGAAGAGCCTTTAACATCTGATATGAGCCCATTTGTAATCAAAAAATATTCCGACTGCTTTGCGATTAGCTATAAGCAACTAAATTTATCTTGTGATGAACAAGGGCTGTGTGAATTTACGGAAGGTTCAATTCAACCTACAGAACAGTTGACCACCATCAGCTATTAAAACTTTATAGTGTTTAAATAAAGCTCAGACCTTTAGGTTTGGGCTTTATTTTTTGCTTAAAAAATATTTTTTTATAAACTTATTTGTATATTATTTTAAAATTCATTATTTAAATAAATAGTAGGTTTATTATATGGTGATCTGCTGTATTTAAAGTAGACATAACCAGTAATGTATATAAATATTATATTTGAAAATAAATGGGTTTTTCTAATACATAAATTATAGAAATAATATAAGATTAATTAAAATACAGTTATAGCTACAAAAAAATATAACTAAATGTTTTTACTATATATTTTATTTTTATCTGAAGAGCTTGGTTAAAATAAGTTCACTATTCAAAGATAATTGCATATTTATTTTTTTCTCCTAAAATGATTTTTTACTAAATTGTCGTTACAGTTTTTTATATGCAATCATTAAATTATCGGAATAATGATGCATCGCAACATGGAAGTTCTGCACCTTTGAAACGAGCAATGAGTACTCGACATTTGGTGATGATCTCCCTTGGCGGTGCCATAGGTACAGGTCTTTTTTTAGGGTCTGGTGATGTAATTTCCCAAGCAGGCCCAATTGGCGCAATTATTTCTTATTTTTTGGGCGGTTTAATTGCCTATACCGTGATGTTATGTCTTGGTGAGCTTGCGGTTCATGTACCGGAATCAGGTTCTTTTGGTGAATACGCCCGCCGTTATATTGGTCCGGGTACGGGCTATATGATTACTTGGCTCTATTGGTTAACTTGGACTGCAACTTTGGGGACTGAGTTTACTGCGGCAGCTTTATTGGTGCAGGAGTGGTTTCCATCTACCTCGGTATGGGCTTGGACTCTTTTTTTTGGCGCCTTAGTTTTTTTCCTTAATATCAGTTCAACTCGATTATTTGCCGAATCTGAATTCTGGTTGGCACTCGTCAAAGTTATTACAATCATCTGTTTTATTGGTTTAGGTTTGCTGGCAATTTTTGGTTTTATTCCTTACCACGGACATGAAACAGCGCCATTATTTAGTAACCTGACTGCTCACGGTTGGTTCCCAAACGGTCTCTTCCCAATTTTTGCTACTATGCTGATTGTTAACTTTGCTTTTTCGGGCACAGAATTAATTGGAGTAGCGGCGGGGGAAGCTGAGAATCCAGCACAGACAGTTCCTAAAGCAATCAATGCGGCTATTTGGCGTTTACTGATTTTCTTTGTTGGTACAATTGTGGTGATTAGTTCATTACTGCCGTTCCAGCTTGCAGGCCTTAGTGCAAATGAAGTAAGTAATAGTCCTTTTGTGACGGTATTTAACTATATTGGTATTCCATACGCAGAAGATATTATCCGCTTTGTAATTATTACGGCTTTACTTTCTGCTGCAAATTCTGGGTTGTTTGCTGCTTCGCGTATGATGTGGTCGCTTTCGGCGAAAAATCAATTACCAAAAATATTTTCTAAATTAACTCCTTCTGGAACACCGATTGTTGCCATTACTGTAACTATGTTTGGTGCAATTCCTGGATTGCTTTCAGAACAATTCGCGCCAGAAACAATTTTTAAGAATTTGTTGGGCGTTGCAGCTTTTACAATGGTTGTGGTTTGGATTGCGATTTGCGTTTCACAGTTTAACTTCCGTAGACAGTGGTATAAGTCGGGTAAAACAGCAAAAGATTTACGCTTCGCGGCACCTCTTTTCCCTCTTACTCCAATTGTAGGTGGGCTGTTCTGTATCGTTACCTGTATCAGTATGGTGTTTGACCCATCTATGCAAGTTGGTTTTATCTGCTGCATTATTTTTATCATTTTATGCTATGCAAGCTACTTCATTTTTTATCGAAAGAAAGATCTAGTGTAAAGCTAAGCTTTTTAGTCGAAATGTGTTTTTAAAGGTCCCGAAAGGGGCCTTTTTTGTGCCTTAAAGGAACTGCAAAAGAAAGAATTTCTGTATTTTTTTTAAAAATGAAGTTTTATTTTTAATCATGAAAACAAATATTGTTTTATAAAATTACCATTTATCGGATTCTTATTAATATTTATTTATTATTAATAGTTGATTAAGTCTATGTTTAGCTTGGTTATTTGATAAAGAGGTTTTTGGGTTTTTATAAAATATGAATTAGAAATGGACTTATTATAGATTTAATGTAGAGGTGGTATAATTTTTTGACAAATTCATGAAGGTGATTAATTTTTAAGTTATTGTTATTTATAATTTTAATTTGGTGTATTTTTTTAAATTATGATTTTATGTTTTCTATAAATTTTTTTATTAAAGTTAAGCTTTTTTTAATATTTGTTGTTTTTTTATTATAAAGATTAGTGCGATTTGATTATTTTTTCTCTGCTTATTTATTTTAAAATGTTCTAAATGAGTGTGCTCTATGCTATATTTATTGGAAGATTTTATAGCTATGTTCCGGCTTAATTTTAAGCGGTATGTGTAGAGATAATTAATCTGTAGCATTATTGAACAATGTTTATTTTTAAAAAGACTAATGGAGGGATCTATCGATTAGTCAAAATAATTTTTATGGACATATGATTTTTTTATAAATCATCGTTCTTTTTAACTCCCAAACGGTTATGCCATTTCTTTTGTATTTATATTTCAGCCGACTGGATTAAGTGGGTTGTGGTTAAACTTTGCTTTTATAAAGATAGCTTTATAAACAGTAAGTTACATGAAAGAAAGCTTGTAAAAGATATCGATATATAAAAGTAGATCATACTTTTAGTATCAACAAATGGAATTTAAAAAATCTAATGCTTTAGAAGAGCAGAAGGTTTAGTAAATAAACTAAGACTTTGTTATTGCAAGGTTTTGGTTGCTGAATAATAAAGACTACAGATTTATCAAATCTGAGTCTATGAAGGTATATAGGAAAAAAGATGTCAGATCTTTCATACGTAAACGAACATAGCGATGCATGGCAAACTTACTTGGCACAAATTGACCGTGTAGCGCCATATTTAGAACACTTAGCTGATTATATCGATACTTTAAAACGTCCTAAGCGTGCCCTTATTGTTGACGTGCCAATCGTGATGGATGACGGTTCTATTCAGCACTTTGAAGGTTACCGTGTACAACACAACTTGTCTCGTGGTCCGGGTAAAGGCGGTGTTCGTTACCATCCGAATGTTGATTTGAATGAAGTAATGGCATTGTCTGCATGGATGACAATTAAAACTGCTGTTTTGAACTTGCCATTTGGTGGTGCAAAAGGTGGTATCCGTGTTGATCCACGTAAATTATCAACTCGTGAATTAGAGCGTTTGACTCGTCGTTATACGACTGAAATTGGTCATATTATTGGGCCTCAAAAAGATATTCCTGCTCCAGACGTTGGTACGAATGCCAATATCATGGGTTGGATGATGGATACTTATTCTACTAGCCAAGGTCACACTGTAACTGGTGTTGTAACTGGTAAACCAGTCCACTTAGGCGGTTCTTTAGGTCGTGTGAAAGCAACTGGTCGTGGCGTATTCGTTACAGGTCGTGAAGTAGCAGCAAAAATTAATTTACCAATTGAAGGCGCGAAAGTTGCTATTCAAGGTTTTGGTAACGTAGGTAGTGAAGCAGCTTTCTTATTTGTTGAATCAAAAGCGAAAGTTACACACGTTCAAGACCACACTGGCACAATTTTCAATGCTGATGGTATTGATCTTGAAGCATTACGTGATCACGTAAATGCAAATCAAGGTGTTGGTGGCTTTGCCGGCGCGCAATCAATTGCTGACGAAGATTTCTGGACAGCTGAAGTTGACATTATTGTTCCAGCTGCATTGGAAGGCCAAATTACTGTTGAACGTGCTCAAAAACTTAAAGCTAAGTTGATTTTAGAAGGCGCAAACGGCCCGACATATCCTAAAGCTGAAGACGTATTGGTTGAGCGTGGCATTGTTGTAGTTCCTGACGTGGTATGTAACGCCGGCGGTGTAACTGTAAGTTACTTCGAATGGGTTCAAGACATGGCGAGCTACTTCTGGAGCGAAGAAGAAATCAACGAACGTTTAGACAAGTTGATGGTTCAAGCTATGGATGACGTTTGGAATACAGCGAACAGCAACGCTTGTACTTTACGTACAGCAGCTTACATCTTGGCATGTGAGCGTATCTTAAAAGCTCGTAAAGAACGCGGTATTTTCCCAGGCTAATCTGCGGAAATTACTTTAGAAAAAGTGGTTTGAGCAAATATAAAGGATGTTATAGGGTTTATTTGCTCATTCCCTTTTTCTGAATTATTCAAATTTAAGTGTTATCGAATATATTAAATAAATACTGAGGTAAGCATGGAACAGCCAATTTCTGTAACTCGAAGCAACTTTAACGACTGGATGGTTCCAGTTTTTGCACCGGCAAATTTCATTCCGGTACGTGGCGAAGGTTCACGTATTTGGGATCAAGAAAATAAAGAATATATCGATTTTGCAGGCGGGATTGCAGTAAACGCATTAGGTCATGCGCATCCAGTGGCAGTAAATGCTTTAACAGAACAAGCAACAAAACTTTGGCATGTAGGCAATGGTTATACAAATGAACCCGTTCTACGTCTTGCAAAACAACTCACTGAAAATACATTTGCAGATAAAGTATTCTTCTGTAACTCAGGTGCTGAAGCGAACGAAGCAGCATTAAAACTGGCTCGTAAAGTTGGTCTAGACAGCGGTATTGCTGGCAAAAGCGGCATTGTGGCATTTAACAATGCGTTCCACGGCCGTACCTTATTTACCGTTTCGGCGGGTGGTCAACCTAAATATTCACAAGACTTTGCACCACTTCCAAATGGTATCAACCATGTTGCCTTTAATGATTTAGAAGCTGCAAAAGCGGTCATTAATGAACAAACATGTGCAGTTATTGTTGAGCCGATCCAGGGTGAAGGCGGTGTTATTCCTGCTGACATCGAATTTTTAAAAGGCTTAAGAGCACTGTGTGATGAGTTCGGTGCCTTACTTATTTTTGATGAAGTACAAACCGGTGTTGGTCGTACTGGTGCACTGTATGCCTACATGAACTCTGGCGTTATTCCAGATGTATTAACCACTGCAAAAGCACTAGGTGGTGGTTTTCCAGTCGGTGCAATGTTAACAACCGATAAGTTTGCTCCGCATTTTTCTGTCGGTACACATGGTACGACTTATGGTGGGAACCCGTTAGCAAGTGCGGTTGCAGGTGCAGTATTTGAGTTTATTAATACGCCTGAAGTACTTGAAGGTGTAAAACATCGTCATCAATATTTCATCGACGCATTAAATAAATTAAATACTGAATACCCGATTTTTGAAGAAATTCGTGGTCAAGGCTTACTCATTGGTTGTGTATTAAAAGCTGAGTATGCAGGGAAAGCGAAAGATATTACGACTTGGGCGGGCGAAGAAGGTTTGCTTGCTTTAATCGCGGGACCAAACGTGGTTCGTTTTACACCGTCTCTAATTATTCCTGAACAAGATATTGATGAAGGAATTGCTCGTTTAAAACGCGCATTGGCAAAGTTGGCTAAATAAAAAAAAGGAAAGCTAGCCATGATGATCATCCGTCATGCCGAGTTTCGAGACCTTGAAGATATTTATAAATTAGCAGGTAAGTCAGGTGTAGGCCTTACTTCCTTGCCACAAAATATGGATACACTTTCGGCTCGAATTTCACGTACTCGCAATACTTTAAATGGCAATGTCCACAAAAGTGAACAAGGTTATCTGTTTGTTCTTGAAGATACAGAAGCTCAACGTGTTATTGGGTTAAGTGCAATTGAAGTTGCTGTAGGGCTCATTGAACCTTGGTACAACTTTCATGTTGGTACTCAAGTACACGCTTCAAAAGCATTAAATGTCTATAAGTCATTACCTACTTTATTTTTAAGTAATGACAGAACAGGTAGTAGCGAACTCTGTACATTATTTTTAGATCCAGAGCGTCGTGAAAACCAAAACGGTAAATTCTTATCGAAGATCCGTTTTATGTTTATCGCTGCCTTTAAGCAATATTTCGAGAAAAAGTTAATTGCTGAAATGCGTGGTTTCTCAGACGAAAATGGATGTTCTCCATTTTGGGATGCGATTGGTCACCATTTCTTTAATATGGATTTTTCAACAGCAGACTATTTGAGTGGAATTGGGCAAAAAGTATTTATTGCAGAGCTTATGCCACGTTTCCCAGTCTATGTAGATCTCTTGCCAAAAGATGCGCAAGAAGTAATTGGAAAAATGCATCCACAAACTTTACCTGCTTATCATGTGCTTGAGTCGGAAGGCTTACGCTATCAAGGATATGTCGATATTTTTGATGCTGGTCCAACCATTGAAGCCAATATTGATGAATTGCGAGCAGTAAAAGAAAGTCAGTTACTAAACGTCAAAATTACAAGTGAGGCTGCGGTCGGTAAGACCCAATATCTCATTGCCAATGATAATTATCATGACTATAAGGCAATGTTGTTAAAGCTTGATCTTGTTGATAACACAATAAATTTAACACATGAACAAGCTGAAAAACTCGGTGTACAAGAAGGTCACGTTGTTCGTGTGTTATCACTAAATCCAATGGAAGTATCCTGATGTCAAACTCTTTATTTATAAACGGTGTCTGGTTACAAGGCAGCGGTGCAACATTTGAAAAAACAAATCCAGTTGATAACCAAACTGTATGGTCAGGTGCCGAGGCTACTGCTACTGATGTAGAGCAAGCTTGTCAGGCAGCGCGTACTGTGTTTCCAGCTTGGGCGCGTTTACCACTTGCAGAACGTGTAGCGATTGTTGAAAAGTTTGCCGCTTTGCTTGAAGAAAATAAAAAGCATTTAGCAGAAGTCATTAGCCAAGAAACCAGTAAGCCATTTTGGGAAACGTTAACTGAAGTTCAATCAATGATTGGCAAGGTTGCGATTTCGATTCGTGCTTACCACCAGCGTACAGGCGAAAGCTCAACTGAAATGGCCGATGGTGTAGCATCTTTACGTCATCGTCCGCATGGTGTGCTTGCAGTTTTCGGTCCATATAACTTCCCGGGCCATCTACCAAATGGACATATTGTTCCTGCATTGCTTGCTGGCAACACAGTTGTATTTAAACCAAGTGAATTAACACCATGGACTGCTGAAGAAACTGTAAAACTTTGGCAGCAAGCTGGCCTGCCAAATGGTGTGATGAACTTGGTGCAAGGTGGACGCACCACGGGTGAAGCATTAGCTGCTTCACATGAAATTGATGGTTTATTGTTTACCGGAAGTGCAAACACTGGTTATCACTTGCATAAGCAAATGGCAGGTGCACCTGAAAAAATTCTTGCGCTTGAAATGGGTGGCAATAATGCATTGATTATTGATGAAATTGTTGATGTCGATGCAGTAGTTAATCTTGCTATTCAATCTGCTTTTGTTTCGGCAGGTCAGCGTTGTACATGTGCGCGCCGTATTTTGGTAAAAAATGGTGCTGAAGGTGATGCATTTATTCAACGTTTTGTTGAAGTTGCTAAAAACCTAAAAGTTGGTCATTGGAATGATGAACAACAACCATTTATGGGTGGGGTAATCTCGTCAGTTGCTGCAACAAACATGATGCATGCTCAGCAAAAATTACTTGAGCTGGGTGCAAAAAGTTTATTAGCCATGACGCGTCCACAAGAAGATAGTTCGTTACTTACGCCAGGCATTGTTGATGTAACAGGCGTGAAAGATATTCCAGATGAAGAATATTTTGGTCCGCTTACGACCATTCAACGTTATGACAACTTTGATGAAGCATTAAAAATTGCTAACGCAACTCGTTTTGGCTTGTCAGTTGGTTTGGTTTCACCAAAACGTGAACTGTTTGATGACTTACTTATTGAAGCGCGTGCCGGTATTGTGAATTGGAACAAGCCATTAACTGGGGCTTCAAGTGCTGCACCGTTTGGTGGTGTAGGGGCGTCAGGTAATCACCGCGCGAGTGCTTTTTACGCTGCCGACTATTGTGCTTGGCCAATGGCATCACTTGAAAGTGACAGCCTAACCTTACCAGAAAAATTATCTCCAGGGATTGTGTTGCCTTAAACACTAGGGAAAGAAAAAAATGAAAGGATATGAAGTAAACTTCGATGGTTTAGTGGGACCAACACATCACTACGCGGGTTTGTCGTTTGGTAATGAAGCATCGACAAAAAACCGTAATAATACCTCGAATCCAAAATTAGCAGCGAAACAAGGTTTGCTAAAGATGAAAGCCTTGGCTGACATGGGAATGAAACAAGGTGTACTTGCTCCGCATGAGCGTCCACATGTTCCAATGTTACGCCGTTTAGGCTTTACAGGTGATGACATTAGCGTTATTGCCCAAGCAATGCGTCATTCACCTGAACTATTATCATCTTTAAGTTCAGCTTCTCCAATGTGGACTGCCAATGCGGCTACCGTTTCACCTTCGGCAGATAGCCAAGATGAGCGCGTGCATTTTACAGCAGCAAATCTGAACAATAAGTTTCATCGTTCAATTGAAGCTGAAACTACAAGCCAAGTTTTACAAGCAATCTTTAAAAATGAACGCCACTTTGTACACCACGAAGCCTTGCCACAAGTGGCTTTGTTTGGTGACGAAGGTGCAGCCAATCACAATCGTTTAGGGGGTGATTATGCTAAGCGTGGTGTTCAGGTGTTTGTTTATGGTCAACAACATTTAAATAATGGCTTGCCGGGACCAAAACGCTATCCGGCTCGACAAACGCGCGAGGCAAGTGAAGCAATTGCACGTTTGCACCGTTTAGATGATGCACATACCGTTTTTGTTCAGCAAAATCCGGATGTAATTGATCAGGGCGTTTTCCATAACGATGTGATCGCGGTAAGTAACCAACAGGTTTTATTCCATCATCAACATGCCTTTTTAAATCAAGATCAAGCTTTTGCAGAAATTCGTCAAAAAATGGCAAGCATCGGTGAAGATTTTATTTCGATTGAAGTGCCTGAAAACCGCGTTACTGTAGACGATGCCGTAGCAACCTATTTATTTAATAGTCAAATTTTGACTCGTCCAGATGGTGGAATGACCATTGTTGTACCAGAAGAGTCTCGTCAAAATGCAGCAGTGTGGGGCTACTTAAATGACATGATTCAAATGGGCACACCAATTGATGCTATTCAGGTATATGACTTACGTGAAAGTATGCGTAACGGTGGTGGTCCAGCTTGTCTACGTTTACGCGTAGCTTTGAACGAAACTGAGTTAAATGCCGTAAATCCAAAAGTACTCATGAACGATCAGTTGTTTGGCACACTCAATCAATGGGTAGATAAACATTATCGTGATCGTTTAGCACAAGAAGATTTGGCTGATCCGCATTTGTTAATGGAAAGCCGTATGGCACTTGACGAACTGACCAAAATTTTAGGTTTGGGTTCGGTTTATCCTTTCCAAAAATAATGAGGAGGTGACATGCAAGATTTTCTAGCATTAACCTTACAAGGTGAGCAGCCTACAACTCGCGAAGGAAAACAAAATAATTTTTCTTGGCGTTGGTTGGGTGAAGGACTTCTTGAATGCACCCCAAACGCACAGTACGACAAAGCTGTCGTACTGTCAGCTGGAGTGCATGGTAATGAAACTGCGCCAATTGAATTATTATCTCATCTTTGCACGGATTTATTTGCAGGGCGTTTAAACCTTGCTGTGAGGTTGCTGCTTGTATTGGGGAACACTTATGCAATGCGTCAAGGCAAACGCTATGTGCATGACGATGTAAATCGAATGTTTTGTGGCGGGTATAAAACTCTACCCGTGACTGAAGAATCAAAGCGTGCTGAAGTTTTAGAGCAAGTTGTCACAAACTTCTTTCAAGAAAGTGCAAGTGACGCTAAACGCTATCACTATGATTTACATACAGCAATTCGTGCTTCATTGTTACCAACGTTTGCTTTATTTCCCTATCAAACGCATGGCTATGATGCAGATTTAACAGCAAGTCTTGAAGCAGCCGATTTAGATGCTTTGGTTTATCACAATGCAGTAGGTAAAACGTTTACACATTTTACGAGTGAGAATTTTAAAGCGGCGAGCGCAACTTTAGAGTTAGGCAAAGCCTTACCATTTGGGCAAAATGACTTGAGCCAATTTGCTGCAATTGATGAAGTTATTCGTAATGTAGTTTCTGAGCAAGCCTTACCGCTACGCAATAAAACAAAAATTCGAGTCTTTAAGGTGTCTGATTCTTTAATTAAAAAAGATGAAGACTTCCAGATGAATTTATCTGCTGAAGCTCCGAATTTTTCGACTTTTACCAAAGGTGAAATCATTGCAACTCAACCTTCTGGTAATTATGTGGTTGAGCAAGATCAGGTCTGGATTTTATTTCCAAATCCAAATGTGAAGCTTGGTTTGCGTGCGGGCTTAGTTTTAACTGAAGCGAATTGAATACTTGTTTTTTGAGAAATAAAAAAGGGCAATTAATTGCCCTTTTTTATTTATAACTGATTAGTTAGTGCCGAAAAGACCTTTAACCCAAGATTTCTTTTCAGCTTTTTGTGTAGATGCTTGAGCACCAGCGTTTATATTTGCGTTTGTGTTAACTCCAACAGGACCAACGTTAACACCAACATTTACACCAGTTTGAGCATTAATTGCATGTGCTGGTTGAGCTGCATTTAACTTCGCTTGAGCATCTGCTTTTGTGTCAGCTACAAACTCTTTTTGCTCGGCTTGGTTTTGAGCTACACGAGTTTTTACAGCATCTACATGTGCTTGAGCATTAGCTTGTTTTTCAGCAGTAAATTCTTTCTGGTCTGCTTGTTTGTCTGCAACTTTAGCTTTTACAGCATCAACACTTGCTTTTGTATCAGCTTTCGCTTCAACTGCTAGATTTTTAGTACCGTTTGCAGCTTTAGTCGCTACATTTTTAGTACCTGTTACTGCTTCGGTAGCAAAATGTTTAGTACCGTTTGCAGCTTTAGTTGCTACATTTTTAGTACCTGTCGCCGCTTCGGCAGCAAAATGTTTTGTACCATTTGCAGCTTTAGAAGAAAGTTCAGTCACTTTTCCTGTTGTTTTTTTTGTTGCTTTAACTGTAGTGTCAGCCGCTACATGACCAGCATGCTTTGCTGTGCTACCCACAGTATGTGCAGTATTTTTGACTGTATTGGCTACGCCACTAACAAGACCACCCGGTTGTACATTTACTTGAGCAGAAGCACCTGCATTAACGCCCGCACTTTGTGCAAAAATAGAGGCAGAAGCAAGAACACTTGCAGTAACGATAGCTGTTTTCATCATTTTCATTGCGATATCCTTCAAAGAATATACCCTTTTAGTGAGGTATTTCATAAACGCAAACGAATCATAGCCAAGGAAATATGGGCTTGGGAACTAACTTCATCAAAATGTTACAACAGTGTTACGTTGAGTAAACAGACTAGGGATAAATTGTGAAGATTAATAAAAATTAATAATAAAGTGAAAAAGAACATTTATTTGTTAGATATTCTAATTAAGCTCGCTTGTCTTTCCTTTTTTAAAAAATATCCTTTAATTTTTTCTCTTTCGTTTTTTCCTGACTTGTTCTTTATATCTTTAAATGTGATGTGAATCTAATTATTTATTAGAGGAAACGGCATAATTATTGCTTATTATGAGAATGGAGTGCTTTTTTAGCACTTTTTTGAACCATCTTCTGCCAGAAATATAAATGTAAGGGCAGAACTGTATTTTTGCTTATTCGAGAAAAGGTACCTTGGCTTTTCTCAGGTTTGTATATTTCATGAAATAGAAATTTCACATGAAATATATTGAAAGAAATGGCACTTTATTTCGAATAATCAAAAATAAAAATAGATATTTATAAACAAAAAAACAGAGATATGACAGATGAAAATTATTGCTTCCCTTCTTGTATTAGTCGGCTTGGTCGCCGTTGTTCTCTATCTTAAGCCAACAAGTGGTGCATCTGATGTGTTCAATTCTGCTTTACATGAGTCGAATTCGCCACAACCAGACACCGCGTCCTTTCTTTCTAAACTTAAGGAGCCTACTCAACCTAAAAATCTATCTCAACATTCAACTCATCCTCAATCGGTATCAGCTGATACCGTCCCTTTTTATGACACAAAAAGTGATCTTTCTATTCAACCGATTGATCCAGAAAAAGATCCAGCAAATGAAATAAAAGCGAAATAAGCAAATTGTTAGTTGAAAAACTACGGAGAAAAATAATGCAAAGTAAAACGTTATTTCTATTAGGTCTATGTACAATATTAAGTACAACTGCATCCGCTCTTCCTTTGGACTCTAAAGGTGCTAAACAGCGGTTAAATCAAGCAGCAAAACAAAAAGTATTTCAGGGCAAAATCGATTTGGATGCCTTGGTTAATAATGATTCGAATGATTTAATCGTCGAATACAATATTCCTTCGGTGAGTGTGCCTTCCGGTTTAGAACGGCGGAGTTATATTGCAACAAATAAAAAGAATATACAGGCAAGGTTTAACCGTGCTGGTGGTGTACAAGTACTTCGGGACTACAATAATTTGCCTTTAGCTTTCTATCGAATTAGTAATCGCGAAGCTTTGGTGACTTTATTAAATGATCCAAATGTTAAAGCGGTTTATCCGAACCGTATTAACCAGACTACGACCAATGAAAGTTTACCTTTAATTAATCAACCACAAGCCAATACCAATGGTTTTACGGGCGAAGGCTCTAGTGTGGCGGTGATTGATACAGGGGTGAATTATCTTCACTCTGATTTTGGCTGTACGGCAGTGAATACACCATCAAACACATGTCGAGTGGTTTATTCATTTGATAGTGCACCAGATGATGGCGCTTTAGATGATGATGGGCATGGTAGTAATGTTTCAGGGATCGTATCTAAGGTTGCTACCAAGACCAAAATTATAGGCATTGATGTCTTTAGAAAAGTGAGATCTCAAGGTAAATGGGTAAGCACAGCTTATGATAGTGATATCCTCGCAGGGATTAACTGGGCTGTAAATAATGCACAAACCTATAATATTAAAGCAGTTAACTTGAGCCTTGGCGTACCGGGTGTTAAATATACCTCTGAGTGTAGTGATAGCAGTTATGGAACGGCATTTGCCAATGCACGAGCTGCTGGTGTGGTGCCTGTAGTCGCTTCAGGTAATGATGCATTTTCAGATGGCATCTCATCTCCTGCTTGTGTAGCTGGTGCAGTAAGAGTAGGTGCTGTTTATGATAGTAATATTGGTGGTGTGTCATGGGGGAACCCTGTGAAATGTTCGGACCCAACCACAGCGGCAGATAAGGTAGCGTGCTTTAGTAATGGTGGTAGTCTTGTGACCTTATTGGCACCGGGAGCAATGATCACGGCGGGTGGTTACACCATGGGTGGTACATCTCAAGCGACACCGCATGTAGCTGGCGCGATTGCTTTATTACGAGCGAATAGTGTGAGTCCGACAGAAAGTATTGATCAAACGATTAGTCGTTTAAAAACGACAGGTAAATCAATTACTGACCCAAGAACGGGATTGGTTTTCCCTCGTATTGATTTACTGGCTGCAACAAATGGTTTGACTATTAATTAAATAGCTTATTTATAATTTTTTAAATTAGGTCCAAGAAATTTATAAATGGCTATAACCCGTTGCAAAGGGCAACTTCTGCAACGGGCTTTTTATGTAAAAGTATTAATTACACTTTGCTAGATTTGCTGGATTAAAGTTGTTTTGGAGCTTCTTGAAATTATTCTGAATTTCTGGATCTTGAATATTAAATGTCGTTGAGCTTTTGGTTGTAGAGTTGGTTGCCTGATTTAATATGCCTGATTCATCAGGATACTGCATAGTCGATGAGGTCGCTGAAATCAGACCATTATTATTAAAAGTCCAGTGCTCAGTTACATGTCCGCCCCCTAAATAGCCAGTAAATTCAATCATACAAGCCTGTTTATCTTGTTTAATGAGTTTGGCTACATTACCTGTGGTAGAGGGATAAGCCTCGATATTTGTATCTTGTTCTAAAACTTGTGCCTGAGAATAAGATGAAGAAGGAGGTGTAGAGGTCGCACATGCACTTAATGCTAAGCAGCATAGTGTTGTAAAGAGGAGTTTTTGACTATTCATTAGGCAGATTCCCAACTTTCTTATAGTTAATGACATTATTTCTAGATGAATATCTGTGTTTATAAGAGCGCGAAGTTATCGCGCTATCCAAAAAATTAGTTAGCTGTTGTGCTCGATTTACTTAATTCACCTTGCTCGATCGGAATATTTTCACCATTTCGGCTACTGGTAATATTTTGTTTGGCTTGCTCTATTTTCTGTTCGGTAAATACTTTGGCGGTATCTGCTTTTTGTTGAACCACTTCTGCTTTTTCAGCAGTGAATTCTTTGGTATTTTGCCATTTCTCACTAATTTTATTCGATGTTTTTTCAGAAGCACCTTGAATAGAGTTTCCTAAATTTTGTATACCTTTGCCTGTTTTATACAACAGTACGCGCCCTAAGCTAGGATTGTCACCATAAGGTTGTGTTTTAGGTGTCGTTTCAACAACTTGCTGTGGCTGTGTTGTTTCTGCAAATAAGGTTGATGAAGCCAATATAGAACTTGCAACGCATAACACTTGTAAGGTTTTCATATGGATCAATCTCCCCAACCAGAATCAAAAGATGAAGAGGTGATCTTACTGTTAAAAATAAAGCTTGTACTGCAATGAGATAAAACCCATACGATTTGATTACGATAAATCATCATTTCAAATATAATTAAATAGCATATCTAAATTCCTAGAATGATCTGGAGCTTCAGGTGATACAAAATATAGAATTAAAATGGTTATATGATCTGATCATTCTAGAAAAATACCGAAATTTTACAGTAGCTTCTGATATTAGGAATATTTCACAGTCTTCGCTAAGTCGCCGTATTCAGGCTCTAGAAAATAGTTTGGGATTCGAGGTTTTTGACCGAGAAACTTCGCCGTTACAGTTGACAGAAAAGGGTAAGCTTTTTGTTCTACATGCCAGAAATTTGCTAGATGATTTTGAGTTCAATATAGATCGAATTAAAGGTGATAATCATGTTAGAAGTAAAGTCACTATTGCGTCTGCTCACTCATTGGCGGGTTATATTTTCCCTAAAATTTTAGGAAATTTAAAAAACTATCAAGAAAAGATTTTTCATGTTGAAGCCATTAACGTAAATGAAACTGTAGATTCTCTTAAAAATGGACAATGTGATTTTATTGCATCTTTTTATGATGACGAGCTTATGAATCCACATTTCTTGTGCCATAAATTATTTTCAGCAAAGCTTTATTTAGTCACTGCACCTAACCATTTAGGTCGTCCCAAATATTCACTTGAAGATGCTTCAGTTCCGCTCATGAATTACACCGATGACAGTTACATGGGTAAAAAAGTAAATAAGTTTCTTCAAGAGCATCATTCAGACAAATTTGAGACAAATTTTGTGTCTTCAATGAGTTTATTGCTTAAAGATATGATTAAAGGGGGATATGGATTAGGGTGGTTACCTGATTACAGCATTCAGGATGAGCTTGAAAAAAATCAACTTATGATTGTGCCTATGAAAGATTCAGTTTTATCTGTAGATATTTACTTATATCGTAGCAGTGCGAGGCTCAATACAGCTTCTGAAAGTTTATGGAGTTTTGTGAAGGCAATTGATTGGACAATTGCCTAAACTTTTTATGCATAAATCGCATTATCTTTTATTTAATTATGCAACTTTTGCTGTAGGAGCATTCTGATACCACGCAATTGCATTTTTAATGAGTACATCAGTTGTGTCTATAAATAGTTCAGGATAAGCCTCAATACTCTCTTCTAGAATGAGTGGAATTTCTGTACAAGCCAATAGGAATTTTATGTTTTTGTTTTCACCATAAAAATTAATAATTTCTTTCATCATTTGTTTAGATTTTTTAATATCACCTGCTTTGTATTGGTAAATACTTTGCATTATTTTATTTTGCATTTCAGCCGAAGGAGTAGAGAAACCAATACTATTTTCAATAAACTGGCTTTGATAAAGCTCGGTGTTTATTGTGGCAGATGTAGCAAGAATACACACCTCATCAATTTGACTGTCTTGAATAAAATGAACCGCAGACTCAATAATACTGATCATTTTAGTTTGGGTACGCTTTTGCAGTTGGTTAAACCAGAAATGAGCAGTATTACAAGGAATAATGATACAACCGACTTGTGCTGCTTCTAAGATTTTAAGATATTCAGCCATTTTCTCGAGTGGTTTATCATCATGATTTATAATGGATTGAGTTCTGTCAGGAATATCTGGGATAGAAACTGTAACGACAGGAATATGTTCTTGATCACAATGTGCTGGTGTATTTTTAATAATTTTATTCATAGCATCAATCGTAGCTTGTGGTCCCATACCACCTAAAATTCCAATTGCTTTATTCATGTTGAACGACTCAAAAAATTCTATAGGTTTAGAATGAGCGTATTTTTATTATGATCATTGCAAAAAGCGGATGACTTATGCAGAACTTATTTCTAAAGTTATAATTGGTATTTGATTAAATTGTTGTTTTATATTTATAAAATTTTAAAATGTGAAATTTAGCGATGCTTTTTATGCATCATGCTTTTATATAAAGCATAGATTTTTGCATGGATAGTTGGTTGTAGGAAAAAATCTAAACGATAAATTCAGATTTAATCAATTCTATAAACATGTCTCTGGCTTTATGGTTGCTCACATTTTTGTGCCAAAAAAATTGATTTTGCATAAAGGCAAGATGTTCAAATTTATAGCCTCGAATATTGGTTAAATTTTTATATTGCTCAAAAAGACTCTTTGGCACTAAAGACACACCAGAGCCTGCACTCACGCAACCAATAATTGTGGCGTAACTGGTAATGCTGGTAATGGGAAGCGAAATATTTTTGAGCTTAAGCCATTCTTCAAGTGCAGCACGGTAAGGGCAGCCTTCGGTCCACATAAAAATTTCTTTACCAATCAAATCTTCTTGGCAGTGGATTTCACCGAAAGATGCAGGGGCAATTAAAATAATTTCTTCTTGATAAATACTCAGTTTATTTAGCATCGGAAACTCGATATTACCCGCGACAATTGCCCCATCAAGTTTGTGCTGAGAAATATCGACTAATAGCTGTTTCCATGTGCCTGTAATAATTTGAATGGAAACCTCTGGAAAACGTTGATGATATTTCGCAAGTAAATTGGGGAGGCGAGTGGTAGCAGAAGATTCAATTGCTCCAATTTTTAATGGGCCAGAAGGTGGGGCATCTGGATGAATACTTCGTTTTGCCTCATCGCATAGCGCTAAAATTTTATGGCAATAATCGAGAAAGATTTCTCCTGATGGGGTGAGTTTTAAAGCTTTACCTTCACGATAAAACAGCGGTGTGCCTAGTTCTTCTTCGAGTTGTTTAATACGCGTTGTGATATTGGAGGGTACACAATGTAGTTGCATTGATGCCTTTGCCATTGTTCCGCACTCAACTACGGTTTGGAACATTTTTAACTGAGCGATATCCATGTTTTATCATTCACTTTTAATGAATATTTAACTCAATATAAGTTAATTTTATTCAACTATCTATGCGCATATGATGAAAGAGCTCCATTTCATTAGTGCAGATTTAACATGGCAATTTCTCTTGCTGCCGAAACCCAGCCTCCCGCATTTAAGCTCTATTTGTGTATTGCTGTGACCGTCTTTTGTTGGGGTTATTCCCCTATTGGTGTGCATAGTGCCTTGCATTCATATACACCGCAGCATATTGCGTTGCTTCGTTTTTTGATCGCATCGGTTTTTTTACTGCTTTTGGTCATGAAAAAAGGCATTCAGCCGTTAAATTGGAAAGATGCTCCTGCACTTGCTGTATTAGGATTTTTCTCTGTGACGCTGCATCATTTGCTGATAAATACAGGGCAGCAATATGTGACTGCGGTTGCCTCCAGCATTTTAAGTCAATCTATTCCGCTATTCACTTTTATTATTTCAGCTTTACTTTTTAAAGAGCAAATCCGTTTTAAACAATGGTTATGTATTTTATTGGGGCTTTGTGGCGCCGTGTTAGTGGTTAGTGGAGATCATGGTTTTGGTATGCCGAGCCCTTACAGTTTGTTGATAGTGTTAGCAGCAATTGCGTGGGGCCTTTATTTTAATTTATATAAAAAATTTGCTTTAAATTATGATGCCTTGAGCATGATGTGCTACATCATCTGGTTCGGGACCATTCCTTTACTGTTTTATAGTGCCTATTTGCCTAGTGAAATTTTACATGCCACTTGGCAAGCCAATATGTCAGTTGTCCTATTAGGTATTTTCCCAAGTGCAATGGCGTATGTGCTTTGGGGATATGTACTTAAAAATATGCCGTTAACGATTGCATCGAATTTTTTGTATTGTTCGCCGATTGTCGCGATGAGTTTGGCGGTTGTTTTCTTAAATGAAAAACCATCAATGATGGTGCTGCTAGGTGGAGTGATTATTGTGGGGAGTTTGGTATGGATGAATTGGGGGAATAGGCGTACTATCGAATAAGCTACAGATAATTAAACAATCTGTAGATCAATACTATGTCATGCGCTACTTGCTTTAAGAGAATGAAATGATTGTTGTTACTTTAACTTATAAAAAACCGTTAGCCGAAGTTGATGCAGTGCTAAAAGAACATATCGCATTTTTAGATCATTACTATGAGCAAAAGAAGTTTTTAGCGTCGGGGCGCCGGGAAAATAGAGTAGGTGGGGTGATTTTAGTTTTAAGTTCTTCTATTCAAGAAGCTGAAGAAATTATAAAAAACGATCCGTTTTATATTCATGATGTGGCCGATTATGATTTTATGTGGTTTGAGCCATCGAAAAGTTTAGAAGAGATTAAAGAATTTGTTTGATTGCATTAGAGAATTACTTGAATTTAAGTAATTCTCTAGGTTAATTGTTTGATATTGATTAGTAATTTTTATCGTATGCTATATTTGTGCACATTATATTTTAATTAAGGGACTGAAATTAACTTCCCCTTACTATAATATATAAATAGTTTTTATTTTTTTAAGATTGTTCTTTGGTTTAATAGCTTCTTCCTTTCATTATTTTTGTCAAGATAGTCTTTTATTAAATCATTGGGTTTTAAAGATATAATTAAAGTGTAAACTTGAATTAATGTTAATAAATAAACAGTAACAAATAGGATGGCCCTAAACATCTCTTTATGTGATTGAATATAATTTATATTTTTTAAAATTGGAGTTAAAAAGAATATAAAGCCGATAATTATTAAAGATAAAATACATAAAAAAAGAGCTTCTAAAATTTTATCGAAGCTTATTTTTTCAAGTTTTTCACTATCACTTGTAAGAGGATTACATATAGCAATCCATATACCAAATAAAGCAAACAATATTGCAAAGATTGCCTTTAAATTTTCTATAATTTTGAATTGCTCTGTTAAGTTTATTTCCTGTCCAAAGATAAAGACAGGCACTACTAAAAGAACAAATATGAAAATTAGAAAATATTTCATGTAGATTTCAGGTTTAAAATTTGAGTAGATATTTTCTTTAATTGAGTTAATAAATCTATAGGTTCGACAATTTCATTTTTGTTTCTCCGTATATCTAATTCAAAATCATTTCTAGCTATTGTACCACTAAGCCAAATTGGAGAGCTCTTTCCAATAAGAGTAAATCCTAAGTCTTCCCATTTAGTTTCTTTATGATTTTCTTGCCAGTCATTGATTATAGTTCTGATTTCTTCCTCTGAGTTGGGAGTATATCTAAATTCTAGGCTGTATTTTGCTGTGAGTTCATCATCTTTTTTGTTGTATATGCCTGGGATCTTTTGCCAATATGCACGACTTTCAAATTTAAAGAATGGAATTTCATTATGCTTATGAATTTTTCTGATTAAGTCATAATTAGTAATAAGATATTCAATATTGGTTTTATTTCTAACTAATTTCGTTTCAAAATAAGCAGTTAAGAACTGAGGCTCATCTTCTGGATTTGCCTTATATTCAATTATTTCTATGTCATCTCCATCAATATCTTGCTCTATTCTAGAATTAGCATATGAGCAGATTTTGGATATGAACTCAGTAAATAGTTTTTCTAAATTTAATCTTCCATTCAAAGAATGGTCAAAATTAATAGTCGCCATTTTATTTTCATTAGTGAAAAAAATAAAATAAGCTGCATACCCCGGAATGTCCCCTTTCTTTATAGAGGCTGTGTTAATTGTAGCGTTACCGACTGTAGCTGTACCACTTACGCTTAACAATTTGTTGCCGCTAGTTTTTGGTGTTTCATTCCATGTAGTTAAAAGTACTAAATCTTTATCAACGATAATATCATAGCAATAAGTTTTATATGAGTCGTCAGTTCCTATCGGAGCATAAGTACAAGTATTTGCTAAGAGCATTCCATCTTGTTTTGCCCAAGTGTGAAATTGATTTAAAAGATCACCTAAATCACCAAATACAGGAGTATTATCTTTTTTTAGCTTATATAACCCACATTTATTGATTTCATATAATGTTACTTTTGCTGTTTCTTTCATAATTAATTCTAAAAAATAAACCCCACTAATTTTATAGCGGGGTTTATTTAAAAGATCAAGTATTATAAATAGTTAACCCTGCAATACACTCACATCAGCCACAGCAGTAAACAAGTTACGTAACTGAGCTAATAAACGTAAACGGTTTGCTTTTAGGTCAGCATCATCTGCCATAACCATGACACCATCAAAGAATGCATCAATCGGTGCGCGAAGTGCTGCAAGCTTAGAAAGGGCAGCTGTGTAGTCTTTTGCTGCAAGTAATGGTTCAACCACAGGAGTCACTGTTTGAAGCTCGGCAAATAATGCTTTTTCAGCATCTTCAACCAAGTTCGCTTCAACGACAGAACCTTCTGGTGCTGCTTCTTTCGCAAGAATGTTAGCAACACGTTTGTTTGCAGCAGCAAGTGCAGCAGCTTCAGGTAATGTACGGAAGTGGTTAACAGCATTTACGCGCTTGTCAAAATCAAGTGGAGATTTTGGTGCAAGAGCTTGAACTGCTTGAAGGACGTCAACAGCAACGCCTTGGTCTTCATACTTAGCACGGTAACGACCTTCCAAGAATGCAACCGCATCAGCGCGAGTTTTGTCGTGGTCTTTAACGATATCACCATAACCTTGAAGCGCAAGATTTACTAACTCTTCAATTGTTACGTCTAATTCATTTTCAATGATTAAACGTAAGATACCAATTGCTGAACGACGAAGAGCAAATGGGTCTTTAGAACCTGTAGGCGCTTGTCCAATACCAAAAATACCAACAAGCGTATCTAAACGGTCAGCAAGGGCAATCGTTGTACCTGTTTTGGTTTTAGGTAAAACATCACCTGCAAATTTTGGTAAGTATTGCTCACCTAAAGCTTCTGAAACTTCAGTGTTTTCACCTTCAATACGTGCGTAGTAAGTACCCGCAATACCTTGAAGTTCCGGGAACTCACCTACAAGCTCAGATGTTAAGTCACATTTAGCAAGTAATGCAGCTTTTTCAGCATCCGCTGGGTTTGCACCAGTGATTGAAGATAATGCAACTGCAAGTTTTGCAATACGTGTTGATTTGTCCCAAAGCGTACCAAGCTGTGCTTGGAATACCATGTTTGCTAATTTTTCTTTACGAGATGCAAGCGGTTGCTTTTGATCTTGTAAGAAGAAGAATTCAGCATCAGACAAACGAGGACGAACAACTTTTTCGTTACCTTCAATAATTTGAGTCGGGTCTTTAGACTCAATGTTTGAAACAGTAATGAAGTAAGGCTGTAATTTACCTTCGCTATTGATCAAGCAGAAATACTTCTGGTTGTCTTGCATGGTAGTAATAAGAGCTTCTTGCGGAACAGCTAAGTAGCGTTCTTCAAAAGTTGCACGTAAAGCCACAGGCCATTCAACTAGACTTGTTACTTCATCAAGTAAGTCAGCTGGAACAATCGCAGTCGCGTTAACTTCATCAGCTAGCTTTTTCACTTGTTCTTGAATAGTTGCTTGACGCTTTTCAAAGTTCGCAACAACATAAGCTTTTTCTAAAACAGCTAAGTAGTCATTTGCATGTGCTAAAGTCACAGCTTCTGGTGCATGGAAACGGTGGCCATAAGTCACATTACCAGCTTTGTGATCTTGAATCGTTGCGTCAACAATTTGGTCGTCTTTGAGTAAAAGAACCCATTTAACTGGGCGTACAAACTCGGTACGGCTTGCAGCAGAACGCATACGCTTAGCAATTGGTAAATTGTCTAATGCAGTTTGTAAAATTTGTGGAAGTAAAGCGTCAAGGCTTTGACCTTTTACATCTTTTAAATAGCAAACTTTTTCAACTTTACCTGCTTGGAAAGTAGAAAGCTGCTCAACAGTAATACCTTGGCCACGCATAAAGCCTTCAAGTGCTTTAGTTGGTTTGCCTTCTGCATCGTAAGCCGCTTGAACAGCAGGGCCATCAAAACGTTTGTGTGTATCAGCTTGAGCAGCATCGATATCGACAATTTTAAGCGCTAAACGACGTGGAGCAGCATAAGCTTCAATAGATGCAAAATTTAAACCTGCATCTTTTAAGCCTTTTACCGTTTCTGCCTGTAATGCATCACGTAACGTTTTTAAGCTTTTTGGTGGAAGTTCTTCACAGCCAAGTTCGAATAAAACAGTATGTTTGCTCATTAGTTTTTCTCCGCCTTTGCTGCTTCACTTTCAGCTTGTGCTTTTAGCTGTGCCAATACTTCATCACGCAAGTGTGGTTCTGCCATTGGGAAGCCAAGCTCTGCACGTGCTTGTACATAACTTTGTGCAATAGCACGCGCTAAAGTACGGACACGTAAAATGTAACGTTGACGCTCAGTCACAGAAATTGCGCCACGTGCATCTAGCAAGTTAAAGGTATGAGATGCTTTAACAACTTGCTCATAAGCAGGAAGAGAAAGTTTTGCTTCAATTAAACGGTTTGCTTCTGATTCGTAAAAATCAAACAGTTCAAATAGTTTCTCAACTGGAGCGTATTCAAAGTTATAAGTCGATTGCTCAACTTCATTTTGATGGAATACGTCGCCGTAAGTCACAGTACCAAATTGGCCTTTGGTCCAAACAAGGTCATAAACCGAGTCAACACCTTGAAGGTACATTGCAAGACGTTCTAAACCGTAAGTGATTTCACCTGTTACTGGGTAACATTCAACACCACCAACTTGTTGGAAGTAAGTGAACTGAGTTACTTCCATACCGTTAAGCCAAACTTCCCAACCTAAGCCCCAAGCACCTAGCGTTGGAGATTCCCAGTTGTCTTCTACGAAGCGAATATCGTGAGTAAGCGTATCAATCCCGATTGCTTTTAAAGAATCAAGATAAAGCTGTTGGATGTTGTCTGGATTTGGCTTAAGCACCACTTGGAATTGGTAGTAGTGTTGCAAACGGTTCGGGTTTTCACCATAGCGACCATCTTTTGGACGACGTGAAGGTTGAACGTATGCAGCATTCCAAGTCTCAGGCCCTAAAGCACGTAAGAATGTTGCGGTGTGGAATGTTCCAGCGCCCATTTCCATGTCGTAAGGTTGTAATACGACGCAGCCTTGTTCGGCCCAATAGTTTTGTAGGGCAAGAATTAAGCCCTGAAATGTATCAATGTGCGAGATGGCGCGACTCATGTAGCATCCACGAATTTATGAGAAAAATTGCCACTAAGTATAAGGATTTTGTGGGGGAGTGGCAAAGGCTTAATCACAGGAATATGTGTTTAGCCTATTTGTTTTCGCCTCAGCCATTCCAAGCCTAGCCAGTAGCAAAAGCTGGTAAATAAAATCATAAGATAAAAACTATAGATCTTATAAATATGCCACCAAGGAGAAGGGAATGAACCGACAAAAATTAAGCGTGTAATAGGGCTAATCAAAATCCAGATGACAGTTGCGCAGATAAAAATACTCATCAGATTTAAACGATTTTTACGCACGAGAAAATATGAAGTGATATATGCGAAAGGAATAACTAGAAGGCCATAAAAAAGTAAATAAAATAAGAAATGGGCTAGAAAAATAACTGCAACCGAATAAAGACTAAATTCCGCATTGAAGATGATTATTCCTAAGGCAGATATACTCAACAAAGGGATGGGAGCTAGCGCAAGTGCGCGAATAATCATTTTTTTGTTATATTGAAGCATATTAAAAATTATAGAATCGAGAATAAATTATGCTGAAATTTTGCTGCAAATTCATTGTTTTATCCAGCCTTTTTTGTAGTCCATAGTTGTATGCGCAGACCGGTGCTGACGAGCAAGATGAATATAAGCAATGTGTAGAGCAGACCATTAAAGAAATGAAGCTTGAGAGTATTAACAATATGGTTGTGCATAGTTGTTCTGAACAAGCTAAAAAGATTTATGAGGAAAAAATAGTTGCTCTGATTGATCAAATTCGCACACAAAGTGAAGAATACAAACAGCCAGAGCGTTACCAAGATATTTTAAAATCTCAGCGGCTTTGGAAAGCTTATGTAGATCAGGAATGTAGTAATGCAGGCTCATACATTGGCTCACCGATGTATTCATATTGCCCAATGCAAGAGTATGCAGCGCGTGTAAAGCAGCTAGAAGAATACGTTAATTAAGACGGATTATTTTAAACGTCACCTCATGACGCTGAGCCTACTTCATTGGATTAAATTTAAGAATGCAAAATGATATTTTTTAAACGATGCCATAAATGAGTCGTTTGATATGTCTGATCGCATTCGAGAAAAACTACAGATTCTTGCCGATGCTGCTAAATATGATGTGTCTTGTTCATCAAGTGGCAGTGACCGTAAAAATAAAGATAAAGGTCTAGGGGATGCCAGCCATTCGGGTATTTGCCATAGCTATACCGAAGATGGCCGCTGTGTATCTCTCTTAAAAATTCTATTTAGCAATGTTTGTATTTTTGACTGCGCCTATTGCGTTTCACGTCGTTCCAATGACGTCCAACGTGCAGCATTTACGGTACAAGAGGTCGTAGATTTAACCATCAATTTTTACCGCCGTAATTATATTGAAGGATTATTTTTAAGCTCTGGCATTTTTAAATCGGCCGATCACACGATGGAACGTATGCTTCAAGTCGTAAAAAAGTTACGTCTTGAAGAAAATTTTAATGGCTATATTCATCTAAAAACTATTCCGGGGGCATCACCTGAACTGATTCATGAGGCAGGTTTATATGCTGACCGGATGAGTATTAATTTAGAGATGCCGACCGAAATTGGGCTAAAAACTTTTGCGCCAGAAAAATCACATCAGGAAGTGCAAAAAGATTTAGGTTTGGTGCGTGACAGGCTCATTCAGCTTAAAGATGAGCGACAAATCATTAAGCATGTCCCAAAGTATGTGCCAGCAGGGCAGACCACACAAATGGTAGTGGGGGCCCATCAAGAGTCAGACCAAGATGTCTTGTTTATGGCAAACAAGCATTACAAAGAATTTAAACTCAAACGCGTCTATTTTTCTGGTTATATCCCAATTAATACCGAAAATAATTACTTGCCCGCCGTTGGTTCTGCACCACCGTTGCTTCGTGAAAACCGACTCTATCAAAGCGATTGGCTAATGCGTTTTTATGGTTTTCAGGTCAATGAAATCGTCAATGAAAAACATCCAAACTTAGACCTTGATGTAGACCCGAAACTAAGCTGGGCTTTACGGCACCCTGAACATTTTCCAGTAGATTTAAACCGTGCTGATTACCAAATGATTTTGCGCGTTCCGGGCATTGGAGTGAAATCGGCCAAGAAAATTGTGCAGGCTCGCCGTTTTGGAAAAATCCATATCGATTTACTTAAAAAACTCGGTGTAGCCTATCAGCGTGCAAAATTCTTTATTCGCTGCGAAGACAGTCCAAAGTTCCAAAAAGAACTTTCTTCAAGTTTTATTCGGCAGCAGATTTTAACGCAGGGTTCTTCGAAATATGTGCAGCAACTCTCGCCACAATTAAGCCTTGGGTTTTAGCCATGTTTAATGATGAAGTAACTTACTATTTTGATGGTTCAATGGTTGGGCTGCTGAGCTGTGTTTTTCGTGCATTTCAATTTAAAGAATTACAGGTCAGGCTTTGCTTGAATGATGCGGCTCAACATGGCTTATTTGCTGATAAAATTGAGGTTTCAAATAATGAGCAACATGCAGAACGTGTTTGGTCAGCGCTACAAAAAAAGCTTTCATCTTCTTCGTTAAAACAATTCTATTTTGCTTATTTGTCTGAATCTTTAGATGCCTATCAGCATTTATTTAATTACTGTATTTATGTGTTTACTAGCCATGTTTCCATAGAAAAAGATTATTCACATCCAAGTGTTTTAGCGATTGCACAATGGACGAAAAAGGTCGGGCGAGAGAAGCATCGGATGGAAGCTTTTATTCGGTTTAAGAAAACTAAAGATGAGCTTTTTTTAAGTTTAGTACGTCCTGATTTTAATGTTTTACCGCTTATTCAGCCGCATTTTAAACGGCGCTATCAAGATCAGCGTTGGCTTATTTATGACGAGCAACGCAAGTTCGGGCTTTATTATGATTTACGTGAAATACATGAAGTTTCACTCGAAGCCTCTGAAGTTGACCGCAATTTAAAAAATGGAATGAGCCAAAGCTTTCAGCTTGAGCTTGATGAGCAGGAAGTTTTATATGATCAGCTTTGGAAGGATTATTTTAACAGTGTAAATATTACTGAAAGGCAAAATATAAAACTTCATGTGCAATATTTGCCAAAGCGTTACTGGCGTTATTTAAATGAAAAATTGATGGAATATTAAAGTTTTAAAATCATAAAAAATAGTTCAGCCAGTTTTCTTACTGTTGAAAGGTATAATTTAAATGCACTTTATGTGGCTTTGGGCGTATACTTTTGCCCGTTATAAATGACGGCATATCCCCTAAGGTGTACTGTGAGTGTTATACAGCGAGAATGGTTACAGATTTTAAAGCCAAATTTTAAGGTTTTACCCTTAAAAGAACGGTTACTTTGCGGTATTGGAGCGTTGTGTGGTTTAGCAATTTCCTCCTTAATTAGCTGGTATGTTCTCGGGGGAATTAATGCATGGTACATCGCCCCAATGGGTGCCTCATCTGTTCTTCTTTTTGCTGTGCCGACCAGTCCCTTGGCCCAACCATGGAATGTAATTGTTGGTAATACCTTAGCCGGCATAATTGGTGTTGCCTGTGCACAGTGGATTCCAGATTTAACCACAGCTTTTAGTGTCGCGGTAGGTTTTGCCATATTTTTAATGATGACCACAGACTCTTTGCACCCGCCGAGTGGGGCGGTTGCGATTACAGCCGTGTTGGGTGGTGCAGCAATTCATAAGTTGGGCTTTTATTTTATTTTTTATCCAGTTTTACTCAATTCGTTACTTCTACTTGGGTTTGCTGTTTTCTTTAATCGATTGATTGGGCGACATTATCCGGTTACCGCACATTTAAATGAACGTAGTAAAGACCCAACGCCAACTCAAAAAGTATCAATTCAGCCGAAAGATATTGAGTATGCATTAGGGCATCACACTGAACTTTTAGATATTAGCCAATATGATTTAGAAAAAATCATTTTAGAAGCTCAGGAACATGCCAATGAGCGTATGGTAAATAAATATATCTGTCAGGATATTATGAGCCGAGATGTGATTAAACTACATGAAGATGATGATATTCATCAGGCACTCGATAAGTTTAAACAAGTGAACTTAATGAGCCTACCTGTAGTAAATGCAGAAAACCATTTGGTCGGAACTTTAGCGTTATATGAAGTCGTAGAGTGGTTTAAAGGTGCAGCCGACCCAAGGAATTCTTGGCAGCATTATGTAAAACAAATTATGAGCCGTAGGGTGGTTACCGTACTGCCAACTCAACCTATTCAAGATTTGGTGCCATACTTTGTTGAAAAGTCTTTTAATTACATTCCTGTTGTTGAAGATCGTAAGCTTATAGGAATGATTAGCCGTGCAGATATGATTGCTGCATTGCAGCAACAGTTAAATCGAAAGCTATAATTTCTAGAATAAAAAAAGCTACGGTTGATTAGGGGATGCAACCGTAGCGACCAAAGTTATTAATTAACGTACTTGTTCTTCATTTACTGTTCGGACGGATTGTCGATAGCCTTCAATATGTTCTGGCTGTTTTTTAGGAATCACTAACCATAAAACCAGATAAACTAAAATTCCTGGAAAGGCAGCACTCATAATTGAGATCAAAACAAAAATGACACGTAGTAAAGTTACGTTCCAACCAAAACGTTCAGCAATACCACCCATTACACCGGCGATCATGCTGTGTCGGTTCGAGCGATATAAACCAGAACTGGCCATCTAATTCTCCTTAAAGATAAAAGTTACAAGAAGCTATTACTCTTGCTTAATAAAAATATGGAGACGAAATAACGGGTTTAAAGTCCTTTAAAAAGTAAAATAGTTAAAATATGTAAAGGATTGAAATGAACGAAACTAACATCTACTAAAATGCACCCTTTCAGGGCTTAAGAGTTTAAAGCGGCAATCAGCTAATACTTGATTTGAATCGTAAATGTAGCTGTAGCTGTTATCTGTGAATAATGTATATGTCTTTGAAGTGGTCTCGTTTTTCAGTTAAGCATGTGGTTGTAGTGGCTGCGATGTGCATGACACTCAGTGCTTGCGATATAAACCATACCAATTCAAAAGATCACTCAACTACAAGTTCTAGTTCTAATCATGAAGAAAACTTAATAAAAAGTAGTACGTCTATAAAAACATTGGATTATGTCGCTGGACGAACTTTTTTACCTGAAGATACCTCAGATCAAACCCAAAAATTAAACGCAGCCTCATTGCAATATGTAGGGCGATATCACACTCGTATTTCATGCGAGGATGCTTTTGCTGATTGTGAATCAGGCGAAGCAGAATACATTTTAAATTTATTACCAAATGGGTCAGCTTATTGGAATGTTGTCCATTTTGGTCGTGTGGGAAGTAAGGACGGTGCTAAAAGTGCCGCTGTAAATCAGTTATGTCCTACTCTAAATTGGAAAGTAGATGAAAAAGAGCGCGAGCTAACAATTCAATGTCCATTATCTAAAGTTAATTTTTATTTTAATCTTGATTCAAATAAAAAATTGGTCACGAATTTAGAAAAATTACTTTATAGCGACTATGGAAAAAATCGTGAGTTTTTAGAGCAAAACTATTTTGTTCCAAATCAGGCTTATGTTTTAACTAAAGAATAGATACCTCTTTATATGAAAAGAGCGCAATTTATATTGCGCTCTTTTTCGTTTCACTATTTAACAATGATTAGTAATCGAAGCTAAAGTGTTCCACTGGTAATGATGTTAATGTGCGAGATGTAGTCACCATTGATTCTGCATGACCTTGAGCACGCGGTAATAAACGGTCGAAGTAGAAATCAGCAACTTTGATTTTTGCTTTATAGAATTCAGCAGTTTCTTGGCCGTTACCTGCTTCTAATTTTTCAGAAGCAACTACAGCTTGTTGAGCCCAGAAATAAGCCATCATCACGTAACCTGAGAACATTAAGAAATCTACAGAAGCAGAAGATACGATGTCACGGTCTTTACGTGCAGCAAGCATGATACGAACTGTTAAAGTGTTCCACTGAGCACAAAGTTTAGTTAAGTCCCAAGCAAAACGACGTAAATATTTATTACGTGCATGTGCAGCACAGAATTTTAAGATTTCAGCAGTGTATTCACGTACTACTTTACCTTTTGAACTTAACAACACTTTACGGCCAATCAAGTCGAGTGCTTGAACGCCAGTTGTTCCTTCATACAAGGTCGCAATACGTGCATCACGTGCAATTTGCTCCATACCCCATTCTTTAATGTAGCCATGGCCACCGTAAACTTGCATACCGTGGTTAGCAGCTTCTAAACCAAGTTCAGTTAAGAAACCTTTTAAAATTGGTGTATAGAAACCAAGTTTATCATCGTAGTCTTCAAAAGCAGCTTGATCACCACGTGCTAAAGCGTCTGTCATTTTATCAGCGATTTGAGCAGCGTAGTAAATCATTGAGCGACCGCCTTCAGCGATTGCTTTTTGAGTTAACAGCATACGACGTACGTCTGCATGGTGAATAATTGCATCAGCAACTTTATCTGGATCTTTTTTACCAGAAAGCGCACGCATTGACATACGATCTTTGGCATATGGTAATGCGCCTTGGAAAGATAGCTCAGCGTGTGCAATACCTTGAACAGCAGTACCAATACGTGCTGTATTCATGAAGGTAAACATTGCATGTAGGCCTTTGTTCACTTCACCGATTAAATAACCAGTTGCATTATCAAAGTTGAGTACCGCAGTTGCAGAAGCACGGATCCCCATTTTGTGTTCGATTGAACCACAAGCCACTGTATTACGCTCACCAACACCGCCATCAGCTGTAGGCATGAATTTTGGTACGATGAATAATGAGATGCCACGAGTACCAGCAGGTGCATCTGGAAGGCGTGCGAGTACGATGTGAATGATGTTTTCAGTTAGATCGTGTTCACCAGCAGAAATGAAGATTTTTGTACCAGTGATTTTATAAGTACCATCTGCTTGAGGTTCAGCTTTAGTTTTTACCTGTCCTAAGTCTGTACCACATTGAGGTTCGGTTAAGCACATTGTGCCGCTCCAAGTACCTTCAACAAGCTTAGGCATATATGTTTGTTTTTGCTCATCAGTACCGAATTGCAAAATAGTATTCATACAACCAGAGCTTAAACCTGGGTACATGGTAAATGACCAGTTTGCAGTACCCATCATCTCTGATTTAATCAGATTTAAAGACATTGGAAGGCCTTGACCACCAAATTCTTCTGGGTAAGAAAGACCTTGCCAACCGCCCATTACGAATTGGTCATAAGCTTCTTTAAAGCCTTTAGGAGTAGTTACTTCGCCGTTGTCAAAATGGCAACCTTCTTCATCACCAGATTGGTTAAGTGGCGACAATACGTTTTCACAATAATCTGCCGCACCTTCAAGAATCATATCTACTGTATCAGGATCTGCATTTTCACCGTTCGATAAAGTTTTGTAGTGGGCAGGATAGTCTAGTACTTCATTCATTAAGAAGCGGATATCGTGTAGCGGAGCTTTATATGCTGGCATGGCTTTAATCCTAATTTTGAATCATTGTGGGATTATCTGAATCGATGGTTTGATTATTCACTCGCATGATAAAAATACAATGTTAATCGCACCCGAAAGAAATGTCAGAAAAGCGAATTTTGTCGAAAATAAATACACCTGAAATTATAATTTCTGCTAAAGTCGGGACTTATACTTTTATGTGAAAAAACAACTAATTTTCTTATTTTTAGCAAGTTTTGTTAAAAAGATAAAGCGATAAGGTTTTAAAAAAGGTTATGCATTTAAAATATCTCAGTTTATGTTTATTTAGTTTGGGCTTGACTGCATGTACACAACACAATGTGCGTCCACAGGTGGCATCTGCGAGTTTAGAGCAAAAAGCTATTCAAAGTGTTAATGCGATGTATGAATACCCGAGTTATGATTATCGCGGAAACTTTAAAATTACCGTTGATCCCTCACAAATAAAACAAAATGTAAAAGCTGAGAATACTTCTAAGTTAGATGCTGAATTACAAAAGAAAGTTGATCAATATTTACGTGAGCAAAAAGTTGCCTTAAGTCGGGCACAGAAACAAACCTTATATGCAGCGATTGCAAATGAACAAGGTGATTTGGGACTGACTTCATCGGCACGTTCTGAAAAAATTAATGCCGTATTATTTAATTTGTTAAATGATTTGCAGTTTAGTTATGACGGCTCAATACATTATCGTCAAAAAATGGGTTCATTTAATTTAACTGCCAAATATGAAAAACCGACACTTTTAGTTCAGGCAAAATTGCCAATGGTGCTTGACCTTGAGAATTATAAGTTTTACATAAATTATTTTGGTTTGATGCCATATCTGGTCAATAAAGATAATCAAAATAATTTGGCCTATATTGATTTCTCAAAATATAAAGCCTTCTTTAAAAATGTCGATATGAAAAAGTTTATTGAATATCTTAAAGCTTCAAGTGCTGTTTCATACCGATTAGCTGAACCGCAAAACTTACAACGTGTATCGTTGACTGAGGCTGATCGTAAAGCGGGTGCGGTTGAAAAAATTCGTTTAAAAACGACGGTTGAGCAATTGCTTTTAGAAGTAGATTTGTACGGGCAAGTCAATGAAAAATATCTTCAAAAAAGTGTTTTAGGTGTTGATGAGGAAAAACTTGCTGAAACGCTTGCCGCAGAGATTGCTTCTTCTGATGCGAAAAAAGGCACTGCTGGTAAAGAAGAACAAAAAGTTTCTTCTGATGATGCCGCTGCTGTTAGTCAACAGTTGTACTCACTTGTTAATGCTCATTTAGGTAATACCTCTACTTCTGAAGATGAGGAAGTAGAATCTGCTTCTAGTGACGAGGCAGGTGATGTGGCTGTAGCAGAGGCTGAACAAACTTCAAAAAATGAAGAAGTAGTTGCACTGACTGAAGATCAATGTATTGAATTAAAATCATTTAAAAAACCAGTCGCTTTAGGTGATATTAATTATTGTCAGATCTACGGTATTGATGTGCTAGATCAGAGCGATACAAGTATCCAAAAAGCGCAAATCAAGTCTCGTCAGGACGCTTTAAAGCAAACTTTTGAAGCTTATAACCAAAACCAGTTTATTAATGATGAAGCATTTAAAACTCTTTGGTTAAAACATAAGGATGAAATTGAACAAGCTTTACCGAAGCAAAGAAACCCTATCACAATTGATGTAGCTTTAGATGACAAAGGCCGTGCAGTTAATATGGACTACGATGTCGATTATACGCCAGCTGAGTTTAAGCACCGCTTTAATATTAAAGCAGATATGCAAATTCTCAATTATGGTAAAGCGACTTCAATTGATCAGCAGCAGCTTAAACAAGCTAAGTCTGTAGCTGAAGCAAGTAAAGGTTCTATGCTTGAAAACTTTATTAAAGGTTTTGGCGAAAAGCTTGGGCAAAGTGATGTTTTAGAGCATCCTGTGGGCATCCATAGCGATGTGCAAGATTTAGATGCAAATCTGGCTGTGCTTGCAGATAAAACTTATGATGCAACGCATACTTATGACAAAACTTATAAGGCTGTGTTTATTGCAAAATTAACTGCCGAAAAACCGTCATATATTCATTATTATTCAGTTCAACAGTTGCAAGAAATTGCCGAGGTTTATGCTTACTGGTTCTCTGAAGAGGAAACCTATAACCCACAAGGTAAAGCTTTAGAACGTATTGAGGCGTTGCAGAAAAAGCATCATCTTGAGCAAGAAGACCAATTTGATAATGACTTAGGCCGAGCTGTGGACCATATTGTGATCACAACAATACAAGGTGAAGCTGGACGTGAAGCATGGCAAAAACTACAGAAACAATATAAGCAACCTGCAGAGCTTTTCTCAAAACAGTATCAATTAGAGTTTGAAAAACAAAATGGTAGTTCTGACGAAGAAAAACACTTGTTGTCAGAAACAGCTGATATTTTAGGTAAAGTTTATGTCGCTGCTCGCAAACAGCAACTTACGGAAAAAACAATTCAGAATTTAAAACCTGAACATAATGAATTTATTGATTATGAGATTTTCCGAGATGTTTATAAGCAGATGGTTGCAGCAAAAAAATAATAGCTGAGATAAAAAGAACCTACTTAAGTAGGTTCTTTTTTGACTTATAGAAAATCTTTTAATTCTGGCTTTACGCCATTCCAAATATAGAAAGCTTCAATGGCCTGACCAACGAGCATGCCAAAACCTTCCGCATAAGGTACATTGCGCTGTTTGGCTTGATCAAGAAAGCTAGATGGCTTGCCGTAGGCCATCTCATAGGCATATTTGAACTCTAAATTTTCTGGTAGTTGTAATGCATCACCAGATAGGCTTGCAGAAGTTGCATTAATTACAATATCAAATTTCCCTTCTAGCTCATTTAGAGAAATTGCTTGTAATTGAGCTTGCGGGACTGCTGCTTTTAAGTCATCTACAAGTTGCTCTGCACGAGCGAAAGTTCGGTTTGCAATCACAATCTTTTTAGCGCCAGCCTGCACAAGCGGGTAAATAACACCACGAGTTGCACCACCAGCACCTAAAATTAAAATAGTTGTATTTTCTAGGTTCCAATCTAAAGCTTGAATTGCTGCAACTAAGCCTTGGCCATCTGTATTATCACCATACAATTTGCCATTTTCCATCCAAAGTGTATTTACAGCTTTGGCAATTTGAGCACGTTCAGTCAGCACATCACACAAAGCAAACGCCTGTTCTTTAAACGGCACGGTAACATTCATGCCACTTCCGCCATTTTCAAAGAAACTACGCATACTCGGCTCAAAACCATCAAGAGGCGCGAGACGTTTTTGGTAGTCTAGGTCAACACCTGTTTTTTGAGCGAAAGCATGATGCAATTCAGGAGAGCGTGATTGTTCGATGGGGTTGCCAATTACTGCAAACTGTTTGGTCATTCTTATATCCAAAATTTTAAAATGGCATGAGGCAGATAAAGTCTGTACTGAATTTTCAGCAGGCCTCACTATAAGCCAAATTTTAATAAGAAAAAATATTTGAATGAGTTTTGGAAAATTGGAAATAAAAAAGGAGATTCTTTAGGGTGGAAGCCAAAGAATCTCCGAAAAGCAAAAAATTAAGCAACTTTTTCTTTTAGGTTTAACCAATCACGTGGTTTTAAGTAATAGTCAGTTAAACGTTTCTCTGGTGAGTCTTCATCCCATTGTGGACGATATGACCAAGCTGCAAGATTAGGCAGGCTTACTAAAATAGACTCAATACGTCCACCTGTTTGTAAGCCAAACAATGTTCCGCGGTCATAGACTAAATTATATTCGACATAACGACCACGACGGTAAAGCTGGAACTCTCGTTGAGCTTCGGTATAAGGCTGTTCACGATGTTTTTCAAAAATTGGCAGAATGGCATTTAAATAACCATTGCCTACAGCTTGGATATATTTAAAGCAGGTTTCGAAATCCCAGCAATTTAAATCATCAAAGAATAAACCACCGACACCACGCTGTTCATCTCTATGTTTTAGATAGAAATAGTCATCACACCATTTTTTATGTTCAGCGTAGACATTGTCACCAAAAGGCTGGCATAGGTCATATGCGGCTTGATGCCAGTCGATAACATCCTGTTCATCTGGATAGAACGGTGTTAAGTCAAAACCACCGCCAAACCACCAAATTGGATCTTGTCCTTCAGGCTCTGCAACGAATAAACGTACATTGGCATGGGAGGTTGGAATATTCGGGTTTTTAGGGTGAATGACTAATGACACACCAAGCGCTTGTGCTTTGGCACCAGCAATTTGAGGATGTCTTTCTGTAGCAGAAGCGGGCAGTTTACTAATGTTGATGTGAGAAAACATCACACCACCTTTTTCAATCACGGTGCCATTTTGTAAAACTCGTGAACGACCACCACCACCTTCTGGACGTTCCCAATCATCAATAATGAATTCACCCGTACCACCGCCAGCTTTTTCTTGTTGTTCTAAACCAGCACAAATACGGGCTTGTAAATCGAGGAGAAATTCGCGGACACGTTGAATATCTGTTGAAGTCGGATGTTGCATAGTGACCCTCAAAGATGATTGAGATAGGAGATAGATACATCAAAACACAAAACCATAAAAAAAGTAAGGGATTTTTAAGAAATGTCTTAAAAATCCCTTCCAATTATTTTTAAGTTTATAATTTTGTTTTAGAAATCATCTTTTTGATAAAGGTGATCCATGCGTTCACGTTTAGTTTTTAAATATTGTTCATTAAAAGGATTACGTCCAACCGTTAACGGAACACGACCAACCACATTAATACCTTGATCCTTGAGTGCCTGAATTTTCAAAGGATTGTTAGTAATTAACTTAACTTCTTTTACTTTTAAGTGATCGAGCATAATGCTACACATGTCATAACGGCGCGCATCAGCTGGCAAATTTAAAAGTAAATTTGCATCTACCGTGTCATGACCTTGATCTTGTAAGGCATACGCACGAATTTTATTCGTAAGCCCAATACCACGGCCTTCTTGGCGTAAATATAAAATAACGCCTTGACCTGCTTCGTTAATGAGCTTTTGAGTTGCCTGTAATTGAGGGCCGCAGTCACATTTTAATGACGCAAAAGCATCACCTGTTAAGCATTCTGAATGAACACGTACTAAAACAGGGCCTGTGGGTGGATTTTCTAACCCTTTAGACAGTGCCACATGTTCTTCACCTGATACTGGATCTTGAAACACAGAAATATTGAATTCACCAAAAGCAGTCGGGAGTTTTGATGTTGCAATGAACTCTATAGGCACAGATTAACTCATCTTTTAACCGAAAACGGTTTAAAGTATAGCGTAATGCTGGGAGATTGGTCGAATTGTCATAATCATTTTGAGCACTAAGGTTTTCTTTTTTGTATAAAGAAGACGATAATAGTTGATAAATAGTCAGATTATTCAGGATAATCTGCCAACCATACCCATACTGTATGAGAGACTGCTTTGCATGACCTCGTTCGCAAATGTGGCTGATTGAAGGTGACTTCATTCGATTGTATGATCGACCCATTTTGACCCAGCTTAGGATTTGCCAGGCTTATAAAGGCTTTGCCACATATGTTGTATACCGAAATTCCAACTCAACGCCCTGTTACGCCATTGTTAGATGCAATTGATCATCCTCAACAATTACGTCAGCTCGAGCATAGCCAATTGGTTCAAGTGGCTGATGAGTTGCGTCAATATATTTTATATGCAGCAGGCCAGAGTGGTGGCCATTTCGGTGCTAACCTCGGCGTGGTTGAGCTGACGGTTGCGCTGCATTATTGCTTTAATACTCCAAATGACCGATTAGTTTGGGATGTAGGACATCAGGCGTACCCCCATAAAGTCTTGACTGGTCGCCGTGAGCAAATGACAACAATCCGTGCTAAAAACGGTTTAGCAGCATTTCCAGCTAGAGAAGAATCAGTTTTTGATACTTTTGGAGTAGGGCATTCATCAACTGCAATTTCGGCAGGTTTGGGAATGTCTTTAGCACGTCGCTATCAAAATGACCCATGTGAAGTGGTTTGTATTGTGGGTGATGGCGCAATGACAGCAGGTATGGCATTTGAAGCCATGAACGATGCTGTTGCACACGATGCCGATTTAATTGTTGTACTTAATGACAATGACATGTCGATTTCTTGCAGTACAGGTGGTTTTGCTAAGCATTTAGCTGCAATTTGGGAAAAAGGTCATTTAGTTAATGTCGATGAACATGGTGAGGCTTATGTACAGCCGCATCCGAAATGGACGTACAACTCTCGTTTACATCAATCGGCAACAGATGCGGCCGATAATTTATTTAAAGCAATTGGTTTTGACTACTTCGGTCCTTTTGATGGACATGATGTAAATCAACTCGTTCAAGTATTTAATGCATTGAAAAAGCGTAAAGGTCCACGCTTAGTCCACGTCTATACTAAAAAAGGTAAAGGCTTTACTCCGGCAGAAGCTGACCCAATTACCTATCATGCAATTGGCAAAATTAATGCGACTTCAGCAGGTAAAACGCCACCAAAATATTCTGATGTATTTGGTCAATGGTTGTGTGATGAAGCTGCACAGGATGAACGTTTATTAGCGATTACTCCAGCCATGTGTGAAGGCTCGGGCATGGTTAAGTTTGCTAAAGAATTTCCAAAACGTTTCTTCGATGTTGCAATTGCTGAACAGCATGCAGTAACACTTGCAGCAGGAATGGCGTGTGAAGGGTTAAAACCTGTTGTTGCAATCTATTCAACATTCTTGCAACGTGGTTACGACCAACTTATTCATGATGTTGCATTACAAAATCTTGATGTAACTTTCGGTATTGACCGTGCTGGTTTGGTTGGTGAAGATGGTCCAACTCATGCTGGTGCATATGACTATGCATATATGCGTACAGTTCCGAACATGGTCATCATGGCACCAAAAGATGAAAATGAATGCCGCCAGATGTTGCATACTGCCTATGCTTATAATGGGCCAGCAGCAGTACGTTACCCTCGTGGTGCTGGGGTAGGTGTTGAAATTCAGCAAGAGCTAACTGCTATTGAATTAGGCAAGGCAGAAGTCATTGCTGAAATTAAACCTGCTTGTGATGAGCAGATTACGATTTTAGCGTTTGGTAGTCGCGTTATGGTTGCCATAGAAGCTGCTGAGCAATTTTCACAAAAACATGATGTTGGTGTGCGTGTTGTAAATATGCGTTTTGTGAAACCACTTGATGAAAAAATTATTCGTGATTTGGCTGAACATACACAATTATTTGTCACTGTTGAAGAACACGCGATTATGGGTGGTGCAGGCAGTGCAGTAAATGAGTTCATGGCACAAGAACAAATTGTTAAACCTATCATTAATTTAGGTCTGCCAGATTTGTTCTTGCAGCAAGCGTCACATGGCCAAATGCTACAAGATTGTGGCTTAGATGCTAAAGGTATTTTGAACTCAATTGAACGAGCTTGGCTTAAGCTAAATCAGGTGGTTTAAGTCTTTAATAAAATTTTTGAAACATTTTTTCCCCTAAAGCGCATTCATTTGCTAAAATGTATGCGCTTTTATGCATTATTCTTTGTCAAAATCTTCAAATTTGTATTGTAGTGGGTGTTCAATGGAACCTATGGTGGTTATGGCTGCGCGTGCGGCTCAAACAGTTGGTCAAGAGCTTTTAAAAGCGCATCAAAATCGTCATAAACTCGATTTGCAAGTTGAAGAAAAAGGCATTGATGGCCCGGTAACACGTGTAGATCGTTATTTGGAACAATTGACGATTGATACATTACGTAAAAGTTATAAAAACCATAGCTTCTTAGGTGAAGAGTTTGGTTTGCAAGAAGGCAAAGGCCACGATGCAGACTGGTGCTGGGTAATTGACCCACTTGATGGCACGCAAAACTTTATTAATGGTTTCCCTCATTTCTGTATCTCTATTGCAGTTCAGCATAAAGGCGTTACTCAACACGGCGTAATCTACGACCCAGTACGTGACGAATTATTCTCTGCAAGTCGCGGTCGCGGTGCGGTCATGAACCAACGCCGTATTCGTGTAAATGTAAAAGATACTTTAGAAAATACATTCTTGGCAGTAGGCCATCCTTACCGCGCTAAACGTGCTGGTGAGATCGTATCTTACGCAGAACAACACTTTGCTTCATTATTAGCGGTTACTCAAGCAGGCGCACAAATTCGTCGTGGTGGTTCAGCTGCCCTAGATTTAGCATATGTTGCTGCTGGCCGTTTTGATGGTTTCTTTGAGCTTGGTTTAAAACCATGGGATATCGCTGCTGGTGAGCTTATTATTAAAGAAGCAGGCGGTGTAGTGGTTGATGCACGCGGTGGTAATGAATCTCTTGAAAATGGTCAAGTGCTTGCAAGTTCACTTAAAATGCTAAAACCTTTAATGCAAACTGTAGTTCCAGCTTGGGCTCAAGCTGCAAAATAATTTAATTATTTATAAATAAAACCCTCTTTTATCAGAGGGTTTTATTTTTTAAGTGATTGGTAAATTTTAGTTAGTTCAATAAATATGAAGAAAGTTGATTAAAACACATGACTTTTAATTTCTTTCTGCTATAATCCGCCCACGCACTTAAATTTCCGTTCATTACCTGAACATTCTGTTCTATTCATTGTAAGCGCACGCTGTCCATAGAGAGGACCATTTCTTGCGCCCCGATCGCTCAGCGATTCTTCAGGTTCGGCCGTAATCAAGCGTGCGTTTAGTCCACATCGTCGTTACTCGGATTGCTGCTGAAAAAACGTTTCAGCTAACTTTGCTTTGCCGCTTTGTGCCGATGTCTATTTTGTATTTATTAAAAATGGAGCACCCACTAGGGTGAAACTCTCTATGAGCAAAACTTTTGCCGAATTTTCTTTGCATGAAACCTTACAACAAGCGCTTGAAGGTTTAGGTTTTACTACCCCGACTCCTGTGCAAGAACAATCTATTCCTGCAGCTTTAGAAGGAAAAGACCTTCTAGTATCTAGCCAGACTGGTTCTGGTAAAACTGCGGCATTTTTATTACCGACATTACATAATTTAGCTGGTCAAGAAACTTTTGTTCCGTTCAAAGAACGTATGAAAGCTGTGACCCAACCTAATATTTTAGTTTTATGCCCAACACGTGAATTGGCTCAACAAGTTAGCCAAGATGCGATTGCTTTCGTACGTCACATGAAAGGTGTTCGTATTGCTGCAATCATGGGTGGTATGCCTTTTGGTAAGCAAATCCAACAACTTAAAGGCGCGCAAGTTATTGTTGCGACTCCAGGTCGTTTATTAGATTTAGTAAACCGTCGTCAATTAAAGTTAGATAAAGTTGAAGCTTTAATCGTTGACGAAGCTGACCGTATGTTAGACCTCGGCTTCTCTGAAGATTTAGAAGCAATCAGCGATTTAGCTGGTAACCGTCGTCAAACATTAATGTTCTCTGCAACTTTCGCTGACCGTATTATTCGTCTTGCTGAGCGCATGATGAATGAACCTGAGCGTATTGCTATTGAAACAGGTCACAGTACAAACACTGACATCACCCAAACTTTACACTGGACAGATGGTTTCGAACACAAGAAGAAACTTCTGACTCACTGGTTGGCTGATGAAACTCTTGATCAAGCGGTTGTATTCGCGAGCACTCAAGAAGATACAGATATGTTGGCTGAAGAACTTGCAGAAGCAGGTCATTCTGTAGTTGCACTTCACGGTGCAATGCCACAAACAGTTCGTAACCGTCGTTTACGTAGTATTCGTGAAGGCCGTGCAAAAATCTTGGTAGCGACAGATGTTGCTGCACGTGGTCTTGACGTACCGACAATTTCTCACGTAATTAACTTCGGTTTACCAATGAAACATGAAGACTATGTACACCGTATTGGTCGTACAGGTCGTGCTGGTCGTACAGGTCAAGCAATTACTTTAGCGACTTATCGTGAACGCGGTAAAATCCGTGCGCTTGAAGACTATTTAGATGCACGTTTAAGTGTTTCTGAAATTGAAGGCTTAGAGCCATCTCCACCTCCTGCTCGTTCAGGTCGTGATGGCGGTGGTCGTGGTCGTGGCGGCAACGGTGGTCGTGATGGTCGTCGTGGTGGCGGTTTTGGCGGTGGTCGTCGTTTTGAAGGCGAAAGCAACTTCAAACGCCGTGAAGGTGGTCGTGATGACCGTCCACGTCGTAGCTTTGATGACAAACCACGTGGTGAACGCCCATTCGGTGGTGAAGATCGTCCACGTCGCGAGTTCAATTCAGATCGCCCACGCCGTGAAGGTGGTTTTGAAGATCGTCCACGTCGTGAGTTCAACTCAGATCGTCCGCGTCGCGAAGGTGGTTTCAACGATAAACCGCGTTTTGACTCAAATGATGACAACCGTGGTAACCGTGTAGATTACAAACCACGTCGTGAAAATGGTTTTGGTGACCGTCCAAAACGTAATTTCGGTGGTGAAGATCGTCCGCGTCGTAGCTTTGATGACAAACCACGTGGTGAACGTCCATCATTTGGTGGCGAAGATCGTCCACGTCGTGAGTTCAACTCAGATCGTCCACGCCGCGAAGGTGGCTTTAACGATAAACCGCGTCGTAGCTTTGATGATAAACCACGTGGTGAGCGTCCAGCGTTTGGTGGCGAAGATCGCCCAAAACGTAGCTTCGGTGGTGAAGATCGTCCACGTCGTAGTTTTGATGATAAACCGCGTCGTAAATTCGACCGTTAATCAATAGTTTGTTTAAAGAAAGGCCAGTAGAAATACTGGCCTTTCTTATTTTTCAGTTTTGTTATAAAATAACAAAGTGTGAATTGGTTCAATTTTTTATTAAATAATGAGTAAAAGTAAACGAAAAGAAACAATAATGGCACAGTTGAAGAACTTATTAGTTCAGCATGGCTTGCCTTATCTTTTTATTGCACTTGTTTTGTGTAATGGGGTTTATTTTGCCTATGCTTTTATAACTGGAAGTTCTATTGAGCAGTTTCAAATTTCTGAATTAACCTCTTTTTACGAACATACCTCTTCTATTTCTACCAACTAAGTTAGCTTTGCTTTTGTCAAAATAACAACAAGTTTGCCAATTTTCAGTGTTATAGTATGCGTGCATAAAAGTGCAGGAACGATTGCCATTATGAATAATAAAACTCCTCTCTCGACTCAACCACTTATTGAAGTGAAAAATTTGAGTTTTAATCGAGGGGAACGCGTCATTTATGACAATATTAGTTTAAATATACGTCGTGGCCAGATTACGGCTATTATGGGACCTTCTGGTACAGGTAAAACAACATTATTACGTCTGATCGGTGGACAGTTAGTTCCTGATCAGGGCGAAGTTTTGCTCGACGGTAAAGATATTGCAAAAATGTCCCGTCAGGAACTTTTTTCAGCCCGTGCACGTATGGGAATGTTATTTCAGAGCGGTGCTTTATTTACGGATATGTCGGTCTATGAAAATGTGGCGTTTCCGATTCGAGCACATACCAAGCTTCCTGAAAATCTAATTGCTGAACTGGTTGCATTAAAACTGGAATCAGTAGGTTTGCGTGGTTCTGAACAATTAATGCCTACAGAACTCTCAGGTGGTATGAACCGTCGTGTCGCTTTAGCACGTGCGATCGCACTTGACCCTGATTTAATCATGTACGATGAACCGTTTGCAGGGCAAGACCCAATTGTAAAAGGCGTGTTGACACGTTTAATTCGTTCATTGCGAGAAGCTTTAGATTTAACCACAATTATTGTTTCGCATGACGTTCCCGAAACCCTTTCTATTGCTGACTACATTTATGTTGTAGCAGAAGGAAAAATTCAGGGAGAAGGAACACCAGAAGAATTACAGGCATATGCTTCTCCATTTGTGCGCCAATTCTTAACAGGTTCGGCAGAAGGACCAGTTGAATACCAATTTAGTCATCAAGCCTATTTAGATAACGAGGTTCGTCCATGAATACGATTGCCTGGTTAGGTAGACTCGTTATTGAGCGGATTCGAGGGATTGGTGTTGCGGCACTAATGCTCTTACAAATTGTTTTTTCTTTTCCTTCATCTGGTGGGTTTGGACGATTTATTTACCAAATGCATCGGGTAGGGGTGATGTCTTTGTTAATTATCACTGTGTCGGGCCTATTTATTGGTTTGGTACTGGGTTTACAAGGATATTCAATTTTAGTGAACGTCGGCAGTGAATCAATGCTAGGCACCATGGTGTCTTTAACATTGCTGCGTGAATTGGCACCAGTGGTTGCTGCTTTATTATTTGCTGGCCGAGCAGGTTCTGCATTAACAGCAGAAATTGGTTCAATGAAGCAAAGTGAACAACTTGCTAGCATGGAAATGATCGGGGTTGACCCATTAAAACAAATCGTATCACCACGTCTTTGGGCGGGAGTGGTCAGTTTACCGATGCTAACTGTCATTTTTGCTGCGATTGGTATTGTGGGCGGTAAAATGGTAGGTGTCGATTTTCTTGGCGTCGATGAAGGCTCATTCTGGAGCGGTATGCAAAACAACGTGCAATTTGGGCATGATGTCGTAAATGGCATTATCAAAAGTATTGTGTTTGCTTTGTTATGTACATGGATTGCGGTATATCAAGGATATGCGTGTGATCCGACTCCAGAAGGAATCGCAACTGCAATGACGAGAACAGTTGTATATTCTTCATTATGTGTTTTAGGTTTTGATTTCGTGTTGACTGCGGTCATGTTCGGAGGGATTTAATGAAATCACGTAGTAGTGAGCTGGCCGTAGGTATCTTTGTTATTATCTTCGGTATTGCCTTGTTCTTTTTAGCCATGAAAGTTAGTGGCCTTGTTGGTACTAACTTAAATGATAGTTATACCATGAAGGCTCAGTTTGATAACGTCAATGGTTTAAAGCCTCGTGCTAAAGTAACGATGAGCGGTGTCACAATTGGTCGTGTTGACTCAATCACCCTTGATCCAGTTACGCGTTTGGCTACCGTAACCTTTGGTTTAGATGGAAAATTGACAAGTTTTAATGCTGAGCAACTAAAAGAAGTTCAAAAAAATGCTTTAGATGAACTACGTTATAGTTCTGACTATACGCAGGCTTCTCCAGAGCAACAAAAAGCAATGGAACAGCAACTGATCAGTAACATGTCCTCCATCACCAGTATTGATGAAGATGCTTATATAATGGTTGCAACCAATGGTTTGTTGGGTGAGAAATATTTGAAAGTCGTTCCAGGTGGTGGTTTAAACTATCTTAAACGTGGCGATACAATTTCAAATACCCAAGGAACTATGGATTTAGAAGATTTAATTAGTAAATTTATTACTGGTGGTGGCGCAGGTAAAGTTGCCGCTGGTTCATCCTCAGCAGAAGAAAAAGCTCCTGCAAGTACCGACAGCAGTGCACAGCCGTCATTTGTTGAGTAAGAGTTTATTTGAAGGAGTGGTTCCAGGTGAATACGTTGTTTAAACAAACCCTGACAGCAAGTCTTTTGTCTACTATGATTGCAGGTACAGCTTTTGCTGCACCTTCAGAAGCACCACCTGATTTTATCAAGCGTGTTGCTGATGGCTTGATCGCTCGTTTAAAAGCAGATCATGCTAAGTTGCAGAACAATCCTGCTTTAGTAAAATCAATTGTACGTCAGAACTTAGACCCATATGTTGATTCACAAGCGTTCACTCGTATTGTGATGGGTACTTATGCGACGAATCAGTATAGTACAGCTGCACAGCGTGCTCAGTTTGAAACAAACTTCCGTAATACATTAATTGAAAATTACGGTAGCGCATTTGCTAAATATACAAATCAAAGCTATACCATGCGTCCTTACAAGGCAACTGCGGGTAAAAACCCTGTAGTGACATTGGACTTTAATCATAATGGTGAAAAAATTCCTGTTTCTTTCCAGTTGGCTGACAAAGGTACTCAATGGAAAATCCGTAATATCAATGTCTCTGGTATTGATCTAGGATTACAGTTCCGTAATCAGTTTGCTGCAACAGTGAAACGCAATGGCGGTGATTTAAATAAAGCAATTGCTACATTCCAACCTGATGCAGACGCAGCGGTTAATCAAAACAAAAAGAAATAAGTAGGTGACGTGTGGTTCAGTATCTCAACCAACAATTGGTTGTTTCGGGAAAAATTGATTTTGAAAATGCGGAACAACAGTATCAAGCAGGTTTGGCTATCATAAAGAAGCAGCAAAGCTTCCCACTTGTGGTGGATTTAACTGAGCTTGAGCATGGTAGTACCTTGGCCTTGGCTGTTTTAGTTCAATGGTTACGAGAGACTCCAAAAAATACTGGTTTGCATTTTAAAAATGTCCCTGAAAAAATGCTGAAGATCATTCAAGCCTGTCATTTGCAGGAAGACCTGCAACTGATCTGATGTTTTTTATGTAAAAAAGCACCTATATTTAGGTGCTTTTTTATGCTCGAAATTAGCATTTTATTACAAAACTTAGATCCATTTTTTCCAGCGGAAATAAATGATCGGCCCAATAAAGAAACCCATAATAATCAGCAAAACAACGAAGAAACTGGTCGTACCATGTGCAAAAGGTAATACGTCTGTGTTCATGCCATAAATACTGGCAATAAGCATCGGAGGAGCTAACATACTTGGTAAGATCGAGAATCGACGAATCGTATCATTCTGTTCTGTGTTAATGAATCCAGACGTCGTATCAAGTAAGAATCGTACTTTTTGGAATAAGAACGCATCATGTTCTACCAGTGAGCGCACATCTTCACTGAGCTCTCGAATGTCTGCATCATAAATATGACTGCCTAATGCACGTGGACGCGATAAGAAAGTAAGTACACGTCTTAAATCAATCAGACAAAGCTGCGCTTTCCCTAGCATGTCTTCTTGTTGAGCTAGGCGTGTAATCATGTCATCGAGATCTAGAATTTTTTCACGTTGGTGGTTATTAAGAACCTCGGTGGAGTATTTTTCTAAATCTTTGTGGATATCTTCTAAGATATCCGCAAGCTCATCGAGTTTTGCTTCAAGAAGGCCTAATAAAATCCACGTTGGATCTTTATAGTCCATGTCATAGTCATTTCGGCGAGCACGGGCACGAAAGGCACGAAACGCAACTAGTTTTTCTCCACGCATCGTAAAGAGGCGGTCTTTATGTAAAATGAAAGCTACGGTTTGCACCATGGCAAGCATATGTGATGACTCTTCAGCGTCGCCATCCACCTGATAATTTTTATTTTTCGTTAAAAAATAAGTACTGATGTGCAAAATACCGTCATCATCACGGTAAAATCGTGCAGAAGATGAAATGTCTTCAAGCGACTTTAGTGTTGGTAAATTTTGGTCATAGGCATCTAATACCCATTGTTGCTCTTCTTGCGAGGGTGCAATAAGATCAAGCCAGACTAATTCGGGATGTAGATCAAATCCACCATTGATGGTGGCATCTTCCAGACTTCCGCGTTCTGTGGCATAAAAGGCTTCAAGCATGTGTCTTTTTTCCTCACGCAGTCTGATGGAAATGGATGGGTGTATTTTAGACAAGGATTTGCCGAAAAACACTTGCCAATACGCTATTTTGCAAAAAAAAACTCTATCGATAGTTTAGTTTGTCAGCATGACAGTTCAATAAAACGGTTTTTTACACTATGAAATCAATTTGTATTTTCTGTGGTTCATCTCTTGGTTCAAATCCAATTTTCCAACAAATTGCTCAAGCTACAGGCGAGGCTATTGCAAGACAAGGGAAGACCTTGGTTTATGGTGGTGGTCGCTCAGGCCTAATGGGTGTGGTGGCCGATAGCGCCTTACAAGCAGGTGGACAAGTCATTGGCGTGATCCCTCGTGCTTTAGTTGATCGTGAGTTAGCTCATCCGGGCCTAACCAGATTATATGTGGTTGAAAATATGCATGAGCGTAAAACCAAGATGGCGGATCTTTCAGATGGCTTTATTGCTTTGCCGGGTGGCGCTGGTACATTGGAAGAAATCTTTGAACAATGGACGTGGGCGCAATTAGGGATTCATCAAAAGCCATGTGCTTTCTTAAATGTAGCGGGCTTTTATGAAGATTTACTTAAAATGATTCAAGGAACGGTGGATAATGGATTCAGCCAAGCACGGTTCGTTGATAAATTGATCGCATCAGACGAAATTGAAGATATCCTTCAGCAATTTGAGCAATATCAGGCTCCTGCTCCAAAATGGACAAACGCAGACGTCCAACCATAAACGAGGTTAAATAGGTGAAAACAATTACGGTCGCTGCCGCAGTGATCTTAAATGAGCAAAATCAGTTGTTGCTTGTAAGAAAGCGTAATACACACGCTTTTATGCAAGTAGGTGGCAAGCTGGAACCTAATGAGGCACCAGAGATCACCATGCAACGCGAAATTTTAGAAGAAGTCGGAAGCTCTTGTGTGATTGAGCAATTTATTGGTCATTTCGAAACAGCAGCTGCCAATGAGCCGGATCATATTTTGGTGAGCCATTTATATCTTGTTCAGCTCGATCAGGCCCCTAAAATTGCAGCCGAAATTGCAGAAATGAAGTGGATAGATTTAAATGATTCGGAAACTCAACTTGCACCATTGACCAAAGAAATTGTCATTCCTTGGTGTGAAGAGTATTTATCTACAGTGCAATAGCTTAACTCTTCGGTGTTGCTGCTAGGCACGCCGTATGAATGGATGTGCAGCCTAATTGTTTAAGGGCTTGACTGAGCGCATGAACAGAGCTTCCTGTGGTTATCACGTCATCAATAATGAGAACGCGGCGATAACGTCGTTTCTCTTGATGATGAGGTAAAAATTGTTGTTCTATATTTTCAAAGCGTTCTAGCCGAGTAAGTCCTTTTTGAGAGTGCTCGTTTAAACGTTGGATTGGTTGCCAAACAGGTATTTTTAAGTGTCTGCTTAAGATATTGGCAAGTAGTAATGATTGATTGAAACCACGCTCGATTAAACGCTGATTGGAAATAGGCATGGGTACAATAGCTTGTACCTTGGGAAATTTTAATTGTTTTAAAATTTCACCTAATAAGATTTGATAATGTAACTTTTGTTCATATTTAAACTGCTGAATAATCCGGTTAACAGGATAAGCATAATTACAGGCCACAAGAACAGATTGATTATTACGTTGAATCGTTTGTTTAAGCCAAGGTAGCTGTTCCCAACAGTCTTTACAGAGTGAGTATTTTTCTCGCATGCCTAACTCGCACAATGAGCAAGGTGAAAATAACTGAATAAGATGTTGGAAGTTTAAAAAATTAAACATACGCGTAGCGAGGCGCCTCAGGAAGCCAGCGTTTTAATAGAGCATCTGCCTGTTCTGGATAATCTTTTAAAACTTGCTGTGCCACATAGTGGGCTTGAATCAGTAGGTGATCATCTCGCTCTAAACGAGCCACTCTAAATCCCATATCCCCAGTTTGTTTAGTCCCTAGTAATTCACCTGGTCCGCGTAATTCCAGATCTTTTTCTGCAATCACAAAGCCATCATTACTTTCTCTTAAAATAGAAAGTCTCTCTTGTCCATTTTGAGAGAGAGGCGTTTTATATAAAAGTACGCAAAAACTAGCTTGAGCACCTCGACCTACGCGACCTCGTAATTGGTGTAGCTGAGAAAGCCCTAAACGCTCGGCATTTTCAATGACCATAATGGAAGAGTTAGGAACGTCTACTCCAACTTCAATCACTGTCGTTGCGATAAGAAGTTGTAATTCATTATTTTTAAATGCTTGCATGACGGCTTGCTTTTCATCGGCTTTCATTTTGCCATGCACCAAACCAATATTGAGTTCAGGGAAACGTTCTTTCATCTCTTGGTAAGTTGCTTCTGCTGCTTGAGCATCTAAAGTCTCAGACTGCTCAACCAATGTGCATACCCAATACGCCTGTTTCCCATCTCTGCAATTTGAAGCAATACGTTGAAGTACTTCTTCTCGACGATCAAGAGGAATCGTAACTGTTTGAATTGGGGTACGGCCTGGAGGTAACTCATCAATTATAGATGTGTCCAAATCACCATAAGCACTCATTGCTAGAGTTCTTGGAATGGGGGTTGCCGTCATCACGAGTTGATGGGGGGTGAACTGCTCAGCACCTTTATTGCGTAAAGCTAAGCGTTGATCTACCCCAAAACGATGTTGTTCATCAATAATCACTAGCCCTAATTTAGCGAAGCCAACATTGTCTTGAAATAAGGCATGGGTACCGACAATAAGTTCCGCGTGGCCTTCTTTAATCTGTTGTTCTGCTTGGGCACGGGCTTTACCTTTTTGTTTGCCAGATAACCATGCCACGGTTACACCTAATGGTTCAAACCAACGTTTAAAGTTTAAATAATGCTGTTCTGCAAGAATTTCAGTAGGAGCCATTAATGCAACCTGCCAATCTGCTTCTAAAGCATGGCAAGCTGCTACAGCGGCAACTAAGGTCTTTCCAGCACCTACGTCGCCTTGTACTAGACGTAGCATAGGTTGGTGTTGTTTTAAGTCATTTAAAATTTCTTTAGATACACGTTTTTGTGCATTGGTCATTTGAAATGGTAAAGCTTCTAATAGTTTTTTAGCTAATACTTTACTGCTTGAAAATGCAGGTGAAGCAATTTGGCGAATATAAGCACGGCGATTAAGTAAACTAATTTGGTGTGCAACCAACTCTTCAAAAATAAGTCGTTGCTGTGCAGGGTGCGAGCCTTGAGCCAATTGCAGCATGTTGGCATCCACAGGAGGCTCATGAATGTAATACAAAGCCTCTTTAAGCGCATAGCCATTGGTATATTGTTTTGGGAGTAGCTCTGGTAAGGCGTCACTATGATGCTTTAAAGCTTGTTTAACGTATTCGCGTAATTTAGGTTGAGTTAACCCATCCGTACTTGGATAAATTGCTGTAAGCTGAGTTTTTGGTAGAGGTGTATGTTCATGAATGAGCTGAATTTCAGGATGATACATCTCAAGGCCGCGAGCACCTACACGGACTTCACCAAAAATGCGTAAGCGATGACCGGGTTTTATTTTATCAGTCAGGTTTTTATAAATATGATAAAAGCGTAAGGTGACTTTAGCGAATTCATCTTGCACCAAGGCTGCCATAGATTTTCTTTTTCCTGGGGGGAAATCAATTGATTTGACTTCTCCTTCGAGTAAATAGCTCCGCCCAACCACAAGTTGATTCATTGGAATAATCGTACTGCGGTCTTCATAATCACGTGGCAGATGAAACAGTAAATCATCTGTGGTAAAAATATTTAGTTTTTCGAGCAGGGCTGCTGAAGCCGATCCAACGCCTTGTAACTGATGGACTGAAGTCATGTCCCCTCAACGAGTTTTCTATGCATATATTATTTATCGGTTATGGTAAAACATCTCAGCGTGTTGCTAAACAACTATTTGAGAAAGAACATCAAATTACCACAATCAGCCGTAGTGTAAAAACGGATAGTTACGCAACACATCTTGTTCAGGATATTTTTACGCTCGATTTAAGTAAAATTGAACCTGTAGATGTCGTATATATTTTACTTTCTCCAAACGAGAGTACGGTTGAGGGCTATCAGCAAACTTATGTTGATAGTGTTGAACCGATTCGAGAAGCATTAAAAATACATCCAGTAAAAAAAATAATCGTTGTCTCTTCTACGCGGGTATATGGTGAAAATGCAGGGGAGATTATTGATGATTTTAGTGAAATTCATCCAAATGATGCACAAGGCCATATATTGCGTAATATGGAGCTACTCTGGCAAAAGTACTATCCAACTCAATCTGTAATTGTTCGCCCTACAGGTATTTATGGAACTTCCATTGCCCGTTTAAAGAAAATGGCTGAAAATAGTCAAAGTTATCCAAATATACATTATAGCAATCGAATACATATTGATGATTTAGCAAGATTTTTGGCTTTTATGGCTGATTATGAAAGTCATCAAGCAAGCTATATTGTGACTAATAATCAACCATTACCTTTGCATGAAGTTATCGCATGGTTTCAAAAACAATTGGGATTGCCAGAATTAACTTTAGAATCAAACCAAATTTCAGGTAAAAGAATTTATGCAAAACATTTATGTACAATAGGTTTTCAGTTAGAACACCCAATTTGCTTTAATGACTATTTATTATGTTTAAATGTTCATAGCGCTAAATAAAATTTTGATTAAACTTTAAATAAGAACATAAATACCTGATGAGGCAGTCAAATTGCCGATAAAGATAAAAAGTTTGAAAATGAAAAAAATTTGTTTAGCTCTTATTTTGAGCGGAACAGCTGCTGCGAGTTGGGCCGAGGATCAGGTGTGGTGTGCATATGATCCTATCGGGTCCCAAGGGGATATTACTCGCCGTTTAAATGACATTCGGCTATATGCCCAGCAATATCAAGTCAAATTTAAAGTGGTTACCTATCAAAAAGAACAGCAGGCCATACAAGCTTTTGATGATGGGAAATGTTCAGGTTTGGCTGCATCCAATTTCAATACTTATCGTTATAACCAGTTTATGGGAAGTACCGCGGGTATAGGGCTTATTCCTAATAATCGTACGGCCAAAAGCTTTTTGCAGCTTTTAAATCACCCTACAATTGAGAAAAGGCTGGTTTCTAAGAATTATGAAGCTGTGGGAATGATTCCAATTGGAACTGCTTACATGGTTCTAAAAAATAAGAACCTCTCTAGAGTCGCTCAATTAAGAAATCAGCGTATTGGGGTGCTACCTAACAATCCACCACAGCAAGCACTGGTACGGAGTGTAGGTGCTCAGCCAGTCTATGTCGATTTATCTAACGCGATTGCGCAGTTTAAGCAAAATAAAATCGATATTATTGCTGCCCCCGTGTATGGTTTATTGCCATATAACTTACAAAAAGAATTTGGACCAGATACTCAAGTCATTAATTTTCCTTTGGCATATTTCGGTGTCAACTTAATTATTAAGCCGCAAGCTTATCCTGCTAATTTTGGCCGGAAAATTCGAGGATGGTTCGTTCAAAATAGCCAATTGCTGACGAATCGTGCGACACAATGGGAAAATCATTTACCTGCTTATTATTGGGTAGATGTCTCTTTTTATGAGAAGCAAAGTTATGACGTAATGGTTGCCAAAATACGTAATCAGTACGTTCTTTCAGGTTATTACGATGCTTATTTCGTTCAGCTTATGAAGCGCTTACGTTGTATGGACGATCCACGTTATTTTGAATGTCCAATTCGCTAATAAAATAAAAGGCAACCGAAGTTGCCTTTTATTTTGACTGAAGACTTTAAGCTTTTTTGCGTTTTAAACGGCGTTTAGCTTGTTGAGATGCCATTGCTTCAAGAGCATCTTTCAATTCTTCGTCAGTAAAGGTGGTGATATGCTGCAACATTTGCAAGGTTACTTCATCAAGCACCAACTGTGCGCCAGCAGCCATTTGACGGAAGTTGTCATCAAACTCAATTTGGCCTTGGTCATTGGTACGAATGTAATTTTGCTGAGTAAGTACTTTTAAGAAGCTTTGGAATAAAGCTTTATCGAAGAACTCTGGCGAATTAAATTCATATAGAACTGATAAACGTTGTCCTAATAAATGACTTAATTCTTCAACTTGTTTAGCAGAGATATTACCTGAACCACGTTGAGTAATGAGCGCAAGTGTCATGTAGTAGCGCTCAAGACTTTGCTTAACTGGCGTTGCTAAAACAACAAGCTGATTATGCTCTTCTGTATTTGGCGCAGAGCTAATCAAGTTACCTTCATCGTCTTGTTGAATAAGGTTAGATTGAACTAGAGCATCTGCATATTGCTCAACTTGTGCTTTAAGCTCGCTGCTCTTCCATTTAAGGAATAACTCAGCTTTCAAGAATGGATAGAGCGTATAGATGACATTAGTTAAATCTGAACGACTGATTTTTCCATTATGCTCAACAAGCGATGCTACTAGAGAAGGTAAAACAAAGGCGTGCAAAATGTTATTACGGAAGTAAGTCAGAAGAACAGCTTGGTTATCTTCAATCGCAATAATATCGCCAAGCGCATGCTGAACGCGTTTAATGAGTTTAAGCTTTAAACCATACGCAATAATTTCTTTACCAGAAAGTGGCGTTACTTCCATACGTTGGTCATATGGGAAGTTCGATGCCAAGTTACGATAAGCTTCTAGCTGCTTAATACAAATTTCTTCATCAAGCGTATGCTTTGGAGTTGCAAGCAAAATAATAGAAAGTAAAGAAACAGGGTTTATCACCACAGCTCGGTTAATATTTTCTAAAATTGCATGTGCAGAGCTATTTACTGCATCTGAAACAGCTTGAGGAATTGGGTCGTCATTTTTCTCGATATAAACGTTTTCTGCATTATGTTGCTTAAGCAGATCATCAAGGAAAACGGGTTCACCAAAGTTCACGTGGACTTTACCAAAGATACGTTCAATTTTTCGTAAGGTTTTCACAATACCAAAAATAGATTCGGCTTCTTTTGGCTTACCTTGCATTTCGCCTACGTAAGTTGAGCCTTCCATAAGTCGTTCATAACCAATATAAGTTGGTAAGAAAACGATCGGTTTAGCACGGCCACGTAAATGGCTGTGAACTGTCATGGCAAGCATACCGGTTTTAGGCGGTAATAAACGTCCAGTACGTGAACGTCCACCTTCAATAAAGTATTCAAGTGGCGTGTTACGTGACAAAATACTATATAGATATTCTTTAAATACAGTAGTGTAGAGTCCATTTCCACGGAAAGAGCGGCGAATGAAGAATGCACCGCCACCACGTAGAAGCTGTCCAACAAAAGGTAAGTTTAAGTTATCGCCCGCAGCAATATACGGAACCATCAAACCACGTTTATAGATCACATATGACAATAGTAAATAGTCAATGTGACTGCGATGGCACGGTGTATAGACAACTTCATAGTCTTTCGCTAGTTCACGAACGGTACTAAAGTTATGTACTTCTACGCCGTCATAAAGCTGGGTCCATAAGCGTGTTAAGGCAAGATCGGCAAAGCGCACTGCTGAGTGTGAATAATCCGATACGATTTCATTCACATAGCCAATCGCACGGCGTTCAGCTTCAAGCATGCTCACTTTTCCGCGAATACTTTCACGGCGGATTGCTTCTTGCACATCACGAGATTTAACAACCGATTGCATGACATTGCGGCGATCCGACAAATCGGGGCCTAACACGACTTCACGCTGACGGTCTAAATAATCATTTAACGTACTTACAATATAAGTTGCTGGTGAAAGATTTGGATAATGCTGCTGTGCATATTCAACCAATTCACGTAGCGATTGTGGTTCATGAAATTCTAAATAAGACTGACGGCCATGCAAACCAATATTAACCAGCTGCTTAACTGTGCTTGGTGTTGCCCATGTGTCGGAAAATAATAATTTAAACCAAGAATCTTCTTTATCTGGCGAACGGCCCCATAAAACTGTAACCGGAACAAGCTCTATATCAAGTTCAGGGTTTTCTTGTAAAACTTCAATCAGTTTTATTAAACGCGGTGGAAAAGCATGAGGAGGCGGATTCAGTAAATTATTTTCATCATTGTGCTGTAAAAATAAAACTGATGCTTTTTCCTGATGAGTACCCACAATGAGTGGGTCTAACGCAGGTTTTAAATTTAAACGACGCGTTTCTCCATCAACCACTAAAGCATTGCTTCGAGAGTGGTTTTGTAAGACGTAACAAACCACTTTTTGGCGGTCAGTTTTTGCTTCTGTTTCTGTTGTTTCTGATACTGGTTCAGTAGGAACTTCCCCAAGAACATGTGGTGTTACCACGAGGTCAAGTAGTTTACTCGAAAGCCGACGATACATTTGACCAAACCCACTCTTGGACATAAGAACTCCTACTTCTTAAAGACAAATCCCAGCACCAAATGCAGAGGGTAATTATTTTGCGGCATTTATTAAAAAAAACAATATGCTACTTTCTTATAAATTATAATGCTTTTGGCATATTTTATCGTTAAAAATCGTATTTTTAGCTGTTATATGAGCAATGTTCGTCAGAAGTTGACTGATTGTTCCATGTTCAAATAGTTTTTTATGGCACAATAGATTCTACACATCTGTACTTTAATACGATTTTTTACCTGAAATATGAAGGTATCTCTCATGAATGCGTTAACCCAAGAACTTGTCGATCTTCTTACTTTAGAAAAGCTAGAAGAAAATATTTACCGTGGCATAAGCCGTAATCTTGTCGGTAAACGTGTCTTTGGTGGGCAGGTTTTGGGTCAGGCTTTACGTGCGGCATCTTATACAACCGATCGCCCAGCGCATTCTTTGCATGCATATTTTTTATATGGTGGCGATATTAATGCCCCAATTATCTATGAAGTAGACCGTTTACGTGATGGGAAGAGTTTCGTAAGCCGTCAGGTTCGTGCCATTCAACACGGACGAGTTATCTTTTCGGCGATGGTTTCTTTTGCTAACCCCGAAGAAGGCTTGAACTATCAACATCAAGAGCCAGAGTATCCCGCACCAGAGACTCTTAAATCTGAAAATGAGCTCAAAGAAGGTATTTTAAATTTCGTACCGGAAAATGTTCGCGCTAGCTTTATGCGTGAGCGCCATGTAGAAATTCGCCCAATTGATCCGGTAAATCCGTTTCAACCGCAACCTGAAGCTCCTTATAATGCGCACTATATCCGCACACATGACCGTATTCCAAAACAATTAGATGATATTGCCCTCCATCAAGCGATTGTTGCGTTTTATTCAGACTTTACCTTAATGACAACTGCTTTGAGACCGCATGGGCTCAGCTATATTTCTCCAAGTTTGCAGTGTGCAAGTATTGATCATGCCATTTATTTCCATCGCCCGCTGCGTGCCGATGAATGGATGCTTTACGATATGGAAGCAACCGTTAGCGCAGCTTCTCGCGGCTTGAACTTTGGCCGTATGTGGCAAAATGGCCAACTTGTATGCAGTACCGTGCAAGAGGGTTTAATCCGTTTGCGGGAAATTGAAACACAATAAGCTTATTTATAAAGCCATCTCATGAGATGGCTTTTTTATTTTTAATTGAAACGATGTGACAAAAAATTGCTCGTATGAAAAGCAAGCTCATGTCATATTTGCAAAAGGATTGCCAACTGAAAAAAATAATGCTGATATGAACTTAAATACACAAATTCTTATTGCGGCCATTTTAGGCTTAGCCTTTGGTTTTATATTAACGTTGTATCCCGATACTGCGTTTGTAAAACATAGTTTATATGGGTTAGGCATATTAAGTAGTGTCTTTATTGGGCTGCTTAAAATGTTGTTGGTGCCTTTGATTTTTAGCTCGATTGTTGTGGGTGTATCTAATTTGCAGGCGGGAGGGCAGTTAGGTCCAGTCTGGAAAATTACCTTTTTATGTTGTTTGACTACAACCACACTAGCTTTAATTTTAGGTATAAGTTGTGCTCATCTATTTGAAGTAGGGCGCGGTATAGATATCTCTATTTTCCAAACGTCTATGCAAAACTATCAGGCACCAGATAGTTTAAATCCTGCAAGTTTTTTCACTAATTTTATTCAAAATACATTAATCAACCCATTTAAGGCGTTTAGCGACGGTAACGTTTTAGCGGTTGTGGTGTTTGCGCTATTTGTTGGTGTTGCTTTAGTCCATGGCGGTGAGCGTTTTAAAAGTATTCGCGTATTAAGTCATCAATTTTTTGAAATGATGATGATGCTAGTCAGCTGGGTAATGAAGCTAGCACCTCTGGGTATTTTTGCCTTATTAGCAAAGTTAATGGCAACCGAAGATATTTCGGTACTCAGTCGTTTGGCTGAGTTTGCTGTTGTAGTGACAGGGACTACCATTTTTCATGGTGCTGTTGTTTTACCGTTACTACTTTGGATTTTTGGCCGCATGAGTCCTTGGGCTTTTTTCAAAGGAACACGTACAGCGCTAATTACAGCATTTGCAACCAGCTCTAGTTCTGCCACAATGCCCCTTAGTATGAAATGCGCACAGGAAAACTTAGGGGTTCGTCCGCAAACAGCTGGTTTTGTAATTCCTTTAGGTACACAGCTTAATATGGATGGCACAGCACTATATGAAGCAGCCGCTGCATTGTTTGTCGCAAATTTGGTGGGGCTAGACTTAAACCTGACACAACAAATTATTGTGTGTTTAACAGCAATGATTGCATCACTAGGGGCCCCTGGCATTCCAAGTGCAGGTATGGTTACCATGATTATGGTTTTACAGTCTGTAGGTTTACCGGCTGAAGCAATTGCAATTTTACTTCCGATTGATCGCCTATTGGATACGGTAAGAACAGTGGTAAATGTGCAGGGTGATATGATGATTAGCGTGGTTGTTGACCGTTATACAAAAGATAAAGATATCAGTGTCTAATCTCCTAAATAAAAAAGCAGGATTTTAAATCCTGCTTTTTTATTTTTAAGCCGCTTGTAACTCGGCTCTTTTTGCTGCTGGAGATTGCGATAAATAGCTAACCGCATCTTCAGTGCTGCCTTCTTTAACTGGATCATACCAAGGCATGAGGTAATCAATTTGTTGGGCAATCAGCCAGATTGGGTTTGGTAAAACCTGATTATCTTTTCTGCTAATTTTATACCACTCTACAGCAACCCATACTGGGAAAAATCTAGATTTAGCAGCATCAGCAAAACGTGGATCTTGTTTCATAATATGTGCAGCGCCATCTACCCATAATCCAAGCACCAGTACAATCACTGCAAGGCTTAAATAGTAGCGTGGAATATATCCACCACCCAAATGGCGATATAAATCAAAAGCAACGGTACGGTGTTCAATTTCTTCTGAACCATGCCATTTAACCAGATCAACCATTTCAGAGTCAGCGCCTAATTCTTCCCAACGCTCGTTATAGAGTGCATATTTCCCTAATACACAGGTCATATGCTCAACAGTTGCAATAACGCCTAAACGGAAAAGGTCCCATTGCCCTTGTAGAAATTGAGGGACTTCTTTGTCGAATGGTTTATCTGCTAAGGCAGTGGTAAATAGATAATTCATAATGTCCAGATTTCGCTGGATATCAATATTACGTGCGCTTAAATATTCTTTATTGGCAGAAATATGCGCATTGGCATGCATAGCTTCTTGGCGGATAAATGCTTGCACATCCTGTTTAAGTTTTTCATCTTTAATTTGTGGTAAAACTTTATTGTATAAACGGCAAAACCAGAATTCTCCGGCAGGCAAGATGTTATTAATTTCATTAATAAAATAACTTGCGAAAGGCTGATTTGGAATCCAGTCAACAGGGGTATCTTTCCAGTCAAATTTTACTTTACGTGGAAGAATTTTATAGTCAATAGAAGAACCTAAAGCCTTGTTCTTCAAAAAAGATAACAATTTCATCATTTAGTCCTGATTTTTAACTCGATGAAGTTATAACGAGTATAAAAAAAGCCCCTACATTTGTGTTTAGCAATAGGGGCCAATTTGAAAATAAATTTAATAAAGAAATTGTATCTGTTTTGACGATTTACTCTTCAGTATCCTCATCTGATGCTTCAGGGATCGCGTCAACGTCAAATTCCGGCTCTTGATCAAGCGTAAAATGCAGGCGTCCAGCCATAACACTTGCTAGCTCTTCTAAACCTAACTTATTAAGTGAGGAGAAAAGTTGAATCGAGAAATCAAGCTTCATTTTTTTCAGTTGTTGCTTAACTTCTAATAGCACTTTGTTTGCAGGGCCACGATTAAGTTTGTCTGCTTTCGTTAAGAGAATATGAACAAAGAGATGACGTGAATAAGCCCACTCTAGCATCATCATGTCGAAATGCTGTAGAGGATGGCGAATATCCATAAGTAATACTAAGCCTTGTAAGCTTTTACGATGGATTAAATAGTTCTCTAATTCTTTTTGCCATACTCGTTTCATATCTTCAGGTACGGCTGCATAGCCATAGCCAGGAAGATCGACTAACCGTTGATCAGGATTGCCTAAACTAAAGAAGTTAATCATCTGAGTACGGCCGGGTTTTTTAGAGGCGCGCGCTAACTGTTTTTTATTGGTTAATGCATTGATAGCACTAGACTTACCGGCATTTGAGCGTCCTGCAAAAGCGATCTCGTAGCCACTATCTTCAACACAAAGTGCCAATTTAGGTGCACTCATTAGAAACTCAGCTTGGCGTAACCAGTTGAGTGATTGCACAGCATATGCCGTGATCGCTGGATCTGGTTTCTTTTCATAGCTGATCTTTTGCTTGGGTGCGAGTCTGGCTTTGGTGTCTTTCGATTTTTCACTACGACGCATAAAAAATAACTTTTTAAATGAGAGGGCTCGCGCCTAGTATAAAGGAGCTTGGGTATTCTTGCTAATTTTCAATAAGTCGACTTATCAAAATCAGTAGAGCTTAGATTTGTAAAAATGCAATAGGGGAGTTGGCAGGAGCAGATTTTGATTGCTGCAAAACTTCTCCGAGTGTGTATTGATCTAGACTTTGATAAAAGCTCTCTAAAGCCTGATCTAAAATACCTTTTAAACCACAGTGACTGCGTAATACACAAGGTGGTGTATTACATTCAACAATTTGATTGTCGCCCTGTAATATTCGAACAATTGAACCTAAATTTGAGTTAAGTGCCTCTGGATTTAAGCGAATTCCGCCGCCTTTTCCACGAATGGTAATAATCCATTCCTGCTTGCCCATGAAGTGAACAACTTTAACTAGATGGTTTTGTGAAACATGCAAATCTTTCGCGATTTCTGCAATCGTGTAGGGTGCATCACTTGGGCGTGCAACATACATTAAGAGTCGTAATGCATAATCGGTAAATTTATTAAGTTGCATGATCACCAAAAATGGAAGAGATTAAAAGGATGATCATCTTAGCCTGAAAGTCTAAATAAGAAAACTTTCAGGCAAGAGGTTTTTACATTACAGCGTTAAAGGGGCTGAAACCTGTACTTGATCACCAACTCTATAATGCTCAAGTAGAATATTAGCAACTGAAAACTCAGTATGATTTTCTTCAGGCTGCACTTCAAAGTGATACGAGTTATCTTCTTGAGCTTCAGTAAATTTAAAAGCTTTCGGTTGTTCAAGTTGTTGCTCGGGAACTTGTACTTTAACTGAAATAAAGGCATTTGCTGGGCTAGTCAGTACGTCTTCATGGTCAGTTGCTTTTAAAGTGAAGCGTTTGCCAGATTCCAGAGGATCAATTTGAGTAATTTCAAATGAACGCCAGCCAGCCCATCCACCTTTTAAGCTTTCAAGTTGTTCGTATTTTTGTTTTTCAACACCAATCAAGATATCAGCCAACTGTAAGTATGCTTGTTTCCACGCTTCAATAAGCTCTGATTCGAATGGCACGTTGAGTACTTCACTAATTGAATGAAGCAAGTTGTCCCCAACAATTGCATATTGGTCTGGTTGAATATCTAAGCTCACGTGTTTAGTGGTGATGCGTTCTACCGCTTTAGCTAGAACAGTAGGGTTCTCAATATTTTCTGCATAAGCAAGCACAGCAGCTGCAAGAGCACGTGGCTGACGTAAGCTGGTTTGGTCATCTAAATTAAAAACATTTTTTAACTCGGGATTGTTATTAAGCATGCGCTTATAAAAGTATGTAGTCAGCGTAACGCCGTGTTCACGTAAAACCGGTACAGTAGATTTAACAAGTTCAATTTGTTGTGGAGTCATGGCTAGACCTTATTTATCTGGCTATATAAGATGTATTTAAAATACATCTTTAAAAAATTAATGGCAATAACTTTTTTATAAAAAACCATAAAAAAATTAGGGGATATAAAATCCCCTAAAATTAACGCAATTTTTTTTAATATTTTTATTTACCAAATAAAGAGCCGAGCAAGCCCCTTACGAGTTTTTGGCCGGTACTTCCTCCTAAACTGCGTGCAGCACTTTTGGCAAAAGTTCCCACAATGTCTTGTGTGAGTTTAGCTCGTTCACGGGCTGCTCTTTCTTCCTCTTTTAATTGCTCACGTGCCAAACGTTCCTGCTCTTTAGCTTGCTGTTTTGCTAAAGTTTCTTGTTCTTTAGCTTGTTGTTTTGCAAGTTCGGCGTCTTGCTGCTGTTGTTCGCGTTCAGCAACTTTATTCTGCAGCATTTCATAGGCACTATCACGATCTACAGCTTGTTCATAAACCCCAGCAATAATACTTTGCGAGATTAAAGTCTGACGCTCTTCTGGAGTGATCGGTGTAAATGCAGAGTACGGAGGCATAACCCAACCACGTTCTACAATCTGTGGTGTACCTTGCTCATCTAGACAGCTAATGAGTGCCTCACCAACACCAAGTTGGGTAATAGCTTCATCAACTTTAAACTCGGGATTAGCACGGAAAGTGTCTGCTGCGGTTTTTACAGCTTTTTGATCTTTAGGGGTGAATGCACGTAATGCATGTTGAACGCGATTACCAAGTTGACCAAGAACGCTTTCGGGTAAATCGAGTGGGTTTTGAGTAATAAAGTAGGTACCCACCCCTTTGGAGCGGATTAAACGTACCACTTGTTCAATTTTGTCTTGTAGAGCTTGGCTGGCATTATCAAATAACAAGTGAGCTTCATCAAAGAAAAACACGAGTTTAGGCTTATCCATATCACCCACTTCTGGTAGCTGTTCAAATAACTCTGAAAGCATCCATAAGAGGAAAGTGGCATATAACTTAGGCGTATTCATGAGCTTGTCGGCAGCAAGAATATTGATATAGCCGTGTCCGTTTGCATCAGTTTGGATAAAATCCAGAATATTTAAAGCTGGTTCCCCAAAGAACTGTTCTCCACCTTGGTCGGCAAGAGCGAGTAAGTTGCGCTGAATGGCACCTAGGCTGGCTGGAGATAAATTACCATACTCGGCTTTAAACTCAGCTGCATGTTCACTCACAAAAGTGATCATGGCTTTTAAATCTTTAAAGTCGACTAAAAGTAAACCTTGGTCATCTGCAATACGGAATACAGCAGATAAAACACCTTCTTGGGTATCATTTAAGTTTAGTATGCGTGCTAATAAAATTGGCCCAATTTCAGAAATGGTGGTTCGGATAGGATGACCTTGCTGACCAAATAAATCCCAAAAAACAACTGGATTCGCTGAGAATGGAACACTATCAATTTGTAAAAGTTTTAAGCGTTCATTAAATTTATCCGAAGCTTCACCAGCTTTTGCAAGACTCGAAACATCGCCTTTAGCATCGGCAAGAAATACCGGCACACCGATTCGAGAGAAACTCTCTGCTAGAACTTTTAACGTAACTGTTTTACCTGTACCTGTCGCGCCTGCAATAAGTCCATGACGGTTAGCAAACTGGGGAAGTAAAACAATTTCTTTTGATGTGTCCTTAATATTTTTAGCAATAACAATCGGTGTACCCATATATTTTTATCCTATGGTTTGAGTCACTATAATCTTGTCGTTTTACAGTTGTTTCAGTGCATTTTCGATATCTTGTATCAAATCTTGCGGATCTTCTAGTCCTATACAGAATCGAACCAATAATCCTTGTTGTAAATGTGTATTCTCAAGTTTTCTCATCATTTTTAAATCATAAAGCATAATCAGGCTAACGGGTCCACCCCAGCTAAAGCCGAGCTTAAATAACTCTAATGCATCGCAGAAACGACGTACTGCTGTAATGTCATATTCAGGTTTAAAAATAACACTCACTAAGCCAGCACTTTGATCGTCTATGCAGATTTCTTGCCAATATTGATGGCCTGGTGAGGATTCATCACTTGGGTGTAGAACTTGTGCAAATTGAGGCTGGTTCTTTAGCCATTTAAGTAGAGTGTGAGCATTGGCTGACTGTTGTTCATAGCGTAAAGACATATGAGCAAGGCTGCGTTGAACTTGAGCTGCATCATCTCCAGAGATTGCGATGCCCAAAATAGCATGCGTACGGAATAAGCGGTGATGAAGTTTCTCATCACGAGTTACAATGCTACCCATTAAAATGTCACCACCACCACTTGGATATTTGGTTAGTGCGTGAACGGTTAAATCAACAGATAGATGTTCATCAGAAAAATTGAAAGCATTAAACGCAAGCCCCGCTCCCCAAGTATTATCTAGAGCAGTCAATACACCATTTTTTTTAGCTTTTTTGACTAGATTTTTAAGATCAGGGAATTCTAAAGTAACTGAACCTGCAGCTTCTAACCATAATAGTTTACTTCTTTCGGTGGGTTGAAAACTTGCAGCGTCAATGGGGTTATATACTTTAACAATAATGCCATATTGACTTTGTAGATAAGTTAAATGTTCTAGATTTGGCCCGTAAATATTGTCTGGAACCCATACTTCATCATTAGTGCTTAAAAATGCTGAGTTCACAATATTAATTGCGGATAGGCCACTCGGTGCAAGTAAACAATGCAAGCCACCTTCAATTTGCGCAATATTGTCGCCTAAGGTGAATGTGGTAGGAGTGCCATGTGTTCCATAGCTATAGTCATACTTATCAGTCCAGTGACGATCAAAAAGGTGCGAAGTTGATTTGAAAATAATAGTTGATGCGCGAAATAGGGGAGGTTGCACTGTTTCAATGAATTGCGGAGCCTTTCTTGGGGCATGAATGAGACGAGTCTGGAAATCGTTATGCTTTTTCATAGTGCGTTATGTTTTAAATGATAAAGTTAGATTAAGAGAAATTTAAATTCTTCGCTAGATTTATAAAGTTTTGTAAGACGTTTCGTTACAGTAGACCTATAAAACAAAAACTTGGCTTTATTTTTGCAAAGATCACTACAACATTCTAACAACAATAGGTTTAAGCGCATGAAGTCGCATTTAAGAGTTCATTATTTTCAACATATCGCGGGTGAGGGTTTTGGGAGTTGTTATTCATTTTTAAAAGCCCACCACGCGACTATTAGTTCTACGGAGTTTTTTGCACTTCCGGTTGATCGGTCACTTGAAATAGAAGCTTTACCACAAATTGATGAGGTTGACTTATTATTAGTCATGGGTGGCACCATGAGTGTAAATGATGAGGCGAATTATCCATGGCTTAAGATAGAGAAAAGATGGTTGCGTCGTTATTTAGCAGCAGGAAAGCCTGCTATAGGTCTCTGTTTGGGTGGACAGCTAATTGCTAATGCACTAGGCGCCGCAGTCAGTCGAAACCGCTATCAGGAACTTGGCTGGTCGACAGTTCAAAGGGTGGCAAATTTACCTCAAGACAGCTTTCCATTGCCTGAAAAGATAAAGGTGATGCAGTGGCATAGCGAAACATTTGAAATACCCAAAGGTGCTATACACTTAGCCGAGAATATAGCTTGTCGTAATCAGATGTATCAAATTGGAAAAAATGTGCTTGGTTTTCAATTTCATCCAGAAATGACACCAGCAACGTTAGAACTCTTGCTTGAAAATGAAGAAGAGCTATCTATTTTTAATGGGGAATATGTTCAGCCTGTGAGTGAACTGCAATATTCAGAAGCACAAAAATTTGAACAAGGTAATCAACTCTTAAATAAAGCGATTGAATTTGTCATAAATGCCTAGAGTGAGTTGAGAATACTAGGTTAAAGTGCGTTTTGAACAAAAAATAGAAAAAGAGAATTGCATAAGACTTAAACAATCGTTATAATGGGCGACCCTCAAAAGGAGGGGCATTTACTGCGAAGAAAGTAGTAAATGTGCATTACAGTCGTGGCATCGATCATGACCTTAGTGATTTTCACTGCCTTTGACACTTACCAATGGGTGAGATGCGTCAAGGGTGATTCTTTATATGTTTGGCTTGGAGTTTACTGGTATGTCTAACCAGAGAATTCGTATCCGTTTGAAGTCTTTTGATCATCGTCTGATTGATCAATCTGCTCAAGAGATCGTAGAAACCGCTAAGCGTACTGGCGCACAAGTTTGTGGTCCAATTCCGATGCCTACTCGCATCGAACGCTTCAACGTTCTTACTTCACCGCACGTTAACAAAGATGCGCGTGACCAGTACGAAATCCGCACCTATAAACGTTTGATCGACATCGTTCAACCTACAGATAAAACTGTTGATGCATTGATGAAATTAGATCTTGCGGCTGGTGTTGATGTTCAGATCGCTTTGGGTTAAGGCTTTCGGTTGATTAACTTCTAAGTTAATTAGGCCGCTTTTTTAGAGGTTTATGCACATGGCTATTGGTTTAGTCGGTCGCAAATGTGGTATGACTCGCATCTTTACAGATGCAGGTGTTTCTGTACCTGTTACAGTCATCGAAGTCGATCCAAACCGCATTACGCAAATCAAAACACTTGAAACTGATGGTTATCAAGCTGTTCAAGTAACTACTGGTGAACGTCGCGAATCTCGCGTAACTAACGCTCAGAAAGGTCACTTCGCGAAAGCTGGTGTTGCTGCTGGTCGTTTAGTTAAAGAGTTCCGTGTTACTGAAGCTGAGCTTGAAGGTCGTGAAGTTGGCGGTACTATTGGCGTTGATTTGTTCGCAGTTGGTCAAATTGTTGACGTAACTGGTCAATCAAAAGGTAAAGGTTTCCAAGGTGGTGTTAAACGTTGGAACTTCCGTACTCAAGACGCTACTCACGGTAACTCAGTTTCTCACCGTGTATTAGGTTCTACAGGTCAAAACCAGACTCCTGGACGCGTGTTCAAAGGCAAGAAAATGGCTGGTCACTTAGGTGACGAACGCGTAACAGTACAAGGTCTTGAAATCGTATCTATTGACGCTGAACGTTCTGTTTTAGTTGTTAAAGGTGCAATTCCTGGTGCAACTGGCGGTGACGTGATTGTACGTCCTACCATCAAGGCCTGAGGGGAAATACCGTGAATTTAAAAACTGTTTCCGGCTCTGCTGTTGAATTGTCTGAAGTTGCTTTCGGACGTGAATTTAACGAAGCTCTTGTACACCAAGTTGTTACTGCTTACTTAGCAGGTGGTCGTCAAGGTACTCGTGCTCAAAAATCACGTGCAGACGTTTCTGGCGGTGGTAAAAAGCCATTCCGTCAAAAAGGTACTGGTCGTGCTCGTGCGGGTTCTATTCGTAGCCCTATCTGGGTTGGCGGTGGTAAAACTTTTGCTGCTCGTCCACAAGATTGGTCTCAAAAAGTAAACCGTAAGATGTACCGCGGTGCAATGCAATGTATCTTAGCTGAACTTGTTCGCCAAGATCGTCTTGTATTGGTTGAAGAGTTTGCAGTTGCAGCTCCAAAAACTAAAGAATTGCTTGCAAAGCTTAACGACTTAAATGCTGCTCGTGCATTAATCGTTACTGACGCTGTAGATGAGAACTTATATCTTGCAGCACGCAACCTTCCGCATGTAGATGTGGTAGATGCAACTGCAATCGATCCTGTAAGCTTGATCGCGTTTGATAAAGTTGTGATGTCTGTAGCTGCTGCTAAGAAAATTGAGGTAGAACTCGGATGAACAACGAACGTATCTATCAAGTCCTAAAAGGACCAGTCTTCTCAGAAAAGGCACAAGTATTAGGTGATACTGTTGGTGTTCAAGTATTTAAAGTAGACATCAATGCTACTAAACTTGAAATCAAAAAAGCAGTTGAAAAACTTTTTGGTGTAGAAGTTGTTAAAGTTAACACAACTATTACTAAAGGTAAGACTAAGCGCTTTGGTCGTACATTAGGACGCCGTTCTGATGTTAAAAAAGCATACGTCACCCTGAAAGCTGGCCAAGATGTTGAAATGGCTGACTTGGGCGATACCGCTGAAAGCGCAGCGGAATAAGGACGAAAATTATGCCGATTCAAAAATGTAAGCCAACGTCTCCAGGACGTCGCTTTGTAGAGAAAGTGGTTCATGACCATCTTCACAAAGGCGCTCCTTACGCACCGTTGGTTGAAGCTAAAAAACGTACTGGTGGTCGTAATAACAACGGTCACATTACTACTCGTCACGTTGGTGGTGGTCATAAACAGCACTACCGTATCGTTGACTTCAAACGTAACAAAGACAGCATCCCAGCTGTTGTAGAGCGTATTGAATACGATCCAAACCGTACAGCACATATTGCTTTGTTGAAATATGCTGATGGTGAGCGTCGTTATATCATCGCACCTAAAGGCTTACGTGCTGGCGATAAAGTACAATCTGGTAACGATGCTCCAATTCGTCCAGGTAACTGCTTGCCACTTCGTAATATGCCGATCGGTTCTACACTTCATAACGTTGAACTTAAAATTGGTAAGGGTGCGCAATTAGCGCGTTCTGCTGGTGCTTCTGTTCAGTTGTTGGGTCGTGATGGTTCTTACGCAATTATTCGTCTTCGTTCAGGCGAAATGCGTAAAGTACATGTTGAATGCCGCGCTGTAATTGGTGAAGTTTCTAACCAAGAAAACAACCTTCGTTCATTGGGTAAAGCTGGTGCTTCGCGCTGGCGTGGTGTTCGTCCTACCGTACGTGGTATGGCGATGAACCCGATTGATCACCCGCACGGTGGTGGTGAAGGGCGTAACAAAGGTATTCAACCTGTAAGCCCATGGGGTCAAAAAGCTAAAGGGTACAAGACACGTACCAATAAGCGTACGACTAAGATGATTATTCGCGACCGTCGCGTCAAGTAAAGGAATCTGACTAATGCCTCGTTCTCTGAAAAAAGGCCCATTCGTCGATGCGCACTTGTTCGCTAAGGTTGAAGCGGCTGTTGCTAGTAACTCTCGCAAGCCGATTAAAACTTGGTCTCGTCGTTCGATGATCCTTCCAGATTTTGTTGGTTTAACAATTTCTGTTCATAATGGTCGTAACCACGTTCCAGTAATTGTTACTGAGCATATGGTTGGTCATAAACTCGGTGAATTCGCGCCAACTCGTACCTATCGTGGTCACGGTGTTGACAAGAAATCTAAACGTTAATAGGTGTCATGATGGAAGTAACTGCTAAATTACGCGGTGCCGCTATCTCGGCACAGAAAGCACGTTTGGTTGCAGATCTTATTCGCGGCAAATCTGTTGCGCATGCTTTAAATATTTTAAACTTCAGCAATAAAAAAGCTGCTGTTTTAGTAAAAAAAGCATTGGAATCTGCGATTGCAAACGCTGAACACAATAACAGTTTAGATGTTGATGATCTTAAAGTATCTACGATTTACGTTGACGAAGGCATGAGCCTTAAACGTATTATGCCACGTGCTAAAGGCCGTGCAGATCGTATTACTAAGCGTACTTGTCACATCACCGTTAAGGTAGGGGTTTGATATGGGTCAGAAGGTTCATCCAATCGGTATCCGCCTAGGTGTTGTGAAACGTCATAACGCTAACTGGTATGCGAATCCGAAACAATACGCTGAATACTTGCTTAAAGATCTTCAAGTTCGTGAGTTTTTAACTAAAAAACTTAAGAATGCGATGGTAAGCAACATTCTTATCGAACGTCCATCAGGCGCTGCTAAAGTAACTATTAGCACAGCTCGTCCTGGTATCGTAATCGGTAAAAAAGGCGAAGATATTGAAAAATTACAGCGCGAACTTACCAGCATTATGGGTGTTCCAGCGCAAGTAAGTATCAACGAAATTGATCGCCCAGACTTAGATGCGCGTTTAGTTGCTGAAGCAATCGCTTCTCAATTAGAAAAGCGTGTAATGTTCCGTCGTGCTATGAAACGTGCGGTTCAAAACACTATGCGTGCTGGTGCTAAAGGTATCAAAGTTGAAGTGTCTGGCCGTTTAGGTGGTGCAGAGATTGCTCGTACAGAATGGTATCGTGAGGGTCGTGTACCTTTGCATACATTGCGTGCAGACATTGACTATGCAACTATGCGTGCAGAAACAACTTACGGTACGATTGGTGTTAAAGTTTGGATTTTCCGTGGCGAGATTTTAGGTGGCATGAAACAAGTCATGAACCCTGCTCCTGCTGAAGATCGTCCAGCTAAACGTGGTCGTGGTCGTGGTGAAGGTCAAGAGCGTCGTGGTCGTCGCGGTGACCGTGCTGCTGACAAGGGAGAATAATCCATGTTGCAACCTAAACGTACCAAATTCCGTAAGGTGCACAAAGGCCGTAATACTGGTCTAGCGCATCGTGGTAGTACAGTATCATTTGGTTCGATTGCAATTAAAGCAACTGAACGTGGTCGTATGACTGCTCGTCAGATTGAAGCTGCACGTCGTACTATTAGCCGCCGTATTAAGCGTGGTGGTAAAATCTTTATTCGCGTATTCCCGGATAAGCCAATTACTCAAAAGCCTCTTGAAGTGCGTATGGGTAAAGGTAAGGGTAGCGTGGAGTACTGGGTTTGCCAGATCCAACCAGGTAAGATCCTGTACGAAATTGAAGGTGTGAACGAAGAATTAGCGCGCGAAGCATTTGCTTTAGCTGCTGCTAAACTTCCGTTTAAAACCACTATCGTGACTCGGACGGTAATGTAATGAAAACTAAAGATCTACGTGAAAAATCGGTAGAAGAGTTGAAAGCTTTGCTTGATGAGCAACAGCTTAACCAATTCCGTCTTCGTATGGCGAAAGCAACTGGTCAGTTGGGTAAATCGCATGAAGTGCAAGTTGCTCGTAAGACAATTGCTCGTATTAAGACACTCCTTACCGAAAAACAGGGGAACGGACAATGAGTGAAAAAACAGTCCGCACGTTAACCGGCAAAGTAGTAAGCGACAAAATGGACAAGTCTATTGTTGTTCTTATCGAACGCCGCGTTCAACACCCGTTGTATGGCAAGTCAATTCGCCGTTCAACTAAGTTACACGCTCATGATGAAAACAATGTTGCTAAGCTTGGCGATGTTGTGACCATTAAAGAAAGCCGCCCAATTTCTAAAACTAAAGCTTGGACTTTAGTGGAAGTAGTTGAAGCAGCTGCTGAGTAATTCGACGTTCTTGTTGCATCATCGGTCAATTTCGAGTACTCTTTGAGCCTTTCGAAATTGTGACCGGTGATGCTCGGTTTTGGAGTAGGGCAATGATTCAAACCGAAACTATGCTCGACGTAGCAGACAACAGTGGTGCTCGCCGCGTACAATGTATTAAAGTACTTGGTGGTTCACATCGTCGTTATGCTTCTGTTGGCGACATTATTAAAGTTACTGTAAAAGAAGCAATCCCACGCGCACGTGTTAAAAAAGGTGACGTGATGAATGCGGTTGTAGTTCGTACTAAATTCGGCATTCGTCGTCCAGATGGTTCTGTGATCCGTTTTGATGATAATGCTGCAGTTATCCTGAACAACAACAAAGCTCCGATTGCTACTCGTATCTTCGGACCAGTGACTCGTGAACTTCGTACTGAACAGTTCATGAAAATCATTTCATTGGCTCCTGAAGTTCTATAAGAGGCAATCATGGCTAAGATTAAAAAAGGCGATCAAGTTATCGTGATCGCAGGTAAAGAAAAAGGCAAACAGGGTACTGTATTGTCTGTTTCTGAAGACCGCGTTAAGGTTGAAGGCCTTAACTTAGTGAAGAAGCATCAAAAGCCGAATCGTGTAACTGGCGCTGAAGGCGGTATCGTTACTCAAGAAGCTTCGCTTCATATTTCAAACGTGGCAATTTTAAATGCTACAACCCAGAAGGCTGACCGTGTTGGTTACCAAGTGATTGATGGCGTGAAAACTCGCGTTTATAAATCAAATGGTGAATCAGTGGCGGTAGCGAAGTAATAGGTTGAAAAGGCAATGGCCAGACTTAAAGCACGTTACAACGAAGAACTTAAAGCGAAGTTACAAGAAGAACTTAGCATTAAGAACGTGATGGAAATTCCACGCATCACAAAAATTACCCTAAACATGGGTGTAGGCGCAGCTGCAACTGATAAGAAATTATTAGATGGCGCTGTAGTCGACATGCAATTAATTGCTGGTCAAAAACCAGTAATTACACTTGCTCGTAAATCTATCGCTGGTTTCAAAATCCGTGATGGTTGGCCGATTGGTTGTAAAGTTACTTTACGTGGCGACCAAATGTACGAATTCTTGGACCGTTTGATCTCAATCGCAATCCCTCGTATCCGTGACTTCCGTGGTTTCTCTTCGAAATCATTTGATGGTCGTGGTAACTACTCAATGGGTTTGAAAGAGCAAATCGTTTTCCCTGAAATCGATTTCGATAAGATTGATCGTATTCGTGGTATGGATATTACTATTACTACGACTGCTCGCACCGATGACGAAGGCCGTGCGCTTATGCGTGCATTCGGCTTCCCGTTCAAATAAGAGGTCGATATGGCTAAGAAAGGTATGATTAATCGCGAATTGAAACGCGAAAAAACAGTTGCTAAATACGCTGCAAAACGTGCTGAATTAAAAGCTACGATTGCAAACGTAAATGCAAGTGAAGAAGAGCGTTTCGAAGCGATGTTAAAGTTACAAGCATTGCCACGTAATGCATCTCCGGTACGTCTTCGTAACCGTTGTGGTTTAACTGGTCGTCCTCATGGTTACTTCCGTAAGTTCGGTTTAAGCCGTAACAAATTACGTGACACAGTAATGCAGGGTGATGTACCAGGCGTTGTTAAGGCAAGCTGGTAAGGAGCGACTAAATGAGTATGCAAGATACCGTTGCCGACATGCTAACACGTGTTCGTAACGCACAAATGGCTAAGAAACAAACTGTTTCTATGCCTTCTTCTAAGTTGAAAGTTGCAATTGCAAACGTACTTCAACAAGAAGGTTATATTTCAAATGTAGAAGTTGCTCAAGAAGAGACAAAATCTACTTTGACAATTACTTTAAAATATTTCGAAGGCAAACCAGTTATCGAAATGGTTAAACGCGTAAGCCGTCCAGGTCTTCGCCAATACCGTGGTAAAGATAAACTTCCAAGCGTTAAGCAAGGTTTAGGTATTGCAATTGTTTCTACAAGCAAAGGCATCATGACTGATCGCGCTGCACGTGCTGCGGGCGTTGGTGGTGAAGTTATTGCTTTTGTTTCTTAATAGGTGATTCCTCATGTCTCGTGTGGCTAAAGCCCCAGTAACTGTACCTAATGGTGTAGCAGTTACTCAGAACGGCCGGCAGGTCGAAGTGAAAGGCAGCAAAGGTACATTGTCTTTCAACCTGCATGCGCTGGTCGAGCTAAAACAGGAAGAAGGTAAACTTCAACTTGCTCCAGTTAAAGAATCGAAAGATGCTTGGATGCAAGCTGGTACTGCTCGCGCTGTATTGAATAACCTTGTAAAAGGGGTTAGTGAAGGCTTCGAACGTAAGTTGCAGCTAGTTGGTGTTGGTTATAAAGCTGCGGTTAAAGGTACTGTTGTAAACCTTAACCTTGGTTTTTCACACCCAATTGACTACGCTTTACCTGAAGGTGTAACAGCGGAAACTCCAACTGCTACTGAAATCATTTTGAAATCAGCAAACAAGCAGTTGTTAGGTCAAGTAGCGGCAGAAATCCGTGCATATCGTTCTCCTGAACCATATAAAGGTAAAGGTGTTCGTTATTCGGATGAAGTCATTCTTCGTAAAGAAGCTAAGAAGAAATAAGGCGCGAGGTTCTTATGAACGAAAAGAAACAATCCCGTTTGCGTCGTGCGAAAAGCACACGCTTGCACATTCGTGCATTGGGTGCGACTCGTTTGTGTGTAAACCGCACTCCGCGTCACATCTATGCTCAAGTTATTTCAGCAGATGGTGGCAAAGTTTTAGCACAAGCTTCAACTTTGGATGCATCTTTACGTAGCGGTACTACAGGTAATGTAGACGCGGCTACTAAAGTAGGCGCTTTAATCGCAGAGCGTGCGAAAGCAGCTGGTGTAACTAAAGTTGCATTTGACCGTTCTGGTTTTAAATATCATGGTCGTATCAAAGCCTTGGCTGATGCTGCTCGTGAAAACGGCTTGGAGTTCTAATCATGGCTAAAGTTGAACAAAACGAAGGTCTTGTTGAAAAGCTGGTTGCCGTTGATCGTGTAGCCAAAGTTGTTAAGGGTGGTCGTATCTTCTCTTTCACAGCATTAACTGTTGTGGGTGATGGTAATGGTCGTGTTGGTTTTGGTCGTGGTAAAGCTCGTGAAGTTCCAGCTGCTATTTCTAAAGCACTTGAAGCTGCACGTCGCAACATGATTACTGTAGACCTTGCAGGTACTACTTTACAACACCCTGTGAATGCTCGTCATGGTGCAAGCCGTGTATATATGCAACCTGCTTCTGAAGGTACTGGCGTAATCGCTGGTGGCGCTATGCGTGCCGTTCTAGAAGCTGCAGGTGTACATAACGTACTTGCTAAATGTTATGGTTCTACTAATGCTGCAAACGTAGTAAACGCAACTTTCAAAGGTTTGCGTGATATGACTTCTCCTGAGAAAGTCGCTGCGAAACGTGGTAAATCAGTAGAAGAAATTCAAGGGTAATCAATCATGAAAACGATTAAAGTTACCCAGACTAAATCTTCTTCACATCGCTTGAAAAATCACAAGCTTTGCTTACAAGGTTTAGGTCTGCGTCGTATTGGTCATACTGTAGAAGTGCAAGATACGCCTTCTAACCGCGGTATGATCAACAAAGTCTACTATATGGTTAGTGTAGAGGAATAAGCCATGACTCTGCGTTTAAATGAACTTGCGCCTGCAGAAGGTGCAAAACGTGAACACCGTCGTTTAGGCCGTGGTATCGGTTCTGGCGTTGGTAAGACTGGTGGCCGTGGTGTCAAAGGTCAAAAATCACGTAAAAGTGGTGGCGTTCGTCCAGGCTTTGAAGGCGGTCAAACTGCGATTTATCGTCGTTTACCTAAATTCGGTTTCACTAGCCAAATCGCTTTAAAAACTGCTGAAGTACGTTTATCTGAGTTAAGCAAAGTTGAAGGCGACATCGTTAGCCTAGAAACTTTGAAAGCTGCGAATGTTGTTCGTCGTGACCAAATTCGTGCTCGTATCGTACTTTCTGGTGAAATCACTCGTGCATTCACTGTTCAAGGTGTTGCATTGACTAAAGGCGCTAAAGCTGCGATTGAAGCAGCTGGCGGTAAAGTCGAGGAGTAATCTCGAGTGTCTATGTCTCCTAGTTCTTCAGGTCATGTCAACATGATGAAAGGTCAGCCATTTCATGTGAAATACCGTGAAATTATTCGCCGGATGAGTTTTCTAATCGGTGCATTGCTGGTCTTTCGACTAGGAGCGCATATTCCAGTACCAGGCATTAATAATGCTGCGTTAGAAAATTTATTTCATGCGAACCAAGGAACTATTCTTGGGCTATTCAATATGTTTTCTGGCGGTGCTTTAGAGCGAATGTCTATTCTTGCTTTAGGGATTATGCCGTACATTTCTGCGTCAATTATTGTGCAGTTAATGTCCACTGTAATTCCATCACTTGAAGCCTTGAAAAAGGAAGGTGAGCAAGGTAAGCGTAAAATTAATCAGTATACGCGTCAGGGCACATTGTTGCTTGCAGTGGTTCAAGCAGTTGGTATGTGTGCAGGTTTGATTGGTCAGGGTATTACTCTGTCAGTTGGTCTTGCGTTTTACATCCCAGCAGTAACTTCACTTGTCGCTGGAACTATGTTCTTAATGTGGCTGGGTGAGCAAATCACTGAAAGAGGTATTGGTAACGGTATCTCAATGATTATTTTTGCAGGTATTGTCGCTGGTTTGCCTAAATTAATTATGCAATCAGTTTCTTCTGTAGATAATGGTCAGACAAGTTTAATTGGTCTTGTAATCTTTGGTCTTTTGTCTTTAGGTGTATTGGCAGCTATTGTGTTTATTGAAAAAGCACAACGTCGCATTCCAGTAAACTATGCGCAAAAGCAACAAGGGCGTCGTATATTTACAGCACAGCAGACGCATTTGCCATTAAAAATTAATATGGCTGGTGTTATTCCTGCGATTTTTGCAAGTTCTTTACTCTTGTTCCCAGCAAGTCTTGGTCAATGGGTGGGAAGTGCAGATCCAAATGCTGGTTTTATTAAAAGCAGCTTACAAGATTTAGCTTTAGTATTGTCGCCTGGACAGCCTTTGTATTTGGTGCTCTTTGGTGCGTTAATTATCTTTTTCTGTTACTTTTATACGGCTTTAGTATTTAGCCCTAAGGAAGTATCAGAAAATCTAAAACGCAGCGGAGCTTATGTGCCTGGTATTCGCCCAGGTGAGCAAACTGCTCGTTACTTAGATCATATTCTTAATCGTTTGACGTTTATTGGTGCGATTTATATTACGGTCATTTGTTTAATGCCAATGATTCTACAAAGCTCTTTTGCGATTCCATTCTATTTGGGTGGTACCTCATTATTGATCGTAGTTGTCGTGGTTATGGACTTTATGGCTCAGCTACAAGCGCATTTAACATCTCATCAATATGATAATCAAACATTAATGAGAAAAACGACTGCTCATCCTAAGGGATAAGCGCACTTAGAGGTTTCATCATGAAAGTACAAGCTTCTGTAAAGAAAATTTGTGGTAGCTGTAAAGTTATCCGTCGTAATGGGGTTATTCGCGTAATTTGTAGCGCAGAACCTCGTCATAAGCAGCGTCAAGGTTAATCTAATCAAGACCTGTTGATTTCAGTAGGCGAATTGGGTTAATATCCGCCCCTCAAGATTTTTGTGGGGCGGTTGATTATCTCTACTGCCTTTTTGGAGAAAGTGAATGGCTCGTATTGCCGGTGTAAACATTCCGGATAACAAGCATGCTGTTATCTCCCTCACTTACATCTTTGGTATCGGTCGCCACACTGCTAAGAATATCTTAGCTACAGTTGGTATTACTGAAACTACTAAGATCCGTGAGTTGGACGATGCTCAGCTTGATGCGATTCGTGCAGAAGTTGCTAAGGTTCCTACCGAAGGTGACTTACGTCGCGAAATTTCCATGAACATTAAACGTTTAATGGATTTGGGTTGCTACCGCGGCCTTCGCCATCGTCGCAGCTTGCCTGTCCGTGGTCAACGCACCAAAACTAACGCACGTACCCGTAAAGGTCCGCGCAAACCGATTAAAAAGTAAGATTTCTGGAAGCTAAAAGATGGCTAAAGATACTCGCACACGCAAGAAGGTCACTCGTACCGTCTCTGAAGGTGTTGCACACATTCACGCGTCTTTTAATAACACCATTGTTACGATTACTGATCGTCAAGGTAATGCATTGGCTTGGGCCACCTCAGGTGGACAAGGCTTCCGTGGTTCACGTAAATCAACTCCGTTTGCTGCTCAGGTAGCTGCTGAAGTTGCTGGTAAAGCAGCTTTAGATTACGGTTTGAAAAATCTGGACGTCCTTGTAAAAGGTCCTGGTCCAGGTCGTGAGTCTGCGGTTCGTGCATTAGGCGCAGTGGGTTATAAGATTAACAGCATTACCGATGTGACTCCAATTCCTCACAACGGTTGCCGTCCACCTAAAAAACGTCGCGTGTAAGGAGAAACATTCATGGCTCGTTATATTGGTCCAAAATGCAAACTCTCTCGCCGCGAAGGGACAGACCTGCAACTTAAATCTGGCGTTAAACCATTTGACGTCAAAACTAAAAAAGCTAACAAAGCACCTGGTCAACATGGTCAGGCACGCGGTGGTAAGCAATCTGAGTATTCACTACAATTACGTGAAAAACAAAAAGTCCGTCGTATTTACGGTGTGTTAGAACGTCAATTTAGTAACTACTATAAAGAAGCAGCTCGTGTTAAAGGCGCAACAGGTGAGAACTTGTTGAAATTGCTTGAAAGCCGTCTTGATAACGTTGTTTATCGCATGGGTTTTGGTTCTACACGTGCAGAAGCTCGTCAGTTAGTAAGTCACCGTAGCATTACTTTGAATGGTCGTCGTGTAAACATCGCATCTATTCAAGTTAAAGCTGGTGATGTAATTGCGGTTCACGAAGGTGCTAAACAACAATTGCGTATTAAAAACGCGATTGAGTTAGCTGCACAACGTGGTATTCCAGCTTGGATCGAAGTTGATCATTCTAAGCTTGAAGGTACGTTTAAAGCTGCACCAGATCGTTCTGATTTACCTGCTGAAATCAACGAAAGCTTGATTGTAGAATTGTATTCTAAATAATCCTTGAGGTAGCAATAATGACGCGTACTGCAAACGAGTTTCTAACTCCGCAAGCGATCAAGGTCGAAGCGGTAAGCGGGACCTCGGCAAAAGTGATTCTAGAACCTTTAGAGCGTGGTTTTGGCCACACTCTAGGTAATGCTTTACGTCGCATTCTATTGTCTTCTTTACCTGGCGCTGCTGTGGTTGAAGTAGAAATAGAAGGTGTCGAGCACGAGTACAGTACTTTAGAAGGCTTGCAGCAGGACATCGTCGAGCTCTTGCTGAACCTAAAAGGATTGTCTATTAAGCTGTTCGATCAAAATGAAGCATATTTAACATTAGAAAAACAAGGTCCTGGCGATATTACTGCTGCTGACCTTCGTTTACCTCATAATGTTGAAGTGGTTAACCCAGAACATTTAATCGGTACTTTAAGTGCTTCAGGCTCATTAAAAATGCGCTTGAAAGTTGCTCAAGGTCGTGGTTATGAAACATCTGATTCTCGTTTCCCTGAAGGTGAAACGCGTCCTGTTGGTCGTTTGCAATTAGATGCTTCTTATAGCCCGATTAAACGTGTTTCTTACACCGTTGAAAATGCGCGTGTAGAACAACGTACCGATTTAGATAAACTGGTAATCGACCTCGAAACAAATGGAACGGTTGATCCTGAAGAAGCAATCCGCAAAGCGGCAACAATCTTGCAACAACAAATTGCAATTTTTGTTGATCTTCAGAAAGACCAAACTCCAGTTGCTCAAGAGCCTCGTGAAGAAGTTGACCCAATCTTGCTTCGCCCAGTAGATGATCTAGAGCTTACTGTTCGTTCTGCTAACTGTTTGAAAGCAGAAAATATTTACTACATTGGTGATCTTGTTCAACGTACTGAAGTTGAGTTATTAAAAACTCCTAACCTTGGTAAAAAATCGTTAACAGAGATCAAAGATGTTTTGGCATCGAAAGGCTTACAACTCGGTATGCGTCTTGAAAACTGGCCACCAGCTAGTCTTCGTATGGACGACCGTTTTGCCTATCGTAGCCGTTAATTAAGTAGGACTATCACCATGCGTCATCGTAATAGTGGTGTGAAATTAGGCCGTACAAGCAGCCATCGTAAAGCGATGTTCCAAAACTTGGCTAATTCTTTATTTGAACACGAGTTGATCAAAACAACTGTGCCTAAAGCTAAAGAATTACGTCGTGTTGCTGAGCCTTTAATCACTCTAGCAAAAAACGATACTGTAGCAAATCGTCGTTTAGCATTTGCTCGTACTCGTAATGCTGCAACTGTTGGTAAATTATTTACCGTACTCGGCCCTCGTTACAAAGAACGTAACGGCGGTTATCTACGTGTTCTTAAAGCGGGCTTCCGTGCTGGTGATGCAGCACCGATGGCTTACGTTGAGCTTGTAGATCGTGAAGTAAACACTTCAGCTGAATAATTGATTTTATTCAAAAAAGACCGGTTTTATACCGGTCTTTTTTATTTCTATTCACAAAATAAATTATAAAAATGTCCTCAAGTGACATAAAAAAGCAGATAAACGGTCAAACTTGACATTGTGTATTGTCAAAATTGTGTTTTAATAAACTTATATTCTCAACAATGGGTATAAAAATAAAATGGAAAAGCAAGTTGATATTTTAATCATTGGCGCAGGTATTTCAGGAATCGGAATCGCTGCCCATTTGTCAAAAAATTCACCACAAAGACAATTCGAGATTTTAGAACGTCGTGAGTCTTTTGGTGGAACGTGGGATCTTTTCCGTTATCCTGGTATCCGTTCAGATTCAGATATGTCTACTTTTGGTTTCAACTTTAAACCATGGTGTAAAGCGAATGTATTAGCTGATGGTGCTTCTATTAAAGGATATTTAGGTGAAGTAATTAGTGAATTTAAATTAAAAGAAAAAATTCATTTTGGTCATCGCGTACTTTCTGCTAATTATGATTCGGCTTCAAAAAAATGGCAGGTTGTAGTCGAAGATAGCAATAAAAAACAGCAGACTTGGATTGCCAACTTTGTTGTAGGTTGTACAGGTTACTATAATTATGATCAGGGCTATGCACCTTCTTTCCCAAATCAAGAAGCATTTAAAGGCCAACTCATTCACCCACAGCATTGGCCTGAAAACTTAGATTATGCAGGTAAAAAGGTGGTTATTATTGGTAGTGGTGCAACAGCGATTACTTTAGTACCAGCAATGGCTAAAGGTGGGGCTGGTCATGTGACGATGTTGCAACGTTCACCAACGTATATTGCTAGCGTTCCTTCTATCGATTTCATCTATGAAAAAACGCGTAAATTTATGTCTGAAGAGGCAGCTTATAAATTTACCCGCGCACGTAACATTGGTATGCAGCGCGCTATTTATGCGTTGTCTCAGAAACATCCTAAAACTGTACGTCGTTTACTTTTAAAAGCAATTGAAGTGCAGCTTAAAGGTAAGGTTGATATGAAGCATTTTACACCTTCATACAATCCTTGGGATCAGCGTTTATGTGTAGTGCCAGATGGGGACTTGTTTAAGATTTTACGTGAAGGCAAAGCAAGTGTAGAAACTGATCAGATCGACAAATTTACTGAAAAAGGTGTTTTACTTAAATCTGGCAAACATCTTGATGCTGATATCGTTGTTTCTGCAACAGGACTACAAGTTCAGATTATGGGTGGAGTTCAGGCTACTCTTGATGGCAAACCAATCAACTCATCTGAACATATGCTTTATAACGGCATAATGCTAAGTGATGTGCCGAATATGGCTATGATTATTGGCTATGTGAATGCCTCATGGACACTCAAAGTAGATATAGCTGCCGAATATATTTGTCGCTTATTAAACTATATGGACAAAAATAGTTATGATGAAGTGATTCCATCGGGTGATAAGACTGTGATGGAAGAAGATACAGTAATGGGTAAACTATCTTCAGGTTATATTAACCGTGCAGCACATGAACTTCCTAAACAAGGTAAGCGTGCTCCATGGCAGGTGACTAATAACTATTTAGAAGATAGAAAGTCTTTGAAAAATGCAAAATTTGAAGATGGCATTCTTCATTTTCATAAGCGTTCTGAAGCGAATGAGCGTAAACCAAAATTAGTATCTTAAGTCGTATGAAATAAGAAAAGGGGCGTAATGTCCCTTTTCTTATGAAGGTATTAAAGTGTTCTTGAAATTAATTCTTTCATGATTTCATTTGTACCTGCATAAATTCGGTTTGCTCGATGATCAATGTATGCGCGTGCAATTGGATATTCAAGCATATAGCCGTAACCACCATGCAATTGAAGACATTCATCTACAATCTTCGAGAACATATCAGAAATTTTATATTTAGCAGCAGCTGCAGCTTCTACACTTAATTTTTCTTCAAGTTGTAATTCCATACAACGATCTAAATATGTCCGGCAGAAATCGATTTCTGTTCTAAGTTCAGCAAGTTTAAAACGTGTATTTTGAAATGCACCAATAGGTTTACCAAATGCTTTTCGATCTTTTGTATATTGAACAGTATGTGCAAATGCTGCTTCAGCACCTGCCTGACAAATAATAGCAACTAAAATTCGTTCCCATGCTAATTCTTTCATGAGCATGATAAAGCCCATACCTTCCATGCCTAAAAGGTTTTCTTTAGGAACACGAACGTTATCAAAGAATAATTCGCAGGTATCTTGGCCTTTCATACCGATTTTGTTTAGAGGTTTACCTTTACTAAAACCAGCACGATTTGCTTCTACAATAATTAAGGATAAGTTCGCCGAACCTTTATCACTATTACCAGTCTTACAAACGACTACGGCCATATCGCATAAGTAGCCATTTGTAATAAAAATTTTAGAACCATTAATGACATATTCGTCACCATCAAGTACGGCGGTGGTTCGTACCGCTTGTAAATCTGAACCAGTGCCTGGTTCAGTCATTGCAATAGCAGTAACAACTTCTCCGGTTGCCATTTTGGGTAACCATTTTTGTTTCTGTTCTTCATTACCAAAATTATTAACGTAATTAGCAACAATATCAGAATGTAGAGAAAAACCAGTACTTGAGTCCATCGCATATGCTTGTTCTTCAATAAGAATCATACTGTATAGGCGATCTACCCCAGAGCCACCATATTCCTCTGGCATTGTGGTGCAAAGAAGTCCTAATTCTCCAGCTTTATTCCAAAGATCTCGGTCAACATGTTGCTGTTTTTCATATTTCTCTATATTGGGAACGACTTCCTTTTCATAGAATTTACGCACTGTCTCACGGAAGGCTTCATGTTCTTCATTGAATAATTTTCTCGGTAACATATTTGGAATAGGACGGATGGCACCAGATTGCATTTGTATTTCTTCCTTGGTTCAGGTGTGATGTTATGCCCTAAACATACGTAAGCATTTCAAGCCCCACAATGTGATGAATGCTCAATTATGCGGACAAGATGATAAATTTGGTCAATTTGATATTTTTAGCGATCTTTAGGATGTGATCAGGTAAACTAGGCGCACTATCAACACAGATGGGGACGTAAATGTCTGACGAAATGACCTTGGAAGAACGTAAAGTAATTTATCGAGCACGCCGTGGCTTAAAAGAAATTGACGTCTATTTTGACCCGTATGTAAAAAATTATTATTTAAAAGCTGATCCAGCAGAAAAAGCATTATTTGCAGAGCTAGTTGATCAAGAAGATCCAGATTTATTAGATTGGTTCATGGAAGTTTCTGAGCCTCCACGTACTGAGTTACGTGAATTTATTTATAAACTAAAACAGTATGTGCATGGCTAAACTGTTTTGATAAAAGAATTAAATTTTGAGCTGAAATATAGCCGTGTCTCGGTAATATTTCAGCTTTTTGTTGGTTTGGGTTTAGCAATCCTGCTTTATCAATTATTAACACCGATATGGTGGCTATGTGCTGTCATTCTTCTATTTATTGGTTTTATTTTCTTTCTAAAGCAAGCCCAAATATCTCAAATTGAATATTTAGATCAAAAATTATGGTCGGTTACATATTTTTCGAAAAAAGAAATTTACCGTGCGGAAATTACTAAAATAATTGATTATCAGTTATTTGTAGTTATTTATCTTGAAGAAACTCCTACGAACATAGCTATTGTTTGGTTCGATCAGCTTCCTATTCAGCAGTGGAAAAGATTAAAAGTTTTAGAAAAACTCTATTAATTGTTAGACAATTCTACATTTGTATATTTATTTAAAAATTATATAAAACAATAATTTAATAATTTTTTTCTTTATTAAACTTCAGATTGTCTAATTAAAATATAGAAAAAAGCCAAGGAAATATGATTGTCTGACAATTTCGCCTATGGGTAGCTATTTGATCGGTTAAAGTACAAACACCAACGTAAAGTGTGTCGGAGGTCTCAAAATGGAGATGCCAACATGGTCGTTCTTGGTCATTGCCATAATTCTGGCAGTGGTGATAGGAAGAGCAGGAACTTTACTCAGGGAACATCTTAACAAAGTTAGTTTTAACAAGGTTAAGAGACAGAGGATGCAAGGTCGTCGATCAGTCAATTATTAAAATTGGTTAATCGATTAATTTCATCAAGTGTCCAGTTTATAACTGGGTGCGATTGTAGTAAGGAGGTCTCTCATGGAGATTTCAATGTGGATGTTTCTGTTAATTGCAGTCGTTATGGCTGTAGTAGTAGGAAGAGCAGGAACTTTACTTAAGGATTATATAGAACAAAAATAATATAAGCCGTTAAAAGCTTATCCCAGTTAATAAGTAGCATGTGCTGAACCGTCGCAATGCTACTTTTTTTTGCCTAAAATTTGTGTTTCCTCGAAAAACTGTCAATTTTATCTGCTGTGAAGTGTGTCAAAGTATAAGCGCTACAATTAGAGTAATTACTCTTTTATTCAAGATATGCATCTGCTAATGTACATCTGAAAAGGAAAAAACAAATTACATAGAGGACAGGAAGATGTCTAAAGTCCAAAAAATAAGCCAAGGTTTGGCGGTGAGTTTTCTTGCAGCTTCAGTTTTATCAGGTTGTTCATACGTCGTGAAAACCGGAGCAAATGTTGCTCTAGGTTTTACGGAAAAGCACGTCGTTCCACCTATTTTGGCAATGCAAGATGCTGAAATGGTATGTAACACCGGTAGTGCGTTAACACCTGCAATCATGTCGACTAAAGGGATGGGTGCAGATCCGACACGTGTTGCAGTATTAATGTATGCAGCATCAGGTGTATGTGCGGAAAATCAAGCTTTAGAACAAGAACTGCGTTATTTACGTGCTTCAAAAGCAGGTCAAGTGACAGAAGCCCAAGATGCACGTATTGCACAGAAGCGTTGGGCAGCAATTGCAGCTGAACGTCAGTATACAGGCTATAAATTATTTGCTGATCGTTGGGAATCTAAATATAAATATCACTTAGGTGACTCTTGCCCAACGATGCGTAATGATACTGATCAAACCGTTTATTTACTTGGCATGATCAGTGGTCTTCAGGCTGTGACCAACGATATTAACTCAGGCGGCGCAGTCAATGTTCCTAAAGATATTGCTGCTATTGTAGAGCGTGGCATGGTTTGTCTAGATAATGAAAAATTCTGGGGCGCCCCTAACGCAACGCGTGCAGTTATCTGGACTTTATTGCCAGGTGCTGATGAAGGGAAACCTGATCCATACCAAACTTTAAAACAGTCAATTCAGATTGGTGAGAAAAAAGGTGTTCGCCTATCTCATGCCTTATATGCCGTAGCTGCTCAAGCAAGCGGTGATGATGCAAAAATCCGTGATGCATTAAGATCTTATGCAGCGTCTCAAGCTGATGACAAACCTGTCAATCCTAACTTTAAGTTAATCGATAGTATGGCTGGCCTTATTGTACGTGGTATTTCTGACCGTTACTGGACTGAGCATACTGGTGTACGTACCGGAGATGATGGCATGTCTCATTTCTGGGATGATAAGAATGAAGGTGCAGCAGAGCTAGATGAGTTGTTTGATGGGGGAGCCGCTTCTGAAGTTCCTGCTGATTCATCTGCCCCACCAGCAGCGCAGTAAAGAATATTTGAAAGGCTAACTTCTTGCGAGTCTATTGTTAAGTTCTACAATAATCGTAAGAAGTTTAATTTCAAGGAGTGTGCCATGAAGGATCATGTACTGAATAGTAAAGTGCTTCTGGTCGCAGTGTGCATTTCCATATCTGCTTGTCTACAGGTGTTTCCCGATACTTTTATTTATTGGCGCGAAAGTTTACTTGGCGAATTCTGGCGTTTATGGACTGCACATTGGGTACACGTTGGATGGGTTCATTTCCTTTTAAATATGATGGCATTCGCCTGTTTACCCTTTATCTTTCCGCATACAAAAGCATGGCATCTTCTAAGTCTACTTTTGCTATTGCCACCTTTTATTAGTTTGGTGTTCTACTTTTATTTACCTTATATCGAAGCTTATGCGGGCCTATCTGGTGTCTTACATGGGCTATATACAGCGGTTGCTTTAGTCTATCTGCAATATCGTAAAGAGCGAAATTTTGCTTTGCTAGTTTTAGGGTTAATTATTGCTAAACTTATATGGGAAAACACTTTTGGGCAAACAGGGACCGCTCAGTTAATAGGGAGTCCAGTTTTAACTGAAGCTCACCTATATGGAGCAATTGGTGGCGCAATCTTTGGAGGATGCTATTGGCTTTTCCAGAGATTAAAAAAGAAACATTGACAATACAAACTGTTAAAAAAGAGATTTTAGTCATTCTTTATTAACAAAGTTTGATGCAAATTTGATCGTTGAATAAAGGGATTGGTAGAAGGGGGATGGATTTAACCCCTGACCAAGAAAAATTGCATGACTCAATTCTTTAATTTTTAGGGACTTGAGAGAACAAAATTGGAATATTTATGCAAGAACATCAAGAAAAAAGATCTGGATTAGGTCTGCTGGGTTATATCTGGAACGAATGGATCTCAACATTCGTCATCCTCATTCTGCTATTAATGACGCTAATTATTGGTACCGGGGAAATGATCCACGGACAATTATTACGTATCGGGGAACGTCTTTATGGCGACCCTGCTACAGGTATGCAATATTCTTTTTTGCGTGCTGAGCCTGAAAAGCCAACTTGTGATCGACATCCAAATATCGAGGCTCAAGTAAAAGAACAAATGAAAGCGAACGCGTCTGATGATTTTGCGAGTTTCTTTGGTGCAGCATCGGAAAGTGATGTCCGTGCATCACTACTCGCAGCGCAGCAACAATGTGATGAAAAATATCAGGCGTATGATAAAACTATTAAATATATCGAAGCTAACCCAGGGGTACGTACTTACCGTGCTATCGAGACAGGTTTCTTTGGTATTTTTAAATTTGGTACAGAGAACCGTGCCATTTTACTAGTCTTTATGGTGCTGATTTCTGCGATTACTGCATCGTTGAAATATCACCATATTGGCTTGCGTAATCCAGCAACAAAAATAGATTACAAAGTGTATTCCCTGTTTATGTTGATTGGTAATGCACTACTTAGCTGTTCTGTCATTAGTCAGTATCGTTCAGTCATAAATTCTGGGGTAACACCTACCTATGAAACAGTAACGATTTACTGGATCTGGATGATTCTATTTGTTGTTCTGACTTTAATTAGTTTGTATCAATTATTTGTTTCACCTCCACCAAAGCGTGAAGGCGGGAATATAGGCTTAGCCTTATTATCGGTGCCTTTATACGCTTACATGGCCCTAATTACAGGCATTGTATTTACGTTCTTTATGGATTACCCAATGGGGCAAGGTATTTACCTTGGTTTATTGGTTGAGTTCTCGGGTATCTTCTTAAACCTTGCCTTGTTTATTTGGGCAGGTATGCTTTTAACTCAAACACGCGTTATGGACTTGTTCCTTAATGTGCTTCGTCCATGGAACTTGGCACCAGAAACCTTAACTTGGTTAATTCTAATTGCTGCTGCTGTACCAACAGCTTATACAGGTGCATCAGGTATTTTCGTTATCGCAGCAGGTGCAATTATTTATAAAGAAGTCTGGAATGCGGGTGCTCGCCGTCAATATGCTTTGGCTGTGTCTGCAATGTCAGGTTCTTTAGGGGTAGTTGTACGTCCATGTCTACTGGTCGTTTTAATTGCAATGCTTGATAGCCGTCATGTTACGTCGGATGAGCTATTTGGGCATGGTATTTATGTATTTTGGTTAACTGCATTTATTTTCTTGGGTGTTTCACTACTTTTAGCTGAAGAAAAATTCCGTGTGAATTCACCAAAAGTTGCGATTCCGGGCATGATGCGTGCCTTTGTACCTGTAATTCCATACATTCTGATCACTGCTGTTGTTCTTGCGATCTATAAATATGCATTAGATACAGGAATGAACGAATTTACTGCACCAGTAATTTTGCCATTAGTTCTGATCGCAATGATCTTGTATGACAAATTGGTTGCGACTAAAGAAGCGCCTGCAATCAATATTCATGAAGCGATTGTTCGTGAACACGAACAAAAATCACCATTTCTTCGTGCACATGATCCCCATAGCTCTCAATACCGTCTCGGTTTTGGTGGAGCACTTCGTTTTGCGACCTCAGAAACTGTAGGTCATATCGGTGCTTTAATTATCTTGATGGCATTGTCCGCAAGTGTAGGTGGTTTAATTGAACGCTCTGAAGTGGTCGAATTATTACCGACTCATTTGGGCAGTATTTACATTTCACTTGCATGTATTGCGCTATTACTTGCCATTATTGGTATGTGTACAGATCCATTTGGTGCTGTAATTTTAGTTGCTGCAACTATTGCGCCTGTGGCATACGAAAATGGTATTCATCCAATTCATTTCTGGATGATTGTGTTGGTTGCATTCGAGTTTGGCTATGTAACACCGCCAGTTGCCTTGAACCATCTCTTAACAAGACTATCTGTCGGAGATGATGAGGTGAATGCTGCTGATGCTGAAGCGAAAGAGAAATATACAAGCTTCTACTTCCGTTATGAGCGCTGGTTGCTACCAATTATTGTCTTGTTCTCATCATTGGTATTAGTGACTTATGTGCCATATGTATTTAAGTTGTTCGATTGGTATAAATAACTTAAATCAAAGTATTGGTTATACAAAAAAGCCTTCCTAAATGGAGGGCTTTTTTAATAAGTAGATTGAGTAAATTTAGAACAAGATGATTAGAATTATTTAAATCCGGCCAAAAAAGCTAAAGATGTACAGCTTTAGCTTTTTTTAAGAGTTCATTGAAAAACTATTGCTGTTTAAGCTGAGCTTCAAGCAATTTAACTTGTTCTTCTTTGAGTTTAGTTAGTTGATCCGCATCTGCATGCTGAGCTTTTAAGGTGGCTTCCTGATCTTTTAGCTGGCGATGAATATCTTCAAGTTTAGATACTTCTTCTTTTGCTAAAGACTCTTGTGCTGGGACAGGCTCTTTAAGCACATTTTCACTGACAAGTTGCTGAGAGCTTGCATTTTCAGCTAAGGGTTCAGAACTTGGTAATGGCTCAGCTGGTTTCGGTTTAGCAGGAGCAGGAGTCGAGACAGGTTGTGGATCAACCAGTGGTGCTGACGACTCGGTTTTTTTTAAAAACCATTGCGCTGCAAAAAAAAGCACTACGAGAATGCTTAAGCCCCCAATTAAAATCCATAATAATTTTGAGTTTTGTTTTCTTTGTAGTGGCATGTTTAAGACCTTTAGTCGGGACGACGTGGCTTGAACTGTATTACCCCAATTTCATCCGGTTCAGCAGGTGTTTCAGGCTCATCAACATGAGTCGGACGATTTTCGCTATAACCGCATTCGATACATTCAATCCATTCGTCTTCTGCGGTGGTTAGCATGATAATCCGATCCATGGCTTCACATTTTGGACATTTTGCCCCAGCAATGAAACGTTTTTTCATCTTTATCACCCTAACCACACGATCAATTTAGGCCCATAGTTTAAGCGGTTTTGTTGTCATTCGTCCAACCTTGATGACGTAACAATGCGTCAATTTTAGGCTCGCGTCCGCGGAAATTAACAAATGCCTCAAGCGCCGTGTCTTTTCCACCCACAGCTAGAATTGCCTGACGGAATTCTTTACCTGTTTGAGTGTTAAAAATGCCTTCATTTTCAAAACGATCAAATGCATCACTTGCTAAGACTTCTGCCCATTTGTAAGAGTAATAACCTGCGGCATAACCGCCCGCAAAAATATGACTAAAACTATGTTGGAAACGGTTGTAGTCGACAGTAGGAACGACCGCATATTGCTTACGAATATCGTTTAAGGTTTGCTGAATTTGCTCACTGTTCAGGGCTGGCGTTTTGGTGTGAATGGTCAAGTCAAATAATGCAAATTCAAGCTGACGTAAAGTTTGCATACCAGATTGGAAGAAGCGAGCATTTAATAAAGCATCTAGTAATTCTTGTGGCAAAGTCTGTTTACTATCGATGTGTTCACTTAATACATCTAGACTTTCTTTATCCCATGACCAGAATTCCATAAACTGGCTTGGTAGTTCTACCGCATCCCAAGCAACACCATGAGTTCCTGCAACCGAGATATTATCTACTTCGGTCAACATATGATGTAAACCATGTCCGAACTCATGGAACAAAGTAATCACTTCGTCATGAGTCAATAAAGCAGGTTGGTCACCTACTGGAGGAGTAAAATTACACACCATATAGCAAATTGGTTTTTGTAAACCATGAAGCGTTTGCATGCGCGAGCGGAAGCCATTCATCCATGCGCCACCACGTTTACCTGTACGCGCATAGATGTCAAAGAAGAAGCCACCAATCACTTGGCCTTGGTCTTCTAATTCAAAATAACGTGCATCTGGATGCCAGACAGGTGCTTGTCTTTCAATAATATTAATGCCGTATAGACGCTGCACAATCTGGAATAATCCCTGAATAACTTTAGGGGCAGGGAAATAAGGTTTTAACGCTTCTTGAGATAGGTTGAATTGTTGCTGTTTCAGCTTTTCAGAATAGTAAGTTGTATCCCAAGGTTTAAGCTCATCCACACCATCTTGTTTAGCAATATCTTGAAGTTCTGCAACTTCTTGAAGCGCAGGAACACGCGCATGTTCTGCTAGGTCAACCAAAAACTCATGTACTGTTTTTACGTCTGGCGCCATTTTGCTTGCCAGAGAATATTCAGCATAGTTATTGAAACCAAGTAGTTTCGCCATTTCCTGACGAAGACTCAAAATTTCTTCCATAATTTTACTGTTATCAAACTCAGCTTGTTCAGACTGATCAGATGCACGAGTTACATAAGCTCTATAAAGCTCTTCACGCAATGCACGGTCATCTGCATAAGTCATGATTGCAAAATATGCTGGGAAATCTAGGGTTGCTACAGCTTGGTCAAGTTCACGTTGTTTGCCGTACTGTTTTAATAACTCAATATTACTTTCTGGAAGACCTTTTAGCTGATCTTCGGTAAGTGGTTTAAAGTAAGCTTGTGTTGCATCAAGTATGTGGTTTGAAAAATCAGAAGAAAGCTGTGAAAGACGCGCAGAAATTTCTGCATAACGTTTTTTCTCTTGACCCTCTAAGGCTACACCTGAAAGTTTAAAGTCACGTAAAGCTAGACGGATAGCACTTTGCTGTGCAGGGCTAAGAGAGCTATAACCTTGACCATCATGGATGTGTTGATAGGTTTGATAAAGCGCCGTGTGTTGACCAAGCTGAGTGTAATATTCACTTAATGCTGGTAATAAAGATTGATAGACTTCTCTCGTTTCTGCATTGCTCATTACCGCATTTAAATGCGATAAAACGCCCCATGATTCACTTAGATTATTTTCAAGCGTATCGACTTGCTCAAGTACGGCAAGTTGCTGAGCTGCATCTGTAGGTGCAGCCGTAAGAGTATTTAAAAATTCCTGACCTGCTTGGATCGCTTGCTGGATGTCTTGTTTTAAATTTTCTAATTCAATTTGGTCAAAACGCGGAGTTGGTAAAGTCGCTTGCTGTAAAGTCATTGCTAATAGCCACATTATTTTTTAAACATGGTATTAGATGTAGGTCCTCTCAGGCTGGAAATCAAGCTTAATGTGTAAAATAACCCTTTTTAAAAAGAAATAAGCCTCCTATTGGAGACTTATTTCTGAAGTGTGATAATTATTTACTCACTATTCAGCCTTTGATTTTGCATTCGACTTTTTCTTTTTAGGCTTAGATTTTTTTTTCACCTTTTCTGATTTAGTCTCGGCTTTTGCTGAGGTTTTCTTACCAGATTTTTTGGTGTAAGAACTTGGCTTACTTTTTTCTTTCTTTTTGTGAACAGGTCTTTCACCATCACTGCTGACAGTTGGTTTACTGAAAACTTCTTCAGTCGCCTGCGTAGTAGTTTTAGTCGTACGCGGCGCACGGCTACGAACTACTCGGCCTGCATGGGTAACTTGCTTAATGAGCTGGAAGTCAATTTTACGTTCTTCCAGATTGACACCAGCGACCTGAATTTTAACTTCATCGCCCAAACCAAAGACTTGACCACGATTTTGACCTACTAGATTTTGACTCGCTTGGTCATAAATAAAGAAGTCATCGCCGAGTTGGCTAATATGAATCATACCATCGACATATAGATCTTTCAGTGTCACGAATAAACCGAATTCGGTCACCGCACTTACAATACCAATGAATTCATCACCTAGATGCTGCTGCATGTAGTGACATTTCAACCAAGTTGTTACGCTACGAGAAGCTTCATCAGCACGGCGCTCTGTTTGAGAGAAATGTTCACCTGCATCATCTAGCGCAGCACCAGAGAGTGGATAAGGCTTTTGTTTTAAGTGAGCTTTAATGGCACGGTGTAATAATAGGTCTGGGTAACGACGAATTGGCGAAGTGAAATGCGTATAAGCTTCATAAGCCAAACCATAGTGCCCTGCATTTTTTGCGCCATAATAAGCTTGCATCATTGAACGTAATAAGACGGCATGAATACTTGGTGCATCAATACGATCTTTAGTTGCTTCAATTACTCTTTGATAGTCTGCTTGAGTTGGTTGGTCAGGGAAGGGTAGCCCCAGTAATTTAACAAAGTCTTTTACTTTCTGAATACGTGAGAACTCTGGAGCTTCGTGCACGCGATACAACATTGGAACATCATGTTTTAATGCATATTCAGCTGCAGCAACGTTAGCAAGTAACATGCACTCTTCAATAAGTTTATGTGCTTCATTACGTGTACGTGGCAAAATTTCTTTAATCCCGCCTAGCTCATCAAAAGTCATGTAAGTTTCAATGGTTTCAAATTCCATTGCATGACGATCAGCACGTAAATTTTTCAAAATCTGATAAAGCTGGAAAAGCGTATTTAAAGATTTATGAACATCACGATCTTTTGGAATCGCATCTGTTGCGCCGTCAAAATATTGTGCTACCTGTGTATAGGTCAAACGTGCTTTTGAATGCATCACTGATGGATAAAAATCGTAACCAGTTACACGGCCTGTACGAGAGAGTTTCAAGTCGCAGACCATACATAAGCGGTCTACATGAGGGTTCAGAGAGCATAAGCCATTTGACAATGCCTCTGGTAGCATTGGTAATACGAAATGCGGGAAGTATACCGAAGTACCACGTTCCTCAGCTTCTTCATTGAGGGCTGAGTCTAAGCGTACATAATGGCTAACATCAGCAATTGCGACAACTACACGATAACCGCCACCTGGACGTTTTTCAGCATAAACCGCATCATCAAAATCTCGAGCATCTTCACCATCGATCGTAACTAATGCTAAATCTCGTAAATCAATGCGGCCTTCACGGTCTTGAGCAGATGGTTCTTTAAAGCTTTCAGCTTCTTTTATAACTTCATCTGGAAATTCGTAAGGTAAGCCAAACTCAAGAATAGTCTGCGGAATAATAATTTCTGTATCAGCTTTGTCGGCCATAGATTGAATAATATGCGCCGTCGCAAATTCTTCACGAGTCGGATAACTATCTATTGCGACACGTAGCATATCGCCAACATTTGCTTCAGCATGTGTTACCAGTTCTTTTTCTAAAGGAATAGGCTGGTGCTGATTTGGATTGTTGGGCTGAATAAAATATTCGCCATCGTGAACCGACAATTTACCAATTAATTGTTTAACACGATGTTGTAAAACTTCTGTGATAAATCCCCAAGGTTTGCCTTTACGATCAACTGAAGTCTGTCGCACTCTAACTCGGTCACCGTTAAAGACTAAACGTAATTCACGTTCAGGAAGTAAAAGGTCACTTTGACCATCAATATGTGCTGTGCCTAAACCTTTACTATTGATATAAACAGTTGCTTCATAGGTCGGTTGATCTGCCACCAACTGAAATTTAAACCCGTCTTTCATGATTTGGCCGTCACGAACCATAGCACTTAAGCGATGACTGAGTGCTTCAATACTTTTTTGGTCATGAATATTAAAATGATCGACAAGTTCTGCATGAGATTGCGGTGTCTGCAATTGTTCCAATGTATCTAAAATAAGAGTACGGCTTGGAATAGGATTGTCATAACGTTCAGCTTCAGCTTTCGCTTCGGGGTCAGCCCAGTTTTTTGTCATGTCGTTTGGTTTCACGCTTGGCAGATAAGTTTAGCATAAGTCATGCAGACCCGAACTGCACGTTTAGGTTTGCAATAATGTGTTATGCACTACAGTATTTTGATGAAGAAATAATATCTATCTTAACAAGCGTTTGATCTAAAAAGACGAAAATAATGAGAAAATTGCTTAAAAAATAATTCATTGAACTAAAAAACAAGAAAATTTCACTATGATGACTTGAACAATAGGGTTTTAGTTTGTATTATGGCGGCTCGTTCCGGTGAGGTGGATGAGTGGCTGAAATCACTTCCCTGCTAAGGAAGCATACCTATTACTGGTATCGAGGGTTCGAATCCCTCTCTCACCGCCATTTACTTAATGCGCTCATAGCTCAGCTGGATAGAGCACTTGGCTACGAACTAAGGGGTCGGGAGTTCGAATCTCTCTGAGCGCACCAAGTAAAATAGAACGAATCGCTGAAAGGCACACAAGTTACGCGCTCATAGCTCAGCTGGATAGAGCACTTGGCTACGAACTAAGGGGTCGGGAGTTCGAATCTCTCTGAGCGCACCAACTTGAAGAATTAACCGCTTTTATAGCGGTTTTTTTGTGCCTGTTTTTTAGTACTTTAAAAAATCTAAATTTATAACTTTTTAATTATATTAGAGATAATCATAAATGAACTTAGCTTTATTTGACTTTGACGGCACGATCACTCACAGCGATACATTCAGTCTATTCCTTAAATTTTCTTTAAATAAAAAAGCTCAAATACTAGGTGGTATTCGACTTGCACCTTATATAGCGGGTTATAAGCTTGGATGGGTAACCGATAAAACTATCCGAACTAAACTCTGTCAGGTGGGATACGTGGGCTATGATGCGGCTTCCCTAAAATATATGGGGCAAGAGTTTGCTAAAAATATCCTTCCTACCTGTGTGCGTCAAAATGCTTTGGAACGTATTCTCTGGCATAAACAACAAGGTGATCAGATTGTTGTTGTATCTGCATCATTAGGTGTTTATTTAGAAAGCTGGTGTCAATCTTTAGATTTAGACGTTATATGTAATCAACTTGAAATACGTGATGGTATTTTAACAGGTGATTTTATTAATGGTGATTGCGGTTATTTAGAAAAAGTAAATAGAATAAAAAACAATTATGATTTAACTCAGTATTCTACAATTTATGCTTATGGTGATACACCTAATGATTATGCAATGTTAGAGCTGGCTCATAAGAAATATTATAGATGGGAAGAAGTAAATTAATATTTAAAAATATATTAATAAATAAAGCCACTTGTAATAAGTGGCTTTATTTTAACGACTTATATTAAACAGTATTGAAAGAGTTTTCTAAGAAGTTATCGGTAAGTAATGATGTAGGTACGATAGTATGCGTTGTATTAGTTACGCTTGATACTGTCGACGTTACACCACCGAGTAAGCTACCCCCAGTTAATCCGCCTAGTAAATTAGAAATAACATCTAATCCACCTTCACCAGTCACACCGCCCGTTAAGCTACCCACGATATCTGTTACGATGCCGATAGGGTTGTCTGTACCGCCAGTAACGCTACCAGTTAAGCCGCCTAGAAGGTCGGTCACTAAGCCAAGAGGGTTATCATCATCTACGCTACCAGTTAAACCGCCAAGTAAATCAGTGACTAAGCCTAGTGAGCTATCCCCACCAGTTACCCCACCAATAGTTCCTGTCAATCCGCCAATGATTTCTGTTACTAAACCAGTAGCAGTTGTGCCATTTGTAATTAGCGTATCGAGAACACCAGTAGCAGATTCAGTAGCACCTTGAATGTCTCCACCCACTAGATCAGAAATGACTTCAAGTGTGCCATTTACTGTGTCACGAGAAGTTTCGAAAGTTAATGTGCCGAGGTCTGCAAGTTCAGAAACAGGATGTTCTGCTTGTGGAAGAATGCTGATAATTGTATCTGCAACTGTATCAATGCCAGTATTGATAATTTCAGTTTTTAAGCTTTCTACGCCCTGAAGAATATCAATACCGCCTTGAACAACATCAATCACTGGAGAGATTGGCGAAGTTCCACCACCGATACCACCAGTTACACCGCCAATAATGTCGGTAATTACTTCAAGCGGGTTACCGTCAACACCACCAGTTACACCACCGATGATGTCAGTAATTACTTCAAGCGGGTTACCGTCAACACCACCAGTTACACCGCCGATAATGTCAGTCACGACTTCAAGAGGATTACCACTAACACCACCAGTTACACCACCAATAATGTCGGTTACCACGCCAAGTGGGCTATCACCACTTGTTGCACCGCCGATAATGTTATTAATAATTCCAGTAGCAGTTGACCCATTTGTAATCAGTGTATCGAGAATACCGGTAGCAGATTCAGTAGCACCTTGAATATCGCCACCGACTAAATCAGAAACAACTTCAAGTGCACCGTTTACTGTGTCACGAGAAGTTTCGAAAGTTAAAGTGCCAAGATCTGCTAGGTCTGAAACAGGATATTCAGTTTGTGGAAGAATACCTATAATAGTATCAGCAACAGTGTCGATACCAGTATTGATGATCTCAGTTTTTAGGCTCTCTACACCTTGTAGAATATCAATGCCGCCTTGAACGACATCAATGACTGGAGCGATTGGAGATGTGCCATCACCGATACCGCCAGTTACGCCGCCGATAATATCAGTAATTACTTCAAGCGGATTACCGTCAACACCACCAGTTACACCACCGATAATGTCAGTAATTACTTCAAGTGGGTTACCGTCAACGCCACCAGTTACGCCACCGATGATGTCAGTAATTACTTCAAGCGGGTTGCCATCAACGCCACCAGTTACACCACCAACGACGTCTGTAATGCTTCCGACAACGTCAGTAACAATACCTGTAGCAGTTGTACCATTAGTGATTAATGTTTCAACGACACCAGTAGCAGACTCAGTTGCGCCTTGAATGTCTCCTCCCACTAGATCAGAAATGACTTCAAGCGTGCCATTTACTGTGTCACGAGAAGTTTCGAAAGTTAAAGTGCCAAGATCAGCAATTTCAGAAACAGGGTGTTCAGTTTGAGGAAGGACACCAATGATAGTATCAGCAACAGTGTCGATACCTGTATTGATGATTTCAGTTTTTAGGCTTTCAACACCCTGAAGAATGTCGATACCACCTTGAACAACGTCAATAACTGGAGCAATTGGAGAGGTTCCAAGATCAATACCGCCAGTTACACCACCCACAACATTGGTTACTGTTTCTAATGGATTTGTAGAACCGACAGTACCGGTTACAGTGCCAACCACATCAGAAATTAAGCCTGTTGTGGTTGTTGTCAGGGTGTTGGTTACCGTTGAAATTACATTAGAGAGTAAACCTGATGTAGAGATATTTACATCAGAAATGTTTATATCAGAAACGTTTACATTAACAGCGGAACCTGTGTTTACGTTTGTGTTTACCGATACAATATTACCCAAATCTTGAGTAATTTTTGATATCGAAGATACGAGGTTTGTTAGTAAGAACATGTTGGTCTATTTCCTATATAATTTTGTATTTTTAAGTAAGTATTATTTATTGCGCTTTATAATTAATGAGATGTGTATCTCAATAATTGCGATTTAGTATTGGTTAGATCTCAAAAGCTGTCAATGTGTATTTTTAGTCACATTTTTTGTTATTAAATAATATTTAAAGAAATAATAATTTATTTAATTTAGACATAAAAATAATAATAATTTTTATATTATATGATTTTAACTAATTATTTTTTTAATCATATTTTCACTTATTTGAACCATTATCTTAGTCAAATTTCAAACAGTCTTATAATGGTTAGGTTCAACCAGAAATATATTATTTATATAATGTTGACTAAAACAGTAGCCTTTATCTTCTAGATAGATGGCAAAAAGCTTCAAAAATTCTATAAAACTTATTTGAAAAAAAATATTTCAGATACATCTTTGGTGAGCAAAGTTTCAATAACTTTAGCTACAAAGCTATGTAAACTAGAGTGATGGCTAAGAACTAGACGTTTGATGACAGAAAAATGAAAAAAGGCTTCCTAAGCCTTAAAAAATGCGTATAATGCGCAACATCAAGTACGCGCTCATAGCTCAGCTGGATAGAGCACTTGGCTACGAACTAAGGGGTCGGGAGTTCGAATCTCTCTGAGCGCACCACTTGAAGAATTAACCGCTATATATAGCGGTTTTTTTGTACCTGTTTTTTATTAGTTCGATTTAAAAGCTAGTGCTCATGGCAACCAGCTCTTAAATAATTTGAAGTTGAAAAAATTAGCCAAATGTTTTAAAACGGCTTTCGTCTTCAATAAAAGCTTTTTCACCTGCTTCGCCTTCAATTGAACCAAATACTAATTGGGCCCTTAGTTTCCATTGAGCAGGAATATCAAAAGCAGCATTAATTTTCTCATCGATAATTGGATTGTAATGTTGTAAAGAAGCTCCAATACCTTGTTCAGCCAATACATTCCATACTGCAAATTGTGCAATTGCTGTTGAGTGTTCAGACCAGACTGGGAAATTATCAGCATACAATTCAAATTGCTCTTGTAGACCTTTAATCACATCTTGGTCTTCAAAAAATAAAACTGTACCAGCACCCGCTGCAAAACTTTGAATTTTTTGTTCAGTTCCCGCTAGTACTTCGGCAGGAACAATCGTTTTTAATACATCTAAAACAATATTCCAGAAATTTTGATGAGACTCATTAAATAAAATTACAACGCGAGATGACTGAGAGTTAAATGCTGAGGGGCTATGTTTGACCGCTTCTTGAATTAATCCTTCAATCTCCGAAGGAGTATGTTGTAAGTTTTTCCCGATCGAATAAATAGAACGACGTTTTTTAATTAATTCTAAAAAGCTTGGTTGATTGAAAAGAGAGGACTCTTGAGTGGCTTGAGTAACCACATCTTTTGAGACTGTTGCTTTTTGATTTAAGCCAAATAATTTTGCAAAGAAAGACATGAGACATTTCACTAAGAAGGTAATGCTCTTATTGTAGAAATTTTAAAAACTGAAATAAGCTCAAAAAATATGAATCTACGTTCTATATACGCAACGTAGTTGATCTTCGAATCTCATAATAAGCTCTACTTTTAAACAAAATAAAAAATAGCCTTTGATTCATTTTAAAGCTGAAATGAATATGCTCTAATAGTTTCGATTTATTGAGTATTGATGCAGTGCAATGACTGAGCAAAAAACAGCTTTATCTTTACGTTACTATTTGAATTTAGAAGAGTCACAAGATGGATTTTCATTAGTGACATTTGGGAAAAAGCAATTTACCCGTTTTCTTACACCTGCAATTAGTATCGCAATTATTATTTGGGGATTTTATTTAGGTCTCTCTGGGGTTGGACGATATTATGTCGGGTTAGGCGTATTTTTTCTGGTGATGCAAGGCCTGATGCGTTACTGGCTTTTACCTATGTTATTTAAGCGTCAATTTGTTCGTTACCAGTTTGGAAAGAGTGAGCAGGGAATCGACTTATATCAAGATTACTTTGAGCTTTATGCCAATGGTCGTAAGCAAGTGATGCAATATACGGATGTGCAAACTTTTGCTAAAGGTAAATTGACCTACATGCTTGAGCTAAAGAATAAAACTGTAATTATTGTACCAAAGCGCGCATTTGCACAGGTTTCAGATCAAATCATATTTGAAAATACATTTAAGAAATAAATTATTGGAATTATTAGCTGCAACAACAAAGGAAGCCTCATGAATACACGTCCTTCAAAAATCGTTTGCGTGGGCAGAAGTTACGCCGATCATGTCAAAGAATTAAATAATGCTATGCCTGACAGCCCTATATTATTTATTAAACCACCGAGTAGTTTGATTGGTTTAAATGACGGTATTTCTTGGAATCCAGCGTGGGGCAGTTGCCATTTTGAATGTGAGTTGGTGTTACGTATTGATCAACCTTTGAAAGGTGAAACAGATCCTGAAAAAGCTTTAAAAGCGATTGGAGCAGTAACTTTAGGTCTTGATTTAACAATGCGTGATTTACAGAATGATCTGAAAAGTAAAGGCCACCCATGGGAGCGAGCTAAAGCTTTTGATGGTGCTTGTGTTTTGGCAGATTGGGTTGATACAAAAGAAATTACAAATTGGCAAGAGACCAAATTCACTTTCCATATTAATGATGAATTGCGTCAAGATGGTAATACTGCACTGTTAATGTTTACTATTGGTGAACTTTTAACTGATATTAATCAGGTTTTTTCACTAGAGCCAGGTGATGTGATTATGACAGGTTCACCTGCTGGGGTTGGACCATTACATGCAGGTGATCAGTTGAAAATGACATTAAAAGGTGCAACGCAAGATTTTGCATGGGAAACTTTTGTAAAAGCATAACCCACTCCTAAAATTGCCAATTTTTAACCCTATTATTTTTTTAATAATAGGGTTTTTTATTGGGTAGGAAAGAGTGTCTATACTATTGAAGAGTTCTACTTTCTTATTTCTCTTCAAAAATTGTTGAGAGCGGAATAGAAAGTTTTGCTGCTAAATAATCATTAGATTCGACCAAGGCGGGTCCTATTTTTTCCATCCATTCATCGTCATCATGTACATTCAAAACATCTTCACGTAATGGTAAAGGGTATGGAAGAGCAGTGAAAAAGCTCCAGAAGTCAACTTGGGATAAATTGCGCGCAAGCACATATTCATCTTTATCGGTACGTTTAACCAAATTTTGCTCTTCAAGTAAAAGTACATAAGCTGGCCAGCGGCCAATTTCTCCGCGACCTAAAATTTCTAAAGCTTCTTTGTCACTTACACTTTCACCGAGTTTCTGTTTTTTATGAAACAGCTCGAGAATATCTAATAGCATTAAAACAGGATGACGTTTCTGCTCTTTACCCGAGTGAAAAGCAGTTAGAGCAAAACTTACTTCTACACCAAGTAAAATAATGTTCCATGACAGGAAGATCCATAGAAGGAAAATTGGCACTGCTGCAAATGCACCATAAATAATTTCATAACTAGTGAAATTTGACATCACAAAGCTAAAGAAATTTTTGAGTATTTCAAACAGTACAGCACTTAAACAAGCCGCTATTCCTGCTGCATAAACTGGGACTGTGCGATTGGGAATGGTCCAATATAAAATGAAGAAACCCAAAATAGTAAGTACAAAAGAAATTAGCCAGAGTAGAAATGCCCCATCAAGTTGATAACCTGTGAAGTTATTGCTTAATAAGTTCATCGATGCAACTGTTGATGAAATAACAAATGCGCTTCCTAAAATAATGGGACCTAAAGAGATGATTGTCCAATAGCGCATAAAGCCCATAATGCCACTACGAGTTTCTTTTACACGCCAAATACGGTTAAAGACGGTTTCAATTGAGGTCAGCATTAAGACAGTAGTAACGAATAAAAAAAGCACACCAATAACGGTTAAGTTACTAGATTTTTCTGTAAAAGCATTTAGCGCTTTATCAAATGCGATCGTGCTCTTCGGTAAAAAATTACTATAGATTAAATGTTGCAGCTGTTGTCTTGCGGGTTCTAACGCTTTGATTGAAGAAATAATTACTAAAAAAACTGTTAACATCGGCACAACTGCGAATAGCGTTGTATAGGTGAGAGAGCCAGCTTGTTCACGGCACCGATCAGCTTCAAAACGCTTAAATACATATAAAACGAACTGAAACCAGGTTTTATTATAAAAAGGAAGCTTACTTAAAAAACGTTGTAACATGCGTCGTCTATCCCGATTTTTTTAATCATCATGTTGGGCGATTGATAGCTTATCAAAGTATGAGCTTAAGTACTCAAATCGTAGATTAAAGCAAAATAATAACTTATAGAATTAAAGTCGTTCTGTAAGTTTACTATGTGCTATAGAAAGAATTGTAGCCATAAACTTTTTTCAACAAAGTAGGCTTTCTGTTGTCTAAGCAAGGGTTTACCAAAAGTAGATAAACTTTTTACTCGATGAGTCTGAGAAATTTGCTCGTGTTATCTTTTGTACTGCACCATCAATCACCTCTAGAATTTCATAAAATTGGTTGCGCCAAAAAAATAAAAAATCCCGTATAGTGTTCTTTTTAACAAAATTTATGAAACCGATGCAACCTTACATTCTTGTACTCTATTACAGCAAATATGGTTCTACTAAAGAAATGGCTCATTTAATTGCCAACGGTGTTGAGTCTGCGGGTATGTCAGTGAAAATTCGGACAGTACCAAATATTGCTCCAGCTGTCACAATAGCCGAGCCAAGCATTCCGGAAGAAGGTGATATCTATTGTACGTTAGATGATCTAACGAATTGTTCAGGTTTAGCGTTAGGTTCTCCAACTCGCTTTGGCAATATGGCAAGTGAAATGAAATATTTTTGGGATCAAACAACCAGTCTTTGGCTCAACGGGGCATTACATAATAAACCTGCTTGCGTTTTTACTTCTTCTGGTTCAATGCATGGTGGGCAGGAAAGTACTTTACTCACTATGCTACCGCCGTTATTTCATCATGGCATGATGATTTTGGGATTACCTAATGCAATTCCAGCCTTATCTAATACTAAAACAGGGGGAACACCTTATGGCGCAAGCCATGTAAGTGGACCGCGTCATGACCAAAACTTAAGTCAGGATGAAAAGATTTTGTGTGAAGCTCAAGGCAAACGTTTAGGAGAGGTTGCCAAAAAGCTTTTAGTTTAGTTTTGAGCAAATAAAAAAGAGCGGATATCCGCTCTTTTTTAGGTGTACATCTTATTCTTTTACAAAAGTAACTTTGCCATCTGTAAGAGAGTGTACACGTGCTAATGATTCAACGCGGTAGCCTTTTTCAAGCAATAAATCACGACCTGGTTGGAATGATTTCTCAATCACAATACCCACACCTACAACTTCTGCATTTGCTTGGTGAATTAAATCAATCAGGCCTAATGCTGCTTGACCATTTGCCAAGAAGTCATCAATAACTAATGCCTTATCAGTTGAATGAAGATGTTTATTTGAAATCGCAATCGTGCTTTCAGTTTGTTTAGTAAAACTAAATACTTTAGAGCGATATAAGTCATCTTTTAAGGTCAATGACTGATATTTGCGAGCAAAAATTACAGGTACACCAAGTTCTAAACCTGCCATGATTGCAGGTGCAATACCTGATGCTTCAATGGTAATAATCTTGGTAATCCCTGCATCTTTAAAGCGAGCGGCAAATTCTTTACCAATCTGCTGCATTAATACAGGATCAATTTGGTGGTTTAAGAAAGCGTCGACTTTCAAGACTTGATCAGATAGAACGATACCTTCTGTTAAGATTTTCTGTTCTAGTGCGTGCACGGGAGAATCCTCTAGACGGATGCTTTTTAAAGCAAATGCGTATTTTAAAAAGCATCCAAAAAAATGCAAGCTTTAATTCGTCTTACCTGTATAACTTGTTAATAACAATCCATAAGAAGTTTTACCATCAATATGACTTACTTTAACTGGTAAATAATCTAATTTCGGCGCTAACCAAAAGATTGTACTGCGTTCAGGTTTGTTGTGTTGTAAAACCACTTTAATGGTATCGAATGTTCCATAAGAGGTTTTAATTTTCTCATTACCTTGTTTTACAAATCGACGATTTTCAACTTCTTTTGCATCTGCAAGTGGATAAGAGGACTTCAGTGAACCATTTTTTAAGTCTTCACGCAGTTGTAACTCTGCGTTTAACTCATCAAGAACGCCTGCCTGCCAAGCAAATGAACGAGCTTTATCATCTTTCTTGGTAGAGATAGTTTTGCTATTTGGATTAAAGTTAATACTCATGGTGTTGTTATGAATCAAAATTTTGCTGGTACGGCTAAAACTTTGAGACCCAATTTTACCATTGGTGAAACTAAATTTACTTGTTTCACTGGCGGACGCAATTCCACCTGCTTTTGCAGTGAATTTATAAGTCCAGTTATTACCTTGCTGGCTTAAAGCACGTGTAGCCGACCCCATGCCTTTATTATTATAAGTAAACTGATAATTTGCCTGAAATGGGCTCATGGCAAGTGCATGGCTTGAGAAGCCTGCAAAAAGCAAAGTTGTTGAAATACCTGTTGCGATGCCAAACGATTTCAGAAATTTTGTTGCCATAAGTAAATATCCTTGTACAGACTAAAAAGTCAGTGCTGATGCATCTGTAACTTAAACATATTATGCCTGTTGATCATGGAGAAAAAATCAGGATTTATGCTAAATGTGTAATCTATTTGTGTTTTTTGGCAGTTAATTCATCTTCATTTATAAACCGTTTATTCATTTTTTTGCTGAATTGGCGTTATTTCAGAATCTGCGAATTCTTCTTCAAAATCGTCGTCCTGATCACGAGAAAGTAAGGCTGCTAAATTCACATTTCCAAATACAACTAACTCAGCTTCACGCACTCGTGCGTAATTTATATGTACTTTGCCTAATGTCTCGATGATGCTGGCTTTTTTGCCAAACCAACGATTGAGATCAAGAAATATGAGTTCATCGCGTTCTTCTGCTACATTAAAACGTTCAAGAATCATTCCCAAAGGGTCTTTTTTCAAAATTTTATGGTAATAAAAAACTGCGGCTTTTACGGCGATCTTTTGCCAAAAGTTTTTATATTTCGCTTCAATAATTTGTGTATTGCTAATTTGTTCAAAAACCAAGAGCTGTTGTTCTTTATTAAATTCCATCTGGACCAGTTTTAAATCAACCGATAGAGTGGTTTCTAAACCTTTTACATGCATGGTTGCATATAACCTTAACCAGTCATGATAAAGATCTGCATGTAGGTCATCTAAAAACTCAACATTATTGGTGACATAACGTTGCAAAGTGGCATTCAGAAAGGTTTGCGATAATGTAAAATCTCTTTCTTCCTCAATGAATGCTTCTGCTTTTTTATAGACTTTTTGAAGGCGTCTGACTAATGAGGAAAATAGCGTTTGCATAAAAGAACTTCCAGAAGATAATTTACTAAAGAGCCCACACAATCTTTATTATGATAAAAAACGGGTTTTGATATTGCAGTGTAGCAAATTTACTTGATACATTTTGACAAAATGAAAATGGATAAAACCCTATATTTGAAGTGAATCACACTTTTATCCATATTTGAATATCAGTTTGTATTTTATTCGGTATTAAACCGTGGGGAAAAGGCATTTATATGCTTTTAAGATTATGTTGAACAAAAGAAGTTTATCCATAGAGCCTTTTCATTATTGGTGGCAAGACCGAGTCTTTATTGCTGCAACAATATTGGCAATCTTACTGCATATTTTTGTGTTGCTCATTCACTTTGCCATGCCTAGCCCATCAGAGCAATCTACTAAAGAAATTGCAATTTCAATTCGGCCAAGCAATGAGCCAGTTCATCAGGCAGATTTTTTAGCGCAAACAGATCAGCAAGGCTCGGGCGCATTTCGTGAAGCTCATCGGACTTCTAGTGATACTCCAAATCCGATGCTCAATGATGCTTCAACTGGAGATACTGAGTTAGAAAGTTTGCAAAAGATTCATCAACAAAGAGAGCTTAAATTTGAAGAAAAAGTTTTAATGACGGTTTTGAGTTGGCAGAAACAAGCGGATGCAAGCCAAAGAAAAAAAGAACTAGAACAACTACAAAGTCAATTTCAAGCAAAAGCTGCCATGGTTGCAAGCCTTGAAGCACAATATTTGCAACGCCAACAAGATTTCAGCCGTCAGCAAAAAATTAAAACAGTAGATGGTATTCAAGCAAAGAAAGATGCTTCAGCTATTTATTTAGATAAATTTCGTGAAAAAGTAGAGCTTTACGGTAATCGCTATTATCCTGAAGAAGCCAAACAGCAACAGCTAAGAGGTGAAGTGCGTTTAATGGTTATTTTGAATGCTCAAGGGGGAATTCGTGCAATCCGTCTGCTTGAAAGTTCAGGGCATTCAATACTAGACGAAGCAGCGAAGTCTTCAGTACGCCGCGGCGCACCATTTGGGCATTTTGATGCCAATATGAAAGATATTTCGGAGTTGCGTATTGTACGTACTTGGCGTTTTGACCCAGCTGAAGCTGAATTTGAGGTTCACTAATTAAAAAATGTGGATAACTTTTAGGATATCCACATTTTAAGAATCATCGCATTATTCCTGATAAGGATTTGAAATATTGAGTTTTGCTAAAATTTCAATTTCTAAGCCTTCCATCTCTTCAGCATCTTCATCACTAGTTTCGTGGTCATAACCTAGTAAATGTAAAACACCATGTACTAACAGATGTGCAAAATGATTTTGGGCAGTTTTTTTCTGTTCTAATGCTTCTTGTAATACCACTGGAATGCAGATAACCAAATCACCTAGAGGTAAGGCATCTAGCATTGGTAGAATTTCTTCTGGAATATCACTTGGGAAAGATAAAACATTAGTTGGTTTATCTTTTTCTCGGTATTGCAAATTGAGTTGCTGGCTTTCATCCAGATCTACGCAAGCAACTCCAATTTCACAATCTTCTTTATAACCAACGTGGCGTAAAGTGGTCTCAATAATTTTTTTGAGTTGAGCGCGTTTGAGCTCTAACTCAGGTGATTGAAAGTCTTGTTGTAAACTTAAACTGATTTTCAAAATGAATCCTTAAGCATCCTGGTGTTGCAAGTCTGCTGCTGTATCGTTTTCAGCAACTAATGCTTCTTGACGTGCTTTACGTTCAGCACGTGCTTCAGCATTAAGACGCTGTTGTTCACCATCCCAACCTTCATACGCTTCAACAATTTTTTGAACAAGTTGATGACGTACAACGTCACGGGAATGGAAACGGGTAATATGAATTTCTTTAATGTTCTCGAGTACACGTAGTGCATGTGCCAAACCAGATTGTTGGCCTCGAGGTAAATCTACTTGGGTAATATCACCTGTAATCACTGCACGAGAACCAAAACCTAAACGGGTCAAGAACATTTTCATTTGTTCTGGTGTTGTGTTTTGAGCTTCATCCAAAATTACAAATGAATGGTTAAGTGTACGACCACGCATATATGCAAGAGGTGCAACTTCAATCACTTGACGCTCGATTAATTTGGCAACTTTTTCAAAGCCGAGCATTTCGTAAAGAGCATCGTAAAGAGGGCGTAGGTATGGGTCGATTTTCTGAGTTAAATCACCCGGTAGAAAACCTAGCTTTTCTCCAGCTTCTACAGCAGGACGTACAAGTAAAATCCGTTGGATTTCGTTACGTTCAAGCATATCTACTGCGGCGGCAACTGCTAAATAGGTTTTACCTGTACCCGCAGGGCCAACACCAAAAGAAATATCGCTTTGCAAAATACGCTGTACGTAGCGTTTTTGATTGGCACCACGTGGGTTAATACGACCTTTTCGAGTTTGGAAATAGACATCCATTGGTGCATCATGTTCATCCATTTCTTCTCCAACTAACTCGAAATTACGTTCAGTTTGAGAAGATTGAATTAACAGATGCAACAGATCTGCACTGATTTGCTGGGATACCTCAGACTCTTCGTAGAGTCGTTGCAATAATGCTTCGGCTCTCCCAACAGCATCTATCTCACCATCGATATGAAAAACATCTCCACGATGAGTAATTTTGACATCTAAACGCTGTTCAATTTGCTTAAGGTGCCCATTATAGGCACCCAAGATGCTCTTTAAACGTTCCATTGAAATTTCAGGAAATGTTACGGTACGTCGAATCGCTGCAGTCAAGAGAAAACCTTTCAGTAGACTTTAGAATACCTCTACATTACGCCACGTCAGGCTCAAGATTCAAGAGCTCACCGTAAACTAAATTTAAAGTTTTAATTTCAGTAATCTCGATCTCTGCAAAACGACCTACCCAAGAAGCATCACCTACAAAAGTAACTAGACGTGTATTATCGGCTGTACCTAGTAAAATATTAGGGTCTTGGTCCGAAACTTTTTCAATAAGAACACGTTCAATTTTGCCAAGCATTGCATCAGTTTTTTCAATGCTAGACTGTTTAATCACTTTTTGAACTTGAGCTAAACGCTCTTTCTTAACGTGCTCAGGCGTAGTATCAGGCAAATCTGATGCAGGTGTACCTGGACGTTTTGAATAAACAAAGCTATATGAGTGATCAAAATCTAAGTCTTTGATAAATTGAAGTGTTTCGGCGAAGTTTTTATCAGTTTCACCAGGGAAACCAATAATAAAGTCACTCGATAAGTGCATATCAGGGCGTATTTTTCTTAATTTGGCAATCTTGTCGATATAAACATCAATCGTATGATTTCGTTTCATTGCCTGTAAGACATCATTAGAGCCACTTTGAACAGGCAAGTGTAAATGCGACACCATTTGAGGCAAATCTTCATAGCACTGAATTAGCTCGTCAGAGAACTCAAGTGGGTGCGATGTTGTATAACGTAAACGTCCAATACCTGGAATTTCTGCAACGAGTCGTAACAATTCAGGGAAGGTACAGATGCCACCTTCAAAGGTTTCTCCGCGATATCCATTTACATTCTGACCCAGAAGTGAAATTTCACGGACACCTTTTTCCGCAAGACCTGCAATTTCTGCAAGTACATCATCTAATGGACGAGAAACTTCTTCACCGCGTGTGTAGGGAACTACACAGAAAGAACAGTATTTAGAGCAGCCTTCCATAATAGAAACGAATGCTTTAAAGCCTTCTACACGTGGTTCGGGTAAAAAGTCGAATTTTTCAATATCTGGGAAAGAAATATCAACCAGTTTGATTTTATCTTTTTTAGGTTTTTCTACTTGAGCATTATGTTGATCAAGCATTTGCGGTAAACGGTGTAATGTTTGTGGGCCAAAAATCATGTCTACATAAGGCGCACGTTTTTGAATATTGTCACCTTCTTGAGACGCAACACATCCACCGACACCAATCACAAGATCAGGATTTTTGTCTTTTAGTTTGCGCCAGCGACCTAATTCACTAAATACTTTTTCCTGCGCTTTTTCACGAATAGAACACGTATTCATGAGCAGAATGTCTGCTTCATTAGGGTTGGTCGTCAAAACGTAACCGTGAGAATCTCCTAAAAGGTCTGCCATACGGTGACTGTCATACTCATTCATCTGACACCCTTGAGTTTCAATATAAAGTTTTTTTATTGAAACATCAGTGGTGTGCGTTGGCTGGGTAACAGTGTTTTCTGAGGCAGCTTTGGCACCATTGGGAATGAAGGTTTGAACCGTCATGCAGGCTCCTAACAGATCGATCTAAAAAAGAATAAATTGGCCCAAAATGGGTCAAACCATCTATTATAGCAGTATTTGAGCTGAACCGATAACAGTAAACTTTCAGAACATGACACAGTTTTTGTGAAGTAAATTAGGTGAATTTTAATGATGTTGAATCATAGAGTTACATAACACAACAAAAGAAAGCACGAAGAATAATTAAACTATGCGTTGAAGGTGAATAGTCAAGGTTTAGCATATATATGAGACCAAGTAGAAAGAGCTCATCAATCCATAGTCGTGTAATGAAAAATAAATATATGCATCGTAGCTGGTTAGGAGCTATGTGTTTACTTGGTTGTTCATTTACCTATGCTGCCGAAGAGCAGTTTAATGATGCACTAAATGCTGCAAATAGTGGTAATACCGCGTTATTAGACCAATATCAGCTTGCTATGCAAAATGATGTGTTGGGATACTATCCAGAATATTGGAAACTTAATATAAACCTTGGCTTTCAACCTACTGCCTCTATCGTAAGCTTTGCTCAACGCTATCCACAATCAGCAATGGCTGAAAAATTAGCAGCCGATTATGTCGAAGAAAAAGTTAAACAAGCTGACTTTGCATCTGCTCAACCCGTCTTATCTTATGTCACCAACCCTGACCAAGCCGAAAATTGTGCTTTGGCACAGGTACGGGCGAAAAGTGGTGATGCATTAGTTTTTGCTGAATATAAAGATGTTTGGTTAGCAACTGAATCACAACCAGAATCTTGCTTAGGTTTAGGGCGCATGATGTTATCTAGCCCTTTAATGAGCGCACAAGATAAACAACAGCGTCTGTGGGTACAATTGCGTGCAGGTTTGTCGGGACAGGCGCTCGCGACAGCACAGACTCTGGGTTTGAATTTGTCTTTGGCTCAGCTTAACCAAATTCAGGCGAACCCACTCAATTATTTATGGAGTGCGCCTAAGACAAATGATGCAGATTATGCTTATTTGATTTTTGCGTTAGGGCGTTTAGCTAATAATGACTTAAGTAATGCTTTTTCAAATGTGCAGCGTGTTGCCCAAGGTACGCCACTAAATGTACAAAAATATTTATATCGTACGGTAGCCTATATTGGTGGCACCACTGTAATGAAAAATAATTTTAATCGTGAAGTTCTTCAATACTTTGATGCAAGTTATGGTTATCCATTAAGTCCGGAAGAAGCTGAAATTTATGCGCGTCAGGCGATTCGTTTTGGGGCGTGGGAAAGTTTAATTCGCGCTATCGATAGTATGACGGTAACCCAAAAACAAGAAGACCGTTGGCAATATTGGCTTGCTCGTGCGTCAGAGCAGCGTGGTGATAGTGCTTCTAAAGCAACAGCACAACAAATTTATAGAAAACTAGCTCAGGCTGGTGATGACTATCATAACCTTTTAGCAAAAGATCGCTTAGGTGAACGTTATAACCATCAACCTTATGATGATCAGCCAACGGCAAGTGATTTAAGACGTTTAGATCAGAATATTCACTTTAATCGTGCTTTTACTTTAAGACGTATTAATGCAAATCCAACTTACACGAATCGAGAGTGGAATTGGGCAGTTCGTCAAGCATATCTTCAGCACGATGATGGTTTACTTTTAGCTGCGGCAAAGCGTGCTCATGACATGGGCTGGTATGACCGTGCAATTTATGCAGCAGATCGTACAACAAATAAGCATAATGATACTTATCGCTATGTGACTCCTCATAAGACTAATGTCGTAAGTCATAGTTACAATGCAGGAATTGATCCTGCATGGGCTTATGGTTTAATGCGTCAAGAAAGTCGGTTTGTTACTTCTGCGCGTTCTCACGTTGGGGCGGGCGGTCTTATGCAAATTATGCCTGATACGGCGAAGTTGATTGCACGTCAAATGGGTGAAACTTATAATCCGGCTGCATTAAATGAAATGAATACCAATATTCGATATGGAACATTTTATTTGTCGATGATTCAGGGACAATTAAGCAATAACCCTGTTTTGGCGACAGCAGGTTATAATGCGGGGCCTAATCGGGCTAGACGTTGGCAGCCGGACTATCAATCAATTTCGGCTGACCAATATACTGAGACAATTCCATTGTTAGAAACCAGAGACTACGTCAAGCACGTTATGACGAATGCAACACATTACGGCGTAATATTGGGGCAAGGCGCCCAGTCGTTATCGCAGCGTATGAAAGTCATTCCAATGCGTACGTCACCTTAACTTTAAGGTGGTTGATGATGGATCTTCTTTTAATTGGCATATTCAAGTTTTAATTAAATGAAATATAGATATTTGGAACTTCGTTCAATTTTGCAACTTGCATGGTGGCTCATCTGTGCGGGAGTAGGGTTGATGAGTTCCGTTTTACATGCCGAACCTGTTAATTTACAGGGGTATGTTATGCATGTGCAAATGACACCTGCCGCATGTGCATTAGATCCCTCTAAACAAAAACAACGTAAATGTCTTGAAGGATATTCACTGACAATTACAGGCCTCATGCCAGAAACAAACCAAAGTAATTGCTCAACAGACAGTTCTGCAACCTTGTCTCCATTGCAAGCCAAAGTCGTAGCTCGGGTTATGCCTGATAATAATGCTCGTGTACAGCTATGGAAAAGTGTAGGCGGATGCGTTCCTATGAATGCAAGCCAATATTTCCGTACGGTTATTAATTTTGCTGAACGTTTAAAAATTCCGGCTAGTCTCACAAGTTCAACAAATGTTGAAATGCAGCAATCCGCTTTAAGACAGCAGTTTGTACGCCTTAATCCGAGTTTACCTCAAAATGGTATCCGTTTTAGTTGTCAATTATCACGTTCGGATGTGGTTTTAACGGAAGTGAAAGTTTGTTACACGGTAAAGGGCCAATATAAACAGTGTGCAAATCATGTGGTATCGAATTGCCCTGGTGAAATCATGATTAAAGGTAGTTATTAAAGATTACGAACATTTCGTAAGGAAATGCTGACCATACATTGAATCTATTTGTAAAGATTAATTTGTATTTTCTATCAGACTTTTGGTGAAAACGAGTCGCTTTTACATGCATCTGCCAAATCTTTAGAGTACAATCTTTGCCGTTTATGATGATTTGGTTAGATGGAATTCCTATTTAGCCCGATTAAGGACACTCATTGGAGACAATTACATGAAGCAACCCGTTCGTGTTGCCGTGACTGGCGCTGCAGGTCAAATTGGTTACAGCTTACTATTCCGTATCGCAAGCGGTGAAATGTTAGGTAAAGATCAACCTGTTATTTTACAATTGCTTGAAGTTCCAGTTGAAAAAGCACAACAAGCGCTTAAAGGCGTAATGATGGAACTTGATGACTGTGCTTTCCCTTTATTGGCTGGCATGATCGGGACTGATGATCCGAAAGTTGCATTTAAAGATGCTGACTACGCATTGTTGGTAGGTTCTCGTCCACGTGGTCCTGGTATGGAACGTGCTGACTTGTTAAAAGTTAACGGTGAAATTTTCATCGGCCAAGGTCAAGCATTAAACGAAGTTGCTAGCCGTAACGTTAAAGTATTAGTTGTAGGTAACCCTGCAAACACTAACGCTTACATCGCAATGAAATCTGCTCCAGATCTTCCAGCGAAAAACTTCACAGCTATGTTGCGTCTTGACCACAACCGCGCGTTGACTCAAGTTGCTCAAAAAGCTGGTGTTGCAGTTGCTGACATCGAAAACTTAACAGTTTGGGGCAACCACTCTCCAACAATGTATGCTGACTACCGTTTTGCAACTGCAAATGGCGAAAGCTTAAAAGACAAAATCAACGATCCAGCTTGGAACAAAGACGTATTCCTTCCAACTGTTGGTAAACGTGGTGCTGCGATCATCGAAGCGCGTGGTTTGTCTTCTGCTGCTTCTGCTGCTAACGCTGCAATTGACCATATGCGTGACTGGGCGCTTGGTACAAACGGCAAATGGGTAACTATGGGTATTCCATCTGATGGTTCTTATGGTATTCCTGAAGGCGTTATGTTCGGTTTCCCTGTTACAACTGAAAACGGTGAATACAAAATCGTTCAAGGTTTAGAAATCGATGAATTCAGCCGTGAGCGTATCAACTTCACTCTAAACGAGCTTGAAGAAGAACGTGCAGCAATTGCTGACATGGTGAAATAATTCATCAGTTTGATGAGTTAAAAAAGCACTCTTTTAGAGTGCTTTTTTATTGAATTCTGAAAAAGCAAACACAAAAAGCAACAAGAAAATATAGACACTATCATGCAAGTAAAAACGTTTTATTGTTAGATTAGTTAATAGATGATTTAAAAGAAGTTATAGGAGAATAACAATGTTTGAACAGCAACCGACTTTAGAGCTTTTATTTGATCAGTTGGGTTTAGATTCTGATGAAGCAAGTATTGAAAACTTTATCAAAACACATCAATTGCCAGCCGAGCAAAAATTACATGAAGCGTCTTTTTGGTCAAAAGGTCAAAGCGATTTTTTGAAGAGTCATTGGGAAAAAGATGATGAATGGATTGTGGTTATTGATGAGCTTAATGAACAACTGCATGAAGACAGTGTGAAAAAATAATTTCAAAAAATAAAGCCTGTTTTACAAGTAATACGTAAAACAGGCTTTATTGCATTAATAGTTTAATGTGTCTTTACTTTTAATTTATCTTTATACCATGGCTCATGACGTACAAGGTCAAATACAGGTTGGCCATGAAGCAATTCAAGATCACATGTAGACGTTGATAAATATTTAGTTAACCAATGTCGGGTTAATGCTGACTCTTGTCGTGCTGCTGACGCATATGCTAAGAAGAAATAGATATCAGCATGTTCATGATGTGCTAATGGCTTCAAAATTTGTTGAGTAATCAGCGCAAAACGTTTTTCTTTATTGAGTTCAAAATAAAGCATATAGGCTTTGGCTAAGTGTAGAGACAAATTAAGGTATAAGCTCAATGGCATTTCTTCATATTCCATACGGGCTTGTTCAAGCAAGACAATAGCTTCTTGTAAGAAATGAAGTTGTTCTTGGCGAACACGACTTAATACTACAAGTTGCATGCGTAACTCGGCACGCTCTAAAGCAAGCTCAGGCGTATTTTCAGTCAAATAAAGTTGGTCTGTTTCACCAATTCGGCTCACAATTGTTTTACTTTCAATAGACATACGCCATCACCTTTTTTAATCAATAGCTCTTATATCGGGTTCATTTACCAAATTTAAAGAGTAACCTTTAGACCCAAATGGAATTTCCACTACGAAGCCAAGCTGTAATAGAGAGTCTTTGCTGTTTTGAAGTTAATACTTCATGTAGTAAATCACTTTGAAATATTACCAGTCGATTGGGTTCGGGATTAACAATATGCCATTTCTCGTTTTTATCTTGTAGTCGCAATTGCCCACCCCAATCCTCTTGCCATTCTGGATGTAGATAATAGACAGTTGAGATAATACGATCATTTTTTTGTTGAGGATTGTCTCGGTGTAAAGCATAAAATTCACCCAAATTATAACGAGCAAAATGAGCTTCAACCTCTTTAATCCCTAAATAGAATGCTTGATTTAGACTTCGTGAAAATAAAGTTAAGGTTTCAATATGTTGCTGAGCAATAGGGAGCCGGTCATTAATCCAGAGAATATGGTCGCTACGAATATTACTTACAACGCCGTTTTGAATGCCTGCTTCTCTAAACTCATCCATATGATGGCTACATTCTTGAGAAACCTGTGCGCGATATTGATCTGGATATGCTTGATTTATAATGGCAAAGCCATGCGCATTTAAATCATCTAAAATTTGATCCAAATTCCATGAATCAGGAAGTGAGTGAGAACGCATATAACCTCGAGTAGATCGTAAAAATATCAAGCAGCTCTATTTTAGATGATCACAACCTTACGAAAGAATATTTTTTTCATGTTAAACTATTTGTTGAATTGAGGAATTAAAGTCAACATGAATTACCGTCACCATTTCCATGCGGGCAACTTTGCAGATGTTATGAAGCATGTGCTTTTGCTACAGCTTCTCAACCGTTTAAATGCTAAAGATAAACCTTATCGTTATATCGATACGCATGGAGGGGCCGGCAAATATGATTTATCTCTGGCACCTGCACAAAAGTCTGGAGAATTTCTCACAGGCATTCATCGTCTAGTTCAACTATCTGAAATGGAAAAGCGTCAGGCACCTGAAGCAATCCAACAATATTTGAAGTTAGTCGAACAATTGCGTTCTGAAGAAGGTAAGGGGAGTTATCCTGGTTCTCCTTGGTTTGCCCTGCAAGGCATGCGTGAAATCGACAAAGCGACTATATTTGAAATGCAGCGCGATGTATTTCAGCAATTACGTCATAACATTCGTGATAAACGTGCAGGTTTACATGAGCGCGATGCATATGAAGGCTTGCTTGGCGTAATTCCGCCAAAAGAAAAGCGCGGTCTGGTTATGATCGACCCTCCTTACGAATTAGAACGTAAAGACTTTCCGCAATTAGTTGAACTTTTACAACAAGCTTATAAAAAATGGCCAACAGGCGTTTTTGCAGTTTGGTATCCAATCAAAGACCGAGCGATGATTGAGCGTTTTGAAAAGAAAATGTTTAAAACGGGCATCCGCCGTCAGTTAGTTTGTGAAATTTGTGTATGGCCAGATGACACACCTGTAGGTCTAAATGGTTGTGGTCTATTAGTGATTAACCCACCTTGGCAGTTCTCTGAACAAGCAGACCAAGCACTACAGTGGTTATTCCCGCATCTTCGCATGCAAGAAACTGGTGGTCATGCTGCTGTTCGCTGGTTGGTAGGTGAGTAACAGTTAACTTAAATCAATGCACATGTTTGGAATAGAAAATAATGACAAATGCGCCTAAACCAGAGCAAGATTTAACTCATAATGAACATTCATTTGATGGGATTACATTTGAAGTGGTTGAAGAAGAAGATAATCCAGAAGGACAAAAAGTGAAGCGCCGAGGTATTTATCTTTGGCCTAACTTAATTACAACCGCTGCTCTGTTGTCCGGTTTCTATTCCATCATTGCAAGTATGAATGGAGATTTTAACCAAGCGATCTATGCCATTTTTATTGCAGCGCTATTAGATGGCTTAGATGGTCGAGTTGCTCGAGCGATTGGTGCACAAAGTGCTTTTGGCGAACAATATGATTCTCTCTCGGACTTGTTAGCTTTTGGTGTGGCTCCAGCAATGCTGATGTATAGCTGGAGTTTGCATGATTTAGGTCGTATTGGTCTGGCTTGTTGTTTTGTTTATACAGCCTGCGCAGCCTTCCGACTAGCGCGTTTTAATGTGCAAATAGGCGTTGTCGATAAGCGTTATTTTATCGGCATTGCAAGTCCACTCGCTGCTATTATCATTATTTCACTCGTCTGGGTTGCTCGCGATTATCCTTTCATTTTTGATTTACGTGATATTGCGATTCAAACTATTAATGCTGTTCTTATGGTAATTGTGGGATTACTCATGATTTCCAATATTAAATATTATTCTTTCAAACAGATGGATCGTAAACGCGTTCCTTTTGTAGTTATGTTGCCAGTAGTACTGATTTTTGCGGCAATCACTTATAATATTCCAATGGGCATTTTGACAGTTTCAATTATCTATGCTCTATCTGGTTTTGTTACGACTTTATTTGCACGCAAGAGTAATGAAACAATAAAAACATAAAATAGAAGAGGTTCAGTATGCCTAAGTTGATAAATGAAATTAATCAATTACAGCAGCTGGGCCCTAATGCTAAAGAGGGGGTTGTTTATCAACCTTCTCGTGGCTTTTTTAAAATTGTTTATCAAGGCTTGATCCTTCCTAATTTACCAACCCCACTTCGTTATTTTAATTATATTAGTTTAGTGGGACAGCCACGTATTCCTCTATGTTATAACACCCACAGCATTACAACTTCAGCTATCGACACTGCAACAGTGCTTGTAAGTAATAGCCAACATAGTGTGGGACATTTAAAAACATATTCTATTCGACGCCAATGCCAGTTTGATTCGGCGCTATATCAATTTGATAAAACCGACCTGATTCAATGGCAAATTCCCGTGATTCGCCTTCAACGATTAGACCCAGAAATGGGGTGTGATCTTACGATTCAGATTCCAGAAAATATATCTAATGCCTCTGCTTTGCAGTGGGGTGTTTCTGACTATTGGTCAACACTATGTGTATGTGAAGGGGAAATTTTTTATAAAGGACAGAAATATCAAATTGAAGGGTTGGGGCGATTTAAACACGCGCGAGCTTTGCACTTGCCGTTCTTATCTTTATGTTTCTATACGTGCCAAATTATTAACTTAAATGAAACTACTCAGCTTACATTCTTACAAATAAGAAATCAGTGGAATATCATCCTATGTTCAAGATTAGATATTCAAGAATTTGGGAAGCCTGTTGAAAGTTTTACAGAAGACGTAAATTTACATATCCACCGAGTTTATCCAAAGGTTAAAACACCGAATGGTAAAGAGATGTACTTGCCTAGGGAGTTTTCTTGGCAATGTGAGAAAAATGGAAAAATAATTTTTGAACTTTATGCACAAAGCCGAGGTGACTATAAGTTTGGTTTGGCGGCTGGATATGTGGGAAGCTTTCAATATCAATTAAGCTGGAATGAACAGTGTTTGCAAGGAGAGGGTGGGTACTGTGAATATATTGATTGTCGCCCACTTAGATGGCAAGAAAAGAATCAAGACGAGAAAATTTTAGATAAATTGATGCTTTTACAACCATGTTTATATAAAAAATGACTATTTTTATCATTTTTGATTAAAAAGCGAACTGTTGTTGCGTTAATATTAAAAAAGGTATTGCAAAGGGAATTTAATGGTCTATAATGCACATCCATCGGCGGTGATGCAGATAGAAACTTGTTGAAAAACAGTTGCTTATGATTAAGTTGATTGCTTTAAGTGATGAATTTGATGTTAAGTTGGTTTTGAGAATGAGTTTTAAAAATATCGAAATTACCTGTTGACTTTTAAGAGATTAAGAGTAATATAGCCGACCTAGCTTGCTGGTGACGAACCAGGAAGAAGATCATTAAGAGAATTGAAGAACAACTTGTGTGGATTTTTACTGATTGATTAATCGAAATAATTTTCATTGATTAATTGGTTTAAATTACTCGAAGTTTATTTGAGCGAAATTTAAGTCAGTAATTGATGAGCCAGAATTGGCACCTTGTCTTTAAATAAGGTGCAAAATGATTTTAACTGAAGAGTTTGATCATGGCTCAGATTGAACGCTGGCGGCAGGCTTAACACATGCAAGTCGAGCGGAGAGAGGTAGCTTGCTACTGATCTTAGCGGCGGACGGGTGAGTAATGCTTAGGAATCTGCCTATTAGTGGGGGACAACATTTCGAAAGGAATGCTAATACCGCATACGTCCTACGGGAGAAAGCAGGGGATCTTCGGACCTTGCGCTAATAGATGAGCCTAAGTCGGATTAGCTAGTTGGTGGGGTAAAGGCCTACCAAGGCGACGATCTGTAGCGGGTCTGAGAGGATGATCCGCCACACTGGGACTGAGACACGGCCCAGACTCCTACGGGAGGCAGCAGTGGGGAATATTGGACAATGGGCGCAAGCCTGATCCAGCCATGCCGCGTGTGTGAAGAAGGCCTTATGGTTGTAAAGCACTTTAAGCGAGGAGGAGGCTACTTTAGTTAATACCTAGAGATAGTGGACGTTACTCGCAGAATAAGCACCGGCTAACTCTGTGCCAGCAGCCGCGGTAATACAGAGGGTGCAAGCGTTAATCGGATTTACTGGGCGTAAAGCGCGCGTAGGCGGCTAATTAAGTCAAATGTGAAATCCCCGAGCTTAACTTGGGAATTGCATTCGATACTGGTTAGCTAGAGTGTGGGAGAGGATGGTAGAATTCCAGGTGTAGCGGTGAAATGCGTAGAGATCTGGAGGAATACCGATGGCGAAGGCAGCCATCTGGCCTAACACTGACGCTGAGGTGCGAAAGCATGGGGAGCAAACAGGATTAGATACCCTGGTAGTCCATGCCGTAAACGATGTCTACTAGCCGTTGGGGCCTTTGAGGCTTTAGTGGCGCAGCTAACGCGATAAGTAGACCGCCTGGGGAGTACGGTCGCAAGACTAAAACTCAAATGAATTGACGGGGGCCCGCACAAGCGGTGGAGCATGTGGTTTAATTCGATGCAACGCGAAGAACCTTACCTGGCCTTGACATAGTAAGAACTTTCCAGAGATGGATTGGTGCCTTCGGGAACTTACATACAGGTGCTGCATGGCTGTCGTCAGCTCGTGTCGTGAGATGTTGGGTTAAGTCCCGCAACGAGCGCAACCCTTTTCCTTATTTGCCAGCGAGTAATGTCGGGAACTTTAAGGATACTGCCAGTGACAAACTGGAGGAAGGCGGGGACGACGTCAAGTCATCATGGCCCTTACGGCCAGGGCTACACACGTGCTACAATGGTCGGTACAAAGGGTTGCTACCTAGCGATAGGATGCTAATCTCAAAAAGCCGATCGTAGTCCGGATTGGAGTCTGCAACTCGACTCCATGAAGTCGGAATCGCTAGTAATCGCGGATCAGAATGCCGCGGTGAATACGTTCCCGGGCCTTGTACACACCGCCCGTCACACCATGGGAGTTTGTTGCACCAGAAGTAGCTAGCCTAACTGCAAAGAGGGCGGTTACCACGGTGTGGCCGATGACTGGGGTGAAGTCGTAACAAGGTAGCCGTAGGGGAACCTGCGGCTGGATCACCTCCTTAACGAAAGATTGACGATTGGTAAGAATCCACAACAAGTTGTTCTTCATAGATGTATCTGAGGGTCTGTAGCTCAGTTGGTTAGAGCACACGCTTGATAAGCGTGGGGTCACAAGTTCAAGTCTTGTCAGACCCACCATGACTTTGATTGGTTGAAGTTATAGATAAAGGATACATGACTGATGATGTAAGCTGGGGACTTAGCTTAGTTGGTAGAGCGCCTGCTTTGCACGCAGGAGGTCAGGAGTTCGACTCTCCTAGTCTCCACCAGAACTTAAGAGAAGTTCGGATTACAGAAATTAGTAAATAGAGATTTAGATCTTGGTTTATTAACTTCTGTGATTTAAGTATCACGGTATTAAGCATGACCTGACGAAGGCATGTTTATTCATTAACAGATTGGCAAAATTGAGTCTGAAATAAATTGTTCACTCAAGAGTTTAGATTAAGCAATTAATCTAGATGAATTGAGAACTAGCAAATTAACTGAATCAAGCGTTTTGGTATATGAATTTAGATTGAAGCTGTACAGTGTTTAAATACACAGTACTCTAAACTGAAATGTTGAAGTTACTAACTTGTAGGTAACATCGACTGTTTGGGGTTGTATAGTCAAGTAATTAAGTGCATGTGGTGGATGCCTTGGCAGTCAGAGGCGATGAAAGACGTGATAGCCTGCGAAAAGCTCCGGGGAGGCGGCAAATATCCTTTGATCCGGAGATTTCTGAATGGGGGAACCCACCTACTTTAAGGTAGGTATTGCAACATGAATACATAGTGTTGCAAGGCGAACGAGGGGAAGTGAAACATCTCAGTACCCTTAGGAAAAGAAATCAATTGAGATTCCCTCAGTAGCGGCGAGCGAACGGGGATCAGCCCATTAAGTTATGTGTGTTTTAGTGGAACGCTCTGGGAAGTGCGAACGTAGAGGGTGATATTCCCGTACACGAAAGGGCACACATAATGATGACGAGTAGGGCGAGGCACGTGAAACCTTGTCTGAATATGGGGGGACCATCCTCCAAGGCTAAATACTCCTGACTGACCGATAGTGAACCAGTACCGTGAGGGAAAGGCGAAAAGAACCCCTGTGAGGGGAGTGAAATAGATCCTGAAACCGCATGCATACAAGCAGTGGGAGCACCTTCGTGGTGTGACTGCGTACCTTTTGTATAATGGGTCAGCGACTTATATTCAGTAGCGAGGTTAACCGTATAGGGGAGCCGTAGAGAAATCGAGTCTTAATAGGGCGTTTAGTTGCTGGGTATAGACCCGAAACCAGGCGATCTATCCATGAGCAGGTTGAAGGTTGGGTAACACTAACTGGAGGACCGAACCCACTGTCGTTGAAAAGCCAGGGGATGACTTGTGGATAGGGGTGAAAGGCTAATCAAGCCTGGTGATAGCTGGTTCTCCCCGAAAGCTATTTAGGTAGCGCCTCGGACGAATACCATAGGGGGTAGAGCACTGTTTCGGCTAGGGGGTCATCCCGACTTACCAAACCGATGCAAACTCCGAATACCTATGAGTACTATCCGGGAGACAGACTGCGGGTGCTAACGTCCGTAGTCAAGAGGAAAACAATCCAGACCGCCAGCTAAGGCCCCAAAATCATAGTTAAGTGGGAAACGATGTGGGAAGGCATAGACAGCTAGGAGGTTGGCTTAGAAGCAGCCACCCTTTAAAGAAAGCGTAATAGCTCACTAGTCGAGTCGGCCTGCGCGGAAGATGTAACGGGGCTAAAACTATGTGCCGAAGCTGCGGATTTGACATTAGTCAAGTGGTAGGGGAGCGTTCTGTAAGCCGATGAAGGTGTATTGAGAAGTATGCTGGAGGTATCAGAAGTGCGAATGCTGACGTGAGTAACGACAAAACGGGTGAAAAACCCGTTCGCCGAAAGACCAAGGGTTCCAGTCCAACGTTAATCGGGGCTGGGTGAGTCGACCCCTAAGGCGAGGCCGAAAGGCGTAGTCGATGGGAAATTGGTTAATATTCCAATACTTCTGTGTAATGCGATGAGAGGACGGAGAAGGTTAAGTCAGCCTGGCGTTGGTTGTCCAGGTGGAAGGATGTAGGTATGTATCTTAGGCAAATCCGGGGTACTCTATACTGAGATCCGATAGCAAGCTGTACTTGTACAGTGAAGTGGCTGATACCATGCTTCCAGGAAAAGTCTCTAAGCTTCAGTTACACAGGAATCGTACCCGAAACCGACACAGGTGGTCAGGTCGAGTAGACCAAGGCGCTTGAGAGAACTCTGCTGAAGGAACTAGGCAAAATGGTACCGTAACTTCGGGAGAAGGTACGCTGTTGTTGGTGATGGAACTTGCTTCCTGAGCTGACGACAGCCGCAGAAACCAGGCCGCTGCAACTGTTTATTAAAAACATAGCACTCTGCAAACACGAAAGTGGACGTATAGGGTGTGATGCCTGCCCGGTGCTGGAAGGTTAATTGATGGGGTTAGCGTAAGCGAAGCTCTTGATCGAAGCCCCAGTAAACGGCGGCCGTAACTATAACGGTCCTAAGGTAGCGAAATTCCTTGTCGGGTAAGTTCCGACCTGCACGAATGGCATAATGATGGCGGCGCTGTCTCCAGCAGAGGCTCAGTGAAATCGAAATCGCTGTGAAGATGCAGTGTACCCGCGGCTAGACGGAAAGACCCCGTGAACCTTTACTGCAGCTTGACACTGAACTTTGACCTTACTTGTGTAGGATAGGTGGGAGGCTTTGAAGTTGGAACGCTAGTTCCAATGGAGCCGTCCTTGAAATACCACCCTGGTAATGTTGAGGTTCTAACTCTGTCCCGTTATCCGGGACGAGGACCGTGTCTGGTGGGTAGTTTGACTGGGGCGGTCTCCTCCTAAAGAGTAACGGAGGAGTACGAAGGTGCGCTCAGCGTGGTCGGAAATCACGCGTAGAGTATAAAGGCAAAAGCGCGCTTAACTGCGAGACCCACAAGTCGAGCAGGTACGAAAGTAGGTCTTAGTGATCCGGTGGTTCTGTATGGAAGGGCCATCGCTCAACGGATAAAAGGTACTCTGGGGATAACAGGCTGATACCGCCCAAGAGTTCATATCGACGGCGGTGTTTGGCACCTCGATGTCGGCTCATCTCATCCTGGGGCTGAAGCAGGTCCCAAGGGTATGGCTGTTCGCCATTTAAAGAGGTACGCGAGCTGGGTTTAGAACGTCGTGAGACAGTTCGGTCCCTATCTACCGTGGGCGCTGGAAATTTGAGAGGATCTGCTCCTAGTACGAGAGGACCAGAGTGGACGAACCTCTGGTGTACCGGTTGTGACGCCAGTCGCATCGCCGGGTAGCTATGTTCGGAAGGGATAACCGCTGAAAGCATCTAAGCGGGAAGCCTACCTCAAGATAAGATTTCCCTAGGAATTTATTCCTCTAAAGAGCCGTTCGAGACTAGGACGTTGATAGGTTGGATGTGGAAGCATAGTGATATGTGAAGCTGACCAATACTAATTGCTCGTGAGGCTTGACTATACAACACCCAAGCAGTTGTATATGAAGCATCAATCGATTCATAAACATGCAAAGCAACTTGATTTAGTTATACTACTAGCTAAAATGAACAACGAAAAATCAGACCAATCAGCCCATCTGTAAAGATTTGGAAAACGCAACGTATCACACAGTGAATAAAACGAAGCAAGTATCCATACCAGTTGTGCTGGCGACCATAGCAAGAGTGAACCACCTGATCCCTTCCCGAACTCAGAAGTGAAACCTCTTAGCGCTGATGGTAGTGTGGGGTTACCCATGTGAGAGTAAGTCATCGCCAGCTCATTATTCTAAACACCCCCGTTCGCAAGAGTGGGGGTGTTTTTTTATTAGGGGAATTTGTATCCTCAATCTTTAAACATTAAAACTTATTCAAATTATAAAGAAATAAAGCTACTCTAAAATTATTTACCTAATTAGAAATTTAATATGCAATGGATCGTAATTAAAACTTTCTCATTTCCTTATGAGGCACAAATTGCAAAGACTCAACTAGAAGCATTTGGAATTCCTGTTTATATTGAAAATGAGCATACAATTAATATGGATTGGTTTTATTCTAATGCTTTAGGTGGGGTTCGTTTATTAGTTCCAGAAAACTATGTTGATGAAGCGAAGTCATTTCTTGAAAAAGACTTTAGTGATGAGCTTGAACAAAAGTTTGGGGAGAGTAAAGAATGTTGCCCTGAGTGTGGAAGCTCGGATATAAAAGTTAATAATAAAGGAAAAAAATCTGCCTTTTTAGCGTTTATGTTTTTGGGCCTACCTTTATTTTCTTTTAGAAATGGTAATAGATGTAAGCGTTGTGGACACTTTTGGAATTAAATATATAGTAAACGATTATTGATTATCTTAATTATAGAACCTAATGTAGAGGTATTGGATTTAGTTCTATCTCTGTAATTAATGTACTAGGCGGAGAAGCCATTGATATTAAATAAAATAAATTATTTTGATGGCCGTTCAATTTAATAAATATAAGGACTTATTTAATGGTAGATAAAAAACAGCTAACTCAAAAGCAAATAGAGTTACTCCTTGAATTATTAAAGAATAGATTTGAAAAAAATACACATCGTCATACAGAAATAGATTGGTCGGATGTGCAAAATAAACTAATTAAGGTTCCTGATAAACTTTGGTCATTGCTGGAAATGGAAAATACAGGAGGGGAGCCTGATGTTATTGCTTATGATCAGCAGAAAGACGAATATTTATTTGTAGATTGCTCTCTTGAGACACCTAAAGGTCGTAGAAGCCTTTGCTATGATCGTGAGGCTCTAGAATCTAGAAAAGATCATCCTCCTAAAAATAGCGCAATAGATGTAGCTAAGGAAATGGGAGTTGAACTTTTAACAGAAGAGCAATATTACCAACTACAAGAAATTGAAGAGTTTGATCTTAAAACATCAAGTTGGCTCAAAACCCCAAATGAGATTCGTAAACTAGATGGAGCACTTTTTGCTGATCGTCGATATGGTCGTGTCTTTATTTATCATAATGGAGCGCAGTCTTATTATGCTGCCCGTGGTTTCCGTTGTTGCTTAAGAGTATAGGCATTGCATTGTATTTGAATAAAAAGAAGAGGCTTTGATGTTTTATGCCAAGAAAATGGAGATTCTTGCAACTTTTGATTGATGGCAAACATGACAAGATATGTTCTGGAATTAAATAAAAACATCAGGACATCTGTAGAAATGCAACCAAACCCAATTTACTATAATGAACAACATATTGCTTTTGCTGATAATGTTCGTCGATTTGTACAAAAAGAAATAGCTCCTTTCGTTAATGAATGGGATGAGGCTGAGACATTCCCAAGAGAGCTATATAAGAAGGCTGCTGAAATTGGTCTATTAGGTTTAGGTTTTTCTGAGGAATATGGCGGTATTCCTGATGCAGATCCATTTTATTCATTACTGGCTGGTGTAGAAATGGCAAAAGCTGGTTCGGGTGGAGTACATATTTCACTAATGGTACATACAATTGGAGCACCACCGATTCAGCATTTTGGAAGTGAAGAACTAAAGTCAAAAGTTTTACCAAGGATTATTTCTGGAGAAAAGATTTCAGCATTGGCGATTACAGAACCAGGTGGTGGTTCTGATGTGGCCGCATTACAAACTAGAGCTGTTCGTGATGGTGACTATTATGTTGTCTCGGGTGAGAAAACATTTATCACATCTGGAATTCGTGCTGATTACTATACTGTTGCCGTGCGTACAGACCCAACTAAAACAGGCGCAGAAGGCATTTCAATGTTGCTCATTGATGCTCACAGTGAAGGAATTACTAAAACACCTTTAAAGAAAATGGGATGGTGGGCTTCTGATACGGCGCATTTACATTTTGATCAAGTGCGAGTACCTGCAGCAAATCTTCTTGGTAAGGAAAATGCTGGTTTTAAAGTCATTATGAATAATTTTAATATGGAGCGTTTTTTTTTGGGTGTAGTGGCGTATGGCTATGCTTTAGTCTGTTATGAAGAAGCTTTAGATTGGGCACAGCAACGAAAAACTTTTGGTAAGCGATTAATAGATCATCAAGTGGTTCGTCATAAATTGGTAGATATGGCAACGCAATTAACCTCAACACGGGCATTACTTGAAGAAACTGCATGGAAAATGACTCAGCCAAAACTACAAGGGCCTGAGTTAGTCGCTCAAATCTCGATGCTGAAAAATGTTGCGACTCGCACTATGCAATTTTGTGCTGATGTAGCTGTGCAAACATTAGGTGGTATGGGGTTTATGCGAGGTACTAAGTCTGAACGTATTTACCGTGAAGTAAAGGTCAATATGATTGGCGGTGGTGCTGAAGAAATTATGAAAGATTTGATTAGTAAGCAGCTTGGTTATTGATTCTGCAAAGGTGGTCATTGAGCCACCTTTTTTATTTCAAAGCCATCTCCCAGACCATTTCAGTTAACTCATCAATTTTGACTTTACCTTCAGATTTATACCAAGTGACAGTCCATGAAATCGCACCACCAACTAATCTTCGCCAAATAAAGGCATCATGTTTTATCTTGCCTTGAGTGCGTAACTTTTCAATGACATCTAACCAGATTTGTTCATATTCATTACGCATTTCTAAAAGATAATCTTGTTTTTCTTTTGACAGCGCAAACCACTCATAAACTAAAACAGCCATGGCTGCACCAGTATCTCCAGTAATTGAAATGAGTTCTGCTTTAATAAGGGCGCGTAATTGGTGTTCTGGATCGGTAGATTGAGCTGCTGCCTCTTCTAAACGAGCAAGATTGTAAATGATAGTTTGCTCCATCACGTGAGCGAGGATGTCATCTTTACTCTTGAAGTGATGAAATAAGCTACCTGATTGAATTCCAATAAATTGAGCAAGTTCGCGGACAGTGGTTTTATCATAACCTTGTTTGTGAAATAGATAGGCAGCTCCCTGTAATAAACGACCACGAGGGCTATCGTCAAAGCAAGAAATATGTGGAATCTGTTCAATTGAAGTCGCAATCATACGAAAGCTGGATCCTTTATATAAAAATATTTACGGAAAAAATTTTGCTAAATCTCACCATGTTTTAGGCTAGTTGTCGAGTTTGGCAGTTTTAGTCAATTTCACAATAACATTTTGCTCTTTACAAACCAAGCGCTTGCTTGGTAATGTTGAGTGTAATTTTTAAACAAAATAATGAGAAATAAGATGGCAAGTAATCAACAGGATGATGAGCGTGTCGTAAAAATAGGGTGTGCCTCAGGTTTTTGGGGAGATACCAATACTGCTGCTTTTCAATTGGTACATCTAACCGATATTAATTATTTGGTTTTTGATTACTTGTCAGAAATCACCATGTCGATTATGGCCAAAGCGAAAATGGTAGAGCCGAAACATGGCTATGCTTTAGATTTTGTCAGTCGTGTCATGGCGCCTCTACTTAAAAAAATTGCAGAGAAAAAGATTAAGGTGATTAGTAATGCTGGTGGTGTTAATCCACTGGCGTGTCGTGATGCCTTGCAAAAAATAATTAAAGAATATGGTCTAGACCTGAAAGTTGCCGTGGTGTTAGGTGATGATCTTTTGCCAAAACATGAGCAGCTAAAATCACAGAATATTCAGGAAATGTTTAGTGGGGAAGCTTTGCCAGAACAGGTGGCGAGTAGTAATGCCTATTTAGGTGCGGTTGCTATTCGTGACGCCTTAGACTTAGGCGCAGATATTGTGATTACTGGCCGTGTAGTTGACTCTGCTGTGGTGCTTGCCCCTTTACTTCATGAATATCAATGGTCGCTCGATGATTATGAAAAATTGGCGCAAGGTTCGTTGGCAGGTCATGTGATTGAATGTGGTGCCCAATGTACGGGTGGTAACTTTACCGATTGGCGCTTAGTTCAGGGTTTCGACAACATGGGCTTTCCAGTGGTTGAAGTGAGTGAAGATGGTTCATTTGTTGTAACTAAGCCTCAAGGTACAGGTGGTCTGGTTTCTACTGCTACAGTTGCAGAGCAAATTGTTTATGAAATAGGCAATCCTCAAGCATATTTACTACCCGATGTAATTGCTGATTTTAATCAGGTGCATTTAGAACAAGTTGGGGAGCACCGAGTTCGTGTGACAGGGGCAAAAGGACAAGCACCGACTGCCCAGTATAAAGTCAGTGCGACCTATCCAGATGGATATCGGGTTTTAGTGAGTTTTTTAATTGCAGGACGTGAGGCACCACAAAAAGCACAAGTCATTGCCGATGCGATTTTGGCTAAGTGCGAACGTGTTTTAGCAATGCGCTCAGTGCCGTCATTTAGTGAAAAGTCTGTTGAAATTTTAGGTATTGAAAGTACCTACGGCAAACATGCCCAAACATTAAATAGTCGTGAAGTTGTGGTCAAAATAGCTGTAAAACACATGTTTAAAGAAGCATGTATATTCTTTGCATCTGAAATTGCACAAGCTTCAACAGGTATGGCTCCAGCCTTGGCAGGAATTGTTGGAGGCCGACCCAAAGCATCTCCAGTGATTAAATTATTTTCATTTTTAATCGATAAAGATCAGGTCAATGTCGAAATTGATTTTGAAGGCAAACGTTATCTAGTTGAGGTTCCACAAAGAATTTCTACAGAGCAATTGCCTACTTTAAAGGCAGGTGAAAATGCAATTTATCAAGGAGATGAAATTGAAGTTCCTTTGATTGAAATTGCGCATGCCCGTAGTGGTGATAAAGGCAATCATAGCAACATCGGTGTGATTGCACGTAAAGCAGAATATTTGCCATGGATTCGTGCAGCACTGACTGAAGAGACTGTTGCAAGCTATATGCAACATGTCTTAGATGCTGAGAAAGGGCGAGTAATCCGTTATGAGTTGCCGGGTTTGAATGCACTAAATTTTATGTTGGAAAATGCCTTGGGTGGTGGTGGTGTTGCAAGCCTACGCATAGATCCGCAAGGGAAGGCCTTTGCGCAACAATTATTGGATATGCCTGTAAAAGTTCCGGCACATCTTTTAGAAAAATAAAATAAATGGATGGGACAAAGATGAGTTATCAATCAATATTTAGACCAGATGCTTTCGCCAATAAAGTCATTATTGTGACAGGTGGTGGCTCTGGAATAGGACGTTGTACGGCACATGAGCTTGCAGCCCTCGGCGCTCAAGTAGTGATTACAGGACGAAAAATTGAAAAATTAGAGAAAGTAAGCCAAGAAATTATAGAAGATGGGGGCTTAGTTCATTTCATTGTTTGTGATAACCGTGAAGAAGAACAAGTGAAAAATATGATTGCCGAAGTGATTGAGAAATTCGGCAAACTAGATGGCTTGGTAAATAATGCTGGCGGCCAGTTCCCCTCAGCTTTAGAGAATATTTCAGCGAATGGTTTCGATGCAGTCGTGCGTAATAATTTACACGCAACTTTCTATCTAATGCGTGAAGCTTATAACCAATGGATGGCTAAACATGGTGGCAGTATTGTAAATATGACTGCTGATATGTGGGGCGGTATGCCGGGAATGGGACATTCTGGTGCTGCGCGTTCAGGGGTTGATAACTTAACTAAAACAGCATCGGTTGAGTGGGGCAAATCTGGCGTTCGTGTAAATGCGGTTGCACCGGGGTGGATTGTGTCATCCGGTATGGATAATTATAGCGGTGATTTTGCCAAAGTAATTATTCCAAGCCTTGCTGGAAATGTTCCGTTAAAACGTATGGGAACTGAATCAGAAGTTTCATCGGCGATTTGTTATTTACTGTCAGATGCTGCGGCTTTTGTGTCAGGTGTAACTTTGCGTATTGATGGCGCTGCATCGCAAGGAACACGAATGTATCCATTAGCTGATGCGACAAATAGTCAGTCTTATAATGGTTTCCATCGCGCGTTTATTCCTGAAATTTTTCAGAAAAAGACTGAGGCTGAGGAGGAGTAACAGTGACTATTCTCCAATCCGAAATTGCTGTTGGTAGTGAACAGTATCAAAAGAATAAAGAGGCATTGCTTACTCAACTGAGTGAAGTCCGTGCAATTCAGCAAAAAAGCATTGATAAATCGTATGCTGCTAAACCGAAATTCGATAAAAAGGGCAGGATTCTGCCGCATGAGCGTGTACGATTGTTACTCGATGCTGATTCACCTTTTGTTGAGCTGTGTGGCTTGGTCGGCTACAACATGCATGATGATAAAGATGGTTCAGAAGCTGGAGGCGGGGTAATTGCTGGCCTTGGTTTTGTCAGTGGTGTGCGTTGTCTGGTCTCAGCAAGTAATAGTGCAATTAAAGGTGGGACCATGTCACCCATGGGTGTACAGAAAACCTTGCGCTTGCAAAAAATTGCTTTGGAACAAAAACTCCCGCTGATTACGCTGACCGAAAGTGGAGGTGCCAACTTAAATTATGCTGCTGAAGTATTTACTTATGGTGGTATGACATTTGCCAATCAGGCACGTCTTTCTGCGGCAGGTATTCCACAGCTTGCAGTGGTGCATGGTAATGCAACGGCAGGCGGTGCTTATCAGCCCGGTCTTTCAGATTATGTAATTGCTGTACGTAAGCAAACCGAGATGCTTCTTGCAGGTCCCCCTTTACTCTTGGCTGCCACTGGTGAAGTAGCAACAGCTGAAGAGTTGGGCGGGGCAGAAATGCATGCGCAGGTCGCTGGAACAGCAGAATATTTGGCTGAAAATGATGCTGATGGTATTCGACTTGCACGTGAAATTTTTGAACATCTGAACTGGAAAGAGCAAATCAAACCAGTTGATGTAACTTATAAAGAACCTCGTTACGATACCGAGGAATTATTGGGTGTGATTCCAAGTGATCCTAAACAACCATTTGATATGAAAGAAGTGGTTGCCCGCATTATTGACGATTCAGATTTTCTAGAATTTAAACAGGAATATGATGATTTAACGGTGTGTGGCTGGGCGAAGATTGGCGGATTACACATCGGTATTATTACCAATAATGGTCCGATTACACCTCAAGGGGCGGCGAAGGCAGCTCAATTTATACACCTGTGTGAACAGACCAAGCGTCCATTATTGTTCTTGCATAACACAACAGGTTTTATGGTGGGAACCGATGCCGAGCAAAATGGCATTATTAAGCATGGCTCAAAACTGATTCAAGCGGTTGCCAATTGTTCTGTACCTAAAATTTCAATTGTTGTGGCAGGCTCATATGGTGCAGGTAACTACGCAATGTGTGGTCGGAGTTTATCGCCAGACTTTATTTTTGCATGGCCAAATTCGCATGTTGCTGTAATGGGTGCTGCACAAGCTGGAAAGGTGCTACGCATTGTGGCTGAAGGAAAGCAAAAAGCTTCTGGTCAGGAGCCTAATCCGCAAATGCTCGATTTTCTTGAGCAAAGTACGACTATGAAATTAGAACAGCAATCCACCGCGCTTTTCAATACGGCCATGCTACATGACGATGGCATTATTGACCCGCGAGATACCCGAAAATTATTAATTTTCCTTTTACAGACCATTTATGAAGCACAGCAACGAGAGCTAAATCCAACTCGTTTTGGTGTGTCCCGTTTTTAATCAACCTTTACCGCAATTAAAAAAATTAATAGGAATAACACAATGAAATTTACTAATGAACATGAAGCATTGCGCCGTACAGCTCGTCAATTTGTTCAAAATGAGCTGAATCCACATATTCCAGAATGGGAGGCCGCGGGACGTTTCCCAATCCATGAAGTATTTAAGAAGATGGGGGATCTTGGTTTATTAGGAATCTGCAAGCCAGAAGAAAATGGCGGTTTAGCGTTAGATTATTCGTATAACCTCGTGGTTGCAGAAGAAATTGGCTATGCGGCTTGTGGCGGGGTGCCTTTAGCTATTGGTGTACAAACCGATATGGCAACACCTGCTTTGGCACGTTTTGGTGGTAAAGAATTACGTGATGAGTTTTTAACACCAGCGATTGCAGGGGAATATGTTGCATCCATTGCAGTATCAGAAGTACATGCTGGTTCGGATGTTGCTGCTATTAAAACAACTGCAAAAAAAGATGGCGATGACTATGTCATTAACGGCAGCAAAATGTGGATTACCAACTCATTGCAGGCCGACTTCTTTTGTCTTTTAGCCAACACGTCTGATGATAAACCTCACGTTAATAAGTCAATGATTATTGTGCCAGCAAAAACTAAAGGGATTAGTTTTTCAGAGCCACTTAATAAATTAGGGATGCGTTCAACAACCACAGCACAAGTTTATTTAGACAATGTACGTGTACCGCAGCGTAACTTGGTGGGTGTTGAAGGTATGGGTTTTATGATGCAAATGATGCAATTTCAGGAAGAGCGCTTATGGGCATGTGCTAATGCGATTGGCGGCTTGCAGCATTGTATTCAGCAAACAATTAATTACACCAAAGAGCGTACTACTTTTGGTCAACCCCTCATTAATAACCAATATATCCATTTCCGCTTTGCTGAACTTATGACCGAAGTGGAAGCACTCAAAGCATTAACTTATCAAGCATGCGAACAGCATATTGCGGGCGAGGATGTCACGATGTTGGCGTCTATGGCAAAGCTCAAAGCTGGACGTTTAACTCGTGAAGTTGCTGATAGTTGTCTGCAATACTGGGGCGGCAATGGCTTCATGTGGGATAACCCTGCGTCGCAGCTGTATCGTGATGGCCGCCTAGGGTCTATTGGGGGCGGGGCAGATGAGATTATGTTGGGAATTATCTGTAAGTTGATGGATATTCTGCCTAAAAAGCACAAATAAATATAAGGAATACACCATGACACTTTCAGCATCTCTACAAGTTTTAGATATAGATGACAGTATTCAATTGGAACAGGACGGCGGTATTTTATACCTTTGGTTAAATCGACCAGAGAGTCGCAATGCCATGAACCTGAATATGGTCAATGCAATTCAGCAAGTTTTTGCTGCCATTCGCGATGACCTTTCGATTCGTGCGGTGATCATCCGTGGTGAAGGCGGTACTTTTTGTGCAGGTGGTGACATTAAAGATATGGCTACTTTACGAATTGAAGCGACTACTGCCGGCAGTCTACAACCTTATACTGACTTTAACCGCCGTTTTGGTGCCATGCTTGAGCAAGTTGAAGCTGCACCACAGACTGTTGTGGTCATTTTAGAGGGTGCGGTGTTAGGTGGGGGATTTGGTCTGGCATGTGTTTCCGATGTTGCCATTAGTCGTGACAATACCCAGTTTGGTTTACCTGAAACAGGTCTAGGTGTAATTCCTGCGCAAATTGCTCCTTTTGTGGTGAAACGTATTGGCCTGACTCAGGCACGCCGACTTGCTTTACTCGGCATGCGTTTTGAAGGACATACAGCACTGAGTGTCGGTGTGGTTCATCAAATTGCACATAATGAAATTGAACTTGAACAAGCTTTACAGGAAACCATTCAACACATTAAACGTGCCGCACCCGAGGCTTCCCGCGTGACTAAAGCACTGTTACATCGAACGCTCAATGAGCCTTTGAGTGATTTGTTAGATGATGCTGCACAGCAGTTTGCACAAGCAGTTGGTGGTACTGAGGGACAAGAAGGTACGATGGCTTTTATCCAGAAACGGTTGCCGAATTGGGCCGATGAATCATAAGCGATAGGGATAAAAATAATGAAATTTTCAAAAGTACTGATTGCCAATCGTGGTGAAATTGCAGTTCGAGTCATGCAAACTGCTAAGGCAATGGGCTATCAAACTGTCGCAGTTTATTCCAATGCAGACCGTCATGCTCGCCATGTGCAAGAGGCCGATGAAGCTGTCTATATTGGTGCTTCAAAAGTATCTGAGTCATATCTTTCAATTACCAAGATAATAGATGCATGCAAAAAGACAGGTGCTGATGCAGTTCATCCGGGTTATGGTTTTTTGTCAGAAAATACTGATTTTGCTCAAGCATGTATCGACAACCAGATTACGTTTATTGGGCCTACCGCTTCTGCAATTGAGTTAATGGGCAGTAAACGCCTTTCAAAAATCGCCATGATTGAGGTGGGCGTTCCTTGTGTGCCGGGGTATGAAGGTGACCGACAAGACCTTGAATATTTAGCAACTCAAGCTGAGCAGATTGGCTTTCCAATTATGGTCAAAGCTTCGGCGGGTGGTGGTGGTCGTGGCATGCGTTTGGTACAGCAAGCATCCGAGTTGTTTGAGGCATTACAAACCGCACGTTCAGAAGCTGAAAATGCTTTTGGTTCGGGGGAGTTGATTTTAGAAAAAGCAGTCATTGCTCCACGCCATGTCGAAATTCAGGTTTTTGGTGATACACATGGTAATTATGTGTATTTGTTTGAGCGCGATTGTTCAATCCAGCGCCGTCATCAGAAGGTTGTTGAAGAAGCTCCATGTCCGGTCATGACGCCTGAACTTCGTCAGAAAATGGGTGAGGCAGCCGTAGCAGCGGCAAAAGCATGTGCTTACGTCGGAGCTGGTACAGTTGAATTTTTGCTAGATGCATCGGGTGCATTTTACTTTTTGGAAATGAATACCCGCTTACAGGTAGAACATCCTGTGACTGAACTTATTACTGGATTAGACTTGGTTGAATGGCAGTTGCGTGTTGCCAATGGTGAACAGTTACCTTTAAAACAGCAAGAGTTGACCTTACATGGACATGCCATCGAAGTGCGCTTGTATGCAGAAGACCCGCGCCAAGATTTCTTACCACAAACAGGTCAAGTCTTACGTTGGAAGCCCGCAACTTTGCCAAATGTACGGATTGATCATGGGATGTTGGCAACTGATGAGGTTAGTCCATTTTACGATCCGATGGTGGCGAAGGTGATTGCATATGGGAAAACCCGTGAGGATGCGATTCGCTTATTGGCGCGTGCCGTCGATGACTGTGTTTTGCTGGGTGTAAATAGCAATAAGCAGTTCTTGGTCAATTTACTGCGTCATCCGGTTGTTGTGGCCGGTGATACCAATACCGCATTTATTCAGCAGCATTTTCAAGATGATAGTAGTCTACATAAGCAGGTTTTATCTTTAGAAAGCTTAGCCATTGCTGCAGCATTATTTAGTCAAAGTAAAGGAACTGTGGCATGGCAAACAGGTCTTGGCATGCCGTTACCTTTGAAGTTGAAATGTAATGAACAGCAAATTCAATTGCAACTTTCATCTGTAAATAATACGTTTACAGTAGAGCTCTGTGATCAATCAGTTTGTATTGAAGTGCTTGAGAGAACGCCAGAGCAATTAGTTTATTTAATTGATGGTGTACGTCGCCGTGTGCAATATGTATTAAATGATGATCAGCTTTATTTAGATCGAGATAATGGCAATGTCGCAATTCGCAACGTAACTTATGCCACCCCAGAGATAGCTGATGTCGCTGGTGATGGCAAAATTCGTGCGCCAATGGATGGTGCGATAGTGAATATATTGGTTAATAAAGGTGACCAAGTCGTGAAAGGTCAGACTTTATTAGTTCTTGAAGCTATGAAAATCCAACAGCAGATTAAATCGGATGTGGATGGTGTAGTTGATGATGTTTTAGGTCAGCAAGGGCAGCAAGTAAAAAAACGGCAAATGTTATTTACTATTCAAATCTAGTAAAAAATACCGCTCTATATGAGCGGTATTTTATTTTAAATGAGGAGTTCTGAGTTATTCTCCATCGGCCTCTGCAATTAACTGACTTGCTTTTTTTAGACTATATAATAGTTGTCCTAAAAGAACCTCTTTATTGCTTAGCGTAACCATAACCATCGGGTGATGAACAGCAGGAATAGCGGTCAGAATAGCTTTGCCATTATCTGCATCTAAAGTAATGTTGTTACAACCAGTGAGTTGAATCTCTTTTAAAAATGCAGTGACCATTGCCAAAATTGAGCTACTTACGGCTGCTAACTTAGTAGTGTTATGGTGGTTCTTATGGCTCACTGTTGCTAATTCAAAACCATCAGAAGAGCAAATCATGACAAAATCTACACCACGCGTATTCATCAAAATATTATGAGCTTCGGCTTTTGCAAGTTGTAGTAACTGTGTTGGAGCGGTTCGTTTTTGAGTTGGGATACTAAGCATGATCATTCCCTTGAGATGTTGAGCCTACCTTGACTTCAATTGATGCAATTAATGATTCAACCATCATTAAAATTTGTTCTTGATCACGTGCATCAATAAAAAAAAGAGGGTATGGTAGTGCATTTGCCTTTATCCAATGACGATATTGTTGAAGTGATGACTCTTTATTTTCGTCAACATGAGTAATACCAATCGCAATATTATCGTTATAATTTTTAAAAGTTTCTAAGTAGCTTTCTAGCTCGGCAATTGGATTAGAGCTATTATGATCTAATAATAAAATAACACCGATTGCACCTTCACAAATGACCGACCATATAAAATCAAAACGGCTTTGTCCTGGGGTTCCATAGAGTCCGATTTTAATTCCATCATCTAAAGTAATTTCGCCATAATCAATGCCTACAGTAGTCTGGGTTTTCTTATGGCTTTGAACATCTGTATTAAATGCTTCTGTTTCTAGAATTGGAATTTCAGATAGCGATTTAATCGCTTCAGTTTTTCCTGCCCCCATACTACCTGCAAAGATAATTTTATATTGCTGTATAATCATAACTTACCTTAAAGACCAAATCGCCGTCTAATTTTCCTTATAAAATTTTTAAAAAAATGATTCTCTGTATTTGAATTTTTTAAGTACGAATTTGGTGTGTAAGTGCATTTATTTGCAGAAACAAATTTTCCATTATTTGCCATTAAGCAAGCTGTAACGAAACGTAAGACATCATCAATTGATAAGTTAAGCTGGTTAGCCACATCAGTAATTTTTGCTCCCTGTATAAAGCATGCAGAGAGTTGTAGGCTCACTTTTCTATATTCTTTTTGATAGGGTTGTGGCCAATGATCAATTTTAAAATAGCTATCCTTCGAGGCTAGATTTTCAAAATTGTTTGAATTCCAAATCAGATTCCATAACCAGTCCTGTAAATAATAATCTTTTTTACGCGAAACCTTAGTGAAGTCTGAAGTATTAGCAAAAGTAAAATCAAAGCTTTGATTGGTTTGCGTATGTTGGCGTGATGGCTCTAACCAAGCAATTTGAGTTCTATTATCAATAATGGCTAGAGTACCTTTATCATCAAAAATATGTAGCCTGGCATTTTCTGGACTGTGTAAATTCCTTATAAACTTATCATCAATCAACAGTAGCTCATTTGATAAATCTGAAACTACAGTAGTATTTTTTTTGTTCAAATACGGTAATAAGTTTATTTCTATCCAGTTAAGTACAGACTCTACTTTTTCTAATGGCAGATGCAGGGTGTGTTCATCAACTTGATATCCATTTTTTGAGGGAGTTTTACTAATTTTTAAATAAGGAAATTTTTTCTTTTGAAGAATGTTTTGAATATTATCTGAATCAAAAAAGTTTTCGTTAATGATTAGTAAATCAATATGATTGCTAGAAATATTAACCCAGTTAATGCCATATTGATTAGATATTAAATCACGGATTAAGATTTTTAATTCATCTGAAACTTTTAAGCTTAAACCAGAAACCGCAATATTTATGCAATGACTATCCATAGTATCATTTTAAGTTTTATTAAATAATATAGTGATTTTCTATGCTCTTTATAATTATTATAAAGAGCATAAATTAAATCAATTAGCTAAAGTCTAACTCTTTTTCAAATGACTTTAACTCATGGCGAGCCATTGCTAAATTTGACTTACTACGGTCAAGGACTAAGTAAAGGAATAAATTGTTATTACTTTCCAAAGGACGAATTAAGTGGTAAGCCTTACCTAATGTAATTAGAATGTCTTCAATATTATCATTTAATTTCAAAGCATTAGAGATATTTCGCTTTGCTCGAATGACTTCGGTGTTTCCAGCTGCTGCTAGTTCTAAATCAATTTCCCCACCGCCTTGAGTTGCAAGTGATAATCCACTTTCAGAATCAACAAGTGCAGATGCAATAAAACCATCAATTTCCGTTAAGCTATCTAAAGAAAGTTTAGCCATTTTTTATCTCTCAGGATTCTAAAATTATATTTACTACTTTTTATTTAAAAGTAGTTAAAAATCATTATATTTCTGCTCAATTTGAAGTCAATCAAGAAGGAGAAGATTGAAATTGTTGTTTAAGGAAATAAGTGACCAAAAATGTCATATTACAAAAAATATTACAAGATTATTTATGCATTATACTTTTAATACTGTGCTCGTGTTTACATTATATATTTTTTATTTTAAATTTAATAATTGTAATAGAATGTTAAAATAATATTTGTTAATAAATTATGTTTATTTAAATAGAAAAAAGAGGAACTATCAGTTCCTCTTTTTAAATATTTATAATGAAATTAAACGAGCTGTGTATAAATACAGTAGAGATAACCTAAAATTGCTAAAGCAACTATAGGGGCAACAATCTTTGACCATGTAGGTACAGAAATTTCGGCTGCTTGTTCTTCAATATGCACGTCATCATGATGAGGTTGGGCTTGGTGAACCATTTGATTGAACTCCTTCATTGTAGTATCCAATGATAGCTCTTCTTGTTCCACAGGTTTAGAACCAATTAATTCATTTAGGTGGTTTGTTGACCAAACCCAATCTTCAGCTTGACCTGATAAGTGTTCAATCTGACCTAAAATTAATTCTTTTAAGCCATTATGTCCAAAACCACCTGTTTCATCGAGCTGATTAAGTTCTGCTAACTGCAAAGTTAAAATTTCAGAAATACTCTGTTCTAGTTCTGAATTTTTTAAAGTCGACTGATTATGTTTAGAAGTCGTTAAATGACGAGCAACTTCTTGAATATAAAGTGGATCTGAGGTTTTGATTTCTTGATAAATCTTATTATCATTCTGACGCCATAAACTAATCAGTTTTCCAAGCGTAAGAATATTCACCTCATCAATCAGTTTATTTTTTTCATTAACTGGATATTGATTTAAAAGCTGAGGCTTTTGAATTTTTATCTGCTCAGCAAAGTATTGGACTAAATCAAATGCCATGCTTTCTTCCTCTAAATTTAATCTAAAATTCTTAACGATGGTTTTTTCTTAGTCGATGTTGTTTCAGTTGCTTCTTGTACTTCTGACTCTACTGTATTTTCTACAGGTGTTACATTGGCATATTCTTCAGGATCAAAGAATAAACCTTGTCCATTCTCACGTGCGTAAATCCCTAGAATAGCTTGAATAGGGACATAAATGTCTTTTGATGCTCCACCAAAGCGAGCTGAAAATGTAATAGCTTCATTGGTAATAAGCAATTGATGAACTGCATGGGGCACAATATTTAGAACAATTTGCCCATCTTTAACAAATTGTTGCGGAACGTCGGTATACGGTTGTGTCGCATCAACTAATAGATAAGGAGTAAGCTGGTTATCACAAATCCATTCATAGATTGCACGAGCAAGATAAGGACGTGTAGGGGTTAAATCAATAGTTTGCTCAGACATATCACGCTATTCCATATTTAATAGTTCATTGTAACGGTTTTTCTCTTGAGGCGTCATTGATTTAGCAAAAGAAGGCCGTTCAAAGATACGTTTACAGTACAAAAATATAGGTCGACAGTGCTGTTTTGGTAAATCAATTCCCATGCTATTTAATCTTAAAAAGATAGGGGCAAGCATGCAGTCTAAGATTGTAAAATTCTCAGACATGAAATACGGAAAATGCTGAAATAGGGGAGTAAGTGAAATTAATGTTTCACGTAGTTCTTTTTGAGCTTTTTGCTTTTGTTCGACATTTAGTGAGTCAGCATGTTTTAACATGTGATCTGCTAACTTAAACCAGTCGTTTTCAAGTCTCCAGATATACTGACGCTGTTCCGCACGCATCATAGGTGCATCAGCATAAAGCTTACTTTGACGATAACGATCATCTAAATATTCAGCGATGATAGGCGCTGAAAATAATTTAAGATTTTGTTCGACCAACATCGGTAATTGGTTGTAAGGATTTAAGCTGGCTAAATCTTCGTCTTCATGGTCAGTTATGATTAATTGATATTTGATTTGTTTTTCTGCTAATAAGAAACGAATCCAATGAGAACGGAAATCATCAGCATGACTGTAAAGGGTAATCCCCTGAATAGAGGTGTTTTCGACCGACATATCACAAGACGACGTGGTTGAGTGAATCGATTAGGATACTAAAAATGCCGTAGGAAATCACGGTTCTAAAGAGATAGTTTGTTTATATTTATAAGTTTGCATTTTGTGGCTCTATTTTCATAATAAAAAAGCCTTGGAAAAATCCAAGGCTTTTTGTCCAACTCGATAAACGAATTAACGTTTAGAGAATTGAGGACGCTTACGAGCTTTACGTAAACCAAGTTTCTTACGTTCAACTTCACGAGCATCACGAGTAACGAAACCAGCTTGACGTAGAACAGGTTTTAAAGTTTCGTCAGCAGCGATAAGCGCACGAGTAATACCGTGACGGATCGCGCCAGCTTGACCACCGATACCACCACCTTTAACAGTGATGTAAAGGTCAAACTTTTCAGTAACTTCTAAAAGTTCTAAAGGTTGACGAACAACCATACGAGCAGTTTCACGACCGAAATATTGCTCTAAAGTACGGTTGTTAATAACGAGTTTACCTGTACCAGCTGACAAGAAAACACGTGCAGTTGCGGTCTTACGGCGACCTGTACCATAATTAGTAGCCATGTGCTGTATCCCTTAGATGTCCAAAACTTGTGGCTGTTGAGCAGCATGCGGATGCTCAGTACCAGCGTACACTTTCATTTTTTTGATCATTGCATAACCAAGAGGACCTTTTGGTAACATGCCTTTAACCGCTTTTTCAAGAACAGCTTCAGGTTTGTGAGCAATTAACTTCTCGAAGTTAGTCTCACGGATACCACCAGGGAAACCAGTATGGCGATAATATTTCTTATCAAGTGATTTTTTACCAGTCACTTGAACTTGTTCAGCATTAATCACAACGATGTAATCGCCAGTGTCAACGTGAGGAGTATAAGAAGTTTTGTGCTTACCGCGTAAACGACGAGCGATTTCAGTCGCAAGGCGACCTAAAGTTTTGCCAGAAGCATCAACAACATACCAGTCATGTTGAACTTCAGCTGGCTTAGCGCTGAGAGTTTTCATTAAACCACTACCTATTATAGTTGGTTTGGACTATGGAATCTGTCCAAACAAAAGGAGCGAGCATTCTAAACGAGTTTGTCCAAACTCACAAGAAAAATCCAGTTTAAGCCATATAATTTAATCCATAAACTGATGAATGTCAGATATGTTAAAATCAAACAAATTCTTGTTATGTGTCTGGAGTGATTGTGCTGCCATTATATGTCACTTCCGGTGAGCCGGCTGGTATTGGTCCAGATATCTGTTTGAGCTTGGCTAAGCGGGTTGATGAACGCCCTGTTGTTATCTTGGGTGACCGAGACTTATTAGAGCAACGTGCCCAAAAACTTGGGATCGATATTCAATTTATAGAATATACCAGACAGCCTGAGTCATCATCTCTGAATGAACTCTATATAGAACATGTGCCTTTAGAAGCAGCTGTCATTGATGGTCAATTAAACCCAGCTAATGCAGCTTATGTATTAGAGCAACTGCGTCGCTCAGCTGATTATGCAATGTCTGGTAAAAGTGTGGGAGTAGCCACGGCACCCGTGCAAAAATCGGTTATTAATGATGCTGGTATTTTGTTTAGTGGTCACACTGAATACTATCAAGAGTTTGCAGGTGTAGAGCGTGTCGTTATGATGCTTGCAACCAAAACCTTGCGTGTCGCTTTAGCGACTACACATTTACCTTTAAGAGATGTAGCAGATGCAATTACCAAAGAGCGATTGCATCAGGTTATTGATATTTTGCTGCATGACTTAAAAACTAAATTTAAGATTACAGACCCACGTGTACTCGTGTGTGGCTTAAATCCTCATGCAGGTGAAGATGGTTATTTGGGTCGTGAAGAGATTGAGACCATTAATCCAGTACTCGAAAGTTATCGAGCGCAAGGGTTTAAAATGAGTTTAAGCTTGCCAGCAGATACCTTGTTTACTCCAGAACATCTTAAAAATGCAGATGCTGTACTTGCCATGTACCATGATCAAGGTTTACCTGTGTTAAAATCACAAGGGTTTGGTGAAGCCATCAATATTACATTGGGTTTGCCTTTCATTCGAACTTCGGTTGACCATGGCACTGCGTTGTCTTTGGCTGGGACTGGTTTGGCAAAAAGCTCAAGTTTAAATGTCGCTGTTGATTTAGCTTTATCTTTAGCAGCGAGCTAAATTTTTCATGTTGGAAATGTTCTATGTATCAAATTAATGCCCTAAACCCGAAAGATGAAGGGCATAAAGCTCGTAAACGTTTTGGTCAAAACTTCTTACATGATCAACGAGTCATTGCCAAAATTGTGCGCTCTGTAAGTCCGCGTACAGGCGACAATATTGTCGAGATTGGACCTGGTTTAGCTGCCTTAACCTCTCCTTTAATTGGGGAGTGTGATGCATTAACAGTAGTGGAATTAGATCGTGACTTAGCTGCTGGGTTACCAGAACGTGTTCCACATCCTGAACGTTTGACGATTATAGAAGCTGACGCATTAAAATATGACTTTAGCGAACTGGTAAAAGATGGCCGACCATTACGTGTAGTCGGTAACTTACCTTATAACATTTCAACCCCATTACTTTTTCATCTCTTGGAATTTGGCAGCAAAGTTAAAGATATGCACTTTATGCTGCAAAAAGAGGTGGTTGACCGTATTACTGCTGAACCGAATACAAAAGAATATGGACGCTTGTCGGTGATGATTCAGTATTACTGTCAACCAACATTTTTATTTGAAGTGCCGGCTGGTGCATTTAACCCGCCACCTAAAGTAACGAGTGCGGTTTTCCGCCTTGTTCCTTATGATCAAAAGCCAATTACAGCAAAAGATGAAAAAGCTTTAGCTCGACTGGTTGCCCATGTATTTACTCAGCGCCGCAAAACTTTAAGAAACAGTCTTAAAGGTATGATTGCAGAAGATGGCTTTGAAAAAGCTGGTGTTGATCCGATGGCTCGTCCAGAGACCTTAACACTTGCCCAATTTGTTGCTTTGGCCGATCAAATGGTGGCGTAAATGACTAAGCGTTTTAACTATGTTATTGGTGATGTGCAGGGGTGTTTTGAAGCTCTAAAAGCATTGCTTAAAGAAATACGTTTTGATCCGGATCAAGACTTTTTATGGTTTGCTGGGGATTTAGTGGCACGTGGTGAAAACTCAGTAGGGGCATTACGTTTTATTAAAAAGCTTGCTGATCGTGGAGCTGCTGCAACTGTACTTGGAAATCATGACCTGACTTTAATTGCGGGTGCGCGTGGTTTAAAAGAGATTAAAGAAAAAGATCGCACGCAGGACGTTATTGATGCGATTGATGGTGATGAGTTAATCGATTGGTTACGTAAACAGCCATTATGTTTATTGCCAAACGAGCATACGATCCTTACTCATACTGGCATACCTTGTATTTGGGATGCGCAAAAAACTGTAACGTTAGCAAAAGAGGTTGAGGCTGTACTCGCAAACGAAGATTTGTCTGTATTGGATGCTTTTTTAGCAGACATGTATGGTTCAAAACCAGATCTATGGGAAGATAACCTAACTGGTTCTGCGCGTTTACGTTGTATTACCAATTATTTGACTCGCATGCGTTTAACCAATGCTGAAGGGGCTTTAGAGTTTAGTTTTAAAGACTCTTTGGATGCACCGATGCCGGAAGGTTATTTACCTTGGTTTAAATTTCCGAGCAAAGCTGCACAAACTCATCAGATTATTTTTGGTCATTGGGCTGCGCTAGAAGGTAGAACTATTAATGAGCAGATCCAGAATATTGATGGCGGCTGTGTATGGGGACGAAAGTTAATGGCTTATCGCCTTGAAGACAAAGAAATCTTTGCTGTCGAAAATCCTGTACAAGTATAGGAAAAGCCATGCTTTTCACGAGCGCAAGACGAGAGTTGTGCCCGTGTGAAAGTAAAAAAGCCGCATAAGCGGCTTTTTTATTGGGAACTCTTATTCTACTCGAATCCAGATTTGATTACGCCCTAAAGCTGAAACTCCGAGATAACCGCGCATATGTAAGCGTTTGCCAGTTGAACTAAGTTTTGCTTTAAGCCCGTAAACTTTACCAGTATTCGGATCTAAAATTTTACCGCCAGTATAGTTCAGTCCATCTACCTGTTTTAAACCAGTTGTGATATCCAGACCTAAAATCGGTTTATTGGTATATGGCGCAGGGCAATTATCACAAATTTCTTTAGGCGTATAACCTGGGCGTGGCGTTACTTTGATAATTTTCCCGGCATATGTCCCGTTCGCTTCTTTTCGTATTTCTACCTGTGCTTTGGGAGCACCTGTCTTATCATCAATTGTTTGCCAGAGACCTGTAATATCTGCTGCAAATGTAGCAGTATTAATCCCCAATAAGAGCAGAGCTCCAATAAAAATTTTCCCCATAATTAAAAATCCTTTTAACTTTGAAAGGTCATCTTATTTGGAATTGATAGACCGTTCAATGTTTATTTAATCAACTTCTTAATTATGGTGTTCCAAAAGACAACATTAATGTTGGTAGCCAAATTGCAGTAAATACACCATTCAATGCCATACCAAATGCAGCGTAACGACCTGCAACGGGTCCGCGTTGCCAAGCTTGAGCTGTTCCGATGGCATGTGCAGCTAAACCTAAGGCTAAACCTGATGCTCTCTCATCATGAATATGTTTAAGTAAGAATGGTGAGAATGCAGCGCCAATTACCCCAGACAAAATAACAATAAGGGTCACAAGTGTTTCAGGAGCATGTAATAAAGTTGCGATGTTCAGAGCAATTGGAGTAGTTACTGCACGGGTGGCAAATGCAAGAATTGTAGGTTCAGACATATGTAACAAGTAAGCCAGCCCCATAGGTAGAGCAACGGCGCTAATACTTGCAAAAAGTAAAATACCAATGACCGATTTAATTGGAAGATCATCGTAACGCATTGCAGCTAAGGGAATGGCTAAGGCTACAGTGACATAACCTAATAGATGACCAAATAAGTCATTCACATAAAGACGATACTGCTCATATGGCACATGCAAAACTGAAAGTAAGCCAATTACAATGAACATGCCGAAAACTAAAAGTGGAACTTGCGGGAAACGTCGGTTTAAAGGCTTTGCACACAGATAACCAATGAGTGTGATCAAAAATCCGTAGAAAATCGTAAACATTTTATTCTCCTTATAACCAACGTTTTGCCATTTTTGCATAGACCCACAAAGGTATAAGGGTGCTGACCACTAAAACAAAAAGAAATAGTGGAATTTCTTTACCCATATGCACCAACATAATTAAGGAGCCGGCACAAACAGGTAAAAAGGCAAAACCACTTTCTTTCATGATTTTATTATTCGTATCAACTATTCGAAGAGGGATTTTTTTGAACTTTCTCCAAATAATCAAAACAGTGAGTAAGCTGATTAACCCGACCAGATTACCTAATTCTGGATGACCAAAAGCACGCATGACGATGACAGAGCCTTCACGAAAACCAATAATGAGTAGTAAAGTTGCTACCCATGCTGTCCAGTCTATACTTTTGATCTTATCCATATTTTTTATCTCTAAAAGTTTACTTATCGAGTTTTAACTGATCTCGCCCTTGATTTCAAACTCTTCCAATGGTCGCTTAAATTGATTAGCGCGTTCTCCCAAGATTTCTTCTAAGGGCAGTTTTGCTTGGCGAATAAGCTTTTCTAACTTATGTGGTGCAATCTTCACATCAATATGTAATAAGCCCGCATCATCATAATGTTCAGACTCAATCACATTTAAGGCATAAAGTTGAGTACGTAATTTGCCATAAGCAGGCTTAAGAACGAGTGAAAACTTTTGAATTTGGCCCATTAAGCATTCTTGTACTGCTTTTTGGAGTAACTCTAGACCTTGACCAGAATGAGCTGAAACATACACTCGATCTGGGACGTGGGGCTCAGCATAAATAATTTTGGCCTCTTCACCGCTTAGATCAATTTTGTTGTACACCCGAAGTACGGGAGCATCAGCACCAATATCTTTTAATACGCCTTCAACCGCTTCAATTTGGTCAAGCATGTCATGGCTACTACTATCAATAACATGCAGTAAAAGGGTCGCTTCTAGTGTTTCCTCAAGTGTTGCTTTAAATGATTCAACCAAATCATGCTGTAAGTTTCGTACAAAACCTACTGTATCTGCTAGCACAACAGTACCGATACCATCCCAGTCTAAACGGCGTAGGGTTGGATCAAGTGTTGCAAATAGTTGATCAGCTGCGTAGACATCACTATTAGCTAAAATATTAAATAAAGTCGATTTACCAGCGTTGGTATAACCTACTAATGAAACCGTTGGAATAGCTGCTTTTTGTCTTGCAGCACGCCCTTGCATACGAGTCTGTTGTACTTTGTCTAATTTATCTTTTAATTGGGTAATACGAACACGAATGAGACGGCGATCTGTCTCTAGTTGTGTTTCACCGGGACCACGTAAGCCGATACCACCTTTTTGTTGTTCAAAATCGGCAGACCAACCCCGAATAAGACGAGTAGATAAATGTTTAAGCTGAGCAAGTTCGACTTGTAACTTACCTTCATGCGTACGGGCACGCAGCGCAAAAATATCTAAAATTAAGCCTGTACGGTCAATAACTCGGCATTTTAATATTCTTTCTAAATTTCGTTCTTGAGCAGGTGATAACGCATGGTCAAAGATAACCAGACTTGCCTCTAGTTCCTGAACTTGCTCTGCAATTTCTTCGACTTTTCCGGAGCCAATAAAAAATTTAGGATTAGGCTTATTACGCTGAACCTTAATATGTTCAAGGATATCTGCACCAGCAGACTGTGCAAGTAGAGCAAACTCTTCGGCATCCAGATCATCTAATAATTGTACAGAAACACTCACTAAGATTGTGCGTTCACCGCCTTGATGCCGATCAACATATTCCACGTGGCTATAAATCCTGAAAATGGGAAAACTTTATTCTAGAGGAAACTTAAGCAAAAGGGGAAAGCGTTTGTTCTTATCCTTTAGATTAGTTACATGAGATTAGCCTAGTGTTCAGATTTATTTTATTTGCCGTTCTCTAACGTCAATGCAAGTTTATTACGAAACGTATAGAATGACTTGAGATGGGTATAACAATGATTAATCGTTAGTGAAATTTTATGGCTCAAACGCAAAGTATAGTTAATTCAACGTTAAAGAAATTATCAAAAATAGGTTTATACGGAAAAAAGGTCACTTCTGCCACGGCCGCAATTAGTGAAGGTTTTTATCTAGTTTATCGACATGGGCTTTATAAAGATCCTAATAATCCTGTTAATACACGTTATGTCCAATACTTTTGCCGCCGTTTATGTCAGGTTTTTAATTTAGATATAGAAGTACATGGCACAATTCCTAGAGAACCAGCTTTATGGGTAAGTAATCATATTTCTTGGCTAGATGTTGCAGTTCTAGGTTCTGGTGCACGAGTTTTCTTTCTGGCTAAAGCCGAAATTGAAAATTGGCCTATTCTTGGAAATTTAGCCAAAAGTGGTGGAACGTTATTTATTAAGCGTGGATCTGGCGATTCCGTCAGAATTCGTGAGCAAATTGCTGAATTTTTAAAACAGAATATTCCCGTATTATTTTTCCCTGAGGCCACAACTACAGATGGACATTCTGTTAAAAAAGTACATGGACGACTACTAGGAGCAGCGATTGAAGCACAGCGTCCAGTACAGGTTTGTTTGATTTGTTATGTAAATCGCGATGGGCAATTAGATACAGTTGCGCCATTCATTGGTGACATGACATTTGCCGAACATATTCAACGCGTACTTGAAATGCCTAAAGTAACAGCTCATCTGTTAACTTTGCCTCCTATTTCAGTGGAAGGGCATGACGTCAAAAGTTTAACGCGCGAAGTTCAAGAAAAAATGGTAGAAGGTTTGGCTCAACTACATCAAAAAGTACTTAAGCCAAAAAACTAATTACATAAATCCTTCAAGTGGCAGCCATGAAAGAAATTTCATGCCTGCTTTTTGCCACCATTTCATCTCAGGTTCCTGTCTATAAATTACAGGACCATTTGGAGTTTCTTGCTGCCAATAAATATGATTGTTAGTGTCGAGCTTTAATTTATAAGCATACTTATTTAAATTTTCATCCATTGTATGGTGAATCGTCTTAGCCAGTGATGGGCTATCTAAAATCACACCAATTTCAGTATTTAAGTAAGCTGAGCGCGGATCAAAGTTAAATGAACCAATAAAAACCTGCTCATCTAATGCCATAAGTTTAGTATGCAAACTTGATCGGCTTAGCCCTTTCATATTTACTTTAGCTTTAGTGGCAAGCTCATCTGTATTTTTATTTAAATCTCTTTTATCTGGTGTTGGTAAAAATTCATAAAGTTGTACGCCGTTTTTAAGCAGCTCTTTACGGTATTTCCCATAAAAGGCATGTACAACAGCAACGTCATTCGCTTTGAAAGAGTTCGTTAAAACTCGAACCTCAACACCTTCTTTGGCAAGCGTGCTTAAAATCTTGGCACCTTGTTTTTCAGGAATAAAATAAGCAGAGATTAAGTCAACGTTACTTTCTGGTTTTTCCAAATGATTAATTAACTGGAAATTGAGGTGTTCTTCTTTCTTAGCTTTCGATTTGATTTTATCCGGTGAGTCTTTTACGACTTCTGCTTTGACCCAATCAAATTGAATATTGTGATTTAGCCATTGATCAAATGCATGAGATTTTGCGGTTAAGTTTAAAAAGTTTTGGACGGTAGCTTGTTGATAGTGTGCTTCGAGTTGTTCTTTTAAGCCTTCATAGCGTAAACGGTGCTGCTCAGGACTTACGATACTTTGAACTGAATATGCATATTCATGATTCCAGTAATCGTCAAACGAATTTACGATATCATCAACAGCAGCGCCTACCAACATTACATCGACATCAGAAAACTGATAGCTATCGCTTACATTGTAATATTGATTGGTCATGTTACGCCCGCCAATAAGAGCAACCTCATTGTCGGCAATAAAACTTTTATTGTGCATACGACGATTGATACGTTTTAAATCAAGCACCATATCCATCGCACGATATTTGCGGAAACGGTAGGGATTAAAAAGCTTAACTTCAATATTTTTATGCTGAGAAAGGGCCAGTAAAATCCCTTCCATTTTTTTTGCATTATTGTCATCAATAAGAAGTCGGACTTTTACACCTCGATCAGCTGCACGAATAATCGCGTGCAAGGCTAAAGCACCAACTTTGTCATTATCCCAAATGTAATATTGTAAGTCTAAAGTCTTTTCGGCTTTATCAATTAATCTAAGTCGAGCCGCGAGAGCCTCCAGAGGATCATTTAGAACATGGAAACCCGTTAACTTTGGATTTTGCTGGCGTAAAGGTGTAATAATTTTGGCAAGTGAAGTCTCAGAGGTATCAATGTCCTTTGCATATTGCACAGGCTCAACACCATGTTTTGGCAGAGTACTACATCCTGTCAAACCCACAGCAAAACTTGAACATAGGACTATAGAGGCTTTTATCAAAAAGCCTTTAGCTTGTTGATTCGTTTGAAGCTGTTTGGAATGAAAGGATTGTGCCATAATCAGTACATACGATAAGGTGAGCTAGAGTATAATTCGTGCATATTGAAAGATAAATATTGAATTTGATTACTAGCAATCAATGTAAGATAAGTCGAGAGTCGTAATGTGGAATCCGAATTCAATCATTTTTTGTTTTTACTTTATTTTTTCAATACTTGCTCTATGGGGAATTTCTGAGGCTTGGATTCATCAATCACGAACCGAGACGATTCATCCATTTAAAGCTTTTGTACATCTACTCGCATTTTATCTCTCTTATCTACTTATTCCTCTCTGGTTTTTTAATTTATATGCTGCTTGGATTGGTTACTACTCAATTCATCAAGGTATTTTCATCTTTTTCTTAAGTGGCGTGTTAATTTACGCCCGATTTATCGAACCTCATTTAGTGCGTGTCGATACTCATCAATATCGCTTAAACCCAGATCGTAGTTTTGATAAGCCAGTAAAAGTAGCCTTAATTGCAGATTTACATATTGGTTTATTTTCAGGGCATGAACGTCAGCTCAAAACCATAGTTAGAAAATTAAATGAACAGCAACCTGATTTAGTGGTAGTCGCTGGTGATTGGACATATGAGCCGGAAGACAGATTGATTGAAGAGTTAAGAGTTTTAAAAGAAATTCAGGCACCTGTATATTCGGTTCCTGGAAATCATGATGAGCAATATCCTGGCCCACCAATTCAGCAACTATTAAAAGATGCCCTATTTTATAATGAAGTTGTTGATATCGAAGGTAAGATTGTTGATTTTGAAGAATTTCGTTTGATTGGTATTGGTGACCTCTGGGCAGGCAAAACCGATATGCGTTCTATGCCAGATTTACCGCAAGACAAGCCTTGGTTAATTTTATCTCATAACCCAGATACGGTAGATATGGTACCTAAATTACCGAATCGACCATTAATGTTATCTGGGCATACACATGGAGGGCAGGTAGAGCTTCCATGGTTGACTAACTATATTATGAAAAAAGTATCAATTTTAGGTCATAAGCGCGGTTTCTACTCTCATGAGCATGCGGATGTCTTTGTTACCGTTGGCACAGGAATGGTTGGAATTCCTTTGCGTTTCAGAGTGCCACCAACCATTGATATTATTGAGCTAGTTTAAAATAAAAAAGCCAATCACAGAGGATTGGCTTTTTTATGAATTAAATTTACTTATGGAATAACGACAATCGCAACACGTCGGTTAATCGCACGGTTTTCATTGGTTGTATTTGGCACATAAGGTTGTGTTGAACCACGACCAATTACGTAGATGTTTTCTTTTTTAAATCCACGTGTTAAGAAAAGGTTTGCCACACTTTGAGCACGCTCTTCAGATAACTTTTGGTTATATGTAGCATCACCAACATCATCAGTATGACCAACAATTTTCAATTTATTCAGGTCATATTTATTCAGTTGATTTGCCAGACGTACTAACTCAGCTTCATGACTCTGTTTTAACTGCGCATTATTAAAGTCAAATAATAAGCGTTCTGGTAAACCTAAAGTCCAGCCTTCATCAGTAAGAATGAAACCTTCTTTTTTGAGCAATTTTACTTGACGATATTTTAATGGACCAAAACTCAGGCACCCTGCAAGAGTAATGCATAGCAATGCAATAAAAGAGAGTTTTAAAGATCTTGTATTCATAGATTAGCCTAAATTTAATTTTCAGGTTTATAGATAAACCAGTGTTCATCCGAATTTTTAGCCTTATACATTGCTTGATCTGCTTGCATAATGAAATCTTCGGGGCTAGATGCAAATTGTGATAAAGCAATACCTACACTGAAACTGAAGTAAATGGTTTGACCATTTAGATGCAAAGGTTCTTTACAGCTTTCGAGTAAATTTTCAGCAATAGATATTAAATGATCAGCATGACTAATGGAATGCAAAATGACAGCAAATTCATCACCACCTAACCTTGCAATAAAATCTTGATGACGCAAACGAGTTTGCAGGCGATTCGCCATTTCTTTTAAAACTTCATCGCCAGCTAAATGGCCAAATTGGTCATTAATTGCTTTGAAGTTATTGTTATCTATAAATAATAATGCAGACTTATTATCAAACCCTTTATCTTCAAACATGTCTAAAAGGATTTGGTAAAAATAATGTCTATTAGGTAATAAGGTGAGTTGGTCGTGATGAGCCTGAAAGGATAATTTACGATTTTCCTTTTGTAGCTGGTTATCCCATATTTGAATTTCTTCAAGTAACTCGTTAAAAACGGTATTTAAATCTTGAAATTCTTTAATTCGGTTATAAGGAAAACGAAGATTATAAGCTTTTTGTTCACTTACAATTTGAGCAATATTAGTAAGTGGGTAAATAGCCTGCATAATTTGACGATAAGTTAAGTTCACTGACCACCATAAAGCGCAAACAATAAACAACATTGCAATCGCAAGTCCTACCATAATCATTTTTAGGAACTGCAATATTTTTTCAGAGCTACCAAAAAGTGTAAGTTCACCTACATTTTGCTCATGATGATAAATTGTAAGATGAACAGGCTCATTTAAAAACCAGTGATCAAACCAGCCTTCTAAAATTGAAGTTTGACTTGATAATTTAAAACTTTGGGCGATCAGATGATGTTCTGAATCATAAATATGAATAGTACGAATTGAATGATCATTCGTATATTCATTCAAAATCTGCTCTATTGTAATTTTATCATTAAACACGACTGCGGGCTGAATACGCTCTAATAGAGTATGACTAAGCAATTGCAAATTCTGTTTGGCATAAGTTTCCATAGTAAAAACGGAAATTGAGACAAACGTAAAAGAGCAAATAAAAAAAGTAATAGCAAAAATAGTAAATTGAGATTTTCTAAATAATGCGTGTAGTGAAGTGGACTGATACAACTTTGATATCATGACCCTTACTCCGCATTCTTAGCCAAGAGTAATACTCTCGGATCAATATGGACTTTGGAGTGACTTAAAGCATCTAAGTTAACTTTAAAGGTAGTGTAATTATTCTGAGTATATAAACAAAAGATACTTCCTATCTCGCACTCTGAATTATTAATACTTAAAGAAAGTAAAGAATGATAAGGATAGTTTTGAATAAGGTTTTGTTGTTGCTGCGGAGAAGTACTAGAAAAATAGACAGCCTGACAATGTGACCGAGCAAAATCTTTCGCATTTACAGTTTGAACACGATAATTATAAGACATTTGCTGGATATAAGATTGAAAAGTAGATGTAATAGAAGGATTATCAATTACACAAAGAGTAGGAGTATTTACATTCTCCCACTTACTGTAGCTTAGGATAGATAAAGTAAGTACATAGAAATTATGTTTTGAATTGGCATAACAAGGCCCACTCGTAGCAAGCACTACAAGTATGCAAACAAATACTTTTTTAGCGAACTGCCACATGGTGAGTTAATGCCAAACTATTGCACGAATAATCTATTCTACATGAAGTTGATAACGTAAAAAAAGTTTAATATCTCATCTAAAAGTGACCGAAAAGCTTAAAAAGTATCCAGTTGATGGTGTTGATTTAAAAAAAGGGTTGCAAAGGTAAGTTAATGGTCTATAATGCACATCCATCGGCGGTGATGCAGATAGAAACTTGTTGAAAAACAGTTACTTGTGATTAAGTTAATTGCTTTAAGTGATGAATTTGATGGTAAGTTGGTTTGAGAGATAAGTTTTAAAAATATCGAAATTACCTGTTGACTTTTAAGAGATTAAGAGTAATATAGCCGACCTAGCTTGCTGGTGACGAACCAGGAAGAAGATCATTAAGAGAATTGAAGAACAACTTGTGTGGATTTTTACTGATTGATTAATCGAAATAATTTTCATTGATTGATTGGTTTAAATTACTCGAAGTTTATTTGAGCGAAATTTAAGTCAGTAATTGATGAGCCAGAATTGGCACCTTGTCTTTAAATAAGGTGCAAAATGATTTTAACTGAAGAGTTTGATCATGGCTCAGATTGAACGCTGGCGGCAGGCTTAACACATGCAAGTCGAGCGGAGAGAGGTAGCTTGCTACTGATCTTAGCGGCGGACGGGTGAGTAATGCTTAGGAATCTGCCTATTAGTGGGGGACAACATTTCGAAAGGAATGCTAATACCGCATACGTCCTACGGGAGAAAGCAGGGGATCTTCGGACCTTGCGCTAATAGATGAGCCTAAGTCGGATTAGCTAGTTGGTGGGGTAAAGGCCTACCAAGGCGACGATCTGTAGCGGGTCTGAGAGGATGATCCGCCACACTGGGACTGAGACACGGCCCAGACTCCTACGGGAGGCAGCAGTGGGGAATATTGGACAATGGGCGCAAGCCTGATCCAGCCATGCCGCGTGTGTGAAGAAGGCCTTATGGTTGTAAAGCACTTTAAGCGAGGAGGAGGCTACTTTAGTTAATACCTAGAGATAGTGGACGTTACTCGCAGAATAAGCACCGGCTAACTCTGTGCCAGCAGCCGCGGTAATACAGAGGGTGCAAGCGTTAATCGGATTTACTGGGCGTAAAGCGCGCGTAGGCGGCTAATTAAGTCAAATGTGAAATCCCCGAGCTTAACTTGGGAATTGCATTCGATACTGGTTAGCTAGAGTGTGGGAGAGGATGGTAGAATTCCAGGTGTAGCGGTGAAATGCGTAGAGATCTGGAGGAATACCGATGGCGAAGGCAGCCATCTGGCCTAACACTGACGCTGAGGTGCGAAAGCATGGGGAGCAAACAGGATTAGATACCCTGGTAGTCCATGCCGTAAACGATGTCTACTAGCCGTTGGGGCCTTTGAGGCTTTAGTGGCGCAGCTAACGCGATAAGTAGACCGCCTGGGGAGTACGGTCGCAAGACTAAAACTCAAATGAATTGACGGGGGCCCGCACAAGCGGTGGAGCATGTGGTTTAATTCGATGCAACGCGAAGAACCTTACCTGGCCTTGACATAGTAAGAACTTTCCAGAGATGGATTGGTGCCTTCGGGAACTTACATACAGGTGCTGCATGGCTGTCGTCAGCTCGTGTCGTGAGATGTTGGGTTAAGTCCCGCAACGAGCGCAACCCTTTTCCTTATTTGCCAGCGAGTAATGTCGGGAACTTTAAGGATACTGCCAGTGACAAACTGGAGGAAGGCGGGGACGACGTCAAGTCATCATGGCCCTTACGGCCAGGGCTACACACGTGCTACAATGGTCGGTACAAAGGGTTGCTACCTAGCGATAGGATGCTAATCTCAAAAAGCCGATCGTAGTCCGGATTGGAGTCTGCAACTCGACTCCATGAAGTCGGAATCGCTAGTAATCGCGGATCAGAATGCCGCGGTGAATACGTTCCCGGGCCTTGTACACACCGCCCGTCACACCATGGGAGTTTGTTGCACCAGAAGTAGCTAGCCTAACTGCAAAGAGGGCGGTTACCACGGTGTGGCCGATGACTGGGGTGAAGTCGTAACAAGGTAGCCGTAGGGGAACCTGCGGCTGGATCACCTCCTTAACGAAAGATTGACGATTGGTAAGAATCCACAACAAGTTGTTCTTCATAGATGTATCTGAGGGTCTGTAGCTCAGTTGGTTAGAGCACACGCTTGATAAGCGTGGGGTCACAAGTTCAAGTCTTGTCAGACCCACCATGACTTTGATTGGTTGAAGTTATAGATAAAGGATACATGACTGATGATGTAAGCTGGGGACTTAGCTTAGTTGGTAGAGCGCCTGCTTTGCACGCAGGAGGTCAGGAGTTCGACTCTCCTAGTCTCCACCAGAACTTAAGAGAAGTTCGGATTACAGAAATTAGTAAATAGAGATTTAGATCTTGGTTTATTAACTTCTGTGATTTAAGTATCACGGTATTAAGCATGACCTGACGAAGGCATGTTTATTCATTAACAGATTGGCAAAATTGAGTCTGAAATAAATTGTTCACTCAAGAGTTTAGATTAAGCAATTAATCTAGATGAATTGAGAACTAGCAAATTAACTGAATCAAGCGTTTTGGTATATGAATTTAGATTGAAGCTGTACAGTGTTTAAATACACAGTACTCTAAACTGAAATGTTGAAGTTACTAACTTGTAGGTAACATCGACTGTTTGGGGTTGTATAGTCAAGTAATTAAGTGCATGTGGTGGATGCCTTGGCAGTCAGAGGCGATGAAAGACGTGATAGCCTGCGAAAAGCTCCGGGGAGGCGGCAAATATCCTTTGATCCGGAGATTTCTGAATGGGGGAACCCACCTACTTTAAGGTAGGTATTGCAACATGAATACATAGTGTTGCAAGGCGAACGAGGGGAAGTGAAACATCTCAGTACCCTTAGGAAAAGAAATCAATTGAGATTCCCTCAGTAGCGGCGAGCGAACGGGGATCAGCCCATTAAGTTATGTGTGTTTTAGTGGAACGCTCTGGGAAGTGCGAACGTAGAGGGTGATATTCCCGTACACGAAAGGGCACACATAATGATGACGAGTAGGGCGAGGCACGTGAAACCTTGTCTGAATATGGGGGGACCATCCTCCAAGGCTAAATACTCCTGACTGACCGATAGTGAACCAGTACCGTGAGGGAAAGGCGAAAAGAACCCCTGTGAGGGGAGTGAAATAGATCCTGAAACCGCATGCATACAAGCAGTGGGAGCACCTTCGTGGTGTGACTGCGTACCTTTTGTATAATGGGTCAGCGACTTATATTCAGTAGCGAGGTTAACCGTATAGGGGAGCCGTAGAGAAATCGAGTCTTAATAGGGCGTTTAGTTGCTGGGTATAGACCCGAAACCAGGCGATCTATCCATGAGCAGGTTGAAGGTTGGGTAACACTAACTGGAGGACCGAACCCACTGTCGTTGAAAAGCCAGGGGATGACTTGTGGATAGGGGTGAAAGGCTAATCAAGCCTGGTGATAGCTGGTTCTCCCCGAAAGCTATTTAGGTAGCGCCTCGGACGAATACCATAGGGGGTAGAGCACTGTTTCGGCTAGGGGGTCATCCCGACTTACCAAACCGATGCAAACTCCGAATACCTATGAGTACTATCCGGGAGACAGACTGCGGGTGCTAACGTCCGTAGTCAAGAGGAAAACAATCCAGACCGCCAGCTAAGGCCCCAAAATCATAGTTAAGTGGGAAACGATGTGGGAAGGCATAGACAGCTAGGAGGTTGGCTTAGAAGCAGCCACCCTTTAAAGAAAGCGTAATAGCTCACTAGTCGAGTCGGCCTGCGCGGAAGATGTAACGGGGCTAAAACTATGTGCCGAAGCTGCGGATTTGACATTAGTCAAGTGGTAGGGGAGCGTTCTGTAAGCCGATGAAGGTGTATTGAGAAGTATGCTGGAGGTATCAGAAGTGCGAATGCTGACGTGAGTAACGACAAAACGGGTGAAAAACCCGTTCGCCGAAAGACCAAGGGTTCCAGTCCAACGTTAATCGGGGCTGGGTGAGTCGACCCCTAAGGCGAGGCCGAAAGGCGTAGTCGATGGGAAATTGGTTAATATTCCAATACTTCTGTGTAATGCGATGAGAGGACGGAGAAGGTTAAGTCAGCCTGGCGTTGGTTGTCCAGGTGGAAGGATGTAGGTATGTATCTTAGGCAAATCCGGGGTACTCTATACTGAGATCCGATAGCAAGCTGTACTTGTACAGTGAAGTGGCTGATACCATGCTTCCAGGAAAAGTCTCTAAGCTTCAGTTACACAGGAATCGTACCCGAAACCGACACAGGTGGTCAGGTCGAGTAGACCAAGGCGCTTGAGAGAACTCTGCTGAAGGAACTAGGCAAAATGGTACCGTAACTTCGGGAGAAGGTACGCTGTTGTTGGTGATGGAACTTGCTTCCTGAGCTGACGACAGCCGCAGAAACCAGGCCGCTGCAACTGTTTATTAAAAACATAGCACTCTGCAAACACGAAAGTGGACGTATAGGGTGTGATGCCTGCCCGGTGCTGGAAGGTTAATTGATGGGGTTAGCGTAAGCGAAGCTCTTGATCGAAGCCCCAGTAAACGGCGGCCGTAACTATAACGGTCCTAAGGTAGCGAAATTCCTTGTCGGGTAAGTTCCGACCTGCACGAATGGCATAATGATGGCGGCGCTGTCTCCAGCAGAGGCTCAGTGAAATCGAAATCGCTGTGAAGATGCAGTGTACCCGCGGCTAGACGGAAAGACCCCGTGAACCTTTACTGCAGCTTGACACTGAACTTTGACCTTACTTGTGTAGGATAGGTGGGAGGCTTTGAAGTTGGAACGCTAGTTCCAATGGAGCCGTCCTTGAAATACCACCCTGGTAATGTTGAGGTTCTAACTCTGTCCCGTTATCCGGGACGAGGACCGTGTCTGGTGGGTAGTTTGACTGGGGCGGTCTCCTCCTAAAGAGTAACGGAGGAGTACGAAGGTGCGCTCAGCGTGGTCGGAAATCACGCGTAGAGTATAAAGGCAAAAGCGCGCTTAACTGCGAGACCCACAAGTCGAGCAGGTACGAAAGTAGGTCTTAGTGATCCGGTGGTTCTGTATGGAAGGGCCATCGCTCAACGGATAAAAGGTACTCTGGGGATAACAGGCTGATACCGCCCAAGAGTTCATATCGACGGCGGTGTTTGGCACCTCGATGTCGGCTCATCTCATCCTGGGGCTGAAGCAGGTCCCAAGGGTATGGCTGTTCGCCATTTAAAGAGGTACGCGAGCTGGGTTTAGAACGTCGTGAGACAGTTCGGTCCCTATCTACCGTGGGCGCTGGAAATTTGAGAGGATCTGCTCCTAGTACGAGAGGACCAGAGTGGACGAACCTCTGGTGTACCGGTTGTGACGCCAGTCGCATCGCCGGGTAGCTATGTTCGGAAGGGATAACCGCTGAAAGCATCTAAGCGGGAAGCCTACCTCAAGATAAGATTTCCCTAGGAATTTATTCCTCTAAAGAGCCGTTCGAGACTAGGACGTTGATAGGTTGGATGTGGAAGCATAGTGATATGTGAAGCTGACCAATACTAATTGCTCGTGAGGCTTGACTATACAACACCCAAGCAGTTGTATATGAAGCATCAATCGATTCATAAACATGCAAAGCAACTTGATTTAGTTAAACACTTAGCTAAAATGAACAACGAAAAATCAGATTCAATCAGCCCATCTGTAAAAATTTGGAAAACGCAACGTATCACACAGTGAATAAAACGAAGCAAGTATCCATAAACAGTTGTGCTGGCGACCATAGCAAGAGTGAACCACCTGATCCCTTCCCGAACTCAGAAGTGAAACCTCTTAGCGCTGATGGTAGTGTGGGGTTACCCATGTGAGAGTAAGTCATCGCCAGCTCATTATTACAAACACCCCCATTCGCAAGAATGGGGGTGTTTTTTTATTGTGATAAAAAAATCTAAATCCCCGACTAACTTTAGAATGAATTATGATATAAATCACATTATTTAAAATGATAATAAGAGTATTAATCATGAAATTTTCAGAATTTAAAATATTTTCCTTCATATTGTCTACAATACTCAGTTGTAGTTCTATATATGCTAATGAAACTGTGAAAAGTTTGTATAGTACAAAAGCCTTTTTAAATATTTGTGTAAGTTCTAGAGGAAATCCTGAATTAATAAATAAACAAGCAAAAAATATGGGATTTATCCAAATGCCTAATGAATATGCTGCACATTTTTTAAAAGATTATAATGGTCATGCATGGATGATAAGTTCCTCTGAAGGAAAATTTGTTATTACTCAACTCGATAATGGCGTATGTTCATTATTTATAAATAAAGGAAATTCAACTGAAATTCAGAAGAATTTAGAAAGCTGGCTACCTCCAGAATCTACGGGCCTAACTTATAAAAAAGAAGTATATAAAGATAAGAATTTGACCACAACAAATTATATTATTTCTAAAAATGGGAAGGCTTTAGAAACATGGATATATACTAGTTCATCTGAAAAGAATGCTTCATTAGTTGCGGTTATTTCCCATCAAATGAATTAATTAAAGCAATGTGAAGTAGAGAAGAGCCAATTTTTATTAATAAAGAGCTCTTCTAAAATCGATTATTTCAGTTGTCTACGCGCATGCTTTAGAGCAGTGCGAAGACCTTCTTCTAAAGTCGGATGATAAAAGGGTTTCTCTAGAATATCATTTAGCGTTAATTCTTCACCGATTATCCAGCTTAATAAATGGGCCATATGTTCAGTTGCTTCTGTAAATAGCTCAGCACCTAGAAGCTTTTGGCTTTTTCGTTCTATATAAACTTCAATAGCACCTTTATTTTTTCCAAGAACTATAGCTCTTCCTTGTCGTTCATAAGAGGCTTCGCCTGTAATAAAATCTATACCTTCATCTTTTAATTGCTTATAACTTTGACCTACGATCGCCATTTCAGGATGACTAAAGACAATTCCTAATGGAGTAAGTGTCTTAACTGAGTTTACCTGCGGATAATTTAAGCAGTTATAAACAACTTTTTTACCTTCATGAGCTGCTTCATGTTGTAGTGGTGTTGAGGTGTAAGCGTCACCGACAACAAAAATTGGATATGTATCTAGCTGCTTAGTTTTAGCATTTACAGGTAATAACTTAATATCTTTGAATGAATTATCAATATTTTCTAGTTTTAAAGTATCAATTAAACTTGTACGGCCGGTTGCAGCTAAAACATATTCAACTTCGAGAGTTTTCTCTGTTTCATCAAATTGGTAAGTTAATACAGCGTTTTCCTTACTGCATTTAACTTCACTCGGTAAAGTCTCGAATAGAATTGTTAATTCTTTTCCTAGCTCTTTTTGAGCAAGCTGTTGAACTCTAGAACTAGTTAGGATTCCAATTCGTTTACTGCGAGCGAAGATTGTTGTTTCTACACCTAGACGATGCATAGCTTGTGCAATCTCAAGAGCGATCACACCACTACCAATTACAGCAATAGATTTAGGAAGTGTTTTTAACTCAAATATTTGGTCTGTTGTTATAAGCCGATTTCCTAATTCTTGCTTCCAAATTTGATCATAATTAGGAGTTGAACCAACCGCCAGAATAAAACTTTTTGATTTGTACTGTTTTCCGTTAACTTCTACAGTTTGTGCATCAATAAAATGTGCTTTGCCAGAAATTTTATGCTCAGTCGGCCATTGATCTACATCTTTTAAAGTTGCTTGTGTAAATCTATCACGTAAATTTTGTACATGCTGCATCACTTGATTAGTATTAATATTTGCAGATACGTCTAAAGCAACCTCTTGAGCATTTTGAATATCAAACATACGGTTTGCTGTAGAGATGAGAACTTTACTTGGCATACAGCCTACACGGGCACAAGTGGTATCCCATGGTCCATCATTTATAATTAAAATATTGTTGGTATGTTTAACGGCTTCTTTGTATGCGCTAATACCAGCAGTACCTGCGCCAATGATAATAATATCGAACATTGTCATTAAGCTATTTTAATAGATATTTAGAATATATAGAAAAACCCTCTTAAACAGAGGGTTTCGTCCTAATTATTTAGCTTTAAAATGTAAATTTTTGCATAAAAGGTGTTTTTAGGGTTGTTGAAACAGTCCCATTTTGATTAATAGACTGACCTTCAATGCTTATCCCATTAATAACATGCTTAAAGTCTAATGTAGTGCCATTCGAGCTTTGTTTGAAAGTAAAAATATTTTGTCCTTCTAAATAAATACTGCCGTTAAATTTCTGTGCATTCGTTGTTGGTGATTCATTTTCAACTCGACTTCCTTCAAGGCTAGTAATATTTGGTAGGCTCAATATTTGGTGATTATTAGCCATTACTTTATATGTTGCATTGTTTGTATTGCCAGGAGTAGAGTTCACAACAAATGAAATTGGCTCTGCAAAAGGGACATTAGGATTGTCATTAATGAGTACGTTGAAACCAGAACCACTTTGAACTACATAGAGATCACCATCAATTGATGTATTATCTTTATAAACACTCATTGCACCCGTGGTTACTTCTTTTTCAGTTGGTTGGCCAGTCTCTGGATCTTGAACTAGAGCGGTTGTCGTAATTTTATAATCACTTGTGGCAGCATTAATTAATACGAATCTTTTTTGCTTGGTTTGTTCAAGTCCCCATGACTGTTGGAAAGGATAAGCAAACGCACCTGTAATAGTTACATCTTGAAAGTTTTTATCATTATTTTCATTTTTAAAAATATAAATTCTGGTATTTGATTGATAGTCCTGTAAGTTCGGAGATATATTGTCGTTTGCCAGTTTAATGTTCTTCAAGTCGTCTGCTGTAATATCAAAGTCCCAATCATTATATCCAGTGAGTAAAGTTTTTATTTCTTCCCCTTTAAATACATAGCAGGCGCGGTAGTCTGTAGTACTCTTGATAAAACATTTATCTCGATAGTGGTCGGAGTACTTAGTAAGATCTACTTTTCGAATGTCTAAGGTTAACTTAAGTGGTCCTTGAGCGAAGGTATCTAGTGCATGATCAATATAACCTTTTGATTGCTTTTCATCATTAAGATCATAGGCACCAAATAGATATTTCCCTTCTTGTTTTACATTATTTAAAACTGAAGTCGCTAACTCCTGATCTGGTGATGGAGTGGTTGGTGTTGTTGTAGAACCAGAATTTGAATTTTGATTATAGTAGCCATCATTGCCACCCCCACCACAAGCTGTCAAAAAAGCAGCCAAAGTAACTCCACATACTCCTTGAGTAAGTTTCATGATTATCCCCATTAAAATGATAAGTTATTTAAAATAATTTTTTAGATTTATAAAATAACATATATTTCATGAGGTTGCTCATGATATTTATAGGCAGTGTAACTGATTAAATACGTGTACCCATCGTTACTCCCACAGTAGGTTTTACTTGCATTGAGGAGCATGCGCTAACGATTAAACAGCTTAAAAGAACGAAAATAAATTTATTCATAGAAAATTAATAAATGAATCAAAAGATATAAATACTCTAAATTAATATTATTTTTAGTTCTGTTGAGTTCGTGCAGAGATATGCAAAATAATTTATCAAAAAACCCTACTTTAAAGAAGAAAATAGGGTTTTAAAGAGTGCCAATTTCTTAAACTTAATCGTCTAATAAATCCATTTGTTTTGCTAATTGATATAGGTTGTTTGAACGGTTTCCTGTGCGGCAGAACATCAGCACAGGTTTTGGCAATTCATTATAATGATTAGCAAAAGTACGTACATCTAGTTCAGTAATTTGTCCAGCTACAACAGGTTGATAAACATAGTCTAAGCCTACTTGACGTGCTGCTTCTTCAATCTGAGCGCTTGTAGGTTGTTCTGGGCCGCCTTCCATATCTGGTCGGTTATTAATAATAGATTTAAATCCTTTTTCTACAACTTGGCCAACGTGTTCTGGACCAATTTGACCTGCGAAACCAACATTATCTGACATTTCGTCACTCCAAAATTTAACAAAACCTCTTATGCTGTATCATAGCATTAAGCTTAACCTGAGATACAAGACACTAAAACGTTGTTCCTACATAGATAAAACTTATGTCATAGAACAGCTCTAGATTTTTAAAAGGCGATCAGGATGTTTTTTGTAAATTCATTACTTCGACCATAATGCCACGGAGCACATATGCACGCTTATACGGTTGAGCCTTTATATGTTCCATGTGATCAGGAAATGATCGCAGCTGACTTTTATATTCCAAAAACAAATAATAAATCTGCGGTAATTATCATGGCGCATGGTTTTGCTGGATTGCGTCAATTTAAACTCATTCAGTATGCCCAGCGATTTGCTCAAGCAGGTTACGCTGTTATTTTATTTGATTACAGATATTGGGGTGGTAGTACTGGCAAGCCTAGAGAAATGGTCTCAATCAATTCACAATTAGAAGATTGGAAGACGGTGATTCAGTATGCTTCGACTTGTAAATTCGTAGATAACCGAAGGATTGTGCTTTGGGGAACTTCTTTAAGTGGGGGATATGCACTAAGCCTAGCTTCTGAGTTAAAAAATATTCAAGCGGTTTTAGTACAAATTCCCTATGTAGATGGCGCTGAAACTGCCAAGCTCTATCCTTTGCAGCGCTATCCTCAAGCATTAAAGCTATCGAGTCAGGATTATATGGGATCAAAGATGGGGCTTAATCCAAAGAGATTACCTGTTGTTGATCAACATAACCTATGCTTTATGCCTACTGCAGATAGTTATTATGGCTATTTATCGATTGTAAATCCTGACTATTATTGGAGTGGGGAAGTCCCAGCTCGTGTCTTTTTTAATCTGATGCGATATCGTCCAATTCAAGTTGTGCGCCAGATTAATATTCCTGTTTTATTTATTGCTGCTCAAAAAGATTCGCTTATTCCTATTGAGTCAAGCCGTGAAGCTGCGACAAATATTGCGCCTTTTGTGAGTTATCATGAATGGGATATGAAACATTTTGATATCTATCACGGTTCATGGTTTGAAAAAGCAGTGACAACCCAATTAGAATTTTTACATCAGCATATAGGAGTGATGTAAATGATTATTGTATGTGCATCGTGTGGTGCTAAAAACCGAGTTCCGGAAGAAAAACTTCCAGAGCAACCAAGCTGTGGGCAATGTCACCAGCCATTACTACCGCTTGCACCTATTGAGCTAAATGAGCAAAATTTTAGTAACTACATCACGAATAGTGATCTACCTATTCTTATAGACTTATGGGCAGAATGGTGTGGACCTTGTAAAATGATGGCTCCACATTTTGCGCAGGTCGCAAAACAGAATCCAGGCGTTATCTTTGCCAAGATTGATACCGAAGAATCTCCTCGCTTGAGCCAAGCTTTTCATGTGAGAAGTATTCCGACACTTGTCTTAATGAATAAAACGACAGAGGTCGCGCGTATTAGCGGTGCATTACGTGCGCCTGAATTGCAACAGTGGCTCGATCAACAACTTCAAACGAATTTCGGGAGCTAAGGTGTCAGAAGCTTATACCAAACCAGAAGGAATTTTATCCTTACAAACGATTGCCATGCCAGCAGATACAAACTGGAGTGGTGATGTATTTGGTGGATGGATTGTGTCACAAATGGACTTGGCTGGAGCAATTCACGCAGAACGTTTCAGTCGTGGTCGCTGTGCTACGATTTCTATTAATCAAATGACCTTTTTGGTTCCGGTAAAAGTTGGCTTTGTCATTAGCTGCTATACCAAGATCTTAAAAGTTGGAAATACTTCTATTCAGATGCAAATTGAAGTTTGGGATAGTCATGATGACTCTCGTGAACCAATACGCATTACTGAAGGAGTCTTTACCTTTGTAGCAGTAGATGTAAAAGGTAATAAGCGTCAAATACCTGAAGAAGCGAAACAGAAGTTTTTGGAAACTCAATAAGAATCAGAAAGCCTGAATATTAGTATTCAGGCTTTAATTTTTATTCAAAAGAAAAACTAGTTTTTAGAAATTAAAACATCGTATTTGTATTTTTGCTTTGCTCAGGAATATTTTGTATCACATCCCAATGCTCTACGATTTTTCCATTTTCAACACGGAATATATCAACAATTGCTCTTCCTCGATCTTTTTCATTTTCAGTCGAATGGACATGTAAAACGACAAGATTACCTTCAGCAATCGCACGTTTAATCTCATTTTTAGCTTGCGGATTCTTTTGGAATTTTTCAGTGAAGAAATTAACGAAAGGTGCTTTCCCATCTGGAACATTAGGATTGTGCTGAATGTATTGTTGACCAATATAGCGGTCTGCATATTCTTTGACTTTATGTTTTAAAAAGACACCTTCATAAAAGTCGGTCACTATTCTTTTGTTTTGAGCACTTACTTTATCAATAGCTTCTGATTTAGCCGAAGTTGCTTTACTGGTTTTAATGCTGGGTTCAGTCGCGTGAGCCGTTATTGTTGTAAATATTAAACTGGTAAATAAAGAGGAAAGAATTAATATTTTTTTCATTTTTAACCTCAAGATACAAAATATTAGTTTTATATCTTGAGGTAAATAACCGTCTAAAAATACTTTAGATTAGTTATTATTTCTTACGTTTAGGTAACCATGCCCAGAGCATTTGGCATTGAATTGGTTCGTTGCCTGCGTCATCAATCACAGTAACAGGAATCACAAGTTCACCTTTCTCATTATCTGCAATAAACTTTTGTTGTTCAGCAGACAATGTCGCTGTAGCAGTCAAACCGCCTTCAACCACTTTTAAATAATCTACATGTAATGATTTGATTAATAAAATACGATTATCAGGAATATGTAAACCAGTTAGAAAACCTGTTGCAGTTTCTGCTAAAAGCGCCATAGCCGCAGCGTGGACGCCTTTAATATGATTCTGCATATTTTTTTGGTTATCTAAACGGACAGTAACGTGGTTTGAGTCTACTTCCAGATAGCGGATATTTGCTGTACCCACCATTGGTACGATACGACCAAACGCCTTGCTCCAAAGCGTGCTCCGAATGCCTTTAGGGAATTTTGAAGTTGCTTTTACCAGTTTTGATAGACGATTGGATTGAGACATGGGATTACCTTAGCTTTAAATGGCCGACAAGATATTAATCTTTAAAGTTATTAAACTGTAATGGCACACCGAATTGTTGTTCACGTAAAAAAGTCATGACTTGTTGTAAGGTGTCACGCTTTTTATCAGTCACACGAATTTTGTCGCCTTGAATAGAAGATTGCACTTTAACGCCACTTTCTTTAATGGCTTTATTAATTTTTTTTGCAGTATCAGAGTCAAGACCATCTTTAAGTTTAATGACTTGTACAAAGTTCTTACCAGAAGCCGCAGCTTTTTGTGGATCAAGTGCTTGAACATCAATTTTACGTTTATAAAAATGATTTTCTAACATGTTATAAACTTGTTCACACTGGAAATCACTTTCGGTACTGATTTTGATTTCTTTATTTTTTTCATTTAATTCGATAGAAACATCATGACCACGGAAGTCAAAGCGTGTTGCAATCTCTTTTTGTGTGTTTTGTACAGCATGATTAACTTCAAATAACTCTAATTCAGAGACAATATCGAAAGAAGGCATAGTTTAGACCTTTACAAAGTGAAAGAATATTTGAGATGCTAAGAGGGTTTTCTTCATTTGCCAAGTGTTGTTTACATCAAAGGAGTGCACAATGATCCGTAAACAAGAAATTACAACATTTGAATTCCCAGAAAATGCTGTTATCTGGGATGTCCGTGATACTAATGCTTATGCAGAAGGGCATGTTAAAGGTGCGGTGAATCGCCCAATTAATGATTTGAATGCTGATATTTTGAACCAGGTCTCTGCGGGTCAGCCGATTTATATTTTATGTGGTGGTGGTAGCAAAGCTCCTCGTGCAGCTGAGAAACTAGAAGGATTGGATGCCTCGCGTGAATATGTCGTGCTGATGGGCGGGACACGTGCAGCTCGTGATGCTGGCTTGCCTCTAGAGCAGGGCGCATAAAAAAAGCACCTTCGGGTGCTTTTTTATTGAAATGAATTATTGCGGTTTAAAATAAGGCTTTTTAGGTTTCACTTTCTTTTGGAACCGTTGAGGATTCAATTTTTGTAATAAGCGGTCTGGTACTGGACAAGCTTCTCCTAACATTTGAGCAACTAAGATTTCACTGCACAGCGGGGCAAATAAGAAGCCTTTAGAGCCAAGCCCAGCAAAAGTAGCAATTCGGCTATTGTCCTGTATTTTTCCAACCAGCGGAAAATAATCCAAGCTTTGTGCCCGTATAGATGCACGCCCTTGCCATGTCGAAGGTGACGGTAACTTTTCAGCATATTCAGGGAATACGCTGTGGATTAATTCAAAGTTATGCACATGGTCTTCGGGAAGTACATCTTGATCTTCACGATTTAGGTAGAAAGACGCACCCAAAATCATCTGTGAGGCGTCAAGTTGCATGCAATAGCCGCCATAGCTATAAGCTTCATTTAAAGGCAGTGGGGCAAACGTATTATCAACCCAGCTCACTTGTCCACGTATTGGTTTTAACTGTGGATAGCTGTCAAATAAAGCAGCGCTTTCTCGAGCACAGCACACAACGACGTGATCTGCTTCTGCAATAATTTGATTATTGGTTTGCAATTGAACTTTATTTTCAGAAGAAACAAGTGCTGTGACATGGGCAATTTTGAGATTGATATATGGATGCTGCAAAATTTCATCACGTAATTGATGTGGTGAAACGGAACCAGCCTCAGTTAGTAATATGCTTGAATAATCAGTTTCAAGTAAGTTCGTTGAGTGGGTAACAACTTCTGCTGGATACTGATTTACCAAATCGAGAAGTTCTTCTGCATTTTTCAATGCAATTTGTTGAATTTGAAGTGGACGGAATGCATTAAACTTTTTATAAAAATTTAAAGCATGTTGCCAACTTAAGGTCATGAGGTGTTCATGACTTTGTTCAATTGGGCATAGTTTCGGATTAAGTAATGCCAAAGGGTTTCCAGAGGCACCCGATAATGCATTGTTTTGCTCGTATAAGGTCACTTGGTGGCCACGTGTTGCAAATGCCCACGCCGTGCTTAAACCTGCTACACCAGCCCCTATAATCGCAATATGCTGTTGCTCTGTAGCCAATGCGTGAGTTTGCCCTAATTCTGTGGAACCTTCATCAGATTCAAGCAGATTCCAGGCTGCTTTGAGCATTTCTCGTTTGTGGCCAAAACCACGTGGACGAGAAATATCAATACCATGTGCTTTTAGTCCACGTTTTAGAATGCCAGCAACACTAAAAGAGGCAAATGTAGTGCCATAACCTGAAAGACGGACAATATTGTTTAAAACATTTTGTTCCCACATGTCTGGGTTGCAAGACGGTGCAAAGCCATCTAAAAACCAGGCATTCACAGCTTTAGTTTTAGCCATGCTTGGAAAAATTTCTTGCGCATCTCCAAGCCATAAATCGATGCTAAAACGTTCTTTAGGGAAAGTTAAACGATGACATCCGGCAATAGGCAGGGGATATTGTTCAATTAACTGCTCTGCAAGAGGTTTAAGTTCATCCCAGACATTTAAAGCGCGAATAAGATCAGCTTTACTTAATGGAAACTTTTCAACGCTAATTGCGTGTAAATGGCTTTGATTATTAGGGCGAACTTGTTGCCAAAGTTGCCAGAGTGCAAGAATATTTAAACCTGTACCAAAACCGGTTTCTCCTACACTGAAATATTCAAAATCTTTTAGATTGGCTAATCGTTCTGATAAGTCGTTACCATTTAGAAAAACATGTCGTGTTTCAAATAGGCCATTATCTTTAGAAAAGTAGACATCACCAAATTGTTTAGAAATGGGAATCTCGATACCATCGACAAATTCCCAGTCCAGCTCTGCTGTTTGGATACGGTTTGATACGTTCATTGAATTTAATAGATCGCTTGGTATTACCACTGGCGTCGACGTTTTGTATGAATATAACTAGCAATAAAGAAACCTAGCAATACACCACCCGCTAAGGTAACAGCACCATATAAAAACATTTGCGCACTTCGTTCACTTTGTAAGACTTGAACCTGAACAGAGAGATTATCATTTTTTAGCTGTAACTCTTGGTTCTGAGCCAATGCTTCAAGGTTGGCATGTTCTAGCTGTTTTAAGCGAGATGCTTGATCTTGAACTAAGGCTTTGATTTTTGCGTCTTGCTGTTGCTTGTTCTTTGCGAGCTGTTCTGCTGTAAGTGGTTGTGTTGCAGTTGGTGCTGTCATCGCTGCTGTCGTCGCTGCTGTTTTGACTCCAGTTGCAGATGTTGGAGCTGGTTTAGCGGCTTGAGTTGAAGGCGCACTTGGGGAAGGAGTTGCTGGTGTCGCAGCAGGTTCAACTGCTCCAGCAGTTGAACATATCAAACACAAGCCAAGAAAGCTTTTGATTGCAAGCTGCATGCGATTACCCTTTTGGAAATGCTTTATTAAACGGTTTTACATCAACGTGAGCATAAATGCCTTCTTTAAGAAATGGTTCTTCTTTTAACCATTCATCTAATGCTTCGCGACTGTCGAATTCAACAATCATGGTGCTACCATAGAAGCCTGCTTGCGGATCATTAGGATCTTTTGGCATAGCACCCGCTGTAACAAGGCGGCCTTCATCATCGAGTTTTTGTAAGCGTTCGATATGCTGAGGGCGTACTGCCAAGCGTTTTTCTAAAGTTCCTTCGTTATCGGTACAGCTTAGAACAAAAAAAGGCATGTAATCGTATCTCTATAATCAATCTGGAAGCACTTTAAGCGTCTGGTGACTTAAAATGTTTGCGTAAAATAATGAACTGAATAATGATAAATGAAAACATCACGATCATGTCACCAAATGCAGTAAATTCGCCCCAATATTTTCCACCGTGAAATAAAAATGCGAAGAATACATGCAGACAAGACATCACGACAAACATCGCAGCCCAAGCGAAATTGAGATTTTTCCAACCTTTTTCACTCAAATCTAAAATAGGGTCAAATAAGCGTTGAATGAGCGGTTTACGGTCTTTACCAAACCAAGGTGAAACCAAGAATGCGCCTGCGAAAACTAAATTTAAAATCGCAGCTTTGAGACGAATATAGAAATCGTCACTTAACATGAGGGTGATACCACCAAAAATGACAGTCATAAACAATACAAACCACTGTTGTTTATCAAGACGGAATTTTTGGAAAACGAATAGGGCACCATATACCACAAGCATTGAAATAATTAAGCCAGTCGTCGCTACAAGAATATTATTATTATCGGCACCACCAGCAGACCCGATCAGTTTCAGTAAAGGATGCTGGGTGTCAGTTGGATCAACTGTTTTATATAAATAGAAGAAAATAATTAATGGAACAAAGTCCAGAAGTGCTTTCATGTTAGAGTATCTGATCAGGTTTGGCGAATGGCATAGTATAAAAGATGCAAGGCATAGATTTACATACACATAGCAATATTTCTGATGGAACTTTGTCTCCGGAATTGCTGGTGCAAGCTGCTATTGATGTGAACTTGCATACGTTGGCTTTGACTGACCACGATACAATGGATGGGTTGCAGCGTGCAAAAATTGCTGCACAAGGCCATGATTTAAATATTATTTCTGGCGCAGAGATTTCTAGTCAATGGTCGCGCCCAACCACTAAGAAGAGTTATGGTGTACATATTGTTGCTTTAAATATGCAAGATGAAGCACCAATTTTAGAAGCATTAGAACAACAAAAAAGAATTAGAGCGCAAAGAGCTAAAGTGATTTGTGAGCTATTAGAAAAATGTATTGGTTTTCAGATTTATGATGATGTTCTTGCCAAAGTAGAAAATCAGGCGGATAGGGTAACAAGAACTCATATTGCTAAAACATTGGTCGAGAAAAATGTCGTGACTCGTCCTCAACAAGCATTTGATCGCTTCTTAAAAGAAGGAAAACGTGCTTTTGTAAAGTTTGAAGGACTAGGCTTAAAAGAAACCATTCATGTGATTCATCAAAGTAAAGGCTTCGCAGTATTAGCACACCCGACCCGTTATGATTTATCTGCAACTAATGTTCGTTATTTAATTGAATTATTCGCGACATCAGGTGGAGATGCAATTGAGTTACCTCCACCAATGGAACCTCTATCTACCCGCCAAATGATTGATCGAATGATTGAACAATATCAGTTGGCAGTTTCAATTGGCAGTGATTTTCATGGTGAAAATATGCCATGGATTAAACTAGGAAATACACCTAAACCAACTGATAAGCAGCATGGGATTTGGGAGCGCTTTGTTTAAACTCTACAGTAGGTTGTTATCCTGAGCTTGAATTGGTGGTGGAGTAGGTTTACCGAGCGTCCCTAAAAGTTCAATCTCGATACTACGTACCATAGCATCTAGCGGTAAGTCATTACTTTGCGTACCGAATGGCTCTTCAATTTCAGAGCTTAGTGCATCTAGACCTAAAAATGTGTATGCCAAAATTCCGACGAGTAAAGGCGTTGCTAATCCAAGTAATGACCCAAGACTAAAAGGCAACATAAAACAGAAAAAATAGACTGTGCGATTAAGTAAAACTGAATAAGCAAATGGAATAGGTGTATTGGCAATCCGGTCACAGCCAGTTTGTACAACACTTAAATCTGAAACATTTTTATTCATTTGAGCATAAATAATATCTGAAATTTCCCCTTCTTTAAGCGCTTGTAATAATTCCCATTGAATAAGGCTAAGCGTATATTGAGGTGCATTATTTTGTTGGTAAAGTTGGGTAAGTGCTTGTTGACTCATGCCACTGGTTTGTATTAGCTCGGTGGGGTTGGCTGTTTGACGGCGTAAACGGTCACGTAACACATTGGCGAATACAATAACGTGCTGAATGACACGTTCACGGCGGGCTTGAGTTAAAATCCGGCAGTCACGGTCGAAATGTCGCGAAGTCGCAATCAGGACCCCCCATAATTTTCGGGCTTCCCACCAGCGGTCATAACATGCAGTATTCTTAAAACCTAAAAAAATAGAAAGTACGACACCAATTAAAGTAAAGCCAACTAAAGGAATTTCTGGAAAACGATAGAGGTTAATATATTCAACCCCACCAATGATTGCCGAAATCAGCATTACTACCCCTAAAGAGGGCAAAATTTTAGGTAAAATCGTCCCTCGCCAAGAGAATAAAACTTTAAAAATACTGGGCTGTTCACGAACAATCATTTTATTTTAAACGTCGCTATTTTTGTTTTGATATTCTAAGCTTAGTGAAGCTTTGTCAATATCATTGAACGGCTATTGAGGTAGGGTTGAGCAGTTGTTGTTCAGCAAATGAAAAGCTACCTTCGGGCGAGATAATAAAATGGTCCAGCAGACGAATTTCGACAAGCTGACAGGCCTGTTCAAGTTGCTGTGTGAGTTTAATATCTTCAGGAGAGGGCTGTGGGGAACCAAATGGGTGGTTATGTGCTATTACTAATTGGCAAGCGTGCTGTTGTAAGGCATAACGTAAGGTTTGATTCACTGAAACAGCGCAGTGTTGAACTGAACCAAAAAATAACTTTTTAAAATGTAGTTTTCTCAACTCGGCATCTAAGCAAAGTACGGCAAAGACTTCTTGTTTTTCACCTTTTAATTCGTAACGCAAATAATCTAGAACTAAATGAGAAGAATGAAGGCTTAGCTCAGTCTGACTAAAATGATAGTCGAGATAACGCCGTCCAAGCTCTTTTACGGCCAGTAATTGAGAATACTTGGTAGCTCCAATACCATTAAATTGAGCTAATTCATTGTAAGATGCATCGAAAACAGCGTTTAGACTACCAAACTGTTGAATCAGTAAACGTGCGAGCTCTACTGCTGAATGTTGACGTGAACCTGAGCGAAGAAAGATCGCGAGTAGTTCAGAGTCAGAAAGGCTTTGAGGGCCTTGTTGTAATAACCGTTCTCTTGGCCGTTCTTGTTCTGGCCAATTTTTAATAGAAGTATTCATATTCCCCAGCAATATTCTGCTTAAAAATTTATTTTGTTTGCCCAATCAATCTTGGGTCTGCGCGTATTTAATGCTATTGTGAGCGCCACTGCAACAGAAAGGTATCCTGTTCGTGAGCTTTGATCTAAGCGTTATTCCTCATAAAAACATTGTTTTAGCTGTTACTGGCGGAATTGCTGCCTATAAAAGTGCCATCTTAGTCCGCCGCCTCAAAGATTATGGCTTTGACGTGCGAGTGGTGATGACACATGGTGCGCAGGCATTTATTACACCATTAACTTTTCAGGCTCTTTCTGGTAATCCTGTTCATACTGAACTTCTAGACCCAGCGGCTGAAGCGGGTATGGGACATATTGAATTAGCACGTTGGGCTGATTTATTACTGGTCGCACCTGCAAGTTGTGACACATTGGCTAAATTTGCGAATGGTTTGGCAGATGATTTACTCAGCACGGTGTTTTTGGCAACAAAATCTCCTGTCTGGGTAGCTCCGGCGATGAACCAGCAAATGTGGGCGGCTAAAGCAACTCAACGTAATTTGCAAACCTTGGTCGAAGATGGCGTACATGTGATCATGCCGGATGCGGGTGAGCAGGCTTGTGGTGATGTTGGCTTAGGCCGTATGCCAGAACCAGAAGAAATTGCTCGCCAAGTCGCTGGCTATTTCCATCAAGCTCAACGTGCCATCGCTGAGAAATTTGGACTGTTGGCAGGTAAGCGAGTAGTTATTACTGCTGGGCCAACACGTGAAGCGATTGACCCTGTCCGTTATATCTCAAACCATAGTACGGGAAAAATGGGCTTTGCTTTAGCCGCTGCTTGTTATGCTGCTGGCGCGCAAGTGACTCTGATTGCTGGACCTGTAAGTTTAGATACGCCAAATGGTGTTCAACGTGTAAATGTTGCCTCAGCACGACAAATGCTTGACGTCAGTATGAGTTCACTAGAAACAGGCTGCGATATTTTTATTGCCACTGCCGCAGTCGCAGACTATCGCGTAGCAGAAGTTGCTGAGCATAAAATTAAAAAAGCAGGGGATGAGCTGAATGTTTCCCTTGTTAAAAATCCGGATATTGTGGCGACAATCGCAGGTCAGGAAAAACGTCCATTTATGGTGGGCTTTGCAGCCGAAACGCAAAATGTTGAAGAATATGCGGCAGGGAAACTCGTTGCTAAAAAACTAGATATGATTGCGTGTAACGATGTATCACGTGCTGATATTGGGTTTGCTTCTGATGAGAATGCGATGACAGTTTTCTTTGCTGAAAGCTATCACATGAAAAAGCGTGAGTTAGAGAAAGCATCTAAACAAGAAATTTCTCAACAATTGGTTGAAGCAATTTCGGATGCCCTGCGTCGTAAATAATTTTTGAATCAAATAAAAAAACCGCGAATGAATCGCGGTTTTTTTATTTGTCTTGTTTTAGACAGCTTAAGGAATTTCATCCTCAAATTCAGGCTTAACCTGAACAATGAAGTCTTGGCGGTTAAGACCACGCCATAATGCAAATGCAGTACCGATATAAATCGAAGAATAAGTACCAACAAATACACCAACAAACATTGCCACAGAGAACCAGTGTAGACCATCACCACCTAAGAACATCATTGCAAGTACAACAAGTAATAATGTCATTGAGGTATGAATGGTACGACGTAAAGTCTCTGTTAACGCAATATCGACGATTTCACGAGGAGTCGCACCGCGAATCTTACGGAAATTTTCTCGGATACGGTCTGACACTACAATGTTATCGTTAAGCGAGAAACCAATAACAGCAAGTACCGCAGCTAACACTGTAAGGTCAAATGGCCATTGAAATAATGCAAAAGCACCAATAATAATGATAATGTCGTGGAATAAAGACATTACGGCACCCATCGCGAGTTTAAACTCAAAGCGAATGGTTACGTAGATCAACATTAAGATAAGTGCAAGTGCAACGGCACCAGCAGAACGAATATATAACTCGTTACCAACTTGACCACCTACAGAGTCCACTTTATGAACTTCGGCAGCATTATTTGGTAATTGTACAGCCTTAGTGATCGCGTTATTAAGATCTTCAACCTTAACTTCTTGTACTGGCATACGCACAAGTAAGTCTTTATTACTGCCTAAAGTTTGTACTACAGCATCTTTAAAACCAGCTTTATCGAGCGCCTGAATAACTTCAGACTGATTGGCTGGTTGAGCATAGTTAAGCTCAGCTGAAACACCACCTGTAAAGTCCAAACCGAGGTTAAGACCTTTAGTCGCAATAAAGAAAATACTTGCCAAAGTAATAAGGATCGAGAAGATCGCCGCAGGTTTGGCAATCTTCATGAATGGGATGATTTTTGCATCATCCGGACGACCATATTGTTTTGAATCTTGTTGAGTCACTTTAGTCATCATCGATCTCCTTAAATGCTCAACTTTTTCAAATTACGACGTTTGCCATAAATGATTTGTACGATTGCACGAGTTACTGTAATTGCAGTAAACATCGAACAAATAATACCGATCATTAATGTCACGGCGAAACCTTTGATTGGGCCTGTACCAATTGCAAACAGAATGAATGCAACGAGGAACGTGGTTAAGTTCGAGTCAAAAATGGTGTTATAGGCTCGATCATAACCGGCCACAATGGCCTGTTTGGGTGAGGCCCCCCAGAGCATTTCTTCTCGGATACGCTCACATATTAATACGTTCGCATCGACCGCCATACCAATGGTAATAACGATACCGGCAATACCCGGTAAGGTGAGGGAAGCTCCAATCCATGACATCACGGTTAAAATCATTGCCAAGTTAAACACAAGAGCAAAGTTCGCAATTAAACCGAATACACGGAAGAAAACCACCATCCAGATTGCAACGAGCAAGAAGCCGATTTGAGTAGACAATACACCTTTATCAATGTTTTCTTGACCAAGGCTTGGACCTACTACACGTTCTTCAACAAAGTACATTGGCGCAGCCAAAGCACCAGCACGAAGCATTAATGCAAGTTCAGATGCTTCTTGAGGAGAACTTAAACCGGTAATACGGAAAGTCGAACCTAAAACAGCTTGAACTGTTGCAGCGTTAATGACTACAGACTCAGTGTATGGCGTACGAACTTCTGTTTGTGCCCCAGTTTTTGGATCTGTGACATAGTTAATTTTTTGCTTGTTCTCGATGAACAATACCGCCATGCGTTTACCAACAGCATTACGGGTTGCATCGGACATTAGCTTACCGCCAGCGCTGTCGAGCGTAATATTTACTTCGGCACCGCCAGAGTCCTGACTAAAACCAGAGCTTGCATTTTGAACACGCTCACCAGTCAAGATTCGGTTACGTTGCAACAAGAGTTGACGGCCGCTATCTAGAGACTCGTAAGCAAAAACTTCTGTGCCCGGAGGTAAAGGTTGACCATTATATTTACCCGTATATGGATCGATATATTGATCATTTAAGTCAGAAACTAAACGGAATTCGAGGTTCGCAGTACGCCCTAAAACACGTTTAGCTTCAGCTGTATCTTGTACACCCGGTAATTCAACAACAATACGGTTGCTACCCTGACTTTGTACCAATGCTTCTGCAACACCAAGTTCGTTAATACGATTACGTAATGTTGTTAAGTTCTGATTTACTGCATATGACTGAATTTCTTGGCGACGTACATCGGTATAAGTAAGCTTTAAAGTAGAACCTGTAGAGCTTGCTAATGCCTGTTGAGTATATTCATTCCCATTACGACGTAAAAAATCCATTGCTGCATCACGGTCAGCATTGTCAGCAAATTGAACAGTGATCACATTATTTGTTAATGCAAGACTATTAAATTTGATCTTGTTTTCACGGAACTGACGACGCAAATCGGTGGCAGAGGTTTCCATACGTTGGGCAACGGCTTTGTCCATATCTACTTCAAGCAAGAAGTGGACACCACCACGTAAGTCCAAACCAAGTTTCATTGGTTTTGCCCCAATCTTTTGCAGCCATTCTGGTGTGGTTGGTGCAAGGTTTAGGGCGACAACATATTCATCACCTAAGTCACGACGTAATACTTCTTTTGCCTTTAACTGCGCTTCAGATGAACTGACACGCAATAGGGCAGCATTATTTGTAAAAGTATTGTCATGGCTCGCAATATTTGCTGTTTTTAAAATTTGCTCTGCTTTTTTCACCACACTTTGATCAATTTGGGTACCAGCTTTGGCACCGGAAATTTGAACAGCGGGCTCATCCGGATATAGACTAGGCAGTGCGTATAATGTACTGATTACCAGAACAACCAGAATCAGTAAATATTTCCATGCAGGGTAACGCATTCGCTTTCTTCTTAAATGAAAAAGCCGTGCTAAAGCACGACTGTTTTATGATTAAAGGTTATTTAGAGTGCCTTCAGGTAATACTGAAATTACGCTGGCACGCTGAATTTTTACTTCTACACCACGGCTAAGTTCAACAACTGCATAGTCACCTTCAATTTTGGTTACTTTGCCCATTAAACCACCAGCGAAAACAACTTCACTACCAACACCTAAGCTCTCGATTAAAGAACGGTGTTCTTTAGCACGTTTTGCTTGAGGGCGCCAAATTAAGAAATAAAAGATTGCAACGAATACGACAATCATCAAGATGTTTGGCAAAATACCATTAGTTGGGCCAGCTGCCGGTGCTGCATGAGCAGCAGAAATTAAAAAGCTCATTTTGATTTCCTAAAGTTAAAAATATGAGTCAGATAACTGACATAATCCTAATTCGTTTTGCAATTTACCTTGTCTTGAGGTTGAGCGCAAATCTGGCTTATTCATCAACCGGACATGGTGGAACTTCTAAACCACGACGGGCATAAAAGTCCTGAACAAATTCATCAAATGTGCCATTGTCTAATGCATCACGCATATCTTCAGTTAAACGTTGGTAATAACGTAAGTTATGAATAGTACCGAGCATAGATGCCAACATTTCTCCACATTTTTCAAGGTGGAATAGATAAGCACGAGTAAAGTTCTTACAAGTGTAGCAATCGCAATGTGGATCGAGCGGGCTCTGGTCATGGCGATATTTGCTATTACGAATACGTACCAGACCATCAGTGACAAAATAATGACCGTTTCGAGCATTACGAGTCGGCATTACACAGTCAAACATATCGACACCGCGGCGCACCGCTTCAACGATATCTTCTGGTTTACCAACGCCCATCAAATAACGCGGTTTGTCATGTGGCATTTTATTTGGCAGATAATCTAAAACTTTGATCATCTCTTCTTTAGGTTCACCTACAGATAAACCGCCAATTGCATAACCGTCAAAGCCGATTTCTAAAAGGCCATTTAAAGACTCATCGCGTAAGTCTTCATACATGCCACCTTGAATAATGCCAAATAACGCATTGTGATTTTTGAGCTCATCATGATGATGAGTTTTACAACGTTTTGCCCAGCGTAAAGAAAGCTGCAATGATTTTTGAGCTTCTTCATGTGTCGCAGGGTAAGGTGTACATTCATCAAAAATCATAACGATGTCAGAGTTCAAGACCTGCTGAATTTCCATAGAAATTTCAGGTGATAAAAATACTTTTGAACCATCAATCGGTGAGCGGAAAGTAACACCTTCCTCTTTGATTTTGCGCATTGCGCCAAGACTAAAAACCTGGAAACCGCCAGAGTCAGTCAAAATTGGCTTATTCCATTTAATAAAGTCATGCAAACCACCGTGTTCTTTAATCACTTCAAGACCCGGACGCAAATATAAATGGAATGTATTTCCTAAAATAATTTGTGCCTGAATGTCTTCGATGTCACGAGGTAACATGCCTTTGACTGTGCCGTAAGTCCCCACTGGCATAAAAACAGGTGTTTCAACAACACCATGTTCTAAAGTTAAACGACCACGACGGGCGCGCCCCGACTGACCTATTTTTTCAAACTTCATCTAAAAATCCTGAACACGAGCAGAGGCGAAGAAACAGTTCGCTGCTAAAAAGAGGGCTATTTTCCTTGATTCTGCGACGTAGTTCTACTACTAAATGTAGCTGGTTATAAAATAGATAAATTTCCGATAGTTTAGAGACTATTTTCTTCCTATTAAAAATTAGGTTTATAGTCAAAATTCTCATTCACGAGATTATCTCTAAAGGGGCGAATCGCTTTCTTGGATACAGTTAAGGTGTTAATGAGATTATTAGGGAATACTTCAATCTGGTTGTTGAACAGCTCGACATTACGGTTAAAAATGCTAATTGCTGCACCAACATTTTCATTTTGTTCCTGAATATCATCCATCATTTTGCTATACAGCGAATCAGCTTTAAGCTCTGGATAGTTTTCAACAACAACGTTTAAGCTTCGAATAAGTTCTTGGCTCATTTTCTCGATCTGTTGTAGTTGAGAAATATCAGTGTTATTCACATTTAAATTAAGAATTTGTTGACGTAATTGAGTAACCTTTTCTAATGTCGATTTTTCAAATTGAGTATATTGATTGAGCGTTGATTCGAGAGATTCCAAGGTCTTTACTTTTTGACGCTCGAAATTGGCAACTTCAGCCCAAGCTCTTTTAGTCGCATTAAAGTAACGTACGATGGTGTTACGGATGTGAACGCCCCAGACAATCAGTACGACGAAAATCCCCAAGAAAATAAATAAACCTGTCATTTTCACTCCTCTTATTTTTGTTCTCTCATTCAGCCTTTTAACTTCTTATTTTTTGATAAGTTGCCAGTTCAGCGCTACGAGAGATTTATTTAATTAAATTAAGCATTCATTGCTGAAATTTTTCATACTTCGGCATAGTCATGGTACGCAAGTGTCCACGTAATGTTGAAACATCATGAATTTCACTTTGCTTGCTGGTGATCTGAAAAAGATCTTGTTCACCGAGATAACACAAAATTTGCTCTTCATGATGATAAATTAAATCACCTTTAAAGTGTTGAAAAAAATCATGAAGTTTTAAAGTTATGCTTGGGTTAACTTCTTTAGCTAATTGGTGTTGGGCAGTACCAAAAATATTGAGCTTTTGGTTAATCAGTATGTCCGTGCTTTGCCATTCAGTTAAGTAAGGTGCAAAAAAGCGAGAACGTTGGTTACTTACAGCAATACCCAATGCAGGCATTTGAAATATAAAAGCGCCCCATAGATCTCTATGGATCTCTTTAACTATTTTTTTGTCACTATCCTGATTTTGAAGAATGGGTAAATTATTTACATAGTGATATTTGAACAGCAGAACTTGATGTTCCGTAATTCCATCATCCCACGTAGTGGAAGCAAACTGAGTAATTTCGTTAGATTCATTACCCCGATTAAACAGTGGGAAGTGTTGTTTTAATTTGCTTAAGACTAAAATTGGTTGAGATTGAATAGGAAGATAGGCCGGTAACTGTTGAAACCGTAATCCATAACGTAAAGTGGTGATACGTTCTTCTAAATAGTGAATGACTTCGCTTAGAGATTTTTGCGGTTCATAGAGCAAATAGGCCAGAAAACCAGTTAAAAATGCCCATAAGAGGCTCAAAATATAATGAATATGAGGATGAAAAAAGTATCCAAATAATAAAGTCGTAATACTGCAAATACCTAACAAATACGGCAATACATTAACAAAACGAAGGTTAGGATCTTCACGCCATGGATGTAAAGCATTTAAGAGCTCTTGATCTGTTTGTGACTTTTGTCCAGCATCCCAAAGTCGAGCAATATTGCGAAAAACCTGTGTATTTTTCTTACGTCTTATATGCAGAGCTTCTTGTAAGGTATCAATTGGCATGGGAATAATGAGTTCATTATCATAAAGAGCTATTTTTAGATTATCTTTTAAATTGAATGAGATAAATAGAAATAAGTCATAAATAATTACTTTTATGATTTTGGCATTTGAGTTTCATTAATGAAATCCTGCAATTTATTTGCAAATTGCTCAAACTCTGGCATTGAAAGTGTTTCAAGGCATTCAGCAAGCTCGCGTACACTAGCGCCATATAAACTTTGTTGGCGTAAAAGATTTACATTACAGAGCCAACATAATGCAGAGGTTTCAGGGTGTACATAGAAATCTCCTGGAAAATCTTCCAACATTTTTTCTAATAATAACAAACGGTCTGGGCTTAGAAATTTTACTAAATCCAACTCATTAATTCCGCTTTGTTGGTACTTTTGATTAAAACGGATATCACTTGATTCCCAAGCTACTCCTAAGCGACAAACCTTTTTCTGTTTACTTGAAATACTAACTCCGCGAACTGGAAAATTCTCTAAAATGATGCCGTATAAATTATAGCTAATATCTTTTAGTTCCCATTTACCTTTTGAATTATAGGCCATCTCTCGATTGACATAATGGTATCTAAAGATTTTATAGGGGTGAATTGTTTCTCTTACTTGCCAATTGCCGTGTATTGCAGTTAAAACTGAATTTTGTTGATTGCCTAACTTAAATAATGGAAAGTCTGAAGCAGATGTTCCTTCTTTTGGTAGGTTATCTTCAGTTGCAAATTTGAAATTATATTTATGTTCATAATAATAAACTTGGATATCTTGAAGTAGGCAAATCAGTTCGGCCGTCGATGCTCTATGATAAAAACCATAAAAGATTGCAAGAATGGCAAAAGGGAAGAAGTAAATTGAGATTAAAAAGCCTAATACCATACAAACTAAGGCGAAAATTGTAGCATTCCAAAAAATATAATTTCGAATATCAAGTTGTTGGGTGCCTGTCCAATTTTTTAATGAATGAATAAGTATTTCGGGAGGTAATTGCTGATTAAGTAAATTTCTTAGTGCCTCAATATTTCTTAAAGTGATTTTGTTATGTGTATTTTGATTATCAAAGGTACTTTGAATTTTTTGAATAAGCAGTTTCATAAATTTTATTATTAGTCGAAATTGTAATTGGATCAGCTGGGTTAAACTTCGAATCAACTTATAAGATTTAACCCAGCCTTAGTATTTAAACGTCTAATTTATCAACCAGCATTGCATCGCCATAGCTAAAGAAACGATAGCGGCTTTTAACTGCATGTTCATAGGCAGCCAAAATGTTGTCTCGATTTGATAGCGCTGATACCAACATGAGCAGGGTAGACTCTGGTAAATGGAAGTTTGTAATTAAACGGTCCACGATGCAGAACTCATAACCCGGATAGATAAAGATTTGTGTGTCGCCCGTCCAAGCTGCAATTTTACCGCCATGAGCTTGAGCTGCACTTTCTAAAGCACGTGTCGCGGTTGTACCAATGGCAATCACTTTATTGCCGCGTGCTTTAGTCGCCAAAATTAAATCAATAGTTTCTTGAGGAACATCACACCATTCACTATGCATGACATGATTGGTAATGTCATCAGTACGAACAGGCATAAATGTGCCAGCACCGACGTGTAAAGTCACAAAAGATTTTTGAACATTTTTTTGCTCTAACTTTGCTAGTAACTCTTCGTCAAAGTGCAAGCTCGCAGTAGGAGCGGCCACACTGGCAATTTTTTCAGGATTATGGAAAACCGTTTGATAGCGTTCAGTGTCAATTTCTTCTGCTTCACGGTTAAAGTAAGGCGGAATAGGCAACTGACCATATTGCTCAAGTACAGGCAAGATGGGCTGTGAAAACTCAACCACAAATAAATTTTCGTGACGGCCACGTACAATCACAGGAATATTATCTGCACCAACAAAAAGCTCGGCACCTGCTTTAGGTGAGTTGCTTGATTTAATATGACAATACGCTGTGGTGTGGTTCAGCATACGCTCAACCAAAATCTCAATAGCACCGCCTGTAGAGCGTTTTCCTTTAAGTCGCGCTTTCATGACCTTGGTGTCATTAAGCACCAACAAATCACCTTCTTCGAACAGATCGATAATGTCTGTGAACATGTGATCATGATATTGACCCTTTGAATCTAGGTGCAACAACCGCGAAGCACTACGTGATTCGAGAGGGTAACAGGCAATAAGTTCATCAGGTAATTCAAAGGAAAAGTCAGACAGTTGCATATTTAAAAAAAAACACCGCAAAAATTGGGCCTAGTATAAACTTTTTCGCTTTTTTATGGCTGTGCTTCTGACCTAAATCATGAAAAATGTTTAAATGATCTAAAAGTGAACGATAATATTCACTTAGGGTTTGACAAGTTTTACAAACGCGCTAATATACGCAACACAAACATACTTCCTCTCCCGAGGTGGTGAAATTGGTAGACGCGGCGGACTCAAAATCCGCTGTCAGAGATGACGTGTCGGTTCGAGTCCGACCCTCGGGACCAAGATTCAGAATCGTAAGATTCTACGAAAAACCCCTAAACTAACGGTTTAGGGGTTTTTTGTTGGGTATAAAAAAGTGGATAGAGCTTAAGAAATTATTATTTGATCCCGAGGGTCGGACTCGAATTTCTGCTATAAATTTAGAGCTTATAAAAATCTTTCATTTTTTAAGCTCAAGAAGTTCTTCTTTAAATACCAAACATCTTTGATAAAAGCGAAACTGAGTAAGAATCTAAGCTCTTATTCAAAATAATATTTTTTGACTATCTTTTACGAGTATTCCGAACTCGCATTTCTAACATCTTACAACTCGCCACCTTCAAATATTTGTTGTATTTTCCTCAAGCATACCCACTTTATGTATCTGAAAACCTTTAATTGAAACTTCACATTTCTATTTTGAAAAGAACGTTGCTCTTTTAATGTACTGTGTTAAAGTTTGTAGTAGATCATAATGATTATAAGTACATTTCTTGAGAGCGGTTCCGACCAAAAACGACATAATCTGTGAGGCGGGCAATGACATTCCAACGTTTAGAACTAAATCAGGTTGAGCAGTTAAGTGCTTGTAGGATATCTCTGTTGCTTGGATTAAATGCCGAGCAGAACTACATCGAGCAATTTTTCCGGTTTAGTCTTCGTCTTTTGAGTTGTAAAAAAGCCTTGTTGACTTTTAATCAGGAACCCTACTTTTGGCATCGTTGTCCTGAAGGCATGACCGCCATTTCGTTTAAGCCATCAAAGCATTTAAAACAGTGCTTCTCCAAACAACAGGTCATTAATCACTTACATCCTTCATATCAAAATTTAATCAACTATTTAAAAGAATTAAATATTGAGTGCAGCAGGGCACTGGCCGTGCATCTTTTACACCCTGATAAAACCTCGATGGGTTTTGCTGTGTTTTTTGATGACGATGCGGCAACGTTCGAAGATGATGATATTCAATTGTTGCTCGATTATTGTTCTACTTTTATGCAGCAAGTCGAGTTGAAGTTTAACTATGAAGAGTTAAACGAGCTCTATGAACAACAAGTTGCAATTAATTCGAGTAAGACAAAATTTTTCTCGATTATCTCACATGACTTACGTGCACCGTTTCATGGATTGCTTGGATTTTCTGAAGTACTTGCCAAAGAGCGTGAAACCTTAGATGAATCTAGTATTCAAAACATTGCAGATTATTTATACGACACCTCACAATCGACCTATAACTTACTTGAAAGCTTACTGACATGGGCGATGGCCGAGGGAGGGCGTTTTGTCTATCACCCAATTAATTTTAAACTTAGACAAGTCAGCAATATCGTTTGCGATGTATTGCACACATTAGCTTTAAAGAAAAATATTGAACTGGTTAATGGTGTTCCAGATGATCTAAACATTTACGCCGATATCAATATGATGACTTCCGTGATTCAAAACTTGGTGTCAAATGCTCTGAAATTTACCGACGTTGATGGATCGGGCAAAGTCTTTATTGAGGCTCAACAAGCGGATACAAATGTAGAAATTACTGTTCGAGACACAGGTCTGGGCATGACCGAGCAACAAATGGCAAATTTATTCCATCCACGTATTACTGCTAGCTTTAAAGGCACTGCAGGGGAAAAAGGTGCTGGCTTAGGTTTGAGTCTTTGCAAGCGTTTTGTCGAGATTAATCAGGGGCAAATTACTGTTAGCTCCAAAGAAGGGATAGGAACGACATTTAAGGTTCTATTACCTTCAGCTCAAGAAAGTCATGAGGTACATACCGAACATCATTCTTCATCAGAAGCAAAATTAGTCTAATCCCTTTTCCTAACACTACTCGAACTGCTATAACTAAAAACAGAGTACGAGGAAAAGAGCTTTTTATATGAATGCGGAGCAGTTACAAAAAACATTGCGTGCCAGTCAGTACGCAGAACAAGTTTTAGGTTTGCATCAAGCTGTTTTAGAACAAGATTATCAAATAGATCAATTTACTGCACCGCTCTCGAGCGAACAGATTTACCAATTTGTACAGACCACGCTAGATGGGATTGGTGATGAAACGCTTTGGATGCGCGGAATGCGCATTTTACGTAGCCGTTTAATGTTCCGCTGGATTTGGCAGGATGCCAATCAACTGACCGATGTTGTCACACTCACTCGTGAACTTTCTGATTTTGCCGATGCCAGTATTTGTGCAGCAAAGGATTTTGCGCGTGTAGCACTTGTGGCGAAACACGGTGAACCTGTGAGTTACTCTGGCAAAATACAAGATTTGATTGTTGTTGCTATGGGTAAACTTGGTGCTCAAGAGCTTAACTTGTCGAGTGATATCGACTTAATTTTTGCCTTTGATGAGCAAGGTGAAACCAACGGTCGAAAATGTATTGATGTACAGCAGTTCTGTATTTTGTGGGGACAAAAACTCATTTATTTACTTGAGCACATTACCGCAGATGGTTTTGTGTTTCGAGTTGACATGCGCTTGCGCCCTTGGGGGGATGGCTCGGCATTAGCGATTAGTCATGCCGCTTTAGAAAAATATTTAAGTCAGCATGGTCGTGAGTGGGAACGCTATGCGTGGATTAAAGCGCGTGTTGTGACTGGAGGTAAAGAAGGGCAAGACTTGTTAGAAATGACACGTCCTTTTGTGTTCCGCCGTTATGTCGACTACACCGCTTTTGCCGCGATGCGCGATATGAAAGCCATGATTGAGCGCGAAGTGTTACGTCGTCATATTGAGGATGATATTAAACTTGGGGCGGGTGGTATTCGCGAAATTGAGTTTATTGTTCAGGTCTTTCAGTTGATTTACGGCGGTTCTAAACGTGAGTTACAAGACCGTCAATGTTTAGTCAGTCTTGAGCACATTGGGGAAGCTGGCTTATTAGAAAAACAAGCTGTATTAGAGCTTGAAGATGCTTACCTATTTTTACGCCGTGTTGAACACGCGATTCAAGCTCTAAATGATCAACAAACCCAATTATTACCAGAAGAATTGGACTTAAGACAACGCATTATAGATACCTTAGGTTTTACGAGCTGGAATGAGTTTCTCGATGTTCTTAATGAAAAACGTCAAAAGGTAAAAGTTCAATTTAAGCAACTGATTGAAGATACCAGCTCTAATGCCGCAACTGAAAATTTTGGGCAGTTAGAGCAGCAATTAGATGAAGTGCTGGATGACAATGCGAAAAATCTGATTCATGAGTTTTGGCATGGTCATGCACTTAAAAAACTTCCTTCAAATGCTGTGCAGCGTTTAAAAACGTTTTGGCCTCATTTAATTGAAGCGATCTTGCAGTCTGAACAACCACAAACTGCACTGTTGCGCTTAATGCCGCTGATTGAATCAGTCATGCGTCGAACCGTGTATTTGGTGATGTTGATTGAAAGTAAGGGGGCATTGCAACGCTTAGTGAAAATGGCGACGGTGAGCCCGTGGATTTGTGAAGAGTTAACGCAATATCCAGTACTGCTGGATGAGTTCTTATCGATGGATTTCGAGTTGCCAAAGCGTAAGGACTTAGAAGACTCATTACGTCAGCAGTTGCTTCGTATTGAGATTGATCAGGTCGAAGACCAAATGCGAGCACTTCGCCTATTCAAAAAGAGCAATGTACTCACTGTTGCGGCCAGTGATGTGTTAGCTGAAAGCCCTCTAATGAAGGTTTCTGATGCATTAACAGATATTGCTGAAGTGAGTGTTAATGCAACCCTCCATTTAGCTTATCAAACTGTGGCGAAGCGCCATGGTTACCCAAAAGATGTTGATGGGAAACGCTGCTCACTCGACTACAAAGCTTTTGCTGTCATTGGTTATGGCAAAGTGGGTGGTATTGAGCTAGGCTATGGTTCTGACTTAGATCTTGTCTTTATTCATTATCTAGATGAGCAAGCAGATACGGATGGAACGAAGTCAATTAGTGGCTTTGAGTTTGCTATGCGTGTTGCTCAAAAGTTTATGTCACTCATGACCACTCAAACGCTAGATGGTCGTGTTTATGAAATTGATACACGCTTAAGACCTTCAGGTGAGGCAGGTTTATTGGTAACAAGTCTGAAAGCCTATGAACACTATCAGTTGAAAAGTGCATGGCTTTGGGAGCATCAGGCATTAGTTCGTGCGCGTTCTATTGCAGGTGATGAAGCGCTTTGCCAAAAATTTGAAATATTTCGCCGCGAGATATTGACTCAATCTAGAGATGAGGCTTATGTTCGTGAGGAAGTGCTGAAAATGCGTCAGAAAATGAAAGACCACTTAGGTTCATCTTCTGAACAAAAAAAACATGGTATTTTTCATTTAAAACAGGACGCAGGTGGTATCGTAGATATCGAATTTATGGCACAGTATGCTGTACTTGCATGGAGCGGGACGAAACCCGATCTCGCCCATTATTCTGATAATGTAAGAATATTAGAAGATGCTGCTAAAGCAGACTGCTTATCCAGTGAAGATGCCACAGCATTAATTCGAGCCTATCTTAGTGAACGTGCCGAAAGCCACCGCTTAGCCCTTGCGAATCAATCCATGCAAGTAAGCGCAGCGGACTGGCGTAGTACCCGTGCGGTCGTTTGCAATTTATGGCAAAGATTAATAGACCCAACCGCCTCGGTTGAGTTGGATAGTGAATGATTTTATAACAATTTGGAGTGTTCCATGAATTTGGCTGATCGTGATGGTTTTATTTGGCAAGATGGACAATTAATTGATTGGCGTGATGCAAAGATTCACGTTTTAACCCATACTTTACACTACAGTATGGGCGTATTTGAGGGTGTTCGTGCTTATGAAACTCCTAAAGGTACTGCAATTTTCCGTCTTCAAGACCACACAAAACGTTTGTTAAATTCAGCAAAAATTTATCAAATGAAAGTGCCGTATGATCAAGCAGCGCTTGAACAAGCACAAATCGATGTTGTTCGTGAAAATAAATTAGCTTCTTGCTATTTACGTCCACTGATCTGGATCGGTTCAGAGAAACTTGGTATTGCAGCAACAAATAACACCATTCATGCCGCTGTTGCAGCATGGGCATGGGGTGCATATCTTGGTGATGAAGCGATGGCGAAAGGTATTCGCGTTAAAACTTCATCATTTACTCACCACCATCCAAACGTGACCATGTGTAAAGCAAAAGCATCTGGTAACTACACGTTGTCAATTCTTGCTCACCAAGAAGTTGCACATTCTGGTTACGATGAAGCAATGCTTATGGATCCACAAGGTTATGTGTGCCAAGGTTCTGGTGAAAACGTATTCTTGATTAAAGATGGCGTTTTACACACTCCAGATATTGCGGGTGGTGCACTTGACGGTATTACACGTCAAACTGTGATGACAATCGCTAGAGATCTTGGTTACCAAGTTGTTGAGCGCCGTATTACACGTGACGAATTCTATATTGCAGACGAAGCATTCTTCACAGGTACTGCTGCTGAAGTAACACCAATTCGTGAATATGATGACCGTCCAATCGGTTCGGGTACCCGTGGTCCAATTACCACTGAAATCCAAAAAACTTACTTTGATGCGGTTCAAGGTAGAAATCCGAAATATGAACACTGGTTAACTTACGTAAAATAAGTTAATCCGTTAACATAAAAAGGCGAACATAAGTTTCGCCTTTTTATTTTTTGGCTTAGGGAGCTTCTATGCATATTGTCTATGTGTCTGATGGTAAGGCAGGGCACCGCTCACAAGCATTAGGCTTGTTTCAGGCAATGCAAAGACAACAGCCAGAAACAACTTTTGAAGAGGTCCTAATTTCTGAGTTACCTATTATTTCTTTAATTCAGGCACTTTTCTCTTCAAAAAAATCTTTGTTTAAACAAGCGCCTGATTTTATATTTGGGGTGGGAAGCCACACACATTTTCGTGTTTGGTTGCTCGGTAGAATTTTTAAAAAGGCTAAAACGATTATTTTAATGAAGCCGAGTTTACCTATTGGTTGCTTTGATTATGCTGTTATTCCGGAGCATGACGGTATTCACGCCGATAACCATGTGATTGTCACGCGTGGTGCATTAAATCCCATTCGTAATGAAAATCGTCATCAAACCGCGAGAGTTTTAATCGCTTTAGGTGGTTCATCTAAACGACATCAATGGAACCAAAATAAAGTATTAACCAGTGTTCAAAAAATTGTGGAGAATAATCCAGACGCTGAAATTATTCTGACCACTTCACGTCGAACCCCAGCAGAGTTTGTCGATATTTTAAGACAACAAAGTTTTGCCCAGCATTTACAAATATTTCCGGTTGAGCAAACACCTCAAGGCTGGATTTTTGAAGAGATGCAAAAAGCAGAAGCTGTATGGGTAACAGAAGATAGCGTTTCTATGGTTTTTGAAGCACTTACTGCGGGTTGTCGCGTAGGGGTCATAGCAATCGATCGGTTGAAAGACGATAGAATTACGCACTCGATTGATCAAATGATAGAATCACAACTAATTTCACAGAATACTTGTGTCGTACAGCTGCCACAACCTTATGCTTTTAAAGAAGCAGACCGTGTGGCAACATATCTTTTAGCGAAAAATTAAATTTTTTATTTTGAGTAAATAAATGAAAATATTGCATATTGCAAATTTTGGCTTTAATAAACAAGGCGCACATTTTTACTGCACAGACCGTAAAATTTCTGCCGGATTAATTGAAAATGGCCATTTCGTTTATGATTTTAGTTTCCGTGACATGGCGCGAATGGGGACAATCTTTAAAACCAAAAAATTAGGTGCAAAGTGGGCCAATAAAGAAGTACTCAAGGTTGTTAATAATATTGAGCCTGATTTGGTGCTGATTGGTCATAGCGACTTGATGAGTCCAGATGTTCTAAGACAGATTAAAGAAGCTTATCCAAATACTAAAATTGCATTTTGGTATGTTGACCCGCTTTATCTTGAAAACAAACTCGACTTTGTAAAAGCATTTTCACCTTATCTAGATGCTATTTTCTGCACAACAGGCGGAGAATATCTCCAAAAGTTAAAACAGCCCCATTTAAGTGTGGCTTATATGCCGAATGTTGGTCACCGCAATGTAGAAACACTACAGCAATTTTCAAACTCAAAGACTGACAAAACTTTTATTTTCTGCGGTGTTGTTTATAAAGAGCCTGAGCGCGAGAAATTCTTAAAGGATTTGGCAGAGGCTTTGCAACAAGGCCATGTAAATTATCAATATTATGGTTGTTTTGAACAGCCAGGTGTTTACGGTAAAGCGTATTATAAAGTTCTATCTGAAACAAAAATGGGGCTCAATTACTCACGCCGTAATGATGTAACCTTATATAGCTCTGATCGTATTGTTCAGTTGACTGGTAATGGTTTACTTACCTTTAGCCCAAGAATTCCAGGCTTTGAGAAACTCTATACTGAGCAGGAAGTGGTTTACTTTGATGATCAGTTTGACTTGGCTAAGAAGATACAATTCTTTGATCAAAACCCAGAGCAAGCTGTAAAAGTAGCGAAAGAGGGTTGGGAGAAAACACGTAAATCTTTCAATGCTAAGCGTATTACCCAATTTATGGTTGAGGTGACGTTTAAACAGCCCCTTTCAGAAGATTATGAATGGTCACATGAGGTTTATGCATGATGTGGTTTTTGTACGTTGCGGTAGGCCTGCTAGCACTTGCTGCACTGTTATATGTGCTAGGTAATTATACATTCTGGCTTCCGTTTCGTTCGAGTAAACTACCTCGCATTGTGATGTTACATCAGGTCACTCCTAAAGATGCTGCTTCTGGCATGAATATGCCTCCTGAAAAGTTTGAACAACTCTTAACGTTGTTAACGCGTAAAGGTGCTATCTTTTGCTTTGTTTCTGAGCTTGAACAATATCGTAATCAAAAGAATGTGGTTGCTTTAAGTTTTGATGATGGCTTTATGGATAATTATCTTTATGCCTATCCACTACTCAAAAAATATAACGCGAAAGCAACTATTTATTTAGCAACGCAAATTGAAGGCATCGAAAAGCTCACTCATGAGCAAATCCATGAAATGGCCAACTCTGGTTTAATTGAATTTGGTGCGCATACTCAACATCATGTGAACTTACTTAAACTTGATGACCAAACCGCTTATGACGAAATGCTTCAGTCTAAGCGTGATGTTGAAGCATTAGTTGGGAAGTGCCCGAGTTTTGCTTATCCATTTGGTCGATTTAACGAAAAGCACCAGAAAATGGTCCAAGAGATTGGCTTTAAAAATGCAGTATCGACTCGTAAAAAAATTGAAGCTTACGAAGCAGATAACCAATTTAATATTCCACGTGTTAGCACGCATGGAGCCATGAATGCTTTACAGATGCGTATCGCCCTTGCTAAAGGACGTTATAAGTTATGAATAAAATTCCATGTAGTGTCTATATTGTTACTTTAAACTGTGGCGCTTGGTTAGAGCGAACTTTACAAAGTGTCAGTGAGTTTGATGAAGTCATTATTTTAGACTCGGGCAGTACTGATAATACTTATGAAATTGCAAAGCGCTTTGAAAATACGCAAATTTCTCACCAAGACTGGCAGGGTTATGCGGGGCAAAAAAGTTTAGCTTTAGCTAAATGCCGAAATGATTGGGTGCTTAATTTAGATGGCGATGAAGTTTTATCTAATGAATTAAAACAAGAAATTGTTGAGACCATTCAACAGAACAAGCTTGATGCATTAATCACCCCAATTAATGATGTATTTTTAGGTGTTCCGAACAGTAAACATACTAAAAAACATGCAAAAGTACGTTTTTTCCGTAGGTCTAAAGGGCATTATGACCTTGCCAATAAAGTCCATGAAAATGTGATCGTAGATGGGGAATCTCAACGTGCTCAACACGATATTTACCATTATGGTGAGTCGAGCATTTTCGTTAAGGTCGAAAAAAATAACCACTATTCCAACTTAAAAGCATTAGAGAAATTCCAAAAAGGAAAGTCTCCAAGCATTGCAAAATTGGTTTTGGTGATGCCAGTGACTTTTATGAAATCTTATTTTATTCGCCGTAGTTTCTTAAATGGTTGGCGTGGTTTCGTAAATAGTATGATTAATGCATTTTATGCATTTCTAAAAGAAGCTAAGCTTTTTGAACAGACCATGAATAAAGATAAAAATAAGTAGGCAAGCTATGAAAATTGTTCAGGTATTGGCAACTAGCGGTGGAGTTGGTGGATTAGAGCAGCACACTTTTAACCTTGTTAATGAGCTTGCTTTAAACCATGAAGTACATGTGATTGCACATCCTTGCTATGTAGACAAGTTTAGCCAACAAGTACATTTTCATGCTATCGATTTTGCCCGTAGTCGTTGGAATATTTTTTTACTTTGGCAACTTAAAAATCTTATTCAGCAGATCCAACCCGCTATTGTTCATGCACAAGCAGGAAAAGCGGCTGAGCTGATTGCCCGCATTAAGCCATTTTTATCTGGTCCAAAGTTTGTAACGACTGTTCATGGTACTAAAAAGAATAAGTCTGCTTATTTAGCAGGTGATGCAGTCATTGCGGTGAGCCAAGCGCTCACGCAAGGCATTCCAGAGTCTAAAGCACACGTAGTTTATAACGGGGTATATCCTCGGCCCGTACTTACAACTGAAAATAAAGAAAAATTGCTTCAATCGATTCAAAAAGATTTTACTGAGCTAGACACAAGCAAAAAAGTTGTTATGTGTATTGGACGTCTAGAACCCGTAAAAAATATCAGTTTATTGATTGAGTCGATGCAACAGACTGATGCCAATTTATGGATTGTTGGTGACGGTTCACTTCGAGCAAGTTTGGAAAAGCAAGTCAGCGAATTGAACATGCAAAATCGGGTCGCTTTTCTTGGGTTTAGAACTGATGCGCGTGATCTGGTACAACTGGCTGATATCGTGGTTTTATCATCAGATCGTGAAGGTTTTCCACTTGTTATGGTCGAGGCTTTACAGGCTGATAAAGCAATGGCTTCAACTAAGGTGAATGGAGTAATTGAGTGGCTGCCAGAACAATATCTAGCAGAAATTGGAGATACTCAAGGTTTAGCAAAAGCGATTGAATATGCCCTTCAACCTGAGGCTCAAAATGACTTCAGCCCACTATATGCAAAGGCCAAGGCTGAACTGACTGTACCAGCCATGGCTGAGCAGACGCTTAATATTTATAAAGGCCTGCTGAAAACTTAATTATTTTTTGGTGTAAGGCGGATGGCATCAAGTACTACGAAGTTATCTTCGACATTAATGGTATGGCAACCGTCATCAGCCTGATTCCAATCTGGTAAAACGACTTCTAGTAATTTTTCTTCATAAGCTATTGGGCTAAGCTGAGTAATCGCTTTTAATTCGATATTGCCGCCATATCGCTTTAAAGAATCTTGGCTTGGTCGAACCAGTTGCCCTTTATAAATAAAAGGTTTGCCTGCCATACGGAACTGCTGACTGCCTCGGCACACTGGGTTCATTGGGTGCTCTTGCCAGTTCGGATTTAAAATATCTTCGGTAAAGAACAGGTCTAAACGGTCACCAAATTTCTTACAATCACGACGCGTTGAGGTAAAAAGATACCATAAGCCCTCATGGTAAAAAGGGGTGCTATCGACTGCTTCAATATTTTCAATAAGGTTGGAATGCTTTTCCCATTTCAGCGGAAACTCAGTACATTTCCAAAGTTCGATGGTTTTATTGGCTGATGTTTCTGGGACCATATACCAAGTGTTATCTATTTTAAATACGCAAGGGTATGAGAGGTGGTAATCGAGTTTTAAAATGGTTTCAGGTGGTGTGTAAGTGCCATCCTTAAAGACTTCTAAAACCGAAAGAAAGCCTACCGGATGCTGGTCATCGACTTCTTCAAAAAAAATGAAATGACGGCCATTTTCATAAGCATAAAAGCTGTCTGCAAATGTAAACTTTCTAGGGGAGTGGATTTCAAATAGGTCTTTTAATTGGTCTTTATTATTTAGGGATTCACCCAGCCAACCAAAGCGGATATACCAATGTGGATCAAATTTTTTATTTTGCTGATTCTGCAGGTGTTTGTACCATTTTTTGAGAATTATACGAGAGATAGACATGATGAATTACTCAAATCAAAGGTTAAATAGTGGAGGTTATAGTTCTTCAAAGGCTTTAACCATTTCTGAGATATTTAAGCGTTGTATGTCTTGTGCTCGAATCTCGTAGGGATGCGTGACCACTTGATAAAGTCGTTGAGACAAAGCTTGCATATCATTTAAAGTCACTAGCCCTTGAATAAGTTCTCCAGAGGACAGTTGGTGCTCTACACCTTCACTACAATTATAAGCAACAACGGGTGTATTTAGAATTAATGCTTCAGCAATCGTGAGTCCGAAACCTTCTGAGCGTGAAGTCAAAATTAGACTATTACTTTGCTGAATAAACTGATTAGGCTGAGTTTGCCAGCCTAAAAAATCAATACGGTTAGTCAATCCTAAGGTTTCAGTAAGGCGAATTAATTCATCTAATAAAGGTCCATCACCGACTATTGCCATACGTCCGGTTAGACCACTTTCAGCAAAAGCTTTTATTGCGACATCTGGTTGTTTTTCTTCAGATAAACGTCCGACAAAAATTGTATTCCATTTTTTTATAGTGACATTTTTATCATCTGGTAAGTTACTCTTGAGTCGTTTGACATTAATACCATTATGAATGACTTTTACTGTAGTCTCTTGAATATGCTGTTGAATAAGATTTTTAATATCTTGATTAACAACAATAAGTTGTTTCCCTTTAAACAAGTAATTACAGGATTTTTTACATTGCGTAAACTTCTTCAGTGCTTCTAAATACTTAAAGAAACCTAAATTTTGTTTTCGTACTAAACCTAATGTATCACCATGTACCCAAAACCAAACATTCCCTGTCAGAATCGGTGATAACCAAAAAGCATGTGAATGACCAGCAATAATAGTATCTGGTGCTAAGTCATTAATGATTTGTATTAGTTCAGCTTGTTGCTCTAAAGGAACACTTTTTAACTTATTTTTTTTGATACTACCTCGCATAAAAGCTGGTGTTATATCGAATTTGATTAGATTCAAGTCTTCAGGATAGGTTGTGCGAATATTGTTTGAATCTAATAACAAGACTGTCACATCATGACCTTTTTCTTTAAGCGCGACAGCAGTATCAATACATATTTGTTCTGCACCGCCACCATATAAATGATCTTGAATAAAAAGGTATTTTTTCATATTAATCCTTGCTCTTATTATCGACTGACATATTCAAGCTATTATTATGTGCTGCGATAAAAGCAGAAAGACGAATAATTTTTTTAAATAAAAATAAAGAAATAATACGAGAAACGAGGTCATTACGAATCTTTCGATAATTTTTCTTAAACCGATTTGGTTTTTTCATAAAATTCTGGCGATCGGATGCAATCGAACTAGGAATTTCATCATCATGTTCAAAACAGAAATAAAATGGCACAGTATTATGTTTTTGTAATAAATATTTCCAGTCATCAATATAGGTTAATCGCTTGATTTGTTTCTCAATAAATATACGAGCTTGTTCTCTAGTGAGGGAGTAGGCAAAAGTAGCGGTATATAGGTCTTTAGGGCCACTCATATTAAAATATAATCGATCTTGACTAGTATAACCTCGAATTCGGCGTCTAGAGGGTTGTGAATGACCACCTAAGAATGCAAAAGAGGGATTGGTTTCAATGAGAGAAATCAGTTTTTCATGAATTTGATTAAAATTAAAAATCACATCATCTTCGATAATAATGATGCGATCATGTTGCATATAGTCTCCTTGAGCATGACGCTGCCATAGAATCATATGACTCAAGAAGCAACCGATTTCACTCGGACCTAAAGCATGATCACACAAGCCTGAAAATTGACGACGCATATCAATAAGGGAAAGGTATTCAGGCGGAAGTTTTTTTCCATATACAGCTTCAAAAAACTGAAAATCAATTTGAATATCGGATACAACTTGTTTAAGGGATTGTATTTGATGAGATATGTTGTCTTGTCTTGCTTTGCTATCTTTTAAAGACACGCATAAGATTAAGATTTTCTTCATATAGATATTCACAACATAATGATAGCAACTGCTATTCTATAAGTTTTGCCCTTGAAATTAAAAGACATAGCCAGTAAGGAAAATTTTGATTTTCTTTATTTAATGTCTAGTTACTGAGAATAATATTGATCTACATCGTTAATTTTAGTCATTGAGATACTTTGGCAATTGGATAGAAACAAACAATAAAATGTCATAGAATACAGTCCTTAGCATTAATTAAATTTAATTTTTATAAATGCTAGGGATTAAAGAATATATGAAGTTTTTACTCAAGTACGGTGAAGCATAATTGATAATTCGATATATTTTGTGGTATTCAAATGCTGTAACTTAAGTGGGGGTTATCTTTTATAAATTGCAGTACTATGAGCAGCAAAAAAATAAAATAGAAGATTAAGCCACCAGTAAAATCATAATATCGGTTAAAACCAGTGGCGAGCCATGTTGTTAAGGTTGGTCGGCATTTCCTTTAAGTACCATATAAATTAGTGCAACAAAAATCAGTAAAGCACCAACCAAGCTACTTACACAGAAAAATAAAATACGTTGATTTGTAGTCATATTAAATAATTCATTTGCAAGAATATAGCGCATGAAAAACCATTGTGCGAGGGAGAATACAATCACGACTAAAGCATGTCGACGTACATCAGGGCGCATAGCCATAAAGCTGTCCTCTAAATTAAAAGCTCTTTATTATGCCACTGACCTGCTTATTCGCAAAGCATAGCTTAGATAAGTCGAATATATAGCTGAAATTTCCCAGTAAAAAAACCCTGCATAAGCAGGGTTTTTTAATTTGAAAATCTAAAAAATTATTTAGATTCTTCAGCTTTTGGCTTTTCACGTAAGCGGATGCCCAAGTCACGAAGCTGGTTTGCTTCAACAGGAGCAGGTGCTTGAGTAAGTGGACATTCAGCAGTCTTAGTTTTAGGGAATGCGATAACGTCACGAATTGAAGTCGCGCCAGTCATAAGCATAACTAAACGGTCAAGACCAAATGCCAAACCACCGTGAGGAGGAGCACCATAACGAAGCGCGTTAAGTAAGAAGCTGAATTTCTCTTCTGCTTCTTCATCAGAAATACCAAGCGCTTCAAAAATCGCTTTTTGCATTTCTAATGTGTAAATACGAAGTGAACCACCACCAACTTCAGTACCGTTCAATACCATGTCGTAAGCAACAGAAAGTGCTTCACCTGGATTGCTCTTCACGTCTTCTACGCTAGATTTAGGAAGCGTGAATGGGTGGTGAACAGAAGTCCATTTACCATCGTCAGTTTCTTCAAACATTGGGAAGTCAACAACCCAAAGTGGAGCCCACTCACAAGTTGAAAGGTTCAAGTCGTGACCAATCTTGACACGAAGCGCACCCATTGCATCATTTACAACTTTAGCTTTATCAGCACCGAAGAATACGATATCGCCATCTTGTGCGCCAACACGTTCCAACAGCTCAAGTACAATCGGTTCAATGAATTTCACGATTGGAGATTGAAGACCTTCAATTCCTTTAGCGAGTTCATTAACTTTAATGTACGCTAAACCTTTAGCACCATAGATACCAACGAATTTGGTGTATTCATCGATTGCACTACGTGGCAATGAAGCTGCACCAGGAACACGTAAAGCAACAATACGGCCTTTAGGGTCTTTTGCAGGGCCAGCAAATACTTTGAACTCTACTTCTTGCATTAAGTCTGCAACGTCAACGAGTTTCAACGGAATACGCAAATCTGGTTTGTCAGATGCATAGTCACGCATTGCTTCGCTATATGGCATACGGCGGAATTTTTCAAATTTTACGCCAAGCAAGTCGTTAAATAGTTTAACAGTCATGCCTTCCATCAAATCCATGATTTCATCGTCATTTAAGAACGATGTTTCAATGTCGATTTGAGTAAATTCTGGCTGACGGTCAGCACGTAAGTCTTCATCACGGAAACATTTCGCGATTTGGTAGTAACGATCAATACCACCAACCATCAATAATTGTTTAAACAATTGCGGTGATTGTGGAAGTGCGTAGAAGCTACCATTTTGTACACGACTTGGTACTAAATAGTCACGTGCACCTTCAGGAGTTGCACGAGTTAAAATCGGAGTTTCAACGTCTAAGAAACCGTGATCGTCTAAATAATTACGGATCAAGTTAGTTACTTTAGAACGGAAACGTAAGCGATCTAACATTTCTGGACGACGGATGTCCAAGAAACGATATTTTAAACGGTGTTCTTCTGACACGTTAATCGTGTCATCATTTAACGGGAATGGCGGAGTTTCAGAAGCAGCAAGAACTTCGATTTCTTTGCCTAAAACTTCGATTTGACCACTCACCATATTTTGGTTTTCAGTACCTTCATAACGGCGACGAACACGACCTGTAATTTTTAATACATATTCAGAACGTGCTTTATCTGCTGTTGCAAATGCTTCTGGAGTATCTGGGTCAATAACCACTTGAACGAGACCATCACGGTCACGCATATCAAGGAAAATAACACCGCCATGGTCACGGCGACGATGTACCCAACCGCATAGTGTAACGGTCTGGTCGATTTGGGCTTCAGTTAAAGAGCCACAGTAATGAGTTCGCATCATGATGAAGATTATCCAAACTATATTGGCTGAAAGGACGGATGCGTAAACCGCGCACCGTCAAAAAAGTAAGTTTTCGATTATGCCTTGTTGGATGGTTTGTCACAAGAACTAGATCAAAAAACCGCAGAAATTAACCTGAAAATGAGCAATTTGGCAGCGATTTTAGTTATTCATCCCATTCTTTGTTGTCGATCTAAAATCAGGAATAGTAAGCATCCTAAGCTAAAGGTACTTAACCAACCTTGCATAAATTCATTAATAGAGCGGCCCGTAAAATAATACGTATCGGCATGCCAAACTTCATGAGGAATGTGGCGGGCATAATCCCAAAAAGAAAATAGGCCTAACAATGTAGATAAAATCAACAGACACCATGCAAAAATTTTAATTTTTTTACTTACTTTCCAGTGTTGTTTATAGCGCTGATAATAGTGAACACACATCCAAACAATAAAAGGTAGCGCAAGAGCAGAGGAGCCTAGCTGCAAAAGACGATGTAAGGGATAAGGGTGTCCCAAAAGATGAACTGTGGTCGCTAATACATCTTTAAATATAAAAGTCCGAAAGTCAGAATGTGTTAGGCCATCCCAAATTAAATGAGTTGCAATCCCTAAAATAAGTGCGAGTAATGTTCCAACCAAAAATAAAAAAATACGTTTTATAGAGTGGAGGTCAAGATCATGTTGAATGCCAAAAAAACGATAAATTACAGGCCGGTAAAGTAAATACCAAATAGCACAGAATAATAATCCTAATGCAAGATTTGGGTAGAAAAGTCCTTTCCATTGATGAGTCAACATACCTGATTGCATTGTAAATAAGCGGTAAAGATCGGGTGTCATACTGCCAATTGCTAATGCAGCAATTGGTAAAGTGTTTCGACTAAGCTTGGAAAGAGGTGGTGCTATAACGGCATGAGAGATGGTAAAAGGCATTAGAAATTAGAATTTACTCACATCATTTAATTGGCCAGTCTAACGAATCATCTGATTAGAAATGTTTTTTATTGCAAAACAACTGAAATGTTATAATATAACAAAACAAAAGGCGTAGCGATCAGAGAATCACCTCATGTTGTTCTATAAAAATATTTTGACCATATCCATTTTGGCTGCAATATCGGTACCTGTATTTGCAGCAGAAAGTGAAAATGTTGAAAAGCTAGAAACCATCCGAATTAAGGCTCATCCACTTGAGCAAACGTCACAAGATTTTGCTGTTGCAGATACCGTGGTTGATCAAAAGCATTTGTCGCAAGGTGCTGCCACCATTGGGGATGCACTCAGTAGTGAAGTAGGAATTTACGCGAATCAGTTTGGGGCTGGTTCGAGTCGTCCAGTCATCCGTGGACAAGATGGGCCACGCGTTAAAGTACTTCAAAATTCATCAGAAAATATTGATGTATCGACGTTGTCTCCTGACCATGCGGTAACAGTAGATCCTGTGCTTGCGAAACAAGTAGAAGTAATTCGCGGCCCTTCAACTTTACTGTTTGGTGCGGGGACTGTCGGTGGTTTAGTCAACGTCATTGATAACAAGATCCCTACGCAAATGCCTGAAAATGGTTATGAAGGACAAGTTGGCTTACGTTACAACACTGGAAGTGATGAAAAACTGGCGAGCGCTGGCGTAACTGTTGGCTTGGGCAGCCAAGTTGCTTTACGTGTTGAGGGGTTAACTCGTGATGCGAATAATTATATTGCGCCCAATTATATTCATGAAGGTGAAAAAGAGCGCCGTGTAGACAATACTTTTGCGCAGGGTGACTCGGTTAATGTTGGTTTGTCTTGGATTTATGACCGTGGTTATACGGGGATTTCTTATAGCAACCGCAGAGACCAGTATGGCTTACCGGGGCATAGCCATGAATACGAAAGTTGTAGCGCTCATCTAGGTGGAAGACCGCATTTGCATTGTGGAGACCATGAACATGAAGAGGGTGAAGAAGGTCACGATCATGAGCATGAAGAACATGAACACGAACATGGCGGCCCATGGATTGATTTAAAATCTGAGCGTTACGATTTTAAAACCGAGTTAAATGATCCATTTGCAGGCTTCCAAAAGTTACGTGCGCAAGCAAGCTATACTGACTATCAGCATGATGAAATTGAAGAGGGAGCAATTGCAACCCGATTCCAAAACAAAGGTTATGATGGACGTATTGAGTTAGTACATAACCCGATTGCAAGTTGGGAAGGGGTAATTGGCGCACAGTTAGGTCAACAGAAATTAGATTTAACTGGCGAAGAAGCATTTATGGCCCCGACCACTACCAAAAAGTGGAGCGTATTTGCTTTAGAACATAAACAATGGAAAGACGTACATTTTGAGCTTTCTGCCCGTGCAGATCAGCAAGAAATTGATGTAGACGACAACTCTAAACAGGATTTTGATGGTTCGGCATTCTCTTACGCAGGTGCTGCGAATTGGGAGTTTGCACCGAACTATAAACTTTCTTTTGTCGCTTCACATCAAGAGCGTTTGCCTTTAGCTCAAGAGTTATATGCAAATGGTGGACATTTTGCGACGAATACTTATGAGTTAGGAAATGATCAACTCAGTAAGGAAAAATCGAATAATGTTGAGTTAGGTTTGCATTTTGATAATGACAAACTTGATTATCATCTTCATGTGTACCATAACTGGTTTGATGACTACATCTATGCTCAAACCCTTGACCGTTATAAAGATTTCCGTTTAGTTCAATACACTCAAGATAAAGCTCGTTTCTATGGTGCTGAGGGTGAAATTGGTTATCAAATTACCCCAATGTACAAGATCAGTGCTTTTGGTGACTATGTACGCGGTAAAATTGATGCCGAGGGTAATGCTCCACGTATTCCAGCGGGACGTTTAGGTACTAAAGTTGATGCAGACTTTGGCGATGGCTTTAGTGGTTCTGCCGAGTACTATCATGTCTTTAACCAAGATAAGATCGCAGCTTATGAGACCGAAACTGAAGGCTATAACATGCTCAATCTTGGCGTGGCATATTCTGGGCAGTATGGTGCAAAAACAGATTATCGTGTTTATATGAAAGCAAATAACTTGTTAGATGACACGGTTTATCAACATGCTTCATTCTTATCAAATATTCCACAAGTTGGACGTAATTTTACGGTGGGTGTTGATTTTAGTTTTTAAGGCTTTAACACGAAACTAAACTTGAAAAATCAATCCAAAAGACCTAATTTGAAAGCATCAAGTTAGGTCTTTTTTATGCGTATTTTTCAACGAATTCATCAAAAAATAAATTGGTCAGGGCGTCGTTATATGGCGGTGTTACTTTGCGTTGTTGCTATTGCATATGTTGCATCGGCGATTTACCACACAGTAAAACCATTACCACAAGGGATTAACTTTAGTGGCAAGCTTAGACATGCCGATGTCAAATTCTTAGCTGATAAAACCTATCTAGATGCGAAAGGACAACAGCAGGTTGACCAGCATATTTTTGATGAAATCTTGAAAATGATTGATGAGGCAAAATCCACAATTGTGGTGGATATGTTCTTGTTTAACTCAGAAGTGGGTGACTCAAAACTCAAGCAAAGACCATTAATGCAAGAGCTAACCGATGCATTAGTAAGTAAGAAAAGACAAAATCGCCAAATTCAGATTGTTATGATTACCGACCCGATTAACTCAGTATACGGTGGTATCAGCCCTGAACACTATCGTCAGTTACGTCAGGCAGGTGTTGATGTGATTGAAACGAATTTAACGCCTTTGCGTGCTTCTAACCCATTCTGGTCAGGCTTCTGGTACATCTGCTGTCAAAATATTGGCAATAACCCTGAAAAGGGCTGGTTACCGAATCCATTCGGTGATGAAAAAATTACACTGCGCAGCTATTTAAACTTATTTAATTTTAAGGCCAATCACCGTAAGACTGTTGTAGTCGATACCGATGCTGGTTGGAAGACATTGGTGACCTCAGCAAATCCACACGATGGCAGCTCTAGACATTCTAATGTCGCATTGGTTGTAACAGGGGCGACAGCTGCTGATGTTCTCCAAACTGAAGCTGCAGTTGCACAAATGTCAGGCAGTAGTTCTCCATCGCTCATTTTAGGTGACTTTGAAAAAGACGTTAGCAAGCCTCAAGTGCAAGTTTTAACTGAAGGTGCAATTTATCAATCTGTATTGAAATTAATTAATTCAGCGAAGCCGAAAGAGCATCTTGATTTAAGCATGTTCTATTTATCTGAACGTAAGATTATTAAAGCCCTAAAAAGTGCTCAAGAACGAGGCGTTATTGTTCGTGTTTTACTCGATCCAAATAAAGATGCGTTTGGTCGACAAAAGAATGGTATTCCAAACCGTCAGGTGGCTTCAGAGCTACACGCTGCGGGCATTCCAATCCGTTGGTGTGATACACATGGCGAGCAGAACCATAGCAAAATGATCTTGAAATATAATGCCCAACACGCTGAGTTGATTGTAGGATCTGCCAACTTTACGGCCCGTAATTTAAAAAATTACAACCTTGAAACGGATATGTTGGTCATTGGCAAAGTTCAAGATCAAGTTTTTAAAGATGCGCAAGATTACTTCAATACCTCGTGGTCAAACCTAAAAGATAGACAGATGAGCGTGGATTATGCGAAGTATGCAGATGAGTCTAAAGTGAAGTATTGGATTTATCGTTTTATGGAATGGTCAGGGTTGTCGACTTTTTAATCACTATCTTTGGAGTTTTCCAAAAAATAGCAAGATGATTGGCGGCATGGATGTCGCCGTTTCACTGTGTTGCAGGGAAGCAACATCAGTGAAACAAAGGTTTTTGTCACTTTTGACCTCTCAAAAGTGAGGCATTAGCCTATACAAAAGACATAAGAACATCACTGTAAGCAAAGGCTGTGCTATAAGTCCGATTTAAGGTGCTGGCGGAATCAATTGATCCAACGCTTTATCATCAAGTTTTTCTATTTCACTCAAATCTGTCTTAATTTTCCACTGCGACTCGTCGTCAACAGGATTCGGCAAACGTGCTTCAAGCCAGTCACAGACCACATCTGGAGAAAACTCCGGATGATTACACTGAATAATCCATGATAAAAAATCTTTGGCTTCACCATTCATATAAGGTGGCGGTGAAACAGGGAAGAATAATGTGGGTAGGCGTTCATTTGTCGATAGGTAATTTAAAACATGACCTAGTTCTTGAACTGTTTGCCATGCAAGTGCATGCTCTACGTCAATACTGAACTTAAACCACCAAGCATGTTCGCCATCTGCTCCATGAGCCATGATACGGGCTTCTTGTACGGTTGGAACTTTGCAAAAAAATTGATGAAGACGTTCAAAACTGATTTCAGACACAGCAATTGACCTAGTTTGAAAAATGCTAATGGTAGCACAGATACAGATTCTTCATATTTTCTTTATAGTCATTACAAAGTTTAGCAATCAAAGCGGTTTTATTCATGGTTTCTCCTTGAGTCTCTTTTAATCTAGCTTCATATCAAGATTAAAAGGAAATAGGCCATGAAAAAGCCAATCGTTCTTGTACTTTCGACATTAATGTTAGGTATATCAGCTACCGCGATGGCCGATTCTGGACACCGTTGGAACAATGACCATGGTAAAAACTATGATCGATATGAGCATCGTGATGACCGCCGTCATGATTATCGTAATGATCACCGAGCGCCAGTTTGGTCAAATGCTGATCGTGGTAAGCATTATGGTAACTATGTTGCTTTTAAACGTGGTGAACGTATTCCTACCCAATATCGCCATAGCCGTTATTATGTTTCGGACTGGAGAGCGCACCGTTTATACGCACCACCACGTGGATACCACTGGGTTAAAACCCCTAATCAATACTTATTAGTAGACTCAAGACACAACATTTACCGAGTTCGTTAAATGTAAAAATAAAAAGGCCTCGATATTGAGGCCTTTTTCTATGCTAACTCGTCATCTTGCGGTTGAGGTGTTTTCAAATTATTAGAAGTTTTTGCATGTTTCTCTTTCATCACTGATGGGTAGTGCCATGAAGCAAATCGTACAACTAAAATAGATAAGGCTAAAATCAAAATTGAGCCCGTAATAATGACTTGATCAATATCTGCTTTATGATCATGTTGAATATCTGAAATGAGTAGACGGGTTAAGGCCGTAATCGCGACATAAATAAGAAAACGCACAGGCATATGATTGGTTTTAAAGTAAATTCCAACCATTGCTCCAAGCTCTAAGTAAATAAATAATAATAAAATATCATCAATTGAAGCATACTTTTTGACGGTCAGAATTTCAAAAACCGTATTGGCTGCCGACCATGCCACCATACACCCGATAATAAATAAGGCTAAATAATGGAAGGCTTCTACGGCGTAATGTCCGAAACGGTCGAGTATTCGTTCGTATTTTTTAGGATCAGGCATAATAAGATCTTTTGTTTACTTCGTAATGTTTAGAAATTAAACAAATTCTGTGCCAATGGAAATAGTAAATACAAAATAAAAAACGCCTGATTATTCAGGCGTTTTTATGAAGATTTAATTCAACTCAGGTAGTAAGGTGATATCCACTATAAATACAAAGACTATTTCAAATTTTTATATTGTTGAATGACATCTTCAAATGCAATATGGCCTAAAAAGTTACCTGTACTCTTTACGGATTGTTCTTGTTCTATTGCATGCGCAAATTTAACCGCCGCCTCATTTTGTAATTGTTCATAAAGTCGTTTGCAGTTTGGAAATTGATCAATATCAATAACATTATGATATTTCAACCATCGTGCGATACCTGCGTAGTATCCGTCTACAAAAGACAATTGATCGCCCATTAGCCAAGTTTGATTTATCAGGCTATTCTCTAAAGCTGTAAATGCTTTTTTAACTTGGACTGCTCCATATTCACGTAATGCTTGTTTATTACTTTCTGATGAAGAGTGTTCAAGACTATACCAGAGTGGGCTAAATGCATTGAATAAAGTCGTATTCAAAAAAGCTAGTTTCTGATTAAAGAGATTAAATTGTTCTGTTCCTTGTTCATAATGAAAAGCCGCATTCAGGCTTTTTGCCATGATATGGTTCAAGATAGCCATGCTTTCCGTTAAAACTTTACCATTATCGTAGAGCAGTGCAGGCGTTTCACCGACTGGATTAATTTGGCGGTACTCCTCGGTATTACACTGAGCCGGCATCTCGATTCTACAGAGCTGATAAGGTAAACCTGACCATTCCAAGGCAACAATTGAACCAAATGAACATCCAGAAGGAACGCCATAAAATAAAGTGAAAGTTGACATGATGATTACTCTTTTTTGATGTGTAAAATCATCATAAGTCGACAGAAAAGTTTCTAGTAGTCAGGTATTATGAAACTTATTGTCTACATATATGGACATTGAATAATGCTACTTAGACAAAACTTGAATGATGTTTATCTCTTTGTTGTTGCTGTAGAGCATCAAGGATTTTCTGCCGCAGCTAAACAGCTCAATTTACCTAAATCAACTATTAGTAAGCGTGTTGCAATATTAGAAAATAAGCTGGGCTTAACGTTAATTCATCGTAGTTCACGTAGTTTTGTCTTAAGCGAATCAGGAAAACTGTTTTATCAACATGCCAAAAATGCAGTAGATGAGTTTCGTTACGCAGAAGAAAATTTATTAATACAACAACAAGAGCCAAGTGGTGTAGTCAGGCTCAGTGCTTCTGTACCCATTGCTCAGTATCTTTTATCTGATTGTTTGCCTGAACTTGCAGAACGTTATCCTAAGCTGTTATTACAAGTAGAGGTAACTGATCGTTACGTTGATGTTATGAGTGAAAACTTTGATATTGTGATCCGTAGTCATTTTCAACCATTGCCGGATTCTGGATTAATTCAACGTGTGCTTAAAAATGATAAAATCATTGCTGTTGCAGCGCCTACCTACTTAATGAAATCGGCTCCTATACATACACCAGAAGATTTGCTTAAACACGAAGGCTTATGGCCTGAATTGCAAATGAATCCATGGCATTTTCAAAATATAAATGGTCAGAAAGAGATAGTACGTCCAAACATCCGCTTTGTAGCAAATGAGTCGGAGATCTTAAAGGGGGCTGCAAAAAGGGGATTGGGTATTACGCTTTTACCTGAAACTTTTTGTATGAATGAACTATCTGAGGGTAGCTTAATTCATGTTTTGCCAGACTGGTCTGCTGGTAGCGTAACGACAAGTTTATTGATGTTGACAAGACGAGGGCTTTTACCCAGTGTCAATATTACTGCTGACTTCTTGGTCGAGAAATTAAAAACTTAAAAGTTATCTATCTTTTATGATTAGAAATAAAAAACGCCTGATTGTTCAGGCGTTTTTTTATAAAGAACTTAATTAAGCTTGATTTGTAAAGTAATCTTCACTAAAGCCCATAATTAAGTCAGAACCAGCTTTGATTTTAGCAATACGTGCATCAATATCCGGCAAGATACGTTCAACAAAGTACTGAGCCAAAGCAAGTTTGTTTTGGTAGAAATCACCAGACTTATCTTTAGCAGCGGCAGCAATTTTCGCAAACATGTATGAGAAGCTGAGTAAACCCACTGCATGTAAATAATCAACCGCAGCTGAGTTAGGGAACTCTACATTCTCAGCAGCTTGCTCAATAATAAACTGAGTGATTGCTTCAATTTCAGTTGCAGCATCTAAAGTTGCATCTTTAATGAAGTTCAAGTCAGTATCTAGGTCATTTGCAAAGTCACGAATTTCAGTGATGTATTCAGCAATGAACGCACCGCCACATTTAATAGTTTTACGACCAATTAAATCTTGAGATTGAACGCCGTTGGTTCCTTCGTAGATTTGAGCAATACGAAGGTCACGAATACATTGTTCCATACCCCATTCACGGATGTAACCGTGACCACCAAATACCATTTGAGCATCTAAAGTCGCTTGGAAGGCTGTATCTGTGAGGTAAGCTTTTGCAATTGGAGTTAAAAGCGCAACACGGTCATTGGCTTTTTTCACTGCTGCTGCATCAGTTGAGAATTTAGTAATATCGAGTTGTTGACCTACATAGACAGCAAATGCACGAGAAGCTTCATTATTGGCACGTACATTTAACAACATGCGACGTACATCACCATGCACTAAAATGCTGTCAGCAGGTTTGTTTGGTGATTGAACACCAGCTGCACTGCGGCCTTGTAAACGGTCAGTCGCGTATTGAGCAGCATTTTGATAAGCAAATTCAGATGCACCTAAACCTTGAATACCCATTGATAAACGTTCGTAGTTCATCATCACGAACATTGCAGCTAGGCCTTCGTTTTCTTTACCAACGAGGTAACCTTTAGCTCCATCAAAGTTCATTACACAAGTTGCAGATGCTTTGATCCCCATTTTATGTTCAATAGAACCTGGGCCAACATGGTTACGGTCGCCTAAAGAACCATCTTCATTTACAAGGTATTTTGGTACGATAAATAACGAGATACCACGTGAACCAGCAGGGGCATCTGGAGTTTTAGCAAGTACTAAGTGAATGATGTTTTCCGCTAAATCGTTGTCACCGCCAGTAATGAAAATTTTAGTACCTGTAATGTTATAAGTACCGTCTTCATTACGTTCTGCTTTAGTTTTGATAATCCCTAAGTCAGTACCTGCATGTGGCTCGGTTAAGCACATGGTACCTGACCATTCACCTGAATAAATCTTAGGTAAATAAGTTTCTTTTTGTTCTTGAGATGCGTAGCTGCTTAAAGCCATACCAGCACCTACTGAAAGAAGTGGGTAAAGCATGAAAGATGGGTTAGTCGCAAATAACATTTCATCAGAAAGAACGGTGAGCATTTTTGGCATGCCTTGACCGCCCCATTCCTCATCGGCACCTAAGCCAATCCAACCACCTTCTGCATATTGACGAAATGCATCTTTAAAACCAGCTGGTGTGAATACTTCGCCGTTTTCATAGCGAGCGCCTTCTTCGTCACCGGTACGGTTTAATGGATGAGTCACGTTCTGAGCAAATTTAGCCATTTCTTCTAAAATTGCTTCAGCTGTTGCAGCATCTACATGAGCGAGTTTCTCATTAGACTGCCAAAATTGTTCTGCTTTAAATACATCATTTAAGATGAATTTCATATCAGCTAAAGGAGCATTGTAAATTGGCATAATCGTTCACCTTTTTTGTGCACATTGGCCTGTGCTAGATATCCTGTAAAACGAAATGGATATGGAATTTAAAGTGTAAATTTATCATTGATTTTATAAAAAAAGGACCGTCAAAACTGAGCAGTCCTTTTTTGTTTTTTAACATTGCATATCGCAACTAACTATGGTTAGAAAGCGAAATGTTCAGCGTCTAATGACATTAATGGATCTAGACCACCAGCGATCACATCTACGTGAGAACGTACACGTGGCAAGATTTTCTTGAAGTAGAAACGAGCAGTAGTTACTTTCGCATTGTAGAAGTCAACATCGGTTGTACCTTCTGCCAATTTCTCTTGTGCTACAAGCGCCATACGAGCCCATAGGTAAGCTAAAGTGATATAACCTGCGAAGTATAGGTAATCTACAGCAGCAGCACCGACTTCATCTGGGTTTTGCATCGCACGCATACCGATTTGCATAGTAAGATCGCCCCATTCTTTGTTAAGTGCCGCAAGCGGTTCAACAAATTCTTTCATAGCAGCGTTGTCTTTGTTTGCTTCTACGAATTTATGGATGATCTTAGTGAAGTCACGTAGCATTGCACCTTGAGTTTGCAATACTTTACGACCTAACAAATCAAGTGCTTGAATTTCAGTTGTACCTTCATACAAGCAAGCAATACGTGTATCACGTACGATTTGCTCCATGCCATGCTCAGAAATAAAGCCATGACCACCGAAGACTTGTACACCGTGCTTAGCAGATTCAGAACCTGTTTCAGTTAAGAATGCTTTTGCAATTGGAGTCAATAAAGACAAGATGTTGTCAGCAAACTTACGCTCTTCTTCAGTTTCGCCTTTTTCAACGATATCTGCGTATTGAGCAAGTAAGTAAACAAGAGCACGACCGCCTTCAGCAAAAGCTTTTTGAGTTAAAAGCATGTTACGAACAGCAGGGTGAACGATAATAGGGTCTGCTTCTTTTTCTGGAGCTTTAGGACCAGAAAGTGAACGCATTGCTAAACGTTCTTTCGCGTAAGTTAACGCACCTTGGAAAGATGACTCAGACGCTGCTAAACCTTGAACAGCAGTACCAATACGTGCTGTATTCATGAAGGTGAACATACAGTTCAAACCACGGTTTTCAGGCCCAATCAAGTAACCTTTAGCTTGGTCAAAGTTAATGACACAAGTTGCGTTACCATGAATACCCATTTTGTGTTCGATAGAACCACAACGTACCGCATTACGTTCGCCAATAGATCCATCTGCATTTACATTGAATTTAGGAACGATGAATAAGGAGATACCTTTAGTACCTTTTGGTGCACCAGGTAGGCGAGCAAGAACGATATGGATGATGTTCTCAGCCATGTCATGTTCACCAGCAGAGATAAAGATTTTCTCGCCAGAGATTGCATAGCTACCATCAGCATTTGGTTCTGCTTTAGTACGGATAATACCCAAGTCTGAACCTGCATGAGACTCAGTTAAGCACATCGTACCTGTCCAAACACCTGAAACAAGGTTTGGTAAATAAGTATTTTTTTGTTCATCAGAACCGTGATGTTCTAACGTACGTACAGCTCCGTGAGACAAGCCCGGGTACATGCCCCATGCCCAGTTAGAGCTACCTACCATTTCAGAAATTGCAATACCTAAAGAGTTAGGTAAAGCCTGACCACCGTATTGTTCTTCTGCTGATAAAGACGGAAAGCCAAGTTCAATATATTTTTGATAAGCTTCTTTAAAGCCTGTTGGAGTGGTAACTACGCCATCATTCCAAGTACAACCTTCGCGGTCGCCAACTTGGTTTAAAGGAGAAAGCTCATTTTCACAGAAGTCCGCCGCAGCTTCTAAATATTGATCAACCAATTCACGGCTTACGTTACCTTGGAAATCAGGTAATTTTGCATAGTGTTCTTCAGCATTTAATAATTCATGCAAAACGAATTGCATATCACGTAAGGGCGCTTTGTATTGTGGCATATCGGGTTCCTCAATACTGGTGAAACCAGAGTTATAATCTTAATCTATGATAATGTGCCATGAGGCACCTTGGACTATTACATCGTGCAACAACTTGCATAACTGTACAAGCACCTCAGGACCTTTACTTTGTGACTGCAAAGTCAAGAAAAAAATGCTGAAACTATGTAAGTGCTTTGAGTGTAAATACTTTTGGTTATGTTTATATGATACAAATAGTCAAAATCGTAAACACTTATGTATAAACAAAAGGCGCCTATAGGCGCCTTTTGTTTTATGATTTTTAGAATTATTTTGCTTGAACTGGTGCAGGAGCAGGAGCGTTAACTGGTGGTTGAGGACGCTTTGGTTCAAAACGAAGGTTACAAGTACCTTCAAGTGTCTTATCTCCAACTTGAACATTTACTGTTTGTCCATTCGCTTTACCATCACATGCTTTTTGAATTTGTTCAAAGCGAGCTTGACGTTCTGCTCGATGCTGTTCCCATGCAGCTTTTTGTTCTGGAGTGAACTCACGGTGCTTCATACGGTGGTGACCCTCACGTGGGCCATCTTGCATCATTCCATGCTCTGGTTTAGGTGGTTGAGTTGTCGATTGACACGCAGCCAAACTTCCCATTGTTACAATTGCCGCACTGAATAATGCAATTTTTGCCGTCATTTTCATATTTAAAGACCTTTAATGTTGTGTTTTCTGATGTCTTAAAGATTAGATAATAAAGATGTAGAAACAATGGAGAGTTTTTCTTTTCGTTGTTGGTTACAATGCAAAATATAGGGTAAAAATGAGAGAGTGCTTTTGAACGTTCTACGTGTTCCCATTGCATTACGGTTATTTTTGACAGTCTTGCTCACCACATTGCTTATTGCGACTGCAAGCTTGAGCGTTTTGCACTGGACAATGCAAAAGAACTTTGCCAAATATGTAGCTGACGTTGAAATGCAGAAACTAGACCGCCTCATTACCAATCTTGGCGATGTCTATACGGTGTACCATGATTGGGGGAATGCGATTCAGGCACAGATTTTACAAATCGAAGGAACCGCGGCTCCCGATGACTATGACCGTCTCTCGCAGTGGTGGCTCCGTCGCCAATATGACATTGCCATACAGCAGCATTCTTTTGATGAACACGCGCTCATCAATATTTCGCCTCAAGTTGCGCCGACAAATAAAAATACTATTTTTAGTGATGAGGAATTAAGAGCACTCGAGCAAAATTTACCTTCACAGTATCAACCCTTTGAAGGATTACGTTTCCCTTTAAGCGCAAATCAGTTTCGCCCAAGTGATGATAAAAATAAATCAAAGAAGGGAAGCTTAAAAGATATTGAAACCCAAAATGGGAAGAAGCGTTTTATCGCTTTGCCAGACCGTTTAGGGTTGAGTTCGCGTTTATCTCTATATGACGCGCAGCACCAGTTTGTAGTAGGTGAACCGCCTTCTTCAGATCAAATGTCATTTCGCCCAATTATTTTAAATAATAAAGTCGTGGGATATTTAGGTTTAAAGCCTGTTTTAGATAAAGAAGACGCTTTGAGTATTAATTTCTTTAGTAATCAAAAGCGTTATTTACTCTTAATCTATGCTTTAACCTTACTATCAAGTTTAGTTGCAGCACTGTTAATGGCGACTTATTTTAAAAAGCCAATTCAGCGTTTATTAAATGCAACCAATGAATTAACCAAAGGAAATTATCAACACCAAGTAGTTATTAAGCGAAATGATGAGTTAGGTGATTTATCAACTCAATTGAACCATTTGGCAGAGATTTTACATCAGCATGAAGAGTCACGACGTCAATGGGTGGCAGATACGTCCCATGAATTAAAAACGCCTTTGGCTGTATTGCAAGCACAAATTGAAGCCATGCAAGACGGGATTCGAAAAGCCACACCTGAACATTTAGATGCAATGATGCGTCAGGTTTCAAGCTTGAAAAAATTGACCCAAGACCTTGCAGACTTGGCGCAGGCAGATGCTCAGCAGCTTAAGTGTTATTTGAGCTCTGTAAATCCATGGGAAGTGGTACTACAAGAAGTTGAAAACTTTAAACCCAAACTTGAGCAGGCTGGTCTCGAAATTCAAGTTGAAGGAACAAGTTCTCCGCTATTATTAGACCGTGACCGTTTTAAACAGATTATTGTTAATTTAATTAGTAATAGTATTCGTTACACAGAAACAGGTGGCAAAATTCATATTCATACAAGTCAGAATCCTCAAGAGTGGACTTTGTATGTCGATGATAGTCCTTATGGTTTAAGTGATGAGCAGTTATCCCGTTTAGGTGAACGTTTCTATCGCGTAGATGATTCGCGTACGCGTAGTACAGGTGGAACAGGGCTGGGCTTAGCTTTGTCTTGTAAGATTGCGCAGGCGCTTGGTGGTACACTCAGTTTTGAACATTCACCATTAGGTGGTTTACGTTGTGTACTTACTTTTAAAAAGCAGAGTTAAATATAAAAGGAAAAATATCTCATGAAACATGTGATGTTGGTTGAAGATGAAGTCGAATTGGCGCATTTGGTGCGTGATTATCTTGAAGCTGCCGGTTTTGAAGTAAGTATGTTTCATGATGGTCAAGATGCCTATGCGAGTTTCCAGCAACGTAAACCAAATTTGATGATTCTGGACTTAATGGTTCCACGAATGGATGGTTTAACGATTTGCCGTAAAGTTCGTGAACAATCAGATTTACCGATTATTATGGTCACTGCCCGTACCGAAGAAATTGACAGAGTATTAGGTCTTAACATGGGCGCTGATGATTACGTATGTAAACCATTTAGTCCCAAAGAGTTAGTTGCTCGTGTACAAGCTGTTTTACGTCGTTTAGAGCGTAAGGCAGAGCCTGAGCAAAATGATTCTTTCAGAATTGATAAAGCACAACAAAGAATTTGGTATCAACAAAAATCATTGAGCTTAACGCCAACCGAATTTCGCTTACTTGAGCTATTTTTAGAGCATGTAGGGCAAGTATATTCACGTGCACAATTATTAGATCATATTAATCCAGATAGTTTTGACGTTGCCGACCGTGTAATTGACAGCCATATCAAAAACTTGCGCCGAAAAATTAGTGAAGCGGCTGAAACTGGTAACCGTCATGAATGGATTCAAGCCGTTTATGGTGTAGGTTATCGCTTCGAATATCCTGAAGAGTAAGTCTTCATAAAAGTTATTCTGTGGATAACCACAATGTTATCCACAGAAAATGTGGATAGTTTTAAAGATTTTATGGATAAATTATAATCTTGGTATGATTGGGTACTAATTGCCAAATCTCATCTATATCTACATTTCTAACCGCGATACATCCTAACGTCCAATCCTTATGGGGCATATAAGTCGAGCTAAAAGGTATCGAGAGTAATGATTTCGGAACAGATCCATGAATCATGATATCTCCTCCTGTTGGTTGATTATGTTGCTTGGCATAAGCAATATCTTTCGCATCGGGATAGGAAATATGCAAAGATTTATAGTAAGCACTTTGTGAGTTTCGCCAATCTATAGAATAAATCCCTTCAGGTGTTCTACCATCATTTTCAAAGTGTTTATGTCCATTGGGATTAAAGCCGAGACGAATCGGATATTGCCGAATCACGCCCTGATTACTCTTGAGCAGAAGTAGGCGTTGGTTTTTAAACACTTCAATTGAGGTAACTGGCTTGGTCTTTATGAGTTCTAATATTTCTTCTTTTGAGAGCGCTTGATGGCTTGACGTAAAAGTCGGTAAATATCTTTCATAATTATAAAAAGCGATTCCCAGTAGAATGATAAGAAATGTACAAATAATGAGAGGTTTAATTTTCATATATTATTCTTTGATGTGTAAGAAACTCTCTTAAGTGTTGAGAATGACTTAAGAGAGTTTAGTTTTTTTAATATTAAGATGAACAGCTCACTGCTACATCTGGAACATCACTTGGTAATGGCCCTAAATCTTGTGGTTGCTCAAGCTCTGGTTGTCTTGTGTATGGATGATTAAGTAGCTTAAATAAACGATCTACTTCGCTAAAATTATCTCGTTCAGCTGCTTCAATAGCACGCTGCGCCATGTGATTACGTAAAATATAAACTGGATTTGCTTTTTGCATATTCGCATCCAGCTCATCAATATCTTGATGTTCACGAATGCTTTCATATTGGCTAAGAAACTCATCAAACTGTCGAATATCAAGACAATCATCTCGTAAAGCTTTGAATTCTTTATTTTGAAGACGAATAAAACTTTGAGTGTAATCGAGTTGTTCAGTTTGTAAGATTCTTAAAAACGCAAAACTACAATCAAGACTGTCTTTATGGAAATGAGGAAGTCCCATTTTTTGACATAAACCTTGTCCATAGTGTTCTAAAAAGATTGGTTCAAATTGTTCTAAGCAACGTGCTAACTCTTCTTTGAACTCATCTTTTTGTTCAGATTCAGCGAGAGGAATTAAGTTGTTTAGCCACGTCCATAAGTTCCAATGGCCTATACTCGGTTGATTTTGATAAGTATAACGACCTTGGTAGTCTGAGTGATTGTTGATCCAGTTGGGGCGGAAACGCTCCATAAATCCATATGGCCCAAAATCGAGTGTTGAACCAGTAATATTTAAGTTATCGGTATTCATCACACCATGAGCAAACCCAACCAATTGCCATTTTGCAATCATGATCGCAGTACGCTCAACCACCTTTTTGGCAAAAGATAAAGTTGGATTTTCGGTTTCTAGGCATTCTGGATAATGCCATTCAATACATTTTTGAGTGAATTCTGACAGCAATTCAGGCGCATATTGATTAATCCATTCAAAATGCCCTAAACGAATATGGCATTCAGATGTTCTGAGTAGCATTGCGCCTAACTCTAGTTTTTCGCGCTGTACGCCTTGAGTCGAGGTTGTGAAACCGACTGCATGACTAGATGCGACGCCTAAAGCATTTAAAGCATGTCCGGCTAAATATTCACGTACCACAGAGCGTAATACTGCTCGTCCATCCCCCATTCTTGAATAAGGGGTAGGGCCTGCACCTTTGAGGTGTAGATCGATGGTTTGACCCTTTGTATTGAGTATTTGCGCAATCAGTAAGCCACGTCCATCGCCGAGTTGTCCTGCCCATTGTCCGAATTGGTGACCAGCATAAACCATAGCAAGAGACGGAAATTCAGGGAATGTACGCTGTCCACTACAGATCTCAACCCATGCATTTTTATCGTCTTCTGACCATTGCAGCTCATCAGCCAAAGCATTGTTAAAATGTCCTGCTTTTGCACCACGTAAAGGTGATGGCTGCTGAACATGAAATAATTTAGACGGAAGTGAAGGGTAGAGCGGATTAAACTGCATAGGCTTAGCAAAATAGAAAGAGCAGATTTCACTATACCATAGTTAAAAAGCAGGCATAAAAATAGCTCCCGAAAGAGCTATTTTAGATCAGAATTTATTTTTAGTCTGACACCACGTTGGTATTCTTTTTAACACTACGCATGAGTGTTTCTAAGCATTCGCGGTGATGACTTAAACGGTGTTCAAGCAATTGAAAATCAACTTTAAGCTTATGATCCATTCTATGAATCTTTTCAGCCATTGCTGCTTTTTTCGCTTGTAACTCTTGTTCTTTAAGTTTTGCCCAATCATTTAATGTATGTGTAAATGCTTCGTACTCTTGTGCAATACGTTGCTTCATTTGAGTAATGTCTGCATTTACATCATGACCATAAATAGCGAGGTCTTGTTCAGCGTATTTAAATTTCATCGCCAGTTCTGCTTTTTTAATATTAAAGCTTGGAATACGACGTAAATTTTTAGCTAAACCAATTTTAGAACATGACCAGATCAACCATTTAGTTGGGTCATATTGCCACCATTTCACACCATTACGGTAGTCGTATTGGAAGATATGGTGATAGTTGTGGTAACCCTCGCCCCAAGTGGCAATGGCTAACCAGAAATTATCACGTGCTGAGTTTTCGTCTGTATAAGGACGTTTACCAAACATATGGCAAAGCGAGTTAATAAAGAATGTAACTTGATGGCTAATGATTAAACGTAACAAACCACCTAAAAGGACTACACCCCATAAGTCACCTGTTGCCCAACCAATTAAACCTAAAATACCAACATGAACTGCGACTACAAGTAGTGCGTAATATTTATGTTGGAACATGACCAATTTATCATTGAGTAGGTCTGGTGCATTTTTAAAGTCTGGCTCAGATGGTGAATGATCGCGGATCATCCAACCCATATGGGCATACCAAAAACCACGTTCAATTGAATATGGATCTTCATCAACATCATCAACATGTCGATGGTGAGTACGGTGACCAGATGCCCAGAACAAAATACTATTTTGTACGGCAAATGTTCCACCGATCATTAAAAGAATTTTAAGCGGTAACGACGCTTCATAAGCTCGGTGAGCCCAAAGGCGATGGTAACCAGCAGTAATCCCCATACTACTTAGAGCTAAAAGAAAAAATAAGCTTACCCATGCGCTTACACTAAAATCATAATAATACGCATAAATCGGGATTATGATTGCGGCAAGAATTGGTAAACCAATTAAGGTAATGCTAGCGGTCCAGTTAATTGGGGCTTTGAGTGGGGCGGAAGTCATATCCGGCAGCGCTCCTAGAATCCTTGTGAAACAAGGTACAAAGACAAAACGACATAGCAAAACCAATCATCAAGATATATTGCTATTCTATCCTTCATATTAGCACGTGCTTAGTGAGAATCACTAGCATTATTGTACAGATGTATTGAAAGAACCGTAACAGAATTAAACTATGTCAAAGAGTTTTTCAAGCAGGAGAAGTTGTTTAATGAACGTACAACGATTGAAAAAAAAGAACAGCATTGATATTTCAAGAAAATTATCATTGAAATGTGTCTTGGTCACAATCAGTCTTGTATTAGCCGCATGTCAAAGTGCACCCGAACAAACTACGAAAAAAGTTCAAACAAAAAGAACAGTTCATCAGACTCAAGCACCTGTTGTAAAAAAGAGAGTGAGTCCGGATGGCATTCAAGATATTGATTGGCAGATCACTCAGATCAGTGGTCATAAGGCAAAATTCTTTAACCAATGGCCAACTCTTTCACTGAACTCAGCAGTCAAAACAGTATCGGGACATACTGGCTGTAATGCTGTTTTTGGCCGTTACACCTTTAATTTCAGCCAGCAAAAACTTGATATGCAAGTAAATGCAGGTCATTCAAGCTGTGATGGTGCTTTGGCTCAAGAAGCAGAGCTGGTAGATGCTTTGCAACGTATCCAACGCTTCCAACTCGTAGGTAATACGCTATATCTACTTGACCAAAGTGGTCAGCGCCTTATTCAGGCACAAAAGAAATAAAAGGTGGTTTTTACCACCTTTTTTATATTTACAGGGCTTGTAACATCGTAGTTGGAATATCTGTAATTAAGCCTTGAACATCTAAATCCCGCAGTTTTTTTGCTCTTTCTACATCATTTACTGTCCAGACACTCATGTTTAAACCTGCTTGGTGAGACAATTGAATCATTTCATCTGTTGCAAGCTGGTCGTGCCAACCAATATGGCAGCAACCAAATTGATGAGCGAGTTCAATTGCCGTTGCCCCAACAGGAAGTTCAACTAATAAGGCACGTTTAAATTGAGAGTTTATATCACGTAAGGCAGTTAAAATTTGAAGATCAAAACTTGTGATAGTGACGACTTTTTCATACCCCAGTAATTCAGACTCAAGCTTTTGAACTAACTTTTCTGCAAATGCCATATCTCTTACCGCTTTAACCTCAACTTCAATATGATCGAAATTATCAAGTAAGTTTAAAACAGTTGTAAGTGTAGGCGTTGGTTCAGGAGTCGGCCAATTGGGCCAGCTTTGACGATGATCGAATGACAACGCTTGAGCTAAAGTAGATTGTTCTACAACTTGATCGACTCCAGCTGTACGCAAAAAATTGTCATCATGAATAACAACTAACTCTTGGTCTTGAAGCTGACGAATATCGAATTCGACACCACGAATACCTAAATTTTTTATGTGCTGAAACCCACCAAGTGTATTTTCAGGAGCTTCTCGGCGTGCACCACGATGACCAATAACGCGCATAATTTTCTTCTATGAAATATTTTAACTATGGTCTCTTTAAAAAGAGTAGAGACCATGTTTAATCTAATCTATTTTTAAATAATCTCATTAATATTTTTTTGCCAAAGTACTTCTTGTCCGCCTTCGGCACGCTGTAAAGCACGCGATGCGACAAATAACCAGTCAGATAGACGGTTTAAAAGTTGGAGTGCTGTAGCTTGAATATTTTGATCACGAGTTTGCACAGACATGAGTGATCGCTCTGCACGACGACAAACGGCACGAGCTTGATGAGCGTAACTGCAAGATAAGGAGCCAGACGGTAGAATGAATTCTTTAAGCATAGGCAAATCTTCATTCATACGGTCAATTTCTTTTTCAAGAAATTCAATACAAACGGGCTGGAGTAGGTTGTAATTTGGAATACAAACCTCTCCACCTAAATCAAAAAGCCAATGTTGAATCAGACTTAAGCTTTTATCCCAATCAGCCTTATTAGTTACTTGGCTATCTGTGATTTGAGCACGAAGTACCCCAATAATGGCGTTGAGTTCATCAACATCACCAAGTGCTGCAATTCGTAAATCGTCCTTGGCAACACGAGAACCATCGCCTAAACCTGTTGTACCTGAGTCGCCTGTGCGTGTATAGATTTTGCTTAAACGGTGTCCCATGATGGATATCCTGAACATAAAAAGGGGATAATGTCGGTCAGAACATTACCCCGAAACTGGAGTTAAGAAAATATTTTTATAATAAAGTTTTACTTAGTAGCTTAAGGTCACACCAGCTGACGCAAGGCGGCCACCATTGATGTAAAACTCATCTGCTGAGTAATAAGATGTTTTATATTTTACATCACCAATATTTACAATATTTGTAAATAATTTGATATTTGGAGTTGCATTCCAATACGCATGTAAATCAATAGTCGCATATCCTGGAATCATTGCTGATGAGCTAGATTCAGATATTTTAGAGTGAGACTTGGCAACTAAAGAGGCGCTTAAACCATAAATTTCATTTTCTAAGCCTGCTGTTAATGTGAGATTTTGACGTGGTCTACGGATCAGTTCATAACCAGTTTCGTCATTTTCTGTTTTTACGTAACCATATTCTGTAGTGAAAAATAAATCATTGTTTTTCCATTTTAGACCAATTTCACCACCAGTCATTTTTGCTTTATTTATATTTGTATAAGTTGATGCTGATATATTATTTACTGAGTCAAAGGCTGAGATATATTGTATTAGATTTTTGACTTTTGTGTGATAGACCGAAGCGTAAGTTGAAATTCCATAAGCTAATTTTTGATCTATTCCAACCTCATAAGATATGCTTTCTTCTGGCTTTAAATTTGGATTACCTGTTGTAATATAAGTTGTTCCCTTCCACTCTGATTCTGACAAGTAATATAATTGATTACCTGTTGGAGCCTTAAATGCTGTGCCAACATTTGTATAAATACTAGTGAGTGGGGTAAGTTGAATACGACCTGCAAGTTGTCCTACTGTATGTGTTCCAAATTGTTCATTTTCTTCTACTCTTAAGCCTGCTTGAGTATGAATGCCATTTGAGCTGTTAAATTGGTGCTGGATATAATATCCATTTGAGTCGAGACTTTGCTTTTGTCCTTTGATTGCAAGACTTTTAACATCGGCATTGTTAATAGATGCGCCTATTAATAGATTTTGATTTTTGTTAAAATCCCATTTGAGATTTAAATCACCTTCATTGCGATCTGTATCAAAGTAATAGAGAGAGCTTTTTCCTGTTAGTTCATCTTTAAAATTAGAATATCTTGCATTGATTTTTAAATTATTTGAAATTTGATAATAGGCATTGGTATTGATTAGACGATTCAAAAAATCTTGGGAACCACCGTAGTAAACGTTTGTCCCTTTATTTTCGTTTATACTTGTATTTATACCATATTGATCTAATTCATAACCAATTTTAGCACTATAACCTTTTTGGTCGTAGCTTGCTTTTTGATCTGATTTATTTGTAACAGTGGTACCATCACTTTCTTGTCGCTGGCCTCTTACTTGGAGATATACTCCTTCATTAGAAACAATATCTGCACCAATTAAGGATTTATAGGTTTTGTTTTCACCAACTTCAGTCGTTGTAAATAATTTTTGTTGAGTTGGAGGAATTGTACGAATATTAATAACGCCACCAATTGCATCAGTACCGTATTGAACGGATGCAGGTCCTTTTAAAACTTCAATTTGCGCAGCATCACTTAAATCAATATATGGAATGCTTGCTCCACCATCCAAAGCAGTATTGAGGCTGGCTCCATCTTTTAAAAAAAGGCTATGTGTTGAATTTGTCCCTCGAATAAATAAAGATGAGTTTTGTCCCATTCCACCTTGCTGTAGGACATGTAGTCCAGTATCACGCTGTAAGAGCTGACCTAAGTCAGCAAGCGGTGATTGTTGAATAGTTTTCTGATCAATCACAGTAATCCGCGCCGGAACTTCACTCGCTTTTTCAGCACTTTTTGAGGCAGTGACTACAATTGGATCAAGCTGAGTCGCATTCGTTGTATCTTCAGCAAAAATAACAGGTGAAAACCCCATCGCAATAGCGATAGCTCCTACCAGACGAGTAGGTTGAAAAGACTTAGACATAACATGCTCCATACATTCACCCCACGTGAATGATCGGGTAGATAGATGAAACAAGTAGGTCTCCGGACTTCAGCGCCATATTTAATTTATGGACATATTCACCTTCCCACATTACTGCAGTGGTGTAAGTCGAGAACGACTTAAAAAATATGCTTTACATTGTTACCGTTGCGGGGGCAGTGCCGGACTTTCACCAGCTTCCCTAAAGCATGAATTGCTTACACTTGCTTCCAATTTTACGCAGTATAAAGTGGCGATTTACTTCATACAATGTCATTTGGAGCAATTCCCAGAGAACTTTTACGCAAGGGACAAAAATTGCATTACAATGGCGCTTATTTTAAGAAATGGTTGTAGTTTAGGCAGATCATGAGCCAATCAAACCAAAAACGTACACGAGCAAAAATCTGTGGAATTACTCGCAAGCAAGATGTTCAGGCAGTAGTTGCAGCGGGAGCAGATGCGATAGGCTTTGTTTTTTTTCCGCCAAGCCCAAGAAATGTAACAGTTGAACAGGCAGAAGAATTAGCAAAACTCGTTCCGCCTTATGTACAAATGGTGGGTTTGTTTGTAAACGCGAGTGTTACTGAAATTCAGGATGTACTTGATTGTGTTCCCCTAGATGTATTACAACTACATGGCGATGAAACTCCAGAACAATGTCAGGAAATAGCGCGTCATTGTAAACGTCGCTGGTATAAAGCGATTCAGGTTAAACCTGATCTGGATGTAATTGCTGAAATTCAAAAATATCAGGCAGCTGGTGCCAGTGCTGTATTGCTCGATGCATGGCATCCTGAGCTTAAAGGGGGCACAGGACATCAGTTTGACTGGTCTAAATTCCCGAAACTTGATATTCCATTAATCTTGGCAGGTGGTTTAACCCCTGACAATGTCATTGACGCTATTCATACTACCGATGCTTTTGCAGTAGATGTGAGCGGAGGCGTAGAGTCCGCAAAAGGTATAAAAGACCAACAACTCATTGAACGATTTATGCAAGGAGTCCAACGTGGATCAGCAAAATAATGTGATTGACTATACCCAATTCCCAGATGCAAATGGGCATTTCGGTATCCATGGCGGACGTTTTGTGTCAGAAACTCTAATGGCGGCATTAGAAGATTTAGAAAATCTCTATTCCCGCATGAAAAATGATGAACAGTTTTTGGCAGAATTCGACCGTGACCTCGCCTACTATGTAGGTCGTCCTAGTCCACTTTATTATGCTGAGCGATGGTCAAAAGAGTTAGGTGGTGCGCAAATTTACCTTAAACGTGAAGACTTGAACCATACAGGCTCACACAAGGTAAATAACACGATTGGTCAGGCGTTATTGGCAAAGCTTTCTGGTAAAAAACGTATTATTGCCGAAACTGGTGCCGGGCAGCATGGTGTAGCAACAGCAACAATTGCAGCACGTTTAGGTCTTGAATGCGTTGTTTATATGGGTGCTGAAGACGTTAAGCGTCAAGCGATGAACGTTTATCGTATGCGTTTGTTGGGTGCTACAGTTGTTCCTGTACAAAGCGGCTCTAAAACGCTGAAAGACGCCATGAACGAAGCGATGCGTGATTGGGTAACTAATGTTGATACGACGTACTATGTAATTGGTACAGTTGCAGGCCCACATCCCTACCCTCAATTGGTTCGTGACTTCCAGTCGATCATTGGCCGTGAAGCACGTAAACAGATTTTGGAACAAGCGGGTCGTTTACCAGATGCATTAGTTGCCTGTGTAGGTGGCGGTTCAAATGCAATGGGCTTGTTCTATCCGTTTTTAAACGATGCCAACGTGAAAATGTATGGCGTTGAAGCAGCTGGTTTTGGTATTGAAACTGGTAAACACTCTGCGCCGTTAAATGCAGGTCATGTGGGTGTATTACATGGTAATCGTACTTATTTAATGAGTGATGAACAGGGCCAGATTATTGAGACACATAGTATCTCGGCGGGCCTTGATTATCCGGGTGTTGGCCCTGAACATAGCTTCTTGAAAGATATGAAGCGTGTAGAATACGTGCCGATTAATGATACAGAAGCTCTACAAGGTTTCCGCGACTTAACTAAAATCGAAGGGATTATTCCTGCACTTGAAAGCTCGCATGCGATGGCTTATGTCTCTAAGCTTGCACCGACGATGTCTAAAGATCAGATTATTATTGCGACTGTTTCAGGTCGCGGTGATAAAGATTTAATGACAGTTGCACGTATTGATGGCGTAGAAATGGTCGAGATGTAAGAGAACTATAATGCCAAGTTTGTTTATGGTGATGTTAGGCGGGCGTCATGCACGTGCTAATACAGAAGTTCATGATGTAGTCATGGCTGTAGGAGATACTTTGGAAGAAGTTTATCCTCAACTTAAACAGGCTTGGTTTGGTGAGGCTCAAGGATTGCATATTGATGCTTGGGCCAAGCTCTCTGGTGTTAACTCTCAAGGGCAAAATTATCAAATTCACTTTACAGATGCTGCTCCACAACCAGATGATTTAAAATTATATTTAATTAATCTGGGCGGATATAATGCAAGTGAATTCGGTGAACTTCACCGTTATGAGTTTGTGGTTGCACCGAATGCGGTAGCTGCCAAACAATTAGGTAAACAATTTATAGATCGGCAGTGGCAAAAAGCACATACAGATCGAGTCATTGATATTGATGACTGCTTAGCGATAGATTGTGTAGCAGGGCGCTATATTCATTTAATAAAAGGCGATTTTGCTGAAACAATTTGGGAAAATACGTATTTGACCGTGGTATAGGTCATTTGAAATCTAATATTCATATGGAAGTGGGTAAATGGATTTAATTCAAGAAAATGGACAGCCTCGCTACGGGCGTTTTGAATCTGTACCGTCAACCATTCACGTACAACATTATATTTATAAAACCCCTTATGGTAAGGTCTTAAAGGGCTGGCGTAAGCAATTAAAATATAAAAAATTTAAATTCTGTGGTATTCAACATAAACACTATAGTATTGGTCTGGCTATTGCAGATATCGGCTGGGTCGGGCATGGCTTTTTCTATATTTATGACCATGAAACAGGGCAGGTTATTGAGTGGAATGCTATTCAGCCTTTGGGGCATAAAACCTATCTTGATGAACAACCCTTATTTAATCAAAGTTATTTTTCTAAATCTCCTTATCAGTTTGATATCCAGCATGCCAATGGTGTGCGATATATCCGAGTGACCAAATATGGTGAGATTCAACTCAGCGCTCGTATTTTTTGTGCTGGAACCGATATATTAAGTTTGTGCACACCAACTGGCATCAATGGTTGGACTTATACCCAAAAGCAGACCACATTGGCTGTAGAGGGAATGTTTATTAATAAGCAAAACCAAGTCGTACAATTTGATGAAAAGACATTTGCATCTCTAGATGATACCTGCGGTTTTTTGCGACCTGAAACAGCTTGGTTCTGGCTTTCATGTAATTTTTGGGATGAGCAAGGGCGACGTATCGGTTTAAATTTAGCTTCTGGTGTGAATGAAAGCTTTGGTAATGAAAATTGCTTATGGATTAACGGCGTTTTATTTCCACTGACTGATGTTTTATTTGAAAAAGTAAATGATGAACTTTGGCAAATTAGCTCTCTAGATCAAAAACTTAATCTCCAAGTGCATATTGGTTGGTGCAGGTACGAAAATATTAATTTAAGAATGATTGGAAGTCAGTTCAATCAGTGGCAAGCTAAAATTAGCGGCACGATTGAGCATGAGGCAACCGATATAATCAATTGCAATGAGCAATACGGTTTACTAGAACAACATTATGCAAAATGGTAACAAGCAGGTTATAAACCTGCTTGCCAGAATGCCTCACCAGCTGCAATAGGATCATTTGTCTTTTCGAGTGTTTCAATCCAGACAGGATATTGACGAATGACTGGATGCTGACTTGGATGAAAGTCTTTTTTAAACCAATCTAAATATTGGCTTTTCATAGCGGTTAATGTGCCATTTTTGCCAAAGAACCATGGTAAGCCTTTAAGGCTCATTAATAGTCTTTCTCTGGAACTAAAGCCATCACATTTCAACATGATATTTGTGCGGTAGAGTGTAAAGCCAAACATCAGTACTGTCGTAAGAACCAATACAAATCGACGAGTCGACTCAGGAACTTCTCCTACTTGTTTCATGACATCAAAAGCAACATCGCGGTGCTCCATCTCTTCAATGGCATGCCACGCGAATAGCGCTCGAACATAGGGGTGAGCATTTTCCAAAGTTTTTTTATGGCTATAAAAGGTTTCTGCCATTAGCGCTGTTAAATGTTCAGCTGCCGCCGTCATTGCAATGTTGTATTGCGGTGAGCGTTTGGTGAGTTCAAAACGAAAAATTCTTTTAAGTGTGGCTGTGAACTGGTCAACAGGCATGCCTTGCTCTTTCATGAGCTGATTCATTTTGTCATGTGCAATACCGTGTTGAGCTTCTTGTTTAATAAAGTCTGTAACCCGCTTTTGTAGTTCGGGATCATCAATTTTGTCTCGGAACATACGGACACATTCAATAAAATAACGCTCTCCATCTGGAAAGGTTAAGCTGAGCGCATCAAACATACGAGTCAAAAAAGGATCATTATTAAACCAAAAGCGAGGTGCTTCGTTTAAATGAAAATCCAGATCTTTACGAACTACTGGCTCGACCTGATAAGAAACATGTGCGTTCATATTTTTATTTCTCGCATCTAACATGTTCATTAGTATGTCGCCAATAGTCGACTTTGTTTTGACAGTTATTGCCAATTTTTATACAGTTTGCGACAAGATGGCATTAAAAAAAGGATGAGCCATGCAGGATTTTACGATTTCAAATGGTTATTTTTATCTTTGGAATACTTATCTAAAAGAAAAAGGAATCGATTGGCAGGTATTAAACCTTACAGATGTTCAGGCCCGTCAAGTTCAAAATATTTTAGCTTCATCTATTGACGCTCAATCTTCTTTAAACTTTTTTCTTGAACTTTTAGAGCTGACAGAGTCTCGTCTACAAGTTTCTAATTTAGCCCTAGAAATGGCAACTTGTATTACACCTGCCAATTTTGGCGTACTGGGATATATGGCTTCTCGAAGTGGCAGCTTCTCAGAGGTTCTTGAATATGTCATTAAATTTCATCGTCTCGTGATTGACGGTGAGCAAGTCGTACCTATGCAAGTTGAGCAAGATGCTTCTAACATTCGTTTGTATTGGCCGTTAGTTGATGCTAGTAATATCATACTTTGTGAGCTGACTTTAGCTGCTATGGTGCAGCTTGCTAAACAAATTGCTCCTTTTCATGATTTTCTCTTGCAACATGTTGAGTTCGTGCACCGTTCACGTGGTCCATTAGTTCACTATCAGCGTTTCTTTCAATGCAAATTGTCATTTGAGCAACCTTACTATGCATTAACTTTTGCAAGTGAGGGATTGAATGTTCGCCCTCGACATGCAGACCCCAGCTTAATGCAACTTTTAGTGAAACAAGCAGAAGAGGCATTGGCTCAGCGGAAAATACATACAGATTTAGCTCAGCAAATACATTGGATTGTTCATGAATATTTCAAACACAAGCAACAAGCCCCGAAAATTGAGGATATTGCCATCGAGTTGAATATTTCAGTACGAAGCTTGCAGCGTCAATTACAGTCATTAAATACTTCATTTAAATTAATTTTAGATACTGAACGCATGAAACGCTGTGAAATATTACTTCACCAAAATGAAAGCCTCACCACAATTGCTGAACAGTTGGGATATTCGGATCAGTCGGCACTTGCACGGGCTCATAAAAATTTGACAGGACAAACTTTACTTACGCGCAAAAGGGAATTACAACTCGCCAATAAAAATATTGAGAAATAAGCTTTATGCGGTTAATTTTTGGTCAGTCGACGATCTAATAATGGCTCGAAAATAGGAAGCTTTGATCATTGAGAAAAGTTTCAAAATATTGATAAATGTACACCATGGGTTGTATGAATCATACAATCGAATATCGCCATAACGTTAGACCTGTTCAATGGACAAAAAATAGCGTTAAAATGCGATGTTCTTGTATTTCTACAAACAACTCCTCAATTTTAAATAATTCAAGGAAAGCACAACCCTATGTCACGTCTTGCCACCCGTTTTGAAAAGCTTAAGTCCCAACAACGTAAAGCGCTTGTATCTTATGTTATGGCGGGTGATCCACAGCCACAAGTAACGGTTCCGTTACTGCATAAAATGGTTGCGGCAGGAGTAGATGTCATTGAGCTTGGTTTACCATTTTCAGATCCAATGGCTGATGGTCCGGTAATTGCGCTTGCAGCTGAACGTGCGCTTGCAGCAGGGACTAACACGTTGGATGCACTCAACATGGTAAAAGAGTTCCGTGAGCAGGATCAGGAAACACCCGTTGTTCTAATGGGTTATCTGAATCCGGTTGAAGTGATTGGTTACGAGAAGTTTGTTTCTCATGCGAAACAATGTGGTGTAGATGGCTTATTACTTGTGGATTTACCACCAGAAGAGTCAAAAGAGTTTGGTGCTGTGTTGAAACAACATGATATGGACCAAATTTTCTTGCTTGCGCCAACTTCTACAGATCAACGCATTCAACATGTGACTAATCAGGCAAGTGGTTTTATTTACTACGTTTCACTTAAGGGTGTAACTGGAGCAGCAACACTTGATACGGCAGAAGCTGCTGCACGTATTCAAAAAATCAAAAATGCCACTGATATTCCAGTGGGTGTTGGTTTTGGTATTAGTGATGCCGCTTCAGCAAAAGCAATGGGTAATGTTGCTGATGCCGTGATTGTAGGTAGTGCTTTCGTTAAAAATTTTGCAACGTTGGCAGCGGATGACGCTGTTGAACAGACGGTGAGTAAAGTCAAGGAGCTTCGAGCAGCGCTCGATGAGTTAGTATGAATCAAGAAGTGAAACCAGGGAAAGTTCTTAGCCCTTCGACACCATGGACAAAACGTCCGGTTCCAGGTATTGAAGTCGCAGATGAGCAACAAATTCTCAAAGCAACATTTACTGAGCCAACGATTGAATGTCCTGAATGTCATGCACTAGTGACACGTACAGCAATTTCTTTCAACGCATATGTTTGTCCACAATGTGATGAACACTTACGAATGAAAGCTCGTGACCGCTTGAACTGGTTCTTCGATAATGTTGTAACTGAATTGGGTCAAGAATTTACTGCAAAAGATCCATTAAAGTTTGTTGACTCTAAACCGTATCCAGATCGTATGCGTGAAGCGCAAAGCAAAACTGGTGAAACGGAAGCATTAATTGCCATGCAAGGTAACTTAAATGGCGTAGATATGATTGCATGTGCTTTTGAGTTCGACTTTATGGGCGGCTCAATGGGTACCGTTGTAGGTGACCGTTTTGTACAGGCTGCCGAGCTTGCAATTGCAAAACGTCAGCCATTAATCTGTTTCGCAGCTTCTGGCGGCGCGCGTATGCAAGAAGGTATGTTATCGCTTATGCAAATGGCGCGCACTTCTGCTGCGATTCAAAAATTAAAAGATGCTGGCTTACCATATATCGTTGTGTTAACACATCCTGTGTATGGTGGTGTAACAGCTTCTTTAGCAATGTTGGGTGATATTCATATTGCTGAACCTAAAGCAATGATTGGCTTTGCTGGTAAACGTGTAATTGAGCAGACTGTACGTGAAACTCTTGAAGAACCGTTCCAACGTGCTGAATATTTGCTTGATCATGGTGTAATCGATCAGATTGTTCATCGCCACGCTTTACGTGATACTGTATCTCGACTTGTATCGAAATTGATGAACTTACCTTGAACCAACAAGCTCCACTTTCAATAGACTCTTTAGATACATGGCTCAATTATTGGAGCCATGTTCACGTTACAGGGATAGATCTTGGTCTGGAACGTGTAATTCCTGTTGCAGAAAAGCTGGGTGTAACTCAGCCTCATGCTAAAGTTTTTACAGTAGCCGGAACGAATGGTAAAGGCTCAACCACAACCACACTGGCTGCGATATTAAACGCACAAGGTTATAAAGTTGGGTTATATCAGTCACCGCATATCTATCGCTTTAATGAGCGAGTTAAGTTAGGTGGAGTTGAAGTCGATGATCAAAGTCTGATTGATGCTTTTGTTCAAGTCGATCAGGCTCGTCGCGATTGTGATTTAAGCTTATCTTTTTTTGAAGCAACCACTTTGGCTGCTTTTGTTATTTTTAAACAACAACAATGTGATGTATGGGTGCTCGAAGTTGGTCTGGGCGGACGTTTAGATGTCGTCAATGTGATTGATCCCGACATTGCAGTGATTACTAATATTGGCCTAGATCACACAGATTGGCTAGGCGATACCATCGAAAAAATTGCTTTTGAAAAAGCAGGCATTATTCGTCCACATATTCCGGTTATCTTTGCGGGTGAGCAACAATTACCGCAAGCAATTCAAGATAAAGCACAAAGTTCACAAGCAGACTTATATACCGTTAATCGTGATTATTTTTATAAGCTCGCAGAAGATGGACAAAACTGGTACTTTGCTTCGGAAGGAACCACTTTAAAACTTCCTTTAGGTACATTAGCGATTGAAAATATTGCAGGAGCAGTTGCGGCCATTTTAAATAGCGGACTTGAGATTTCTCAGTCAGCATTAGAAAAAGGTATCCAATCTGCTCGCTTAGCTGGACGTTTTGAACAGCGTCAAGTGGATGGGAAGACGGTCATTTTTGATGCCGGACACAATCCTCATGGTGTTGAATTTTTGTTAAAGCAATTGCGAAATTTCTTAGAATACAATAAACAGTACACAGAAGTTGTCGCAGTATTTTCAATGCTGGCAGATAAAGATATAAAATCAGTAGCCGATTTATTGAAACCTACTGTTTTACATTGGAAAATTGCTGAATTGAATGTGCCGCGTGCTGCACCGATTCAGCAACTCAATGATGCCTTGCAAGGCCAGACAGTACAACAATATGGCAATATCAAAGAGGCTTTTAAATCAGCGCTTGAGCAAACAAATAACAATCAGCTGATTTTGGCCTGTGGTTCGTTTCATACTTTAGAAGCGATTTGGGAGTATTTGGAAGAATGTCAATGAATAACAAACAACGCTGGATGGGTGGCGTTGTTTTACTAGGAGGTGGTGTTTTATTGGCAGCATTACTTCTAAAAGGAAATGAGGAAATAAAACAGGTTGAAGCTCAACCATCCGCATCCACATCGCCAAAAACTCAAACTAAACCAAAACAGACAACTGAAGGGCAAATGGTACAACTACAACCTCTTGCGGTTGATGTTGAAACTGAAAAACGTTTGCTAGAAGAACAGCGTCGTGCGCGTGAAAAGGCCGTTGCTGAACAAGAAGCACGTGCAGCTGAGTTCTTAGCAATGCAGCAGCAAGCTGAAGCTGACGCTGCTCGTAAAGCTGCAGCAGAGTACGCTGCGATTAATGCGCGCCGTACAGCGGCTCAAGAAAGTTCAGATAATATTCCACCGGAGTTAGTGGGTGAGGCGAAAGCTAAAAACCAGCAAGCTAATACGGTGAATAAAACAACTGATACTTCAAAAATAGATGCAGACAAGAAAGCTGCTGAAGCAAAACGCCAAGCGGAAGCAGACAAGAAAGCGGCTGATGCTAAGCGTCAAGCAGAAGCAGACAAAAAAGCAACTGAAGCAAAACGTCAAGCGGAAGCAGACAAGAAAGCTGCTGAAGCTAAACGACAGGCAGAAGCAGATAAAAAGGCTGCAGAAGCAAAACGCCAAGCAGAAGCAGACAAGAAAGCTGCTGAAGCCAAACGACAAGCAGAAGCTGATAAAAAAGCCTCTGATGCTAAACGAAAAGCTGAAGCTGAGAAAAAAGCTGAAGCTGAAAAAGCGCGTGAGCTGCTTGAAAATGGCGATAAAAAGTGGATGGTTCAAGTCGCTTTGGCTGCTAACCAAGCAAATGCAGATGCAGTTGTTTCTAAATTACGAGCTAAAGGCTATAAGGTCACTACAAGCCCAACCAGTAAGGGGATTCGTATTATGGTTGGACCTGCAAAAGACCGTGATACAGCAGATGCTGCTCGTAAGAAAATTACTTCTGATTCAAGTTTAAACATGAAATCAGCGTGGGTGATTGACTGGGTACCGTTAGACCAACGTTAACCAGATTAAAAATTCCACTCAAAATGTTACTAAGATGGATTCGACAGTTGCTGTTGAATCCATTTTACATTTTCAGGTGTAAATAAACGGTCAATGTTCTTCCAGATAATATGATAACCGTAACCACCTTGTTTCATTTCCTTAACCGCATCGTCAATTGCCCAATTTTCAAAAATAATGCGATACATGGCAACGCTGGCGCCGGTACGGTCTGAACCATGGTAGCAGTGTAATAAAACGCGCTGGTCATTCTGCTTGGCAATTTTGATTTGTTGCATGACTTCTAAGAGATCTTGTCGGTCAATTGCCCAAGTGTTGATAGGAATATGCACAAGATTAAAATTTTCATTTTTAAAAACTAAAGTATCTGCGTCTTTGGCTCTTAAATTAATGATCGTTCCAATTTGATGATTCTTTAATTCAGAAATCATTGCAGCATCAGGCTGTTCACTGCGATAAACATCATTACTAATTTGATAAAAGTTATGAGTCTGAGAAACTAAGCTTCCCCAATCTTGTGGTCGATGCTCATGGGCGATACTTTCGTGCTGCATACACCCTTGTAAACTTATACAGATGACAAGTGTAAGGAGCGATAATTTTTTCATGTTTGATACCGTTTCAGCTCATCAGGGTCGTGAGCACAAATTATTTCAATCATTGGTTCATGTTGAGCTAAATGCTGTAAACGCTTGAGATTAAAAAGACGTTTTTGATTGTCTTCTGCAAATGTTTTTTCCAACAGACCAAGTGATCTTAATTTATTTTTAGGGTTTAACTCTAGGTGTGAGTAGTAGGCATCTCCACAAAATAATAACCATTGATTTTGTTGCTTTATTGCAATACCGCAATGTCCAGCTGAATGCCCCAACAGTGGTACCATTAAAATTTCATCTTGAAACAGTGGAAATCCTTTTACTTTTTCGAGGTTAAACCATGCTTCACCTTTTTGATATTCAATAAAGTTCCAGTAGCGATGATCTTTATATTGATTGGTTCTATAACGAAGTTTGCCCTTAAAATTTGGAAGTTGGGCTGCGTTGTATTCTGCTGCTAAAACATGCACAGTGGCATGTGGAAAATCTGAGATACCACCAGCATGATCAAAATCAAGATGAGTGACAAAGATGTGCTGTACATCCTTCGGATTAAATCCTAGCTTTTGAATTTGTTGGATCGCACTAAATTCAAGATTATGCTCAATATTGCCTAAGCGTTTAACTAATGAGCCTAGGCGCTGCTTCATATGTAAGTAATCTTGCAAGCCAAAGCCAGTATCGATAAGCACTAAGCCTCGATCAGTTTCAACTAAAAGACAATGACAGATTACTTCAGCTCGGAAGCCTTTTTGTCCAAATAAGGGTGCACAAACTGGGCACATGCTGCCACACTTTAAATGATGAATTTTATAGATCATGATTTTTATTTTTTTACCGAATCGTTTCGAGTTATAACTGATCTGAACAATAAAAACCATGAGTATTCAATACATAAATAAAAAAGCCATCACTACGGATGACTTTTTCGGGTGTGATATTTAATCTAAGTGTGCCTACGCGCTTTGCTTGTCTTGTAGGGAATTTTTCAGATATTTGCCTACGCACTGCGTTTGTCTTGCAAGCAATAAAACCTTTAGTCGGTTTTATTGCTTTCAGGCTGTGGCGTGAGGCGTAAATAAGGTTTAACAGCCGTATAACCTTTAGGGAAACGTTGTTTAATTTCTTCTTCATCTTTAAGTGATGGCACAATAACGACATCTTCACCTTGCTGCCAGTTCGCTGGTGTAGCGACTTTATGCTTGTCTGTTAATTGTAATGAATCCACAACACGTAAGACTTCGTTAAAATTTCGGCCCGTCGAAGCAGGGTAGGTAATGATTAAGCGAACTTTTTTGTTAGGATCAATAATCACTAATGAGCGCACTGTTAGAGTTTCACTGGCATTAGGGTGAATGAAGCCATAGAGCTCAGATACTTTACGATCTTTATCTGCAATGATTGGAAAGTTTACAGTTGTATTTTGTGTTTCATTAATATCGTTGATCCAGCCCTTGTGCGACTCTACATCGTCTACAGACAAAGCAATCGCTTTAACATTCCGCTTCGTAAATTCATCTTTTAATTTTGCTGTATAACCTAATTCAGTTGTACATACGGGAGTATAGTCGGCTGGATGTGAAAATAAGATTCCCCAACTATCCCCTAAAAAATCATAAAAATTAATTGTGCCTTCACTCGATTCTTGTTGAAAATCGGGAGCAGTATCTCCTAATCGTAGTGTCATGATCTTTCCTCAATTGCGCATAATTTGTTATTCGATTGAATGAATATGCAGCATTTACTTTATGATTAAAATTATTGTTTTTGTATTTTATTATGAACTTTTTATATAAGTGTAAATATATATGACTAAAACTCATTATTTTAAGTGCTTAATCAATGTAACTTTAAGGTAAATTTGCTAAATTAGATTTCTCGGAAGTTATGCTTAATCGATGAGCGTTAATGGTGTGTTTTTGGTGCTCGGCACATTAAGGGGAGATTAGATGAATGAAAAACCATTCGTCTAACTATCAGATTTTTTTTAGGGGTTTTGTGCAAACCCCTTGTACTTCAAATTTCTGGCACCATAATAAACGACTGAGAAAAAGTTTATTCATTTGACCAAGCAAGATTTAGAGAGTTTATCCATGTTGGCAAGTCTGATCGGAGGTATCTTCGGTACAAAAAATGAGCGTGAACTCAAACGCATGCGCAAAATTGTTGAGCAAATCAATGCGCTCGAGCCGACGATATCAGCTTTAAGCGATGCAGACTTATCTGCAAAAACTCCAGAATTCAAACAACGTTATAATAATGGCGAAAGTTTAGATAAATTACTTCCAGAAGCGTTTGCAGTTTGTCGTGAAGCTGCTAAGCGTGTGATGGGTATGCGTCACTATGACGTTCAGTTAATTGGTGGTATTACCTTACATGAAGGTAAGATTGCCGAGATGCGTACTGGTGAAGGTAAAACCCTTATGGGTACTCTGGCGTGTTATTTAAACGCTTTGAGTGGCCAAGGTGTACATGTCATTACTGTGAACGATTATTTGGCACAGCGTGATGCCGAGTTGAACCGCCCATTATTTGAGTTTTTGGGTCTATCAATTGGTACAATTTATTCAATGCAAGGTCCGTCAGAAAAAGCGGAAGCTTATCTTGCTGATATCACTTACGGTACCAATAACGAATTCGGTTTTGACTACTTACGTGACAACATGGTGTTTTCTTTAGCAGAAAAGAAACAACGTGGTTTGCACTATGCCATTATCGATGAAGTTGACTCCATCTTAATTGATGAGGCTCGTACACCATTAATTATTTCTGGTCAAAGTGAAGACTCTTCACACCTCTACAGTGCAATCAATACAATTCCACCTAAATTACATCCGCAAAAAGAAGAAAAAGTAGCAGATGGCGGCCATTTCTGGATTGATGAAAAGCAGCGTTCAGTTGAAATGACTGAAATTGGTTATGAAACTGTTGAACAAGAACTTATTCAAATGGGCTTGTTGGCTGAAGGCGAAAGCTTATATTCAGCAACAAACCTAAACCTTGTTCATCATGTATCTGCTGCTATTCGTGCGCATTTCCTATTCCAACGTGATGTTCACTATATTATTCATGATGGTGAAGTGGTTATTGTCGATGAACATACAGGTCGTACGATGCCGGGTCGTCGTTGGTCAGAAGGTTTGCATCAAGCTGTTGAAGCAAAAGAAGGCTTGGAAATTCAGCCTGAAAACCAAACTTTAGCGACAACAACATTCCAGAACTATTTCCGTCTCTATAAAAAGCTTTCAGGTATGACTGGTACTGCTGATACTGAAGCTGCGGAAATGAAAGAAATTTACGGTCTTGATGTTGTGATTATTCCAACTCACCGTCCAATGATTCGTAACGACCAAAACGATTTAATTTATTTAAACCGTAACGGCAAATATAACGCGATTATTCAAGAAATTATGAATATTCGTCAGCAGGGTGTTGCTCCAATTTTGATTGGTACAGCAACCATTGAAGCCAGCGAAATTTTATCTTCTAAGTTAATGCAAGCTGGTATTCATCATGAAGTTTTGAACGCAAAACAACATGAGCGTGAAGCTGACATTATTGCTCAAGCGGGTAGCCCGAATGCAGTAACGATTGCAACTAACATGGCTGGCCGTGGTACGGACATTATCTTGGGTGGTAACTGGAAAGCTAAGCTTGCCAAACTAGAGAACCCAACTGCAGAAGATGAATCACGTCTAAAAGCACAATGGGAACAAGACCACGAAGATGTCTTGCAAGCAGGTGGTTTGCACATTATTGGTTCTGAACGTCATGAATCACGTCGTATTGACAACCAGTTACGTGGCCGTGCCGGTCGTCAGGGTGACCCTGGTGTTTCTCGTTTCTATTTGTCTCTTGAAGATGACCTTATGCGTATTTTCGCAGGCGACCGTGTTGTTGGCATGATGCGTGCGATGGGTTTGAAAGAAGACGAAGCGATTGAACATAAAATGGTGAGCCGTTCGATTGAGAATGCTCAACGTAAAGTTGAAGCGCGTAACTTCGATATTCGTAAGAATTTATTGAAATACGATGACGTGAATAATGAACAGCGTAAGATCATTTACTCACAACGTGATGAAGTATTAGCTGAAAATACCTTAAAAGAATACGTTGAAGAAATGCATCGTGAAGTGATGCAAGGCATGATTGCTAACTTTATTCCACCAGAGTCAATTCATGACCAGTGGGATGTGGAAGGTTTAGAAAATGCTTTACGTATTGATTTAGGTATTGAGCTTCCAATTCAAGAATGGTTAGACCAAGATCGTCGTTTAGATGAAGAAGGTTTGGTTGAGCGTATTAGTGATGAAGTGATTGAGCGTTATCGTCAGCGCCGTGCTCAAATGGGTGATGAATCTGCAGCAATGCTTGAGCGCCATTTCGTTTTAAATTCTCTTGATCGCCATTGGAAAGATCACTTGGCTGCAATGGATTATTTGCGTCAAGGTATTCACTTACGTGGCTATGCGCAAAAGAACCCTGAGCAGGAATATAAGAAAGAAGCTTTCAACCTGTTCGTAAACATGTTGGGTATTATTAAAACTGATGTTGTGACTGATTTGTCTCGTGTACATATCCCAACACCAGAAGAACTTGCAGAAATGGAAGCTCAACAGCAGCAGCAAGCTGAATCAATGAAGCTTTCTTTTGAACATGATGATGTAGATGGTTTAACTGGTGAAGTTACACTTTCTCAAGAAACCATGAACGAGTCTGCCGATCAGCAAGCTTTCCCTGTTCCAGAAAGCCGTAATGCCCCATGCCCATGTGGTTCAGGACTAAAATATAAGCAATGTCACGGTAAGATCTAATCTGCCTTCACAAAAAAAGCAGAACAATTGTTCTGCTTTTTTTATGTTTGTAGTAAGCCTGTGAATAATGTTTGCAGTTTTAAGCATTAAATGCTATTTACTTCTCATCCAGAGTGTATGTTGGAAAGACAATGAAAAAAGTATTACAACCTTTATTTTTAACTGTTCTTGCTGTACCAAGTTTTGTTTTTGCAGCAGAAGCAGCTTCAGCCCCTCAAACGACAACGGTTGACAAAGTGCTTGCAGCAAAAGGCCCAACTTCGGCTCAAGCTGTAGTGAAGCAAGAAAATACTACAGTGATTAGTCCACGTACAGGTATTCGCTATACGTTGGGTAACACAGGTAATCGCCCAATTATTTTACAAACTACAGCGATTGCTCCAGCAAACTCAGCAAACATTAATCGTATTGTGGCAAGTAACCCTGCTCTCTCTGCAAAAAGCCAAGAAAAAGCAAAAGTTGCTTTAATTGGTGAAGCAGCAGTAGCAGGACCAGCAGCAGTTGCAGCAAGCAGTGTAACAGTGCCAGCTGCAACAAATAGTGTTGCTCCAGCAAATCCTGCATCAATGAACTAATTCATATACGTATAAAAAAGCCAGTTCAAATTGAACTGGCTTTTTTATAGGGGTGTCTTTAAAACTTTAAATCTGATTATTTACATCATCATTTTTCGTTTCACGAATGAGTAAGAACGCAACTAATGATAAAAGTGATGCAGCAGTAAGATAGTAACCAACTGCATATAAACCATAAGTTTCAGCAAGCTTAGTCGCAATGAGTGGGGCAAAGGATGCACCAAAAATACCAGCCAAGTTAAAGGTTAATGCTGAACCTGTATAACGAACCGAGGTTGGGAAAAGTTCAGAAAGAACTGTACCAATCGGACCATAGGTTAAGCCCATAATTGCTAAGCCTGTACATAAGAAAAGGAATACGATTAAGGTATTTCCAGACTCTAACATACTAGAGAAGAACAAGCCGAAAATCGCAGCAGCAATACAAACGCCAATAGAAGTTGTTTTTCGACCAAATTTTTCTGCAAAAATAGCAGATAAAGGAATAAATGCGGCAAAGCAAAGTGTGGCAAACAATTGAAGTTCTAAAAACTCTCCACGCGCATAACCCAGTTTAGTGGTTCCCCAGTTTAAGGCAAATACGGTAGTGAGATAGAACACAACAAAGGTACAGATTGCTGCAACTGTACCAAGAATAAGCTTACCTGTATGTTTGGTTAAAACTTCTTTAAATGGAATATTAACTTCTTTTTGCTTATCTAAAACCTTTTGGAAAGCTGGAGTTTCATGAAGTTTTAAACGGATATATAAGCCAACAATAACCAATACAGCACTGGCAATGAATGGAATACGCCAACCCCATTGCATGAATGCTTGCTCAGGAATAACTGCACTCAATAATAAGAATGAACCTGTTGCCAGAATAAAGCCGATTGGAGCACCTAGCTGCGGAAACATGCCGTACCATGCTCTTTTACCTTCTGGGGCATTTTCAGTCGCTAATAATACTGCGCCACTCCATTCACCGCCTAAACCTAAGCCTTGTCCTAAACGACAAACAGCTAATAGTAATGGTGCGACAATCCCGATTTGGGCATAGGTGGGAAGTAAACCAATACATACGGTTGAAATACCCATGGTCAGTAAAGCTGCAACTAATGTGGCTTTACGACCAATACGGTCTCCTAGATGGCCAAATAATGCGGCACCGATAGGACGAGCAATAAAGGCAATTGCAAAGGTTGCCAGAGATTGTAAAACTGCGGCACTGCCACTACTAGCAGGGAAAAATAGGTGAGGAAAGATAATCACAGCAGCTGTTGCATAGATATAAAAGTCGAAGAACTCAATAGTTGTACCGACTAAGCTTGCAAACAAAACTCGTGTTTTTGAATTAGTGGCTACTACAGGAGCAGCAGTCGCAGAGGTTGACTCCATATAAGTCCTTATATCCGTTAAAATTTATTTTTAATGACTACTCTTTTTAAAGACGTATTTTTCTCAAAGAATAGCGTGAAAGAACATCATCCATGACTCTTTCAGGATCACTGAATATGAGTGAAAAATGGACTAAACTACGTACCAATAGATTGCAAGAAAATGTGCCCCTGCACCTAAAAGCACAAAAATATGCCAGATCGCATGGGTATATCTTACCTTTTTTAACGCGTAAAACAATGCTCCAACCGTATAAGCTAATCCGCCAATAATTAACAAAATCAACGCGTCTTTACTCAGATAGGTGCGCATATCATCCATAACAAATACAGCAAGCCACCCCATAAGAACATAAGCAAGTAGCGAAATTTTCTGAAAACGATGAATAAAAACTAACTTGAAAAGTGTACCAATTGCAGCAATGCTCCATAGAGCAATAAGTAAAATATGAGCTTTTTGCGTAGGTATAGCAATGCTTAAGAACGGGGTATATGTTCCCGCAATTAAATAATAAATAGCAGTGTGGTCGAGTTTTTTATACCAGTAGCGTAGGTTTTGTGTTTGAGCAAAATGATAGAGTGTAGAACTGGTAAAAACTAAAATTAGGCTAAATGAATATACCCATAAACCCACCCACTGAGCAGTTGAAAGATAAGATCCCTTTATAATTAAAAAGATAGAAGCTACAACTGCCATAACAACACCAGCACCATGACTATAGGCATTAAATAGTTCTTCTTTTGGATCATAAGTTTCCAACACAGATTTACTCATAACTTTAATTTTTTTGATTAAAAATACAAATGTATAGAAATACAAAACAGTCGTAAAGTTATTTTATTTTTAATCCTAGACCCTTTAAACTTCTATTTTATATGAGTCTTCATTTTTCAGGTATATCCGTGTCGGTTTTCTCCTTTGAGCAAGAACAGCAATTCTTTCATGAAATCAAGCAAATGCTTGACCAACAAGCTTTTGAGCGTTTGATCTTGAGCCAATATAAGGGAGAGTTAGCGCAACTGGAAAAAATCACTTTCCGCGTTGTAGAGCTACATGGACAAAAACAGCTTTCAGCTCTATACCATCACACTACTCAAGATGTGACTAAAAACTATTTATTTCAAGAAGGTTTGCAACAGATTGAGCAATTAATCGCACAGTGTAAGCAAGCAAACTTATTTTCAACCACTCAAGAAATTCAACTTAAAAAAAATAAGAAAAAAGCCATATTAAATATGGGTAAAAAGCAGGCCGTAAATACGACACAAACGGTTCAGGCGCATGACCGTGAAAAGCAGCGCTATGTACAGCAGGGCAATGCATTTTTAAAAGAGCTGGGTATTACTGATGAGAAAGCCCAAGTTATTCCAAGCATGGCTCGTAAATGGAAACAGATTAATAAATTTATCGAAATTTTTGCGAGTGCCTATGAACAGATTGATGCATCTCAACAAGAGTTACGCATTGTCGATTTTGGCTCGGGGAAAGGTTATTTAACTTTTGCATTGTATGATTATCTGCAACAACAGCAGAAAATACCATTGATTACTGGTGTAGAGCTGCGCCGTAATTTGGTGGAATTTTGCCAGAACGTTGCAGACAAAGTGCATTTTAACCACTTAGACTTTTTTGAAGGTGATGTCCGTAGTTATCAACCGGAAAAGCTGGATGTAATGATTGCCTTACACGCGTGTGATATTGCCACTGATTTTGCTATTCATACAGGAATTCGTTTAAACGCTTCGATGATTATGTGCGCGCCATGTTGTCACAAAGAGTTGCGTCCACAACTACATAGTCCTGAAGTTTTACAACCCATGCTACAGTTTGGTATTCATGCAGGGCAACAAGCCGAGATGTTGACCGACACTTTACGTGCGTTACTTTTAAAAGCATATGGCTACGAAACCAAAGTTTTTGAGTTTGTATCGCTTGAACATACCAGCAAAAATAAAATGATTTTGGCGGCAAAACGCAAAAACGTTTCACAACCTGATGCGAAGATTATGGCTCAAATCCAAGCATTGAAAGAAATGTACGGAATTAAAAAACAATCGTTGGAATTATTATTGCAAGATCAGTTGCCGATCGAAAATATCGGCTGTAAGTGCTAGGAAGGTGAATGGATGTATAAAATTGTAGAGGGTGGTTGGGAACAGCTTGAGCAAGATGCCAAATACATCCGTGAACAAGTCTTTATCCAAGAACAGGGAATTGCACCTGAAGATGAATGGGACGACTTGGATGCCACAGTTCTACATTTTATTGTCTATGACAAAGAGCAGCCTATCGCTACAGCACGTTTGTTGCTGCAGCATAGCGTAGGGCGTGTTGCTGTTTTAATGCCTTATCGAAAGCAGGGGATTGGTAAAATTTTAATGCAGCATATTATTGAATATGCGCGCCAACATAAATTGCCTTACTTAAAGCTTTCAGCACAAACCTATGTGACAGCTTTTTACGAAGCTTTAGGTTTTAAAGTGCAGGGGGAGGTTTACGAAGACTGTGGCATTCCACATATTGATATGGTTTTGAAGTTAAATTGAGACTTCTTTTTAGAAGTCTCAATTTAGATTTATTTCATTGCCTTCCAGCTTTCAATTGCCTGTAGACCTGTTTCTAAACCGACTTCATAACTGTAGCGAAGCTTTTTCGGATTGGTAGTTAAACGGCCAGCCATGTTTTTAAGAGGCGGTGGACACACTTCTAAAATTTGCTGGTCTGGATTTTCACCACGAACGAAATCTACTGAGGCGTTATAACGAGCACAGCGGCTACGCAAGCTGCTAGCGAAACCATAATGATGTTTAAACGCATATTTTGCGAGGAATTGATCACCTCGACTACTGGCCTTGAAGTAATTTTTCGGGCGAGTGCGTAAAACTAACAGTTTTTTGACGCCACTTTGCTGAGCTGTCCAGCGAACGGGTAAGGCATCTGCAACACCACCATCAAAATAAGGTTCACCCATAATATCGACGGGATGACGCGTTAAAACTGGAATTGAGCTAGAAGCACGAAGCGCATTTAGCAAATTATCTTTACCCGCACGAAGATATTCTGCATGACCTGTTTTGGCATGCGTCAACACCATATAAAAATCTGGATTTTTGGCAAAAAGACTCTGTTGATCAAGTGGATGTTCTTTTTCACCAATTTCCCACATCCATTTTAAGTCAAGTAAATCGCCGCCCTTAAAAAAGCGCTTGTAATCGATAAATTCAGGACGCAGTGAATGATCAATATAAAATGTTAAAGTGCGGCCTTGCTGGCCTGCCAAGTAATTAGCCACATTGGTTGAACCAGATGATACACCAACATATAAATCGAAAGGATTAAACTGCTGTTGTAAAAATGAGTCAAGTACACCACTGGTAAAGGCACCACGCATGCCTCCACCTTCTACAACCAGTGCGTTGCGGGAAAAATCTGTCATTTGAAAAATATCTGATTACTGAGTTGATTGCTTATGTTCTTGCATATCCATTTCAGGCATGTTGTCACTATGTTGAGCATGTTGCTCTGTAGAGTGTTCAGCCTTTTGCTGCATTTGCTCTTGTTGTGCTTTGCGCTGTGCACCTGGCATATAGTCAGGTTCATTACTCATTGCTAAATAGAAAAAGCCAAGGAAAATTGCACTTAAAACACCAACGATCAGAACAAATTTCCAGCCTAAAATTGCTGACTCGGAAGAATTTTTATCGGACATAAGAATTTCTCGAATGTGCTGTAGAAGCACAAAAATGAAGTCTATTTATAGCATATTTAGGCAGGGGGCTGAAATCTTAAAGGTCATAAAGAAAAACCCATATAAATAAAATATATTTATATGGGTAAGGTTTATGCAGTTTTTTAAATATTCAATAAGACTAAATTACTGAATATTTTGTTTCTGCTCAGCTTTGGTTTTTAGTAAAGCTGGTGGTGTAAAACGTTCACCATATTTGGCAGCTAATTCTTCGGCACGTTTTTGTGCTTTATCAGTACCATACTGATTTAGGAATTGAATTGCTCCTCCAGTCCAAGGTGCATAACCAATCCCAAAGATAGAACCGACATTGGCATCAATTACAGACTCCAATACGCCTTCTTCATAACAACGTAAAGTATCTAAGGCCTGTACAAACAGAATGCGATCAATCATATCTTGTTCAGAAATATCATGATCTTTTTTCCAGCGGTTTAAGCCTTCCCATAGATGCTTTTTACCATTTTCAGGGTATTCATAAAAACCAGCTCCAGCAGCTTTACCTTTACGGTTTAACTCATGAATCATGGTGTGAACCACTTCATCTACAGAAGTTTTAGGTAAATCTTTTCCTTCGGCTTGTAGAGCTTTGCGTGCTTCACTGGCAACATGTTCGGTTAATGTTAAAGATACTTCATCTTGAATAGCGAGGGGGCCAACTGGCATACCAGCTTTCAGTGCTGCCATTTCAATACGCGCTGGGTGGACACCTTCGGCAAGCAAGCGCATACCTTCTTGAATGAAAGTACCAAACACACGACTGGTAAAGAAACCACGGCTATCATTGACAACAATCGGTGTTTTTCCAATTTGTTGTACAAAGTCGTAAGCTTTGGCAAGTGTCTCTGCGGAGGTGTTTTTACCTTTAATAATCTCAACCAACTGCATTTTGTCGACAGGGCTAAAGAAATGCAGACCGATAAAAGCTTTATCATCCTTACTTGCCTGAGCTAAACCTGTAATTGGCAGGGTTGAGGTGTTTGATGCCATCACACCGTTAGGCGCTAGATATTGCTCGGCTTCTTGAGTGACTTTAGCTTTGAGTTCTTGATTTTCAAATACCGCTTCAATAATTAAATCACAACCTTGAAGATCTTGAGCGGAAGCCGTCGCCGTGATGAGAGATAAAATCTGATCATGTTTTTCTGCGGTCATGCGGCCTTGTGAAACACGTTTATCTAAGAGCTTTTGTGAGTAAGCTTTACCTTTCTCAGCATTTTCAACAGATACATCTTTAAGTACAACAGGAATGCCTTTAATGGCTGTTGAATAGGCAATGCCCGCACCCATCATGCCTGCACCCAACACACCCACTTTCGTGGCTTGCCATTTTGCAACGTCGGCAGGGCGGCTAGCCCCAGACTTAATTGCATTTAAACCATGCCAGAAAGTGCCGATCATATTTTTAGAAATTTGGCCTGTGGTAAGCTGAGTAAAGTAGCGAGACTCAATACGCAGTGCAGTATCGATATCAACTTGAGCACCTTCAACTGCGGCAGCCATAATTGCTTCAGGGGCAGGGTAACAACCTTTGGTTTTGTCTTTTAACATGGCTGGTGCAATTGCAAGAACTTGTGCAACTGCTGGAGTTTTTGGATCGCCACCCGGAATTTTATAACCCTTCACATCAAAAGGCTGTTGAGATTTTGGATTGGCTTTGACCCATGCAATCGCTTTATCTAAAAGCTCTTGTTCATTTTCAGCCGTATCATGGATTAAACCTAAAGATTTTGCTTTATCAACACCGAACTGTTTGCCTTCCATTAAAAATGGGAACGCATTTTGAAGCCCGAGTAGGCGTACCATACGTACAATACCACCGCCACCTGGTAGTAAGCCTAAAGTAACTTCTGGTAGACCAAATTTGCTTTTCGCGTCATTGATTGCAATACGGTGATGGCAACTTAATGCGATTTCCCAACCACCTCCAAGTGCTGTGCCATTTAATGCTGCAACCACTGGAATCCCTAGTGTTTCAATTGTACGTAAATGACCTTTTAGCTTTTCAACCATATTGAAAAAGTCAGTTGCGTGTTCAGGCTGAACTTGAATCAGCTCATCTAAATCACCACCTGCAAAGAAAGTTTTTTTAGCCGAGCGGAAAATAACCCCTGAAAGTTCTGTTTCTGCTTTAAGTTTCTGAGTCGCTTCATCGAGCGAGTCACGAAACTCGGCATTCATGGTGTTCGCAGATTGACCAGTTGAATCAAGCGTTAAAATGACAATATTGTCGGCATTTTTTTCGTATTGAATTGCACTCATCTTCTATATCCCTAATTTTTATACGCGTTCAATAATGGTGGCAATACCCATCCCACCGCCAACACAGAGCGTCGCTAAACCGCGCTTTTTATCTTGTCGTTCAAGCTCATCAAGTAAAGTGCCTAAAATCATGGCACCTGTTGCCCCTAATGGATGACCTAAAGCAATCGCACCGCCATTGACGTTGACTTTCTCAGCTGGGACGTTGAGTTCATTAATAAAACGCATAACAACTGCCGCAAATGCTTCATTGACTTCAAATAGGTCAATATCATCAATCGTAAGCCCAGCTTTTTCTAAAGCTTTACGTGCAGCAGGCGCAGGGCCAGTCAGCATGATGGTTGGGTCAGTACCAACCAGTGCAGTCGCCAAAACTTTAGCGCGTGGTTTTAAGTTTTGTTCTTTGACTGCTTTTTCTGAAGCTAATAAAACTACAGCTGCTCCATCGACAATGCCTGATGAGTTACCTGCATGGTGAACATGATTGATTTTTTGTGCTTCTGGATATTTTTGTAAAGCAACTGCATCAAAGCCCATTTGCCCCATCATTTCAAAGCTTGGGTTGAGCTTCGTTAGACCTTCGAGTGTGGTATTGCCTTTAATAAATTCATCTTTCTCTAAAATCACCACACCTGCGTGATCTTTTACTGGTACAACTGATTGGTCGAAATAACCATTTGATTGAGCTGCTGCCGCTTTTTGTTGTGACTTTACAGCAAAATTATCAACATCTTCACGGCTATAGCCATCTAGGGTTGCAATGAGGTCAGCCCCAATGCCTTGCGGAACAAATGATGACTTAAGATTTGTTTCTGGATCTAGAGCCCACGGCCCACCATCAGAACCCATTGGAATGCGTGACATTGATTCAACGCCACCAGCAACCACTAAATCTTCCCAACCAGAGCGGACTTTCATTGCTGCCATGTTGACTGCTTCTAAACCTGATGCACAAAAGCGATTGATTTGCACCCCAGCAACATCATCATTCCAACCTGCTGCAATCGCTGCTGTTTTGGCAATATCACCACCTTGATCGCCAATTGGTGTTACGCAGCCCAAAACAATATCGTCAACTTTAGAGGTATCGAGTTGATGGCGCTGCTGTAATTCATTTAATAAGGTCGTCAGTAATGTAATTGGTTTTACTTCGTAAAGAGAGCCATCTTTTTTTCCTTTTCCGCGTGGGGTGCGAATGGCATCAATAATATAAGCCTCGCTCATAACAGTTCCTTTTTTATTACTTAAACTTTGTTGTGTTTTGAGTGTACTGGTTTTAAAAGGCAACGCAATGACGATAAGCGCACCAGTCAGGTGATGATTTTTGCCAATAGAAATACAAAAAAGCCCAAGTTGAACTTGGGCTAAATGTGAAACTAAAGAGATTTAAGAGTTAGTGATAACCATGTAGCTGGCGATATAGGCCAGGAGTTACACCCGTCCACTTTTTAAATGCGCGGTGGAACGTACTGGTTTCACTAAAGCCAACTTGTTGAGCAACGTCTTCAAGTGTTAATTCTGGGTTAAGTAACAAGTGAATCGCAGCATCTCGACGTAAAGCATCTTTCACACCTTGATAGCTTTTACCTTCAGCAGCCAAACGGCGGCGTAAGGTTTGCGGAGATAAATATAACATTGATGCCACGTCATTAAGCGTTGGCATTTCTTCACCAATTTGGCTTTTGAGTACTTCACGAATACGAGAAGTTAGCGAGTTGGTGTTTTTGAATTTTACTAAAAGCTGAGCAGGAGCTGCTTTTAAGAATTCTTCTAGCGTTTTTTCATCTTGGCGGATTGGCAAATCAAGATAATCAGCTGCAAAGGTAATTTCAGTACGCGGTGCATCGAACTGCATGACTGGTGCAAAAAATAATGCATCATATTCATCGGCATGTGCAGGACGTGGATAGCTAAAATGAACACGTTCTAATGGCAAGCGGCGCTCAATCAACCATGATGCTAGACCGTGCCAAATCATGAGCATGCTTTCAGTAATGAAATGGTCAGGATCTAAAGTTTTTGGAATGAGGGGAACCAGACGTGCTTCATGTTTGTCACGCTCTAGAGTTACAGACCATTCATCACCAAATAATTTGTAGAATTGAGATGATAGTTCAAGGGCTTGGCCCAATGTCTTTGCGTGAATAATCAACTGACACATAATGGCAAAAGTGCCCAGACGACGCGGTTGTACGTCAAATCCAACGTGTTCATCCTGTGTGACCATCCACAACATTTTTATAAAACGAGTGTATTGTTCTGGTGAGATTCGAGCTTTAGGTTGACGTAATAATTCCGCTTCAATACCCACATGTGAAAGGAGCATTTCAACATCCATGCCAAGGCGTTTTACGCCTGTCAAAGCCGCATTCACGAAGTGGATGCTAATCGTATCGCGACTCATATTGAATCCTTCAGTCTCTTTGATGTTCACTTTAAATTGACCTAAATGACCGTCTAAAAAAATAAATTGGCGATTTACAACAGAGTAAAAGCACTTTTTACATGTTAAATTGCCGAAATGATCAAGGTAAATGGCTGAACATGACATTGTTTTAGTATATTTGCTTAACTAATATAAAAGAAAATTCGAATAATAGTGGTTAAAAATACGATGACGACAGCATTAAATGGACTTAAAGTTCTCGATTTCTCGACGCTCTTACCTGGACCTTTTGCCACAATGTATTTGGCCGATATGGGAGCAGAAGTCATCCATATCGAATCTCCATCACGTCCTGATTTAATCCGAATCATGCCACCATACGCAAATGGTCAAGCAACAGCACATAGTTATCTAAACCGAAATAAACAGTCGATTGTTCTGGATTTAAAAGATAAAGCGAGTATTGATCTGATTAAAGCCAAAATTTCTGAGTTTGATATTGTCATAGAGCAGTTCCGACCTGATGTTATGCGTCGTCTCGGACTAGACTACGCGACACTTGCTGAAATTAACCCACGTCTCATTTATTGTTCAATTACAGGCTATGGACAAACAGGGAGCTATAAAGACAGAGCTGGGCATGACATTAACTATTTAGCTTTAGCAGGTATTGCTGGATATAGCGGCCGACAAGACAGTGGTCCGCCACCGCTCGGTATTCAAGTTGCAGACATTGCAGGTGGTTCACTTCATGCTGTCATTGCAATTTTAGCGGCGGTTGTCGAACGTGGACGTAGTGGAATGGGACAATATATTGATATTTCTATGACCGATTGTGTTGCTAGCCTAAACAGTATGGCCGCATCAGCAACACTTGCTGCACAGGTTGAACAGGCACCAGAGCATGGCATGCTCAATGGCGGTATTTTTTATGACTATTATATGACTCAAGATGGTCGTTATCTTTCAATAGGTAGTCTTGAGCCACAATTTATGTCTGGTTTATCAGTGGCGCTTGATTTGCCTTTATTATTACAAAAAGGTGCTTCCTTAGATGTCGAAGACCGACAAGAAGTTAAACAAGCCATTCAAGAGAAAATTAAAACGAAATCATTTAAAGAATGGCATGAAATTTTTGCAAATCTTGATGTGTGTGTAGAACCTGTTTTAAGCCTAACTGAGTCCTTAAACTCGCCTTTAGCACAAGAACGTGGATGGATTGTGGATGTACCTTTGCAAAATAATACAGCGGATACAGAACCACAATTGGCTTGTCCAATTAAGTTTTCAAGATCGAAAATGAGATATTCCTTTATAGGTCAAAAACTTGGTGAAGGGCAGTGGTAAAGAGCTGGGGCCATTTTTCATACAATGTGTATTAAGATTATTATTAGATTAATCAATCGATTAACATTTTGAATAATTTCTTTACATAAAATTAGCGTACCCTTTATAAACAAAGACATAAAAGGTATGTAAACATGAAAACACATAAATCCTTGATGGCTTCCTGTTTATCCGTTTTATCAATTACTCTTTTTATACAGCATGCACAAGCTGCTGCTGCATTCGACCCAAATAGTCCTTGGATGTTGGGTGATTGGAACGGTCAACGCACCGCGTTACAAGCACAAGGTTATGATTTTTCTTTTGGATATACCGGCGAATATGCCGGTATTTTAGATTCAAAAAATACGTCTACGCATGGTAGTGCTTATACGGGGCAACTTGCACTAGGAACTCATTTTGACCTAAATAAAATTTTAGGTTGGCAAGATACTGAAGCTCAAATCACATTAACATATCGTGATGGGCAGTCGCTTTCTGAACATTCACCAGCTTTAGCAGGGCACTTAAGCTCGGTGCAAGAAGTGTGGGGGCGTGAGCAAACTTGGCGTTTAACAGATTTGTGGATCAAGAAGAAATTCCTTGATCAGAAGTTAGATGTGAAAGTCGGTCGTTTTGGTGAAGGTGAAGACTTTAACAGTTTTGACTGTGATTTCCAGAATTTAGCGCTTTGTGGTTCGCAAGTCGGTAACTGGGTGGGCGATCAGTGGTATAACTGGCCAGTAAGCCAATGGGCAATGCGTGTTAAATATAACTTGCAACCTGATTTATATACGCAAGTTGGTGTATATGAATACAACCCGGAAAATCTCGATCGAGGCAAAGGTTTTAACTTAAGTACTGATGGTTCTCACGGTGCAATTATTCCTGCCGAAGTAGTTTGGTCACCTAAATTAGGCGCTCAAAGTATGGCTGGTGAATACCGTTTAGGTTATTACTACAGCACTGCTGACGCTGAAGAAATTACGAATAAGGCCCAAACATCTCATAAACAAGGGGTGTGGGTAACTGCAAAACAAAAATTATTCCAGCCTGCTGATCAAGCAGATCGCGGTTTGACAGGATTTGTGAACCTGACTTTCCACGATTCTGATACCAACAAAATTGATAACATGCAAAATGTAGGCTTGGTCTATAAAGGTTTGCTCAATCAACGTCCTCAAGATGAGTTGGCACTCGGTGTGGCTCGTATCCATATCAATGATGATTGGAACGATGTTCAAACTAAAGAATATGACACTGAATACAATACCGAGCTTTACTACGGTATTCATGCCACTAACTGGTTAACTATTCGTCCAAATGTGCAATATGTTCGTCATGTTGGTGCATTAAAAAATGGTGATAACACTTGGGTTGGCGGTATTAAATTCTCAACTGCATTCTAAGCGTAATTACTCCGAAAAACGGATTGTCGAGGGCTAAATCATTGATTGAATTATCCTGACCTTCCGTTTTTTCTTGATGCCTGAATTTGTTTTAGATGTATTGGTGATGCCATTTTTCTATAAGGTTCTTGGCACATCTTTCCTATAAAAATGATGATTGATAAGAGGTGGTTTATGAATCAACCTACTTCAAGATCAGGTTTAACGACTTTTACCGTAATTATTATTGGGTTACTGGCGTTATTCCTGTTAATTGGAGGTATTTGGCTCGCTACACTAGGCGGTTCAATTTACTACATTATAGCTGGAGTATTACTCCTCATTGTTGCATGGCAACTCTACAAGCGTGCTTCTACTGCTTTGTGGGTTTATGCTGCATTAATGCTAGGAACTATTATCTGGAGTGTCTGGGAAGTTGGAACAGACTTTTGGGCGCTTGCACCACGTTTAGATATTTTAGGTATTCTTGGTTTATGGTTATTGGTTCCGGCTGTAACTCGTGGAATCAACAACCTTGGATCAAGTAAGATTGCCTTATCTTCAACTTTAGCAATTGCAATCGTGTTGATGGTTTATTCTATCTTCAATGATCCGCAAGAAATTAATGGTGAAATCAAAACACCTCAACCAGAAACAGCTCAAGCCGTGCCTGGTGTTGCTGAAAGCGATTGGCCAGCTTATGGTCGTACTCAAGCAGGCGTGCGTTACTCTCCATTGAAACAGATCAATGATCAAAACGTAAAAGACTTGAAAGTTGCTTGGACTTTACGTACTGGCGATCTTAAGACAGATAACGACTCTGGCGAAACGACTAATCAGGTTACACCGATTAAAATCGGTAATAACATGTTTATCTGTACAGCTCACCAGCAGTTAATTGCGATTGATCCTGCTACAGGTAAAGAAAAATGGCGTTTTGATCCGAAACTTAAAACGGATAAATCGTTCCAGCATTTAACTTGTCGTGGTGTGATGTACTACGATGCAAACAATACAACTGAGTTTGCAACGAGTCTTCAAAGCAAGAAATCTAGCTCTACACAATGTCCACGTAAGGTATTTGTACCAGTCAACGATGGCCGTTTAGTGGCTGTAAATGCTGACACTGGTAAAGCATGTACTGACTTTGGTCAAAATGGTCAAGTGAACTTACAAGAGTTTATGCCATATGCTTATCCAGGCGGTTACAACCCAACATCTCCTGGTATCGTGACTGGTTCAACTGTTGTGATTGCTGGTTCTGTAACAGATAACTACTCCAATAAAGAGCCATCTGGTGTCATTCGTGGATACGACGTTAACACTGGTAAACTTCTTTGGGTATTTGATACTGGCGCAGCAGATCCAAATGCAATGCCGGGCGAAGGTACTACTTTTGTTCACAACTCACCAAATGCGTGGGCACCTTTAGCATACGATGCCAAACTTGATATCGTTTATGTACCAACAGGTGTAGGTACACCAGATATCTGGGGTGGTGACCGTACCGAGCTGAAAGAGCGTTATGCAAACTCAATGTTAGCGATTAATGCTTCTACTGGTAAATTAGTGTGGAACTTCCAGACAACCCATCACGATTTATGGGATATGGACGTACCATCTCAACCATCTTTAGCTGATATCAAAAACAAAGCTGGCCAAACTGTTCCTGCAATCTATGTATTGACGAAAACAGGTAATGCCTTTGTGCTTGATCGCCGTAATGGTCAACCGATTGTCCCTGTAACTGAGAAACCAGTTCCACAAACAGTTAAACGTGGACCACAAACTAAAGGTGAGTTCTATTCAAAAACTCAGCCATTCTCTGACTTGAACTTGGCGCCACAAGATAAATTGACTGATAAAGACATGTGGGGTGCCACTATGCTTGATCAGCTCATGTGTCGTGTATCTTTCAAACGTCTAAATTACGATGGTATTTATACTCCACCATCTGAAAACGGTACTTTAGTTTTCCCTGGTAACTTGGGTGTATTTGAATGGGGCGGTATGTCAGTTAACCCTGATCGTCAGGTTGCTGTAATGAACCCGATTGGTCTGCCATTCGTCAGTCGTTTAATTCCTGCTGATCCAAACCGTGCACAAACTGCAAAAGGTGCAGGAACTGAGCAGGGCGTACAACCAATGTACGGCGTACCGTATGGTGTTGAAATTAGCGCATTCTTATCTCCGCTTGGTTTACCTTGTAAACAACCGGCTTGGGGCTATGTAGCTGGCGTTGATTTGAAAACTCATGAAGTGGTATGGAAAAAACGTATTGGTACAATTCGTGACAGCTTGCCGAACTTGTTCCAGTTACCAGCTGTGAAAATTGGTGTGCCTGGTTTAGGTGGTTCAATTTCTACTGCCGGTAATGTCATGTTTGTTGGTGCAACTCAAGATAACTACTTACGTGCGTTTAACGTTACTAACGGTAAGAAACTTTGGGAAGCGCGTTTACCAGCAGGTGGACAAGCAACACCAATGACTTATGAAATCAATGGTAAGCAATATGTTGTAATCATGGCTGGTGGTCATGGTTCATTTGGTACGAAAATGGGCGACTATTTAGTGGCTTATGCCTTACCAGATAACAAATAAAAAGCTTTTATAGAAAGGGCTCGGATTTATCCGGGCTTTTTTTATGTCGATTTATATTAAAGCTTATCAATAAAACCGTTATTAAATATGCAAAAAAAGCATTTTATTGATGAATAAAAGCTCGCTATGCTATCCGCCTTAATAATGAATCTACTAGCCATACGCCATGTATTTATATACCGATTTCGACCAGCAACTGGTTAATGAACGAGTTGCTCAGTTCCGTGATCAAACAGAACGCTATTTAGCTGGCAAACTTTCTGAAGACGAATATCGTCCATTACGTTTGCAAAATGGTTTATATGTGCAACGTTATGCGCCTATGCTGCGTATTGCTGTGCCGTATGGCTTAATGAATTCTAAACAATTACGTAAAGTTGCTGAAGTTTCAACTGCTTATGACCGTGGCTATGCACATGTATCTACACGTCAAAACATTCAGTTAAACTGGCCTGCACTTGAAGATGTGCCAGACATTTTGGCTGAACTTGCAACTGTACAAATGCATGCCATTCAAACCAGTGGTAACTGTATTCGTAACACGACAACTGACCAATATGCAGGTGTGGTTGCTGGTGAAATTGCAGACCCACGTCCAACATGTGAGTTGATTCGTCAGTGGAGTACATTCCACCCAGAATTTGCATTCTTGCCACGTAAGTTCAAAATTGCTGTTTCTGCACTTGAAGAAAAAGATCGTGCGGCAACTGCATTCCACGATATTGGTGTTTATATCGTGCGTAATGAAGCAGGCGAGATCGGCTATAAGATTATGGCTGGTGGTGGTTTAGGCCGTACCCCAATCATCGGTAGTGTGATTCGTGAGTTTTTACCACGTGAAGATTTAATTGCTTACTTAGAAGCGGTTTTACGTGTTTATAACTTGCATGGCCGTCGTGATAACAAATATAAAGCACGTATCAAAATTCTAGTTAAAGCATTAACTCCTGAAGTGTTTGCACAGAAAGTTGAAGCTGAATTTGAACATACACGTGAAGCATTGAAGATTCAGCCAGAAATCTTGAAAAAACTGGATGAAGAATTCACCCCGTTTGATTATCAAGATTTAGAGGATGAAGACTTCACAGCTTTATTTGCTGAACATCCAAAATTCAAACAGTGGTTCAACATCAACACGCATGCGCATAAAGTGAAGGGCTATCGTATTGTTACGATTTCTCTAAAACGTGCAGGTATCGCACCGGGTGATATGACCACTGAAGAAATGAATTTTATTGCAGATCTTGCTGATAAATATACGTTTGGTGAACTTCGCACGACTCACGAACAAAACATTGCTTTGGCGGATGTACCTCAAAAAGATTTGTTCGATGTATGGCAAGCGCTTGAACAACAAAATATGGCACGCGCACATATCGGCTTTATTACCGATATCATTAGTTGCCCAGGCGGTGATTTCTGTTCACTTGCAAACGCGAAATCAATTCCAATTGCTGAAGCGATTACACGTCGTTTTGATGACTTAGACAAAGTTTATGATCTTGGTCATTTAGATCTAAATATTTCTGGTTGTATGAATGCTTGTGGTCACCACCACGTAGGTAACATCGGTATTTTAGGCGTAGATAAAAAAGGTGCTGAATTCTACCAAATTACATTAGGTGGTAATTCAGACCATGATGCATCAATCGGTGACATCTTAGGCCCATCATTTGCAGCAGATGCAGTGCCAGATGTCATTGAAGAAGTATTAAATACTTATCTTGATTTACGTACGGAAGGTGAGCGTTTTGTTGATACATATCGCCGTGTAGGAATTCAACCATTTAAGGAGCGTGCATATGCTTAATACAGCTCTACCAGTGCTTTATAAAGATGGCACGATTGCAGATAATACTTATCAAATCATTGCTGAAGATGGTGTTATTCTCCAAGGTGATGTTGTTGTAACAACAGCTCAACTCGATCAATTAGCTAACGTTCAAGGCAAAAAAGCTTTGTATGTGACTGTAAATGATTCACCTGAAGAGCACACATTTCCATTAAATGAACTTGATGCAATCTTCATTGAATTTGCAGGTTTTGGTGATGGTCGTGGTTATTCATTTGCTGCACTATTGCGCCGTCAAGGTTTCCAAGGCGAATTGCGTGCAACTGGTGATGTGTTTAAGGATGTCTTAAACTACTTAAAACGTTCAGGTTTTGATAGTTTTGTGATTAAAGAAGGTAAAGATGTGCAAGAAGCGGCAGCTGGTTTGCAAGACTTTACCAACCCATACCAAGCTTCAACAGCCGTACCACAAGCAAGTTATCAAACTGGTGCTTAAATAGTTTTTAAATATAAAGGCTGAACTCAGGTTCAGCTTTTTTTATGAATAATTTTTAAATGACTCAACTGAAGAACAACAATGTTTGGTTTAATTTCAAAAATAAATCCTGGTGCTTGGTGGCTACTTTTTGCTATTGCGACAGATGTACTCTCAACATTTTATTCTGCTAAGGGGAATGGCTTAGTCAATAAAACAGCTCAGGGTATTGCTCTGGTTTTGTATATTATTTCTTTTGCATGCGCTGCTATTGCTTTGAAATATATGCAGGCTGGAATCTTATATGTGCTTTGGTCTGGGATAGGTGTATTAGCAACAGCTTTTTTGGCAAAGATTTTTCTTGGTCAGAATATCGATGTGGCAGGATGGGTGGGAATTGGTTTTATTACTGTAGGTTTAATGATTATTGCACAATATTCCAATATCGATGTTTAAAGCCCTTATAGAAATAGTGGGTATCTCTATAAGGACTAAATATTGAACATGTTAGGTATCAAGCTGGCAGTTAACCATCCACTTTATACCGAACTGATCGGTAAAAGCACCGTACAATGCGCCCCAGAACGTTTTTTCTAAAGGCATTTCAATTTGACCATTAACAGATAAGGCATCAAAAAGTTGTTTTGCTTTTTCTTGCTCATCTTTTTCAAGGTTGATCGAGATGTAGTGATTATTTCCTTGGGTAAAAACGCTGTTAGGGGCACAAAACTGATCATTTGTATCTGAGGCCATAAGCACAGTGTACTCATTAATCGGTAAAGAAACATGTAGAACCAGATTTTTGTCGGCTTCCGATAACGTCACACCTTCAGGCGCTGGCATATCACCATAACGGCTTAACATACCGAATTCACCACCAAATACTGATTTATAAAAGTTAAAGGCTTGTTCTGCTTGACCTTGGAAATTGAGATAGTGATTGAGTTGCATTGTTATTGTCCATTGTTGTTTTCGTTTAAAGGAATAAGTTAAAACTTAAAAGTGATTTTGTGGGTCATTTTTTGTAGTTTTTTCATAAAAAATCCCACCGAAGTGGGATTTTAAAATAATGAATTTGGATTAAATGAGTTCAATTGCAACTGCTGTTGCCTCACCACCACCAATACAGAGTGCAGCAATACCTTTTTTACCGCCAGTACGTTTCAGTGCATGAATAAGTGTAAGAATAATACGAGAGCCCGTAGAACCTACAGGGTGACCTAGTGCACAAGCACCACCATTGATATTTACTTTCTCTGCATCAAGTTTGAAATCATCAATTGGGCACATGGTAACCATAGCAAACGCTTCGTTAATTTCCCACAGGTCAACGTCTTGCGCATTCCATCCCGCTTTTTTAAGCACTTTTTCGATAGCACCAACTGGAGCGATCGTAAATTCTGAAGGATGCTGAGAGTTTGACGCTGTCGCGATAATTTTTGCAAGCGGTTGCAAACCGCGCTGTGCTGCAACTTCACTTGAAGTTAATACTAATGCAGATGCACCATCCGAAATAGAACTTGCATTTGCGGCGGTAATCGTACCGTCTTTTGCAAAAGCTGGTTTGAGTGAAGGAATCTTGTCAATCTTGGCATTTAAAGGTTGTTCATCCTGATCAACAACGACATCACCTTTACGACTAGGTACAGTAACTGGAACGATTTCGTCTTTGAAATAACCTTCAGTAATTGCTGTTTGAGCACGTTTTAAAGAGCGAATCGCAAAGTCATCCATTTGCTCACGTGTATAGCCACGAGTATTGGCCATATCTTGAGCAAATGAACCCATTAAACGCCCAGTTTCAGCATCTTCAAGCCCATCAAAGAACATATGATCTTTAATTTCGCCATGGCCCATGCGATAGCCAGCTCGTGCTTTTGGTAAAACATAAGGTGCATTTGTCATAGACTCCATGCCACCAGCAACAACAACTTCAGCACTACCTGCTTTAATCATATCAGCGGCTTGCATAACAGCTTTCATGCCAGAACCACAAAGCTTGTTAATCGTTACTGCACCTGTAGAGTCTGGTAAGCCAGCTTTACGCATCGCTTGACGTGCTGGACCTTGCTTTAGGCCAGCAGGCAGTACACAACCCATAATGACTTCTTCGACATCAGTAGGCTGTAAACCTGCTCGTGCGATTGCTTCTTTAATCGTTACCGCACCCAATTCAGGCGCTGTAAGTCCTGATAGTGATCCTTGAAAACCACCCATGGCAGTACGAGCACCATTTACAATTACGATGTCAGTCATTGTTGTAATCTCCGATTGTTCTTAATCTCAAAATAAGAAATGTTTAAAACCTAGGCAGTATATTGCAAAAATCAAAGAGAGATATCTTCTGCATTAGACTGTAGAGTTCTAACAATTTTTAAGGTCTTCTAAACGGGTGTGTCCCATTTTGCTGAGAACTAATTTAAAGTTTTTAAGCTGGTTATAAGAACAGTAAATAAAAGTGCCGTTAGATTCGCGTGGCAGTCCTGTGTCGCCCTGAAATACAATACTATTTAGTTTTTTTCCAAACTTATGAAATTTTAAAGAACCGTAGCGATGAGCAAGTTCAACATTGGTTAATACTTCTTCATTGTTTTCTCTTTGTAGATTCTGATTCGTGTCTACAAAGCTTATAAGACTTGTATCCCAGTTACTATTACATGTAGACAAATCAACAGTTGGGCAAAGTACGACACTCTTATGTCGTAGAATTGCGTCGTATTTGGCTTTTTGTATATGAATTGTGAGTAGTCGAGACGAATTTTTTAATTCTACAGAAGCCATAAATTGATGATATAAAGGAAGCGCTATAGTGACCATGATCATAAGAATTGCGAGCGTTATAGTGAGTTCCAACAACGTGAAACCGGGAGTTTTAAACATTAAAATTCCTTAATATATAAAGAAATATTTTGATTTTATGCTTTCTATCAATGATTTATAATGATTTTTATAGTGAGGAAACACAAAATTAAATAAAGGTTATCAGGATGCTAGAATACTGGTAAAATCACCGTAAGCGAAAGAAAGAAGTTGTTCATATTTGCTAGTTGAGTGAAAAATTACCGAATTACAACGGAAATTGTAAGTAATTTTGTCAATAATTTACTTGATTAAAATTATCAAGCACTTGGAAAGTCTATCAAGTGTTTGTATGATTCAAATGTGAATAGCTTAAAAATAATACTGGGGTGAAAATATCTCAGGGGCCAATAAATTTAGGCTGAGCTTGAACAACAATTGTTATCTCTGGAGGATATCCATGAAATTGAGTCGTATTGCACTTGCTATGCTTGTCGCTGCTCCATTAGCTGCTGCTAATGCTGGCGTAACTGTTACTCCATTATTGCTTGGTTACACTTTCCAAGACACTCAACACAACAATGGCGGTAAAGATGGCGAGTTAACTAACGGACCTGAATTACAAGACGATTTATTCGTTGGTGCAGCTCTTGGTATCGAGTTAACACCATGGTTAGGTTTCGAAGCTGAATATAACCAAGTTAAGGGTGATGTAGAAGGTATTGCTGGTGCTCCAAGCGCTGAATACAAACAAAAACAAATCAACGGTAACTTCTATGTTACTTCTGATTTAATCACTAAAAACTATGACAGCAAAATCAAGCCATACGTATTGTTAGGTGCTGGTCACTACAAATACGAGATTCCTGACCTTTCTTATCACAATGATGAAGAAGGTACTTTAGGTAATGCTGGTGTTGGTGCTTTCTGGCGCTTAAACGATGCTTTATCTCTTCGTACAGAAGCTCGTGGTACTTATAACTTTGACGAAAAGTTCTGGAACTATACAGCTCTTGCTGGTTTGAACGTAGTTCTTGGTGGTCACTTGAAGCCTGCTGCTCCTGTAGTAGAAGTTGCTCCAGTTGAACCAACTCCAGTTGCTCCACAACCACAAGAGTTAACTGAAGACCTTAACATGGAACTTCGTGTGTTCTTTGATACTAACAAATCAAACATCAAAGACCAATACAAGCCAGAAATCGCTAAAGTTGCTGAGAAGTTAACTGAATACCCTAACGCTACTGCACGTATCGAAGGTCACACAGATAACACTGGTCCACGTAAGTTGAACGAACGTTTATCTTTAGCTCGTGCTAACTCTGTTAAATCAGCTCTTGTAAACGAATACAACGTTGATGCATCTCGTTTGTCTACTCAAGGTTTCGCTTGGGATCAACCGATTGCTGACAACAAAACTAAAGAAGGTCGTGCTATGAACCGTCGTGTATTCGCGACAATCACTGGTAGCCGTACTGTAGTTGTTCAACCTGGTCAAGAAGCGGCAGCTCCTGCAGCAGCTCAATAATTTGAGTTCTTGAACAGTAAAAAAGCGACTCGTTAGAGTCGCTTTTTTTATGGCGATTTTTAAAATATTTAGTCATTTCTGTGTCTCCTTAATAATGACTTTCGATCTCGGTCTAAATTATTTACCAATCACCTTTTCTCAATTGCTGTTTAGCATCTTGTCTATCTCTACGATGTTGAGCGCGAGGTTTTTCCGTTTCGTACATACCACCTTTGTGGAGTAAAGGGGATAGAGCTACTTGATTACGGAGTTTGATCTTTGGCATTTCTTTAATTTTCATGCTTTAACCTTTAATACATAAAACTTGTTTTAGAGTATGAACGACTTCAATGAGGTCTGACTGATTTGCCATGACTTCATCAATGTCTTTATAGGCGCTTGGAATTTCATCGACAACGCCACTATCTTTGCGACATTCAATACCTTGGGTTTGTTCAATAAGATCTTGCTGATTAAAAAGAACTTTTGCTTTACTTCTGCTCATCTTGCGACCAGCGCCATGAGAACAAGAACAAAATGATTCAGGATTTGCTTTGCCTTTAACAATATAAGATCGTGCGCCCATTGAACCTGGAATAATACCTAGCTCATCTAAGCCTGCTCTAATTGCACCTTTTCGGGTAATCAATAGATTTTCGCCAAAATGTGTTTCACGGCTTACATAATTATGATGACAATTAATCGCTTCTTTTGTCATTTGAAAAGAAGGTAGAAGAGGGCGGATCGCTTCTAAAATTAATCGCATCATCTCTTTGCGATTTTCAAAAGCATATTCTTGTGCCCACTCTACAGCTTCTACATAATCATCAAAACTTTTTGAGCCTTCAGCAAAATAACTTAAGTCTTTATCTGGTACATGGCCAAAGCGATGCTGAGCTTCTTTTTTGGCTAACTCAATAAAGTAAGTACCAATAACATTACCAAGCCCTCTGCTACCTGAATGTAGCATTACCCATATATCTTGATTCTCATCAATACATAACTCTATAAAGTGATTGCCACCACCTAAAGTACCAAGTTGTTTTTGCCATGTTGCATCAAATTGCCGAAGCATTCGGACAAGACCAGGATGCTTCTTGATAATTGGTTCTAATCGTTTTTCAAGTGGAATAATGCTAGAAGCTTTCGCTTTGACTTGTTTATGCAAAGCAAAGCCAACAGGAACTTTACGTTCGATCGCATCACGCAAACGACTTAAGTTATCAGGTAATTGTGAAGCCTTTAAACTCAAGCGAATTGCATTCATTCCACATCCAATGTCAACTCCTACAGCAGCAGGAATAATGGCGTGTTTAGTAGGAATAACACTACCTACAGTAGCACCTTTGCCCACATGCACATCAGGCATAACTGCAATATGAGAATAGATGAATTGCAGCTGTGCCATTTTCTTGAGTTGTTCGATACTTTCACTATCTATGTCTTGAGTGAAAATTTTAACAGGGACACCATAGAGTGCCTCCTTGTTTAATATTTTTTGTATGCCCATAATTTTTCTCTTATTTTTGTCCGAGCAGGCATAAAAAAACCTAGCGAATGCTAGGTTTTAAATTTAAGCATTCGGACAAGTGGTGTGAATTTGTACACTTGTCCGTGAGCTGACATCGTGCCAAATTATTTAATCTGTTTTACCTTGTACTAATGGCATGATGTCCTCCTTATTTAAAAGTGCCGTTAAAAATCTGAACGGCATTTTACGCTTTTTTAATCAAAGATCAAGTTTTTGATCTTTGATTAACTTTTAATTACCGATTCTTAGTCTTGCTCAGGCTTCACATTCATTTGATCGTAAGAGATCAATTTGGTTTTATTTTTCCACTTATAGCCTAACCAAATGATCAAGAACAAAGGCAAGCTAATATAAGTTGAAAGTAAGCCTAACCAATCAATTTTTCCACCTAAAATGGCTTGATAGTTCTGCCCTAAAATGATGATTGAACAGAGAATAAAAGCAAACCAAGGGGCAAATGGGAAAAATTTGGCACGATATGCTAAATCTTCTAATTTATAGCCTTGAGCAATATATCCTTTACGGAAACGATAATGTGAAATCGCAATTCCTAACCAAACAATAAAACCGCACATACCCGACATATTGAGTAGCCAGTTAAATACTTGTTTTTCACCAATAAATGTCGTTAAAAAACAGAATGCAGCAATAAATGTCGTTGCGTATAGCGCGTTCATTGGAACGCCACGACCATCGAGTTTTGCAAACCACTTTGGAGCACGGCCTTCTTGAGCCATTTTAAACAACATACGAGTTGAGGAATACATACCTGAATTACCTGCTGATAAAATAGCAGTAAGAATGACAGCATTCATTAAACTCGCAGCGAAAGCAAAACCTACTCTTTCATAAAGCAATGTAAACGGAGAAAGCGCGATATCTTCAGTGGCTGCTGCTTGCAATAAATTCGGGTCATCATAGGCAATCAGAGTGCCGATAATGAAAATACATAGGATATAAAATAATAAGATTCGCCAGAAAATCTGTTTGATTGCAAGCGGAATTGTCTTCTTTGGATCTTTTGATTCGCCAGCAGCAACCCCAACCATTTCAGTTCCTTGGAAAGAGAATCCGGCAATCATTGCTACACCAATCATGGCTTGTAAACCGCCTACAAAAGGTGCCTCTTTGTAAGTCCAGTTCCCGAATGTTGCAACACCAGGAGTTAGCATAATCTTGATGATCATAGCTAAGCCAATAATAATGAATGCAACAATCGCAATCACTTTTACCATTGAGAACCAGAATTCGCTTTCGCCAAATCCCTTTACTGTCATTGCGTTAATCATGAAAATAACGGCAAGGAATAGGGCACTCCAATAGAACCCCGGAATATCAGGGAACCAGAACTTCATAATAAACTGGACTGCAACAAGTTCGAATGCAACTGTAATTGCCCAGTTATACCAATAGTTCCAGCCTAGAGCGAAACCAAAGCCTTCTTCGACATAACGACTGCCATAAGTAAAAAAGGCGCCAGATGTTGGTGTATGAGTTGCAAGCTCGCCTAAGCTGGTCATTAAGAAGTAAATCATAATGCCAATGAGTGAGTAGGCGAGTAGCGCTCCACCGGGACCAGCATTTGCAATTGTTGATCCAGAAGCAAGGAAGAGGCCTGTACCAATGGAACCACCAATGGCGATCATATTCAGATGACGAGCCCCAAGCTTACGCTGGAGTTTTTCAGGAGCATGTGTTTCGCTCATGGAGATTCCTTACATAGTTTGTTATGCACAGGCATATAACACCTTAAAGCCTTGAAGATCAGTTTTAATCTGGCACTGACCAAAGTGCTTCTCAATTAAGATCGGATAGTTTAAAAAACGGTTTGCTACAATCCATAGCTCACCTGATGCCTTTAAATGTTTTTTAGCGTTCTGGCAGAGTCCTTCACTTGCATCATAGTTGGTATGAATACCTTGATGGAAAGGGGGATTACTGACAATGGCATCGAGTTCTGTTGGAGCGTCTGCAATTCCTGTAACAGGCTGCAATCTCAACTGGTCTGAACCTATTCCATTTCGACTAAAAGTCATTTCCGTTGACCGTAAAGCGAAAGCATCAATATCTAGGGCATGAATAATATTACTTGAATTTATTTTTGCCAAATAGCAACTGATAATTCCAGCACCACACCCGAAGTCGGCAATTCTACCTGATTTCACCTGATTAAGATAAGGGAGTAAAACAGCAGTTCCGACATCTAGATGATTTTGGCTAAACACACCGGGAAGGGCACAAATCGTAAGTTCTTGTTCATTAACATGAACAGTGTAAGTTTTAAGCCAACTTTCGAGAGGTTTAATTTGTTCTGTTTTTTCAATCTTTAAGTGCCATAGCTGACAGTGGCGTGCACTATCGAGTTTAAGTACTTTGCCGAAGCTTTGTAGTTGTTTGGCAGCGCGTTCAACACCACCTTTTTTTTCACCTACTAAAAAAACAGACTGAGCAGTTTTAAGATTGCTCATTACGACATGCAGTATGTAATTTAACAGTTCTTTAGATTTGGGAACAAAAATGACGGCTTGGTCGAATTCTTGTAATGGAAACTCAACTGAGAAATGTGCATTTGTTCCACTATTTATAAAGCTCTGATAGTCAGCATGGTTCCATGTCCAGACTGAAGCATCAATATCCGCTGGTAATTGACTAACTAAGGCATCATTCGGTGCATTAATGAACAAGACTCTACCTTTTAAATAGTCTTGTTGTCTCAATACCACTTCACTTCTAGGATCCATGTACATCTCTCATGAAGAAGAATGCCCAGTGGAAACTGGGCAATAATCAAAATTAAAAAATAGTTATTTGTGTGTTTCAGGAAGTACAACATTTAAAATTAATGCTGCTATACCACCTGTCGCTACGCCAGAGCTAAAAATATTTTTAAATAATTCTGGTAGGTGTTCCAAAATTTGAGGAACTTGAGCAACCCCCAAACCTAATGCAAGTGAAATTGCGATAATTAAAAGTGCTCGGCGATCAAGGTGAATAGATGAGAGAATGTTAATACCTGATGCAGCTACGGCACCGAACATTACCATCACAGCACCACCTAATACCGCCTGTGGTACGGCTTGTATTACACCAGCTACTGCTGGAAATAAGCCCAATAAAATAAGTAAAGCAGCAATCCAGATACCTACATAACGACTTGCAACCCCAGTAAGTTGGATTACACCATTATTTTGAGCAAATACAGAGCTAGGGAAAGTATTAAATAAGCCTGCGAGTAAAGAGTTTGCACCATTTACTAAAACACCGCCTTTAATGCGTTTCATCCATTCTGGACCATTAACGGGTTGGTTTGAAAGTTTACTGGTTGCAGTCACGTCACCAATCGCTTCTAAAGAGGTCACCAAATAAATGAATGCCATTGGAATGAATAAGCCCCAAGAAAAGCTTAAACCAAAGTGCATCGGTGTTGGAATCTGTACAAGAGGCGCATCTTTAATACCTGAGAAATCTAGGTAACCCATAAATCCTGCAAGAATGTAACCAATCACTAAAGCGATTAAAATGGCTGAACTTTTAATCCAAACCACCCGAATGCGGTTTAGCACAATAATAATCGCAAGTACGGTACATGACATAATCAGGTTGTCTGCACTTGCAAAAGTATGGTCTTGCATGGCTTGGTAGCCACCACCCATACTAATCAAGCCTTCCTTAATAAGTGTTAAGCCAATTAATAAAACAACAATACCAGTCACCAAGGGAGTAATTAATCTTTTTACCCATGGAAGAATTTGCGAAACACCCATTTCAATAAAGGAACCAGCAATGACTACACCAAAAATTGCAGCCATAACTTGGTTTACAGGCGTTCCTGCAGCAACCATTGCACTACCAATACCAATAATTGGACCAATAAAGTTAAAGCTTGTGCCTTGTACAATCAGAAGACCTGCACCAAACGAGCCGACTTTTTTACATTGAAGAAATGTAGCAATACCCGAAATCACCAAAGACATCGATAAAATCATGTTGGTTTCGGTGCGTGATACGCCTAAAGCTAAACAAATTAAAAGCCCAGGTGTAACAATTGGTACAATAATCGCAAGCAAATGCTGGAAAGCTGCTAAAAAAGCGATCAGAGGTTTTGGTCGATCATCTAAGCCATAAACAAGGTCAAGATGGTCTTGAGAGTGTTGATTGGACATGGGTGTAGGTCCGCCGCAATTTTGCAAATTGGCGCTATTCTAATCGAGATACCTATCTTTACAAAACGAAATACAGGCTATTGGAAAATTTTTTGTCAATGTCAATAAACTGTCACTACTCAAGAGTAGTGTTTTTCTGTATAATTTGCCCTCAAATTTCAGGCGTTTCGAATTTTCATGTCAGATATCAAAAATCTCCGTAATATCGCAATTATTGCGCACGTCGACCACGGGAAAACCACACTTGTCGATAAACTACTTCAGCAATCTGGTGCTCTCGGTGAACGAGCAGGCGAGATTGAGCGTGTCATGGACTCAAATGCGCTTGAAAGTGAACGTGGTATTACCATTCTTGCAAAGAACACTTCTATTACTTGGTTAGATAAACGTACTGATACAACTTACCGTATCAACATCGTGGATACCCCGGGACACGCCGACTTCGGTGGTGAAGTAGAACGTGTTATGTCGATGGTTGACTGCGTATTACTTTTAGTTGACTCTCAAGAAGGCCCAATGCCACAAACTCGCTTTGTGACACAAAAAGCCTTTGCTCGTGGTTTAAAACCAATTGTTATTATCAACAAAGTTGACAAACCAAGTGCGCGTCCAGATTGGGTTATTGATCAAGTGTTTGATTTATTTGATAACCTTGGTGCAACTGATGAGCAATTAGATTTCCCAATCGTTTATGCATCAGGTTTACGTGGTGTAGCGGGTCCTGCTCCAGAAGAACTTGCAGAAGACATGACTCCGTTGTTCGAAACGATTGTAGACATCGTTGAACCACCAGCAGTTGATGTTGATGGTCCATTCCAAATGCAGATTTCATCACTTGACTATAACAGCTTCGTAGGTGTTATCGGTGTTGGTCGTATTCAACGTGGTTCAGTAAAATTAAATACTCCTGTTACTGTAATTGACAAAGAAGGTAATACACGTAACGGCCGTATCTTAAAAATCATGGGTTACCATGGTTTAGAGCGTATCGATGTTGAATCAGCATCTGCTGGTGATATCGTATGTATTACTGGTATCGACGCACTTAACATTTCTGACACCATTTGTGATCCGAAAAATGTTGAAGCATTACCAGCTTTATCTGTAGATGAACCTACAGTATCTATGACTTTCCAAGTAAACAACTCTCCGTTTGCTGGTAAAGAAGGTAAGTTCGTAACTTCACGTAATATCCGTGAACGTCTTGATCGCGAATTAATTCATAACGTAGCTTTACGTGTTGAAGACACTGACAGTCCAGACCGTTTCAAAGTATCTGGCCGTGGTGAACTTCATCTTTCAGTTTTAATTGAAAACATGCGTCGTGAAGGCTTCGAAATGGGCGTATCTCGTCCACAAGTAATCATCAAAGAAATTGATGGTGAAAGACAAGAGCCTTACGAAAACGTAACTTTTGACGTTGAAGAACAGCATCAAGGTGCTGTAATGGAACAAATGGGTCACCGTAAAGGCGAGATGACCAATATGGAAGTTGACGGTAAAGGCCGTATCCGTATTGAAGCAACTGTACCTTCACGTGGTTTGATTGGTTTCCGTTCTGAATTCTTGACCATGACTTCTGGTACAGGGATCATGACTTCAAGCTTCTCGCATTATGGTCCTGTTAAACAAGGTACTGTTGCGAAACGTCAAAACGGTGTATTGATCTCTATGGTTCAAGGTACTTGCTTGGGCTATGCATTGTTCAGTTTACAAGACCGTGGTCGTTTGTTCGCTAAACCACAGTTAGAAGTTTACGAAGGTATGATCGTGGGTATTAACTCTCGTTCAGACGATATGGTTGTAAACCCTACTAAAGCGAAACAATTAACTAACGTTCGTGCGTCTGGTACAGATGATGCTTTAACTTTAGTACCTGCAATTGAATATACGCTTGAACAAGCGCTTGAATTCATTGAAGATGACGAGTTAGTAGAAGTAACACCTAAATCAATCCGTATCCGTAAGCGTTACTTGACTGAAAACGAACGTAAACGTAATCGTGATAAATAATTTTTCTTAAATGAAAAAGAAAAAACCGCTAAATTAATTTAGCGGTTTTTTTAATCGTAATATTTAAAGTTAAGCTAAGCTTAATTTCATATTTTTCTTGTAAGAGAATATGTTGTTAAAGTGTGAAATAACTTTCTTTTTTTGATAAAAATATTAAATTATCAATATCATGGCGAGTACTATCTAATTCGATAAGATGCCAATGAAAAAGAAAAATATGACGTGTTTCTGCCCCCGACATCTGGAGATGTTTAGATGAGTATTATTCAAGAATTTAAAGAATTTGCCATTAAAGGCAATATGATGGATTTAGCTATTGGTGTGATTATTGGTGGTGCTTTTGGCAAAATCGTGGACTCTTTAGTTAAAGATATCATCATGCCACTTATCACAGTAATTACTGGTGGTGGTGTTGATTTCTCTCAAAAATTCATTGTATTAGGTGCAAACCCTAATAACTTGCAATCTTTAGATACTTTGCAAAAAGCAGGTATTAATGTTTTAACTTATGGTAATTTCCTCACTATTTTAATTAACTTTATTATTCTGGCTTGGGTTGTGTTCTTAATGGTGAAATTATTAAATAAACTTCGCCGTAATAAAGAAGAGCCAGAAGCTCCAGCTGCAACTCCTGAAGATATTCAATTATTACGTGAAATTCGTGATGAGTTGAAAAAGCAAGCCTAATAAGATTTGAAATAAAAACGGTACCTTGAGTGCCGTTTTTTATTACTTAATATTTTATATTGGACTCAAGATATTGATAAAATTGCAAGATCGCAGATTAGACCAATTATGAATATTGAAAAAGGGATAGATGAATGAATCAGCTTTTTGTGTATGGAACATTATGTCCAAATAAAGCAAATGCTCATATTCTCGAACAAATTGGCGGTAGTTGGACCAAAGCCAGTGTAAGAGGTGTGATTCATATTTTAGATTGGGGGCCAGACAAAGGGTTAAAAGCGTTAGAGTTAGATTCGGAAGCAGATTGGGTAGAGGGCTATTTGTTTAGCACAGAAAAACTTGCTGAAAACTGGCAGGTGCTTGATGACTTTGAAGGTTTTCAATACCAGCGTGTTATCGCAAATATAAAATTAGAGTCAGGCGATTATGTTAAAGCCTGGACATATCAGCTGAATGCACAGGCTTCTGAAAAACCATAGTTAAAATTATGGAATCAGCGTAAGCTACCCATTCTAAATTTAACTTCTAAAAGATGATAGCCAAACTGACTTTTGATCGGACCTTGTAACACACGTTCAGCAGCTGTAAAAACAACTTTGTCGATGACGGGCACCAGTTGCCCTTTTTTGACTTCGCCAAGTTCACCACCACGTTTTGCCGAATTACAGGTAGAGTATTGCTTGGCAAGTTTGGCAAAGTCAGCACCACTTTGTAGCTTCTTTTTTAGCTGCTCAGCTAAGTCTTTATCTTTGACTAAAATATGTCGGACAATTGCTGTTTGCATGTTGTCTTCCTCCAAAAAATTAAGGCTTTCTCAGCTTTTTAAGCGGTTGGCACTGTGGGCAAAATACGCTGGCACGCTGACCAAGTTTTAAGTTTTCTAATGTGGTTTCACAGTTAACACACATTTCGCCAGCACGGCCATAAGCGAGTAATGTTTGTTGGAAATAACCATTTTCTCCCATGGCATTGCTGTAGTCTCGTAATGTCGAGCCACCTAAATCAATTGCCGACTTTAAAATGCGCTTAATTTCGACAACAAGTTTCTCAATTTGTTGCATCCTTAAGTCACAAGCAGGCTGTGCTGGGTGAATACCAACATTAAACAAACTTTCAGTTGCATAAATATTGCCTACACCGACGACTACATGATTATCCATGAGTGCAATTTTTATGCCGACAGATTTATTTTTGAGTTTTGAAGCTAAATATTCCGCATGAAAGTCGTCACTTAAAGGTTCAGGCCCTAAAGTATCTATGAGTTTGCCTTGAGTCTCGTGGTTAAGCCAAACAATACAACCGAAACGGCGAGGGTCATGGTAACGTAATTGCTGATCTTCAAATTGAATAATTAGATGGTCATGCTTTCTGAGTTCGTCATTTGGTTCGGTCAGACGAAAGCTTCCTGACATGCCTAAATGCCAAAGCATTTGATCTTGTTCAAACTCTGCCAAAATATATTTTGAACGTCGATTTAACCCAATGAGACGTTGTCCAACAAGTTTCTGGACATCATCTGGTATAGGCCAGCGTAAGCTAGGATTGCGTACTTCAACACTTAGAACTTTTTGATTCAATAATGGAAATAAACTAGTTTTAGTGGTTTCGACTTCGGGTAACTCAGGCATGCCAACTCGCAGAATTAACAGATATACTGGATTAATCAAGTATAACGTGTGGTATGTAATATTTCAGAGATTACTATGTCAGATATTTTACCATTAAGCTGGTTTCAACGTGAAACCTCAGAAGTAGCTTATGATTTAATCGGCTGCGTATTGTGTAAGCGACAACCTGATGGCCAAGTGATCCGCTGTACAATTAGTGAAACTGAAGCTTATTTGGGCGTTCGTGATAAAGCTTGCCATAGTTACAATGACAAACGCACCGCTCGAACAGAGGTAATGTATTGCCCTGGTGGCACAATTTACGTCTATTTAATTTATGGCATGTATGAAATGCTCAATCTTATTACTCAGACAGAAGGTGTGCCTGAAGGGGTAATGATTCGTTCTGCATTTTTAAATGGTGCTTCAACCAAAAAAGAATATAAGCTTTTAGCTGGGCCCGGCAAATTGACACGCTATTTAGGGATTGATCGATCTTTAAAGGGGCAAATCTTGGGAGAGGAGTCTGGACTGTGGGTTGAAGCAGCATCAACGCAACCGGAAGTTGTTTTAACACCACGGATTGGAATTGATTATGCCGAAGAAGCAAAACATTGGCCTGAACGATATTGCTGGAAAGATCATCCATCTTTGAGTCGATAATTTTAATCTGGAAATCAGTTTTTAGATATCGAGGAAGAGTGTTCCAGATTTACAACAATGCAGATCGAATTCAATATCCAGACAAGACACTGCTTTTTGTTATCATAACTACAATATAAATAAAGGAAATAAGCATGTCCTTATTACGCTTAGACCGACTTCATTACTGTATTTTGATGAGTATGGGCTGTATTTCTAGCCCACTTGTTTGGGCAGAAGATTTAACACAAGACGTAACTGTATTGCCAACATTACATGTGGAAGCAACCCGTACCGATACAACCTATTTGCAGACACCGGCCTCGGTTTTTCGAATAGATGCACCTCAAGTTGATACTTCTTCACAAGTAAATTTAACCGAAGTTGTGAAAGGTGTACCGAGTTTACAGATTCGTAATCGTGAAAATTATGCCCAAGATTTACAGCTTTCTATGCGTGGTTTTGGTGCACGTTCTACTTTTGGTGTCCGTGGTATTCGTTTATATGTCGACGGTATTCCTGCAACAATGCCGGATGGACAAGGCCAAACGTCTAATATCGATTTAAGTAGTCTGGACCATGTTGAAGTTCTAACAGGACCTTTTTCTTCACTGTATGGAAACTCATCTGGCGGGACAATTTTAACGTCTACTAAAGAAGGGCAAGGGAAAGATTCAATAGAGCTGAGTTATTCGGGAGGCAGTCACGATAAAAGCCGAGCAGGGCTCGTGCTACAAGGTGGAGCAAAGGGTGCGAATGAACCAAGCTATGTTATTAGTTCATCATACTTCGATACTGATGGTTACCGAGAACATAGCGGTGCAGAAAAAGTACTAAATAATGCAAAGCTCAGTTGGAATCTTGATGATGGTAGCAAAATCAACTGGATAACCAACTATGTCAAAATTCATGCAGACGACCCGCAGGGTTTAACGCATGACCAGTGGAATGCTAATCCAAAGCAACAAGTTCCATTTTTAAAGCAATTTAATGTCCGTAAAGATATTGAACAGACCCAAACAGGGGTGACATGGTCTAAGCCTATTAATGATAAAAATGAACTCTATGCCATGGCATATTTAGGTAATCGCCAAGTCACTCAATATCAATCTATACCTAAAGGTGAAGTGAAGCTAGAAGAGGGTAAGCCTATTTATTCAGGTCAAGCTAGCCCAAAGCATGCTGGTGGAGTCATTGATTTTGAGCGTAATTATTATGGCGCTGACTTCCGTTGGACGGGTAAAGAGTTACTTCCAAATACTACTCTAAGCGTTGGTGTTGCACTTGATATAATGGATGAAGAACGTAAAGGCTTTGAAAATTTTAATGTAAACAATGTTTATGGTGTTATAGGTAATTTACGCCGTGATGAAGATAATACTTTATGGAATATCGACCCATATTTACAAGCGTCATGGCAGTTCTTACCAACGTGGCGTTTAGACACGGGGGTACGCTATAGCAATGTCCATTACAAATCAAAAGATCATTTTACTTCAGGACCTGATCAGTATGGAACTGTGAACGGTGATGATAGTGGCAAAACAAATTACGATAAAGTTTTGCCTTCGGCTGCTTTAAGCTGGCAAATTTTACCTGAACTGATGGCCTATGTGAGTTATGCCAAAGGCTTTGAAACACCAACTTTTACTGAAATGGCATATCGACTAGATGAAGAAAGTGGTTTTAATTTTAATTTAACGGCATCAACAAGTGATACCTATGAAACAGGTTTAAAGTCACAAAACCAGTTAGGTGATTTTACTTTGGCAGTTTTTCAAACTAAAACCAAAGATGACATCGTTTCAGCAGGAAATTCAAATGGCCGATCAACGTTTCGTAATGCAGATAAAACTTTACGTGAAGGCGTAGAGTTTGCATGGAATAAAAAATTGTGGCGAGATTTAACCGCGACTGCTAGCTATACATATTTAGATGCAACTTTTGCTGCTGATATTCCAGCTTATAGAGATATTGCTCAAATTCCATCAGGCAATAACATTCCAGGAATAGCCAAAAACCAAGCTTATGCCTCTTTGGCTTGGCAGCCATCGCACGGTTTATATGGCGGTGTAGATGTACAGTATATGGATAAAGTATACGTGAATGATACCAACAGTGACGCAGCGCCAAGCTACAGTGTAACCTCAGCTAATGTGGGTTATGCATGGGTAATGGGTGACTGGAAAGTGAATAGCTTTGCCCGTGTAGATAACCTATTTGATAAAAACTATGCAGGTTCAGTGATCGTAAATGATTCAACTAAACCAGTTGGACGTTACTTTGAACCAGCAGATGGACGTAACTGGAGTGCAGGTTTACGTGTAATTAAGCAATTCTAGGAATTAAAAATGGCAAAATTATTTGAAACGGTTAACTTTGGTTCACTACAACTGGTCAATAGAATTGTAATTGCTCCGATGTGCCAGTATTCGGCAACAGATGACGGTGAAATTACCTATTGGCATGAACAGCAATGGGCAAATTATGCATTGTCTGGTGCGGGCCTTTGTATTGTAGAAGCGACTGCTGTACAACCTGAAGGTCGGATTAGCTATGCTGACCTTGGGCTTTGGAATGATCAACAACGTGACAAAATGAAAACGTTGTTAGCTAAGGTTCATACACTTTCACCGATGCCATTTGGAATTCAGTTAGCTCATGCAGGGCGTAAAGCATCTACTGAAAAACCGTGGTTAGGTAAAGGTCAGATTGCAAAAGATCAGCCTCATGGTTGGCAAACGGTTGCACCAAGTAAAAGTACTTTTTCTGTTCATGATGCAGCGCCCCATGCTTTGACCATTGCAGAGATTAAACAGGTTCAACAAGACTTTGCAGCAGCTGCAAAACGTGCTGTAGAAGCTGGGTTTGAGTTGATTGAAGTTCATGCTGCACATGGTTATTTACTACATCAATTCTTATCGCCAATTGCCAATCAGCGTACTGATGAATATGGCGGTTCTTTAGAAAACCGTATGCGTATGACTCTTGAGGTTCTTCAGGCAATTAAACTCGCTGTACCAGAAGGTTATCCTGTAGGTGTTAGGTTATCTGCGACCGATTGGTTGGAGAGCATTGAGCATTGGGATATTGAGTCTACAGTGGGTTTATCAAAAGCTTTAGAGCAATTGGGCGCAGCCTATGTGCATGTGTCTAGTGGAGGTTTGCACGAGCATCAATCTATTACGATTGGGGCTGGTTACCAAGTTCCATTTGCTGAACAAGTTAAAAAGCATGTGTCTATTCCAGTCATTGCTGTAGGATTAATTACTGAGCCAGAACATGCCGAACAAATTTTGGAAAACCAACAAGCCGATGCCATAGGTCTTGCCCGTGCAATGTTATATGACCCAAGATGGCCTTGGCATGCAGCAGCGGCTTTAGGGGCAGAAGTGAAAATTGCACCTCAGTATTTACGTTGCCAACCACATGGATTAAAACAACTTTTTAACTCTTTTTAATTGTATTGGGCAAAGTCATCTTTGCCCATTTTTCTTTCGCTAAGTGAGGACGGTCAGTGGTTTTTCAGGTTATTTTACCTATCTTGATATTGCTATTGATGGGCTATGTTTGTGTCCTCATCAAATTGGTAACACCTGAACAGATCAGGGCTCTTAGCGCATTCGTAATTAAAATTTCCTTACCAGCTTTTTTAATTCACTCATTGGCAAATAAAAATTTACAAGACATTTGGCACCCAGCTTATTTTCTTGCTTATGGCGGTGGGTCCTTAATTTTATTTTTCTTGGCTTTCATTCTCTATCGAAAATATTTTAAAAATAGCTTAACCCATAGCGCCGTCATATCGATGGGGGCATCTATGTCCAATACTGGATTTATGGGAACAGCTATTCTAACCATGTTGATAGGTAATCACGCTGCGATCTATATTTCTTTAACACTTATTATTGAAAATTTATTGATTGTGGCGCTCATGCTGATTTTGGCCGAAGCTGGTTTACATCAACAACAAAGTCTTTTGCCACTTTTAAAACAGACTTTTTTAAACTTACTCAAGAATCCTGTCATTATCGCTATTTTGGTTGGGATGGGATGCATTCTTTTAGATGTTAACCTTCCTGCGACGCTTGACCAGTCTTTAGAGTTACTTGGGCGTACAGCTTCGCCTTTGGCCTTGTTTGCAATTGGCGGAAGTTTAGTAGGTATTGGAATAACAACGGTAAACATAGAAAGTGTTTTGTTGGCGACCTTTAAAGTTGTGCTAATGCCATCTGTTATTTTTGCACTTTTTTTAATAACTCCAAATGTAAGCCGTGAAATGCTTTACGCAGGAACATTAATCGCTGCTTTACCAATGCCGATTGCTTTCGGAATTTTTGGACAAGCCTATGGCTTAAATGAAAAAGCCTTAACCCCACTTATGATTAGTACAATTGTTGGTTTTATAGGGGTGAGCTGGCTGATTGCTTTGTGGTGGTAAAAGAAAAGCCCCATAAGGGGCTAATCATTGATTATTTTTTCGGTGCTGGCTGTGCGGGAGCATTTGCAGCCTGTTTGCTCTTTTCTGCAATAATCTTATCAACCGAGGCTAAAGACTCTTTAGCGTTAGGCACATTTTGATTGGCGAGTTCAGTAAAGATCTTTTTAGCTTGCGGTAGATTTTGCGGAATGATATTGCCATTCGCCATCATGGTGGCTAAAGCCATAGACGCAGGCGCATAGCCTTTTTGAGCAATTGATTGTAAAGCTTCGATACCTTGGCGTTTCATTAAAGGATTTTTATTTTCAACGCCTTGGCTAATGTCATAGAGTGCTTTGACCTGAATAGCAGGGTAGTTTCCTTTTCGAATTAAAGGCGCCAATTTTTGAAGGGCAATTTGATGTGACTGCGGTTTTTTCTGAGCAAATAAAATGGTCGCAATTTTCACAGTTGCATCATCAGAACCTTGAGCCGATGCCTTTTGAATATATTGACTGAATTTGTTGCTATCTTTGGCAACGCCCAATTCACCAGTCTCATAAATTTGTGCAAGGGTGTAACTCGCTTGGGCGTAACCTTTATTTGAAGCATCCTCATAATATTTTAGGGCTTTAGAAGAGTCTTTTGCTGTACCTTGGCCCATTTGAGTCATATAGCCTAAGTTATAAATAGCTTGGGCGTTACCTGATTGGGCAAGGCGTTGCATTTCTTGAAATGCGGCAGAGTAATTTTTTGCTGCGTAGAGTTGTTCAGCTTGTTTAAAAACATCGGTTTTAGCAGCAGTCGCTGTGTTATCAGCTGCAAAAATTGATGTACTTGAAAGAGTGATTAGGCTTGCGATTAGTAATTTCTTCATTTCTTTTTAACCTTTTACTTCGTAGCTACATCATTCCATTGATGCATGAAAGAGTTTCAATTTCTCATCATAAATATTGATTGCTGAAAGTAAACAGCCGATTTGTATATAAAGCACTGCATTTTGGGCAAATTGTGGAGAAAAAATACCCACTCATATTTATAAAACAGAGTGGGTAATATTGTTATTTTGCTGACTGAAGTAATGCTTCAATTTGCTTGGCATCACTTGGTACACCAGAGAGTCTTTGGCCATCTTGCAAGAACAGGGTAGGTGTTCCATCGATATTTAATTTTTGACCTAAAGCAATATTTTTCTGAATTGGGCTTGAGCAACTTTTGCTATTAGTCGGTAATTTACGATTAAGCATATAGTTTGTCCAAGCTTCTGCCGGATTCTTTGCACACCAGATTTGATTTGAAACTTTTTCAGCATTTGGATGCAAACTAGTAAGAGGATAAAGGAACACATATACGGTTACGTTATCAACCCCAACCATATTTTGTTCTAAGCGCTGGCAATATGGGCAATCTGGGTCACTAAAGACATAGATTGTACGTTCACCTTTACCTTTCACATATTTAATCGCCTGATTTAATGGCAAACTTTTAACGTCAATCTTACCCAATTCGGCAATACGTTCTTCAGTCATATTTTTTTGTTGTTTAATGTCGACTAAATTACCAACAAAAAAGTACTTCGCATCTTGATTAGTATAAACAATGCGGCCGCTTGTATACACTTCATAAATACCTTGCACAGGCGATTGATAAACACCTTTTACAGGCAAATCGGGATAATTCGTCTTAAGATTTTGTTCAAGTGTTTTAACATCAGCATGAGCAGAACCGAAAATAGCCAGACTCAACATGAGTGTAGCAAGTTTAGTTTTCATCTTTTTTCTCTTTAATTTCAACAGGGCTAATGATGGCATATAAAGCTTAAAAAATTGACGTTCTAATCTAATGAAATCATTAGTGTTTTGTATCTATAAAAAAGCCCACTAACTTAGCAGTGGGCAGTTCGAGCTAATAAAAATTATTATTGTGGTCTTGCAACGTCGCCACTTAAAGCTTCTGGCAACTCAAGAACTTGAAGCCCCAACTCTTGTAGAGCAGCAGGTTTCGCAACAACTAAAGCAAGATAGCCTTGATCATTTGCAATACTATTAACGACTTCAATATCGTTATTTAATTGAGTTGCTGAAGCAGGCGCTTCACCTGTACCTTGTACGAGATGTAACCAGTGTTTTGGTTTTGCTTTAAACCAAAGACGCGCCACAATTTCCTGACCTAGGTAACAACCTTTATCGTAATTGACGCCTTCACGTTGATGTAAACGTAATTCCTGTGGTTGGAATTCATGTTCAGTAGCCTGTGTAATCCAAGCTTGACCAGTCATAATGGCTTGTTTTTGCCATTCGGAAATATCAGTTTCAGCAGTAGTGAATTCAGTTTGGTGATCCACAACTTTTGGGAACACAGTGTCTTGTTCACTTAAAGTCATTTTTGAAAAGGCACCATACTTTTTAATATGCTTGGCAAACTCTTCGGCTTGATCTTGGGTAACTATAATTTCAAAACTTTCAGGATTAATCTTCTTTAGCCATAAGCCAAAGTGAATACGACCTTTAAGATCACAAATGGCTGTATAGCGAGTTGTATTTTCAGCTAAACGTTCAGTATCTACAGTAACTTGGCCTTGTAAAAACTTTTGTGCATCTACACCGTTTAAAGCATATGAGGAGAAAGCGAGCAGACTCATGATTAATCTCAAATTCAATATGTTTCTTTATGATTGCTGACTATTTTGCTCCATTTTTACTAAAAAATCAGCCATAGTTTTCGTAATTTGAGTTTGTTCTGAAGTTGGCTTTTTTGTTTAAAAAAACACCAAAAATATACGTTTGGATAAATCGGAAGGTTTAAGCTAATAGCCATAATTTCAATAATTTTAAGGAAATTAAAATAAGGAGCATATGATGGCAACAGGAACAGTGAAATTTCATCGCGTGTTTAAGGCTCCAGCCGAGCGAGTTTACCGTGCATTTTTAGATCCAGATGCTTTAGTAAAGTGGTTACCACCCCACGGCTTTACTGCTAAGGTTCATAGTTTTGATGCAAATGTTGGTGGTTCATACAAAATGAGTTTTACCAATTTTTCAACAGGTTCAACACATGCTTTTGGCGGAACATATGTGGAATTAGTTCCAAATGAACTAATTCGATATAACGATCAATTCGATGACCCCAATTTACCTGGGACTATGCAGGTTACTATTACATTAAAAAGCATATTGGTAGGTACAGAAGTGCATATTACGCAAGAAGGCATACCGGAAGTTATTCCTGTAGAAGCCTGCTATTTGGGTTGGCAAGAATCCCTATCTTTACTTACTTTATTGATTGAAGCTGAAATTCCAGATCAATAAAGTCACTCTACTTTCTTATAAAAGAGTAGGTCGTATGACCTACTCTTAACATAGCTCTAATTGGTTTTGTTGTTCCAATAGCTTAACTATGGCTGAAAAATCGACTTGTTGTGCATCGGGTTTGGAAACCTGATTAAACTGTTGCTGAATAAGACTAAAAGCTGGGAGTTCCAAATTATTTTGAGTAACGAGATTTAGTGCAATTCCAATATCCTTTTGTAATAAATCTAATGCAAAAGTTTTTTCAAATTTACGGCTTAAAACACGTTGCATCATGATGTGTTCTGAAATATTACTTTTGCCACTAGAGTGGTTAATACAGTTCATTGCGGAGTGTAAATTTACACCTTGAGATTTAAGGATACTTAATCCCTCTGCCAACGCCCAAAGATGTGTTGCCATTAATGTGTTATTGATGGCTTTTACTGCAAAGGCAGCGCCACTTTCGCCGACATATTCAACTAAATTAGCAAATGCTTGAATGATTGGTTTTGCTCTTTTAAAAGCAGACTCGTCACCTCCGACCATTACTGTGAGAGTTCCTCGTTCAGCTCCAATCGTTTGTCCTGAAACTGGTGCATCCAAATAATCAACTCCATTTAATTTGAGCTGTTGGCTGAGTTTTCTTGCTGTCTCTGGCACACCGCTAGTGCAATCTACCCAAATACAGCCTTGTTTTAGTTGAGAGTCCGCAATTAAATTTTCTACATCTTGGCTAGTCGGTAGGCATGAAAAGATAATATCTGCTTGTAGAGCTTGTGTCAGGTCTACAGCCTGCGTACCAAAGGTTTGTTCATGTTGCTTTGCTTTAGCAAAAGTACGATTCCAAACATAGACTTGGCTGCATACTTGGGTTAAATGGGAAGCCATGTGCCATCCCATTGCACCTAAACCGATAAATGAAACACTTTGAATCAAGGAGTTTCTCCAGAACTAGAGATGCGGGACAGAATTAAGGGGTTCTACTGATTTTTCAATAGATTGATTTTCGGATTTTTCCGTTCTGTTGAGTAATAGGTTAAGAACAATTGCTGCAAGTGTCGCAGTTCCAATACCTCCTAAGTCAAATGGCCCAATATGTAGACTTAAATTGCCAGCACCCATAATGAGACTGACTGCTGCAATAATTAAAGTACTATTTTTAGTGAAATCAACTTTGTTATCGATCCAAATTTTTGCTCCAGCAACAGTAATTAAGCCAAAGACAACAATGGACGCACCGCCTAATAAAGCAACAGGAATGGTACTAATAATTGCTCCAAATTTAGGGGATAGACCGAGTAGGATTGCAAATAGTCCCGCAACCACAAAAATAGTCGTTGAATAGACTTTAGTTACAGCCATTACCCCAATATTTTCAGCATAAGTCGTCATGCCTGTACCACCAACAGAAGCTGATAAACTTGTACAGATGCCATCTGCAAAAAAAGCACGACCCATATATGGCGATAAATTACGTTCTGTCATGGCAGAAACCGCTTTAAAATGTCCCAAGTTTTCAGCGACTAAAATAAGCGCAACAGGTGCAATCAATAAAATAGCTTTGGCATTAAAAACAGGTGAGTGAAAAGTGGGTAGGCCAAACCATGCAGCTTGACTGATTGCATTAAAATCGATGGGTTTGCCTAACCCTAAGATATTAGTGAGTAGAAAATAAATAAAATAAGCACTGATGAGCCCGATGAGTAATAGAAGGCGACGAATCATACCTCTTGTAAAAACAGCAACGGCACTAATGCATAAAATGGTAATGACTGCCATCCACGTGTCAAAGCTATTTGTCGAAACGCTTTTGATTGTTACAGGTGCAAGGTTTAAACCAATAATCATGACAATTGCACCAGTGACCACGGGTGGCATGAGTTTTTCAATCCATGCAGTTCCAGTTTTCATGACAATTAAACCGATGCATGCATAAATCAAACCGCAAATGATTGTACCGCCCAGCGCCACAGCTAAATTTGGATTTGATCCAACCCCTGCATAGCCTGTCGCTGCTGCGACTGCACCAATAAAGGCGAAGCTTGATCCGAGATAGCTAGGCATACGCCCACCTGTAATTAAAAAGAACAAGATAGTGCCAATACCAGTAATAAAAATGGTAAGGTTCGGATCAAAGCCCATGAGTAACGGGGCTAAAACAGTTGCTCCGAACATCGCAAAAGCATGTTGTAACCCCAAAACAATACTTTTACCGGGAGGAAGATATTCATCAATTTGTACGGGAGTTTCTAAATTACTGGTGTGCGGCTTAAATTTAGGAAACCAAGATTCTTGTGTTCGCATAACAGATCCTCTTTTTCATTTTTTATCTGCATTAGCATGCTGTTTGTAATTCGCAATAATTGCGGTTGAAGTACATAAGTGCATTAAGCCCACTTTGGTGTTTCATTGCTTTGACCGAACAAAACAAGACATCATGACTACCGATACTCATGCTTTGTACAATTTCACAATCAAATGACACCAAGGCCTCATTCAAAATCGGAGAACCAGTGATTAGCTTGCTCCATTCCCCATGAGCAAAGCGTTCTGGCATTGGTGTTTTTCCGCCGAATATTGTAGATAGGGTACTTTGATGGGCAGCTAAAGTATTGACACAAAGCACCTCGTTTTGTTTAAAAGTATTAAAAACTGATGCTGAGCGGTTGAGACAAACCAATAGTGTCGGTGGTGTATCGGTTACGCTACATACTGCGGATGCTGTAAAACCAGCCTGTCCCGCAGGTCCATCTGTCGTGATGACATTCACTGCTGCTCCAAGATTTGCCATGCCTTGCCTAAAAGTATGCTGATCTACTTCTAAGTGTGTTGAGCATGTTTGAGTCTGCTGAATAGCAGATGGAGTTAAAACTTGTTTCTCTTCTCTTTTTTGCATGATTGCTCTCCAACCCCAATGCATGATCATTACAATGAATCGAGGCTAAAACATCACATCAGTTATGATGCAGAAGGTTTTTGTCAGTGACATCGTTTATCCCACATGGGCAATCGATGCTATTTCAATTAAGGCATCGGGTTTCACCAAGCCGCACTGGATACAAAAACGAGCAGGCTTGTCACCCGGAAAATATTCGGCATATACCGTATTCACTGCGGTATAGTCCGCCCAATCTTTAATGAAAATGGAATTGAACGTTACGTCATCCATGGTGCCACCTGCTGTTTCAATCACTTTTTTGATTGTTTCTAAAATATGGCGAGTCTGTCCTGCTGCATCACCAATACAAACCACATTATTATTTTCATCAAAAGCCAATGTGCCTGAGACATACACAATATTGTCCGCTTTGGTTGCAGGAACATAGGGTGCAAGTGGTGCCGATGTTCCTTCAGGGATAACAACTTGTTTAGACATAAAATGCTCCAAATCAAAAAATTTTAGATAAAATTAAATGTATGAATTAGGCAGATTGCTGTAGCAATGTTGATGCCGAACTAAAGGTTTCAATGAAACTATTGGTGTCAGATACCCAGCCAAAAAAAGTTTTAATGTTATATAGCGCTGCGTCGTGAGCCTCTTGAGGTCCGGCTTGATAGCAAGCATCTTTAAGTGCAACACCGAAATATTCCAAAAAGAAACCATCACGTAAGGTCGACTCGACACAGACATTGGTGGCAATACCTACAAAGACCAAATTACGAATGCCACGAGCACGTAAAATGCTGTCGAGCGCGGTGTTAAAGAAACCGCTATAACGTGGCTTTTCAATAATGATGTCTTGTGGAAGTGGTTGTAACTCATCAATTAAAGCAAAGTCCCAACCACCTTTAGATAAAAGTTGGCCTTGTAACTCAGGCTGTTTACGCATGGTTTTTAAAGCATTGGATTTATGAAAATTTGGTGAACCTAAACCACCAGCTTCGACGTAGTTTTTATCCCAACCATTTTGAAAATAGATGACCTGAATCCCTGCACTATGTGCAGCATCGATCGCCTTTTTAATATTTTCGACTACAGGCTTAGTCTTTGAGACATCAAAACCTGCTAAATCTAAATACCCACCTAAAGAGGTGTAAGCATTTTGCATATCAATGACAACAAGCGCAGTTTGTTCTGCTGCTAGTTGAATATGTTCAGGTTCGGCCTTTAATACTTTGCCTGTACCAATCTGTGCGGTGAATTCTGCACATACAATATTAGACATTTCATTCATGCGCTTTTCTCCAAAACAGTTGGTTCGGCTTGCTTTGTCAGTTCGGTAACGACACTTTCACGACATTTCATGAGCGGTTGAATGCGTTGACCAAAATCTTCTACGCCTTGTACAAAGTCATCAAAGGTCAACAAAATTCCCTCTGTCCCTTTAATCTCGGAAATTTGATCAAGCATTTTTGCGACATTTTTAAAAGAGCCAACAATGGTGCCCATATTGATATTGACGGGAGAAACGCTAGAGGCCATGTGGCGAATATTGGTGTCAGTCCCAGACACTTTATCTTTTGCACCTTGGTCTTGTAGCCAACGAATAGCTTCCATGTCTGCACCATCGTTATAGTGTTGCCACTTCTGCATTGCGGCTTCATCTGTTTCGGCAGCAATTACCATAAACAACACATAGGTTTGTACATTGCGTCCAGTTTTGTCGGTTTGAACCTTTAAGCGATCATTAATTTCGGCATAGGCTGTCGGTGTGTTTAAACCTTTTCCGAAAACAAAGTTGTAGTCAGCATATTTTGCGGAAAAAGCTAAACCAGCATCAGACTGTCCTGCACAGATAATTTTCATATCAGCTTGAGGCTGTGGTTTGACCTGACAATCATTCATCTGGAAGAACTCGCCTTTTAGGTCTGACTTCCCAGTTGCCCAAAGTTCACGTAAAACTTCGACATATTCAGATAAGTAATCATAGCGTTTAGCAAAATATTCATCGCCGGGCCACATACCCATTTGGGAATATTCAGGCATTTGCCATCCGGTCACGACGTTTAGTCCAAACCGACCGTTAGAAATCGAATCTATGGTCGATGCCATACGTGCCACAATTGCAGGAGGCATGACTAATGTTGCAGCGGTTGCATAAATTTGGATTTTACTGGTGACAGCAGCGAGACCTGCCATGAGGGTAAATGTTTCAAGGTTATAGTCCCAAAACTCAGTTTTTCCGCCAAAACCACGCAACTTAATCATGGAAAGGGCAAAGTCAAAACCGTAGTGTTCAGCACGCTGTACAATTTGTTTGTTTAATTCAAAGGTAGGTTTATATTGCGGTGCATTTTCTGAAAGCAGCCAGCCATTATTTCCAATTGGACAAAAAACGCCGATCTTCATCTTGATTCCCCATCGTGAGTTTAGGAAGTCGAACTGAAAGCTATAAACGATATAATTTTCAGTGTTTGGTTGTATTTTTAATAATGCATGGCTCGTGCCAACTTTAATATTTAAATATTTATCAATGTATTGAGTTTATTATTTGGTATAATTTTTATCAAATGGTAAAAAATAATGCGATTATGCACCAAGAAGCAACTAACTTGCTTCATTGTGCATCATTTGATCAATTTTGCTTTTGGAGTGTGTATGACATCCAATGTTTTAAAACAGCAGAATAAAAAAAGGCGACATTGAAGTCGCCGTGTAGAACTAAGGTATTTCTCTTTTGAGATTGAAGAGGGGGGTATGTACTTAACTCATTCTACCCGACAAGCCTCTTCAAAATTTAAACGGGGAAGGCGAGTATAAACTTTTTGAGGGTCGCCATAGCCGATGTTAATGATGATATTAATATGATGATTTGTGCCTGCAAAAAATAGCTCATCAACTTGTTTTGCATCAAAACCAGACATTGGACCCGTATCTAAACCTAAACTACGACATGCCATAATTAAATATGCAGCTTGTAATGAACTATTACGAAAAGCAGTTTCATGTGCTACGGCTTCACTTGATGTAAACCATGATTTTGCATCGGCATAAGGAAATAGTTCTGGCAGTTTGTCATAAAATCTTGCATCGGTTGCAACCAAAACAGTGACAGGAGCTGTCATCGTCTTTTCTACATTGCCAGACGACAATGCTGGCTTGAGTTTTTGTTTAGCTTCAGGTGTTGTTAAAAAGACAAAACGAGCAGGACTACAGTTGGCAGAAGTCGGCGCCATTTTGACCAGATCATAAATTTGTTGAATTTGCTCAGTGCTGACCGCTTTATCTAACCACGTGCTGTGGGTTCTAGCTTCTAAAAAGAGTTGATCTAAAATATTTAATGTTTTTGCATTCATGATAAGGCCTTAATGTTATGGAAAAATTGAATGAAAGTTTGATTTAGTCGTTGAGATTCGGTCACTGTGGAAGCATGGGCACCAGAGGGTAAAATGCAGAGTTGACCATGAGCGAGTTTGATAAAAAGATCCTGTGATTTATGTACTGGAACTAAAAAATCATCTTGATTGGCAACGATATGAATTGCGGTGTCTTGCAATGCTTGTAAGTGCTCTGCTTGTAATTGAAAGCGCATCAATGCTTTGAGTCGTGCAAATACATTTGTCTTAGGTGGAAAGTTTTGGAGTTGAATATCTTCGGTATTTTTAATGTGGCTATGATTCTGAGAAATCCATGCTGGGGGATACAAAAATAATGCCTGTGCACGCACATAGGCTTCAGCACCTGCTGACGCTAATAATGCGATACGGGCATCAAAACATTTTTGTGTATGGGCATCTAGCTCATCCCACGCATTAATCAGTGTCAGGCTGAGCATGGTAATTGAGCTGGATTGTAGTTGTTTTGCTAGCTCCATTCCGATGATGCCGCCTAAAGCATGCCCGATCATATGGAATTCATGAATTTGAAGATGTTCTAATAAATGTAGTACTTGATTTGCCATGTCACACATATGGTAGTGTGCCGGTAATAAAGCACTGTCTTGGTGACAGCCTTCTTGGTCATAAGTCACGATGTTGAAATGCGTACTCAACGATTCAAGTTGTGGGCTCCAAAAACTAGCATGACCACCTAACCCAGATGAGAAAATCAAATAAGGGGCATCTTTTTGAGCTGAACATGGATAAATATAATATTTCATTTTTTACCATTTGATAAAATAATGAAAAATTCAAAAGCAATTTATATGCCTGAATTAATCAGTAATGGCAAATTGAGACAATATTTAGCGCAAAAGATTTAGATTGTAGAGGAAGGCAAATCAATGTGATGATTAAGCCAATGATATTTAGATTGAGCTGAGTAGGTGTCAGAAATGGATATACATATTAAAAGAATTTATGAAAATGCTGAGCCTAGTGATGGAAAGCGAATTTTGGTTGACCGCCTATGGAGCAGGGGAATTAGTAAAGAGAACGCTCATTTAGATTTGTGGCTAAAAGAAGTGGCTCCTTCAACTGAACTTAGAAAGTGGTTCCATGCTGCAACACCAGATCATTGGGAAGAATTTAAACAGCGTTATTTAGAGGAACTGGAAACCAACTCCGCCGTTGAAGAGCTACAACAAATCGCATCAAGGAATACAGTCACACTTTTATATTCAGCAAAAGATGTTGAAAACAATCACGCAATTATTTTGAAGGAATATTTATTAAGTAAAAACTTAAAATAATATATAAATTTTTTTTTGGTAAAAGTCTCTTATTTAAAACTTTAAAAAATGAGTCATTTCTCGCATAATATACTTTTTGAGATTTTTTTCATGTCTTTGCCAAACTGCCCAAAATGCCAATCAGAATATACTTACCAAGATGGCGACTTATTGATTTGTCCTGAATGTTCACATGAGTGGAAAGAAGGAGAAGCATCAGCAACTGAAGAACAAGAAATTATTAAAGATGCAAATGGAAATATCTTGGCAGATGGTGATAGCGTCACTGTAATTAAAGACTTAAAAATTAAAGGCTCTTCTTCAGTCGTTAAAGTCGGTACAAAGGTAAAAACGATTCGTTTAGTTCCAGATGCAAGTGATGGCCACAATATCGATTGTAAAATTGATGGTATTGGTCAGATGAAGTTAAAATCTGAATTTGTAAAAAAAGCTTAAACTGTTAATTATTATTACATTTCAGCAGAGATATATGTCTATATCTCTGCTTTTTAAATTCCTAACATCATTATAATTTTATTACGAAAAAGTATAAAAAATGGACTGTTCAAGGAATATTTACGCCTTTATATTGTCATTAATAACAAATAACTTTCGTCCAGAATAATAACGAAAGTCATACCCACACCAACAAAAAAATGAGGTTTTTATGGCAGGATGGTACGAAATTTCACAAGCGAGTGATGGTCAATATCGCTTTATCTTGAAGGCAGGAAATGGTGAACCTATTTTAAATAGTGAGCTATATAAGGCAAAAGCCTCTGCTGTAAATGGTATTGAGTCTATTCAGAAAAACAGTGGTGATGATGCCCGATATGAGCGTTTAACTGCAAAGAATGGGAAACCTTATTTCAATTTAAAAGCTGCAAATCATCAGATTATTGGCACGAGCCAGTTCTATGCGAGCGAAGCTTCACGTGATAAAGGAATTGAGTCGGTTAAAAACAATGGTTCATCTACGACTATCAAGGATTTAACTGTTCAAGCATAAAAATTGAAATAAAAAAGCAGCTTCTAAAAGCTGCTTTTTTATTTATGTATTTATTAACGCACTAATTTAGCTAAAAGCTCTTCTTTAGTTAAATTACTCGCTTCAGCATCGCGGCGGCCTTTGTATTCAAAAGTACCAGCATCCAAACCTTTTTCACCAATTACAATACGGTGTGGAATACCCATCAACTCAAGGTCAGAGAATTTAACACCTGGACGTTCGTTACGATCATCAAGTAACACATCAAAACCTTGAGCTTGAAGTTCTGCATAAAGAGACTCTGCTGCTTCAAGAGTACGTGGTGATTTGTGCGCATTCATTGGAACAATTGCAATTTCAAAAGGTGCAATGGCTTGAGGCCAGATAATACCTTTGTCATCGTAGTTTTGTTCAATTGCAGCTGCAACAACACGTGTTACACCAATACCGTAGCATCCCATAGTTACTGTAAATGGTTTGCCATCTTCACCTAGAACTTTACAGCCTAAAGCTTCAGAGTATTTAGTACCAAGCTGGAAAATATGACCTACTTCAATACCACGTTTAATTTGTAGTGTGCCTTTGCCATCTGGAGATGGATCGCCTTCAACCACATTACGTAAGTCAAAGACTTCGCTAATTTGCGCATCACGTTCCCAGTTTACGCCAACTGCATGTTTGTCTGCTTCGTTTGCACCAGCAACAAAGTCTGAAAGAACCGATGCAGCACGGTCAACAATTACGGTTAAGCCTTTTTCGACTAAACCTTGTGGACCTGTAAAGCCAGCAGTTAAACCAAATGCTTGGAGTTGTTCTTCAGTTGCAAAAGTAAGAGGCGCAGCAACTAAAGGATGCTTCTCAGCTTTAATCTCATTAAGTTCGTGGTCACCACGTACAAATAGAGCAACGACAGGAACATTACCTTTTTCATCAGCAATGCCTTGAACCAATAATGCTTTAACAGATTGCTTTGGATCAGCATTTAAGAATTGGCAAACATCATCAATCGTTTTTTGGTTTGGCGTTTCAACCAATTTAAATTCTTGTGTCGGTGCTGCGCGTTCACCAACCAAAACAGCCTCAGCCATTTCAACGTTTGCTGCATAATCAGATTCAGTTGAAAATGCGATGTCATCTTCACCACTAGCAGCCAATACGTGGAATTCGTGTGAAGCTGACCCCCCAATAGAACCTGTGTCGGCTTGTACTGGGCGGAAATCTAAACCTAAACGAGTGAAAATACGACTATAAGTGTCGTACATCACATCATAAGTTTCTTGTAATGATTCTTGAGTTGCATGGAAAGAATAAGCATCTTTCATGATGAACTCACGTGAACGCATTACACCAAAACGTGGACGGATTTCATCACGGAATTTAGTTTGAATTTGATAGAAATTTACAGGAAGCTGCTTATAACTTTTTAATTCGTTACGCGCCATATCCGTAATAACTTCTTCATGCGTTGGCCCAAGTACAAATGGATTCGTATGACGATCTTTAAAACGTAATAACTCAGGGCCATATTGTTCATATCGACCTGATTCTTCCCAAAGACTTGCGGGTTGAGTCACGGGCATGAATACTTCCATTGCGCCTGAACGGTTCATTTCTTCACGAACAATCGCATCTACTTTTTTAAGCACACGTGTTCCCATCGGCAGCCATGTATATAAACCAGATGCCAATTTACGAATCATCCCCGCACGTAACATGAGCTGGTGTGAAATCACTTCAGCATCATTTGGGGTTTCTCTCAACGTTGCAAATAAAAAGCGGCTTGCGCGCATGGAAAAAGTCCTAAAAGTTAAGCGTTATAAAAACGCAGATTATACGATAATCGCTGCATTATGACATGAATCGTCGAGTTTGACGCAGCATAAAGTTTTTCAAGTCATCCAGATAAGTGAAAATGACGGGTACAACCACAAGAGTCAACAGAGTAGAGGTTATCACACCACCAATAACCGCATGAGCCATTGGTGCGCTTTGCTCACCGCCTTCGCCGAGACCTAAAGCTAAGGGAACCATCCCCATCACCATAGCACTTGTGGTCATCAAAATTGGACGTAAACGGGTCTTACCAGCTTGTAAAATAGCGTCATAACGGCTCACACCCTGATCCATCGCTTTCTTAATAAAATCGATCAGCAAAATCGCATTTTTAGTGACAAGCCCCATCAGCATGATAATACCAATAATCGAAAACAGATTTAGCGTGCTTTGGAACAAGAATAGGGCAAGAAAAACCCCAATCAATGACAAAGGTAAAGACGCCATAATTGCTGCGGGATGAATAAAGCTATTGAACTGAGAACCTAACACGATATAAATAAATACAATCGATAGGGTAATGGCAGTTAAAGCATATCCGGCAGATTCAGCCATGTCTGCATTTGCTCCTTGCGTATCAAATGTATAGCCCGCAGGTAGCTTAAACGCCTTTTGCATTTTGTCGATGTCTTGACCAATATCTCCACTCGGGCGACCTGAGGTATTTGCCTCAATAAGAACCTCACGTTCAAGATCTCGTCTGTTAATTTGCGAAGCCCCAAGTTTTTCTTCGGTTGTTGCGACTGCACTCAATGGAACTAATATATTTTGTCCAGCTGTATTGGTTTTATTAGAGTTGATATATAAATTTTGAACATCTTGCGGAAGCATACGTTTATTTTCATTTAAACGTAAATTCACATCATAAGTTTCGCCGTCACGATCTTCCCAAGTGGTGACATTATCGCCCGCAATTAATGGTCGAATGGCATTCGCAATTTGGGAAACAGATAAGCCCAAATCACTTGCTAGTACGCGATTAATATGAACACCCAAAGTAGGTTTGGGTTCTTTCAATGAACTTTCTAAATCAACTACGCCTTTAATTTTTTCCATTTCAGCAATAAAGCGATCTGAAATTTTTTGTAGTTCATTTAGGTCAGATCCTTTAATAGAAATCATGATTGGCTTTTGTCCGCCAGAGACAGAGTCTTGTGCTGCGGCAACAGAGGTCACTCGAATACCCGCTACAGTTTGCAAACGATCACGGAACTCATTGTTGAGAGTATTCAGATCTGAGCTACGTTCTTGTTTCGGTTTTAAGGTCACCCCTAAACCAGCATGATTTTTACCAGAGTCTACTTCACTGTTAACCACGCCATAAGTAGAAACCACATCGGGGAATTGTCTAATAATTTGATCGACCTGATGTAATTTGGCTTGGGTATATTCTAAAGAAGAATCTACAGGAGTCTCGAACTGGATACGGACTTCACCTTTATCTGGTGTAGGTACAAATTCGGTACCGATGAGTTTAGATAGTCCTAATGCAGCAAATAATGAAGCGATTGCAACGATGACGGTAATAAAACGAAAGCGTAGAGCAAGCTTTAATAGCTTTTCATAAACATGAGTAAGCCGATCTAGCAAATTAGAAATATGGTTAAAAAAACGTTGTAGCCAATTATCTTTTTTCTTTACAGGATCTTTCCAATGAGCTGAAAGCATTGGATCAAGCGTAAAGCTAATAAACATTGAAATTAAAACAGCCGTACTGACAGTTACACCAAATTGATAAAAGAAGCGTCCAATCAGACCACCCATAAAGGCTACGGGTAGAAAGACTGCGACAATAGTAAGCGTGGTTGCGAGTACAGCTAAACCAATTTCTTTTGTCCCTTCAAGAGCAGCGGTCACATGGTCTTTGCCCAGTTCAGTATGTCGGACGATATTTTCGCGAACTACAATTGCATCATCAATGAGTAAACCAATACTGAGTGATAAAGCTAACAGCGTCATCATATTAATGCTAAAACCGAAAGCCCAAATAAAAGTTAAGGTTCCGAGCAAAGTAATCGGTAAGGTTAAACCAGTAATAACTGTAGAGCGGAAAGAGCCTAAAAAGAGTAAAACAATGAGAACTGCTAAAGCAGCACCTTCAATAATGGTTCGAACAACATCTTTGATTGAAGCGCGAATACCTTTAGAGCTATCAGCTACGACTTTGTAATCTAAACCCGCAGGCATTTGATCTTTTAATTTCTCTAACGTTTGATAAGTCTGATCGACGACTTTAATTACATTGGCATCGGAACTTTTTAAGATATCGACTGAGACCGCAGTTCTTCCATTATAAAAGGCACTCGATTGTAGTTCGGCTTGTGTGTCCTCAACAGTTGCCACTTGCTTTAAAAAAATGGGTGAACCATTTTTATTGGCAATGACCAAATCACCAAATGCAAGGGGATGAATAACTTTTGATTGAATCTGTACAACCAGTTCAGAATTTTTTTGCTGTAAGGTCCCTGCAGGCACTTCAATATTTTCATTTTTTAGCGTGTTAATGACCTGATCAATACCAATGCCGTAGCTTTGCAATTGTGCAGGAATAACCTTTATTCGTATTTGCCGTTTAGCGTCGCCCAATAAATTCACATTACCGACACCCGAAACCGTTTTAAGCTGAGGTGCGATTTTTTTATCTATATACGAACTTAATTGCGCCAAACTCATGCTGTTTGATTCAAATACGACTGACATGATTGGGCTAGAAGAGGGGTCATAGCGTTGCACAATCGGTGTATCAATTTCATCACGGAACTGCGCTGTGACGGGTGCAATTTTGTCACGAACATCTTGTGCCGCAATCGCCGAAGAAGTATCAAGATTAAACTCGGCAATCACCATTGAAAGGCCTTCACTTGAGCGTGAGGTAATCTGTTTAATTCCTGAAATTGTATTGATTTGATCTTCAAGTTTTTTTGTAATATCTGACTCAACCGCTTCAGGCGACGCACCCGCATATTGCGTAGTGACCACTACGAATGGGAAATCTATATTTGGAAACTCTTCGACAGTCATGCGTTTCCAAGAAGCCAACCCGAGTACCATTAAGCTGAGCATCATCATAATGGTAAAAACGGGGTATTTCACACTGATTCGAGTAAACCACATACGCTATTTGCTACCTTATTTATTTTTGTCGGTTGTAACCGTCACTTTTTTATTAATGTCGGAATCTTCAAATTGAATACGGCTGACCAGATCTGTGCTTTGTAAACCTTCGACTAAAGCAATATTGTCGTTATAACGCTGTTCAACCACCCGAATTTTAACTTTTTGAATAGTGTGATTGCGTATCACCCATACAAACGGGTCATGTTGCATATTTTGAATGCTGTCTAAAGGAATCGTTTGGCCTTGATGAGTGTCATTGCGCAGAATGTTTCCATTAATGAAGGCTCCAATACTTAACGAGTCAATTTTTTCTTTAGGAGCAGCAAAGAACTCAATTTGTCGACTATCTTGATCTGCAACAGGTGAAATGCGAGTTAGCGTTGCATTTAACTGTTTTGAATTGCCCTGAATTTGATATTGAATGTTACTACCGACCTTAAGTGCAGCTTGCTGTTCAATTGGCAACTTGGCCTGTATTTCAAGTTGATCTGGATTTACGATTTCAAATAGTGTTTGTCCAACTGAAACAGTTTGGCCGGGTTCAACTTGGCGTTTAGTAATCACACCTGAAATTGGACTAGTAATAATTCCGTCTTGATCCGCTTTTTTAGCAATATCAACATTGGCTTGTTGTGCTTTTACACTTTCAAGCTGGCCTTTATAGTCAACCTGACTTTGTTCAAACTCGACACGAGCAATAAAACCTTGATTAAATAATCTTTGTTTTCGGTTCATCAAATTACGAGCAAGTTCAGCTTGTGACTGAGCTGATGCAAGGTTAGCTCGTGCTTGTGCTAATCGTGCAACATTGTCCTGATTATTTAATCTGACTAGAACTTGGCCTTTTTGTACCTGTTGACCCACATTTGCAGTGACATTCGTCGCTGTTGCGCTTACTTGTGCCTGAATGGAACTTTGCTGAACCGCACGAATAGTTCCTGTAAATGCAGTTTGAGAATCAAGAGCTCCTTCTTTAACTGCAATAAGGTCTTGAGGAATAAGCTCAATTTTTACAGGAGCTGAGGCTGAGGTTTGGGTTGTTTCTTGCTGATTACATGCAGCTAAAATTAAACATAAACTAATAATACTCAGTTTAAAAAAAGTAGAAGGGGTGAGATGCATTGTGTGCATACAGCATCATCCTATAATTCAAATTTTATTTTGCCCCTATTCTTGATAAACCTTTGCAGTTATTCAAGCTTTTTTAAACGATCGATAATATTTTCATACTCATTGTTGGTTCGGTTATAGGTCTTGGAAAGTGTTTCAAGTGTTTGTTTAACCCGATTAATATTATTTAGATTGTTTTCAATCAACGCCTTATGACGCTCAGGAATCGGTTCTCCTTTTCTGAAATACTCCATTTCCTGACGCTTAAATAAAATTTTGTCTTGTTGTAACTGATTAAGTTGTTCTTGCTGATAATTAATTTGCTTTTTTATAGACACTAATGCCTGATCTCTTTTAATCGAAGCTGTCTTGCTATTGCTATAAGCTTTTTTTAATTTGATATCTTGTTCTTTATGTCGCGCCAATAATGCCCGTTGACTTGATTGATTTAAATCAGCTTCAGCATTATAAGAGTGGTTTCTTTTTATTACTTGCATATTACGATCTAGAGCTTCATAACCATAACGAATATGAGCAGGTGTGACCGATGTACTAATATTGGCAATACCATGTTGATCATAATAACGATACCAAACCGCTTTAGGCGTATCGGCAAGAGCGACAACAGAGGGTAAGAAAAAGAGTGATCCGAAGGAAATAATGCCTATAGATACAGACAAACAGTTCCTGTAAAAGGCATATTTCATCCTGTCATTCATTGAAAATCCCCAAAAAAGATAGCTAAGTCGCTTATTTTTAAATATTTAATCTTCATTATATTAATTATTATTTAGCTGAATAAAAATATAGTCATTATAAAAAAATGATAATTTTAATTAAAGTGTGATGAGGTTAAAAGTTATTGTTTATAAATGAGAAAGTAGACAAAAATGCCTCATTGAAAATAGAAGGTGAGATATGTTAAAAATGCGTATAAATGTGTAAAAACAAATTTAAGTTAAATTGCATTTATATTTTATTTTTATGGGGATGGAAGATTAAATGGAAGATGCATTCCAAAATCTGAAAGTAATGGTGATTGATGACTCAAAAACCATTCGCCGTACAGCAGAAACCTTATTACAGCGCGAAGGCTGTGAAGTCATTACTGCTGTGGATGGATTTGAAGCTTTGTCCAAAATTGCAGAAGCAAATCCGGATATTGTTTTTGTCGATATCATGATGCCTCGTTTAGACGGTTATCAAACCTGTGCGCTGATTAAGAACTCTCAAAATTATCAGAACATTCCCGTTATTATGCTCTCTAGTAAAGATGGTCTGTTTGATCAGGCAAAAGGGCGTGTGGTAGGTTCAGATGAATACTTGACGAAACCTTTTAGCAAAGATGAATTGCTAAATGCGATCCGTAATCATGTAAGTTCATAATTAAGTAATTTAAGGGCAAAGAAATGGCACGTATTCTTATTGTAGATGATTCACCAACAGAAACTTTTCGTTTTAAAGAAATTTTAACCAAGCATGGTTATGACGTACTTGAAGCATCTAATGGTGCAGATGGTGTAACTTTGGCAAAAGCAGAGCAACCAGATCTTGTATTGATGGATGTAGTCATGCCAGGTGTAAATGGTTTTCAGGCAACACGCCAGATTACTCGTGATGAAGACACTAAACATATTCCGGTCGTTATTGTGAGTACTAAAGACCAAGCAACCGACCGAGTATGGGGCAAGCGTCAAGGTGCACTTGACTACTTGATTAAGCCAATCGAAGAAAAGCAATTGATCGATGTAATTAAACAATATCTAAATTAACTCATCCAACCATAAAAGCATAAATGGCGGGGTACGCCCGTCTTATAGGATCGAGTATGGCCGCGAACGGATTTATCGAGTTACTTCGTTTGTCTAAACGAGGTAACAGGAATTACGCTTCAGTCCAAAATGAAGCAGAACGGTGGTCAGGAATTGCTTTTGAAATGAGAGGGCAATACTTCGTCGCACCACTTGGGGAAATCTCAGAAGTTATCTATCCACCAAAATATACATCTGTTCCAAATACCCAAAGTTGGGTAAAGGGATTGGCAAATATCAGGGGAAGATTGCTTTCAGTTTCTGATTTGGCGCATTTTATTTCAGGGCAACGAAGTTCATTTTCGTCTGCCCAAAAAGTATTATGTATTAGCCATCACGACCAGTATGTGGGGTTGGTTGTTGATCAAGTCTTGGGGATTCAACACTTTAATAAAAAAAGCTTTTTTTCTCAAAGTTTAAACTTGGAGGAAAATCTAAAAGAATATTGCCAAGGGTATTTTCACCAGCACAATCAGCACTGGCATGTCTTTTTATTTAGTCGATTATTGCAAAACCCACATTATATGAATGCATCGACAAAATTTATAAACTAATTTTTATGCTGTTAATAAACAGTATATTTTTCTGGGGAGAAGCTGTATGGGCTTTAAACTTAAAAAGAAAAGTGGCAATCGTAGTCTAAACGAAAAATCGAATGTCAACTTTATTGCGAAAATCCAGTCAGAAATTGAGCAATATGCCAGTTTATTTGGGGAAAGTAAAAAGTCCAAGCCTATCCTTTATGTAGCTTCTGTATGTTTAGTATTAGCTTCAACTTCGCTCACTTATTTATTTTATAGTGTACCTCGTCATAACCAATTAACACGTAGTATGGGTGAGTTGCGCTTACTATCACAAACAATTTCTAGACAGGCTACGGAAGCAACGGCTTCTGGATCGCCTGAAGCGATGAAAGAGTTAATTGAATCACGCCAACTTTTTGCCAAAAATATTAAAAATGTCGAAAACATTTATGGCACATCTTCAAAAGAATACAAAAAAGTAGCCAGTCTGTGGAAATCTTTGTCTTATGACGTTGACTTGATCTCATCACAACAGAACGTAATTAACCAGTTATATAATATGAATATCTCTATTAGTGATTCTATTCCTGAGATTCAAGCTGAATATAACTTGATGGTTGATAAGATGGTTCGCGAAAAAGTATCAAGTAATCAGGTTGTGATTGCTAAAAACCAGGTATTTATTGCGGAACGTATTTTACGATCTATTAACTCCGTTTTCGTTAGTACAGAGAACTCTGAGAACTCAGCACATGACTTTAGTATCGATATCGAGACTTTCGGCGTGTACTTAGAGGCGCAGCTAAACGGAAATGCTGAATTAGGCGTAGCTAAAGTTGATTCTCCTGAAATTCGTGAATCCTTGGAAGGTATTAAAAGTGAGTATGATAAAGTTTTAAAATCTGCGGCGACGTCAGTTCTTAAAAATACAAACCAGATTGTAAACGTACGTCAATCATCTAGTGAGATCTTCTCACAGTCTGATACAATGTTAACTGCATTAGGTGATCTTTCAGAGCAAACACAATATGGTTGGAAGGCTTTTGCATTAGTTGCATTACTCACATTATCACTTCTTGGTTTGATTGGTTCTGTCTTAAAGCTTTTATCCCTTCGTAGTAAAGCAGATAAACAACGTGTAGCTACATTACAAGAAGAGTATGATCGTAACCAGAATGCTATTTTACGTTTACTTGACGAAATTGCCGATCTTGCAGATGGTGACTTGCGCTCATATGCAACTGTATCTGAAGACTTTACTGGTGCGATTGCCGACTCGATTAACTTTGCGATTGACCAATTACGAGACCTCGTATCTCGAATTCATGAAACTTCGCAAGAAGTTGCTCGTTATACACATAATACACAGAATATTACTAACCAGTTAGCAGAAGCATCTGAGCACCAGGCACAAGAAATTGCAGGTGCATCAACAGCAATGAATGAAATGGCATTGTCTATTGACCAAGTATCGTCTAATGCATCCGAATCTGCTAGCGTAGCACAACGTTCGGTATATATTGCCTCTAATGGTGCACAAGTCGTAAACCGTTCTATTGAGGGTATGGATACGATTCGTGAACAGATTCAGGAAACTTCAAAACGTATTAAACGTTTGGGTGAGTCTTCACAAGAAATTGGTAACATCGTATCGCTCATTAACGATATTGCAGACCAAACAAACATCCTTGCATTAAATGCAGCAATTCAAGCATCTATGGCCGGTGAAGCAGGCCGTGGTTTCGCCGTGGTTGCCGACGAAGTCCAGCGTCTTGCGGAACGTTCTGCTTCGGCGACTAAACAGATTGAAACGCTTGTTAAAACGATTCAAACGGATACTAACGAAGCCGTTATCTCGATGGAACAAACGACAACTGAGGTTGTACGTGGCGCTAACTTGGCGAAAGATGCGGGTATTGCACTCGATGAAATTCAAAAAGTATCGGGTGACTTGGCAAACTTAATTGCGAGCATTTCTGATGCTGCAAAACTTCAATCAGCATCTGCAAGTCATATTGCTGCAACCATGACAGTCGTACAAGAAATTACTTCACAAACAACAACGGCAACTTTCGATACTGCTCGTTCTGTATCTGAATTAGCGAATATGTCGGAGTCATTACGTGAGTCAGTAACGGACTTTAAATTACCTGACTAAATTGGGGGATGAGAATAGCTATTCTAATAATAGCTATTCTTTTAAAAGTATGAGCAGCGCCAAACAAATATTGGGGAAATATTTATTTTTTTGGTGTTGACTCTGTAGTTTTCCCCACTCAGGGGGTAAGCAAAAGAAGCCTTTGCTATGAAAGAAATATTAAAAACTTTAACTGAAGCAATGATGCTACCTGAAGATAGCTATTCTGAACAAGATGCTGAGTTTCTTGAGATTTTCGTCGAAGAAATTGAAGAAATTTTTGTTGATTTGCAACCATTGCTAAATGAATGGATGCGGTCTGAGAATACTGCTACGCTCACTGAAATTCGCCGCCATTTCCATACCTTAAAAGGTTCTGGGAGAATGATTGGTGCTAAATCTTCAGCTGAGCTTGCTTGGACAGTTGAAGACACGCTCAATCGAGTAATCAATCAAAGCCTTAAGTTGACTCCAGCTATCCAGAGTTATGTTCAGTTAGTGTTTAAGTTCTATTTCCTTAAATTAGTAGATAACTTTAAGCAAAAAAGAGCACATGCAGTAGATTTTAGACCGCTTATTTTATTGGGACAACAATTACAACAACAGCAAAGTTTAGAACCTGCTTTAGAAGAGCTTTTACAACTTTCAAATACGCTTACTGCCGAAACAATAACTGGACTTGAGCTAGACTATCTTGAGCAAGATTCATTGGCTGAGTCAATTGTTGAAGATGTACATACTGAAATTGAAATAAATCTAAATGAAACCTTAGCCTTATTTATGGAAGAAGCGGAGGAGCATTTATCGACAATTAATCAGTTCTTAAATCAAGAGCTACATCAGTATGATAGTTACAATGCTTTAATACGTGCTCTACATACTTTGCGTGGCAGTTCTGCAATGGCGCAGGTCGAAACAATTTTTGAAGCCAGTACCAAAGTTGAGCAGTTATTTAAAATCTTATTACAAGAAGAACTTTCTTCTAATTCAGATGAGATTTTATTATTACAAGAATATCGCGATTTTATTGGAGAGAGCTTAGAGCTGCTATCTAGCAATAGTTCAAGTGAACAGCTTGAAGTGAGATTAGAGCAGTTTAATCAATCATGGGATGTCTACGTTGAGGAGCATAGTGATCGAACAGATCCATTAATGCCTTCACATGGTTTGGTATCGCAATTATTACTGTTAGATGTTTCTGAGCTACTCGATGCAGAATTAGATTTTGAGAAAGGAATTCGTAACGAGTTTCCTGGTTATCTTGAACGTCTAAGTGAACAGGCTGATTTGTTGCTACAGCATACCCACTCTCAAGCAATGCTAGGTTTACATGAATATACGAGCCAATTGAAAGACAGCTATAATGTATTGCTTGATAAACCTGTGTTATTGCAATCGGACTATATTTTTGAAATTTATCAAAAAGCGCATCAACAACTTATTCAATTGTTCGATGCTTTAGCTGCTGGTCAGCGAGTCGGTATTGTTAAGCAACATCAAAGTATTCTAGAAGAATTAAAACTTTATACGCTACATACACCTAGTATTCAAAATGATTTATCTCAGCAGAATTTTACTTTTGATGAGTCACTATTCAATATTGAACTAGAGTCTGAAGTTCCAGAAGTTATTAGAGTAGAGAATTTATCAGACTCTGCTGACTGGACCCTATTAAGCCAAAGTGTACAGCAAGATCGTCAATATATTTCCTCTACACAGGTAAATCAAAACTTTGATCCAGATCTATTAGATATTTTCCTCGAAGAAGCTGATGAGTTGCTTGAAGGAATGGATACAGATCTTAATATTTGGATTAATGATCAAGAGAACTTTGCGGCTCTCAATAATTTGATGCGTTATTTGCACACCTTAAAAGGTGGAGCAAATATGATCCAAGCAATTTATATTGGCTTAATTGCACATGAATTGGAAAGTATTTATGAGCGATTAATTCAAAGACAGCTAATTGCTTCATCTGCTCTCATTGATTTTATACGTCTGGTTCAAGATGACTTGGCTGACCGTCTACAAATCATGCGTGAAAAACAGCTAGATTATGAAGCTTATTACACAATTAACGCATTGAAAAGAGCATGTCAAAACTCTAACTTCCAATCTGCACCTGAGATTGAAGTATCTGATATTGAACGTGAGATATTCTCTGAACAAGAGGTGATATCTGAAGTATTAATAGATGAAGTACCGGCAGAAATTGAAGCTGTTATTGAAGAATTAGAAGCTCATCATGATCAAGTATTTGATACAGTTGTTACTGAATTGGCTGCGCCAGTTGAAGCAATAACATCAGTTGTATCGTCGCACGAGAATGACGCTCTGGTTGATGAAGAGGACATTACTGCTGTTGTTGAGCAGACATTCCTTGAAGAAGCTGCTGAATTGTTAGAAATGGCTGATATGCTATTGAAACAATGGTTTGATCAGCGTACGAATCGTAGTATCTTGCTTCAATTACAAAGGGCCGTGCACAGCTTGAAGGGTGGTGCACGAATGGTTGATTTAGAAGCCGTGTATGCGATTGCCTATCAACTTGAGAATGCTTTTGAACAATTTGCACTACATCACTTCAACTCGAATATTTATGACCATTTGCTCGAAAGTGCAATTGCATGGCTAAAAGACGCAATTTTCAAGTACAACTACCAGCATTTCGATGGACTACAACAAAGTCTGGAAAATATTCAATTCTTTGAAACGAATATCCAAATTCCAGCTAAGTTAAGTAAAGCTGATTTGTTTAGCTCAGAACCCGTGATGACCTTTATACAAGGTGATGGTACAGAACCACCGCCAATGATGGGAGCATGGGAACAAACTCAACGGCTCGATCAAAATAATGAGATGATCCGAGTTTCGGCAGATTTAATTGAAAAAATGATTGATCTGTCGGGTGAAAATTCGATTAACCGTTCGCGAATTGAAATGGATTTAAGCCAATTTGGACATACGCTAGCGGAAATGGAATTGGCCATTCAGCGACTTGCAGATCAGTTGCGTCGAATGGAAGGTGAATTGGAAACCCAAATTATTGCAAAACACGGTATTGAGCACTCTCGATATACGGAGTTTGATCCGTTAGAGATGGATCGATATTCGTCTTTAAATCAATTATCAAAATCTCTTGCTGAATCTGCATCGGATTTGGTCGACTTTAAAAATACATTATCTGACAAAATCAGAGATACAGAAAGCTTACTTTTACAACAGTCACGGATTCAAGCAGAAATTCAAGAAGGTTTGATGCGAACGCGATTAGTACCTTTCTCTCGATTACTGCCGCGTTTACAGCGAATTGTCCGTCAGACATCTACAGCTTTGAACAGACCTGCAGAGCTTTTTGTAAATAATACCGAAGGTGAGTTAGATCGCAATATTTTAGAACGGTTAGTGACCCCGCTTGAGCATATGCTCAGAAATGCAATTGACCATGGTCTAGAAGATCGCGTGCAACGTCAACAAACACAAAAACCAGAAACTGGACGTATTGAACTTAATATCCATCGTCAAGGTACAGATGTTGTTGTGACATTTAAGGATGATGGAAGAGGTATTGATATCGAAAAGGTTCGTCAAAAGGCATTGATGTTTGGTTTAATTAATCCTGAACAAGTATTGGAACATCAAGATATTTTACAGTTGATTTTCCATCCGGGTTTAAGTACAGCTGATCAAGTTACTCAAATTTCAGGTCGTGGTGTAGGACTGGATGTAGTACAAAGTGATATTAAGGCTCTAGGTGGCCATGTGAGCGTAGAGTCTGTGTATGGGCAGGGAACGGTCTTTACAATACGTGTTCCAACTACAGTAGCGGTTAGTGATGCCTTAATGGTTAAAGTTGCTGATCAGCAATTTGCAATCCCTCTGGCCCAAATTGATCGAATTGTACGAGTTTCACCTGCATCATTAGAACAATATTTTGGAAGCGTACAAGAATTCTTTGAATTTGAAAATAAACGCTATCCATTGCGCTATTTATCTGAATTTGTTGGTAGTCAACCAATTCCGCGTTTAAGTGGAATGATGTATTCATTACCAGTATTAATGATTAAGGCAAATAATGGCCAAACTGTCGCATTATTAGTTGACCAACTGATTGGATCACGTGCACAGATTGTAGTCAAACCAATTGGGCAGCAGTTCTCTAGTATCGGTGCGATTGCAGGAGCAACTATTTTAGGTGATGGTCAAGTTTGCTTAATTTTAGATGGTCAAAATATTGCTCGCCAAATTCAGTCTACTCGTCGACTTAAGCTGGTTAATGAAGCGGTTTATAGACAACGAGAGTCTGATGAGCGACGTCTCATCATGATTGTGGATGACTCAGTAACTGTGCGTAAAGTAACCTCTCGTTTACTCGAGCGCCAAGGCTATGATGTTGTGACCGCTAAAGATGGTGTGGATGCTATAGAGCAGCTAGAAAACATTAAGCCAGATCTGATGCTGCTTGATATTGAAATGCCACGCATGGATGGTTTTGAAGTTCTTAATCTTGTACGACATCATGATATGCATCAATACATGCCAATTATTATGATTACATCCCGAACAGGTGAAAAACATCGTGAACGAGCATTCTCATTAGGTGTAAGTCAATATATGGGTAAACCTTTCCAAGAGGAAGAATTATTAGAGAATATCGATGCTTTACTTGTGGCGTTTGAAAGTGAGGTCAAATCATGAAAGGTAGTGTAAATACATCTTTGATCGGTAATATGGACCAACAAGAGCTACAGCATCTTATTACGGTTTCAACTGGTTTTATTGATGCCTATATCATTGAATGTAATGATGAGGTACCTATGTTGTTGCCGCAAAATATAGTGTTATCTGCTATGGATGTTAAAAACGGTATCAAGCATATTGAATGGCATGATGTAAAACTCCCTGTTTATTCGGTTCACAACGAAATAGATTCTCGAGCAGTAGCTTTAGTCATTGAAAGCGAAGATATTAGTCAACGTTTTGCACTTGTGTGTAAATCGATGCCAGTTTCAGTTCGTCTGCGTATTTCTGAAGTCGTAGATGAAAATGAAGATATACAAGAGTCTTTACAGCACTCAACTGTATTTAAATATGTTCGTATGGACAATCAACGCTACCATGTTCCTAATTTGCAATATATTCAAAATTCACTTCATCTATAAAATATCTAAAAAAGGAACTCATTTTGAGTTCCTTTTTTATCAAAAATAGGTGAAATTCTTTTATAGAATATAAATTTTTTTGTTTAAAAAATCCTTGAAGTGCTTGCTTTATTTATATCGCAAATTTATATTTTATATGTATTTCAAATGCTAGAATATAAGAAATTACCAATATTTACTTTTAATAAAGTCTCATACTAAATTTTAAAAGGAGATAAATTGAAGTTATAGTTAAAGGATGAGCCTAATTTTATTATATTAATCATAGCGAAATAACCTAGAATAAAATCTTTATAGCAGAAAATAAATGTCAATTCATAAAGAGCTACATATTTTAAAAACAGATGATCATGGTGAATTTGCTTTATGGGAAATTTCTAAAAGAAATAATTCTCTAATAAAAAAAGAAGCAATTTTCTTATCTCATGGTGCATTTTCGGATAAAGATGTTTGTATAGGCATTGCAGATTATTTGGCAAATCATGGTTATATTTGTTTTATTTTAGAGTGGCGAGGGCATGGTACTAGCCCAAAAACAGATATACCATTTAATTTTGAAACTATTGCATTATATGAATATAAAACTGCATTTCACTATATTCACCATCACTTTAATATAACCACTTTACACTGTGTAACCCATAGTGGTGGAGGTTTATGCTTAACCATGTTCTTAATTAATTATCCTGAATATTTAAAAAATATTCAAAGTATTACTTTTATTGCTTGCCAAGCATTTGGAGCAGTAAATAATTCCTTTGATTTTATTAAATTGTTTTCTGCAAAATTAGTTGTTAAAGGTCTAGGTGAGATTCCTGCTAATAAATTTAAGTTGGGGCGAATAAATGAAACCTATTACACGATGCGGCCATGGTTTAATTGGAATTTAAAGGAAAATTTTATAAGTGAATTTAAGGACATAGATTATAAAAAATTTATGAGTTCTATTAGAGTTCCAATATATTCTATTTGTGGGGCTGGCGATAAATTTATTGCCCCTACTAAAGGATGCTATAAATATTTGCAAACTTTTGAAAATGAAAATAATATTTTTCGTGAATTTGGTCATTCCAATAATAACTTAGAAAATTATTCTCATAGTCGAATTGTACTTAGCCAAAATGCTGCAAAAGAAGTCTGGCCAACTATATTGCAATGGATAGATAAAAATTCGAAAGAAGATATATAAATTATTGATATTAAATATAATTATCTGGGTGCTTGAATTTGATTCACATTGAAGCTTTTAAAGAATGTACTGATAACTTAAAGACAAAAAAGCGCCCCAAAAAGGGCGCTTTTTCAATTCATTAGATTTTAACTTTTACTTAGCTAACAAATTTTCTAAAATTTGCTCATAAATATCAGTTAGTGGATCAAGGTCTTGTACATCAACGTGTTCGTTAATTTGATGAATTGTTGCGTTTAGAACACCTAACTCTAATACCTGTGCGCCTGTTGGAGCAATAAAACGGCCATCAGAAGTACCGCCACTTGTTGAAAGCTCAGTTTCAGTACCCGTGACGTTCAAAATAGCAGTTTGTGCTGCATTAACGAGTTCACCCACGGGTGTTAGGAATGGTAAACCAGAAAGATTCCAGATGATTTCATACTGTAAACCGTGTTTATCTAAAGTCTCATGCACACGTTGTTTAAGTTGTTCTGCTGTCACTTCTGTTGAATAACGGAAGTTAAAAGTAACTTCTAGTGCGCCAGGAATGACATTTGTTGCGCCAGTGCCAGCATGAATATTTGAAATCTGAAATGATGTTGCTGGGAAATATTCATTTCCATTATCCCAAACAGTTTGGCATAGTTCTGCTAAAGCTGGCGATGCTTCATGAATCGGATTACGCGCTAAGTGTGGGTAAGCCACATGACCTTGCTTACCTTGAACTTTTAATACGGCATTGAGTGAACCACGACGACCATTTTTAACAATGTCACCCAATTTATGAGTACTTGAAGGTTCGCCTACCAAACACCATGTCATCTTTTCTTTACGTTTTTCAAGAGTCTCAATCACTTTAACCGTACCGTTAATAGCAGGGCCTTCTTCATCAGAAGTAATTAAAAAAGCAATTGAACCTTTATGATCAGGATGTTTTGCGACAAAACGCTCAGATGCAACGACCATAGCGGCAAGTGCTGTTTTCATATCGGCCGAACCACGACCATATAATTTTCCATCACGAATTTCAGGTGCAAACGGATCTGAATTCCATGCTTCTAACTTACCTGTCGGAACTACGTCAGTATGACCGGCAAAACAAAATACAGGTTCTTCAGTTCCACGACGTGCCCAAAGATTGTCAACTTCACCAAAACGCATTGGTTCAATATGAAAACCAATTTTGGCTAAACGGTCTGCCATGATGGTTTGGCATGTATGATCAATAGGAGTAACAGAAGGTTGTTGTAACAGTTCTAAGCTAAGCGAGAGAGTATCTGAATGGTTCATACCGAAAATTGCGTGCTGATCAGGTGAAATATAGCTCGATATAATAGGCGAATCTCTATGGGATGGGTACGTAAAAATAAAAAAACCTTATCGGAACGATAAGGTTTTTGACGTAATAACTCTAACTTACATTTTATCTTGTGTTTTTTCAGCAGTATTTGTTACAGCATCACCTGCTTTAGAAACATCTTGCCCAAAACCTTTAAACGTATTACACCCTGTTAAAATCACAGCAACCATTACAGACGCAGCTAAAACTTTTTTCATCATTTTCTCCGTTTAAATTTAATAATGAAGTAAATTTAGATTAAAAAACAAACGGAAAAAGAAACATGACTGTTTAATAGTAAAAACGTTATAAAATGTTTCTAGAAGCTTAAAACTTATTGTTAATTAGCTTAATTTTTGCAGGTGAGGCTTGATGTTTAAGTACGAAGGATGTCTAAACATATAAAACAAAACCTCTTCACTATTTTTACAATATAAACCGTCTGTCCACCAATGTGCTGAATTCGAACTAGGTTGTTTATTTGGACACAACCATTCGTGTCTTTCCAATCGATAAAAAGAAGAGTGTGGAATGCTAGTGCCCCAATATCCCAATCGACGCTTTAAATTTATCCAGTCTGGTAATGATTGTTGCAAATTTAATTGTAAAGGAAGATAGAGCTGTCCTTTTAAAACAGCAAAACGTTGTTGAATCTTAAAATTTAATGCTTCAGGGAACTGAAATTGTTTGTTAGTAAAATGATAAAGTTTTTTGCTTAAAGTATCCTGACGATTCAATCCAATCCATTGTTCTAAATCTAAATTTGCTTCACCTAGATAGTATTTTAATGCGACCTCCCAATGTTCAATTTGTTGAGTTTCTTTATTTAAAATTAAAAAATCTAACTCACCTAAAGTTCTTGCCCCATCAATTTTTTGAATACTATGACCCAATAATTGGTAAGGATGATAACTATCTTCTTGTAACCAAAACCAAAGTAAATTCTCAAAACGTAAACCTAAACGTGTGCTTTTAAGTTGAGACATAAACTGAAGTAAAGGTTGAGGTGCTTCATCGAGCTGTTTTAAACGTGGTAGATAGTTGTAAAAATGTTGTTCCCAAATCTGATCAGTATGTAATTGGAAACTATGTTGAATAGATAGAGTTTGGGGAAGGTGAGAAAGTAGATTTGGACTAGCAATCGTAAACGCTAATTGTCTGACCATTGGATGGTTAAATTGCAACCATGGCTCAAAATAGGATGTTTGAACTGAGGCAATATTCATACGTTTAATACTCGCAATAATTCATCCTAATTTCATGGTTGATCAACAAAACAATACCAGAAAAACACTTTATACTATGACCAACAATAGCTTAAGGTTTCTATATGCAAACATTGTTTTGGCGAACGCTGGTCGTGATTTTTATCACGCTTGGTATTATCGGAGCAATTTTACCAGGCATGCCTACAACAGTGTTTCTTATTCTGGCTGCTTGGGCCGCATCAAAGGGATGGCCTCAGATGGATGCATGGTTGTTAAATCATCCGAAATATGGGCCAACCCTACGTGACTGGCGAGCAAATGGTACAGTACCACGTAAGGCAAAGTGGATTGCAAGCATTATGATGGCTGCAAGTGGTATTTTAATGCTATTTACCTCAGCGCCGTTTTGGGTAAAAGTTTTCACTGATACTACCATGTTCATCGTTGCAGTTTGGTTATGGTTACGTCCTGAGCCAAAAATAAAAGATTGATAATCTTTTATTTTTGGCGCAAGACAAGCAGTGAAACTGCGCGTAGAGTAAAGAAGATTGATAATCTCTTATTTTTGGTCCAATACAAGTTTTCCCATAAATTTTCATTAAAACTCAAAAGAGAGTTGAGTTCATATAATTAAGAGAAGAAATTCCATGTCCCAATTTAAACTTGAAGATGCCGATATTCTCATTGATTTAGAAAATCAAACTTTAAGCCTACCTAAACAAAATAAGTTTTATGTGGTCTCTACAGGTAAGAATGGAATTGGTGAACAAGAAAATACTGGAAAAACTCCGCGTGGCTGGCATAGGGTTGCAAAAAAAATTGGCGCACAATCTCCTCAAAATGCAGTTTTTATTGCACGTAAGCCAACAGGAGAGGTCTATAGTAATGAACTTGCAGCACAATTCCCTGAGCGAGATTGGATATTGTCACGCATTCTTTGGTTAGATGGCTTAGAAGAAGGCTTCAATAAAGGCGATGGCCACGATACCATGCAACGTTATATCTATATTCATGGGACACCTGATAAAGAACCGATGGGAGTTCCAATGTCTCATGGGTGTATTCGAATGCGTAATGAAGAAATCATTGAACTGTTTGATTTAGTCTCTGAAGATGCATTGGTTTATTTGTCTGAACAATCTTTAACCTAAAATAAGATTTTAAAAATTCTTATTTAATTAGCTGAATGATCAAAATATTAAAATAAGTGCTTAAATAAAATACAAAAAATTGTTTTTTACTTAATAATGACTTATTTTTAATCATTCATTCGCATTTTTTTGAAAAGTTGTCGAAAAGCGTTTGACACCTGTTAAAGATTCTCTATAATGCACCTCACAAACGATGAAGACGTTAAGGGCGCTTAGCTCAGTTGGTAGAGCGTCTGCCTTACAAGCAGAATGTCGGCGGTTCGATCCCGTCAGCGCCCACCAAGCCTTTACGTTAAGCTCTCAAGTGCAGCGGTAGTTCAGTTGGTTAGAATACCGGCCTGTCACGCCGGGGGTCGCGGGTTCGAGCCCCGTCCGCTGCGCCACTTAAGACTTAACATCGTTTACCCCACAATTGCGATATTGTGAAAGTGCAGCGGTAGTTCAGTTGGTTAGAATACCGGCCTGTCACGCCGGGGGTCGCGGGTTCGAGCCCCGTCCGCTGCGCCACTTTTCAGTTCGGGTTGTGTTTGGAAGAAGATTTAAAATATAAAAGTTTTAAATCGAAAAATTAATAATTTATTAGTTTTTTCTTCTTGGGGCGCTTAGCTCAGTTGGTAGAGCGTCTGCCTTACAAGCAGAATGTCGGCGGTTCGATCCCGTCAGCGCCCACCATATATGTGACCATACTTTATTTTAAAGTATTGTAGTGCAGCGGTAGTTCAGTTGGTTAGAATACCGGCCTGTCACGCCGGGGGTCGCGGGTTCGAGCCCCGTCCGCTGCGCCATTCTCTTGATTCCCTTGTCTAGAGAATGTAGAGTATAAAGATACATTCGTTATCTTTTCTCATTAAGGGCGCTTAGCTCAGTTGGTAGAGCGTCTGCCTTACAAGCAGAATGTCGGCGGTTCGATCCCGTCAGCGCCCACCATAATTTCTATCAGAAATTTAAAATCCCCTAAATTTATATTAATCTATAAATATCCTATACTTACATGTAAATTTATTTACTATGTGGTTCAGTGTAGATACAACTTTTCTATTCTAAAATTAAAATCCTGAGATCTTTAATTTATTCTTTTTAGTGATCGCTATTTTTTAGTTTTTAACATTAGTGTTTCTTCATGCTTTTAATGGGATTCCTCATTCTCATTAAATTGCGTTACTAGTGCTCAAAGATAAGAATCTAGTCTGTAATTTACTAGTTTTAGCTAATATCAGCTTTATATCTGTACCGATCACCAATATTTTTTACAAATAAAAAAACTGCTATTTTTGAATAGCAGTTTTTCGATTAAATTTTTTTTTAATATTCGTTTAAAATCCATCCACTTGCATATGCGAAATATTCGCGTAACCATGCATTGTAGCGAGTAGCTAATGGTGTCTCGGCTGCTACCCCATAAACTTGGGTATAGTCCTGTTTTTTTGCAATTGCTACTGCTCGAGGAATATGAAAATCACTTGTGACAATAGCGATTGGCTGGTCTAAGGTAATGTGGCGCTGTTCTAATAAGGGTTTACTATTTTTTAAGTTAAGCTCTGTACTGGTGCTTTTATCTTCAAGGATCATTTGATCTCTTGCGATATGATACTTTTGTTCAAGATAACGAGACATAACCAATGCTTCGCTTTCTTTTTCTGAAAAATCAAGACCACCTGTTAAAACAATCTGTGCCTGCTGCTGTTTTAGGGCAAAAAGGGCGGCCGTATCTAAACGTTTTGCAAGAATTGTGGAGGGCTGACCATTTTCAACACCGCTTCCTAAGACAATAATTGCTTTTACTGGAGGAATATTGTTTGAAGTGTCTTTATTTTCTTTAATAAAAATAAAAAAATAGCCTAAGCCAATTAACCATATCCAGAAGCATAACCATCCAAAACGCCAAAGTGTGTGCAATCGATAGTGATAGAAGAAAAAGCGTTCTAAATGATAATAAAATAAGGAATATAGGCAGAAGAAAGCACCTAAAATTAAAGGAATAACGGTGCCTACATTAATTTTATTGAGACAAATTAGAACTAATCCATCTAGAAATAAAATCGAACCAATGATTGCTAGGAAAATACGGATCCACTTACTGACTTGCATTGTGCTTAGAGTTGCAATTTAAATTGCAGACAGTGTATGCAAAATCATTCTGAATGCAATAAAAAACCGAGTAAAGCATTTAAGCTATTACTCGGTTTTTTGTTTTTATTGATCTTTAATAAACATCACGGCGGTAACGGCCTTGTTGTCTTAAATCATCTACCTGTTCTTCACCTAGAATTTCGATAAGTGCTTGATTAACTCCGCTTGCCATACCATCAATACTACCGCATACATACAGAACAGCACCGCGTTCTATCCAGCTTACTAACTCTGCTGCATTTTGACGGATTACATCCTGAACATACATGCGTTGTTCTTGATCTCTCGAAAATGCTAAATCGAGGCGCTTTAACATTCCTGTGGTTTTCCATGCTTCAATAGTTGATTCATAGAAGAAATCACATGCTCTTTGACGTTCACCAAAGATTAACCAGTTTTCAGTGTAATCATGACGTGTACGGGTGTGTAATAGGCTCATTAAGCCAGCAATGCCAGTTCCGTTACCAATACAAATAATAGGGCGATTATCATCAATAAGATGGAATGATTCATTGGTACGAATACGCAAAGCAATTTCATTATTAACTTGTGTATGTTGAGTCAGCCAACCCGAACCTAAACCTAAATTGCCAGACGCATCATATTGTTGGCGTACAACCAAACGAAGGACTTGCTGAGACGGAATGCTCGCAATCGAATACTCTCGCGTTGGGAGAGTAGGGAGTTGCTCTAATAAGTGATCCAGATTGGCAAATGGTTCGATTTCACCAGTTAAATCTTTATTCCAAAGCGCTTTTTCGATTGAAATCTGCAATGAATCAACTTTTGAATTTTTAAGAATATGATGCTTTTGCAAAAAAGCATGAATATGTTCAGGACTATTACCAGGTTGGATTTCAGCAATATCTCCCGCTTGCCATATCGCCTCATGATTTGCTTTAAGTTCAATATTATATGCAGGCTGACCTAAGCTATTTGGATTGAGCAAGTCACGTTGCTGTAATGTCCAACTATCAAATACTTTTTCCAGATTTACAGCATGCAAATCTAATTTAGTTGCCTTCGCGAGAGATTGATTCCAATTTTGAATATCCGATGGGTTTGCATTATCAACTTCAATTGTATTGAAGAGAGTATGGGCACCATTTGCTTTAAGCCAAGCATCCACTGCATGGCCAAAACTACAATAAGTGTCTGGATATTCTTTAGAGCCTAGCGCTAGAACAGCATAGTTGATGTGCTTAAGGTCCAAATTCAATTTTAAAAGTTTCTTAGCAAAGCTTGTAGCGAGATCAGGAGCATCACCAGTACCATAAGTACTAATTACAAATAAAACCTGTTGATGTTGTTCTAAATCAGTTTGTGTTAGCTGCTGTACAGATTTTACCTGAACAGGTTGATGAGCCTCTTGTAAACTTGTTGCCGTGCTCCAAGCGAGTTGTTCAGCTACGCCTGTTTGAGTTGCATAAGTAATAAGCCAAGGCTTTGCATTTGGATCAATGTATTGTCCTGCTAAAGACTGACGAGCTGCCTGTGTTAATTTTTTCTGTTTACGGCGTTTAAGGTAAAGCATCCACCCAGTAACCAAGAACAAAGGCATTGCTAGAGAAGCAAGCATCGCAACGAATTGATAAATTGGTCCAAAGAAGCTACCACGGTGTACTGGTAACATGCTGCTCATAATCTTTTGATTAAGCTTTTTGTCTTCGTAAAGCTCCATCTTTTCGATGTTGCCAGTTTGATAATTATAGATGGCTTGATTGCGTGCACGTTCGTGTTGTGGGATAGCATCGACAAAGGTTAACTCAATTTTCCCATCATCTTTTTTCGGTAAGCTTAATGTTAGTGTCGAATAATCACGTCCGATTTGGCTATTGAAGCCGCTCCATGTTTGATTAAGTGCTGTAATGAGCTGTGTATTATCTAATTGAGGCTCTGATTTTTTATCATTATTACGGCCAGATTGTTTGCCTTGCTGCATTCCTCGATTTTGATTTTGAGGAGTGGCACCATGATCTTGTCGTTTAGGCTGTTCAACTCCCATCACTTTGAACATGCCACTACGCCACCAATCATAAGACCAATATAGGCCTGTACATGCGAAAAGAAGGTAAAAAACAATGACCCATGTACCAACAACCGCATGTAGATCCCAAATAAAATTTCGGCCTTTGAGTTTTGGTTTTACGGCAAGCCATTGACGAGCAGAATGCTTCTTAGGCCAGCGTAAATACAAACCGCTAAGTACAAAGTAAATTAACATGAGCGCGCAGGCACCCGTAATTTGTTTACCAACTTCGCCGGCTGTTAAATTACGATGAATTTGTTGTATGAGTAACAATAACTTTCGGCCTTTAACATCTGGAAGAACCTCAGCGTTATAGGGGTTAACCATCATATTGTAGCCACGACGTTCACCTTCTTTTTCAATGTTTACCACAGAAGAAGAGGTGGGGTCCTTAGCAATCGTAATGCTATTAATTTTGATTTCAGGCTGAGTTGTATTGAAATGCTGGTAAAGCTGAGCAGGAGTTAGTTTAGGAGTATTTTCAGCTTGAACAACATAACTATCAGAATTCACCCATTTTAAAATTTGTTGATCATAAGAATAAATTGCACCTGTGACACCCATAATGGATAAGATGAGGCCAGCAGTAATTCCCAGAAACCAATGAATTTGAAATAAAATCTTTTTAAACATGGTAGAAAATGTAAATATGATGGAGATCTTGTAACGAAGTATAGCCGAAGATTGGGGAGATAATATGGATTTTGGAGATAATATTAATTTTCATTATCATTAATTTTTAGCTTAATAAAAAGCCTCCATGAGGAGGCTTTTTATTAAATATAGAATTACAAGGTTTTTGGCTCGCCAACAGATTCTTTTAAGTGCGTACGAATTGTATTGAACGAGAAGTTCTTAGAGTCCATGCGTTTAGGTAGAATATAAGCACCTTGTTGTTCTTGGCCTTTTGGATCTTTTACTTTGAAATTGACCAAAATGAAATCAGGCGTATTGTACCATTCGTAGATATTTTTCCATCCAATAGTACCTACGCCTTCTTGTAAGCCCATTTGTTGACGCATCACAATACCATGAGGTTGCACACCTAAACGAATACCTTTGATTTCCTGTACCGGAAATTCATTCATCTTGCGTTTAACGTACCATTCTAATCCGTATTTACGTCCTACGTAGTAAAGGACTACGCAGACAATAGCAACCCAGCAAAAAATAGTAGAGTAGTTCTTGATAAAAACAAGACCTAAAATAGCTAGGGCTAAAACCACACCCATAATTACCCAGATTTTTGTGCTGATTTTATTGGTACTGCGCCAGATAAGAAGCTGTGCATGACGTTGTTCAGCTTCTGACACGTCATAGGGAACAGGCTGAAGCGTATAAGCGTATAAAGTTTTCGCGGTCATAGTGCAAATAACAAATTGTAAACTGTTTTAAGTTTAGCATTAATTGGCATAAGTCAGGAAAGGATATTATGCCAATTTCATACTAATTTCCGACTCAGATTTATAACGATGCAAGCTCACTGGCATCGTTATCAAGATCATGACTTAGGCGTTGTTTTAGCATACTGAAACGGTTTAATACACTAAGCATGAGTGATAGCTGTTGTAAGATAATGAGTGATTTTTGGTCCTCTTCATTATTTTGACTCAAACGTTGACGTATCGTTTGGAGCATATTTTGTGCTGTAAGACCAGGCATCTCATCTCTCAATAACGCACCTTGAATGTCGTCCAGCGCTTGGTCTAAAAGTTTAAGAACAGCTTGGTCTTGAATGCTTTCTCGATGTGCCCCTAGTGCTGCGATATAACTTAAAAAAGTATGGTTTAAACATAGAAATTCAAAAATATCTGATTTACGGGTAGGGTCAAAGTCTGGCTCTGTCGCTAAAGTTGAAATAAGTGAAGCAACCTCGGCATCAGTATTATGTGCAGCGCGTCTTACAATACGGTAATTCAGCGCATGATTGCGACCTTCATGATATTGTTTAACAACTTCAGCTAAATAATTGCATTGAGCTTGTAATGAACGTCTGATGTTGCGAGGTAAGCGTCGGAATTTCCAGTCAGGCCAAATAAATGTCACTCCAAACCAAGCTAGGGCACATCCAATTAAAGTATCTACAAATCGCGGAATAGCAGCAGCCATTGCCGAGCCATCTAGATTAAAGTTAATTAATGCCAAAATTGTAATAAATGCGGTTGCTTGAGCATATTGCTTACTGCGTAACTCAAAAAACAGTACCCCGCTCAAGATCAACATTAATAGTTGTCCTTCGACGGAAGGCACGAGAAATACAATGGTAAGACCAACAATAATTCCGACTAATGTTCCGACAATTCGTAAGCGTAAGCGACGTTTGGTTGCGTTGAAGTTAGGTTGGCTTACAAATAGGGCTGTAAGCATAATCCAATAGCCGTACTCGATATTGGTCATTTGAATCAGCACATACCCAATAAAAAGAACAATTGAGACGCGAATTGCATGGCGGAAAAGTACAGATTCAGGAGTTAGATTTTGCTTTATTCGGATGACAATATCGTTCCATCCTTGTAAATCATCATCTTTAAGCTGGTTCTCTGCTTGTTTAACTTTATCAGACTGAATGTGTTGTTCCGTTTCTAAGTTAAGTAACTGAGAGTCGATAGATTTTAAATTTTGGTATAAAGCGAAGAGAGCATTTACCCATAACAGATCATAATGCTGATCACGTCTTAGTTTCTCTAAAGATAGTCTTAAGTTCTCAAAACTCTGCTTGAAACGTTTGTTATGGTTATAAGGTTTACGTTGTAAAATACATTCGTTTAACTCTTGGCAAGCTTTGCCTTGAACCGCCAAAATTCGTTGAAATCTAAATAAAATATCACTGTGCTGAAAAATTTTGGCTAACTTTTGATAGTCGATATGGGCTGAGTCAGCACGCTCGTGAATGTCTTGAGCGACAAAATAATAATGTAAGCTTCGGCGTGTATCTTTTTGCCCACGGTCACCTTTTAAACGAGTCAATAAAGCTGTTTTTAAGTCATTAAAAATCGTAATTAACTTACCATTTTCTAATGACAGCTCAATCATACTTTGCTGATAGCTGGCAGGAGTCATATCTACATCAAATAAATTTGATTTTGCAAATAGAAAATCACCTAGAGATGCATAAGACGCTGCGAGTTTATCTTGAAGTTGGCGAACCGGAAATAGTAAAAAGCTAATAGTAGCAATGAGGCCATACCAAGCAGCACCTGCAACTAAAAGAGCCGGTTGAATATACCAGTGATCGAAAAGGTGAACACCCAACATGGTATAGACCGAAACAACCAAACAGCCATAAGAAATGGTGGCGTAACGACGTCCTAACGAACCTAGTAAAATCCAGCCAATACATGAAGCAATCAACCCTAAAGCAAAAGCCATTGGGTAGGGGAAAAGTAGTTGTACAGAAGCTGCGGTAACGAAGAACCCAATATAAGTATAGATTAGGTTCATGATTCGCACGGAAAAGCGATCATCAATATCACTCAAACCTGCTGCGACTACACCTAAAGTGAGTGGAATAGTTGCTAATTGATAGCCTAAAAAATAAGGCACGAAAGCAGTTCCTGAAAAGGCTATCAGCATTCGCACGTTATACATAAATGTTGTGTTATAAGTCGCTCTTTTTAGGCGTTTAAACCAAGATTTCAAATGAAGTCCTTGCTGATCAACCTGAGTGATAAAGGATTTGTGTATTTCTACACCAATGTTGCACAAATCATACGATAGACAGTGTAAGCTTGTCTGTATGCAAATGAGTGAAAAATGAAATATCGTTATGTCTGAACAAACAGCCCAGCGTCAATACTCTATTGGCTGGATTATGTTGCTCGCTTTACTTACGGCTTTAGGGCCGTTATCCATTGATATGTACTTACCTGCGTTACCACAAATGGCCCATGATTTTGGGGTAAGTACGCAAATGGTGGCAAATACACTACCAGCTTATTTTTTTGGTTTAGCCATTGGGCAGTTGGTTTATGGTCCTTTAAGCGATCGTATCGGTAGAAAGAAACCACTTTACTTTGGTCTCGCGCTTTATGCAGTCGCAAGCTTATTTTGTGTAATGGCTACTAATGAATGGAGCTTGATTGCGGCCCGTATTTTACAAGCTTTAGGTGGTTGTGTTGGCGTAGTCATGGCTCGTGCAGCAATACGCGATAAATTGGACGTTCAAGGTTCTGCACAAGCTTTCTCAAGCATGATGATTGTCATGGGACTTGCACCAATTTTGGCTCCTATGATCGGAGCATGGATTTTAATTTGGTTTCCGTGGCAGGCTATTTTTATTGCGCTTTCAATTGTGGGTGCGCTGTGTTGGCTGTGCGTACATTTCTTTTTTAAGGAAACTTTGGCAAATGATAAAAGGCTTAAGCTATCACTCTATCAAGTGGTGACTTTATATGGAGCTATTTTCAAAGATGCGAGTTTCCGCTTACCTATGTTTGCAGGCTGTTTAACGGGGGCTGCATTATTTTGCTATATCAGCTCAGCACCTGCCGTGTTTATGGATCAGTACGGACTTAATCAGCAAGAGTTTGCTTACGTGTTTGGACTAAATGCTTTTGGCATTATGTTGATGTCTTCTTTAAACAAGCATTTAACAACACGTGTTGAAATTACCAAACGCTTAAAATCGGGTTCCCTTGTGCAAGTGACTGGAGCCATCATTGTATTTATTGCTGGTTTAATCCCTGCAGCGCCTTTATGGCTTGTTATGGTAGGGTTATTTTTAGCTATTTCGGGTATTGGTTTAACAGGCCCAAATGCTATGGCGTTAGCAATGTCCAAACAAGGTGCTCGCGCTGGGACAGCAAGTGCAATTATGGGAAGTATGCAATTCGCTTGTGGCCTTTTAGGTGGCGTGCTTCTTAACTTCCTGATTTGGTCCGCATCGCTCAATATGGGCGTAATGATGGTGTTATTTACACTAAGTGGTTTTATTGTCGTATTGAAAGCGACACAACAGGTCAAAACCAAGCCATTCTCATAGCTTTTAGAGAATGGCCACTTATAGCTTATTCGTCTAGAAAAACTGTGAAATTTTCAACAGGTTCTCTAGGTGTAATAAAGGTATTTACAATGTGGTTAGGATCGGCATGACCTAATGCAATTGCACATACCAGTTCTTCGTCATCTGATGCACCTACTATATCTAAAACAATAGGGTGAAAATGATTCCAAGCTGCTTGTGGGCATGTATCTAAACCACGTGCCTTGGCAGCGACCATCACGTTTTGGATCATCATTGCGATATCCATTTTAGAGCCGATTCCCATCGTTTTATTTACGGTAAAGAAAAGGCCGACTGGTGCATCAAACAATTTAAAATTACGTAGCTGCTGTTCAGCCATTTTTTCTTTTTCGCCCTTTTTGATTTCGAGTAAACCGTAGAGTCCCCAACCATTCTCGCGGCGGCGGTCAATAAAAGGGGATATCCATTTTTCAGGGTAATAGGCAAAAGTTTCTTTATATTGTTCTGCTAGTTCAGGATTTTTTGAAACTTCAATTTGTGCAGCACAGACACGTTCAACCATTTCATCACGCTTTTTGCCTGTGACCACATAGACTTTCCATGGTTGAGTGTTTGTTCCAGAAGGTGCTCGACTTGCGACTCGTAATATATCTTTAATGACTTCTGGCTCAATTGGAGTATTTAAAAAAGCGCGGACAGAATGTCGAGAAGTAATAGCTTCATCAACGAGACGAACTTGTTCCAGATTCATGCGTACTCCTATATCTTTTCTTAAATACTTTATACTTTTTTGAAGTTTAATTTCATGTTTTGAAAGTACTTCATTTATAAGCAAAAAATATTAGAAAAGGGATATCCTTAAAGATATGATGATGTGTTTAGTTTGGATATAATGTCTAATTAACTCTAATGTGAATATGCCACTTTAGATCTAAATAGACAAAAAAGTATGATGTTTTTGACTATAAAAATAAATTTATAGCATCAGTTGGATTAAAAATCACTCAATTGAAAAAAAGGTATAATATGTTTAAAAACAGTACAAAACAGATGATTTTGGATAAAAAATAATCGGAAATAACATAAATTTTTAATGAAAAACATACACAAAATTTTAAATTTCTGCATAATACCGACTTTTTTACGCAGGTATGATTTCTCCATACTCATGTTAGGAAAGAAATGGCTGCATACAAAATCCCTTTACAAAAAGGATTTGGATGTAGAAATGGAGAAATACACGAGGAATAAGGAGCTTTACATGAGTTTACCGCTCATCAACAAGCAGTTCATGAAACAAGGATTGGCGATTACCATTGCAACCATGAAAATGAACGTAACTCACGCAACTACTGAGCCACAAGAAATACAACAGCTTGGTACAGATCTAAATGCACTCTTCTCCAATCAGAGGGAAAAGGGCGCAGATAGCCGCGTTATGGCGATGGCTCGTTACAGTCTTTGAAATTCATATCCATTTTAGACATTCGCTCTCAAGTATATGTAAATATGCTTATTGGCTTAAATCCAGATTTTTATAACTCGATTAATTGATGGGAATCATTAAACGAGCTGATTTAGCGGTGGTCATTTGTTAGTTTCCAAGTTTGTAGCCGAGTCGATGCATTCTGTTCACCCAAATGGGAATATGTTCAGTGGTGCGATGAATTCATTTTATCTGAAGGGTGCTTTCTCTCATGCGACCTTCAAAGGCTTAGTGCTGGGCATTATGTTGCTTAAACTTGTGACGTTAATTGCTATTCAAGTGACATTAAAAGTTTTTCCTTAAATGTACTGAAGAAGTCCCTATTTTGAGGGGCTTTTTTGTTTATTGCAGTATTTTGGCTTGTGCTATTAGCACATTAGCAAGAACGTAAGCGGACCGAGTATGAATGAACAACTCAATGCCACACTGATGTCGTGGGTACAATTTTTTAATGATCCTTTATGGGATTTTCTGGTTATTTTCTTGCTGGCTGTCGGTATTTTTTATACGGTCTTAACAGGGGCAGTGCAGATCCGCATGTTCTTGCAAAGTATCCGTGTCATGAAAAGCAGTCGTACAGAAGGCGAAGATGAGCATGGACTTACACCTTTTCAAGCTTTTGTAACGGGTCTTGCGAGCCGTGTTGGGGTGGGTAACATTGCAGGTGTGGCAATTGCGATTGCAATTGGTGGCCCTGGCGCTGTGTTCTGGATGTGGGTAACTGCTGTACTTGGTATGAGCTCTGCTTTTATTGAGTCAACACTTGCTCAGCTTTTTAAAGTTAGAGATAGCAAGTCTAAACAATTCCGCGGTGGACCAGCTTACTATATTACCCAAGGTTTACGTAGTAAAACCTTTGGTGTGGTTTTCGCACTAGCACTCATCTTTACCTACGGCTTCGTATTCAACTCAGTCCAAATTAATGCGATTGCTAATGCTTCTTCACATGCTTGGGGTTGGGACAAAGCTAATCTTATTGCTCATTTAGGTGGTGTTGATCTAGAAATTTCATGGGTTGGCCTTGCACTTGTCGTGATGGTTGCATTGGCAATTTTTGGTGGTATTAAACGTATCGCTAAATTTGCAGAGATGTTTGTACCTTTAAAAGCGGGTCTTTATCTAGCCGTTGCTCTCTATATTGCAATTAGTAACTATGCAATTTTACCTGATATTTTAAAGCTGATTGTGACTGAAGCTTTCCACTTCAATGCTGCGGCAGGTGGTTTCTTCGGTGCGGCAGTGTCAATGGCAATGATGCAAGGTATTAAACGTGGTTTGTTCTCAAACGAAGCAGGTATGGGTTCTGCGCCAAACGCGGCTGCTGCATCTGATGTAAAACATCCTGTAAACCAAGGCTTAGTACAAATGCTTGGTGTATTCGTAGATACGTTCATTGTATGTACAAGTACCGCAATCATCATCTTAGTTTCTGGCGTTTACCAAGACGCAGGTTTTGTTGGTGTTGAATTAACACAACGTGCCTTAGAAACTCAAGTTGGGCATTGGGGATCTGATTTCCTAGCGGTTCTATTATTCTTATTCTGTTATTCAGCTGTATTAGGTAACTATGCTTATGCAGAAGGTAATGTACAGTTTATTAATAACAATCCGAAAGTCATGTTTATCTTCCGAATTTTCGTATTGGTGATGGTGTACTTCGGTGCAATCGGTAGTGTTCCACTCGTTTGGTCAATGGCTGACTTGTTTATGGGTATCATGGCAACCATTAACTTGATTGCAATTTTACTATTAACGCCAATGGCACGTACTTTGTTAAAAGATTACCGCGAGCAATTAAAACGAGGCATTAAAGAGCCTGAGTTTAAAATTGACAAGTATCCGGAATTGAAGAAAAAAGTTGATTCAGATATCTGGTAAGTTTCAAAAGGCCTCTTATACATAAGGGGCCTTTTTCATATAGGCGATAAATAAAATACTTGAGTCTAAATTTTAAACATGACAAATTAAATAAATTCACTACAGCTTTTCACGAAAGTAGCAACTAAAATTGCAATCCGAACTTAAACCTCATAGTACGAAGATGGGCCATGAAACAGCTTAAATTGTGGGTTCTCGGACTCTCTATGGTGTTGGCGGGATGTCAGACCACCACACACTTGTCTGCTGCTCTAAAACCGCAAATGACAGAAGCTTATGCTCGTCCTGTCGATCAACCTTTTGCAAGAATTAAAAAAATGCAAAAACGTCCTGTTGTTGCGCTTGTATTGGGTAGCGGTGGAGCACGAGGTTATGCTCATATTGGGGTGATTGAAGTTTTAGAACAACATGGTATTCGCCCGGATTTTATTGTAGGTACGAGTGCCGGTAGTATTGTTGGGGCAATTTATGCGAGTGGTAAAACACCTGCTGAGCTGCGTGATACTGCTTTAAAAATGAAAGCTGGTGACGTCCGTGATATTAGTATCGGATTAAAAGGTTTTTTTGATGGTAAAAAAGTAGAGAACTACGTTAACCAGCAAGTAAATAACATGCCACTCGAAAAAATGAAGATTCCAATGTATGTGGTGGCAACTGAACTAAAGCATGGCACTAAGACCGTATTTAACTACGGCAATACCGGTCAAGCCGTAAGAGCCTCTGCTTCGATTCCGAGTATGTTTGTGCCGACTAAAATTGGTAAATCTGAATATGTAGATGGTGGGTTGGTGAGTCCTGTGCCAGTTGAAGTGGCTCGTGATTTAGGTGCTGATGTCATTATTGCAGTTGATATTCTAGCTCAACCTATTTACACAGAAACTTCGAATGTCTGGGGACTATTTAATCAGAATATTAATATCATGCAAGGGCGTTTGGCAGCAGAAGAATTGCAATATGCAGATGTTGTTATTCAGCCAGATTTAAGAGAAAAAGCACATATTTTTGATGTCAAAGGCCGTGAAGCTACTATGAAATCTGGTATAGATGCAGCTAATGCCAAGCTTTCTGATATTCAGTTTGCTATTGATGAAAAAATAGCTGAACAAAATATGTCTACGGAAGGCTTGAGTGCTCAAAGCCAATAAATAAACGTTAATATTCTGAAAATTATAAAAAAAGCCCACATAGGGCTTTTTTTATGGAAGTCTAAACCTTCAATTTTTGGAATAAAATTTTTTGTATATTAGAGACATGTTGGATATGCTGAAAACTCTAATGGTTAATATGAAATATTGTTGCCGTTTTTTAAAAATAATTGATTTGTAGTGTATTGAGGCTGACTGGATAAATGATACAGCAACAGGTTAAAAATGGCTTTCCAACATTAGATGATGTTCATGCTGCCGCAGAGCGTTTGGAGGGTTTAGTTGTAAAAACTCCCTTTGTTTTCTCAGAGACCATTTCTAAAACCTTAGGGGCTGAGATGTGGTTGAAATTTGAAAACTTACAATTTACAGCTTCATTTAAAGAGCGGGGTGCTCTGAATAAACTGTTGTGTTTATCTGAGCAAGAAAAGCAACATGGTGTTATTGCAGCTTCGGCAGGCAATCACGCACAAGGTGTAGCCTACCATGCTCAGCGGACAGGTGTGACTGCAACTATTGTAATGCCGAAATCTACACCAAATGTTAAGGTGCAACGAGTACGTGAGTATGGTGCGCGCGTTATTTTGCATGGGCAGGACTTTTCAGAAGCTGCTGCTGAAATGCATCGTGTTGCACAAGAAGAATCTTTAACGATTATCCACCCATTTGATGATGCTGAAATTATTGCGGGTCAAGGCACCATTGCACTTGAAATGCTTGCGGCTGTGCCTGATCTGGATATTTTGGTTGTGCCAATTGGTGGTGGTGGTTTAATTTCTGGTATTGCAATTGCTGCTAAAGCGATCAATCCAAAAATTAAAATTATTGGGGTGCAATCAGTTGTATACCCAAGTATGGCAAAACTACTTTGTAATTATCAACATGCGGTTTCAATGGGCTCTACTGTTGCTGAGGGCATTGCGGTAAAAACTCCAGGTGAGCTTACGACCCAAGTTGCTAAAGAATATGTTGATGACATTGTCGTTGTCACTGAAGACATGATTGAAGAAGCGATTGCACTATTACTTAATATTGAAAAAACAGTATGTGAAGGAGCAGGTGCGACAGGTATTGCTGCAATTATGTCGCGTCCTGATCTGTTTTTAGGTCATAAATTAGGTGTGGTGCTGTCGGGTGGCAATATTGATACACGTGTTATGGTCTCTGTATTACAACGCCATTTAACCCGTACAGGCCGTATGGTTCGTATTCGTGTTGAATTACCGGACAATCCAGGTGCTTTAGCTCGTTTAACAGCCATTATTGCTGAGCAAGGTGGTAATATTTATGAGTTACGTCATGAACGCTTTGCGGCAACAAGCCGTGCCAAAGAAAGCGCTGTGAGCGTTGATGTCGAATTAAAAAGTGCCTCAGACCTAGATTTGCTTATTCAAGCAATGCAATTGGAAGGCTATATTGTTCGTAAAGAAGAGATTTAATCTCTCATATCACTGTGTTATAAAAGCTGTATATGGCTCTATCAAGAGTCATATACAAGGTAATTTAAATGGATTAAATTGCCAAAAAGGGATTAATTTACAAAAAAACGATCAAATCCTTCAATGGAACAGGAAAAACTGACAATTCTCTAAACTTTACCCTTCACAATTTTAAGGTTTAGGTTTTAGTATTCCTTTCATTGTAAATTTGAAGAAATATAGGGATATCCACGCTCAATGTTCAAATCATTTTTTCCATCACCAAGGTATTTCTTTATATCTGCGGTCATTTGGATCGCGCTCAATATGGTGCTCTGGTATACAGGTGGAGATCACTGGGGAGAGTATTTAGGCTTTCCGCAGGGTTATGCAGAGGCTGAATTGCCTATTGGTGTAAGCCGTTTTTGGTCGCCTGCTTTTTTATGGTTCTATCTTTGGTTTTTAATCTCTACTGCGCTTTTTGCTGGCTTTTGGAAAATTATTTCTAATAATCCATGGCAGCGTTGGTCAGTCTGGGGCTCTGCATTTATTTTGTTCAATATTTGGTTTGCTGTTCAGGCTAGCGTTGCGATTAATGCATGGTATGTACCATTTTGGGATTTAATCCAAAAAATGCTTTCGAGTGGAGGAGGAGATCTCTCAGCACTATATAGTGAGACAATGGTCTTTCTTTATATTGCTATGGTTGCGGTGACTCTTGCTGTGATTAATGCCTTTTTTACAAGCCATTATGTATTCCGCTGGCGTACAGCAATGAATGAATACTACACAGAGCATTGGGAAAAACTACGTCATGTTGAAGGTGCTTCGCAACGTGTGCAAGAAGACACTATGCGCTTTGCAACAATTTTGGAAGATTTAGGGGTAGAGTTAGTAAAAGCGGTTATTACATTGATTGCCTTTTTACCTATTCTATTTCAACTGTCTAAACATGTTCCCGTTTTACCAATTGTTGGTGAGTTAAATCACTCTTTAGTATGGGCCGCAATAGTGTGGTCAATTTTCGGTACAGTTCTATTAATGGTAGTAGGGATTAAGTTGCCAGGTTTGCAATTTAACAATCAGAAAGTAGAAGCGGCTTATCGTAAAGAATTAGTTTATGGTGAAGACCATGCTGATCGTGCAAAACCTGCTACCTTGCGTGAGTTATTTAGTAATGTACGTAAAAATTATTTCAGACTTTATTTCCATTATGCCTATTTTAATATGACAGCTATTTGGTATGGCCAACTTGATGTTTTATATAACTTGGTTGTTCTTTTCCCATCAATTGCTGCTGGTAAACTCACATTAGGTTTAATTCAACAAATTGCAAATGTATTTGGGCGTGTACGGGAATCCTTCCAATACTTAATTAGTTCATGGAAAACAATTATTGAACTGCTTTCAATTTATAAGCGTTTAAAAGCTTTTGAATCGATATTACACAAATAAAATAAAAACCCGCGAAAGCGGGTTTTCTTATTAAGTATTGGATTAGTGCATTGCATTATAAAAATTAAGGATAGGGCCAACTAAAGACTGCTGCGATTTATCTAAGGTGATTTGAATTTCTTTATAGTTAAAAGTGTCTTCATCATAATATTTAGCAATACCATGCGTTTTATTGTTCACTTGTGGAATTTGATAACTAAAAAAAGCCACTTTCTTAGAAGGGTGAACAATATTGATGAGTTTTTTAGGGTCTTTAAATCCGCCAAATTCATTTTCCAGACTTTCTTTTAATAGCTCGGGAAAATAAAGTGTTGCATTTGGTAGTCCGCAACCGACGCAAAATGAAGAATCATAGAGTTCTATTGCTTGCTTGTGATCTGGACTCATTATTAGAGCAAAACCAGTTCCATTTGCACCTGCATTTGCTTGCACGTCGTGCCAATTTTTGGGAACAAGTACTAAACCTGTTTCAGGTAATGCAAGAAGCTTGAGTTGTTTGGCGTGTTGAGCCTCGAGTTTAAAATTAAAATTGCAGCTTTTAGGTGTACAGGTTTCAAAGTCTTTAAGTAAACCATTCTCCATTGGGTTCTGTGCAGTAACACCATAAAACGGAATGGTAACGCCGTTTAAAAACTTTGCCTCTCCTAGAGTGTAGAACTGATTATCTGCTTTGCGGGTCTCAGCAGAGCTATAAAATTTGGGGAAATGGGGTGTAAAGCTTTTTATTTCTGCATAAGCAAGTGAAGTTAGACTGGTAAATGCAGTAAATAATAAAAAATTCAGTTTTTTCATTTTTAGAAAGTAATCAATTTAAATTTTATATAAATCTAGCATATTCTTTTAAACTAGACGGTAACCCAAAATTTAACACTATTGTTAACTTCATAATAAAACAGACCAGCAGAGACATGAAAAATGAAGAAAGTCCTTTCAATTTGTTGTTTATCAGTCATTGGTTCTTATGGTTTTGCTCAAGAAATCAAAGGTATTTCATTTTCACACCAAGAGTGGGAAATCTCGTGTAGCAATACGGGTACATGTAAAGCCGCAGGCTATCAAAGTGAAGAAAATGGTGACAATCCAGCTTCAATTTTATTAACACGTAAAGCAGGCCCAAAACAACCTGTGCAGATTGAATTTGCTTTGTCAGACTATGAACAAAGCATGCCAGCAAACCAGCTTAAGAATATTCATTTTTATATAAATGGCAAAAACTTAGGCGCTGTGACTGTAGATGGTACTGAGTTACCACTTATGGGTAAACTGAACAGCTCGCAAGTCAATGCTGTACTACAGCAATCCAAACAGAAGACCGAAATTGTTTTTAAAAATACACAGCATGAATGGAAAATTTCCGATGCTGGAATGACTGCTGTGTTATTAAAAATGGATGATTTTCAGAAGCGTGTCGGAACTGTTGGTGCTTTGGTTAAAAAGGGCAGCACCAATGAAACCAAAGTGCTTATGCCTGAGCCAAAACTACTTGTTAAACGTATTAAGACTTCAAACAAACCTTATTTAACTTTACAGCCAAAAAATAAAAAGTACCAAGCCATACATCGTAGTTTGATGGCTGCTAAACCGAATCAGAAAGAAGATGGCTTTTGTGAAGGCGTTTATGGCGGTAATAGCGATGGAGCTGAACCACAGAAAATTGAGCTATATAAACTAACCAATAAGAAAGTTCTGGCGACTACGTTGTGCTGGAGAGGTGCCTATAACGAAGGATATGGTGCTTGGGTGTTAGATGAGTCTTTAAATGGTAAGGCAACATTTGTGTCTGATTCCGCTTCAGATTTTGATAGCGGTATTATCAGTAGTGCTCAAAAGGGAAGAGGCATTGGAGACTGCTGGGCAAGTGAAGAATGGGTGTGGGATGGTAAGAGTTTTGTACATACTAAGGATATGTGGACGGGTATGTGTAAAGGCTTGGCAGCAGGTGGGGTGTGGGAACTTGATCGAATAGAGTCTGTGGTGAAATAGGTATTTTGCGGTTACAGAGTCATAACAGGTAACTTTAGTGACTCTGTGATAAAAAGAACAGATTGTTTATTGGAGCCAGACCTATGTCACATCATCTTTACGCTATTGTTCGCCGTAAGTTTTCACACCTGAGCCGTTCAATATGTGTGGCTGGTGCTGTATTGGGGACTACTCAAATTACGATGGCTGGTCCAACAGTTGATCAGCTCAGTGACTGTCTGGTTAAGGCTACAACGGCTTCAGACAAAACTACTGTACTTCAATGGACATTTACAGCTTTAGCGGCTCATCCCGATTTAAAAGCATTTAGTAATGTAACGCCTGAGCAAAAAGATCAGCTAGACCAAAAACTGGCTCAGGTTTTACAACGTGTGATTGTGGAGCAATGTTCTGCTCAGACCAAAGCTGTAATTCAAGCAGAAGGTGTGAAGGCTGTTGGGGAGGCATTTCAACAGTTAGGTCAAAGTGCGGGTGAAGATATTGTTAAGGACCCAGCTGTTAAACAGCAGTTACAAGGTACATTGCGTTATATCGATTTAAATAAATTAGTGACGACGTTTTTAACACCAGAAATTTGGAATAAATTAGGGATTACAAGATAAAAATCTAGTTTTCTATTTTAGTAATAAAGCCTGCTATCTAAGAGCAGGCTTTATTGTATTTGGGATAAAGAGATCTCTTTAGATCGTAATTGTAGCCCCTAAAACTTTCACAAATTGAGCTAACCAAGCTGGATGTGCAGGCCAAGCTGGGGCAGTCACCAAATGACCATCTGTAACTGCTTCAGTCACAGCAATGTCTGCATATTGCCCACCTGCCAATTTTACTTCGGCAGCACATGCTGGATAAGCTGAGCAGAGGCGGCCTTGTAATATATCTGCCGCTGCGAGTAATTGAGCGCCATGGCATACGGCTGCTATTGGTTTTTTCACTCGATCAAACTCACGCACAATTTCGATAACACGATCATTCATGCGCAAATACTCTGGTGCACGACCACCCGGAATAACTAAACCTACATAGTCTTCGGTATTAACGGCATCAAAATCATAGTTAATCGCAAAGTTGTGGCCACGTTTTTCGCTATAAGTTTGTTCGCCTTCAAAATCATGAATAGCTGTCGCAATATGGTCACCATTCTTTTTATTTGGGCAAACAGCATGCACGGTATAACCTAAACCAATTAAAAACTGAAAAGGAACCATAGTTTCATAGTCTTCGGCATAGTCACCGACTAACATTAAAATCTTTTTAGACATGATTTATCTCTCTTTTTAAAATATAAGTGATTTCAATTTTTAATTTAAATTAGCATAATCACTGAGTAATTCTTTAGAAAAAAGCACATTCTTTAGTCGAAGGGTGTTTCATAAGAATGTAAAAAAGCCCCGATAAATCGAGGCTTTTTCTTGAGTTGACTAATGAAATTAATCAATTAATTTTGTCCAAAACCGTGATTCAGAGGTAGGAGTTAAGACGGTTGGAGATGCTTTTTAGCAAGGTCAAAGCATGGTTGAAGGTATTGTTAAAGACCCAGCAGTTAAACAACCGTTGCAAGGTACATTGCATTATATTGATTTAAATAAATTGGTGATGTTGTTTTTGACGCCTGAGATTTTGAATAAGTTGGGTGTGGTGAGAGATAGGTAGCTATCTTAATTAATTTTAAAATATGTTTCACCATTAGATAGTGAAACACATAGAGCTCGTATATTAAAGAAAACTATTTATATTGTGTAATTATTAAAATGAGTACTATATTTTATTATAATTTTTTTCTATATGTTCTGCTACTTCTTCTAGTGAGAATCCGAATCGTTGACATGATATTGTAATATCTTTGACTTTTAATTTTACAAAGTTTTCATGTGCTAAGAATTCATAATCAGATATAAATTTTCCATTTATAAAGTCAATAAGATCATTTTCATGAAAACTTGAATTTTTCCATAAACTATACTTGTTTGAGTTTATGGTGACTAGGCCTTTATCTAATAAGTTGTTTAAAATATAAGAGTTTATACATCTATAGTTGTTGTAGATATATCCATTGAACATTCTATTTGATAGGATAATTGCATAATGAAAATTTGCTTTATATAATGAGAATCCTATTTTTTTAGATAAACTTTGTCTAGTAGATTTATTTTTTATCATTTTTTCTAAATTATTTAACTGATTTGAAGCTTTTTGTATGTGTGAAAAGCTATTTCTTAGTTCAAACTCATTAACTGGGTGATATGAATTTTTACATTCAAAAATAAAAACATTGTTTCCTTTTTTTGCAATAATATCTATTTCATAAGCTCCTAACTTAACTTCAGTAGCAATGGAAAATCCTAAATTTATTAATTTTTTTTCTAAGCTTTGTATCATTTTGTCTCCATTAGAACTAATAGATAGGTTGTTGTTTATTTTTATTAATATGCTTCTAATAAGATTGGACTTTGCTAATATTGTTGGCGATATAATGAAATCATTACCTAAAGACAGAATTGGATTGTATTGAATGTCAAAATGGTCGTTAAGTTTATAGAAATCAGTTGATATAATATCTTTAACTAGTTCTAAATAGTTTTTATTATTACTATTTAGTGTTTTTTGTAGTAAATCATCCAAGAAAGCTATGCTAGAAATAGGTATTATTGATGCTAATTTTATTTTATTTTTATTGAATTTTATTTTATTTTTTTTTGAGATATATTCTATATATTTTGCTTATAAATTTAAAAATTCTTTGTATTTTTATAATGTCTAATATAGTGAAATTTTTATAAATAGGTTTATTTATGTAATTTGCGGAAATAAAATTATCAATAAAGAAGAAGTTTAGTAGAGATTTTTCTTCAAGATAAATGAAATCCGTTGTAAATAGTTTTAGTAAAATAGGGGTAGTAATTATTTTAGGGCAAACTCTAGGGAAAGGGAGTAGTCTAATTTCAGCAAATAAATTGATGTTTGATTCATTTAAAATTTTGTTAATTGTTTCCTCAAATGTCTCATTTTTTTGATTAATTTTTATTGTTTCGTGATGGATAGCATAGCGTTGTTGATCATATTGGATATAAGACATTGATATATTTTTTTCAAAAGATTCATTTGTTAATTTATAATTTTTATTATTTACTTTTTCCAAAAAATATTCAAAAAAATCAATTTTTATTTCAATTTTTTTGAAGCTCACTATAATTTTTGAAAGACTGATTAAGGTTGTATAATCTTTGTCATTAATAATATTCATTAAACTCGCATTAATTCCATTGGTATGTTGATTGTTCTTGATCTCTATAATTAAAAATGAAATACATTCTAAAATTAATTCAGGTTCTTTATTGTTCTCATATTCGTAAAAAATATCATCCGATTTTGCAAAAAAATATTTAATTAAATTTCTTTCAGATAGGATGAACTCTTTTATTTGATTAAAACAGTTTTTTGCTTTTTTTGAGGTCAGAAATAAATTTTGAATGCTTATTAAATATTGGGAAAATTTTTTAAAATTAGTGTGATTTATGGTTTCTTGGAAGAACATTGATATTACTTTGATGTCGAAATTATATTTTGATGGCCTAAAGAAACCAACTTTTTGGATGGATCTTATCACTAAATCTGGATTAGTTTTATCTAAAAATATTTTGTAAGTATCCATATTTGTTTGATTAATATGATTATTTTTATTTATTTGTTTGATAAGTGTCTTGAAATATTTTTCAATTTCGTCTTGCTTAAGCATAAAAAAACCCCACATTAAGTGAGGTCTTTATATCATTCAATCAATTAAATATGAATAAGTTAACCAATCAACTTCTTCATCAACTCATTCACTTGCGCAGGGTTAGCTTTACCTTTTGCTGCTTTCATGACTTGACCGACAAGACCATTAAAGGCTTTCTCTTTACCAGACTTGTACTCTTCAACCATTTTTTCATTGGCAGCAAGCACTTCTTTAATGATTGCTTCAATTGCACCAGTGTCGGTCTCTTGCTTTAAGCCTTTTTCGCTAATGATGTCATCGGCTGATTTACCTTCCGATTCCCACATAAAGCCAAACACTTGCTTAGCGATTTTGCCATTAATCGTGTTGTCCACAATACGTGCAATCATGCCGCCAAGTTGTTCAGCAGAAACAGGAGAGTCTGCTAAGTCTAGGCCAGCTTTGTTTAACGCACCTGAGAATTCACCCATTACCCAGTTTGCTGATACTTTACCTTGCTTCGCACCGCCAGCAGCAGCCACAACAGCTTCATAGAAGTCTGCCATTTCGCGTGAGAGCGTAAGTACGTGAGCATCGTACTCAGTTATACCAAAGTCTGCGATAAAGCGTGCACGGCGAGCAGCAGGGAGCTCTGGAAGTGCAGCGCGAGCAGCTTCAATTTGCTCATCAGCAATAATCACAGGTAACAAATCTGGATCGGGGAAGTAGCGGTAGTCATTCGCTTCTTCTTTAGAACGCATAGAGCGCGTTTCCATTTTGTTTGGATCGAACAAACGAGTTTCTTGGTCGATACTTCCGCCGTATTCCAAAATTTCCATTTGGCGTTCAATTTCAACATTGATCGCTTGCTCAATGAAACGGAATGAGTTGAGGTTTTTAAGCTCACAGCGTGTACCAAACGGCTGTCCCGGACGACGTAAAGATACGTTACAGTCCGCACGGAATGAACCTTCAGCCATGTTACCGTCAGAAATACCTAACCAACGTACTAGTGTGTGAATTGCTTTGATGTAGGCAACTGCTTCTTCAACCGAACGCATGTCTGGTTCAGAAACGATTTCAAGCAAAGGCGTACCAGCACGGTTTAAGTCAATGCCAGACATACCTTCAAATTGGTCGTGCACAGACTTACCCGCATCTTCTTCAAGGTGAGCACGAGTTACGCCAATGCGTTTTGTTGTGCCATCTTCAAGCTGGATATCAATGTGGCCTAAGCCAACAATTGGGTTATCCATTTGGCTAATTTGGTAGCCTTTTGGCGAGTCAGGGTAGAAGTAGTTTTTACGTGCAAACACAGATGCTTGGTCGATGTATGCATCAATACCCAAACCAAAGCGGATAGCAAGATCAACCACTTTTTCATTCAAAACAGGGAGTACACCCGGCATAGCCAAGTCGACAAGGCTTGCTTGTGTGTTTGGGTCTTGACCAAATTCAGTTGATGAACCAGAGAAAATTTTAGAATTGGTTGCAAGCTGAGTGTGAATCTCGATACCAATAACGACTTCCCAACCGTCAATCAATTTCAACTTTTGAGCTTCAGCCATTATGCATTCTCCTCAGCAATTGCCGCACGTTGAGTATGGAAATCGGTGTTTTGTTGGTATTGATGGACAATCGACAATAATTGTGATTCTGACCAATAGTTACCAATCAACTGTAAGCCAACAGGCAAGCTATCTTTATCAAAACCAACAGGAGCATTAATCGCTGGTAAGCCTGCCAAGTTCACTGCAAGTGTATAGATATCGCCTAAATACATTTCAGTTGGACTTAAGTTCGCACCAATTTTATATGCAGTTGTTGGTGCAGCAGGAGCCGCAATCACATCCACATTCTCAAATGCTTTTAAGAAGTCTTGTTGAATTAAACGACGTACTTTTTGTGCTTTCACATAGTAAGCATCGTAATAACCCGCAGAAAGCGCGTATGTACCAATGAGAATACGGCGTTGAACTTCTGGACCGAAACCTTCTGAACGTGAGCGCTTATAAAGATCCATCAAATCGGCTGGGTTTTCACAGCGGTAGCCGTAACGAACACCATCGTAACGTGACAAGTTAGATGATGCTTCTGCTGGAGCAATGAGGTAATAAGTTGGTACATAGGCTTCAGTCATGTTGAGATCGACCTCAACAAGTGTTGCACCCATTTCTTCAAGCTTTTTCAAAGACTCTTCAACACGTGCTTTTACGTCTGCATCTAAACCTGCAACGTTAAAGTACTGTTTAGGAATACCAATGCGTAAACCTTTTACAGGTGTGCCATTTAAATTTGCAACGTAGTCATCAACTTCCTTTTTAACCGAAGTTGAGTCTTTTGCATCGTGACCTGCAATTACATTCATGAGGTAAGCACAGTCTTCGGCAGAACGAGCCATTGGACCCGCTTGGTCTAAAGAGGATGCATAAGCAATGATCCCGAAACGAGATACACGACCATAGGTTGGTTTTAAGCCCGTTAAGCCACAGAATGACGCAGGTTGGCGAATTGAGCCGCCTGTATCAGTACCTGTAGCAAAAGGAGCTAAATCAGCCGCTACAGCCGCAGCAGAACCACCTGATGAGCCACCAGGAACGTGGTCGAGTGCCCATGGGTTACTTGTTGCGCCAACATAGGAGCTTTCAGAAGTTGAGCCCATCGCAAACTCATCCATGTTCACTTTACCTAAAGTGACCAGACCAGCTGCTTTAGTTTTTTCAACAACAGTTGCATCGTAAGGTGAGATGAAGTTGTCTAGTATTTTTGAACCGGCAGTTGTTTTAATGCCTTTGGTACAAAAGATATCTTTATGAGCAAGAGGAATACCCGTTAAAGCTGTTGCATTACCTGCTTTTAATGCTGCATCGGCAGCGTCAGCTTCAGCAAGAGCTTGTTCAGGCGTAACCGTCACGTAGCTTTTTACCAGTGGGTCAATTTTAGCAATACGTTTTAAATAGTGTTCAGTCAGTTCGCGAGATGAAAACTTCGCTTGGCTTAAGCCCTCAGCAAGTTCACGAATTGATAAGCGATGTAAATCAGTCATGAGTAAAATTTCTTTACATTCAAAATAGGGAAGATGGGTTAATTGAGTAAAAGTTATTCAATCACGCGAGGAACAAGATACAAACCATCTTGAGTTGCAGGCGCAACTGCTTGGTATTCATCTCGATGATTGCTTTCAGTTACCACATCAGCACGTAAAGGTTGAGGATTGTCAAAAGGACTTTTCAAAGGTTCTACGCCTTCCGTATCAATGCCTTTTAAGGTTTCCATCATGCCTAAAATTTTATTTAGACTTTGAGCATATTCAGCAGATTGCGTATCATTGAGCGACAATCGAGCAAGATTGGCGATTGCTGAAACTGTTTGTGCATTTAAATCTGCTGAATGCTGTGCATCCGATGTAGACATAACATCACCTAATCAGTATTAAAAATTTTCAAAATATCGTGCGTTATAATAAGCGATTGACTTGTTCAAATCATCACATTTAGTTTAAAGTTGCCACCTTGCATCCACATGAAAGTTTAACTGAGAACGAACCGTGATTCTAAAACGACTAATTGGCTTGTTTTCGCCGGATCTAGCCATTGATTTAGGTACAGCAAATACACTTATTTATGCACCAGGCCGCGGCATTATATTAAATGAACCAACAGTTGTGGCAATTCGTCACAGTGGTTCACAAAAAATTGTTGCTGCTGTAGGTCTAGATGCTAAGCAAATGCTGGGCCGTACGCCTGCGAATATTTCTGCAATTCGTCCAATGAAAGACGGTGTAATTGCGGATTTTGAAGTGACTGAAACCATGTTGAATCAGTTTATTGGTAAAGTTCACGAAAAACGTTTGTTCCCACCTGCACCTCGTGTAGTTGTATGTGTACCATGTAAATCAACTTTGGTCGAGCGTCGTGCGATTCGCGAAGCAGTATTTAATGCTGGTGCCCGTGATGTTCGTTTGATTGAAGAGCCTATGGCAGCAGCAATTGGCGCAGGTATGCCAGTTGAACAAGCATGTGGTTCTATGGTTGTGGATGTTGGTGGCGGTACAACAGAAATTGCAATTATTTCATTGCAAGGTTGCGTCTATGCTGACTCTTTACGCATCGGCGGCGATGTTTTTGATGAGCAAATCATCAATTATGTTCGTAAAGCTCACGGTTGTGTGATTGGTGAAACCACTGCTGAAATTATTAAAAAAGAAGTAGGTATGGCTGTTTCTGATGGTACAACATTAGAAATCGAAGTACGTGGCCGTAACCTTGCAGAAGGTGTGCCTCGTGCAATTACCGTAACTTCTGACGAAATTACTCAAGCCATTTCTGATCCGTTACAAAGCATTGTAAGCGCTGTGAAATCTGCTCTTGAGCAAACTCCTCCTGAACTTTCTTCTGATATTGCTGAGCGCGGTATTGTGTTGACAGGTGGTGGTGCGCTACTTCGTAACCTTGACAAGTTATTAGCTCAAGAAACTGGTTTACCAGTTGTTGTTGCTGAAGATCCTCTTACTTGCGTAACCCGTGGTGGTGGTAAAGTATTAGAATTCTTCGACAACCCGAACCACGACATGCTTTTCGTCGGTTAAGTTTAAGGATTAGGCGGTGCAACCGAATATTTTTTCAAGACAGCCGCCATCTTTCCGCTCGTTCATTATTGCGGTCATTACATGTTTGGTTGTGCTGTTCTTTGATTGGCGCATGCCTTATGTAATTCAGCCAGCAAGGGATGTCTTGTACGCTGCATATAACCCAATTTATGCATTGGCTAGTTATCCGGTACTGTCGAGAGAATGGCTGAATCAACAAACAAAATCTGAAGCACAACTGCGTCGTGAAAATACCGCGATGCAGGCTGAGCTTTTACAAGCTCAAGTCCGCTTACAGAAACTTTCTGAACTGTCAGCTGAAAATACCCGTTTACGAGGACTTCTTGATACACCATTAATTATTGATGGTCGTATGGAAATTGCCGAAGTGATTGGGACAGATGCAGACCCATTACGTCATATCATCATTATTAACCGAGGCTCTACAGACCATCTAAAGGTCGGTCAAACAGTTTTGGATGATAAGGGGATTATGGGGCAGATTATTAATGTATATCCTCATAGCTCACGTGTGATGTTGTTATCAGATAAAGAACATTCACTCTCTGTTCGTTTAGAGCGTACAGGAATGCGGGCGATTGTTTCTGGTACAGGTGATTTGGGCCGTTTAAAAATGGAATATGTCCCGACCAGTGCGAATATTCAGGTGGGTGATAAAGTGTTTAGCTCAGGCTTGGGTGAACATTTCCCAGCAGGTTACGCAGTGGGTACAGTTGCTAAAATAAAACGCCATAATTCAGGTGAGTTTGCTGAAATTGATGTAACACCATCAGCACAATTAGCAACAGGCCATCATGTAGTTGTACTTTTCTCTGAATCATTAGCGAAGGAGCAGCCGTATGCCGATCGCTAAACTTAAAGGAGAAAAGCGTAAAGATCCATTATGGGGAATTATTCTCTCCGTTATTGTGGGTTCTGTACTCATGGTTTATCCGCTATCTTATGATATTTCAGGATGGCGGCCACTATTCATGTTGATGATCATGCTATTTTGGGTAGTATGTCAGCCAACATGGTGTGGGGTCTGGTTTGCATTTGGGATGGGGATTTTTACAGACTTACTGCTTGATGCGCCTTTAGGGCTCAATGCCTTAAGTTTTGTAATTGTGACTTTTCTTACCCGTTTTTTAATTCGGGAACGCCGTATTTTAACTTTTGTTAATTTATGGACGATAGCAACGCTGGTCATTATTGCCCATTTAGCATTTATGTGGGTAACACAGACGATGGGTGGAATTCATTTTTCGATTGCTAGACATTGGCAACCTTTGATGACAAGTATCATCACGTGGCCAGTCGTCTATTATTGTTTGGCAAAATGGCGCATATAGTTTTAGCATCTAGCTCTCCTCGTCGGAAGGAGCTCTTACAACAGCTAGGTTTAGATTTTGAAATCTATAGTCCTGACATTGATGAGTCTGTTCATGAAAATGAGCTGGTTCATCATTATGTTGAACGATTGGCTAGAGAAAAAGCTCAAACTGTATTGAAGCTTTTTCCGGAAGCAATTGTTATTGCTGCTGATACAAGTCTGGGACTTGATGGTCAAATTATTGGTAAGCCTGAATCGAAAAATCATGCCTTTGAAATCTGGAAACAATTATCTGGACGTTGGCATGATGTGTTTTCTGGACTGTGCGTTGCGACTCAACAACAAATGTTAAGTCAGGTAGTGCAAACTCAAGTTGAGTTTCAGCACCTGACTACACAGGATATGGAAGATTATTGGACCACGGGTGAGCCTGTTGGAAAAGCGGGTGGATATGCAATTCAAGGAATTGCCTCGCAATATATTCCCCAAATTCAAGGAAGTTATAGTAATGTGGTAGGACTTCCTTTATACGAATTTGCACAGTTATTCAAAAGAGTAAAGACATAAGGGGTTGTTATCATTCTTCATTGAATAGCATTGTCGATGAACACTAGACAACGTTAAAGTTAACAGCTTCTCTGACTCTTTAATAAAAAATTTTATAATGCTTTGAGTTTATGTATGTCAGAAGAACTACTTATTAATGTCACGCCTATGGAGTGTCGGGTGGCATTAATCGAAAATGGAACTGTTAATGAACTGTATGTCGAGCGTACAGTTAAACGCGGTCTAGTCGGCAATATCTACAAGGGTAAAGTTGTGCGAGTGCTTCCGGGCATGCAAGCTGCCTTTGTTGATATTGGTTTGTCTCGAACAGCCTTTTTACATATCAATGATATGGTTTGGCCTCGTTCGCAGCCTACCCCGAATGTCTTTGAGCTATTACATCCTGGGCAAACCCTTACTGTCCAAGTAATGAAAGATATGTTGGGCACAAAAGGTGCACGTCTAAGTACAGATCTTTCAATCCCTTCTCGCTATTTGGTATTAATGCCGTATGGTAATCATATTGGTGTTTCGCAGCGTATTGAGTCTGAAGAAGAGCGAGATCGTCTGCGTAATATTATTGAAGGTATTCAATCTGAGCATAATTTACCTGGTAGCGTGATCGTCCGTACGGCTGCAGAAGGTGTGGATGAGGCAGAAATTGCACAGGACATGTGCTATCTGAGCAAATTGTGGGAGTACATTCAGCGTAAGCAGACTGACGTTGCTGTTCCTTCTTTAATTTTTGAAGAACTTCCATTACCTCAACGTATTATTCGCGACTTAGCAAGCGAAGAAACTGCAAAGATTTATGTAGATTCGCGAGAGATTCACGCAAAACTGCTTGAGTTTGTAGATGAATTTGTCCCGAATATGAAGAGCCGTCTCATCCATTATCCTGGTGAGCGACCACTATTTGATCTTTATAATGTTGAAGAAGACATTCAAAAAGCCTTACAAACTCGCGTAGCTTTGAAGTCGGGCGGTTATCTGATGATCGACCAGACTGAAGCCATGACAACGATTGACGTTAATACAGGTTCATATGTAGGTGGTCGTAGTCTTGAAGATACGGTTTTTAAAACCAATATGGAGGCGACTCAAGTTATCGCGCGTCAACTTAGACTGCGTAATTTGGGGGGTATTCTCATTATTGATTTTATTGACATGCAAGAAGCAACTCACCGTGAAGAGGTGATGCGTCAGTTTGAGAAAATGCTTGAGCGAGATCACGCGAAGACCAAAATTACTCAAGTGTCAGAACTTGGTCTGGTCGAAATGACGCGTAAACGAACTCGTGAATCATTAGAACACTTGTTATGTGAATCATGTCCAACATGCCAAGGGCGTGGTTTTGTCAAAACAGCGGAGACAGTGTGTTACGAAATATTTCGTGAGATATTACGTTATACCCGCGCATTTGAGTCAACGAGTGGCTTTACTGTTGTTGCCCATCCTTCTGTGATTGACCGATTATTAACAGCAGAAGCACCAGCAGTAGCCGATTTAGAGCATTTTATTAACCGTGTTATTAAATTTCAGGTCGAAAATTTATATACGCAAGAGCAATACGATATCATTTTAAGCTAAAGTTGTAACAAGATATCGCTTAATCCTTGTTACAACTGAAATTTTACTTTCATTCATGAATTTTAAATACTACTTACATACAGTAGCCCTAGACGTTCTCCCTATTAAACGTCTTAGCAAACAATAAGAGGTATAACCCATGAATGTAAGTGAAAACTTAATTAGCAACGGTCTTAAACATGTTTTAGAAAGCACGCCAGTAAATAGCTGCTATATGTTGAATGACCAAGGTAAAGAAGTACCAATCACAACTGCAATGATTCGTTCAGTATGTCATCAGTTGCTTAACCAGTGCCGCACAATCAAAAAATAAGGGGCCAATTCAAAGCCCCTTAATTTTCTAACTTGCTGAATGATGTTTCAGCTGTTTCTCTGCAATAATTTCTTCAAAACGTTGAATCTCATCTTCTAAATGAGTCAAAAGGTTTTGCATTTTTGGCAAAGCATTTCGACAAGCTGTTAAGCCAACTTCAAGCTTATCTAAATAACTGGTCATGGTAATGTTTAGAGCTTGTCCATCCATGACAATCGAAGCAGGGTAGAGCGCATCTAATTTCGCGCCATTCCAATAAAGTGGCTCACGTGGTCCTGGTACATTGGAAATCACTAAATTGAACGCCTGACGCTTAGGAAGCATTCCTGACATGATGTTTAATCCTGCCGGACCATAAACTACCGCACTATAGTTTAAAATTTCATTCGCTGTCATACGGCTAAAGCGTTGCTTTGAATTTTGCATGCTACGACGAATGATTTCTAGGCGTTCTAACGGTTGATCTTTATGCGTCCCTAAATTTGCCAAAATCATGGTAATTCGGTTACTCATGTCAGAATCATCTGTACGTAATGAAGCTGGAACCATGGCAATCAGTGGCTTTTTTGGTAAGCTGTTTTGGCTAATCAAATATTCACGTAAAGCGCCTGAACATACAGCCAGCACAACATCATTAATCGTTACGCCTAATGCTTTTGAAATTTTTCTAAGGCGGCTTAATTCAAATGATTGGGCCGCAAAACGACGTGAAGCACTAACTCTTTGGTTCAAAATAGAAACTGGTGCCTGAAAAGTAGAAACATAATCAGGATTTTTACCCATTTCCTTGAATATTGTTTGAGATAGCTCGTGCATAACTTTTGGAGCTATGTCGAGTTGAGATTTAATACCGCCTAAAATACTCTTAATTTTACTAGTACTTGGAGTTGGTACTTTTAGACGCTTAGCTCTTTTGCTCTCAACACACCATAAAGGAACAACATGTTTCTCTTCTGGTGTTTTTGATAGAGATTTCTCGATCAAACGCATACCCGCAACACCATCTACCATGGCATGATGGATTTTAAAATACATGGCAAAACGATTGCCTTCGATTCCTTCAATAATGTCACAAGTCCAAAGTGGCTTTGCGCGATCAATTAGTGAGCTATGCTGCTGTGAAATATACACCAGAAGTTCACGAATACGGCCAGGATGAGGCAAAGCAATGTGGCGAAAGTGATGATCGATATCGAACTCTTCATCTTCATCCCAAAATAAACCACTTAAACGGTTATTGAAGGGCGGAATAGGAATGCTCTTTGAGCGTTTAATATCTTCTACTAAATCATGTACAAAGGTTTCTGGTGCATTTTCAGGAATTTCAAATAAAAATAATCCACCGACATGCATGGGTTGCTGTCTTTTTTCGAGTGACAGAAAAATGAAATCAATTGGGTGTAATGGACGCATAAATCATTGTGCCTCATGCATTTTTCTAAGAAGCCCTTATATGAGCTCTTATTAGAATTATAGAACCGTAAAATTAAGTATATAGCGTTTAGAGTAGAGAAAATATGACTTTGTGTACGGAACGTGACATAAAAAAAACCACTGATTTGCCAGTGGTTTTTTGATATCCAATTACTTTTTCATATTACCAGCATGTAAGCCACACTCTTTTTGAGTGGCTTCTTCCCACCACCAGCGTCCTTCACGCTCATGTTGATTTGGTAATACAGGTCGCGTACATGGTTCACATCCAATAGAAACAAAACCACGCTCGTGAAGAGGGTTATATGGAATTTCCATCATACGGATGTAGCTCCATACCTCAGCACTTGTCCAGTTCGCTAGAGGATTATATTTAATGAGTTGCTTACCTGGGCCAGAGAAACCTGCATCAGCTTGTACTACAGGAATCTCTGTACGCGTACCAGGACTTTGATCTTTACGTTGACCCGTAATCCAGCCATCTAAAGTCGCAAGTTTTTTACGCAAAGGCTGAACTTTTCGAATACCGCAACATTCTTGATGCCCATCTGTAAAAAAGCTGAATAAACCTTTTTCGTTTACCATGTTTTGAACAGCTTCAGATTCAGGGAAACAAATTTCGATATTGATATTGTAGTGTTTACGGACAGTTTCAATAAATTGATAAGTTTCGGCATGCAGGCGGCCTGTGTCGAGACTAAATACACGGAAAGGTTTGCCTAAGCGTGAAGCAATATCAATTAACACAACATCTTCTGCTCCCGAAAACGAAATTGCAATTTCACCTTGTTGGCTTAAGGCAAGTTCTAAAATTTCTCGAGGGCTTTTGGTTGCATATTCAGCAGCAAGAGCATCTACGATATCAATAGTCGGAATAACGGTCATGTGTGTTCCTGGCAAAAGGCTTGGGCGCATTGAGTTATGAAAAATATTCTAAAGGATAGTTAATAAAGTGCTTAGCACTTTAATTTCGATCCTTATGAATAAAATTGATTTGATCAATAACAACGCAAAACTGAAAATCTTAATGGTATGATACAGCAATTTTTAACCAACGTTGGAAGCATTCATGGAAATCGTATGCCTAGATCTTGAAGGAGTTTTAGTTCCTGAAATCTGGATCAATTTCGCTAAAAAAACAGGGATTAAAGAACTCGAAGCAACAACTCGTGATATTCCGGATTATGATGTTTTAATGACTCAGCGCCTTAATATTTTAAAACAACACGGTTTAGGCTTAAATGATATTCAAGAAGTCATTGCTGAGATGGGGCCATTACCGGGGGCAAAAGAGTTTGTTGAATGGGTGAGTACGCACTTCCAACTCGTGATCTTATCAGATACCTTCTATGAATTTGCGCATCCTTTAATGAAACAATTGGGTTGGCCAACAATTTTCTGTCATAAGTTAGAGACAGATGAAGAAGGCATGATTACCGCTTATAAACTACGTCAACCAGATCAAAAACGTGAGTCTGTTAAAGCACTGCATGGCTTGAATTTCCGTGTAATCGCTGCAGGTGATTCTTATAACGATACAACGATGCTTGGAGAGGCTGACCACGGTTTCTTATTTGATGCACCTGCAAATGTGATTGCCGAATTTCCTCAGTTTCCAGCTATCCACGGATATGATGCATTAAAAGAAGCAATCCGTTCAGTTTCACAGCGTACAATCCCAGCTTAAAAATAAATAATAAAAAAGGCGCTTTAAGCGCCTTTTTTATATACATAATTTTTTAAACTTAGAATTTATAACCAAGTTTTAAACCATAAGCGATAGCGTTGTTGTCAGAGAATTCTGCAACATAGTAGTCATCGCTACCAGCTTGGGCACCAGTTTGAGCTTTTGCATCACCCAACCAGAAATATTTTACACCGCCAGCAATAAACGTTTGTGGAGTAGGGCTGTATTGAACACCTAAGCCTACGTTCCAGTAACCTTCAGTTGGACCTAAAGTTGTTACAGGATTACCTGCGCCAGAGTCCCAACCTACCGAAACGTTACCCGCCCACTTGTCGTTAAGTTTACGACCTACACCGGCATTCACAGACCACTGGTCATCAGAATATTCAACTAGATTAAAGCCATTTGGTCGGCTAGGAGTTGCTATTGGACCTACAGCTTCTGATACTTTGCCAAATTTATATGGACGAATTGCGAAATCTTTCCAATTTACCCAGCGTACATTCGCAAATGCGACTGTGTTTGCCATAATCCCTGTCTGGAAATCAAGGTTTACAGACTGAGGTGTAGTAATTGTAGTCTTGCCTTCTAATTGGTTAGCAGCAATAGCCTTGCCAATTGTTTGTTGAATCGCTCCAGCTTGGGCAGGAGTTAACTGACCAGCTGCAACTAATTGTCCAATAGTTGATCCAAGTGCTCCAGCATTGGCTGTAATTGAATCTGCAAGTGCAATTGTTTCATCTGCATTAATTTTATGGTCAATTTCTGAGCGGTATGTAATCGATGCCTTAAGTGCAATTTCTGGAATTTGGAAAGCGGCCCCAGCTAACCAGCCAGCTGCTCCATCTTCAGGAATTGAAGCGTCATAGCCATTATATAGGCTATATGCAGAACCTCTTAAATGAACATTTCCTTTAATCGTTTGGTATACACCGCCACCATAAAAGTTAAAATTTTCAGTGGGTTGGAATCCAAAGATCATCGAAATATTTTGGGTGTCAACCTCAACAGAAGTAGCACCTTGAGTTCCGCCTAAAGCACCTGTTGTAATTGGTAAAGTGCCAAGAATTGGATCTGATGGGCTTGCTACAAAAGCATTATTACCAGAATATTGTGCATCGGCTCCAAATGGTTGATCGTATAGTAAACCAAAAGAGAATTTATCAGTAAGTTGTAGTTTTAAGGCTGCGCTTGGGAAGTAATAATCTTCTCCCATATCACCAATATTACGACCTGTTTTGATTGTACCGGCTTCCTTACCAGCTACATCTGGGTCTAAAACAGAAATTCCAGCTTCAAAGTAATTACCAGGCTGCAAAAATGCAGAGATAGATTGTCCAGAGCGATCCAATGCTGCTGCAAAAACCCCAGTTGCAGGCAGCGTTGCTAAAATCATTGCAGTGCTCAGATGTTTTAATTTCATTTTAATCTTTCCTTGAACTTCAAGACATTTTTTTAAAAGTAACAGAGTTAAACCGTTTAAACTGTGTTGCCTTCAAAGCTCCTAATTACAAGTAATAGAAGCTTTGATAACTCCATGTAACAAAAATAGCATAATTACAATAAGAGTAAATCTGTTATATGAACTGAACAGTACTCACTTTTTATACAAATAGTGTCAATAATGGATGAAATATGAAGGAATATTTGTATTGTTAAATTAATTTAATTTATTGATATTTATATTTTTTATCTATTAGTGGTGGCCTTTGTTTTTATGACATTTTTGTCACAAATCCAAGAAAAATGGTCAAAGATTTTTTTGTAAAAATATGAATTAAGTGACTATGAAATGACTATTGGTTGTCATTTTTAGTTGATAAGTCTAGTTTCTCTACATCTGTATATTATTGATTCAATTTTATATTATTCATTTTATGAAAAAGTTTACCTTAATTTTTTTACCATTTGATCTATTTTTTGAGCGAATTTGGATTCTATATTTGAAAGTTATGTGTAATAAAAAACCGAAAATAATGATCTAAATTCGGTTATTCAATTTTAAGAGCTAAAACAGAGTATTAGAGTGGATAGAGTTTTTCATCAAATTGCTCAAGTTTGGGAAATTTTAATGAATCTAGCTGGTCAAGAGGAGTAAGGTAGATTACATAGTCTTCAAGAAGGTTCTGTCGTGCTTCTTGGCTAATATACGGTACATGGTAAGCAATGAATGGAGGTAAGACTTCAAAACCAGCATATGCCAAAGTACCACGTTGAATTGGGGATAAATAATTTTCAATTGGACCATGAATAGAGTTTTCTCCAAACATGTGTGTTCTACCACCGAGTGTTAAACACAACATCGCTTTTTTACCTACCATGCCGCCGTGGTTGTAAAACCGCTTGCCTCCATAAAAAAGCCCTGAGACAAATACGCGATCAATCCAACCTTTTAAAATTGCTGGCACAGATGTCCAATAAAGTGGGAAATTTAAAATGACTAGATCTGCTTTTTTTACCTTTTCAATTTCTGCTTGAATATCTGGAGCTAGAAGTTGATTTTTGCTGGCATTTCTTTGTTCTAGTGCATAGTTAAAATAGTCAGGCTGATTAAGCTCTAAGAAATCCTCTTTAGATGCAATAGGGTTAAATTGCATCGCATATAAATCTGAAATTTCTACACTGTGCCCCAATTTTTCTAAGGTTTGCTTAGCTGTATTTTTTAGAGCAGTGGTGAAAGACTGTGGTTCTGGATGAGCATGGACAATCAGAATGTTCATAAGGTAGGACCTGTATTCTTTTCAGAAATTGTGCTGTCTTGCAATTCAGCGGATTTTGTTTTGAATAACTATGCATCAATTTAAAAGCATGGCATAGTTCATGAACTGACAGTTTTTACCATTTCGCGCCATTTTATTTTGCTCATTGGGTTGTTTATGAATCCAGAATTACCCGGAACTTATATTAATTTAATCGTCGAGACTATTAAGCAGTGGGGTGTCTCTGGTGAGCAGCTTTTAGATGGAAGTGGAATAACCTTAGACCAATTAGAAAAGCCTTACTGGTATGTTGAGTTCAACACCTTAAATCAGCTTATTGAACGGGCGATTGAGTTATGCAAAGAGCCAGCACTGGCAGGATATTTAGCTTTAAATATGACAGCTTCATGTTATGGTTCAGTCGGAATGGCTGCCATGGTTTCTCCAAATTTAAGAGAAGCGCTGAAAATACTTGAACAATTCATTGGTTCACGTTGTAAGGTTTTTAAACCAGAATTAAAACAAGAAAATAATGATGCATATTGGTCCATTCATCAGCCCGTCAATGTATTTCAGCTGAGCTCAAATGCCAACATTTTTTTGTTAGTCGGTTTTGTTCAAATTGCGAAAAAATTAACAGGGCTTTCTCATTTGGGAAAAGTTGAATTACAAATGCCAGAGCCGATAGGTTTTAACCAAATCAGTCATCAACTGGCTGTGACTTGTTTATTTAATCAAAAGTTTAATCGTTGGATATTCCCAAAAGAGTATTTAGCACAGCCTGTATTAACAGCAGACCCAATGCTAGCGCCGTTGTTAAATGCGCAATGTAAGCGGGATATAGAGAAATTAAACTTAAAAAGTGGTTGGAAAGGTCAAGTCAAACAAGTTGCCGAAAAATTGCTTTTAAATGGGAATATTGACGCATTAAAAGTTGGGCAAGTGGCTCATATCATGAGTATGTCGGAGCGAACTTTGCAACGTTATTTAGCTCTTGATCATACTAGTTTTACCCTCTTGGTAGACTCACTAAAAAAAGAGCATGCCCTGAAACTTTTAGCTCAAAATAACATGTCGATCGAAAAAGTCGCTTTAATGCTAGGTTATGCCGAGACTTCTCACTTCACTCGTGCGTTTAAGCGCTGGATGGGGATGACGCCTAAATATTTCCAAACCCAGCATAAAATAGCGGATTCAAATTAAAGGACCAGAAATTTAACTTCATGGCCTTTCATTTATCATATGAATTAATTAAGTAGATTGTTCTGGCTTAGATGAGAGTGATTCAATCACTTTAAAATAGCTAGGTGGTGCCGGAACATGGCCACGCTCTCCCAATAAACGATGCATACGCGGCAATTTGAAGTAGGGCACCGATGCCATTAAATGATGTTCCATATGGTAATTGACATGAATAGGCGCCACAAAACTTCTAGCAATCCAACCTGCACGTGTTGTTCGTGTATTGGTTAAAGCTGTATTACTCGTTTGCATACCTGCATGTTCGGCCATTGAGCGAATTCTTAAAAATAAAGGAAAGGGTGTTAAATAAGCTAGGGGCCATAACCAATAAAATCGTTGTTGACCAAAAGCTTTTAAAACACAATAAAGAGCAACATTGGTAGCAATGGCGCCGCTACTGTTTTTTATAAGACTTTTGGCATAGTCAACGAAATCTTTATTGCTTCGATCTAACCAGACTTGATCATTTGCAACGGTCCATTTCATTAGATCTAGATCCATTAATACTCGGCCAAAGCTAAACTTTAATCCCGTCATACCCGTTAAGTCGCGTAAAAATTTACGAGTAAGCGATTTTTTGCTTACAGGAAAACCAGAAACTAAAGAAAGATCTGGGTCATCTGGAGTAGAGGTTTTTGCATGATGACGAACATGATGTACGCGATATTTTTGTAGATCATTCCAGATTGGACGGGCGCATAGCCATTCGCCTACAAAGTCATTTATTTTTTTATTTTTGAATAAGCTCTTATGAGATGCATCATGCATCAAAATTGCTAGGCATAACTGGCGACCCGCCAATATGGCCAAAGCTAGCATACAAGCAAGTAATTTTCCCCAGTTAGGTAAGTAATCCCACATCATGATTAAGCTAGCAAATGTTCCGCCAATAACGGCCCACGTACTAGCAACAGCCCAAGCACCGTATATATCTGAGGGTTGTGTTAGTTCCTGTATTTCTTCTCTGCTAAATAGATCGGTCACACTCACTTGTGCATTCATTTTTATTCTCCCAAAACAGATTTTTGGTATTCATGTCAAATATTACAAATATAATTATAAAATTTTAAAAAGTGAAATATTTGTTTGTAAAAAAATAAATCGCCCGTTAGTGGGCTAATTCATTTTCATAAAGTTTCTGCCATAGCTTTTGTCCAATCGAATCGAGCTGTTGTACATTTTGAGCAAACTGATTGCGGGCATACTCGTTAACAAATGGAGAGGGTAGTAGAGGATCATTCATGAGTAAGGTAATCGTTTCACGGCCTAATAACAAAGCTTGGGTAGCGGCCTCATTTAAGGATAAATTTTTATAATTCAAAAGCCATTCTTGAATATCTTGACTATACATCTCATAGTTTTTTTCAAGTTGTTGGGTATCCCACAAAGAAGGAATTAACGAAACTGTTTTTGAGTCAAATTTTTGAATAATAGAAATTTTAGCTTCATTTTCAAGCCCCGCTAAAATAAGCTCTTCACATGTTTTTTCAAAGCTATACGCTAAATTATCTGGACGTATATAAATGCCAGTTTCGAGTTCTCTAAAACCAAATTGACTTAAAGTGCGTTCTCTTTTTTTTAAAGCGGTCCGATCAATACGACCTAAAGTTCCAGTGAAGACTGCCAGATATTGATGTTGCCATTCTTTAGTCTGCTTAATGCCATTTTTACGATTCAAAATGACTTTTGCCCATTCTTTGGTTGATGGTGAAAGTTGATAAATGCCGCGTTCTACGCTTTCTATCATGCCTTCATTTAATAGCCGAGTTGTCGCAACACGAATACCATTGTCACTCATATTAAAAAGTTTAGCGGCAATTAATATTTGTTTAATGGTGAGTTGAGGGTAGGCCGAGGAAAGAAATAAATCGATAATGAGATGGCGTGCATTAATTTTGGTATTTTTCATTCAGATAGAATTTTTGATATGAGCTGCATTTGTTCAGAATAATATCATGTTTTTTTAAGGACTTTTTAAGATCATTTTGTAGAGTAAGTAAAGGTAAAAAGCTTTATCTATAACAAGAAAAACCTTGGCAGTTCTTAACCAAGTTTTATCTTTTTACGATAGTTAACCCAAGTTTGTCATCATGATGTGATACATTATCGCACTTTAAATAAACTGCCTTTAACTAGGGGCAATAACCACAAACGTTAGAAATGATCTGATATTGGACATGTGATAAGTCTAATTTGAGACTTACCAATTGCGATTAAACAAATTTTAGGTCGTTCTAATGATTAACTTTCTTTGAGCAAGTTATGGAAAATTTTGAAGTTATAAAAGCACTGTTTTTAGGCTTTGTCGAAGGCTTAACTGAATTTTTACCAATCTCGAGTACAGGTCATTTAATTTTATTTGGTCATATTATCGATTTCCACTCAGACGGCGGTCGTGTATTTGAGGTCGTAATCCAGTTAGGTGCTATTTTGGCAGTGTGCTGGTTATACCGACAAAAAATAATTAACTTGATTAAGGGATTCTTTAGTGGTGATGTGGAGTCACGTCATTTTGCGATTAGTGTGCTTATTGCATTCTTTCCAGCAGTCATTATTGGTGTTCTAGCTGTCGACTTTATTAAAAGTGTTCTATTTAGCCCAATTGTGGTTGCGATTGCCTTAATTGTCGGTGCCCTGATCATTTTCTGGGTTGAATCTAGACAATTTGAACATAAGACACTCGATGCAACTAAAATTACTTTTAAGCAAGCGCTTTTAGTGGGTCTTGCTCAGTGTGTGGCGATGATTCCAGGAACTTCACGTTCAGGCGCAACAATCGTAGGTGGAATGTTTGCGGGCTTATCACGTAAAGCTGCTACAGAATTCTCTTTCTTCCTTGCTATGCCAACCATGTTGGGCGCTGCGACTTTTGACTTGATTAAAAATGCTGACGTACTCACCTCAGACAATATGGTTAATATTGGCGTAGGTTTCGTTGCTGCTTTTATTGCTGCGCTGTTTGTTGTAAAAGCATTGGTACTGTTTGTAGAACGTCACACTTTACGTGTATTTGCTTGGTACCGAATTGTCCTCGGTGTAATTATTTTAATTGCAGCCATGTTCTTTAATTTATCGGCTTAAATAGCCTGATAAAGTGAAAAAACCTAGAATGCTCTAGGTTTTTTTATGCCTAAAAATTGATTTGAATTGCCTATTTATACAAAGTAAACGTAAGACAGATGTTTTCATTTTGGGTTCATTGTTATATTGATTATTAGATTACCTCTCACAATAAAACTATGCCGCAAAATCATCTTACAGAACATTTGGTCGATGCTTTTTTGCACTTGGCTCCAGCAGAAGGCCTCTATCCTACTTTTATTTCTAATATCACTTTAATGCGTGTAGATCATTCCACACCACCTATTGCTGTGCTGCAAGAGCCTTCAATTGTTTTAGTGATACAGGGATTAAAGCGAGGGTATATTGGTAAAGAAATCTTCCCATTTAAACAAGGGCAGTGCTTATTTATTTCTATTGCTATACCGTTTGATTGCGATACTGTTGTTGAAAATAATGAACCCATGCTGGCGATAGCCATAAAATTTGAACCACAAATGATGGCTGATCTCATTACTAAAATGGATAAACAGCAACAAGTGGTTACTGAAGATGCTCATTCAGAAGATTTAAAATTAAGCTGTGGGCTTAGAGTGATTGACATGAATGTGACTATTTCGGAGGTTGCTCTACGATTACTCAATTTACTTCGTTCTAAACAAGATACATTTATATTGGGTGAGCAAGTTAAAAGAGAATTGGTTTATCGTGTGGTGCAGGCTTCAGGCGGCAATCTAGTCGAGAGTTTATCGGCTATGGTAAGCCGCAATGGTGTGATTTACACCATTTGTGAAATTATTCAGCGTGATTATTATCATAACTTAACGGTTCAAGATTTGGCGAAACAAGCGGGCATGAGCATATCGCTTTTTCATCAGACTTTTAAAAAGGTGACGAATTATTCTCCCTTACAGTACATCAAAATTACTCGGTTACATAAAGCACGTGAGTTGATCATGAACAATAAAATGGGAGTCGCAGAAGCAGCCTATGAAGTGGGTTATGTCAGTGCTTCACAATTTAGCCGAGAATTTAAACGACTGTTTGGCGTTCCACCCAAGTCCTCAATTATTTAACGTAGATTAGTAATTTTGAAATATAAATCAAACATGGAGCATTTTATGACCCTTCCAACAACCATGAAAATTATTGAAATTACGGCTCCTGGTGGACCTGAGGTTCTAAAAGTTCAAGATGCTAGTCTTCCAGCACCTCAGGCAGATGAAGTCTTGATTGAGGTAAAGGCTGCTGGAATTAACCGTCCTGACGTTTTGCAGCGTATGGGATTATATCCAATGCCTAAAGGTGTTACTCAAATACCGGGACTTGAAGTCGCTGGTGTTGTGGTTGCTGTAGGTGACCAAGTGGATCAATTCAAGGTTGGTGATAAAGTTTGTGCGCTAACAAATGGCGGCGGTTATGCAGAATATTGTGCGGTAACGGCCACTCAAGTATTACCAATTCCTGAAAATTTATCTTTTACACAAGCTGCTGCGATTCCGGAAACATTTTTTACGGTTTGGGCAAACCTATTTGATATTGGCCGTTTAAAGAAACATGAAACTGCATTGATTCACGGTGGGGCAAGTGGTATTGGAACCACAGCTTTAGCGATTTGCCAAGCTTTAGGGATTAAAACTTTTGCTACGGTTGGTAGTGAAGATAAAGTTGAAGCACTCTCTAGTTTCACCACAGCAATTAACTATAAAACCCAAGATTTTGAGCAGGAAGTTTTGAAGCACACTCAAGATCAAGGTGTTGATGTCATTTTAGATATTGTAGGTGGTTCTTATTTCACAAAAAACCTAAATCTATTAAAACGTGATGGCCGATTGGTCATTATTGGTTTTATGGGTGGACGAATCGCAAAAGAATTTGATTTACAAAAACTGATTTTAAAACGTGCCACAATTACGGGTTCAACGATGCGAGCACGTAATAGCCAAGAAAAAGCACAAATTGCCCAATCTTTGCATGAGCATGTGTGGCCATTATTGGCACAAGGTAAATGTTTACCGCAAATCTATAAAACGTATGCTTTTTCAGATGTACAAAGTGCTCATGCATGTATGGAGCAAGGTGATCATATTGGAAAGATCGTTTTAGAAATGAATGCGTAACGCTATAATCATTGAAGTTTAGGTGAACGACAGGTTCGCCTAAACTGAATTTTATAATTCTAGATTCTGCCTATTTCTCTATAAAAATTGCCAAATTCTATTGGCAGATTGCACCAGTTCTATAACTTCACCTATAAATTGAGTAAGAAATAACAATTGGTTCTTACCTTATTATTTCTTTCCATACTGATGAAAAAGGATAGTAACAATGAATACCGCAAATATTGATGATAAAAATCCTACTCCAGATTTGGCTGAAGATAATGCCTTTTTTCCATCACCTTATTCCCTAAGCCAATATACTGCTCCTAAAACAGATTATGATGGCACGACTTATTCAACTCCCTATGCAGGCAATAAAAAAGTTTTAATGATTGCAACTGATGAGCGTTATATCCAGATGCAAAACGGTAAGTTCTTCTCAACAGGTAATCATCCTGTAGAAATGCTTTTACCGATGTTTCATTTAGATAATGCTGGCTTCGAAATTGATATTGCGACACTTTCAGGAAATCCAGCCAAACTTGAAATGTGGGCGATGCCAAAGCAAGAACAAGTGGTGTTAGACACCTTTCAGAAATATGCAGATAAATTAAAAAATCCGCTAAAATTAGCTGACATTTTAGAAAATGCAGTCGGTGAAAACTCACCATATGCGGCTGTATTTATTCCGGGTGGGCATGGCGTATTAGCTAAAATTCCACATAGCCTTGAGGTGAAAAAAGTTCTTAAATGGGCGGTTGACCAAGATAAATTTATTATTACGTTATGTCATGGTCCAGCTTCATTACTTGCTGCGGCTGTAGATGAACAGCCAGAAAACTATATTTTTAAAGGCTATCAAATTTGTGTATTCCCTGATTCATTAGATAAGGGAGCAAATATTGATATCGGTTATATGCCTGGAGCTTTACCTTGGCTAGTGGGTGAAAACCTTGAAAAACTTGGTGTGGAAATTTTAAATAAGGGCATTACAGGTCAATGTCATAGAGACCGTAACTTGCTAACTGGTGATAGTCCGCTTGCTTCTAATAATTTAGGAAAACTTGCAGCTGAAACATTGTTGGCTGAAGTGAAGGATTAAGTAAACAGTTTTTATAGAAATAGGACTTATATTTATTAAGTCCTATTTTTTTTATAATAAATATGTGTTAGGTGTAAATTTGAAAATGATAAGTGATGTAAAATCAGCATAATAAGTAAGAATAGGAGAATATTAAAATGATAAAAATAGAAGATATAAATCTACTTGAGCAAGGGTATAAGATGGTTTTTGATTTAAGGTCATCTTCTTCAGTATTGATGGATGAAAATTACATCAAATATATACAGCAAACTACGTTGGATAAGGGAACAACTATGGGGCTTAAAGGTGACAATGGTTTATTTGCAACAGCTGAATGGTGGGAAAATATCAAAAATGGCAATATAGAAACTTATTGTGTGAAAGGTGTAATAGTTGGTATTAATGAAGAAAATTCTTTTATAGAGGGAAATACAATGATTAAAATTAAAGTAAATGGAACTAATAAAGAAATTTTTCAAGATATAGTTTTTACTAATGAAAGAGAAAAAATTATTAGTGAAGAGCTTTACAAAGCTGGAAATGAGATAGTATCCATTTATATTCTTGATAAATTAAAAGAAGATGATGTTTGGAATTGTGTGGTAGAGGAGAAGTTGGGTGTCTCTCCATTACTTAATAGAGTTTACATTAAGGATGGAGGTTAAAATTATTTTATATTAATGGATTGTAGGAGTTTAATATGGATGAAGATGAAATTAATATTATAGCCTATAATTACGTGGGTTATATTAAATTAAATAAAGATATTATTTTTCATGCTAATGGTAATGAAAATGATATTATTTATAATCAAAGTGGAGTTAATAGGCGAGTTTTTTCTGGATATGTTAGCTTTCCTGAAATTGAAAAGAACACTTTATTTTATATGAAAGCTTTTTTGCTTACTCTTACTGTAGATATACCTTGTAAGGAAGAAATTCATTCTTTAATTAAAATATTTTCATATTGTGAAAAACACTCTTTATTAATTGAAAAATTATCATTAGGGTTAAAATCTAATTTAAAAGGTTTTGTTTTTAATGGGCTTAAAGAAATAATAGGTGATTTTTACTTGTTAGAAAAAATTGATGACTTGTTTTTCTATGATGGGAGAGAGGAGTCGTACAATAATTTTTTTAAAAAATTATAAATAATTTAGATGGTTGTAAAATATAAAATAGATAAGGATTAAATAAAATGATAGAGAATTGCGCATTGATTAATCAAGGATATAAATTGATTTTTGATTTAAAAATATGGTTGGAAAAAATGGGGAAGATGAGATGAGGTCTACACATGCTTTGACTCTGGATAGCACTACTAATAGTGGTTTACGTGGAGTGTATGGTTTATATGGAACAAGTGAGTGGTGGGATAATATTGAAAAAGGTAATATTGAAACATATATTATAAGTGGGGTAATAGTTGATCTTAGTAAAGGGAATGTTTTTGTTGATGACAATACAATGATAACTATTGAGTCATATAATACTGAAGAAGATATATATGAAGGAGTAGTGTTTACGAATGAAAATTTGAAGAAAGAGTATAGTCATCTTTATTCTATAGGAAATAAAATAGTTGTTTTTTATATATTAGATGAGTTGAAAGATAAAGATACTTGGAATCCTTTAATACACAACAAAAATGGTACTTTACCAATAACAAGTAAGATTTATATTAAAGAGAAAAATTTATTTTGTTTGTGATTTTTGGCCTATTTTGGATTAAAAGTATATTATTAAATATTTTAAATTATTAAGGGAAGCTCTAACCAAGAAGATTCAATAAATATAAATAGATGTTTGAATATGGTAATAAGTGTCACTGAATATAAATTTTAAGATTAAGGGCTTCTCATATGAAATTAAAGAAAATTTACTTTTATCTGCTTAAAAGGCATAAAAAAAAGATAGTTTTTTTAATTTTATTTTTAACTTTATTAAGTGTTTTTATGCAAGTTAAGATGGGATTAATTGACTATGGATACTTTTTTGCAAGTTTTTTAAGTTGTTATGTTTGTATCTCTACTTGGTGTAATGGATTATTTGCTGAAACTTTTCCCATTACAGAATCAAGTACTAATGGAGAGGTTATAGGGAGATGGATGATAATTTTTTCAAGTACATTTTTTCATTTTTATATGATGCTTAATCCATTGTTGGTAAATTATTTTAATAAAGGATGAATTGTTAATATGAATAAATTAGATATGAGCCTTAAGGCGGTTCAGGACAAAGATTTGTTAGAGCTAAGTCATATCGCCTTTGAAAATTCAGCCTTTATATAGCCTACGGATAATTCTGATTTTTAGTATGTTTTTAATAAGATGTTTCTTTATATAATACTAAAAAATAAGGTGATTTTTTTGTGTGAATATTTGGAGGTAGATTACCTAACATTATAAAAAACCATTGTGCTGGAGGCAGCTGGTAATGGGGAATTTGTATAGCTTACTATTTATACCAGTGTTAGTAGCATGCTCTGGTACAGTTGATTTACTTGTTTCGGGTAATGCTAATAATGGAATTATATTTCAGCTATCTAAAAGTGATGCCAAAAAGCTTGATAGTGGTTTTCGATTTTATGTGATGGATAATAGTACTGTTCCTGCTGGTACGTTGAAAGAAACAGTATGGGAAATTAAGATAAGCAGGGAAATAAGTTGGTTTAATTTTAAAAATGATTATACCTATAAATGGACTTATGGGGTTAAACCAAGTGGATTTAAAGAGATTGTAAAACCCAAGCAGCTAAAGTTAAATACTCAATATTATTATTCGATTGATGATGGGGCAGGCTATCATGGTTCAGGTTGTTTTTATTTAAATGAGAATAAAATGGTTATAAATAGTAAGAGCTGTTAAATAAACCCAGTAGTAGTACAAGAGGTAGGAAATGAAAGAAACTTATCTTCTAATATATACAAGATATAAATTTCTAATATTTTTGGTATATACATTAATTTCTGCTCTTGGATTATTTTTGCAATATATCAAAGACGTTTTGACTATATCTTCTTTTTTGGGGATATGTATATCAATGCTTTTTTGTTTATATGCTTGGTTTAATGGAACTTTTACTTTCGTGTTCGCTATAGATGGTAATAGTAGTACAGGAGAGGTTTATAGAAGATGGTGTGTAATTCTTTTTAGCTCTTTGTTCTATGTTTACACTTTAATTGATTCCTTTCTATAATCATTACTAGCATATCTATTTGGTAGATTATATGTGCGCCCTGCGGGACTCGAACCCACGTCGGTCGCTTAGGAGGCAACTGCTCTATCCAGTTAAGCTAAGGGCGCATAATTTTATGATTATAAACAAAAAAGCTATTGCGAAGGCAATGGCTTTTTCATGTTTTAGGTATTAAAACTTTTTCCATAGTGGCCAATAAAAATAAAGCTGTATCACTCAACAGTTGCATATTCGCTTATGCTTTATAGAAAAATAGAGTTTATAAAGCTAAAAAATCACAAAAAATTCATGTTGATCTTTCTATGATCTGAAGCAAAACACGAAAAAGTTTGAGGCAAGCAATCGGGTAGGTGAAGTTATTCCTAGAAGGTTGTTTTTTAAAAATCAGATTTGACTATCGTATAATTCAAAAGGGCATAACATGAAAAAAATTGATGAACAGGACTTATCTAGAATTATTGAAATGGCATGGGAAGATCGCACTCCATTTGAAGCAATTGAGCGAGAGTATGGCTTAAGTGAAAGCGAAGTTATTCGTTTAATGAGATACAACCTAAAAACCAATAGTTTTAAACTTTGGCGTAAACGTATGGCAGGGCGTAAAACTAAGCATCAACAATTACGTTCGCCAGAAATTGAACGAGCTTACTGTTCGCGTCAGTATAAATATGCTTAACATCATCAGATATAACCAATTGAAATACAGCTGATTCAACAATTAAGAGTCATGTTGAATCAGTTAAAACAATCGAGTGAAATATCTACTTAGTTGATCGGGCTTGTCTTTTACATCTTTCAGAGCAATATTTTACTTCTTCCCAGGAACGTTCCCATTTTTTTCGCCAGTCAAAAGGACGTTGACAATAGGCACATATTTTCTGGGGGAGATGCTGTTTTTTCATGATCTTAAAGCTCATCAAGTTGATGAATAAGTAACTTTGCATGCTTCATGACATAAGCTTTATCTTTCATACGATCAAGATTTTTGTAGATCATCGACATTCTGGGATTCTGACGAAATATGGCCTCATGTCGGCTCATAAAATACCAATATAAACTGTTAAATGGACAACTGTCAGACTCAGTTTTTGTTTTGACGTTATATGTACAGTGCTGACAATAATTTGACATTTTATGTATGTAATTACCTGATGCAGCATAGGGTTTACTTGCCATGATGCCGCCATCTGCATACATTGCCATGCCTAAAGTATTCGGTAATTCGACCCATTCATAAGCATCTACATAGACTGCTAAATACCATTTGCAAATTTCTGATGGATTTACACCTGCTAAAAGTGCAAAGTTGCCTGTAATCATTAAACGCTGAATATGGTGAGCATAGCCATGTGCAAAGGTATTTCTGAAACACTCGGCCATACATGCCATTTTTGTATTACCCGTCCAGTAATATTGTGGCAGCGGCGTGCTGGCATGAAGGGTATTTTGATCGCTATAGTCAGGCATAGATAACCAATATATTCCACGCACATATTCCCGCCATCCTAATATCTGCCGAATAAATCCTTCTACTGCATTTAAGGGAGCCTGTCCGCTGTAATAGGCTGTTTGAGCAGCGTCACACAATTCTTTTGGCAACAACAATCCACAATTTAAATAAGGTGAGAGCAGACTATGAAACATAAAATCTGAACCATAAACCATGGCATCTTGATAATCGCCAAAGTGAGGTAAGATGTTAGAAATAAAATGATCTAGAGCAAGTAGGGCATTTTGACGGGTAGTTGCCCATTGAAAGGAGTTGATATTGCCGATATGTTGTGAAAATTCTTTCTTGACCAGTTGAATAACATCTATATCAATTTGATCATGCTCAAAGGCTAATTTTGATGGCAAAGATGGATTGCCTGACCACGCTTTTCGATTGGCTTGATCAAAGTTCCATTGCCCGCCAACGGGTTGTTGGTCATGCATTAAATATTGAGTTTGCTTGCGCATTTCTCGATAAAAGTATTCCATTCTTAGCGTTTTATATTTGTTTGCCCATCGCTTGAATTGTTCTACGGTACAAAAGAAGCGATCATCTTCTAGACACATAACAGGTAGTTTTAGCTTGTTAGCCCATGAAGTTTCGATTTCATGTTGTAAGCGATACTCACCACATTGGGTAATGACGAGAGTATTCGCCGAGAAGTGTTGCTGCTGCAAAGCAATAAAGTCGACTAACTTTTTTATATGACTTTCGCGCTTAAATGTGTGATAACGGATTTTCCAGCCCTGTGCTTTTAATTCTTTTGCAAAGTGACGCATTGCACTAAAAATCAGCGCTATTTTTTGTGGATGATGAGCAACATAAGATGTTTCCTCAAATACTTCAGCCATCAAGATAACGTCTTCATTCCGGTTTAAATACTTGAGCGTTGCGAGTTGGTGATTTAATTGATCACCCAGAATTAAACCAAATCGCATATTTTTGCTTCATGAGATGGAACTAAAACTAGTCTAAGTTTTCAGAGATCAATTTTATGTGAAGCAGTGCTTCTAAGTTCATCACGAGTCACTTAGTTATAAAGAGATAGACATAACTTAAAAGCATAGCATGCGTGAATAAAATGTGATTTTAATCAAAAAGATACAAATTAAATAAATTGAAGGTGTTTGCTAATATGCGTAAGATTTTTGAAAAATATGTTTTAAGCTTGATCCTTTTGAAGGAGCCATAGAGGCCATCGAAAGGTTCTTCACTCGAGTATATAAATGGATACCAACAACCATCCTATTGCTTATATTTTTCAGCAGCAACAACTTTTGGTTGATGCGAATTTTAATCTACCTTGCCTTGAACAGCAGGAATATGATTTACCTATACAAGCAGACCCTCTAGTAATAGCAAGAGATTTCCAAGAAAGCGAACTTATACCAAATGGATATCAGTTCATACCCATTCGCCAACTCTTACAGTATTGGACTAAATCTCAGTTTGAGCAGGCAAGTCGCGCTTTTCAGTTGCTAGAGTGGCGCCGTAATCATCAGTTTTGTAGTCGTTGCGGACATAAAACCCAGCAGCATAAGACTGAATATTCGATGACTTGTCCAGCATGTAATTTTAGTCAATATCCTAGAGTTAATCCTTGTGTGATTACTATTATTACACGTGGAGAGGACGAGATTTTGCTGGCTAAAAATGCCAGAAATACGAGCCAGATGTACAGTTTAATCGCTGGCTTTGTCGAGGTAGGGGAAACACTAGAAGATGCTGTGCGACGTGAAACATTAGAAGAAGTTGGATTACACATTAAGAATATTCAGTATTTGGCGAGTCAACCATGGCCATTTCCGAGTAACTTAATGTTGGCTTTTAAAGCTGAATATGAAGCGGGCGAAATTGAAATTCAGGAGAAAGAACTTAGCGATGCTCAGTTTTTCAAATTTAATCAATTACCTGAAATTCCATTTAAAGGCAGTATTGCTCATGCAATGATTATGCACGTTATTCATGGCACACCTGTCGCTGATGATACGAAACAGTGGCTTTAAACTGAGATTCAGATATGGCTTTAATCTTATAGTTTTAAATAAAAAAGCCATTGTCTAGACAATGGCTTTTTAGATTTATTTATTCTTCAGGATTCTCAATGGAATCTAGTTTTTTAGGATTTAAATAGTCAAAAAGTACGAGCATTGCCGTAATCCAAATAGGGATCATCATTACTGACTCTTTGAAGCCTTGAGTCCACATAATATAGAGAACCACAGCAATAAAGGCTAAAACTAAGTAATTACTAAAAGGTGACCATAACGCTGGAAAAGAAGTCTTAATATTCGCGTGCTTAACAAAGCGTCTATACTTCAAATGTGTAATTGATATCATTGCCCAGTTTAGAACAAGTGCACCAACTACAACATACATGAGATGTCCAAGAGCATCTTCAGGTACAAAGTAATTTAAAAGAACGCAACCAAAGATTAATAAAGCAGAAAGTAAAACAGCGGGAATAGGAACACCCTGTTTATTGGTTTTTGCAAAAACTTTTGGTGCATTACCTTGTTGAGCGAGACTGTATAGCATACGGCTATTTGCAAACATCCCACTGTTATAAACAGATAGAGCAGCAGTTAAAATAATAAAGTTAAGTAAGTGTGCAGCCCAACCAATACCCATTTGGCTAAAAATCATAACAAATGGACTTTTGTCGAGACCGCCAAGATCTAATTGGTTCCATGGCACTAATGAAAGTAAGATCGCTAGTGAACCGATATAGAAAATCAAAATACGGAAAACGACTTGGTTAATTGCTTTTGGAATCGTTTTTTTCGGATCTTTTGCTTCTGCTGCGGCCATACCAATCAGTTCAATACCACCAAAGGCGAACATCAAGAAAGCTAACATATAGAAGAGGCCGCTAAAGCCATTTGGAAAAAATCCACCATGAGACCAAAGGTTACTAAATGAAATATTTGAGCCTACATCTGCTGTAAATAGCAAATAGAGTCCAAAAACAATCATAGAGATGACCGCAGCAACTTTAATAATAGCGAGCCAGAATTCGGACTCACCATAAAATTTGACGTTTGTTAGGTTAATTGCCGTAATCACGACAAAGAAAAATAAGACAGACGTCCACGCTGGAATATGAGGCCACCAATAATTAATATATTTGGCCACTGCGGTGAGTTCGCTCATCGCAACCAGAACGTAGAGTATCCAATAATTCCATCCAGTTAAAAATCCGGGAAATTTCCCCCAGTATTTATACGCAAAATGGCTGAACGATCCTGCAACAGGTTCTTCAACAATCATTTCTCCCAGGTGGCGCATAATTAAAAAAGCAATTAAGCCACCAATGGCATATCCTAAAATAATGGATGGTCCCGCAGATTGAATCACTTGTGCCGAGCCTAAAAATAATCCGGTACCAATTGCTCCACCCATAGCAATTAATTGGATATGTCGATTTTTTAGTCCTCGTTGAAGTGTAGAAGATTCGTTGGTCAAAGGTCTTCACTCACTATGAATAAGTAAATTATTCTAATAGATGGAGTTATTTTAGCCTAGACTACAAATTAATAAGCAGTGACTGAAAAGTAATTATAAAAACTATTTAAAATCATAATCTTGCTTTTAATATTTCTATTTCGAGTGAAAAGTACTCTAAAAAATATAATTTCAGATAGACTTTTTTTCTTAGATTTTGCTTAGATTAAGTCATTGCAAGAGCATTGTTAAATTCACAAAATATGCTCGCGTCAATACGATTGATGTATAAAGCAGATCGCTATCTCTTGGCCTTAAAACAATTTAAGATGAAGAGAAGGGTAAACAAGAATGCTTGTTTTGATATAGAAGAACATAATAGTAAGGATAACAGTTGATATGAGCTCAGTACCGCAAATTAAAATTCCAGCAACTTATATGCGTGGTGGGACGAGTAAAGGTGTCTTTTTTAAACTTGATGATTTGCCGGAAAGAGCTCAAGTTGCAGGTCAAGCAAGAGATCAGCTGTTACTACGAGTCATTGGTAGTCCAGATCCTTATGGAAAACAAATTGATGGGATGGGAGGAGCCACTTCGAGTACCAGCAAAACTGTTATTCTCGCTAAAAGTTCTCAGCCTGATCATGATGTCGATTATTTATTTGGTCAGGTTTCAATTGATCAAGCTTTTGTAGATTGGAGTGGTAACTGCGGTAATTTGACTGCTGCTGTTGGTTCTTTTGCGATTTCAAATGGCTTAGTTGATGCCGATCGTATTCCAGAAAATGGCCTATGCACGGTTCGAATCTGGCAAAAAAATATTCAAAAAACGATTATTGCGCATGTGCCTATTACTAATGGACAAGTTCAAGAAACTGGAGATTTTGAACTGGATGGAGTGACGTTTCCTGCCGCTGAAGTTCAAATTGAGTTTTTAGACCCAGCCGATGATGGTGAAGAAGGCGGTGATATGTTCCCGACAGGAAATATCGTTGATGAATTAGATGTTCCTGATATTGGCCGTTTCCAAGCGACATTCATTAATGCAGGTATTCCAACTATTTTCTTAAATGCAGAAGATTTAGGTTACCAAGGTACAGAGCTACAAGATCATATTAATAGTGATGCAGCAGCACTAGCACGTTTTGAAAAAATCCGTGCCTATGGCGCAGTACAGATGGGTTTGATTAAAGATGTTTCAGAAGCAGCAGCGCGTCAGCACACACCCAAAATTGCTTTTGTTTCTAAACCTAAAAATTATACCGCTTCAAGTGGTAAGTCAGTTTCAGAAAGTGATGTCGATTTATTGGTTCGTGCTTTGTCGATGGGTAAACTTCACCATGCAATGATGGGAACAGCAGCAGTTGCGATTGGTACGGCAGCTGCCATTCCGGGTACATTGGTAAACCTTGCAGCTGGCGGCGGTGAGCGTGAAGCAGTGCGTTTTGGACATCCTTCTGGGACATTACGTGTTGGTGCTCAAGCAGAACTTACTAATGGCCAGTGGGTTGTTAAAAAGGCAATTATGAGTCGTAGTGCACGCGTGTTAATGGAAGGTTGGGTACGCGTTCCGGGTGACAGTTTCTAAAAGTCACTTAAAATGAAAAAAGCCTCTCGATTTTGTAGGGGCTTTTTACATAGGCCTTCGAAAACTCATCACGCACTTTTCACAGTGAATCGTGTATGATGTAGCGCATGAATGCTTCATGACATTCAATAAAATTTCTCTACTGATTTTATCGAGGCGACTGTGTCATCACTCTCTCAAGTTAATGCGGATGTTTTAAAACAAGCTCAACAACGTATTCAACAAGATTTATTGACGACATTGGCCGCATTTTCAATTCCAGAACCTTTAAAAAGTGCAGTACACCATGCAGTCATGCTTGGTGGAAAGCGTGTGCGTCCAGCTTTGTGTTATGCTACGGCTTCTTTACAGCCAAATCCAAATTTTGCTGCGGCTCGCCGTGCTGCGGTTGCAGTTGAACTTATTCATTGTTACTCACTAGCGCATGATGACTTGCCTTGTATGGACAATGATTTACTGCGTCGTGGTCAGCCGACTTGCCATGTTGCGTTTGGTGAAGATACTGCTTTGCTTGCAGGCGACATTTTACAATCAATGGCTTTTGAGGTTTTAGGGAGCCGTTTGTTCGATGAACAAGGGCAGGGTACCGATGCCGCGATTGTATTAAAACAAATGCAGATTTTAGCAACTGCCAGCTCCAAAATGGTCTCTGGACAGGTATTAGATTTGCAAGCTGAAGGTAAGCAAATTACTCAAGACGAACTTGAAAATATCCATCGCAATAAAACTGGTGCGCTCATTCAGGCGGCCATTATGATGGGTGCAGTGACTATCTTCTCTGGAACAGATCAAGCAATTCCAAAGTTGCGTCAATATGGGCAAACGATAGGTTTGGCTTTTCAAGTATTAGACGATATTCTTGATATTACTTCGAGTACTGAAACCTTGGGTAAAACTGCAGGTAAGGATGAACAAGTACAAAAATCGACGTACCCAGCCTTAATGGGGCTCGAACAAGCAAAGTCGTATGCTAAAGAGTTGCATGATCAAGCTTTTGAAGCTTTAGCTCATTTTGGTGATGATGCAAAAGAATTAGTAGATATCTCACAATTCCTTTTAGCGCGTACAAATTAATAATATTAAATCAATATTCATAGCTTCTATTCATATTCAATGAATAAGGGAGAAAAGAATGAATGGTGCTCAGCTTCATCAAGCTGCAATTGAAATCGCTCGCAATCTTCCCTTTAGTCAATAGTCCCATCCTTTTGGTCCAGACTATGAAGTTTTTAAAATTTTAGAAAAAATATTCATGCTGACCGCAGAAGTAGTTGGCGTCAAAATGATTAATATCAAATGTGATCCTTATAAAAGTCAGGAATATCAAGAACTCTATTCATTTATTGTTTCGGGCTATCACATGAATAAAAAACACTGGATTTCGATTACACCGCATAAGAACTTAACAACCGATTTACTTCAAGATTTAATTCACGATTCTTATGATTTGGTTGTGAAAAAACTCCCTTTGAAAGATCAGAAAAAATTAAAAAACCAATAATATAAAATATAAAAAAACGGCGACATAGTGGTCGCCGTTTTGATTTCAATTACGTATTGAAAGTAACTAAATTAATTATGTTTTCCCATAATTCCGCGAATTGTATTTAAAACATCGGCTGGTAAAACCACAGTTTTAGCATTGCTTGATTTCGCCATATCTTGCATCGCTTTGACATACTGCTCACCTAACAGGTAAGCAACTGGTGTTTCTTTATCACCCACTGCACTTGTGACCATCTCAATCGCTTTTTGTGAAGCTTCAGCCAAAACAACTTGTGCTTCTGCATCACGGCGAGATGCTTCTAAGCGACCATCAGCTTCTAAAATTGCAGCTTGTTTTTCACCATCAGCTCTCGTTACTGTAGCACGGCGTTGACGTTCTGCGGCAGCTTGAGCTTCCATGGCAGCTTGCATGGTAGAAGAGGGTTGAATATCTTGAATTTCAACAGTTTTTAAAGTAATGCCCCAATCTGAAATATCATCAGAAATCGCAGCTTTTAGCTTCGCTTTAATATGATCTCGTGAAGACAAAGCGTCATCTAGATCCATTTCACCGACAATAGAACGTAATGAAGTTTGTACAAGGTTTTGAATTGCCCATGTATAGTTTTCAATACCATAGACCGCTTTTTCTGGTGTGGTTAAATTAATGTAGGCCACAGCATTCATGAGTAATACAGCATTGTCACGCGTAATCACTTCTTGAGATGGGATATCTAACACAATATCTTTAGTGGTAACTTTATAAGCCACTTCATCGACATAGGGAATCACAAAATTAAGCCCCGGATTAAGGGTAGAATGATATTTCCCTAAACGTTGAACAATCCACTTATAACCCTGAGGAACAATACGAACCCCTTTAAAAATGGTGACAGCCACAAAAGCCAAAAAGGCTAAAACAATAATAGTACCGACTGGCATGAAAATACCCTCTCTTTATCTTTAATGTTTATGAAGTACCATGGGACTGGACAATTAAGTCATTACCCGAAATATCAATAACTCTAACACGATCACCGACTTTGACTGGTGTGGTGCTTCGGCAGTTCCACTCATCGGCCCCTAAAATGGGCATTGGAAAACGAACGATAATTTGATCATGGTCGAGACCGGTTTGAATCACCATACCAATTTGACCAATAGTCGCTTCACGGGGTAATCCCGCTTTAGTCTTATCAATTGATAATGGTTTAATAAATTTGAACCAAAGAATGGTGCATAGCACTGACAGAACTATCCACAATACAATTTGCGTTGTGAGGCTAATATCTGGAAATAACCAGTAGAGAAAGCACACCATAATGGCGGCAATACCAAACCAAAGCGCGGCAAAGGCGGGTAGAATCAGTTCAGAAAGAATAAGTAAGATACCCAATACAAACCAGTGCCAAGGTTGTATAACAAACTCCATAGATCTGCTCTTTTATATATCTTTATGATGGGTAAAAGTGACTCAATATCACTTTTACCACTGTAGCAGATGATGGGGAGTGTGGATAGAAAAAAACCACCTCAATTAGAATTTAGGGCGTGGTGCAGGCTTAAACGCAGCTGGAGATTTTTTGAAGTTTGCAATTGCAGTTTCAACTTGGCGTATTTGCGCTTGAGCTGCTTTTTCGCCTTCCAAAATTGCTTGGTTACTTGATTTGAGATCAAGAGTACCTAGATGACCAACTTTAGGTTGAATGACAACATTGGCCTGCTTGAGCTCTTCATTAATACTTTGTTGACCCATGATATTAATGGTTTGATCCAGTAGTCCCCACATATTGGCTGGGCGATTTCCTGCTGGACGCGCGGAAATATCAACAGCAATCACAATATCTGCACCCATGTCACGAGCTGTTTTAACTGGAATAGGGCTAACCAGTCCACCATCGACATATTTCTGCTTGCCAATTGTTGCGGGTACAAACACATTTGGAATACTGCAAGATGCACGTACTGCTTGGCCTGCATTACCTTTAATGAAGTCAGCTTTTTGACCATTATCAAGACGTGTTGCCACGGCAGCAAAACGGATTGGGAACTTCTCAATCGGTTTATTGCCTACATTACGGTTAACGTAGTCCTGTAACTTTTGTCCAAGAATAATACCCTGACGATTAAGTGTTAAATCGCGGATATCTGATTCTTGTAACTTCAGCGCTAGACTTTGCAACTGATAAGGCGTTTGTCCACTTGCGTAGATACTTCCAACAAAGCTACCGGCACTGGTACCCGTGACAATTTTAGGTTTAATTCCGTGAGACTCTAAAACCTTAATTACACCAATATGTGAAAATCCTTTTGCTCCACCGCCACCTAAAGCAAGTGCAATCACAGGTTCACGGGCTTTCATTGAGGTTGTCGGTGTTGGTGTTTTGCTAAATTTATCACAGCCAAAGAGTGCTAGAGAGATAAATCCAATACTGGCAAATTGAGCAATTTTCATCTTTAAAAAATAATCTACATCGAGATAAATGAAGAGGGCTCATAAGACCAGATTTGTTCATTTTTTGCTAGGTTTTTTTCACTAGATTTTGTAAAGGTTCAGCAAGCCAATTACGATTTTTCGGTGAAATTTTTCCTTCATAACGTTCAAAAATCTTTTCTAAATCTTCTTCATAGTTGCCGCTTGGGTTTAAGTGCCCTAAACAGTGAATAGTCTTATGATCATAATCAAAAGAAAACATGACAATGGGAATATGAGCTTTTGCAGCAATATGGTAAAAACCACTTTTCATTTTTTTTGCTTTCTTACGTGTACCTTCGGGCGCCATTCCAATCCAGATCTTGTCATAGTTTTGAATGGTTGCAACGACTTGCTCAGTAAGTCCATTGGCAGTGTCACGTTTAACTGGAATGACTCCAGCCCAATCTAAAGCTCGTTTAAAAGGTGGTTTAAAAAGGGCATCTTTACCTAGTACCGTAATTTGAATACCTAATCCAAAAATTGCAAGAAAGCCATACCATCCATCAATATTGGAAGTATGAGGGGAAATAATTGCCACTGCTTTTGGAAAATTAGGAACTTCGCCTTCAATTGTCCAGCCTTGCGCTAAAAAAAGTTTTTTAAATAGTGCTCGGCTTAAAGCAGTACCGCGTTGAGGCACCAAATCAGGTAAATTAGGGAAATGTTGATCCATATTTTTTAAATTTTAACTAGTCCTAGTTTTATCTTAATCTTTTGAAATATATGCTTCATTGGCAAAATGTAAGAACAAAATGACATTTGATGTTATTCCTCATTAAACAAATAAAAAGTAGGTTTCTATGGTGCGGCAGCAAAATATTTATCTTCTGCTATTTTCCTTATATTGGGCACAAGGACTGCCAGTCGGGTTCATGACGCATGCTTTACCTGTGATCTTAAGGGCAGAAGGAGTATCCCTCGCCCATATTGGTGGCTTTGGCTTATTAATGTTGCCGTGGTCAATCAAGATTTTTTGGGCGCCGTGGGTCGACCGACATGCACTTTCCCGTCTAGGGCACTACCGTAGTTGGATTTTACCTACCCAGTTTCTGACTGTGGGGGTGCTGTGTATTTTGTCTTTTTTCCCCGTTCAAGCTTTAGATCAACCGATTTATTTATTAGCCTTTTTTATTTCACTACTTTTTATGAACTTAACTGGAGCAACACAAGACATTGCTACCGATGCTTTAGCAGTCAACTTGTTGAAGCATGATCAGCAGCATTGGGGTAACACATTTCAGGTGATTGGTTCGCGCTTAGGATTTATTGTGGGGGGAGGCGCCGTACTTTGGTGCTTAGACTGGTTAACATGGCAACCCACTTTTTTGCTATTAGCAACTTTAGTATTTTTAAATACTTTACCTATTTGGTTATTTAAAGAACCTCAACATACTTCTCGTTCAAAGCGCGAGCTCAAACTTAATCAACTAATTCTAACCACAAAAATTAAGGCTTATTTGAGTTACTTTTCTCAAAATAAAGAACTCCGTTCTTGGTTAGTTGTGCTGATCACTTTTAAAGTAGCAGACGGCTTAGCTGGGCCATTACTCAAACCTTTAATGGTGGATATGGGGCTAAGTTTTACCCAAATTGGTGTTTATATCACGATGCTCGGTGCAGTAGCCGCACTCGCTGGAGCGGCAATGGCAGGAGGAGTGCTTAAGTACTTTTCAAGACCAACAGCATTAATTGTTTTTTCAGTTTTTAAAATTATGAGTCTAGGAGCCTATGCTTATTTAGCCTATGCCTATGAACAAAAAATTCAGCTGAATGTCTGGACTATCTATATAGTAAATGCGTTAGAAGATGCATTCTCGGCAATGCTATTGGTAGCTATGTTGACTCTAGTCATGCATTACAGTCGAAAAGAATATGCGGGGACAGATTTTACCTTTCAGGTTTCAGTCATGGCGACTGTTAGCGGTCTTCTTTATAGTTTTAGCGGTGTGATTGGAGATGTACTCGGTTATTTCCATTATTTGATAGCTATTGTCATTATTGCAGTGATCAGTTTACTGCCTATTTTCCTCTGGAAACATGAGAAACTACAGGAAAAATAATGTTAACTAAATGAAATAAAGAACTTTAATATTGCTCAAGCAGTGATCTAAGCTTTATCTAATACCTTTGTCTATGTTTTTAAAAATGTATATTTTTAGCTATTTAAATGCTCAATTAATTGTGCCATCTTGTGTGGGTAGCAAATGGAAGCTAAATGGAGAAAAAATGGATTTGGATAACAAGAAAAATCATGTGAATCAATCAAAATGGGCAGAAAAATGTTCAATTAGATTGGTTATTAGCCTAAAGTCTAAAAAAGAATAATGAAATAACGATTTAATCATTCTATAAGATAAGAGAGTTGTGTAGGATTCGTTACAACATGAAGTTAAGGTAAAAATCTGTAAATCAAAGTATGTTTTTTATGTCTTTGTTTATAGGTTTTAGTCTTGCACAACGTTGAAATTGGTTTTGGTTGCGGTAATAAAATTAATGTAACCAATGTGGAGGAGAGTTGATTTTTTAGCCCCTAATTTAATGGCGTAAATCAACTTGGCATGGATAGGCAACATAAAATATATTTTTAGGAGTTTTTGATGGATCTATTCCTTAATCGTAAATCTTTCGTTATTAAAAGTTTAGCTCTTACAGTTACAGCTTTAATGATGAGTGGGGCACATGCTGCGACTTCCGACAAAGCGGAAATTCAACAACTTCGTAAAGAAGTTGAAGCGTTAAAAGCTTTAATTCAAGAACAACGTCAAGTTCAGCAACAACAACAGCAAGTACAGCAACAACAGCAAGTACAGTTAGCAGAAGTTAAGGCACAACCTCAAGCTGTTGCACCAACTTCTCCATTAGCATCATTAAAATCTAAAACTGGTGCTGATGTGAATCTATATGGTTTTGTTCGTGGCGATGCTAACTATATTATCGAAGGTGCGGATGGTGACTTCGCTGATGTAAGTAAGTCTAATGGTGAAGCAAAAGATAAATTGCGTGCGACTGCTAAAACGACTCGTCTAGGTTTAGATTTTACTGCTCCTGTAAGCAATGCCAAAGTTGGTGGTAAAATTGAGTTGGACTTTGCAAGTGGTGACAATAACAAATCTGAAAACGTACGTATTCGTCATGCTTACTTAACTTATAACAACTGGTTGTTTGGTCAAACAACGTCTAACTTCTTGGCGAGCCACGCACCAGAAATGATCGACTTTTCGACGAACATTGGTGGTGGTACAACACGTATTCCACAAGTACGTTATAACTATAAATTAGCTCCTGCGACTCAATTATTTGTTTCAGCTGAGGAAGGTAATAGTTCAGCAACAGGTGACTCAGTTAAATATAGATTACCTGTATTAACAGCTAAAATTACTCAAGGCTATGCTGGTGGTAATGGTAATGCTTCTGCTCGAGCTTTTGTTGAAAACTACAAATCAGGAAAGGGCGATGACCAGACTGGGTGGGGCGTTGCTGCAGGTACTGACTTTAAAGTAGCAGATCCTTTAAAACTCTTTGCTGATGCTTCTTATGTTGTAGGTAACAGTAACTACTTATATGGTAGTAATTCTGCTTATACTTTAGTTAATGATAATATTGAGCAAAATGAATTTGTAGCTGTACAAGTGGGTGGAACTTATAAGATTTTACCTAACCTACGTGCTACTTTAGCATACGGTGCTCAATTCGCTGATGATGGCACAGACTATGCTAAAGCATATACTGCGGGTAATGAAAAAGTTCAGCAAGCATGGCTCAACGTCATTTATACACCAGTTAAACCAATTGACTTAGGTATTGAATATGTCAATGGTAAACGCGAAACCTTTGCTGGTGATGATTACAAAGACAACCGTGTTGGTTTAATGGCTAAATATAGTTTCTAAAACAATATTTAGTTAAAAGCTCAAAAGACGAGGTTAAATCTAACCTCGTCTTTTTTATATAAATTAAAAGAATTAGCTTGCTTTAAAGCGTCTGAATTAGATCATTTTTTATTTAAGTCATTTTTAAGTTTCAATTTCTACATTAGAGCATCATAAAAAGATTGTAGTCACCCAAGATGCTGAATTTTTTTTCTACTTTAAAAAATAAACAGATTTCGCTGTTTATGTTTAATTTAATTATAGCCGTTTGGTTAGGGGCAATTCTAAATATTGGTTTTTATAAGAAAGTTCATCTGTTAACACCATATTTAGGTATAAAAGCAACCTTATTTTTAGCGGCTACCGTAGTGATTGTTGTTGCTACCTATTATGCAGCTTTACAAATTTTAAACTGGAAATGGACAGCCAAATTTTTTGCCATTTTGTTGGTATTTATTGGTGGATTTAGCTCATATTTTGTAAATACTTTGGGTGTGATTGTTTCACCTGACCAAATTCAAAATATTGTACAAACAGATGTCTCTGAAGTTACAGATTTACTTTCTTTGCGTTTCGGGCTTTGGACAGTTTTCTTTGTGATTTTACCGATTATTTTAATTACTCAGGTAAAGCTTAAACGAGAAAAAGTATCTTATCTATTGATGAAAAAGCTTGGTTCGATTGTAGCCTCATGTGCAATCGTGGGTATTTTGCTATTTGTTTATTATGTTGATTTTGCATCTATTTTTCGTGAGCATCGTGATTTGAAAGGTATGATCTCACCACAAAATAGTATTTCATCTTTAATGTCTTATTATCACAAAATGGCGCCTAAGAAGAACTTGCCACTTATACATTATGGAGAAGATGCTCATCAAGTTCAGCAAGTACAAAGCAACTTGCCTAAATTAATGGTTCTCGTTGTTGGTGAGACAGCTCGTGCGGAAAGTTTTGCATTAAATGGTTATTCGAAAAATACGAATCCGGAACTTTCTAAACAAGATATTTTGAATTTTTCCCAAGTCAGCTCATGTGGTACAGCAACTGCTGTGTCGGTTCCATGTATGTTCTCTGGAATGCCTCGTGTTGACTATGATGAACAACTAGCAAGCCATCGTGAAGGTCTATTGGACATTGCTAAACGTGCGGGTTACCAAGTAACTTGGATTGATAATAACTCTGGCTGTAAGGGCGCGTGTGATCGTGTTGAACAGTACAAAATACCTGAAAAGTTAAAGCAAAAATGGTGTAAAGATGGCGAATGCTATGACGATATTTTAATCGATAGCTTAAATGATTATTTAGCGACTATTCCTAAAGAAGATACTCGTCCGCGTCTAATTGTTTTACACCAAGTCGGAAGTCATGGTCCAGCCTATTACAAGCGTGCACCTGCCCAATATCAACCGTTTAAACCGACTTGTGATACTAATGCGATACAGGGTTGTTCTCAAACGGAGTTATTAAATAGTTATGATGACACGATTGTATATACAGATCATGTGTTAAGTCAGATCATTAATAACCTAAAAGAATTATCGAAATATCAAACAGGTTTATGGTATTTATCTGATCATGGTGAATCGACGGGTGAACATGGTTTATATTTACATGGTTCACCATATGCAATTGCACCGACCCAACAAACGCATGTACCAATGATGATGTGGTTTTCTGATAGCTGGAAACAACATAACCTTGCACAAGTGAGTTGTTTAGGCCAACAAACTAAAGAAAAGTTAAGTCAGGATAATTTATTCCCAAGCTTACTGAGTTTGTTAGGTGTAAAAACTCAGGTCATCAACCCTCAACTGGATATGCTGCACTCTTGTGCCCATGTGAATTAAAGCGAGCCTAGAACATGACAAAAATCTTGATGATTGAAGATGATTTTATGATTGCAGAGTCAACAATAACGTTGCTGCAATATCATCAATTTGAAGTGGAGTGGGTCAATAATGGCTTAGACGGTCTGGCTCAGTTGGCTAAAAATAAATTCGATTTAATTCTTTTGGACTTAGGGCTACCTATGATGGATGGCATGCAGGTCTTAAAGCAAATTCGACAAAGAGCAGCAACTCCCGTCTTAATTATTTCAGCGCGAGATCAGTTACAAAACCGTGTTGATGGTTTAAACCATGGTGCAGATGATTACTTGATCAAACCATACGAATTTGATGAGTTACTTGCTCGTATTCATGCGCTATTACGCCGTAGTGGCGTAGAGGCTCAGCTTGCGAATCATGAGCAACTATTACAAAGTGGTGATCTGGTTTTAAATGTTGAACAACACATTGCTACATTCAAAGGACAGCGTATTGATTTGTCTAATCGTGAGTGGGCAATTCTGATTCCTTTAATGAGCCACCCAAATAAAATCTTTTCTAAAGCAAATCTTGAAGATAAGTTATATGATTTCGATAGTGATGTGACCAGTAATACGATTGAAGTATATGTGCATCACCTGAGAGCTAAACTCGGGAAAGACTTTATCCGAACTATTCGAGGATTGGGTTACCGTTTAGGGCAATCGTAACTTAATTTTGGAACTTCTTAACAGTGCATTATTCATTAAAAAAACGACTGATTTGGGGCACCTCAATTTTCAGTGTCATCTTAGGTTGTATATTAATTTTTAGTGCGTATAAAGTTGCACTGCAAGAAGTTGATGAAATTTTAGATACGCAAATGCGTTATTTAGCTGAGCGAACAGCTGAATATCCATTAAAAACGGTAAGCAGTGAGTTTGATTTTCATAAAACTTATCATGAAGAAGATCTATTTGTAGATATTTGGGCTTATAAAGATCAAGCCCATTTATCACACCATCTCCATTTATTGGTTCCACCTGTCACACAAGCTGGCTTTTACTCACATAAAACCAGTAATGGCTTAATCCGTACCTATGTTTTGCCATTAAAGGATTACCAGATTCAGATTAGCCAGCAAGAAAAGGTTCGTGAGGCTTTTGCTTGGGAACTTGCAGGTAGCATGTTCATTCCATATTTGATTATTTTACCTTTTGCGATTTTTGCTTTAGCTGCAATTATTCGTCGTGGGCTGAAGCCGATTGATGACTTTAAAAATGAACTGACTCATCGTGACTCAGAAGAGCTGACGCCTATTGAAGTTGTAGATTATCCTCAAGAATTGTTACCCACAATTGATGAAATGAACCGACTTTTTGAGCGCATTTCTAAGGCACAAAACGAGCAGAAACAGTTCATTGCAGATGCAGCCCATGAACTTCGAACCCCTGTGACTGCTTTAAATTTACAAACTAAAATTTTAATTAGTCAATTTCCTGAGCAGGAATCGCTGCAAAATTTAAGTAAAGGATTAGCGCGTATTCAGCACTTGGTGACACAGCTTTTAGCGCTGGCTAGGCAGGATGTTTCTTTAAGTGTGATTGAACCGACGAGAGCTTTTCAGCTTAATGATGTCGCTTTAAATTGTGTTGAGCAGCTTGTTAATCTGGCTATGCAAAAAGAAATCGATTTAGGGTTTGTTCGTAATGAACCAATTGAAATGCATAGTGTTGAACCAACAGTTCATTCAATTATTTTTAACTTAATTGATAACGCAATCAAATACACGCCTCATGAAGGGATGATTAATATTTCTGTTTTCACTGCTACAGATGGCGATGCGTGTATACAAATTGAAGATAGCGGCGCGGGGATCGACCCAGAACATTATGATAAAGTTCTAAAGCGTTTTTATCGTGTACATCATCATCTTGAAGTGGGGAGTGGTTTAGGTCTATCCATTGTTGACCGAGCAACTCAACGTTTAGGTGGGACTTTGACACTAGACAGAAGTTTAGAGCTTGGTGGACTTTCGGTCTTGGTTAAACTTCCAAAGATTTTACATGTTCATGAAATAAGGACTTGAGTTAGGCAAGTTCTTGTCTGATTCGTTTTTCAAACTCAAAGCGGTGAATACAAACGGCATAAAACAAGATATTTACCGCCCAAATGACCCAACCTGTCCATAAATTATGACTTAGGAAATGTGCTCCACGCATCATTTGTGCCCATCCCATCATAAAGCCTAATAGAATGCCTGCAATGAGATAAAAATAGGCACGTTTCGGTTGCTCAAGACGATAAACAAAATAACCTGTCATTAAAATAAAGCCAGCGCTTGCATGGCCGCCCGGAAAACAATGCCCATGCTTAGCAGTAAAATCCCATACATAACTTAAAGCAGTCGGATGAACCATATTCCAAGGGCAGGCATGAGCCGATTGTGATTTTAATAGACCAACCAGTGCGCTACCAATCATGCTCACAAAAAACATATAACCATATTGCCAGCGATAAAGCTTTAATTTCTCAACTTTAAATGACGTAAGCCATAGACCGAAAAAGATGACATAAATGCCAGTAATGATCTGTTTTACAATTTCATGATTAAGTCTTTCCAGATACCAATTGTCTCGATTGAAAAAATGACCTGTTGAATCAATCCAAGGTTGGATCAGGTACATATCAATTTTCCCACCCACTGGAAAAACGATTAAAAGCAGGAAAAAACTGAGAAAAAGAAAGATGATATTCATTTGGAAAAATTGTTTTTGTTGATTCATGCCATGCAACATCAATTAGATTGTGGGTAAAGGCATTACATAAAATAAAACTTAAATTGCTCTTAAACTAAATTTAATTTCGTGACCAAAATGATGAGTGAGTGTATCCATTCACAACCTGTTGAGCATAAGAAGTTTAAAGTTTTTGCAAACTATTTGAATAGTAATAAACAAGGAACAGGTTTTGTGAATGGAAATGGTTTTGATTACTTTTGCCGAAACAAAAGTAACGTAATTGACTGATGTTATTTGCTATTACAGAAGAAAAGACTCTGTCGTGCCTACACAGAATTAAAACATACCTTCTTCAGAATTTGCTGAAATTTTATGAATAGACAAATCTGCACCACGAAACTCGTCTTCTTGAGATAAACGAATGCCAATGGTCGCTTTAAGTAAACCGTAAACAATAAAGCCGCCAGCAAGCGCTATAGCGATCGCGAGCGCTGTTCCGATGAGTTGTGAAGCAAAAGATACGCCTCCTAAGCCACCAAGCCATTGTTGACCAAATAAACCTACTGCGATACCACCGAATGCGCCGCATACGCCGTGTAAAGGCCACACACCTAACACATCATCAACTTTAAGTTTGTTTTGAGTATAGGTGAATAGATACACAAACATGGCACCCGCTGCACCACCAATAACAAGTGCACTGATTGGATGAACAATGTCAGAGCCTGCACAGATTGCCACTAAACCAGCAAGTGGACCGTTGTGTAAGAAACCCGGGTCATTTTTCCCAATCGCATTGGCTGTAATTGTACCGCCAACCATTGCCATGAGCGAGTTAATCGCAACTAACCCAGAAATAGCATCAACACGCTGCGCACTCATCACATTAAAGCCAAACCAGCCAACAATTAAAATCCATGAGCCAAGCGCTAAAAATGGAATAGAAGAAGGTGGATGAGCACTTACACGACCATCTTTCTTATAACGACCAGAACGTGCACCCAATAAAATCACAGCAGCAAGTGCAATCCAACCGCCCATGGCATGAACTACGACTGAACCCGCAAAGTCGTGAAACGCTGCGCCAAAGGTTGCTTCTAACCACTTTTGCAGACCGTAGTTGCCATTCCAGACCATACCTTCGAAAAATGGATATACCAGCGCAACTAAAGCGAGTGTGGCAATTGCTTGTGAACGCATTTTTGCACGTTCAGCAATACCACCCGAAATAATGGCAGGAATTGCCGCAGCAAAAGTGAGTAAAAAGAAGCAACGCATAAGGTTATAGCCATGATCACTTGATAAAACTGTACCATCATGGAAGAAGTGCTGGCCATAAGAGATGTAGTAGCCAACAAAGAAATATGCGATTGCAGAAAGGGCAAAGTCAGTCAGAATTTTACTAAGTGCGTTCACCTGATTTTTATGGCGAACCGTACCAAGTTCCAAGAATGCAAAACCTGCGTGCATGGCAAGAACCAAAACAGCACCAAGTAATAAGAAAAATAGATCTACATTTTGCATAGCATGCTCGAAAAAAGTGCTAAATTCCATTTTGGAACAAATCTGGGTCTGTAAATTGCACCAAAATAGATTTAAGGAATCTAAAAACCTAAGTTTGTCGAAACAAACTCAATTGCATAAAAGTGAATATGCAATAAGCGCACCAATTTGGATTAAATAAGTAGTTTTTGGCGATAAATGGTGCGTTGATTTGGTTAAAGAGGGGCGGTTTTGGCGCTTTTTACGTTACAAGTCATCTAATACGCTTATAAATTGACCTGAAAGAGTTCGTTCTCAAAGTTTAAAAAGACTCGCTCATATTCAATTAATGATCTGACCAAACCGATTGTGCGACTTCAATAAAAGCTTTTGCAGCGGGACTCATGTGCTTTTTATTTTTGACTGCGAGACCAATAGAACGTTTAAGGTTCGGTTTAAAAGGGCGTTTAACTACATTTGGATAGAGTGAGAGTAACTCTTTGGTGAGCACCATATCAGAGACAATCGAAATCCCTAACTGGTTATGGACCATGCTGACGATACTTAGAATTTGTGAAACATAAAACTTGATGTCTGGTTTCACATCAAAGTTTTTTAAAATTAATTCGACCTGATGTCGACTACCCGCCATTGTCATAATAAAAGGGCAATTTTCTAGCTGTACTGGATCAATATAGAGTTGTTGGGCGAGCGAGTAACTATTCGGAATTAAGGCAACAAAACGATCTTCAATTAAAGGGAATGTATCGAATCGCTCATCTGGCATAATCAAGAAACCAACTTCTATACGCCGTTCCAATAGCCACTGGGCAACTTCTTTATCTTCGCCTTCATCGATATAAATTTCGATTTTGGGGTAACGCTGTCGAAAGCTTTCTAAAATTTCAGGTAATAGATAAATGGATGATGAAGCTCCAAAAGACCCTATACGTAATGTTCCTTCATTTAAACCGTGGATGGCAGCCACTTCTTTTTCTAAGGTATCGGAAATACTCAATAGCTCTTTTACATGAGTCAATAACTGTTGACCTGTCGTGGTCAGTTCAATATCGCTTTGAGTTCTTGAAATTAGGTTAATGCCCCATTGTTGTTCTAGTGATTTAAGCGCATGGGAAACTGCCGACTGTGAAATGCCCAACTTTTCAGCGGTAGCAGTAAAGCTTTTTAGTTCAGCAATGAGTGCAAAAATTTCAAGCTGGGTAAATGTCATGTTGTATTTGTTATGAGTAAAAACTCATTTTATCATGAGTTTTCATTATCTTTAATATATGAGTAAACCAAGCTAATTGCCAAAACAGCAAGCCCTAATAAAACTCGAGTAAAGAAATGAATAGTATTGTTTTATCTCTTTTTCCTTTAGTTGCATTAATTGCATCGGGATACTTATTTAAAAAATATCGCTTTTTTAGCGATGAGTTTTGGGCTGGGGCAGAGAAGCTCAATTACTATATTTTATTTCCTGCTTTGCTTTTTAGTACGCTATCGACTGCAAAAATTAACTTACAAAGCTTAAGTACAGCCATCATTGCAATGTTGATTGTGGTCTTAGCTGTGACCGCCTTTTTATACATACTTCGAATGTTTTGGCACATACCGCCTGCACGTTTTGGTGTGCATGTACAAAGTATGGTTCGTTTTAATACCTATATTGGTTTGGCTTTAGTGACATCGCTTTTTAAAAGTGAAGGAATGGCAATACTGGCAATTTTATTGGCGCTTTGCATTCCGCTTGTGAATGTTATTTCGGTGCTTGCTCTAACCTCTAAAGAACACATGGCAATTAAACCTGTTTTGATTGCACTCCTTAAAAACCCTTTAATTGCATCATCTGTGGTCGGAGCCGCAGTCAATGCGCTTCATATTCCTATTTGGGAAGGTTTTACTCAGTTTATTAAGCTTTTTTCAGTGTCGAGTTTGCCACTAGGTTTGTTATGTGTTGGCGCAGCTTTACAGTTTATGCAAATTAAAAAAGACATTGTGGTATTGGCAGCAGACACGTTTGCTCGACTTTTAGCAGTACCTGCCTTGGCTTACGCGGTCTGCATGTGGTTTGGTTTGCCAAGCTTGCAAACTCAAATTTTAGTCATTTTCTTTGCGCTACCGACTGCCTCTGCGTCATACATTTTAACCAAAGTTTTGGGTGGAGATAGTCAGCTCATGGCCGCAGTGATTAGCTTCCAAACTTTATGTGCTGCCGTGACTTTACCACTGGTGATTTGGTGGATTTCTTAAGATATAAATTTTAGGTCTGAATGCTTGGCTACCTTCCTCATCTGATTATTGCTACACTTTTTTCTTTTTCAGGTGGATGAATATGTCCTTTGATCTCAAAGTGAGCTTGCAGCAAAGGTCTGAACCGTCGGCACAGCAGAAAAAACTGAACCGCCTGATTGATAAAATAGAACAGCAAAAAGTTAGCCTAAGCACATGGCAAAATGCACAAGCCGAGATTCAACAGCACATACGGCAAAAACTGATGCCTGTGTATAGCGATTTGCATGAGGTCTTATTTCAGCAGCTAGAGCAACTCTGGAATATGTTGCATAGCCATGAGTTTTCTAAAGCAGACATGCAACAACTAGATGAAAAAATTGCCCAGCTTGCACAAATGTTGAAGCGCTCCAAAATTCTGTCTACTGAACAGTTGGAGTTGGTAAAGCAGATTGATACCTTTTATCAGCAACATGCGGTGGATTCGGTAAAAAAGAATAAAAAAGCTCAGCCAATAGAATTTGAATGCGATGAAAGTGCTGAGCAGATTGCAGAGTTAGAAGAAGACTTTGAACAATATGCTGCCGAGCAACAACAAGCGCGGGAGCAAGCCAAGCAGCAAAGACAACAACAAAAACGTGAACAAGCTGAGCAAATGGCAGCCCAGTCACTCAAAACAGTCTATTTAAAAATTGCTGCGATGATTCACCCAGACCGTGAGCAAGAAGAAACTAAAAAATTAGAAAAAACTGAGTTGTTTCAACAGGCAAGTCAGGCCTACGAAAAGCAGGATTTGTTTTATTTACTCAAACTCCAGTTACAGCTTGAACAGAATAAGGGGTTAGGTGCTAAAGAACTATCTGCGGAGCAGTTGAGGTTTTATAAACTGGCTTTGGATGCACAAAGTCAGCAACTTGAAAGCCAAATAGCTGAGATTTTGGATTCTTTTCAGTTAGCGAAGAATGTGAAAGCAGAGCATGTACATATTAGTGATGTATATAAAGCTGTAGATGCTGATTGTGCTGAGTTAAAGCAGCAGTTGAAATGGGAAAAGGAACGTTTAAAGCATATGAAAAAGGTGAGTGGGGTAGAGATGTTGTTGGGGCATGGGGTTTTGTAAAACCTAATCTGATCTTCACATAAAAGAAGAGAAAATAATGAAATCAAATGAGGAATTAGTTAAATATATTGTCCTATTGTGATAGAAATGAAGAGTTGAAGTTAGATTTATAAAAAGTATTTTTTATAATAGAGTTTTTAAAAAGAGCTTAGATCAATAAATTAAGGGATTATTATGAATTCAAAAGTTGAGATTAAAAATAAAGAAGACCATGGACTTTGGTATGACAATAATATTGATCCCTACAAAGGACTAGCAGAAATTATTGCTGTAACCTTAAAAAATTCACTAATTTCCCAAAAAATTAGTTTCGTTGATGTACCTTATCGTCCAAAAACTAAAAAAAGTTTTTTGAAGAAAATTGAAGATAAGTTAACTGAAAAAGATTATAGCCCTGAATCTATGACTGATTTAGCTGGTATCCGCGTTATCACATTAATTGAATCCGATGTTCAAAAAGTATGTGATTTAGTTAGTAAAATGTTTAACGTACATCAGGCTGATAGTGTTAATAAATCTGAAAAATTAGGTGAAGAAAAAGTTGGTTATCGTTCAGTTCATTTTGTTTGTGATGTAGGAGAAGATAGGGAAAAACTACCTGAGTTTTCCGCTTATAAGGGGCTATGCTTTGAAATTCAAGTTCGAACAGCGTTGGAGCATGCATGGGCTGAAATTGAACATGATCGTGGTTATAAATTAGGTGGAAAGTTGCCATCCCATCTTAATAGACGCTTTAAACTTCTTTCAGGCTTATTGGAATCAGCTGATTTAGAGTTTAATCGACTAACAGTTGAAATTGAGGAATATGCAAAAAAATTAAATGAACAAATTAAAAAGAATAATTTGGATTATGAATTAACAAACGTAGGTCTATTAGTACTTTTATCTGACAAATTTGGTAAATATATAAAATATAAAAACAAAAATAATAAGAATCCATATTCTATTGATTTGGGAATTACAGAATTATATAAGTTTGGAATAAATAATTTAAAAGAGTTTGATAAGGTGGCAAGTGCTTATACAAGTCAATATGATTTTGGGGAGGAAAATAGTGCAGTAGGATTTATTAGGCTGTTATTAATGTTTGTTGATATTAATAAGTATTTTGATGAAGTATATGCTGCATCTGATAAAAAATGGTCTGTTATATTGAATGATAATATTCAGATATTAGAGCAAAAATACTCTAGAGAAGAAATCGAAACAATATTGAAAAGACATAGTATTAAGATAATACATTTGTAAAAAATCCCCTCAAATGAGGGGATTTTTGAATCAAATTACTACATTAAAGCGCAGCAATCTGCTCCATATTCGCTTTAACTTTCTCTAACTGAGCAGCAAACTCAGCAAGCTTCGCTTTTTCACCTTCAACCACCGCTGCAGGTGCTTTAGATACAAAGCCTTCATTTGCAAGTTTGCCCGCGATTTGGTCGTGTTGCTTTTGGATTTTATCCAAATCTTTTTGCAAACGAGCAAGCTCAGCTTTAGGGTCAATTAAACCTTTCATTGGTACAAATACCGATGCATGGCTTACAACGCTAGAGCAAGATAATGGCGGTTCTTGATCTTTATTCAAAAATTCAATGCTTTCAACTTTAGCCAAGGCTTTGAACAATGCTTCAATACGAATAATTTGTTCACGTTCAGCGTCAGAAGTGTTTTGAAGTAATACTGGCAACAAGCGTGCATTACCTAAGCCCAACTCACCACGAATGTTACGTACTGCACCAATCAAGCCTTGAAGCCATTGCATATCTGCTTCAGCTTGTTCATTGATTTTTGCTTGCTCAGGAATAGGGTATTGAGCAGTCATAATCGTTGGGCCGCCTTGACCAAGCATTGGTGCAAGAGTCTGCCAGATTTCTTCTGTCAAATATGGCATAAGCGGATGAGCCAAACGCAATGAAGCTTCCATCACTGCAAGCAATACACGGCGTACTTCAGCTTTACGCTCTTCAGACACTTCTGCATCGTTCAGAACTGGTTTAGTTAACTCAACATACCAGTCACAGTATTCATTCCAGATAAAGTCGTAAATCGCTTGAGCAGCAAGGTCTAAACGATACGTTGCAAACGCTTGATGTACAGCAGCTTCAGCTTTTTGCAGACGGCTGATAATCCATTGTTCTGGAAGCTCCCAAAGATCAGGGCGGGCCTCTTGACCAACAGTTTGACCTTCAACATTCATCAGAACGAAACGAGTTGCGTTCCAGATTTTGTTACAGAAGTTACGGTAGCCTTCAACACGTTTTAAGTCAAACTTGATGTCACGACCAGTATTTGCAAGCGCACAGAATGTGAAACGAACTGCGTCAGTACCGTAAGCATTAATGCCTTCTGGGAACTCTTTGCGCGTTGATTTTTCAATCTTCGCAGCATCTTTCGGGTTCATTAAGCCAGTTGTACGTTTTGCAACTAAGCTTTCTAAATCAATACCGTCAATCAAGTCTAATGGATCAAGTACGTTACCTTTAGACTTCGACATTTTTTGACCTTCACCATCACGTACCAAGCCGTGAACGTAAACAGTCTTAAATGGAACTTGAGATGAACCATCTTCATTTTTCATGAAGTGTAGGGTCATCATGATCATACGGGCAACCCAGAAGAAAATGATGTCAAAACCAGTCACCAACACATCTGTTGGGTGGAAGGTTTTTAAGAAATCATTTGCTGCATCTTTTTGTGCGTCGCCAGTCCAACCTAAAGTTGAGAATGTCCAAAGTGCAGATGAGAACCATGTATCAAGAACGTCTTCGTCTTGTTTAAGTTCAACGTCAGCCGCGATGTTATTTTTCGCACGTACTTCTTCTTCATTACGGCCAACATAGATGTTGCCATTTGCATCGTACCAAGCTGGAATACGGTGACCCCACCAAAGCTGACGTGAAATACACCAGTCTTGAATGTCACGCATCCACGCCATGTACATGTTGCTGTACTGCTCTGGAACAAACTTAATACGGCCATCTTGAACTGCTTCAATTGCAGGCTCAGCAAGCGGAGCAATTTTTACATACCATTGATCAGTCAGTAACGGCTCAATGATCACACCTGAACGGTCGCCACGTGGCGCTTTTAAGTCATACGGTTGGATTTGATCTAACCAGCCTTCAGCTTCAGCTTGAGCAACTAATTTTTTACGTGCTTCAAAACGCTCTAAACCAGCATAGTCCGCAGGTGCAGTAATCGTTTTAGAAATTTGTTCGCCAGCTTTTGCAATATATTCAAACTCACCTAAAACTTCGGCGTTTTTGTTGAAGATATTAATGATTGGTAAGCTATTGCGTTTACCTAGGTCATAGTCATTGAAGTCATGAGCAGGCGTGATTTTTACACACCCAGTACCGAAGTCTTTTTCAACGTAGTCGTCGGCAACGATCGGAATTAAACGACCAGTAATTGGCAATACGATGTTTTTACCAACAAGGTGTGCATAACGCTCATCTTCAGGATGAACAGCAACCGCAGTATCACCCAGTAAAGTTTCTGGACGAGTTGTTGCAACCACTAAATAGTTTTTGCCGTCTTGAGTTTTAACTGATTTGTCTTCAAAGAAATATTTAAAATGCCAAAGTGAGCCTTTTTCTTCTTTGCTTTCTACTTCAAGGTCAGAAAGAGCTGTTTGAAGTTTAGGGTCCCAGTTTACTAGGCGCTTACCACGGTAAATTAAGCCGTCTTCGTGCAAACGAACGAATACTTCTTTAACTGCGTTTGATAAACCTTCGTCCATCGTGAAGCGTTCACGTGACCAGTCTACCGAAGAACCTAAACGACGGATTTGTTTCGTAATTGTGCCGCCAGATTGTTCTTTCCATTCCCAAACTTTTTCGATGAACTTTTCACGGCCTAAGTCGTGACGAGTTACACCTTGTAAGCCAAGTTGACGCTCAACAACCATTTGAGTTGCAATACCAGCATGGTCTGTACCCGGTTGCCACAACGTGTTTTTACCCATCATGCGGTTATAACGGGTGAGGGCATCCATAATGGCATTGTTAAAGCCATGGCCCATGTGCAAACTACCAGTGACGTTTGGTGGTGGAATCATGATACAGAATGATTCACCGTGACCAGAAGGTTTGAAGTAACCTTGTTCTTCCCACGTTTTGTACCACTTCTTTTCGATCTCGGTTGGATCGTATGTGGTTGCAATATTTTGAGCGGTTTGAGCGTCAGTCATAGTAGCTTAGATCGAATATGCATAAAAAATTGCATCTATTGTAGCAAAAAAATGCCTCGAAATTAATGTGCTGAAAACAGATAAACGGTTTTGTATTTTTTTCAAAAAACGGTAGATTTATGAAAGATGGATCACAATTTAATCGTGTGGCGACACGGCACAAAAATTACAAAAGAATTGAAAAAGGATGCTGCTGATGAGTTATGAAGTTTTTTTGAAAATTTCCGATTCGACTTATACACAATTCGAGGCTATTCGGCAAAAACTGCATGATGGGGTAAGCCAAAGTCAGGCAAAACCTTTAGGCGATGTACTCTCTGATCTTTCTTGTGAAATTATTGAGCAGGTTTTTTCTGTGCTTTTACAGTCAGGAAATGCAAGCATGTCTCCAAAACAACAAGCTGAGTCTGAAAAAGTTATTCAGCAAGTTTTAGAGACTTTTCGAAAATACATGCCTTGGTCGGTTTCATTCTTTGGAAATGAACGTCTCTTACCCTTAGTTGACTACATGACATCTCTCATGAAAGAGCAAGGGCAGCAAGTTTATATTACCTATCCGGTCACGCTTCAACTCGTGCAACAAGCCGAAACTCTTACTCAGCAAATTCGTGACGGTAATATGCAAAGCATTACGGCTGCATTTGAAACACTCATACAAATTGTGGATTTAGGCGTAACAAGCCTAGTACGTGAACCTAAAAAGCGTTTAAAATTTAATTTGGTTGTCGATAAAACTCTTAACGGAGTCATCAACATGACGACGCATTTGGGCTATAAACGTTTGGAAAAGTTAGGGACACAGGTCGATCAGACCACAGCAACTCATTATATCAACCACTTTTTGGCCTTCATGCACCAAGCAGCATAATTTAAAAAGATAATAGGAACATCACATGGCCAAACTTGATACTTTGCAAAATAAAGTGGTATGGATTACGGGCGCATCTTCTGGTTTGGGTAAGGCCTTAGCAGGGGAATTGGCTTTACAAGGCGCAAAACTGATTTTGACCTCGCGTCGTTTTGAAGAATTAGAAGAGGTTCGGGTTGGCTTATTAAATCCCGATCATCATTTGTCTGTGGTCGCAGATATTACTGATGAAAAGCAGGTTCAAGAGGCTTACAAGCAGATTTTAAAGGCGAAAGGCCGTATTGACTGGCTCATCAATAATGCAGGTTTGAGTCAACGTGCTTTAATTAAAGACACGACAATGGCAACCGAACGCGCCATCATGGAAGTCGATTATTTCTCACAAGTCGCACTCACCAAAACCGTCCTACCGACCATGCTAAAACAAAAGTCTGGCCGAGTTGTATTTGTGTCGAGTGTAGCGGGTTTATTGGGTACACAGTACCGTGCAAGCTACTCGGCTGCTAAAGCAGCGATTCACATGTGGGCAAATAGTTTACGTGCTGAGGTCTCAGATCAAGGTGTCGAAGTTTCAGTTATTTTCCCTGGTTTCGTAAAAACTAATGTTTCTTTTAATGCACTCAATGGCGCAGGGCAACCTCAAGGCCATCAAGATGAAGCAATTGAAAATGGTTTAGAGGCAGATGTTTTTGCAGAGCAAGCTGTAAAAGCTTTAGTACAGGGGCAAGAATATATTGTTGTGGGTGGGGCTAAAGAAAAACTAGGTGTGATGGTTTCTCGGATGTCACCAAAACTTCTTTATAAAATGATTCGGAAAACAAAAGTAAAATAAAAAAGTGATTTTGCCGTGCTAAATTGGTGAAAAACCCGCATAGAAGGTTCACCATGGATCAGGATTATCACCGTATTTTAGAAGTCGTCACGCGTTTTCAATTGGTCTTTGACCAGAAAAATTGGGACGCTTTTGATGAGTTGTTGGCAGATCAACTTGAGGTGGACTATTTCCAGTTTAGAGGAGAACCATTATGTGTGGTGTCTTGTCATGAATATAAAGGTTCTCGGCAGCAAGCCTTGTCCCATTTACGACTACAGCACAATTTAAGTAATCCTCTGGTTCGGATTGAACAAGATCAAGCATGGCTAGAATGTAATTATCAAATTTATCGTTTTTCAGAAAATGATTATTTTCATTCTTTTGGTCGTTATTATTTTACTTTGGCGAAACAACAAGACCGTTGGAAAATTACCCGAATTTGCCAACATTTAACTAAAAATATTGGCAACCCACGTATTCATTTTTCTGAGGTTGGGCAGTATTAATCTTTAACTGCTGTTCCATAAGCAAAAACTTCGACCATTCCGCCTTGCATTCCGAGTTCGGTTGTACTCAGCCGAACTCCCATAATATGGTTAGCTCCTGCGGTATGGGCTTGTTGTTTTAAGCGAACAATGGCTTCACGGCGAGCACGCTCAACAATACTTTCATAACTGGTCAGTCTTCCGCCCAAAACATTTTTTATAGATGCCAATACATATTTAAAGTAATCATGAGAAATCACAACATTACTGCTAATAAAGTGGCCTAGCTGATCACTCGTTGCAAAACGATTGGTATCAATTCTGATATGGGCAAATTGTTGCTCTTTTTCTAGAAGTTCATTCAAATGTTTTCGTTCAATATGGCGGCCAAAAGCCCAACCAATGCTGAAAATAATGAGAAAAATAACAAGCTGAAAAATAAGATTGTCCATTTTCTACCTATGCATTAAATGGATCGGGTAGATGAGGTGCTTGAGGCTGCACAACCACTGCTGTGCCATACACAAATAACTCAGAAGCACCTTGTGCAATATTGGAAGTTGAAAAGCGAATACCCACAATTGCATTCGCACCAAGTTGTTGGGCTTTTACAATCATACGCTGCATGGCTTCTTGGCGAGATTCTTCTAATAATTCGGTATAACCCGTAAGTTCACCACCCACAATATTTTTTAAACTCGCCATCAGGTCACGGCCAACATGCTTACTACGAACGGTACTTCCGTAAACAACATCTAGCTGCTTTACAATCTGGTGGCCTGGAACACTTTCTAAATTACTCAATAACATTGTTTTTATCAATCTAAATTCTTAAGGTTTCAAGATAAAAAATATTCAGATGAGTTGCAATAAAAAAGCCCACCGAAGTGAGCTTTTGTGAATAAGTTATTAAAAACTTATTGCTTTTTAAGTTCAGCACTAGATGGTTGATTAACCACTGTATCTGAAGTATTTGCTTTTAAACCACCACCTAGAGTTTTGTATAACTCGATTTGGTTGTTTAAGTTTGCTTGTTGAAGCAATAACAAACCTTGTTCTGCTGAATAAGATGAGCGCTGTGCATCAAGAACCGTCAAGTAACTATCAATACCGGCACGGAAGCGGGCATTTGAAAGTGTGTAGTTGCGGTTAGTTGCTTCTACTAGACGTTGTTGAGCTGTTAAACGCTCACCAATGTTGGCACGAGTTGCAAGCGCGTCATTAACTTCGCGGAACGCAGACTGAACTGATTTTTCATAATCAGACAATGCAATTTTCTGATCAGTTTCAGAAATTTTCACATTGGCACGACGAGTGCCCCAGTCAAAGATTGGTAAGTCTAAGCTTGGTCCAATTGACCATACAAAACCACCAGACTTAAATAGATCACTTAAGTCAGTTGATGCATAACCTGCAGAACCCGTTAAGCTAATGGTTGGGAATAAACGTGCTTTTGCAGCACCGATATTCGCACCGGCAGCGCTTAAGTTATATTCAGCAGCTTTTACATCTGGACGGTTGTTAAGCAAGTCGCTTGGTAAACCCGCTGTAAATACATTTTGTTGAGTAATGCGTTTTACAGGTTGGGTTGGCAACAAGTTTTGTGGAACTGATTGACCAACTAACAAGTTCAACAAGTTTTGTGCTTGAGCAATCTGCGTTTTGTAGTTTGCTACATCATTACGCGCAGTTTCTACAGAAATCTGTGCCTGACGTAGTGGAACTTCACTGTCGATGCCCACATCAAAACGTTTTTTGTTGAGATTGTAAGAATCTTGCTGTGCTTTAAGCGTTTGCTCTGCAAGTCTTAAATTCGCTGTTGCGAAAGAATAGTTCAACCACGCTTGAGCCACTTGACTGATTAGACTGATTTGAGTCGAATCACGTGCGCTTTGCGTTGAAAGATAACTATCTAATGCAGCATCTTTTAAGCTACGTACACGGCCCCAAAAATCAAGCTCATAGGCAGTTACACCCAGACCTACTTGATAAGTAGAGTAGGGGTTATTCGGATCACGGCTTTGAGAAACCTGACGAATTGCACTACCACTTGCTCCGATTGTTGGAAGCTGATTGTTCTGTGTAATTCGATATTGCTGTTGAGCACGTTCGATATTGAGCGTTGCTGTACGTAAGTCGCGGTTGTTGGCAAGTGCCAAATCAATCACTCCGAGCAAACGAGGGTCAGCAAAAAACTGTTTGTAACCCTGTTCAGCAATAGACGTACCAGAAGCGCTATATGCATAGCTTTGTGGAATATCGGTTTTCACGACTGGTTCTGGGCCGCGCATGCTTTGACAAGCTGCCAAAGCAAGCGCAAGTGCAGATACCGCAATGCTACGACCTGAAATAGACCATACGTTTTGCATCACGATTTATGCTCCTGAGTGTTTATGGTTTTTGGTTTGTACTTAAAGATACTACGAATCCACACATAGAATACAGGGATAAAGAAGATACCTAAGAACGTTGCACTGAGTACGCCACCGAGTACACCGTAACCAACAGAGTGTTGACTTCCTGCACCTGCGCCTGTTGAAAGGGCAAGCGGAAGTACACCGAAACCGAAGGCAAGGGTAGTCATGATGATTGGACGTAAACGCATTTTTGCAGCATGTAAAGTTGCTTCAATCAGGTCTTCACCTTTTTCCTGCAGCTCTTTTGCGAACTCAACAATCAAGATCGCATTTTTTGCAGAAAGACCGATTACCGCGATCATCGCTACCTGGAAGTAAATGTTATTTGAGAGATTTGGATCTCCTTTAATAATCATACCCAAGTAAGTTAATACGATTGCACCAATAATACCGAGTGGTACCACAAGTAAAACCGAGAACGGAATAGACCAGCTTTCATACAATGCAGCCAAGCAAAGGAAAACGATTAACAATGAAAGCGCATATAAGAATGGAGCTTGAGCACCAGACTCACGTTCTTCAAGTGATAAACCTGTCCATTCATAGTCGAAACCTTGTAAGCCCATAGATGGTAACTTAGCAATAATTTCTTCCATTGCTTTCATCGAGTCACCAGAGCTCACGCCAGGTGCAGGTGTACCTTGAATGTTAACCGATGACACGCCATTATAACGTTCAAGACGTGGAGAACCATATGTCCATTCGCCAGTAGCAAATGCAGAGAACGGTACCATTTCGCCTTTGTTATTACGTACATACCACTTGTTTAAGTCTTCAGGCATCATACGGCTACCCGCATCACCTTGAACATAAACTTTTTTCACACGCCCACGGTCAACGAAGTCGTTAATGTATGAGCCGCCCCATGCAATACGCATTGTATTGTTAATTTCGGCAATACTCACACCCATCGCTCCAGCTTGAGCTTGGTCTACATTAATTTGATACTGAGGTGTATCTTCTTGACCATTAGGGCGAACACCCACAAGACGTTTATCTTGTGCAGCCAAACCTAAGATCGTATTACGTGCAGCAATAAGTTTCTCATGACCTTGACCACTTGAATCTTTAAGTTGCAAGTTGAATCCGGCTGTTACACCGAGTTCAGGCATTGCTGGAAGTTGTAAAGGCATGATGTAAGATGCGTCTTTAACGATCATGTTCAATGCCATACCACGCTGAATCAATGCGCCAATTTGAGTTTCTGGTGAAGTACGTTCACTCCAGTCTTTCAATTTAACGAAGCCGATACCAGCATTTTGACCAACACCTGTGAATGAGAAGCCCGAAACGGTGAAAATCGATTCCACTGTATCTTTTTCATTCATAAAGAAGTTTGTCATGGTGTCAATCACTTTACCTGTACGGTCAAGCGTTGCATTTGGCGGTAATTGAACAAGCGTCATTACCACACCCTGATCTTCTTCTGGTAAGAATGAAGATGGGAGTTTTTGGAACAAGAACACTAATAAAGCAATAACTACAGCGTAAAGCACGCCAGAGAAGATTTTGCCCTTAAGCATGCGGTTAACACCATTTTGGTAGCTATGCGACATGCGGTCAAAACCATTGTTAAAGCCTCTAAAGAAACGAGCAAAAATATTATTGCTTGGTGCTTTGTTAGGATCATGCTGTTTTAAAATGGTTGCACAAAGTGCCGGTGTAAATGTTAACGCTACAATTAACGATAGAACCATTGCTGTTACAAGGGTAATCGAGAACTGACGGTAAATTACACCAGTTGTACCACCAAAGAATGCCATTGGTACGAATACGGCTGTTAATACGCTTGTGATACCAATTAATGCGCCAGAAATCTGTTGCATTGATCGTGACGTCGCCGTGACTGGATCGGTATGCTCTTCACTCATAACACGTTCGACGTTTTCGACCACAACGATGGCGTCATCGACCAGAAGACCAATTGCCAATACCATGGCGAACATGGTTAAGGTGTTAATTGAGAAGCCAAAGATATTAATAACAGCGAATGTACCTAACACAACAACAGGTACAGCAAGTGTTGGAATAATCGTTGCGCGCCAGTTCTGTAAGAACAAGAACATCACAATGAATACTAAAACTACCGCTTCAATTAATGTGTGTACAACACTTTCAATTGAAAGACGAATAAATGGAGTCGTGTCATAAGCCAGTTTATCTGCAAGACCTGTTGGATAGTTCTTACGTAATTCAGATAAACGATGTTCAACAGCTTCTGCGGTATCAAGTGCGTTAGCACCAGTTGCAATTTTAATTGCAAGACCACCAGCAGGTTTACCGTTAAACTTCGAGTCAAACTGATAGTTATCAGAGCCTAACTCTACACGCGCAACATCTTTTAAACGAACCTCAGCACCAGATGCTGTGTTCTTTAAGAAGATATTTTTAAACTGTTCAGGTGTTTGCAGCAAACTTTGTGCATTCACTGTTGCGTTAAGCACTTGACCTTGTACAGCTGGTGCACCACCTAATTGACCTACTGCTACTTGTGAGTTTTGCGCTTGTAAAGCTGTCGCAATATCACTAGGAGTTAGTTGATAACTGGTTAACTTAGCTGGATCAAGCCAAATACGCATTGCGTATGAACCACCAAAGACCTGTACCTCACCCACACCAGCAACACGGCTAAGTGGTTCTTTAATTGATGAGTTTACGTAGTCTTTAATGTCCGAGTCAGAAAGGCTGTTATCTGGTGAGTAGAATGCAATAACTTGCAAGAAGCTTGCACCAGATTTAGTTACTGTTACACCTTGACGCTGTACATCTTCAGGTAAAAGCGCAGTTGCAGATTGCAATTTGTTTTGAACCTGAACCTGTGCAATATCTGGATCAATACCTTGTTCAAAGTTTAATTGAATAGAGGCCTGACCGTTACCAGCACTGTTAGATGAAATGTAGCGTAAACCATCTAGACCATTCATTTGTTGTTCAATGATCTGGGTTACAGTGTTTTCAACAGTCTCAGCAGATGCACCAGGATAAGTTGCAGCAATTGTAACTGTCGGTGGTGCAATCGTCGGATACTGTGCAATAGGCATTTTTGTTAGCGTGAGAATACCTGCCAACATAATGACTAATGCAATCACCCACGCAAAAATGGGGCGATGAATAAAAAATTGTGCCATTCAATCTACCCCTTATGCATTAGATGCTTTCTGTTCTGCTTGAGGTTTACCTGATTGAGCCGGTTTTGTCGCATTTGGAGCTGCACCTTGTGGATTCGCTGGTTGAGCTTGGTAAGGTTTTGCTGAAACTTCTTGCCCTTCTTTAACTTTGGCAACACCGTCAACAATCACTTTATCACCAGCTTTAAGACCGTTAGTTACAATCCAGTTTTGTCCTTGAACACCAGAGGTTTCAACAGGACGACTCTCAACAGCACCTTTGGCATTAACAAGCATTGCTACAGCTTGACCTGTAGGTAAACGTGTAATTGCAGCTTGAGGAATCAGGTAAGCATTAGGAACTACACCTTGAACAATCTGTGCAGTGGTATACATGCCTGGAAGTAACAGATGATTCGGGTTCGAGAATACGGCACGTAAAGTAATCGTTCCTGTATCCTGATTTACAGAAGCATCAGAGAAAGCAAGTTGTCCTTCGATTGGATAGGTTGAACCATCTTCGAGCTTCAATTTCACTTTCGTGTTGTTACTATTGTTCAAACTACCTTTGCTAAGTTGTTGACGTAAACGTAATAACTCGGCACTAGACTGGTTAATGTCAACATAGATTGGGTCTAACTGTTGAATCGTCACTAACGGATCAGTTTGGTTGGCAGTCACTAAAGCACCAGCTGTTACAGAAGAACGTCCAGACTGACCAGAAATTGGTGAGCGAATTGTAGAGTAGCCAAGATCTACATTTGCATTCGTTACTTGCGCTTTTGCAGCAGAAACTTGTGCTTCGGCAACATTAACCTGACCAAGTAAGTCGTCATATTCTTGTTTAGATACAGCGTTACTTGAAACAAGTTGCTTATAACGGTTTAACTTAGTACGTAGTGAAGCTAGATTTGCCTGTTGTTGTAAAAGGGTAGCCTTTGCATTTTCAAGCGTTGCACGGTTAGTTCGAGAATCCAGTTCATATAGAGCCTGTCCTTCACGAACGTAACTTCCTTCAGCAAACAAGCGTTTTAAAATCACACCACTTGTTTGAGGGCGAACTTCAGAAATTTGATATGCTGAAGTACGGCCGGAGAGTTCAACACTTTGTTCAACACTTTGTGGTTGAGCAACAATAACACCTACTTCTGCAGGCGGCATTTTCTGAGCAGCAGCAGCTTGCTGTTTCTCATCGGAGCCTTTGCTACAACCAACAAGTGCGATACTTGTTGCTAATGCGCAAGCAGTAAGGGCAGGAGCCCAAAGCTTAGCCGACATCATTGTTCCACCTCGTTTAGATAAAATCTAAAAATATATTTGTTTTCTACTTAACCTACTTTGTGTTTGTAATAACCAGAGCCAAAGCAGTGCAATCCAAATAAAACCTATGCCCCAACCGGCGAGTACATCTGTTGGAAAATGAACTCCAGCATATATTCTTGAAAGCCCCATGCAGATAAACCAAAGACAGGAAATCAAAATGATATAAGGAGAGTTAGTGTTGGGCTTATGGCATAACATTATCATTGCCATACAAGCCAGTGTTGATGCATAAACACTATGTGCACTTGGGAACGATGCACCATAACTTTCGACAATATGATATACCTGTGGAGGTCTTGGACGGTCAACACACCACTTGAGCAGCCAACCCGTGATGATACTGCCAAGAACACCCACGCTAATGAAAATAACAGTAATATATTTTTTATACCATGCTTGATATATACACACCAATAAGGATAAAAAACATACAAAAGGCATACCACCTACACGTGCTAGAAAGGTCGTAATAGAGTTAAGATAATCTGATCGATTTTCACTCAATATTTGAACGGTGAGAAGATCCAAAGATTGAAGTCTTGGTACAAAAAGACCAAGAACACCTAAACCTAAAAAAATACAACCAATAAAAAGCAATAAATAGGGCATGTATATACCTTTGCTTGTTCAAGCAGTGTCTACTACTGAAAGCCGTTAAAAGTGTACTTGCCAGTACACTTTTTTTCAAGCCTGATAGATCATCGTAAATTCATTTTGAAAATTTTTTAACATTTGGAAAAACAATCACAACAAAATTGACGAAAATCACATTTTGTGTACAAAGCAAAATTTTTAGTGGTCTGCTTTTTTCCCGTTATTTGTTGAGGTGTTTTCTTCAAGTTCTAATGGTTGTTTTGGTGGCCAGAAAAAATCGCTTGGGCGAGTTAAAAAATGGGTCATGACCAATTTGGCTAAAGGTTTCCATTGTTCAAAGCGGACTCGACGCGCTCGTAATGCCACAATAATCGTTAAGGTGAAACTCACAAATAAGTTAGTGAGACCAATGCATAGTACACCAAGAAAGGACACGATAATCAGTCCGATATCTGGGCTGCCGTTAATAGTCATTAAACCTTGAATAAAGTTAGCGGATGCAAAGGCAATATGGCGAATATCTAAAGGTAGACCTAGGATAAAGCCTATGGTCCCCATACTTCCTAGCATAATACCGAATAAGAAGTTACCGGCTAACGCACCTAAATTACGTTCAATATATTCAGCAAAACGGTTAAGGCGATCTTGCCCAAACCAGCTAGCTAAACGGCGATGTGCTCTTAGGCGCGGGCCGACTTTTCGGTAAACAGCCATGTTGTCAAAGTATCCTGCAATGAGACCTGACAAAAACAAACAGACTCCAGCAATTGCTGCATGTGGAACTGCTAGTGAAGTGAATGGATTTAGACTGTGTAGAAGATAAGTGGCTTTAGTATGGGTTAATAACGGTTCATCAAGATAAAATTGCCATGCAAAAGTGATGAGTGCCGCAGTAGGAATCGCAATTGAAATATTGCCCAAAATAGCAATAAATTGCGTTCGGATAATATTAATAATAAGCGCCGCTAACTCTGCAATTTGAGCCGTTTTAGAGCCTTTACGTTGCTGTACTGTTGCAGCAAGAGCCGCCGCCGTCATAGCGGGCTGCTTAGTCGCAACTGTAAAATGCAGAACATGAATCAGAATGAAACCTAGGGAATAATTCATACTGAAAGTAAAAGCTTGCATGAGCGGGGCCATTGTCATTCTTGCAGCAAGAATTTTTAAAGATGCCATAAAGGCAATAATGACACCTGCACCAGCGGCAGCTTTATACATTCCCCAAAAGCCTTTGGTATCCGTACTTACGTAATGTTCACCTGTTCGGCTGGCATTTTCTGTAACCTGAAAGGCAATGAGTTCACTAGTCGTACTGAGTAATGAGCGAACACTTTTTTCGCTGTAATGTGCCTTGGTTAAATCGGAAATCAGATGTCCTAAAGAAACATATTTTCCTTTAGTGTTATCTACGACCAGATAAAGTAATAACTCAATTCGATCAAGACATTGCTCAAGTAATGACAGTAAGTAAGTCAAACTTAAGCTGACACCAATTCTTTTGGTTGCACGGCGAATCTTTAAAACCACATCTCGGCATTGTTCCAACATAACAAATGCTTGTGATGCATCGGGCGGGGAAATAACTGCAATTTCATGTTCAGAAATTTCTTGTTTTTTATACTTTTCAATAAACTCAATAATTTCACGGTTCTGAACTAAAAACGGCGACTCATATTCTGTTAATTCTGGCTGAGCGTTAATAAATTCGGGATAAAGACCAATTCCACTAATTCGATAAGATAGGACTGTAATGGCTTTAATCATTTCACTTTGAATGACTAACTTCTCATCGACATTACTTTGGCTTTGCCCAATAAGGCTAAATAAATTTGCCCAATCTTCATCATCAATATTATTGAGCCAGATTTTGTCACTTTCTAAATAGAAAATTTTTCCAATTAATATTTTGAGTTGGCTTGCATCTTCTATTAAAGGTAAAAAATGTGCTCCGAGTCTTTGCCCAAGCTGGTTCCAGAAACCATCTAAAGACAAAATTCCACTATCAGCATATAAACTAACTTGCTTATAGCGATTAATTAAACGTAATAAAAAAGTTTGTAGTAAGAAGGGCGCTGTAGGTGTGCGCAAAAGACTTTCAATAAAAGCCTGTATTTTTTTCTTAATTTCATCCGTATCTTGTGGGTTGGATGGTCGGATGACATTGACGAGTTCAATCAGTAGATTTTCATCAATGACAGCTTGAGGATCCTCAAGCTGCTTCTCTATTTTTAAAAAAAGATCTGAAAAATTTATATGCATAGGCAAAATAATATCTATTGTATTCGATGTAACGCAAGCTGAGTTAAGTTAATCAAAGCCTGACGATACGGTGTATCGGGTAGGTTTGATAAAGCTTGCAGTGCTGCTTCTGTTTCTTCTTGGGCACGTTGGTTGCAATAATCTAAAGCACCAGACTTCTGTACAATTTCGATGACCTGAGATAGTTGGTCTACTCCACCGGTTGCGATACTGCGACGAATAATCGCATGCTCTTCACCTGTTGAGCGTGCTAATGCAGAAATTAACGGTAAAGTTGGCTTACCTTCCATTAAATCATCACCAATATTTTTACCTAATGTTTCAGCATCAGAGGTGTAGTCTAAAATATCATCAATAATTTGGAATGCATTACCAAAATGACCGGCAAACAATCTTAATGGCTCACGATACGCTTCTTGCCCCGCCAAAATAGCAGCACCTTCTGTAGCCAGCTCAAACAGGCGAGACGTTTTACCATGAATAATTTTTAAATAAGTTTCTTCAGTTGTATCTGGTTGATGCTGTGATTGAAGTTGTAATACTTCACCTTCAGCAATTTCACATGTACCTGTTGAAAAGTCTTTCAATAAAGTCATGTTGTTTAAATCGACCAGTAAATCGAAAGCACGGGCGATCAGGAAGTCACCGACTAAAACAGCTGTCTGATTGTTCCATGTTGCATTTGCTGTAGGGCGACCACGACGAAGGCCAGATTCATCTACCACATCATCATGGACCAGTGTCGCGGTATGTAACATTTCAATGATTGCAGCTAAACGCTGTGCATTTGCCATGTTATCTAAACCACAAGCACGTGCTGCAAGCAAACACATGATTGGACGCATACGCTTTCCGCCAGCTTCAACGACGTGTTTGCTGACAGACATGACTAAACCGACTTTTGAGCTAATTCCTTCATTAATCAAGTGATCCATCGCAGCGAAGTCTGAAGCAACAGGCGCAAGAATGTCTTGCTTGAAATCGATGACCATATGAAGAAAAACCCCGTATTGGTAGATAAGTGGCGTTAGTGTATCAATTAAAGATGTGTTGCACAGGTTAACAAGTGGCTGATATTAATCATTTCTATTGTTTTTAAGCGTTTTTTGTTCTTTATTTAAGCAAAATACGATGTTTTCGGCAAAACAATAAATTTAATGACATCAGCATTAATACAACTTGTTCTTGACGCAATTTGTGTTTGGAACTGTATTTTAATTTTCATTCAGAATCAATGAAAACTGCTAAATTCCAGTCCAAGCTGTTTGATTTTGTAAGAATAGGGGATCATGCTTTACTGATAGATAGAAAATACTTGTCGTTTGATCAAATTTCACTTAAAATCTGTCGCCTTGTATAACCCCAGTGGCGATCGTTTTAAGATCGATATATCCCTTTATCGACACGACGACACGGGCTGATTGGAGTACATTATGTACGCAGTAATCCAAAGCGGTGGTAAACAGCACCGTGTAGTTGAGGGCGAAACCCTTAAAGTTGAATTATTGAAAGCTGAATCTGGTGCGACTATTACATTTGATGATGTATTAATGGTTGTAAACGGTGACAACATTCAAATCGGTGCTCCAGTTGTAGCTGGCGCTAAAGTAACTGCAGAAGTGATTGGTCATGGTCGTCACGACAAAATCCGCATCATCAAAATGCGTCGTCGTAAACACTACCGTAAACAACAAGGTCACCGTCAATGGTTCACTGAGTTGAAAATTACTGGTATTTCAGGCTAATCACGAGGAGTAAGAGACATGGCAACTAAAAAAGCCGGTGGATCGACGAAGAACGGTCGTGATTCAAACCCAAAAATGTTAGGTGTTAAAGTTTACGGCGGTCAAGCTGTAACTGCTGGTAACATCATCGTTCGTCAACGTGGTACAGAGTTCCACGCTGGTGCAAATGTTGGTATGGGCCGTGACCATACTTTATTTGCTACTGCTGACGGCGTAGTAAAATTCGAAGTGAAAGGTCAATTTGGCCGTCGCTACGTAAAAGTTGAAACTGTATAAGTTTTAGCTCGAAAAAAGCCCACATTTTGTGGGCTTTTTTTATGGCATTTATTTTTATTCATCTTCATCATGATGAATGAAATTCTACAAACAACATGAATAACATAACAAAATATCTTATTTTCTCAATGATTAGCACAGAGTTTGTCGGTTAATATGAGTCTTGAATTAAGAGCTTACTCAGTTTCATAACTTTGAAAGAGAGTAAGTTGTCTTACAGCAACTAAAAAGGTGATGACATGAATATGCTTCGTAAAACTATGTGTGCTATTACACTTAGCGCGTCAGTGCTTGCTCCTGTAATGAGTACTACAGTGTTTGCTGCGCCTGTAGCAGCACCGGAGCAACAGGCAATTGGGAACCTGGTTAATCAGTTATCAGGTTTACAGCGTTTGACTGCCGACTTTGAACAAACAACTAAAGCCAATACAAAAACTGTGGCACAGAAAAAGAGTTTAAGTGCACAGCATATGAACCAGACATTTAAAGGCTCAATGAAAGTTGAGCGTCCGGGGAAATTTTATTGGGAAACAGTAAGTCCTGCTAAACAAACTATTGTAACGAGCGGAAAAACAGTTTGGATCTATGATCCAGATTTACAACAAGCGGTCCGCCAAAGCTTAGATGATCAGGTTGCAGATACACCAGCATTATTACTTTCTGGTAATACCAACCAAATTATGAAGTCTTATCGTGTAACACAACCCGATAAATCTAAACTTTATTTCACATTATTCCCTAAAAAAGAAGATGGGGCATTCCAAAGCTTAACGATTAGCTTTGGAGCAAATAAAGCGCCTACACTTATGGTATTACAAGACTCATTAGGTCAAACCACCTATGTACGCTTTAAGAACGTTAAAGTAAATGCTTCAATTCCGGCATCAGTCTTTAACTTTACGCCGCCAAAAGGTACAGATGTTATTGACCAATAATTAAAGTCTCTTCAAAAAAGCTACCGTAAAAGGTAGCTTTTTTTTATATAAGAGAGACAGATACATTTTTTAACCCCGTCTTATTCTTACGCTTTGTATAGTGTTAGAGGTAAATTCATGGGGATTATTATGCGACTTTACGATAAGAAAATTATTTGTATTCTTCCATTAATGGCTGCAATGGCAATGGTGACTGGTTGCCAACCAAAGTCGGCAGCCAAAGAAGAGCAGGCTGCTTCGACTGCAAAAGTTAAAGAAACGAAAGAGGCTGGTGTTCCTGTAATTCAAGCAAAAGTAATCCCGGTAAAATTGCCAAAATCAAAAGTTTGCTTAGAAGATGGTTGTACTGAGTATGATTTTCAAACAGTACAGACCAATCAAAAATGGATTAATGATTACTTCACCAATCGTATAAAGAAAGCAGATCCGAATGCTTTTGCAAATTTAGCCGATCAACCAGTTGAAGTACCTGAAGGTGAACCAAGTTCAAGTCAGAGTGCAATTTATGTTCGCTATTTGGGGCAAAACTATAACCTTGCCACTTTTGCATTACAGACTTATTCGTACTCAGCTGGTGCTGCACACGGCATGTCTCATCAAGAATTTGTAAATTTTGATTTATTAAATAAAAAGCACATTACTGTTGCTGAACTTATTCAGCCAGATGTTGAAAAACAGTTGGTTGATGCTCTTTTTGAAGCAAATACAAATTGGCTTCAAGCACACAATATTAGCCGTGAAAAACTGCAATTAAGCGATAATTTCTACTATGGTGCTAATGGCATTGTATTTGTCTATCCAATTTATGAGCTAGCTTCATATGCAGAGGGAATGTCTGAATTAACGCTGCCATATTTTGAAGCGGGTAAGTTCATTAAACCTGAGTATTTGCCAAGTGTGCCAAACTATAACTTTTAAAATAAGTGATCTATTCTAAGAATTGTGTGAAAGCTATTCGTTATGAAGATGATCACTATATTTTTTAGTGTTAAGGCCTTACACTATAGCCAGTTTTTTACCCATATTATGATTGATTATGATCGACCCTAAGTTACTCAGAAATAATATTGAAGCCGTTAATGCGGCTTTGGCAAAACGCGGTGTTCAATTAGATGTTCAAGAATGGGCTTCTTTAGAAACTCGCCGTAAAGATTTGCAATCAAAAACTGAAAAATTGCAGGCAGAACGTAATGCCGGTGCAAAACAAGTGGGTCAGATTAAAAAATCCGGTGGTGATGCTTCTGAAATCATGGCGCGTATGCAAGCCATTGGCGACGAAATCAAAGCTGCTGAAGTTGCTTTGTCAGAGTTACAAAACGAGATTGAACAAAAAGCGTTGAGTATTCCTAACTTACCAGATGAGTCTGTTCCTGCTGGTAAAGATGAAGATGATAACGTTGAAATCTCAAAATGGGGTACGCCTCGTCAGTTTGATTTTGAAATCAAAGATCATACTGATTTAGGTGAGTGGATGGGTGGTTTAGAGTTTGAAACCGCTACTAAATTGACTGGTTCACGTTTTAGCGTATTGAAAGGTTCTTTAGCACGCCTACAACGTGCATTAACACAGTTCATGCTTGATACCCATACTTTAAAGAATGGCTATACAGAAGCTTACGTGCCTTATTTGGTCAATGCTGATTCACTTCGTGGTACTGGTCAGTTGCCAAAATTTGAAGAAGATTTATTCAAACTTCAAGGTGAAAAAGAATATTACCTCATCCCTACAGCAGAAGTTCCAGTTACTAACTTCGTTCGTGATGAGATTATTGATACCGAACGTTTGCCTTTAAAATATGCAGCGCATACGCCATGTTTCCGTAGTGAAGCTGGTTCTTATGGACGTGATACCCGTGGTTTAATTCGTCAGCACCAATTTGATAAAGTTGAGATGGTGCAAATCGTTAAACCTGAAACATCTATGCAAGCACTTGAAGAGCTTACTGCACATGCTGAGGGCATTTTGCAGGCACTAGGTTTACCATACCGCAAAATTTTGCTTTGTGGTGGGGATATGGGCTTCGGTGCAACTAAGACTTACGACTTAGAAGTTTGGGTTCCAAGCCAAAATACTTATCGTGAAATCTCTAGCTGCTCTAATATGGGTGATTTTCAGGCACGCCGCATGAAAGCACGCTACAGAATGGATCAAAAGAAGACCGAATTGGTGCACACACTAAATGGTTCAGGTCTGGCAGTTGGACGTACTTTGCTTGCTGTAATGGAAAATTACCAACGTGAAGACGGTTCTATCGAGATTCCAGAAGTATTACGCCCATATATGGGTGGTGCAACGTTTATTGACTAAGCTTTGCATCTAAATTGTGCACGGTTTTTGCTTAACCCAAATCAGATGATTAATGTAGAGGTTTAAGGTGGATATTTTTCCAATCTCTTTAAAGTTGCAACAGCAACATTGTCTGATTGTGGGTGGTGGGCATATTGCATTGCGCAAAGCAAACCTTTTAGCCAAAGCGGGAGCAGTAATCGATATTATTGCTCCTGCAATTGAAGAGCAGCTTTTACAGTTAGTCAAAACGACAGGCGGAGAGTATTTTGCCGGGTCCTTTGCTGAAAAAATATTAAATACACCATATCGATTGGTGATTGCTGCAACTAATGATGCGCAAGTGAATAAAGCTGTTTTTGAACAATGCGAAGCGCGTAATTTATTGGTCAATAGTGTTGATGATATTCCACATTGTCGCTTTATGGTTCCAGCTATTATTGATCGTTCTCCGTTAATTATTTCTGTCGCTTCAAATGGTGCATCACCAGTTTTATCAAGACAACTTCGTACTCAAATAGAAACAATTGTTCCGCATGGCATGGGTAAGTTGGCTGAGTTTTCTGGTCAGTGGCGTAAGCAGGTAAAAGAAAAAATTCCCAATCCAGATGAGCGTCGGATTTTTTGGGAAAATCTCTATGCTAGCCCATTAAAAGAACAGGTTTTTAATGACAACTTAGAAGTTGCAAATGGTTTGATTCAGCAAGCCTTAACAGAATGGACTGCACCTAAAGGTGAAGTTTATTTGGTAGGCGCTGGACCGGGTGATCCAGAGTTACTAACACTAAAAGCATTACGTCTTATGCAGCAAGCTGATGTTGTGATTTATGATCGTCTTGTTTCTGCGCCCATTTTAGAGCTTTGCCGTCGTGATGCGACTAAAATTTATGTCGGTAAAGCCCGTTCAAATCATTCTGTTCCTCAAGATGGCATTAATGCTTTACTGGTTGAATATGCTCAAAAAGGAAAGCGCGTTTGTCGTTTAAAGGGTGGTGATCCATTTATCTTTGGACGTGGTGGTGAAGAGATTCAAGAGCTCGTTGAGGCGAATGTCACTTTCCAAGTTGTACCTGGTATAACAGCAGCATCAGGCTGTTCAGCTTATGCGGGTATCCCATTAACACATCGTGATTATGCACAAAGTGTTCGTTTCTTGACTGGGCATTTAAAGGAAGGTTCACCTGAACTTCCTTGGAATGAGTTGGTTTATGAAAATCAAACTTTGGTTTTATATATGGGGCTAGTTGGTTTAGAACGCATTTGTGAGCAACTTATTGCTCATGGTCAACGTGCTGATATGCCGGTAGCTTTAATCTCTAAAGGAACCACACCAGACCAGAAAGTTGTAGTTGGAACATTAGCTGATATCGCAACAAAAGTGTCTGAACATCATATCGTAGCACCGACTTTAACCATTATTGGTGAAGTGGTGAATTTACGTGAACAGTTAAAATGGCAATAAGTTCATTTGAGTTTATTGCTGGTTATTAAAGTCGAGAAAATTTGTGATTCATGTTGTCCTATACGAGCCTGAAATTCCTGCCAATACAGGCAATATCATTCGTTTATGTGCTAATACTGGTGCACAGTTACATTTGGTCAAGCCTTTAGGTTTTGAATTAGATGATAAAAAGCTCAAACGAGCAGGCCTTGATTATCATGAATGGGCACGTATGCAAATTTGGGACAACATAGAACTTTGCCTTGCTGACTTGAAAGCTAAAGGAGTCGAGCATGTTTTTCCACTCACCACTAAAGGTTCTGCAACTCCGCATACAGTTGATTTGAATCGACCTGTGGCTTTACTGATGGGGCCAGAAACACGCGGCTTGCCTGAGCATGTTCGCTTGATGTTTCCACAAGAACAGTGGATTCGTTTGCCGATGGCTGAAAACTCAAGAAGTTTAAATTTATCTAATGCAACGGCTGTGATTGTTTATGAAGCATGGCGCCAGCAGGGTTTTAAAAACTTAGGATAAGTTAATAGTTTTTAAATAAAAATAAGGCCACAGTTGTGGCCTTATTTTTTTTATATAACTCCAATTAAGCCTGTTCTAGCACTTTTTCATCATAAGTCATTTGGGCTGCTAAAACCTGTTCAATATTGGTTTCGGCCCATTCCTTTAATTGGAATGCCATTGAAGCGACATTTTGCCCCAGAGAAGTGAGTGAGTAATCAACACGAATAGGAGACGTATTCTGAATTTTACGCTCAATAAAACCATCTCTTTCCAGCATTTTTAACTTCTGTGATAAGACTTTAGGCGAAATACCTTGAATATTCTTTTTGAGCAAGTTGAAGTGCTGAGTTTCCTCTTCAAGCACATTTAAAATTAATAAAACCCACTTATCTGCAATTTTTTCAAAAAATAAACGAGCAGGGCAATGTTGTTGAAAAACATTATATTTTAGACATTCATTCATACTATTTACCTGCTAATTTCTTAAAAAATTACCATAGTTACCAGTTAGTAACTAATTGACACCTAGTTTCTAAAATATATCATAAAGTGGAATTTAATAAAACAAAGGTTTGCTCCCATGTCTAACTCTAATATCGCGGTTGTATATTTCTCTGGTTATGGCCACACTAAAGTAGTGGCTGAAACGTTTGCAAACGAAATTAATGCTCAGCTTATCCAAATTGATCAAGAAGGTAATATTACTGAGCAAGATTGGCAGACATTAAATGATGCGAAGGGGATTGTTTTTGGTGCTCCGACTTATATGGGTACAGCACCATGGCAGTTTAAAAAGTTTGCTGATGCAACTTCAAAAGTTTGGTTTACACGTGGTTGGCAAGATAAAGTATTTGCAGGCTTCACAAACAGCGCGAGCTTAAATGGGGATAAGCAGGTTACGCTTATTCAATTACAGACTTTAGCATCGCAACATGGTGGAATTTGGGTAAGCCTTGGTTTATTACCAGCGAATACAAAAGATGCAACACGTGAAGATGTAAATAACTTAGGTGGTTCAGTTGGACTTTTAGTTCAATCGCCTTCTGATGCAAGTGTAGAGGAAGTCCCTGCTGGAGACCTTGAAACAGCGAAACTCTATGCTCAACGTGTACAAAATATTGTGAACAAAATTTTTGGTTAATTTGATAATAAAAAAGGCGCTTTAAGCGCCTTTTTTATTATTCGTGTTCATTATGCTGTGGAGCATTATATTTGAAACCTTTGGTTTTGTAGGCCAAATAACCTACACCAATAACGGCCCAAGCTAAGCCAATTTGTAAGGCAAGCTTATCAATTTCTAGCCACATCATAAACACACTGGCAAAACCAAGTGTTGGTATAACAATATAGTTGATGATGTCTTTAAACGTTTTGTTCTTGCCATCTCTTAATGCATAGCGAGAAATAACAGAGAAGTTAACAAAACTAAAGGCGGTTAAAGCACCAAAACTAATTAAGTTGACAATATGCTCAAGATCTAAGAAACCAGCAGATAAGGCAACTACACCTACAATAAGAATGTTGTAAGTTGGAGTATGTAATTTTGGACTAATATGACCAAATAATTTCTTATTGATTACGCCGTCACGTCCCATTACATACATTAAACGAGATACACCAGCATGAGCAGAAATACCTGATGCCATAACAGCAACTACAGCAAAATATAAAACCAAAGTTTTAAACGCAATACTACCAATCGCAGCAACCATCACAGGCTGTGATTCATCCAGAGGATTGAAGTAAGTATTTGGGTTACTAGGGAAATATAATTGGATGAAGTAAGTACTTACAATGAAAATAATACCTGCAAGTAATGCTGTCGTAAAAATAGCTTTTGGCAGCGTTTTCTCTGCATCTTTTGTTTCTTCAGCAAGAGAAGATAAGGCATCAAACCCTGTGAAAGAGAAGCAGAGTACAGTTGCACCAGCAATTAAAGCACTTACAGATGTCATGTCGTTCCAAAAAGGAGTTAATGACCACAAGGCAGCTTTATCCGGATTTAAAGTTCCATCTGCATATACACCTTGAGTGAGTAAAATGTATACCTGATAAACGAAATAAAAAATTACGCCAAGCTGAATAATAACGATCGTACTGTTAAAGCGTGCGACAAATCGTGCACCAAATAAGTTAATAACAGTCATTAGGGTGGTTAAACCAATCACCCATAACCAGTTATTTACCTCTGGAAAAAGAGCTCTTAGATAAATATCTGCCAAAATAATATTAACAAGCGGTGACAGTAAATAGTCTAACCAAGAAGACCAACCCACCATAAAACCAACATTAGGGTGAATTGATTTTTGAGCATACGTATAAGCTGACCCAGAAGAAGGGTAGCGCTTAATCATATGTCCATAACTGATCGATGTTAATAAAATTGCGACTAATGCAAAGATGTAGGAAGTTGGTACATGACCGCCACTTCGCTCTGATACTAAACCAAAAGTATCGAATAACGTTAATGGCTGAATATAAGCTAAACCAATAATAATAATGTGCCAAAGCACAAGATTCTTTTGAAGTTTAGCTGTTGGTTTAGTCCCAGATAAATTTGTCAACGGCGTTATCCTCATAATCGTTGATCAAGGATCAGCTTGGTGTTAAGGATCGTTTGAGACGAACGATCCCCCCTACAGAAAAAGATAAAGTGCGCCAATCTATCCTAAATTGATGCAAATTGTCAGTACTTTCATCGATTTTTTAGCAAATTTTTTGCCATATTTCCAAATAAAAAGATGAATAAAAATTCACAGTGATAAAAAAGACCTGATTTTATATAAAAATCAGGTCTTTAGATTTAAGTCTCGAGTTTAACCTATCGAATTACCATGCCTTTTGTAAGATCTCTCGGATATCTTTTAGGCTTGCTTCTTTAGGGTTGTAAATAATTGAGCCGTCATTTAGTGCTTTTTCTGCAACTTCATCGAGCTGTGCTTCCGTTACTTTGCCAGTTTCACGTAAAGTACGTGGTAACTTGGTTAAAGTAAATAAACGATCACGCATTGCTAAAATTGTTGCAATCGCTCTGTCTGCACGTTGAGTTGCTGGAGTTTGTGCATAGATATCAGCACCAGCTAACGGCAATAGTAATTCACCAATTTTCTGGCCATTTACCTGCTTATTATATTCAAGCACATACGGTAAGAATAAATTCATGCATAAACCGTGGGGCAGGTGAGCAACAGCACCTAAAGCATGACCTAAGGAATGTACAAGGCCTACCATTGAGTTTGAGAATGCAATACCTGCCATTGTAGAGGCTTGTGCTAGTTCTAAACGACCTTGTGAGTCATTTGGGTTTTCTAGGACATTAAATAGGTTTTCACTAATCTTTTTAATTCCAGCACTTGCATAAGCATCGCTGAGTGGATTGGCAGCCATACATGTATATGCTTCAACACAATGTGTTAAGGCATCCATACCTGTCATTGCAGTTAAATGAGGTGGCAATGTAAGTGTCATGCGTGGATCTAAAATCGCTGCATGTGGCATTAAGTAATAAGAAGCAAATGCCAATTTAACATTCTTTTGCGTATCTGAAACCACGGCAACCATAGTCACTTCAGATCCCGTACCTGATGTAGTCGGAATTACGAAAAATGGTTTTAATGGTTTTGGTAGGTTGTGTGCACCAGAATATTGAAGTAAGTCATCTCCACCTTCAGACACTAAAATGTTAGTTGCTTTAGAAGTATCGATAACTGAACCACCACCTACAGCAATAATCGCATCGCATTTATTCTCGCGATAAGCTTCTGCGGCAAGACGAACGACTTCTAAACTTGAGTCTGGTGGAACATCATCAAACACATGACCAATGACAGCATCAGTCGTACTGAACGCAGCTTCAATCGGGTTGAGTAGGCCATTTGCGCGCACACCTTTATCTGTAATGATGAGCGGGCGTTTTGCACCTAAAGTCGCAAGTTCAAACGGAATATGTTCTAACGCAGCATTACCAGCAATGACTTTTACAGGACAAAAGAATTCGTAATATGGTTTAGCCATGTTATGCGCTCCGCTTGAAATAGGACTTAGCTACTTTTAAGTAAATATTTGCAGCTTCGTTGAATTTTTCTTTTAGGGTGAGTTCGGTTGGGTATTCTTTGACTGCAAGAGACGCAACCAATTTAGGTAAAATAAGAGATTCCATTTTATTTAGACAGCGTACTAAGCGAATGGCAGCAGATACATCACCATCAGCAATCATTCGGTCATTAGCAAATGCTTGGGCAGTACTTTCTTGAAAAGAAAATACTAAAAAAGCATGAGTTACATGTTTGAATGTAATAGTTAAGTCTGGCTTTCTTTCAGCTCTTTTGAGTAGCTCTAACTGTTTGTCTTCTGTGACTCGAGCAAAAAATGCTGGTCCATTTGGGAAAACATTCATTGAAAGTACAAAGTGAACAGGAAATTTAGATACTTCCTCTTGTATTTCAGTGTCCACTTGACTTGCCATGACTAAGCCACGACCAACAACATCCATCATGAGCTTAACGTAGGCAAGTTGCAGAGTAGGCTTTACAGCTTTTGTCGAAATCACTCGCGTATCCCTTGTTAAAATTATGCAAAAGCAAATTTAGAGTAATTACTCTAATCCATTTTTATTTCATCGCAAAGCGATTTATTCAGTTTTGACTTCTGGGTCATTAAAGTATCCAGTGTTCTTAATATACTCAATAAAGTCTTGGCAAAGTTGAGTGAATGATGGATAAGGAGTCACCAAATCTTGTATACGCACCATTTCTAAACCAGCGTAGCCACAAGGATTGATCGTCTGGAAACCATCTAAAGCACAGTCCAGATTTAGCGCTAACCCATGGTAGCTACGACCACGACGAATTTTAAAACCTAAGGAACCAATCTTACGGCCATCTACATATACTCCTGGTGCATCAGGCTTAGCATACGCTTCAATTCCGTATTTTTTTAAAACATCTATCATGAATTGTTCAGCAAAACTGACCAATGTGCGTACGTTCCATTTTAGACGATTAAGATCAAACATGAAGTAAGCCACAAGTTGACCGGGTCCATGCCACGTCACTTGTCCACCACGGTCAGTTTGCACTATAGGAATATCTGATGAAATTAAGATGTGTTCAGGTTTACCAGCTTGGCCTTGAGTTAAAACATTATGATGTTGAAGTAACCATAACTCATCAGGCGTATCTTGATCTCGCTCATTTGTTAAGAGTTTCATGGTTTCAAACTTGCTTTGATAATCTTGTAAATCGTTCCATTGCCGAATGATTAAATTAGGTTTATCAAGGCTCATCACAATCTCTTCCTATAATTAGTTTATGCGGCGCCCAGTTAATATCTACTAGATAAAAGCCGAAAACCTTGTAATTTTAAAGGATTTTATAAAAGGAATTCTAAATATTTGTAAGGTTTTTCATGGTAAGGAAGTTATAAAATTTCCAAAAAAATACCACAGTAAGAATGCTTGACTGTGGTATTGATTGAAGAACTTAAAATTAAAGCGCAGTTCTAATCTGCGGACAAGCAGCCAAGTCAGCATAAAGTGCATGAACTTGTTCCAATTCTTCAAAGCGCAATTGTGCTGTTAAAGAATGATACTTACCGGTGCGAGATTCTTGAACTTTTAATGTTGAGTGGTCGAAGTCTGGAAAATGTTTTACCAAAATATCGACTACAGCAACACGTAATTCTTCACCCGCATCGCCAATAAGTTTAATTGGATAATCCATCGGAAATACCCAAAGATGTTCTTGTAGTTCGCGAGATGGAGTGCGGTCTAACATAAGTTACCTCATGATTTGAAACGCCTGCATTATCGCAGGCGTTTATAGCTCTTTCTATTAAATGGGGCTTGGTTTTGAAATTTCAAGCTTTCAAAACTTAGTCATTTTCCAAGAAAGAACGTAAGTGTTCAGAACGAGAAGGGTGACGTAATTTACGTAATGCTTTCGCTTCAATCTGACGGATACGTTCACGCGTTACATCAAATTGTTTACCAACTTCTTCAAGTGTGTGATCGGTTGGCATATCAATACCAAAACGCATCTTTAATACTTTTGCTTCACGTTCAGTTAAGTTTTCCAATACTTCACGAGTTGCTTCTTTTAAGCCTTCTGAAGTCGCAGCATCAATTGGAGAAGTGATGTTTTGATCTTCAATGAAATCCCCAAGATGTGAATCTTCATCATCACCAATAGGTGTTTCCATCGAAATCGGTTCTTTAGCAATTTTAAGTACTTTACGAACCTTAACTTCATCCATTTCTAAACGTTCACCTAATTCTTCAGGTGTTGGTTCACGGCCCATTTCTTGTAACAATTGACGAGATACACGGTTGATCTTGTTAATCGTTTCAATCATGTGTACTGGAATACGGATTGTACGAGCCTGATCGGCAATCGAACGAGTAATCGCCTGACGAATCCACCAAGTTGCATAAGTCGAGAATTTATAACCACGACGGTATTCAAACTTGTCTACGGCTTTCATCAAACCAATGTTCCCTTCTTGAATCAAGTCAAGGAACTGTAAACCACGGTTGGTATATTTTTTCGCAATTGAAATTACCAAACGGAGGTTGGCTTCCACCATTTCTTTCTTAGCACGGCGTGCTTTCGCTTCGCCAATTGCCATACGCTTCGAGATATCTTTAATTTCAGCAACGCTTAAACTAAGTTCTTTCTCAATATCTGCAATTTTTTGCTGGAATGCTAAAACATCTGGACGAACTTTTTCTAAATGTGCCTTGATTTCAGCAGGGGCTTTAGCAATTTGTTCATCTAACCAAGCTGGATTAGATTCTTGTTTAGGGAAAGATGTACGGAATTGAGTACGGTCCATACGGCCACGACGTACTGCATAACGCATGATTTCACGTTCATTGGCACGAATTTGCTCATGTGTACCACGAATCATTTCAGAGATGATGTCAAATAAACGTGGTGTAAATTTAAACATCATGAACACAGTAGCTAAAGCTTCTAAAGCTTCTTCAGCCTCTGGACTGTTACGACCATGTTTTTCAACAACAGCTTTTGTTTTAGCCCAAGCAGCTTCTAGTTCAGTAAAACGAACTTTTGCAACTTCAGGGTCTGGACCTGAATCACCTTCAGAGTCATCATCACCTTCAGACTCTTCTTCTTCATCGTCATCATCAAGCTTAACTTCTTTCGTTGATTTTGAAGATGATTCGTCTTCTTCTTCAAGTTCTTCAACTTCTTCTAAAACTTCTGGAATATCTTCATCAGTTTCAGGATCGAGGTAGCCTGATAAAATATCTGCAAGACGGCGTTCGCCAGTTAAAAAATCATTATATTCTTTTAATACAACTTCAACAGCATTTGGCCAGTAAGCAATTGAATTAAGGACATCACGGATACCTTCTTCAATACGTTTGGCAATGCTGATTTCACCTTCACGGGTTAACAGTTCAACTGTACCCATTTCACGCATGTACATACGTACAGGATCTGTCGTACGCCCAGGCTCATTTTCAACCGATGCAAGTACGGCAGCAGCTTCTTCTTCAGCAACCTCATCAGTTGCGTCAGCCGACTCACCGAACATGGTATCGTCAGATTCAGGTGCACGCTCGTGTACAGGAATACCAACGTCTTGAAGCATTTGGATGATGTCTTCAATCTGTTCGCTTTCAGTAATCGAGTCCGGCAGATGATCGTTAACCTCAGCGTAAGTTAAGTAACCTTGTTCTTTGCCTCGGCTAATCAGAGCCGCTACTTGAGAAGTAGGGGAATGCATATCGCTCATCTTTGCTTACTCTTTGTTGAATCTGTGGCAGTGAAAAACCGTGCATGATAGCACAATTTGCTTGAAATGTTTTGGCTTTGATCAGTAACCGTTAAATAAAAAATCTTTGAATTCACGTCTGTTTTTTGAATATTGGGATAAAATCATTTTTTTCAAGCTTAAATCATCGAAAAAATCATAGAATTTTTTTTGATCAAAAAAATAGTTCAGCTTTATAAATACACAATTTTTTGGGTGAAAAAAAGTACAAATATGCAGTTTAATGAAAAAAATATAAATAAAACTTGACACGATTTAATAACCAAGATAAATAGCGGCTAGACCCATTCACATTTTTTCATTAGAGGTAGTTTTAGTGTCTTCTACAGATTTTGAATTAGATGATAACTACGGTGATGATGATGATGTCGGTTTTGATGAGTCATCAGGCAAAATCACTGCGAAAGAATCATTAGAAAAACGTAGATTAATTGATGATCTATTGGCTCAACGCCGTTTAGAGCGTGAGTTAAAAGATTTTGATTACGATTTAGACGATGATGATCTTGATGATGAAGACTAATCAAATCTGAATAGGGCATCGTCAGCTTAGATGCTATGCTATCGTAGAGTTCTTTTTTATAGTCAGGTAACACAATGAGTGCGTTAGATTTAGACCAATTAAGTGAATATCTAGATGGAGACCACAATGAGTATGGTCTGGATTTCGCTGCAACTCATGGTTTTCTGTGTGCAATTGCAGTAGGCCCTCAGTTTGATCGTTGGTTAGATGAATTATTTGATAATAACCATAAAAAAGTCCCTGCCGAAATTATTCAGCAGATCAAAGCGTGGTTAGAGTCAATTCGACAAGACTTAGCAAATGAAAATGGAATTGAATTTCCGTTTGAAATTGAAGAAGCTGATGTTGAGTCTAGCTTAGGCGACTGGAGTGTTGGATTTGTTGATGCGATGTTCTTAAATGAAGATGCATGGTTTGCACCTGAATATGAAGAACAATTAATTGATTTAACTTTACCAATGATGGTGTTTAGTGGAATTGATGAAGAAGATCCACAGATGGAATCTTTCCGTCGTAATGGACAGTTAATGGATGAGCTGGCAGAAGAAATCCCAGATAATTTGAATGAATTATACTTGATGTATCATACGCCAAATTAATTTATTAGAAGAAATAATAAATAACGTCCTTTCTAGGGCGTTTTTTATTACGAAAAATTAAGTGATATAAAATAAAAAAAGGGCAGTTAGAAATCTAAGTGCCCTTTGAAAACTATTTTATAGTTTTATAGACGTTTACGCTTTGCAGCAGCAATTTGTGACTGGCGCATACGGAAACCAGCTTTTTGCTTTTCGGTGGTCTTGTCGATGCAATAAACGCAAGAAACACCGTGTTCGTAACTTGGTAGAGCAGACTCTTCAGGAGTTAAAGGCCAACCGCAAGCATGACATTTAATATTCACGCCTTCCTCTACACCATGAGTTACAGCAGTACGTCCGTCAAATACGAAGCATTCACCTTCCCATAAACTTTCATCAGCAGGGGTTTCTTCTAAGTACTTAAGAATACCGCCTTTAAGATGGTAAACCTCTTTAAATCCTTCTTGAAGAAGTAAAGAAGTTGATTTTTCACAGCGAATACCACCAGTACAGAACATCGCAATTTTTTTGTCTTTATGTTGCTCTAATTCTTTCTTAACGTATTCTGGAAACTCACGGAATGTTTCAGTTTTAGGGTCAATTGCGCCCTTAAATGTACCCGCTTTATATTCGTAATCATTACGTGTGTCGATTAAAATTACATCATCACGTGCGATTAAATCATTCCACTCTTTAGGATCAAGATAGTGACCGACTAAGTCACGAGGTTTAACCTCAACACCTAAAGTCACAATTTCTTCTTTAAGTTTAATTTTCATTTTGCGGAAAGGTTTGTCAGAACTATGGGATTCTTTGTATTCCATAGCACTAAAGCCTTCATTGAGCAAAAATTGATGTAGTGTATCAATTGCTAAGCGATCACCAGCAACAGTACCATTAATTCCTTCACCTGCTACAATCAGAGTTCCACAGAGGTTAATTGTTTTCACTAAGTCTAATAAACGTTGTTGAAGATCGGCAGGATCTTGAACTTCTTTAAATTGATATAGTGCTGCAACAACCCAACCTGCGGTCGCTTGCTGTTCTACAGGTGCAAGCTGTTCTACAGTAGCGTTCATGGAAAACTCCAAATGTATTAAGATAGAAATTTAAGGCGCATATTTTAGCGCGAAAATTTGTAATAAGCGAGAAAACCATAAAAAGTATATGGTTTATTTAAGGAGTTTGTTTTGAGTAATGATCATCGAACGCTCTCTCTCACCCCATGTGCAGGGCGTTGTTCAACAGTTTTTGGTGATCAGGTTTGTCGTGGTTGTCGCCGTTTTAACCACGAGGTGATTCAATGGAACACTTATACGGCAGAGCAGCGTTTGGCTGTATGGAAGCGTTTAGATGATCAATTGAATCAAATCTTAGTACCGATGCTGCCTCATGTAGACTTACAGCATGTTGAGGGCTTTATTTTAAGTAAGCGTGTTCGGTTAATGGAAGGGGCGAGCCAGGGCCGTAAGCTTTACCATGCCTTAAAAATATGTGAAAAAAATAAACATTTAGCACACGAGAGTGGTTTGGGTATTTCGGAGTCTCAAGTCAAAACAATATGGGTTGAGTTTGAAAGACGTGTTTTAGCGTTGGCTAAAGCGAGCTATGAGTTGGCTTGGTTGCGAGCAGATGGAATTAGCCATCACTTGTTAACTATGTATGAAGAAGAATAAGTCTAGAGTAGAAAAAGACGTAAATAAAAAAGCTGCCTTTTGGCAGCTTTTTTTCATTAATTTTCTTTCGAATATTAACGTTTGATGTCGCGTTGAGTTTCACCAGTATAAAGCTGACGAGGACGACCGATTTTGTAAGGGCCGCTGTGCATTTCTAACCAGTGGCTGATCCAACCAACTGTACGAGCAAGAGCGAAGATTACAGTAAACATTTCTGTTGGGATACCAATCGCTTTAAGGATGATACCTGAGTAGAAGTCTACGTTAGGGTAAAGTTTACGCTCAACGAAGTACGGGTCGTTCAATGCGATACGCTCAAGTTCCATAGCAAGTGCTAATTGAGGATCGTTGATACCTAAAGCTTCAAGAACTTCGTCACAAGTTTGCTTCATTACTTTAGCGCGTGGGTCGAAGTTTTTGTAAACGCGGTGACCGAAGCCCATAAGCTTAACTTCTTTGCGTTTAACTTTTTCCATGAACTCTGCAACGTTTTCAACGCTACCGATTTCATCAAGCATCTTAAGAACTGCTTCGTTTGCACCACCGTGAGCAGGTCCCCAAAGTGCAGAGATACCAGCAGAGATACATGCATACGGGTTTGCACCAGTAGAACCAGCAAGACGTACTGTAGATGTAGATGCATTTTGCTCATGGTCAGCATGAAGCGTGAAAATACGATCCATTGCGCGAGCAAGAACAGGATTAACTTTGTAATCACGGTCAGCAGGAGTAGCAAACATCATATGTAAGAAGTTTTCCGCATAACTTAAATCGTTACGTGGATAGATGAATGGTTGACCTACTGTGTATTTGTAACTCCAAGCAGCAAGCGTTGGAATTTTTGCAATTAAGCGAATTGCAGTGATTTCACGGTGATTGATGTCTTCAATATCTAGGTTGTTATGATAGAACGCAGATAATGCACCTACAACACCAACCATGATTGCCATTGGGTGAGCATCACGACGGAAACCATTGAAGAAACGGCTAACTTGATCGTGAACCATAGTGTGAGCACGTACTTTCGTATCAAACTCAACTTTTTGTTCAGCAGTTGGGAGCTCGCCATTTAATAATAAATAACAAGTTTCAAGGTAGTCTGCTTGAGTTGCTAACTGATCAATTGGGTAGCCGCGGTGTAATAAAATACCTTTGTCACCATCAATGAAAGTAATTTTAGATTCGCATGCGGCTGTCGCCATAAAACCAGGATCGAAAGTAAAATGACCTTCTTTCAGTATGCTGCTGACATCAATTACATCTGGACCTAAAGTGCCACTGTAGATTGGTAATCCAATTTCTTTGCCATCAAGATGTAATACGGCTTTTTTGCCATTTGCTTCAGACATTCAATAGATCTCCTGTCCTGGTGAATGTTGATCTGACTCGAAATCCTAATGTTCTCATGTGCGAATCAGACGGTGTCAAAATTTGCTATAAGATTAGTGAGTACTGAAATTTTGTCAATTATACTTATGGATAAAAAATGACGTTCCCACAGAGAGTTAGTCATCAAGACCCGAGCAAAAAAGTCAGTAAAATCACTGCATCGGGATGGTATAATAAGTCAATTCAACAAGAACGTGCAGAAAAAAAATGAAGGATGAGTACAATTGTAAGCAAATTTATAAATTGCAATTCAGAATAATAAGACGGTAGAAAATGCCAATCCGCTTAAAAAAATCATAAAACTCATAATGTAATTTCAAATTTATACTCAAAAAAAATGGTATTTTTATTTAGTTGTAACAAAGAATATTGTTCTTTTTTTAAGTTTAATTGTATAAAAAATAGCTCATCAGACGACTTTAAAATCATAAGAACTGTTTTTTAATGAAATTCACTTTCGAAAAATGAGTATAGATCGCTTAATATCTATCTGAAATATAAGTCTGTTCACTTATTTGAAATGTGGCTCACATTGAAAATAGGAGGGTATTGCGATCATTTTTCTATTGATATGAGGAATTTATAACTTTATCTTTAGTCTAAAATCGGCTTATTTAAAAGAAATTTCAGAAAAAATGAAATTAAATAAAAAGTTATTTTAAACAAGGACATGATGTATGTAGGTGTGGTTTTTTTATTGACCTAATAATGTAATATTGTTTTGAATGATTCTTATTTAATGGTTTTTTGCTGAAATGGCAAAGTGGATTGTTTGTATTTTGATACTTCGCGTTTTATAATTCAGTGTCGTTTATAGGTTAGGCATGAGCTGTGCTTGCCTAACAATGCCAGCTTTCCTTGGAATTAATTCAACAAACTCCGGTCGGAGTTTCTACCTACAGGATGCCCGCTGTGAAAAGCAACAGACCTGTCAATTTGTCCATGGGTCAGGTGTTAGCGGTAAATTTACGCTCACCCGTGGCTATTGCATCAATTTTACACCGTTTATCAGGTGTCATCGTTTTCTTATTAGTACCAGTTCTCTTATGGATTCTAGATAAATCATTATCTTCACCAGAAGGATTTGACTACGTTAAAAATGTCGTTTTTGGAAATATCCTTGTACGTTTTGTTGTTTGGGTATTTGCAGCCGGCTTGATATTCCACTTTATTGCTGGAGTTAAGCACTTACTTGCAGATTTAGGTTTTGCTGAAGAACTGCAAAGTGGTCGTATTGCAGCGACAATTTCATTGATCTTATCTGTGGTAGCCATTATCGCAGCCTTTGTATGGATTATGTTCTAATGAAAAGTGCTACAGGTTTAACTGGTTCAGGTTCTCGTGATTGGTTTATCCAGCGTGTAAGTGCGGTTGTATTAGCAGCTTATACTGTTGTTCTTTTTGGTTGGATTCTCTGCAAAGGTGGATTTGACTATCAACAGTGGGCTGGCTTCATGATGACATTACCAATGAAGATTTTTTCTTTATTGGCAATTTTATCGCTTATCGCACACGCATGGATTGGTATGTGGCAAGTTTTCACTGACTATGTCACTACTCGTCAAATGGGTCCTTCAGCGAAAGGTTTACGCCTTGTACTGACGACGGCTGTCATTATTGCAGTGTTTGTGTACGCAATCTGGGGTATCCAGATTTTCTGGGCGAATTGATAGGAAGATATCATGGGCGCGATAACCCCTAAAGAAGATTATTCAAATATTCAAAACCTCACTTTCGATGCAGTTATCGTTGGTGGTGGTGGTTCTGGTATGCGTGCATCTTACCAACTTGCTCAAGCAGGTTTGAAAGTTGCAGTACTTACTAAAGTTTTCCCAACACGTTCACATACAGTTGCTGCTCAGGGCGGTATCGGTGCGTCGTTAGGTAACATGCAAGAAGATAACTGGCATTTCCACTTTTACGATACGGTAAAAGGTTCTGACTGGTTAGGTGACCAAGACGCAATTGAATTTATGTGTCGTGAAGCACCAAAAGTTGTGTATGAACTTGAACACATGGGTATGCCGTTTGACCGTAACGCTGATGGTACAATTTACCAGCGTCCGTTCGGTGGCCACTCTGCGAACTATGGTGATAAACCAGTTCCACGTGCTTGTGCTGCTGCTGACCGTACTGGTCACGCATTATTACACACGCTTTATCAAAGCAACGTGAAAATGGGTACTCAGTTCTTCGTTGAATGGATCGCGCTTGATTTGATCCGTAACGAAGCAGGTGATGTTCTTGGTGTAACAGCGATTGACCAAGAAACTGGTAATATCGCAGTATTCCAAGCAAAAGCAACATTGTTTGCTACTGGTGGTGCTGGTCGTGTTTACCGTGCATCAACAAATGCTTATATCAACACTGGTGACGGTCTTGGTATGGCTGCTCGTGCTGGTATTCCATTACAAGATATGGAATTCTGGCAATTCCACCCTACGGGTGTTGCAGGCGCAGGCGTATTGTTAACTGAAGGTTGTCGTGGTGAAGGTGCGATCCTTCGTAACAAAGACGGCGAACCATTCATGGAACGTTATGCACCAACTTTAAAAGACTTGGCTCCACGTGACTTCGTATCACGTTCTATGGACCAAGAAATTAAAGAAGGTCGTGGTTGTGGTCCAAAAGGTGATTATATCTTACTTGATATGACTCACTTGGGCGCTGACACAATCATGAAGCGTTTACCATCTGTATTTGAGATTGGTAAAAAATTCGCGAACGTTGACATCACTAAAGAACCAATTCCTGTAGTACCAACAATCCATTATCAAATGGGTGGTATTCCTACAAATATGCATGGTCAAGTGTGTTTACCTGAAGCAGGTACAGACAACTACACTAAACCTGTAAAAGGTTTCTATGCAATTGGTGAATGTTCTTGTGTATCAGTGCATGGTGCGAACCGTTTAGGTACTAACTCACTTCTTGACTTGGTTGTATTTGGTAAAGCTGCTGGTGAGCACATTATCGACTACGTAACTAAGCATCATGGTGATGAATATGCGCCACTTCCAACAAATGTATTAGAGCAAACTTTAGATCGCGTACGTAAGTTGGATGAATCAACTTCTGGTGAAAATGCACAAGAAGTTGCTGATGCGATTCGTGATATCGTTCAAGACCACGCTGGTGTGTTCCGTACTCAAGCTTTGCTTGATAAAGGTGTTAAAGAGATTCTTGCTCTTGAACCACGTGTGCGCAACATTCACTTGAAAGATAAATCTAAAGTGTTTAACACTGCACGTGTTGAAGCGCTTGAAGTTGAAAATTTATATGAAGTTGCAAAAGCTACATTAATTTCAGCTGCTGCGCGTAAAGAGTGTCGTGGTGCGCATACAGTAGTTGATTATGAATTGCCAGCTGATCACCCAACTTATTCATACGGTCGCCGTGATGATGAGTGGATGAAGCATACTTTATGGTATTCATCAGATAACCGTTTGGAATATAAGCCAGTACGCTTCAAACCGTTGACTGTTGATGCAATTCCACCAGCACCACGTACATTCTAATCGGGAGTATAAAGATGAGTAGAGGTACTCGTACATTCGAAATCTACCGCTATGATCCTGATAAGGATAAAGCGCCGTACATGCAAACTTTCAAGCTTGAATTGACTGATAAGCACCGTATGTTGCTTGATGCATTACTTGCTTTGAAGGTTCAAGATGAATCATTAACGTTCCGTCGTTCATGCCGTGAAGGTATTTGTGGTTCGGATGGTGTAAACATTAATGGTAAAAATGGTTTGGCTTGTTTATGGAATTTAAACGACCTGCCTGAGAAAATTGTAATTCGTCCATTACCAGGTTTGCCGGTTGTTAAAGATTTGGTTGTTGATATGAACCAATTCTATGATCAATATGACAAAATTCAGCCATTCTTGATCAATAACCAACCAGCTCCACCTAAAGAGCGTTTACAGTCTCCTGAAGAGCGTGAACACTTAAATGGTTTGTATGAATGTATTCTTTGTGCATGTTGTTCAACTTCATGTCCATCATTCTGGTGGAACCCTGATAAATTCTTGGGTCCTTCAGCATTGTTGAATGCATACCGTTTTATTATCGACTCTCGTGATACTGCTACTGCAGATCGTTTGGCTCGTCTTGACGATCCATTCAGTTTGTTCCGTTGTAAAGGTATTATGAACTGTGTGTCAGTATGTCCTAAAGGTCTAAACCCGACTAAAGCAATCGGTCACATCCGTAACATGCTATTAGATCAAGCGGGTTAATTCTGCACAAATAGAAAACGCGCATCCTTGATGTGCGTTTTTTTTTAATTTTATAATGTAAACTTTAGACTTTGGTCGAAAAGAGCGAGGATTTTATATATTGCACCATATATTAAAAGATAAAATCGCTTATGTATTTCGCCAATTTATAGGTGGTATGTGTCAAAAAAATCAATCGTTGTTTAAGAACATGATACGATTTGCCACAAAGTTATAGGTGAAAAAAGCGTATACTAGTGAAATTAATTTAAGTAGCACGATCTTAGATCTGTGCTTAATTTTTATGGTTAAAGTCATTTTAGAAAAGTTAATTTTAAAGTTAATTTTTCTAAAAAGATTTGCAAAAAATTGCTCGGTTTTAATCGAGTATAAGGTGAGTGATGATGCCATTGAGGGCGTTGTGATTCATTAATTACCTATGGAGTTTTCTCTCTAGGTAGTATGACGCCCCATGGTCTTGAAGACCTGTTGGGTAAGTAATGCCTTTTTTACCAATTTGGCATTATGCATCATGGGTGTGCTTAAAAGGCAGCCTGTAATATTTTTTGCAATAGGAAATGGGTCCACAAATGCAAGAAGTTGCTGACGCATTGCGTCTTGACACTGAACTTTCCGCTGATAGTGCAGCGTATATTGAAGAACTTTACGAGCAGTACCTGACTTCCCCAACCTCTGTAGCTGAGGACTGGCGCCAATATTTCGATAAATATCCAAAGGGTGACCAACCACACAGCGCTGTGCGTGAGCAATTCCTATTACTAGGACGTAATGCTAACCGTGTTCAACCTGTTGTACAAAGTACTGTAAGTACTGAGCATGAGCGTCGTCAAATTGGCGTTTTACAACTTATTGCTGCTTATCGTAATCGCGGACATCAAAAAGCTAAATTAGATCCATTAGGTCTTGCTAAGCGTGAAGAGATTCCAGATTTAGATCTTTCAGCTCACGGTTTAACCAAATCAGATTTAGACACTGTATTTAATACCGGCAATCTTGAAATCGGCAAAAGCGAAGCAACGCTTGCTGAAATGATTGAAGCAATGGAAGCAATCTATTGTGGTTCGATCGGTGTTGAATACATGCATATCGTGGACACAAAAGAAAAACGTTGGATTCAACAACGTCTTGAAAGTGCCCGTGGTAAATTCAATTACACAAATGATCAAAAGAAAGGCTTCTTAGAGCGTTTAACTGCTGCTGAAGGTCTTGAAAAATATCTTGGTAATAAATACGTTGGTGCTAAACGCTTTGGTGTTGAGGGCGGCGAATCATTTATTCCTATGGTAAACGAGATTATTCAGCGTGCTGGTGCTGTAGGTTGTAAAGAAGTTGTTATCGGTATGCCACACCGTGGCCGTTTAAACCTTCTTGTGAATATTATGGGTAAAAACCCTGCGGACTTATTTGGTGAGTTCGAAGGTAAATCAATTCATAAAAAAGGTTCTGGCGACGTTAAATACCACCAAGGTTTCTCAAGTAATGTAATGACTCCAGGTGGCGAAGTTCACTTGGCATTAGCATTTAACCCATCTCACTTGGAAATTGTTGGTCCTGTAGTTGAAGGTTCTGTACGTGCACGTCAAGTACGTCGTAGAGACATTGGCGGTGATGACGTTTTACCAGTTATTGTTCATGGTGATGCGGCATTTGCAGGTCAGGGCGTGAATATGGAAACCTTCCAGATGTCACAAACTCGTGGCTATACGGTTGGTGGTACAGTTCATATTATTGTGAACAACCAAGTAGGTTTCACAACTTCTGATCCTCGTGATGCACGTTCTACAGAATACTGTACAGACGTTGCTAAAATGATTCAGGCGCCAATTTTCCATGTAAATGGCGATGATCCTGAAGCTGTTATCTTTGCTACTCAATTAGCACATGATTTCCGTCACGAATTCCGTAAAGATGTTGTTATCGATTTGTTCTGTTATCGTCGTCGTGGGCATAACGAAGCAGATGAGCCATCTGGTACACAGCCATTGATGTATCAAGTAATTGCGAAGAAAGCGACTACTCGTACACTTTATGCTGATCAACTTGTTCAAGAGAAAGTACTTGATCGTGCTGAAGCAGACCAAATGGTTGAAGATTACCGTTCTGATTTAGAAGCGGGTAATCATGTAGCAAATGCATTGATTCTTGAACCAAATACCAAAATGTTTGTTGATTGGACGCCATATTTGGGCCATGACTACACAGACGATTGGGATACTTCATTTGACTTAAATCGCTTAAAAGAATTAGGCGAGGGCATGAGCAAACTTCCTGAAGGGTTTGTAATGCAGCGTCAGGTTCAAAAAGTAATTGAAGACCGCGTAAAAATGCAAACTGGTGAAACTCCTTTAAACTGGGGTGCAGCAGAAACTTTAGCTTATGCAACTTTATTAGATGAAGATTATCTAGTTCGTATTACTGGTGAAGACGTGGGTCGTGGTACCTTCTCACACCGTCATGCGAAATTGCATAACCAAGCTGATGGTTCAACTTACATTCCACTTTGTCATGTGAAAGAGAACCAACCACGTTTTGCGATTTACGACTCTCTTTTATCTGAAGAAGCAGTTCTTGCATTCGAATATGGTTACGCAACTACAATTCCTAAGAGCTTGATTATTTGGGAAGCACAATTTGGTGACTTCGTAAACTGTGCTCAAGTTGTGATTGACCAGTTTATTGCTTCTGGTGAGACTAAGTGGGAACGTGTTTGTGGTTTAACAATGTTGTTACCGCACGGTTTCGAAGGTCAAGGCCCAGAGCACTCATCAGCTCGTTTAGAACGTTTCTTACAGTTATGTGCTGAAGACAACATGCAAGTGATCACTCCAACGACACCTGCACAGATTTTCCATGCATTACGTCGTCAAGCTGTACGCCCAATTCGTAAGCCATTGATTGTAATGTCACCGAAATCTTTACTTCGTCATAAACTTGCGACTTCTACTTTAGAAGAGCTTGCGAATGGTTCATTCCAAACTGTAATTGACGAAATCGATCAAATTAACAAGTCAGATGTAACTCGTCTTGTACTTTGTGGCGGTAAAGTTTATTACGACTTACTTGAAAAACGTCGTGAACAAAACTTAACTAATGTCGCAATTGTACGTATTGAACAGTTGTATCCATATCCAGAGCAACGTCTTGCGGAAATCTTGGCTGCATATCCAAACGTGAAAGAACTTGTTTGGGCACAAGAAGAGCCGAAGAACCAAGGCGCATGGTTATTTATCGCACCGCGTTTATATGACGATATCTTAAAATCTGGCAAACAAATCCGTATCAGTTTTGCAGGTCGTGAAGCTTCTGCTGCACCAGCTTGTGGCTCACCGTACTTGCATGCAAAACAACAAGCTCAGCTAATTAATGATGCATTGGCAATCGAAGCTGAACAATCAGGAGATTCTCAATAATGGCAACCGAAATTAAAGCACCGGTATTCCCAGAGTCTGTTGCAGATGGAACCATCGCAACTTGGCACAAAAAGGTGGGTGAACCTGTATCACGTGATGAAGTAATCTGTGATATTGAAACCGACAAAGTTGTTTTAGAAGTTGTTGCTCCTGCTGATGGTAGCTTAGTTGCAATCATTAAAGATGAAGGCGATACAGTTCTTTCTGACGAAGTTATTGCTCAGTTTGAAGCTGGTGCTGGTGCAGCAGCTGCTGCTCCTGCAGCAGTAGAGCAAGCAGTTGCTCAAACTCAAGCTGGTGCAGCGCCTGTTGTTGAGCGTACAGAAACTGTATCTGATCAAGCTCCTGCAGTTCGTAAAGCATTAACTGAATCTGGTATTGCTGCTGCTGACGTACAAGGTACTGGTCGTGGTGGTCGTATCACTAAAGAAGATGTTGCAAACCATCAAGCTAAACCAGCTGCTAACGTTACTCCGTTAAGTGTGGCTGTTGGTGAGCGTATCGAAAAACGCGTTCCAATGACTCGTTTACGTAAGCGTGTAGCTGAGCGTCTTCTTGCTGCAACTCAAGAAACTGCAATGTTAACTACATTCAACGAAGTTAACATGAAGCCAATCATGGAATTGCGTAAGCAATATAAAGATGCTTTTGAAAAACGTCATGGCGCTCGTTTAGGCTTCATGTCATTCTTCGTTAAAGCAGCAACTGAAGCGCTTAAACGCTACCCAGCTGTAAACGCTTCAATTGATGGCGACGATATCGTTTATCACGGTTACTATGACATCGGTGTTGCAGTATCTTCTGATCGCGGTCTTGTTGTACCAGTATTACGTGATACTGATCGTATGAGCTATGCAGAAGTTGAATCTGGTATTGGTGCATATGCTGCTAAAGCACGTGATGGTAAATTATCTATCGAAGAAATGACTGGTGGTACTTTCACAATCACTAACGGTGGTACTTTCGGTTCATTACTTTCAACTCCAATTTTGAATCAGCCACAAACTGGTATCTTGGGTATGCACAAAATCCAAGAGCGTCCTATGGCTGTAAATGGTCAAGTTGAAATCTTGCCAATGATGTATTTAGCACTTTCTTATGACCACCGTATGATCGATGGTAAAGAAGCTGTAGGTTTCTTGGTAGCAATCAAAGAATTGTTAGAAGAGCCAGCTAAACTCATCCTTGATCTTTAATTTCTTCGAATAATATTACCGAGGTAGAGTGATCCTCTATCTCGGACCATGGAGATAAACAATGTCTCAACAATTTGATCTTGTTGTTATTGGCGGTGGTCCTGGTGGTTATGAAGCAGCGATTCGTGCTGCTCAACTAGGTTTTAAAGTCGCTTGTATCGAAAAACGTATTCACAACGGTAAGCCATCTTTAGGTGGTACATGCTTAAACGTAGGTTGTATTCCTTCTAAAGCATTACTTGACTCTTCTCACCGTTACGAAGATACAGTACATCACTTAGCTGATCACGGTATCACTACAGGTGAAGTGAATTTTGATCTTGCTAAGCTTCTTGCTCGTAAAGACAAAATTGTTGACCAATTAACTGGTGGTATCGATCAATTGCTTAAAGGCAATGGCATTGAATGGTTAAAAGGTACAGGTAAATTACTTGCTGGTAAAAAAGTTGAGTTCGTTTCTCATGAGGGTGAAACTCAAGTTTTAGAACCTAAATACGTTATTCTTGCGTCTGGTTCTGTGCCTGTAAATATTCCAGTAGCTCCTGTAGATCAAGATATTATTGTTGATTCAACTGGTGCATTGAACTTCCCAGAAGTACCTAAGCGTTTAGGTGTAATTGGTGCAGGTGTAATCGGTTTAGAGCTTGGTTCTGTTTGGCGTCGTCTTGGTGCTGAAGTTGTTGTTTTTGAAGCAATGGATGCATTCTTACCAATGGCTGATAAAGCTTTGGCAAAAGACTACCAAAAACTTTTAACTAAGCAAGGTCTTGATATTCGTATCGGTGCTAAAGTTTCTGGTACTGAAATTAATGGTCGTGAAGTGACTGTTAAATACACTCAAGGCGGCGAAGAAAAAACTCAGACTTTTGACAAATTAATCGTTTGTGTAGGCCGTAAAGCTTATGCAGAAGGTTTATTGGCAGATGATTCAGGCATTAAATTGACTGAACGTGGTCTAGTTGAAGTAAATGATCACTGTGCAACTTCTGTAGAAGGTGTATACGCGATTGGTGACTTGGTTCGCGGTCCAATGCTTGCTCATAAAGCAATGGAAGAAGGTGTAATGGCTGTTGAGCGTATTCACGGTCATGCAGCTCAAGTGAACTATGACACAATCATTTCTGTTATCTATACACATCCGGAAGCGGCATGGGTTGGTTTAACTGAAGAACAAGCTAAAGAAAAAGGTCATGAAGTTAAAACTGGTCAATTCGGTTTTGCTGTAAATGGTCGTGCTTTAGCGGCGGGTGAAGGTGCTGGTTTTGTTAAGTTTGTTGCTGATGCAAAAACTGACCGTTTATTAGGTATGCATGTTATTGGACCTGCAGCATCTGATATCGTACACCAAGGTATGATCGCTCTTGAATTTGTATCTTCTGTTGAAGATCTTCAGTTAATGACATTTGGTCATCCAACATTCTCTGAAGTTGTTCATGAAGCTGCACTTGCTGTAGATGGTCGTGCAATTCATGCGATTCAACGTAAGCGTAAATAAAATAAAGAGCGGTTCTCCGCTCTTTTTCACATTCGATGGTGTGATTAAAAAAGCATCAAGGTGAAAGACGTAGACAGCAATTTGCATAAGTAACATGAGAATGTTGCGCAAATTGAAGACAACAAACAAAGTTAAGTAGGTAACTAAATGAACTTACATGAGTATCAAGCTAAAGCGTTATTGAAAGAATATGGTATGCCAGTACAAGAAGGTATCTTGGCTACCAATGCAGACGAAGCAGTTGCTGCATTTGAACAGCTTGGTGGTAAATTCGCGGTAATGAAAGCGCAAGTTCATGCTGGTGGTCGTGGTAAGGCTGGTGGCGTTAAAGTTGCAAAATCTAAAGAAGACGTTATCGAATTTGCAAACAATATCATTGGTACTCGTCTTGTAACGTATCAAACTGATGCAAATGGTCAACCAGTAAACAGCATCATTGTTGCTGAAGACGTATATCCAGTTGAGCGTGAGCTTTACTTGGGCGCGGTTGTAGACCGTTCTAGCCGTCGTATTACTTTCATGGCTTCTACAGAAGGTGGTGTAGAAATCGAGAAAGTTGCTGAAGAAACTCCAGAAAAAATTATCAAAGTTGAAGTTGATCCATTAGTTGGCTTACAACCATTCCAAGCACGTGAAGTTGCGTTTGCTTTAGGTTTGAAAGACAAGCAAATCGGTCAATTTGTAAAAATCATGACAGCTGCTTACCAAGCATTTGTTGAAAATGACTTTGCATTATTTGAAATTAACCCACTTTCAGTTCGTGAAAATGGCGAAATTTTATGTGTTGATGCGAAAGTAGGTATCGACTCTAACGCGCTTTACCGTTTACCTAAAGTTGCTGCTTTACGTGACAAATCTCAAGAGAATGAGCGTGAATTAAAAGCATCTGAATTTGATCTTAACTATGTTGCTTTAGAAGGTAACATCGGTTGTATGGTTAACGGTGCTGGTCTTGCAATGGCAACTATGGACATCATTAAACTTTATGGTGGTCAGCCTGCAAACTTCCTTGACGTTGGTGGCGGTGCAACTAAAGAGCGCGTAATCGAAGCGTTCAAAATCATCCTTGCTGATACATCTGTACAAGGTGTTTTAATCAACATCTTCGGTGGTATCGTACGTTGTGACATGATTGCTGAAGCGATTATTGCAGCGGTTCAAGAAGTAAACGTAACTGTTCCAGTTGTTGTTCGTTTAGAAGGTAACAACGCTGAGTTAGGTGCTAAATTACTTGATGAATCTGGTTTGAAATTAATTTCTGCAAACGGCTTGTCTGATGCCGCAGAAAAAGTTGTAGCTGCAGTTAAAGCGTAAGGGGAGTATCAATCATGAGCGTATTAATTAATAAAGACACTAAAGTATTGGTACAAGGTTTTACTGGTAAAAACGGTACTTTCCACTCTGCACAAGCTTTAGACTACGGTACAAAAGTTGTTGGTGGTGTTACTCCAGGTAAAGGTGGTACTACTCACCTTGACTTACCAGTATTCAACACAATGAAAGAAGCTGTACGTGAAACAAATGCAGATGCATCTGTAATCTATGTACCAGCTCCATTCGTTTTAGACTCAATCGTTGAAGCGGTTGATTCAGGTGTTGGCCTAATCGTTGTGATCACTGAAGGTGTTCCAACAATCGACATGCTTAAAGCAAAACGCTATTTAGAAACTAACGGTAACGGTACTCGTTTAGTTGGTCCTAACTGTCCAGGCGTGATCACTCCGGGTGAATGTAAGATTGGTATTATGCCTGGTCACATTCACCAACCAGGTCGTATTGGTATCATCTCGCGTTCAGGTACATTGACTTATGAAGCTGTTGCTCAAACAACTAAGCTTGGTTTAGGTCAGTCTACTTGTATCGGTATCGGTGGTGACCCAATCCCAGGTATGAACCAAATCGAAGCGCTTCAATTATTCCAAGACGATCCAGATACTGATGCAATCATCATGATCGGTGAGATCGGTGGTACAGCGGAAGAAGAAGCTGCTGAATTCATCAAATCTAACGTGACTAAGCCTGTAGTAGGTTACATTGCTGGTGTAACTGCTCCTAAAGGTAAGCGTATGGGTCACGCTGGTGCGATCATTTCTGGTGGTCAAGGTACTGCTGAAGAGAAATTCGCTGCATTTGAAAAAGCAGGTATGGCTTACACTCGTAGCCCAGCTGAGCTTGGTTCAACTATGTTGCAAGTTTTAAAAGAGAAAGGTTTAGCTTAATCACTTTACCCTGAATCTTATAAAGCACCGCATCTGAAAAATGATGCGGTGCTTTTTTATTTATTAAAGAAAAATCAGAATTTTTATAATTATAGCTAATTCATAAATAAAATTTTTAGGCAAAAAAATACGCAATGATTGGGGTGATCATTGCGTAGAACAACGAATCTGTAAAAACAGTTTCGGTTTAAGGAGAAATGTCGTGAGGCTCATATGATGTAACCTACATAGAGGATAATAGATAAAGTTAAGATATTCTTCATCGCTATTAGCGTTAATAAGTGTTACTTCACGTTAATAGGGTAAAAGCCTGTGAATGGCTATCAATACATTAGTAATTCTAAAAAATGAATATTATTGAATCTAATAAAAAAAGCCCCGAAGGGCTTTTAATTTCTAAAGAGGATTAAAATTTAAATAAACCTAAGCCATCTTTAACTTCGTCTAAAGTCTGTTGAGTAATAAGATGGCACTTATCTGTACCTTGACGTAAAACATCCATAATATAGTCAGGATCTTTAGCAAGTTCTTCGCGACGTTCACGAATAGGTGTAATTAACTCTTTTAAGACACCTTCAAGACGTTTTTTAACCGTACCGTCACCAAGACCACCGCGACGATAGTGAGCTTTTAATTCTTCAACTTCTTCTTTATTTGGATCAAATGCATCTAAATAAGTAAATACGATATTGCCTTCAACTTGACCTGGATCTTCAATACGAAGGTGATTTGGATCGGTGTACATCGCATTAACAGCTTTTTTAATGTCTTTATCAGAAGCATTTAAAACGATGGTATTGCCTAATGATTTAGACATTTTCGCTTTACCATCAAAACCAGGTAGACGTGCCATATTAGAAAGCAAAGCTTTACATTCAGGCAAAAGATCTTGACCGATTTGGCGATTTACTCGACGTACGATTTCATTCGTTTGTTCAATCATTGGAATCTGATCTTCACCCACTGGAACCACAGTTGCTTTGAAAGCAGTAATGTCAGCCGCTTGTGCAACAGGGTAGCAGAGGAAACCAGCTGGAATGTCACGCTCGAAACCACGCATTTGAATTTCAGATTTAATGGTCGGGTTACGTTCTAAACGCGCAACTGTCACAAAATTAAGATAGAGCATTGTGAGTTCATTGAGTGCTGGCAAGCAAGACTGAACACAAATGGTGGTTTTTGATGGATCAATGCCTACAGCTAAATAATCTAGAGCAACTTCTAGAATATTACGACGAACTTTATCTGGATTATCTGCATTATCTGTTAATGCTTGTGCATCTGCTAATAAGAGATGTTGATGATGGCTATCCTGTAAACCTACACGAGAACGCAAAGAACCGACAAAATGCCCAAGATGAAGTTGTCCGGTTGGGCGGTCGCCTGTCAAAATAATTGGACGCTGATCAACATTACTCATTATTTATTCCACTATCGTATTGGCTTAATCAGGGGTAGTAAGCCCTGTAATATAAAAGATTGGCATTATTGTACGGGAAATAAATTTTTTTCGTCAGCGATTGGGGAAACTTTTCTTAAAATAATATTGTGAATTTATTCAGTAAAATTACAGAAATTCAAAAAAATCATCTTACAATAGCTTAATAAATACAAACTTGGATAAGAAATGGCGAGTGGCTTACTTTTATTACTAGATGATATAGCAACAATTTTAGATGATGTTGCTTTAATGAGCAAAATGGCTGCCAAGAAAACTGCCGGAGTTTTAGGTGACGATTTGGCCTTAAATGCTCAGCAAGTAACAGGTGTGCGCGCAGATCGTGAACTACCTATTGTTTGGAAGGTGGCCAAAGGCTCATTTGTTAATAAGCTTATTTTAGTTCCTTTAGCATTGTTAATTAGTGTGATTGCACCTTGGCTTATTAATCCGCTATTAATGCTCGGAGGCCTATTTTTATGTTATGAGGGAGTAGAGAAAGTTCTTCATACCATTATGCATAAAAAAGCTTCTACATCAGAGGAGGCAAAAGCAGAGCTTGAAAATGAAGAATTAGACTTAGCAACTTTTGAAAAAGAAAAAATAAAAGGCGCAGTAAGAACTGATTTTATTTTATCGGCTGAGATCGTGGTGATTACGCTGGGTACAGTTGCTACGGCTACTTTAATGACCAAAGTAAGCGTTTTAAGTGTTATTGCAGTTGTGATGACGATTGGCGTTTATGGCCTAGTTGGTATGATTGTTAAGATTGATGATTTGGGATTATATTTAACAGAACAGTCGACCTCATTTAAACAAACTATAGGTCGAGGCCTATTAGCTTTTGCTCCTATTTTGATGAAATTACTTTCAATCGTGGGCACTATTGCAATGTTTTTAGTGGGTGGCGGGATTATTAATCATACGATTCCATTGCTTCATCACTTAACTGAAGACACAGTGGATCATGTGGAAACAATACCAGCGGTAGGTAATATCATTGGTGCTTTAACACCAACATTGATTAACTTTGGAATAGGACTTGTTGCAGGTGCAATTGTTCTATTAATTGTGAGCTTAATACAAAAAATGTGGCCTAAAAAAGCATCGGGTTCATGATGCCATTCTAAAAAGAAGAGGGAAATTATGCGCTGGAAAGGTCGACGAATTAGTAGCAATGTTGAGGACCGTCGAGGTGGTAGCGGTGTTAGAGCAGGCGGTATCAGTATTATTGGTTTGGTTGTTGCATTTGTTGCGTGGAAGTTCTTTGGTGTTGATCCACAGCAGGCTTATCAAGCAACGCAGCAAGTTACTGCTTCACAACAATCAAATGCAACTGCGCCAGAAAGTTTAACGGCCGAGCAAAAAGAAGCCTCGGATTTTGTTGGAACGGTTTTGGCTGATACGGAAGATACTTGGACTCCTATATTTAAACAGTTAGGTAAAAGCTATACGCCACCAACATTAGTATTGTTTAGTGGAATGGTTCAGTCAGGATGTGGTACTGCTCAATCTGCCATGGGACCATTTTATTGTCCTGCAGACCAAAAGGTTTATATCGATACAGAATTCTTTAAAGATATGCGTCAGCAAATGGGAATTTCTGGTGAGCAGAACCAAACTGAACTTTCTAGAGAAGATCAAGCTGGGGATTTTGCACAAGCTTATGTGGTTGCACATGAAGTAGGGCACCATGTTCAAACCTTGCTGGGTATTTCGTCACAAGTACAGCAAGCCCGTGCACAAGTCAGCCAAAGAGAAGGTAATCAATTATCTGTTCGTCAAGAATTGCAAGCTGACTGTTTAGCGGGTATTTGGGCGAGTCATAATCAACAGCGAACTCAATTTTTAGAGCAAGGTGACATTGAAGAAGCGATGGATGCTGCTCAAAAAATTGGAGATGATTATTTACAGAAGCGCTCTACGGGTCAGGTTGTTCCAGATAGCTTTACTCATGGTAGTAGTGAGCAGCGAATGCATTGGTTTCAGGTTGGTTTAAAAACTGGTGATATTAATCAATGTGATACTTTTAATAATCCAGTTTAAAATTTTGTAGGATGAGTCTTGTTAAACATAATTTAATAAGCTCATCTTTTTTCAGATCATAACTATAAATAATGTTAAGAAATTTAACAGATTGATAGATTGTTCAATCAATTCGGTAAACTTGTGTCCTAATTTCTGTTTTTTATGATTATGGCATTGTTTATGTCAGCTTTTTATTAAGTTTGGTCGATCTAGCAAAGTTGTTTATTTGGTCGTTGACCCAGAAGAAGGGTATTCATGGGTAATTTTTTTCTATTACAAGCTTTTACAGTGGTTTTTGCACTATCAATTGCAACCACGATCTTTAATAAGCGTATTTTAGGCTTTCCACAGGCGATTGGTGTTCCTCTGGTCTCAGCAATTTTTGTCTTTATTCTACAGTGGGGTGCCAGCCTACTAAACGGTAACCAGTTTATTACCATTAACATTCATAATATTGAAGAAGCTGTACGTCATATCGATTTTTATGATTTTTTAATTAATGGTGTTATTTGTTTTATTCTAACTTCTTCTGCACTCAAATTTAAAATTTCAGATCTAAAAAGTTATTGGAAGCAAATTAGTATTTTGGCAACAATTGCCTTAGTACTTTGCGCCGTATTATTTGGCAGTTTACTTTACGGATTCCAATTACTGGTTGGATATCATGTGCCAATTCTGGTGCTGTTACTTTTAGGTGCAGCTTTAGGGGCAACAGACCCAATTGGTATTAAAGGTGTACTTAGTTCGATTCGAGCACCACATCATTTAATTGTTAAGTTAGAAGGTGAATCATTATTTAATGATGCAATGTGTATTGCATTGTTTATGACTTTACTTAATGTTTTACAGGGTGAACATTTTTCATTAGTGGCGACATTAGAAGCTCTACTTTATGAAATTGTTGTCGCCGTCGGGATTGGTTGGGCATTTGGGGTAGGGGTGTTGCGTCTATTACGTGGTAAACATGAAATGGAGTCCCTGATTTTAACAACAGCTTTACTTGCAAGTGGAGCATATTTGGTTGCTTTGTTTGCGCATGCATCAGCACCGATTGCTTGTGTAATTGGCGGTTTAATTGTTGGAAACAAATGGAAGGAAATACGAGAAGAGCGAGAGATTCAAGAAGTTAATCATTTTTGGCATACAGTAGAAGGAATCATTAACTCATTCTTATTTACTTTAATTGGCTTAGAGTTATTTATTCTTGATCTAAACTTTAGCCTGATTTTAGGCGGTATTGTTGCATTCTTTATTCTTCATATTTCTCGTTTTGCTGCCAACTTTATGGCTTTCGCTTTTTTCCCCACAATGCGTAGAACTAAAAGCTACAACGGTAGTTTGACTATTTTATCTTGGGGTGGGGTACGAGGAGGAATTTCACTTGCATTGATTTTGGCAGTAGCCAATATCCCTGCCTTAAGTCCCTATAGTAGTATCCTGATTGGATATACATTTATTAGTGTATTGTTATCAGGGATTGTGTGCGGCCTAGGCTTACCAGCTGTGATGAATGCTTTTTATTACAACCCCAACGAAGAAACTGAAGGCTTAAAAGGCTTCTATCAAAGGTTGTGCCATAAGATGAACCGAAGAGGTTTTCAGTATATTGTGGGGGAGGATGCGCTGGGTAGAGAAACAATCACCGTTTATAATCCAGATATTCTTGTAGACCAAAAAACTGAGGATGGAATTGCGACAATGCATGACCCGAATAAGTTACAAGAAGTAAAAAGATTTGAGAGTCCAGATAATTTCTAAATATAAATAGTTTTAAAATTTATAAGATATTTAAAAATGAGGTTTTAGTGTAATAGTAAAATATTACCTAAAGCCTTTTTTTTCTATATATATCATTAATAATATATTTTATTTTATTAAGATATTAATAATTGTTATATGAATATTTTAATTAAATGATTTTTCAACAAATGGTAAATAGTAAAATAATAAATTTGTTTTATATATAAAACGTTTAATGTGATTTTTCATTAAATTAACATAAGAAAAACTTAACTAAGACTTATATATAATTTCTATTAATTAAAATTTTTTCTTTAGGTACTTTAGTATTTGTTTTTTTTATTTTAAAGTGTTTAATGTAAAAATGATCACATTACTTAATGTTTTTAAGTTGTAGGTCAAAAACTTAGAAAGATTAAGTAAAAAGAATTATACATAAAATCATTTAAATCAATAATATAAAAGGAATACAGATATGCCTGAAATACAAATTATTGCCAAGGATAGTCACGATACCTTGTCAACAATCAAGGGAACTTCTGCGAAGCTTTCAGAAGCGTCAGTCGTATTGGTAAAAGTGGCTGCCAGTGATGTATTGGTAGTGAATAGGGAGGGTACCAATGCAGTCATTCGCCTGAAAAATGGCGAGACTATTGTTATTGAAGGCTTTTTTAGTGGAACAGCTGAGCCTAAAGATAACAGTCTTGTTTTTCAAGATGAAAATGGACAGTTGATTTGGGCAAAATTCAAAGATGCTGAAAATGATGCGGACGCCGATGCTGATGCGGACGCTGATGCAGACAGTGATGTTGAGCCACAAGCTCTGGTAGCTGAGGATTTACCTGCTGCTTTACCAGCAGAAGCACCACAAGAGTTGGTATCTGATGTTATTTATCAACCTATTTCTTCAATTGAACCATTACTTTATCACGATGCGGGTGTAAACCCATGGTTGTGGGCGGCTATTCCTTTAGTTGCGGGCGGTATTATCGCTGCAGCATCAAATAGTGATAATAATGATGACTCAACACCTGCCGATACCACTCCACCAAATACTGATGGAGTCACTTTCTCTGTTGACCCTGTTACTTCAGATAACGTAATTAATGCATCAGAAGCAGCAGGTAATGTCACGATTACTGGTGTTCTGAAAAATATTCCAGCAGATGCGGCCAATACGGCCGTTACAGTTGTTATTAATGGTCAGACATACACTGCAACTGTAGACAAAACAGCGGGTACGTGGACAGTAAGTGTACCAGGTAGCGGTTTAAAAGCGGATACAGATAAAACAATTGATGCGACTGTAACGTTTACAGATGCGGCAGGTAATAGCAGTACTGTTAAAGATACACAAACTTATACGATTGATACTGCTGCTCCTAATACGGATGAGGTTGATTTTTCGGTTGATTCTGTAACAGCTGACAATGTGATTAATGCATCAGAAGCGGCTGGTGATGTCATTATTACAGGTATTTTGAAAAATATTCCGTCAGATGCAACCAATACTGTAGTAACAGTTGTTGTGAATGGGGTGACTTATACTGCAACTGTAGATAGTGCAGCAGGAACATGGACAGTAAATGTGCCTGGCAGTGGCTTAGAGGCTGATGCAGATAAAACGATTGATGCTACTGTAACGTTACACTTCCTGCGTTAACTGATGGTCCACATACCATTACCGTGACGGCAACTGATGCTGCAGGTAATGCGGGTACCGATACAGCAGTGGTGACCATTGATACCACCGCACCAAATGCACCTGTACTTGATCCAATCAATGCAACTGACCCAGTGAGCGGTACAGCAGAAGCTGGTTCAACAGTGACTGTCAGCTTCCCTGATGGCACCACTGCAACAGTCGTGGCAGGCACAGACGGCAGCTGGTCAGTACCAAATCCGGGTAACCTGGTGGATGGTGATACCGTGACTGCAACAGCGACGGACCCTGCAGGCAATACTTCATTGCCAGGTACAGGCACAGTCTCTGCAGACATTACACCGCCGGTGGTTGCGCTGGATGATGTACTCACGAACGACAGCACACCAGCACTCACTGGTACAGTGAACGATCCGACAGCAACCGTAGTTGTGAACGTGGATGGTGTTGACTATCCGGCAGTGAACAATGGTGACGGCACCTGGACGCTTGCAGACAATACACTTCCTGCATTAACTGATGGTCCACATACCATTACCGTGACGGCAACTGATGCTGCAGGCAATGCAGGTACCGATACAGCAGTGGTGACCATTGATACCACCGCACCAAATGCACCTGTACTTGATCCAATCAATGCAACTGACCCAGTGAGCGGTACAGCAGAAGCGGGTTCAACAGTGACTGTCAGCTTCCCTGATGGCACCACTGCAACAGTCGTGGCAGGCACAGACGGCAGCTGGTCAGTACCAAATCCGGGTAACCTGGTGGATGGCGATACCGTGACTGCAACAGCGACTGACCCTGCAGGCAATACTTCATTGCCAGGTACAGGCACAGTCTCTGCAGACATTACACCGCCGGTGGTTGCGCTGGATGATGTACTCACGAACGACAGCACACCAGCACTCACTGGTACAGTGAACGATCCGACAGCAACCGTAGTTGTGAACGTGGATGGTGTTGACTATCCGGCAGTGAACAATGGTGACGGCACCTGGACGCTTGCAGACAATACACTTCCTGCATTAACTGATGGTCCACATACCATTACCGTGACGGCAACTGATGCTGCAGGCAATGCAGGTACCGATACAGCAGTGGTGACCATTGATACCACCGCACCAAATGCACCTGTACTTGATCCAATCAATGCAACTGACCCAGTGAGCGGTACAGCAGAAGCTGGTTCAACAGTGACTGTCAGCTTCCCTGATGGCACCACTGCAACAGTCGTGGCAGGTACAGATGGAACATGGTCAGTACCAAACCCGGGTAACCTGGTGGATGGCGACACAATTTCGGCAACAGCCACTGACCCTGCAGGCAATACTTCATTGCCAGGTACAGGCACAGTCTCTGCAGACATTACACCGCCGGTGGTTGCGCTGGATGATGTACTCACGAACGACAGCACACCAGCACTCACTGGTACAGTGAACGATCCGACAGCAACCGTAGTTGTGAACGTGGATGGTATTGATTATCCGGCAGTGAACAATGGCGATGGCACCTGGACTTTACCGAACGATATCTTACCAACTCTGTCAGAAGGCGCACACAGTGTGACTGTGACAGCAACAGACCTGGCAGGTAATACAGGTACGGATACAGGTGTTGTGACAATTGATACCGTTGCCCCAAATGCACCGGACATTGATCCAGTGAATGCGGTAGATCCGATTACAGGTACAGCAGAACCAGATTCAACCGTGACTGTGACGTATCCTGATGGCACGACTGCAACTGTAGTTGCAGGCACAGACGGCACATGGTCAGTACCAAACCCAGGTAACCTGGTAGATGGCGACACAATTTCGGCAACAGCCACTGACCCTGCAGGCAATACTTCATTGCCAGGTACAGAGATTGTTGACGGAGATGGCTTACCACCAGTGGTATCGTTAACTGATGAAGTGACGAATGATGCAACGCCGGACTTGTCAGGTAGCATCAATGATCCAAATGCAACGATTGTAGTGACTGTGGATGGTATTGATTATCCGGCAGTGAACAATGGCGATGGCACCTGGACTTTACCGAACGATATCTTACCAACTCTGTCAGAAGGCGCACACAGTGTGACTGTGACAGCAACAGACCTGGCAGGTAATACAGGTACGGATACAGGTGTTGTGACAATTGATACCGTTGCCCCAAATGCACCGGACATTGATCCAGTGAATGCGGTAGATCCGATTACAGGTACAGCAGAACCAGATTCAACCGTGACTGTGACGTATCCTGATGGCACGACTGCAACTGTAGTTGCAGGCACAGACGGCACATGGTCAGTACCAAACCCAGGTAACCTGGTAGATGGCGACACAATTTCGGCAACAGCCACTGACCCTGCAGGCAATACTTCATTGCCAGGTACAGAGATTGTTGACGGAGATGGCTTACCACCAGTGGTATCGTTAACTGATGAAGTGACGAATGATGCAACGCCGGACTTGTCAGGTAGCATCAATGATCCAAATGCAACGATTGTAGTGACTGTGGATGGTATTGATTATCCGGCAGTGAACAATGGCGATGGCACCTGGACTTTACCGAACGATATCTTACCAACTCTGTCAGAAGGCGCACACAGTGTGACTGTGACAGCAACAGACTTGGCAGGTAATACAGGTACGGATACAGGTGTTGTGACAATTGATACCGTTGCCCCAAATGCACCGGACATTGATCCAGTGAATGCGGTAGATCCGATTACAGGTACAGCAGAACCAGATTCAACCGTGACTGTGACGTATCCTGATGGCACGACTGCAACTGTAGTTGCAGGCACAGATGGCACATGGTCAGTACCAAACCCAGGTAACCTGGTAGATGGCGACACAATTTCGGCAACAGCCACTGACCCTGCAGGCAATACTTCATTGCCAGGTACAGAGATTGTTGACGGAGATGGCTTACCACCAGTGGTATCGTTAACTGATGAAGTGACGAATGATGCAACGCCGGACTTGTCAGGTAGCATCAATGATCCAAATGCAACGATTGTAGTGACTGTGGATGGTATTGATTATCCGGCAGTGAACAATGGCGATGGCACCTGGACTTTACCGAACGATATCTTACCAACTCTGTCAGAAGGCGCACACAGTGTGACTGTGACAGCAACAGACTTGGCAGGTAATACAGGTACGGATACAGGTGTTGTGACAATTGATACCGTTGCCCCAAATGCACCGGACATTGATCCAGTGAATGCGGTAGATCCGATTACAGGTACAGCAGAACCAGATTCAACCGTGACTGTGACGTATCCTGATGGCACGACTGCAACTGTAGTTGCAGGCACAGATGGCACATGGTCAGTACCAAACCCAGGTAACCTGGTAGATGGCGACACAATTTCGGCAACAGCCACTGACCCTGCAGGCAATACTTCATTGCCAGGTACAGAGATTGTTGACGGAGATGGCTTACCACCAGTGGTATCGTTAACTGATGAAGTGACGAATGATGCAACGCCGGACTTGTCAGGTAGCATCAATGATCCAAATGCAACGATTGTAGTGACTGTGGATGGTATTGATTATCCGGCAGTGAACAATGGCGATGGCACCTGGACTTTACCGAACGATATCTTACCAACTCTGTCAGAAGGCGCACACAGTGTGACTGTGACAGCAACAGACTTGGCAGGTAATACAGGTACGGATACAGGTACTGTAACAATCGATACCATTGCACCGGTAGTGGGTTTCACAGATGCATCTACCAATGACACCACACCTGCTTTGACCGGTACGATCGATGATCCTACTGCGACTGTGGTAGTGACTGTGGATGGTGTGGATTATCCAGCGACTAACAATGGTGACGGTACCTGGACGCTTGCAGACAATACACTTCCAGTGTTGGCAGACGGTCCACATACAGTGAGCGTGACTGCAACAGATGTGGCAGGCAACGTTTCAACACCAGTAACCGGTACAGTGACTGTTGATGCGACAGCACCAAGCCTTGCGATTAGCACAGATGACCTTGCACTTGCGGCAGGTGAAACAGCGAACATTAGCTTCACGTTCAGTGACACAGATGTCTTGGGCAACTTGGGTACAGGCGATGTACTTGCGGTACAACGCCTGCATTGAGCCTACTGCGACTGTGGTGGTGACTGTGGATGGTGTGGATTATCCAGCGACTAACAATGGTGACGGTACCTGGACGCTTGCAGACAATACACTTCCAGTGTTTGATGCAAGCGACATCACGGTTGTAAGGCATCACGGTACATTGACTGGCCTGACTACGACTGACAACATCACCTGGACAGCGGTGTTCACACCGGACGGCACAGGCACAGCACCAAGCATTGCGGTGGCTGATGGTAGTTACACAGATGTCTTGGGCAACTTGGGTACAGGCGATGTACTTGACGGTACAGACGGCTTTATCGTTGACCTTGTAGCACCGGTGGTGACTTTCCCAGATGTATCGACGAACGATACAACGCCTGCATTGACCGGTACGATCGATGATCCTACTGCGACTGTGGTGGTGACTGTGGATGGTGTGGATTATCCAGCGACTAACAATGGTGACGGTACCTGGACGCTTGCAGACAATACACTTCCAGTGTTGGCAGACGGTCCACATACAGTGAGCGTGACTGCAACAGATGTGGCAGGCAACGTTTCAACACCAGTAACCGGTACAGTGACTGTTGATGCGACAGCACCGACACTTGCGATTAGCACAGATGACCTTGCACTTGCGGCAGGTGAAACAGCGAACATTAGCTTCACGTTCAGTGAGGCGGTAGCAGGCTTTGATGCAAGCGACATCACGGTTGTAGGCGGTACATTGACTGGCCTGACTACGACTGACAACATCACCTGGACAGCGGTATTCACACCAGATGGCACAGGCACAGCACCAAGCATTGCGGTGGCTGATGGTAGCTACACAGATGTCTTGGGCAACTTGGGTACAGGCGATGTACTTGATGGTACAGACGGCTTTATCGTTGACCTTGTTGCACCGGTGGTGACTTTCCCAGATGTATCGACGAACGATACAACGCCTGCATTGACCGGTACGATCGATGATCCTACTGCGACTGTGGTGGTGACTGTGGATGGTGTGGATTATCCAGCGACTAACAATGGTGACGGTACCTGGACGCTTGCAGACAATACACTTCCAGTGTTGGCAGACGGTCCACATACAGTGAGCGTGACTGCAACAGATGTGGCAGGCAACGTTTCAACACCAGTAACTGGTACAGTGACTGTTGATGCGACAGCACCGACACTTGCGATTAGCACAGATGACCTTGCACTTGCGGCAGGTGAAACAGCGAACATTAGCTTCACGTTCAGTGAGGCGGTAGCAGGCTTTGATGCAAGCGACATCACGGTTGTAGGCGGTACATTGACTGGCCTGACTACGACTGACAACATCACCTGGACAGCGGTATTCACACCGGACGGCACAGGCACAGCACCAAGCATTGCGGTGGCTGATGGTAGCTACACAGATGTCTTGGGCAACTTGGGTACAGGCGATGTGCTTGACGGTACAGACGGCTTTATCGTTGATCTTGTTGCACCGGTAGTGGGTTTCACAGATGCATCTACCAATGACACCACACCTGCTTTGACCGGTACGATCGATGATCCTACTGCGACTGTGGTAGTGACTGTGGATGGCGTGGATTACCCAGCGACTAACAATGGCGACGGCACCTGGACGCTTGCAGACAATACACTTCCAGCGTTTACGGATGGTCCACACACAGTGAGCGTGACTGCAACAGATGTAGCAGGCAACGTTTCAACACCGGTTACAGGTACAGTGACTGTTGATGCGACAGCACCGACACTTGCGATTAGCACAGATGACCTTGCACTTGCGGCAGGTGAAACAGCGAACATTAGCTTCACGTTCAGTGAGGCGGTAGCAGGCTTTGATGCAAGCGACATCACGGTTGTAGGCGGTACATTGACTGGCCTGACTACGACTGACAACATCACCTGGACAGCGGTATTCACACCAGATGGCACAGGCACAGCACCAAGCATTGCGGTGGCTGATGGTAGCTACACAGATGTCTTGGGCAACTTGGGTACAGGCGATGTACTTGATGGTACAGACGGCTTTATCGTTGACCTTGTTGCACCGGTGGTGACTTTCCCAGATGTATCGACGAACGATACAACGCCTGCATTGACCGGTACGATCGATGATCCTACTGCGACTGTGGTAGTGACTGTGGATGGTGTGGATTATCCAGCGACTAACAATGGTGACGGTACCTGGACGCTTGCAGACAATACACTTCCAGTGTTGGCAGACGGTCCACATACAGTGAGCGTGACTGCAACAGATGTGGCAGGCAACGTTTCAACACCAGTAACCGGTACAGTGACTGTTGATGCGACAGCACCAAGCCTTGCGATTAGCACAGATGACCTTGCACTTGCGGCAGGTGAAACAGCGAACATTAGCTTCACGTTCAGTGAGGCGGTAGCAGGCTTTGATGCAAGCGACATCACGGTTGTAGGCGGTACATTGACTGGCTTGACTACGACTGACAACATCACCTGGACAGCGGTGTTCACACCGGACGGCACAGGCACAGCACCAAGCATTGCGGTGGCTGATGGTAGTTACACAGATGTCTTGGGCAACTTGGGTACAGGCGATGTACTTGACGGTACAGACGGCTTTATCGTTGACCTTGTAGCACCGGTGGTGACTTTCCCAGATGTATCGACGAACGATACAACGCCTGCATTGACCGGTACGATCGATGATCCTACTGCGACTGTGGTGGTGACTGTGGATGGTGTGGATTATCCAGCGACTAACAATGGTGACGGTACCTGGACGCTTGCAGACAATACACTTCCAGTGTTGGCAGACGGTCCACATACAGTGAGCGTGACTGCAACAGATGTGGCAGGCAACGTTTCAACACCGGTTACAGGTACAGTGACTGTTGATGCGACAGCACCGACACTTGCGATTAGCACAGATGACCTTGCACTCGCGGCAGGTGAAACAGCGAACATTACCTTCACGTTCAGTGAAGCAGTGACTGACTTTGATGCATCGGATGTGACTTTGGCAGGCGGTACATTAGCAGGCTTGAGCACAGCAGATGGTGGATTGACCTGGACAGCGACCTTCACACAAGATGGCACTGCGACAGCACCAAGCATCAGTGTTGCGGATAACACCTATACTGACCTTGCAGGTAACTTGGGTACAGGCGCAAGCTTGGCTGGCCTGACCTCAGATGTGGTGGCACCGACACTTGCGATCACAGCAACTGACCTGAATCTAGGTCTTGGTGAAAGCACGACAGTAACCTTCACGTTTAGTGAAGCAGTGACTGACTTTGATGCATCGGATGTGACTTTGGCAGGCGGTACATTAGCAGGCTTGAGCACAGCAGATGGTGGATTGACCTGGACAGCGACCTTCACACAAGATGGCACTGCGACAGCACCAAGCATCAGTGTTGCGGATAACACCTATACTGACCTTGCAGGTAACTTGGGTACAGGCGCAAGCTTGGCTGGCCTGACCTCAGATGTGGTGGCACCGACACTTGCGATCACAGCAACTGACCTGAATCTAGGTCTTGGTGAAAGCACGACAGTAACCTTCACGTTCAGTGAAGCAGTGACTGACTTTGATGCATCGGATGTGACTTTGGCAGGCGGTACATTAGCAGGCTTGAGCACAGCAGATGGTGGATTGACCTGGACAGCGACCTTCACACAAGATGGCACTGCGACAGCACCAAGCATCAGTGTTGCGGATAACACCTATACTGACCTTGCAGGTAATTTGGGTACAGGCGCAAGCTTGGCTGGCCTGACCTCAGATGTGGTGGCACCGACACTTGCGATCACAGCAACTGACCTGAATCTGGGTCTTGGTGAAAGCACCACAGTAACCTTCACGTTTAGTGAAGCAGTGACTGACTTTGATGCATCGGATGTGACTTTGGCAGGCGGTACATTAGCAGGCTTGAGCACAGCAGATGGCGGATTGACCTGGACAGCGACCTTCACACAAGATGGCACTGCGACAGCACCAAGCATCAGTGTTGCGGATAACACCTATACTGACCTTGCAGGTAATTTGGGTACAGGCGCTAATCTTGCTGGCCTTGTTCTTGTGCCAACAATTACTGCACATGACAATGTAGATAGTGTGGCAATTGATATTGTTCCATTAACTACAACGGGTATTAATGCTGGTTCTGCAACCTATCTAGCATTGATAGGTGTAACTGAAAATCTCAACGTATCGCTTCTTGGTACTCCGAGTGTGAGCTTCAGTATTGCAGCTGGACATACTTCAGATGCAACGATTAGCTATAGCGCTTTATTAAGTTTGTCTTTGCTTAACGACTATAAAATTGTTTTACAAAAACAAGCACCAGATGGTTCTTGGCAGAATGTTGCAGGTGATGCTAGTACTGGGCTAATTAACGTCGGAATACTTGGTGGTAATGGATTCGGTGCGACTATCACAGACTTGGCAAGTGGTTCTTATAGAGCGTTTATGGTCTATACCGGTGTGGGTGCAGGATTGTTAGGCACAATGAGTGTGGTTCGCGATGATTATAATCACACAGTAGTACCTACATATAGTGCAGCAACAGTGAGCGGTAATGTGCTTACGGATGATGATTCGACTATATATGGTCCTTCATATGTCCAAGATACAATCACTGGAACTACAGTGGTATCTACAGTGATTGGTGAGCAAGTAGGCGCGATATTAACACCTATTGGTTCTTCAACCCCAGTAACAGGAGCTTATGGAACACTTACTATCTCTGCAAATGGTTCATATAGCTATACACCAATTGCCAATGCCGCAAACATTGGTAAAGTAGACAGCTTCACTTACACCATTACTGATCCTGTATCAGGTGGTACTAGTACAGCGGTATTGCACATACAGATTGGATCACCTGATGTCAGCATTACTTGGAATACTGCTAGTCCTGGAACGGATGGTACGACTCAAATCGTTGCCAATGCAGACCAAGCTGTTGCAACAGTTGATTTTAGTAACTCAACTGATACACCTGTAGATGTTCCAAGTCCGAACATAACAATCAACTTGATTGGTTCGACTTCTGTAGTTTCTAATAGCTTCACTGTTGCGGCAGGAGATCTGGTAGATGTACAGGTAGCAGCAACTTATGCTAATCAACCATTATTAAGTGCATTACCAACAGTGAGTTATGTTGTTCAACAATTTGTTGGTGGAGTATGGGTTGATACAACTTATACTGGTTCGGCGGCAGCGCTTGCCAGTGTGGGTGGTATTAGTCTCGGAACAGTGGCTTTCCAAGATGCTGTTCTGCACTTAGGAGCTGGTACATACCGTATTGAGTATACGTTGACAGCGATTACACTTGGTACAACAACGTTGGATACACAAGTAACGACTACTACAACGCACTTGAACAATTACTCATCTGATTGGATCCATGGCAACATTATAGATGGTGACACAATAGGTGGGGTTGCAGACAGTGGTACCTTTACTGCTGATGGTGTCAAACTCTATGTTGAAACAAGTCCTGGTGTGTATGTTGAGGCTACTGGTCAATCTATCACTACTGCGAATGGTACATTTGTGATCAATTCGAATGGTGACTATGATTATCGTGCCAATACTTCGTCGTTAACATTAACGAACCCAACCGATACCATTAACTACAAGTTAGTGGCAGCGAATGGTTCCGAGTCTTTATCATCATTGACGGTTAACCTGACTACTTCTGATTACAATACTCATGTAATTAGCACAGCAGCGAATGATACGTTCAATACAGATACTGGCACGATTGGTTTTGGTTCAGATACTTTGATCTACCATGTGTTGAATGGAAGTGCAGCAACAGCTAGTAATGGTGCAACTACTGGCGGTAATGGTGTAGATACTTGGGCTAACTTCCATGTGGGTAATGTTGCTACAGATCAGCAAGCTGATTTAATTGATATCAGAGCATTACTCGATGGAGATCAAACAGACGCCAATATTGGACAATATCTAAATGTCACTGTAAGTGGTGGTAATACAACTATTCAGATTGACCGTGATGGTTTAACAGGATTTATTCCGGCTAATAACTTTACGAATCTGTTGGTTTTACAAGGTGTTACTACTAGTGAGGCAGAGTTACTTGCTAATGGTCAAATTATCTATTAATAGATAATTAACCAAATAAAAAAAGAGCCTTAGGGCTCTTTTTTTATGTTTAAACAATACGTTAACTTAGCTTTTTATATGTTCATGCTATGATGGATTGAAAACTTTATAGAACAACAAATAACGGATAGGGACTGATTTCGAGTGACAGCATTTTTAAACTTCCAAAGACAGCTGAACCTTTGGTTAGAACATATCGCTCCACATGCTTCCGCTTTTCAGGATGAAACAATTTTATTTATATCTTATGGGCCTAAAGACCAAAGATGTAACGTATGGCATAGTGAAAAAACAAGCTTTTCACAAGCAAAAATACAATTATTAGCTTTCGTTAATGACCAGTTTGCACAGGAAATACTTACTGATTATATAAAAATTGATATTGCATATAATTTAACGAAGCAAGCTTGGCAAGTAGTAGAGCAGCAGGTCCATCAGCAATTTCACAATAACCACTACCGTAAAGGTATTGGGTTTGATGAACACTGTTCAGTGGTTTTTCTTGAGCAAGAGATTTATGGAAAGGCAATTATACGAGGTTTGAGCTATGACAAACCCAACTTTTTTGATGAAACAAACCTAAATTATGCAATTAAGCAAAAATATAACGCGACTAAACCACAGATTAAACTACAAGAGCTACAAGACATTTGGACTTTTGATACCTACGCAGCATTTTATGAAAATGGGCAATTCATTAATTTAGCGAGCGGTTATGATGCGAATGGTATTAGGGCGATTTCGAGCAATAAGAAACAGCATTTTCAGTCGTTAATTGAAAAAAATTCGGCATTTTTGCATGATCAAATTCAAGAAAATGGCAAATTTATCTATGGCTATTTTTCTGCCTATGATCGAGATATTCGTAACTACAATACGGTACGCCACTGTACCTCTGTGTATGCGTTGCTGGAAACATTTGAAGTGCAGAGCAAACCAGAATATTGGCCCAAGATACATGCTGCCATCCAATATGCGCTGACCAACTTTTATAAAGAAAAAGACTCTGAAATCAGCTTTATGATTGATGGTAAAGAAGGGGAGTTTGAAATCAAATTAGGTGCCAATGCGGCTGCTATTTTAATGTTAACTAAATATCAAGAAATTACCCAAAAAACTGATTATCAAAAATATGCAGAGAAACTTGCAAATGGTATTTTAAAATTAGTCGATTCAAATGGCTCAACAACTCATGTATTAAATTATCCAGATTATGATTTAAAAGAAAAATTCAGAATTATTTATTATGATGGTGAAGCTGCTCTAGCTTTATTAAGGTTATATCAAATTAACCAAGATTCTAGATTATTAGAAACTGTTAAATTAATGTTTGAATGTTTTATTGAAAAGAGATATGAAAAATATCATGACCATTGGTTAAGTTATTGTACCAATGAGCTCACTAAAATATGCCCTGAAGATAAATATTTTATTTTTGGTTTAAATAATTATTTAAAACATTTTATTTTTATTCGTAATCGAAAAACGACTTATGCGACTTTACTAGAAATGTTAATGGCTGCTTATAAAATGGTAAGCCGCTTAAAAGAGCAGGGACGTACAGCACTTTTTGAGCAGGCGTATATGCCTGAGCTTCAAAAATTAATTGAATTTAGAGCTGATTTTCAAACGACAGGCTTTTTTTATCCGGAAATGGCGATGTATATGGCACGACCAGATAAAATTTTACATGCATTTTATATTCGCCATGATCGTTTCCGAGTACGGATTGATGACCAAGAACATAACTTATCGGGCTACATCGCCTATGTAAAAGATTACAAAGGTGATGAGTCATGAAGTATCAACTCGTTGAAATCAAATTATTAGCTCATATCGATACTACAAATTTTGATGAAGCTATATGGCAATTCGAATTTGACGATGATATTTCAACATTACTGCTAATCGACTATGCACTAGAACAATTTCAACAAAAAAAAGTGCAGGCTCAAGATGTCTATATTGTGCCACAAAAAATGAGTGAGCAAATTGGACAGCAAAACTTAGGTTTAAAAACATCGGAAAGTTATACATTTACCGAGTTATTGCAGTTCTTAATTTTTACTCAAGCAGCAGAAGTAAAAGATGCTTTAAGTAAGATGCTCTGTGGTACAAATGAGCAAGCATTTTTAATTTTCTCTAAAAGAGCCGCTACCTATAACTTAACTTTAAAAAATGAAGCTACCCAAAATCAACTAAAGCATTTGTTTTTATTGATCAGAAGAATTTATAGATATCCAATTGATATAAAAGAACTATTCTTTATAAAAGAGCTGAATTTTCAAGGAAAGTCTTATCTCCCTCAGACACCATTAATGGGACAGAATGTAGTAGAGGTCTTATATCTTACAAACTCATTTAGAAAAATTTATCTGACGTTCTTTGAAGAAAACCAAACGATTGGTTTCTTTCTTTTCTTAGATGATATTCATCGTGCTGAGCACTTGGTCCCTTACTATCATTGTTTCCAAGCACAGAATGTAAAACCTAAAGTTTGCTCAACTCCAAGTGGCATTATTAATATTTTAGGCGATATCTACTTTGGGGAAATCTACACTGAAAAACGTAAGGCTAGAGGGCAAATAGATGCTCTGCAACAGTATGGATATGACTATTCTTTTAAAAAAATAAAAGCTTTTTTAGGTGAACATGACTTAAATATTGCTAACTTTGAAGCGGTATTTTCTTTAGAAAACCAATCTCCTTTAGATCATAAAAAGCCTTTTATTCTTAAAGCTGATGCTGAACAAACATTAGCAGCATTCAAAAATATTCACCTTAATCATGTGGTGTTGGCAAACAACCATCTAAAAGACTATGGGGAGCGTGGGCTGACCTATACATTACAACAGTTGGATCAGGCTAACATTTCTTATATTGGTGCTGGCGTAAACCAAAAAGATGCTCATAACTACTTTGAACTCTCTTTTGAAAATAAGCGCTATGCTATTTTTAACGGATACTGGCACAGAGATACTGCCTATCTCGATTATGATTTTTATGCTTTAGGCCATAAGAGTGGAGTGGCGTGTTTAAATGGTGTTTTGCTTGAACAAATAGGGCGCTATAGGCTGACTCATCCTGAACATAAAATTATTGTTATTTGCCATTGGGGTGTCGACTTTAAGCCCATTACAAAAGAGCAGAGTAAGCTTGCTGCGATTTTAACCCAAGCTGGTGCTGACCTGATCATTGGTCATGGTGCTCATACTATTCAACCTATCGAGATCATCAACCAAAAGCCAGTCGTATTTGGTATTGGTAATGCTGTGTTTAATAGCAATGGTGAATATGAAAAACACAATGCATTACCATTTGGTTGTATAGCAAGGTTGGATTTGTCAAAAGACTTACTTCGTCTTTATCCAATTTACACCAATAATTTGAAAACATTTTGGCAGCCATATCCAGTCAATGCTGAAGATTTCTTAAAAGCTAGTACTTACATGACATCTTCACTGACCCCTGAAAATTACATCGCTACCCAAGATAACTTAGGGCCATATATTGAATTTAAATTTTAGGGATATTGTTTGTATGTCGATAAAATAGTTTGAAGTTGTACCGGCGTAAATCCTAAATTTCTTAAGCCACCACTGCCTAATTTACATTCGGCGCTTGCCATGATGTTGGTTGGAGTACGTTTTGTAGCTTTTGGCGCACAAACATGTTTTAGACCAAACACATGTCCCATTTCATGCACGCTACCAGCCTGAATATTATAATTGAGGCGATTCCAGTCTAATAAAATAAAGGGTTTGCCATTATTACGAAAGGCTCTACTCGTTACATCTTCAAATTTCCATTTTGTTGAATAGGCATCATAAATAAAAACAATCACTTCTTTACTTGCAGTTCGTTTCGGAAAACACGTATTTACACTGGCAGGAATGGTTTCAATCGTAATTGGGTAGGGCTGATTAATCTGTTGTTTTAAATCACAATGTAATTTTGAAAATTCTTCATAAGGAATATAACGATGTAACTTAAATTTAAAAATTTTATTATTTTTATCATCTACATAGTATTTATTTAATATTTTAATTTCCTTACGCATCTGTTGATAATTATCAAACTCTATAGCTTCTGGAGAGTTGGTTGTAAAAACAAAAGTGACTGGAATAAGAGGACGGCCATCTGCAGAGACTTTAGGTGTTTCTCCTAAAGGAAGAGGAGGGCGTGTAGTACAAGAAACGCATAGTAAAGTGCCAGTAATCACCAGTAATATTTTTTTCATGCAGATTTCCCTCAAGCCCACCTTGGATTGCATTTAGTTTTGTTCAAAATTTTTTATATGATATGAATGATGTCAATTTTTATGGAGTCCATTTTGACAACTCAGTATGAACTACATCGGCAAATTTTAGAAGTCATTGCTTTGATTCCTTACGGAAAAGTTGCAACCTATGGACAAGTGGCTCGTATGGCAGGATTACCAAAACATGCAAGATTAGTCGGCTATGTTTTGAAACATCTTGAAGTTGATCATCAAGTTCCTTGGTATCGTGTAATTAATTCTCAAGGCAAAATTAGCCTAAGTAAGTTTAATGAAAAAGGTGAAAATATTCAGCAATTAAAACTGGAAGCTGAAGGTGTCTATTTGTTAAATGGTAAAGTTGACTTAAAGCAGTTTGCTTGGCAGCCTTAATATTTATGTTAGAGAGTAAATACACATGCAAAAGAATAATAAATGGTGTAGTGGAGCAGTATTACTTTTAAGTTTGATGGCACAGGTGAGTTATGCTGGAAAGGATATTTCAACTCAACCTTTTATAAATATAAAGGCTTCTCAGCAAGACATAGATTTGATATGCAAGCAACTGAGACAGAAATGCAGTGGTGAAGCTATCCTGTGGAAGGGAAAAAATACGCAAGATTCGATTTATTACCTAATAGATGAAAGTCCACAAATTGTTAAGGTTAAGAAGCAAAATAATCAATATAAAGTAGTTGATCAATGGGACTTTAAAGATTATCAACATCATAATAAAGAGCCTCATACCGATGATTTGGGACCAGATGGATTACAAATCTTTCCAGCTTTATATCCATTAAATAAAAATGGGTTTGCAATCGCAGTAGTTAATAGATGGTTTACTGGTTACTCAGGAGGAGGGCGTTTTGAAGAAAATGCTGATTTTATTAAGCTCAAACCTCATGGGAAGTATCAAGTTGCACTAAAAGATATTGCTTTTTCTTCACGAGAAATGATTCGGGCATGTTTTTCAGAACAAGATTATAAAAAATCGCCCCATTGTCATGATGAGGCATGGATGATACTAAACATTCAATTTAAAGATGTGGGACAACCATATTATTTATGGCAATTAAATTATAAAAATTATTCTTGGGAAGCTTTCAAAAGTAAAAAAACGATAACGGTTGAGCAATCGCGTGAAGAGGTTATGCCTTTTAAGAAATAGAAGCCTATCTTGCTCACTTTAGCCAGACAGGCGTCTCACTTTAGCGAACAATTAACACAGGAATATGGCTTTCCCCTAAAACTTTTTGTGCAACACTTCCCAACACGAGTTTTCGGACTCCCGTGCGGCCATGAGAACCCATGACAATCAGATCTGCATTTACGTCTTGAGCAGCTTGAATGATTTCCTCATGTACAACAAACCCTTCCAACAGTTTGGTTTCAACAGTAATGCCTTCGTTGGCAAATTCTTGTTTTGCTTTTTCTAAAATGTCGAGCAAATAAGTTCTTGTACGTTCAATCAACTCATTAGTTTGGCCAGTTTTTACGTAGACATCAGCAATAAATGGGTCAAGTGCCATCACTTGTACAACTGTAATTTTACTATTTAACGCTTTTCCCAGCTTAATGGCCTCTTTCATGGCGACCATAGAAGTTTCAGAACCGTCAATTGGTACCAAAATATGTTGATATAACATGAGTATTTTCCTTATTGTAATGATGCTTATTTATTAATACTTTATACTTATTTTTTGACGATTTAAATTCAAGCACGTAATCATTTGTGATTTTATAACAACAAATTTTTTAGATAAATTTTTATAAATTGCGCAAATTTTCTATATGTGTAGATAAAGCATCAATATCATCAGTTTGAAGATATTCACGTATTTTCAAAATTTGCTTCTCATCTAAATCATAAAGTTTTAAAGCAAGTAGTTTGTCGATTTGTTCTTGAGGAAAGCGATATTTAATAATTTTCGCAGGCACTCCACCTACAATTGCATAAGGGGGAACATCTTTAGTTACCACGGCTCCAGTGGCGACCACTGCGCCTTCACCTAGTTTGACACCTTGCATAATCATGGCACGGCTACCAACCCAGCAACCATCAGCAATAATAGTATCGCCAGCCACCAAAAAACTACGAGTATCAAAAGGGAAAGTTGAAATCCAGTCGGGTCTATGAAGCTGATTACCACCCATCATGATTACACACTCAGCGCCAAAACAAACAAAATTGCCAATATAAAGTTGGTCAATCGGTTTCTCTGGCGTTGAAGCTTTGTCATGTAAATAACGGACTACACAACGTTCAAAGCCTTGATCCCAATAAGCTGAATAGTAAGAATAATTTCCTTTAATGTGGATGTTGGGATTTTTCACAGTTTTGGAAATAAACTCAAATTCGCACCAATGACGGACTGGTGTGTTAATCAGAGGCGTATCCATAATCTATTATCCAAAAAATGAGCTAAACCATATTAAATAAAAAACCCCTCAGGAAGAGGGGTTCAAGAGCAGTATCTTAGAGATATTCTACGCTTACAACTTCGTACTCAACTTCGCCTTGAGGAGTAGTGATTTTTACTTCATCACCTTCATTTTTACCCAAAAGACCGCGAGCAATTGGTGAGTTCACTGAGATTTTATTGATTTTAAAATCAGCTTCATCATCACCAACAATTTTATAAGTCTTGCGCTCTTCAGTATCAAGGTTTTCAATCGTTACCGTAACACCGAATACAACACGACCGTTTTGTTCTAAGTCCTTAACATCGATGACTTGTGAAGCACCCAATTTTCCTTCGATATCTTGGATACGTCCTTCACAGAAACCTTGCTGTTCACGAGCAGCATGGTATTCTGCATTTTCTTTTAAGTCCCCATGTTCACGTGCTTCAGCAATTGCTTGAGTAATACGTGGACGTTCAACAGATTTCAGATGTTGTAATTCTTTCTCTAAGGCGATTTTACCTTCAGGGGTCATTGGATAACGTTGCATTTCGGTCCCTCTTAAGTTGAGAAAACACAGTTAAAAAAATGAAAAAATCCCGCCACCGATAAGGTGACGGGACTTATCGGTAAAAAAATTAACCTACAGTTAAATCTTGCAAGCGGTATACATCCATTGGCAATTTCACAGCAAAGGCTTGGCAAACAGCTTCTGCGCCATTGATAGTCGTTGTGTAATACACTTTGCCTTGTAGGGCAGCACGACGAATCATTGCAGAGTCATATTGAGCCTGTTTACCTTCAGTGGTATTGACAATAAGGTGTATTTCACCATTTTTCAAGCGGTCAACAATATGTGGACGACCTTCAGTAACTTTATTTACAGATTCGCATTCTAAACCTGCTTCTTTAAGCACTTGGTAAGTACCACCTGTTGCAACAAGCTTGAAGCCATATTCAACTAATTTCTTAGCGATATCAGCGATGTATTTCTTGTCAGATTCACGTACTGATAAGAAAGCATGTTTTACTTCGCCTTCAGTTGGTAAACCAGGTAAGCGTTCATTTGAGCCTAAAACAGCTTTATAGAATGCTTCACCAAATGTTTTACCTACGCCCATCACTTCACCTGTAGATTTCATCTCAGGTCCAAGCATAGGGTCTACGCCTTGGAATTTAGCGAATGGGAAAACGGCTTCCTTCACAGCAAAGTGAGTTGGAATGATTTCTTTAGTAAATCCTTGAGACTCAAGAGATTGGCCTGCCATACAACGCGCAGCAACTTTCGCTAAAGAATCACCAATACACTTAGATACGAATGGAACTGTACGTGAAGCACGTGGGTTAACTTCTAGAACGTAAATATCGTCACCTTTTACAGCGAACTGAACGTTCATCAAGCCGACAACACCAAGTTCTTTTGCCATCGCAATCGTTTGACGACGCATTTCATCCTGAATTTCTTTTGATAAAGAATAAGGAGGAATTGAACATGCAGAGTCACCTGAGTGAATACCCGCTTGTTCGATATGCTGCATGATACCGCCGATCACAACGTCTTTACCGTCAGATACACAGTCAACATCAACTTCAGTTGCGTCATCTAGGAAACGGTCAAGAAGAACAGGGGCTTCGTTAGATGCCTGAACTGCTTCACGAAGGTAACGTTTAAGTTCTTCTTCGTTATATACGATTTCCATTGCACGACCACCTAATACATAAGATGGGCGAACAACAAGCGGATAACCTACTTTTGCAGCTTCAGAGATACCTTCTTCAGCAGATTTTACAATGCTGTTGTTTGGTTGACGAAGCTGTAAACGTTGAATCATTTGTTGGAAACGTTCACGGTCTTCAGCACGGTCAATCGCATCTGGTGATGTACCGATAATTGGAGTGCCTGCTTCTTCTAAAGCACGTGCCAATTTAAGCGGAGTTTGGCCACCATACTGTACGATTACGCCTTTAGGCTTCTCTGTACGTACGATTTCAAGTACATCTTCAAGTGTTACAGGTTCGAAGTATAGACGGTCAGATGTATCATAGTCGGTAGAAACAGTTTCAGGGTTACAGTTCACCATGATTGTTTCGTAACCGTCTTCACGCATAGCTAATGCAGCGTGTACACAGCAGTAGTCAAATTCGATACCTTGACCAATACGGTTTGGACCACCACCAATGACCATGATCTTGTCACGGTTTGATGGATTTGCTTCACATTCTTCATCGTAAGTTGAATACATGTATGCAGTACCAGATTCAAACTCTGCTGCACATGTATCAACGCGTTTGTAAACTGGATAAACACCCAAGTTCCAACGTTGTTTACGGAATTGCTTTTGTGAAATGCCCATGAGGTGAGCAATACGAAGGTCAGATAAACCTTTACGCTTGAACGAACGGATGTTGTCAGCGTTTAAGTCACCAAAACCTAAAGTTTTCACTTGAGCTTCAGTTTTAACGATGTCTTGAATTTGGATAAGGAACCAGCGGTCAATCTTAGTCGCTTCAAAAACTTCATCTAAAGAGAAACCATGACGGAAAGCATCCGCTACGTACCAGATACGCTCAGGACCCGGAACTTTAAGTTCTTTTAGAATAATTTCTTTTGCATTTGTTGCACCAGCTTCGATTTTTTCATCAAAACCGCTTACACCAACTTCAAGACCACGTAATGCTTTTTGAACAGATTCTTGGAAGTTACGGCCGATTGCCATCACTTCACCAACAGATTTCATCTGAGTGGTAAGAACTGGTTCAGCTTGCGGGAATTTCTCGAAGTTAAAACGAGGAATCTTCGTTACAACATAGTCAATTGATGGTTCGAAGCTTGCAGGAGTTACGCCACCAGTGATGTCATTTTTCAATTCATCAAGGGTATAACCAACAGCAAGTTTTGCTGCGATTTTAGCAATCGGGAAACCTGTTGCTTTAGAAGCAAGTGCAGATGAACGAGATACACGAGGGTTCATCTCGATAACAACCATACGGCCGTCTTTCGGGTTAATACCGAACTGAACGTTAGAACCGCCTGTCTCCACACCAATTTCACGAAGAACTGCAACCGAAGCGTTACGCATCAATTGATATTCTTTGTCTGTTAATGTTTGAGCTGGTGCTACAGTGATTGAGTCACCAGTGTGTACGCCCATTGGGTCGAAGTTTTCGATCGCACATACGATAATACAGTTGTCGTTTTTGTCACGAACAACTTCCATTTCGTATTCTTTCCAACCAATTAAAGATTCATCGATCAATAACTGGTGAGTAGGAGAGAGGTCAAAACCACGTTCACAAATCTCAAGGAATTCTTCGCGGTTATATGCGATACCGCCACCCGAACCACCCATTGTGAATGATGGACGGATAATTACCGGGAAACCAAAGCGTGACTGAATTTCTAAAGCTTCTTCCATTGTTTCGGCAATGGCAGCTTTTGGACATTCCAAGCCAATTTTACGCATAGCGATATCGAAGAGTTTACGGTCTTCGGCTTTCTCAATTGCGTCTTTAGTTGCACCAATTAATTCAACATTATATTTTTCAAGAACGCCGTGCTCATCAAGTGCAAGAGCACAGTTCAATGCAGTTTGGCCACCCATAGTTGGCAATACTGCATCTGGGCGTTCTTTTTCAATAATCTGTGCAACTGTTTGCCAAGTAATTGGCTCAATATATGTTGCATCAGCCATTGAAGGGTCTGTCATAATGGTTGCTGGGTTAGAGTTAACCAAAATAACACGATAGCCTTCTTCACGAAGCGCTTTACACGCTTGAGCACCTGAGTAGTCAAACTCACATGCCTGACCAATCACAATCGGGCCAGCACCAATAATTAAGATGCTTTTAATATCCGTACGTTTAGGCATTATTCGCTCCTTAATTACTGTTTAGATGCTTCGATAAGTTCGATAAAATGATCGAACAATGGGGCACAATCATGTGGACCTGGGCTTGCTTCAGGGTGACCTTGGAAGCTGAAAGCTGGCTTGTCTGTACGGTGAATCCCTTGTAAGGTGCCATCGAACAATGATTTATGCGTTGCTTTTAAGTTAGCCGGTAAAGTTTCAGCATCTACAGCGAAACCATGATTTTGTGAAGTAATCATCACTGTACCATCTTCAAGATTTTGTACAGGGTGGTTAGCACCGTGGTGACCATGGTTCATTTTTACAGTTTTTGCACCAGAAGCGAGTGCCAAGATTTGGTGGCCTAAGCAAATACCAAATACAGGTAATGTTGTGGTTTCAACAATAGTTTTTACAGCTTCGATTGCATAATCACAAGCAGCTGGATCGCCAGGGCCATTTGAAAGGAATACGCCATCCGGATTAAGTGCCAATACTTTTTCAGCCGGAGTTTCTGCAGGAACAACGGTTAATTTGCAACCGCGGTCTGCAAGCATACGCAAGATGTTGGTTTTGACACCGTAATCGTATGCAACTACATGATATTTTAATTCAGGTTGAGAGAAGCCTTGGCCTAGAGTCCATGAACCTTCGGACCATTCAAAACCAGTTGGATCGCAACATTCTTTTGCAAGGTCTAAACCGTTTAAGCCACCAAAAGCACGAGCTTTGGCAATTGCTTCTTCTTCAGTAATATTTTCGCCAGCAAGGATGCAACCATTTTGTGCACCTTTGTCACGCAAAATACGTGTTAATTTACGTGTATCAATATCCGCGATTGCAACAACATTGTGTTCTTGCAAATATTCACTCAATGACTGTTCAGCACGGAAGTTGCTGTGTAGTAGTGGAAGGTCACGAATAATTAAACCATTCGCCCATACTTTATGGATACGACCAGATTCAACGTCTTCCGCGTTGCAGCCAGTGTTTCCGATATGTGGGTAAGTTAATGTCACAATTTGTTGTGCATAACTTGGGTCAGTCAAAATTTCTTGATAGCCTGTCATGGCTGTGTTAAAAACGACTTCTCCAGTCGTACTTCCCGTTGCGCCGATTGACGTTCCTTTAAAGATCGTTCCATCTGCGAGGGCTAAAATGGCGGGGGTGCTCAAACCAAAGCTCCTGAATTTCGGCTGTAAAAAAGCGAGTAGACCCAAAAAAGATAGGCGATGTTGTGATAAAACATGCCCCTCCCTATCGGTCTGCTCGCTTGTAACTTAACAGCGCATTATACGCATGGAACCTCAAAAAGTCTATTTATTTTCTGCTAAAAAACATAATTCATTGCTTGATTTTTACAAAAAAATTATCCGCTCATCCGAATCAGTTACTTTTGATAAATTGTCTAACAATTTGCTGGCTGAATTTTTAGAACTGGATTTATTGTATTGCTAGTTAAAAAATAAACAATATGAGGAAATAGCATGAGTAATGATCAAGTTCCAAAAGATGTGAGCGAGAAAGCTCAAGCAGTAGTTGATTCAGTAAAAGCTGAGGTGAATGAAGTGAAAGAAACCGTAGCTGCTACTACAACTAAAGCGAAAAGAACAGTAACTGCTAAAACTGCGCAAGTAAAAGAAAGTGTTGCCGAGAAAACTGAGCAGATTAAAGAAGTTGCTACAGAAGCGAAAACTCAGGTGAAAGAAGCTATCACTGAAACTCAAGAGCAGGTCAAAGAAGTTTTAAGTGAAACCCAAGAAAAAATTGAAGCTGAAACTCATGAGTTAAACAAGAATATTCAAAATCAATTTATTCAAATTAAACAAGATATTCTACAACGTCTTGATGTGATTAAAGCTCAGTTTAGCACTTCACAAGAAGGACTATCTGAACTTAAAAATGCTTTGAAAGCAGAAATTAACGCGCTTATCGAAGATTTGACTAAAGTCAGTAAAGAATTGAAAGGTGATATTAGCCAGATTTCTTTGAAGCACAAAGATTCTTTAAGTGAAAGTATTAAGCGTACTAAAAATAATGCAGTTGAAGCCTGGAATAAAGCACGAGATAACTAATGATCTTAGCTTTTAGCCAGCTATAAAAAAGCGAGAATTAATTTCTCGCTTTTTTATTTTTTAAAACTGATGTAACCAGTCGCGCTTATTATGGAAATCTGCACTTTTTCCACTATGCTGCATTGCATAGTACTGCATACCTTCTTTGGTTTTTAAAACTGCAGTTAAACCTAAATAAAGGTTTGCCCATTTCAAGCGTTGCTGTTGCATAAATTGTCCCAAATCAAGACTAACATTTAAGCCATAATGAGTACGCTTGAGATGGTTCAGTTCGATATCGTAAGCAGCAAGGGGAGGCATACTTTCTGGATAGCGATATTCTTCAAACTGATAAGACTGCCATGCTTGAGAAGGGGAAAGGTTAATTTCTCGATAATAATCTTCATCATGCACGCCAACAAAAATTTCGAAACAAGTTTCTTCCCACAAAAAATCCTGACGCGAATGAGCGGCGACTTCTTGGGGCCAGACAATGAGTTGATTTGGATCACGAATCCAAAAACCGACATTTAAGGTATGCGGAGCTTGCTGTTCAATTGCGCCAACAACAGAAACAGCATGAAAACGATCAAAAGCTGAAAGTTCGTAACTTGCCATAGTTTGTCAAATCAACTTAGTTTGCTAAATGAGCGTGGCGAACAAGATTAGACAAATGCTGGTTTTGCTTAGCTGCTTTTTTGTAAAGTAAAACAATTTTACCAATCTTTTGCACAGCTTCTGCGCCAGTCGCTTCTACAATTGCATCAATTACAGCAGTACGTGCTTCACGGTCTTCACCAGCAACTTTAACTTTGATAAGTTCGTGGTCGTTTAAAGCACGAAGAGTTTCTTCGATAACAGCATCTGTTAAGCCTTGTCCACCAATCATGACAACCGGATTAAGCACATGACCAATTTGACGTAAACGTTTACGTTCATGGATAGATAAAGCGGCCATTAAAAATACCTGATTTTAAAAACGACTTAGTATAGCAAAAAACTTAAATTCAGATGTACGAAAAACTGTATAAATAATCGATCAACATTATTGGAAAAAAACTGTAAAACTTGGTGAGATTACGCTACATCCGTACTGTAATGAGAGTAATTTTCACGTACAATGAACGATCAGAAGTTTTTTTGATATTTAGTGAGTTATGGCAACACGCATTACAAACCAGAAATTGTCGAAAAGTAGTCGTGCGTGGATGAGGGAACATCTAGACGATCCTTTTGTAAAAAAAGCACAAAAGGAAGGGTATCGTGCGCGAGCAGCATATAAACTTCTTGAAATCCAAGAAAAATATAAGTTGATCAAGCCAGGCATGACGGTAGTCGATTTGGGTGCGGCTCCTGGTAGCTGGTCTCAAATTGCTGGAAAACTTGTGGGTAGCAAAGGTTTAGTGATTGCTTCCGATATTTTGCCCATGGATGCTTTGCCTGATGTCACTTTCTTACAAGGCGACTTTAGAGAAGAAGCTGTATTTGAAAAATTGTTAAATATTTTAAATGGGCGACAAGTAGACATTGTAATTTCTGATATGGCCCCCAATACATCAGGTAATAGGGCTGTTGATCAACCTAGACAGATTTACTTATGTGAACTGGCTTTAGATTTTGCTCAAAAGGTTCTTGGACCTAATGGACAGTTTGTGGTTAAAGTGTTCCAAGGCGCAGGATTTGATGAGTTTCGTAAACAAGTGGTTGATAGTTTTGATGTGTTAAAGACAGCAAAACCAGCAGCTTCTCGGGCGCGCTCTAAAGAAGTTTTTTTGGTTGGACAAGGGCGTAAGAAAGCATTGCAATAAAGTTTACTTGCCAAGCTCCTAAAAATTGTGCATTTTGTACTTTTAGGTTATCCGCAAGCAATACAGTTGCTGTTTTTATGACGATCAGCCAAGATTGGGCATGATCAAATTAGATCGATATGGGAATAAAGCTTTGAGCGATTACTTCAAGAATGCCGTATTGTGGCTAATAATACTTGGTGTTCTGATTTTAATTTTCAGTAATATCAGTGACCGCAATAAGCCTACTGCGATGAAATACTCAGATTTCGTTGCAGCGGTGAATGCTGGCCAAATTAAGCAAGTCACAATTGACGGTTTAAATATTAATGGTGAAAAAACTAACGGATCACAGTTTGAAACTGTTCGTCCGCAAGTTGAAGACACTGAGCTTATGCCGAGCTTAAATAAGCAAAATGTTGTTGTAGAGGGAACAGCTCCTCAACGTCAAGGCATTTTGATGCAACTTCTCATTGCTAGTTTCCCTGTACTGTTAATCATTCTGTTATTCATGTTCTTTATGCGTAACATGGGTGGTGGTGCAGGCGGAAAAAATGGACCGATGAGTTTTGGTAAGTCGAAAGCAAAAATGCTTTCTGAAGATCAAATCAAAGTTAATTTTTCTGACGTTGCCGGCTGTGATGAAGCAAAACAAGAAGTTGTTGAAATTGTAGATTTCTTAAAAGACCCTGCAAAATTCAAACGTTTGGGCGCTACTATTCCTCGTGGCGTACTTATGGTTGGTCCTCCGGGTACTGGTAAAACGTTATTAGCCAAAGCAATTGCTGGTGAAGCTAAAGTTCCTTTCTTCAGCATTTCAGGTTCTGACTTTGTCGAAATGTTCGTGGGTGTGGGTGCGTCCCGTGTCCGTGATATGTTCGAGCAAGCGAAGCGTCATGCGCCTTGTATTATCTTTATTGACGAGATTGATGCAGTAGGTCGTCACCGTGGTTCAGGTACAGGTGGTGGTCATGATGAACGTGAGCAAACCTTGAACCAAATGCTTGTAGAGATGGATGGTTTTGAAGGTAACGAAGGTGTAATCGTAATTGCTGCGACGAACCGTGTTGATGTCTTGGATAAAGCATTATTACGTCCAGGTCGTTTTGACCGTCAAGTAATGGTAGGTTTACCTGACATTCGTGGTCGTGAGCAGATTCTGAATGTACATTTGAAAAAATTACCTTCAGTTACGGGTGTGGATGTTAAAGTTCTATCTCGTGGTACTCCAGGTTTCTCTGGTGCACAGTTGGCAAACCTTGTTAACGAGGCTGCCTTATTTGCTGCACGTCGTAATAAGAACACTGTCGACATGCATGACTTTGAAGATGCAAAAGACAAAATCTACATGGGACCAGAGCGTAAATCGATGGTTTTACGTGAAGAAGAGCGTCGTGCAACTGCTTATCATGAAGCGGGTCATGCGATTGTTGCCGAGATTTTACCGGGTACAGATCCTGTTCATAAAGTAACGATTATGCCGCGTGGTTGGGCTTTAGGTGTAACTTGGCAGTTACCTGAACAAGACCAAATTAGCCACTATAAAGACAAGATGCTAAACGAAATTGCAATTTTGTTTGGTGGTCGTATTGCTGAAGAAGTATTTATCCAACAGCAATCTACTGGTGCTTCAAATGACTTTGAGCGAGCTACTAAAATGGCGCGTGCAATGGTTACCAAGTACGGTATGTCTGACAAAATGGGTGTAATGGTTTACGAAGATGAAAACCAAAATGGTTTCTTTGGTAATGTAGGAAGCCGTACGATTTCTGAAGCAACTCAACAGTTAGTTGATGAGGAAGTACGTCGTATTCTTGATGAGCAATACAAAGTTGCACGTAATATCTTGGAAAGTAATAAAGATATTGCACACGCGATGGTAAAAGCTTTGATGGAATGGGAAACAATTGATCGTGATCAAATCCGTGACATTATGGAAGGTCGTGAGCCACAACCGCCTAAAGTATATGTTGCTGAAAACCCAGTGGCTGCATTTGAACCACCAAAAGATGGTCCATCTACACCGCCACCATTGCCAGCAATGAACTAATTAGTTAATAAAAAAGCCACAGTCATGTGGCTTTTTTTATGGGTTTGATTTTGTTAAAAGCTGAAAACAAATCAACACCATACATAGATGATAATTGCTAAAATACAGCCTGATTTTAAACTGGAGCTTTTTATGCAACTAATGCCTTTGCCTCAACAAATTTTACAGTGTGGACAGCTTCAGTTAGATCTATCACAGCCTCACGTTATGGGTATATTAAATGTCACACCAGATTCTTTTAGTGATGGTGGAAAGCATAATCAAGTAGATCAAGCGATTGCTTATGCGCTAGCCATGGTAGAGCAAGGCGCTACCATTATTGATATTGGTGGTGAGTCTACCCGTCCAGGAGCATCTGAAGTAAGCGTAGAAGAAGAAATACGAAGAGTTGTGCCCGTAGTTGAAGCTTTAGCTAAACATAATATTGTTCTATCAATTGATACAAGTCAGCCTGATGTTATTCGCGCAGCGAAAAAAGCAGGAGCACATATTTGGAATGATGTACGTGCGCTTACTCGTCCCAATGCTTTAAAAACGGCAGCAGATCTGGATATACCCGTAGTGATCATGCATATGCGTGGTGAGCCGACTACAATGAATCAGTTAGACCAATATACGGACGTAACCTTAGATGTTATAGCGGAACTCCAGCAGCGCGTGAATGAAGCTTTAAATGCGGGCGTGAAAAAACATAATATTATTATTGATCCTGGCTTTGGTTTTGCAAAAAATGCGCAGCAAAACTTAAGACTACTCAAAGAATTTTGGAAGCTTGGTGAAATGGGTTATCCGATTTTATCTGGCCTTTCTCGTAAACGTTTTATTGGTGAAGCATTAAAGGGTGCAACTGCAGATCAGCGTGCGGTAGGAAGCGTTACGGGGCATTTGCTTAGTATTCAGCAAGGAGCATGCATTGTTAGAGCGCATGATGTCAAAGCAATGACTGATGCAATTCTAGTTTGGAAGGCGATGATACAAGCTTAATAAAGTAGGCTTTATAAAAATCAGGTCGTGGCTCATTAATTTAATGAGCTAGATGATTGAGTCAGGGAAAAATATCGTTATTCTTTTGAAAATATGTTATAAGCGGCAAGTTTTTGCTGTTGTGTAAACTTTTGTATGTTCGAAGACTTACTTCTCCCGATGTTTGATGATGAATATTATCCAGATATTTTGGTCGCTGAACTCAAGCAGCTCATTGAACAATTTGCTAAAAAAGTTCAGAAGCCTGCCTTAGCTGAGCAGGATATCTATCGATATGCTCATCAAACTGTAATTGAAATTAATGAGATGAAACCTCAGTTCGAAGATCTAGATTCTTCTTTAGATGATAGTGCTGCTGACTATATTGCTGAAGCAATGATGATGGTAGCACAGGAAGCTGGATATTTAGATCTAGAAATGGAAGAGCTGGTGATGAATCGAGAGTGGTGATTACTCTCGATTTTCAATATCTTCAAATACATCTAATAAGTGGCAAGATGCCTTTAAATGTATTTCGTCTATTTCTTTAACTTTTAAAACTAAAACACCTTTCTCTTGATAATCTGCGTCCGCTAACAAACTGACCCAATAAGTTTCTCGTTTTTGTTCCAGCTTTTTAAATTTATCTATTATCTGTTCGGGTGCTTTAACTAAATAATCATCTTTGGTAATAGAGCAACGTGAAAAATACCAATGGTTGTCTTTGAAAGAAAGGGTACCAGAGAAAAGATATGTGGCGTAAACCTTTGTTATAAAAAGGGTAGTGCAAAAGAGTAATAATATTCTTATCATAAAATTCATTTTGATTAGGCATAAAAAAACCAGCATACGCTGGATTCTTTGTAGCACCAAATTCAATATTTGAAAATGGTGCCCGGGGCCGGACTCGAACCGGCACGCTTTGTGGGCGGGGGATTTTAAATCCCCTGTGTCTACCTATTTCACCACCCGGGCATGTGCGCAATAATAGAGGACAAGTGCGCGATTGGCAAGAGAAAATCAGAGAGTTTGCTTTATTTTCAATCAGTTCTTGTTAGTATTTATATAAATTAACCAATTTGTGTCATGATTTGTTCATTAAACTGAGATCAGTTGTTCATCTTATCTACCTAAATTTAAGACACTCATTGCTTAAAACTTAGGTAATTTTATGTCAGAAAAAATTTCACGCCGAGAATTAATTCAAAAAAGTCTGTTCGGTTTTGGGGCGCTATCTTTGCCTGTAGCTTTTACGGGGTGTAATGATGGTTCCGATGAGGAGGGTTCAGAAACACAAGCAGATTTTTTACATGGAGTTGCGAGCGGCGACCCATTGCAAGATAGAGTAATTTTATGGACGCGGTTAACACCAGTAGACCTTAATGCGCGTCTTAGAGTTACTTGGGAAATTGCTACCGATGATCAGTTCAAGCAAAATTTAAAGACTGGTACGGTTCAAACGACTAAAACTGACGATTTTACGGTGAAGGTGGATGCAACAGGTCTACAAGCGGGTACGACTTATTATTATCGCTTTCGATTTGGTAGCAAAGTCTCGCCAGTAGGGCAAACAAAAACATTACCTATAACTACCAATAAGGTCAGCTTCGCAGTATGTTCTTGTTCTAATTATCCTGCGGGTTATTTTTACGTTTATCGTGAAATGGCAAAACAGAATGTGGATGTAGTCATTCATTTGGGAGATTATATTTATGAATATGGGGCTGATGGCTATGCGACAGAAGATGCTGCAAAGCTGGGCCGTACTTTACCGTCCGATAATAATAAAGAAATTATTAAATTAGATGATTATCGCAAACGTTATGCGCTCTATCGTCAGGATAAGGACTTGCAGGCGGTTCATCAGCGTCATCCTTTTATTGTAATTTGGGATGATCATGAGTTAGCGAATGATACTTGGCGCGAAGGTGCAGAGAATCATCAAAGTAATGAAGGTCCTTTCTTGGAGCGTAAATTAGCTGCTCTACAGGCTTATTTTGAATGGATGCCAATTCGCCCTGTTTCTAACACAGATCATCTAAATATTTATCGTCAGTTTGACTTTGGTTCGTTGGTTCAATTAACCATGTTAGATACACGTATTATTGCGCGAGATAAACAGCTCGAATATAAAGATTACATTACATCTTCAGGTTTAGATGCTCAAAAGTTTCAGGCTGATTTAACAGATCCAAAGCGTACTTTAATGGGGTATACGCAAAGGGATTGGCTGGTCGATAAATTAAAGCAATCTACAGCAACATGGAATGTGATTGGTCAGCAAGTCTTAATGAGTAAAATGTGGATTCCAGCTGAGTTATTGGCATCGCTGGGGCAAATTACTTCAGGCGGAACTTCACCTGATACTTTAGCTAAAATGACCGCTCAGATTACAGAATTAGTCACATTAAAATTACGATTAGAGCAAGGTGATCCAACTTTAACCGTTCAAGAAAAAGCGCGAGTCACAACATTAGTTCCCTATAACCTCGATGCTTGGGATGGTTACTATGCTGAGCGAGAGTTTTTGTACGCTAAATTGGCAGAGTTTAATAAGAAAGTTATTGTTTTGGCGGGGGATACTCATAATGCGTGGACATCTTACTTATATAGCCAAAAGGGTGAATATATCGGTGTTGAACTGGCGACAAGTTCGGTTTCTTCACCAGGTCTTGAAAAATATTTAAGTATTCCGCTAGCTCAGTTGCAGCAATTTGAATTTGCCTTTATGACGCTTATCGATGAATTGGCATATTGTAATTTAAATCAGCGGGGTTATTTGATGGTTACACTAGACGATAAGCAGGTGCTGTCGGATTGGATTTTTGTAGATTCAATTAAAAATGCAGAATATAAAGTAGATTCTAGTCGAGGTTATCAATTGGTGTTAGATGCGAATTTAACACCTGAGAAAGATAAGCAAAAAACTGCTTAAATATATGGGGCGAGAAAGGGATGCTAATAAGTATCCTTTTTTTAGACATAAAAAAACCAGCTTTCGCTGGATTCTTTATGACACCAATTTCTGTACTAGAAAATGGTGCCCGGGGCCGGACTCGAACCGGCACGCTTTGTGGGCGGGGGATTTTAAATCCCCTGTGTCTACCTATTTCACCACCCGGGCTTTACCAAATTTGGAGGCGGAGGTCGGAATCGAACCGGCGTCCACGGAGTTGCAGTCCGCTGCATGACCACTCTGCCACCCCGCCTACATTTGGTGATGCACATATTAGCAACCTTTACAAAAAAAACAATACTGTTTTGAGATAAGATGAACATAAAAGCAACATCTAGAATAAATTTGTCCAAATAATCATGTATTATTGGCACATTAAATTCATGTCTACCTTGGAGATGTGCTGTGGCATTGGTTTTAGACGGTCGCGCATTAGCAAAGCAAATTGAAGAAAATTTGTCAGTACGTGTTGAAGCTTTAAAAGCTAAAACAGGTCGTACCCCAATTTTGGCGACTATTTTAGTTGGGGATGATGGCGCATCTGCAACTTATGTACGCATGAAAGGAAATGCTTGCCGTCGAGTAGGCATGGACTCTTTAAAAATTGAATTGCCACAAGAAACGACAACAGAACAATTATTAGCTGAAATTGAAAAACTTAATGCTAATCCAGATGTACACGGCATTCTTTTACAGCATCCAGTTCCAGAGCAAATTGATGAGCGTGCATGTTTCGATGCTATCTCATTAGCTAAAGATGTTGATGGTGTAACTTGTCTTGGTTTTGGCCGTATGGCTATGGGTGAAGCTGCATATGGTTCAGCGACTCCTGCGGGCATCATGACCATTTTAAAAGAAAACAATATCGAAATTGCTGGTAAACATGCGGTTGTGGTTGGTCGTTCTGCAATTTTAGGCAAACCAATGGCAATGATGCTATTGCAAGCGAATGCAACAGTAACGATTTGCCATTCACGCACACAAAACTTACCTGAGCTTGTGAAGCAAGCTGATATTATTGTGGGTGCAGTTGGTAAAGCTGAACTTATCCAAAAAGATTGGATTAAACAAGGTGCAGTGGTTGTAGATGCTGGTTTCCATCCTCGTGATGGCGGTGGTGTAGGTGATATTCAACTACAAGGTATTGAAGAAATTGCTTCTGCTTACACACCAGTACCGGGTGGTGTTGGTCCAATGACTATTACAACTTTGATTCGTCAAACTGTAGAAGCTGCTGAAAAAGCTTTAGGTTAATTTAATTTATTCACGACGGCGTCCTAACGTTTAACGCAAATGTTAGGAGCTTGTATGTTACTTTTCTTTCGGGAAAAGTAACCAAAACCATTTGTCATCCGCAAAACTCGTCAGCTACTGGTTAGCTATAGATGGGTCGCAGAAACATTTTAGTCTAATGTAGTCCTGCCTCGAACAATTGCGGATGACGTTAACGCGTATCAAATAGTAATTATAAATTTTTGAGCTTATTTATGAGCTGCACCTTTCAATTTGCCAAAGCCCCTGAACATTTACTTCAAGCACTAAATGAAGTTATTCCTAATTGTGAGTTGATGGTACAACAATTACCAGAAACGCCTATTTCTTTATGGTTGATTCCACCAGTTTTTCCAACTAATCGCTTAGATGATGAAGTTATTCGCCGTATTTGGAATGACACGCCGTATTGGATTTTCTGTTGGGCATCTGGTTTAGCAATGGCACAGTGGTTACTTGCAGAGCCGCATCATGTTAAAGATAAAGTTGTTTTGGATTTTGGAGCGGGTTCGGGTGTAGTTGCAATTGCTGCAAAAATAGCAGGAGCGAAACGAGTCATCTGCTGTGATATTGATCAAGTTAGTTTGAATGCTTGCCGCGAAAACGCTTTACTTAATAATGTTGAACTAGAATATTTAGATGATTTATATAAGGCTGAGCAAGTTGATGTTTTGCTAGCAGCTGATGTTTTATATGATCAATGTAACCGCTTTTTCTTAGATGAATTTTTAAAGTTTGCACCAGAAGTCTGGGTGGCTGATAGTCGTGTTAAAAACTTTAGTCATCCCAAATATGAAAAAATTGAAGAAAGAAGTGCTTCTACATGGCCTGATCTAGATGAAGCTAAAGAGTTTAGAAATGTAAGTTTTTATAAGACGCTGTAAAAGAACAGCGTCTTTTTTTTATTTTATGAACAAGTATAACGAACAACTTTTAGTGTGCTTGGACGTGCTTCAAGCGCTTGGCGAGTCGCATAGTCTTCACCATTATTTAAGCTAGGTGTATTTGATAAGCCAAAAGAAGCACGAGTTTCGCCGAGTTGAATTCCATAATGCTCATCTTTTGCTGGATTAGGAATTTCGTTGATACTCAAAATTGATAATTTATAAACTTTCTGAGTGCCTAGCACATTCTGACAAGCGCGTTGTAATTTACGTTCATCGAGTTGCTGGTTACTACGACCAGCTAAAGTGTAAGCTAAGGTCGCCGAAGTTTTTGTTTGGTTTTCAATCTGGTATCCAGTTGAACCATTATATTGTCGAGGGGTAGTCTGACAAGCAGTTAAAACAAACATACTACTTAATGCCAAGCATAAAATACTTCTATTCATCAGTATCGTCCTTATTTTCTTATAGCTAGTATCTCATAAAATACAAAGGTTGTTGGGGCTTAATCGCATGATTTGAGCTAACATCGGCGAACAATATTAGCCCTTATTGATAAAATATTAGTGTTCTTTAATTTTTGAGTGATGCTTGGTATCTTTCATAAAAATATAAATAATCAGAGAAATGAAGATCATGATACTTACATAAATAAAGTACCAAGATTCATGCCCAGCTTCTTTAAAACTTAAAGCAAAGAACTCTGCTGTTCCGCCAAATAATGTATTGGCAATCGCGTAAGGTAATGCAACTCCTAAAGCGCGAATGTGTGCAGGGAAGAGCTCAGCTTTAACCACGGCATTAATTGAAGTGTAACCAGTCACCATTACGAGACCCCCAAAACATAACCAGAAAGCTGTCCAGTAGTTATGTGTATTTGCAAGTGCATCAAATAGAACGTATGTGAATAAAACACCTGTTATTCCGAAGAAAATCATAAGGGGTTTTCGACCAATGCGATCCGACAGAGCACCCGCTACAGGCTGTAGACACATAAAAATAAATAGCGCTAAAGTTGTAATTTGAGTGGCTTCAGGTTTGGTAAATCCAGAAGTATTGACTAAATATTTTTGCAGATAAGTCGTATAAGTATAAAAAGCTAAAGTCCCGCCAGCTGTTAAAAACAATACTGTGAAAGCTTCTTTAGGGTAATGTTTAAATAAAGCAAACATGCCTGATTTTGGCTGGTCTGTCTCTGCCTGAGCATTTTTAAAAGATTGAGTTTCTAGTAGGCCACGTCGAATACGGAAAACTACAATCGCGAGTAAAGCCCCGATAAAGAATGGGATACGCCATCCCCAATCATGTAATTGTTCTTCAGTTAATACCATTTGTAATATTAATAGAACACATAGGGCTGTGAGCTGACCAGCAATCAATGTTACATATTGGAAGCTAGAGAAAAAACCACGTCGATTTCTTTCAGCCATTTCACTTAAATAGGTAGCACTAGCACCATATTCACCGCCTACACTTAAGCCTTGAATTAAACGGGCGACAACTAAAAGAAGAGGGGCAAATACACCAATACTTTCATAACTTGGCGTCACGGCAATAAGCAGCGAACCTATACACATTAAAGTGACTGAAAGCGTAAGACCCGCCTTGCGTCCTTTACGGTCGGAATAGATTCCCATAATCCATGCACCGATCGGGCGCATTAAAAAGCCTACAGCAAAAATTGCGGCCGCTTGAAGGAGTTGAGCCGTCTGGCTACCTTTTGGAAAAAAAGCATGAGCAAAATAGAGCGTGAAAGCTGCATATACATACCAGTCGTACCATTCAACAAGGTTACCGGCAGAACCGCCCAAAATTGATTTTAGACGAGTTTTTGTATCTAAATTAGAATGTGGAGTTGTTGCGGTAGAAGGTTGATCAACCATGAGTCGCTCCATGTTTCGCTTGGGTTGAATGCTAAAAAAGAGAAGATTTATTCCGTTTTTACATATTTTCTAGAGGAGTATTTCACTTTATTTTTTTTATGTCTGTAAAACAATGTTTATTATTTAAGCAAAGGAATAAGTTGAATATTTATGTGATTTCAAATTAGCCGATCAGCTCACCTTTATAATATTGTTGGGATCTTTGGTATATTATTTTTTCCAAGTAGTAAAAATTGATAAAGAATGAGTAGAGTTTGGGCGAAGAAAACCTATACCCCTTAAAAATAATGATATATTCCAAAGAAAATTTTAAGTAAATATAGTTAGGCATGATGTCTTGGCATTGTGGACTAGATGTGTGTGAATAAAGAAAGGGACATTCAGATGTCAAATTGCCCAAAAAAATATATTGTTGCTTTTGATCAGGGAACAACAAGCTCAAGAGCAATTGTTTTAGACCATGATGCTAACGTTGTAAGTATTGCTCAAAAAGAATTTACTCAGATTTATCCTCAGCCTGGCTGGGTTGAGCATGACCCTATGGAAATTTGGGCTACGCAAAGTGCTGTTTGGGTAGAAGCATTAGCTCAAGCAGGCATTAAGAGTGAACAAGTTGCAGCAATTGGGATTACCAATCAGCGGGAAACCACAGTTGTTTGGGATAAAAAAACGGGCAAGCCGATTTACAATGCGATTGTTTGGCAAAGTCGACAAACGACTGAGATATGCAATCAACTACATAAAGCAGGATTGCAAGAATACATACGTAAAACAACGGGTTTGGTGATTGATCCGTATTTTTCGGCTACAAAAATTAAATGGATTTTAGACCATGTTGAAGGAAGCCGTGAGCGTGCTGAGCGAGGTGAATTATTGTTCGGTACGGTGGACACTTGGTTAATCTGGAAACTAACCAATGGTGCTGTTCATGTTACTGACTTTACCAATGCTTCGCGAACCATGCTTTTTGATATCGAAAAACTTGAATGGGATGAAAAAATTTTACAAGTTTTAGATATTCCTCGAGTAATGCTACCCGAAGTACGTAGCTCATCTGAGGTTTATGGATATACACATACTATTAGTGGGCAAGAAGTTGGTATTCCAATCGCAGGAATCGCAGGTGATCAACAAGCCGCACTGTTTGGTCAAATGTGTGTTGAGTCTGGTCAGGCAAAAAATACCTACGGCACAGGCTGTTTTCTATTAATGAACACAGGTAAGAAGATTGTCCGGTCAGAACATGGATTACTAACTACTATTGCATGTGGTGCGAGTGGTGAGGTGAACTATGCCTTAGAGGGCGCCGTGTTTAATGGTGGTTCTTGTGTGCAGTGGTTGCGCGATGAATTAAAAGTCATTAAGAATGCTAAAGATTCTGAACTTTATGCAACACGTGTGAAAGACAGTAACGGTGTATATGTTGTACCTGCTTTTACAGGGTTAGGTGCACCATATTGGGACCCAACAGTGCGTGGAGCTATTTTTGGACTTACTCGTGGGGCTAGTATTGAACATATTATTCGTGCAACTTTAGAGTCTATTGCTTTTCAAACCCGAGATGTTTTAGATGCAATGCAGCAAGATGCAGAAGAAGAACTCCGTACACTCCGTGTTGATGGGGGAGTAACGGAAAATAATTTCTTAATGCAATTTCAGGCTGATATTTTAGCGACACCAGTAGAACGTCCAATAATGAAAGAAACTACTGCTTTGGGTGCAGCTTTCCTTGCTGGGCTGGCGACGGGTTTCTGGCAAGATCTACATGAGTTAAGAAATAAATCTGCCATAGAAAAGGTATTTGAACCAAAAATGTCTTTTGAGCAATCTGAGGTGATTTATAAGGGGTGGCTCAAGGCAGTTAAACGTAGTCAAAGTTGGGCTGAGGATTAGTTTGTTCTTTAACTGGTTGAATTCAATAGTAGAGTAATCAATTAACGGTTAAACACTTAGTTATTTAAAATTGATTATTCTACTTTTTTGATTGTTGTTTCATTAATTTGATGTTTTAATTTTTATAAGATCAACAATAAAAAGAAAATGAGAAATGAAAATACAGCCTAATGATTATTCAAAAATATATGACATTGCCGTGATCGGTGGCGGTATTAATGGCGTCGGTATTGCTAATGATGCAGCAGGCCGTGGACTATCGGTATTTTTATGTGAAAAAGATGATTTAGCTAGCCACACCTCATCTGCTAGTAGCAAATTAATCCATGGCGGTCTGCGCTATTTAGAACATAAAGAATTTAGATTGGTTAGAGAAGCTCTAGCAGAGCGTGAAGTGTTGTTGGCTAAAGCTCCACATATTATTAAACCAATGCGGTTTATTATGCCTCATCGACCACATTTACGTCCTGCGTGGTTAATTCGGGCGGGCTTGTTTTTTTATGATCATTTGGGAAAACGAGAAAAACTATTAGGATCAAATCTTATTTACTTCAAAGAAGATAGTCCTTTAAAGCCGGCTATCACACGTGGCTTTGAATATTCTGACTGTACTGTAGATGATGCACGCCTTGTGGTGTTAAATGCATTACAGGCCAAAGAGAAAAGTGCCAAAGTAGTAACACGTACACGTTGTATTAAAGCTTATCGGGAACAAGAGCTGTGGCATCTGGAGCTACAAAGTGGAGCAGAGTTTTATCAGGTACGTGCAAGAGCTTTGGTGAATGCAGCTGGTCCTTGGGTTGAAGAAATTATTAGTGAAAACCTAAATTTAGAATCGCCTTATCAAATCCGATTGATCCAAGGAAGTCATATTGTTGTGCCAAAACTATACGATTGTCATAAAGCCTTCATTATGCAAAACGAAGATCGACGCATCGTGTTTGCAATTCCGTATTTAGAAAAATATACACTGATTGGTACGACCGATCAGGAATATACAGGTGATCCACAAAAGGTAGAGATCACAGAGGTAGAAATTGATTACCTCTTAACAGTGACCAATTCACATTTTAAAAAGCAGTTAACTCGAGCTGATATTGTAAGCCAGTACTCGGGTGTACGTGCTTTATGTGATGATGAATCTGATAATCCTTCAGCGATTACACGTGACTATACCTTGGCATTACAGGCTGAACATAAAAAAGCACCTTTGTTATCTATATTTGGCGGCAAGATCACGACTTATCGGAAACTGGCAGAGGCTGCTTTAGAAGATCTATCCCCGTTTTTTAGTAATATGGCAGAGGAGTGGACTGCAGATGAGCCATTACCTGGCGCTGAAAACTGGACAACACTAGATGATTTAACGCATCAGATTTATTCACGTGTAAGTGGAGTGTCTGAATCACTTGCTAACCGTTGGGCGCATGCATATGGCACAAGAGTCTGGAATATGCTCCAAGAGAGAAATGCAATAGAGCAATTAGGCCAGAATTTTGGACATGATTTATTTGAATGCGAAGTCAAATACTTATGTGAATATGAATGGGCAACTACTGCTGAGGATATATTGTGGCGTAGAACAAAACTAGGTCTGGCATTTGATGAAAAACAAATAAAAGTATTAGAAGTTTATTTATCTGAGCGTCGACAAAAAGATGATGCCGCATAATAAAAAAGGTCGCATATAGCGACCTTTTTTATATATAGCAATTAGAAGCCAGTTTTTACAGCTTCAAGTAAAGCTGCTTGACGTTCTTTTAATGCTTTCGGTAAGCGATCACCGAGTTTATTAAATAAATCAGTGTGGCTTTCAATTTCAGTAATCCACTGATCTTTATCTTGAGCTGTGATTAGGTCAAATTCTTCTTTAGAGAATTCAGTACCTTCCCAGTTCAAGTCGTCATAAGTTGGAACAAGACCAATTGGTGTTTCAACAGCGTTTGCACGACCTTCACAACGATCAATGATCCACTCAAGAACACGCATGTTTTGACCGAAACCAGGCCATACGAAGTTGCCTTCAGCATCACGACGGAACCAGTTTACATTGAAGATTTTTGGTAATTTATTACCAGCTGCTTCAGCTTTTGTGCTTACTTGTTGACCAAGGCTTAACCAGTGATCAAAGTAGTCAGCCATGTTATAGCCAGCAAATGGAAGCATCGCGAATGGGTCACGACGAACGATACCTTGTTGACCAACAGCAGCAGCAGTAGTTTCAGAACCCATAGTTGCCGCTTTATATACACCGTCAACCCAGTCGAAAGCTTCAGAAACTAAAGGAACTGTATCTGCGCGGCGACCGCCGAAGATAAATGCAGAAATTGGAACGCCTGCTGGATTTTCCCAGTCAGCATCGATAGAAGGGCATTGACCAGCTGCAACAGTGAAGCGAGCATTTGGATGCGCTGCTTTTTCACCATTTACGTGAGGTTGACCTTTCCAGTTAGTTAAGTTTGTTGGAACTTCTTTAGAAAGACCTTCCCACCATACTTGACCATCTTCAGTTACCGCTACGTTTGTATAGATAACATCTTTATGAAGAGTTGCCATACAGTTCGGGTTAGTCTTGGTGTTTGTACCAGGAGCTACACCGAAGAAACCAGCTTCAGGGTTAATCGCATATAAACGACCATCTTCACCTGGTTTGATCCAAGCAATATCGTCACCTACAGTTTCGATTTTCCAACCTTCATAACCTGCTGGTGGAATTAACATTGCAAAGTTTGTTTTACCACATGCAGACGGGAATGCTGCAGCGATGTAGTGTTTTTCACCTTGAGGGTTAGTCACACCAAGAATAAGCATGTGTTCAGCTAACCAACCTTGTTCGCGTCCCATGACAGAAGCGATACGAAGAGCTAAACATTTTTTGCCAAGTAATGCGTTACCGCCGTAACCAGAACCGAAAGACCAGATTTCACGAGTTTCTGGGTAATGAACGATATATTTTTCAGGGTTACATGGCCAAGCAACATCTTGTTGACCTTCAGCAAGTGGAGCACCTACTGTATGTACACAAGGAACAAACTCGCCGTCTGTACCTAATACGTCATAAACTGCTTTACCCATACGTGCCATTTTACGCATGCTAACAGCAACGTAAGGAGAGTCAGTTAACTCAATACCGATATGAGCAATATGGCTACCTAAAGGACCCATTGAGAAAGGAACAACGTACATTGTACGGCCTTCCATTGAGCCTTCAAATAAACCATTTAATTTTTCACGCATAACAGCTGGGTTTTCCCAGTTGTTTGTCGCACCAGCATCTTCTTTATTTTGAGAGCAGATGTAAGTACGGTCTTCAACACGTGCAACGTCAGATGGGTCAGAATTTGCAAGATAAGAACCAGGATGTTTTTCTTGGTTTAATTTCTGCATGGTGCCGTTAGCGATCATCAAGTCGATTAGACGTTGATACTCTTCTTCGCTTCCGTCACACCATTCGATTTTTGCTGGTTTGGTTAAGTTTGCAATTTCTTCAACCCATGCGATAAGCTTAGGATGACGAACGAATTCTGGTGCGTTCACTGTGGTCATGGTGAGGCCTATTCAAAATATGTACAACGTACAAGTCATTCATTGAGAGGTACAATGAAAGATCAAATAAAAAAGTGGCTGTATTAAAGCACAAAATCATAAAAAAAATAAGACTAAAGACTAAGAAATAGATATTTTACTTTTTTATATTTTTCTCATTTAAATCATTAACTTGTAGTTTTTTACAATATCTTATTCTCAATATTTTTATGTTGTATGTATGTTATTTATATTATTTATTTCCTTAAAAATCAATATCTTGATTCTTATTTTTTTCTTGAGAATTATTATTGATTAAACAAATGATCTTCATTCAAAATTTACATAAAGAGACTTTTATTAGGCGTTTTTATATACAATATTCAGGATGAATCCCTCTAAGATAATAAAAATGCGGACTTTAAAACCTCTCTCTATCATTTATAACCAAAAGTCGGGTTTTCATGCGTCAAAACATGAAGATATGTATGAACAGTTAATGACTGTGTTCACCGAATTTGGTTTTGAAATACAAGTTTTTGAATTAGCGGAAGATGTTTCTTTTGATGATTTGATGAGTCAAGTGATACATCGGCATAGTCAAAATGCAAATTTAGGTGTTGTTGTTGCAGCGGGTGGGGATGGAACGTTAAATGCGGTAGCATCAAAACTTAGATATACTCATATCCCTATGGGAATTTTACCTTTGGGAACCTTTAATTATGTCGCTAAAGTTTTAGATATTCCCTTAGATTTGTTAGAAGCTGCTGAAGTCATCGCTACAGGTACACCACGCTCTGTACATATTGCGACAATTAATGACCATGTTTATTTAAATAATGCGAGTCTAGGACTTTATCCATTATTTATAAAGAAACGTGAGCTTTATAATAAATATTTAGGACGCTTACCTTTACATGCCTATACCTCAGCTCTGGATGTTTTATTAAGAGAAAATAAATCCATGAAACTTTCCGTCACAGTTGATGGGAAGAAATATCCAGTCAAAACCCCTCTAATTTTCTTTGGTAATAATCAGTTGCAGTTGTGTGATATGAAACTAAGAATTGCTGAATGTGCAGCACAAGGTCGGGTCGCTGGAGTGGTCATTACGAAAAGTGATAGGCTTAGTTTATTAAACATGTTGTGGCAGTGGATTCAAGGCAAAGTAGAAGAGACCCAAGATGTTTATAGTTTTTGTGCAGATCATGTGGTTGTAGATTGTGCAAAAAAATCAAAACTTACAGTAGCTTTAGATGGTGAAATATTAGAGATGAAAGCACCTTTAAATTTCTCTGTAGAAAAGAATGCTTTAAATATTATGGTGCCAAATGTTGTTACATCTGTCTGATCTGCATTTTGGAACAGAAGTTGAGGCATGTTTAGATGCAATCCGACTTTTTTGCACTCAACATAGGCCTGAAGTCATTGTGGTGAGTGGTGATATTACTCAACGTGCCCGATATCAACAGTTTTATAAATGCCGTCAGTTTTTAGATAGCCTTAATATTCCTTATCTTGTTGTTCCTGGTAATCACGATATTCCGTTGTACCATGTCTGGAACCGTTTTTTCTCACCATTTACTCGCTACCAATATTTTTTTGGCCAGCTTGAACCAACTTTAGAAACTGAACATTTTTATATTGTTGGGGTGAATAGTATTCGCCGTCGTTATCATACTCGTGGACATATTTCGATTGAGCAAATTCAAACTACATATGAGCGATTACAGCAAGCGCCAGCGGATAAAATCAAATTAGTTGTTTTCCATCAACCTTTTTATACTCCACCTGATGATGAGCATGGTATTAAAGATTGTCCTGTATTAGGAAAAATGGCACTCGAAAAATGGAGTACAACAGGACTATTTGGAATGTTACACGGGCATTTACATAAAACTGCTGTATATGATTTAACGCAAATTTATCAATTAAAGATAGATCATCCTATTTATGATATTCATGCAGGAACAGCAACTTCTAGCCGTTTGCATTATCATGTTCCAAATAGTTTTAATGTCATTTCAAATGAAGGAAAAATTAATCATTATTGGTTTAATTACGATTTAAAAATTTTTCAATTAATTTAATTTATAAAAATTATATAAGACATTTAACTTAAGAGTAGATTGATAAAATTTTATCCATTACAATGCCTAAGTTTTAAATTCTATATATGGGGAATAGGAAAACATTCTAAATGTTTTATCATTTTAAAAATAATATTAATGGATACATAAAAATTTTTTAACTATATAAAAAGCCACGATTTTAAGTAGCTACAATAAGGGTTTAGTATTTTATGATAGTTAATAATATTTAATTAAAATGAGTATCTATTTATCTTAATATTTTAGAATAACTTAATAATATTTAAAATTTCATGGTGGAAAAATGGTACAAGTATCATTAATGGCAAATAATGCTTCAAAAAATAATACAGTTGATATTAATGTAGGCCAGACAAAAAATATTGTAGTAAATCCTAAAGAAGTCGCAAAAATCGATATAAATCCAGAAAAAATTTCTTCAATAACAAGAGAAGGAAACAGTGCAATTGTTCATCTAAAAGATGGAACTGAAATTGTTTTAGAAAACTATTTTATTAGCGAAAACCCGCAAATTCTTTTAAATGAAGGGCAGAGTTATTGGGCTGCTAATCTGGGAGAAGATGCTAGCGGACAGACCACTGTTAATTATTTAGAATTAAAAGATACGCCAAAGCTTATTGATAGTTCATCTTCTGTACCCCTCTGGTCGTGGGTAGTCAGCGCTTTAGCAGGAGCAGGAACAATTGCTTTATTGTCTCGGAACGATTCTAAAGATACGACGCCTCCTGAGCCAGGTACTTTGAATTTCGATAATTTTTCAGATTCTGGGGGGGCGACAACCGACCAGATTACTCAAGATAAAAACTTTAATTTAAAGCTTGAAGGACAGGAAAGTGGAAGCCGAGTAACATATTTGGTCTCTACCGATGAAGGAAAAACTTGGCAAGAGACAACGGTCGCTCAAAAAGATTTAACCGATGGTGTTTATCTCTACAAAGCTGTAGTAACGGACCGAGCGGGAAATGCATCGGAAACTGCTATACAAAAAGTTGTTGTCGATACAAGAGCACCGCAAGCAGGCGAACTGACTTTATCTGCTTTGGCTGATACGGGTATTTCGGCAACTGATCAAATTACGCAAGATAAAACTTTTGATTTAAAGATTAGCGGACAAGAAGTAAATAGCCAAATCACTTACTGGATATCTAAAGATGAAGGAAAGACTTGGCAGGAAACAACAGTAGTTCAAAAAGATTTGGCTGATGGTGTTTACCAATATAAAGCTATAGTTACAGACGTTGCAGGCAACAGATCTGAAACCAGTGTGCAAAAAGTCGTTGTGGATACAACAGCGCCGCAAGCAGGTGAACTGACTTTATCTGATTTAAGTGATACAGGTGTTTCGGCAACTGATCAGATTACGCAAGATAAAAACTTCAATTTAAAGCTTGAAGGACAGGAAAGTGGCAGCCGAGTAACGTATTTAGTTTCTATCGATGATGGTAAAACTTGGCAGGAAACAACTGTTACTCAAAAAGATTTGGCTGATGGTGTTTATCAATATAAAGCAGTGGTAACCGACGTTGCGGGAAATACATCAGAAACCGCTATACAAAAAGTGGTTGTGGATACCACAGCACCGCAAGCAGGTGAACTGAGTTTATCTGATTTAAGTGATACAGGTGTTTCGGCAACCGATCAGATTACGCAAGATAAAATTTTTGATTTAAAGATTAGCGGACAAGAAGTAAATAGCCAAATCACTTACTGGATATCGAAAGATGATGGAAAGACGTGGCAGGAAACAACAGTAGCTCAAAAAGATTTAACCGATGGTGTTTACCAATATAAGGCTATAGTTACAGATGTTGCAGGCAATACATCAGAAACCGCTATACAAAAAGTCGTTGTGGATACTACAGCACCGCAAGCAAGTGAATTAACTTTATCTGATTTAAGCGATACGGGTGTTTTAGCAACGGATCGGATTACGCAAGATAATAATTTTACTTTGAAGCTAGCTCAACCGATTGTAATCGGAGAGCAAGCTGCTTTATTAGACCACTATGAAGTCTCTACCGATGAAGGAAAAACTTGGCAGGAGACAACAGCTGATCAAAAAAATTTAGCTGATGGAAGTTACCTCTATAAAGCTATAGTGACAGATCTTGCAGGCAACACATCAGAAACTGGTGTGGAAAAATTAATTATAGATAATTCTTTAAATATTGAATCAACTACAGTAACTGTAAAGCCGATTACTGAAGACAATACAATAAGCCTAGCTGAAAAAGATCAAGTTATTTCTATAAGACTGGACGTAGATAATCTACCAACAGATTTAAATAGCTCACTGACATCAGTAAATACGACATTAAACAATGTTTTTTATAACTTTCATTTTGATGAAGTTACCCAAGAATGGATTACTGAAATTCCAGCAGAGTTTTTGTGGTCAGAAGAATCGAAGACCAATATATCAATTGATATTAGTCTTACTGATCAAGCTGGCAATACAGCCATTATTAAACAGACCCAAAATTATAATGTAGATCATACTCCGAATTCTCCAACTTTAGATTCACTAACTTTCAACAATATAGATGGAGCTATCATTTCAGGTAGTGCATATAAAGGAAGTAAGGTCGATATCTATAATAAAAATGGTGACTGGCTTGCAACTACAATAGCTAATGAGGAGGGTAAATTTACTTTACAAGACCTTTCTATTAGTACTAATCAAGAAGTTTATGCTGTCGCTACTTATAATGGCTACAGCAGCGAAAATTCGTCAATTGGCTTAGTTACTGAAGTTCCTGCTATTAGTATTACAAGAATTAGTCCAGAAGGGGTGATCACTGGTTATGCTACCGAAGGCAGTCATTTTATTGTAAAAGATCAGAATGGAAATATTCTGCAAGAGTTTAACTCCATTGCATTTGAGGGTTCAGGTATTACGCCTTTTAGTGTAATGGCATTAGGTGAAGTCAGACCATTTATTTTGTCTCTCGACCAACCTTTGGATGAAGGCACACAAATTATTATTTCTACAGATAAAGATAATATTTCAGGCCATCCACAATATATTACGGCAGACTATACTTCTGCAGTATTTTTAGAAACTCCACAGTTTGATATCAGTGGTGAAACTTTATCAGTACATGTTAATGAGCCGAACAGCTTTATTCGTGCATTTTCTAGAGAGGGCAATTTAATTGCTACAGGTTTTACCGATGAACAAGGATTTGCAAGTTTACAGGTGTTCCAATTTTTAAAAGAAGGTGAGTCGGTTTCCGTACAAGTAGTAGATAAAAATCAAAATACAAGTGAAACCCTAATCGAGGTTCCAAACTTTGCTTATATTCCACATATTGAACGTATCACACAAGAAGGCTTAATTTCAGGAGTTGCTGAAGATAATAGTACGGTAATTGTACGTGATGCTGATGGCAATGAATTAGGAAAGGTTACATTAGGTGATGAAAATAGTTGGAGTGACTTTAGTCATTTTAGCTTGAATGTAAACCGCCCTTTAATTGATGGAGAGAAAATTTCCGTTCAAATTATTGATAATAAAGGGTTAATGAGTCCTGAGCAAAATATCATCGTAGATCTGACTCCTCCATCTGCTCCAACGGAGTTAAATTTCAATGATGCTGGTGATTTAGTTTATGGTCATGCAGAACCTTTCTCTGAAATTTTAGTTAAAGACGGGCAAGGAAATATTCTTAATAAATGGTTTTGGAATAACTGGACCGATGAGAGTGGAAGTTTCTCAATAGAACTAGGTACATTTTTAACAAATGCTGAGACAGTTTATGTCACGGCTACCGATGTAAATGGAAATATAAGTTTAGCAGCTCAGATACAGGCGCCTAACTATGCTTTTGCCCCCCATGTAGATAGCTTTACTTCGGATGGCGTGATAAGTGGGCAAGCTGAAAATAATAGTACTCTCACTGTTAAAGATGCCAAAGGTGACGTTGTAGCTGAAATTAAAGTTGGTGAAGATAACGGTTGGAATGGATCAAGTTATTTTAAACTCCAGCTTGATCGTCCTCTTGTCGATGGTGAGCAGTTTTTCTTATCAATTAAGGATGCACGTGGGCAAGTAAGTGCTGATACTGTAATTACCGCTGATACGGTTGCTCCTACACCAGCCAGCAATTTAGTTTTCTCAGAAGATGGTTCATATCTTACGGGTGTAGCAGAACTGAATACTACGATTCAGGTTTTTGATCATAATGGTCAGCTAGTGAATATATGGAATAACACCATTAACTCTGACGGTACATTTACTATTTACTTAGGTAGTAACAATTTACATGGAGAAGCATTCACAGTCACTGTTAAAGACCAAGCCGGAAATGTGAGTGAGGCTATTTCAATAAACGCGCCACTTGACGATATTGCACCGAATCCAATTAAAAATATTTTACTTGATGCAAATGGCCAAAACTTTACAGCACAAGCAGAAGCAAATACTCAGATCGAAGTTTTTGATTCATTGGGTAATCAGACAGGTTGGGGTTCTACAGATAGTGCAGGTAATGCTTCTGGTTCTTTCAATCAAACTTATTTACACGGTGAGGAACTCACTTTTGTTGTTATAGATCGAGCAGGTAATCGCAGTATCGAATTTAAGCAAAATGCTTTAATTGATACCATTGCACCAAATCCGATTGAAAATATCATCTTCAACGAAAATGGCCAAAGTTTTACAGCTCAGGCAGAAGCCGGAAGTTCTATTGATGTATTAGATCAGACTGGAAATAAGATTGGTTTTGGTTACACCGATAGCTCAGGTAATGTATCTGGTTATTTTCAACAAGTTTACTTACACGGTGAGGAACTTACTTTTGTCGTGATCGATCGAGCAGGTAACCGCAGTGCAGAGGTCAAGCAGAGTGCTTTAACTGATGATATCGCACCAAATCCGATTGAAAATATTGTATTAGATATCAATGGTCAGAGCTTTACAGCTCAGGCTGAAGCAAATAGTCAGATTGAAATTAAAAATACCAATGGTGACATTATTGGTTATGGATCAGCAGATAGCACAGGCAATGTTTCTGGTTACTTGTATCAGGTCTATTTACATGGCGAAGAGCTTACTTTTGTTGTCGTTGACCGAGCGGGTAACCGTAGTACAGAAGTTAAGCAGAATGCTTTGATTGATGAGATTGCACCAAATCCAATTGGAAATATTGTATTCGACTCAAACGGACAGAACTTTACGGCGCAAGCAGAAGCAAACACTCAAATTGAAGTCAAAAATGCAGCGGGTGAGGTCATAGGTTCAGGTTATGTAGATGGCGCTGGTAATGTGTCAGGTTATTTATATCAAGTCTATTTACATGGAGAAGAACTCACTTTTGTTGTCGTTGACCGAGCTGGTAACCGTAGTACAGAAGTTAAGCAAAACGCTTTAACTGATGATATTGCACCAAATCCAATTGAAAATATTTTACTTGATGCGAACGGACAGAACTTTACAGCTCAGGCAGAAGCAAACACTCAAATTGAAGTCAAAAATGCTGCTGGTGAAGTCATAGGTTCTGGTTCAACCGATAGCATGGGTAATGCTTCTGGTTACTTATATCAGGTTCATTTACATGGAGAAGAACTCACTTTTGTTGTAGTTGACAAAGCGGGGAACCGCAGTGCAGAGGTCAAACAGAATGCTTTAATTGATGATATTGCTCCGAATGCGATTGAAAACATCATTTTCAATGAAAATGGTCAAAACTTTACAGCGCAAGCAGAAGTAAATACTCAAGTTGAAGTTAAAAATGCTGTGGGTGAGCTTGTAGGTTCAGGTTATGTAGATAGTGCTGGTAATGTCTCAGGTTACTTGAATCAAATTTACTTAAAAGGTGAGGAACTTACTTTTGTTGTGATTGATCAAGCTGGTAATCGTAGCGTTGAAGTAAAACAAACAGCCTTTCTTGATAATACTGCACCGGAAAATGCTACTAATTTAGTATTTAGCGAAGATGGTTCATATCTAACTGGTATGGCTGAGCCAAATGCTACGATTCAGATATTTGATCAGAATGGTCAATTGGTAAATCAGTGGAATAATAATGTTAATTGGGATGGAACATTTAACATCTCTTTATACAGTAACTACTTGCATGGCGAAGAGTTAAAGGTAGTTGTAGTAGATCGGGCTGGTAATTTGAGTGGTGGGGTTACTGTAAAAGCACCGCTTGATGATATTGCTCCTGTGGCTGCAAGTAATCTCACGTTTAGTGAAGATGGTTCATCCCTTTCTGGTGTAGCTGAGCCAAATACCTTCATCCAGATTTTTGATCAGAATGGTCAACAGGTGAATACGTGGAGTCAGAGTGTAAATGCTGATGGTACATTCACTATTTTCTTGGGTAGCTCTAATTTACATGGTGAAGAATTCACAGTTATTGTTAAAGATCGAGCTGGAAATGTGAGTGATGTTGTTTCAGTTAAGGCTCCATTTGATGATATTGCGCCAAATCCGATTAAAAATATTGTACTTGATCCGAACGGTCAAAACTTTATAGCGCAGGCAGAAGCAAATAGTAATATAGAAGTCAGAAATGCTGAGGGTGTGTTAATAGGGCTTGGTTCTGCAGATAACGAAGGTAATGTGACAGGTTACTTCTATCAAGTCTATTTACATGGAGAAGAATTAACTTTCGTTGTCATAGATCGAATGGGTAATCAAAGTGTCGAACTTAAGTTAAATGCTTTGGTGGATACCATTACGCCAGATCCAATTGAAAACATCATTTTCAATGAAAATGGGCAAAATTTTACGGCACAAGCAGAAGCCAATAGTTTTATTGGTGTCAAAAATGCTGCGGGTGAGTTTGTCGGTTATGGTTATGTCGATAGCACTGGTAATGTGACAGGCTATTTCAATCAGGTTTATTTAAAAGGTGAGGAACTCACTTTTATCGTTATAGATAAAGCAGGTAATCAAAGTGTTGAATTAAAGCAAAATGCTTTGATTGATGATATTGCACCAAATCCGATTGAAAACATCATCTTAAATGAAAATGGTCAAAACTTTACAGCGCAAGCGGAAGCTGGTAGTCGAATCGAAGTTAAAAATGCTGTTGGTGAGGTTGTAGGATCTGGTTCAACCGATATCATGGGTAATGTTTCTGGTTACTTATATCAGGTCTATTTACATGGCGAAGAGCTCACTTTTGTTGTCGTTGATCGAGCGGGTAACCGCAGTACAGAGATCAAGCACAATGCTTTGATTGATGTTATCGCACCAAATCCGATTGAGAATATTGTGCTTCACTCACACGGTCAAAACTTTACGGCGCAAGCAGAATTAAATACTCGGATTGAAGTCAAAAATGCTGCGGGTGAGGTGATAGGTTCTGGTTATGTAGATGGTGCTGGTAATGTGTCAGGTTATTTTAATCAAGTCTACTTACATGGAGAGGAATTAACTTTCATCGTTGTAGATATAGCAGGTAACCGAAGTATTGAGGTTAAACAAAATGCTTTAATTGATGATGTCGCACCGCCAGCTGCTGCAAATATTACATTAGCCTCAGACGGATTGCTTTTTGGTGAGGCTGAACCAAATACAACTGTTGAAATTATTGATCAATATGGTGCAGTTATCACAACAATGTATGTTGGATATGATGGAAAATTTTATCAATGGATCAATCTGAGTCAATATCAGACACAAAATTTGAGTATTGTTGTCAAAGATATTGCTGGCAACCGAAGTGAAGTTGCTCATCAGTTAGTACCTGTATTTACGAACTCACCAATTGCTGCAACAGAGCTAAAATTGGATGTTGATGGCCATATTCTTACAGGTAAAGCGACAGTAGGAATGACGATTGTTGTTACATCCGCGGATGGTCAAAGCATTAATTGGGGGTGGAACAGTGTCGTGAACGAAGATGGTAGTTTTGCTATTGAGTTAAATGACTATTATCTAAAGGGACAGATATTACAAGTTCGAGTTTATGACCAAAATACAAATCAATATAGCCCAATCTCTGAAATTATTGCCCCCTTAGACAATATTGCTCCAGTGATTGACGAGGCGGTGATTAACAATGATGGTCAGGGAATTTCAGGCCACACTGATTCAAAAGCAATCATTCAGGTAATGGATGCGGATGGGTATTTACGAGCAGAATCTCAATCGGATGAATTAGGATATTTCAATGCTAATATTTATCCACCTATATTACGTGGAGATCAATTATTTATCACGGTAATAGATTTAGCCAAAAATATAAGTACACCATTGAATATTACTTTTAATGCAGATACTAATGCACCTCCATCAGCAGAGCATATTGTTGTTTCTGAAAATGGTTTGTTTATTGAGGGGACTGCCTTAGCAAGTAGTTATGTATATATTTTTGATGTGTATACTAATCATATTGGTGGTGGTTCTGTAGATGAAACAGGACACTTTAATATCCAGTTGTACTCACCTCAGGTGAGTGGACAGACCTTACGCATTGTTGTGGAACAAAATGGCTATCTAAGCACTTACACCGAAATTAAGGCACCCATAGACATCGTCGCGCCAAATGCAGCAACTCAGCTTGTCTTAGAAGATGGAAATGTACTTTCAGGACAAGCGGAAGCATATTCAACTGTTAATATTTTTGATGATAATAATTTAGTTGGTCAAACTACTGTCAAAAATGATGGAAGTTTCACAACATACTTATGTTCACAATATTGGCATGGTGAAACATTGACGGTAAAAGTAGTTGATGCCAATCAAAATGAGAGTGAGAGTACAACGGTTGTTGCTATAAATGATACAACAGCACCGAATGTAGCCACACAGCTTGCTATGAAGGGATGGGACGAGCTCACGGGGCATGCAGAAAGTAAGGCTACTCTTGAAGTTACATATCATTTTGCTGATCAAGAACCTTTTGTAACAAATACTATGGTCATGGCAGATGGAACTTTCTCTACTTATATGTATGAGAATGCGACATCATTTGATATTACTGTTATTGATCGTGCAGGAAATCGTAGTGAAACTATCAGCAAAGCGATTACTGATTTACATACGATCACTGTCGATCAGTTTAAAGGTGATGCTACGGATAATACTTATATAGTTGATCATATAAGTGATTTTGTTCAAGAGTATGGGGTTGCTACTGTTAATGTACTTCAGGATGTCTGGATAGATACAAGTCATTATGAGGAGCAATGGGTAGCTTCTGGTTATACTGATTATATATGGGTAGATACAAGCCATTTTGAGAATGTTTGGATTGACACAAGCTATTCGCAAGATATTTGGATTGATACGAGCTATTATCAAGATACATGGGTCGTTGATGGCGTAATAGACGTTTACATGGACTCAAATGGCATAAATTACTATTCAGATGATGGTTCGTATAATCAATATGTGAATACCTACTATGATTATAATTTAAATCAGTGGCAGTCAGGATATGAACTATCGGGTCCTAATACTCTAGAGGTTGGGCATCTTGAACAACAACTCGTTCAAGATGGGCACTATGAGTCTCAATGGATTGAACAGGGTTATTATGAGCAACAATATGTGTTTGATGGTCATAATGAAGAGACTTGGGTAGATACGAGCCATTACGAAAACGTGTGGATTCAAAGTGGTTATTCAGAAACACAAATAGTTGGTTCTGAACTTAAAGATACGGATTTTGGTGGGCACGATAAAATAATTAGTTCTGTTAGTTTTAGTCTAGTAGGTAACTCTCAATGGATGACCAATATTGAAACTGGTGAATCAATATTAATTGAAAGCGGGCGTTATGTTGAAGACATGGAGTTGGTTGGTTCTGCTCATCTAAATGCAACAGGCAATGCTTTAGATAATCTTTTAACAGGTAACTCTGGTAATAACGTTTTGAATGGGCGTGAAGGTAACGATACCTATATGACTAATGAAGGTACTGATTCCATACTGTTCCAATTGCTAAATAGCCAAGATGCGACTGGTGGGAATGGACATGATACGGTGTTAGATTTTACTTTAGGTGAAGTAGGAACCGATGCTCAAGCTGACAAAATTGATTTAAGTGAACTATTAATTGACTATTCTAAAGATGTGAGCACATTAGCGAAATTTATTACTGTAGAGCAAGATGCTGGAAACACGACTATTAGTCTTGACCGAGATGGTGAAGGTGCAATGTTTAGTAGTGTGTCATTGATAACTTTAAATCAAGTAAATACAACATTAGATGAATTGTTAAATAATCAGCAACTCTTTGTTTAACATTAAAATTTATCTTTATAAAAGAGGCTATGAAAATAGCCTCTTTTATTTTGTGCTTTAAATTTAAGAAAAACTCTTCACAACCTGTTAAAAAATGACCAAAAAAGATAAGTTTTTTTTCATTTTCCCCTTGAAGCCTTTTTTTTCATCCCCACAAAAGTGACATCTAAATATTTTGTTATTGCTCTGGATTAAAGCAATAACGATTAATCAAAAAGACTTAGTCTGATGGAGTTAATTATGAGCAACATTCGTCCATTACATGATCGCGTTGTAATTCGTCGCGTAGAAGAAGAAACCAAAACTGCTGGCGGTATTTTACTTCCAGGTTCTGCTGCTGAAAAACCATCTCAAGGTGAAGTAATTGCAGTAGGTAATGGTCAAATCACTGAGAATGGCGTACGTGCTTTGGATGTTAAAGTTGGTGACAAAGTATTGTTTGGTACTTATGCAGGTACAACAGTGAAAGTAAGTGGTGAAGAACTCTTAATCATGAAAGAGTCAGACATTTTAGCTGTGTTGGAAGGCTAATCAATCCATAACTCAATTCATTATCAGATTCAGTATTTAAAAAGATTCGGAGTTTAATATGTCAGCTAAAGACGTAAAATTTGGTGATTCAGCTCGCTCAAAAATGATTGCAGGCGTAAACGTACTTGCAGATGCGGTTAAAGTGACTTTAGGCCCTAAAGGTCGTAACGTAGTGATTGACCGTTCTTTCGGTGCTCCGCACATCACTAAAGACGGTGTAACTGTTGCTAAAGAAATTTCATTAAAAGACAAGTTTGAAAACATGGGTGCTCAACTTGTTCGCGAAGTTTCTAGCAAAACTAACGACATCGCTGGTGACGGTACGACAACTGCAACTGTACTTGCTCAAGCAATTTTAAATGAAGGGATTAAATCTGTAACTGCAGGTATGAACCCAATGGATTTAAAACGTGGTATTGATATCGCAGTAAAAACTGTAGTTGAAAATATCCGTTCAAATGCAAAACCAGCTGACGATTTCAAAGCGATCGAGCAAGTAGGTTCTATCTCTGCTAACTCTGATACTACTGTTGGTAAACTTATCGCTCAAGCGATGGAAAAAGTAGGTAAAGAAGGCGTAATTACTGTAGAAGAAGGTTCTGGCTTCGAAGACGCTTTAGACGTTGTAGAAGGTATGCAGTTTGACCGTGGTTATATCTCTCCGTACTTCGCAAACAAACAAGATACTTTAACTGCTGAACTTGAAAATCCGTTCATTCTTCTTGTTGACAAGAAAATCAGCAACATCCGTGAATTGATTTCTGTTTTAGAAGCAGTTGCAAAAACTGGTAAACCACTTCTTATCATCGCTGAAGATGTTGAAGGTGAAGCGCTTGCTACGCTTGTTGTAAACAACATGCGCGGTATTATTAAAGTGTGTGCTGTTAAAGCTCCTGGTTTCGGTGACCGCCGTAAAGCAATGCTTCAAGACATCGCAATCTTGACTGGCGCAACTGTTATTTCTGAAGAAGTTGGTATGTCTTTAGAGCAAGCAACTCTTCAAGATTTAGGTACTGCGCACAAAATCACTGTTTCTAAAGAAAACACAGTTATCGTTGATGGTGCTGGTGATGCTGCTGGTATTGCTGAACGTGTTCAACAAATCCGTGCTCAAATCGAAGAGTCTACTTCAGAATATGACCGTGAAAAATTACAAGAACGTGTTGCTAAATTAGCAGGCGGTGTTGCTGTAATTAAAATCGGTGCAGCGACTGAAGTTGAAATGAAAGAGAAGAAAGACCGTGTAGACGATGCGCTTCATGCAACTCGCGCAGCAGTTGAAGAAGGTGTTGTTGCTGGTGGTGGTGTTGCTCTAGTACGTGCGGTTAATGCATTAGATGGCTTAAAAGGCGCTAATGAAGACCAAACAGCAGGTATCAACATTTTACGTCGTGCGATCGAAGCTCCACTTCGCCAAATCGTTGCAAACGCTGGTGATGAGCCATCTGTAGTGATCAATGCTGTTAAAGGTGGTGAAGGTAACTTTGGTTACAACGCTGCAACTGGTGAATATGGCGATATGTTAGAAATGGGTATCCTTGACCCAGCTAAAGTAACTCGTTCTGCACTTGAGCATGCAGCTTCTGTTGCTGGCTTAATGTTAACTACAGAATGTATGATTACTGACATTCCTGAAGATAAACCAGCTGTTCCAGATATGGGCGGTATGGGTGGTATGGGCGGCATGATGTAATAACGCATCAACGCTTTAACTAAAAAAATCCCTGCTTATGCAGGGATTTTTTTATTTTTCACGTAATTTTAAGAAATAATTAAGTTCCATTATTTATATTAAAAACAGGAACAGCAGCTAGAAGTTCCTCTTTTGTTACAACCATGCTTATTTACTTGTAGGCATGGTTTTTTTTAGCCTAATAAAATAATTAACCAAGTAATAGCAATAATAGAGAGTGCAACAAATTGGGCAGCACTTCCCATATCTTTTGCATTTTTAGAAAGCTGATGTTTTTCAAGAGAGACTCGGTCAACCACAGCCTCAATAGCAGAGTTGAATAGCTCAACGATCATTGCAAAAAGACATACAATAATCAGTAACACATGCTCACTACGGCTCACATCAAGAAAAAAACTAACCGGAATCAAAATAATATTAATCAAAACAATTTGGCGAAAAGCTGCCTCATTTTTATAAGCTGCTTTAAATCCTGAAATAGAGTAGCCCGTTGCATTTAATATGCGCTTAAGACCGCTTTTACCCTTATAGGGAGAATAGCTATTCATATACTTATATTTCTGACACTTTTCATGCATTATATAATTTGGGTCTTAAAAAATTATTAAATCTTTTTTAAAGATTTCGACTTTATAACTCAATAGAGAAGAAAAGATGAAAAAATTATGTGTAGCGTTGGGCCTTGCAATTGGAAGCATCCATGCAAGTTATGCTGAGCCAACAGCAACCCCGCAAGTACCAGGATATTATCACCATCAATTTGGAAACTACCGCGTAACTTCTTTGCTTGATGGTACGATTTATTTAAATCCTGCTTTATTCAAAAACTTAAATCAGGCTCAGAAAACTAAAATCTTAACGAAATATGCTGCTGTTAATGAGAAAGGGATTCAAACCTCGGTAAATGCATTTTTAGTTGATGATGGAAAAAGCTTAACGCTTGTAGACAGTGGTGCAGCAAGTTGTTTTGGCCCGCAACTTGGCTCGATTGCAAAAAATATTGAATTGGCTGGTTATAAGCTTGCTGATGTAAAAACTGTTTTACTTACTCATCTACATCCAGACCATGTGTGCGGTATTGCTCAAAATGGAAAAGCCGTATTTCTAAATGCAACTGTATATGCACATGAGCGTGAAGCTGATTACTGGTTAAATCCAGCTTCTGAAAAAACAGTACCAGCAGACAAAAAAGAAAATTATTTGGGTACTGTTAAAAACGTAAAAACTGCTCTTGCTCCATACCAAGCAAAAAAAGCATTCAAGACATTTAAAGACGGCGATGTCATTCAAGGTTTTGAGGTAATCGATACTCGTGGTCATACACCAGGTCATCATAGCTTCCGCTTAAAAAGTAATGATCAGCAAATCATTTTTGTTGGAGACATTGTCCACTCACATTCATTGCAATTTGATGCTCCAAAAACTGGGGTAGATTTTGATGTGAATTCTGAGCAGGCAATTAATACCCGTCTAAAAATGTTTGCTGAAATTTCAAATAAGCAACAATGGGTTGCCGCACCACATTTACCATTTCCGGGCATTGGCCATGTTTATAAAGTAAATGCTGAGCAATATCAGTGGATCCCACTTTATTTTGATAATGTTGTAGAGAAATAAAAAAACAGGGCATTTATTGCCCTGTTTTTTGTTAGAAACTTTATTTATTTTGCAGCTTTTTCAAAATTAATAACGGCTTCACGGCCAAGTGCCGGGTCATCTGTAAAGACACCATCAACACCAGCTTTAAAATAGGCTTCAAACTCTTTTAAAGCACCAGATGGACAGCGCTCCGCTGGTTTATCTTGACTGCACTTTAAATGCGTTGGTAAATAATAATTTTCTGGGCGGAAAGTATAAGGATGTACTTTTAAGCCAGCTGTATGTGCATCAGTAATAAACGAAGTCGTTTGAACCGAGCCATTGTCATTAAAGTTAAGAATATAGCCTTTGCTTGGTCCTACACCGTTTGCATATTTAGCCACGTCTTTTAAGCCTTGTGCTGTGGCTAAATCGGCATAAGTTTTAGTTTCGCTAGATTCAACGAAGTCGGCTGGTTGAGAGGTTTTAGCATCATATAATTGAATGATTTGTGCATGTTTAATCGTTTTATGAAGGTCGAGCTGATCTTTTAAATATTTTAGATTACTCACTTCAAAAGACTGTAAATAGACAGGTGCAATATCACGTGTATATTCGTATTTAGCTAAGGTTTTAAGAAGAGTATCTTCCATTGCCAGTTTCTGGTTTTTAAAGTAAGTCGGATGTTTGGTTTCAATATATAAACCAATAATTTTTCCCGTTTTCTTATAATTTGCTTCAGCCAGTTCAATCACTTGCTCTAGAGTCGGGACAGGGTAAAGGTCGTTATAGGCTGTGTTTGCTGGTCGGAACTCTGGAATGCGTTCACGCGCTTTAAGCTGCTGTAATTCACTTAAAGTGAAGTCTTCTGTAAACCAGCCTGTTAAGTCTTTACCATCAATATTTTTTGTTGTTTTACGATCTGCAAACTGACTTAAAGTGCTTACATTGGTTGTTCCGCCAATCTCATTTTCATGGCGAGTAACCAATACGCCATCTTTTGTAGAGACTAGATCAGGTTCAATGAAATCTGCGCCATCATCAATCGCTTTTTGATATGAAGCTAATGTATGTTCAGGACGTAAAGCGCTCGCGCCGCGGTGTCCTACCACTAAAATTTTAGGAAATTGATATTCTGGTGTGGTTGGTGAGTTTTCAGTTTTATCGTGATCATTACAACCAACCAAGCTAATTAAACTTAAGCATAAAAGTGCTCTTTTAAACATAATTCTACTCATATTGTTTTAGTCGAAACGTATTTAGTCTGATGATTGAACTTGACGTGATCATGAAGAATTCATGAATTTTCAGTGACACTTGTTAAAACCTTGTTTATGGGTTTGTAGGAAATGCCAGTTCTTGCTTTGTTTTTGTTCTAATTGCATTTATTGTGTTAATTCTACTTGTCTTTTTTATATCGCTCGTTGATGATCAAGAGGGCAAATTTGGTATTGCCATCTGTTAATTGACGACCTAATTCTGAGCAGCCATGCTATCTAAATTTTTTATTCAGCGTCCCATTTTTGCCAGTGTACTCGCAATTATTGTTATGGCATTTGGTATTTTCTCGGTGCTGAATTTACCCGTAGAGCGCTATCCTGATATTGCCCCTCCTAAAATTACAGTCTCGGCAAGTTATAGCGGTGCGGATGCACAAACGGTTGAGCAAAGTGTTACTCAGATTTTAGAACAACAAATACAAGGTATTGATAATTTACTTTATTTCAGCTCTACCAGTGATTCATCAGGACGTAGCCGAATTACCATTAGTTTTGATAATGGAACAAATCCAGATACAGCACAGGTCCAAGTACAAAATAGTATTAGTGGTGTCATAAGACGTTTACCCGATGAAGTACAACGCCAAGGGGTGACCGTGAGTAAGTCACTCGGCGATACTTTTATGGTGGTAGGCTTATATGACTCAACTGGTAAATCGGGCAATATTGAGCTATCGGACTATTTAACTACGCATGTGGTAGATGACCTGAACCGTATTGAAGGGGTGGGTGAGTCTGATGTTTTCGGTTCGCAATATGCGATGCGAATTTGGCTAAATCCAGAGAAATTAAAACAATATAATTTAATGCCAAGTGATGTAGCGAATGCAATCACTGCTCAAAATACCCAAGTTGCCGCAGGTGCAATCGGTGATTTACCCGTCATTGATGGACAATATTTAAATACGAAAGTCACCGCAGGATCTCGACTAAAAACAGTCGAAGATTTTAAAAATATTGTAGTGAAAGCAAATCAAACAGCGAGCTATGTCTACTTAAAAGATATTGCTAGAGTGGAGTTGGGTGCAGAAAATTATCAGTCTTTTAACACCATTAATGGTTATCCGGCTGCTGGTTTAGGCATTTCACTATCTTCTGGTGCAAACGCGATTCAGACCTCTAAACTCATCCATCAAACTCTAGATCAGCTTACGACTAAGCTACCTGCTGGCTATAAAATTGTTTATCCACGAGATAATACGCCGTTTGTCCAAGAGTCTATTAAAGAAGTTGTAAAAACCCTTATTGAAGCCATTATTTTAGTTATTTTGGTGATGTTCCTGTTCTTGCAAAGCTGGCGCGCTACACTCATTCCGAGTATTACCGTTCCTGTTGTTATTTTAGGAACTTTTGCTGTTTTATATGTGCTCGGTTTTAGTATTAACACCTTAACGCTTTTTGCGTTGGTGCTCGCGATTGGTTTGCTAGTAGATGATGCGATTGTGGTGGTTGAGAATGTTGAACGGCTCATGCATGAACAGCATTTAACGCCGAAAGAAGCAGCCATTGAGTCGATGGGAGAAATTAGTGGTGCCTTAGTCGGAATTACATTGGTTTTAACTGCTGTTTTTATTCCAATGTCGTTTTTAGGTGGTTCAATTGGCGTGATTTACCGTCAGTTTTCCATTACTTTGGTTGCCGCTATGGCGTTATCACTCGTCGTGGCATTAGTCTTAACACCGGCTTTATGTGCCTTAATTTTAAAACCCAATCCAGAGCCTATGCGCTGGGCAGTTTTGTTTAACAGAAAAATTGATCAACTTAAAAATCAATATATAAAAATCGTCCAAACAAGCATTCGGTACAGTAAATCGGTTATCGTAATTTTTGTGGCTTTGATTGCTGTTTTTGCACTGTTCTATAGTGGTTTAAAAAGTGGATTTATTCCTAAAGAAGACCAAGGCATTTTAAGTGTTCAAATTAAACTTGTTGATAGTGCCCCGATCTCACAAAGTCAAAAAATTGGAGAACAAGTCCGTCAATATTTCTTAACTCAAGAAGATAAGAATGTGGATCTGGTTTTGATTCGCTATGGCCGAAATTATTCTGGTACAGGCCAGAACTTGGCTCAAGGATTTATTGCCTTAAAACCTTGGGATGTACGTACAGGAAAAGAAAATTCAGCTGACGCTATACAAAAGCGTGCGATGAAATATTTTAGTCAGTTCAATAATGCACAAATTAATGTGACATTACCTGCTTCAGTCAATGGTTTAGGACAAACCGATGGTCTGGATTTATGGATTCAAGATTTGAATGGGCAAGGGCAAGATTTTCTAGATAACACCTTTCGCCAGTTGCAAACACAGAGCAAAAACTATTCAAGTTTTGAAAACTTTGATAAGCAATCTACTAACAGTAAAGCAAACCTCAATATCAAAATTGATCAGAAGCAAGCACTAGCAAATGGATTAGAGCTTCCTGCGATTAACAACACTTTGTCGAGTGCGTGGGGTGGAACCTATGTGAATGACTTTATTGACCGTGGTCGTATCAAGCGCGTTATGATTCAAGGTGATGCCCAGTTCAGATCAAAACCGGAAGATTTATATAATTGGTCTGTACGTAATAACCAAAATGAAATGGTACCTTTTAGTTCATTTGCTAACTTTAGTTGGGGCGGTGCTCCTGAAATTGTAAAACGCTACATGGGCTATAGCGCCTTACAGTTACAAGCTGATGTTGCAAGTGGTAGTAGTTCAGGTCAGGCAATGAAAGATGTTGAACAACTCGTAAATCAGCAAAAGAATGTTGGCTTGGCGTGGACAGGTTTATCTTTTGAAGAGCAGAAGTCGACAAATCAGGCCGTCTGGTTATATTTAATCTCGGCAGGCTTTATTTTCTTATGTTTAGCTGCTCTATATGAAAGCTTGAGCATTCCAGCCGCTGTGATGACCTCTATTCCGCTAGGTGTCGGAGGAAGTGTCATATTCTCTTATATTTTCGGACTACCCAATGATGTGTATTTCCAAATTGCGCTATTAACCACAATTGGATTGTCTTGTAAAAATGCGATTTTAATTGTTGAGTTCGCCGCCTTGGCTCAAGAAAAAGGGAAGAGTGCAATTGAAGCAGCTTTAGAAGGCGCGAGCTTACGTTTAAGACCGATTTTAATGACTTCTTTGGCTTTTGGTGCAGGTGTGATTCCTCTTGTTTTTGCGCAAGGGGCAGGGGCTGTAAGCCGTCAAGAAATCGGTATTAGTATTTTAGGTGGCGTAATGTTCGGTACAGTACTGGTTCTGTTCTTTATTCCAGTCATGTACGTGTTATTGCGTTCATTGTTTAGATCGAAAGCTACTAGTTAAAAGTAAACAATTTAAAAAAAGGCATCAAATCAAGTATATTAAGATTAACTTTCTCTTTATATATTTGATTTAAATGCCTCAAGAAAAAAAATTAACAGAGCAACAGGTCATCGCACTAGAACGAGATCTGGCCAAGTTTGCAACCATGATGGACAGTGCAGTTCGCATTCCTTTTACAAAGCAAGGTATTGGTGCCGATGCTGCGCTGAGTACGATTCCAATTGCAGGTGATGTCGCTGGTTTCGCATTGACCTGTTATGCGATTTATAAAGCCAAACAAATTGGTGTACCTCAACATAAGCTAACGCCAGTCATCAAACTCGCTGTTGTAGATGCTGTAGTAGGCTTTGTTCCAGTTGCAGGGACTATTTTCGATATTTTTATACGGCCAAGTCGAAAAGCACTAGATATAGTACACACGCATATACGCGAAGAATATAAGATCCAAAGTGATATTCATGTCGTTCATCCATATTTACATGAAAAGCTTGAAAAGAAGCAGCAGAACTCAGCTTTCTGGCGAAATCCTATTGTCAGTTGGTTATGGTTGCATATTCCCGATTTAGTAGGTGCGCTTGTACTGCTTTTAATTGGATTAGCTGTTTGGTGGGGCGCAAGCTATCTTTGGAGTTTCTATCAAACCATGTAATAAAAAATAAAGCCTCCATTTGGAGGCTTTATTTTTACATTAAACGTTTTATGGGCAATCTAATTGATGTAAAGCTGCCACACGCTGTTCAATTGTTGGGTGGGTTTGGAACAAAGCAGCTAAGCTGAAACCTTGTTCTTTACCTTCCGCAATTGCGAAGGCTTTCATTTCTTTTGGCATTTGATCTGGCATTTCTGTCTCAGCTTGGAGACGTAATAATGCAGAAATCATTGCTTGTTTACCTGCTAAACGTGCACCTGCTTCATCAGCACGGTATTCACGATAACGAGAGAACCACATCACAATGGCAGAAGCGAGAATACCAAAGACGATATCCAATACCATGGTAATAATGAAGTAACCCATACCAGGGGCTTCATCGTCTTGACGACCAAAGACATTACGGTCGATAAAGTCACCAACTACACGAGCAAAGAACATAACAAAGGCGTTCACAACACCTTGGATGAGCGCTAGGGTAACCATGTCACCATTCGCAACGTGACCAATCTCGTGCGCAAGCACTGCACGTAGCTCATCTTTGTTCATACGTTCAAGTAGACCAGATGAAACGGCAACTAAGGCATCATTTTTGTTCCAGCCTGTTGCAAAGGCATTGGATTGATATGATGGAAAAATACCAACCTCTGGCATGTTGATACCAGCACGTTGAGAAAGTTCAGCGACTGTTTGCAATAACCAGCTCTCAGCTTGGTTACGAGGAGCATTCGGGTCGATCAGTTCTGTACCGGTCGTTTTCTTAGCCATCCATTTTGACATGAATAACGAGATTAAAGATCCCACCATACCAAACACAAAACAGATCACTAAAAGGTTGCCTAGATTCAAGCCACCCGCGCCATGGTAACTACCGACACCGAAGAGTGACAAAATAATGCCAGCTACAACCAGTACCGCGAGGTTGGTAAGCAAAAACAAACCAATCCGCATCATTGAGAAAATCCTCTTATAAATAAAATGTTATCTGATTTACAAATTCGAAATCATGAAGCTAATATGCGGGGCTTGGGGGAAAAATTCAAGAAAAAAATAAGGAATTGATACATTCTTTCACGTAGCAGAATGTACCTAAATTTAAAGAATAATTGGCTAAATTCGTCAAAATGGTAAAGATCAGGTAATAGATCATTACAATTTAAAACATCTGAACTTACCTAAGAAGAACTGCGAACTGCCGTTCTTCTTTACTGTTTATTCAATTCTTATATGGGCAATTGCGGTGGCATTATTGGTGACATAAGTGCCTGTTGGTGCATCGGTATAGGTACCGTCAGATAAAGTCACGATTTGACGAGAAGATGAATATTTAGGTGATTGAGTCGTAATTTGAGCTGTTGTGTTTTCTGCCAAATTAGAAGGATGTGAAACGGTTTGTACTGAAGCATTAGTAAAAGATGAGAAACCTGAACCCGATGCATATAGGTTTTGGTATCGACTTGTTACACGGCGCACATAATCTTGTGTTTCACGGAAAGGGGGGATACCGCCATATTTGTCGACATTACCTTCACCGGCATTGTAAGCCGCAAGCGCCATTTGTGTGTTTCCATTAAAACGCTTGAGCAACCAACTTAAATATTTAGCGCCTGCAAAAATATTTTGTTGCGGGTCATAGGCGTTAGAGACATTAAAACGACGCGCAGTCGCAGGCATGAGCTGCATTAAGCCTTGAGCACCTACTGGCGAACGAGCTCTTACGTTAAATCCTGACTCGGTATGCATAACGGCTTTAATTAGACCTTCTGAAACACCATGTTGTTGTGCAGCTTGTCTAATAATGTGGTCGAAAGCATTTTTATTCTTATTGTAGCTTGGCAAAACAGAAGCTTCGGATGCTCCCCAGTTTGTATAACTATGAATATTACTATCAGGGTAATAGGTCACTTTTACTTTTTTAAGAGAGTGGTCATAGCTTTTTCGGTTGGTGAGTAATGTACTACCGTTTTTATCTTGGTAAATATACATTTGACCTGCTGAACTCGAAGTTATGCCGACCGTAAAAGTGGTCATCCCCAGCAAACAAGAAATAAGAAATTGAACCGAATTTTTCATTTTATGTTATTCACAATTTTTAGGTACTCAAAACTTGCAAAAGAGTTTATCAAAAAATATTACTTAAAGAAGATTTGTGTAATTTTTTTTATTTCGACTCTTTCAAAAAATCAAGCTGATTTGTTTGAATGCTCATCAAAAAAAATTAAAAAATTTTTTTAAAATGATTCTATTGACATGGTTAACTTGTTGATTATTAAAAATAAAAAACATTGGTTAAAAAATGATCAATTTAAAGAAAACCCTTAACAGAAGGCCAAAACAGTTTGTCAAGTACGAAGAAATCCACAATTTTATCCACAGGTTTTGTGGAAAACTGTGGAAAAGTCCAAAAAGTAAGCATTTTGCACAAATTTTGAACGCTTCAGTCAAAATAGAGCATGTGTTTTGCATCATGCACGAGCAATGTGACGACTTCAAGAATTGAAACTATTCTTTTGATGCGATTCTCTTCTGAATCATATAAAATTGCGCGGTATTTTTATTTATGGGTATATCTCGTCTATGTACGCGCCAGTTGAGTCCAATCAGGGATTTAATTTTAAGCCTGAACTTCCAACAAGCTCGGCCTATTACCGTTTGCTCAAGAAGCTTCGCCGTCAAGTTGGGCATGCTATTCGTGACTTCAATATGATTGAAGATGGCGATAAGGTCATGGTGTGTGTGTCTGGTGGTAAAGACAGTTATACCTTGCTCGATATTTTGTTGCAGTTTAAGCGTATTGCACCAATCAATTTTGAGGTGGTTGCGGTTAACCTTGACCAAAAACAACCAGGCTTTCCTGAAGATGTTTTGCCTCGTTATATGGAAGAGAACAACATTCCATATTACATTTTAGAAAAAGATACCTATACCATTACTAAACGCTTAACGCCGGAAGGTAAAACCTACTGTGCAGTGTGTTCACGTTTACGCCGTGGTTCTTTATATGGCTTTGCACAAGAGATTGGTGCGACTAAAGTTGCTTTAGGTCATCACCGCGATGACATCATTGCAACATTCTTCTTGAATTTGTTCCATGGCGGTAGCTTAAAGGCGATGCCTCCAAAGCTTTTATCGTCAGATAAAAAGAACATTTTGATTCGTCCTTTGGCATATGTTGAAGAAAAAGACATTATTAAATATGCCGAGATTCGTCAGTTCCCAATCATTCCATGTAACCTTTGTGGTTCGCAGGAAAACCTACAGCGTGCCATGCTTAATGAAATGCTACGTGAATGGGATAAACAATATCCGAAGCGCTTACACAGCATTTTCGGGGCATTACAAAACGTATCTCCGTCTCAGTTAGCAGACCGCGAATTGTTTGATTTCGAAGCTCTAGATTCTCAGCGCGAGTTGGATATTAAAGATCCGGAAGAGCTTAAGAACCGTTTAGATGTCGTGAACTTAAGCTTCGCTGCTGAATAAACGCTAGCATAAAGAATGTTAAAGGCACTTTATAAACAAGTGCCTTTAATGTATCAAAATACTAAAAAATGAATGTTCCGTACAAAAAGTCATAGCCCAAAATTTAAATTACATGCTATAACAAGCCACAAGCAGAATTGCTTCACATGATGTTGTCTGGATAGACAACCAGAGAAATTGAACAAATAAATTTGAGGAAGAATCATGCCTGCATTTTTAACTGAAGATTGGTTTGCGACTGTCGAAAAATTAACTGCTGAAGCAGGTGATCTTAATTTGCCGCCCGCTCTTGCGAACTTGGCAATTAATTTAGTAGTTACAGATGCTTCTGGAAATACCGAATTAGCTTTAGATGGGGGTAAAATCCAAAAAGGTTTGTCTTCAAATGCCAAAACAACTTTAAATATGGATGCTGAAACTTTACGTAAAGTATTCTTAGAGTTTGATATGGCTGCTGCTATGCAGGCATTCATGACTGGTAAAATTAAAGTTCAAGGCGACATGTCTCAATTAATGGCTTTACAAACAGCTAAGCCAAGCCAAGAACAAAAAGATTTGTTTAAGAAAGTATTAGAGCATACTGCTTAAACTAAAAAGAATTCATATAAAAAGCTTACCCAAAGAGGTAAGCTTTTTATTTGTACAAACAATGAATTTATCAACTTTTAAAAATAAAAATTAGATATTGATTCGTGTTTGCGCCGTTTTGATATGTTCAAGATAAGCACGGATACGAGTGACATATTGAACTGCTTGCTTATATCGACCATTTCGCGTTTTATTGCTTTGCAAATAGTCATAGAGATTGACCCACTTGTTCGGATCTTTCCCTTGAGATTGCAAGCGCTTCTGAATCTGACTTACCGCACCTGGCCCCATGTTATAGGCCACAAGCGCATACCAGTTCCGATCAGGGAACGGAATATTATCAAATTCGGTTAGCATCAGATCGTAATACTTCGCGCCGCCCTGAATACTCTGAGCAGGATCGCTACGATTACTTACACCCATTGCTCGAGCAGTGCTATTAGTTAACATCATTAAGCCGCGGACACCTGTAGGAGAAACAGATTCTGGCTTTAAATATGATTCTTGATAACCAATTGCGGCAAGTAAATGCCAATCTAGATCATACTTCGCTGCGCTTTGCTTAAAGCTCGCTTTGTAAATCGGTAAACGTGTGCTTAAGTCACGTTGAATGGTTGACCATGCTTCTGGTTTCACCACATTGCGGTTATAAAAAGAGGCAAGTTGTTGGGTCACACCATTTTGCTTACTTTGGCATACAAAACCGCTGGCGGTCTGTGTGAGTGGGTCATCAGCCTGTTTAAAGACCCAACTCAACTCAGGATTTAAGCCATTTTTTTGCAAATTTGCTGTGTCACCACAAGTTGCAGAAAAAGACATCAAACCTTTGTTTTCGATTGTGCTTAAACCTGCTGTAGTCATCGCAAAGTTTGCTTTACCTTGCTGAACCCATCTAAGTGCAGTGGCATTGTCTGCCACGATTTTAAAGTCCAGCTTTACATTTAGGTTTTGTGCATAATTACGTGCTAAGTCGTAACCAAAACCGTGTAAAAACTGATCTTCTTTGAAAACGGTTGTCGGGCTTTCTACCGCAACAACAGTTAAAGTGTTTGTGTTAACTACAGTATTGTACTGTAGGGTTTTTCCTGCATTAAGACTATGAAATGGGAGAAGTATAGTACTGAGTGCAAGAGCTTTTAACGGGAGAGAAGAAAATAAAGAGTTAAGGCAAAGCCTCGACCCAGAACTTGAATTACTGTGCATGTTGTCTCCGCTACAGATAATTTATGCCCTAAAAGTCAGACAAAAAGCTGCCATAACTTCTAAAAGTTGATAAATTCAATAAGGGGTGGGCAGTCATGACGTCATTCAAAATGACATGAAATGAAAAAACAAACTGTGTAGAAAATCTACATAGTTTTCGAGTGGGTTAAAAAATGCTCAACATTTAAACTGCGCGCATCATAATATTGAAAAAAAGTAATGTCAAATTTTGTACAATTAAAACTTCGATATATCATCATAAACACATGAATTTCTTAAGGAAGAAAATTTATACACTTCTGATGTGAGAAAATAGGGTATAAAATGCTACATCTTGTAAGCGATATGTTGTTGAACAGTGGTTTTTTATCATGAAATCTAACTTAATCACTCGGTCAGGGCATGACAAATTAGTTGCTGAATTAAAACAACTTTGGCATGAAGAACGACCGGAAATTACCAAAAAAGTAAACTGGGCTGCAAGCTTAGGTGACCGCAGTGAAAATGCGGATTATCAATATAACAAGCAGCTCCTTCGAAAAATTGATCGACGTGTACGTTATTTAGGAAAACGCTTAGAAGAATTAAAAATCGTTGATTACTCTCCTGAGCAAGACGGCAAAGTTTATTTTGGCGCTTGGGTCGAGATTGAAAACGAAGAAGGTGAGCAAAAAACTTTACGTATTGTTGGAATCGATGAAATTTATGATCATCACCCTCAACACATCTCGATTGAGTCACCTATGGCTCGCGCATTGCTCGGCAAAGAAGTTGATGATGAGATTGAAGTACACACGCCATCTGGAAAAAAGCTGTGGTATATCAATACAATTCGCTATGAAAAGACGGAAAACTCAGAAATCTAAATAGATTTGTGTTTATTTTGAGCGGTTGAATTAAAAATTAAATAAAAGATTTGCCAACTTCAATTTTTATTTATATTATAGCGCTCGTTGGAAGCGTGGCAGAGCGGTTTAATGCACCGGTCTTGAAAACCGACGAGGGTGTGAGTCCTCCGTGAGTTCGAATCTCACCGCTTCCGCCAGATTCTTAAAAAGCCCTTGTTAATGACAAGGGCTTTTTTTTATATCTAGTGTCTACATTACAGTAAGATTTAGCTTAAATACTGCTAATAAATCCTGAAAATTTCATATGAATCAAATAACTATATATTTTAATTGAAATTAATATATTTATATAATATGTTTTTTATTTTCAATATCTTATCAATTAATCCCCTATATATCAGAATCGAACAAGTTATTTGTAGAATAATCACTTATTGATATATGATGATCCAATATTTAGAGACTGATTCAAAACGTGATTCTATTGTTCAGCGAGCAAGATCAAGGAAGAAATAAGGCTGAATTCAGGTTTCTAAACCCTTATATATCTGGAAATTATTTCCAGCCAAATATTGCATTTTGACCCAATGGTTGGGAATGTCTTTCTTTTGTAGAGTAAGCATTTCCTATTTTAGGATGTATTTATGAAAAAATTATTTAGTGTCCTGTTCGGCGCATCTGTTCTCACACTGTCTGCATGTAGTAAACAACCTGCGCAAACTGAAAATACAGCTGAGAACAAAACTGAGTCAGTTCGAACAATTAAACTGGTTTCAACAGGTTCGGATACTGACGTGTGGAAATATGTTGCGACGCTTCCTGAAACTAAAGAAGCTGGTATTAAACTCGAAGTGACCAATCTGACTGACTATGTTGTGCTTAATACATCAGTCGCAAATGGTGAACAAGATGTAAATGCGTTCCAGTCCTTTAACTATTTGGCAGCTTATAATGCTTCAAATAAGGCCAAAGTTGCTGCTGTTGCGACAACCTATCTAGAGCCAATGGGTATTTATGCAAATAAAGTTAAATCTGTTGAAGAGTTCCCACAAGGTGCGACCATCGCGATTCCAAACGATACTGCTAATGAAGCACGTGCATTAACTTTATTGCAATCTGCAAATCTGATTAAACTTAAGCCGAACTTTGATCCTGTAAAAGGGACGACTAATGATATTGCTGAGAACCCTAAAAATTTGCAATTAAAACCAATTCAAATGACTACAGCAGTCCGTGTTAAAGACGATGTAGATGCAATTGTATTGGGTAATACATTGGCACTTGAGGGTGGCTTAAATGTAATGAAAGATTCTATCTTCCGTGAACCTATTGACCAGTCTACAAAGCTTTATGTGAATTTGTTAGGTGTGGCTGAAGCGAAGAAGAATGATCCGATCTATACCAAACTTGGTGAACTTTACCACTTACCTAAAGTTCAAAAGTTTGTAAGCGAAAAATTCGGTGGAACAAAAGTTGAAGTGAACAAACCTGTTTCTGAATTTGAAGATGTCAAATAAGTAATTTTTTTAATTTAAAATTATGTTTAAAAGCTAAGCCACAGTGATGGGGCTTGGCTTTTTTATTTATTAGTTTAAGAATATTATTCACTAGAAAAATAAATTGCTAACATAAGTATAAGAGTAATTAAAACTTCCATACCTACGCTGATAGTTACTAGTTCTAAATTAAATATCTCTTTCCATAAGCCATGTGCTCCCCAATCACCATCTATTCCTCGATTATTAGATTTAGGTCATAGGTAGCTGCTAATCCAAAACCTAAAGTGGAAGACAAGAAACAAGCTAAAGTAAGTTTTAGAGGGTTAAACCTTGAAAATAAAGGGGATTAATATTGTCGTAATAATAGTCACAACAAAGGCGATAATTATATGCTTCAAATTATCCATAACTTCTCATTAAATTTTATTGTTTATAGTGTGTAGGCGAAAACACTCTCCTAGATATCGGTATATTTTATCTTGTATCAGTAGTGGAATATATAACTGATAGCTGGATAAAAAATCTAAGGCATAGAAATAGGAGTATATTTTTCTATAGGAAATCTCTATATAACCTTTTTTGAGATATACATAGTAAATTTTCAATAAGTATTTTTATTTTAAAGAAATTTTTTTAATTCAGGTATGAACAAATAATATAATTATATAAAATCAGGCAACAAAAAATTATGTATGAGTTTTAGTAAATGAATAAAACAATTTTTAGCTTAATTTTTGCTACCTGTGCAGCTTTTTCAAATAGTATTCAAGCAGAAGAAGTTTATTATCAACAAGAAGATATCGCTTATGCTTTTGAACTAGATTCAATCGAATTTTATTTACCAAGTAAAAGTAAATTTAAAATTACTGCTACCAGAAAACTAGTTGGCGTACCCGAAACAAAGTTTTATACAGGTGATTTTGATAAAGATAATATTGCACAATACCACATGGCTTTTGACTGTTCACATAAGACGATACAGATTTTAGACTTTATGATTGGTGATAAAAATAATGGTGAACTTAAGTATAAGAGCGATAAAAAGAGTGAAGTAATGAAAGCCACGGGTGATAATGATTTAGCTATGCTTAATTTAGTGTGTGAAAATGCTAAGGCTATAAAATAGTGTCTGTGAATTATAAGGCTTGTTTTAATACACGTATATACAATTTTCTTGGCGGCCCACCTTTGAAAAATATGAAGTTAAAGATTTAAAAATTATGATACCGGTACAGCCATTCTCTTTTTTCGCAATTTTTCTGTTGTTTTTTGTTCCATTAATTGGTGTTGTACTAACACTAGGCTTGTTGGTGAAATTAATATTCTTTTGGCGAAAGAAGGCGCAAAAGCCTGTTAGGTTTTTTTCTCGAAAAACATTATTCATTACGCTGTTGGCATTGATATGTGATCTGTGGGCTGGTTATTTATTTTATATGATTGCATCGGTAAAGTATGAGTTCGCACTTGAGCAGCATTATAAAGAAAGTCGCAGCCATTTCGTTTTATCTCAAGATGCGCAATATGGAGAACTGTTGATTCCCAAAGGGAGCTTAATCAGTCGTTATGATGCTTTTGACAACGGTGAGCCTCAATTACCCTTGAGTTTACGGGGATTACAAGCTGTACGTTTCCCTCATCCTGTACAAGTCGCTGGAATGTGGGTAACTGCGATGGAACCTCCTCGAATGGAATTGGCATGGGATCAGCAAATAGGTCCAGTTATGCGCTTTGACCCTAATGAGGAAAATGGTTATGGTAAATGGGTTTACGATACGAAGCGTCCCACCATCACCTGTTCTCGTGGGGACATCGTACTGTTTGAAATTCCATCCATTCATTATGATATTGCAAAAGAATTTGGTAAACCTGAACCCGATGGAGCTAATGCACGTTTTCGTCCGAGTGAGTGGGGTGTTCAAGAATGTGAAAAAGGTCAAGGGCCAATTAAAGTTAGTCCAGCATATACGGGAACTAAGCCCAAAAAACCTTGGTTTCGACCTTACTGAAAAGCTCTATTCGACCTCTTCAGAGATTAAGTCGGCAGTCTTATGCATTGTTGGAGTAATTAATAAAGAAAGTTCTAAGTTTAAAAAAACAGTTGGTGTTGTGGTTGCAGCAAAGAGAGGTTTATAAATTATTTAGTGTTGAATTAAATATTTTATACGATGAAAAGCTCTTAATGTATCCTTATAAAATTCTAGTAATTTGAGTAAATTTATGTGGGACACGGTCATTTCTATTTCTATTTTTGATCATTGGCTTTCAGAAGTAGAAGCTGATCAATCGAATATCATTTGCTACGACATCTCATTGAAAAATAATAGCTTGGATGAATATTTAAATGGCGAAGAAAAATTCTTAAACTTTTACTATCAACTTTTTGATGAGTATTCTTTTAAAGATAATAAAAAAATAGATTTTGATGAATATAAAACCACTGTTATACAAAGTCTAAGAGAACATCGATTAATGGATATGTATGTTCAAAATGGAAGAATAAGGCTACAAGGTGGATTTGATAGGACTGATCAGCTCTTTTTAGCTAATAGATCTTTGATCCCAGATATTATGAAAAAACTAGAAATAAGTAAATTACACGTTTTAGAGACAACGAGTTATGAAAACTATTTAAAATTAACCTAATGGAGCTTATACGAAGTCTTTCTAGCTCAAATAAAACAGCCTCTTAAGGCTGTTTTATTTTCCCTTTATAAACCTCACTTAAACAATAACTCACGCATTATTTATCCTTACTTTTTAATGATCTAAATTAAAACAAATGTCATTTTGTGTGCTTGACTGCAAAAGGGCGGAGCACTATTCTTTGCCTGCTGGCCACATTGCCAGCCGGTTTTAGCAGACCGTGCTCAAGAACATTGAAAAAATTCATTTTTTGATGTAGACCCGTTCGTCTCCCTTTTTGTAGCGGTAGGACGGAAGGGGGACACCTTCGGGTGTGCTGGGTCTTGAGCCAGTCTGCTAACCCCCTTTCGTTCTGCCACCATAATTCTATAAATGTCTGGCAGAACTCCCAATAAAAAGGAGTTGGCTTTGCACATTCTTAATTTCTTGGCAGCCTTTGCCAAAGTCTATATCGACACGACTTAAATTTATACTTAGCTTGATAGCGAATAGCGCTTTCAGGCTTTAATTCGTCGCGACCAAAAACTTAATCAACAATAAAACTTGAGATGTGCAAAACACAGTCTTAACGGCTTTGCTATGCCTTTTTTTCTCCCAAAAAAGTATCTCGTTTACATACAACAAGAATTTTTATAACGGTAAAACTATGCCAAATTTAGTGATCTCCCCACGTGCCATCCAAGTTGTAAATAAATCAATTGATCTGTTTCACCATCACGGATTTCATACGGTTGGAATCGACAGAATCGTGAAAGAGTCTCAAATTCCAAAAGCGACTTTTTATCATTATTTTCACTCTAAAGAGCGTTTTATCGAAATCTGCATGATCGTGCAAAAAGAACGTTTAAAAGAAAAAGTAGTTTCAATGGTTGAGTACACCAGTCAAACAAGTGTGATGGATAAACTTAAGAAACTTTATGTCTTACACACCGATTTGGAGGGGCTTTACTATCTATTATTTAAAGTAATTTTTGAGATCAAACTGACCTATCCAAAAGCCTATATCACCGCAATGAGATATAGAACATGGTTGCTTAATGAAATCTATAGTCAGTTAATAAAACTAAAAAAAGATGTTTCCTTTCAGGATGCCAAATTATTTTTATATATGATTGAAGGAACCATTATTCAGCTTTTAAGCTCGGCTCAAGTAGGGGATAAAGAGATGATATTAGAATGTTTTTTGAAGCAGTTTAAAGAGACATAATATATGTAATTTATAATTTTAGAATATTTAATGTGCTTATTTTGAGATAAGTTTTTAAAAGAAGCAAAATAATATTGCTAATAAAAGATTTAAAACATCTTGATTAAATCAGTTTTGAAGTGGATTGATAAATATTATTGTAAAATAAAAGTCCTTGTATGAAAGGACTTTTAATAGGGTGCCTATTTAAAATTATAAGAAGCTATCCCTTAAAGTTTGTTATTAAGACATCTCAGTTATTTTGTAAACCTCTGTGATATACATATAGAAAAAGAGATAAGTTACGATTAATGTTAATAGCCCTATAAATGGAGTAGTTACTTTTAAACTTTGTGGTGACAATTCAAATTGACTATTTTCTATTTGATTAGTGGTATCATTTTGATCGTTTTCAGTTTGAGTAGGGTTATTATTTGGACTATTTCTCATCTGATTAATCATGTCATTTTGTTTTTTATACTCTTTTGCCCAAATGAATAGTTGGATGAAAACAAAAGAAATACTGCTTACCACTAAAAATAAAACTAAATAAAAAATCATAATATTCTGTTTTTGTTGGTTTTTAAAAGTATCGCCTCGTATTTGATAAATATTATTATTTGAAGCTATTAACATTTCTGTTTCTTTATCTTCAAGGTGAAGTTTTTTTATTTCCGATTCTAGTCTTTCTATTCTTAATTTATTTTCAGTTTTTTTAACATCTGCATCTGTGAATGCTGTATTTTTTAATAAGTTAGTATTTTGAGGGGGCGTGGAAGTATCTGTTGTAGAGTAAACATTTATTGATAGTAATAATATTGTTTCAAAAACAATAATTTTAATAATTGATTTCATTTTAATTCTCCTTTAAGGAAAACACGGAGATTTAGTAGGGGTCGTTGCTCGAGGAGGTTCTTTCGGTATTTGTTCGCAATATGGGCAATTATTTTTAGATTTAGTAATTGGATTGACTTGTATCTTGTTAGCAGAGTATTTTAAAGGAATGCCTATTTTTTTATCTTCCGTTTTTTTAGAGTTGATATCATCTACTTTTTTAAAGAGGATATCGCTATTTAATGGTTTATTATTTGGATACTCCGTTTGGAGAGAATTATTTGAAAATTCTTTTGAAAAAACAGAAGTACTTAGCAGGCAAATAATAACAATAGATAGGAATAATAATTTATTCATATTCTGCCTCACTATATTAACCTTATTATTCTAATTAATATTTTTTGCGCTTTTTTTGATCAAGTCAAGATATTTTTTAATAATATTTATTTTTATATATTGTTTTTTGTAGATTTGAGAGCTTCATACTATTTTATATTTATAAAATAGTATGAAATTTTAATAATTTTGAATAACTTAGAATGTATTTTGAATAATCACATCGTCGTAAGGAAGTTTACCCACACGTGGGTAAGGTTCAGAAGCTGACTTACCAACAGCAATCATTAAACACACCACATGATCTTCAGGTAAGTTAATGAGCTTTGCCATTGCGTCAAAGTCAAAACCATCCATTGGGCAACTGTCTAAACCATGCTCTTGAGCAAGTAACATTAAAGTTTGAGCAAAAATACCTGCACTACGCATTACTTCGTCACGTTGAGTTTGCGGACGGTCACGGTAATATTGGTCAATTGCGCCAGCCATAATATTTTGTACTTCTGGAGTCGCGCCATCCCATACACGCTTAGCATCAACTTCCCATGTATTTACTTTTGCACACAACACAATCAGTAATGATGACTCTGTAACTTGTGGTTGATCCCAAGCAATGGTGCGAATTTTTTGTCTTAACTCAGTATCTTCAATGATGACTGGACGCCAATGTTGTAAGTTAAAAGCGCTTGGCGCATTTGCTAAAACTTCTTGTAATAACTGCTTTTTGTTATCTTCAGAAAGTTGAAAAGCAGGGTCGAAGCGTTTAACTGCGCGGCGGTTACGGATGGCATCAATAACATTCATAAGATTTTCCTACTTAAGAGTTGGGTAGCGGTACTCGTTAGTTTTTATAACGTTGGGCTACATCAGCCGAAGAAAAGTTTGGTAATAATGTGATACGTGATTTTTCAAAATTATTCCATTGATTTTCGTCTTTCAGCACAGGAATTGTAATCGTTTCTTTGCGGTCAAAACCAATTAGAGCCGCATCGACCAAATCATTGACATCCATTAATGGTGGGACTTGGCTTAAGTCGATGCCTGAACGTTCCCAAATTTCGGTTTTAGTTGCCGAAGGCAATACTGCTTGAATATGCACGCCATGATCTTTTAATTCTAAATATAAGCCTTGGCTAAAAAATTGGATGAAAGATTTACTTGCGCCATAAATGGTAGAACCTAATTCAGGAGCTAATCCAAGCACAGAGCCTAAATTAATAATGGCACCTTTACCTTTATGTATAAGTGATTGCGAAATTGCATGAGACAAACGAACAACCGCAGTCATGTTTAAAGTTATAAGTTTTTCAATGTCTTTAATATCTTGAGTTAAAAAGTTTCCGTTTAATGCAATGCCTGCGTTATTTACCAGAATTTCAATATCAACATCGTTTTTGAGTACATCTTCAATTTTACTGATGTCCTGATCGTTTGATAGATCGGCTTGAATGAACTCGACTTGTACGCCGTATTTTTCTTGAAGATCTTTTGAGATTTTATCTAGGCGGTTTGTGTCTCGTGCAACCAAGATTAAGTTATGGCCACGTTGAGCAAATCGGTCTGCATAGACAGAACCAATTCCTGACGAAGCTCCTGTAATAAGTACTTTTGATTGAGCTGACATGTGATGTCTCCACGATTTAATTTTTAGATTATGAGTATAATCTAAAATATGCAAGTTTTGATGTCAACCATAATCAATGTATAATTGTGACGAATAGGGTGAGTAAAAGTGGGTAGCCAACATGAAAGTCAGTAAAACTCAGGTAAAAGAAAACCGAGAAAAAATTGTCGAGAAGGCGACTCAACTGTTTCGTAGCAAAGGCTACGACGGTGTCGGCATTGCTGAATTAATGTCTAGCGCAGGCTTTACCCACGGTGGGTTTTATAAACATTTCAGCTCGAAAACAGACCTTGTCTCAATTACTGTTAAACATGGGCTTGAGCAGGTTTTAAAAAGAATAGAAGGCTTAAACTTAACTCAATTTATTCAGCTTTATGTGTCTCGTACTCATCGAGACAACCGAGATTTGGGCTGCACCTTAACAGCGCTATCTTGTGATGCTGCAAGACAACCAGACGAAGTAAAAGTCGAATTTGAAGAGGGCATTGAGCAACTTATTCAGTTCATTATGAATGAACGAGCAAAACAAGTTTCTTTAGAAACAGAAGAGTTGAGAAAGCAAGCTATTAATATTCTTGCTCAATCTGTGGGGGCAATTGCCTTGTCTCGCGCATGCCCAGACCAATCCTTGCTTAGCGATGAAATATTGGAAAGTTGTAAAGAGAGTCTTTTAAAGTTAGTCGATTAAACTTTTTTATCTCTCAAACTGGTTTGGCTAAGCTGAATTAACCTCGCAATATCCACTGTTCTTTCATAAATGAGTTCTGCCGCATGTTCGCAGGCTTGTTCTAATGTGATCGGACCATTTGCTAATGAGAAAGCAGCCGTAACGCCGTGCTCATAAAGTGCTTGATAGCCTTGGCCTAAAGTTCCTGCAATCACAATGACAGGGATGCCATGAAATTTTGCAATTTGGCTTACCCCAAAAACGGTTTTACCGCTTAAGGTTTGCTGGTCAAATTTACCTTCGCCTGTAATGACCCAATCTGCATTAGAAATTTTATGCTCAAGTTGATTCAGTTCAGCCACGACTTTAACGCCAGCTTTAAAGTCTGCATTTAAATAACTTTTGGCTGCAAAGCCCAAGCCACCAGCAGCGCCAGAACCTGCTTCATCTCGTTTGTCGAAACCTAAAAGTTGTGCCGAGACATCGGCAAAATGGGCAAGCGCTTGATCAAGTAACTTTACTTGAGTAGGGGAAGCCCCTTTTTGTGGACCAAAAATATGAGATGCGCCGTTTGGTCCGCAAAGTGGATTGCTCACATCGGCAGCTAGTAAAAACTGCGTGTGCTGAATACGTGAGTCGAAATGTGTTAAATCAATTTTTGATAAGTTGCTTAGAGCGAGGCCACCTGCGGGTAAAACCTTTTGGTTGGCATCGTGCAAAACAGCACCTAAAGCACTCAGTAATCCTGTGCCGCCATCGTTGGTTGCACTACCGCCTACAGTTAAAATAATGTCTTTTGCGCCTGCATCTAAAGCATCCAGAATGAGCTGACCTGTTCCAAACGTTGTGCTATGGCAAGCATCACGCTCTGACGGCGGGACTAGCTGTATGCCGCTCGCTTGAGCCATTTCAATGATGGCGATTTTTTGTTTTTCTAACCATCCCCATTTGGCCTGAACAGGCTGACCTAATGGCCCGACTACAGTTTTTTCACGCCATTGACCACCGCTGACTTCTAAAACAGATTCAATAGTTCCTTCGCCGCCATCGGCCATCGGGCATAAAATCGTTTCTGCATGAGGAAAAACTTCTTGCCATCCTTTGGCAATGGCCTGAGCTACGTTTAAAGCAGGTAAGCTGTCTTTAAATGAATCAGGGGCGATCACAACCTTCATAAATGCTCTAATGTGGATAGATTTTTAATTGTTTTATACTGTTTAATGCGAAAAAAACATAGATAAAGACATGTAAACATCAACTTTAAAAGGCTTTCAATCTGTTAAAAATAAAAGCCAATAATGTTTTGATCTGTAAAAGGCGGAGTTTCTATCTTTTTAACTCATTGTTTTATATGTTTTTCTATAAATAGCGCCGTTGGCCTAAATGATTGTAATTGTAAAAAATATGGCACATATTATAAGAACAGTTGAGCCAGCTTTTTAAAATATGGTGAATAACATACCAAGCGGACTCTACCCACAAGCTAGACAGCAGCGATTCTTGATATAAGCATAATTAAATTGTGGTTTTATTGGATCTGTTGAATGCCTAAGAAGAAATAAGAGGATGAAAAAGTGGATAATTCAGAAGAACAAAAGCATATACAGGAAAATAACGGTTTTGCGCGAATTGAGCCATATACTCATCCTGCTGGCGGGTGGGGCGCACTTCTTAGTGTTGCTCGAAACTTAAAGCGACAAGATATTTTAGGTAAAGGTTCAATTACCTTACTCAACATTAACCAGCCTACAGGTTTTGACTGTCCCGGCTGTGCATGGCCAGAAAAGAAAGATGCCCATGCGTTTAACTTCTGTGAAAATGGTGCAAAAGCGGTTGCCTTTGAAGCAACCAGTAAAACAGTGACTCCTGAATATTTCGCAGGGCATACCGTCAGTTGGTTATCAGAGCAAAGTGACTTTTTTCTAGAAGACTTGGGCCGTTTAACCGACCCTGTTCGCTATGATGCTGCAACCGATAAATATGTGCCTATTTCATGGGACGATGCATTTAAACTCATTGCTCAACATTTACACGCGCTAGACAACCCAGACCAAGCGGCATTTTATACCTCTGGCCGTGCCAGTAACGAAGCAGCATTTTTATATCAATTGTTTGTGCGAAGCTTTGGTACAAATAACTTTCCAGACTGCTCGAACATGTGCCATGAAACCACAAGTGTTGGTTTGCTTGACTCGATTGGTTTAGGAAAAGGCACAGTCACCCTAGAAGACTTTGACGTAGCCGATGCTATTTTTAGTTTTGGTCATAACCCCGGCACCAACCATCCACGTATGTTAGGTACTTTACGTGAAGTGTCTAAACGTGGCGGCAATATTATTGCGATTAACCCAATTAAAGAACGAGGTCTTGAGCGTTTCCAAGACCCGCAAGCACCGCTTGAAATGATGACCAACGGCAGTACGCCAATTAGTCGTTATTATTTTCAGCCGAAAATTGGCGGTGACTATGCACTCATGTTGGGTATGTTAAAACACTTAAATGAGTGGGATAAAAAAGCGCTAGCTTCAGGTAAACCGAGTGTTTTTGACCGAAACTTTATTGCGGTGAATACCGTTGGTTTTGATGAAATGATTGCTGAGGTTGAAAGAACTGAATGGGCAGATCTTTATAAACACTCAGGCCTATCGCCTGAACATTTAGAAAAACTCGCCAAACTCTTTTTAGAATCAGAGCGTTCAATTTTCTGTTGGGGAATGGGTATCACGCAACACCGTCACGGAACAGCCAATGTACACATGCTGGCAAATTTATTGTTGGCGCGTGGACAAATTGGCAGACCGGGCGCAGGACTTTGTCCGGTTCGTGGGCATAGTAATGTACAAGGCGACCGAACCATGGGTATTAATGAACTGCCTAGCCCTAAATTACTCGACAACATTGACCGTGTGTTTGGTATTAAATCACCGAGAAAAAATGGACATGGTGTCGTTGAAACCATTAAAGCCATGGCTGAAGGCGAGGTCAAAGTCTTTATTGGTTTAGGTGGGAACTTTGCAGTTGCAACGCCAGATACGCCGTATACCCAAGAAGCACTTAGAAAGTGTAATTTAACTGTTCATGTTGCAACCAAGTTAAACCGTAGCCATTTGGTGTGTGGTAAAGACGCACTTATTTTGCCATGTTTAGGCCGTACTGAAATTGATGAGCAGCTTCATGGACCACAAGCAATTTCAGTCGAAGATTCAATGAGTAATATTCATTTGTCAGCAGGGCGTAACGCTCCAATTTCTGACAATATTTTGTCTGAACCAGATATTGTCGCCCGAATGGCCGAAGCAGTGCTTCCAGACAGCCAAATTAAGTGGAAGTGGTATATCGAAAGTTATGACCGTATTCGTGACTCTATTGCCGATGTATTTGATGAGTTCCATGACTTTAATTTACGCGTCTATAAACCGGGCGGTTTTCATCTAGAGCATCCAGCCAATCAGCACATCTGGAATACAAAAAGTGGTAAAGCGCAGTTTATGATTACACCGCTGAGTGAAGTCTATGCCGATAAAGAAAATCAGTACGCTGCCGCATATACCGACAGTAAAGTTTATACCTTAATGACCACGCGTTCTCATGACCAATACAACACTACTCTATATGGTCTAGATGACCGTTACCGTGGGGTGTTCGGTCAGCGCCGTGTGTTGTTTATGAACCAAGCTGATATTGATGAAGCTGGTTTTGAAGCAAACCAGTGGGTCGATATTGAAAGTGTTTTTTCAGACGGTGTGAAACGTATCGTGCATAGTTTCCGTATTGTGCCGTACAACATTCCGCGAGGCAGTTTAGCCGCTTACTATCCGGAAACTAATCCTTTGGTGGCATTAAGCAGTCATGATAAATATGCCAAGATTCCTGCTTCAAAAAGTGTTCCTGTGATTTTGCATCCCGGAAATGCGCCAGAGCATTTTAACTTGGCAACGGCAGTAGCCCCTGAAGATGCCGATAAGAAAGTAAGCAACCTTTAATCAAAGGCAATATTAAAAAATATCATCCAAACAAATGGCGCTCTAAACAAGCGCCATTTTGAAATAAAGGAAATAATTTTGACACCACATTCTTATGGGGTTGAGACATTACCAGTACAGCGGTTTAACAAAACCAACTCTGAAAATGTTTTAGATCATATTGTGCAAGAGTACCCAATTGCTTTGGTGTATAACGGCATTTCGCATGCGGTGATGATGGCGACACCGACCGATGTAGAATTATTTGCCAAAGGTTTTAGTCTCTCGGAAGGAATTTTAACCAGCTTAAAAGAGCTATATGCACTTGATGTACATCAAAATGAATTGGGCATTACGGTGGAAATGACTATTTCATCGAGAGCATTTGTTGCATTAAAAGAACACCGCCGCATGATGGTAGGCCGTACAGGCTGTGGTTTGTGTGGAATTGAGAGTTTAGAGCAGTTTCAGTTAGACGTTCCTAAAATTACAACGCATGCATCAAAAATATGGCTTGAGCAAATTCCGAGTGCCATTTCCCACTTAAAAGCCCAACAGGAAATTACCGCTTTAACGGGTGGCGCACATGCCGCAGCTTGGGTGGTTGATGGTCATATCGTCGCCTTATTTGAAGATGTCGGCCGCCATAATGCTTTAGATAAATTAATAGGTTATTTAGCGCAAGAAAACTACAATACCAGTTTAGGTTTTGTGGTGATGACCAGTCGTGCAAGTTATGAACTAATACGAAAATGTGCCCAGCTGAACATCAGCCTATTGGCGTCAATTTCAGCACCTACTAGCATGGCTATTCAATTAGCCAAACAATCTGGCCTGACTTTGGCGAGTTTTTGTAGGGGAGATAGATTTGTTTTATATACAGAAATTTAAAATATATTGTTCAAGATGATGGACCTAAAATGAAGCTCATCTAACATTTCTTTGGCTTTTAAGCTAAGGATAGGTTTTATGGATTATTATAAAACTCTAAAGGTTCAGAGTCTGTCCAAATGTCTTGGTTACAATCACTAAAAGAATGGGCAAAACGTCTAAAAAAACAAATTATTATGCTTTGGTTTGCATCAAAGCATCCCCAAATGCCATGGTTCCCAAAAGTTATTGCTGTGGTGGCTGTGGCTTATGCCTTTAGTCCAATCGATTTAATTCCAGATTTTATTCCTATTTTAGGCCTTTTAGATGAGGCCATCATTCTACCGATGCTCATTTGGTTAGCTGTGCGTTTTACACCTCAACAAGTCATTTTAGATGCGGAACAACAAGCTGAAGAATGGTTAGATCAACAGGAGCGTCGGCCTCAAAATTATTTGGTTGCTGTGTTGATTATTCTAGTTTGGATCACACTGGCCTTGATGGCCTATTTCTACTTTGGTGGTGGCTTGTAATTTGCAAACCGTCAAAGTTTAGAATCGTGAATTTAAAGGCATTAACATTGTGCTTTGCTACAACTCAAAGGATAATAACGTTTTTATAAGCTATGAGTTGCAGACAATGAAAATCGTCGCAGATGAAAACTTGGCATTTACCGATTACTTTTTTTCAGAATTTGGCGATATTCAACACAAAGCAGGGCGTACTTTAACCCATGCAGATGTAAAAGATGCTGAAGCTTTATTGGTTCGTTCGGTTACTGCAGTTAACGCAAGTTTAATTGAAAACACAGTATTAAAATATGTGGGCAGTGCCACAATCGGGACCGATCATTTAGATATTGCGGCGTTAGAAAAACAAGGAATTACATGGGCAAATGCGGCTGGTTGTAATGCCCAAGCGGTTGCTGAATATGTCATTACTGCTTTACTTCATTTAGATGCAAACCTTTTAGAACAACAAGAAAAATTTACCCTAGGTATTGTTGGCCTTGGCAACGTCGGTAAGCTTTTGGTCTATATGGCTCAGTTACTTGGTTGGAATGTAATTGGCTTTGACCCATATGTGAAACTAGACACAATTGAAAATGTAAGCTTAGAAACTTTGTTGCAACAAGCCAACGCAATTTCAATTCATGTGCCGCTGACCAAAAACGGTGAACATCCTACATATCATTTGTTTGATGAAAAAGCTTTCGCAGCGCTTCAACCTGACACAATTTTAATTAATAGTGCACGTGGTCCAGTCGTGAAAGAAGCCGCTTTAATGAAAGACATTCAACGTACCCAGCGTAAAGTGGTGCTTGATGTATTTGAGCATGAACCAGTCATATCAGAAGAACTTATAGACATGTTGGCTTTAGCAACACCGCATATTGCTGGTTATAGCCTTGAAGGAAAAGCTCGCGGTACACAAATGATTTATGAAGCTTTTTGTCAAAAGTTTGGATACGACATTAATAAGCGTTTTGAAACTCAGTTACCTGCATGCGAAGACTATTTTTCAGGACATGATTTAAAAGCTGTTTTAAAGCAAAAGTTAGCTCAGATTTATGATATTGCTCAAGATGATGCCAACATCCGTGCTTGTATTAAAGACGGCAAAGTAGAGCAAAAAGCATTTGATTTATTACGTAAAAATTATCCGCTGCGCCGTGAATGGGCAGCACATGGGGGACCACAGGCATGAGTTTAAGCTATCAACCTACTTGTTCAATTGATGCCTTAAAAGCTCGTGCCAAGCTCTATACCCAAATTCGTCAGTTTTTTGCTGAACGTGGTGTCATGGAAGTCGAAACACCGATCGTTTCACAGGCAGGTGTCACCGATGTGCATTTAGCTTCAGTTCAGGCTTTGCGTCATATTAATGGCAAATTGCAAACTCAATATTTACAGACTTCACCAGAGTTTGCCATGAAGCGTTTATTGGCGAGCGGTAGTGGACCGATTTACCAGATTTGTAAGGTTTTTCGAGATGATGAACACGGGCGTAAACACAACAGTGAATTTACTATGCTTGAATGGTATCGCCCCGGTCTAGACTTAAAAGCGTTAATGCATGAAACAGCCGATTTATTGCAAACATGTTTGCAGCATCGTTTTGGCGAAGTTCGTCCATTTATTTTAAGTTATAAGCATGCCTTTCAAGATCGTCTTGATATCAACCCTTTGCAGGCAACTTTGAAACAACTCAAAGATACGGCAAATCGTGTGGGGTTAAATCTCGACTTGGGCGATGACCGTTTAGCTTATATGGATTTGTTATTTTCTCATTTTGTTGAACCAAGTTTAGGTTTTGATGCTCCAGTTTTTTTAACTGACTTTCCACCAGAAATGGCCTCTTTGGCAAAAGTGAAAGTAGATGAAGATGGGGAAGAGGTCGCGGCGCGTTTCGAGGTTTATATTGAAGGCTTAGAGCTCGCTAATGCTTACGATGAATTACTCGATGCAGATGTGTTACGTTCACGCTTTGAAGCAGATAATGCAGAGCGGGCTAAGCAAGGGCTTCATGTTATGCCTTTAGATGAGCATCTGTTAGCAGCATTGCCTCATATGCCGGAATGCTCAGGAATTGCTTTAGGTGTAGACCGTTTACTCATGGTTGCAATGGATCAGGTCAAAATCGAAAAAGTAGTGACCTTTCCAGCAGAAATTGCTTAAAAGCTGACAAATAAAAAAGCCACAATATTGTGGCTTTTTTATTGAGGATTTATTCAGCTTAAGCTTGTTGAATACCTGCAACAACCCAGTCTTGCTGAGAGCCAGTAGGCTTAACAAAGTGCCAGATTTCGGTAAACGGTTGTGGCAAGCTGTTTAGATCTTCACTTACTGTACCAGTGAAACGTACACTTACTACGTATTGACCATTTTCAGTCGCACTGTCTACAACCATCGCATTCAAGTTACTAAATTCAGCAACGTCTTGATCTTGGTTTTCCATGATGTCGTTATACATAGAACTATAAAGTTCTGGTGTTAAGTAACGGCGAATTTCTTCAATGTTACTTGCAGTATTCATCGATTGGATGTGATTAAAACGTTGACGTGCAATACGTAAGAACGCAGCTGGTTCACTACCATCTGGAAGTTGATTGCCATTGCTCGTGGTTACACCACCAAAAGGCGCTTGCGTTGCTGCACCGCCACCCACAGATTGACCAAAGATATTTGTATTGTCGCCGGCATTACGTGGAGCTGCTTGTGGTGCAGCAGAACGGCCAAATGGGTTTTGACCGTTACTATTTGGTGCGTAAGGGTTGTTACCTGCTAATTTTTTTTTTGATCCCAATTTACGGAATACAAAGAAAGCAAGAGCTGCAGCAAGCAATACCCAAATCCAACTTGGGATTCCACCTTTTTTCTCTTCTTGAGCTTGAGCCTGAGTGGCTTGCTGTTCAGTTGATGTCGGTTTGTCATCAGCTAAAGCATTTGCTGCAACAGCACCTACGGCAGCACCAGCCACACCAGCTGCAACCATTGAACCAACACCTGGACCAGATTTCTGAGGCGCTGTAGTGGTTTGTTGAACTGGAGTCACTTGACGAGGTTGTTGATAAGACTGGCTTGAAGTAGTCGAACGTGCCATACCGTGGCTTTTACCACCACCTGCACGTTTAGCTTCAGCAAGAGGAGAAATTGCTAAAGCAGCCATTAAAATACCGGTAATCAAGCCACGCTGGTGTACTTCCATAGGAAATTCCTGTTTAAAGTTAATTTGTAATAGTATTTATGCAGGCTTTTACTCTAAATTTCAACTATAAAAGTATGTTTTTTTATGTCAATTCATCACTGAGTTGCATAGCTTCTGCCAATGCTTCATGCAAGCGCGCAACAGCAATAACTTGTACGCCCGGAATTGCCTTTTGAGGGGCGTTTCCTCTTGGTAAAATGACATATTTAAAGCCATGTTTCGCTGCTTCTTTTAAGCGCTCCTGACCGTTAGGAACAGGGCGAATTTCACCAGAAAGACCAACTTCACCAAAAACTGCAAGCTGTTGGGGCAATGCTTTAGTACGTAAACTTGAAGCACATGCAAGTAAAACAGCCAAATCAGAACCTGTTTCGGTAATTTTTAAGCCACCTACAATGTTGACGTATACATCTTGTCCAGTGGTTTGCACGCCACCATGACGATGCATGACAGCAAGCAGCATATTTAAACGGTTTTGTTCAAGACCAAGTGCAACACGTCGTGGTTGTCCTTGAGCATCATCAACTAAAGCTTGTACTTCGACCAAAAGAGGGCGAGTTCCTTCACGGCTAATCATGACAATTGAGCCGGGAATCGCTTCATCATAACGACTTAAGAAAATAGCGGAAGGATTGGCCACTTCACGTAAGCCTTTATCAGTCATGCCAAATACGCCAAGCTCATTCACTGCACCAAAACGGTTTTTAACAGCACGAATCATGCGATAGCGAGAATCCGATTGACCTTCAAAGTAAAGTACGCAGTCCACCATATGCTCTAAAACACGCGGACCTGCCAGTGCACCTTCTTTGGTCACATGACCAACAATGAATAGCGCTGTGCCACTATTTTTTGCATAACGGGTTAATAAAGCAGCAGATTCACGAATTTGTGAAACACCACCCGGAGCAGATTGGAGGGTTTCTGTATAAAGGGTTTGAATCGAATCTAGAATAGCGACTACAGGTTTTTCTTGTTCTAAAACTTCACAAATGCGTTCTACACAGGTTTCAGCCATGACTTTTAATTGGTCAGTTGGCAGATCAAGACGTTGCGCACGAAGCGCCACCTGAGATAAAGATTCTTCACCCGTAATATAAAGTGCAGAGCTTTTTGCGCTTGCCATGTGCGTTGCGGTTTGCAAAAGAATGGTTGATTTACCAATACCGGGGTCACCACCAATCAGCACCACAGAACCGGTCACCAAACCGCCGCCAAGCACTCGGTCAAATTCGCTAATACCTGTAGGTAAACGGGTTTCATGCGAAACTGAAACTTTATTTAGCGTTGTAATGTTAGCAACTTGACCCGCATAGCCCCCAATTTTTGGACGTGCACGGTGAGCAGTGGTTGGCTCAAGTTTAACTTCAGTCAGAGAATTCCATTCACCACACTCTGAGCATTGACCAGCCCATTTAAGATGATCGGCACCACATTGCTCGCAACGGTAAACAGTTTTGACTTTACTCATAAAAAATTGAAATTTTGCTCGATATTATATAAATATAGTTCTTAGGAAGTTCTTCATTCTTGTTTCCTAAAATTTTCATAAAAGATAATGAGGAAATTTGAAGGGATCTTCTAAGGAACTAATAAGGGAAAGACATCAAAAATAACACGATATTGGATTTTTACAAGTCAGATAAAGTTTGTTTTCAATGGATATAAAAAATCTAATCTATTCCCCAAGGAAGGTGTTTTTACTGGAGCATGTATCTAGCTGTTTATTATAGATATGGCATGGATATTGCTGAAGTGAAAACGAACAAAATAATATGAGTATTGTATTTTTAGAAATACAAAAGGTTGATATCTATGAGTGCAGCAGAAATTGTTGATTGGGTAAATAGTATTATATGGAGTAAGGCGCTTATCTATTTATGTTTAGGCGTTGGTTTATTCTTTTCTATTTTGACAAGATTTGTTCAGGTCCGCCAAATTAAGGAAATGGCTAGACTTTTAATAAAAGGTACTTCTTCAGAGCAGGGCGTTTCATCTTTTCAGGCATTATCAGTATCTTTAGCAGGTCGTATTGGTGTAGGTAACATTGCGGGTGTTGCAGCAGCAATTGGCTTTGGTGGACCCGGTGCAGTTTTTTGGATGTGGATGGTTGCATTCTTTGGTGCCGGTACAGCTTATGTAGAATCGACACTCGGTCAACTTTATAAAGTTGAGTATCAAGGACAATATCGCGGTGGCCCAGCATTTTATTTTGATAGAGGACTAGGTCAGCGTTGGTTAGGAATTGTATTTGCTATTGCAGCAATTGTCGCTTGTGGTTTGTTTTTACCGGGTATTCAAGCCAATGCAGTAGGTAAGGCATTTACACAGATTACAGGTGAAGGCGCAATTGTTTTTGGTGATGTTGGTGTCTATAAACTCGTTGCTTTGGTCGTCGTGATTGGTTTGCTGGCTATCCTCATCTTCGGTGGGATTAAACGAATTGCTCAGTTTGCTGAACTGGTTGTACCTTTTATGGCAATTGGTTATTTCCTCATGGCTGTTATCATTGTTGTGGTTAACATCTCAGATCTTCCAAAAGTATTAAGCCTGATTTTTACAGATGCATTTACGCCAATGGCAGGTCTTGGTGCTGCAATCGGTTGGGGGGTGAAACGTGGTGTTTATGCCAATGAGGCAGGCCAAGGAACAGGACCACACGCAGCAGCGGCAGCAGAAGTTCAACATCCAGCTCAACAAGGTTTGGTCCAATCTTTTTCAATTCACTTTGATAGTATAATTGTTTGTTCTGCTACTGCATTTATGATTTTAATGACAAGCCAATATAATGTTCAGGGGGCTTTAGAAGCAGGTCAATTCATTGTTCAAAATGTTCCTGCCTCGACTGAAATTGGTTCTCCTGCATTTACACAAATGGCGGTGAGCACTATTTTTGGTAATTTTGGTCAGATCTTTGTTGCTTTAGCCGTATTCTTCTTTGCATTCACCACTATCGTAGCTTACTACTATATTGCAGAAACAAACCTTGCTTATTTGAGCTACATTACAAAATCACCGTCATTACTGTTCATTGTAAAATGTTCAATCATTCTCGCTGTAGGTTATGGTTTACTGAGTGCCACAGGCTATATCTGGGGTATTGGTGATATTGGTGTTGGCTTGATGGCATGGATTAATATTATTGGTATTGTTGTAACGTACTTTATTTATAAACCAACGATTAAGGCATTAAAAGATTACGAAGAACAACAAAAAGCGGGAGTAAAAGAGTACACATTTGACCCTATTAAATTAGGAATTAAAAATGCGACATTCTGGGAAGAGCGCTTGAAGAAAAACCAAGAACTGAATGCGCAAGTTAAGAAAACAGGAAGCTAGAGTTTAACAACCAAATAGCTAAAAAGGTGGTCATATTGACCACCTTTTTTCATATGAGATTGATCATTAAATGAGAAACTGGATGTTCCAAAAAAGTGCATTGTATTGCTAGGGGCTTGTGCGTATTATCGGATTTAATTGTATGTAGCTTGGAATCATCAGCAATACAGACAAAATTGGTTAGCTGAAAAGTTGTCAAAAAATATACATTTAAAAGATACCTGCAAATGGTGCGATATCGTCTTTTTGATTTGAATTTAGCTAACGGACTAAAAAAATTACTGGAGTGTATTTATAAAATGTCGAATCAAAATCTGAGCGAGCCTCATGAACAAGGTGAGCTCCATCGAAGCCTCTCCAATCGGCATTTACAACTAATCGCGATTGGTGGTGCAATTGGTACCGGATTATTTATGGGATCAGGCAAAACAATTAGCCTTGCTGGTCCATCAATCTTATTCATTTATTTGATTATTGGTGTAATGGTGTTTTTTGTCATGCGTGCGCTTGGCGAATTACTTCTTTCAAATCTTGCCTATAAATCATTTATTGACTTCACAACAGATTTAATCGGTCCATGGGCGGGTTACTTTGTAGGGTGGACATACTGGTTATGTTGGATCACGATTGGTATTGCTGACCTTTCTGCAATTATTTACTACTTACAGTTCTTCAATAATGGTCTACCTTTCTCGCCTGTCGAAGGGGCGATGATCAGTGTTGCCGCGATTGTATTTATTATGGGTTTAAACCTGTTAACAGTTCGCTTGTTTGGTGAGTTAGAGTTCTGGTTTGCGCTCATTAAGATTCTTGCGATTATTATTTTAATCGCTGTGGGTCTATGGATGATCTTTACAGGCTTTACCTCAAGTACAGGTGAAGTTGCATCATTTACTCATCTCTGGGCTAACGGTGGCTTCTTCCCAACAGGTGTACATGGTTTCTTGGCAGGCTTCCAGATTGCAATCTTTGCTTTTGTTGGTGTAGAACTTGTGGGAACAACGGCTGCGGAAACCAAAGACCCAGCACGTAACTTACCAAAAGCAATTAACTCAATTCCAATCCGTATCATTATTTTCTACGTATTGGCATTGTTGATTGTGATGTCTGTAACACCTTGGAATAAAATTGATCCAGCGATCAGTCCATTTGTAAACTTGTTCAGCCAAGCTGGTGTGGCAGCAGCAGCGATCTTGATGAACTTGGTGGTATTGTCATCAGTGATGTCATCAATGAACAGTGGTGTCTTCTCAACAAGCCGTATGTTATTTGGTTTATCTCGTGAAGATCAGGGTCCAAAAGCTTTTGGTAAATTGAACAGACGTGCGGTACCGGCAAATGCATTGTATTTCTCTGCGGCATGTTTATTGTTAGGTGCGGCATTACAGTATTTTGTACCAAATACAGTTGAGGCATTTACACTTGCAACGACGCTTTCAACGATTCTGTTCATTTGCGTGTGGTTACTCATTATCTGGAGTTATATCCGTTACTACACTACGCGTCCTGAGCTACATGCAAAATCAACATTTAAATTACCGGGTGGTCTATTTACATGTTGGATCACGATTATTTTCTTTATTGGCATGATTTATGTGCTGTCTTTAGAACCAGATACGTTCAAAGCGCTTAAAGTCAGCCCAATTTGGTTTGTTATCTTGATCATAGGTTATTTCTTCTTCTATAAACCACGTCATAAAAAGTAATTAAATTTATTTGCTTATGATCAAACGCTGGCTGAAAAGCTGGCGTTTTTTATGCATATTGTTTTTCTCTTTAAGTTTACTCTTTAGCCGCCTGCATGATCACGGTATACTGCATCGAATTGTTTAAATCAGGTGCTCAGATGCGTCGTGTCATTTGCCTCATCAGTTTATTGAGCAGCAGTATTTTGCTTAGCGCTTGTGGTCAGTCAGGAGCATTACAGCTACCTTCTGATCCGAATTATGACAAACGCGCGAAATACTTGCTCTATCGTAATAAAGAACAGAAACAAGTTGTTCAACAGGATGAGCAGGCTGAACAGCCAGTTGAATCATCAGCCCCAACCCAAACAACTTCACCTTAAGCTTTGAAATAAGGACACATTCATGAGTTTCACTCGCATTAATGGAGTATTGCATGCAGAGCAATGTTCTATGGAGCAGCTTGCGCAGCAATTTGGCACACCTTTGTATGTTTATTCTAAAGCAGCTTTTGAAAAACATTACTTAGATATGGACCGTGCTTTTGATTTTATTGATCATCAAATCTGTTTTGCGGTGAAATCTAACTCAAATATAGCTGTTCTTAATGTGTTGGCAAAACTTGGTGCTGGTTTTGATATCGTATCAGGTGGTGAACTTGCACGCGTTTTAAAAGCGGGTGGGGATGCATCTAAAGTCGTTTTTTCTGGTTTAGGTAAAACTGAAGCCGATATCGAAACATCGTTAAATGTAGGCATTGCTTGCTTTAACGTAGAGTCTTATGCAGAACTAGACCGTCTTCAAAAAGTTGCAGCACGTCTAGGCAAAAAAGCGCCAATTTCTTTACGTGTAAATCCAGACGTAGATGCAAAAACTCATCCTTATATTTCAACAGGTTTAAAAGAAAATAAATTTGGTATTCCAAGTGATACCGTTTATGAAACTTATCAATATGCTGCATCTTTACCAAACCTTGAAATTATTGGAATTGACTGCCACATCGGTTCGCAATTGACCGAGACTAAACCGTTTGTTGATGCTTTAGATCGTGTCATGTTGATGATCGAAGAACTAAAAAAACTTGGTATCAATCTTAAACACATTGATATTGGTGGTGGTTTAGGTGTTTGTTATAAAGATGAAACGCCGCCAAGTGTTGAAGAATATGCCAACTCAATGAAACCTGCTTTAGAAAAGTTAGGTCTCAAGGTTTATATGGAACCGGGTCGTAGCATTAGTGCAAATGCAGGTGTGCTTTTAACCAAAGTTGATTTGCTCAAGCCAACGAGCCACCGTAACTTTGCCATTATTGATGCAGCAATGAATGATTTAATTCGCCCTGCTTTATATGAAGCGTGGATGGATATCCAACCTGTAGTGCCAAGTTCAGATATTGAAGAAAAAACTTGGGATCTCGTTGGAGCAATCTGTGAAACAGGTGACTTCATTGGTAAAGATCGTTCATTGGCTTTAAAAGAAAATGACTTATTAGCTGTTCTCGGTGCTGGCGCTTATGGTTTTGTAATGAGTTCAAATTACAATACACGTGGACGTGCCGCAGAAGTAATGGTGTCAGGCGATAAAGCCCATTTGATTCGTGAGCGTGAAACGGTTGAATCCCTTTGGGAAAATGAACGCTTATTGCCTGAGGAGTAAATGAAATGTTGTTAGAATTTACTAAAATGCATGGCCTAGGTAATGACTTTATGGTGGTTGATCTGATCAGCCAACGTGCTTATTTAGATACAGAAACAATTCAACGCTTAGCCGATCGTCATTTTGGCATTGGTTTTGATCAGCTTTTAATTGTTGAACCGCCAGATTTACCGGAAGCAGATTTTAAATATCGTATTTTTAATGCAGATGGTTCTGAAGTTGAACAATGTGGTAATGGTGTACGCTGTTTTGCTCGTTTTGTACATGAGCGCCATTTAACAACTAAAACAAGTATTACTGTCCAAACCAAAGCAGGTATTGTAAAACCTGAATTGGGACAAAATGGTTGGGTTCGCGTCAATATGGGCTACCCGAAATTTTTGCCGAATGAAATTCCATTCATTGCTGAACAACCAGAAGCTTTATATACACTTGAGTTAGCTAACGACCAGAACATTAATATTGATGTGGTCAATATGGGCAACCCCCATGCTGTCACTATTGTTCCAGATGTATTAACTGCAGATGTTGCTGGCATTGGTCCACAAGTTGAGTCACATAAACGTTTTCCTGAACGTGTTAATGCTGGCTTTATGCAAGTAATTGATGAAAAACATGTTCGCTTACGTGTATTTGAGCGTGGCGTCGGTGAAACACTTGCATGTGGCACAGGTGCTTGTGCCGCTGCGGTAAGTGGTATGCGCCGTGGCTTACTTGCGAACTCAGTTGAAGTAGAACTTGCTGGTGGTAAGCTACAAATTGAATGGCAAGAAGGAGATGTAGTTTGGATGACGGGTCCAACAACTCATGTATATGATGGGCGTTTGGATTTACGTTATTTTCAAGGCTAATAGCATTACCTAAATAGAAGCCTCTTTCATTAGCTAAAGTGATAAAAGAGGCTTTCTTTTATATGTACAATAATTTCTTAATTTTATTACTTTATAAAAATATGAATAATTTAATTTTCTTACCCGGCGCATCAGGCAGTACGACATTTTGGCATCCCTTAATTAGTAAATTAGCTCAGCATTACCAGACAAAAATTATTGGTTACCCCAGTTTTGGAGATACACCAGAATCTTCTCAGGTTAAAAATTTTGAAGAACTAACCAGTTATGTTCTTGAACAAATTCATGATGAATCTGTAATTATTGCTCAATCTATGGGTGGCATTTTTGCCGTTGCCGCAGCGCTAAAAAAACCTCATTTGGTGAAAGGGCTGGTCTTAATTGCTACTTCTGGTGGAATCAACCTTAAACGATTTAATGTGCAAGACTGGCGTGAAGCATACCGCCAAGCATTTTTAAAATATCCAGATTGGTTTATTACTACCAATGTTAACTATGAAGAGTTTCTGTCAGACATAAATGTCGAAATCTTATTAATCTGGGGTGATAACGATCCAGTGAGTCCAGTTGAAGTGGGAACATACTTAAATCAGATATTTAAAAATTCAAGGCTGCATATTGTTAGAGGTGGAGATCATCAGTTGGCAGAAAAACATGCTGATGAAGTGGCCACACAAATTAAAGATTATTTAAAAAAGATGAGGTAAGTCTTTTAGAAGTAGAAGCGTACTGTGTTAGCACGCTTTTTTTTAAATTTATCTTTTACTCAAAGCTAATTTCAAAGCAAATAACACAAAAATACTGCCTGTAATTCGGTCCATATATTTCACAAATTTGGGTTGCTTAAGATAACGTGACAGTGGCTGCATAGCTAAAATTAATAAAGTTGACCATAACATTCCAATCACCACATGAATCATTACCAGTCCCATCACCCAAGTAACTGCTGATGCTTGTGGTGGAATAAACTGCGGAAGAAATGAAATATAAAAAATACCAACTTTGGGATTAAGTAAATTACCCAAAAAACCCTTAATAAACCAATTTTGTGAAGGAGAGGTATTTGAACTATTCTCTTGCATATCTGCAAGTTGGCTACGTGGTTTTAAAATCATATTTAAACCTAGCCACGCGAGATAAGCTGCTCCCATCCATTTTAAAATATTAAAAGCTAGATCAGAAGCCATGAGCAAAGCACCCAGACCACAGGCAACCACAATTCCCCATACAATACAGCCAAGGCTAATACCTACTGCTGCTTGAAATGCTTTCGATTTACCTTCGAGAGTGGCGGTACGAATAATTAAAGTCGTATCTAAACCCGGGGTCAGTGTAAGTAAGGTAATCGCAATTAAATAAGGGATGAGTATGGTGGTCATGGCAGCAAGGTCCAATGAATACTTGGTTTAATTGTAATATATAAATTAGATCAGCATTAGGTTGTGCGGTATCAAATTTTCATGATCCCATAGTTTTTGGTACACTCAAAAAAAATGAGCAAATAAATGGAGAGCAATTTGGATTTTGCATTACAACTGCTCTCAATGTGGTTAAAAGAAAGAAAAATACAGAATCAATCTGAGCACACGATTACTGCTTATGAACGGGATGTTAAAAGCTTTCTTGAGTTCTGCGAGCACAAACAACTAGATTTGAGAAATATTGAAGCTTCAGATTTAAGAGAGTATTTAGCGCAGCGTGTCGAACAGGACCAGTTAAGTTCAAGTAGTATGCAACGTCATCTCACCTCAATTCGTCAATTTATGAAGTGGGCTGAACAAGGTAAATATCTAGAAATTAATCCTACCGACGATTTTAAGTTAAAACGCCAACCTAGACCTTTGCCAGGTATGATCGACATAGAAACGGTTAATCAAATTTTAGATCAACCTATGCCGGAAAAACCGGTTGATCAGCAATTATGGTTACGTGATAAAGCGATGCTCGAGTTACTTTACTCAAGTGGTTTACGTTTGGCTGAATTGCAAGGGTTAACAGTTAAAGATGTAGATTTTAATCGCCAACTTGTTCGTATTACTGGTAAAGGAAATAAAACCCGTATTGTACCGTTTGGGAAAAAAGCAAAAGAAAGTCTATTGAACTGGTTGAAAGTTTATAAAATTTGGAAAGGACATTTTGATCAAAATGATTCTGTTTTTATTTCCTTGCGAGGAGGAGCGCTCACTCCAAGGCAAATTGAAAAACGAGTGAAGCTTCAAGCACAACGAGCAGGTGTAAATGTCGATTTACATCCGCATTTACTTAGACATTGTTTTGCTAGCCATATGCTATCAAGTAGTGGTGATTTGCGATCAGTACAAGAAATGCTAGGCCATAGTAATTTATCTACGACACAAATTTATACGCATATTGATTTCGATCATTTGGCTCAAGTGTATGATCAAGCTCATCCAAGGGCACATAAAAACTAAAATTTAAAAATAAACTCAATAAATAGATAATTAAATTGATAAGTTTTAGCTGAATGTTGAGATCATTTGTATTTTTTTACAAATTTGTTTAAGAGAAATAAGGGAAACTACCCAATTGACAATTTTGATCTTTGAGTATTTTGTGGACGACTGGGTCTAAAAAACGTCGGATTTATGGTTTTTAAAAGTAATCTTATGTTTCTAGCTAATATGCTAAATAAGATAAAAAGATAATAAAAATCAATGTATAAAATAGAGTTTAAAAAGAATAAAATAGGCCCTCATAGCAGTCTAAAATTTTTTTATGAACTGATGATTTCATTTTTTTTGTGCTGTTCCAGAAAATTGTGACTTGACCGAAATGCCAAACACATTGCAAGATAGGGTACCTAAAAAATTTTAATTGAAGAGTTAATATACTTTTCTCAACATTTACTTTTGCTAGAACAGCCGAGGATTACATGAAGGCTCTTGTTGCTGTAAAACGCGTGGTTGATGCCAACGTTAAAGTTCGTGTTAAGCCGGACAATAGTGGGGTTGACCTTACCAACGTAAAAATGTCAATTAACCCATTTTGTGAAATCGCAGTGGAAGAAGCGGTTCGCTTAAAAGAAAAAGGAACAGTATCAGAAATCGTTGTTGTTTCTGTTGGTCCTAAAGAAGCTCAAGAACAAATCCGTTCTGCAATGGCTCTAGGCGCAGACCGTGGTATTTTGGTTGAAACTACTGATGAAATTGGTGCTTTAGAAGTTGCTAAAATTTTAAAAGGTGTTGTTGAAGCTGAAAAACCAGAACTTATCCTTCTTGGTAAACAAGCAATTGATGATGACTCTAACCAAGTAGGTCAAATGCTTGGTGCATTATTAGGTGCAGGTCAAGGTACATTCGCTTCTGAAGTGAAAGTTGATGGCGGTAAAGTACAAGTGACTCGTGAAGTTGACGGTGGCTTACAAACTGTTGAACTTACACTTCCTGCAATCATCACGACTGACTTGCGTTTGAACGAGCCACGTTATGCAGCATTGCCTAACATCATGAAAGCTCGTAAAAAACCGCTTGATACTAAATCTCCTGCTGATTACGGTGTTACAGCTGGTACTAAGCTTAAAACTGTTAAAGTTGAAGCTCCAGCAGAACGTAAAGCTGGCGTACAAGTGAAATCTGTAGATGAGCTTGTAGAAAAATTGAAAAATGAAGCGAAAGTGATCTAATACGGAAGGATAAAATCATGAGTATTTTAGTTATCGCTGACCACAACAACCAAGTACTTAACGGTGCTACTTTAAACGTTGTTGCTGCAGCACAAAAAATCGGTGGTGATATTACTGTATTAGTTGCTGGTTCCGGTGCTCAAGCAGTTGCTGATGCTGCTGCTAAAGTTGCTGGTGTAAGCAAAGTTTTACTTGCTGACAACGCTGCTTATGCAAACCAATTAGCTGAAAACGTAGCTGGCTTAGTTGCTGACTTGGCTAAAGGTTACAAATACGTTTTAGCTGCTTCTACAACGACTGGTAAGAACATTCTTCCACGTGTTGCTGCTCTTCTTGATGTAAGCATGATCACAGATATCATTTCTGTTGAATCTGCGAACACATTCAAGCGTCCTATCTACGCTGGTAACGCGATTGCAACTGTTCAATCTGACGAAGCAATCATTGTTGGTACTGTTCGTGGTACAGCATTTGATCCAGTTGCTGCGGAAGGCGGTTCAGCTGCTGTTGAAACAGTTGGCGAAGTAAAAGATGCGGGTATTTCTCACTTCGTATCTGAAGAAATCGTTAAGCTTGATCGTCCAGAATTAACTGCGGCTCGCATCGTAGTTTCTGGTGGTCGTGGTGTAGGTTCTGGTGAGAACTACCATAAAGTACTTGATCCATTAGCTGACAAGCTTGGTGCAGCACAAGGTGCTTCACGTGCAGCAGTTGATGCGGGCTTTGTACCTAACGATTTCCAAGTTGGTCAAACTGGTAAAATCGTTGCGCCTGAGCTTTATGTTGCTGTAGGTATTTCTGGTGCGATCCAGCATTTAGCTGGTATGAAAGATTCTAAAGTTATTGTTGCAATCAACAAAGACGAAGAAGCACCAATCAACAGTGTTGCTGACTACTGGTTAGTTGGTGATTTGAACACTGTAGTACCAGAATTGGTATCTAAACTTTAATCTTTACTGATTAAAGCTAAAAAACCCTTAGTTTTTACTAGGGGTTTTTTTATTATGAATAGTGATCTGAAATGTATAACTGAGACTTTTATCTCATTTGAGGTTTGATTTTTATAGAATAAAAATCACATAGTTTTACGAAGATGAGAAGATGCTCGTTATAGCGATATGATAAGAATAATATGCAATTAAATTATACAAATATCACCAGATTGGCGGTGTAGATTCCGCACATTACACAGTGCTTTTATGCTATAGTATACAGCTATATTTTTTTCGATTTTAGTTCAGTTTCCGGAACTAAATTTTTTGCAAGATCAAGACATATAAGCAGATGGAAATTTCTATCTGTAAGAAGGAGTATGCATGAGCGTATCGGAAATCCGACCGATTGCCATTGAGGACGAACTCAAGCATTCATATTTAGATTACGCGATGAGTGTAATCGTATCTCGTGCATTGCCGGATGTGAGAGACGGTCTGAAACCTGTTCACCGTCGTGTGCTTTATGCCATGCACGAATTGGGCAATGACTATAACAAAGCCTACAAGAAATCTGCGCGTGTTGTTGGGGACGTAATCGGTAAATATCACCCTCATGGTGACTCAGCTGTTTATGAAACCATTGTACGTATGGCTCAGGACTTTAGCTTACGTTATTTATTGGTAGATGGTCAGGGTAACTTCGGTTCGATTGATGGTGATAGTGCAGCTGCAATGCGTTATACCGAAGTCCGTATGACCAAGCTTGCACACGAGCTTCTTGCAGATCTAGAAAAAGACACGGTTGACTGGGAAGATAACTATGACGGATCTGAGCGTATTCCTGAAGTACTTCCGACACGTGTTCCTAACTTGTTAATTAATGGTGCTGCTGGTATTGCCGTAGGTATGGCAACCAACATGGCACCGCATAACATGACAGAAGTTGTGAATGCGTGCTTAGCCTATGCTGACAATCCAAATATCTCGATTGAAGGATTGATGGAATATATTACTGGTCCTGACTTCCCTACAGGTGGTATTATTTACGGTAAATCAGGTATTGTTGATGCTTACCGTACAGGTAAGGGCCGCTTACATATTCGTGGTAAGTACCATTTCGAAGAAGATGAAAAGACAGGCCGTACAACGATCGTCTTTACTGAAATTCCATATCAAGTAAACAAAGCAAGAGTTATTGAACGTATTGCCGAGTTAGTGAAAGAGAAAAAACTTGAAGGTATTTCAGAACTTCGTGATGAGTCTGACAAAGAAGGTATGCGTATTGCAATTGACTTAAAGCGTGGTGAAAACGCGGAAGTCGTTGTAAATAACTTATTCTTAAATACCCAGCTTGAGAACTCATTCAGCATCAACATGGTTTGTCTTGATAACGGACAACCAAAGTTGATGAATCTGAAAGATATTATTGCGGCATTTATCCGTCACCGCCAAGAAGTTGTGACACGCCGTACCATGTTCGAACTGCGTAAAGCACGTGAACGTGGTCATATCTTAGAAGGCTTAACCGTTGCTTTAGCCAATATCGATGAAATTATCGAGACTATTAAAACTTCTGCTAACCCTGCTGAAGCGCGTGAGCGTTTACTTGCAGGTGAGTGGGCAGGTGGTGGTGTCGTTTCATTGCTTGAAAAAGCTGGCGCAATTTCTGTTCGTCCAGATGAAATCGAAGGTGAAGATCCAAATCGTCCATTTGGTTTAACTGAATCGATTTATCGTTTATCACCAACACAAGTAGGCGCAATTTTAGAATTACGTTTACACCGTTTAACAGGTCTTGAACAAGACAAATTACATGCAGAATATACTGAAATTTTAGGTCAAATCGCTGAACTTACTGCGATTTTGAATGATTTCAATTTATTGATGGCTGTAATTCGCGAAGAGTTGGCACTGGTACTACAACAGTATGGTGATGGACGTCGCACTGAAATTATTGAATCACGTATTGATTTTAGCCGTGAAGATTTAATTCCTGAAGAGCAAGTTGTATTAACAGTTTCACAAACAGGCTATGCAAAAACTCAACCACTTTCAGATTATCAGGCTCAGCGCCGTGGTGGACGTGGTAAGTCTGCAACTTCAATGAAAGATGATGACTTTATTCAACATCTCATTGTAGCTTCAAACCATGCAACTGTGCTGTGCTTTACTAACGTAGGTAAAGTATATCGTCTTCGTGTGTTTGAAGTGCCTCAAGCATCACGTGGTGCCAAAGGCCGTCCGATTGTGAACTTGTTACCTTTAGATGCGAATGAAACAGTAACAGCTATCTTGCCGTTAACTGAGTTCCCAGAAAACCATTACGTATTTATGGCGACAGCATCAGGTACGGTTAAACGTGTTGATTTAGAGCAATTCGCTAACATCCGTTCAAATGGTTTACGAGCAATCGAACTCAATGAAGAAGATACCTTAATCGGTGTTGCGATTACTGATGGTAATCAGCAAATCATGTTGTTCTCGAACGAAGGTAAGGCAATCCGTTTTGCTGAGACTGACGTACGCGCAATGGGTCGTACTGCGAAAGGTGTTCGTGGTATGCGCGTGAGCTTTGCAAGCAGCACTTTAAGTGAAGAAGATGCAGATGTTGAAAATGATGAATCAGATGACAATGACGATTCAGCAGATTCAAATTTAGTAAGCCGTATCGTATCGCTTGTAGTTGTACCTGAAACAGGTGAAGTACTGTGTGCAAGTGCCAACGGTTACGGTAAGCGTACTCCAGTAAATGACTTCCCGACCAAGAAGCGTGGCGGTAAGGGTGTAATTGCGATTAAGACAAGCGAACGTAACGGTGAGCTTGTTGGTGCAGTGTCTATTGACGAAACCAAAGAATTGTTACTTATTTCTGATGGCGGTACATTAGTTCGTACCCGTGCAGCAGAAGTTGCAATGACTGGTCGTAATGCACAAGGTGTACGTCTAATTCGCTTAAGCGAAGAAGAAACTCTAGTAGGCGTTGTTTCTATTGAGGCTGTCGAAGATGAAGAAGAGTTTCTCGAAGGCGAAGTAGATACTACTGAAACTGATAGCGAAGAAGCTGTATCAAATAATGAAGATGCTTCTGAAGACTAAGTAAAACTTAAATAAAAAAGGAAGCATAAGCTTCCTTTTTTATTTTATGAAGAAGATTTTTTAACAAGCCGATAATAAGATAAACCCACCAATATTAATCCAAGGGTTCCAAGAAAAATCAGTTTTGGTACAACCGTGGCTAATGGAACACCCATCTGATTAAGTTGCACAAACATTTGTACCGCATGTGTTGAGGGTAAACACCACGTAAACCATTGTAGCCATTCAGGGATTGCTTGATGAGGCCAAGCAGCTCCAGTTAGTAAGAATAAAGGTACAGAGCTAAACACAATAATATGTCCGGCACGTTCCGGCATATCCAAAAGTGATCCGATCAACATACCTAATCCAATCACACAACTAATAAAAATAGGAACAGCAACTAGTAAACCAGTGAAGTTTCCACCGTGTGGGTAGTCATTGAACCACAAGGTAAAACCGAAAAGATAAAAACATCCTAAACAGCCAATGGTAAATATACTTGCGAAGATTCCAGCAAAACGAACAGCTGTAATTTTTTCATGTTGCTCCCGATAGCTAGCTATTAACATTGCCAAACCTAGCACAATCGTTTGATGAATAATTAAAGATGCAACAGCCGGAAAAATATAACTTCCATATCCTGAAAGGGGATTAAATAACGGCACTTGATGAATAGAAAGCGCTGGCTGGAAGTGTGTGCGTTGTCCAAATTTTTCAATATATTCTTTTAATGTAGCTTCTATCGAGGTTGCCAGACCTAAACCAATTTCTTTAGTTTTTAAAAAGTTGGTTGTGCTTAAGTATAAGCCGATTCCACCTGTTTCTCCGCGGCGTAGGCTTTGGGTTAAGTTATTTGGTAAAAGTAAAATACCATCAGCTTTTTGCTCACGTACCATTTGTTCAGCTTGTAAAAAATTGCTGGTAACGGTAACGATATGAACATGGGGGCTATTTGCACTTTGGCCAATCAATTGAGAAGTTAAGAGGCTTTGCTCTTCATCGACAATCACGATTGGAATAGATTCTGCACGCTCAGCTTTATAGGCGGTAGGATAAAAAAAGCTATAAAGAATCACCGATAAAATTAGCGTTGTGAAAACTGAGCTATTACTTACAATATCTTTAAATGTTTGCCCATAAGCCTTAAAGAATTCTTTCATTGCGTTGCCCCTCGAACTAATTTTTTAAGCAATAGACAACTTAAAAAGAAGTAAATCAGGCAATAACCGATAAGTATTAAAAAAGGAATCATTGAAATGAAAACTGGACTGCCGATCACCCATTGTTCGGTTTGAAGCTTGGCATAAGGAGTATAAGGAATAATGAGTGACCAAAACTTGGTGAAAATAGGGGCATTATTTAAAGGTAACGTAACGCCTGCGAAACTTAAAGAAGAGCCGCCATATACTGCGATAAAGCCAAAAGTTTTACTTAAATTTTTGGTTGCAAGAATGACGGTGCTACTAATCAAAGCATAGGCAAAATAAAGTAAAAACTGTGCACATAACAATAAACTAAGAGAACCTGCTACGAACCAGCCACGGATTTCGACTAGCCAAAACATCCATACCCATGTCCATGCACAAAATATAAGGCTATAAAGCAGATTTTTAGCCAATAAGCCTTGAATAAAACTTTCTCGGTTTACCCATGCTGTTAATGTGCCTCGTTTAAGTTCTTGTCCAATAGCAAAGGCAACACAGCAACATAACAATAAGTGCAATACAGCAGGAACCATGAAAGGTTCTAAGTAAAACTCATAGCTCATACTTGGATTATAAAGCGTTGAGATTTTTACATGAGCCGTAGGAACATCTAAATAGGGAATACTATTTACAAGATAACTTTGACCAGCATAGTCTGCTAAAGCATTGAGGGTACTGATCAGCATTGCTGAAGAAATGGTGTTTCCGACACTAAAAAAAGACTGATTAAATGCAATGCTGATTTGAGCATCTTGTGCTTTAACGAAGCGCTTTTCAGCACCGTCTGGAATAAAAACATAACCCCATATTTTGGTTTCATTGAGTAGTTGTTCAGCCTCAGCAGAGCTTGCCGTAATTGTTTTAATGTCTACTGTATGATTCAACAAAAGATACTTTTCAATATTACGGCTGAGTTCACTTTGGTCCTGATCAATAATTGCGATTGGTAAGTGTTCAGCTTTACCTGCGTAAAACATGCTGCTAAACATGAAAATGATAAAAGCAGGGATAAGTGTCACCATACACAAATCCCATTTATTGCTTTTTAGATAGTTTAGTTCCCGTAATATACTGGCAAACATGCTTTATTTTTCTTCTTTAATTTTAAATAGAACACTCATACCAACCTTTAAATCCTTTACAGGACTTTCAGGTACCAGATGTAATTTGAAGCTACGAATATCATAGCCTCCAGTTTGGCGAGTCGTTTTAATGGTGGCAAATTCACCTTCAGCATCAATATTCTTGATTTTAAAATTCACATTCTGATTAAGAGCAGGTATGAATCCTTCAAGGGTTTTATTTTTATAAACAGAGGCATATTGATTTTCACCCACGTTTAAACTCACCCATAAATCATCATCTTCTAAAATGCTGACAACAGGCACGCCCATAGCGACTAATTCAGAAGGCTTACCATAAGTTTTTGAAACTGTGCCTGAAATCGGAGAGAGTAAGCGTGTCTCTTCCTCTAAAGCTTTTGCTTCAGCTACTGCAGCTTTTGCAATTTCAACCTGTGCATCTGCTGTAGATTTTTGTTGGCTGGTACTGCCGCGTTTAGCACGAGCATATTGTTGATAAGAGGCCTCACTTAATTCTTGAGCAGAGGTCTGTGCAGCAAGCATTTCATCTCGTCTTTGACGTGAAATGACGCCTTGTCTATATAAATTTTCACCGCGTTGGTAAGTAGTTTTTGCAAGGTTTGCTTGTGCTTTCGTGCTTTGCCAGTTGGCATAAAGAGTATCGATATTTTCTTGTTGCGAACCGCGGTCTACCGTAGATTGAAATGCTAAAGCCGATTGTAAGGTAGCCAAGGCTTGTTGCTTTTTAGCTTCTATTTCCGGGCTAATCAAACGAACAAGTGGCTGACCTTTGGAAATTTTCTGGCCTTCTTGTACATAAATTTCTTCAATACGACTTGGAACTTTTGTACTTACGTGAATAGTTTCAGCTTCAACTCGGCCTTGAAGTTCAATAGGTTTCAGCTGATAACTTTTCCACAAACCAAAAATAATTAAACCTAATAGGGCAATAATAACTACACCAATAATCAGTTTAATTTTAGAGTTTTTAGGGGGTTTTTGACCATCTTTATTTGTGTTTGATTCTTGATGGTCACTAACTTGATCATCTTTTTGAACTGGGTTGGTTTCTGCCGTATCCGCAACAGGAGCATCTTGTTCTGAATGAGCTGAGTCTTGATTCATTTTATACTCCCATTAACGAATATAGTCGGTATGTGGTTGATTAACGTAAGCTTTAAACTCATCAATTGAGCCGTGACTTTGAAGTAAAGTCGCGAGTGACATGACATATTTATAAGCATTTAAAGCCATTTCAGTTTTTAACGCACTTAATGCATTTTGTGCATCAATCACTTGGGTTGCTGTACCCATTCCTTCACGGAAAGAAAGCTCTTGGATACGTAGGTTTTCTTGAGCGGCATTTACGTTTCTTTGTAAAAGCTGATGACTTTGTTGAGCAGAGTTAAGCTCGTTATATGATTTATTCAAAAGTGCTTCAATCTCTTGTTTAGTTCGTTCAGTCATGAGCTCTGAAGCGTAGCGCTTCAATTCGGCAGCATGAATATTCTTATTTTTATCTACCCCAGAGAATAGGTTGTATTTTGCCATTACACCGACAATCCAGTTTTCATTTTCATCAAGCGCATATTCACCAAATGCAAATAGACTTGGTTTTTTTGCTGCTTGTTGAGCTTGAATATTTACGTTAGCCAATTGAGTATCCATCTGCATTTTTTGTACAAGGCTAGATTTTTGTGAATAACTGGTTAAAAGTGATTCTAGAGACTGGGTTGGAGTGTTGTTTACAAATAAAGGTGTACTTAAATCTACATTATTTTGTTGATGTAAAAGATTATTAAGACTAAAGCGGCTGGCATTTAAGTTAGCTTGAGCATTTTGTAAAGTACGTTCTGCATTATTACGAGCTACTTCAAACTGCATGCGTTGCCCTTTACTAATAAATCCTTGTTGTTCGAGCTTTAGGGCATTGCTGTAATGTTTTTGCATTGCATTAAAGTTAAATAAGCTACTTGCAACCAGCTGCTGCTGTAACTGCACATTAAAGTAACTTTGTACTACTTCAAATCGCTGTATATCTTGTTGTTGTTGGCTTGAAAGTTCAGAGCGCTGTGCTTGTATATTTGCTAATTTTTTAGCGCTGCTAGTTAAGCCGCCTGTATAGAGTGGCATTACGACTGAAATAGAAGGGCGTACCACCTGATCTTCGATAGTCAGGTTTGCGTAATCAGGAAAGCGATTTATACCATCATGTATGGTTTGGTTTGCACCTTCTTGAACTTGTCCCAGCACATCTGATGGAATGACATTGTTCCACTGTGAAAGTTTGTCATTTAGTCCTTGGCTTAAATCATTCTCAAGTTTTTGTTTAAAAGCCCCAAGAGGTACATCTGTTTCACTATGAAAAGCGTAGGCTCTGACATTCAAATCAACTCTAGGTAATCCGAGGCCCTTTACTGCTTCAGCTTCTAATTGAGATGCTTGCTGTAATGCTTGGTTGGCTTGAGTACTATATGAACTTTTCAAAGCTTGTTGTTCTGCTTCAGCATAACTTAAGCTTCCAGCGTATAAATGATTAGTGAAAAAAAAGCCTAAAGCCAAAGCAAGATGTTTTGGTTTAAATGAAAAGGGAAAAATAGAATGTCTATATCGGTGTGTTGGCATTTTAAATAACAATTTTTGGCATCCCTTATAGTTTAAATTTCTTGTTATTAAATTCAATTATCATCTTGTTTATTATACATTTGTATAAAAACATGGTGGTTTTTAGCTCCTTTAATTATTGAATTTACTAAGCCAATATTTTTGTAATAGCTATCAAGGTATGTGAAATGATAATCACAAGTCAAGTTGATCTTTTTGCTTAAAAAATTTTTTAAATGATGAAACTGGTCATTAAAACTAAAGAAATAACTGCCACAATAATTGAAAAAATAAACCTAAATACAGTCCAGCATTGAAATATTTACTTGAGAAGCTGCTGCAAGCTTAAGCAATCTGTGGTTAAATGCCATTTTTATTGTGTTTGACTTTATACAAGGGAAAAATCATGCGCGCGTACAATTTCTGTGCTGGTCCTGCTGCATTACCTACTGCCGTTTTAGAAAAAGCTCAACAAGAATTGTTGGATTGGCAGGGTAAAGGTCTATCCATCATGGAAATGAGTCACCGTAGTGCTGACTATGTTGCTGTGGCTGAAAAAGCTGAAGCAGATTTACGCAAGTTAATGAACATTCCAGAAAACTATAAAGTACTGTTTTTACAAGGCGGTGCGTCATTACAATTTTCTGCGATTCCTTTAAACCTTTTAGGTAAGAACAGTAAAGCCGATTATATTCACACCGGCATCTGGTCTGAAAAAGCGTTAAAAGAAGCAAAACGTTATGGCGATATTAATGTTGTAGAAGCTGGCATTAAAGTAGATGGCAAGTTCGCAATTTCTGAACAAAGTGAATGGAATTTATCTGACGATGCAGCATATGTACATTATGCGGATAATGAAACGATTGGTGGCTTACAGTTCGCAGGAATTCCTGATGTAAAGGCTCCACTTGTTTGTGACTATTCATCAAGTATTTTATCTGCTCCATTAGATGTGACCAAGTTTGGTTTAATCTATGCTGGCGCACAAAAAAATATTGGTCCTGCTGGTTTAACAATTGTCATTATTCGTGATGACTTACTTGATCAAGCTAAACCAGAAATTCCAAGTATTTTAAAATATGGTGACCAAGCCAAAAATGGTTCTATGGTAAATACGCCATCGACTTACGCTTGGTACTTGTCTGGTTTGGTATTTGAGTGGTTGCTAGAGCAGGGTGGGGTAGAGGCGATCCATAAAGTGAACCTTGAAAAAGCTCAGTTGTTATATGGTTATATCGACTCAAGCGATTTCTACAATAACCCGATCGCAATTCCAAACCGTTCAATTATGAATGTACCGTTTACCTTGGCAGATGAAGCTTTGGAAAAGCAATTCTTAAAAGAAGCGGAAGCTAATCACTTGTTGAATTTAGCTGGACACCGTTCTGTAGGTGGTATGCGTGCAAGTATTTATAATGCCGTACCATTAGAAGGCGTACAGGCTTTAATCAAATTTATGGATGATTTTGCAAAGCGCAATGGTTAAGCAAATCAAATAAATAAAGCCCTCAAATGAGGGCTTTATTTATTGAATAAGTTATAAATTAAAAAGGCACTAAACCAAACTGGTGCATGAATATGGCAGCTAAGAACATACCCAAGACAAAAAAGCAAAACGCACCAGTATCGACCTTTACGCGCAGGCTACTGGATTGAATGAGGCTGGTAGTTTGTTCGGGTATAATCTTCATTCAATAACCTAATTATTAAAATATTAGTGAAATTCAATTAGTTTCACCCTTTTTAGCACAAATAGTCGCCTGAATCCAGATATTACCGCGAATATATTCGCCAATATTAAAGTTTTTATACAAATCGTTTTTGGTTGCAATGCGCACTAATATGGCAGGAAGATCATCTTCTAAAACCAAAGTAACATCATAAAGGGTATATTCTGCCCCCATAAATGTCATAGAGGTTTTGCCAACAATATTACCTTGGAACCAGGCTTCATCTTCTTGACCAAGATTTTCGCCATATAAATAAGCGACCATTTTAGAAAAATCAACGGTTACAGGTTCTTGATCTTCTGGACTTTTTGGCTGCCATTCATTAATGAGTTCCTGTAAGTTTTCAGGAGCAACACCATTATGTTCAGTTAAAATTGCATTTAATGCACGGTGATGTTTAATAGAAGCTGGGTCATCAACAATGATTTTTTCACCTGCTGGAACAGGTTCTAATTCATAAGCCCATGCATTAAATTGGACTTGATAGTTTTGATTTTTGTCATATTGACAGTAGTTAACACTAAATAAATTATCAAATGCATAAACAGTTGTATTTTTATTTAGTCTTAAACTTAACACGGCTTGTGTAGCAGAGTCGCAAGTAATGATGCGTTCAATTTTTGCATTATATTGGTACGGACTTTCAAAACTTGGGAAGGCTGTTTTAAGCGCACGAGGTTTTTGGTTTTCAACAGCAATAATTTGATTGATGGTAACTTTTTGGTCTTGTGGACCTTGAATGAGCCAAAAAGATTGGTCCATGTCTTCTTCATGTTCACACAAACCCATTGGCATTACAGGTGCATCAAGTGCCAGTCCTAACCATTTTGGTACATCTGTTTCGGGATGGGACGTCAATAGATTCCAATGTTCTCCATGACTACCAAAATTTTGGTCATTTACTTTAATAACTTCTGGACTGTTTTGATTTTTCATAAGCACGATGCTGTTGGGTTCACATTACTTGTTATATTAAATCGAGGGTGTTTGCTATTTTTCAAGTCACCATATGTAAATTCTCTTGTAAAAGCGCGTATTTAGTCATTTAAAGAGAAGCGGCGTTTCTATTTATAAGTTAAAAGTAAGTTTAATTTATAAAAAATTTAAATGTTGAAATTAAAAATCAGTTTAATCGTTATTTTTACTCACCTTCGAAAAGCATCTGTTAGACTAATATTTTTAGTGGAAATAGAGAATAACGTGCTGCCATTTAAGCTATGGGTAGACGCAGACGCCTTACCGAAAATTTTACGTGAAGTGATTTTACGTGCATCAGATCGTTATCAATTAGAAGTCATTTTTGTTGCCAATCAAAATGTTGGGATTACACCTTCTGTTCGCATTAAGTCAATACAGGTTTTAAGTGGTGCTGATCAGGCAGATAAAGAAATAGTTGATCGTATGGTTGAAAATGACATTGTCATTACACAAGATATTCCACTGGCAGCTCAAGTGATTGAGAAAGGTGGAGTTGCTATTCATCCGCGTGGTGAAGTCTATACAACGGCGAATGTTAAAGCGCGTTTACATCTACGTGATTTCATGGATACGCTCCGTGGTGCAGGTGTGCAAACTGGTGGACCACCTCCTATTTCCGAGCGAGATAAACGTGAATTTTCAAGTTCATTAGATCAAACGATTTTAAAGCAAAAACGTAAAACAGCTAAGTGAGCATCGCATGCCATCGCAAACCAATTTGGCTCTAACCTATGCCTTGTTAGTGTTTATCTGGGCAACCACTCCTTTGGCAATTGTCTGGAGTGTGTCTGATCTGCATCTGATGTGGGCATTGTTATTACGCTTTTTTATTGCATTGCCTTTGGCTGTCATCATATTGCTAATTTTAAGAACACCTTTTCCGACGCATCGACAAGCAGTTCATAGCTACATTGCCGGATCTTTTAGCTTAATTGGTTCTCAAATTTTCACCTATGCCGCGACCCAATATTTAAGTTCAGGCATGATTGCACTTATGTTTGGTTTAGCACCGATTATGGCGGGGCTTATTGGGCGGTTTGCTTTTTGCCAACAACTTTATAAGCTGCAATGGTTGGGTATGGCAATTGCGGTCTGTGGGCTAGCTATTATTTGTCTGAGCGGTGCGAATCAGCATGTACACCCGTTTGGTATTGTTCTTATGCTGATCAGTGTATTTGTTTATTCATTTTCAATTTTCTGGGTCAAGAAAGTTAATGCACAGATCCAGCCGATGGCTCAGGCAACAGGCTCTATTTTAGTTTCTTCTATTTTTGCTAGTTGTTTTATTCCATTTATTTGGCAATATGCACCAACACATTTGCCAGAAGCTAAATCTTTATTTGCCTTAATTTATACGGTACTTATGGCATCACTCGTTGCTATGTTCTGCTACTTCAAACTTATACAAAATATTCAGGCAACGACTTTATCTTTAACGACAGTTATTACCCCTATGTTAGCGATGATCATTGGAGCTGCTTTAAACCATGAACAACTTTCAATTATGGTTTTTGTAGGTGCTTTCATTATCCTGTTTGGACTCTTTTTATATTTCTATAAAGACATTCAGGCAAATCGGAACTTTGCTCAACATATGAAGTCTAAATAGGAGAAGATTTGGGTAATTTGTTGAGCTTATTCATTAAATTGTTCTAATTCGTAGCGAAATGCACGATCAAATTGATCTCCCAACTCAACTAGTAGAAAATAGCGCAGCAATATAATATTAGGATTGTTAAGGGAAGATCAGAACTTACTGATTTTTAAACCTTAATACAGCATCTAACGGTATGGCCAAATAGTAGATGTGGGTGCAATTTGCTATCAACATCTTATATTTTCCATCAATGACCTTGGATTTAGAAGGTATGTTTAAACCAATCTCACTGTATATAGGGTTGAGATATACTCGCGCAAGACGCAGTAATCATTTTATTTCTTTTATTGCATTGGTTTCGATGGTCGGTTTGACACTAGGTGTCGCTGTGCTGATTACAGTACTTTCTGTCATGAACGGTTTCGATCGCGAATTGAAAAACCGTGTGTTAGGAATGGTGCCGCAAGCAACAGTTTCATCTACACAAATCCTCACGGATTGGCCTGAACTCGTGAAGCGAGTTGAACATCATCCACATGTAACAGGGGTTGCACCTTTTACGCAATTGCAAGGTATGTTAACTGCGCAAGGGCAAGTCGCTGGTATTATGGTGACGGGTATTGACCCAAAATATGAAAAGAATGTCTCTATTATTCAAAATCATATTGTTGCCGGGAGTTTAGATTCACTTAAAAAAGGTGAATTTGGTATTGTTCTTGGTAAAGATATGGCTGATTCATTGGGCTTACGTCTAAATGATAGTGTGACATTGGTTTTACCAGAAGCAACACCGTCTCCAGCAGGTGTTGTACCTCGTTTCAAGCGTTTTAAAGTGGTTGGTATTTTTAGTGTAGGCGCTGAAGTCGACTCTATGGTGGGTTATATCGCCCTATACGATGCTTCAACCTTATTACGCTTACCAGATGGTGCCCAAGGTGTTCGTTTAAAACTAGATGATATTTTTGCAGCGCCGCAAGTTGCTGACGACTTAGTCAAAAGTTTACCAAGCAATTTCTACGCGACGAACTGGACCTATACGCATGGTAATTTATTTAATGCCATTCAAATGGAAAAAACTCTAGTCGGTTTATTGCTTGTCCTTATTATTGTGGTTGCAGCATTTAATATTGTTTCATCATTGGTCATGGTGGTGACTGATAAAAAATCAGATATTGCTATTTTACGTACATTAGGCGCTTCACCGTCGATGATTACTAAAATCTTTATGGTGCAAGGCACCGTGATTGGGGTGATTGGTACAGTTGCAGGTACGGTTTTAGGTGTAATTTTAGCTTTAACCATTAGCGATATCATTTCATGGTTTAACAATGTGTTGGGCTTAAATCTATTTGATGCTTACTTTGTACATTACCTTCCTTCTTATTTAAGATGGCAAGATGTGACGATTATTGTGATTGTTTCTTTACTTTTAAGCTTCTTGGCGACTATTTATCCGGCACTTCGTGCTGCCAAAGTTCAACCTGCTGAGGCACTGCGCTATGAGTAAAATTGTTCTAGAAGCGAAAGAAATATATAAACATTTTGATGACGGTAAATCTAAAGTTGAAGTCATTAAAGGTCTCTCTTTACAAGTTGAAGCAGGGCAGTTTGTTTCTATTGTCGGTGCGAGTGGTTCAGGTAAAAGTACTTTGCTCCATGTGCTAGGTGGTTTAGAGCAGCCAACTCAAGGGCAAGTATTTTTAAATGGTCAGCGTTTTGATAATTTAGGCGAAGCTGAACGTGGTTTTCAGCGTAACCAATACCTCGGTTTTGTTTATCAATTTCACCATTTATTACCTGAGTTTTCTGCTCTTGAAAATGTCGCGATGCCTTTAATGCTTCGTGCAGATAGCCAATTTAAATCGGTAAAAGCGCAAGCTGAATATTTACTTGATCGAGTTGGGTTATCTCATCGTATGGATCATAAGCCAGGTGAGCTTTCAGGTGGTGAGCGCCAACGTGTGGCGTTAGCGCGTGCTTTAGTCACTAAACCTGCGGTTGTTCTGGCTGATGAACCTACAGGTAATTTAGACCGTAAAACAGCTCTAGGTATTTTTGAATTACTGACCGATCTTAAGAAAGAACTTAACATGGCAATGTTAATTGTGACCCATGATGAGCATTTAGCTCAGGCTGCTGATTCTATTTTGCACATGCAAGATGGACTCTGGGTGAGTAGTTCTTAAAAAATTGTCATTAAATCACATTGTTAAAGCCCACTGAGTTGGGCTTTAATTTTGCCCCTAAAAAGATAATGATATGACTTTAAATGTTAAAACTTATTTTAATGGGGTGGATTGGGGGTATTGCATTTATGGGGAGAGATATCCCTTTAATAATGCAATATGGGTGGGTAGGTAAAGTCTTGCTTGTTATGGGCTTTATTTTTTATATTTTTAAGAGAAATATTTTCTTAAATCGCCCCATATTAAAAGCCATTTACTGTCTAGTCTGTGCTATTAGTTTTTTTACTATAGGACATCAATATGCTCAGCATACCTTAAATGAAAGATTAGAACTGCGACAAATGCAGCCTAAATCTTTAGATATTGTTGTGTATGTAGATCGTATAAGTGAAGAAAAAGAAAATAAGACGCAGCAACCCGTTCAGGTACTAGGGCAGTCCTTACATCCCGTCAATTGGCTTTTATATTTAAAAAATCAAAAAGTAAACTCAGCGTTAGATGAATCAAAATTACAATTAGGTCATTATTATCGAATTTCTGGCAAAACCAAACCTGCTCATAGTTACGCAGTGGCCGGTGTTTTCGACCAAGAACAATGGTTCATTCAACGAAATATAATGTCTGGTTTTAGTGTTCAGCATATTGAGCCTTTAAGCTCTGATGAAGTTTATCAGTTGGGTTATCAACAGCATTTAAAAGAGCAACAAAAATTCTTTAACAGACAAAAATTAAATATAGAAAAATTGCGTCTGACATTTAGATTAATGTTAAAACAATCTCCTTTACAAAATAAAGGACTGTTATTAGCTTTATTAACAGGGGACGAAAGTCTTTTAAATGATGAGATTAAAAATCAATTTAAGGAATTAGGAATCTCTCATTTATTGGCCATTTCAGGGCCTCATGTACTCATTTTTGCCATCATGTTCTCTTGGGGATTACATCAATTAGTACGACGATATTATCCGCAGCTTTATTTGCATCAACCTAAACAAATTTGGGCGATGATTCCATTATGTTTCGGTGTTTTGATTTATACGGCATTTGTTGGTTTTGAAATTCCCGCCTTACGAACTTTACTTTCAGTATTTTTATTTGCTTCTTTGTTATTAATTAAACTGCCTGTTAAGCCATTTTCACTCTTGGTTTACAGTGCAAGTCTGCTTTTATTTTGCGATCCTTTTAGTGTTTTATCGGCAGGATTTTGGCTCTCTTATGGTTCTTGCTTTATTTTATTACGGATTTATCAAACTATAGAGCAGGCTCCAAATCTTGTTTTAACTAATCTGTTATCTAGAATCATTCTTTTCAGTAAAATTTTAATTGAATCTCAAGGCAAAATATTTATTGCTTTATGTCCCTTAATACTGATTTTCTTTCAACAAATTTCATGGGTTGCTCCTTTTACAAATATTATTGCTGTTCCTTTACTCGGAGGAGTGATTGTTCCTTTAAATATTTTTGCAGCTTGTGTATGGCTTATTTTTAACTCATTCGGAAATTTACTTTTTCAAATTAATGACGTCCTGATTAGTATAGTACTGTCATGTTTTAATCTTTTAGAGAAGTTATCTCTACCATTACAAGGTTTTAGTCTGACACCACTTGCTTTAGTTTGCCTTAGCTTCGTTATTATTATCTTATTTTTACCGCGTGGAGTTTTACCAAAATCTTGGGGACTAATATGCTGTTTACCCTTGATCATTCCAGATAAGTCATCCCAGCAAATTCAATTAAATATTATAGATGTGGGACAGGGACAAGCTATTTTCTTGCAACACCCGCAGCAGACATGGCTCATTGATACGGGTGGGTCTTATGATGAGAAAGCCTTTAGTATTGGCCAAAATGTCGTGATTCCATATTTACGCCAAAAGGGAACTAAACAATTGGATCACGTCGTACTATCTCATCTCGATCAAGATCATAGCGGAGCATTTCCTTCAATCGCTCAGGCCTTTCCTATTAAACAAGTCATATCAAATGAACGATGGACAGAGCAAATTAAAGAGCCATTTACTTATTGCCATCAAGGGCAAAAATGGCAATATCCACAGTTAGATATTGAAATCCTTTGGCCTAAAGAAAATGATTTAAACTTAGTTCCTTCTAATCAAAATCAATATTCTTGTGTGGTTTATATTCATTTAAAACAGATAAATGGCTATCAAAATTATTTAATCATGGGCGACGCAGGGTGGGAAGCAGAATATCAACTCATGAAAGAATATCCTGATTTAAAGGTAGATGTTCTGGTATTAGGTCATCATGGGAGTAAACATAGTTCGGCTTATGACTTTTTAGCGACTCTAAAACCAAAGCTTGTTGTTGCCTCTACTGGCTTTAATAATCGATACGGTCATCCAAGTAAAGAAGTGTTAGCGAGAGTACAAGCACTTAATATTCCGTTTAAAAGTACAGTTGAACAAGGAACATTAAGCTTTGTATCTCGCAATCATGAGATAGTTTTATATACTCGACGTTTCGAACGTACTTGGCTTCACAGGAATTTGTGAAGCTTCTGCTTTAAGCTTATCTACAATTTGAAGTGCTTCAGTCGGATCAATATTGTAAATATTATCTAAAGCGGGATTTGCTTTAAAACGTTTATAACTCCAGTGGTAGTGCTCTGGATATTGATGAATTAGTTGTTCAATTGCTTGATGGATGACATACGTTCCATCATCGGCACTACCTTCGTAAATCTTCTCATCCATAGGCTCAATATGCATCGTAAAACCGTCGTGTTCATTACGAATCGCATAAAGAAATAATGCTTTGGCTTTTGTTTTTTGGATGAGCTTGGCGCTTAAATTACTTGAGGCAAGTGGTACACCAAAATAATTGATCATATCCCCACCAACATTAGGTGTATGGTCGGGTAAAATTACAGTAGTTTCGCCTTGTTTGAGTGCTTTAAAAATTTGTCGAACACCAGTCTCATCGGTAGGTACCAAGTTGGCTTGTTCACGGCTACGTGCTTCTCGAACAAAACGGTCTGCATCTTCATTTTTTACAGGCTTGTATAAAATAGTCATGGAAGTGAACTGGGCACACCAAGCATTCATGATTTCCCATGTACCAAAATGTGGAACAATCAAAACCACACCTTTTTTTGCTGCCAATGCTTCATGAAAGTAATGTTCACCCTCAATATGGTGAATACGTGAAATATTCTTACTATTTGATGAGCCCCAAATACTTAAAAACTCGAAGTATGAGGTTAACTCGTTACGAATAGCTTGTTGTGTAATATCTATTCGTTGCTGTGGTGTTAAGTGGGGAAGTGCAATTTGTAAGTTAAGTTCTATACTTTTTGATGTTCTAGTAATTTTTAAAGTATTGACTAACCCTGCCAACATACGGGCAATAAAACGTCCAAATTGAATGGGTTGACGGCTAAAAGTTTTGAGTAAGTAATAGTTCATGCTTTTTACATCTAGTTTGGTCATCTATCGCGGTAAAAAGGAGGCAACAAGTAAAAAAAGATAAAAATATTATAAATGAAATCATATAATTTAGACAGTTTTTATCAAATCAACGTATATAATGACATCATTTTAGATTGATTTGGATTGGAATTTTATGTCCGATTGGCCACCAAAACCACAAAATGAACCTATAATCCCTAAACAAAATGGACCAGAATGGCAAATTCTTGAGAAGGCTGTACTCGCTTCAGTAGAAGAGCAACGCCGTAGTCGTCGTTGGGGTATCTTCTTTAAAACATTAACTTTTATTTATTTACTATTCATTATTGTACTCATGGGCAAAGGCTGTTCAACCAGCAAAGAAGGCTCTGCTGTAAGTAGCAGTAGTGCTCATTTGGCAGTGGTGGATATTATAGGAACGATTGATGCTTCCAGTAATCAAGCGGTAAATAGTGAAGATACGAATAAAGCGCTTAAACGTGCTTTTGAAGCCTCAAATAGTAAGGCTGTTGCACTTAACATTAACTCACCTGGCGGTTCTCCAGTTCAGTCTGATGAAATCTGGCAGGAAATTCGTTATTTGAAAAAACAGCACCCTGATAAGAAAGTTTATGCCGTTATTGGTGATATGGGGGCATCGGGTGCGTACTATATCGCTTCTGCTGCGGATGAGATTATTGTCAACCCATCAAGTTTAGTGGGCTCAATTGGTGTAATCATGCCTAACTATGGCATTACTGGTTTAGCTCAGAAGCTCGGTATTGAAGACCGCACTTTAACTGCCGGAACGAATAAAGACATTTTAAGTATGACAAAACCGATTGATCCTGCTCAAAAGCAACATATTCAATCTGTTCTTGATAATGTTCATACTCACTTTATTACCGCAGTGAAAGAAGGCCGTGGTAAGCGTTTGAAATCGAATGATCCAGCTATTTTTTCTGGCTTATTCTGGACGGGTGAACAAGCAATTCAATTAGGTGTTGCTGACCGTTCAGGTAGTATTACGAGCTTGATGCGTGAATTAAACCTTGATAATAAAGTTGACTACACAATTGAGCGTAACCCACTACAATCCATTTTGGGTCGTATGGGGGCACAAATCGGGCAAGGAGTAAGTGAATCTATTGCTCAAGAGGTGCAGACTAGTCAAAGCGCAAAATTACAATAAATCTGTATTTTTAGGATAACGGTATGTCAATGAAACCGGTTATACACTTTGCGCATGCCAATGGTGTGCCATCTATGGTGTATCAAAAACTGTTTGATCAATTAAAAGATGAGTATGATGTAATTTATGTTCCACTCATTGGTCCTGACAAACGTTATCCTGTGACTAACCATTGGCCTGCTTTGGTTGATCAAGTTATTGATAGTATTGTGCGTCAGGCGAAAGGACGTAAAGTGATTGGACTTGGCCATTCTCTTGGTTCGGTTTTAACATTAATGGCATCTTTTCGACGTCCTGAACTGTTTTCTCAAGTCATTATGTTAGATCCGCCTCTTATTTTAGGGCGATATTCATTTGCTTTTCATATGGCAAAATTATTTCGTCCTAAATTGGTTGATGCGATGACACCGGCGGGCTTATCTGCACGTCGTCGTGAACATTGGGAGTCGAGAGAGCAGGCTGCTGAGTTACTTCGTCCTAAAGGATTTTATAAAGATTTTGATGAAGATTGTTTTCAGGCTTATATTGATTATGCTTTGAAAGAAGATTCGATTCGCGGTGGAGTAACTTTAACGATTTCTCGTGAAGATGAAGTTGCAATTTTCCGTAAAAATCCTTCTTGGTGGTGGCTGCCTATGCCAAAACCTAAGATGCCTGTGCATTTAGTTGTGGGTAAAGGAAGTGATTTTTTAAAAAGAGGCTTTCCTCAAATGGCAAAGCGAAAAATGGGAATCCCATTTACTGTGGTTGAAGGGGGCCATATGTTCCCTCTAGAGCATCCTATTGATACAGTAAATTCTATAAAGAAATTGATTCATCATTAATTAAATTAATTTAAAGCTTATAAAAAAGGACATGCCAGCATGTCCTTTTTTATTTTTGTTTGTTAGTAAAATACTTTACCAACTTGCAAAACGAATAGGGTCTTTTAGAACTTGATTACGGAAATAGGCTTGCCCATCTTTCCATGTAAGTTGACCGTTACACAGCCACTCTGCAACTTGTGGGTAGATAAAGTGCTCAAGTGTATGGACTCGATCTGCTAATGAAGCGACAGTATCATGTTCTTTAACTGATATAGCTGATTGGGCAATAGATTGACCAGAATCCAGTTCAGCAGTTACAAAGTGTACGGTACAACCATGCAAACGATCACCTGTGTTTAAAACACGTTGATGAGTATTCACACCTTTGTAAGCTGGAAGAAGCGAGGGATGTATATTCAGCATTTTCCCTTGCCATTTGTTGACAAAGGTTGGTGTTAAGATACGCATGAAGCCAGCTAAAATAACTACATCTACTTCCCAAGCTAAGAGTTGCTGATGCATTGCCTCATCAAACACTTCGCGCGTTGGAAAGTCTTTATGGGAGATAACAGCGGTAGCAATATTGGCTTTTTGAGCACGCTCTAGGGCATAAGCATCTGCTTTATTAGACAGTACACCTACAATTTGCCCTGATAGATTTGCATCTATCAAGGCCTGTAAATTACTGCCATTCCCAGAGACTAGAACAGCAATTTTTATCATGCAAAGATCACACGAATTTTTTCGTCTGCACCTTCCACTGACTCAGCATTTTCTTGGATATGTCCGATTTTCCAAGCTTTTTCGCCTTGAGCATTAAGTACTTCAATTGTTTTTTCAGCATCATTTGCATCAACAGCAATAACCATACCTACACCACAGTTAAACGTACGGTACATTTCAAAGCGTTCTACATTGCCTTCGCGTTGTAGAAGTTGGAACAATTCAGGCCATTCCCAAGAAGATTCATCAATAACCGCTTGAGCACCATTTGGCAATACACGAGGTAAGTTACCTGGTAAACCACCACCAGTAATGTGCGCCATAGCATGAACATCAACTTGTTTGCAGAGTTCAAGAACTGGTTTTACATAAATACGAGTTGGTTCCATTGCTACATCAGCAAGAGGACGACCATCAATCGTTTGAGTTAAATCAACGTTTTTAACGTCTAAAATTTTACGTAGTAATGAGTAACCATTCGAGTGAGCACCACTTGATGCAACACCAATAAGTACATCACCAGACTTTACTTTAGAGCCATCAATAATTTTGCTTTGCTCAACAACACCAACGGCAAAACCAGCAAGGTCGTAATCTTCGCCTTCGTACATGCCTGGCATTTCTGCGGTTTCACCACCTACAAGTGCGCAACCTGCAAGCTCACAACCTTTACCAATACCAGTAACAACATTTGCAGCAACGTCAACATTTAAGTGACCAGTCGCGTAATAATCAAGGAAGAATAATGGTTCTGCGCCACAAACTAAAAGGTCATTTACACACATAGCCACAAGGTCTTGGCCGATTGTGTCATGACGATTGAGATTAAGGGCCAAACGTAATTTAGTTCCTACACCATCGGTTCCAGAAACTAAAACAGGCTCTTCATAACCTTTAGGAATTTTGCATAGTGCACCAAAGCCACCAAGCCCGCCCATTACTTCAGGACGACTTGTACGTTTAGCGACTGACTTGATACGATCGACCAGTGCGTCGCCCGCTTCAATGTCGACACCCGCATCTTTGTAGCTTAAACCGGTATTTGGGGTAGAAGTTGAGTTGCTCATAAATGAAGTCTCCGCATTGGCGGCAGATTATAACCTGAATATACGAAACTCTTATGTTATTTATGCTCGAAAATGCTATCTTTAATAAAAATATTTTTTCATTTATAACGATTAAATCAAAAAAGGCTAGATTTTATGCAAGATCGTATACTGCGCCGTATTTTTTTACTCGCAGGTATTGTATTGCTGGTATGGGTGTTGTACTTACTCAAGCCTGTAGTCATTCCTTTTATCGGTGCTTTTTTCCTGGCTTATTTATTCAGTCCACTTGTTGATGTGCTGGTAAAAATGAAATTGCCTCGCTGGTTAGCAATTAGCGTGGTATTTGTTGGAATAGGTGTAACCTTAACTATTGCACTCTGGTATTTAGTTCCACTGATTTGGAAACAATTAGTTTATGCCCGAGATAGTATTCCAGCAGGTATTCACTGGATTAACGCTACCTTTTTACCTTGGGTGTCTTCGACATTTAATGTCCAGCAAATGGAAATTGACACAGAGCAGTTGTCTAAAGCTGTCATGGAATATGTCCAAACAAACTATAGCGCAGACAGCATTCAGGCAGTGTTATTAAAACTGGCTCAATCTGGTTTGAATTTTATTCAGATTGGTGGAACAGTTGTTTTAATTCCAATTATTGCTTTCTATTTCTTGCTTGATTGGGAACGTATGTTACAAAACTTACGTCGTCTCATTCCGCGTCCATATGAAGCAACTACTTTACAGATCGTTGGTGAATGCCATAGCGTTTTAGGGGCATTTGTTAAAGGTCAGTTTCTTGTCATGCTATTGCTTGGCGTAGTGTATGCAGTTGGTTTACAGCTCATCGGTTTGGAAGTTGGCCTGATTATTGGTATGGTGGCAGGGCTTGCTAGTATTATTCCTTATTTAGGTTTTGCCGTAGGTATTATTGCCGCTGTTATTGCCAGCCTGTTCCAGTTTGGCTTGGATTGGATGCATCTATTACTGGTTGGTATCGTCTTTATGATTGGTCAAGCGGTAGAAGGCTATATCTTACAGCCATTCCTACTGGGTGATAAAATTGGCTTATCTCCTGTAGCAGTTGTTTTTGCAGTATTGGCAGGTGCACAACTTGCAGGCTTCTTGGGAATGTTAATTGCATTGCCTGTTGCTGCGGTTATTGTAGTGTTGTTGAAGCATTTAAGAGAGAATTACGAAAGAAGCTCACTTTATGCTCCACCATCTACATTAGTGATCCAACATGGCGATATTGAGCAAATTCATGTACAAACCGAAAGCACTAAGCTTGATCTTGAAGTTAAAACACAGCAAGATACAGATGAACTAAAATCTCCTAACCAGAAATAATTTCAAGGTTAATTCAATATATGCGTCAACTCCAACTGGATATAGAACCTCAACTTGATGCTCGAATCAGTGATTTTTCGGGACCGGGTTGGGGGCATGTAGTCGATGCCGTGCGTCAACTACATGCTGGTCTGGTGAGTAGGTTCTATATTTACGGTGGAGCGGGGACGGGGAAGAGTCATTTACTTTCTGCAATTTGTGATTCTTATTTAGAAATAGGCAAATCTGCTATTAAAGTATCTTTGCTCGAACTTCTTGATGCACCTATTGAGGCAATTACCTCTTTAGAACATTATGATCTTGTTGCTTTGGATGATATTGAATCGATTAGTGGTGTGCCTCATTGGCAAAAAGCTGTTTTTCATTTAATGAATAATCATGAAGGACAACTGGTATTTTCTTCGCGTGTAGCACCGATTGAATTAAAGCTGGAATTACCAGACTTACAATCACGACTTACACAAGCTGTTAGTGTAAAAGTACCAAGTGGAAGTTTATATGCAGATCGCTATGCCTTAGTGACATCTGTAATGGCTAGAAGGGGTATCCACTTTGATCAACAAATTGTTGACTACTTATTATTACATGGTCCTCATCAAGCGTCTCTTTTACTGCAAACTGTTGCTCAGTTAGAAAAACTGCTCAAAGGTGAAAAAACAAAACTTTCTAATGCGACTTTAAGACAAATTTACGCTTTGATTGATGAGTATCAACAATAAGTTTCTTTAACTTAAGTTTGCTGTTTTGCTTAAATTAAACTCATACAATTTAAAAAATGGCTTTCTCTACATAAGTTTTTCTCCTTTCAGAATAGTTATATTTATATCTATTAAATTTTCTTTTAATTTTTTAATACGCCACTTTTTTGTATTTAAAAAACTTTTTTAGATCTACGAGGCTTTTTGTAACCTAGCTCAAAAATGACTCTACAGACCGACCAAAATGTCTTGAGAAATTCTACTTCCTGTGACAAAGTACGCACAAAGGATGCGATTGCAAAAGCGGAAATTTTGCAATATTGACAAAGAAAAATGAAAAAAGATGTAAGGAGATGGGTATGCTCAAACGGAGCATTGCTTTTGCTTTATTGGCTGCTGCTGGACACGCTTATTCTGCCGATATTCAAGTCACAACTACAACTGATGAAGACGTCGATAACACTGCCTGTTCATTACGCGAGGCTGTAAAATTTCTAAATTATCGAGCCTCTTCCAATGCTGCTGATGTTGAAAAATATGCAAATGGTTACAATGGTTGTGGTAATAAAGACGCTTCTTCAAATATTATTTTGCAGCGTGATAAAGAATATTTATTAAATACAAGTATAACGATTGCAGCGCCTCTTACTATCTCAATAACTGAAAATGATTCCCCTTTTGAAGACACTGATCAACCAGGCTCTCATAATGCTACTATTAAAATAGCAAGCACCGACAGGCTATTTCACATAGATGATGGCAGTACAGAAAAGCCATCATTTTCCGTTTATTTCAATGATCTTAACTTACAGGGTGCTGGGGCGAAATCAAATGTTACTATCGGCGGTTTAATTCTAAATCACGAAAGCTTAATTATTCAAAACTCTCGATTAACTGATGGATATGCTAATGAAGGCGGAGCTATTTATAATCAGGGATTATTGACTCAAACAGATCAAACTGCTGGATCAGTTCGTATTATAAATAGCCTTATTCAAAATAATAAAGCAAATCAGGGCGGGGTGATTTATAGTGAACAGCCTTTGTATTTTATTACTCAATCAGTAATACGTGATAATGAAGTTAGTTTAGCAAGCGGATCACTTTTCTTCAGTGCAAATAAATTTAATGACGAAAGTACTGGGCAATATTTAAGTCGTCGAGCTATTGGATTAAGTAATAGTACGTTTTTTCACAATAAAGTCGGTTTTATTGCCAATATTTACGATGGAATGTTTGTTAATAACATCACCATGATAAAAAATGACAAAGGCCTATTTCTTGATGCTCCGCAAGGTAATGCTTCTATTTCAAATAGTGTTTTAGTTGGTAATGTAGTCAATTGTCAAGCTAGTGCAACTGATAAAACAATTATACAAAGTAATTTGGTGACAGCAGAATGTAATCGAAATGCCTCATCAAAACTTCCTAATATTCTTTACCCTAGTAATGAAAGATTAATAGCAGGTAATACTGATGAGGGAGTATGTGATGTGACATCAAAAGACGGATTGTTTTGTCCGTTTAGCACGCCTAAAGATAGTTTCTTAGGTTTTTTTAAGCCTCGATTGCTTGAGAGCTACACCACTTTAGCAGATTCCCTGATTATTAATAAAGGCCGCTTATACAGTGATGCTTCCTCAATTGGTTTAGCAAGTTGTGAAAGATTAGATCAAAGAGGAAAAAGACGTACTGGTTATGATGAGCTGTGTGATCTAGGTGCAATTGAATACATCTTAGATAGTGAAATTGCACCTGTTGGTCAGGATATTAGATATGGTCAAGTTGCAAAATTCAGTATTTTGGGTTCTCTCAGTGAAGCCGATTTAGTGACTCCAGCTACGTGTAAGCGTTTGTTTGGTGAGCGTCCAGATGGAAAAGAGTGGCAACCCGGGTGCTTGAAAATTGTGCAAAATAAAGATACCCCAGTTTCAAAAGGTACTTTAACTCTGGATCAGAATGGTAATGTGATTTACACGCCCAATGGAAATTGGCATGGGTCAGATATTTTTAGTATTCAGGTTGTGACGAGTGTAACTCGTTTTAATGAAGGCGTAGATTTTCAATATATCTCTATTCCAACGACAATTTCCCAAGCTCCTTTATCAGGTATTGAAGATAAATCTGTCAGTGCAGGTGGTGGAGGTAGTGTGGGAGGTGGGATTTTGTTGGGTTTATTAGGATTAATTGCATTACGCCGTTTCAAGTCATAATCAAGGATGACGACTATGAAAAAATATCAAAAAGCATTAGGCATAATTACTATTATTGCTGCGATTCCTTTAATGGCAGCAGAAAACGATACCATTATTAAAGTTAATACATTTGTAGATGAAGACCTAGATAATAATTTGTGTTCATTAAAAGAAGCTATTATTGCCGCTGAAAGAAGTACTTCATATCATGGTTGTATCTTACCTGCAATTAATACGAAATATGTGATTCAGCTTGAAAAGGGGACTTATAATTTAGATGAAGAGTTGGTACCTAAAAATAATCTGACTATTCAAGGGCCTGAGCCGGTTGATTGGAGCAAGAAAGGTTTATTAAGTGGTAGTTATCCAGCACCCACAGCTATACAAACTCGTATAAATGCTGGAGGAAAATCTCGTATTTTTAATACAGCTGTTAGTAAACAGCCTTTGGCATTAAATAATATTATTTTAGAGAATGGTAAAGCTTCAGATGTGGGAGGCGCAATTTACGCTGGTGCAGATGTAACTTTACAAAATACACAGATTTTAAACTCACAAGCAGCTCAGGGAGGTGCAATTTATTTAGGGGGGGGAGTTGCTGGCTTATCAATATTTCACTCATTGATTCAAGGTAATGGAACAAACGCTAGTAGAGGAAGTGTGGTTGCAATGAGCTGTATGTTTAATGGTTCATATGCAATACGTACTATTTCATTTGACTCAAATACTATCATTAAAAATGGATCTACTGCTTCTTTAAGTACCTTTGAGTTTTGTGGTACACCAACAATCAAATTTGGTAATAACACAGTTACTCAAAATATTGCTAGCCCTACTAATGGTACCGTTCTTAAATTTTCTGGCGATGCAGTTCCAACTCAAAATCAAACAACAAACCTCAGTTCGACAAGTAGCCTGTCATTAATAAATAATACAATTGTTGAGAACTCTGCTCATACCATTTTTTTATATGACAAGTTAGGAAAAAAAGATTTAAGTTTTAATGTACTGGCTTTTAATTCAGGTTCTTTTGCATGTCGCTATTTATTAGGTTCTGCTACTGATCAAAAAGATGCTAGAATTTTATTAAAATTTAATGCGTTAAAGTTAAGTGGTAGTAATGAAAAATGTGATATGCCAACTGAAACTTTACCAGCTAGTCATACTAATATAGATGTGTCCTCAAAAATATTAAGCCAGTTATTAGAGCCGTCCAAAGAACCTGGTGATGAAACTACAGATTTCTTACCTATTTATTATCCAAAAAATAATCAGCAATCTGATGATTTAGTCGACGTAGATTTAAAAAATGAAGGAGGCTGTCTTTCATTAGATCAAAGAGGATTAGAAAGACTTACTAGTACAAGTACTGGTGAACAAACGGTTCTTAATTCTGATAATAAATGTGATATTGGTTCTGTTGAGCAAGCTAGATTAGCAGTAAAAACTACAGCAGTTGACACGGGTTATATTAATAGTTCACTTACTGATTTATTAAATACTTATCAATCTGGTGTGGACCAAACAAAAGCAAATTTAGCTAACCCTGCTTTTTCACTTCAAGAACCTGCTTTAAAGATGAATTTAGCAAATTTTGAAAACTTAGTTAATCAGACTAAAGCTAATTTAAAGTACAGAGGAATTTATATAAATCTTAAAAACTATTATTCTACGTTTAAAAATGGTAATCCTAGAGAGATTAATATCATCCCTTATGAAAATAGTAATCATGTATTTGTTCCTTTTAAACCTGATGATTATGATATTGATGTTAAAGTTATCGGTAAGGGCCAAACACCTGAGACAGCGAAAGAAGATAATATTAAAAGCTTAAAATGTGAGTGGAATTCATCTCTTCAGCAAATTCTTTTATATCGTACAGATGATGCTCCTTCCGGAGATGATTTCGAGTTTTGTCAATATACACTCACTCTAAAAGCAAATAGAAGTATTACTGCAACAGGTATAATTAAAGCTTCACTCATTAATATAGCCCCTGTTTCAGGGAACGGCACAATAACATTTAAGTATTTGGCGAATGAAATAATTCCTTTAAATTTACTTAAATATGCGAATGATGATGGAGATGGGCCTACTAATACACTTATTACAAAGCCTACTAAACCTCAATTTGCAGACTTACCTATTTATTTACCAAGCAAAGTATCAGAAGATGGTATTTTCACAGTAGTGAAAGCAGATCGTGAAGGTCCATGCCCTGGAAATGATAGTAAGAATACATGCTATGGTGGTAACGTTTATATCCAAGCAAAAAATGTTTTTAATACTTTTAACGATAGATTAACTTACTACGTATATGATGCTGATGGTGAAAAATCAAATGAGGGTACTATTAATTTGGTAAGTACTGCTACTACTATAGATGATACACGTAGCGGAGGTGGTGGTAGCTTCGGAATTTTGTCTTTAGCATCTTTACTGAGTTTAGCAGTTTATAGACGCTACCGTGAATAAACTTAAAGAATAAAAAAGCCTCCAATTGGAGGCTTTTTATAAGAAATAAAATCAAAATAATTAAGTGATTAGATGCCTTATCTTTGATAGCCAAATAAGAACTTAGTGTTCTAAATACTTGTTCATGTATTCTTCACGAATTGCTGTTCTTTCTTCACCATTCGCTTTAAGCATCCGCTCACGTAAGTCTTTTCGCTCTTGCGTACTCATTTTTTGCCATGCTTCACGCATTTTTTGTTTTTCAGCTTCAGGAAGTTGAGTAAACCAGTCCATACGTTGCTGTAAGTTGGTGCTTTGATTCGCTGGTAGCTCTTTTAAACTCTGGTAACGTTTAATGACTGCACGTTGCTCTTCTTCAGAAAGAGCATCCCATGTGTCATCGACTTGTGCATTGGCATCTTTAGAAAAAATCCAAAAGCGTTCAAAACCTGCAAAACTTGTCTGCAAGAAACTTAATGAACACAGGATAAGCGCTAATTTTTTAGCTGCCATGTTGTACTTTATCCTCACCCAACACCATTAACATCTCTAAATCTTCCACCATTTGTGGAGATAATTTAGGATTTACGATCACTTGATTTTGTGGCTTATCCACAATCTCGACTGAGTTAGGCAGAATCACAAAACCTGTAATTGCTGCGGCAAGTGCGAAACCAGTCATTTTCCAGACACTATAATAAGAGGCTGGTTTTTGTTGAATATGGTCAAGCACATGATTCATGACCACTGTTTTATTTTTATGGTGATCTGCCAAACTATCAAGTTTGGATGTCACCTTTTTAGTGAAATCATCATGATTCATCAGAACCTCCCAAGGGATTTAAATGTGCCAAGTATTCTCTAAGTCCCTGAATTGCTCGGTGATAATGGGTTTTCACACTACCTTCGGTACAGTTCATGATCTGAGCTGTTGTATGGGTGTCAAACCCTTCCCACGCACGTAACATAAATGCCTGTTGTTGACGAACAGGTAGTTTTTCAATCGCTTCCCGAATTTCCTCTATGGTTACCGCTTGATCGAGAAAATCTGCAGGATTAATGGCTTTTTCATCAACTACATCGATAACTTCGTCGTCGTCATTATCCAGACTAACTTTTTTGAAGAATGAAAATGGATTTGCTCTACGAGATTCTTTGCGGCGCCAATCCTGAAGTTTGTTATTCAAAATAGTGTAAAACAGGGGATACCATTCTTCAGTACTTTTATCGGCGTAAGATTTGTGTAAAGCAATAAATGCTTCTTGTACCAAATCCATCGCAATACCTTGTTGACCTTGGGTAGCACTCTCCATCATCACCAAAGCACGACCAGTAACATCTTGCATGAAAACTTTCAGGCGTTGCTCAGCCGTGCTGGCATGAGCACTAGATGTTTCCGATCGAGACTTTTTCGGTGCTAAATCCATGGAGATGGAAAATCCTGTCATTGGACATACCCACCTTATCTTCAATATATCTCTTATATAACGTTGAAAAGAGGTGGGAGGTTGACAACAATCGGTTATTTTTTACTAGTGTAATTGATTTTTTTCACAAATATGTGCGATGTAAAATAAATTAACGTTTTATTGGCGTTGGCGAACCATCTCAAAAAAACAAATAGATCCTGCAATTGCCACGTTTAATGACTCTTGTCCACCTGGTTGAGGAATAGTCACTGATTGTGCGTGATCTAATGCATAATCACTAGCACCTTGTCCTTCATTTCCTAAAATCCACACACACGGTTTAGAAAGGTCTTTTGAGTAAAGACTCGTTGAGCGATGAGAGCTAGTAACAAAAACCGGGATTTGAAATTTTGGAAGGATATCTGTCAGCTGGAAGTTTTCAAAACAATGTAAGCTAAAATGAGCGCCCATACCTGCTCTTAAAACTCGTGGTGACCAAAGTGATGCAGAGCCTTGTGTGCAAATGATTTGTTTAATATTTGCTGCTGCTGCTGAACGTAGCAAAGTACCTACATTACCCGGATCTTGAATATTTTCTAGAATTAAGGTGTCTACATTGTAGTCGATAGTTGATGCAGTTTTAGGTAGATCAATAATCGCTAAACAAGGTAAGCTTGTACCTAATGTGCTTAAATCTCTATATAAAACTTCACTAATAACAAAGATATGGCCTTGATGTAGCTCTGTTATTTTCTTTAAATCTTCATGTTCTAATGCTTGTTCTGTCGTAAATAAAGAAAAAATCTTCTTTTGCTGTTGTAACCAAGCCAAACAAAGATGTGTGCCTTCAAGAACGGTTTGTTGGTGCTTTTTTCGGGCGTTACTGAGTTCGATTAATCCACGCAAATGTTTAATTTTTGCATTGTCTTTTGATTCTAAAAAAATAACCGCCATAAGAAAATATCCAACAAAAGGGCACCATCATACTATGATGCCCTAAGTAATTAAAATTATTAGTGGTAGCTTGTTACGCGTTCAACTTCATTTTTAGAACCAATGATTACAGGTACACGTTGGTGAAGTTCTGTAGGTTCAATCTCTAGAATGCGTACACGGCCAGTAGTTGATGCACCACCTGCTTGTTCAATGAGCATACTCATTGGGTTCGCTTCATACATTAAACGTAAACGACCTGCTTTTTTCGGATCTTTTAAGTCGTATGGGTAAAGGAAAATACCACTACGACATAAAATACGGTGAATATCACCCACCATACATGCTACCCAGCGCATATTGAAATCTTTTTCACGAACAGATGTCTTGCCTGCGAGTAATTCATCAATATATTGTTTTACTGGTTGTTCCCAATGACGCTGGTTAGATGCATTAATAGCGAATTCTTGAGTGTCTGCTGGAACTTGTACATTCTCATTCGTCAGTAAGAAGGTTTGAGTTTCTGGATCTAAAGTAAAGAATGCTACGCCATTTCCTACAGTTAAAGCCATCATAGTTGATGGGCCATAAAGTACATAACCAGCAGCAACTTGCTGTGTACCAGCTTGCATGAAATCGTTTGCTTGTGTTACTGCATTTTTTGCAGGCAAAATAGAGAAAATCGTACCTACACACATATTAATATCGATATTGCTTGAGCCATCTAATGGATCAAATAAAACGAGGTATTTACCATTTTCTTGTGCAGGTGTGAACTCATCAAGCTCTTCAGAAGCGAGACCGCCTACGTGCGGGTGTACTTTTAAAGCATCAATTAAGTAGTCATTTGAAATCACATCAAGTTTTTTCTGTGTTTCACCCTGAACATTTTCATTGCCAGCACTACCTAAAATACCAGCCAGAGCACCTTTTTGTAATGCTTGGTCGATTGTTTTACAGGTCGTGGCAATAGTATCGATGACTTGAGCCAACTCAGGTGTTAGATTCCCTTTTTGTTGTTGTAAAAATTGGGACAAAGTGAGGTTGGACATAAAAAAACGCTCCTGTGCTTCAAGCATCAAAATGAGTCAGATAAATACGTGGCATATTCTAGATGAGAATGTCACAAAATAAAAATTATCTTACTTTATTTGTGTTGGATTTATGCTTACAAGCCCCAATTAAAATGGTATGTTGATTGCATTACAAAGGATTGTATATTTTTAGGAGAATCGAAATGACAACAAAGAAGTTTGATGCGACCCCCACAGCAGGTGAACCAATCAATCTAGATGAAATTTCGAAAGAAAATGTTCAGGAAGCTTGGAAAGATTATGAGGCAAAACCTGAATATAAAGATTTTAATAAGCATGATTTGATTGAGTCCATGCAACATCCTGAAGAAGAAAAGAAATCTTCTTAAGTAACAAAAAAACGCTCATATTATGATGAGCGTTTTTTTATGCATATCCCTTATTTTAATAAAGGAGGGACTGCTTCGTAATTAATCTCAACGCGGCGATTTTCTTTCCACGCTGATTCATCATGTCCCGCATTAACAGGAGCTTCTTTACCATAACTTACAGCTTCAAGTTGCTGCGGGTTTACACCATTGGTAATTAAATAGCTTTGTACAGCTTTAGCACGGCGCTCACCTAAAGCCATGTTGTATTCACGTGTACCACGTTCATCTGTATGGCCTGTTAATGCAACTTTTGAATTTGCATTTGCGATAAGGAACTGAGCATGAGCTTGAAGTGTTTGGTAGTCTTCAGTAGATAAATCGCTGCTGTCATAATCAAAGTGAACAACGCGTTTAGCCAAAGCCGCTTTATTTGCTTCAGTTACACCTTTAGATGAAGCACCTGCCAAATTTTGAGCATTTAATGCAGCATCTTCACTTAAACCAGAAGTGTTTACCGTGCTTGGATTTGTACCAGTCGTGGTCGTCGCTGCAGGTTTACGGCTAGCACAGCCTGTCATTACGAGTGCTACGCTAAGAAAGGGTAGAGCTAAATATTTAATTGATTTCATGATCATCTCCGTCAATGGAATTAAAAGTTATTTTGGTGCCCAGGCTGGTTCACGTACTTCACCTTGTTCGCTTGGTAAATTCATACGGAAACGTCCATCAGTAGACATAATAGACAACAAGCCACGGTTGCCTTCACGAGTTGCGTAGACCACCATTTGCCCATTTGGTGAGAAACTTGGTGATTCATCTAAACTAGTTGGGGTAAGAATATTGGTGATGCCAGTATTAATGTCTTGAATTGCAACTTTATAACTGCTGCCACTTGGGCGATGAACAAGTGCAATCTTTTTGCCATCTGCACTCAGAGTTCCACGTGCATTAAATGACCCTTTAAATGTTAAACGCTTTACTGAGCCATCAGCAAAGGTATAACGATAAATTTGGGCAGAGCCACCACGGTCAGAAGTGAAAATAAAGGATTTTCCATCTGGTGTATAACGTGCTTCGGTATCAATTGCCGAATCATTTGTCATGCGTTTGACTTGGCGAGTTGATAAATCCATTTGGTAGATTTCAGGATTACCATTCATCGATGCTGTAAATAGCATTGATTGGCCATCTGGTGAGAAACTTGGTGCGCCGTTTAGACCTCGGAAACTGGTAAGAACTTCACGTGTTCCAGTTGATAAATCCTGTAAATAAATTGCTGGACGTTTAGTTTCAAAAGAAACATAAGCAATTTTTTTAGCATCCGGTGTCCATGCCGGAGAAAGAATTGGATCACGGGATGATAAAACGGTCTTTGGTTGTTCACCATCCGTATCTGCAATTTGTAGAGTATAACGCTCGGCAGGTGTTGCAGGGTTTCTTAATACATAAGCAATACGACCACTAAAGTCACCTGGAATACCAGTAAGCGCTTGATAAATAGCATCACTTACCATATGGCCAGCTTGACGTATGCGTGAAGCAGGTACATTTAAAAGTTCATTTAAAAGGTATTGTTGCTTTTGTACATCATAAAGTTGGTAGTGAACTTCAAAACCTGTCGCTGTTTGTTTAATTTGTCCAGTAACTACATATGGAATACCAGCAGTTTGCCAGTCAGAAGCTTGAATCTGATTGATAGCAGCATTGGCAGGCAAGTTTTTAGATGAGCTTGTAAAGCGCCCAGAACGGTTTAAGTCTGTTTCAACAATAGGATAGAGCCCATTGTCATTGGTAAACGGGACAATAGCAATTTTGGGTGCCTGATCTGGAGCTTTAGCAATTTCCAGATATAACTGGGCAAAAGCAGTTGTAGAAGCAATAGGGCTTAAGGCTGTGATCAGTGCTAAAGATAGCAGGTGTTTGCGGCTCGTATTCATAAGTTTAAAGTCATAGCAGATATTTTTGTGACTGTTGATTTTGTAGCATAGTTACATGCCTTAAACTATTTAAAGCATGTAACTCTTTCAAAATTATTGCGCTCTAAATGTAGAGCTAACACTTCTTGCTTCACGTCTTGCATCTGGATCTGATGGCATAGGATATGGCGCTGCGGCTTGAATTGCAGCTTTAATACTTGCGTCTAAGGCATCATCACCACTTGAACGCGTGATCACAATAGAGTTAACGCTTCCCGAATCGGAGAGAGTAAAACGAACACCAACTGTTTTACCGCTACTACCAGTTGGAACATCCCAAGAGCGTCGAATTTTTTGTTCAAAATCGCGTCTAGCTGAAGAAGCAACTTTTTTAGCTTCAGCTTTCTTTTGAGCTGCCTCTTCTTGTGCCTTTTGAGCAGATGCAGCTTTTGCTTCGGCTTCTGCTTCAGCTTTACGCTTAGTATCTTCAGCAGCTTTTTGCTTGGCTTTAGCATCAGCCTCAGCTTTGCGTTTAGCATCATCAGCTTTTTGCTGTTTAGCTTTTGCATCGGCTTCCGCTTTACGTTTAGCATCATCGGCAGCTTTTTGCTGCTTGGCTTTTGCATCGGCATCAGCTTTACGTTTAGCATCGTCAGCAGCTTTTTGTTGCTTAGCTTTAGCATCGGCTTCAGCTTTGCGTTTAGCGTCGTCTGCAGCTTTTTGCTGCTTGGCTTTAGCATCGGCTTCAGCTTTACGTTTAGCATCATCTGCAGCTTTTTGCTGTTTGGCTTTAGCAGCAGCTTCAGCTTTGCGTTTAGCGTCATCGGCAGCTTTTTGCTGCTTGGCTTTAGCATCGGCCTCAGCTTTTCGCTTAGCTTCTTGTTGTGCTTGAAGCTTAGCGTTTTCGGCCTTTTGAGCTTCACGTTTTAATTTTGCATCAGCCTCAGCTTTACGTTTAGCGTCTTCAGCAGCTTTACGAGCTTCACTTTGCTCTTGTTTAGCTTTGGCATCTGCTTGAGCTTTTGCCGTTTGTTCAGCCTTACGCTTTTGTTCGGCTTCTGATTTTGCTTTAGCTTCAGCCTGCTGTTTTTGTATTTCCTCTTTACGTTGTTGTTCCGCTGCTTGTTTCATTTTTGCAGCTTCTTCAGCTTTACGTTTTTGCTCAGCTAACTTAGCTTGTTGTGCCTGTTCGGTCTTTTGCTGTTGAGCAGCAAGTTGTTGAGCTGTTGGAGGAGGAGGCATAGTCGGAAGATTTTGAGGAAGCGTTTCATCCACAATAGGGGCTAATACCTCTTTTGCTTCATTGGTAGCTGTAGTCTCTTGTTCAACTTCTTTTGCTAAAGGAGGAGGCAAATCTTCTGGCTTAACTAAAATAGTTGTTAGCTTTTTTGGCTGTTCAGGTGGTTTACTCAAGCCTAAAAAAAGCAAGCCAACAATGGCAATTGCATGAACACCGAGTGTAAAGCTCAATGCAATCGCATTTTGTTTAAAGGGCGGCTTTTGATTTTTGTTCATAGCTTATTTTAAAGGCTCTGTCAGAAGGCCAACTTGAGTTAAACCTGCTTCTTGTAAACTCGCCATCAATGATACGACTTCTCCATAAGGGCGAGACTTATCACCATTGACTAAAACTGTGAGTTGTTTGTTTTCTTGTTCAGCTTGTTTTTGAGCATCGCTTAAAACTTCTTCAAGCTTTTCACGAGATAATGGTTCATTATCTTTGTAATCTTCATACTGAAGATAAATATTGCCATCTTTGCCAATTGTTACCATGGCTGGCATATCTTTTGATTCGATTGGATGGTTATTTGCTTGAGGTAAATCGACCTTGATACCACTGGTAATCATAGGGGCAGTTACCATAAAAATAACCAAAAGCACGAGCATAACGTCAATATAAGGTACGACGTTCATATCACTTTTTAATGGTTTTTTTATGCGCTCAAAGCGCCCTGAACGCTGAATTGCCATTATGCATCTTCCTGTGATGAACCCACAGATTGACGTTGCAATAAAGCAATCATCTCTTCAGCAAATAAAGCGCGATCAGAATAAACACTTTCACTTTTAGCAGTGAAATGGTTAAAAGCTAATACAGCAGGAATTGCGGCAAACAAACCAATTGCAGTTGCAATAAGTGCTTCGGCAATACCCGGTGCAACAGTTGCTAGAGTTACCTGATCAACCGCAGCTAAACCGATAAAGGCATTCATAATACCCCAAACAGTACCGAATAGACCGATGTACGGTGCTACAGAACCGATACTTGCTAAAGTACCTAAGCCGTATTCTAAATGGCTCTGATCACGACTCAAACCTACACGCAAAATACGTTCAGTGCCTTCAATTGTTTGTGAAACAGGAGCCTGACGCTTTTTAAGTTTAAAAAATTCGCTCAACCCTTGATAAAAAATATCTTCAAGCCCAGAGCGCTTTGAGTTGAGTTGAGCATTGTTATAAAGCGTATTGAGTTCGGCACCAGACCAGAACATTTTTTGGAAATGTTCATCGTCTTGATGTGCTTTTTTATAACTCATATGTAACTTGGCAATCAGATACCAACTAAAGATCGATGCTAACAATAAAATTAGCATGACCAACTGAACGACTGGACTTGCTTGTAAAATAAGGTCAGAAATATGCAGGGTTGATTCAATGTTTGTTGCCATAGGTTACATATGCCGGTTGTTTTTTTAGTCTTGTTCCAATTCTTTACGAATAAGATCACGTATTTCTTCTGGAAGACGACGAGCTACAAGTTCTTTACTTAAACATGCCAACTCAACCTCGCCAGAAGCAAGCAAGATTTCACCACGATAAATATTTTGTTGCAACACAAATGACGCAGCTTTACATGAAACTACACGTGCTGTAACAGTAATTAAATCATCCATTAAAATAGGACGCATGTATTTTACGTCAATTTTGTGTACGACAAAGTTGTAGTCTTTTTGATGCCAGTAATGATCAACGCCAGAAGCACGGAGCCATTCAGTACGGGTACGTTCCATATAGCGAATATGGTTGGCATGGTAAACAATACCACCTGCGTCCGTATCTTCAATATAAACACGAATGTTGAATTCAAAATGATTCGCCATGAGAGTATTCCGTTTTAGTTCACTATAGAGCTTTATATTTAAAATATGGCTTTGAATAAAACATCAGCTCTATTCAACAGCCATACATCTGCTTTTAAATACGGGGCAGTTTAGCAGATTGCATACTAAGTCCTATGGCACAACCTTTCAATTGCGGTTGCTGTATTTCTAATCTAAAAACGCTATATCTTATGGCTAGCAAGCTTTTAAAGTTAAGAGGGCTTCCATGAAGTTTGAACTTGTTTTGATATATTCGGATAATCTAATACGAATCTTACATGTAGCTCGGTCCCAGTTTTTAAAGCCTTGTTATCTACAATAAAATAAGGGCTATGATTTGGTGCCGCCTGAGTTAAGTCCTGATTTTCTGGTGTTGCACCCAAGAAAACAAAGAATGACGGCATTAACTTGCCATAATAGGCAAAATCTTCACTTGCGCTTGCATTATGATCTAAAACATGAAGTTTTGAATCGCCAACAACTTTGGCTAGGGTTGGCTGAATAAACTGAGTGAGCGCTTTATCATTCATGGTTACTGGAGCGTAAGGAGCAATTTCAACTTTGGCGGTCACGTCATTGGCTTGAGCGTTATGCTCTATCAGAGTTGGTAAACTTTTTAAGATATTTGCCCGTATCTGTTCGTTATTAGAACGAATAGTACCGATCATATTGACCTGTTCAGGAATCACATTTCCTGCCGTACCACCTTGAATGTTACCGATGCTGACAACGCCCATGCCTTGGGTGAGATCAGTTCTTCGACTAATAAGGCTCTGTAAATTATTAATCATTTGTGCCGATGCATAAATCGGATCTCTACCTAACCAAGGGGTTGAGCCATGAACCTGCTTGCCGTTGACCTGAATACGTAAATGGTCTGCACTATTTAAAATAGCGCCATCTTTATAATAAAGGTGTCCACTTTGCATACCAGATATGACATGTATTCCAAAAATAGCTTCGGGTTTATAATCCTTAAATGCGCCATCTGTGATCATTTTTCTTGAACCTATTTGATCACCCTGCGTAAAGTTGTCTATATCTGCTCCACCTTCTTCAGCGGGTTGAAAAACAAAGACAACCGTACCCGATATTTTATCTTTATTCGCAGCCAGAATTTTTGCTGCACCTAATAACATTGCTGTGTGTGCATCATGTCCACAGGCATGCATCACATAAGTTTCTTTACCTTGATAAATTGCTTTCTGTTTACTCGCAAAGGGAACACCACTTTTTTCTTCCATAGGTAGTGCATCCATATCGGCTCTAAGTGCAATAATAGGGCCGGGTTTATTCCCTTTTAAAATGCCAATAACACCTGTTTTCGCATAACCTGTTTTGACTTGAATGCCATAGGACTTTAATTCTTTTTGAACTAGTGCAGATGTTTTAAATTCCATATTGCCAAGTTCAGGATGCTCATGAATATGTTGTCTTAATTGAATTACCTGATTTTCATTTTGTTGTGCAGCATCTTTTACCCAATCTGCTAGGCTCAGCTGGCTCATTAAAGCGAGTGGAAAAATCAAAGCGGCTTTTTTGTACATATCCTTATCCTAAAAATATTATTGTTCATAAGATTTGCTATCTAGATTTCTTATAATTCAGTTTTTAAAAATATTAAAAAATCAATAAGGTATAAAGAAAGACTTAAAAGGTATAGAGTGGCTAATTTATTGATAAGACAATTATTATTTTAATTGGATAGAGAGATTAAATTAAAAAAGGAAGAGAAAATTCTCTTCCTTTGATTAGTTTTTAGGCTCGGGCGGTGTCATTCCAAACTGTAAATAAGATTGGTTAGTTGCGATGCGACCTCGTGCAGTACGCATGACATAACCTTGTTGAATTAAATAAGGTTCAATCACATCTTCAAGTGTACCGCTGTCTTCAGCCATCGCTGCTGCAAGCGCCTCAACTCCAGCAGGACCGCCGTCAAAACGCTCGAGTAGCATGCTCAAATAACGTCGGTCTAGGGTATCTAGGCCAGCTTTATCAACATTGAGCATATCAAGCGCACGCTGTGCCATTTCATGGGTCACTTCGCCTGTGCCTTTCACTTGGGCATAGTCACGAACACGTCGTAATAAACGGTTAGCGATACGAGGTGTTCCGCGTGATCGGCGTGCTACTTCTTCTGCGCCTTCAACTGTAATAGGTACATCCATTAAGTTTGCAGAGCGAGACACAATATGAGTCAAGTCTTCTACAGAGTAAAACTCAAGACGTTGCACAATACCGAAGCGGTCACGTAGTGGTGAGGTCAGTAAGCCCGCACGTGTGGTCGCAGCGACGAGTGTAAAAGGGGGTAAATCGAGTTTAATTGAACGAGCAGCAGGGCCTTCACCAATCATGATATCGAGTTGGTAATCTTCCATAGCTGGATACAGAATTTCTTCAATCACTGGTGAAAGGCGGTGAATTTCATCAATGAACAAGACGTCGCCTTCTTCAAGGTTAGTCAGCATTGCAGCTAAGTCGCCCGCACGCTCCAAAACTGGCCCTGAAGTAGATTTAAGATTTCCGCCCATTTCACGCGCAATAATGTTGGCAAGTGTGGTTTTACCTAAACCCGGCGGACCAAAAATCAGTGTATGGTCGAGTGCTTCACCACGGCCACGAGCAGCACCAATAAAAATTTCCATTTGCTCGCGTACGACTGGTTGCCCAATATAGTCGGCAAGAGAAGTTGGTCGAATAGCCCGGTCAAAATGATCTTCTGGTTTTTCTGTTCCACTGATTAGACGGTCTTGCATAAGTGTTTTACTTCATCATGGATTTAAGAGCAGCACGAATAATATCGGCTGATTCTGTGTAATCGGCTTTAACCGCAGCAACAGCTTTTTGTGCTTCAAGTGGCTTATAACCTAAAGATTGCAACGCAGCTTCTGCTTCTGCAACAGGAGAGTTTGCAGCAAATTGAATTTGAGGCATGGTCGCCACAGTTGAAGTGCCTTGAGCCAATGTTTTGAAACGGTCACGGAGTTCAATCATTAAACGTTCAGCTGTTTTTTTGCCAACCCCTGGAACTTTGACTAGCGTATTTATATCATCATGTTCAATGGTGTGAACCAATAACTCAACGCTTAGTGTCGATAAAATACCCAATGCCATTTTCGGACCAACACCGTTTACTTTTAATAAGGTACGGAAAATTGTTTTTTCTTGAGCATCGCTAAAACCGTAGAGCTGCTGTGCATCTTCACGAACAACCAAATGCGTCCATAGCGTAACTTTCTGGCCCTTTTGTAATTGGCAAAATGTTGAAAGTGGCGTATCAATTTCATAACCCACACCGTTTACATTCAATAAGACAGTAGGGGCTTCTAAGGCAAACACTTCGCCAATTAAACATCCGATCATAGCGTAATTTCACTTATTCATAACTGTAAATCTGGTCGTTCTAAAATGAATTGAAAACGACACTGGTTTTATTTCTTTCTATATCAAGCCAGCTTAAAACAAACCTATTTTATTGCCTTGTAACTCTTGCGCCAAGCTATAAGCCTGATGATCTGAGAACTTACTGATAATATCGAGGACTTGCATGATATTGCTGTAGTGATTATTGCTAAAGTTAGCACCGTATAGGTTAAGGATAGACATTAAACGTTGTTCTTTAAAGCTTAAAGATTTATGCGGCGTTGTGAGTGGTACAAATGCATCCAAAATCGTTTGTAAACTCTGATGTGCAATAATTTCTAAACCCGACTTTTGTGGGTGCTCAAAAATTTTATCACGTGCCAGATTTTTGGCAGTTTCGATACCAATTGCAATATCTGGCGAACAATATTGCAAAAGATTGCCTTTAAGCTGACCTGTAATGATTTCATAGTGATTTTTAGCAAAAGCCGTAGTGACTTCATCAACAAGACGTTTCATGACTCGACCACGTAATGCTGAGATCTTTTGTTGCCATGTACTGTTTGGATGAGACAACTCTTCAGGTTGACCATAGTCGGCAATAAGATTTAGGAATATTGGTTCAACTTCTTGGTAACTCAGCATATTTAAGACAATGCCATCTTCTAAATCAATGAGGGCATAGCAAATGTCATCAGCAGCTTCTAGCAGGTAAGTGAGTGGATGACGGCAATAATGATATTCACCGAGTTGAATCAGCCCGAGCTGTTCAGCAATCTGTTTTAAAATTTCTTTTTCAGACTGATAACAACCAAATTTTGCTCTTTGATGGGAAGGGCGGTCACCCTGCGAAGCAATTGTTTTTGAAAGCCATGGATATTTTAGATAAGCACCTAAAGTTGCATAAGTTAAGCGCATACCGCCATCATTTGGATGATAGTCAATGCGACTTAATAAACGTAATCCTTGAGCATTACCTTCAAACTGACGAACATCAGCTTCTTCTTCGGGGCTTAGTTTTTTCAAAAAATCATCATGCGAGGCATCATCGAACCATTCGCGAATTGCGTATTCACCCGCATGCCCGAAAGGAGGATTACCTATATCGTGGGCCAGACAAGCTGCTTGAATAATTGCTCCGACATCGGCAGGTGAAATCCAAACGGGTAATTCATCTTTTATTTTTTCTGCGGCAAGCATACCCATTGAGCGACCAATGCAGGAAACTTCAAGGGAGTGTGTTAAGCGGGTATGAATGCCATCATGCTGTGCTAAAGGGTGAACTTGCGTCTTACGGTTTAACTGACGAAAACTTTGAGAAAATATAATGCGGTCATAATCTTTATGGAATGGGCTACGAGCCAGTTCTGTACTACTTTTTTTGCTACCTAAACGAACTGCGGAAAGCAGCTCTAACCAACGCATTTGTTCCATTTATCATTATTCAAAACTATAAAAGCTGATCATGCCAAAAAAAACTTAAAAGCACTAGCTTGGTGCGACATAGTTTGTCTTAGTTCGGGTTTTATTATGTTATTGAATAAACATGCAACAATTTATTTTTAGCAAGAATGACTAAAAAAATGATTTTGAACAAAAAACAAATCACTTCTTGCAGAATTAGGTTACAGAATACTGATTCTACATCTAGCTGATTTTAGCAAGAAGCAGTAGAATATGCGCTCTCTCTAAAGTCACATTGCGGTAAGGTTCACAAGACCTGCCCGTGGAGCCAAAATCAACATGTTTATCGTGGCCGGTGCAGCAGCACATTCTTCTTTTAAGAAAGCTCAACTATTAACACGTTTATCGTCAATTAGTTCTGTTCAATCTTTTGACAGCCAATGGGTCTATTTGTTTGATCAAGCGCTCAACGAGCAGCAACATCAATCTGCTTTGCAATTATTGAATGACGGTGAGTCTTTTGAACTTCGTCAATCTGCAAGTGATGAGATTCAGATTTTAGTTACACCACGTGTGGGTACTATTTCACCTTGGTCTTCTAAAGCAACTGATATTTTCAAAAACTGTAATACACCAGTACACCGTTTAGAACGTGGTCTTTTATTCACGTTAAAAGGCGTTACTGAAATTACAAATGAAGTTAAACAAGTACTTCATGACCGTATGACAGAAACAGTTTTTGCTCAAATTGATGATGCAAAAGCATTATTCTCAGAAACAGCTCCAAAACCATTAAATTCAATTGATATCTTGGGCCAAGGCAAAGAAGCTTTGGTTAAAGCGAACAATGAATTCGGTTTTGCGCTTTCTGAACAAGAAATTGATTATTTAACAGAAGCATTCGGTAAGCTTGGTCGTAATCCAAATGATATCGAATTGATGATGTTTGCACAGGCGAACTCTGAACACTGTCGTCATAAAATCTTCGGTTCTGAATGGACAATTGATGGTGAAAAACAACCATTATCATTGTTCCAGATGATTAAAAACACTTACAAAGAATCACCAACTGACGTTTTATCTGCATACAAAGATAATGCTTCTGTAATTGTGGGTTATGACACGATGCGTTTTTATCCAAAAGCGGATGAAAATGGTCACTTTGTTTATAAATATAAGAGCCAAGCAGCTCATATTTTAATGAAGGTTGAAACTCATAACCACCCAACAGCAATTTCTCCATTTGCTGGTGCTGCAACTGGTTCAGGCGGTGAAATCCGTGATGAAGGTGCAACTGGTCGTGGTGGTAAACCAAAAGCTGGTTTAACGGGCTTTACAGTTTCTAACTTAAATATTCCTGGTTTTGAACAACCGTGGGAAGAAAACTACGGTAAACCTTCACGTATGGCATCGCCATTACAAATCATGATTGAAGGTCCATTAGGTGGCGCGGCATTTAACAACGAATTCGGTCGCCCTGCATTAAATGGTTATTTCCGTACTTTCGAACAAAATGTAAATGGTGAAGTGAAGGGCTTCCATAAGCCAATCATGATCGCTGGTGGTTACGGTAACATTCGTCCTGACCATGTAGAAAAAGATGCGATTCAACCAGGTGACTTGCTCATTGTATTGGGTGGCCCTGCAATGTTAATCGGTCTTGGCGGCGGTGCAGCATCTTCTGTAGACAGTGGTACAATGGGTGAAAGCCTTGATTTCGCTTCTGTACAACGTGAAAATCCAGAAATGGAACGCCGTTGCCAAGAAGTAATCGATACATGCTGGCGCTTAGAAGACTTCAACCCAATCGTTTCTGTACATGACGTTGGTGCGGGTGGTCTATCAAATGCTATGCCTGAACTTGTGAATGACCATGAGTTAGGTGCAGTTCTTAACCTTCGTAAGATTCCTTCATTAGAACCGGGCATGAGCCCAATGGAAATCTGGTCAAATGAAGCACAAGAGCGTTATGTTCTTGCAATTCGTCCAGAATCATTAGAACAGTTCGAATCAATCTGTGCTCGTGAACGTTGTCCATTTGCCGTGTTAGGTGAAGCAACTGAAGCTCGTCATTTAACTGTTGAAGATCCATTGTTCCAGAACAATGCAGTTGATATCCCAATGCAAGTAATGCTTGGTGGTACACCGCGTATGCAACGTTCTTATGAAACAATTGAGCGTAAAGGTAACGAGTTTGACGCTTCAAAAGTTGATTTGAAAGATGCGATTTTCCGTGTATTGAAAAATCCTACAGTTGCTTCTAAATCATTCTTGATTACTATTGGTGACCGCTCAATTACAGGTATGGTTGCACGTGATCAAATGGTTGGTCGTTGGCAGATTCCTGTTGCAGATGCAGCAGTAACGACGACAAGCTTACAAGGCTTCACTGGTGAAGCAATGGCGATGGGTGAACGTCCACCAGTTGCATTGTTAAATCCAGCAGCATCTGCTCGTTTGGCAGTTGCTGAAGCAATTACTAATATTGCATGTGCAAACATTGAACAAATTAGCGATATCAAACTTTCTGCAAACTGGATGGCTGCTGCTGGCCAAAAAGGTGAAGACCAAGCATTGTTTGAAGGCGTGAAAGCGATTGGTATGGAAATGTGTCCAGCTTTAGGAATTGCGATTCCTGTAGGTAAAGACTCGCTTTCAATGCGTACAACTTGGAACGAAAACGGTGAAGATAAAGCTGTAACATCTCCAATGACAGGTGTAATTACAGCATTTGCTCCAGTAACAGATGTTCGTAAAACTTTAACACCTGAACTTAAGAATTTAGAAGATTCAGTACTTGTACGTATTGATTTATCTAAAGGCCAGTTCCGTTTAGGTGGTTCGATTCTTGCGCAAGTATATAAAGCAATCGGTTCAATCACTCCAGACGTTGATAGTTTTGATGATTTCAAAGCGTTCTTTGCTTTAATTCAAGATTGGAACAACCGTGGCTTGATTCAAGCTTACCATGACATCGGTGATGGTGGTTTACTCGCAACTGTTGCTGAAATGATGTTCGCTGCACGTTTAGGTGTTGCATTAGAAGACCAAACTCCAGCAAGTTTATTTGCTGAAGAAATTGGTGCAGTTCTTCAAATTAAGGCAACTGATTGGGACGCTTTACAAGCAGAAGTTGCTGCATCTAGCTTAAAAGATGCAATTGCTGTAGTTGGTCATGTAAACAACACAGATCAATTATCTGTAAATGGTTTGACTTTAGAGCGTGCAGAATTGCAACAAGCTTGGTCTGAGGTATCTCATCAGATCCAACGTTTACGTGATAACGTTGAAACTGCTGACCAAGAATTTGCTTTAATTGCAGATAAATCACATCAAGGCTTAATTGCTAAACCAACATTTGACTTGAATGAACCTATTGAAGCACCGTTCATTAACACACGTCGTCCTAATATGGCGATCTTGCGTGAGCAAGGTGTAAACGGTCATATTGAGATGGCGGCAGCCTTTGATAAGGTTGGTTTCAATACCGTTGACGTACACATGAGTGATTTACTTGCTGGTCGCGTTAGCCTAAGTGATTTTGAAGGTTTAGTGACTTGTGGTGGTTTCTCTTACGGTGACGTAATGGGTGCTGGTGGTGGCTGGGCAAAATCTGTATTGTTCAATGCGAAATTACGTGATCAGTTTGAACAATTCTTCCATCGTGAAGATACGTTCAGCTTAGGTATCTGTAATGGTTGCCAAATGTTGTCACAATTAGCGCCACTTATTCCTGGTGCTGAACACTGGCCACGTTTCCACCGCAATATGTCAGAAGTCTTTGAAGCTCGTAGTGTAAACGTTCGTGTTGAAAAATCTGTTTCTGTATTGCTTAATGGAATGGAAGGTTCGATTTTACCGATTGCTGTAGCACACGGTGAAGGTCGTGCAGTTGCGAGTGAAGCTGATATTGCAGGCTTGAATGCAGCTAACCAAGTTGCTTTGCGTTATGTTGACAGCCATGGTAACCCGACTCAACATTATCCATTGAACCCGAATGGTTCACCTGAAGCGATTACTGGTGTAACGTCTAAAGATGGTCGTGCAACGATCATGATGCCACACCCAGAGCGTACTTTCCGTGCAATTCAACACTCTTGGAGTCCAGAAGAATGGACTGAAGATGGTGCATGGTTACGTATGTTCCGTAACGCACGTAAGTTTATTGGTTAATATAAAAGTTGAAATAAGCCACCGTAAGGTGGCTTATTTGTATGTAGTACGATATTAATAAATAGCAGAGAAGAAAAATGAAATCAAAAATCCATTTCCATGAATTTGCACTTCTGATGGCATTGCTCATGTCTATTGTTTCTTTTTCAATAGATGCAGTCCTACCTGCTTTGGGCGAAATCGGACGAGTTTTTGACTTAAAAAATAATAATCAGACACAGTGGGTCATTATTGGTATTTTTTCTGGGATGACGATTGGTCAATTGATTGCTGGCCCTCTATCCGATGCGATTGGCCGTAAACGTATTTTATTCACAGGAATTGTTATTTACTTTCTTGGAAGTTTGTTGTGCTTTACCACACAAAGTTTTGAATGGTTTTTAGTTGGACGTTTTATTCAAGGGGTTGGTGTATCAGGTCCTTACGTGGCTTCTATTTCAATTGTTAGGGATAAATACAGTGGGGCTCAAATGGCCCGCATCATGTCTTTAATTATGATGGTGTTTATGGTTGCCCCAGCAATTGCACCAAGTTTGGGACAGCTCATTATCCATTTCTTTGGTTGGCGTGAGATCTTTGTTTTATATATGGCCTATGCCACAATTGTGGGGGCATGGGTTGCTTTACGTTTGGAAGAGACGTTACTTCCCGAAAATCGTTTACCTATGCGCCTACAAGCATTTCAGGAAGGCTTTAAAGAAGTCGTAAGTAACAAAACCACCATGAGCTATTTGCTATGTGCAGGTTTCTGTTTTGGTGGATTCATTGGTTATTTGGGTACTTCTCAGCAAATTTTTATGCAGCAGTTTGGTAAAACAGGGCAAGAGTTTAGTGCTTATTTTGCTGTGCTCGCAGGTGTGATGGGAATTGCTTCATTTACAAATTCTAAAATTGTTATGAAGTTTGGTATGCGTCCAATCTGTATTTATGGCTTTCTAGGTTTGTGCTTAATTTCTTTAGTTTTCTTAGGAATTCAACTTTTAGGTGTGGCTGTTTCATTCTGGATGTTTATGCTTTATGCCTGCATTTTATTTTTATTATTTGGAACTTTATTTGGAAATTTAAATGCAATTGCAATGGAACCGATGGGACATGTTGCTGGTATGGCATCGGCCATTATTGGTGCAGCGTCCTCTGTTTTGTCACTTATTCTTGCATCTATTATTGGGCAATTATATGACGGTACATTGATACCAATGACTGGCGGCTTCGTCATTTTATGTGGTTTAGCATTTATGATGACAATATATGAGAACAAATATTTAAAGAAATCGAATGCTTAAAATTATAAAGACGCAGCTAGCACACTGAAATTTAAAATTTTGTTCAGAATAAGAGCTACATAAAAATGAGTGTAGCTCTTTTAAGCATTTTAGAAAAATTATAAGCCTATAGACATTCGGCTATTTAACACTTTATGCTTAGTTCAAAATTGGATCAATTTTTGCTTTCTCTGTAACAACGATAAAAATCGGAGATCAAAATGATGAAAAATAAGTATCACATAAGAACAATGTATACCAAAGATAAGGGCTGGCGCTTGTTTGGCTTGGCGCTTGCCATTCAAATTCTCTTTATTGGAGCAAATTATTTGGTAATGATGAGCTGACTTTGATTTAGAAGCTTTTTTAACGGTATGATTTAAAGCAAGTTTACTAGTTTTGAGTCATTCTACTTATGTTAAAGCTGATTTATTACGTGCCTGATTCACATCTTGAGTCGACTAAACAAGCTATTTTTTCTGTTGGTGCGGGGGGTATCGGTAATTACGAACACTGCGCATGGCAAGTGAAAGGAATAGGGCAATTTAAACCAGTCAAAGGTGCAGATCCTTATATCGGAGAGCTGGGTGAACTTGAACAAGTTGATGAGTGGCGCGTTGAAACAATTGTAATTGAAGAAAATGCAAAGGCTGTAGCAAAAGCATTAAAGGCAAGCCATCCTTATGAAGAGCCTGCCTTTGAGTTTATTCAAATCATAGAAATTGATTTTTAATTAAACTGCGAGAAATCTGGTTTACGTTTCTGCATAAACGCTTGTACAGCTTCTAGCATTTCTGGAGATTGAACGCGTTGCATAAAGATTTCAGCTTCATGGTCAATACATTCAATAATTTGATCTAAATCATGTTTCATCAATGCTTTGGTTTGTTTTAAAGAGGCAAGTGGTAAAGCTGCTAAATGTTGAGCGGTTGCCTGAGCAGATGCATAAGCATCTTCAACAACTTCATTCACTAAGTTTGCTTGTACTGCGGTTTCTGCATTAAATTTTTTCGCAGTAAATAGAAGTTCAGCTGCTTTGTGATAACCCGCTTGTTTAACCAATAGTTGGCTTGCACCGCCTTCTGGAGAAAGGCCAAGACTTACAAATGGAATTTGGAAAAGGGCGGTATTGTCAGCAAAAACTAAATCTGCATGTAATAAAATCGTAACACCAATACCAATAGCCACACCTTTTACTGCAATAATAAGCGGCTTCGATAATCTAGCAGCAGATTTAAGGAGTACAAACGGAGGAACTTGACCTGCTGGGCCTAGATTAGGATTTTGTACAAAACCCATAAAATCTTTCATGTCATTACCAGCGGTAAAATCTTGCTCTACACCACGTAGAACGATTACTCGTACATCTTTGTCTTGGTCAGCTTCATCAAGTGCTTTGGCAATCCATAAGTAAAGCTCGCCATACAGTGCATTTTTTGCTTCTGGGCGATTTATGGCTAAGGTGAGTACGCCACCTTCTAAATTTGCGTGTAAATGTTGATGAGGTTGTTGAATACAGCTAAGTGTCATCGTACTATCCTTGCTTTAAACCACGTTGTTAATTTTTAGGTTCTCATTATGGCGCATATTTTTTGTAATGCGGTTAACTGGTGAGTTCATAAAAAGTGAAAATCTAATTATGTATAAATTTGACTATCTCGTTTTTATAGGGCGTTTTCAACCTTTTCATTTGGCTCATATGCAAACGATCGAAATTGCCTTACAACAAAGCCACTATGTCGTTTTGGCATTAGGTTCTGCTCAAATGGAACGTAATATTAAAAATCCGTTCTTAGCAGTAGAGCGCGAGCAAATGATCTTGTCAAATTTCTCGTTGGAAGAGCAAAAACGCATTCGTTTTGTACATGTAGTAGATGTTTATAATGACGAAAAATGGGTAAAACAAGTCAAATCTTTAGTGAATGGGGTAATTGAACCGAACTCAAAAGTAGGTTTGATTGGACACTTTAAGGATGAGTCTTCATATTATTTACGACTATTTCCAGAGTGGATCATGGTTGAACTTGATAGTTTAAAAGACTCTATCTCGGCAACGCCAATGCGTGAAGCTTATTATCGTGGTGAAATCCAAACCGAATTTTTCCCTGTAGGAACTATTCAATTTTTGGATGAATTTAAAAAAACACGTACTTATCAACAACTGCAACAACGTTTTGAAGAAGATAATCGTTCTAATCTCGATGATTTTGAATAAATGTATATCGATTAAGCATCTGCCCAAAAGATAATTCGGTTGGAAAAAGGATCGGTGATACTGAGTTCAAGTGTCTCCCAATCTGTTTTTTCAACCTGAGGCTTAGAAAATTTATAATCTTTTTTGCTTAGTTCACTATGCAACTCATAAATATCTTCCCAATAAATACGGATCGCACTATGAGGACTCGCATCTCCAAAATGCTCGGATAAATGAATAACGCAATCATCTTTAGAAATTTGTAAATATAACGGAAAGTTGTCTTCAAATTGGTGTTGCCAATCAAGCTGAAAACCTAAGAATTCAAGATAAAATGATTGAGCTAACTCGACATCAAAAATTCTTAAAATAGGGGTGATCGAACCTGATTGCATCTTTTTTCCTTTTAACGTGTACCAAATTGTTGAGTCCAATAGCTCTTTTGTTTTACAGATTGATTAGAAGCACAAGCAATTGCATAGGTTGTAAATTTAGGGTTCATTAGGTTACTACAATGTAAGGGACTCGATAGCCATCTAGACATCACTTCATCTAATGTTTTCTGTCCACTCGCGACATTTTCACCATTGGCTTTACCGAGTGTATTATAAATTTTTAAACGTGATTTCAAATCTAGTCCCGTGGAGCCAACATGCCCGAGAAAGTTGTGTGTTGCCATATCTTCACTATGAGAAAGTGCACCTTTATATAAATTATTACTCCAAATCACTGGTCTCGTTGCAGAAAAATATTGTCGACCACATTGGCGTGATTGCTGACGGATTTGGTTAATTTTTTTAAGTACAGCTTGTTGATAGGCTGGATTTTGTAAATCTTGGCAGCTTATTTCTTTTGAAGTTTTCTGAATTTGAGCAAGTGATGTGCCGGTGTCAGTTGGTATGGCTGATGTATTTGCACTACATGCACCAATAAAGAGAATGGCTGGCAGTAAAGAGCAAGTTTTGAGTGAACTCATATCAATGCCTTAAACTAATTATTCTAATATTTTTATGATACGTTAAACTCAAATTATTGGGTAATGCTTTGCACTAAAAAAAGCGAGTATAAACTCGCTTTTTGTTTCTTAAGTTTATTAAGCTGTTTGTAGAGCTTTTAAGTCTTCTAGAACTTGCTCTGCATGCCCAGCTGCTTTAACTTTGCGATAGCTTTTAACTAAAGTTTTGTTATGGAAAATAAAAGTAGAACGTTCAATACCCATGACTTTTTTACCATACATATTCTTTTCTTTAATCACATCAAAGTGATGACAAAGAATTTCTTCTTTATCACTGATCAGATCAATAGTAAGTGCCTGCTTCTCTGTAAAATTTTGATGGGCTTTTACCGAGTCACGTGAAATACCGAAAATACGGGCACCTAAAGCATCAAACTGATCTTTCAAACAAGAAAAACCCACTGCTTGTGTTGTACACCCTGGTGTTGAATCTTTAGGATAGAAGTAAATAATTAGCCATTCATTTTCGACTTCGGTCAAGTTCACTTCGCCGTGTGTAGTAGGGAACACCTGATTTGGCAGTTGAATATTCTCAGACATTTCTTATCCTTTAAAAGTTAAATTTGATCTAATTCAAGTGGTAAAAAAGCGTATTCCTCATGATAAACAATATTGAGTTTTCTTACAGGGATTGCTTTGTTAAAAATTGGCCCATCAATCACGGTCGTATGAAATTCACCGCCCTCACCACATGGATCAATGCCACGGTTCTCAAGCTCTTGGATATATTCTAAAGTTAAAGTTTTTCCTAAATCTCCTACCTTCATCCCGAGTTTAAGGTTTACGGTCACCACTACACTCTGGAATCCAAGTTGAATAAATTCTTCAACAACTTCACGATGCGGACGTAGCCAAAGAGGCATTCCTAATTGAAGACCTACTTGTTGCGTTACTCGATCATGCCAACAGCCGTGTTCAGGCATATCAAGGTCACCTGTAACCAGTACCTCGGCTCCTTGTTGCTTTGCTTGATTGAGTAATTCAATAAACTTTAATTCATAGTCATTCCAACTTGATGAAGCCATAAGCACGGGAAAGCCGATTGCTTTAGCTTGCGCTTGAATAATATCAAGAGGCATGGCATGTGAGCGAGAACGTTGGCCTTGTTCTTCTAGCATTACGATCAATCCAATCACTTCGCCTGTCTGCATTGCATGGTAGAGTGCTAGAGAACTATCTTTGCCTCCACTAAATGAGACAATAGACCTTTTATGGTTAGCATTAGTTTTCCATTGTTCTTGCATGGCTTACATCAAATGAATTGGTCAAAAGTGCTGTTATTTTAACAGAGCTATAAAAAAGCCTGCATAAATGCAGGCTTAATTTAGAACATTAAAATCTTATTTTTTAGGAGCTTGTTGTTGAGCTGCCTTCATTGCATCTTCAGTTAACTTTTCAAGCTTAGTTGTTAACTGAGGACCAAAACATGCTTTAAGATCACGGTTTTGTTGTTGTACAAATCCTAGAGAACTTGGGCTTTTCTTCGCATTGATTGCGCTTTGGATTTCCCATTTTTGTGCTTCAGTCACTTTACCTTGTGCTTCAACCTGACAGCTACAGAATTTGCTAACTTCAGATGAACTTAACTTGCCGCCTTTAGCAGTTTGTTCTTTACAAACGTTAACTAATGCACCTTTAACGTTAGTGCTTTTATATGCCGCTTGAACTGGGTTTTCAGCTGCTTGAGCTGAACCCGCCATAAGTGCAGCTGCTGAGAATAAAGATGAAAGAATAAGATTTGATTTTAACAACTTCATAAATTTTACCTACTTATTACGGTATATAGCGTGTTGGATCGGTAACACCGGCATCGATAAAGCCTTCTTTACGCAAACGGCAACTGTCACATTTACCACACGCACGTCCTTGAGCATCTGCTTGGTAGCAAGATACCGTTTGACTATAGTCTACGCCATGTTCAATCCCTAAACGTATGATATTCGCTTTGGATAAATGTAACAGGGGTGTTTCAAATTTAAGTGGTTTTCCTTCTACGCCAGCCTTAGTTGCTAAACGGGCCATATTCGCAAAAGCATCAATAAATTCAGGACGACAATCAGGATATCCTGAATAATCAACAGCATTGATACCAATAACAATAGCTTCAGCATTAAATACTTCAGCTGCTGCTAGAGCATATGAGAGGAAAATAGTGTTACGCGCTGGTACATAAGTTGCAGGAATACCTTCTTGTAACTGTTCTGGTACTGCAATGTTGTGATCTGTAAGTGCTGATCCACCTAAATTTGCTAGATCAATATTAATTACACGATGTTCAACACCTGAACGCTGAGCTAATGCTTTTGCAGCATCAAGTTCAGTGGTTGAGCGTTGACCATACATAAAACTAATAGCAATACATTCATAGCGCGCTTGTGCCCAAGCTAGGCAAGTGGTTGAGTCTAAGCCGCCTGAAAGTAAAACAATGGCACGAGAGCGCATATTTTTCTCCATATTCGGAATGATTTATTTTATTGAGTGATTAACGACCTGATTCATCATTCCAAAGCAGTTTATGTAACTGAAGTTGAAAACGAACAGGTAATTTATCATCAAGTATCCACTGTGCCAGATCACGTGCTAGACGTGGCAGGCCTACAGCACCTTTTTCAACCGCAAAGGCAGGGGAGAACCAAACGGTACTGACTTTGGTTTGCAGTTGATATTTTTCAACTTGTTGCTTTGACCATTCATAGTCTTCACGATTACAAATCACAAATTTGATTTGGTCACGTGGTGTTAAATGGTCAAGATTACTGATGAGATTGCGATGTTCTTCACCAGAAGTTGGAGTCTTTAAATCGAGGACTTTTGAAACACGGGGATCCACTCTTGATACATCAAGGGCTCCACTGGTTTCTAACGAGACGTCAAAACCTGCTTCACATAAACGTTGTAATAAAATCAAACAGTTTGGCTGAGCAAGAGGTTCACCACCTGTCACACAAATATAAGGTGTTTGAAATTGTGTAGCTGTTTCAATGATATGTTCAAGTGAAAAACGTTCGCCACCCTCAAAGGAATAGGTGGTATCGCAATAGCTACAACGTAATGGACAGCCTGTTAGACGAATAAATACAGTCGGTAGGCCAGAGGCATTTGCTTCACCCTGCAACGAGTAAAAAATCTCGGTAATGCGTAAACCGGACGCAGGGTCTGAGACAGGAATTGCAGAGGAACGTAAGGAAGCCATTCTAGAAATACCACACTATATAAAAAATAAAATCTCTACGATCAGTTTGATCGTAGAGATGAGGAGCGATTAAAGCTCCGCCAGAGAGTTATAACAAATTAGTCAGCGCGTAACAAATCGTTCAAGCTTGTTTTTGAACGTGTTTGCGCATCAACTTTTTTCACGATAATTGCAGCATATAAGCTGTAAGTACCACATTTAGATGGCAAGCTACCTGAAACTACAACTGAACCTGCTGGTACACGACCATAATGGATTTCGCCAGTTTCACGGTCATAAATTTTAGTTGATTGACCAATGAAAACGCCCATTGAAATGACTGAACCTTCTTCAACGATAACGCCTTCAACGATTTCTGAACGTGCACCGATAAAGCAGTTGTCTTCAATAATGGTTGGGTTAGCTTGTAATGGTTCTAAAACACCACCAATACCTACACCACCAGACAAGTGAACATTTTTACCGATTTGAGCACATGAACCTACAGTTGCCCATGTATCAACCATTGTGCCTTCATCTACATAAGCACCAATGTTGACATAAGATGGCATTAACACCACGTTTTTAGCTTGGAAGCTACCACGACGTGCTACAGCAGGAGGAACAACACGAACACCTGCAGCTTTAAATTGCTCTTCAGTCCAACCAGAGAATTTAGTTTCAACTTTGTCATAGAAACGAAGATCACATGACTCAATTGGTTTATTGTCATTAAGTTTAAATGATAATAAAACAGCTTTTTTTAACCATTGATGAACAACCCATTCACCATTGATTTTTTCAGCAACTCGAAGTGTACCGTTATCTAAACCAGCAATTGCTTCTTCAACAGCTTGGCGAATTTCGCTTGAACAATCTGCTGCAGTAAAATTTGCGCGGTCTTCAAATGCTTGCTCAATGATCGTAGAAAGCTGAGACATGATCTTCCTTCCATAAAAAATTTTAAAGATTTTACACTAATTTGTGACAAGAATCTTTCAAAAAACGTGTTACGTTTAATTGATGATATAAATGAGGTAAATCGAAATAAGCTTATTAGATAATCAAGTGTTTTTTACACAAAAATGATTTGAAAATAAAAATTTAACTCAATTTGTATCAAAAAATAACAGAAATCTAGCATTTTTTGTATAAAAAAGAATCTAAGCTGTCATTATTATGATTTCAGTCACAAGATGAATAAATTAAAAACAGAGCCTTTTTGAGGAGAAAACTATGAAAGCATTACGTGTATTAGTCACTACAACAGCTTTATTCGCTGCTGGCGCTGCTATGGCAGATGAAGCCGTTGTTCATGACAGCTACGCATTTGACAAAAACCAATTAATTCCTGTGGGGGCACGTGCTGAGGTAGGTACAACTGGTTACGGTGGTGCTTTATTATGGCAAGCAAACCCATATGTAGGTTTGGCTTTGGGTTATAACGGTGGTGACATTTCGTGGACAGATGATGTTTCTGTAAATGGTACTAAATATGACCTAGATATGGATAACAATAATATCTATTTAAATGCTGAGATTCGTCCATGGGGTGCAAGTGCTAACCGTTGGGCTCAAGGTTTATATGTAGCTGCGGGTGCTGCTTATTTAGATAATGATTACGATCTAACTAAACGTTCGCAAGACGGTACTATTAAAGTAAATGGTAATAATTATAACTTTAACGGCTCAGTGGATGGTAAATTAAGTTATAAAAATGATATCGCTCCATACTTAGGTTTTGGTTTTGCACCTAAAATCAATAAAAACTGGGGGGTATTTGGTGAGGTAGGTGCTTACTATACTGGTAACCCAACTGTAAATCTTAAATCAAATGGTACATTTGTTAATGTTAATGGTGCTGACTTTGATAAAGACTTACGTGCTGAAGAAAACGAAATCCGTAATGATGATAAATACCAATGGTTACCAGTTGGTAAAGTTGGTGTGAACTTCTACTGGTAAGATCTTAAAGAAAAAACGAGCTACGGCTCGTTTTTTTGTACTTAATAAAATAAATAAAGAGCTAAAAAGCTCTTTATTTATTTTAATTTTTATTCGTCTGGGTAAGCAATTTTCTTAAGCGCTTTAATATCCGCATCAGGTGAGCATAAAGAAATAAACTCGTAACCATAACCGCGTAATAAGTGACCTTTGCGAACCGCAATCCACGTTGTATTAACACCAAAAATATCAGTTTTGGTTTGCTTTAAACGATAATCACGTTCTGTATCATAAGCCACGTCATTGACAATCCCGACACCCATGCCAAGTTCCACATAGGTTTTGATAACATCGGCATCAAGAGCTGACATTACGATATCTGCATCTAGATGAGCCTCTTCAAACGCTTTATCAATTTTAGATCGACCTGTAAAACCACCATGATAAGTAATGAGTGGATATTCTGCTAAAAGTTCTAGAGTGATCTTATCCGCCTGCACTAAAGGATGATTTTGCGGGGTAATAATACTGTGCTGCCATTGATAGTAAGGAATGCTAGCCAGATTTTCTTCAGTCGTTAAAGACTCGGTTGCAATTCCAATATCCGCTTCACCTTGTAAAAGCATTTCTGAAATTTCGACAGGGCTAGCTTGTTGTAAAATCAAATGAACTTTTGGAAATAATTTCTTAAATTGATTAACAATTGGAGGCAATACATAACGCGCTTGTGTATGCGTAGTTGCGATTGTTAATGTTCCTTCGTCAACCTTATTAAAATCTTCAGCAAGTCGTTTAATATTTTCAGCATCCACTAACATGCGTTCAACAATGCTAAGAAGTGACTGTCCTGGTTCAGTTAAACCTAAAAGGCGTTTACCTTTACGAACGAAAAGTTGAACACCTAATTCATCTTCTAAATCTTTGATGTGTTTACTTACACCCGATTGAGATGTGTAGAGTGCAGCCGATGCTTCCGTCAAGTTAAAGTTTTGGCGTACTGTTTCTCGGATAATTCTTAATTGTTGAAAGTTCATTTACACTTTTCCTCAAAAGAGGTGAGGAGCGTCTAAAGATCCGCAAGATATTTCCTCACCAAATATATTTCTTAAGCAACTTGGTCTGCAAATAAGTGCAATTGAGATGCGCTCACCCAAACAGTTTGATTAGGTTTAAATGCATGTAATTTTGCAGCTTCACTGCTCAGAGCAATTTCAATTAAACGTCCATTACGGTCTTGTAATTCGGCCACTACTTTTCCAGCAATCCAGATTTCACGTACAAAAGTCGCTTCAATGGTATTCGCTTGCGGTTGCGAGTGAATATGTAACTCATCTGGACGGGCAAAAGCAATCACTTTTCCTTGAGGTGCCTCAACTACTGTTGGTAATTGAATACGGTCATTACCGATACGGATAATACCTTCCGTATGTTCACCTTCAAATCGATTTGCCTGACCCAAGAAATCAAACACAAATGGCGTTGCAGGTTTTTCATAAACTTCACGAGGTGAACCGATTTGCTCAACATTACCTTTATTCATGACAATAATCTGGTCTGCAACCTCAAGTGCTTCTTCTTGATCGTGAGTCACGAAAATTGAAGTGATATGCAATTCATCATGTAAGTTGCGTAACCAGCGACGTAATTCTTTGCGTACTTTGGCATCTAGAGCGCCAAATGGTTCATCGAGTAATAACACGCGAGGTTCTACTGCCAAAGCACGGGCTAAAGCAATACGCTGACGTTGTCCGCCAGAAAGCTGAGCAGGGTAGCGGTCTGCTAAAAAGCCTAGTTGAACTAGATCAAGTAAACGAGTGACACGTTTTTTAATTTCAGCTTCCGAAGGACGGGTTGCACGAGGTCGAACACGTAAACCAAAGGCAATATTGTCAAATACGGTCATATGGCGGAATAAAGCATAATGCTGGAATACAAAACCAACTTGACGCTCACGCACATGTACGTTGGTCGCATCTTCGCCTTCAAGTAAAACCTGACCGTCATCGGCTGATTCTAGACCTGCAATGATACGAAGCAGAGTCGTCTTGCCACAACCAGATGGTCCGAGTAGCGCAACCAGTTCACCTTCTGGAAAGTCTAGGGAAATATTTTTAAGCGCATGGAATGCACCAAAGTGTTTTTCAATATTTTTAACTTGAATACTCATGATTTCATTCCTTACGAATCAGTTGAATGCGGTTCTGGTTTATCTTGATGTAGCTCTAACCAAGTTTTTAAAATCAGTGTTAAAAGAGCTAAGAAGGCAAGCAGTGAGGACACGGCAAAGGCTGCGCTAAAGGTGTACTCGTTATATAAAATTTCAACATGCAGTGGCAGGGTATTGGTTTCACCACGGATATGACCAGAAACCACTGATACTGCGCCAAACTCACCCATTGCACGGGCATTACACAAAATCACGCCGTAAATCAGACCCCATTTAATGTTAGGGAGTGTGACCTTCCAAAAGGTTTGCCAACCTGATGCACCGAGTACAATTGCTGCTTCTTCTTCCTCTGTTCCCTGAGCTTCCATGAGTGGAATTAACTCACGCGCCACAAAAGGAACTGTAATAAAAATAGTTGCTAAAACAATTGCAGGTACTGCATATAAAATCTTGATGTCATGATCCATTAACCAGCCGCCGAACCAGCCTTGTGCACCAAAAATTAGAACAATCATTAAACCTGCAATAACAGGTGAAACCGAAAAAGGCATATCAATGATAGTTGTTAAAATTGCCTTGCCTTTAAACTGGAACTTAGAGACAGCCCAAGCTGCAGCAACACCAAATATCACATTAATTGGAACTGCAATTGCTGCGGTGAGTAATGTTAATTTCACTGCTGATAACGTATCTGGATCAATCAAAGCCTGAACATAGACTTCAAGGCCTTGTTTAAATGCTTCTACGAAAACCAAAATGAGTGGCAGCATGAGGCAACTGAGAAAAAAAATCAGTGCGATTGTAATGAGGGTATAACGTACCCAAGTCGGCTCACGTGTTGCATCACGAGACTGTAACTTCAAGGCAAGTGCATTGCTGTCGGTATGTAAATTCATGTGATGTTTCTCCCTGTACGACGGTTTGCCCATGCTTGAAGTAAGTTAATGACAAATAGAATGATAAAAGAGAGAACTAACATGACCGCTGCAATGGTCGTTGCACCTGCATAATCATATTCTTCAAGACGAGAAATGATCATCAGCGGTGCAATTTCTGTTTTAAATGGCTGGTTACCTGCAATAAAAATAACAGAACCATACTCACCCACGCCGCGAGCAAATGCTAAAGCAAAGCCTGTAAATAGAGCAGGTAGTAAGATGGGTAAAATAATTTTAGTAATGGTCTGCCAACGATTTGCACCAAGTGCTGAAGCTGCTTCCTCAAGTTCGGTTTCAATATCGCTGAGTACCGGTTGAACGGTCCGAACAATAAAAGGAATACCAATAAAGACCAATGCCAGCGTAATTCCGATAGGCGTATAGGCAACCTGAATACCAAGTGGTTCCAGATATTGACCTAACCAACCAGTAGGTGCATAGAGTGAAGTCAGTGCAATACCTGCAACTGCGGTCGGAAGAGCAAATGGTAAATCGACCAATGCATCAACTAGACGTTTTCCGGGAAAGTTATAGCGGACAAGACACCAAGCCAAAAGTAATCCGAAAACAACATTAATAAATGCTGCGATTAAGGCTGAACTAAAGCTGAGTTGAAGCGATTTTAAAATACGCTCAGACGTTAAAATTTCCCATAATCCGTCCCATCCGATTCCAAATGATTTGATAAAGACTGCGGCTAATGGAATAAGCACAATAAAAGACACATAGGCGAGGGTGAAGCCCAAAGATAGACCAAACCCAGGCAGCACTCGGGATCGCTGCGACATGATATTTCCTCAAAGAGAAAAGCCTGCTGAAACCAGTAAGCGAATAAATAAAGATAAACAGTGAGGTATAAAGATTGGTATTAAGCAAATTTCAAAGAGAAATGTGTTTTTACCGGGTCGATAGATGAGTGGCTACACATCGAATCTTCTGGGATCAAATAGTTCAGCAAATCAGGGAATGGCCCAAAACCTGAGGCAACATTAATATGGCCCACTTCACCAAGATTAACGGGATTTAACTTCCATGATTTTGCAAGTTGTAACGCATCAAAAAAGCCGAGCCATGGATCATTTTCACTAATGAGTAGCGTTGCAGGTACATCAATTTTTAATTGATGAAAATAATCTTTGTAGTCGGTCAAGCTATGGCGAGCAAACCCTGCTTCCCCAAAGCGTGCTGGATTCGCTGGAGCGACTAAAATTAGTTTCTTAACTTGGCTTCTTAATTCTGGATGCTCAGCCAAAGCAGCTACACTCGTTAAGCATCCAAAACTATGTGCAACAATTTGAACAGGAGCTGGAGCTGCTTGAACTGTTTTAACGAATTGCTCAACCCATTCGCTTAATACAGGTCTATCCCAGTTTTTTTGCTCAACACGAGAACTAGACACGAGTTGACGCTGCAACCAAGATTGCCAATGCTGATGTTCACTGCCACCTACACCCGGAACAATTACAGTGTGAATCATGTCTGTTCTCCTTACCTTTAGTGCAAAGAATTACTTCTCTGCACTATTGATTTTCACGATTTGATCGAAAACACCACCATTATCGAAGTGTTGTTTTTGTACTTTTGTCCAACCACCAAACTCTTTGTCGATTGTTACAAGCTTCAATGGCTTAAATACATTGCTGTATTTTTTAAGAACAGCTGCGTTACGCGGACGGTAGAAGTTACGTGCTGCAATTTCTTGACCAGCAGGTGAGTACAAATAGTTGAGATAACCTTTAGCAATAGTTAAGTTGCCTTTTTTAGCTGCATTCTTCTCCACAATTGCAACTGGAGGCTCAGCTAAGATCGAAAGAGACGGAGTAATAATTTCAAATTTGCCCGGCTGTTCACGAATAGCTAAATGAGCTTCATTTTCCCAAGCCAGTAATACATCACCAATGCCACGCTCAGCGAAAGTCGTCGTCGCACCGCGAGCACCAGAGTCTAGAACTTTAGTGTGCTTATAAATTTGGCGAACGTATTCTTGTGCTTTCGCATCATTGCCGCCTGGTTGATGTTTTGCCCAAGCCCAAGCTGCAAGATAGTTCCAACGAGCACCACCAGAGGTTTTCGGGTTTGGTGTAATGATTTCTACACCTGGTTTGATTAAATCAGCCCAGTCTTTAATTTGCTTTGGGTTGCCTTTACGCACCAAAAATACAATGGTTGATGTATATGGCGTTGAGTTTTGTGGCAGTTTTTTCTGCCAGTTAGTTGGAAGTAATTTTGCTTTTTCAGCAATTTCATCAATATCTGCTGCAAGTGCTAATGTCACCACATCTGCATTTAAACCATCGATAACCGCACGAGCCTGTTTACCAGAGCCGCCGTGTGATTGCTTAAACTCAATATCTTGACCAGTACGTTGTTTCCAGTAAGTACCGAACTGTTTGTTGAAATCTGTATATAGCTCACGAGTAGGATCGTAAGAAACGTTTAAAAATTCTTGGGCTGCAAATGACGAAACAGAAAGAAGTGCAGCGATAACCCCGACTTTTAATTGAGAAAAACGCATGAGATAAGTCCTCAAAAAATATGAAATGTTCAAAACATGAACGCAGAATAGCGCTAGTCTTTATTCTAAAAAAATAATAAAAAACGAATTTAATATGAAAAAAATAGAAATAATAAAAAGAGATAAACTATTCTTAAATCTTGATATATAACAAGTTTCAAAAGCAGATACGAAATCGGTATAATTTTTTAAAATCATCATTTATTATTTAAATGAAAGGTGTTGTATTGTTGTGCGGCTTTTAGCAAAGGATGGAGCAAACATGTGGTGTTTTAAAAATGGGCAACCCGTTGAGACTATTCCTTTATTAGATCGAGCCTTTCATTATGGAGATGGATGCTTTACCACAATTCGTGTTTTTCAAAATCAAATTGAGCTTAAAGAAAGACACTGGCAACGTCTAAAACTTGCATGTCAAAAACTGTCTTTAACTGTAAATTTTGAATTAATTGAACTGAGTGTACAGCAACTCCAAAAGCAAAACCTCGTACTCAACGGCACTTTAAAAATTGTGATTAGTCGTGGGGAAGGCGATCGCGGTTATAGTTTGCCGAAACATGAAGCTGATATTTATATCTGGTTTTATCCAAAAGCTTTAGAGCCGTTTATGCCTGATTTTATCCAGTGTGGTGTTTTAAATCAGGCCCTAGGTTTAACCATGCCAAGCTTAGTGGGGCTTAAATCTTTAAACCGCCTTGAACAAGTATTGCTAAAAAAAGAAGCAGATCAACTCGGGTGGGCTGAAGCATTAGTTACTGATGTACAAGGTTATATTGTTGAAGGGGTCAGTAGTAATTGTTTTATTCGTTTAAATGATAGATGGATTACTCCTGAACTTCGCTATAATGGCGTCCACGGTGTAATGCGGGCAGAAATTCTGGCGCGTATGCAGCACCATGGTATTGCCTGTGAAGTACGTGTGATTGAATTAGATGAAGTATCTGAAATACAAAGTCTATTCTTTTGTAATGCTTTAAACCCTATGCGAGTGGTTACTCATTTAGGCGAGAAAACGCTAGATACACAGGCATGCATAGATTTATTTCATATCCTTAACTTAAATCAGATTCATTAATATGCCGAAGCCACCTGTGAATGCGAAAGCAAAAAACGCCAAGAAAAATAACAAAAAACAAGCTCCAAAATTTTCTAAGCGATTGGTTCTAATTGGCCTTTTTATTGTTTTAATCTTTACGTTTGCCATTTTATGGTCAAGTTTGTTTAAGGCTTATCCTATCGAAGGCAAAAAACAGATGTTATCTATTACATCAGGGGAAACTTATTCTGGTTTTATTGATCGTTTGGCAAAAGAAGATAAAGTTAGCTTTCCTATCGTATTAAAGCTTTATCAAAAGTTTATGATTCATGACAGCATGAAAGCTGGTGTGTATGAAATTGAGCAAGGGATGAGCGTAAGACAAGTATTAGAGATGTTATCTGACGCTGATAATGCTCAGATGAATCGTGTTTTGGTGATTGAAGGTACAACTTTTAAGCAGCTTATTACTGCACTCAAAAATGATAAAAATGTAAAAAATACAATATTGGATTTACCTAATGATCAGCTTATGAAAGCGCTTGGGATTCCTTACGATCATCCAGAAGGCTTGTTCGCGCCGAATACTTATTTCTTTGCCAAAGGCGAGACTGACAAGAAAATTCTTATCGATTTATATCATCGTCAAGTAAAAGCTCTAGATGCAGCTTGGGCAAACCGCGCTCCGAATTTACCTTATAAAGATAAATATGAAGCATTAATTATGGCTTCTATTGTTGAGAAAGAAACAAGTTTAGACAGTGAACTTACACAAGTTTCTGGAGTTTTTGTCCGCCGTTTAAAACTCGGTATGCGTTTACAAACGGATCCAACTGTTATTTACGGAATGGGTAATAATTATAAAGGCAACATTACCCGAGAAGACCTCCGTACTCCAACACCATATAATACTTATACCATTAATGGTTTGCCTCCAACTCCAATTGCTTTGCCAAGCCAAAAAGCAATTGAAGCAGCGTTACATCCAGATGATTCAAATAATATCTATTTCGTAGCGACTGGTAATGGTGGACATAAATTTACGGCAGACTTGCAAGCTCATAATCAAGCAGTGCAAGAATATTTATCCGTGTTGAGATCGAAGAAATAAGGAAAAGAGATGTTTATCAGCTTTGAAGGCACGGAAGGGGTAGGTAAAACTACACTCATTCGAAAAATTCATCAGCATTTTGAAGAGCAAGACAAACAAGTTGTTTTAACTCGAGAGCCGGGCGGCACACCGTTAGCTGAGCAAATTCGTTCTATGCTTTTGGCGGTGAATCATGATGAAAATATGAGTCATGATACTGAGCTATTGCTTATTTATGCGGCACGCGCTCAACACTTACAACAAGTTATTTTGCCTGCTTTAGAAGCTAACAAAATTGTATTAAGTGATCGCTTTACCGATGCGAGTTTTGCTTATCAATGTTCTGGTCGTGGTTTAAGCCAAGATAAATTACAACTTTTAAATCAGAACTTCGTTTCACGCATGCCGGAGGTGACTTTCTGGTTAGATGCACCGATTGAACTTGGTATGAACCGTGCACGTGAACGTGGAGCTTTAGACCGTTTTGAACAAGAAAAGTTAAGCTTCTTTACTAAGGTTCGTGAAGGTTATGAAACCTTATGGAAGGCTGAACCAGAACGTATTAAGCGAATAGATGCAACTCAAAGTCCTGATCAGGTGTTCGAGCAGGCTTTGCAATATTTACGGTAAGCAAATTGGATGAACCACTCTCATATTTTTTGAGAGTGGTGAAAAATGATGTTAATTCTGATTTAAAAAGTCATAGAAAAGATCTGTTATTTTCTTATGCTATCTTACATATGATTTTATAGATTGAAGAATAACAAGGATGAAGAGCTCAAAAGAAGAAATCGTGGCATTTCTTGAAAAGGAATTTCCACCAAGTCTTGAACACTGCACGATTGAATCAGTTACACCCAAAGCAGCGGTTGTTTATTATCATGTTGATCAAAGACATCAACGTCCTGGTGGCACCATATCTGGCCCAACCATGATGACTTTGGCAGACTTTGCTTTATATATTGCGATATTAGGTGAGATCGGTATTGTTGGTTTAGCCGTAACCACCAACTTTAATATTAATTTTTTAAGAAAACCTGCGGGTGATCAAGACTTACGTAGTGAATGTAAACTCATGAAAGTAGGAAAGAGTTTAGTGGTGGGTGAGGTTTGGATTTATTCAGTTGGTCTGGATGAACCTGTTGCGCATGTGACCGCGACTTATTCAATCCCACCTAGAGCATAAATATCAAACCAAATAAAAAAGCACAGCCAAAGCTGTGCTTTTTTATAGAAGAACAACTTAAATGTCAGTATTAACCAACGGCTGTTCTACTGCAAAATTTGGAGGAGTTAAAACGGTTTTACGAATTTCACTCGAAGTTTCCGGATAATCAAGCGTGTAATGTAAACCACGTGATTCTTTACGTTGCATGGCACAGCGAACAATCATTTCCGATACTAAAACAAGGTTACGCAGCTCAATCAGGTTCTTGCTAACACGGTAGTCTTGATAATATTCGGTGATTTCATGTTTTAACATTTCAATACGGTGTAAAGCACGTTCTAAACGTTTAGTAGTCCTTACAATACCAACGTAGTTCCACATGGTCGAACGTAACTCATCCCAGTTTTGTAAAATCACCACATCTTCATCTGGATTAGTTACTTGTGAGTCATCCCAAGTTGGTACTTCGGGTAATTTGAAGTTTTCATCAAATTTATTTTCGATATCTTTTGCCGCACTCATACCGTAAACGAAGCACTCAAGTAATGAGTTACTTGCCATACGGTTTGCACCATGTAAGCCCGTATATGACGTTTCACCAATCGCATAGAGACCTTCAATATCCGTCTGGCTATTTGAGTCAACCACAACACCACCACATGTATAGTGAGCTGCTGGTACTACTGGAATCATGTCTTTGGTAATGTCGATACCTAACTCAAGCAATCTTGCATAAAGTGTAGGGAAGTGCTCTTTAATAAATTCAGGTGATTTATGGGTAATGTCTAACCATACGTGACGAATACCGAGACGTTTGATTTCGTGGTCAATTGTACGTGCCACAATATCGCGAGGAGCTAGTTCTGCACGATCATCAAAACGCAACATAAAACGTTCGCCATCAGGTAGGCGCAAATAAGCCCCTTCACCACGCATAGCTTCGGTAATTAAAAATGAGCGTGCTTGAGGATGGTACAGGCAAGTTGGATGGAATTGATTAAATTCCATATTGGCTACGCGGCAACCTGCACGGAAGGCCATTGCAATACCATCACCTGTAGCAATATCTGGATTAGATGTATACAGATAAGCTTTCATCGCACCGCCGCAAGCCAGCGTAGTGAATGGTGCAAGGAAGGTATGAACCTTTTCAGTATTTTCATCTAATGCATATAAACCAATAGCACGATTCGCTTGGTCAGTATGGCCTAATTTATGCGAAGTGATTAAATCAATCGCAATATAGTTTTCAAAAATAGTAATATTTTTACGTTCTTTGGCACGCTCAACTAAAGTGGTTGAAATGGCTTTGCCTGTTGCATCAGCAGAATGGATAATGCGACGCTGCGAGTGACCACCTTCGCGAGTTAAGTGAAGTTGTTCATCTTCATCTAAGGTAAATTGCACGCCTTGTTTTAAAAGAAAATCAACAGAAGGGCGGCCGCCTTCTACGGTATGTTGTACCGCGTCCATTTCACATAAATAAGCGCCTGCAATCATAGTGTCATTAATATGCTGTTGAATAGAGTCAGTCTCATCAAGAACAGCAGCAACGCCACCTTGAGCATAAAAGGTACTTGCTTCGGTTAGAGCAGCTTTGGCTAAAACTGCAATATTAAAATGATTTGGTAACGATAAAGCCAGACTTAAACCAGCGCCGCCGCTGCCCACAATAATCACGTCAAAGTGGTGAATTGTCTGTAAATTAGGCATGTCCATTCGCATCAATTTAAAACGTCCGCTAATGACACCCCTTTTTACTTAAAAAGGCAAGAGCTTAAGCGCTCTAACTCAGAGAAAAATTGCAATTGGCTTAAAAAGTTGCAATGCGTAAAATAATCCTTGTGATGACGTATTACAAATAAACATATTGTTACGCACAACCTCAAAGCGTTGTGATACAACAGTTTTATCCTTATTCTCGTAGACCAATTGTGGGTGAGCACCGAATGAAATCTCGCTATTTACAACAAGGAATGTATGCAGCGGTATTTACAGTTGCTGCTGTTCAAGCAAATGCTGCTGTTGATTTTTCAAATCTTGTTGAACAAGTTAGTCCAGCAGTCGTGAGTGTAAATGTCGTAAAAAAAATGACTCAGGATGAACTGTTGCAACAGCAAGTTCCTGAAATTTTAAAACGTTTCTTTGGCAATCAGGTCATCATTCCACAGCAACAAGGTCCACAAGAAAAGACAGCTTATGGAAGTGCATTCTTTATTAGTAAAGATGGCTATCTACTCACAAATCACCATGTGATTGAAAATGCCTCTCGTATTAGCATCACTCTAAATGACCGCCGTGAAATTGATGCAACCGTAGTGGGTAGTGATGAGCGTACAGACGTTGCATTGTTAAAAGTAAACGGAACTAACTATCCGGCTTTACGAGTAGGAAATGTTGATCGTTTACGTGTCGGCGAACCTGTTTTAGCAATTGGTTCGCCGTTTGGTTTTGACTACTCAGCTTCGGCAGGTATTGTCAGTGCAAAATCACGAAACATGAGCGGTGAAACTTCGGTGCCGTTTATTCAAACAGATGTGGCTTTAAACCCAGGTAACTCTGGTGGTCCATTATTTAATCAAAATGGTGAAGTGGTCGGGGTAAATTCTCGAATATTTAGCGGTACCGGCGGTTATATGGGCTTGTCTTTCTCTATTCCGATTGATGTAGCTATGGATGTTGCAGACCAGCTCAAAACAAAAGGTAAAGTCACACGCTCTTACCTTGGTGTAATGATGCAAGATATTGACCGAAACCTTGCTGATGCGTACAAATTACCAAAACCTGAAGGTGCTTTAATTACTCAAATTTCTCCGAACTCACCTGCACAAAAAGCAGGGCTGAGAGCGGGCGACGTGATTTTAAAACTAAATGGTGCACCTGTACTCCGTACGAGTGATTTACTGTATGCATTAAATAAAGTACAGCCAAATCAAACCGTTCAGTTTGAAGTATTACGTGATGATAAAACACGTAATATTTCAGCAACCTTAACGACTGCGCCAGATGAAACACCTGCTACTGGTGCACAAGGTGCTGCATCTAAAGGGCCAGTTCTAGGCATGAGTATTCGTGATCTAGCTGAACCGGAAAAAAATGCGTTGAGCGTGAAAGGAGGTATTTATGTACAAGATGTTCGCCGTGGTGGTTTAGCATCATTGTCGAATATCATTCCGGGCGATGTGATTACTCAAGTCAATAATAACCAAATTTTAAATAGTCAGGATTTTGCAAAAGTTGTTTCTAATTTGCCGAAAAATACCGTAGCACGTGTTGCTATTATTCGTCAGGGACAGCGCGCAATGCTTGGTTTACGTATTCAATAATCCTCAATCCAATCAAAAAAAAACCACCCTGAAAATGGGTGGTTTTTGTTATTTATCTTGAGCGTTTAGCGATATCTACCTACACTTATTTCAGTTTTAAGGTTAATAAATAAGAGTGTTCATTTGTGAGTAGTATTTTTGATTTACATATTCAGGTGCAGCCACATCACATTGATGCGTTGGGACATGTAAATAATGTGATGTATGTTCAATGGATGCAGGATGTAGCTGCTGCTCATGTTGAAACTTTGGGAGTAGGGGTAACTAAATATCTTGAGTTAAAACACGCCATGGTCGCGGTTGAGCATCATGTGCAATATCGTAAAGCTGCGTTTGAAGGCGAACAAATTGTATTACGTACATGGTTAGATGACATTAATGCACTTTATTCATTCCGCCAGTATGTGTTTTTTCGTCCATCAGATCAGGCCGTATTATTTGTTGGGAATACCAAATGGGCGTGTATTGAAATTGCTACAGGACGTCCAAAACGAATGTCGCCAACTTTTACCCATGCATACAAGCCGCTTGATTCAAGTATAAATCCTTATGATTTTACTGTTTCGTATGCTCGATAATTTGAAGTAAGACGCTTACTTTGACTGTCCTTTTTTAAAACATAAGTACAAAGCTAATGATTATTTTGGATACTTTAAAATATGCATCTGTTATAATCTCACGCAATTTATTTAACCGCTTTGGCTGTGTATTAAAACAAGCTACATAGCACTCTATATTTTCTCAAGGTAACCCATGGCGCAAGCTAAAAAATCCGTCGATATCAAAAATATACGAAATTTCTCGATTATTGCCCACATTGACCATGGTAAGTCTACATTGGCTGACCGTTTTATTCAGATGTGTGGCGGTCTACAAGATCGTGAAATGCAAGCTCAGGTCTTAGACTCAATGGAGCTTGAGCGTGAACGTGGGATTACCATTAAAGCCGCTTCTGTCACGCTGTATTACACTCATCCAAATGGTCAGGAATATCAACTGAACTTTATTGATACGCCTGGGCACGTTGACTTCTCCTATGAAGTTTCTCGTTCATTAGCTGCGTGTGAAGGTGCGTTACTGGTTGTAGATGCAGCACAAGGCGTTGAAGCTCAATCAGTTGCAAACTGTTATACAGCAATTGAACAAGGTCTAGAAGTTCTTCCTATTCTAAATAAAATTGATTTACCACAGGCTGAACCTGAACGTGTAATTCATGAAATTGAAGAAATTATCGGGATTGAAGCGACAGATGCACCAACCTGTTCAGCAAAAACTGGTTTAGGTGTTGAAGGTGTACTCGAGCGTTTAGTCGATGTTATTCCGGCGCCAGAAGGTGATCGTGAAGCACCATTACAAGCATTAATTATCGACTCATGGTTTGATAACTACTTAGGCGTAGTTTCTCTTGTTCGTATTAAACAAGGTCGTATCCGCAAGGGCGACAAAATGTTGGTTAAATCGACAGGACAAACTCATCCGGTCACTTCTGTAGGTGTATTTAATCCTAAGCATACTGAAACAGATATTCTTGAAGCTGGTGAAGTAGGTTTTGTTATTGCGGGTATTAAAGATATTTTTGGTGCACCAGTAGGTGACACAATTACTCTTGCTTCTACACCAGACGTTGCAACTTTACCTGGTTTCAAAAAGGTTAAACCGCAAGTATATGCTGGTCTTTTCCCTATTGATGCGAGTGACTTTGAACCGTTCCGTGAAGCGCTACAAAAATTGCAGATTAACGACTCGGCTTTATTCTTTGAACCAGAAAGTTCTGATGCATTAGGCTTTGGTTTCCGTTGTGGCTTCTTAGGTATGCTACATATGGAAATTGTACAAGAGCGTTTAGAGCGTGAATACGATCTTGATCTCATCAGTTCTGCACCTACCGTAATTTATGAAGCATTAACCAAGAAAGGCGAAACGATTTACATCGATAGTCCATCAAAAATGCCGGATGGATCGACTGTAGAAGATTTGCGTGAACCAATTGCTGAATGTCATATCCTTGTTCCTCAAGAGTATTTAGGGAACGTAATGACGCTCTGTATCGAACGTCGTGGTGTACAAAAAGATATGAAATTCTTGGGTAACCAAGTTTCTATTACATTTGAAATCCCGATGGCTGAAGTTGTTATGGATTTCTTTGACAGATTAAAGTCATGCTCTCGTGGCTTTGCATCTTTAGACTATAACTTTGTACGTTTTGAAAGTTCAGCTTTAGTTAAGGTTGATGTGTTAATTAATAGCGAAAAGGTTGATGCCTTGGCTATGATTTGTCACCGTAATGATGCACGTCATCGTGGTATTGCATTGGTTGAGAAAATGAAAGACTTGATTCCTCGCCAAATGTTCGATGTTGCTATTCAGGCAGCAATCGGTGCACAAATTATTGCCCGTTCTACCGTAAAAGCGATGCGTAAAAACGTATTGGCAAAATGTTATGGTGGTGACGTTTCGCGTAAGAAAAAACTACTTTCTAAACAAAAAGAAGGTAAGAAACGTATGAAACAAGTGGGAAGTGTTGAAATTCCACAAGAAGCGTTCTTGGCTGTATTGAAAGTAGAAAGATAAGAAATGAGGGTGGGGAAAGTGAACAATTTCTTTTCCCCACTGTAATACAAGCAGCGAGGCTGCGAGTGAGGTCATGTGGATTTTGATTTTAATTTAATTCTTGTTCCAGTTACGCTGATTCTATTTGCAGTGTGGTTGTTAGATAAACTTGTATTAAAACAGCGTGCAAATAAAGGACGCGGGAACGAAAATTTTGTCATTACATGGGCCTATGACTTTTGGCCAGTTTTAGCTGTAGTACTTGTACTTCGTTCATTTCTTTATGAACCATTTAATATTCCATCGGACTCTATGGTGCCAACTTTAGAAACTGGTGATTTTATTCTGGTGAATAAATTTGATTATGGTGTACGTCTACCTATCGTTAATAAGAAGATTATTGATGTAGGCGAACCGAAGCGTGGTGATGTAATTGTATTCCGTTACCCACCTCAACCGACTATTAGTTATATTAAACGTGTAATCGGTTTACCTGGTGATCATATTGTTTATGACCATGGGCAATTAATTATTAACGGGCAAAAAGTACCGAAAGTATTAACACAGTTCAGTCGTGAAAAAGATGTGATGGATACGCCAACGTCTATTTATCATAAAGAGACGATTGGTGAGCATACCTTTACGATGCGTGAGCTTGAAGGCGTAAATGTGGCGCGCCAAGCACCGTTTATCAACTATGTTGAAAATGGTAAATATGCGAACCAAGACGGTTTATATTGGGAAGTGACTGTACCAAAAGGACATTACTTTGCAATGGGGGATAACCGAGATCAAAGTGCAGACAGTCGTTTCTGGGGTTTCGTTCCTGAAGAAAACTTAACAGGACGAGCATTCTACGTGTGGATGCATAAAGAACCGGGTTTACACCTTCCTAACTTTAGCCGAAATGGAAAAATAGATTAAAAACAACCATTAGGAAAAAAAGAAATGCGTAAGGCACAACAGGGTACTTCGTATTTAGCAATTTTATTTGGGGTGGTTATATTTGCGGTTGCAGTAAAAGCTGTACTTGCAGTTTGGCCAGCATATTGGGATGATCGGCTGATTAATAATCAGATAGAAGAGCTTTTACAAGAAAGCTCTTCTGAGATCACACCACAAAAGTTTGTAACACAAATGGATCAGCGACTCGAAATGAACAATATTCGTGATCTCCACTTTAAAGAGATCGCTCAAGTGTTTAATCAGTCAGGTCTAACGGTCAAAAAGAAATATGAAGTAAGAAAACCTTTCTTATTCAATATTGATTTAGTTTTAACATTTGAGAAAAGTTTTGATAAAACATCAGTTCAAACTAAGTGATCCTCGCTTACTGAGTCGAATCGGATATCAATTTAAGCAGCTTGAATTGTTACAGTTAGCTTTGACTCATCGTTCGGTGAGTCACAAATACAATTACGAGCGCTTAGAGTTTCTCGGTGATTCATTATTAGGCATGATAATCGCCAATTATCTATATCATGCCTATCCAAATGAAAATGAAGGTCGTCTCACGCGTATGCGTGCGACCTTAGTTCGCCAAGAAGCGTTAGGTAAGATTGCAACTGATTTGCAACTTAGTCGGTGTTTAATATTAAGTACAGGTGAGTTGAAATCTGGTGGTCATCATCGTGAGTCAATATTAGCAGATACGGTAGAAGCGATTATTGGTGCAATCTATCTTGATAGTGGTGATCTCAACTTACTTAAAGATATTGTGCTAAAATGGTACATACCCTATTTAGACCATATAGAACCTACGGATCAACTCAAAGATCCGAAATCACGTTTACAAGAGTATCTACAAGCACGTAAAAAACCTCTCCCTGTTTACGAGGTTGTAGATATTCAGGGTGATGCACCTCATCAGCACTTTAAAGTGGAATGTGTGGTAGATGGTTTACCGAAGATTTATGGTGAGGGTTCAAGTCGTCGTTTTGCCGAGCAGGCAGCAGCGGCGGAAATTTTAAAGTTATTGGAGCAATAACCTGCATGTCGATGCATTCTGATCAAATCAATCCAGATTCAAATGAAAACCAAGATCCTAATAATCTGATTGATCAATTTTTTAGTTCCAAAGGCGTAACAATCCCTTCGGATTTTAAGAGCGGATTTGTGGCGATTGTGGGACGTCCAAATGTGGGTAAATCTACCCTTATGAACCATTTATTGGGTCAAAAGCTCTCTATTACTTCGCGTAAACCTCAAACAACACGTCATAAAATTATTGGTATTGATTCGCGTGAAAAAATGCAGGCGGTATATGTAGATACCCCAGGTATGCATAAAAAGGAAGTGCGTGCTATTAATAAAATGATGAACCGTGCTGCTCATTCTGCATTACGTGACGTTAACTTAGTTTTATTCGTTATCGATGCTTATAAGTGGACTCAAAACGACGATTTAGTGCTTGAAAAACTCAAGAACGCTGAAATGCCGGTTATTTTGGTCATTAATAAGGCGGACACTTTTGAAGATAAAAGAGAGATTCTTCCTCTCATTCAAGAACGTGCCAAACTTATGAATTTTGCTGAGATTGTTCCTGTTTCTGCTTTGCGTGGTGCAAACTTGGAACACTTGAGTGAAACGATTGAGAAATACCTTCCTTACCAACCACCATTGTATTCATTTGATCAGATTACTGACCGCTCTGAACGCTTCTTGGCAAGTGAAATTATTCGCGAAAAAATCATGCGTCAGTTGGGTGAAGAGCTTCCTTATGATTTAACAGTACAAATTGAATCTTTCAAAACAGAAGAAGCAACTGTTAATGAAAAAACTGGTCGTTTAAAGCCGGCTTGTACCTATATCGATGCAACGATTTTTGTAGACCGCGCTGGTCAAAAAGCCATTGTGATTGGTGAAAAAGGTACTAAGCTTAAAACGATTGGTATGGATGCTCGTAAGGACATGGAAAAAATGTTTGAGCAAAAAATTATGCTCACACTTTGGGTAAAAGTGAAGGGTGGCTGGTCTGATGATGAGCGTGCTCTAAAAAGCTTAGGATATAGTGATATCTAAAGGATAAGGATGCTGGTATGAAAACAATTACATCATTAATCGCTATAGTTGGATGTACATTGATGTTACAAGGTTGTGTATATAAGCTTGTAACCGTACCAGTAGGTATCGCCTATAAAACTACCAAAGGTGTAGTTAAAGGTACGGCAGCTGTTGTAGGTGCTGTTATTCCTGACGGTGATGATGAGGATGATAAAAAAGAAAAAGAATCTGAGGAATAGATTCTTTTTATGATGCGCAATGAAGTCCTCCATGGATATATGATTCATCACCGTAAGTACCGTGAAAAAAGTCATATTGTGCATCTTTTTACTCAGGAATATGGGCGAGTCGATGGTATTTTAAGACAGACTCCGCCCCCTCAATATCAACCTATTCGACTGCAAGCCACAGGTAAAAGTGAACTCAAAAATTTTACTAAGCTGGAAATATTAAATCAGCCTGTTTTCTTTTTTGGTGATGCTTTTTTTGCTGGTTTTTATCTAAATGAAATTGTTCTTAGACTTTGCCCATTAGAAGAGGCAATGCCGCAATCTTTTGAGCAATATCAATTAACCCTGCTTCAATTACAGCAATTATCTTCCCACGAAAATCCTGATCTTTTTCTGAGACAGATTTTGCGTCAGTTCGAACATGTTTTACTTCCTGAGCTGGGTTACGCGATTGATTTCTCAATCGATACTCAACAACAGCCAATACAGGCTCACCAGTTTTATCAATTTCAGGTGACCGAAGGTTTTGCGCCCGTTGTTCAGGCAAGTCGTTCTTCATTGTCAGGTAAAGCAATTTTATCTATGTTGGATTATGAGCAAGGCCAGGATTTTTCTCACGAACAATTGCAATTATTAGGTAAACTATACCGTCAAATGATTACATCGCTTTTAGGAGATCGTCCCCTAAAAAGTCGACAATTGTGGATTCAAAATACTCAAACTCAATCGTAATTAGGATTTATTTATGGCTGCATTGCTTGGTGTAAACATAGACCATGTTGCTACTTTGAGACAGGCGCGCGGTACTACTTATCCAGACCCTGTAGAAGCTGCTCTTATTTGTGAACAAGCGGGTGCAGAGGGGATTACTTTGCATTTGCGTGAAGACCGTCGCCATATTCAAGATGATGATGTACGTCGCATGCGTCCATTATTAAAAACGCGTATGAACCTAGAGTTGGCTGTTACTGATGAAATGGTCGAGTTTGCGAAAGAAATTCAGCCGCAGCACGTGTGTTTTGTTCCAGAAAGACGCCAAGAAGTAACAACTGAAGGTGGTTTGGATGTAGTGGGTAACTTTGAAAAAGTTAAAGCTGCAACTCAAACTTTAGCGGCCATTGGTTGCGACGTATCATTATTTATTGATGCTGATTTAGCCCAAATTGATGCAGCAGTTGCGTGTGGCGCACCTACGATTGAGTTGCACACGGGTGCATATGCAGATGCGGAAACGGAGCAAGATCAACAAGCCGAGTTAGAGCGCATTATCAAAGGTGTTGAGTATGCAGCTTCAAAAGGTTTGGTTGTAAATGCAGGTCATGGCCTTAACCTTAAAAATATTGCGCCAATTGCAGCTATTCCACAAATTCATGAATTAAACATTGGTCATTCAATTATTGCTGAAAGTGTTTTTGTAGGTCTGGTTCAAGCTGTTAAAGATATGAAAACAGCGATTCAGGCAGCAGGATAGTTGGTTATGTCGAGTATCAATTACGATGAATTAATGCAACCTGTGGTGGCCTTTTTAGGGTGTCAAACACCAAAAGCATGGTTGGATGAAGCAATCAAAAATTTAGATATCTTGATGCAAGATCATGCTAATTGTGAAAAGAAAGCTGCTAGTACAGCAATGAACTTAATGTTCCGCTATAGCTTCTTTCCTGACTTACAAGTAAAACTTGCCCAACTTGTACGAGAAGAAATGCTTCACTACGAACAAGTGCTTGAGCTTATGGCTAAGCGTGGTCAAGAGTGGACTGGTTTAAGTGCTGGGCGTTATGCAGGTGGGTTGCGTAAAGAGATACGTACGTATGAGCCTGAAGCTTTAATTGATGTACTGGTGATTGGTGCATTCGTAGAGGCTCGTTCATGTGAACGTTTTTATGCACTTGCTCCGCGTGTAGATGATGAGTTAGGACGTTATTATCGATACTTGCTTAAGTCAGAGTCTCGTCATTTTGAAGACTATCTAGCTCTTGCGCTTGATGTGGCGAAAACTGCAAAAATGAAAGATCCTAAAGAGGATATTCAGCAGCGAATTGATCATATCCGTGAAGTTGAAAAGAATCTGATTTTAACCCCAGATAATACTTTCCGTTTTCATAGTGGTATTCCTGCTTAGTCTTGGATGTCTCTAATAAAAAAGTTTACCTTTTACGGTAAACTTTTTTATTAGGTGAACATTATCTCTTCTGCAGTAAGCATGCTCTGCTTTTAGTTTTTTAATGCATTAATCATTTAATAAATATATTTTTTCTAGATTTTAATTTCTCTTAAAATTTTTAAAAAAACTTTTATTTTTTTAGGCTAATAATAAATATTGTGTAAATATAAAGGCTGATATGTTCATCATGAGTTCAACTGAAATAGTTGATCATTTCTAAGGATATAAGAATGTTAGCATTAGTTACAGGTGCCTCAGCGGGCTTTGGTTATAGCATTTCAAAAAAGCTGATTGAGTTAGGATATAACGTTATTGGTTGCGGAAGACGAGCAGAAAAACTAGAAGAACTAAAACAAGAACTTGGTGAGAAATTCTACCCATTAGTATTTGACATGATAGATACGGCAGAAAATATAAATAAAGTATTGGTTGATTTGCCAGCAGAATTTCAAATCGGTCAAATTGATTTATTGGTGAATAATGCTGGATTGGCATTAGGATTGGAACCCGCTGATAAAGCAGAATTAGATGATTGGTATACGATGATTGATACCAATGTTAAAGGGCTTGTTACGATTACCCGATTAATTTTGCCAAGTATGGTAAAGAAAAAATCAGGTTTGATTATTAATATGGGCTCAATTGCAGGTACATATCCATATCCGGGTGGTAACGTGTATGGGGCAACCAAAGCATTTGTGGAGCAATTTAGTCTAAATCTTCGTGCTGATTTGGCTGGTACTGGTGTGCGCGTAAGTAACATTGAACCAGGGTTGTGTGGAGGTACTGAATTTTCTCTTGTGCGTTTTAAAGGTGATGAGGATAAAGTAAACAGTCTATATGATAAAAAGAATCCACTTTTGCCTGAAGATATTGCAAATACAGTAGCTTGGATTGCTTCACAACCGCCACACATTAATATTAATCGTATTGAAATGATGCCGACCACCCAATCTTTTAATCCTTTAAAAGTGGTTGAAGTGGAATAATAATTTAAGAAGAAAATATATTCTTTCGAGTTAGGTTAGAGCGTTAAACCTAATAAAGACTCTAAGAAAAAATTAAATCCTCTATCTGCTGATAGAGGATTTTTTATAGTTATTGATAAATTTATGGCAAAAAAAAGCCCGCTTTAATGCTGCGGGCTTTTTAGTATTTGGCTCTCCCACCTGGGCTCGAACCAGGGACCTGCGGATTAACAGTCCGTCGCTCTACCGACTGAGCTATGGGAGAATCTGCATGCGATTATAAGGAGATTTTGAGAAGGGTCAAGTCTAAATTGTCATGTTTACTTCATTTTTGTGTTGTATGCTTTTTATTTGATCAGTTGAGTGATGAGTTAAGAAATTACTTGCACTTTAAAAAATCAATTGCTAGATTCAAAAAAGAACAAGCGTTTGGAGAAATCCAAACAGTGTGGATTTAAACCAACTTGCCAGCACTAAAATGGCTAAATCGGAGATAAGTATGAAAACGCTTACGATCACTTCTATTTTTTCTAATTTTGATTTCTATCAACACAATTATCTGAATATCTTAAATCAATCAGAATCTTATTACACACCCGTAGACGGTGCATGGATTAATGCTTATCCTTTCAAAAAGCAGGATTTATATTTAGGCGATTTATTGCAGCTTTGGTTTAGCGCTAAATGGAATGTGCATAATTCACTTAAGATTTTAAAAAGCTCGAAACTACTAAACTCTTCTGAATCTTTATATATTTTTCAATTAGAAGGGGAGTTATTGTTGGGTAAAAATAAAGTTTTAGCTTGGTCTGTAGAGCATCAAGAAATTATAGAACTCCAACTTAAAAATATTTGGGCGCCGTATCTGATTGCACAAACTTGTGAACGTCCAGATAATTCAGATGACTTAATAAAAAAGGCAGCGGTTTAAGGCTGCTTTTAATAATTATGAACGAATAATCATGCAGGTTGCTGTTGCATAGGCATACAGTTTACCTTCCTCATCAATAATCTTTCCTTCAGAAATACCTAAATTTTTACTTAAATTAATAACTTTGCCTGTTGCAATTAAAGCCTGATTTTGGGGAATAGGGCGGCACATTTTTACGTTAAGGTCGATTGTGCCGTAACCTACACCCGCAGGTAACATCGTATGTACTGCACAGCCAGTCACTGAATCTAGGACGGTGGCAGCAAAACCACCATGTACGCCACCGAGTGGATTTAAATGGTTATGATCTGCTTGAGCTTTAAAAGTAACAGATCCTTCTGAAATTTCAGTAGGTTGCATAGGTATTGTTTTACTAATGCTGGCAGGTGGAATATGGCCTTCTATCATTGCTTGTAAAAATTCAAGGCCAGTCATTTCCATCGGATTTTTCATTTTTTGGGTCCTTTAATTCTTTAAGTTCTAAAATAGAACTTGATATTAGCCTATTATTAAGTCATCGATAAGTCAATTCTAGTGTTAAAGATTGAACTGATAAGTTGAATCTTAAAAACTTGTCCATTTAATATAAAACTCCTTTATTATAAAAATTGAATTAAATGAGTTGCATAACAAATTAGATAGATAAGAAAGACTTCTTTTACACTATAAGAAATAACAGGAGCATAAGGACAATGCTTTTTAAAATTGCACTCATAATGGCGGCTTTTGCAGCAAATTCTGTATTGTGTCGTTTGGCTTTGGCAGGCCAACATATTGATCCAATGACTTTTAGCCTCATACGAGTAGCAAGTGGTGCGGTTGTTTTATTTGGACTGTTTTTATATTCAAAATCGTCTCAAACCAAAGTCCAATGGAGTTTAAAAAACGCATTTTTTCTAGCGTTTTATATTTTGGCATTTTCATATGCTTATCTTCAGATCGACGCTGGTATTGGTGCTCTGTTATTGTTTGGGGTTGTACAGCTGACTATGGTGCTTTATGGCTATTGGCAGGGTGAACAGATTGGCATATACCGTGGTATAGGCTTATGTATTGCTTTGACTGGAATCAGTGTTTTGTTATTACCCGGTACTCATGCGCCTGATTGGGGATATGCTCTAATTATGGTGATATCTGGTTTGGCATGGGCGGGATACAGCATCGCGGGTCGCAATATGACGCAGCCTATTGGTAGTACGTTGGCAAATTTTACGCTAGCTGTGCCAATGGTTTTGTTGGCAAATGTATTACTTGCCCAAGATCGCTACATTGACGTGCAAGGATGGATCTTAGCGATTTTGTCGGGTGGTGTCACTTCAAGCGGGGCTTATGTACTCTGGTATGCGATTTTGAAGCATATTGATCGGATGACAGCGAGTACAGTACAGCTAAGTGTGCCATGTTTGGCGATTATAGGTGGAAGCCTATTTGTAAATGAGACTGTGACAGGGCGAGTGATTTTATCGAGTTTTATGGTTTTATTTGGAATTTTATTAGTTATTTATGTAAGACCTCAAAAAGCCAAAAATGCATAAGTGAATTAAAAAGGGTTCTCTCAAGAGAACCCTTTTTGTGCAAAATGCAGATTATTTCGCAGCTTTTTCAGCTTCAATTGAAGCGATAGCAGCGTCTACACCTTCAATTGAGTCAGCAGCTTTTTTGATACGAGCTAACGCATCAACGAGTACTTCGTCAGCTGTTGCATATGAAATACGCATAAAACCGCCTAAACCAAATGCATCACCAGGAACAACTGCTACGCCAGTTTCTTCCAATAACCATTCAGAGAACTCTGTGCAAGATTTTAAGCCTTTTGCACGAATAAGAGGGCGAATGTTTGCATAGGCATAGAAAGCGCCATCAGCAGGTAAGCAAGAGATACCTTTAATATCATTTAAGCCATTTACAACTAAGTCATGACGGCGTTTAAACGCTTCAATCATAGGTTGTAAAACGTCTTGTGGACCATTCAATGCAGCTTCAGCAGCAACTTGTGAAATAGAAGTTGGGTTAGAAGTTGACTGTGATTGGATCTTTTTCATTGCACCAATGATTTTTGCTGGACCGGCTGCATAGCCAATACGCCAACCTGTCATTGCGTATGCTTTAGAAACACCGTTTAAAACAATCGTGCGGTCATATAAATCAGGAGCAACAGTTGCGATGTTGTAGAACTCATCTTCCCAACGAATCGGTTCATACATATCGTCAGATGCAACAAATACTTGTGGATGACGACGTAAAACTTCAGCTAAAGCTTCTAATTCAGCTTTGCTATAAATCATGCCTGTTGGGTTAGATGGGCTGTTTAATACAACTAAACGAGTGTTAGGTGTAATAGCAGCTTCTAATTGTTCAGGAGTGATTTTGAAGCGTTGGTCTTCGCCACATTTCACAATGACTGGAGTACCTTCAGCAATAATAACCATATCTGGATAGCTTACCCAGAAAGGTGCTGGAATGATTACTTCATCGCCTTTGTTTAATAGAGCAAGTGCCAAGTTAAAGAAACTTTGCTTACCACCACAAGAAACCAAAATCTGGTTCGCTTGATAATCAAGATTATTATCACGCTTGAACTTAGCAATAATTGCTTTTTTTAACCCAGGAGTACCATCTACAGCCGTATATTTGGTGAAACCATTATTAATCGCTTCGATTGCAGCATCTTTGATGTGTTGAGGGGTATCAAAATCTGGCTCGCCAGCACCTAAACCAATCACGTTCTTGCCAGCAGCTTTAAGTTCAGCAGCTTTGTTTGTTACAGCAAGTGTAGGGGACGGTTTGATAGCATTGACACGATCAGAAAGACGTACGTCCACGGCAATATTCCTCTTATGGGATTAAAAAATAAAAAGCATACTATCTTATCGCAAAAATTAAGCAATTTGCGGATACGGGTATTTTTAGATGTAAAAAAGTTTAATTTAAGAAGATTCTTGTTGCTGTTTTACTCAATTGAAGCTTTTTTGAAAAGAAATGATAAAAATCATTTATAATAGGTCGCAATCGAAATTTCGAGAATGAATCATGACTGAGCAACAGCCAAAACAGAAAAAGGCTTTGGTGAAATTGCCATTCCCAATGCCGAATGAAAGCAATCAAGCAGATGATGCGGTACACAACCAAGTGCGTCCAAAACCAGAGCAATACGCGGATAGAACATGGATGCCTCCCCGTGGTACGCGTCGTTCTATGGGAAAACGCTAATTTTGAAAAACAGGCAATATGCCTGTTTTTTATTGATTGAATAAAATTTCTTGATAATAACTTTTTTTCTTTTGATACATGTGATGGTCTGCTCGTTTTAACATGTCCTCAATTTGTTCATTTGTTTGAGTGGTTGCATGTCCAATTGCAATACTTACTGGATGGCTTGAATAGTATTGATTGTCGATATTAAAAAGCTCCTGAATCGTTTGAAGCATAATTTGAACGTGCGCTTCATCTGCGCCTGGCATTAAGATCACGAATTCATCACCACCGATTCTGGATGCAGTATATGCTGTATTTGAAATAGCCTGACTTAAAATATTTCCAACACGGCGTAATAAACCATCTCCAATATCATGCCCAAACTGGTCATTTGTTTCTTTTAATCCGTTCATATCTAAAAAAATTGAAGAAACTGGTCGAATAATACTTCGGTTTAACCGGTTAAGTTCCTCTGTAAAAAAAGCACGGTTATATAGTTTAGTAAGAACATCGTGTTGCCCTAAATATTCAAGATAGTTTTCCGCTTTTTTCCGTGCAGTAATATCTGTCAGTGCAACTTGTACCAGCCCCCAAGTCTCTTCATATCCTGGAAAAACGGTAAATTGAAGTAAGACATTTCTTATTTGGCCATCTAAAGCGTAGTTAATGGCTTCACGTTTGTGATGAATATTACCTTGCCATAACTCAATGAGTTGTTCTCGAAAGGTTTCAACCATTTCTTCAGCAAAAATCTTGTGTGTATTTCTTAAAAGTGTCGACTTATCAGGAGCTTTAAATAAATCTATCGTGGCCTGATTAACATCTAAAATTAAAATATCCTCTACACACTGGCGGACAAACTCAGGATGAACATCTAGAAAAGTTCTAAAATCTTCAATTCCCAATAGCCTAAGTTGATCAATTCTATTTTTTATACGGCTGAAATCCTCGACCCACAGCGAAGTAGGCGAGTAGATAAACATAGATTCAGCCAGTCGACGATTTTTTTCTTCCTGACGGAGTGCATTTTGATAAGGGGTAATATCTTCTGTAGTAATTAATACACGTTCAAAGGTAGATTCAGAACCAGGTAAAATGGAACCTCTTAACTGAACATCAATACGTTTGCCTGATAAGGTGTAATTCACGGTAGTGCTTGAAAAATGGGTTTTGCCATTCTATAACGCTTCAAGCTCATAAATATGTGATTCGAACATTTCCTTTTTAAAAATGAGATTCAAATTTGAATATAGTTCTTCGTGTGTTGTTGCTTCAAAAAGTTCTAAAGTTTTTTGGTTAACACGAATAATTTTAATTTTATGAGCGCATTCGATAACTAAGTGTTTATTTTGATTTAAAAATTCATGAAGGTTTTCAATTCCTTGCTTTCTCCATAAATCAAATTGTTGTTTAACTTCACTGAAATCTTCAATCCACATCGGAATTGGGCTAAGGTCAAAAATCGAAGAATCTAAAGTTTCCATATGTTTCTTTAAGTATTCAGTTTGCCTTAAAGTATAATGAGAAAAATTAAGATTTGGGAGGATAAAGAGTTTAAATATATTAGAATAATTAAAAATAAAAGGATTAAATGTAATTAAAAATAAAATAATGAGAAAGCAGAGATTATCTGCTTAACTCATAAATTCATAAGAAAAATTAACGATTAATAGGGTGATCAATGTTTTTTTCACCACGCCATAACTTAATAAAATCTTGCTCATCAAAATCGTAAAGTTCCATCAGTGCAACAACTGCACTTACAAAAATCATGGCACCCTCAGAGTTTCCATGAAGATTGAAAATTTTACCGTTTAACTTCCCTAAAATATCACTAAGCTCATGATCACGGCCTCGTCCATAACGATCTCGTGGGTACAACTCTTCATTTAAGACAATAAGAGCTATGGCTTTTTCAGCATCTAATAAATCAGTTTTATCTAAAGCTTCTTCAAATGATTCACTGCCATGATTAAAGTAAAAAATAACTTCATCATTAATGAAACTTTGTACCATCTTTTGAGTTAAAGTCGGAAATTGTGATACTGCATTATCTTCTACATAGGGTTTAAAAGATTCCGGAAAGATAACGTTATGATAAATCCCTTTAAAAAGAGGAGCGATTTCGGAAACTTTATAACCAGCAATGCCACAACCTAATGCAGTAATGAAATATTTCATTTTAGGATGATTTTTTGTGTATATCTTAAAGTCTTCAACATAATGCTGAATTTGTGAAAGTGGCATTTGTTGAATGTGTTCATTTAAAGTTGGAATTGCAAAGCTTTGACCAGCCCAGCCACGACCTACACCTTCAACTGCTCCGAAGTGCTGACTTGCAACGCGCGCTGCACCACTACCGTGTTGTCCAGCAAGATTACTTCCAAATACAAAAACTGTATCTTCGGGAAGTTCAGTTACAATACTTTCATCATGATATTGATAGGTCATGGTTATACTTTTTGTTTAATGGATAGCTTCATGTTGCAACCGATTAGGGTATTGGTCAAGTGTTAAGATGCTTAATCTTTTACATTGAATTTCCAGCTCAATTTGGACTTTAAATTAAGATAAAAATCCCCATTAAAAGGGGAGACGTTAAATTCAATTTTTCATAAAGAGAGATAACTTTGAACGAAAATCAACCTTTTGATTTGGTCACTCATTATCAGCCAGCAGGTGATCAGCCACAGGCCATTGAAAAGCTGGTAAATGGTATCGAGCATGGTTTTCGTAATCAGTTATTACTTGGTGTAACTGGCTCGGGTAAAACCTATACCATGGCGAATGTGATCGCTCAAACACAGCGACCTACAATTGTGATGGCTCATAACAAAACTTTGGCTGCCCAGCTTTATGGAGAGTTTAAAGCGTTCTTCCCTAATAATGCGGTTGAGTATTTCGTAAGTTACTATGATTACTATCAACCCGAGGCTTATGTTCCATCCTCAGATACTTTTATTGAAAAAGATGCCGCTATTAACGATCACATTGACCAGATGCGACTATCAGCAACACGTGCTCTATTAGAGCGTCGTGATGCAATTATTGTGGCATCAGTTTCTGCAATTTATGGTTTGGGTGACCCAAATGCTTATATGCAAATGTTACTGCATGTGGTTGAGGGCGACCGTGTAAGTCGTGATGAAATTATCCGCCGTTTGGTTGAAATGCAATATACGCGTAATGAACTTGAGTTCTTACGTGGTACATATCGAATTCGCGGCGAAATTATTGATATTTTTCCTGCCGAATCTGATCAACACGCGATTCGTATTGAACTGTTTGATGACGAGGTCGATTCGATCCGTTGGTTTGATCCGTTAACGGGTAAAATGGTTCGTAAAGTTCCACGTGTTACGATTTATCCAAAAAGCCACTATGTAACGCCGAAAGATCATCTGACTCGTGCAATTGATACAATTAAAGATGAATTACAAGATCAACTTAAATTCTTCCGTGAACATGACAAATTGCTGGAAGCCCAGCGTATTGAGCAGCGTACCCGTTATGATTTAGAGATGATGCAACAGTTGGGCTATACCAATGGTATTGAAAACTATTCAAGACATTTGTCTGGTCGTCCAGCTGGTGAAGCGCCTCCAACTTTATTTGATTATGTACCAGAAGATGCATTGCTGATTATTGATGAATCACACGTTACAGTTCCGCAAATTGGAGCGATGTATAAAGGTGACCGATCACGTAAAGAAAATTTAGTGAATTACGGGTTCCGTTTACCAAGCGCACTTGATAATCGACCAATGAAATTTGAAGAGTGGGAGCGCATTGTACCGACGACCATTTTTGTCAGTGCAACACCTGCTAAATATGAGCTAGAAAAGTCTGACCAAGTAGTTGAACAGGTGGTACGTCCAACAGGACTAATCGATCCTGAAATTGAAGTTCGTCCTGTATTAACTCAAGTTGATGATGTTCTTTCTGAGATCAATATTCGTAAGAATCTAAATGAACGTGTGTTAGTGACCACTTTAACAAAGCGTATGGCGGAAGATCTGACTTCTTATTTAAAAGAATATGGGGTTAAAGTCGCTTATTTACACTCGGATATTGACACGGTTGAACGTGTCAAAATTATTCATGAGTTACGTACAGGTGTATTCGACGTTCTAGTCGGTATTAACTTGTTGCGTGAAGGTCTCGACATGCCAGAAGTTTCTTTAGTTGCTATTTTAGATGCAGATAAAGAAGGTTTTTTACGTTCAGAACGCTCACTCATTCAGACAATTGGTCGTGCCGCGCGTAACGTGAAAGGTAAAGCAATTTTATATGCTGACCGAATTACTGATTCTATGCAAAAAGCAATAGATGAGACTGAACGCCGTAGAGCTAAACAAATCGAGTTCAACGAGTTGCATGGTATTACGCCACGTAGTGCTGTTCGTCAGGTCATCAAAGAAATTGATTCAGGCGAAGTGCTTTCAGACGACGAAATTGATGAGAAGGTGCTTGAACAAGCACAAGCTTTAAGTGCTGACGAAAGACATATTCTCTCTGATCCAAAATTGTTTAGTAAGCATATTACTAAGCTTGAAAAAGAGATGTTAAAAGCTTCGAAAGATTTACAGTTTGAGCAAGCAGCACGGATACGTGATGAAATCATTCGACTAAAAGCGCAAATGTTGCAATAAACGAATACATAACGCTACATAATGTGTTTAAAAAACAAGCTACTGTAGATATTTGAGTTCTTTTGTATTCACAACTAATCGTTGAGGGCAACAATGGCATTTCGAAATAATGTTCCGCAAGCCAGCTGGCGTTTGGTTAAAATTGCGTTGGGCGGTGTCGTTTTGGCTGGTTTGGCTGGTTTGGCTGTTGGAACCTATGTCTATGCCCAGCCGAAACCTTTGCAAACTGTCTATAAAGTTGAACTGGACCGATATTTAGGTGTTTGGTATGAAGTCGCGCGTAAACCTGCATTTTTTCAAAAAAAGTGTGCTTATAATGTATCTGCAACCTACACCTTAAACGAAAATGGAAATGTAGTAGTAGATAATCGCTGCTACGATAATAGAAAACAATTACAGCAATCTATCGGGGAGGCCTTTGTGGTTAACCCGCCATATAACACCAAATTGAAGGTAAGTTTTTTACCGGAAGCTGTAAGATGGATTCCGGTAATCCGTGGGGATTACTGGATCTTAAAGTTAGATGAAGACTATCAGACTGTTTTGGTTGGGGAACCTTCACGTAAATACCTTTGGGTGTTATCAAGAGACCCTCATCCAGAGCAAGAAGTGGTAGATGAATATTTAAATTATGCAAAAACATTAGGTTTTGATATTCGAGATATTATTCGTACAGAACATAAAGAATAGTGGTATATGTCTGTTTAAGAAAAAACCATGTTTTTACATGGTTTTTTCTTTTTTATAGTGGATAAATCAAGTATTGTAGTGAGTTGTTTTTACTAAAGTCTAAGAGGTTGATGATGTTTAAGGGCGTGATCTTGTCTGTCATGGCATCATTCACTTTTGGTGTACTTTATTTTTATACTCAATTATTAAGCCAGCTCGATAGTGAGCAAACTTTTGGATGGCGCATTATTGCAACACTACCGTTCCTTACTTTATTTATGTGGTGGAGTGGTGATTTAGCTTATATCAAAAATATCTATCAACGTATTTTGGCTAAGCCTTCTTTACTATTATTATTAATCACAACCTCTATTTTAACCTCAGTACAACTTTGGCTTTTTTTGTGGGGGCCGATGCATGGGCGTGGGTTACAAGTCTCTTTGGGATATTTCTTATTACCGCTGGTTCTTGTCTTAGCTGGAAGTGTGTTGTATAGCGAAAAAATATCAAAATTTCAATGGGTAGCAATTATTCTTGCAGTCATTGGCGTTAGCCATGAGATATGGCGTTTGGGAAGTATTGCGTGGGAAACTGCATTGGTAGCAGTTGGATATTCTGCCTACTTTTTATTACGTAAAAAAATTAAAACAGATAATTTAGGGGGCTTTTGGTGGGATTTGGTCATTATTATGCCCGTTGCGATTTATTTAACTCATACAGGTTTGCTGCCATACGGTAAATTTATAGACCAACCGAGTCTTTCTTTGATCATTATTGGGCTTGGAATTTTAAGTGCTATTGGTCTGGGAAGTTATATTCTAGCAAGCCGCTTTTTACCTTTAGTTGTGTTTGGACTCTTAGGATATTTGGAACCTGTATTACTTGCTTTAGCTTCTTTGGTTTTAGGGGAGAGCATTGGTCAAGAAGAATGGTTCACTTATATTCCGATTTGGTGTGCTGTTTTTGTACTCGTTTTAGAAGGGGCAATTCATCTTTATCAACAACGGCAAAAAGCCCAAAATCTGCAACTTAATATCACGAAATATCAAAAAAGATTAAAAAATGATGAACTCAAATAGGCCGTCAGAACCTAAAAAGTAAGAAAAAGCAAAAATTTAGCTGCTTTAAACAATAAGATAATAAAAAATAATTATAGGTATTTTATGAATTTATGATGAATTTTAGGAAAATCTAGTCACTAACGTCAGCTTTTGATTCATTCTTGCCAATAATTCCATTACAATTACGGGGTTTTAAAAATCACGCCTAGATATAATTAATTAGAGGACGTATCTGTGAGCAAAGACACTATCATCGCCCTGCACGCTGAACACCAAGGCCGTTGGAAAAACCGTGAAGAAATCGCGGAACGTATGATTGCATTAATCGGTCAATTATACCGTGAAAAAAATATTGTCGTATCTGTTTACGGTCGCTCTTTAATTAACCGTTCTGTTATCCAAATTTTGAAAACTCACCGTCGTACACGTGTTGTAGACGTTGAACTTTCTGTTGTAAACACATTCCCAATTTTAGAAGCTTTAGCAAAAGTTGAAAATATTGGTTCTGCAGAAGTTGATATCGGTAAACTTGCTGTTGAATACAAAGAAAAAGGCGGTGATGTTGATGCTTTTGTTGCTCAATCAGTTGAGTCAATCAAAGGTAGCGCAACTTCTGAACAACCTAAAGATGTAGTTCTTTACGGTTTTGGTCGTATTGGTCGTATCTTGGCTCGTTTAATCATTAGCCAATCAGGTTTAGGTCGTGGTTTAAGCCTTAAAGCAATCGTTGTACGTAAGTCTTCTGACGGTGACTTAGCAAAACGTGCTTCTTTACTTCGTCGTGACTCTATTCACGGTACTTTCGCTGGTACAATTTCTGTTGATGAAGAAAACGAAGCAATCATTGCTAACGGTAACTTCATTAAAGTGATTTATGCGTCTAGCCCAAGTGAAGTTGACTATACTGAATACGGTATTGAAAATGCACTTTTAATCGACAACACTGGTAAATGGCGTGATGCTGAAGGTCTAAGCCAACACTTGAAATGCCCAGGCGTTGCACGTGTTGTATTGACTGCACCAAGTAAAGGCGAAATGAAAAACGTTGTATTTGGTGTAAACAACACAGATATCTTAGATGAAGACAAAATCATCTCTGCTGCAAGTTGTACAACAAATGCAATTACTCCAATTCTTAAAGTATTGGATGACAAATATAAAGTTCTTAACGGTCATGTTGAAACTGTTCACTCATTTACAAATGACCAGAACTTAATCGATAACTACCATAAAGCAGATCGTCGTGGCCGTGCTGCTACTTTGAACATGGTAATTACAGAGACTGGTGCAGCTAAAGCGGTTGCTAAAGCATTACCTGCATTGAAAGGTAAATTAACTGGTAACTCTGTACGTGTTCCTACACCAAACGTATCTCTTGCAATCTTGAACTTAACACTTGATAAAGAAGTTGATCGTGAAGAAGTGAACGAATACATTCGTCAAATTTCGATTAACTCTAACCTTCAAGGTCAAATTGGTTATACCAACTCGACTGAAGTTGTATCGAGTGACTTTATCGGTTCTCGTACAGCAGGTGTATACGATGCTCAAGCAACGATTACTTCTGGTAACCGTTTAACTGCTTACGTTTGGTACGATAACGAAGTTGGTTATAGCTGTCAGGTATTACGTATTGCTGAACAAATGTGCGGCGTAAGCTACAAAAAAATCCCAGCAGAATTGAATGCTTAAGATCATTTAACGATCTATAAAATATTTTCACAAAAAGACCCAGTTTAGACTGGGTTTTTTTACAACCGTACAAAATATATGCTGACTATTTTTTGTAAATAAATGAGAATACAAATTAAGGAAAAAAAGAAAATAGTAAGGGATAGGAATTGTCGCAGTTTAAACGTTTGTTGGTCGTTTTTGTATTTATCATTATTGCCAATTTATGTGGTGTACTCATTGCAATATGGGTATTTAAGCACTTTAATATTTATATTCCACTTAAAAATCAGGCGGTTGCTATTGATTTGCAAGAGCCTCTACAGGTTAAGGTTAAAGTACAAGATGCTTTAAATGTGGATGTAAAAGGGCGCGTAAATGCCAGTATTCCAATTGATGAGAAACTGAATATTCCTTTAACACAAACATTAACTCCACGTGTTTACTTCGATAATATGGTGCCGATTAGCACAACCATCCCGGTCAAAGAAACATTAAAAGTTGAGCAAAATCTACCAATTGATACTAAGGTTCAGGTGCGAGTTTTAGGCCGTGATATTACGTTGCCATTGAAAGGGACAATTCCATTAAAACTTGATGTGCCAATTGATATTAATGTCCCGCTTGAGCAAAAGGTTCATTTAAAATTTGATGCTCCAGTACGCACGGTATTAAAAGAAAATCTACATATTCCTTTAAAAGCAAGATTAGACACGAATATCCCAATTGAGGGTAATTTAAATGTACCTGTTAAAACTGCATTAAATGCTTCAGTTGATGTGAAAAATACTTTGCCTGTTAAGATTGCAAATGGTGAGTTAAAGATTCCTCTGTCCACTATGCGATTAAATCGAGTATTAGGTTCAGAAACATCACAAAAGACAGCTGATCAATAGGGTGGATGCTAATGTTCCGTTCACTCAAGAGTATGGTAATCAGTTTCTTTTTAATGATGATTCTTGCGGCTATTATGTTTTGGGTGTATCTCAACATTCAGGCAAATTTAGTCGTTTCTGCTCATAATGCTGATATTAGTTTACCTGACTCTCTAGAAACAAAAATCCAAGTTGGCAATACTTTACAAGTTCAGTCTATTGGTAAACTTGATACAACTTTAGATATAGACCGCCAATTAACTTTACCTTTAAAAGGCAAATATTTAGCAGATTTAAATTTTGCCGTAGAAACACCTATTACGGTAAGTGTCGATTATTCAACGACTCTAAAAATTGATCAGGTTATGCCTTTAGAAACCACCACAGATTTGGTTTATCAAAGTAAGTTTTTACCAAAATTTCCACTTAAATTAGATATCCCTATTAAATTAGATGTGCCTTTTAATTTAAAACGTAGTTATACCGTTCCCGTTAAAATTGTTTTTGATGGTCCTGTTTATTTTGAATTCGATGAACCCGTAAATTTATCGGTGAAACATCAGTTTAAACCAAGCCTAAACGTAAATGATCCTATGGAAATGGGTAATGTCTCGTCATTTAATGCCATCATGTATAATTCTGTGCCAAAAACAAAAGCAAATCTTGATATGCAAATGACCTTACCTCTGCGCAATGTTCATCCTTGATAATTAAATAAATTGGCTAAATTTTATTTTTTATAAGGATCCTATTTGCAAAACTAAAAGCATCTGCTGGATTAAAGATAAAACAGATCGTTATAAATGGAATTGTTCCATTTTCTATTCGAGAATTTTATGAAAATATGGCAGAATAGGCGGTTTTAGAGTTTTTAGAGGATTGGCAGATGCGCTTTGTTGATGAAGCAGTCATTACCGTAGAGGCTGGCGACGGTGGCAATGGCGTAGCCAGTTTTCGCCGTGAAAAATTTGTACCATTTGGTGGCCCAGATGGTGGTGATGGCGGACGTGGTGGAAGTATCTATATTCAAGCTGATGACGATACAAGTACGCTAGTCGATTACCGTTACACACGTAAATTCCGTGCTGAGCGTGGAAAAAACGGTGCAGGTGCTAACTGTACTGGACGTGGTGGTGAAGATGTGGTTTTAAAAGTACCCGTTGGTACAACAATTGTTGATACAGATTCAGGCGATATTATTGGCGATTTGGTTGAAGACGGCCAAAGAATTCTGGTTGCTGGTGGTGGTGAAGGTGGTTTAGGTAACACTCACTTTAAATCATCAACTAACCGAGCACCGCGTAAATGTACGACTGGTACAAAAGGTGAGTTCCGCGAAATTCGTCTTGAATTAAAAGTATTGGCAGATGTTGGTTTGCTGGGTATGCCAAATGCCGGTAAATCTACTTTCATTCGTGCTGTAAGCGCTGCAAAACCAAAAGTGGCAGATTATCCATTTACAACCATGGTTCCAAACTTGGGTGTAGTCGATGCTGACCGTCATCGTTCATTTGTAATGGCCGATATTCCTGGGTTAATCGAGGGTGCAGCAGAAGGTGCTGGTTTAGGAATTCGCTTCCTTAAACATTTGGCACGTACTCGTATTCTTTTACACATTATTGATGTACAACCAATTGATGGTTCAGATCCAGCGCATAATGCAAAAGCGATTATGAATGAGTTGGCTAAGTTCTCACCAACTTTGGCTAAATTACCAGTTGTTTTAGTACTCAATAAACTTGATCAGATTGCTGAAGAAAGCCGTGAAGAGTGGTGTCAGCACATTCTAGACGAACTAGAGTGGACAGGACCTGTTTTTAAGACATCGGGCTTATTAAGCGAAGGTACAAAAGAAGTTGTGTATTACCTGATGGATCAGATTGAACAACAACGTGAACGCGAAGTTGAAGATCCTGAATACGCAGCAGAAGTAAGAGCTTTCCGTGAACAACTAGAAGTTGAAACACGTGAACAAACCATTGCGGCAAAAGAAGCATATCGTGCAATGCGTCGAGCACAACGTCTCGAAAGCATGATGGACGATGATGATGATTTTGACGATGATGAAGACGACAATGATGTAGAAGTCATCTACGTTCGTGACTAGAAAACCGAGGGAAACATGATAGAAGTGGTCGATGGGCAACGTCAGCTCAGTGAGTGTAAACGAATCGTTGTTAAAATCGGATCATCTTTACTTACAGCTAATGGGCAAGGTTTAGATCTAGATGCTATTTCGCATTGGGCGAAACAGATTGCAGATCTGCACAATGCTGGACACGAGATTATTTTAGTGTCATCAGGAGCTGTAGCAGAAGGTATGGTTCGTATGAAGCTTGCGAGTCGACCCACCGATCTACCCAGTCTACAAGCCTGTGCTGCAATTGGGCAGATGGGCTTAATTCATACTTGGTCTAGTGTGCTTGAAAACCATGGTATTCGTACTGCTCAGGTTTTGTTGACTCATGATGATCTGGCAGATCGCCGTCGTTATCTGAACTCGTGTGATGCTTTGCAAAACTTGATTGATTGGCGTGTGATTCCTGTTATTAATGAAAATGACACGGTGTCTACCGATGAGATCCGTTTTGGTGATAATGATACTTTAGCTGCTATGGTGGCAGGTCAGGTTCACGCAGAATTGCTGATCATTTTAACCGATCAGCAAGGTATGTTTGACTCAGATCCGCGTCATAACCCTGATGCTAAATTACTCTCTACTGTTCGGGCTATGGATGATGATTTATTCGATATGGCCGGCGGTGGTGGTGTGCTTGGCAGAGGTGGGATGGTCACTAAAGTTCGTGCTGCACGTTTAGCTGCAAAATCTGGCTGCCCAACTCTCATCGCAAGTGGCGAAAGTGATAATGTGCTGTCACGTGCGATGGCAGGTGAGATGCTAGGCACTTTGTTTACTACAGATAAAGACCGCATGACTGCTCATCAACAGTGGCTCGCTGCTCATTTACAAACAGCAGGTCGTCTTGTGATTGATGATGGTGCTGTTGAAGCGATTAAATTGAAACATCGTAGTTTGCTCCCTGTTGGAGTTAAAAATGTTGAAGGACATTTTGATCGTGGTGATGTGGTTGAATGTGTCGATAAGCAAGGTAAACGTATTGCGGTAGGTCGAGTAAACTTTAGTTCACGATCAGCCGAAATTATTAAAGGCTTAGCCTCAGATAAGGTTTATCAAGTACTTGGTGAAGCTCGTTCACTTGAAATGATTCACCGTGATCATATGGCAATTTATTAAGTTTTGCTCAAATAAAAAAGCTCGCTTTATGCGAGCTTTTTTTCTGGCGTTAAACGAGGTAAAACACGATCTTCACCTACCATATATGGATGTGTGGCAAGACTAAGCATGTCTAAGTCTTCCGAGCTATTACCATAAGCATAAATCTGGTGGTAATGCTGTAGCGTATATTGCTGATGTATCCTTAACTTCTTTTGTTCACTACTACAGTCTGGAGTGGAATAGTAACCCGTCATCATGCCGTTTTTAATTTGAGTTTCAGTACAAATTAATTCGATATCTAGTAACTTGCAAAGTGGAGCAAGATAGACATCAATTGAAGCTGAAACTAATACGACCTGATCACCACGCAATTGATGGTGTTGTAACTGATTAAAAATTTCAGGCGAAAGTACAGAGACTAACTCTTGTGCGTATTCTTCACCTAATTTTTGTAATTCAATTGCAGGCGTATTTTTAAACATGCTACGGAATAACTTAGCACGCATAGCATGGGCAGGATAAAAGTTAAGATAGTAGGCTTGAATCCATGGCAGAATTTTCAAGCCTTGCTTAACAATGTGACGCTTAGATAAAGCATAAAAGATGAACCCTGTAAAACTATCTTTACTACACAAGGTTCCATCAAAATCGAACAGGGCGAGACTTTTTATAGTCTTATTCGTTTCGCTCGTTGCATACATGTTTCATATCGTCCGTTTACGCGGGTTGCATACCAATTGGTATTATAATCACGACTTAATTTAGGCCCAGAAATTACCACTTGAGGCATAATTGCATAGAGTGGTTCTTTGCCAGTTTTTGATTTATAAAGTTTAGTCAGCGCAATATAAGTTTGAGTACTTTCAAACTTTTTCTCTTTTTCTAATTTAAGATCATCACGAATTTGTCGTGGGGTAACCAATACATTATTTTTTGCAAATACCGTAATCAGCTCTTTTTCTGACTCGCTTTGAGCTGCGCGTGGATCGCCATCTTTTGTATAAAGAAGTAGATCGCCATCAAGGCTTATATCTGTATCAGTAAGTTCTTTTAGCATTTTTTGAAAAGCTGCATTACGGCTAGAGTACATACCAGAGTTATAATCCGCAAAACGATAAATGGCTTTATCGTAGTCTGCCGGATAAACCATTAAACGATGTATGCCGTAATATAAACCACCGTATTCAGTATATAGGTCATCGCGGAGCGCAGCAGTACTCATACTCGAACGCTTATTGGCTTTAGCATAGTTAATATGAACTTGCATTGAGCCCAAAGTCGTAATAGGGTTCATTTTCTCGCCAATATCTTGACCAACCAATTTGGCTGCACCAGTTAAGGCACTCACATGATAGTGTTTAGCCATGAAGTCGAAAATTTCTCGGTAAAGTAAGTCGAGTTCTTTCTCGGTTTTAACTTTACGCATTTGACTCATATAGTTGTTATCAAGAGAGGGCTGAGTTCTTAGAACTTCTTCAAAGTAACCAGCAATTGTTCCACCAACGGTTTTGCCAAGCTTATCTTCAAATTTTTCATTTAAACGTGTACTAACTTCTTCAACTGCCTTTTGTCCTAACCCAGGCACTTGAGGGTTGGCAACAAAGTTAGATTCCTGATCCACTACAGCCACAATACTACAGACATTTTTCTTGGTTTTAGGAATATCCAAGTCTTTCATAATATCATCAATATCTTTAGCCCATGACTCACGGTCATGCACACGTGATGGAATTAGACGTTTAATCTGTTGGCTTTCTAGTTCAGGCTCATCATTGTTTGACCACCAAGCTTTATCACCACAAGCAGCTAAACTCATGCATACGGCAGCCATGCCGAATGATTTTAATAAAAAACGGGAAGACAACGGTTTGTTCATGACGAGGAAAGCACCTGCATAAAAAGATGAGCCGATTAAGCGGATGAAGTATACTATGTTGATCATCAATTGTATGAATATATATGTATATTGGTCCCTATCAACTGTCAAATAATTTAATTGTTGCTCCTATGGCCGGAGTTACTGACCGTCCATTTAGAACACTCTGCAAGTATTTTGGCGCAGGCCATGCAGTCAGTGAAATGATGACTGCTGATAAAACTTTGCGGATGAGCAAAAAGAGCCTCTACCGTGCGAACTTTGATGGTGAACTCGCTCCAATCTCTGCTCAAATTGCAGGCTCTGATCCTGAGCAATTGGCAGAGGCTGCACGCTATCAAGTAGCAAATGGCGCACAAATTGTTGATATTAATATGGGATGTCCTGCCAAAAAAGTATGTAATAAGCTCGCTGGTTCAGCGTTATTACAAGATGAAGACTTAGTGGCTCGAATTCTTGATGCAGTGGTCGCTGCTGTTGATGTTCCCGTGACTTTGAAAACCCGTTTGGGCTTTTTAAATGGTCAGGAAAATATTTTAAGAGTCGCAAAAAGGGCAGAAGAAGCGGGGATTGCTGCGCTGGCTTTACATGGCCGTACTCGCGAAGACATGTATTTAAATACAGCACGTTATGATTTGATCAAACATGTCAAAGAATTAATCAATATTCCACTTATTGCGAACGGTGATATTGATAGTCCTGAAAAAGCAAAATATGTACTCGACTATACTGGGGCAGATGCAATTATGATTGGTCGAGCTGCTCAAGGTCGACCATGGATTTTTCGTGAAATTGCTCATTATTTAAAAACTGGTGAACATTTGGCTGCACCTAATATTGAAGAGGTGAAGCAGGTGTTACTAGGACATTTATCAGAACTTTATCAATTTTATGGTGAATACTCTGGCTGCCGTATTGCCCGCAAACACATTGCTTGGTATACAAAAGGTTTACGCTCAAGTAACGAATTTCGCCAAAATATGTATAAAGTTGAAAGCACTGCTGAACAGGCGATAGTAGTCGAAAATTATTTTAATCAGTTATTAGCTGAAGGCAATTTGATGAGTGATGTTCAGGTTGAGCAGGTTAACTTACTAGAAACCCATTAAATAAAAAGCCAGTATATGATTACTGGCTTTTTAAGATTTACTCATCTTCTAACATTTCTACCACTAACTGGTTAACCAGATCAGCAGCATCTAGCTCTCGTATTTGCGAGACATTACTACCCGCCCAAAAAGCACCGAAGCCATAGTCTTTATTCTTGCTTGCAATGGCATTTAATTGCTTAGCTAGATCGTATGCATATGGATATTCGGGTTGAGGAGGGCGACTTGGTAGATCAATTTGTGTATGCCAATGGTTGAGCAGGCCACGGGCTGGACGCCCAGAAAGACTGGCGCTGATTTGTGTTACAGGTTCATTAAATAAAGCTTTACGATACTCGGCAGATGCATTTGATGTATGGCATTGCACAAATGCTGTTCCGAGTTGAACAGCAACAGCTCCTAAGCTCAACATATGCCGTGCCTGTGCTCCATTCATAATTCCGCCTGCGGCTACCACAGGTGGTTTGCAATGCTTGACAATAAGGTGTACTAAATCGCTCGTTTTAATTGCTGCATCAAAGGCTTTATTAAAGATTCCACGATGTCCGCCTGCTTCAATCCCTTGAGCAATAATAATATCTATACCAGCCGTTTCAATGGCTTGTGCTTCAACTAAGTTGGTAGCAGACACCATCGTAATAATTCCGGCATCTTTTAATGCCTGAATTTGATGAGGATGGGGAATGCCAAAATGAAAACTGACCGCTTTAGGTTTGGTTTCTAATACGACATTTAGAAAATCATCGTTATCAAGAAAACTTGGATAAATACAGTTTAAGTTTTGAGGAGGCTGTTCTCCGAAATTTTCAAATTGTGGGCGTAAATATTCAATCCACTGAGCAGAAGTTTGAAGGTTAAGTTGTTCGGGTTGATGACAGAAAAAATTAACCTGAAATGATTTTTCTGTAAGTGTTTGGGTTTTTAAAATCTGTTCACGTGCACTTTGCGCTGTATTTGCACCTAGACCTAAGGACCCAAGACCACCCTGATTAGAAACTTCTGCTGCAAGTTCAGGTGTAGATACACCTGCCATAGGGGCAAGAAAAATTGGATGTTTAATTTCAAGTTGTTGTAATAGGTCCATTTTATTCACCTCATTTCTTTCTATTCACCATAGCGTGAAAACCGAACCAAGAGCAAATAATATTGGGCATTTAGTTTTTAAATATTTAGTTCTTAAACATTGATAAGTTCTGATTTTTTAAAGTGGAGTAACATGAAATAAAGAGCCGATCCAGCTTGAAAAGCCCATCGCTAAAATTCCCCACAAGGTAATGCGTAGGCTCCCTTTAAGCTTAGAAGTGCCCGCGAAATGACTTGATAGCGCTCCTAAAAAGGCTAATGAAATAATGCCAAATATTAAGACTGTTTTTTCGATCCATATCTCTGGACTGAGTAAAATAGCCAGCATAGGAAACAATGCCCCAAATGAAAATGAGCCAGCTGAAGCTAATGCGGCTTGAATAGGATTTGCTGCGGTATTTTCATGAATACCTATTTCATCACGCGCGTGAGCCCCTAATGCATCATGATTTGTAAGTTCAGTAGCAACTTGTAGCGCTAAATCAGGTGCTAAGCCTCTGGATATATAAATTTGAGTGAGTTCGTCCAGTTCACGCTGCGGATGCTTTTTAAGTTCTTGTTCTTCAAATTTTAAGTCGGCTTTTTCAATATCTTCTTGTGATTTTACTGAAATATATTCTCCTGCAGCCATAGAGGTTGCACCGGAAATTAAACCAGCAATACATGCAATAAGAAGTGTATGAGCAGAAGCCCCACTTGCAGCCATTCCCATAATTAGACTAGTAACAGAAATAATTCCATCATTTGCCCCTAAAACGGCCGCCCTTAACCACCCTGAGCGGTGAATAAAATGATGTTCTGGATGTTGAGAAAAGGACATGTTTTCTCCTATTTGTAGTTATAAATTTTTATCTTATCCTATAAGATTATTTACAATAATACGATTAAAAAATGTGTCATTATAGGAAAAACAAACAGATAAGAACTTTTTAAAACATCATATTAAAGGAGATAAAATGAACAATTTAAAGAACTCATCTACTTATATAAAACAGTGTCATTTATGGGTTTAATTATAATACTTATTGATTAAATTTTAATTTGATTGCTACGCAAGCATTCTATCTACTTTACTTTAGAGGTCCCAATGAATAGCAAAACAATAAAATCTATAACCCGTTCCTTTATCGTTATTGGTTCGATCTGTCCAGCTTTATGCCTCTTAAGTATTGAGACTAGTTTTGCGCAAGAGATTGTTAATCAAGAATACAAACCTGGAAACCCAATTTATGATAAATGGGATCAATTTTATAAAATTGAGAAGACTCAACCTGAAAATGCCGAGAAGTTATTATTAGAACTTGGAGAGATGACGCCACAAGATATCAAAGTTTGGAAAAGCTTAACTTATTTACAGATTCGACTGGGGAAACAAGATGCAGCTTTGCAAAGTCTGAGAAAAGCAGAGGCATTAGATCCAGCAGATGATAATTTAAAACTCCAAGAAGCCTATCTACTGAATTCTCAAAAAAATAACAAAGAGGCTCTGGTGGTTTTTAAGGAGCTTACCCAGTCTAAAGATGCTGATATTGCGACTAAAGCGACACAGGCTGTAAAAAATCTGAGTGGAGGAGAGGTCAAAACTTATTTCCGTGATGTGTATTTTGCGCCTTCATATGAATCACGTTACGACGATGTAATTTTCCCACTTAAAGCTCGCTATGGTAAGAACCTCGATAATGGTCGAGCGCAGGTGTATGGCTTTTTAAATCTAAACCGCGATACTCAATCTCAAGGTGGTGTACGACCTGAAATTATTGATGAAAATGCAGTAACTCTAGGTGTAGGCGCTAATTATCAACCTTGGACTTCTATACCTGTGCGCATGTATTTAGAAGTAGGTGGAAGCTATGATCTAATTGATCGAAATAGAGATAAGTTTCGTGAAAGTGTTGTCGGTGGGGTGACAGGTTATCAGGAGTGGTATTCTCAAAATAGTTGTAATCAGCCACTTTGCTTTAATGATTACTTCACTGATTTATATGGCAATGCAGCAACTTATTCTAGAGAAGATTATAACGTTATTGGTGATTTGAGATTACGCACGGGTCTGAATGTCTATAAAGGTGAGAATGGAACTGTACAGGCGTATATGAAATTGCATGGCTTAGCTGACAGTAAAGATGAGTATTACAATAATTTATTTGAATATGGCCCAGGTATTTCATGGCAGCCTTTTAATTATCAACCTATAAAATTACGTGTAGAACGACTATATGGCAATTACTTTAAAGATGTGCCAGTAAATACGAAAGATCATTACAACAATACTCGAGTAGAGCTCGTTTTTTATAAGGATTTCTAAGAATTAAGGTTAGTATTTGACTCGATTTATGGTGGTAGGAATACCACCATAAGTGAGGCGGTACCATAAGCTCACAATATTAACGCACCAGCGGCTCATGTAATGAGGGCCATCAAAAATATAAACAGTTTTACCTTCATATGCTTTTAGCTGAGAAATAATTTCCCAAGGATACGCGGCTCTAAATTGCCCATTCTTTTTTACCCTAAAAGCTTCTAACACTATAATTACTTTGTCTTTTCCAAGTTTATCTTCAAGCTGATCTAAAATATGTTTGGCCTGTTTAGGTGATCGAACGCCAACACCAACGCCATCTTGGAAAAAAACTCCACTATGGTTAGGTAGCCAGCTTTTAACCCACAAATCATAATTTTCAGGCTCAGTTTCGCCACTATAAATACTCACCCAGACTGGTGCAGGAAGTTTAGACAATACATGACCTAAAGCACTAACTCGTAGCCAAGTTGGATCTGCTTCTACTGGAAAGTAATAACCTTTAAATGCTGTTTTTTGTTCTTTTATAATTTGGGCAGATTTTTCACCTAACTCAATGACATTAGCCCGAGCTTTAGGTTCATTATATTCACCAGCTAAGCCTAATATAAGATTTTTTGCCCAAGGTTCTTGTTTAATCTTTTCTAAATTAATAGCTTTTTCCCATTGAGGAAAATTTGATTCTTTCCACCAAGATTTAGATTCAACAACAGACCATTGGGGAACAAATGTATCGACACCTAAGTAGTGCCAATTTCCTTCTGGAGGAGTCGTGTTATTGTCAGGTTGCCAGAAAATGCCTTCAATATGAGGGGCTTGACCTTGATGTTTGAAAAGCCCCGCATATCCAATGACACTACATATAATTAAAATAATAAAAGCAGCTATTTTAATTGGTATCTGTTTTCTCATTATTTCGTCTTAACCAGTACCACAAGAAGATAATTATTATCATAATTGCAGAGATAATCACAACTAGTAAGAAGAAAGAAGACTGTTGGACTAGAGGCGCCTTTTGATTTCCGACAATGAGTTTTTGTAAAACATAAATATTTCCATTTTCTGAAACCAGCATTTTTGTCACGTTGTTTGGAATTTTATGTTGTATTTTTTCCCAAAGGTGCATAAAAGTTTGTGCGCCACCTTGTGAGTCGGTAATCACATCAAAGCGGTTATTGTTATAACTGACAATAAAACCATTTTGGGCAGCAGGAGCATAAATAATATCCTGATGCATTAGTACTTGTTGTTGATAAATATCTTTGTTAACGCGGACATTTACGGATTGTGGCGCGCTCGGTGAATAACGGATTAGGTTGAGAGGCATTGGTGCTTGTGTTAAAAGCATTTTTTTCGCGGTTTGGCCTAATACAATAGCGATATTTAATGCACCAGATTGATCATCAATCGCAATTGTCGGAGTCGTTGCTAAAGTCATTGAAATTGCGGCTACACCATTTTTGAGTTTATGAGGTAGCTTTACAGTAGACTTGGCTGTATCAATCCAGAGCGAACCATGTGCAGTGGGTAAACACTGAGAGTTAGCAATCACCGAGTTTTCAAGCTTTAAACTAAAATTGGTCGTATTAGAAATAGCTTTTGCAAAAATGTTGAATTGTCGGTTTACAGGATCGGAAGCAAGGTCGGCTGTTTTCATGCTTCCAGCAAGTCCTCCATCAATCCAAGCCGTGATATTTGAACCTTGCAATAAACCACTTTGAATACGAAGTGCAATTTGCCCTTGCAAGATATCGGTTGGTTGCCATACTGCAGGGAAATCAAGGAATAAGTTCTTTTCAGCATGATTTAATCTGAAGTCCTCAATGCCTAAATCGGCAAGTGTATTGATTTTTTTAAATTGTGCCCAAGTTGGGGTGGAGATTGTTGTGGGGAAAATTGCACTTCCTGTATCAAGTTGCTCTACGTATGAAGGATTAATTAATCCATTTATGGCAGCAGTGAGTTCTTGTGGGGTGTGATAAGTAATTGAAAGAGTAGCCACTCCATCTGCTGGTTTTGCGATTTGTACTAAAGCTCCCCCTTTAAGTGGCGTAGCTGAGCGAATCACTTCAATAATAAAATTTGTTTCATCATTTAAATTAGTTTGTCCTGAATCAACCCATTCAATTGGCGTGATTGAAGTCCATGAACTTGCTAATCTAGCCAGCATTGAAGCTTCTATAATCTCTTTACGGTTATATTTTAAAATACCAACAAACGGAGTAGGCCGTCTCGCTTGTGGATTAGCTAAAGCATCTGGTAAGTCTTTTAAACGGTATACATTACGGATAGGCGTAAAGTCGAGTTGGGAATTGCTTAAATAAGTTAAGTGATCAATATCTTCTGTACAGAATGTTTCTTTGGTTTGATTCCGTGTAGTTGGTTTAGCATACTGTTGAATAATAAAATCTAAACGATGAAAGCCACTCTGACTTGCTGGAATATCAAATTTGACTTGACCATCCCCACTTAGCGTAGTGTTATAAATGAGTTTGTCATCATATTTTACAAGTAAAGTTGTATCACTTTCAGTGGAATAATCACTTGAAAATTGAATGTTTTGCCACTGGGCACCTTTGCCAATATAGAAAAAATGAGGCTCGACTGTGTATTTAGTAGAAGTACTAATGTCGTCCAATTTCCATGTGTAAGCATGAGCAGACATGGCGAGCATAAGACTGGTGCTGGCAAGGAGCACTTGAGCTGTGTTGTAGAGATCAAAAGTCTTTTTCATTTATTTTTTCTCCTTGCTACGTTCCGTTTTGTACCATTGAAGGGAATTACCCTGTATTTTATTTTTAAGCATGTCATATGCGGCTTTAAATACAATGAATAGAAAAACTTGTGAGTAACTTACATAAGATAGAACTGAATAAAAGTAGAGTTCTGGTTTTACTTTTTCGAGTGAAAGGGTAAACCACATTTGTGCAACATATAAGCAAAATGAGAGTCCCCACAACGTGGTAAATGGACCCGGAACTGAAATACCTGCTATATCAAGCAACCCAAGGGTTAACGTGATATGACTCCAGAATAAAGCGGGTACAAAAAGTATGTAGCACATAATGTTATTTAGAATTTCAATTCCTATAGGAAAAGGTGTTCTTAATGCTACGGGCAAATATTTACGAGTTACATAAAAATTACCTTGTGTCCAACGTGAGCGCTGTTTCACAAATACACTCAGAGATGGGGGGTCTTGCTGCCAACCAATCGCATAGGGCACCCATTTAATTCGTTTTTGGCCGATAAAAATCCTAAAACTCATTTCAGTGTCATCGACCAATGACTTTTCATCGAAACCACCTAAGGTTTCTAAAGCATCACGCCAAATCACATAGTTAGTACCCATCAATGTTGATAATTCAAAACGTTGCCAACGACCGCCTTGGAAAATCCATTGGAAAAAGATGAACTCAATTGCGATAAATCGGGTCAAAATACTATCTTGCCAATTACGTGTTCTTACTTTTCCATTAACGGCTACTAATTTTTTATCGGCAAGCAGGGTTTGAGCTAGCAAGCGGACACAGTCGGGTTCAGGCGTACTATCTGCATCATAAACAACAATCAATTCGCCTCTAGCATGGGGGAGGCCATTATTAAGCGTTCTAGATTTACCTTTACCACCCATTCCTTTAGGAACATTAACAATCTTTATGCAAGGATAAATTTTTGCCAAATTTTCGGCGATTTCTAAGGTGTTATCCTTTGAACCATCATTAATAAGTAAAACTTCATATGCTTCGGCTGGGTAATCTTGTTGAGCAATTGCATGCAAAGTATCTTCAATCACAACCCCTTCATTATAGGCAGGGATCAAGACACTCAAAACAGGCCATCTTTCTGGTATAGGAAGGTTTTGTAGCTCTTTTTCAGCTGTTTTTGAATATTTCCAAGCTTGATAACTTAACCACGCCCAAAATGCTTGTGGAATCCAAATCCCTAAAAAGCCAAATAAGAAGAGAATATCAATGGGAGCCATTTGATTTAACCCTCCTAATAATAGACGAGATGAGCAATACCAATAAAAGCAACCCCACTACTAAGGAGATCCATGAAATATAGCTACCAAACGTACCAAGGAGGTCTGGGTAGGTACTCGTGAGAATTAGATCGAGTGGAACTACAACAGTACTTAACCCAATGAAAATATAGCCAATAAGACTAGTCTCTACTTCTTCAGGCGTACTTATGTAATTAATCTTATTAAATTTCCATGATATTCCCAGTTGAGGATACCGAATATTTGTTGTGGGTAGATCGGCAGGAGGATTAATAATAATTTCATAGCCAGAAATATGACTATTAAAAGGTTTAGCCGAATAAAATAAATGCTGTTTTTGCTTAATCTCTCTAGAGGGGAGAGGAAGCTGTGACGGATTAAATTGAATAATATAGCTACCAGGGGTCTGTGAAATTAAGTTTTCATCCCAACCTGTTGAGACAAATGCAGCCATAGGCCGTAAACCAATTGCGGTCGAAAATGTGGCTTTAGCCGCAAAATATTGAGGCTGCTCTGATTTATAAAGTGCAATTGGAATCGCACCTTGGCTGACTGCCTCTTTGAGCAAGAAATAATGAGAAAAACTGAAAACTTCATCTGGCAATATAATGCCGGGTTTTATTCCTTTATGAATCAGCTCTTGAAAACTATCTGAACTGATCTGGTCAATTGTAAAGACAGGCCACCATGTGTCTTGATAAGGGAAAAACATGGAAAGATCGTCTGTGCTTTGAACTTCTGTTTTGGTGTATTCAGTTTTAATCTCACAATGATAATATTGCCGATAGAACTGCTGTAAAGTGGCATCAGGATACTGACTAGATGCAATAATAATTCCACAAATATTAAGAAGATTAGACATTAAGTCGTCTCCTCTTCAGGTGGAATTTGAATAATTTTATATTCCACTTCAAGCCGCAAGGTCATAATTTCTCTAAGCTTTTTAATGAAATCAGGCTCTTCATCCATTTTTTGCTTGCGAATTACAATACTGTATATAGTTTCGAGATCATCATCAGCAAACTGGAAAACGATTTCTTGTGGATGATGCTGACTCAAAATTTTGATCATCTCATTTTGAGTTGTTTTCCACACATCGTCGCCTAACATTTCTTTAATTAAGCTTCGGTTGAGAATTCTAATTTCAAAGACTTCATAGTCTTGTATGTTATGATGATCAAGAAGCTTAAAGAAACTACGTTGGAAATACTTGAGTGCACTAAGCGGGAAAATATCACGGCGATAATTACGGTCATAACTTTGAATATCGCGGTATTTTTGAACGTTAATTTCAATATTATGGCGAACAGCACTCAGAAAAAGAGGAATGAGGGGAATAATAAAAAGTAAAAGAAGCTGACGTTCAATATGTGTCTGAGCTCCTAAGTCGAGTAGAAAATATACTGCAACACCGATAAAAGCGACTAAGCCCACAATTAAAGATGCGCCAACTTGTAAAAAAGCTCCAGAAATTAAAAGAATAAGAATAAAGATCCAGCTTCCTCTAAAACTTACAGGCAACCACTCATACGCCACTATACCCATAAATAGATGAGCTGCGATAATCCATAAGACGAGTGTTCTTCCAGGGTTCTTTTGTTGCTGTTGCATGTGAGCTATGGCTACCTTCTTATAATGTTAATTTTTTTATACTTTTATTACTAAATGTGAGACATTGCGAAGTTATTGTTGTTTATGGCCTTTTTAAGTAACTATTATGTTTATTTGTAGATCAAAGTCACTATTTAGTCAAATATTGTTGTTATTTTTTAATGAAAAATAAACAGATAAGACGCAACTCTTATCTAAATACTCTTGAAAGTTTCAATTGCTTTAAGACGAGTTTCCTTTAAATCTACAATTGGTTTTGGATAATTTAACTGAATATTCGTTTTAGTCGAGTAGGGCTCATGAATGGTTTTATTGTCTAGATGAGCTAATTCTTCAACCCATTGACGAATATAATCTCCATTTGGATCAAATTTCTTTGATTGAGCAATAGGGTTAAAAATTCTAAAGTAAGGTACAGCATCAGTTCCAGTAGAAGCACACCATTGCCAACCCCCATTATTTGCTGCTAAATCCCCATCGATTAAATGCTCCATAAACCATTGTTCACCTACTCGCCAATCGATGAGTAAGTTTTTACATAAAAACATAGCGGTAATCATGCGAACACGATTATGCATCCATCCCGTTTTTAAAAGTTGACGCATTCCAGCATCAATAATCGGTATACCTGTCTGGCCCGTTTGCCATGCAATTAGGTGGTCTGGATTGTGATTCCACTTAATTTTCTGAGTGTCTTTTTTAAACGGAATATGTTTAGAAACATGGGGGAAATCAAATAAAATATGTTGATAAAATTCTCTCCAAATGAGTTCATCTAACCAAGTCTGCTGGCCTTCATTTGTCAAATGAAAGTTGCCATGTTCAGCCTTAAAAAGAGCTTGCAAGCACTGGCGGATAGACAAAATCCCAATGTTTAAGTAGGGGGAAAGTTGGCTAGTTCCTTTTACATTGGGAAAGTCACGTTCTAATTTATAGGCAGATAAATGATCTTTAAGAAATACGTCGAGCTGCTCTAGAGCAAACGTTTCTCCAGCTGGCCATAGATCTTCTTGATCTTTAGAAACAGAAGGCTCAAACAAAGCTTTGATATCTTCTAAAGTTAAGCTGGTTCTTTTTGAAAAAGAAGTGGGGTAGCCTTTTTGCTTTTCTGGAATCGGATAGCATTGAGGTAACCCACTGATATCTAATTTTGAATAACATGCTTTTTTGAATGCACCGAAAACCTGATAGGGCTGCTGTGACTGGTTGCGAATAGAGCGTAAAGGAAAAATCGTACGGTCATGAAATAAAAAAAGTTCTTTGCCTTGTTGATTTAAAAAATCTTGTACAGTTTTATCTCTTTTTAATTCATTAACGCCGATCTCTATATTTGAATAGACATTTTCAATATTAAGTTGAGTGCTAAGTTCACCAATATAATCAGCGATATCTTTCCAGTAAGGAATGACTTGGATAATAAGGGGAATATTAAGTTGTTCTAGTTCTTTTTTGAGTTGTTGAAGTTGACGTAGATAGAAATTAATTTTTATAGGTGCATCATGATGCATTTTCCATTGTTCAGGCGATAAAATAATTAACCCAATACAAGGCCCTTGTTGAGAGGCATGCCATAAAGCAGCATGGTCTCGAACTCTCAAATCTTGACGAAACCAAATTAGCTGATTTACGTTTGACATGAAAATTGGCCCTTTTAGAGTGAAGTGAGTTAAAGAATTATTATCAAAATATTATATAAAAATAAATACATAAAAAAAGCAAAGCCGAAGCTTTGCTCTTATCATCTTTAAAGATGAATTAGTGGTGATGACCACCAGCACCGTGTACGTGACCGTGATCTAATTCTTCTTGAGAAGCATCACGGATTTCTACGATTTCAACTTCAAAAGTTAAATCTTGACCAGCAAGTGGGAAGTTAGCATCAACAACAACGTTGTCGCCTTCAACCGCTTTAACAGTAACGATCTGTACGCCGTCATCTGTTTGAGCTTGGAATTGCATACCAGGTTGAATGTTCTCAACACCTTGGAACATTTGAGCTGGAACTTCTTGTACTAGGTCTGGGTTGTATTCGCCATAACCTTCAGCAGCTGGAACGTTAACAGTGAATTTTTCACCAACAGTTTTACCTGTTAATGCATTTTCTAAACCAGGAATGATATTGCCTGCACCGTGCAAATAGGCAAGTGGTTCACCTTGAGATTGATCAAGTGTTTCACCCTCAGCGTTTGTTAATTTGTAGTGGAATGAAACCACGTGGTTATTTGCAATAGCAGTCATGTTTTTGATCCATTCAATCAATTGAAGCGTACATCATAAAGTGAAAAATAAATTTTGTAGACTACAAAATCTTAATCTTTGGCACTTTTTCTGATGCGTTTTTATATAAATAGGGACGAACTTAAAAAATTCAACTTAATACAGCTTAATTTTTGGACGTACACGTCTTGTAAGTAAATCTTTCATTGTGAGTAGTCCAGCCTGAGTATATCCGTGAATCGTTGCTTGATGTAAACGATATAAAGACACATACATTGTTTTCGCAATATAGCCTTGTACGCTGACATCTCCAAGTAATTCTCCAACGGCTTTATGACGACTTAAAGACACGAGAGAACCTTTGTCGTTAAATGTAAACATCGGCTGTGATCGGCCATTTAGTCGAGCAGCCATAGCATCGACTAAAAAGCTGGCCTGTTGGCTTGCAACTTGAGCACGGGGGCCAAGTGGAGGATGTCTTGCATCAAGTTGGCAATGAGCACAGTCACCAAACGCAAATACATTTGGATCAGAATAGGTTTGCAAGGTTGCATAGACCATTAGGCGGTTAATGTTATCGCGTTTAAAATCGGTAAAACTTTCTAATACTTTTGGTGCTTTTACACCTGCGGCCCACACGGTAATATCACTTTTGAGTTGATTACCATTACTAAAGTAGATGCAATGCTTATCAATTTTTTCAACACGATGTTGAGTTAAAATTTCAACACCCATTTTTTTAAGTTGTCCTGCACTGTGTTCAGCAGTTTTATCGCTTAGAGCAGGTAAAATACGCTCAGAAGCTTCAATTAGTGTAATTTTGACTTGGTTTGGATGAATCTTCTTTAAACCATATCGATAAAAGTTTTTAGTTGTTTCAATTAACTCAGCTGCCAGCTCTACACCTGTTGCTCCCGCACCAACAATTCCAATGTTTAAAGTTCGCTGATTGGGTTGATTTTGAGCTTCAATATAAAGATGTAATAAATCTTGCTGGAAAATATCGGCTTGCTTTCTGCTATCAAGGAAATGGCAGTTTTCACGCACTCCAGCGGTATTAAAATCATTTGATACTGAACCAAGCGCTAAAATAAGTGTGTCATAACTTAACTCTTGCGAATGATTTTGTTGGTCTTTAGACACCTGTGGGGGAATCAACTCAATTAATTTTTTGTCTTTGTTTACACCAACTAATGTTCCGAGCACAAACTCATAATGATGTTTTTCTGAGTGGGCAAAATAGTTAGTTTGTTCTTCATGGGGATTTAAAGAACCAGCAGCAATTTCGTGAAGCAATGGTTTCCAAATATGGGTAAGGTTTTGGTCAACCAATGTAATCTTTGCTTTACGATTTTTCCCAAAAGTTTCACCGAGTTGTGTGGCCAGTTCTAAGCCGCCAGCACCACCACCAACAATTACAATATGATGTAAATTTTGGGTCATTTTTTTCACCTAATTATTTTTCTATAAAAAAAGATGGCTAAATTATGCCATCTTTTATTTATAAAAATTATTGTGCGTCTGTGCACAATTTGATGTTTTTAGTGCGAATCTACTGGGTAAAGTTTTGCAGCACTATGTTCACTTGATGAAAAAATAGAGAAGAGGCTAGAAAACCACATTGCGATTTTTTGGAAAATGTTGGCTTCTTCAATATGTACATTATCTTCGATTTGAAGACTGCGGATCAGTTGATTATTTTGATAAATCGATACTGTTGCCAAACTTACGACTTTCATTAATGGCGCAGTTAGTTGTTTTTCATTGAGCTCAATGTTTACATGTGTTTGAGTCGTTTCAAGTGGAGCAATCACCTTGAGCTGTTGGTTACTATCAAGTACTTGAATACGTTGAGTTGCATTATCAAAAGTATTTAGGTCAATTGGTGCTGGGTCTGCATATAAAGATGTCGTTACAATTGTTGGTTGCTTTGTTTCAACCTTAAACATTTTTAAAGTCGACTTTACAACAGGTAGTTCAGCAATTAACTTCTGCTCAGGAATAATCACTTCATCACGTGTATAGGCATACGCAAGATTCATTAATTTATCTGCAATCTCAGCACGTTTTACAGCACTCGGCGTACCTAAAACAATGACTAATAAACGTCTTTGAGTTAAGTCAGATGAGAAAGAAGGACGTGAAGCTGTGAGTGCCAAGTTATAACCCGCTGCTTTGGTATATCCCGTTTTTAGACCGTCAACAGATGGGTCATATTTGAGCGCAAGGTTTGTCGCATGATGGAAGCGTTGGTTATAGCTAAAGCTTGGCATTTTTGAATAATGCAAATATTCAGGGGTTTGTTTAATTAATGCCTGACTTAATAAGCTAAGATCGTGTGCTGTAGTGAAATGGTCAGGCATCGTAATTCCGGCAGGATTACTAAAATGAGTATCTTTCATACCCAAAGCTTGAGCTTCCTGATTCATACGTTGCACGAAGCGCGGAACATCACCAGAGATTTTTTCAGCTAAAGTCACGGCTGCATCATTAGCAGACATTACGATTAGACCTGCCAATAACTGATCAACTGAAATTTGTTCACCAGCTTTAAGATACATTTGTGATTCATCCCACTGCACAACACTAACTACCGGAGTTGCAGTAATGATTTCTTCTTTTTTCAGTTTTCCAGCTTTAATCTCTTTTAGAGCAATGTAGGCAACCATCATTTTGGTTAAAGATGCTGGTGCACGTTGAACATGGCTATTATGCTCGGCAATGATTTGACCCGATTGAGTATCTACAATAGTCCATGCAGCGGCTTCAACACTTTCAGGTGCAATATTGAGTAGCGCAGCATTGGTTAGGGTGGTGCAGAAAAGACTGAATAGGGTAAAAAGAGATAGAAAAAATTTCACGGATGACCTTAACTTCACTGGCAAATACGGGACACAGATGCACAGCATGCTATGCCTTTTTTTAATGGAAGGCTAGTGGAAATTGTTGCCAAAAAATACATGTACGCAAGAGGATACAAAAAAGTGATAATCTAATGCGAAGCCGTTCTTATTTTTAAATTGAAGAATTTATGTTGCATTATCAAATTGAGTTCGATGATTACAAACAACACCTTGTTCACGTGACAATTCGTTTTTTAGCCAATCCGAATCAGGAACTTTGGCTGCCAACGTGGATTCCGGGTAGTTATCTAATTCGAGAGTTCTCAAAACATATTGAAGCCGTTAAAGCTTATGATGAAGCTGGACGTCTGTTGGATATTAAAAAAACGAGCAAGAATCGTTGGCGTTTATTTAATACCGATCATGAGTTAATGACGATTGAATATGATGTATATGCATATGATTTGTCTGTACGTGGTGCATATGTCGATCAGACCCGCTTATATATCAATCCAGCATGTGTATGTTTAGCTTTAGAAGGCCAAGAACAATCTGCTTGTGAAGTCGAAGTGTTCTTGCCAGATGAATTAAAGCATTTTCAGTTAGCAACAGGTTTGGCTTCAAAAAGTCTAGTTAAAGGTCGCTTTACTTTAAAAGCTGATCATTATGATCAATTGATTGATAGCCCGTTTGAATTGGCTGATCAAACACGTTTTAGTTTTGAAACACATGACATTGAACATGAGTTTGTAATTTCTGGCCCACATAATGCAAATGTTGATCGCTTAAAAGCCGACATTGAAAAGATTTGTGCAGCCGAAATAAATATGTTCGGTTCAGCACCATTTAAAAACTATACCTTTATGACGATGGCAACAGGGAATAGTTATGGTGGGTTAGAACATTGTAATAGTACAAGTTTGATTACACCGCGTGATGATTTGCCAAAATCGAATGAACCAACTGAACCTTCTAAAGATTATCAACGCTTTTTAGGCTTATGTAGTCATGAATATTTTCATTCATGGTTAGTCAAGTTTATCCGCCCAGAAAACTTTGCAAACTATAATTTGCATCAAGAAGGCTATACTTCTTTACTTTGGATATTTGAAGGCTTTACTTCATATTACGATGACCTGATTTTATTACGTAGTGGCGTAATTTCTCAGAAGTCTTATCTTGATTTACTCAAAGCACAAATTGACCGTTATTTGCAAAACCCGGGCCGTTTTGTTCAAACAGTTGCTGAATCAAGTTTTGACGCATGGATTAAATTTTATCGTCAAGATGAAAACTCGAATAATGCGGGCACCAGTTACTACAATAAAGGTTCGTTAGTTGCGTTATGTCTAGATTTAGGTTTACGTCTACGTAGTTCTAGTCTTGATGCTTTAATGCGTCGGTTATATGAAAACACTCAAAATGGTATGCAAGTAAATGAAAGAACTATTTTTGATTTATGTAAAGAACTGACGGGTGATAGCTGGATTGAACAAATTAATCATTTGATTAATACCACTGATGAATTACCACTTGATCAACTGTTCCCTGAGTTTGGCTTAAGTTATAGAGTTAAAACTGACAAATCTTTGCCACTTGGTTTGAAACTTGTTGATAAGCCAGAAGGCGTACTCGTGCAAAGTGCTCGCCGTGATAGCGCAGCAGCTAAAGCAGGTATTTCTGCCAATGATGTAATTATTGCAATTGATGGTTTAAAAGCGACCACTAAACTTGTTGAGAAGTATGCAAAGCAGGGCGGTATTTATACCGTGTTTGCTTTCCGTCGCGATGAGTTACTATCTTTTGAGGTTGAGTGTGCTACATCTGATTTAACTGAAGTTGAACTTATTATTGAAGATCAGGCTAAAATTGAAAAATGGTTAAAAGCTTAAATAACAGTTAAATAGTTTATAAAAAACCGATGTTTTGTACATCGGTTTTTTATTTTTAAGTGCTACTAAAAGATGAAATCCGTTTTATCTTTGAGTTTGTTTTGAATGAAAAGTATAATAATTGTCAGAACTCTGAAAGATATCTCATGTAATTTAATCGTATTCAGTCCATAAAAAAGTAATGATGAATTATGTATTACTTAAAGTTGGGTATAGGAATATTATCAATAGATTTAAATTATGTATTATTTCGCTGCGAAATGTCGTTATCACTGGATATTTCGTTGACTGGAAGACAATGAGAGCCGATACTCTCAGGGTTTTATTTAAGCATATCGGTTCGTAGGCACTGGGCCACAAGCTCGGTCCTCAACACTCAATCAAACGGAAGGGGCTATATATGGCTGGTGAAAAGTCAACTATTATTTACACACTGACTGATGAGGCGCCATTATTGGCGACCTATTCGCTACTGCCGATCATTGAGACCTTTACCAAGCCAGCTGGCATCGAGATTATTAAAAGTGACATCTCTGTAGCTGCACGTGTGCTCGCAGAATTCGCTGATTACCTAAGTGAAGAGCAAAAGGTATCCGACAACCTTGCAGAGCTAGGTCGTCTTACACAAGATCCAGATACAAACATTATCAAACTCCCGAACATTAGTGCGTCTGTTGCGCAATTAACTGCATGTATTAAAGAGCTTCAATCAAAAGGTTACGCAATTCCTGATTATCCGGAAAATCCAACGACTGAAGAAGAAAAATCAATCAAAGCTCGTTATGGTAAGTGCCTTGGTTCAGCAGTAAACCCTGTCCTTCGTGAAGGTAACTCTGACCGCCGTGCTCCAGCAGCAGTTAAAAACTATGCGAAAAAACACCCTCATTCAATGAGCGAGTGGAAACAGTGGTCACAAACTCACGTTTCACATATGGAAGAAGGTGACTTCTACCATGGTGAAAAATCAATGACACTTGATCGCGCACGTAATGTGAAAATGGAACTTATCACGAATAGTGGTAAGAGCATTGTTCTTAAGCCAAAAGTTGCGCTTCAAGAAGGTGAAATCATTGATTCAATGTTCATGAGCAAGAAAGCACTTTGTGATTTCTATGAAAAAGAACTTGATGATTGTAAAGAAGCGGGAATTTTATTCTCTTTACACGTAAAAGCGACAATGATGAAAGTTTCACACCCGATCGTTTTCGGTCACTGTGTGAAAATTTACTATAAAGAAGCTTTCGAAAAACACGGTAAGTTATTTGACGAATTAGGCATTAACGTTAATAACGGTATGGCTGGGTTGTACGAGAAAATCGAAACTCTTCCAACTTCGTTGCGTGAAGAAATCATTGAAGACTTACATGCTTGTCAAGAACACCGTCCTGCACTTGCAATGGTTGACTCGGCAAAAGGCATCACAAACTTCCATTCTCCAAACGACATCATCGTAGATGCTTCTATGCCAGCAATGATCCGTGCTGGTGGTAAAATGTGGGGTGCTGATGGTAAGCAATACGATGCTAAAGCAGTAATGCCAGAATCAACATTTGCCCGTATTTACCAAGAAATGATCAACTTCTGTAAATGGCATGGTAACTTCGATCCGAAGACTATGGGTACAGTACCAAACGTTGGTTTGATGGCTCAAAAAGCTGAAGAATACGGTTCTCACGACAAGACTTTTGAGATTTCAGAAGCTGGTATTGCAAACATTACCGATCTTGACACTGGTGAAGTGTTATTGACTCAAAATGTTGAAGAAGGCGATATCTGGCGTATGTGTCAGGTTAAAGATGCTCCGATTCGTGACTGGGTTAAACTTGCAGTAACTCGTGCACGTAACTCAGGTATGCCTGCAATCTTCTGGCTTGACCCGTACCGTCCACATGAAAACGAATTGATCAAGAAAGTACAAAAGTACTTAAAAGATCATGATACGACTGGTCTTGATATCCAAATCATGTCTCAAGTACGTGCAATGCGTTACACACTTGAGCGCGTAGTACGTGGCCTAGACACGATTTCTGTGACTGGTAACATCTTACGTGACTACTTAACTGACTTGTTCCCAATTATGGAACTTGGTACTTCTGCAAAAATGTTGTCTATCGTTCCGCTAATGGCGGGTGGTGGTATGTACGAAACTGGTGCTGGTGGTTCAGCGCCTAAACACGTACAACAACTTGTTGAAGAAAACCATTTACGTTGGGATTCACTTGGTGAGTTCCTTGCGCTTGCGGTATCTTTAGAAGAGATGGGCATTAAAGAAAATAATGCTCGTGCTAAGTTACTTGCGAAGACACTTGATGAAGCGACTGGTAAATTGCTTGACAATGACAAGTCTCCATCACGTCGTACTGGTGAAATCGACAACCGTGGCAGCCACTTCTACTTGTCACTTTACTGGGCTGAAGCACTTGCTGCTCAGAACGAAGATGCTGAGTTGAAAGCTAAATTTGCTCCTCTTGCTAAAGCTTTAGCTGAAAATGAAGAGAAGATTGTTGCTGAACTTGCTCAAGTACAAGGTAAAGCAGCGGACATCGGTGGTTACTACGCAATTGACCCAACTAAAGTAAATGCTGTAATGCGTCCAAGTGCTACATTTAATGCAGCTCTTGCAACAGTTGAGGTTTAATTACTCACTCGTTAGTAAATAGCTTAAGAGCCGGTGCATATGCACCGGTTTTTTTATTGCCTAAAATAAAAGACATTAAAAAAGCCCACTGATGTGAGCTTTTAAAAGATTAAATCTTATCGACCATTGCGGCCACGACCACGTGGTGCTTTGGTATTGGGACGAGTTGTACCATTAGTCTTACGACGTGGTTTCTCGCTTTCATCCATTTGCCAGATACGTTTTGTACCAGACTTTTTCGCAGAACCATCTTTGTTTTTGCGAACCATTGGTTTGCCACCAGTACCGCCTGGCTTTTTCACATATGAACGTGAGCGATAAGGCTGTTCAGCTGGCACATCTTTAAAGTCGGGGTAAAGTAATGGTTCAATTTCTTTTACATCACCCGGTTTTAAGCCAAGTTGTACTAAATCGATTGAGCCAATTTTAGTACGAATTAAACGTAAAGTTGGAAAACCTACCGCAGAAGTCATACGACGAACTTGGCGGTTACGGCCTTCACAAATTGAAATCTCGATCCAAGATGTTGGAATATTTGCACGGTAACGTACGGGTGGATTGCGTTCCCATAACCATTCAGGTTCACTGACTTTAATGGCTTTTGCAGGAAGCGTCATACCATCATTCAGTTCTACACCTTTACGAAGTTGCTCAAGCGCTTCTTCGGTTACATCGCCATCAACTTGAACTAAATACGTTTTGTATTTTTTATTTGCAGGGTTGGTAATGAACTGATTCAGACCACCATGATCGGTTAAAAAAACTAAACCCTCAGAGTCCATATCAAGACGGCCTGCTAAGCGCAAAGTCGGGTCATCAACAAAGTCAGAGACGGTCATGTGCGCTTCGTCTTTACGAAACTGGGAGAGAACGTCATAAGGCTTGTTGAGAATCACAATTTTCATAAAAAATGGCTTCTTCTTTCAAATAACTAGTGAAAACATTGAGCTATATTTAAGTGCGAAATTTGCTTATTTCCCACATAAATCTCAAAAAGAATTAAATTCGATTAAGCTATTATGCGTTAATAAAAGTTGAAAGTATTGTTTATCGATAATTATTTTTAGTTAATTAAGTATTATAAAAGGGAGAATCTACACAATGGGTTATCAGAAGATCGTGGTTCCTGCCGATGGCGACAAAATCAAAGTAAATGCAGACCTGTCACTGAACGTACCAAATCATCCAATTATTCCTTTCATTGAAGGCGACGGTATTGGTGTGGATATTACACCAACAATGAAAGCAGTCGTAGATGCTGCGATTTTAAAAGCTTACGGTGGCAAACGCTCAATCGAATGGATGGAAGTGTATTGCGGCGAAAAAGCCAATAAAATTTATGGCAACTATATGCCCGAAGAAACTTTTGAAGCACTTCGCGAGTTTGTTGTATCAATCAAAGGTCCTTTAACCACACCAGTAGGTGGAGGCATTCGTTCACTCAACGTTGCATTGCGCCAAGAATTAGATCTATATGTTTGCGTACGTCCAGTGCGTTGGTTTGAAGGCGTTCCATCACCCGTTCAACACCCCGAATTAACCGATATGGTGATTTTTCGTGAAAACTCGGAAGATATCTATGCAGGGATTGAATGGAAAGCTGATTCTGAAGAGGCAAAAAAAGTCATTAAGTTCCTTCAAGAAGAAATGGGTGTCACAAAAATCCGTTTCCCTGAAGGATGTGGTATTGGAATTAAACCTGTTTCAAAAGAAGGAACACAGCGTTTAGTCCGTAAAGCCATTCAGTTTGCAATCGAAAATGATAAGCCTTCTGTAACGCTGGTTCACAAGGGTAATATCATGAAATACACCGAAGGCGCATTTAAAGAATGGGGCTATGAATTGGCTCTTGATCGTTTCGGTGGAGAGCTAATTGATGGTGGCCCATGGGTTAAAATTAAAAACCCTAGAACTGGTAAAGATATCATTATCAAAGATGTCATTGCAGACGCGTTTTTACAACAAATTCTCATGCGCCCAGCCGATTACTCTGTGATTGCCACGCTAAATTTAAACGGTGATTATATTTCTGATGCTTTGGCAGCAGAAGTAGGCGGCATTGGTATTGCACCTGGTGCAAATATTGGTGGTGCTATTGCAGTATATGAAGCAACTCATGGTACCGCACCTAAATATGCGGGACAGGATAAAGTAAACCCTGGTTCTATTATTCTTTCTGCAGAAATGATGCTACGTGATATGGGGTGGACAGAGGCTGCTGATCTGATCATTAAAGGAATTTCTGGAGCAATTGCAGCCAAAACCGTAACTTACGATTTTGAGCGCCTAATGCCGGGTGCAACCTTGTTACGTTGTTCTGAATTTGGTGATGCAATTATCAAACATATGGGAGATTAAATAAATTTCCCTTAAAAAAGCCCTCAACTGAGGGCTTTTTTTATTGCATAAATTCGGGATGTTTCGGAGTTTTAATAAAGCCGATTTTCTTTTGATAACTCTGGTCTAGGGTCTGAATAACAAGAACAAAGGCAATTAAAAATAGCGGGAAGAACAGAGATTTCATGATTCGGTTTCTCCGAGGGTTGAGATGAAAGAAGGGCGTAGGGGAATTAAAAGGCAAACCGCAAAGAGAAGAACGGTTCCACCCAAAAGAAAGAGATGTGCATAAGACCAATGCAAATGATGCAAAGTACTAATGACAACACCGCCTAAAAGCTGAGTGCTAGCAAAGCCAATGGTGGCAAGGCTCCAAAGCTTTTGATAATGTTGCTCATAAATCTGTAGCAGACTATAAGAACTAATAAATACGGTTGCGGGGGTTAGTAAGCCTGTCAAAAGCGAAGATAAGGCCAGTAAAGATGCGGTATGTGAAAGGAAAGGCAAAACAACGGCTAAGCAGTAAATGATATATAACCACTTAATGGCCTGTAGATATCCGATTAGTCGGCTTAAGCAATAAGCGACAAGTGCACCAATACAGCTTCCTACTCCATAGAGAACCCAAAATAGATTTCTTTGCTGTAATGGGAAATGCAGAGTTCCGGATAAATAATCCATCCAAAACAAAGAGTGTGGAATATATGCAAAGGCACTACACATATAGGCAATAATAATGACAAGGCCTAAACGTGATTTTTGTGAGGCTTGTAGAGAGGTCGATTGCGGTTTAATAATCTGGACAGTATTACGACTTAATAATCGATAAAGAGTTAAACTTCCTAATAGAGAAAGACCCGCAAAAATATTCCAAACATAATGAACAGGCATATTTTGAAGTAGAGGAATAATAATAGTGGCGGATAAAACCCCTACACCAATCCCGCTAAATCCTAAAAAGTTAACTTTTAATCTTTGCGTGGTGGGAATGTATTTCATTGCAAAGCTAGGCGCCAAAATCATAAGTAAGCCGCCAGCAATACCTGAAATCGTACGCCAGACAATGAACCACACCAAAGGCATATCCATGAATGAACAGCAGAGTAGGCTAAGGCTGCCCGTTATAGCTGAAAGTACGATGAAGGGTGAGATGTACTTTTCTTTAATAGTCAACAGCGCCAATAAGGCACCAATGAGATATCCCAATAAATTTGCGCTGCCTAAGTAACTGGCAAAATCGTGAGTCCAGTGATACTGCTCGATCATGATGGGCATAAGCGCAGTATAGGAAAATCTAAAAACACCAATTCCCAAACAAGTTGCCAAAAAGACAATTAAGCTCATTCGATAAAACGTAGACATGAGAGGACGCTCAATTTTTTTATTATTAAAAGCGAGTTTATAAATCTTTAAAAATGATTTAATATGATGGTAATTATCTTGTTTTGAGATAGTGAAATGTTACTTAAGTCCCTAGAGTTTTTTTTAGCTGTTGCAGAGAGTGGAAGTTTTTCCTTGGCTGCACAAAAAATGTATACGGTGCAATCGAATATCACGAGTCATGTGAAAAAACTTGAAGAAGAGTTAGGGGTTATTTTATTCAATCGTAATAACCCTGTGACTTTAACGAATGCCGGACAACAGCTGCATAGTTATGCTGTTCAAATGATTGCTCTACATAATAAAGCGAAAAAAATCTTTCAAGAGGGTGACATTGACCCGAACGAAACCATTCGTTTGGGCAGTATGGAAACGACAGCAGCAATACGTCTACCTCAATTACTCAATCAATGTATGCAGCAATATCCGAATTTGCCGATCGAGTTGCAAACTCACCCGACACGATATTTGTTAAGCGCTGTGCAGCAAGGAGAGGTCGATTGTGCTTTTGTTGCTTCTAAATATTTAATTCCAGAGTTGTATAGTTTACCTGTTTGGCAAGAACAATTGGTTTTGGTTTGTCCGAAACAGCAAACTCACTTTCCAGATGTTGCCAAGCTTGCAAAGACCCGATTTATTGCTTTTCGTCAAGGTTGTTCTTATCGTCATGCAATCGAGTTATTTTTAAATGATCACAGTGTTCCGCCCTCACAAATTATGGAAATGGGCAGTCTGGACGGGATTGTAAGCTGTGTGGAATTAGGCGTTGGTTTTGCTTTATTGCCAAAGTCATATCTAAACAAAGTAGTCGAGAAAGTGTCATTAAGTTGTTTTGAACTTAATACTGAATCCGCTCATTTTACTACCTACTTGGTTGCCCAGTCGCCTGAAACATGGGGAACCAATTTAAAGCAGTTTATTCATTTTATTGAGCAACAATTTGAATTAAAGGTTGCTTAGGTTGTGATTGATTTTCATACGTAAATATCCAACTTAATTTATAAATTAAAAGTGATATATATGTATGAAAAAGTCATTTTATATTCTCACAGAGGTTTGTAATCATCTTGATGCTATAAAATTGGTGAAAAGGGTAGTTTATATAGGCCGGCTATGGTCAAATATGCCCCCTTGAAAGATGACACAAGCAATAATTTGGAGTTTGGGAATGAATATACCCTTAATCATCAATATTGTGGTTTTTGTCGGGTTAATATTTTTACTCGCCCAAACACGTAAAACGGACTGGAGCTTATCGAAAAAAGTTCTGGCTGGCTTAGTTCTAGGTGTGGTGTTTGGTTTAGGACTACATTTGATTTATGGCGGTGGCCATCCGATTCTTGCTGAATCTATTAGCTGGTTTAATATCGTTGGTAACGGCTATGTAAAACTTTTACAAATGGTCGTGATGCCTTTGGTATTTGTGTCTATTTTGGGAGCGGTGGCAAAATTACACCAAGCATCTTCTTTAGGCAAAATCAGTTTTTATACAATTGGTACTTTACTCTTTACAACACTGATTGCTGCACTGGTAGGGGTATTCGTTACTAACCTGTTTGGCTTAACGGCAAAAGGTTTAGTGCAAGGTGCTGCTGAAACTGCGCGCTTAACTGCGATTAATACAGACTATGTAGGTAAAGTTACCGATTTAAGTGTACCGCAGTTTATTCTTTCCTTTATTCCAAGTAACCCATTTGCTGAATTGACTGGTGCAAACCCAACATCAATTATCAGTGTAGTTATTTTCGCCGTCTTTTTAGGTATAGCAGCGCTTAACCTAATGAAGGACGACGCAGAAAAAGGTCAACGTATTCTGACTGCGATTCAGACGTTGCAGTCATGGGTAATGAAGCTTGTGCGCTTAGTGATGAAACTTACGCCGTATGGTGTTTTTGCCCTCATGACCAAAGTCGTGGCAAGTTCAAACGTCGCAGATATTTTAAATCTAGGCGGTTTCTTGGTTGCATCTTATTTAGGCTTGGCGATTATGTTTGTCGTACATGCCATTATTTTGACTATGACGGGTGTTTCTCCTCTTAAATTCTTTAAGAAAGTTGCTCCAGTTTTAACGTTTGCATTCACTAGCCGTTCAAGTGCAGCAAGTATTCCACTGAGCATTGAAACACAAACTCGTCGTTTAGGTGTGCCTGAATCAATTGCAAGTTTCTCTGCTTCTTTTGGTGCCACTATTGGTCAAAATGGGTGTGCGGGTTTGTATCCTGCAATGTTGGCAGTGATGGTTGCACCTACCATGGGTATTAACACCTTAGACCCAATGTGGATTGCATCGTTAGTCGGTATTGTGACCTTAAGTTCAATTGGGGTTGCAGGAGTAGGTGGTGGTGCGACTTTTGCTGCGTTGATTGTGCTTCCTGCAATGGGTTTACCTGTAACGTTGGTTGCACTTCTTATTTCAATCGAGCCACTCATTGATATGGGGCGTACTGCATTAAACGTAAATGGTTCAATGACTGCTGGTGTTGTTACGAGCCAATTGATGGGTCAGACTGATAAAGAAATATTAAACAATGAAGATGAAATTGAGTTAACTCAACATCATTAAAGATCAGTAAAAAAAACGGCTCTCTATTCTGGATGAGCCGTTTTTTTTATATGCATAAATTGCCACTGTGATGTTAATTTTAAAAAAACTGTATCTGTTTTTCTTTTAAATAATTTTCGAAAATGAGTCTATTACAAAAGAGAGTACTATCATGAAAATGTATCAAGTCGATGCTTTTACAAAAGAGTTATTTCGTGGAAATCCGGCCGCTGTCGTTGTTGAAAAAGAGTGGCTAGATACAGATTTAATGCAGAAGATAGCACTTGAGAATAATTTGTCTGAAACTGCTTTTGTAAAAATTATAGACTCTGAAAACTATGAAATCCGTTGGTTCACTCCAACAGTTGAAGTTGATTTCTGTGGGCATGCAACACTTGCCAGTGCTTTTGTATTATTTAAAGATTTTACCGAGAAAAAGACTCTTAATTTCCATGTACGAAACTTAGGTCTTTTTGTGGTTCACCAAGATGAAGACGGTAAAATCAGAATGGATTTTCCAATTCGCAAAGCTCATCAAGTTGAAGATTATCCAGCTATTTTACGTCAAGCATTAACAAAGCCTTTTAAAGCGGTTTATCAAAATGTTCAAGCCTACATTGTTGAGTATGAATCAGTGCAGGACGTATTAGATGAGCAGCCTGACATGAACTTACTTAAAGCTTTAGGTAAACGGACTGCGATTACCACTGCAGGGATGGATGTTGCCATCACTTCAAAAGCCGATCAACAATATGATTGTGTATCGCGTTATTTTGCCCCTGTCGCGGGCATCGAAGAAGATCCTGTTACGGGTTCAATTCATACGGCAATAGCGCCATTATGGGCAGAGAAACTCGCTAAAAATAATATTATTGCTTATCAGGCTTCTAGCCGTGGAGGCGTTTTGTATTGCAATGTTCTGAATCAGGAACGTATTGAAGTTTCAGGATATGGGAAGCTTTATATGCAAGCTGAAATTTTTCCTTAAAATATAAGGCCGTTTAAATAAACGGCTTTTTTTTCAAAACTTTACTATGAAAGTTAGTTCAAATTTCCTACTATAGTCCCACAACTATTGATTTTTTATTATTCAAATTAATTGGTATTTATATGTTTATGCAGTTTAAACAACTGACACTCTCCCTATGTATTCTTGGTTTAAGTGCTGCGTCTTGGGCACAAACTACACTAGTAAAAAGTAAGCAAAATATTGAGGAATATAAATTAGATAATGGTTTTCGGATTGTGCTTGCACCGAATGACAAAGAAAATAAAATCTTTATTAATACCATTTATTTAACAGGCTCATTAAATGACCCGCAAGGTAAAAGTGGCTTAGCTCATTTGCTTGAGCACTTGGCTTTTAAGGGGACACAAAATGTTAAAGGGGAAGAATTCCAGCGTCGTTTAGATCAATATACATTGATGACAAACGCCAGCACTGATTATTATTCAACAAAATATACCAATATCGTTCGTCCAGAAAAAACCGCGCTTGATCAGGTACTGTATCTTGAATCTGAGCGTATGGATAAATTAGTTCTTCAAGAAAAGTTTGTTCCTTCCGAAATTGAAATCGTAAAGCGTGAACGTGAAGTTCGCATGGATCAGCCATTTGCTGTGCTGATGGATCAAATGTGGAAGTCAGCCTACGGTAATCAATATTTAGGACGTTTACCGATTGGTGATTTGCCTGAACTTAAATCGATTAAAATGCCTGAATTAAACCAGTTCTATCGTAGCTGGTATGCACCTAATAATGCTGTTATGGTCATTTCAGGTAAATTTGATAAGACTGATGTCTTAAAAACAATAGATCAATATTTTAGTCCAATTGCGGCAAGAGCGGTTCCTAAAACTGTACAGATTCCTGTGCTTGACTCTACAAAAATAAGAAATCGTCAATTCATGGTGAAAAAGGGCAGTGATCTGGCTAAATTCCATATCTATATGAATGGTAAAAATACCAAAATTCAGCCGACACTCGCTTTAGCTCCTTTGTTATATACCATGCAACCAAGTGGTCACCTATACCAAAATATGGTGGAAACAGGTATTACCACAAATGTTGAAGCTAGTACTTGGTTAGACCAAGATTTTAATGTGGTTTTTCTAGGCGCTATTTATTCACCAAGTAATGACCCTAAAAAAGTTGAAAGTTCTTTGTTAGCAGGCATTGAAAAAGGGAAGCCGTTTACTGAAGTTGAATTAAATCGTGTTAAAAGTTTAATGAAAACTCAAGGTGACTTAATCACGAAAGATGCGGTAGCACTTGGGTCACGGTTAAGTGATTACACCGTCGCTGGCGGGCAATGGGATCAATATTTTAAAGATTTAGATTCTGTAGAAAAAGTTAAGCTAGATGATGTGAATCAAACTTTAAAACAGTTCCTTGTGGCTGATCATCGTATTGATGGCGATATTTTGCCAACACCTGAAGACCAGAAAAAAGCGCAACAGCAAAATTCAAAAGAGACACCTAAAACTCTAGATCAGGTCGAAGCAAAGGCCGAGCCTTTAAAAGATCCGAAGGTATATCAACAAGAAGTTGCTGAGTTTTTAAAAACTTCTAAGCAATATGTTGAAAGCAATGAGAAAAAAATTATCCGTGGAAAACTAAAAAATGGAATGAAGTATGCTTTATTCCCAGTTGAAACACGCGATGATCGTACTTATGCAACGATTACGATGGACTTCGGAACAGAAAAATCTTTATTTAATAAAGGTACAGTAGTTGATCTAACCTCATACTTATTGCTCCGTGGTTCTGATAAATACAGTTTGCAAGATATTGCCGATAAATCAATTGATGCAGGCGGTGCGGCTTATGCAAGTGCTGACGGCAATGGCATGACCATTAATATTCAGTCTAAATCAGAAAAATTTGATGAGTTTTTCAAGTTTGTTCTTGATGTGATGAAAAATCCGAAATTTGAACAATCTCAATTTGATTTAATTAAATCGCAAAGTTTATCAAGCCTAGATCGTCCTTATACCGAGCCAGATGTAGTGGCGGGTTTAACACTTTCACGTTTACTTGAAGAATATCAACCGGGTGATTTGCGTTATCACTTCGAACCTGAACTGGCAAAACAGCAGTTGAAAAACGCAACTCAAGAGCAAGTGAAAGAGTTATATGAGCGTTTCTTTGCAATGAACCATGCTCAAATTGCCATTACAGGCGAATTTGATGCGAAGAAGATGCAGAAATTACTGAATCAGGAATTTGGTCGTTGGAACGGTAAGCAACCATATCAAAAAATCTTGATTGATCACGTTGATTTTCCAGCACAGCAAGTTCATGTTCTGTCTGAGCAGCGCGAATTTGGTAGCTACCAAAGTGTCCTTTCAATTCCAGTTGGGAAAAACCATCCAGATGCATCTGCTCTCATTTTAATGAACTATATTTTAGGTGAGTCTCAAATTTCATCACGTTTGGCTCAAGAGCTTCGTGAGAAAAATGCGCTAGTCTATGGTTTTGGAAGTGGGCTGCAACTTGATCGTGACACGAATGTAGGAGCTTTGAGTATTAGTGCAAATTATACTTCAGGTCGCTCAGCACAAGTGTCTGCTTCAATACACAAAGTGTTAAATGACTTGGTTAAAAATGGGGTAACTGAGCAAGAGCTTGAAGCTGCTAAAGCAGATATCATGAAGAAACGAGTTACGGCTTTAGAAGATGAACGTAATATTCATGGCATGTTAAATCTACAGCTTGAAACAAACAAAACATTGCAAGACCGAATTCGTCATGATCAAGAGTTAACTAAATTGACTGTTGCTGACGTTAACAGAGTAATTAAGAAGTATATTAAACCTGAACATTTGGTCGAAGTGATGGCTGATCAATATGGTCAGGCAGCAAAGAAATAAAGTCTTCTCGCAAATAAAAAGCCACTCAAATGTGGCTTTTTATTTGGGTCTTTAAATCATATTAATGATCATGTTTGTGCGCGTGAAAATCTTCATTTTTACGGAAACGTAAATAATTTTCGAATTGTTCACAATATTCATCGAAGTTATCTTCAAGCATCATCTGAAATTGCTGAAGAAGGTAAGACATAACCTGATCTTTTGCATCACGCATTTCATTACCATCTTTAAAGTTATTTGCTGCTACCCATGTATTGAAGCGGGCAGTAGCAAATAACATTGCAGCACTCACTTGACCACGTAGCTCAGCTGGATCAACTTTTTTATCTTTTGGCGGGCGACAAAAATCATTAGCTTGTTTAATAAATTCATCCGCACGCTCAAAGAAAACCGCATTTAACGCTTCTTCTTCAGTAATATCTGTTGCATTAATCTTTTGAGACATGACTTATTCCCGCAAAAATAGAGCTGCTTATTATAGGCAAACGCTTGCGGAAACAAAACCTTTGACTTAGTCTGTAAATAGCCTAAGTATTGGTAGGAGAGACTCATATGCAAGATGCAATTGCGATTCAAAGTTTAAAAACAGATATTGCTTTATTACGCCAGCATGTTTTCCCACCCCAATATTTAGAGCATGTTGAAGGATTGCCGATTTATTATGGCTTGCAAGAAGAAGTCGAAAATTATTACCGTCAATGGCAGGGGCTAATTGAAAGGGCACAAGAGCTTTTTCAGCCATTTATGGAAGATGAATTACCAGATGCCATTCATCTACCAAGCCATTTAAATTTACCGCTATTCTTTTTTCATGTAGACCGAATTCGGATTAATAAAACACGTGCAAAAGAATCTAAAACTTTCCGCGGTGTTGCGAGTCTTATTGAAAAATGCGGGCAGTTTGAAACAGACCAGATATTTACGATGCAAGAATGGTTGCAAAGTGATGATACCGCGGCTCTGGTTGCTCACCGTGAATTCATCGATTTAAGAACCTATGTATTCCAGCATGGACAAAGCGAATATACACGTTCACGGTTTTATACCAATAGTATCGTGCTAGGGGTTGAGCAGCATTTTAAACTGGTCGATGCTCGTGATAAGCCAAGAAAGCAACGCAGCGATAGCTATAGTGATCCCTTAGCAGATAACGGTGTATGGAAAGTATTTGGTAAATACCGATAAAAATTCGCTGCACGTTTACAGCGACTTTTTATAAATTACCAGAAAGTTTCAACCTCACTAAAAGCCTGTAAAGCTTTTGCTGAGCGCTTTTGTAATTGTGGCTGTTTGGCTTTGACCCAACCTAAGGCAAACCAGAAAGACGGATCTTGTTCAACCACATTGTTAAAAATACCTTCTGCAATAAACAAATCGTTATATTGACCTAGGGTATTTTGCACAGGTTGTAGCTGTTTTAAATATTGCTGTACTTTTTTATTTGGATAAAGACTCGAAATAAACTCAACACAATAACGTAACTGCTTAGCTTGCTTTCTTATTTTGTGTTGTTCAGTCACTTCAAGCTCAGAGAAATGGTCAGCATTACTAATCACTTTATGATGTAACTTATCTAAACTCTTTTTAATGTGTTTTTTTAATCCACCTGTTTTGCTGTATGAATCTTCTTCTGAATAAGCAAATGCTAATAAATCGAGTAATAGCTTAATCGTGTCCGCAGAGGTAAAGATTGTTGAGAGTTCTTTTGAGGGCAGGGCTGAAACTGGTAGTAAAAGTTCAGGTGAACCGTGTTGTTGAATAATAGGTAACACTTCGGTGCGAATCGCATCTTCATCACGAGTGTCTCCAAGTTTACGGAAAAGCTCAGCAATTTGTTCTTCCCAAACAGGATTTAGCTCGCCTGACCAGCCAGAGAAGTGTTTAAGCGCACTGCGTAAACGACGTAAGCTTACCCGTGCCTGATGGATATGCTCAGCTTCGGCAACTCCATCGGCAATGACAGCCATATTTGGTAAGAATTGCCCTAAACAGTTTTCGACAATCTTTTTTAGAGCCTGTTCAGCAGTAATATCTTTATTTAATGTCAGACTTTTAGCATGAACAGCAGGTGAGGCAGCTAGCCCTAGTGCTAATAAGTTGCCACGTTCGGCTTTACTTCTTACATCAAGCCAAAGTGAGTAACGATTAATCCATTGCTGCGCAAACTGAATTAGCCTTTTCACAGCCCCTTGCTTGAGTTCAAATTCGACTTCACAAATTACACTTTGTGCATCTGCTGTTTTTACGACACCATCATCTAAGCAAACTTCAATCGCTGTATTATCTGCTTCAAACACATGATAGGTGCGCTGTACATCAGTCTCAAACTGCAAACTTAGTTTTTCAGCTTGCGTTCCTAAGGCCGCCTTAATTAAATCAGTTACCACTTTATTATCTTGGTATAACTCAAGGTTTAAGTCAGGTTCTTGGTCACAAACGCCTAAATGAGTTTCTTCTTCAACACGGTGGAGATGGCTTTGACCTGCGGCTTTAAATGTTTGTACCCATTGATCATCTTCTTTACGTAAACGTAAGGCCATACCATTTTTTGCAAGTAGGCGATCTGGCGTATCGTAATACTTTGCCTGTAAGTGAATGTTCTTTGCTTTATGTTTTTTTAAGTATTGCTGGACAGTTTTTTTCTTCGATTCAGGTAACTGAAACTTTAGTTCGACTTCGACCATAATATATCTCCCTGAATCAGGTATTTAGACTATCTTGAATAAGTATAATAGCTTAGCTCTAAAAATAATGGTTTTGATAGAGAAAGTTACAATCAAACATATGACGCTACACTTTTATTTAGGTGTACAATCAGGTGACGTTTTGATCAAATAAAAATCAGGAAGATGATCGTGAATGCACCAGTAAACTTTAGCCATGAAGCTCAGCCAGAGTTTGAATTGCCGATTAAAAATTATCAGGAATTTTATCGTTTTTATTTAACTGAACACCGTAACATTATGAGCAGACGCTTACACGTGGTGGGCAGTAGCATTGGTCTATACTTTTTTTCAAAAGCAGTCCGTAAGAAGCAAACCAAATATGTACTCTATGGTTTGGTAGCAGGCTACGCAAATGCTTGGGTTGGACATTTTGTGTTTGAAAAAAATAAACCTGCCAGTTTTAAACAACCTTTCTATAGCTTTATTTCTGATTGGCGAATGCTGTCTGACGTAGCGACTGGTCGATTAAGTTTGATTGACCGTAAGCACGATAAAATACCAAGTTAATTTTACTTTCTATTCTTAATATACCGATTGGTACTGTTAAGCCTATATCAATCGGTACTTATGATGATCTATAAATCCGTTATACTAGCGAAGTTTTTTAAAGCGAGAGTAGAGTATGCGCGGTTTATACCTCATTACCAACGATGACCCAATCCAACTATTATTAGAAAAACTAGATGCCGCACTCGCAACTCGTCAGGTCGCAATTTTACAGTACCGCCGTAAGAAAATAGACAAAGCAGACCAACCTGCTGAAGTCGAACAAATCAAATTATTGTGTGAAAAATATCAGGTTCCTTTTGTGATTAATGATGATCTGAAACTGGCTGCTCAGTTTGGATTAGGTGTGCATTTAGGTCAAAGTGACGGTGAAATTACCGATGCAACATCGCAATTACCAGAAGGTGTGATTATTGGCCGTACTTGCCTGAACTCATTAGAACTTGCGCAAAAAGCAATTGCAGATGGCGCGACTTATATTGCATTTGGTGCGGTCTATGCAACTTCTACAAAACCTGAAGCAGGTAATGTGGGTATTGAAGTAATTAAGCAAGCAGCAGCCCAATATGATTTACCAATTTGTGCTATTGGTGGTTTAACTGTTGAAAACTCAAAACCTGTGATTGAGGCTGGGGCTGACCTCTGTGCAGTCATTAGTGATATATTAGGCCGATCAACTGCTGAAATTCCTGCCCGTGTACAGGCCTGGGCACAATTATTTTCTTAAGCTTTCAAAATTATTTTTTAGATATTTAAGACGAGCATTTCCATGAGTTTATCTCCAAAGCAAGAACAGTTATTTAAACAAGCCAGCAAACACATTCCAGGTGGTGTGAACTCTCCGGTACGTGCCTTTAATGGCGTTGGAGGAACACCGGTTTTCATTGAGAAAGCCAAAGGTGCTTATTTATGGGATGTCGATGGTAAGCGTTATGTTGACTATGTTGGTTCTTGGGGACCAATGATTTTAGGTCATGCTCATCCAGAGATTATTAAGGCTGTACAAACAGCAGCAGAAGATGGCTTAAGTTTTGGCGCACCAACCGTACACGAAACAACATTGGCAGATATTATTTGTGAAATCATGCCATCAATTGAATTGGTGCGTATGACTAACTCAGGTACGGAAGCGACCATGACCGCTATTCGTTTAGCGCGTGGTTATACGGGCCGTGACAAAATTGTGAAGTTTGAAGGTTGCTACCACGGTCACTCTGACTCACTGTTAGTAAAAGCAGGTTCGGGCTTACTTACTTTAGGTGAGGGTGAGCCGACTTCGAAAGGTGTTCCTGTTGATTTTGCTAAACATACTTTAACGCTACCTTACAACGATATTGCTGCATTAAAAGAATGCTTTGTAAAATTTGGTCATGAAATTGCGGGTGTTATTATTGAACCAGTAGCGGGTAACATGAATATGGTGAAACCAATTGACGGTTTCTTACAAGCCATTCGTGATATTTGTGATGAATATAAATCTGTATTCATTATTGATGAAGTAATGACAGGCTTCCGTGTTGCTTTAGGCGGTGCGCAATCAGTTTATAACGTTAAACCTGATTTAACGACTTTAGGTAAAATTATTGGTGCAGGTCTGCCTGTTGGTGCATTTGGTGGTAAGCGTGAAATCATGGAATGCATCGCACCTTTAGGCGGTGTATACCAAGCAGGTACATTATCTGGTAATCCACTTGCTATGCGTGCTGGTATTGAAATGTTTAAACATTTACGCCAACCTGACTTTTACAGCAAATTATCTGCTCAACTTGAAAAGTTACTTGCAGGCTTACAAGCTGCAGCTGATGAAGCGGGTATTCCATTTAAGACTCAGCAAGCTGGCGCAATGTTCGGTCTTTATTTTACTAACCAAGAAGATATTACAAGCTTTGACTCAATGTTGGCATGTGATATTGAAGCTTTCAAAAAGTTCTTCCATGGCATGTTAAAGCGTGGGGTAAACTTGGCACCTTCAGCATTTGAAGCAGGCTTTATTTCATCTGCACATTCTGATGAAGATATTGAATTTACGATTCAGGCTGCAAAAGAAACATTCGCTGAAATGAAGTAAGCAAAAAAGCCCGTGTTAAACGGGCTTTTTAATTTGAGCTATTTTTATGTTTGTAGAGAACAATGTTTTATCCCTTACCTCGAAAAATCCAGTTAGCCGCAAGTACTTCAAATTGGTCAGTTGAGTCTACGCAAAGTATATTGTTATTGGTTGGGCTCAATGAGCTTAAACTACGACCAGATTGGTCTGAGCAACCATTGGCGAACCATTTGGAACTGTTGAGTAAGCGCGCTCAATCACTCGAAATTCCAATTATTTTTATTGATACATCTCAGCTTCAACAAACCATGTTGGAGCTTGGTCAGCGTTTGTCATCAAATACTCAGGCTCAAGTTATGATGGCAGGTGATTTATCTCCTCTGTTTAAACAAGTCATGCAGCTTGTTTTATCGATTAGAGATCAGGTCAGTGTTGTAAATGATGCGATCTTGGCGGCTAATCTAGAGCAGCATATCCAATGGGTTGAAAAGATCAGTTTTGACCATATAAAACATTTAAATACGCAGAGCTTAATGCGGTTATGGTCTTTAAGTACGCCGTCCTCTTATATCTTGTCAGATAAAGGAATCTTATTGGCAATTGCTGAACAGGTGGGGCGACATCCTATGGAGATCCATCCTGAAATTGATTTAAGAAACTACGGACTAGATCAGTCTGCTGTGAATTATCTGGTCGATCTATGGCGTGCAAATGGTGCGAGCTTAAGTGCTGAAGAGATAATGCAAGCACCGACATTGCAACATATTATGCAGTTATTGAAGCCTTGACTGACTATAGACCTCAAGTGATCCATAATATTTGCAAATTCTGCTGTTAATTTACCCGAACGGCATTGTAATTCGGACGTAAGCTTTTTATTATTGCCCGCTTGTTTTTCATCTTACCTTGGGAATACAACTTTGAGTGATTTTCTAAGTGAACATCTGATCTATCGTGATGATGATTTTATGGTGATTCATAAACCTTCGGACATCTTGAGTGTTCCTGGTAAGGGTGATTTACATGATAGCGTTTTGACTAGGTTGGTTGCGATTGAACCTAAAACTTTGCTCATTCATCGTCTAGACCGAGATACCTCAGGTATTTTAGTATTTGGTTTATCGAAGCGCGGTCAAAGTGCGATTGCACGTCAATTTCAAGATCGTCAGACTTCAAAAATATATGAAGCGCTTGTCGCAGGTCATTTAGAGGGTGAAGGGACTGTAGATATTCCTGTCATCTATGACCCAAGCCGACCACCTTTACATATTGTCGACGCTTCTCACAACAAGCCTGCTTTAACACATTGGCAGGTCATAGAACATTTTCAGATTCAGGGACAGCCTGTAACTCGTGTGAAATTAACACCAATTACGGGCCGATCTCATCAACTCCGTGTACACATGCAATATCTTGGGCATCCAATTGTAGGTGACACGCTGTATGCAACACCGGAGCAGCAACTTGTTCCGCGTTTATGTTTGCATGCCAAACAGTTAAGTTTTAATCATCCTGTCACAGCAGAAACATTAACTTTTGACTGTCCTGTACCGTTTTAATGTAAAAATTTTAATGCGTGATTTTTTGTAGCAAAGCGATTTAATTGGTTTTTGCTTCAAAATTTTGCTTTAAAGACTACATAAAAAGATGCAAAAATAAGCTAATTTGCATCGTACAATATGTAGTGCGAACTTGAGAGAAAGGTGGAAAAATTGCAGCAGTATGCTATTGGTCAACGTTGGCTATCAGACACAGAAACTGAGCTCGGTTTAGGTGTTCTTATTGATGTAGATGAAAGATCTGTCAGCATTTTATTCCCCAAAAGTGATGAGACACGTGTCTATGCACGTAATAATGCTCCACTATCTCGTATCATCTTCAATACAAATGATGAAGTTCAAGATCAAGAAGGCCAGAAATGGATCGTTGAGTCTGTTGAAGACCGTCATGGCGTTTTGCGTTACAACGTTGTTCGTACTTTAGAAAATGGCGAGCAAGAGCGTAAAGCACTCAATGAAACACGTATTGGTGCGCAAATTCAATTATCTAAACCTTTAGACCGTTTGCTTGCAAGTCAAGTTGACTATAAAGAGTGGTATGACCTTCGTATTGAAGCGATGTTGATGCAAGCACAAATGCAGACCAGTCCTCTACGTGGGATGGTCGGTGCACGTGTTGGCCTGATCCCTCATCAGCTTTATATCGCACATGAAGTTGGTAAACGTTTTGCACCTCGTGTTTTACTTGCCGATGAAGTTGGTTTAGGTAAAACAATTGAAGCTGGTTTAATTATCCACCAACAGCTTAAAACTGGTCGTTCAGAACGAATTCTGATTTTAGTCCCTGATTCTCTTCAGTATCAGTGGATGATTGAAATGCGTCGCCGTTTTAACTTGCAATTCTCTTTGTTTGATTTAACGCGTACTGCATCTATTAAAGAACATGATCCAGAGCTTAACCCGTTCTTGACTGAGCAATGCATTATTGCAAGCGTTGACTTAATGGTTGACCATGATGATTTGCGTGAGCAAGCCATAGAAGCTGGTTTTGATTTGCTCGTAGTCGATGAAGCACATCATTTGATGTGGAGCGAAGAAGAAGGCGGTAATGATCGCTATGATTTAATTGAAGAGCTCGCTGAAAATACAGCAGGAGTATTATTACTCACTGCAACACCTGAACAATTAGGTGTAGAAAGTCATTTCGCTCGCTTACGTTTACTTGATCCACAGCGTTTTAGTAGTTTAGAGCGCTTCTTAGATGAAGAGACTCAGTACCAGCAGACTGCAAAAATTGCTGAAGTGCTCATGTCGGATCAAGCTCTAACACCAGAGCATTTATCTGCTTTAGAAGGTTTGTTAGGTCACAGCATTGAAGACCAGCCAGATCAACGCTTTAGAGCAATTCACGAATTATTAGACCGTCACGGTACTGGACGTATTTTATTCCGTAATACACGTGAAGCTATTCAGGGCTTCCCAGGTCGTGATTGTCAGCCAGCACCATTACCAGCACCAGAAGATTGGTCAAAAGATGGCAAACTGCGTGAGCAAATGTGGCCTGAAGAAGCACAAATTGATGGTTCATGGATGCAAAATGATCCGCGTGTGCCATGGTTAATGGAAATTTTACGCAAAGATCTTAAGCATAAAAAAGTGCTTTTAATTGCGCGTAGTGGACCAGTGGTTGAGTCTTTAGAAAACGTGTTGCGTTTGCATGCAGGCATTCGTACGGCAATGTTCCATGAAGGCATGAGCTTACTTGAGCGTGACCAAGCTGCTGCTTATTTTGCTGAAGAAAGCTATGGTGCTCAGATTCTATTGTGTTCGGAAATTGGTTCGGAAGGCCGTAATTTCCAATTCGCCAGTGATCTAATTTTATTTGATCTACCAGCTAACCCCGATGTTTTAGAGCAACGTATCGGCCGTCTAGATCGTATTGGTCAAGAAAACCGTATCCAAATTCATGTGCCATACCTTGTGGGAACAGCTCAAGAGCGTATGTTCCGTTGGTATAACGAAGCACTAAATATTTTCAGCAATATTTCTCCGACAGCGCAAACGCTGCAAGAGAATTTTATTGTTGAATTAAAAGATTGTTTACTTGCAGACCAAGGTCAAACATTTGAAGATTTGCTTGAAGAGGTGAATGTTCAACGTCAAGCCTTAGAAGCTGAACTTCAAGCTGGCCGAGATCGTTTACTTGAATATAATTCATGTCGTCCTATTGTAGCACAAGAAATTGTTCAAGCTCTTGAAGACTATGACGACAATACAACGCTACCAATGTTTGTGAAGCGTTTCATGTCATCAACCAATATTGATTTTGATGAGCAAAGTAATGGTACGGTGATTATTAAACCGACCGATCAAATGCAAGTGCAAGGTTTGGCATTAGACGAAGAAGGTATGACAGCAACTTTCTATCGCGATCAAGCTCAGCTTCGTGAAGATGCTCAATATTTAACTTTAGAGCATCCATTCATTGAAAGTGTTATGGAAATGATCCGTACACAATCATTTGGTAGTACCAATGTGGCTGTACTTAAATCTAATGCGTTAAAGCAGGGCTCAGTATTAATTGAAGTCTGGTTTAAAGTAGATGTTGTTGCACCTAAATCTTTGAACTTGCCATCAAGCTTGCCGAAACAGCTTATCCGTGTATTGTTAAGTGAAAATGGACAGGATTTATCTGAAAAGATTGATCCAACAATTTTAAAACCTTATTTGCACCATTTAGATGGCAATAGCTGCCGTCAAGTAGTTAAAGCCCGCCGTGATATCATTGAGCAGCGCTATAAACAAGCGTTAGAGATTGCGAAAGTTGATTTACCGCAGCTTCAGCAACAAGCAAAAGAACATTATGGCAATAAATGGCAATATGAAATTGACCGTTTAACTTATCTAAAACAGTTCAACCCAAGTATTCGTCAAGACGAAATTGAACGTTTACAAAAACTGCAAAAAGAAGGCTTGAGCTTACTTGATGGTTTAACTGTTACACCAGAAGCAATTCAAGTGTTAGTTGTAGTTAAGCCTTAACTTACTCAAAATAAAAAAAGCGCCTAGAGGGCGCTTTTTTTATACATCGATTTTGAATTAGATGAGACCAGCGTCTTTTAATTCTAGCTTTAAATACGCATAAAAAATTGGAGCTGCGATTAAACCGCCTAAGCCAAAAATTGACTCAAATACTAGCATTGCTAATAAAATCTCCCATGCATTTGCATTGATTTTATGCCCAATAATTTTAGCATTAATAAAATATTCAAGCTTATGAACCAAAACGAGATAAAGTAATGCTGCTCCTGCTAGTCCTAGGGAAATTGTAAGAGCTGCAATAAACGTTAAAGTGTTTGAAAGCAGATTCCCTAAAATTGGAATGAGACCAAACATAAAGGTCAAGATAGTTAAGGTTTTGGCAAAAGGAAGGTGAACTCCCCAAAGCGGCAACAAAATAAAGGCGAATAAAATAAAGAGCAGCGTGTTAATGGCTGAAATTTTTATTTGGGCAAAAACAACATTTTTAAATGAAATTGATAATTTTTGAATACGTTGGATAAGTAGTGACTTAAAAACAGGCTGAGGCGTACGGCGATGAAAACCATGTATCGCCACCAAAATACCAATAATTAAACCCATGACCATAGTCACGAAGTTATGCAAAATATCGGAACTGGTGTTTTTTAAGGTGGTGACGTTATCTTTCATAAATGCAAAGATTTCGTCTTTTAGATCTGTCACGCTATCAGGAATATAACCTGGAAGATATTTTGTGATCTCTGCTTGTAAATGAAGTAAGGTTTGATCAACTTTGCTATTAATACTATGTAATCCGACACCTTTTAGATCGTATACAACGAAACTAATTAGACTCGTTATGAAAAACCCAATAAGTGAAATGGTGACAATACTGAGTAAAATACTAATAAAAATACGGGCTCTTTGGCCGTCAATATAACGTTCTACAACTGAACTTAAGCTAATAATAATTTCATAAATGAGAAAGCCTGCAAAAAAACTTGCTAATAAATGTAATGGGATAACCGAAAGCAAAAAGATGCCCATAAGAATGTAGCTTGCAATCAGACTTTGACGATTATTCAAATTTTGCATGTGGATCCCTGAGATCGTTGGGAATATAGGAGAAAGAGCAAACGGAAAGATTATTTATACTCTGGCAAGCTATTCGCTTCAATCAGTGAATTATATTTTTATTGGAAAATAGAGGAGTTAGATTTAAAAATGGCCTGTTCATCAACAAGCCATTTATTAGATCATTTTAGCGAATTTTTGCTTCATCTAAATGACGTGCACCTTCTAAAATCATCCGAATCATAATCATGGTTTGTTCAGCAACTTCTGCACGTTGATTGATCGGTAAATCAATCACTTTGGCACCCATGTGAAACACAAGTTGAGTAATAGCTTTTGCAACAAGGTCTGGGTGATACAGGTGATTGTTATTTAAGCGTTCAAGACGAATTAAATCTTCTTGTAGCTCTTGCTGAAAAAAGTTGAGCTGGCGGTCTACGGCAGCCTTATAAGAAGCAGAACCTGTAAAACTTTCACGTAGTAATAAACTTAAATTACCTTCATCGGCATCGAGTTGTTGAAGGAAAATATCGACAGAACTACGAATAATACTTTCTTGTAAAGAAGCACGTAGGCGAGCCTGACGGATAATTTTACGTAAAACGATACCTGCGCGGTCAATTAGAGAAATTGCTAATTCATCGATATCTTTAAAATGTCGATAGAAACTATTTGGGGCAATTCCTGCTTCACGAGCTACTTCACGTAAACTCAATGAAGCAATACTTTTTTGCGGACCAATGAGGTTTAAAGCGGCCTGAAAAAGTTCTTCTTTAGTAATTGTCGCTTTTCTTCCAACAGAACGCGTAGCTGTTTTAATTTCAATGACATCTTGTTGTTGAGGTGTGTCATTCAGGTTCTGAGAAAGTGAAGATTGGGTCATGCTGTTCAATATATTTGTAAACTCTCAGGATTATAGCCTTAGAAGCTGAACTTGTGAAATTGTAATTAAAAGTACGGGTGTATATACAAATATATATACATGTGTATAATAATTAAAAAAGAGCGACAGAGCCTTCAGTTATGCAAGCAATCGAAAAGAGAAATTCTCTATTCAATTCATTGACACAAGCCATCTTTGATAAAGAAATGGCTAATTTCTGGCTACAAAAAGTTAATCCTTTATGGTCTGTAAAGCACGGACTTGTTCAAATTGTAAAAAAAGAATTTGTCGCTCATGACATGGTGAGCCTGACGCTAAAATGTAACCGCCTAGTAAAAATGGGCGTTGCAGGCCAGCATCATCCTGTAATTGTAGAAATTGCTGGTCGTCGCTATGAACGTACTTATAGTTTGACGCAAATAGATGCGCAGCACTTACGTTTAACCGTAAAAAAAGTTGCAGACGGTATTGTTAGTAACTGGTTTATTTCTGAAAGCAAAATTGGTGACGTTTTTGAGCTTGGACAACCGTATGGTGATATGCAACAAAACATCAAAACATCGAATTTAACTATGTTGGCTGCGGGTAGTGGTATTACCCCAATGTTGAGTATAATTACTGCGATTAAACAAAGCCAGCAGTTAGATAAATTTCAGGTACAACTTTTATATTGGGTAAAACAACGTTCAGATGCGGCTTTTATTGAATACTTTGAAAAAGTTGCACAGCAATATCCGAACTTTAATTATCAGGTTTTCTATACACAAGAAACCCCAAATGATGAGCGTTTAAATGCAGAGCATTTAGGTTTAGTTGATGATATCGAAAACAGCACAATTTATGCGTGTGGACCTTCTGGCTTTGTGGCAACTGTTGAGCAACTTTTTGAAAAAGCTCCAGCCGTTTTAACAGAGGCCTTTAGCTTAACAAATGAAAGCTCTGCTGATGATATTGGTTATGTGAATGTCACATTAACCCAGTCTAATAAGGTAATTGCAATTCCTAAAGGCCAGTCAATTCTGGTTAGCCTTGAACATGAAGGCCTTAAACCAACTCATGGTTGCCGTATGGGAATTTGTAATAAATGTGTTTGTAATAAATCACAAGGTTCAACACGTAATTTACTTAACGGTAGCGAAAACACTGAACCAAGCCAATTACTCAAAATTTGTGTGAACTCAGCAAAATCCGATCTAGTTATTGATCTTTAAGAGAGAACTCTTATGAATATGCCAGTGAAAGTCGAATATTTTAAAAATCCTAAAAATCGAGATTTGACTCCAGCAGAACTTGATGCATTTGCAAAAGAGCTCGATCAGATCAAGCAAGAAGTATTGGATGATTTGGGCGAGAAAGACGCTAAATATATCCGCCGTGTTTATGCTGCGATTCGTTATAGTAGCTTTCTAGGCCGAGCATGTTTATTTGCGGGTTGGTTCCCACCAGCTTGGATTTTAGGAACAGGCCTATTAGGCTTCTCTAAAATTATGGAAAACATGGAACTCGGTCATAACGTAATGCACGGTCAATATGACTGGATGAACGATCCTAAATTTAATGGTCAAACTTACGAGTGGGATACTGTCGGTACTTCTGATAACTGGCGCCAAACGCATAACTATAAACATCATACCTATACCAATATTAAAGGTATTGATGATGACATTGGTTACGGTTTACTTCGTTTATTCCCAGAGCAACGCTGGAAGCCAGGTTTCTTACTTCAACCTGTTTATAGCATCCCATTCTGTTTATTGTTCCAATGGGGCGTAGCTATTCAGAATCTTGAAATTGGTCGTGTCCTTTATAAGCGTAAGAGCATGGCAAAGTTCTTAGAAGAGTTAAAACCTGTTAATAAAAAGATTGGAAAACAACTTTTTAAAGACTATGTTTTCTTCCCTTTAATTGCAGGTCCAGCAGCTTTACCTGTATTCACTGGTAATTTGGTTGCAAATGGTCTTCGTAATATCTGGACATTTACGATTATTTTTTGTGGTCACTTCACAAAAGATGCGGAAGTATTTCCAAAGTCTGTTTTACAAGAAGAAAGCCGTGGCCACTGGTATATGCGCCAGATTCGTGGTTCTTCTAACTTGAAAGGTTCAGAAGCATTACATATTTTAAGCGGACATTTGAGCCATCAGATTGAGCACCATTTATTCCCTGATATCCCAGCGCGTCGTTATCGCCAAATGGCTCCAAAAGTGGAAGCTGTATGTAAAAAATATGGTCTAAATTATAACAACGCAAGTCTGGCTAAACAGTTTGGACAGGTGGTAGGCCGTATCTTTAAATATGCTTTACCTTTTAAAAAATAAGTCAAAAAAGCCCTGATGAGTTCAGGGCTTTTTTTAGACAAACAAATTATTTAAACTGAATTGAACCGTTTGCATTCACAGTAATTTTAGACTCACCAGCTGCCATGTCTTGAGCTGGTGCAGCTTCGGCAACGGCAAACTTAGCCATACTGGCACGCATTACAGGTTGTGGGAAATAGTTATTTGTGTTCAGGTTTAGAGTGACTAAAGTATATTGGTTTTTATTCCAAGCTTGGGTCAACATTTGAGCACGTTGTTGGAAGTTTTTAGAGGCTTCAACCATCAACTCATTTTCAACTTTTTTACGTTGTTCATCAGAAACCGTAAAGTTAATTGATTGAGTTTGGAAGTTTTGCTGTAATTCGTTTACTAACTGGCTAGCAGCTTTAAAGTCTTTACTTTCAAGACGGATTTCAGCGCGGCCACGCCATTCTTTTAACTTATTACTATCGTTATCGTAAATTGGGTAAGTGCTTTGAGCACCAGTTTCCACTTTTACTTGAGGATATTTACGAGAAACGCTAAGCGCTTGATTCATTAATTGATTAATTTGATTTGAAAGTTCAGCTGGTTGTTTGTTACTTTTTTCAATATATAAAGTCGCATGCATTTCATCATTAGAAACTTGGCGAGAAGCTTCGGCTTGTACATTTACAATATTGTAGTTCAAAGCATTATCATCCTGAGCAAAAACTAAAGGGCTAAGGAGGGAACCTAAAAGAAGGGTTGATACGGCTAAAGTACGCATAAATTTTTCCTTTAAAAATTAATATAAATTTAATTTTTTTCATTAAGAAATGTTAAACATAACTTATGCATAATTTTTGCAGATTTTGTGGCGTATTTGTAATATTGAGATCAGTTTTTTTAAATGAGGGCTAATATGAAATCTTTTAAAAAATAGTAACTTAAAAATAAAATATTTCAATCTAAACTAAAAAATCAAAGTAATATAAAAAAAGAATATTTTCTTTAGGTTGTCACATAGTATGATGATAATTCATCATAACTATTGGGATGATACATTTTTTCAATAAGATTAGATGAGTAAAGTACATAAAAGACGTTTTTTTTCTTGTAAAATTAGGTATCATCGCGCTCCTAGTTACAAGATATAAAATAAGTGTCTTTGCTAGTTCTATAAAGCACCGAGTCAAAGGACCAATCGTCACCAGACTTATTTCTTTCTACCCCTATCAGAGATGGTAATCCGATATGAGCGTTACTTCCGTTAACCCTGCCACTAATGCTACTAACGAATATTATTTGACTCGCCAAAGTCAAATGGAATCAAATGTTCGTAGCTATCCACGTAAATTACCGTTAGCGATAGCGAAAGCACAAGGATGCTGGGTTACTGATGTTGAAGGTACACAGTACCTTGATTGTTTAGCTGGGGCAGGTACATTGGCTTTAGGTCATAATCATCCTGCGGTGATTCAAAGTATTCAAGATACATTGGCAAGTGGTTTGCCATTGCATACTTTAGACTTAACCACACCTTTAAAAGATGCATTCACTGAAGCATTGTTAGCATATTTACCTGGTGGTAAAGAAGAATATTGCTTGCAGTTCTGTGGTCCTGCTGGTGCAGACGCAACTGAAGCAGCAATTAAACTTGCTAAGACTTACACTGGCCGTAGTTCAGTGATCAGTTTCTCTGGCGGTTATCATGGTATGACCCATGGTGCACTTGCTATGACTGGTAACTTAAGTGCAAAAAATGCAGTTAACGGTTTAATGCCAGGCGTACAATTCATGCCATATCCGCATGAATACCGCTGCCCACTTGGTTTAGGTGGTGAAGCTGGTGTTGACGCTTTAACTTACTACTTTGAAAACTTTATTGAAGATGTAGAAAGCGGTGTAACAAAACCGGCTGCTGTTATTCTTGAAGCGATTCAAGGTGAAGGCGGCGTAGTTACAGCTCCAGTAAAATGGTTGCAAAAAATCCGTGAAGTGACTGAAAAGCACAACATCGTTTTAATTTTAGACGAAGTTCAAGCTGGCTTTGCACGTTCAGGCAAAATGTTTGCATTTGAACATGCAGGTATTGAACCTGATGTTGTTGTAATGTCTAAAGCAGTCGGTGGTGGTTTACCACTTGCAGTATTAGGTATTAAACGTAAATTTGATGCTTGGCAACCTGCTGGTCACACGGGTACTTTCCGTGGTAACCAACTTGCTATGGGTACTGGTCTTGTCGTATTAAAAACGATTAGCGAACAAAATCTTGCTCAAAATGCGCAAGAGCGTGGTGACTTCTTACAAGCTGAATTTAAAAAATTAGCTCAAGAATTCCCATGTATCGGTAACGTACGTGGTCGCGGTTTAATGATCGGTGTAGAGATCGTTGACGAGCGTAAACCAGCTGATCGTATTGGTTCACATCCTGCTGATTCACAATTAGCTGCTGCGATTCAAACTGCTTGTTTCAACAATAAATTATTGCTTGAAAAAGGTGGTCGTAATGGTACGGTAATTCGTTTACTTTGCCCGTTAATCATTACTCAAGACGAATGTGTTGAAGTAGTTGCTCGCTTTAAGAAAGCAATTGCAGAAGCATTGGTTGCAGTACGAGGCGCATAAGTATGGTGGATTTTGCAGAACATCGTAAAGCGTTACTCTGCAATGATGCACAATCCATTGCTGACTATGAGTCAGCAATGGGCGAAGCGGTAAAAGCCGTTTCAGCATGGTTGCAAAATGAAAAGATGTACACTGGCGGTAGCATTAAAGAATTGCGTTCAGCAATTTCTTTCCAACCTTCAAAACAGGGTATGGGTGTACAAGAATCTCTTCAACGTATGATTGAGCTTTTCTTGAATAAAAGCTTGAAAGTACACCATCCACATTCATTAGCACACTTACACTGCCCAACCATGGTGATGAGCCAGATCGCGGAAGTGTTAATCAATGCAACTAACCAATCTATGGACTCATGGGATCAAAGCCCGGCAGGTTCCTTAATGGAAGTTCAGCTCATTGATTGGTTGCGTCAAAAAGTAGGTTATGGTTCTGGCCAGGCTGGTGTTTTCACTTCTGGTGGTACTCAATCTAACTTGATGGGTGTATTGCTTGCTCGTGACTGGTGCATCTCGAAAAACTGGAAAGACGAAAATGGTAATCCATGGTCTGTACAGCGTGATGGTATTCCTGCCGATGCAATGAAAAACGTCAAAGTCATTTGTTCTGAAAATGCACATTTCTCTGTGCAAAAGAACATGGCAATGATGGGCATGGGCTTCCAGTCAGTTGTGACTGTGCCTGTGAATGAAAATGCACAAATGGATGTAGATGCTCTCGAAAAAACGATGGCGCATCTTCAGTCTGAAGGTAAAGTTGTTGCTTGTGTCGTTGCGACAGCAGGTACGACTGATGCCGGTGCAATTGACCCATTGAAGAAAATCCGTGAAATTACCAATAAATATGGTTCATGGATGCATATTGATGCGGCATGGGGCGGTGCATTAATTCTGTCAAATGACTACCGTGCAATGCTTGATGGTATTGAGTTGTCTGACTCAATTACTCTCGACTTCCATAAGCATTATTTCCAAAGCATTAGCTGTGGCGCGTTCTTGTTGAAAGATGAAGCGAACTATCGTTTCATGCACTACGAAGCTGAATACTTGAACTCTGCTTATGACGAAGAGCACGGTGTACCAAACCTTGTGTCTAAGTCATTACAAACGACTCGTCGTTTTGATGCATTGAAATTGTGGATGACAATTGAATCACTAGGTGAAGACCTTTATGGTTCAATGATTGACCATGGTGTAAAACTAACTCGTGAAGTTGCAGATTACATCAAGGCAACTGATGGTTTAGAACTTTTAGTTGAGCCTCAGTTTGCTTCGGTATTATTCCGTGTTGTTCCACAAGGCTACCCAGTTGAGTTTATCGATAGCTTGAACCAAAACGTAGCGGACGAATTGTTTGCACGTGGTGAGGCAAATATCGGTGTAACAAAAGTTGGTAATGTACAGTCATTGAAAATGACAACATTAAGCCCTGTTGTGACATTCGAAAACGTTAAAAACCTTTTAGGTCAAGTATTGGCTGAAGCTGACCGCATTAAAGATGCAATTGCTTCTGGTAACTATGTACCACCAATCGACTAATTGAGTTGATAACAAAAAAAGCTCGGTTTATTACCGGGCTTTTTTATTGCAGATTGTTTTTATTTGAATTGTGTATGAAGAAAAGAATACATGCACAAATCATGCATATTTACACAAAACAAAAATAATTATGCATGATTTATGGGGAACAAATTTCTTATTGTATTGGTATGTCCCCAATATTTTTGGTCACATTGATATATCAATATCGTACTTACTTTAAATAATCCTGCTTTAACTGAAAAAAGTAAGTGGCTGTAATTACAATTAAGACAAGGAAGAAGAAATGCAACAAGCGAATATGCTCAATGAATTTAAACTCATTATTGGCGGTCAACTTTGTTCAGGTGAGCAAGGCGAACTGGAAATTCTTAACCCCGCTACAGGTTTAACTGCTGCATGTTGTGCAAAAGCTTCGGTTGCGCAGGTAAATCAGGCAGTGTGTGCAGCTAAACAAGCATCTAAAGCTTGGCAACAAGTTTCCCATGATGAGCGTAAGTCGATCTTAAATAAGATTGCAGATGGCATTGAAAAACACGCTGAAATGCTCGCAGAGTTGGTTGTGCTTGAACAAGGTAAGCCACTCGCACTTGCTCAAATGGAAGTGCAGGGCGCAATTGGCTGGACTCGCTATGCGGCTGCGATGGATTTACCTGTAGAAGTAATTGAAGACAGTGAAACCAAGCGTATTGAGCGCCATCGCCAACCATTAGGTGTAGTGGCTTCAATTACACCATGGAACTGGCCACTGATGATTGCGGTTTGGCATATCATGCCTGCATTGCGTGCGGGTAACGTTGTGATTAGCAAACCTTCTGAATACACACCACTATCAACTTTGCGTTTATGTGAAATCATTCAGCAAGAAGTTCCTGCTGGTGTAATTTCGATTGTGGTTGGTGCTGGCGAGATTGGCGAAGCATTATCTTCTCATCCAGATGTACAAAAAGTTGTATTTACGGGCTCAACTCAAACAGGCCAGCACATTATGGCGGGTGCAGCTCAGCAGCTAAAACACTTAACTTTAGAACTTGGTGGTAATGACGCTGGTATTGTATTGCCAGATGCAAATATCGATGAAATTGCAGCAAAGATTTTTAATATGGCATTTTTAAACGCTGGTCAAACATGTGCAGCCTTAAAGCGCTTATATGTGCATGAAAGCCAGTATGAAGCTTTATCTCAAAAGTTAGCTGATATTGCCAACGCTCAAGTTGTAGGTGATGGTATGGCGTCTTCTACAACATTTGGTCCAGTACAAAACAAAATGCAATATAACAAAGTGAAAGCACTTATTGCCGATGCCATTTCTCAAGGAGCAAAAGCACTTTCTGGGCAACAGCAGCTACCAGAGCAGGGCTACTTTATTGCACCAACTATTTTGACTGAAGTTTCTGATTCTTGCCGCGTGGTGCAAGAAGAACAGTTTGGCCCTGTGTTACCTGTTTTAAAATATACCGATATCAACGATGCAATTGCTCGTGCCAATGACAGTGAGTTTGGTTTGGGTGGTTCAATCTGGTCGTCAGATATTCAAGCCGCTCAGACTTACGCTAGTCAGCTTCAATGTGGTACTGTTTGGATTAATACCCATGCGGAGGTTCTGCCTCATGCACCTTTTGGTGGCTGGAAAATGTCTGGTCTAGGTGCTGAATTTGGTCTGGAAGGCTTGCTTGAAAATACGATTGGACAAACTGTCCATATTAGTAAAGTCTAAATATTAATTTTAAGGCGGATCTAGTATCCGCCTTTTTATTTTCACTTTTAAGAGTGAAAAGCTGAGTTAGTTTATTGAGAGTGATGATAGCTCATGCTTTTAGGTTTGATTAAAAAATGATTCTGTTCTTTAATTTTTTTAAGAACGATGTAAGACTTTATATGACCAATAAAATTATAAGAAAGTAATCTTTCAGTCACAAATTGAGAAAGCTGTTCTAAATTTTCAGCAACGACTTTTAAAATAAAATCTGCATCACCACTAATTGAAAATGCATCCTGAATATTGTCTTCAGCTTCAATGAGCTCTTGAAAAGCCTGCTGTGATTTTGCTTCGTGTGTCCTTAAATTAATATGAATCATTGCTGTAACTTCTAGGCCTAGTGCCTGCTGCTGGATGCGTGCCGTGTAGCCTAGAATTATGCCTTTTTGCTCAAGTAGCTGCCTTCTTCTTGAACATTGTGAAGCAGATAAACCAATTAAATCTCCTATTTCCTGATTGGTGAGTCGTCCATTCTTTTGTAGTGCCTGAATGATTTGCCAGTCGAACTTATCCATTGCATAAAATCCTTTTATGATACACAAATCATGTATTTTTATTAAAATGCGTTTTCATTATGCACGAAATCTAAAAGATAGATGAAATATTATTTTTCTATGGAATAAAAATTGGTCTCAAAGGATATAGAGCAATGTTCATAGAAATCGGTGACTTTTTAAATCTTCGTTTAAAACAAATGGGTATCCAACATCTTTTTGGAGTACCTGGTGATTTTAACCTCTCATATCTAGAACAAGTTGAAGCAGACCCACAACTCGAATTTATTGGAAATTGTAATGAATTAAATGCTGCCTATGCAGCAGACGGTTATGCACGAATTAACGGTTTTTCTGCCTTGGCAACCACTTATGGTGTAGGTGACTTAAGTGCGATTAATGGTATTGCCGGTGCCTATGCAGAAAATGTACCTCTTATTCATATCTCAGGTATTCCGCCTTTACATGCGGTTCAAAAGGGCACATTAATACACCACACGCTTGTCGATGGTAACTACGACAATATTATGAACTGTATGAAAGAGTTCACAGTTGCCCAAACACGTTTAACTCCTGCAAATGCAGCTTTTGAAATTGACCGTGTATTACGTCAGTGTTTTCTGGAACGCCGTCCTGTACACATTCAACTACCTGGTGATATTACTCACGTTAAAATTGAAGTATCTGAGCGTCCGCTTGACTTAAGCTACCCAGCTGTTGAACCTGAATTATTGCAGAGTGTGGTAAGTAAACTTTGTGACATTATTGAGAATGCTCAAAGTCCTGCACTTCTTATTGATAATGAAGCTTCAGTTTTTGGTGTAACGTCACTTTTAAATGATTTGTCTCAAAAATGCTCAATTCCATTTGCAGGTATGAATACTGCAAAAAATATTATGGATGAAGGCTCGCCTCGTTATATCGGGACTTATGTGGGTGGGGCAAGCCAACCGCATGTGAAAAATATCATTGAACAATCTGACTGTTTAATTGGTGTTGGCGCACGCTTTACCGATGTAGGCTCCGCTGTATTTACTCATCAAATTGAGACCAAGAACTACATCGAAATTAAATCTTATGGCCTAAATATTTTTGGTCAGGATTTTCCGGGTATTGAAATTGGACAATTACTTGTCGAGCTAAATAAAAAAGTTGCGCCACGTAAATCAACAACACCTCTTCTTGAAAAACAACCTCAGAAAGTAATTGAAGCTCCAGCTCAACAAAAGCTAAGCCAAGATGTGCTTTGGAATTACATTTCAGGGTTCTTAAAAGAAGATGATGTGATTATTGGTGAAGTGGGAACATCAAACTCTGCTTTGTCAGGTATCAAACTTCCTGCCACAGCTAAATATATTGCTCAGCCGCTTTGGGGTTCTATTGGTTACACCTTACCGGCTTTACTTGGTAGTTTGTTAGCAGCACCTGAACGTCGTCAAATTTTATTTATTGGCGATGGTTCATTCCAACTTACGGTACAAGAACTATCTACGATTATCCGTCACGGTTTAAAACCAATCATTTTCTTGCTGAATAATGGTGGCTATACCATTGAGCGTCTAATTATGGGTGAAAACGCTGCCTATAACGACGTGCAAAACTGGAAATACACTGAAATTCCTGCGGTATTTAACGGTAAAAAAGGCCATACCACTTATGTGGTTGAGACTGCTGGCCAGCTCAAGAGCGTTTTAGACAGCGTTCAGCAAAATGATCAGTTAACTTTCATTGAATTAAAACTACCAGCAATGGATGCGCCGGTAAGTTTGAAAAAATTTGCTTCTGTGATTGCTCGTTTTGACTACGGTGATCGCGGCTACGAAATTTTAAAGGAGCGTTCCCAACCGATTAAATGTAAGGATGCAATCTCTTTTTAAATAGAAGTCAGGACAAGTCTTCTCAAAAATTAAATGGACTCACATTACAGCAAACTTATATCCGAAGATCGGTTCCTGATCTTCGGATGTGGTGCTGGATAAAGGTGTACAGGAAGTGACACCAACATTGGAGATAATGTTATGGATGTAAACAATAAGCACGAGTTAAAACAAGGCTTATCCAATCGGCATATTCAACTCATCGCCCTTGGAGGGGCGATTGGTACAGGATTATTCTTAGGTCTTTCACAAACAATTAAATTGGCTGGCCCTTCAATTTTATTAGGATATGCAATTGCAGGAATTATTGCCTTTTTAATTATGCGCCATTTAGGTGAAATGGTTGTTGAAGAGCCAGTCAGTGGTTCTTTTAGTTATTTTTCGAACAAATATTGGGGCAAAATGGCGGGTTTTATGTCTGGCTGGAACTATTGGGTATTATATGTACTCGTCAGTATGGCTGAATTGAGTGCTATTGGGACATTTATACAGTTTTGGTGGCCTGAAATTCCGACATGGCTAACTGCTTTATTTTTCTTTATTTTAATTAACGGCATTAACTTGGTAAATGTCCGCTTTTTTGGGGAATCCGAGTTCTTATTTTCCTGCATTAAAATTGTTGCCATTTTAAGCATGATTGGTTTCGGTGCTTATCTTTTACTTTCAGGCTCAGCAGGTCCGCAAGCGGGTGTTGCAAATTTATGGCAACACGGTGGTTTCTTCCCGCATGGGATTCACGGTTTTGTCATGGCTTTAGCTGTCATTATGTTTGCATTTGGCGGCTTGGAATTAATTGGTATTGCAGCAGCTGAAACGAAGAAACCTGAAACGACTATTCCTAAAGCAGTAAATCAGATTGTTTACCGTATTTTAATTTTTTATATCGGTGCAATCGGTATTCTTTTATGTCTTTATCCATGGAACATGGTGGCAGAAGGCGGCAGTCCATTTGTCATGATTTTCCAGTCACTCAATAGTAACGGTGTTGCGAACGTTCTGAACTTTGTGGTCTTGATTGCTGCTATTTCAGTTTATAACAGCTGTATCTATTGTAATAGTCGTATGTTGCATGGTTTGGCAGAGCAGGGTAATGCTCCTGCAATTTTGAAAAAAGTAAACAGCCGTGGTATTCCAGTTCCGGCAGCGGTTGTTTCTGCATCAATCACAGCAATATGTGTGGTCGTAAATTATCTGATTCCTGGTCAAGCCTTTCAGCTCTTTATGATGCTTGTTGTCGCAGCGCTTGTCATTAACTGGCTTATGATTTCAGTCACACATTTGAAATTTACCAAAGCAATGAAATTGCAAAAACGTCAAACTAAGTTCCAAAGTATTATGAGTCCATGGAGTAATTACTTAACCATTAGCTTTGTATGCTTTATTCTTATTATTATGGCAATGACTCCAGATATGAGATTGGCAGTTATTTTAGGACCAATCTGGCTTGCTATTTTAGCTGTGATGTACTTCTTAAAATATCGTAAAAAAATAGTTGTTCTGCCAGAAGTACAATCGAATTGATCCTTTAAATTGACAATGATATTGCGGTTATCAGCCAGGTTGGTAACCCTTTATCTCTTGTCATATTATTTTCATGTTACAAAGAAATTGTTTTTTTCTAGAAATTTTTAATAATAATTTTAATGACAGAAAATATTTAACTTATAAAATTAATAAATCACTAAATTACCGTTTTTTAATATATTTATAATACCTTTTGTTTTTATATTTTATAAAAAATAAAAATTTAATATTTTTAGTTAATGTCATAATATAGATTGATAGAGAAGGTAAAATAATCTCTATATTTAAAATAACTAATTGATAGTACATAAAAAATATTAATGTGACAGTTAACAATATCGAAATCATTAAAGCGTCATCATACTGTAACTTAATTGTCATATTTTCTATTCACAATGCAGCTATCGAAGAGCGTACAAGCACTCAACAAAAAGTGACGTACAACCTATTGCATTAATGAGAGAGAACAGAATGCGCTTAAATCCACGTCAAATCGCAATTGCGTTAGCAGTAACTGGGGCAGCTGTAACAACGACTGCAAATGCAGCTCGTGATACGATTCAAATTGCTGGTTCTTCAACTGTATTACCATTTGCCAGCGTTGTAGCTGAAGAGTTTGGTAATACTTTCCCTCAATTTAAAACTCCTGTAGTTGGTTCTGGCGGTTCTTCTGCTGGTTTGAAACAATTCTGTCAAGGTGTTGGTGATAACACGATCGACGTTGCTAACGCTTCTCGTAAAATTAAAAGCACTGAAATCGAAGCTTGTAACAAAGCTGGTGTAAAACAAATTCAAGAAATCAAAATCGGTTATGACGGTATTGTATTCGCATCTAACTCACACAAAGCAGCTTATAAATTAAAACCTTACCATGTGTTTGCTGCTTTAGCTGCACAGTTACCTTCAAAAGGTAAATTGGTTCCAAACCCATATACAAACTGGAATCAAATTGATAAAACACTTCCAAATGAACCGATTACTCTTGTAATCCCTGCATCTAACCACGGTACTCGTGAAGTTTTCCAAGAGAAAATGGTTGAAGCTGGTTGTGAAGCATATGAATACTTCAAGAGCTTAGATAAAGATGCTCAGAAGAAAGCATGTTCTACTTTCCGTAAAGATGGCCGTGTAATTGAAATCGCTGGCGACTATACAGAAACATTAGCGCGCTTAAAAACTTCTCCAAGTGCTGTAGGCGTCTTTGGTTTAAGTTTCTATGACATGAACCGTGACAAGTTACGTGTAGCAACAGTAAACAACGTTGTTCCATCTGAGAAGACAGTATTGAATGGTACATACCCTGTATCGCGTCCATTGTACTTCTACGTGAAAGGCGAACACTTAAAATCAGTTAAAGGCTTACCGCAATATGTAGAGTATTTCGTAAGCAAGAAAGCAACTGGTAAAGGTTCTAAAGCTGAACGTGATGGTTTAATCGCGATGTCTGATGCTGAACGTGCAAAAGTTTTGGCTGACTTTAAAGCAGGTAAAACTGTTAAATAAGTTAGTTTGAATGAAGGCTGGTGATCTTAAGAGTTCATCAGCCTTTTTGTCTAACTTGTTTTTCCAAATTATGACAATTGAGAAAACAGTGGAGAGTACATGAATCTGCTACTTATCGGTGTGTTGTTAGCCCTCGTGGCAATTGCATATCAACTTGGGCTGAGAAAGAGCCGTAACATAGCAGGTAAGGGAAGCAACTCGGCGACGTTACATTCTCGTCCTGGTTATTATGGCGCACTGGTTGGTCTTTGGTGCGGTATCCCTGCTTTTTTAATTTTGATCATTTGGAACTTGGTTGAACCAAGTATTTTAAATCATATTATTTTTAATAATATTCCGGCGTCTGTAAGTGCTTCTCTTGATGAAGCGGGTAGAAGTGTATTGGTTGATCGTGTTCAATCAATTGCTTCAGGTTTTGGGGTGAGCGATAAACCGGCAGCCTACGAATTAGCTGCTGCTCAACAGTTTGCAAAATTTCAAACCATTGGCTCTTTTGCCAAATTTGCTGTTGTAATTTGTGCTGCTTTATTGGGGTTGGTTTGGGCAAAGAAAAAAATCAGCCAACAATATCGTGCTCGTAACCAAGTTGAACGTGCTATTAATGTTGGTTTGATTTTATGTTCTGGTGTTGCGATTTTGACAACCATCGGTATCGTAATGTCGATGTTTGGCGAAGCAATGCACTTCTTCCGTTTTGTCAGTCCAATGGATTTTTTCTTTGGTACAGAATGGAATCCGGGCTTTAGTACTTCTGGTAATGCTGAAGGCAGTTATGGTTTATTACCATTGCTATGGGGTACGCTCATGGTCAGTGGTATCGCTCTACTCGTTGCTGTACCAGTTGGATTAATGATCGCAATTTATTTAGCTGAATATGCTTCACCATGGTTCCGCTCATGGGCAAAACCAACAATTGAAGTCTTAGCTGGTATTCCAACAATTGTTTATGGTGTATTTGCCATGATGATTATTGGGCCATTCTTTAAAGCAGCGGGTGCATATGTTGGTTTAGAGATTAATGCGACGAGTGCTTTAACTGCTGGCTTTGTAATGGGAATTATGATTATCCCGTTTGTGTCATCTTTGTCAGATGACATTATTACTCAAGTCCCGCGTGCACTACGTGACGGTTCTTTAGGACTTGGTGCGACTAAGTCTGAAACAATTCGTCAAGTCGTATTACCGGCAGCTTTACCGGGTATTACAGGCGCTTTCTTATTGGCAGTCTCTCGCGCTGTTGGGGAAACCATGATTGTGGTTTTAGCAGCAGGGAACAGTCCACTTTTACACGCAAATCCATTTGAAGCTGTTTCGACAGTGACAGTAACTATTGTAAAACAGTTGACTGGAGATACAGACTTCTCAAGTCCACAAGCATTGGTTGCATTCGCGCTAGGTTTAACACTATTTGTTATTACCTTGGGATTAAATATTGTAGCACTGTACATTGTGCGTAAATACCGTGAGCAATACGAATGAGTACATCAAATACATCGTCTCCTATGGATCAGAACGTATTTGATCCGAAAACTGCTGCCGAAACACGTGAACGACGTAAACAGGTTATTGAAAAATCTTTGGCTAAACGTCATCGTAAAGAAAAAGCTTTCCGTTTTGCGGGTTTCTCGGCAGTCATTATTGGTCTTGCATTCGTTGCTCTCTTGTTCGGTAGTATTTTGGCAAAAGGTTTACCTGCTTTTTGGCAAACCAGTATGAATGTTCCAATTTACTTTGACCCTAAAGTGATTGATGCAGGGCCAGTACCTGTACGTACTCAAGGTGAAACACCTGCACATTACCAAGAACGTTATGTTGATTGGCAAACTAAAATGGGTATGGTCGATTGGGATGGCATCATTGTAAATGGAATGATTGCTAAAGATCCTGCACTTGCATCACAACGTGACTACCTAAGCAGCTTGTATGCAAGCTCGGAAGCTTATCGTCTTCGTGATATGGTTTTTGCTGATCCATCACTCATTGGTAAAAAAGAAAACATTACCTTCTTAGGTGATGCGAACGTCGATGTTTGGTTAAAAGGTAATATTGATCGTTCATTACCAGATGATCAGCAACAACTCGATCCAGAAGTGCGTAAGCTTGCAGATGACTTAAAAGCAAAAGGCGTTCTTGAAAGTACATTTAACTTGAACTTATTTAAGAACCCTGACTCACGTAGTTCTCCAGCAATTAGTGGTCTTGCAGGTGCATTCATGGGTTCATTATTCATGATGCTCATCGTGATCATCATTGCGATCCCAATTGGTGTTGCCAGCGCAATCTATCTCGAAGAGTTTGCTCCAAAAAATGTTCTTACCGATATTATTGAAGTTAACATCAATAACCTTGCTGCTGTTCCTTCAATTGTATTTGGTCTACTTGGTGCTGCGATTTTCATTGGCTGGATGCATTTGCCTTTATCAGCTCCGTTGGTGGGTGGTTTGGTTTTAAGCTTAATGACACTGCCAACAGTGATTATTACCACGCGTGCTTCATTAAAAGCAGTGCCACCTTCTATTCGACAAGCGGCACTTGGTTTGGGAGCTTCTAAGTTCCAAACGATTTTCCATCACGTTTTACCGTTGGCATTACCAGGCATTATGACAGGTGCAATTATTGGTGTTGCACATGCGCTTGGTGAAACCGCACCTTTACTTTTAATTGGAATGAGTGCATTCGTTGCAAGTATTCCAGCAACTCCATTTGATCAAGCAACTGCTTTACCTGTACAGGTTTATTTATGGCAGGGTAATGAGTTGCGTAACTTCTTCGAAGGCCGTACTGCTGCTGCGATTATCGTACTACTTGCATTAATGATTGGTTTAAACAGTCTTGCAATTTGGTTACGTAAAAAGTTCGAAGTGCGTTGGTAATAGAGGATAAATCATGAATACTATTGATATTACGAATTCCTTAGAAAAGGATAAGTTAGTGAATACTGAACAATCTCAATTTACAGATAAATCGCTGAATCATGGCACTTCGTATGTTTCGCATTTTGAACCACATACTTCAAAAAAGCAGAACTCAAACGAAATCAAAATTAGTGCACAAGATGCCCATGTTTATTATGGTGATTTTGAAGCTATCAAGGGTATTGACCTAGATATTTACCAAAATGAAGTGATCGCATTTATTGGTCCTTCAGGTTGTGGTAAATCAACCTTTCTTCGTACGTTAAACCGTATGAACGATACGATTGATGGTTGCCGCGTAACAGGTAAAATTACCCTCGATAACCACAATATTTATGATCCAAATCTAGACGTTGTATTATTGCGTGCTCAGGTTGGTATGGTGTTCCAAAAGCCAAACCCATTCCCTAAATCTATTTTTGACAACGTGGCTTATGGGCCTAAACTTCACGGTTTAGCGCGTGATAAATATGACCTTGAAGAAATTGTTGAAAATAGCTTACGTAAAGCTGGTTTGTGGGATGAGGTTAAAGACCGTTTGAACCAGCCAGGTACAGGTTTATCAGGTGGTCAGCAACAACGTTTATGTATTGCACGTACCATTGCTGTTAGTCCTGAAGTGATTTTAATGGATGAGCCGTGTTCTGCACTCGATCCAATTGCAACAGCAAAAGTAGAAGAACTTATTTCTGAATTGTCGAATCAATACACAATTGTGATTGTGACTCACTCAATGCAACAAGCGGCACGTGTTTCTGATCGTACTGCTTATTTCCATTTAGGTGATTTAATTGAAGTCAATTCAACTGAAAAAGTCTTTACTCAACCTGACCATCAGTTGACGGAAGCGTATATTACTGGTCGCTTCGGTTAATTAATAAACAATAAAAGAAAAAGAGCCACGTGCTCTTTTTTTTATTTTATAAATGAAAATGACTCTATTTTGCAAAATCGCTATTGAATTTTAGTCAAAAGGACCACATCTTAAGGCTATAAAGATAAACTTATGAGCTTAGAATTTTATGTTATTCCATTTGCCTAAACTCCCTGCGGAAATACGTGTCAGCCATTTAAATGCACGTGTCAATGAACAGAGAAAAAAAATTGCGCAAACTACGGCAAGCCGTTTAGAACTTTTACAATTAGCTCAACAACTTGCTAAAGAGGCTAAAATTCGCCGTAAAAATAATCAGAAGATTTTTGTTTTAGATTTCAAAGGTGATATTCAAGCTTCAGCAGTTGAAAACTTACGTGAAGAAATTACTCTGATTTTAGCAACTGCTAAAGCAGGACGTGACCGTATTGTAGTTCGTCTTGAAAGCCCAGGTGGTATGGTGCATGGTTATGGTCTAGCAGCAGCTCAGTTGGTGCGTTTACGCGATGCAGGTTTTCATTTAACAATTTGTGTTGATAAAGTCGCTGCAAGTGGTGGCTATATGATGGCATGTATTGCAAATGAAATTATTGCAGCGCCGTTTGCTATTGTAGGTTCAATTGGTGTGGTTGCTCAAGTTCCAAACTTTAATCGCCTTTTAAAAGAACACAATGTGGATTTTGAGCTTTACACAGCAGGGCAGTATAAGCGTACTGTAACTATGTTTGGTGAAAATACACCTGAAGGTAAAGCGAAGTTCGAAGAAGAGTTGCAACAAACTCATGTCTTATTTAAGCACTTTGTAGAAAAATATCGCCCACAGCTTAATGTTGATAAGGTGGCGACAGGTGAACATTGGTATGGCGAAGATGCCCTAGATCTGAACCTTGTTGATAAATTACAAACATCTGATGAGTATTTATTAGCTTTATTGCCGCAACATGATGTGTATGTCATTAATACACGTAAGAAAGCGACTTTAGGTGAAAAGCTGGGTTTACAAGCAGCGCAAATGGCAGATAGTTTGATTCCTACTGTAATCGGCAAAGTCATGGAAAGCCTTGCAAAAGCGAACACGACGCTTGTACAGGTACGTGATCCAAAACTATAAGTTTATATAATTCAAATGTTATAAAAAGACCAGCTTAAATGCTGGTTTTTTTATAAAGTTAATATTCAAATTTGTCTTATTAAATAGGTTTAGATTTTTAATGGAAAGTAAAAAATAAATGTTGATAAATATAATTTTTGAATTGTGATAAACACATGGTTTTGATATTTTAAACAGCAATAAAATAGCTTTTAAATGAAATATTTAAAAAGTTAGACATTTAAAAATATAACTGAAATTTAGGACAGGAAATAATGACAAGAATAATTGTAGCATCCAAAGAGGGTTTGGACGTTCTGCAAGATGGTCAGCTCAATAAGGTCGTGTTAAGTAAACCTTCTATTATTCAAATTGGCGTAAGTCAAAAAGATATAGCATCGGTGGAAAAACAAGGTGGAAATCTAGTCGTCCATTTAAAAAATGGAGAGACTATTGTTTTAGAAAATTTCTTTAATGAAGCAACGAATACAACAGAGCATTCACTTGTTCTTCCGACTGAACATGGAAAATTTGTTGAAGCACAATTTGACGCCCAGGTTAAGGTGATCGACTATACAGGTTTAAACCATGTCACAGATTTAGCCTATACCAGCACGAGCCAACCCGCCTCAACAATGGCGGTTGATGATTCCCCAACTTTTTCGATGGGTAACGTGCTAAAAGCAGGTTTAGCGGTTTTAGCTGCTGAAGGTTTATATCTTTGGGTTTTTGATAACGATGACAAAGATGACTCACCTATAGATAACGTAGCTCCTGCTGCTCCGACTGCTACTGTGGGTGATGATACTGTTACTGTAACAGGAAAATCCGAAGCGAATGCAAAAATTTATATTAAAGATGCTGCTGATAATACGGTCGCAACGGGTGTTGCAGATGCAAGCGGAAATTTTACTATTAAACTTGATACGCCTTTAGCAAATGGAAATAAACTAAAAGTTGTAGCTGAGGATGCTGCTGGTAATATTTCTAAACCAGGTGTTTTGACTGGCAGTAAAGACACAATTGCTCCCGATGCACCAGAAGCCCAGTTAAGTGAAGATGGTTCCATCTTGGATGGTAAGACTGAATCTAGAGCTACTGTCAAAATCTATGATGCTAATGACAAATTGATAGATACTATAACTGCGAGTCCAGAAGGCAAGTTTTCTTATAAATTTACTCCGCCTTTGACGAGTGAAGCGGGCGGTAAAGTAGTTGCTATAGATGAAGCTGGAAATGAGTCAGAAGCGACACTTATTTTTGCTGGTAAAGATACTATCCCTCCAAAAGCTCCTTTACTGGAATTAAATAAAGAAGGAACAGTAGTTGAAGGAATAGCAGAGGCTAATGCAAAAGTTCAGATAAAAGATGCAGATGGTAAAGTGATTGGAACTGGTACCGCAAACGCTCAAGGTGAATTCCAAATTACGCTTTCTTCACCCTTAAAAGATTCACAAAAGGCGACGATCATTGTTGAAGATGCAGCAGGTAATACCTCTAAACCCTTAGAAATTAAATCTGGCTATGACACTCTGGCGCCAGATAAACCTTCAGCTCAAATTAATGCAGATGGAACAACGGTAACAGGAACTGCTGAAGCAAATGCAAAAATACAAATAACAATAGGTACTAAGGTTATTGGTAGTGGAGTAGCTGATGCGGATGGAAAATTTACAATTACGATTTCACCCGCTTTAACTGTTAAAGATAAAGCCTCTGTATCTGCTATAGATGCCTCTGGAAATAGTTCTGTAGCTCTAGAAATCAATGGTACAAAGGATACGCCTCCTGATAAACCGAGTTTTAAGGTATATGATGATAATGGAACCTCTATAAAACAAATTCTTGCTAACTCTGAGACAGATGATGCAACCCCGAAATTCACTGTCAAAGCTGAATCACATGCAAGTTTGACTATTTACGATAACGGAGTAGCAATTTCAATTATTAAAATAGGTCAGGTAAATGCTAATGGTGAGTGGTCATTTACACTTGATAAAACTTTAGCCATTGGTAAACATACGATTACTTTAATGCAAACAGATGCTGAAGGGTTTACTAGCGAAATAAGTTTACCTTTTACGTTTGAGATAGTTGCTCCAAAGACTGCTAGTTTGAGTGATGTAGCTGTTGATACTGCTCATACAGAAACTGTATCTGTTGCTGATAGTGTTGGGTTAAATACATTAAAGTTAGTACAAAGCACAATAAATGAAACGGATAGTCAGCAGCAGAAATCTGTGCCAGTAGATGATTTGTTAAAAAGCTCTACGTCTAGTGAACCAGACCCAATTGAAACACTTTTTTCTTCAGCAGCAGTAAAGCCTACGCAAGTAAATGATCAAAGTGATATAACTACGAACGCTGGCAATATAACTACTAATCTTGAGCATGTTTTACCTGATACAACTTCTTCGGTTTTACAAAGCCTTTTAGAACAAACCTATCCTGTTGTCTAAAGTGATCTTAAAAAAAGCGCTCATTGAGCGCTTTTTTATTTATGAGTTATTTGTTTTAGATGGAAGCATCAGTGCAAGAAGTCCATAGAAAATTGCCCCAATAGTCGCTAACAGCATATCTTTATGGGCATCCCACATATCACCTTGTTGCCCATTATAATTTTCAGCTTGTTCAGGTGATAGCCCGATTGCAATTGCCCATTCGATCAGTTCATAAAAGACACTAGACGCCATCACAAACTGGACTACAAGTAAGAATAAAGAAAAAGGACGTGCAGTGGGTAACCATACTTGGAATACACGATAAATAAGAGGATAGAGCAAAACACCATAGGCAAGATGAACTAAACGATCATACATATTGCGGGACCAGCCCATATATTGATCTAGGTTGAAATGGAACACCTGTTGTATCCAGTCATTGTATGGAACGTAGGAGTAGAGATAGTGAGCACCAATAATATGGATTAATAAAAACAGTAGATAAAAAGTAAAACTTAAGAAATCGAGTCCAATTTTTTTGAAAATAATAAAAAGCAGAATCACCATAAAAACAGTGCCAGCTTGATGAAGCAAATAAGCCTCAAACTCAAGTGGTTGAATACCTGAAATGATAATGGCAATAAAAAGCAGGCCAAGTGCAATATAGTGTTTAACTTTGAATTCTTTTTCGATCATTTTATAAATAAGTCTTTATTCTGATTTGTATGAGTGTAATAAAAAAGCGAAGCCTAAGCTTCGCTTTTTATAACTTTTTTAATTAGATTTTGCTAATTAATTCGTTAATTTGTTTAGCTTGTTCAGCAGCATTACCTGTGTAAGTTGCAGGTGTAAGCTCAGCTAAGCGAGCACGCTCTTCACTTGGTACTTGAGCAAGTTCGTTACCATTTACGAAGTCAACCATCATGTCACGCGTCATTGCTTGACCACGAGTTAATGCTTTTAACTTCTCATATGGTTTTTCAACGTTATAACGACGCATAACCGTTTGAATTGGCTCTGCAAGAACTTCTTGAGCTTGGTCAAGATCTTCATTTAAGCGGTTTGCATTGAGTTCAAGTTTACCAATACCTTTTAAACAAGCATCAAAAGCAATTAAGCTTTGAGCAAAACCAACACCCATGTTACGAAGTACAGTTGAGTCAGTTAAGTCACGCTGCCAGCGAGAAATTGGTAATTTTTCGCCTAAGTGAGCCAACACTGCATTTGCAATGCCTAAGTTACCTTCAGAGTTTTCAAAGTCGATTGGGTTAACTTTATGTGGCATAGTTGATGAGCCAACTTCACCTTCTTTAAGTTTTTGCTTGAAGTAACCTAAAGAGATATAACCCCATACGTCACGGTTAAAGTCGATCAAAATTGTATTGAAACGACGTAACGCGTCAAATAATTCAGCCATGTAGTCGTGTGGCTCAATTTGAGTTGTATATGGGTTAAATGTTAAATCTAAAGACTCAACAAAAGCTTGTGAATGCGCTGGCCAATCCACATTTGGATAAGCAGAAAGGTGAGCATTGTAGTTACCTACAGCACCATTGATTTTGCCTAGTAATTCAACATTTTCAAATTGTTTGATTTGGCGAGCTAAACGATATGCAACGTTCGCCATTTCTTTACCCAAAGTTGTTGGGCTAGCAGTTTGACCATGTGTACGAGACAACATCGGTTGTTCAGCATGAGTTGTAGCTAAAGCAGAGATTGCATTTAAAATTTGCTTCATGCTTGATACTAAAACTTCACGACCGTTTTTAAGCATAAGTGCATGAGACAAGTTATTGATGTCTTCTGATGTACAAGCAAAGTGAATGAACTCACCTGCATTTTGTAATTCAGCAATACCTGCAATTTTCTCTTTCAAGAAGTATTCAACTGCTTTTACGTCATGGTTAGTTGTGCGTTCAATTTCTTTAATGCGGTTCGCATCTTCTTCAGAGAAGTTGCTTACGATTGCATCTAGAGCTGCATTTGTTTCAGCTGAGAAAGGAGCAACTTCAACAATTTCCGGACGGTTAGAAAGCGCTTGTAACCAACGCACTTCCACAGTGACACGAGCATGAATTAAACCAAACTCAGAAAGAAAAGGGCGTAGCGCATCACATTTGCTGGCATAACGTCCATCTAATGGTGATAGTGCGGTTAAAGCGTTCATAACGATTCCTTAATGCTGGAATAAACATAAAACTAAAAAAATCTCGTTTATAGTGTTAAACGACTTGGTACTGTAAACGAGCAAGTGCTTGAATATCCTGTAGCAATTTACGTTTGCTAAAAATCATGTTCCACGAACTACCGCCGAGTTGTCGCCATAAATGGGCCATTTGCAAGCCAGTAAACAGACAAGCACGGATGCGGTTAGTATGGTTGGTATCTTTAAATGCTTCTGCATTACCACGAACTAAAATGCGTGGGTTAATCTGGCCAGCCGTATCAACATAAGTTTGCGCCAAATTAGCTAAAATGCTTGGGTGTAAGTAGTTATTATCAAAAAAAGACAGCTGTTTTAAAATTTTCTGCTGAGCTTTTTCAATGATTGCGACATATTCAGGATTGCTATAAACCTTTTTTTCTAGCTGTAAGAGCGACATCGCATAGGACATTGGCAATTTGGCCGTGCCCATTTTTGGAAGGCGAGACTTAGGCATGTTTGAAAAAGGTTGAGTAATACAATTTTCGAGTGTTTTAAGCCCTAAAGAGATATCTGCTAACTGATTAAAAAAGTCTAAGGTTTGAACACCATTGTTGGCTGTAGGGCGAATATTTAAACTTGCTTTGATTAATAGTTCAAAATAGAAGTTACCACTTTCACCAATACTTTGCTGACCCGTCATGGCTGTCATATGGGTGAGCTGAGTGGCCTGAAATACCCCAGCCAAGGCAAGGGCACGGTTTTGGCGAACATTCAAGGCTTGTGATTGTTGAAATGGTAACTCCACCATGCCATTCATTCCCTTAAATAAAATTTGGTGTAGGGGCATTTGTATGGTGAATGACACCCCCGCCTAAGCAAACTTCATCTGAATAAAATACAACGCTTTGACCTGGTGTAACAGCACGCTGAGGTTCATCGAACTCAACGCGAACACCGTGTTCAGTGTTTTCATCAATAAAAATTGTACATGCCTGATCAGGTTGGCGATAACGCGTTTTAGCTGTACAGCGTAATCCTTCAACTGGAATATTCTGTTCACCAGCTACCCAGTCAATTGACTCACTCCACAGTTGAGTACTTTGCATGAGTGGGTGTTCATGTCCCTGACCAACAACGAGACGATTATTGGCAAGATCTTTATGTAGTACGAACCATGCACCTTCAGCTGCACCTTTCAAACCACCTAGACCAATTCCACCGCGTTGACCGAGCGTATAGTACATCAGACCGTGATGTTCACCAACTTCTTTACCTGTATCAAGTACAATTTTCCCAGGCTGAGCGGGTAAATATTGTTTAAGGAAGTCATTAAAACGACGTTCCCCAATAAAACAGATTCCTGTTGAGTCCTTTTTCTTGGCTGTAGCAAGATCAAGTTCTTCAGCAATTCTACGAACTTCGGGTTTTTCGATTTCACCTACTGGGAATAATGTTTTATTAATTTCTCTACCATGAACGGCATGTAAGAAATAGGTTTGGTCTTTATTGTTATCTACACCACGTAATAATGGTGCATATGCTTCGCCTTTAGAGTTATATTTAGTTTCACCACGCCGTGCGTAATGACCCGTTGCGATGAAGTCTGCACCTAAAGTCATGGCGTGATCTAAAAATGCACGGAATTTAATTTCTTTATTACATAAAATATCTGGGTTTGGTGTGCGACCAGCCGCATATTCAGCTAGGAAAAGTTCAAACACTCGATCCCAATATTCCATAGCAAAGTTTGCTGTATGCAGCTTAATACCGATTTTATCAGCTACTGCTTGGGCATCAGCTAAGTCTTCCATTGCCGTACAGTATTCCGTGCCGTCGTCTTCCTCCCAGTTCTTCATGAAAAGACCTTCAACTTGATAACCCTGTTGAAGTAAAAGTGCTGCAGAAACAGAAGAGTCTACACCACCAGACATACCGACGATGACACGTTGTTGCATAGGACTAGGCATCCAAATGAGAAGTTAATGAGGGAGAGAAGGGGTGCTCATAAATAAGCGATAAAGGATAATGGTGGCCTTTCATAGCATCTTCAACTGCTTTTAGGACAAGAGGACTACGGGCACGGGCAGATTCTTTGAGTTCATCTGGTGTCATCCACACAGCAGCGATAATACCTGTGTCGAGTTGAGGATCACTTTCAACCTGAGTTACATGTGCTAGAAAACAGAAACGGTAATAAGTGCGATCGGGAAACATTGGCGGGGTATAAGTATAAATACCGAGCAAAGCATCAATTTCAACATGATGGCCTGTTTCTTCAAGTGTTTCTCGAATGGCAGCTTCTGTTAATGACTCACCACATTCCACATGACCAGCAGGTTGGTTAAATACTGTGTGTACAAAACCTTCGCTATGCTCTTCTACAAACAGATAGCGTCCGTCTTTTTCTACGACTGTAGCAACAGTGACATGAGGAGTCCATGCGGCCATAAAAAAGCACCATGATTTAAAAGACGTATAATACGAAATTTAGGGGTTTTTGGCTACGGTGATCTGCTAAACGATATGAGCAATACGACAAAACCATATCGTTTAAAAAGCAGAATTTTTATTACTCATAATCAAGATAGATAATTAATCCTGATTTGCTTGTGCAGCTTTATGATTATTTTGCACTTTTACATAATGTCTTGCTGAATAAGGAAGAAACGCTAGTTCTTTTTCAGTCAGTGGTCGCACTTGTTGTACAGGGCTTCCTACATAGAGATAACCGCTTTTTAAGACTTTGCGAGGTGGAACTAAACTTCCTGCACCAATCATCACATCATCTTCAATAATTACGTCATCTAGAATGACGGTGTTGATTCCGACTAAAACACGGTTACCAATGGTACAGCCATGCAAAGTCACATGATGTCCAACCGTTACATCTTCACCAATAATCAGAGGTGAGCCATTCGGTTTGGCATCATTTTTATGGCTTACATGCAACATACAATGGTCTTGTACGTTACTGTTTTTGCCAATTTGAATACTATTTACGTCACCACGGATGACTGCAAAAGGCCAGACAGAAACATTCTCAGCTAAGCTAACGTCACCAACCACAACAGCCATTTCATCGATATAACAGGTTGTATCTACTTGAGGGTGGTGTTCAAGATAAGGACGAATGTTCTTTGCCATGAGTAGTATCAAAATAAAATTTAGTCGAATTATAAAATAAAAAAGCACTCAGGCTAAATAGCATGAGTGCTTAATTCAACTATTCAAAAATTAGAATAAGTTGCTGAAGAATTGTTTGATATGATCGATTAAACGAGCAAAGAAACCTGCTTCTTCAACTGGCTTTAATGCAACTAAAGGTTTTTCAGCAATTACTTTGCCATCTAGGCTAGCAACAAGCTTACCGACAACTTGACCTTTTTGAAGTGGTGCATTTAAGTTAGGTTGAACCACTAACTGAGTTTTAATGCCATCAGCTTTACCTTTAGGCATAGTCACACTAAAGTTTTCCGCTAAACCGACTTGAACTTCATCTTCTTTACCAAACCAAACTTTTGCTTTTGCAAGAACTTGATTGGCTGGTTGAACATTTGCAGTTTCAAAGTTTGCAAAGCCCCAAGCCAGTAACGTACGCGTTTGGTCTGCACGTTCAGACATGCTTGGAGTACCAAAAATCACTGAAATTAAACGCATTGGACCGCGTTTACTTGAAGTAGTTAAGCAGTAACCAGCTTCATCTGTATGACCTGTTTTTAAACCATCTACACTTGGGTCGGTGTAAAGCAAGGCATTACGGTTACCTTGTTTAATACCATTAAAAGTAAATTCTTTTTCAGAGTAAATTGGGTAGTATTTTGAACTGTCTTTAATAATATGTTGTGCTAACACAGCCATATCTTTTGCAGTTGAATAGTGGCCTTCAGCTGGCATACCAGTCGAGTTAATAAACTGGGTATTCACCATGCCGATACGTTTTGCTTCCTGATTCATCATATGAGCAAACGTGCCTTCATTTCCAGCAATATGTTCAGCCATTGCTTTTGATGCATCATTACCTGACTGGATAATAATACCGCGGAGCATTTCTAGAACTGTCGCTGTACCGTTTAAAGGAACATACATACATGATTCAGAGCTACTTCCTTTACACCATGCAGACTCGTTCATACGAACCTGCTCATTTTCAGTCAGTTCACCTTTTAATAATTTTTGTTCAATGATGTAGCTTGTCATCATTTTTGTCATAGACGCAGGTGCAAGCTTTTCGTTTTCATTTTTAGAAGCGAGAATTTGGCCTGTCTCATAATCCATTAATACATAAGACTTATTATTTAATTCTGGCGGAGCTGATAAGACAGTTGCTGCATAAGAAAAACTTGGTAAGAGGAGTAGTGCAGCAATAGCGCTTTTTCGAGTCATTCTAGGTAATTCCAATATCTTGTATGAAGCAGAAGAGCCTAGCATTTTAGGATAAAGCAAAGCCGACTTCTACGGGAGAAGTCGGCTTTTTCAAACAGTATTGTAACTCAAGAGTTTTTTACTAATTTAGTTTTGCGATTGATATGCTTTCACGTCTTGGCAAACTAATGTGTTTTGTTCATCACCAGCAGCTTTCGCATCGCTACGTGCTTCTTTTAAGTATTTCTTGAAAGCTTTGTCTTTACTACGTTTTTCTAATGCAGAAACAGCATCAGTTTCATTTGGTAGGTAGTCTTTAACTAAACGTTCATAGCCTTGAGCAAAATCAGCGTCTTTTTTACCAATCAAACTTGGACAAATTTCAGAAAGCACTTGAATTGCAGCTAATTCTTCAGGAGTCGTGCCTTGTTGTGGAGTGACTTCAACAACATTTTCATTTTCGGTTTTCTTTTCAGTTGTTTTCTTCTTATCAGCAGCAAAACCAGCTGTTGCCATGCTCATAAGTAAAACCAAAGAGAGCGATTGAACTAAGCTTTTCTTCATAAACATCGATAACCCAAAATAAAATTTCTAAATATGCCGTTAGCTTAACCAATTTAGAATTTAAAAAAATGGAAAAAATGTATTGTTATGTTGGTTTTCTGCTTAATGGCAAACAGAAAACCCAAAATGAATAAGTTTCTAGATCACAAAAGAGTAAGATCTATTCTTTATAATTAACGATCTCTTCACAGAGCTCATGTTGTTCATGATGGTCCATTTGTTTTGCCGCAAGACGTGCTTCATTTAATAAAGTTTTAAATTCAGCATCATTTTGTAGAGTCGCTAAGGTCATTGATTTATTTGAATAACCACTTAAATACATCGCAATAATCTTTTGAGCGTTTGACTCAAGTTTTTTATTTGTTCCGACAAAAGCTGGGCAGATTTCCTGCAAAACTTGCGTTGCGGCAATGTCATCTTTAATTAAGCTATCAGCCTCTTGTGTTGAGATATCCTCATCTGCAAAAACCGCTTGCGTACACAATGTGATACTGATCCCCAATACCTGAAAAAAAGGAGCGAAAGTTTTCATTTTTTCACAATTTTATAATGCTATGGAGGCATAAATATATATAATTCAACAAATAATTCAATTGTGAAAACCTTTAGGTTTATTTGTAGAGAAAGATTTTAGTGAATATTTTAATTGCGAATGATGACGGTGTTTTTGCGCCAGGTATACAGGCTTTAGCTGAAGCATTAAGACCACTTGGACGCGTGGTTGTGGTTGCACCAGAAAGTGAAAGAAGTGGTTTCTCAAGTGCATTAACATTGGATCGACCATTACGTCCCATTCAAATTGCCGAAGATGTCTGGGCAGTGAATGGTACACCAGCAGATTGTGTTTATTTATCCATGAATGGTTTGTTTGATTTTGAATTTGACTTGGTCGTGAGCGGAATCAATAGTGGCGCGAACTTAGGTGATGATGTTTTATATTCAGGAACAGTCGGTGCTGCATTTGAAGGCCGCTTAATGAAACAACCTGCAATTGCCGTGTCTTTAGCTGGACCTGATGTACGTGCTTATAATGATAAAGAAGATTATGCTCAGGCTGCTAAATGGGTACATGATTTTATTGCAAGCGGATTACCAGCTTTGCCTCCGCGACATATCTTTAATATCAATATTCCTGACGTACCGCAGTTAAAAGGGGCACAGATTACATATCAAGGTCGTCGTGCTCAATCTAAGCCTATTACCAGTCATGTCGATCCACGAGGCCGTCAAGTTTACTGGATTGGTCTAGCAGGTGAGGCGGTTACAGATCCGCAACGTGTTTCTAGCCAGATTCAATCTGATTTCTTTGCCGTTGCAAACGGTTATGTAAGTGTTACCCCTATTCAAATGGATGCAACAAATTACGCTGTTTTAGAAGATTTACAGATCAGTTTGAGTCAATAATTTGCCTCGAATGTTATAACTTTGTGAATAAAGAAAAAGAGGAACGTGTTTCCTCTTACTTTTTTGGTACTCTTAGCCGAAATGATTTGTAGCATTTAGTGAGGGAGATCAATGCATTTAATTGGACAACAAAGCAGAGTGCATATCCAAAAAGACAAAATAATGAAAATTATGTTGTTGTCTGTGGCTGTAGGTTTTACTGTTGCTATGGCAGGGTGTGCTTCTAAACCACAAATTAATAATAGTTCTCGCTATGCAATGGCTCCTAACTATTACACAGTTCGTTCAGGTGATACTTTAAGTGGTATCGCAATGCGTTATGGCCTCGACTATATTAGTATTGCCGAAATGAATGATATTGCTCCGCCATATCGTATTTATGTTAATCAGTCTTTGCGTTTGAAGAAAGGTTCTTCACCAAGAACAGTATCTACGCAAGTCATGGCACAACCTGAGCAAATCAAACGTCAAACCATTGCTCTACCAACCACACAACCTGTTACCCCAGTAACTCAGCCTACAACGACCGCACCGTCAACGAATACCACAGTGACTTCGGTTGCACCAAATTCTAGTTTACGCTGGATAAAACCGAATAATGGACCAGTGATTCAAGGGTTTAATTTGGCAAATAATGTCAAAGGAATCCGTTATGGTGGAAATCAGGGTGACCCTATTTATGCCGCAGCAGATGGTCAAGTTGTCTACGCAGCTGATGGCTTAAAAGAATACGGCAATCTGGTTTTAATTAAGCATATTGACGGCTATATCAGTGCCTATGCCCACAATAGCAAGATGTTGGTGAAAAGCGGTGACAATGTAACTGCTGGACAAAAAATTGCCGAGATGGGCTCTACTGGGGCTTCTCAGGTCATGCTTGAGTTCCAGATCCGTTTGGATGGAAAACCAATTAATCCTATAAATCTTTTACCAAAATAGCTAATGCATAAAACTTAGGTTTCCTCGTATAATATAATTGGTTGCTTTCATTACAACAATAAGCATTTTTTTATAAATTTAGAATTAGATTTGAGGAAACCTATGTTAGATCAGCTTCGTGCGATGGGTGTTTTTGCTTGTGTGGTTGAAAAAAGTTCATTTAGTGGTGCGGCACGTGAATTAGGAATTACAACAAGTGCGGTGAGCCAGCAGATTCGATCCCTTGAGCATGAAATGGATGTAATTCTATTACATCGCTCCACGCGTAAACTCAGTTTGACAGAAGCCGGACAGGCTTTTTTTTCAAGCTGTCAAGAAATGTTGGCTGCTGCTGAAAGGGGGAAAATCAGAATTAATGAGTTGAGGGATGACTTAATTGGGGATTTGCGTATAGCAACAACTCCTGATTTAGCAGTTCAGCACATTATTCCTGCGTTATCTCACTGGATGTCAGCTCATCGCGGTTTATCTGTGCATTTTGAGGTTGGGCATCGTTATATCGACTTAATTGAAGAGAGAATTGATATTGCAGTGCGCATGAGTTCTACGCCGGTAGAAGAAAGTAGCTCTGTCATTCCAATGGCTTTTGTCGATCAGATTTTAGTAGCTTCTCCAAGTTATCTGAATCAATCTAGTCCAATTGTGCATCCTCATGATTTAAGAGATCATGAATTATTATCAATTAATGTCATGAATGACGCGCACCATTTCCATTTTCAACATGTAAAAACGGGCGAAACACTTAATGTTGAAATGCAAAGCCGTTTGCAGAGCAATAATTTACAAGTTGCAAAAGCGTTATGTCAGCAAGGACATGGTATTGCAAGAATTTTATATTTAGATGCTCAAAAAGAGTTAAAAAATGGTTCTTTGATTGAACTCATGCCAGATTGGAAATTACCAACTTTTACTTTGTATGCAGAAGTTGCCAAGCATGACCAACAGCCAATGAAAATTCAGCGCTGTGTTGAAGCACTTAAACAATATTTTAGTCAGTTAGCAGGAGGACGAGCGATCCAAATCGTTCGCTAATTTTGCGCCTCTAAAAGTAAAAAGGGCCTGTATTTGACAGGCCCTTTTTTATTACTTCTGTTTTAGGGTTGCAACTTCTTCTACACTTTCTTGCGGCAGATCTTCTGCCGTAAGCTCTTCATGCTTCTTAATTTTTTTCTTATTTTTCTTTTTCTTCTTTGGCTCCTCTTCAATTTCTGCGCCATCTTCAATGGCTTGCCAATATTCGAGTTGCTCCATTACAGCAGCATAAATAGAGTGTTTACTGTACTTACCTTTTTTGTCGAGTGTACCGACAGGGCGGGCCATTAAAATCTCAAGCGCTTGATCAATCGTATCAATTGCATGGATATGGAATTGACCACTTTGTACCGCATCAATCACATCTTGGCGTAACATCAAATGCTGCATGTTTTGACGTGGAATAATGACACCTTGTTTACCAGTTAAACCTTGTAATTTACAAGCATCATAGAAGCCTTCAATTTTTGCATTTACACCACCAATTGGTTGAACTTGGCCTAACTGGTTCATAGAACCCGTAATTGCCCAAGATTGATCAATTGGTATTTGGCTAATTGCAGAAATTAATGCAGAAAGCTCGGCAACTGTTGCACTGTCGCCGTCTACTTGTCCATAACTTTGTTCAAAGGCTAGAGCTGCAGAGAAATGTAAAATCTGTTCACGACCAAAGTGAGCTTTCAAGAAGCTAGACATGAGCAACACGCCTTTGGCATGCAGTGAACCGCCAAGTTCTACACTACGTTCAATATCAAGAATATCGCCACCACCTTGATAGACTGATGCAGTCAAACGTGAAGGTAAACCAAACTCAACATCTGCATAGTGAATGACAGAGAGGGCATTGATTTGACCCAAACGATGACCAGAAGTTTCGATTAACTGAGTTCCACGCGATAAGTCCTGCCAGTAAAGTTCTCTTAAATAGCCTAAGCGATACTGTCTGTGTTGTAATGCCAAGTTAATGTGCTGGTCAGTTACAAGCTTTTCATTGGCTTTAAAAGCATGGTGATGTGCTTCTCGAATGAGGTCGCCCAAAGTTGAAGCATGTAATGACAGTGAGCTTTGGTCTTCTGCCTGACGACTTGAGTCGGTAAGTAAAGCTGCTAAAGCACTGCGGTCAAAAGGAAGTAATTTATCCGCTTGTACATAATCAGCAATTAGCTGCATGTAGGCTTGCTCATTTTCGTCATTACGTTGCAGAGTATCGGTAAAATCTGCACGAATTTTAAATACACTGCCAAGCTCTGGTTCTACTTCTAAAATTTCATAATAAATCTCAGGCTCTGCCATAAGAACCACTTTAATATCAAGCGGAACAGCAGCAGGTTCAATCGAGATAGAACCTGTTAACGTCAGCATATGTTCAAGAGAAGAAAGCTTGAGTTGACCTGATTTCAAGGCACGCTTTAAACCTTGCCATGCATAAGGCTGTTCGAGTAATTGCTCGGCCTCAAGCATTAAAAAGCCGCCATTCGCTTGATGTAGGGCACCTGGACGAATGAGCGTGAAATCTGTGGTAATTGTGCCGTTGTGAGTAAGTTGTTCAACATGACCAAGCAAGTTGTAGTGGGTTGGGAAATCTTCAAAAATAACCGGTGCACCACTGTTTGGTTTGTTTGAGACAATTACATTGGCCTGATAACGTGCAGGCACACGATTGAACATTGCCGGAGCAAAGTCATCTTCTTCTTGCTCTAAAATGAGTTCAACATTATCAATTACATCTTGAGCATATTGTTTTAAATAATCTTCAAGGCCTTTGACTTGACCATATTTATTTAAAATCAAATCCATGCGTGGCTTAACAACTTGAGTCGCGATGTCTCGATTCAACACAGAGACTTTGTCACGTGCGTCATCTTCTAAATCACCTAAATGCAAACCAAGACGCTCGAGCTTTTTATCCATGTAGCGAACATTCGCTGCAATTTCAGCACGTTGCTTAGTATTTAAAGCATCAATTTCTGTTTGGGTGAGTTCTTGCACCTGATCATCTTTTACTTGCACAGGGACAAAGCCATGCTTTTCATTGCGAGAAATCAATTTTAAGTCGAGTTCTTCGCCTTCTTTGGTTAACTCGACAAGCGCTTGTTGCTGCTCATCTCCAGTTTCCTCACGAATACGTTCAATACGGTTATGATAGGTCTCGGCACTAAAACGGCGTTCAAGCTGTTTTAAAATAATTTGCCAAGTTTGATGAAGGGCATGTTGAAACTTGGTTCCTTGTCCAGCAGGGAAGCGTAGAGCAAGTGGTTGGCGTGCTTGCTTAAAATTATAGACATATACCCAGTCATCTGGAGTAGGCATTGTTTTCGCATGTTGTTGGAGTAAACGCTTAATCATGGTGCGTTTGCCCAAGCCTGCTGTTCCTACTGCAAAAATGTTATAGCCAGAGTAGGGTAAAGAAATACCTGCTTCTACCGATGCTTTGGCACGGTCTTGCCCTAAAAAGTTGTTAAGCGGTTTTATACGTTTTGTAGAAGCTGGAATTTTTTCAAAATCTGGAATATGTGTTAATTGTTCGGGTTTTAAGGCTGTTTTATCCAAAGTCATTTTTATATCAGGTTGCTCAAAAGCTGAAGGAAATGCATTTATTGTGACGTTTGTGGTGTTTGTTTTAGCGAGTGATAAAGTTGAGATGGTCACTTGATCAAGTTTTTGTGTCACTGTTGATATCCAGCAAAAGAAAACGAAGGTTGAAGCTTAAAGGTATACAGGTTTAGCATAAAATATCAAGCAAACTTGCCGTTTTTATCGCCAAAACAAAATTGATTGCATAAAGAATCTTGAAAGGAATTGTAAGAAGGGTTTGAATAGGCACATTTATAATTTATGGAAAATAAAAAACGAATGACCACACAAGCTTCGGGTTGGGTCTCGGCTTTTAAAGCATTTTTAGATCGCCGTGCATTAATTATGCTGTTTCTAGGTTTTTCTGCCGGAATTCCGATTTTATTAATTTTCTCTAGTCTCTCTTTATGGCTTGGAGAGGCGGGCATTGATAAAAGTGCAGTCACTTTTTTTAGTTGGGCTGCCCTAGGTTACTCTTTTAAGTTCGTTTGGGCTCCTCTTATTGATGAGTTACCTGTGCCTGTCTTAACTAAAACGTTAGGCCGAAGACGAGCTTGGTTGTTAATTGCACAGTGTTTGATCGTTCTTGCTATTTGTATTATGGCTTTCTCTGATCCTTCTCTAGGTCAAAGTTATCTTATTCAAATGGCGGTAGGTGCTGTATTACTTGGCTTCTCGGCAGCAACCCAAGATATTGTGATTGATGCTTACCGTATTGAATTAGCAGAAACAGAAATGCAAACAGTATTGGCCTCAACCTATAATGCGGGTTACCGAATTGGCATGATTGTGGCTGGAGCGGGTGCATTATTTTTAGCTGCCCACTTGGGAACTGCTAAAGGTAATTACATTTACGAAGCTTGGAAAACGACTTATTTAACCATGGCAGGCGTTATGTTAGTGGGTATTGTCACGACCCTACTTGTGCGTGAGCCTGTTGTAAATCGAGTTTATAAAAATTATAAAAGTAGTGATTACTACCGTTTGGTTCTCGTATTTTTTATTGCCGTTATCTCATTCGTAGTCACTTATATTTATTCGGGACAGATTACCGAGGCCATTTCACAAGCTGTCAATATTAAAGACAGTGCTGCGTTATTTGGTTTAGAAGCTTTAAGATTTTTAACTGCAACTGCTGCTGCGATTTTTGTAGGTTATCTACTCGTTAAAATTGGTGTAGTTAACCAGCAAATGGCTAAAGAGACATGGATTGCACCAATTCTTGATTTCTTTAAACGTTATGGTGTCAAACTCGCATTAGTGTTGTTGCTACTTATTGGTTTCTTCCGTATTTCAGACATTATTGCTGGTGTTATTTCTAATGTGTTCTACCAAGATCTTAACTTCAGTAAAGAGCAAATTGCAGAGGCGGTTAAAATCTATGGAGTACTATTTAGTTTAGTCGGTGGTTTCTTAGGTGGTCTTTTAGCACAGCGCATCAACATTATGAAACTGATGTTTGTCGGTGCAGTTTTGGCTAGCTCTACAAATTTAATTTTTATTGGACTAGTAAAATCTGGTCAGCCATTAGATATGGTAGATGTAAAAGTTGGTGAACACAGCTATCAAGTCAAACCAGACGAAGTCGGGTTGTGGAAATTAGAAGTACCAAGTTCTGCTTTTAGCGGAACAAAACAAATTGAAGTAAAAGCTGCTTATGCTTCAAATGATGTAGCGCCTGTTACACGTACTCAGCCATTACTTACAACTGATTCAGCTAAATCACCTCTACAAATTTTACCTGTTATGGGCAATGATCAGGTCTCACTTAAAGATGGTGAGGGAAGTGTTGTGGTTCGAGGACAATACTTTGGACAAGCATTAACTCCTACGCAAAAAATTATCATTAGCCTTGATGGGCAAAATTTTGATGCAAAAATGACTGATCAAAAAGGTGTTTTCAGTGCTGCTATTGATGCGAAAAAACTAGTGGCATCGACAAGTAAAGAGCTTAACGTAGCTGTAATGGATGGCGAACAAAAAATACTTTCTGCATCTCATTCATATGCTGTTAGCTCAAATCAAAAAGCGGCAAGTGAACTTGATGTGAATATTGAACCGGTAGCGTATATTGATCCGCTTTCTGGTCAACCAGTGGAAGTCAGCGGTAAGGTCATTAAACCATATAGTTCTTTATGGCTTTATTTTGCCATTATTGTCGATAACTTGGCTTCTGGTTTGGCGGGTGCGGCATTTATTGCATTCCTTTCAAGTTTAACGAGTGTCTCATTTACAGCTGTTCAATATGCGATCTTTAGTTCACTCATGACACTTACACCGAAACTTTTGGGTGGATATTCAGGTACTATAGTCAGTAATATTGGATACCCAAAGTTCTTTTTGATGACAACTCTTATTGGTATTCCAATCTTGATTTTAGTGGTTTGGGTGGGAAAACTGCTAAGAGATCATCAAACACATGAATCAGAAAAGGCAGGTGAATAAACATGCGAATGCTTCATACAATGTTGCGAGTAGGCAATTTAGAACAATCTTTAAAGTTCTATACCGAAGTATTAGGGATGAAGTTACTTCGTAAGCGTGATTATGAAGAAGGGCGCTTTACACTGGCATTTGTTGGCTATGGCGATGAAGAAACCAATACCGTGCTTGAGCTTACCCATAACTGGGATACATCAAGTTATGATTTAGGCAATGCCTATGGTCACATTGCCATTGGTGTTGACGATGCCTACAAAGCGTGTGAAGAAATTAAAGCACGTGGTGGCAAAGTTGTGCGTGAAGCGGGCCCAATGAAAGGTGGTGTTACCGTTATCGCATTTGTTGAAGATCCAGACGGCTATAAAGTCGAATTGATTCAACAAGATGCTAATGCGACAAATAACTAAAAATTGACTGTGATGCTTTAAGATTTAGTTCTTAAAAGTCTAGCTTTATTTTTTTAGCCCAGTATGATGAACGCTTGACCAAATGGTCAATTTATCAACTGGGTTTTTTATTTATCTAGAATAATCATAGGATATGGCTATGCTGAAGTTATTGGCGCTTGATCGATTTACAGTTTTGTTAGTTGGAATGGTACTACTAGCAACATTTTTTCCAGTCAGTGGTCAAGCAGCTCAATATTTCAATACACTGACCACAGTCGCAATTGCAATCTTATTCTTTTTGCATGGTGCGAAACTATCACGTGAGGCTGTAATTGAAGGTATTTTGCATTGGAAAATGCATTTACTGGTCTTCGCATTTACTTTCTTTATTTTCCCTGTGATTGGTCTGTTGGCTAAGCCAATTTTATTACCTCTGTTAGGTCAACAGCTCTACTGGGGTTTTTTATTTATGTGCTTTTTACCCTCTACCGTTCAATCCTCTATTGCATTTACGTCGGTTGCAAAAGGGAACGTGGCGGGAGCGGTGTGCAGTGCATCTTTTTCAAACTTGATTGGTATGTTTATTACGCCAGTATTGGTGAGCTTCTTTATTTTAGGCCAAAGCCAACATGGATTTGACCCGACGACTTCAATTATACAAATTACATTATTACTGTTAGTGCCATTTATTTTAGGTCAATTATTACGCCCTTATATTTTCCCTTATATGGCAAAAGTTCCGAGTATTGTTAAAGCATTCGATCAAGGCTCGATTTTGATGGTGGTGTATGGCGCATTTAGTGGAGCAGTAGTTGCAGGACTTTGGCATCAAGTAAGTTGGAAAACTTTACTCATTCTAACAATTGCGTGTTCAGTGCTCTTAACAGTCATTATGCTATTAGCACTTTACCTACCACGTGCTTTAGGTTTTAACCGAGCAGATCAAGTTACGGTTTTCTTTTGTAGCTCTAAAAAGACCTTGGCAAGTGGTGTTCCGATGGCGCAAATCTTATTTATTGGCCAACCATTAGGCATGATCGTTTTGCCTATTATGATCTTTCACCAAATCCAATTAATGGTGTGTGGCGTGATTGCAAATTACTGGGCTAAATCGAAAGATTAATTCGCAAAAGAAAATTATTTGACGTATAATGCTGCCCACTTGTTGTGCTTAGCTCTAACCCTAGAGGTTTCGGTGGGCCAAAAGAATGGTCTGTTGTGGTGTTGATCTGCTCATTTTGAGCCTGTCCTCAACTTAGTTGAGAGTGATCAATTGCGATGACAGCTTAAGCCTTTCTTCCAATTAGGAGTAATCGACGATGCGCGCCGATATTCACCCAAAATATGAAAAATTAGTTGCAACTTGTTCTTGCGGTAACGTAATCGAAACTCGTTCTGCTTTAGGTAAAGAAACTATCTACCTTGACGTATGTTCAGCTTGCCACCCATTCTACACTGGTAAGCAAAAGAATGTAGACACTGGTGGTCGTATCGACAAATTCAAACAACGTTTTGCTGGTATGTCTCGCTCTATCAAGCGTTAATACTGCAATACGAAACAAAAAACGGGCTTTATGCCCGTTTTTTGTTTTTCAGTACAAGACCATTATTGGTCTTGTACGTCTGTTAATCGATCAAGTTTTTTCTGGAAATAGCGGCCTTGCAAGAAACGCGTTTCCACATTCCATGCGTTAGCAAATAAGTTCATATCATCTAGATCACTCAGTAAAATCCCGACTGGTTTTACAGTCAAATAGTTCAAAACCTTTTCTTGTAAGCATGCTAAACCATCATCTGAGTTCAATAGCTCAGTTTTCTTCGATTGCAGTTTTAAATATTGAACGTCTAGTTGTTGCAATATTGATTCGCTATACATAGAAGAGCTGAAATCCCGAATCGAAATTTCTGCGCCGTGTTGACGCAGGCGAGCTATGTGTTGCTGGGCAATTGCAAGATGAGGCTGAATTGCTTGTTCTGAAAATTGTAAAACTAGGGGGCTTTCAAGCTTACTGCCAATAATGGTGAGTAGTTTTGAAATGAGTTCAGGGAAAGATTTATCTTTGAGCAAGATATCAATATTCAGGTTAATAATCAGTTTAGCTTTCGGGTACTGAGTAATAAAGTTATGTAGTTGCTTACATGCCTCAACCAAAATCCAGCGATCTAATTGAATAGAAAGTTCACTGTCTTCTCTTAATTCAGCCAAGTCATTTATGTCATACCATTGTTCATCGCTAATAAAACCGCTAGTCACCTCATAGTTATGGGTTTCTTGATCGTGTTTATCGTAGATTTGCTGATATTTTAAATGAATTTCACTTCGAGCTAGCTGCTGCTTTAATTGCTGCAATAACGAAGATTGCAAAGGAGCATCGACTTGCTCAAGACTTAGATCAAGCGATATAGAAGATTTGACAGGCTCAGGAGCGATAATATCGATGGTTGGTGCCAACTCAATTTCTGCCTGCGCCTTAGGTAACTCTTGCTGACTTGTTTGAGCAAGTAAGCTTGTAAAGCTATCTTCATTTAAAGGTTCAGTAATTGGGGCATAGCTCAGCTTAAATTGGATCGAGTAATTAAGCTCATTAATCTTTAATAAATGCTCTTTTTGCAAACTTTGCAGACTAGTCAGTTGGGAGTTAAGGACTGTGCTGTTTTCAGCTTGTAAAACGCCAACATATGCACCAAGTTCGATATTAAAAATCGGCATTTGCGCGTGTTCTTTTAAGAAACTGTGCAGCTGATTGAAATATTGTGCAGGAGTTTGCCAATCTTGTTGAAATACTCGCTCTGGGCATTGATTTAATTTAAATAAAATTAATGCGTTGGCTTGAGCAGGGTAGGTCGATAGTTGTCGATTAATTTGTTGCCAAGGCGTTTGTACACCATAACTCTTTTCTGAAAAAAGTGTATTTGCAGGTGTTTTTAAATCCAGTTGGTAGTCAATGGTTAACTGTACGGCATCTTCTTCCTGACTAGGAATAAACTCTAGTTTTAGAGCATTGTTACCTGCGATTGCTGCATGTTGACTTTGAATCTCGAAGCGTGCTTGATCAAATTGGCCTAATGAAATTTTCTTAAATCTTTGTTTAAAAACATTTAAATCATCAGGTTGTAAAACATCTAAAATCGGTAGGCCAATAATCTCGTCTTCTTGCTTAAACCCAAAAAGGTTGAGGTATTCTGTGTTTGCCTTAACATGCATCCCTTCTTGAAAAAGGGCAACAGCTTTATGGCTGTTATTGACCAATGTTTGTGTATGGGAGTGAATTGTTTCTAGCTCATTTGTTAGGCGTTGTTCAGTCTGCAATAAGTGGCTATACGACAAGGTCCGAATAAGAGTGATATAAAAATAATCTAATGGTTCTAATGGAACTACATCATAGATACCTTTTTGAATATAAGCCTGATATTGCTGAGGCTGATAATCTTCAGGTTGTAATAATAAAACAGGTAAATTTGGCTGCTCAGATGCTTGAATGAGGGAGAGAGTTTGTTCAATTTTTAGGTCATAAGCACGACCAAAAATAATAGCATCCCACGGCGTATTTAACTGTTTTTCAAAACTTTTTAAATCATCAAGTAATAATGCCTGAACTTGATAATCATTCCCCAATAATAAATTTAAAATCTGGTTATAACGTAGCTGGTTGTCATCAATAATGAGTAAACGTGTTTCAGTACGTTTTAACTTTTTAGATAATAAAGAGTTTCTCACTTTAGTGCTTCCCATAAATCTTGAGTGCTAGAGTTATTACCCTTTTTCATCATGAACTGATCAAGCAGACCTTGTTGCTGCTCATTCAAAAGCTCGAAATGAAATTGAATAAAACTTTGCGTAATGAGCTGTGCTTTGAGTAGATACACTTTGATTTCTTCTGTCCCCAATCGTAAATGAATTGTTTGTTGCTCTCTAAAAATTTGAGAGCCCGGTAAAATAAGCGTATTTTGTATTTCTTCTAGATTTTGTGTTTGTAGTAGTAGTGCGGGATGATAATTGCGAGTATGACGCTCAGCTTGAATATGCACTGAACAAGGGAACATGGCTTGTGACAAAATCTCTAAACCTAACTCTAGGGATTTTTCGGTCGATTGTTTAATCCAGCGAATTACACCGCCACGCCATTGTCCATGCAAAGTTTCTTTAACTAAAATGTATTCACCAGTTCTTAAGTTCTTTGGTGCTTCGCCAGACCATTTAATACGATATCCATTAACACTAATATCGAGAACGGTGGTTTGATAAATGGTTTTACTTTCACGACTTAAGCGTTGATAAGAGCTGGTTTGTTGTTCTTTTTTCTCTAAGTTGGATAAAACTTTAGCTTCGCTTTGTAAGTTATAGTTATGGTTAAGCTGCAGCGTTTCTTCAAAGTTTTTTGCTTTTGATAGATAGAAATGGGCAGTGCTTAAACCAAAACAAATTTGGAGCTCTGCATTGTACTCATAACGTTCATGACGACGTTGAGCCGTGGTTCCTAAAATCGTTTGAACATGAAACTTTAAAGCTGGGCTTAAATAAAACTTTTCATTTTTAGAAATATATTGAGCATTTTTATGCATGGTTGCAGTGACATGCTCAAGTAAAGCTTGCGTACCGATGAAGATGCTAGGGTTAAAGTTAGAGCTACGCTTTGTATTATAAACAGGTGGATGGTCTTTATTTGGATCGACCACATATTTCGTTAACGCGGTATCTTTCGGCAAAATATGAATCATTCTTGCCCAGTCAAAACTACATTGAAATAATGCCTGAATTTCTGACTGACGAATCTGGTTCGTATTTAAAATATCCAGCAAAATCAGCTGAGCATAAGCTTGTGTAATATTCGCTAAAGGGTGTTGTATGCCCTGAATATGATTGATATTGATGAGATGGTATTTGTATTGAACTGCGGTTTCATACAGCTGATGCGCTATTAACCATTGACCTTTAAGAGGCTCGCTATAAAGCATATGCTGCTGATAAAGGAGATTGGTTAATTGTTGCAGGGCATGAAACGTCGATAAGATACGCGCCGTTTGCAAATTCTTTTTTTGCTTATAGGCAAAGAGTGAAAACTTTTGATGCTGTAGTTGCTCATGACTATTTTGCGCAATATTTAAATAAATACTGGCGAAATAGCAGCGGAGCAACATCGCTAACTCAATAATGTGCTCATTACGATCTGTACTAATCACGCCTTGGTTAAAGAAGTTTTTCTCTAGGCTGGCGAGTACATTGTTAATGGTCGGATGAAGCGTTTGTATGAGGTCGAAACGTAAGGTTTCACTACATTTTAATTCATTGAGCTCTAAAATGGCTGTGAATAATGCTTTTGACGTATCACCGAGTTGCATAATAGAAAGGGTAGTGACCCATTCATTAAGATCTTTAATATTGGCTTCACAAAAGCTTAACCGTTCACGAGAGAGTTCGGTTTGATTGTGAAAAATGTCCGACAGCGCATTATTCATCATCACTTATTATATAACTCAAAAAGTTGTAGCCCCAAAAAGCGGTGTTTTATTCTTTTCGCCCGCAATTTCCCTGACGAGTTTAGGAACCAAATACCCCGGTAGGTTCGCTAACACGTCACGATAGATATCATCTATCTTGGATGATTCTAAATCAAAATGTTGTGCACCTTTTACTTTATCTAAAACATGTAAGTAATAAGGCATAACGCGAGCTTCAAATAAACGATAACTTAAATCAATTAACGTCTGTGCAGAGTCATTGACACCTTTCAGCAATACTGCCTGATTTAGTACAGTAATGTGATGGTCGGATAACTGCAACAATTTTGAACAAGTAAAGTCATCGAGTTCAGAAGCATGGTTTGAGTGTACCACCAGAACTATACGCAGCCTACTGTTTTTTAATAAAGAAATCAGCTGTTCGTCGATCCGGTTAGGAATAACAATTGGGACCCGTGAGTGAATTCTCAGAATCTGGATTTGTTTGAGAGATGATAGGCGTTCTAACCAAAGTGCTAATTTACGGTTAGAAAGCGTAAGCGGGTCACCACCACTTAAAATGATCTCGTTAATGTTCGGGTTTGCTTCAATATAGTTTTTAATATTTAGCCAATCTTCATTTTTTGGCAAATTTTCTTGATAGGGGAAATGACGACGGAAGCAATAACGGCAATGTACGGCGCAAGCACCAGTCAAGGTTAATAAAAAACGCGATTTATATTTATGTAATACACCCGGTAATTGATTTGCTGCTTCTTCGCCTAATGGGTCAGTCACAAACTCAGGATGTTCTTCGAGTTCTAGGTGATGGGGTAATACTTGTAGCAAAAGCGGGTCAAGCGGGTTTTTAGCGTTCATTTTTCCGACGAACGCACGAGGAACACGCAATTTAAACTTTTCAGAAGCCAGAATCGCACCCGATAATAGCTGTTCTGAGGATAACTCGAGTAGGCTTAGCAATTCCGAAGGATCAGTAATAAGGTCACTCAGTTGAGATTGCCAGTTTTGCTCTTGGTATAAATAGTTTATCATTTGACACGATTAAGATAATGCAACAACGCATTATATCGCATAGTTGACTTGTTAAGTTTGGAGTGTGCCTTTCATGGCCTATTATTCTACAAATGATTTCAAAGCAGGCCTTAAGGTTATGCTTGATGGTAACCCATGTTCAATCATGGAAAACGAATATGTAAAACCAGGTAAAGGTCAAGCGTTCAACCGTGTAAAATTACGTAACCTTAAAACCGGTAAAGTATTAGAAAAAACTTTCAAATCAGGTGACTCTTTAGAAGCAGCTGACATCGTTGAAGTTGAAATGGAATACCTATACAACGATGGTGAAATGTGGAACTTCATGGATCCTGTATCTTTTGAGCAAATCGCTGCAGACAAAATTGCAATGGGCGATGCTGCTAAATGGTTAAAAGACGATTCAAATGAAAAATGTACAATTATGTTGTTCAACGGCGTACCTTTAACAGTAAGCCCACCGAACTTCGTTGTATTGAAAATTGTTGAAACTGATCCGGGCGTACGTGGTGATACATCTGGCGGTGGCGGTAAACCAGCTAAGCTTGAAACAGGTGCGGTTGTTCGTGTTCCGTTATTTGTTCAGCAAGAAGAAAGCGTTCGTGTAGATACTCGTACTGGCGATTATTTAGAGCGTGCATAATAGTTAAAAAATACACTATTATCGAAGGGATGATGTAAATCATCCCTTTTTTTATGCGAAAGTATAAGAGGAAAAAAGAAAAAGGAGGAGTAGAGTCACAGGGATTAAGAGAAACAGTACATAACAATATAAAAATGCTGTAGTTATTTATTGAGAGGTTAAGAATGGACACAATGCAAGCGAAATCTACGCTTCCCTCCAAGCTGGTCTGGAGCCTAGTGGCAATAATAGGTGCAATTTCTTTTGGGATGCTGGCACTCAGTCGTGGTGAACATGTCAATGCGGTTTGGCTTGTACTTGCTGCAGCATGTGTATATAGCATCGCATATCGATTTTATAGTCTATTTATTGCAACTAAAGTATTTGAATTAAACCCAAGACGTTTAACCCCAGCACATCGCTTGGCCGATGGTCTGGATTATGTACCCACCAATAAATATGTGCTTTTCGGTCACCACTTTGCTGCAATTGCAGGAGCGGGGCCATTAGTTGGACCAATTTTGGCTGCACAAATGGGCTTTTTACCAGGAACGATCTGGTTATTGGTCGGTGTGGTTTTGGCGGGTGCGGTACAAGACTTTTTAGTTTTATTTATTTCAACACGTCGAGACGGTCGCTCACTTGGTGAAATGGCAAAACAAGAACTTGGTTCTTTTGCCGGTATTGTGGTCATGCTTGGTGCGCTTGGGGTAATGATTATTATCCTTGCGGTACTGGCATTAGTTGTGGTGAAAGCACTTGCCCATAGTCCATGGGGTGTTTTCAGTATTGCAGCAACCATTCCAATTGCATTGTTTATGGGCGTTTACATGCGTTTTATTCGCCCGGGACGTATTGCCGAAGTTTCTATTATCGGCTTCGTTTTAATGATGCTTGCCATTGTTTATGGCGGACAGGTTGCAGCAGATCCTTACTGGGGTGAGTTTTTCACTTTAACAGGAACACAGCTTACATGGTGCTTAATCATTTATGGATTTATCGCATCAGTTTTACCAGTCTGGTTATTGTTAGCACCACGTGATTATCTATCAACCTTCCTTAAAATTGGTGTCATTCTCGGCTTGGCCGTTGGTATTGTGATTGCATTACCTGAACTAAAAATGCCGGCAGTGACTCATTTTATTGACGGTACTGGTCCTGTATTCTCTGGTAGTTTATTTCCATTCCTATTTATTACTATTGCCTGTGGTGCTATTTCTGGTTTCCATGCGCTTGTATCAAGTGGTACAACACCAAAACTCGTTGATAACGAAGCTGACATTCGTGTGATTGGCTACGGCGGCATGCTCATGGAATCTTTCGTCGGTATTATGGCGATGATCTGTGCAACTGTCTTAGACCCAGGTGTGTACTTTGCAATTAATGCGCCTGCGGCTGTACTGGGTACAACTGTAGAATCTGCGGCAGAAGCTGTGCGTAATTTAGGATTTGTCGTTACGCCTGAAATGCTAACGGTGTTGGCTCAAGAAGTAGGTGAAAGCTCGATTCTTTCACGTACAGGTGGTGCGCCTACCTTTGCGATTGGTATGGCTCATATCATTTCGGAAATTTTTAACAGCCGTTCAATGATGGCGTTCTGGTACCACTTTGCGATTTTATTCGAAGCATTATTCATTTTAACTGCTGTCGATGCGGGTACTCGTGCTTGTCGTTTCATGGTGCAAGACACTGTGGGTATTGTTATTCCTGCGGTTAAATCTTCAAGCTCATTCTTTGGTAATTTGCTAGGTACTGCTGTTGCGGTAGGTGGATGGGGCTTCTTCGTCTATCAAGGTGTGATTGATCCATTAGGTGGTGTCAATTCACTCTGGCCTTTATTTGGTGTGGGTAACCAGATGTTGGCTTCAATGGCACTCATTTTGGGTACAGTCATTCTGTTTAAAATGAAAAAAGAAAAATATGTATGGGTAACGATTTTCCCAACAATTTTCTTGTTCATTACCTGTATGACTGCGGGCTGGCAAAAGATTTTCCACGAAAATCCAAAGATTGGTTTCTTAGCGCAAGCGAATAGATTTTCAGATGCGATTGCGCGTGGTGAAATTCTTAAACCAGCAAAAACACTTGAAGAAATGCAGACGATTGTGATGTCAAACCAAATCAACGCTGCGCTTTGTGGCTTCTTCATGATCGTTGCGATTGTGATGGTAATTGCTGCAATTGGTATTGTGCGCCGTGCATTAGCAAGCCCGACACCAACTGCTCATGAAGCACCAGCTGTATATGCTGATCCGAAAGTGGTCACCCCACGAGGAGAGTAATGATGAATTTTAAATTTGCAAAAAATGGAACTGTCATTATTGCGAAAATTATTAAAATGACAGTGCTCTCGCAAAAAGAGCTATTACTTTCTCCAAAGAACTGGTCGCGCATTGCAACCTTGTGGCAGCGTTTGCAGCAAAGCTTTCGACTGATGGTTGGGGTTCCAGACTACCAAACTTATCTGGAGCACATGAAAGCGCATCATCCTGATTTAACCCCAATGGATGCGACGACTTTCTACCGTCATTGTGTTGATTCGAGATATCCATCGGCAGGTGGGAATTTAAAGAAATGCCCTTGTTAAGTTGAGATTAATAGTCAGCTAAAGAAACGGTATGTGGTTAAACCATGTACCGTTTTTCTTTTTTGGAAAATGAAAAAGAGTTTGCTTAAAGTCTGCTCATTTGTATTTTTTTCGATGGCAAATCACTTGTTTTGCTTTTGAAAAATGAATATTATGCTTTCCATTCTAGGTGTATAGCTCAGTTGGTTAGAGCGCTACGTTGACATCGTAGAGGTCTCCAGTTCGAGTCTGGATATACCTACCAAGATTTAAAGTCATATAAACTCGAATAGCTTTACATGACTTAAAAAGCCCTAAATTATAATGGTTTAGGGCTTTTTTATTGCTTTGTATAACTTAATTTAACTTTTATAAGATTGTATAAGTACAGAATAAGCAAGATTAGATAAAATTTTTCCTCTATTAGAATGTTTAAATTTATATTTTTTCTTTCAAAATGAAGCGACATTTTACGTCGTTTCAATCTTAAAATGGGCTAGAAAATATAATTCTATATAATATTATTGGTTGGGGTGTTTTTGTGAATCTTCTTATTTAGGTGGATACGGGCAACAAACTTTGATCCTTTTTTTAATAACAACTTAGAATATTATTCTTAAGGATAAACTGGCTATGAAAATGAAAAAAATGAAACGGACAATAGTTATGAATTGTCCTGTTTGTGCTGATACTTCGCTTGAACATAATGAATTAACAGATTTATTTATTTGTAATAGTTGTTCTGCAGAATTTAGTAGAGAGGAACTACTAGAAGCTAATTCTGAAAGCATTGACGCGCATACTAATGAAATAGCAAATAAAGCTATTAAAGAAGCAAAGCAACATCTTCAAAAAGAAATTAAGAATATTTTTAAAAATAGTAAAGTTTTTAAGGTGAAATAATGGCAGTAGAATTAGCCGATGTTATAGCATTTTTAGCCTTATTAGTTTCTATATATGCTCTTTATCAAAACCATAAGACTAATCAGCGTCAAGCTAGATTAGTGGAAATGGAGATAAAGTTGAATCAATTCTTAATTCAAAAAGAGGAAGATGATTTTTTTTCTAAACAAACAGCGGATATTAAAGCCCGTTACTTTAAAATTGGCAGTAATAACTATCGCTTAAGAATATGGAATGATGGATTAGGTGAGGCAAGAAATGTGTCACTTTCATTTGCGAATACTTATTTGATCCCATTACTACAAGATGAAGTTGATAGTAAATTCCCCTTAAATCTTGATTCCAAGCAATCAGTTACTCTCTTAGCTTCAGTATCGTATGATACGCCTACTAAACATTCGATTCAGGTTAGTTGGGATGATGATGTTAAGAATGGAAACTCTAAAGAATTAACGTTAACTCTATAATTATTTAAATTTAATGGCTTATGAATACAAACAATATAAATGACATTGCAAATTGGATTATTATTATTGGCTATTCCTCGATTACAATATTTGCTGTTTTTATGACCTTTGTAAGCAAGGGTGAAAGTAAAAAGAAAAGAGCTTTTTTTAAAGAAAGTATTTTAATTAAACATAAAAACAATATTGATATTGGTGCTGATGAATTTATGAGAATGATTGAATCCTCTAAAATTGGAAAATTAACAGCTGAAGATGTACTGTCAGAGCTTTTATTAGCAGCCTCTACACCTGAGGATCATCGTTATTATTCTGAATTAGTTCAAAAACTTGAAACGATTGAACCTTTTGATGTTTTCTCTAAAGACATACGTGTTGTTTTGAAAAGATTGAATACACTAACTCAAAATTGTGAATCAGAATCCGATAAGTATCTACTAATTCCTATCCGTAATGCGCTTGAAAAGGCCGATCAGATAAAAAATGAACAGAAGCGAACGAAAAAGATTAATACTATGTTAACAATAGTAGGTTTAGTAAGTTTTGCTTTAAGTATTGGCGGTCTATATGTTTCATTAAAAAGTCCATCAAAAGAGGATATAGCTTCTATAATGAAAAATGAACTTCAAAATATTAAAAAGGTGCAATGAAATTTTTAATAATATTAATAAAATTTTATTTTACTTAAAAGCTCTAAACTCTAATAGATTAGAGCTTTTTTTTATTGGTTTCTATAAAACGGTTCGAGATATAGCGACAAATAGAATCGTATAAATTTACTAATTCATTCCTAATTCACAAAACCTACATACCCCCCTAAAAGCCCCACCTTTATAAACCCCACTTTAACAATCACTTATTCATTATTTATCCTTACTTTTTAATGATCTAATTTAAAACAAATGTCATTTTGTGTGCTTGACTGCAAAAGGGCAGAGCACTATCCTTTGCCTGCTGGCCACATTGCCAGCCGGCTTTGACAGGCTGAATATTATCTCCCGCATCAGAGTTATTTCTTCTGAGGAATAGTCTTGTGTGGTAGCTACTCGTCCCTTTCCCGTAGCGGTAGGACGGGAGAGGGACACCCTCGGGTGTGCTAGTTTGAGATAATACTAGTCTGTCAACCTTCTTCCGTTCTGCCACCATAATTTTATAAATGTCTGGCAGAACTCCCAATAAAAAGGAGTTGGCTTTGCATATTCATAATTTCTTGGCAGCCTTTGCCAAAAGCTATAACGACACAACTTAAAAATTTAAAGCAGCTTGATGACCTTTAAGGTTTTCAGGCTTTAAGTCATTACGGCTCAAAAAACTTGCATTAACAATAAAACTTGAGATGTGCCAAGCACAGTCTTTATGGCTTTGCTATGCCTTTTTTTCTCCCAAAAAAGTATCTCGTTTAGAAACAACAAGAATTTATAACGGTAAAAATATGCCAAATTTAGTTCTCTCAACACGTGCGATCCAAATCATTAATACATCGATTTATTTGTTTCACCATCACGGATTTCACATAGTGGGCATCGATCGAATCGTGAAAGAGTCTCACACTCCAAAAGCAACTTTTTATAACTACTTTCATTCTAAAGAGCGATTTATTGAAATCTGTTTGATCGTGCAAAAAGAACGCTTAAAAGAAAAAGTGGATGCAATTGTTGAGTACGATCAAAGTACAAACGTGAAGGATAAACTTAAGAAACTTTATTTGTTACATAGCGATGTAGAAGGGCCGTACTATTTATTATTTAAAGCAATTTTTGAAACGAAACTCACCTATCCAAAAGCCTATATCACCGCAGTGAGATATAGAACGTGGCTCATCAATGAAATTTATAGCCAACTTAGAGCACTCAAAAACGATGCAACTTTTCAGGATGCCAAATTATTTTTATATATGATCGAAGGCGCAATTATTCAGCTTTTAAGCTCGGGTGCGGCAATCGAACGGGAAAGAGTGCTGGATTGTTTTTTGGCGGGGTTGGTTTAATGCAACTTTTATTTATCAAAAAACAACTTGTTTATTAAATATGACTCATATAATAAATGGGAACACAACAAGCATCTCTATAGCTTGATCTAGGAGGTCGTTATTTGAAGTTATTTATTATTATATTCATAGTCATTTTTTCTAGTATTGGGCTCATTTGTTTAATCGCGTTACTCAGAAATTTAAAAAATTATTCACCATCTGGTGAGCATGATCATTCATCTGCTTCAACACATCATTTTCACGATAATAGTCCGAGTCATCATCATAGCTCTAGTTATTCAAATGACTGTTCATCATCATCTTCAGATTCAGGCGGATGTGATGGCGGCGGTGGCGGTGGAGATTAAAAAAAGCCCTTTTATGCAAAGGGCCTTTTTATGATTTAAGGTAAATCGAACCAGATAAATTGACTGTCTTCAGTTGCGTGAATTGTCGCTTTATCTTCAAAAACTAAAGCATCGCCTGCTTTAACTTCTTGATCGCCAATGCGAACTACACCCGAAATCACATGCACATAGTTCACTTTTTTAACCGTATCAACAGTTAACTCATGTCCTTTTTCCAATACGGCAGATTTTACTTCTGCATTTTGGCGAATATGCATTGGTGCATTTGCATCAGGACCTGCAATTAAATGCCATTTGTTTGGATCTTTACGTGGGTCAAGATTAATTTGCTGGTAATTTGGCTCTGCATCTCTTTCATCAGGAATAATCCAGATTTGTAGTAAATGTACAGGCGTATCAGTGTTGTTGATTTCACTGTGGGCAACACCTGTGCCGGCACTCATGAGTTGCCATTCACCCGCTTTAATCTGGCCTTCATTTCCCATGGTATCACGGTGTGAAATTGCACCATCTAACACACAGGTTAAGATTTCCATGTTGTCATGAGAGTGCGTACCAAAACCATTATGCGCATCAATCTGGTCGTCATTAATTACACGTAGAGCGCTTACACCCATATATTTAGGGTCGTACCAACTACCAAATGAAAAGCTGTGATAAGACTCTAACCAGCCTGCTTTTACATGACCTCGATCTTCACTACGATGTAGATAAGCATTCATGATCTAATCTCCCAAATTTTTATTTATCTCTTGAGAAATATAGTAATGTTCTATGTGGGGCTAAAAAATAGGTTAACTGCAACATGTCGTTGCATAATTGATATGGTCGTATAGTTTTATATTTATAGATGTATGTTGACTCATAAAAAAACCTGCACAAGGCAGGCTTTATTCAAATGATTGTTGATCTTAGTTCGCTAAATCAAGGTCATCATATTCATTCAACGTCTTACCTTGCTGAATATGTTTCTGATAATGTTGAGCACGGAGTATGTCTAGTTCTGAACTTGATACGCCATCTCTCCAATAGCCAGCAATACGCACGTCATTTTTATTAAACTGTTTGTCTTCTAGAAAAAACTGGCGTAAAGCTCTGGCTTCTTTGCGTTCGCAAGCCGCCCAAATCGTAATATTGTCATAAGTTTTTAGTGCAAATGCTGCTTTTAAAAGAAGACCTTTTTGTGGCGTGTGATGTTCTTTATGGAACGAATGAATTTTGACGTGGTCATGACGGGGTAATTGACTAGCAATATCTTTTTCAAAACTTTCAATAAAAATATCCGCACTTACGCCATTTTCCCATTCATTCAGTATCGAATATAACGCGGGTATAGCCGTATCGTCGGCAAACATGACCACATGTTTTTTATGTATGAAATTGGGAATGAAATGAGGGCGGGGGCCAATAAGCCCGATTTTTGTACCCACTTGGGCCGAATTAAGCCATTCCATTGCTGGGCTTAAATCTTCATGTTTAACAAAATCAATTTCGATTTGAGCGTTTACAGGATTGAACGAACGGACCGTATAGACGCGTGAGATGGGTTGACCCTCTGGTGGATTGCTCACAATTAACCGAATTGCCAAATTGGGAGCTTGCCAAAGCTCTGGCTGTAATGTGTTGATTTTTCCTTGAATTCTTACAATGGACGGATACGGCGTATGGATCGAGACGATAGTCATCTCAAGCTGTTCCATATCTTGTAAATGGTCTTTTTCTTTTAGTAACTCGCCATATTCTTGTTTCGATTTTTCTGCAATTTTTGTCATACATATAACCCAAGCTTCATGATTACTATAGAGCGTAATAATTGATATAGATGTAGTCTCTCTATTCATTACGATAACCAAGTTGGCTCTAAATGTAAATAATAATCATTATTAATTGTGGTTTTTAGTTCATAAATATAGCCCTCTAAATGATTAGGCCTAAGGTTAAAAATTATCTTATTGTTTTGATATTTATTATTTTTTATAAAGTGCTTTTAAAGGAGGAAAATAGATATTTCTCACAATATTAATTGTAAATGATTATCATTTATATTATTGTGCTGGGATATCTATTATTCGAACAAACAGCGATAAAGACGACATTTTTATAACTTTGTTTTGAATATTAGGTGGGGTGGTATTGCATAAAGAATAGGGTGAGGACCAACATAAATGCTAAAAGATTTGAGTCAAAATTTAGGGCAAACGAATGATAAAAATAACAACGTAGAAAATTTCTTAAAGCGAATTTATGAAAATATTTTTGAACAAAATTCCAATCGAACAGCACTCATTTTTGAAGACCGTAGCATTAGTTATGCTGAGGTAGGGACTCAGGTCGCCAAAGTTATGTATGCGCTAAAAAAGCAAGATTTGGCGACAGGGTCTGTGGTTGCAATTTGCCTGAGAAAAAGTCCTGAGCATATTTATACCGCTTTGGCATGTGCGCTTACTGGCATCATTTGGCTACCTGTAGATATGGATTCACCGCCGTCGAGACTGAACTATTTATTGACGAATAGTCGGGCAGATGTTGTGGTGAGTGACTCATCTATTGCTGGTGTTCACAACCTCAATATTAATGAAATTTTATCGGCTACAACTGAGTATGAACCGAGCTTTAATGCCGAAATTAACCGACTTCCGGCGTATTATTTATATACTTCGGGAAGTACAGGGACTCCGAAATGTGTGGTCCTAAATAATCAAGCCACTGAAAACACGCTACAACAGACGATCTCGGAATGGCGAATTACTGCGGATGATGTGATTATGGCGGTAACACCATTTCATCATGATATGTCGGTATTTGATGTTTTTGCTTCAATGGCAGTGGGTGCAACTTTGGTGGTGCCATCCTTTGAGCAAAGTAAAAATGCTGTTGTCTGGGCCAATTTAGTAGATCGCTACAAGGTTACGCTTTGGAGCAGTGTGCCTGCCATTGTCGATATGTTGTTCAGTGTAGCTCAAAAAGAACAACTACAGTCTTTGGGTTTAATTGCCCAAGGCGGCGACTATATCAAACCTTCACTTATAGCAAAGTTAAGAGAACAATTGCCTAACGCTCGTTTATTTTCATTAGGTGGGCCTACCGAGACCACAATTTGGAGTATATGGCATGAAATAAATGAGCAAGATCAGGAAATTATTCCGTATGGAAAAGCTTTAGAAAATAACCGTTATTATATTTTGGATGAAAATCTGAAGCCTTGCCAAATGGGCGAGGTCGGTACGATGTATATGTCCGGCCTGAATTTATCTAATGGTTATTTACTTGATGGGGAAATTTATTATAAAGATTTCGTGGATATTCAAGTGAGCGGAAATGAAACTCAAACTGCTTTTCGCATGAGTGATCAAGGATATTTTAGGGAAGATGGAAATATTATTTTTGCTGGACGTGAGGAAGGTTATTTAAAGATAAAAGGCGTGAGAATCTCTGCGGCCGAGGTTGAAAATGCTTTAACGAAGCACCCGTATATTCATAACTGTGTGGTGGTAAGTTGTGTACATCCAACGACTGAAACTCAAGAGCTAGTCGCCGTTTATACTCTAGAAAATAAATACAAAACTACTCGCTTAAATAGCCCCGAATTAAAGAACCTTTTAAAAGTGCATCTGCCGAGTTCACATATTCCTTCGAAATATTTGAGCATCGAAACCATACCTTTGACCCGAAATGGAAAAATTGATCGTAAAGCTGTGCAAGAAATCGCTCAGGGGAAAATTTATGTATCTTCTACGTTGTCTACAAATTCCACTAAGACACTGTCATCAGTCGCTGAGGTAGGAGATTCGGTTTTATCGGTTTTCCGTGAATGCATAGCTGACAGCCAAGCTGAAAGAATGGATGTTTTTTATAGAAGTGAAATATTAGCGATAGGCATTCGTTCGAAACAACTCATGAGTATTGCTCAGAAACTCTCTCAAAAGCTCAATACAGAAATTGATTTTTATACACTCATTAGCTGTAAAACAATTCAGGATGTGGTGAATAAAGTAGAGCAACAAATAAAATAGAAAAATTGGAATGTGCTTAAAAGCAGAGTCGAGATGTTGGCTTTTAAGCACATGGTTGGTTTTAGGGCAACTAGATTTGAGCTAAGGTTGCCTTAATTTTTTCACAGATACTTTCCACTATTGCAGTCGGGAAGCGATGGGCTTGATACGTAATGATCATGCTTAACTGATGTTGTCCATCAATCACATTTTCCATAATTTCAAAATGTAATCCGAACATCGATTCATCACGTTCCGGCAAGATCTGGCGATAAGGAAGGTCTTGTCCCTGAGGTGTTTTGAGCGCGCCGTTTAAAGCGTTATTTGAATGGATATGAACAAACACATCAAATAACAGTCCTTCATCGGCGCTCATACCTAATGCATTTTGAATATGGTTGATTGGAATATCTGCATAGGCCATCGATGTATTAATCATTGTGCTGATATTGTGGAGCAATGATTGGAATGAATCTGAATCGCTAAATTGTGTGCGATGCGCCACCATGGTCGTAAAGTAACCCACCGTATCGAAAAACTCAGGATCAGTTCGTCCAGAAGCAGAAGTACCAATCACAATATCTTTTAAATTACCTTGTTGCTGTAACGCATTGGCGATTGCGGTATAGAGAACAGCAAAAATAGAAGAGCCGTGTTGTCTCGAAAATCCGAGGAGCTTTTCATACATTTCCGGTGCAAATTTAAGTTCGAGCCATTGGACTGGAGGTTTTTCCTTTTCAGCATTTAGTTCATGTTCCGAAACAGGAAGTTTTAGACCTTTGGTTGCTCCTCTTAACAGATCAGTCCAATAATTTAGATGGTCTTGGTTAATCCCTTGCTTTTGCTGGAGTAAAGAAAAATCAAGAATAGATTGGGCAGGTGTCTTCCAGTTTGGAGCTTGAGCATTTGAGCGAGCAAGATAAGCATGCGCAAGGTCAGCCATAATGGTATTTAAAGACCATTCATCAATCACCATGTGGTGAACTAAAAACGATAGAGTTTGGCGACCTTTAGCATTTCGAATCAAACGAATTCTTAAGGGAAGTTCACGGGTTAAATCAAATTTATATGAAGCTTCACTTGCAAGCGTTGCATCGTGACTTTCGGCACTGTTCCAAAACCATTTGAATTGATGAAGTTCAGATGTAGGAATAACCTGTTGATAGGTTTGACCATTGGCGCTATTAAAAATTGTGCGTAAACCTGCATGGCGCTCAACAATATCTGTAAACGCTTGAAAGAAAATATCTTCATTAATTTCTTCAAGGAATTCTACGGCAAATGGCAAGTTATAAATTGGGCTAAAATCGAACGCAGAATAAGCTTGCCACAGGAAATCTTGAGCTAAAGTAAGCGGGGCTTTATCGACACTTTGTAAGGTGGATTTTTCAGTTTTTGCAGATTTAACGAAAGCATATTGGGCTAAATCAGCAGCAGATGGAGATTTAAAGAAATCATTAAATTGAATCTCAATTCCATGTTTATTAAGTAGATTTCCAATAATTCGTGTTGCTAATAGTGAATGGCCGCCAAAATCAAAAAAGTCATCATGTTGGCTCATTTCTGGTTCAGCGAGAGTATTTCGGAACTCTTCTAAAATAATTTCTGAAACATAAGTTTGGTTAGGTTGTTCTGGCGCTTTTGCGAAACTTGTATCTAGATGATGTGAGATATCAATTTCCGTCAGTACCAATGGCATATTATTGGTTGAATATTGTTGATATCGATTTTGTATAGCCTGAATGAAATCTGACTTTTGATAGCTTTCATCAAGAATCGGGTGGAGCGCTAAAATAAGAAAATAGTCTTGTTCAGTTTCTACAAGACTTGTAAAAAAAGGGGGATGAAATTCTGCATTCCATGATTGCGCTTTTAAGGTTGCTACCTGTTCAAATACTTGTTCTGTATTGCTCTTTTTTAATTCTAGGCAAGCTGAATGATCATCAAATGGATATTTGTATAAATCACCTTCGTCACTAAATGTATAACGGACATTTAAGTCAGGCGTAGTTTTAATAATGTCTTGAATTGCTTTAATCAGCAGTTGAATGTCTAAACCTTGATTAACTTTCCACAAATGAAAACGTCGATTAACTTGTTCAGGCTGCTGTAATTGCAACATCCAGATATGTTCTTCGTAATCAGTAACCGAAAGGAGAGAGGGCGATTTGGAAAATTGTTCCAACATAAATGAATCCTGGTTTATCAAATGGCTATTTTCATCAATTTTTATTTCGCAAATTTTTTACATTAGATTAAATTTTATATAATTCATAATGTTATAGATTTGCTTGTTTACAAAAACTGACCTTTTTCTAATGAGTTGATGTCCACGTGAACTGTACTGATGTAACAGTAGGGTTACATTTTACCTTTAAACATACTATAATTGATTCTCATTTACATCAAGATTATTATTTGCAAGAAGATGATGCCAATTGAGAATGACGAATTTTTAAAATAGAAAATAAATAATAAGTGATTGATTAATATTTATTTAATTCGAAATTGGTTCGGCAAAAATAATTTAAAGATGAAAAAAACGATCCTAAGAATAGGGCTGTGATTTTGCCTATTCAAAAGGAACTGATTCTGTTGTCTCGATAAAATTGAGGAATTTTCATGAGAATATTCAATCATGAAAGGTTAATAAGCCCATCAAATGTTGAACAAATTTTCCCTCGCATTGGGTTGATGGGACTAAATTTGCAATTTGCATCGGCTTTATTACGCTCAAGTGGGGCACGCCACTGATGCGATTTGGCTTATTCTGTATTTTTATCATTTTATGTATTTGCTCATTATTGCTCGGGGCTGAGCAAATACAGTGGTCTACCTTATTCTCTTTTTCTCATGAGAGTTGGCTCACTCTTACAGCCAGCCGTATCCCTCGTTTAATCACTATTGTGCTCACCGGTATCGGGTTGGCGGTATGTGGTGTCATCTTGCAGCATATTGTGCGTAACAAGTTTGTTGAACCGGAAACTTCAGGCGGTTTAGATGCTGCCAAACTAGGAATTTTAGTGTCGTTAACTTTAGTTCCGGTAACCAGCACGCTGAGTAAGATGATATTTGCGATCATTTTTTGTTTTATTGCTAGCTTAATTTATATCGCAATTATCCAGCGGATCCGTTTTAGAAATACGGTTTTAGTACCCGTTATTGGCTTGATGTACGGCAGTGTACTGAGTGCCTTAGCTGAGTTTTATGCATATCGCTTTAATATTTTACAAAGTATGCAAGGGTGGCTTTTAGGAGATTTTTCAAAAATTGTCCAAGGTCACTATGAAGTTATTTACATTATTTTTCCGATTGTTGTCCTGACTTATCTTTTCGCACATCGCTTTACCGTGATTGGTATGGGTGAAGAGATGGCTTCTAGCTTGGGACTTAGTTATGCAGCTATAGCCGCCATTGGTTTAATACTGGTTGCCATTACAGTTTCAACCACAGTAATTACTGTTGGTGCCATTCCTTTTGTCGGGCTCGTGGTCCCCAATTTGGTCGCACTGAAATACGGAGAAAACTTAGCTAAAACCTTGCCCATTGTGGCTTTGGGTGGGGCGTCTCTATTACTGGTTTGCGACATTCTTGGTCGCTCGATTATTTATCCATTTGAAGTGCCAATCGGACTTACCGCAGGTGGTGTGGGGGGAATTATTTTCCTCATCCTCATTTTGAGGGAGTTTAGATAATGCGTATTACAAAGCTATGGACGATTTATCTGATTGTCATCTGTCTAGCAGTAGGTTTTTTATTTTTAAACTCAGGACTAGATTTTGATTACGTCATTCCTAACCGACTTCTGCGTCTTGCAACGATTGTGATAGCCGGTATTTGCGTTGCTTTTTCCTCGATTGTTTTTCAGACACTGGTCGGTAATCGTATTTTGACTCCCTCAATTATGGGCTATGAAGCGATTTATCTCTTATGGCAAGTTTTGTTGTTGTTTTTTTGGGGAACACATGGATTAAGTCAGTTAGGGGTAAACGGCAATTTCTTTATCTCTATCGTTTTAATGCTGCTTTATTCGTGGGTAATCCATAAGTGGTTACTGCCATATGGCAGAAATGATGTCTTTCTCCTGTTGCTTTTAGGTTTAGTCCTTACGATGGTCGTCGGGACGGTTACTCAATTTATTCAACTCAAAATTAATCCTGGTGAATTTTCTGTTTTCCAAGACCTTAGCTATGCTTCTTTTAATCGCTCTCAACCAGAAACTTTATTGTATGCCAGCTTAGCTGTAGTCATTGTTCTATTCCTCGGTATGAAAGCACTTCCTGTTTTGGATGTTCTGGTTTTAGGGCGTGAGCAAGCCATTTCATTAGGCATTCATCATCACCGCTATGTCAGTTTCTATTTAGCCCTAATCGCTATTTTGGTTGCGGTATCTACCAGTCTGATTGGCCCGACAGTATTTATGGGCGTATTTATTGCCAACATTACTTATGCACTAGCAAGAAGTTATAAGCATAAATTAACGCTGCCCATGGGCTGTGCCATCACGATTGCCATATTTATTGCTGCTCAAATTTTAGTTGAGCACGTTTTTAATTACAAAACGACCGTCAGCATTTTGGTCAATCTCGTATGTGGCATTTATTTCCTTGCGCTGACGGTTCGTACCCGAGGTGTTGCATGATTCATGTCAAGAATATCAATAAGTCATATGGAAATAAGCCAGTACTGACTGACGTAAATGTTGAATTTCCTACAGGTCAGGTGACGTCACTCATTGGTCCAAATGGAGCTGGAAAATCGACTTTGCTCATGATGATGGCACGTTTAATAGAGCCGGATAAAGGCGAGATTTTTCTTAATCATCAAAATATTGCGGATATTAAAACCGCTGTTTACGCCAAGCATGTCGCGACTTTACGTCAAGCACCCGGCTTTAATTTGCGTTTAACCGTAGAAGAGCTGGTTTCATTTGGACGCTTTCCCTATAGCCGTGGTGTTTTAACCGAGCAAGATCGTCAGGTGGTTGATGAAGCTATTCAGTTTCTTTCTTTAGAACCACTGCGCAAATCTTACATAGATGAAATTAGTGGTGGTCAAAGGCAAATGGCCTTTTTGGCGATGACGATCGCACAGCAAACAGACGTACTTTTATTAGATGAACCCTTAAATAACCTTGATATGAAACATGCCGTTCAAATTATGCGCGCACTCAGGCGCTTATGTGATGAACAAGGGCGCACTGTGATTTTAGTTATTCATGACATCAATTTTGCCACGAATTATTCGGACCATATTGTCGCGCTCAAGAACGGCAAGCTTCATTTCAGTGGGTTAACCGAACAAGTGATTACAGAGGCGCAATTAAATGATCTGTACGAGCTTAATTTTGAAATTACATACAGTGAGCGTGGCTGTATGTGTAATTACTTCAACTCATCTGGAGCTTGAATACATATGAACTGGAAGAAAAAGTATGGGGGAGTAGCCCTCATCATAGCGGCAGCTGTCACTCTACAAGCATGTGATCAAAAAGTTGCAGATACCACTGAAGCTTCTCAGAAGCTCGCAGAACCGATTACGGTGAAACATACGCTTGGAACTACGGTGATAGATCATTTACCGCAACGCGTTGCCGTACTTGATATGAATGAAGCTGACTTTCTAGATCAACTCAATGTCCCGATTATGGGAATGCCAAAAGATTATGTTCCACACTTTTTGGAAAAATATAAAAAAGATACACAAATTCAGGATTTGGGTGCAATTGTACAGCCCAATATGGAACGGATATATGCATTAAAACCAGACTTGATTTTGATGACGCCATTACACGTTAATCAGTATCAGGAACTGTCAAAAATTGCCCCGACCATTCATTACGATATTAATTTCAACAATAGCGAGAGTAATCATATTGGTCTGGTTAAAGACCATATGATGACCTTAGGAAAAATATTTAATAAAGAAGATTTAGCCCGCCAGAAAGTTTCTGAACTTGATGAACAGGTGAAGCAAGTACAAGCCGTAACGGCCAATCGCCCAGAAAGAGCGTTAGTCGTTCTTCATAACAATGGGGCATTTAGTAATTTTGGTATTCAGTCACGCTATGGCTTTATTTTTAATGCTTTTGGAGTAAAGCCTGCAAGTGGTGTGATGGATACAAGTCTACATGGACAACCAATTTCGAGTGAATTCATCAAAAAAGCGGACCCAGATATTCTCTATATCGTGGACCGAACTGCTGTGATGGAACATCGCTCAAACATTAATGCTGCCAGTGTTGAAAATCCATTATTACGTCAAACCAAAGCGTGGAAAAACGGTCGTGTCATTTTTGTCGATGCCGATGCGTGGTACACCACGGCTGCAAGCCCAACCTCGCTCAAAATAGTGATGGAAGATGTAAAAAAAGGCTACCAATAAATTTTTACGCATATCACTTAATCAAATTTTACAGCATAAATTTTCACTATTTTGCTTTGTATTTTAAGCAGATAGTTAATAAAAAATGAATCACAACATTAAAGGTCTTTCAATGAACAACGTTAGCGATAACCGTAATTTTAAAAGTGGGAATGATCAAAGAATTAATCACCGTTCTTTTGTATTAAATGGTGTTGCATCTGCACAAATGGCCCTTCGATTAGGCTATGCATTAGGCACTGTATTTGTACTATGTGCATCAAATACCTATGCTGCTGTTATTGATAATTCAACAAAAACTCTAGAACAACAAGAAGCTGCTCAAACAAATGTAGCAGCTTTACCAGCAATTACCGTAAAAGCTGAACAAGACGATACTTATGCAGGTGGACAAGTTGCAACATCAAGCAATGTTGGATTTCTCGGTAGTAAAAAATTTCTAGATACGCCATTTAATACGATTAGTTATACAGATAAATATATCGAAGATAAACAGGCAAAAGATATTACAGAAGTGATTGCAGCAACTGATCCATCGATATATACCAACGGTGCAAGTGGTGGTTGGAGTGAAAACTATTATATTCGTGGATATGCTTCGAGCACGAATGATATGTCAATGAACGGACTTTTTGGTATCACACCATTTTATCGAACTTCTCCGGAAATGTTTAGCCGCGTTGAGGTGTTGAAAGGTCCTTCCGCTTTGTTAAATGGGATGCCGCCAGCAGGATCGGTGGGTGGAACGGTAAATCTAGTGACCAAATATGCGGCTGATGAACCGTTTGCACGATTGACCACAACTTATATGTCGGATGCTCAGTTTGGTGGACATGTCGATGTTGGAAGAAGATTTGGTGAAAATAAAGAATTCGGCGTTCGTATCAATGGAATGTATCGAGATGGAGATGCAGCAGTTAATGATCAGTCGAAAGAAAGTCGTTTATTTTCGCTTGGTTTAGATTGGCAAGGTGAAAGAGCACGTGTTTTTGTTGATGCTTACGATGCCTTAGATCATGTTGATGGTGTAACACGTGGTGTTAACGTCTCTACTGCAGTTGGAATTCCGAAACCACCGAAAGCGGATACCTTACTTAGTCCGGATTGGGGCTCTGTGGAAACCAAAGATAAAGGTGCCATGATTCGTGGCGAATATGATTTTTCTGATCAGTTAATGGCATATGCGGCTTATGGACAAAGTACAACCCAATATAAATATAATGGGGCAAGTGCAGGGACGATTACGAGTAGCACTGGAACACTGAGTTCAATGCTTGGACAACTTGCTTTTGAAGTCGATAAAAAATCAGCAGATGCAGGTTTTAAAGGCAAGTTTGAGACGGGGCCTGTGAAACATCAATGGGTCGCCAACGCAACTTACTATAATCATGCACAAGATGATTATGGTTATAGAATTATCCCAGGTTTTGGTGATCCTGTTTTTACGAATATTTATGATCCCAATCCAAATTGGGGGCCTAAACCGGAATTTACACCGCCGTTTCTATTTCATTCGACACTCTCCACCTCTAGCTTCGGTTTAGCCGATACATTGTCGTTTGCTCAAGATAAAGTACAGTTGACTTTAGGACTTCGTCATCAGACTGTAAAAGCAACAAGTTCTGTTAATACATTGCCTGAAAATGCTAAATCAGCAACCACGCCTGGTGTCGCCTTACTGATTAAAGCGACTGATAAAATTTCTGTTTATGCAAACTATATTGAAGGTTTGACAAAGGGAGATCAGGCACCTGCAACTACATCAAATAAAGGGACAATATTTCCTCCTCAAAAAACCAAACAACAGGAACTTGGTTTGAAGGTTGATTTGGGGACATTTGCGCATACATTGAGTGCATTTGAAATTACCAAACCAAATAGTTATTCAGATCCTTCACAGCTTGTGAATAACTTACCTACCTTTGTTTCGGATGGAGAACAACGAAATCGTGGTATTGAATGGTCATTCTTTGGTTCACCGATTGAACATGTACGTTTAATGGGGGGCTTTACCTATCTTGATCCTGAACTTACCAAGACTAAGAGTGGAGGAAACGATGGTCATACAGCAGTTGCTGTGCCAAAAAATCAGGCTAAGCTTGGAGCAGAGTGGGATACTCAAGTAGCACAAGGGACTTTAACCTTATCAGGAAATATCAATGCAGTTTCCAAGCAATATATTAATGCAGAAAATACCTTGTCCGTACCTGGGCGTACGCTCTTAGATGTTGGTGCACGCTATAGCACGAAAGTCGAGAACCACCCAGTTACTTTCCGCGCCAATATCTATAACTTAACCAACAAAGCGTATTGGGCACAGCCACAATTGACGAATTTGGCTTTAGGTGCACCAAGAACGTATATGCTATCTGTATCATATGACTTTTAATTTGTTGTAATCTTCAACCGAATAAAAAACCCGCAATCGCGGGTTTTTTTATGATATTTATATTTTATTTTGGCAAACCATAGTGCTGGAAAGAAGACTGTTTAGGAATTCGATAAGCATTACGCCCCAGTAATTGATTAATAATGACTGAGTTTCGGGTTGCTCCGATCCCTAAGTCTGGAGAACCTACACCTTGCTGAAAAATTTCGGCATTTTGAATGAAAATTCGACCTTGTCCTTTATCACAACGTAAAGCCGTAAAGTCTTCTTGAACAATACAATCATTTTTATCATCAACCGCTAAAATAGAACCTTTCATATTTTGGAACCATTCAGGCCAATCATGAACATAGCCTGTAGCTGCGACAAGGGCATCAGTTTCTAATTCGCAACGTTGATCGAGTTGGGTGTGTAAACAGGTTAAACGCAGAGAACCCGATTCAAGTTGCTCAACCGATTCAACTTCACAGCTTGTGTATAGGCTTAAACCGGATTTCTCACCAGCCACTGAACGCTCATAAAGCACATCATATATATCGCCAATGGTTGAGAAGCTAATCCCTTTATAGATCAGGCCCTGACTAGCAGCAATATCGCGGCGTTTATCTCTAGGCAGGCTCTGGAAATATTGCATATATGCAGGGGTAAAACATTCTTGCCCAAGTTTAGAATATTCCATTGGGTGAAAGCCAGCAGAACGTGTGATCCAACGAATAGAGGCACCTGCTTTTACTTGTTCTGGTGTAAGTGAGTTAAATAAAGCAAGCACACATTCTGCTGCACTCTGGCCTGAGCCAATAACCGTGACTTGTTTACATTGTTTGAGTTGTTCCTGAATTTTCGCAAACTCCGCAGAATGTTTTACTAAAGGGTGTTTGCATGTTTCAAGCCATTTAGGAATTCGAGGTTTAGTCCCAATACCAATCGCCAGATTTTGGCTTATATATTTTTGTTTTTCGCCCGAAGCTGATTCACTTTCTATAATAAATTTATCGAGCTTGGCGTCATATTCCACATGACTTACGTTTTCTCCAAATCGACAATCGGGTAATTGTTTTGAAGCCCAACGGCAATAATGGTCATATTCACGGCGTGGAATTAAAAAACTGTCGTAATAATAAAACTGATGTAAGCGATCATGTTGATGTAAATAATTAATATAGCCTAAGGGATGGCAAGGATTGGCCATAGTAACCAAGTCGGCAAAGAAAGGAACTTGTAATGTTGTGCCTTGCAATAGCAACCCTTCATGCCATCGAAATTCTGGTTTACGTTCTAAAAATACGCTTTTGATTTCGGGATGATGAGACAAAAGAGCAGCTAAACCTAAGTTGAATGGCCCAATACCAATTCCGGTAATATCTATTTTTTTCATGTTTATACTTTATCTGTTTCCAAAGTTATGAAAGTTAAAAATACGAATTAATGTGGTGTTAGTAGTTTCTCTACATCAGCAATATTGCGACATTGAATAAGTTGAACAGGTGAGAGCTGAATCGCGTATGTTTCATTGATACGTTTTGAAACGACCTTTAAATGATGTGGACGCAGCCCGAGATGAGTAAAATGAGTTGAGCTGTCCACTTCCTTATTTGGCGTGTGACCTATCACTTCTAAATAAATGTCGAGTAGTTGATTTTGCTGTTTATCATTATTTTCAAGTGGTATAGATGAATGATTGGACTCATTATTCTTAAAATCTGGTCGTTTATTTTGAAGCTCACTTAAAAAATTACTGAGATCAAAACTGAATATTTCTGAGTCAATAATTTGCTTGATTGCTAGTTGTAGCGCATCCAAGAAATCGTCAATTATGTGGGATGGAAATGCTTCTTGGGCATAATCAATATCGAAAATCAAAGCGCCGTCATTTCTTGTGCTAAAGCGAATATCAATTGCAACTTGAGGTGTTTGAGTAAGGCCATCTAGTTGCTGAATAGGATGAGATTCAGATAATACAGGCCATGACAAACCATTTGTAATTACGATCGGCAATACTGGAGCAGTGCCAACTTTTTCAAATAATAGTCGAGCGAGATCAACGCCTGAAAAGGAAAGATGCTGTAAACCCTCTAAAACTTCAGTTTGCAAACGGTTTGCTTGTTCAGCAAATTGATCTGAAGTTTTCCACTCAACAGCAATAAACGTAGAACTATTGGAAAATGGTCCGGCATAGAGGGGAAGTGTAGGAACAGCAACGCATAGAGATTTTTCAGTGTTCCAATGAGATAGCACTTCCAAAATAAGCGCCATGATGACTGAGTTTTTAAACAGTGAATGTTTCGCTCCAATTTTAGACAACTGTTTAAATTGATCTTTTTCTATAACCAGACTATTACGTTGGTAACGTGAAGTCGGTAAATGCTGTAAGGGTGTTTTCCACGGAAGCGCTGGAATAGCCGATAATTTAGAAAATTTTCTTTCCCAGTAAGCCATATCTTCCTGATGAACAGACAAGCTATTTTCAGCTTCATTGTCTTCTATTTGTGTTTGGATATCATGTTGTTGTCCATCAAATAGCTCTAACATAAGTGAAGCTATAGATCGGCCATCTAAAATCAATGCATCAAAGCGGACAAAAATTGTTAATAGATTATTTTTTAATAAAAATACGGTGATATTCCAAGGCGACTGATTTAAATCAAATAGCTCATGCGTATAACTATTTTTATAGGACTCGATGTAGTGAGAAGCACGTTCAGGTTCCCATGTAGTTAGGTCTATTTCTTTTAAATTGACACTCACTTGATCGCTTACATATTGTACTAATCTATTTTTATCAATATAGGTTCGTAAGCTGTCATGCCGCCGTACCATTTCTGTCAAACGTTGTCTTAATAAAACAATATCTATTGTGCCGTGATACTGCCTAAACTCTTGCATGGCAACACCACCTAAAGGAAGGGCTTGAGTTCGGCCTAATAGGTAGGCTTGTTGTAATGCATTTAATGGTTTTTGGGACGTACGATCTGATGAGGTATTTTGGGCTGGGCTTATAATTTGTGTATTAAGTTGCTCAGGGTGTGCGGCAAGATTTTTAAGTAAATGAATGAAAGATTCAAATAAATTCGTGATCCATTCTTTGGGTAGAGCATCTAAACGGATGTCCCAGTTAACTAAAATACCGTCATCTACATGAGCAACTTGTGCATCAAGTGCAACTTGTGGTCCTTGTGAAATGACCCAATTCATTGAGCCAAAAACACGGCGGACACGTTTGGAAAGTAAATTATCATTTTCTAAATCAAGTGCCGCTGTAAATACCACGGGAGCAATCTGTGCACTACCATGATAACGGGACAGGTCACGTAGAACATTAACACCCGAATAATGTGAATGCTCTAATAACTCAAGCATTTGATTTGCTATTTGTTTGCAGAATGCAGCTAAGGTAGTTATTCCTTTCATATCGACATCAAGGATGACTAAATTAGCAAAATCACCAATAGTGCCTTCGACATTTTTTAAAACCGGCTCACGCCAAAAAGTAGGAATATTTAATCGGAAGCTGTGATCTTTGGTTGCATGACCAAGCGTATATGCAAATAAACCTAATATCAGGTTGGTCACGGTAATGTGTTGTTCTCTAGCAAGTTGTTGTAATGCTTTTCGTTCTTCCGGCGATAACCAAATACTTAAACGATCACTTTTTGCTGTTTTGAATTCTTGATGAATGAAAGGTAGAGACGGAGCAGGGCTAATATGAGGCAGACGTTGTTTCCACCATAAGCGGTCTCGTTGGTTTAATTTTTTTAGGTCAGGGGCTGTCCGTATTTTTTGATACCAGTCAAAAAAATTAGGCGGACGGGAGAATGATATTTCTGGGTCTTCATAAAACAAAGAAAGATCTTCCATCAAGTTCAAAAAACTGGACGGATCTATAGCAATCATGTCCGTATCTACATGAAAACGGAAAATATTATTTTTAAGAACACTTACAGAAAATCTTGCAGTTTGGCCCCGACTTAAATCAAGTTTTTGATGGGTCCATTGCTCGCGTTTTTGCATGAGCATTTGCTCAATTTGATGATCGCTAAGCTTTGAAAAATCATCGACTTCTAATATCTGTTGAGTCTTCTCAGACATAATGTTTGCGATGCCATCGGCGCTCAAACTTAACCTCAAAATAGGGTGTTCTTTATAAAGTTGTTGAAGTGCTAAATGTAATTTTTGTAGATCAATAAATTGACCGTCAAATTCTGCATAGAGGTGGGCAGCAACCCCACCTAAAGTTGCGTTGCCAGAGCGACCAAACCAGCAGGCCGCTTGCATCGAAGTTAATTCACACATTGAACGATAACTCGGTTGACAAATTAATCTTGTTTCAGCATCATACAAACAAATGAAAATGATTACCAGTTGCATTTGTTAATCATTTCCAATTTTGCTTTGAATATATAGCTTGTCCGTCTTAAGAATTTTCTTTTGTCGGTATTCAAATTAAATATTTATGCCGATATGTAAGAAAATTTACGAAGAATCAATAGCTTGATAATCATTAAATTAAATTGAATATTTAGAATGTCATGAAAAAACAGTTGATTGAGTTTGTTCGCTGGTCTCCAGAGAGAGCGCAACACTATCGAAATAAAGGTTATTGGATTGACCAACCTTTGACGCGCATTTTAACGGTAGGGGTTCAATTGCACCCGCATTCGCCGGCAATTATTTGTGGTGAGCGTCAGTTGAGTTATATCGAGCTGGACCAGCTATCAACAAATTTAGCTTCTCGACTAGCTGAAAAAGGCTTGGGCAAGGGTGATACTGCTTTAGTACAACTTCCCAATGTTGCGGAGTTTTATATTGTCTTTTTTGCCTTGCTTAAGGCAGGCGTGGTTGTGCTCAATGCGCTATATAGCCATCGCCAATATGAACTAAATGCCTTTATTAAACAGATTCAACCTAAGCTTTTAATTGGTTCGCGTCAGCATGAAGTCTTTAGCAATAATCAATTTATTGACTCACTTCATGAAGTAAATTTAAGTCCTGAAATTATTTTGATGCTCAATCATCAAGCTACCGATTTCGGACTATTAGACTGGATTGAAACACCAGCAAAGACCTTAGTCGATTTTTCATCTACACCTGCTGATGAAGTTGCTTTCTTTCAATTGTCAGGTGGAAGTACGGGAACACCAAAACTTATTCCACGAACGCATAATGACTATGACTATAGTGTGCGGGCCAGTGCCGAGATTTGCGGTTTAAACTCAAATACCCGGTTATTGTGCGCTCTACCAGCTCCCCATAACTTTATGTTGAGTTCACCCGGTGGATTAGGCGTTTTACATGCAGGTGGATGTGTTGTGATGGCACCAAATCCTGAACCGCTCAATTGCTTCTCTATTATTCAAAGACATCAAGTCAATATGGCATCTTTAGTGCCGAGTGCTGTCATTATGTGGCTAGAAAAAGCCACGCAATATAAAGATCAAATTCAGTCTTTAGAGTTGCTTCAAGTAGGTGGTGCAAGTTTCCCTGAATCTTTAGCCCGTCAAGTTCCTGAAGTCCTCAATTGTAAATTACAACAAGTATTTGGAATGGCCGAAGGCTTGGTCAATTACACCAGACTAGATGACTCCGATGAGCAAATTTTTACCACCCAAGGGCGTCCTATCAGTTCTGATGATGAAATCAAAATTGTAGATGAGCAGTATAAAGAAGTCCCAGAAGGCGAAATAGGGATGCTTGCGACTCGGGGGCCTTATACCTTTTGTGGTTATTACCAAAGCCCTGAACATAATTCACAGGTCTTTGATGAGGACAACTATTACTATTCGGGCGATCTCGTGCAGCGTACTTCGGATGGTAATTTACGTGTAGTAGGAAGAATTAAAGACCAGATTAACCGTGGTGGTGAAAAGATTGCTTCGGAAGAAATAGAAAAACTTATTCTTTTGCATCCAGAAGTTATGCACGCAGCTTTGGTCGCAATTGTTGATGAACAATTCGGTGAAAAAAGTTGTGCCTTTATTGTTTCTCGAAATCCTGAACTTAAAGCTGTTGTGCTCAGACGCCATCTCATGGAATTGGGTATTGCACAATACAAACTTCCAGACCAGATCAAATTAATCGAAAGTTTGCCACTAACCGCAGTCGGTAAGGTGGACAAAAAGCAACTTCGCAGCATTTTAAATACATCTACAACATCTTAATAAATATAGAGCAGCATATGGCTATTGCAAAAATTTCTACTTATCTCATGCCCAAAAGAGAGAGTTATCCAAATAATAAAACAGAATGGCAATTAGATCCTTCTCGAGCAGTTTTATTAATTCATGATATGCAGCGTTACTTTTTAAATTTTTACGATGCTGAAAGTGAATTAATTAAGACGGTTGTTAATCATTTAGTTCAACTAAGAACTTGGGCACATCAGAACAATGTTCCGGTTGTCTATACCGCACAGCCTTATGAACAACCAGCGGCAGATCGTGCATTACTGAATGCGATGTGGGGACCGGGTTTGCCAGCCTCAACAATTGATCAGCAAAAAATTATTGATCAACTTACTGCTGCTGAACATGACATTGTCTTAACGAAATGGCGTTATAGCGCGTTTAAACGTTCGGATTTGCTTGAAAGAATGCAAAATTGGAATCGTGATCAGCTCATTATTGGCGGTGTCTATGCTCATATCGGTTGTATGGTTACGGCAATTGAAGCTTTTATGAGTGACATACAACCCTTTCTGGTTGGGGATGCAGTTGCCGATTTTTCAGAAGAAGAACACCGCTTAGCTTTGAAATATGTATCTTCACGTTGCGGTCAAGTTGTGGATACCGAATCTGTAGTGGGGCAGGTGGCAACAGGCATTACACGACCTTGGTTAGAGCAAAAGGTCCAGCAGCTTATTGAAGAAGATGAATTAGATCCAGAAGAGAACCTGATTCTTTATGGATTGGACTCTTTACGAATTATGCAGTTTTCTTCGGAACTCAAAGCGCAGGGAATCAATATTAGTTTTGAGGAATTAGGACGTACACCCACTTTATCAAATTGGTGGTCATTGGTGGATGCACGGCAACGGATTGCAGGGTAGAGGGTTGCCTCATAAGGCATACGACAAATCCTGGTCGCTAAATTTATACATAAAATTTATATCTTTGATAGCGACTCCTTAGACGACTTGTAATCGTCATATTAACGGAGCAAAAAATGATTTTATCGCCTGCTGATCAAGAGAAAATAGAGACATTCTGGAATTACTGTTTAAAACATCAATACTTCAATATTGGATATCCTGAATCTGCAGATTTTGATTATTCCGCTTTATTCCGTTTTTTCAAATTCTCTATTAATAATTGTGGTGATTGGAAAGACTATAGCAATTACGCATTGAATTCTTTTGAGTTTGAAAAAGATGTGATGGCGTATTTTGCTGAAATTTTTCAAATTCCCTTTGAAGAAAGCTGGGGATACGTAACCAATGGTGGCACAGAAGGTAATATGTTTGGCTGCTATCTGGCACGTGAGCTATTTCCAGATTCAACATTATATTATTCAAAAGATACGCATTATTCGGTAGGAAAAATCGCCAAATTATTGCAGATGAAATCTTGCGTGGTTGAATCATTGGATAATGGTGAAATCGACTATGATGATTTAATCGATAAAATAAAAACCAATAAAGAAAGTCACCCCATTATTTTTGCAAATATTGGCACGACTATGACGGGCGCAATTGATGATATTGAAATGATTCAAGAGCGCTTAGCGCAAATCGGAATCATGCGCCGAGATTATTATATTCATGTCGATGCTGCCTTGAGTGGCATGATTTTACCTTTTGTTGATCATCCTCAAGCGTTTTCCTTTGCTCATGGCATCGACTCGATTTGTGTGTCTGGTCATAAAATGATTGGCTCACCGATTCCGTGTGGCATTGTTGTGGCCAAACGCCAAAATGTAGAGCGTATATCGGTAGATGTTGACTATATCTCTACACGTGATCAAACCATTAGTGGTTCTCGTAATGGTCATACCGTCTTGCTGATGTGGGCAGCAATACGTAGCCAAACCAATTTACAAAGACGACAGAGAATTCAACATTGCCTCAAAATGGCCCAGTACGCGGTTGATCGCTTTCAGGCAGTGAGCATTCCTGCTTGGCGGAATCCGAATTCAATCACTGTGGTATTTCCGTGTCCTTCTGAGCACGTCTGGAAAAAGCATTATCTGGCAACCTCTGGAAATATGGCTCATTTAATTACTACGGCACATCACCGAGATACACGTCAGATTGATAGCTTAATTGACGACGTTATTTTTGATTTACAAGGTGCCTCTAAACGTACAGTTGGTTTTTAGTCATATCAACCAAGATGATTTAGACAAATCCATATTAATTTTTACAGTCTAGAAAATGATCTAAAAATATTTTGATAGGGCGGTTAGGAAGTTTTTGATGCAATTAAAGTTTTTAAAAAAATACTTTTTATATGATTTTCTTATTCATGCTTTTTTAAAGCCGAAAATAGCAATTCTTGCTGGTCAATTGAAGCGAGATTTTATTTTAAGTACCGCTTTTTCTATGAATATAAAGAGAGATAAGCATGTCTGATTTAAAGTTATCTCATCTGATGACAGACTCTTCTTTGGCACCTGCACTCAAGCCAGCATTTCCTAAATTATTTGCAGGAACACTTGCTGCCGTATTTTCTGGTTTAGCCATTTTAACTGCCCTGTGGGGCATGATTCAGTTGATTGGTTATTTATCTTCTTATTGGGTGATCTTTTCAGCGGTTTTTTGGATAGTTGGGGCGGCATTGGCAGCACTGGCTTCATGGTTAGTGCATGATGCAGAGGCTGGATTTTCGGCACGATTACGTCGTCAAATTGCTCATCATTTAATTCGGTTACCGACCACAACCCTATCAAAACAGGGTGACCAAAGCTTAAAACGACTGGTTTCAGACGATATCGCAACTTTACATCATATGGTGGCGCATTTACCGTCGGAAATTGCGATTTTTGCTGTAATCCCTTTAGTTTCTATTGTTTTATTAGTTGTGTTAGTTGGCCCGATGGCTCTTTGGGTATTATTACCTGGGGCAATTGCTTCACTTTATTATTTAATTATTGTCCCCCATGTATCAAAACGGGATGGTGCTGCACGTATGCAGGTCATGTTAGATATTATTGGTTCTGCTGATGATTATGCGCGCGGCATTCGTGATAATCGAATATATGGGCAACAATCAGGCGCTTTAACTGCCTATACCCAATCAGCACAAAATTTCACTCAAAATATGGTGTCTTGGGTGAGTAAAGTCGCAACACTCGCTGCTGTTGCCACTGCATTACTACAAGCTGCTGCAACCTTTGCCATAGCCTATCTCGTGGCTTATCAATACGACAGCATGACCTTGGCTGCAACACTTTTCTTTAGTTTGGCCATCGTGACACCTTCACTACGTTTAGGGCATGGTCTTGATTATGTTGCTGCTGGGCGAGCTGCAGCTAGTCGTTTATCTGCATTCTTAAAAGAGCCAGTACTCTCATCGGGCAATCTACAACAGATTGAGCAAGATGTAACACTCGAAATAGTTAATGCAAGCTTTACAATTGAAAATCAAAAAGTATTGGATCGATTAAGTTATTCATTTCCAAAAAATTCAATGACTGCAATTACAGGGCCAAGTGGAGTTGGGAAAACAACCTTACTGCGAGCACTTGCTGGGTTCGCTGTATTGCAAGAAGGTGTCGTTCAATTAGCAAAAACAGATATTTTGCAATTACATGAAAAACTAAGACATGAAAAGGTTTTGTTTATTCCACAAGGTGGAGATGTATTACCGGCCACAGTAAGAGAAAACTTATCCTTATCTGCCGTTAATGCAAATGATGAACAACTTGAGCAGGCATTACTCAAGGCCCAATTAAAAGTAGATTTAAATGCAGATGCAACTTTACTTTCAGGTGGTGAAAAACAGCGCATAGGAATAGCGCGTGCGTTTTTATCCTCAGCTCCTATTATTTTATTAGACGAGCCAACGAGCGCACTCGACCAGACCAATGCGACAAAAATAATATTGGAATTAAGCCACTTAGCTAAAAACCAGAATAAAACCATCGTCATGGTCACTCATGATCTTGCCTTAGCTGCTCATGCCGACAACAGGTTAGTGCTTAAAGGCCCAACTGACTCAGGGAAATCTTTATGAATACTCCTGCTAAATTAAATAAAGATCAGATTTTTTCGATGCTTCCTCGTGCAGCCAAGCAAAAATTAATTATTGTTGGTATCGGATGGATCATTGTTGCCGCAATTGAAGCAATCGCATATACCGTCTTGGCATTTGCAATTGTCAATCAATGGTCTCCAAGTTGGGTTCTCATCAGTGCAATTGCAGCAATATTAGTGACAGTTATAGTCACTCGTGCTGGCTTCCTTACTGGTGTGCGTTTAGCAGGAGACCTATTTGCTGAGTTAGGCAAATCTTTAGCTCGTGCCAAGCTCTCTTGGTTTACCAATGAACAGCGTGCTCAGATTAAGACAATTGCTGGACAGGGAATTCCTGGGTTTATGAGTATCCCTGCTCATCAATTGCAAACCTTTTTACATGCGCCTTTTATGCCTTTATTTCTAACAATAGGAATAGGCCTGCTTGCTGGAGCAGGCGTAGCATTTGTCGCTTTAGGCTTACTTTTACTCTCTTTATTTGCTCAATTCCTAGCACAACGTGCACTCATGCATATTGATAAAAAACGTAATACTGCCGATTTAGCTGCTTCACAAGCAACGTTGGAATTGGTTGATCATGTTGAGTTATTACGCACAGCCTCGGGACCAGAACGTGCGGTCCAAAGGCTAGAACATCGTTGGGAAGAGCAAGAAGAGACTTTAGTACGGATTAATCGTGCTGCTGCATTTGCAAGTTTTGTTGCAACCTTGGCAAGTGTTTTACCCATTGCAGGGATGGCAACATATCTGGTGTTCGCTGGAGTCAATCATGCGGCTTTGATATTGGCATTACTCGTCTTAATTGGACGTGCAGCAGCGCCGTTAGGTGAACTTGCTACCGCAGGGTTGCATATCAATGATTTGTTTGCCGCACTTCGCAATTTTAATCAGATCACCCATCCACCTGAGTTGCCTGAGCCATTACACCCTCAAATTCCTACTGGCCATCATATTTCTGTACAAGACGTTAGCTATGCGCCAGTACTTGAAAATATGACTCTCGAAATCGCATGGGGGAGCAGAGTATGGGTTACTGGACCAAGCGGTAGTGGTAAGAGTACTTTACTTGAATTACTTACACGGTTTGATGATCCACAAAGAGGAAAAATTACCCTGGGTGGCATAACTCTTGATCAAATGAAATATGAAGATTTGGTTTCGAATATCGCTTATGTCACGCAAGAACCTATTTTGTTCACAGGAACACTGGCTGAAAATATCCGTTTAGGAAAACCTGATGCAACTGATGATGAAATAGAAAAGGCTGCAAGAGATGCCGCATTAGGGGCAATTATTGACCGTAGTTCAGAAGGAATTAATCAATCGGTAGGTAAACAAGGCACCGCATTGTCTGGTGGTGAACGTCAGCGGGTCGCAATTGCCCGAGCATTACTCAAAAATGCGCCGATTTTAATACTTGATGAAGCAACCTCTGCCTTGGATGAAGAGACTGAGCAAGAAATCGTTACAACGATACGTACTCTTTCTTCTACGGTTATTTTTGTGACACATCGTGATTCCACCATTTGGCAACCGACTCAAACTATCAATTTAGCTTCAATTTCTGTTTAAAAAATAACGTAGAAACCTGATTTAAGCATTTTTTATGAAAGAAAAATGCTTAATATTTGGAGAATTCTTAAGTGAATAAACATCAATATAATATGTTCTGTTTACCGCCTGCGGGGAGTAGCGCGAGTATTTATCATCCATGGAAAAAGCAGATCTCTGACAATATTCGTATTATTCCTATTGAATATTCGGGTCATGGTATAAAAATAAATGAACCATTAATTGATGATCCTGATCTATTGGCTATGCAAATTGCCAATGAAATACATGCTTATTCAGATACACCGTTCATTTTATTTGGACATAGTGTAGGAGGTGGCTTGATTTGGAAAGTACTCAATTATTTGAATGAAAAAACAATGATTGATCAGTTGAGATTAATCGTTATAAGTAGCCGACCTGAGCATCACTATATTCAACATATGCGGTACAAGCATGAGCTAACTGATGAAAAAATTATTGATGAATTAAAACGCTACAATAATTTTCCTGATGAAATTTTAAATAATCAGGATGCGCTCACATTCTTTCTCAAAATCATTCGTAACGACTTCTATCTTAGCGATCAATTACTTAGCGAGAAGATTCATAAGACTGAGGTTCCGATCGTTGCATTTTATGGCAAACAAGACCCTGATATTCCTAACAAAAGAATGATGGATGCATGGGAACAACACACAGAAAAGTGGTTAGGTAGTATTGAGTTTGAAGGGGACCATTTCTACTTTCTCAATCCCGAGACCCGAATAAAGATGCTTGAAAACATTGCTGCCATCGTTGAAACATTGACCGTGAATATTGAATAAAGTGCAGGCTATGAATAGGGAGAAGCAGGTAAATAGAGAGGCTAATTCATGTCTGGATGAAATAAATATTCAATATGAAAAGCTAACAGCTTTCGGGCTAGATATACATAAAGTCCAGCTCAGTGAAATCAAAGAAATACCTCAGCTTGATCATATCTACCAGGAGCTAAATATATTTCTTCCACCGAATATAAAAAGCTCACGCTTCATTCGACAATTAGAATTCTTGACGGGACGCTTAGCAGCAAAACATGCATTACAAAGCCTCAATTTACAACATTCTATTGTCTATCAAGGTAGACATGGGGAACCCCTATGGCCCGAAGGAGTGCTGGGTGGGATTAGCCATGTTGGATCAAAAAAATCATGTCATGCCATCGCATATGCTAGAAATAACACGGTTAAAGAAAAAATATTTGGGATCGATATAGAGTCTCAAAAGCATCATATTTTTTTTCAAAAGAAAGATGAGTTTTATGATGTTTTTCTAAATAAAAATGAACAAGCAGAAATTGAAAAGCTGCAAAAAAAACAAGCATATTTATATTTGGTAATATTCTCTGCTAAAGAAAGTATCATTAAAGCAATTTATTTAAAATATAAGCAAATTATTGATTTTAAAAATATAAATTTTAAAAAACTAGATGGCGAGTTTCTTTATTTTTACCTTAGACAAGAAAGTTTAATCGAGGTAAATCTAGAAGTTAAAGTTAAATTTTTTTATACAAATAACGAGATAATTACAATTTCTTGCATTGAAAACTAATTTTATTATTGATAATAATAATCATTTGCATTAATGTGTGTTTCAGTATTTTTATACTCCTATATTTAAAAAGAAGTACTACAGAATTTGCTTGAAAAAAATCAATGTGAGAGGTGATATACAGATGATGCAGACTCAAATATCAGTAGAGCAAAATTTAGATCATATCGGTCAAAAGAAATTTTCATGTTTCTCTACGAAGAATTATTATCTCGAAGTCAACGAATTCGTTAAAACGGTAAATACACCTGCAGCAAATACCGCACTATTTAATGATGAGATTGCAAAATGTTTTGAAGAAATTAAAAAGCAAGGCCATCAAAATCCAGTTTTAATTGGTGCTATACCTTTTGATATTACAAAGAAAAGTAGCTTAAATTTTTATGCTGATCATAAAAAAATAACACAAGCATCTTCTACGATTAACTCATTAAAAAATCGTAATAACATTGAGATAATTAATAAATCATTACTTATTCAACGCCAAAAATTTGAAGGTACAGTGCAGTTAGCTTTAGATGCTTTTGAAAAAAAGAAGGTGGAAAAAGTTGTTCTTTCTCAGGCTGTTGAATATGAGTTTAACCGCCATCAAGAGCCAGAAAATTTATTGGCTGCTTTATTAAAACAAAATCCAAATGCTTATAATTTTGTGATTCCAGTAGAACATAATAATTATATTCTAGGCGCAAGCCCAGAACTGCTTTTATCAAAACAAGGTCGTATTGTAACCAGTAATCCTTTGGCCGGTTCTAGACCCAAATCACCGATTTCTGAAAAAAATTTCGTCAGCCAACAAGAATTAAATCAATCTGAGAAAGACCAACATGAACATCGAATTGTGGTTGAAAATATTATTAGGAATTTAGCCACTCATTGTGTAGAGCTTAAGGTTTCTGAATTTCCAGATATTTTAGAAACATCAACAATGTTGCATTTATCATCAGAATTCCAAGGTATGCTCAAACAACAGGCACCGAATGCATTAAACCTTGCATTAGAATTACATCCAACACCAGCGGTTTGTGGCTCACCAACTCATGTTGCTAAGCAGTTTATTTTAGATCATGAAGGTTATGACCGACATTATTACACGGGGTTAGTAGGCTGGATGGATGCCGAGGGTAATGGAGAATGGGTAGTGACGATTCGATGTGGTCTACTCAGTGAAAATAAAATGCGCTTATATGCTGGTGCTGGAATTGTGGAAGGATCAGATGCCGAAGCTGAATGGCTAGAAACAGAAGCTAAAATGCAAACCATGCTGAATATTCTAAATACAAAAATTGCTGTGTAATTATTAAACCTAGGCTGGTTTTATTTTTATAGTCAAAACAATAACTAAATATTCCACTGAGATATATTAAAAATTTAATAAAAAAGCCTGCATAAAGCAGGCTCTTTTATTTAAGAGGATTATTCTAAGAATTTAACAGTTACGCCAGAACGTACTTTATTACCTAAATCGTTAGCATCCCAGTTCGTTAAACGGATACAACCGTGAGAAGCTGTTTTAGAAATTAAGGACGGGTTTGGTGTACCGTGAATACCAAAAGATTTTTTACTTAAACCAATCCAGATATTACCTACAGGAGCATTTGGACCTGGTGGTAAAGAAAGAGGTTTTAAGTTTTTACCTTGAATAAAGTTTGATGGTGAGTAGCTATACCAAGGATTACGAGCCACACCAACTACCTTGTAAGTACCGGTCGGAGAAGGCGTATCAGTACTGCCAATTGTTGCAGGAAATGACGCAATCATTTGGTTACGGCTATTGAAGAGATACAATTGTTTTGCACCTTTATGCGCAATAATCAAATGAATGTCTTCTGGTAAATCATTGCGTACGTTTGGAACAATGATTTTTTCACCCGCTTTTTTGAATGTTGCTGTTGGATTGATTGTTTTTAAGAAAGCTTCATCGATATGAAACTTTTCGCCCAACATTTCGCTAACACGAGTGTAATACAAACCTTTCATTTTAGCCTGTAAAGCATAATCAGAAGGAATTGATTGTGCATATGGGCCTTTTAAATCAGCATCAGTAATGGTGTATTCAATAAATGAAGGTTTTGTTTGCTTAGCAACTAATGCATCCCAAGTTTCTTTAGTCAGTTCACCAGTAGGTGATAAACCATTCATTTGCTGGAATGAAGAGATTGCTTTTAAAGTGTTTTTGCCACTCATACCGTCAATTGCACCTGGTGATGCATGTGCATTATTTAGCATGACGTGAGCACGAGCGTAAACTGGAAACTGGCCTTTACCAATATTTTCATACCATTCAGCCGAATTTAAGCTATCTAATGTCCAAGAAACTGCTGGAGCTGAAGTCTTTGCAGTTGTTGTGGTCGTTTTAGCTACGGCTACCGGCGCTGAAGCGGCAATACCTGAATCAGCATTTTGGTCTTCAGTTTTTTGCAAATTTTGTAATGTTGTTGACGCTCGATTTAAGTCACTTTGTTCTTGAGCGGTAATTTGTGTCGAAGCTTGAGCTTTTACAGTTGAAGCTGCATCTACTGCTAAAGGATCAATCGGATCTTCTACAGGAGCTGATACCTTTTTAGGGTTCAGGGGTTGCTCAGTTGTTGAAGCAGCAAAAGCAACATTAGCAATAATACAACTTAAACTCATAGCGAGTAATGAGCGAACAAACATGTAATTCAACCTTAAGAATTTTCATATAAGCAATAGGGGCATGATCTAATCTAAAAGTGCATAAAACTACCAATAACTCATCTCTATGAGCCCAAGATTGGCAATTTAGTGGTTAAAAGAATATCAATAGACCCGATGTAACATGTTGCAAGTATTGCAGAAAACCTAGCTGCTTGCAGTAGACTTTTGTGTAAATATGCATTTTTTAGTAGATTGACGAGTTTTTTGTGTGAAATTGAAATTATAAAAATCTCTATGTTTTTGATATGATGCTGCCACATAAAGAATATAGAGATTGGTAATGACGACTTTGAAAAATGATCGTTTCCTACGAGCTTTGTTACGCGAACCTGTAGATACCACACCGGTATGGATGATGCGTCAAGCAGGACGTTATTTGCCTGAATATCGTGAAACACGTTCAAAAGCAGGCGACTTTCTATCTCTATGTAAAAATACAGAATTTGCTTGTGAAGTAACTTTACAGCCTTTACGCCGTTACGATTTAGACGCAGCAATTTTATTTTCAGATATTTTAACAATTCCTGATGCATTAGGCTTAGGTCTTTATTTTGAAACGGGTGAAGGCCCTAAGTTTCAAAAAACTGTTCGTACTGAACAAGATGTCGCGAATTTACCCAAGCTAAATGCAAAGTCAGACCTTGATTATGTGATGAATGCAGTAAGCACAATTCGCTCTGCTTTAGGTGGCCAAGTTCCACTGATTGGTTTTTCTGGTAGTCCTTGGACATTAGCAACGTATATGGTTGAAGGTGGTTCAAGTAAAGAGTTCCGTTTTACCAAGCAGATGATGTACGCGCAACCAGAAGTTTTGCATGCTTTACTTGATCATTTAGCAGATTCAGTTATTGACTATTTAAATGCTCAAATTGATGCAGGTGCTCAGGCTATCCAGATCTTTGATAGCTGGGGTGGGGCATTAGCACATCGTGAATATGTCGAATTCTCTTTAAACTACATGAATAAAATCATTGCTGGTTTGCAACGTGAGAAAGATGGTCGCCGTATTCCTGTTATTGTTTTCACTAAAGGTGGCGGTCAATGGTTAGAGCCAATGATTACGACTGGTGCAGATGCATTAGGTTTAGATTGGACTACTCCACTTAATACAGCTCGTAATATTGTGTCGGGACGTGTAGCGCTACAAGGTAATCTTGACCCTGCTGTTTTATATGGCTCGGCTGCTTCAATTGAAAAAGCTGTAAAAGCAATGTTAGACGATGCTTATGCAAACGGTGAAAAAACAGGTTACGTTGCTAACTTAGGCCACGGTATTACCCAGTGGGTAGACCCTGCGCAACCAAAAATCTTTGTAGATACAGTACATGAGTATAGTGCTAAATATCTAGGATAGTTTTTTGTGCGCCATCTCACTTTACCAATTCATTTTATCGGCAAGGCTGTTTCGGCAGCCTTGTTTGGTATTCTACTTTTAATTGCTTTTGCTTTAACAGCACCGATGGGAAGCCATGAATATATGGGTTTTTATCGTTATGATTATTTACTCATCTATGCAGTGCTGATTCAGATCTGTCTTTTATATTTAAAACTTGAATCATGGGCAGAAGCCAAAGTTATTGCTTTATTTCATGTCATGGCGATGGTCATGGAAATATTTTTAACACACCCTGCGATTGCATCATGGCAATATCCTCAGCCTGCGGTATTTAAAATTTTAACTGTGCCTTTATTTGCAGGCTTTATGTATTCGGCTGTAGGTAGTTTTTTTGCACGGTCAATTCGACTGTTTCAAGTTTCTTTTGAAAAACTCCCAAGTTTTGGAACGATGCTTTTACTGGCATTTTTCTCATATATAAACTTTATGAGTAAATTTTTTGTACCTGATATTCGTTATATCTTATTTGCAATAAGCATTTTTATTTTTTGGAAAACCAAACTTTATTTTCAGTTAAATGAACATAAATTTAAAATTCCGATGTTACCTGTATTATTTACCCTCGCTTTTCTCATCTGGATTGCTGAAAATATTAGTACTTTTTATAAAATCTGGCTCTATCCAAGTCAGGTAGATGCTTGGCATATGGTGGGTTGGGGTAAACTGGGGTCATGGTATTTATTATTACTCTTAAGTTTAGTACTGGTGCTTAAAATATTGGGTCATCGAGATAATCAAGGTAACTGGAATTTAAGATAAATTTTTCTTTTGCACTTTTTATCATATTGTTTATTTTTTAATTGCTAATTCACAACCATCTCGCTATCTTTAATAGCGTGTAATAAAAATTACACATAACAATACAACACATAAGAAACAATCAATAATGATTTTGGAGATTTACATCTATGTTAAAAAAATTAGCTTTAGCTGCGTTATTAGCGGCTGGTTCAAGTGTTGCAATGGCTGACAACGACGTAGGTTGTGGTGTGGGTACACAAGTCTGGGCTGGCAAAAAAGGAGTAGCGCCTAAAATTCTTGCTGCGACAACAAACGGTATTTTTACTAACCAATTACTAGGGATCACTTTCGGTACTTTAGGCTGCCGTCAAGGCGGAACAGTAACTGCTCAAGTGGTTACATTTACAAATGAAAATGCTGAAGCTTTAGCACGTGATATGGCAGTAGGCCAAGGTGAAAGCCTGAACGTACTTGCTGAGTTAATGCAAATTAAACCTCAAGACAAAGACCGTTTCTTTAAAGTTTCAAAAGCAAACTTTGGTGAAATCTATTCTGCAAATAACCAAAATACGCTTCAAGTTTTAGCATCATTACAAACTGTAATGGCTAAAGACGACGTTTTAAAAGCTTACGTATAAGTTTGAAACTGAAAACCCTGTCGTATGGCAGGGTTTTTCTTATATTTAATGATAAAAATTGATGAGCTTAATGAAGTCAGTTGTTTTAGTTTTTGCCTCTTTGGCAGTGAATATTGCGTATTCAGCAGATATAAATCCATCTATTCAAAAATATTGGTCAATCGCAGAACAACAAAATCTAGATCAAAACATTACATGGCAAAGGCTCATGTATGCCAATAAAAACCATAAAAGTGATGTCACTTACGGTGGCTATTTCATGTCGGAAAATGGGAAAAATAATTTAAAAGAAGAACTGAAAGCGGATATCTCGGCATTATTTATGCCGGCTCAAGATAATCAGTCGATTCGTTGTAAGTTCCCTGCACGTAGCCAATGGCTCATACAAAAAGTAGGTATTCAAGAAAATGAATTGCCTCAAGTAAAGTGTACCGAATTTGAAAACTGGATTGGGCAAATTAAGCCCTACAAAGCGACATTAATTTATGCGACAGATTTTATGGGCAATCCGAGCTCCATGTTTGGGCATACTTTATTGCGTTTAGACCCCAAAGATCAGCAGCAATTAAATTTAGTTTCCTATGCTGTAAATTATGCAGCAACGGTGGCAGGCAACGACAACTGGTCATATTCATGGAAAGGTTTAACAGGGCAGTATCCGGGTGAATATTCACTAATGCCTTATTACCGTAAAGTAAAAGAATATGGCGATTTTGAAAGCCGTGATTTATGGGAATATGAGCTAAATTTAACTCCTGAGGAAACACGTTTCTTGGTGTCTCACATTTGGGAAATGCAACATGTGAGTTTCCCTTATTACTTTGTGAGTGATAACTGTGCCTATCGATTGTTGGGATTAGTGGATTTAGTAAAACCTGAATCTAACTTACAAGAAAAATTTACTTATGCCTCCATTCCAATGGAAACTATTAAATCAATGCAGCAGGAGGGACTTACCAAAGCTCCTGTGTATCGACCTGCTTTAGAAACTCAATTATTGGCACAAGCTCATCAGCATGGTGCCTCATTGGCGAAGGTGGCTCATCAAATTACGATGATGCCGACACAGCAGTCTTCTCAAATTTTAAAATCATTTAGTGAACAAGATCAGGCTAAAATCCTTGAGATGGCTTACGATGATTTATACCTCCAATTTATTAGCCGAAAAATAGAAGAAAGCATTGCTCAGCCGCAGTTACGTCAGCTTTTAGCACTCAGAAGTCAGATTGATTTAGATAAGCAGCGTCAAGAACCTAAAAGACCAACAAAAGAGCCAACTCAAGGTCATAATGCACGTAACTTTTCCGTGAAAGCTGGTGAGATTCAAGGTGATAAGTTTATTGAACTTGGTCATCGGCAAGCCTACCATGACTTAATAGACTCTCAAGGCGGCTATCGTGCAGGTACTCAATTACTATTTTTAAATGGTAATGCACAGTGGCGAGATGATCATTTAAAACTAGAACGTCTTGATTTGTTAGAAGTGAACTCTTATAACCCGATTCAACCTTTTAAAACACCGCTGAGTTGGGGATTTAATTTAGGTTGGCGTCAGGAAGCCATTCATGATGGAAGCTTTAGTGAAGACAAACAACACGGTGTAGCAAGCTTTAATGCTCAGGTCGGTTACAGTCTTGCTGACTATGAGCGCAAACATATTTGCTATGGGCAACTACAGACCTACGTACAAACAGGTTCAAATCTAGATAAAGGGTGGCGTGTAGGGATGGGCCCAACTTTAGGATGTATGAATCAGTGGTTTGAGCGCTTCAACTCTGTCGTGCAAATTGAGTTACCCTATTGGGAAGATCAAAACCAATGGAATTTGAGAGTCAATACGCAGTGGCAATATCTGATTAATCGCAATAATGCTGTTCGATTAAACTGGGATTATGAACAACAAAATCATCAAGACTGGATGAAATCAAGTCTAGGATATGTTTGGTTCTTTTGAATAGCATTACGAATAAAAAAAGGGAAAAATGAATGAAATCATTTTTCCCTTTTTTGTTTTAGCAAAAGATTATTTCTTTATTGCATTTAACACAGCATAAGCTGCTTTAATGCGTTCTTCATTCGGAATACGTTTATTGGTCAACATGACTAAGCCAATATTTTCTTTAGGAATGAACACGACATATGTTCCAAAACCGTTAGTCGAACCAGTTTTGTGGAACATCTTAACTGAAGGTTCTTTTGAAATAGCAGTCACTTTATTAGGCTTCATCACAATTTGTTCTGAATTACTGTCTAATAAAGTTTGTAAAGGCGCTGGATAAGAAAATTCTTCCCAACCAAGTGCCTGATACATCGTGCCGACTTGATAGAAACCTTGATGTGTTTCATTAATTGCACGTTGAATATCTTTCGGATATTTCTGTGGGTTGAGGTTGGCATTAATAAACTTAAGCATATCGGGTAGCGTCGATTTAACCCCATATGCTGGGGCATCTAGCGGACCAGAGTTAACACGAATTGGCTGATTTTCTTGGTTATAGCCAAAAGCATAGTTTTGCATCTGAGTTTTAGGCACATTTACATAGCTATGTTTTAAGCCAAGGCCCGGAAAAATTGTTTTTTCTAAGACTTGGTCGAAAGGTTTATTCATAGACAAAGCAACAACTTTTCCAAATAGGCCAATACTTGGATTTGAATATTGTCTGTATTCACCGATTGGGTTTTTAGGTTTCCAGTCTTTGAAAAAAGTTAAAACTTGTTGGTCTGTTTGTACTTCATCTGGGAACTGCAAGGCAAGGTTACCACTTGTATACGTTGCGAGTTGAAGTAAGTTAACTTGGTCAATCGGTGTGTTTTTTAGTTCTTTCCAATATTTACCAGGCGTATCGTCAAAAGAGATTTTTCCTTTATTTTTTGCATATCCACCTGCTGTCGCGGTAAATAATTTACTGACAGAACCTAGTTCAAAAATGGTACTGCTACTTACGGCTTTTTTATCTTGAACAGATTGTAGACCATAATACATTTCATACTTTTTATTATTCTGAATAACACCCACGGCCATACCCGGCACATCATATTTATCTAATAAAGGTTTAAAATTTTGATCTACCAGTTTTTTAATTTCTTGGTCTTTTGATGTATTGCCCGCATAAATTGAGGTACTAAAAATAAAAAGCGGGGAAAAAAGTAGACAAGAAATTTTTTTAAATCGCATGATTAACTCTAAATCGTTTAAAAATAAAGATGCGTACTTTTATAACAAAAATCACCAAATTTAATTGTTATGTTTTATTGGTTAAGTGCTTTAAATAGATATAAAAAAAAGCCCAACTTCGTCGGGCTTTTATTTTTGCAGTAAAACCGGATTAATAGCTTTCTGGTACTGCACTTAAAAATTCACGACGTGCTTCTTTGTCGGTTTTAAAATCGCCGACAAATGAAACTGTACGGGTTGTAGACTCTTGTTTACCTACACCACGCATCATCATACACATATGTGCTGAATCGATGACTACAGCAACACCGCGAGCACCAGTCACTTCTGCGACAGCTTCTGCGATTTGTTGAGTCAGATTTTCCTGAATTTGCAAACGGCGAGCAAACATCTCGGTAATTCGTGCAAATTTAGATAAGCCAAGAACTTTGCCTTCCGGTAAATAGGCAACATGAACACGACCGTAGAATGGGAGGAGATGATGTTCGCAAAGCGAATAGAATTCAATATTCTTCACCAATACCATTTCATGGTTATCTGATGGGAAAACAGCATTATTGGTGACTTCTTCTAAAGTTTTACTATAGCCAGAAGTTAAATATGAAAAAGCTTTAGCCGCACGCACAGGCGTATCTTTAAGGCCGGGACGATCAAGATCTTCACCGACGGCAGTCAGGATATTTGCGTACGATTGCTGCATTGACATAAGACGTATAAATTTACTCTATTAGACAAGCTCGGCATTGTATCAGAAACATGACCTGATGTTCATAAATCCTCGCACTATATTTATTTTGGTTTTGCGCAGGCTTAATAAAAGATGAATAAATTTCATGTTTTTTATCGTTAATAGTCAAGTGTTTGGACATGAAATGTGCGCTTAATATTGGTAAGTTCTAAATGATCGCGTAATGGCATCATATTTGCACAGAAGCATTATTATAAAGCATAAGGATAAAACATGTTAGAACGTCCAATCACCTTCTTTTTCCGTGGTGGTCAGCAGCAAGTAGAAAATGTAGTACCTACAATGACGGTTTTACAATTTCTACGAGAATATACCCAAACTGGTAAGACTAGGCAGACTGGTACAAAAGAGGGATGTGCTGAGGGCGATTGTGGTGCATGTACAGTAGTGATTGGTGAGTTGGTCAATGACAACCTGCAATTACGCAGTGTGAATGCGTGTATTCAGTTTTTACCCACTTTAGATGGTAAAGCCTTATTTACAGTAGAAGACCTTCATAGCTTATTGCCTGTACAAGATGGCACACTTCATCCGGTACAACAGGCGATGGTTGATATGCATGGTTCACAATGCGGTTTTTGTACACCCGGTTTTATCATGTCGTTATGGTCAATGTACGAAAATGAACAACATTCTCCAAGCAAAGATAAAATCAGTGATTATCTTTCTGGAAACTTATGTCGTTGTACAGGCTATCGCCCTATTTTAGATGCAGCACAAAAAGCTTATGACTATCCACGTGTTGTATTAGAACGTCAAAAAGTAATTGATGTATTAAAAGAGATCAGAACATTACCTGCATTACATTTAAATGATCATGGTCAACAATTCTTTGCACCAAAGACTTTGCAGGATTTTGCCGTATTACGCTTGCAGTTGCCGCAAGCGCGTATTGTTGCAGGGAGCACAGATGTCGGTTTGTGGGTAACAAAGCAGGGCCGTGATTTGGGCGATATGCTTTATATCGGTCAAGTTGAAGAGCTCAAAAAGATTGTAGTCACAGACCATGCTTTAACGATTGGAGCAAATGTCAGTTTAAGTGATGCACTCATTAAAATTTCAGATTTTTATCCCGACTTTCAAGAATTACAGCGCCGTTTTGCTTCCATGCCGATTAAAAATGCAGGAACACTAGGTGGAAATATTGCCAATGGTTCGCCGATTGGCGATTCAATGCCGGCATTAATTCCGCTAGGTACACGATTGATTTTGCGTGTAGGTGAACAGACCCGTGAAATCGCCTTGGAAGACTTTTATTTAGATTATCAAAAAACAGCATTACGACTTGGTGAGTTTGTTGAGGCGATTGTTATTCCGCTTCGCGAAGGGCAGACACGTTTTAAATTTGCCAGCTATAAAATTGCCAAACGTTTTGAGCAAGATATTTCTGCGGTATGTGCAGCCATTTCATGCGATTTAGATAATGATGATGTCGCTCACAATGTAAGAATTGCTTTTGGTGGTATGGCAGCTATTCCTAAACGTGCAAAATATGCAGAAGCCATATTGGAAGGTCAGCAACTTACAGCAGAATTGATCGTTCTGGCACAAGAGGCCTTGTCAAAAGACTATCAGCCTTTAGATGATGGACGTGCTAGCTCGGCATATCGTTTACACGTCGCGAAAAACTGTTTACAGCGTTTTTATGTAGAAAAAATCCTGTCTCAAACGATCACTCGTGTGAATGACTTGATCGCTATGGTGGAGATCTAAAATGAATCAAACCATTGACTTAAATATTTCTAAAAAATCAGCTAAAGCAGGCGACTCGATTCCACACGAAAGTGCACATTTACATGTGACTGGGCAGGCAACTTATATTGATGATTTACCCGAGCTTGAAAATACCATGCATTTGGCGGTCGGATTTTCAAGTTGTGCCAAAGGTAAAATCAGTAAGTTTGATTTGGATGCCGTACGTCAGGCTGAAGGTGTTTATGCAGTTTTTTCGGCAAAGGATATTGAGGTTGAAAATAATTGGGGGCCGATTGTTAAAGATGACCCAATTTTTGCCGAAGAGCAGGTTGAGTTTTATGGACAAGCCTTGTTTGTGGTTGTTGCCGAGAGTTATCAACAAGCCCGTCAGGCAGTTCGCTTGGCAAAAATTGAGTATGAGCCCGAAACCCCAATTTTAACGATTCAAGATGCAATTGAAAAAGAATCGTGGGTGTTACCGCCTGTTGAATTTAGCCATGGTGAAGTTGAGCAGGCATTTCAAAACGCAGCCCATCAACTTTCTGGAACCATTGAGCTGGGTGGGCAAGAGCATTTTTATCTTGAAGGACAGATTTCTTATGCGATTCCACAAGAAAATCAGAGTTTAAAAGTCTATTGCTCGACACAACATCCAACCGAAATGCAGTTACTGATTTGTCATGCATTAGGCATGAATATGCATCAGGTCAGTGTGGAAAGTCGCCGTATGGGTGGCGGTTTTGGTGGTAAAGAGTCACAGTCGGCGCAGTGGGCATGCATTGCATCTTTGGCAGCGAAAAAAACAAGTCGTCCGTGTAAATTACGCTTGGATCGTGATGATGACATGAGTGCTACAGGCAAACGTCACGGTTTTGCTTATGAGTGGTCTGTAGCTTTTGATGACAGTGGTGTTCTGCAAGGCTTAAAGGTACAACTGGCTTCAAACTGCGGTTTTTCGGCTGATCTTTCTGGGCCAGTGAATGAACGTGCGATTTGCCATATTGGCAATGCCTATTATCTAAATGCAGTTGAGCTACGTAACTTACGTTGTAAAACCAATACTGTTTCTAATACCGCATACCGTGGTTTCGGTGGACCGCAAGGCATGTTTGTCATCGAAAATATTATTGATGACATTGCTCGTTATTTAGGTTGTGACCCGGTTGAAATTCGTCAACGTAATTTCTTTGCCGAGCAGCCTGGTGCTGGACGTGACCGTATGCACTATGGGGCAGAAGTCCGTGATAATGTTGCGCCAAAATTGGTAGCTGAATTATTGCAGACTAGCGATTATGCGAAACGCAAACAGGCTATTCAGGCCTTTAATCAGAATAATGACATCATTAAACGTGGTATTGCGTTAACCCCATTAATGTTTGGTATTTCGTTTAACGCCGTACATTACAATCAGGCGGGTGCACTGGTCTATGTGTATATGGATGGTACTGTTTCTATTACCCATGGCGGTACGGAAATGGGACAGGGGCTATATACCAAAGTACGTCAGGTTGCTGCGCATGAGTTGGGTTTACCAATCGATAGCGTTCGTTTAATTGCAACCGATACTTCTCGTGTGCCAAATACTTCGGCAACTGCAGCATCGAGTGGCGCGGATTTAAATGGTAAAGCTGTTCAAAATGCCTGTATTAAAATTCGTGAGCGTCTGGCAAAACTTGCAGCAGACATAAGCGACAGTGACGCTGAAAAAGTCCAGTTTGAAGATAGTATGGTTTCAACAGCGAATGGTCACTCATGGACATTTCCAGATTTGGTTCAACGGGCATATATGGCACGTGTACAGCTATGGGACAGCGGTTTTTATAAAACGCCAGAAATTCACTATGATCAGGTCAACCATTTGGGGCGTCCATTTTTCTATTATGCCTATGGTGCAGCAGTCAGTGAGGTCGCAATAGATACCTTAACAGGGGAAATGAAAGTATTACGTGCTGACATTTTGCATGACGTTGGGCGCTCAATTAACCCTGCAATTGATATTGGACAAATTGAAGGTGGTTTTGTTCAAGGGATGGGATGGCTCACGACAGAAGAGCTGTATTGGCAGCCGCATGGACCACACGTAGGCCGTTTGTTTACCCATGCGCCTTCAACTTATAAAATCCCGACCAGTGTAGATATTCCTCATATTTTTAATGTTAAATTGTTTAATAATCAAAATCAGGCAGACACCATTTACCGCTCCAAAGCTGTAGGTGAACCGCCATTTATGTTGGCATTATCTGTTTTCTCTGCAATTCGTCAGGCGGTACAGGCGGCTATTCCCGAAAAAGCTCCGCTCGTGCTCAATGCTCCAGCAACTGCCGAGGAAATTTTACGTGCAATTGCGATTGGACGAGGACAGGCTTTGGCTAACCGTCTACAAGCTAAAATGTAGAAGATTATGCAACATTTACAATGGTGGACTGATTTTGTAGCGTGGCAAGTCGATGCTCTGCCTATGGTATTGGTCACAGTAGTTCGCGCTGATGGTTCAACACCACGAGAAGTTGGTGCAACCATGTTATTGCGGTTTAATTCGCAACAGCAATGGCAGCAGTCAGATACGATCGGTGGCGGGCATTTAGAGTTTCACGCGATTGATATCGCTAAAGCAATTTTAAAAGAAACGGAAACTTGTGTGAGGCGTATTGAACGCTTTAACCTCAGTGCTCGGTTGGGGCAGTGTTGTGGCGGAGTAATGTGGTTATTGTTTGAAAAAATATCACCCGCTACGGTCACATCGGATTTATCCGTGAGTTTGCAAGCATGGCGAGTTGGAAAGCGTATATCGCGTACCGTCTCACATCAATATGCATCCACTTGGCAGACTATGGATAGGGAACGACAACCAAGTTTCGAGTTTGATTCTGACAGTAGTGAGCAATGGCAATTTAGCCAGCAGATTCAGCCTTATGCCATGCAAGTGCTGATTTGTGGCGCCGGGCATGTGGGAGAAGCAATTGTTCGCTGTTTATTGCCTATTGGAATTCGGGTGAAATGGATTGATCCACGTGATGATATTTTCCCATCCGATTTATTGGAACAGGTGCAATGCTTAACGACTGATACCTTAGAAGCCGAGATCGAGCATTTTGACCGTTCAGGAGCAATTTTAATATTAACTCATGACCATCAATTAGATTTGCAACTATGTTTTGTAGCTTTAAAACCTACGGCAAAACCATTTGCTTATGTAGGAATGATTGGTTCAAAAAGTAAAAGGGCTATTTTTGAAAAACGTATGCAAGTACGTGGTTATACTCAGGAAACATTACAACGTTTGGTTTGCCCAATCGGGATAGAAGGGATTTCATCGAAACAACCTGCAATGATTGCCATTGCAGTAGTTGCTCAATTATTACAGGTATTTGATGTAAAAAAATGATCCCAAAGGATCATTTTTTTTGTTCGAACTTAGGATTTTTTTCTGCACGTTTAAGCAGTACGAGAACGGCACCTGTACCACCTTGATTTTCAGGGGCACTTACAAAGGCCAAAACATCGCGGTGCTGACGTAACCATCCATTGACATAGGTTTTTAAGACCGCTTCTGGGCCTTTACCATGCACAATTTTGATGACATTTTGATTTTCATCTTTTGCCATCTGGATAATCTGTAAAACTGCGTCACGTGCTTGTTCAATGGTACAGCCGTGTAAATCTACAGCTTCAAACCAACGCATCTTGCCTGCTTTTAAGTCTTCAAAAACCTTATGTTGCAGAGTCGCAATGCGATAGCTTAACGTTGCTTGGCTTGCGACTGGATTTAAAGCAGCTTGAGTATCTGATAGTTCGGCATGTTCGGTATCACGGCCACCTTCTGCGGCTGCACGTTTCGCTAGAGTTTGTGCGTCGACTTTTCTGGCACGAGGTGTTTTTACATCGGCAACATTGCTATTGTTGATGCGTTTTACACCTGCAACAGCCTGTTGAAACAGATGGGTATCTTCCAATTCTTCAGGCTCAGCCTGAGATTTTTTAGTCTCAGGCTGATTTGTGATTTTGCTTGAATGAGGATTGGAGATTTGCTTTTTAAATTGCTTCAATAACTTCTGTTGCTCTTTAGAAAGCGATGAATCTTTATTACTCATATATCTTCATTAAACCGTTTGGGGTTGTCCAAAAAGGGCAGTAAAAGCTTGATCTGGACGAGGTTGTTTCATAAAACTTTCGCCCACCAAGAAGCTGTGAATATCATGCTCTTGCATCATATGCACATCGTCTGGTGTCGCAATACCGCTTTCAGTAATTAGTAAACGTGAGGTCGGAAGTAATTTTTTCAATCGAATGGATGTATTTAAATCTACATCAAACGTTTTTAAATTACGATTATTCACGCCTAATAAACATTGCTCAGAAAGCTTTAAAGCGCGTTCCATTTCTTCTTCGTCATGAACTTCAACCAATACATCAAGTTGATGTTCAAACGCAGTTTTCGACATTTCTTCGAGTTGCTGGTCAGACAAACAAGCAACAATTAATAAAATACAGTCAGCATGCAAAGCACGAGCTTCAACTACATTATATGGGTCAATCAGAAAGTCTTTACGTAAAGCAGGGAGGGCACAATGATTGCGAGCAATCGCAATATTTTCATCTGCTCCCTGAAAGAAATCAACATCGGTCAGTACCGATAGACATGCTGCTCCAGCTTGTTCATATTGCTGGGCAATTTCAGCAGGATTAAAGTCTGCGCGAATAATTCCTTTTGATGGAGACGCTTTTTTAATTTCAGCAATCACAGCAGGGCGTTTATGTTTTAAAGCATTTGCAAAGCCACGAACTGGAGTCGCAGCTTTTGCTAGTTCTTCAACATCTTGCAAATTACGTTGTTTTAAACGCGTAGCAAGTTCCTCATGTTTACGGTCAACAATTTTACCTAAAATGGTATTTTGAATATTAATCATGAGAAATCCTTAATCTGCCTGAGATTGCTTTAATGTTTTGGTAAATTCAGCCAAAACACTCATTTTTTCTAAAGCTTGTCCGCCATAGATAATATCTTGAGCGAATGTAACAGCCTGAGCATAAGTTTTGGTAATACCAGCCACATAAATTCCTGCACCTGCATTAAGTGCAATCATGTTTGCTGCTTTTTCACCAATAGCAGTTTTATTTTTACCTAACGCATCTTTAATTAGCTTTAAGCTGGCAGCGGCATCCGCAACAACCAAACCATTTAAAGTTTGTGATTCAATTCCGACATCTTCTGGGTTAAGCGTCCATTCAGTAATTTCGCCGTCTTTGAGTTCTGCAACAGCAGTAGGAGCAGCAAGGCTGATTTCATCGAGTCCATCTCTTGAATGAACCACCATGACATGTTCAGCACCGAGTTGCTTCATCACTTCGGCAATTGGACGACAAAGTTCATCTGAAAACACGCCAATCACAAAACGTTTTACACCAGCCGGATTCGTAAGCGGGCCAAGTAAATTAAAGATACTGCGAACACCAAGCTCTCGACGTGGTCCAACAGCATATTTCATTGCTTTATGATGGTTTGGAGCAAATAAAAACCCTACACCCATCTCACGGATGCAGCGTTCGGTTTGTTGCATGTCTAAATCAAGATGAATACCTGCTTGCTCAAGCAAGTCAGATGAACCTGATTTGCTTGAAACGCCTCGGTTGCCATGTTTTGCAATGGTTGCACCTGCCGCCGCAATTACAAAGCTTGAAGCTGTAGAGACGTTAAATAAGTTTTGCCCATCACCACCCGTGCCGACAATATCAACTAAATATTTGATATCACTGACATCAATTTTGATGGCAAATTCACGCATGACACGCGCAGCAGCAGTAATTTCGTCAATACTTTCACCTTTCATGCGAAGGCCCATCATCAAAGCACCAATTTGTGCTTCGGTTGCCTCACCTTGCATGATACTACGCATAATGTCTTCCATTTGCGGCTGAGTCAGGTGAATATTTTTTGTTATATGGTTAAGTGCTTGTTGAATATTCATAGGGATCACTTATGCATAAATATCTAAAAAGTTTTTAAAGATTTGATGGCCATGTTGACTCAAGATTGATTCAGGATGGAATTGCACGCCTTCAACAGGAAGTGTCTTATGTTTAACACCCATGATTTCTTCCATTGAGCCATCTGCTTCATTAGTCCAGCACGTTACTTCAAGACAGTCAGGTAGTGTTTCTTGATCAATGACTAATGAATGATAACGAGTCGCTGAGAATGGGCTAGGAAGATTACTGAAAATACCTTTATTGCTATGGTACATATCAGATAAACGTCCATGCATCACCGTTTTGGCTCTTATAATTTTTCCACCAAAAGCCTGCCCAATACTTTGATGCCCTAAACACACGCCAAGTAGAGGAATTTTTCCGGCAAAGTGGTTAATTGCAGGAATTGAAATACCTGCTTCGCTTGGAGAGCAAGGGCCAGGACCAATAACTAGATATTTTGGTTGCCATCGTTCAATATCCTCTAATGTGACTTGATCATTGCGAACTACTTTTACTTCCTGATTCAACTCGCCAAAATACTGGACGATGTTGTAGGTAAAAGAGTCGTAATTGTCGATCATTAGAAGCATGATGAACTTAACCTCATGATAATTAAAATATATTTAATAAGTGACTAAAATAGTTACCCATATTGATACCCGTTTTCAGAAAAGGCTTTTTAGGTTTTAAAATAAGAAGCCGCTTTCTAATGGGCTAATATAGCAAAAAAAGAAGTAACCAGTTTAACTATTTCATTCGTTAGAAATTTGCAGAAAAACGGCTTTAAGAAGTGAGTCTTTTGAAATGATATATAAGTACAATTAAGGCAGAATAAGCTTTTCTTAAAAATAAAAAACTATTCTGCCTTGGTCATACAAGAAGATTAAATCTTACGTGTGTTATAGATCAGCCAATCTAAAACATCGCCAGATAAATGTTCGGCCAGTCTTTCTTGAACAGTTTGATGGTAACCATTTAACCAGTCTTTCTCTTCATTCGTTAGCATGTCAACGATGATACAATCTAAATGAATCGGGCAAAGGGTTAGCGTTTCAAATTCTAAGAAATCGCCGTAGGTTTTCTCAAACCCTGAGTGAAGTCTGTTTGCAACCAGATTTTCAATACGAATGCCGTATTGTCCTTCATGGTATAAGCCCGGTTCATTAGAGAGAATCATTCCTTCACGCAACTTACTATAGGCATGTATAGGCGCGTAATAAGAAAGAACTTGCGGACCTTCATGAACGTTAAGTGCAAAGCCTACACCGTGACCTGTGCCATGGCGATAATCTAAACCATATTGCCATAAAGTATGGCGACAAATTGAATCGAGTAGTGGTGCAGCTAAACCTTCTGGATAAATCGTTTTTGCCAAAGCAATGTGACATTTTAAAACCAGAGTATAGTCACGTTTTTGTTGCTCTGTTGGCGTTCCTACAGGAACAACACGGGTAATATCCGTTGTTCCATCAACATACTGCCCGCCAGAGTCAATCAGTAATAGGCCATCGCCTTCAATAAATGAATAGTGCTCTTCAGTTGCACGGTAGTGAGGTAAAGCACCATTAGCATTAAAGCCAGCAATCGTTGAAAAACTTGGGCCTATAAATCCGTTTTGCTCAGCACGGCAAGCTGTAATCTTCTCATCAATAGTGAGTTCTGAAATGCTTTCACCATGATGAAGGGCTTTCTCTAACCAGTGAAAAAAGTGGCAAAGCGCGACTCCATCTTTAACCATTGCGTGACGGATATGCGCAATTTCGCTTTCATGCTTACGCGATTTAAAAAGTGTACTTGGGTTGATGTCGTAGACAACCTGAATATCTTTTGCGATAGCCTGTTCATGAAAAATCGAGACTTTGGCTGGATCTAAAAGTACCGAGGTATCAGAAATATTCGATAAAAACTTAGCTGTATCTTCGTAGTCACGAATCTCAATGTCATCAGCTTTGAAAGCTTGTTGAGAGGTTGAATCAACTTTGTTGCTATCAATGAATAAAACAGCCTGTTGAGTACTGATATACAAATGTGAAAGGAATACAGGGTTATACTCTACATCTTGTCCACGTGCATTTAAGACCCATGCAATATCATCTAAAGATGAAATAAAATGACCCGCAATATTCTTGTTAGCTAAGCTCTCGCGAATTGCCTGAATTTTTTCTTTACGAGATAGGGCATTTAACCCTTCAGGCATTAAATGAATCTGCTCTAAAGGAAGTTCTGGACGATTAGACCAGATTGAACCAATTAAATCTTGCTGTGTTTCAAGCTTAAAGCCACGTTGCTTTGCTGTATTTTCCAACGCTTTAAATTGCTGGATTGAAAGTGTTTGCCCATTTACTGAAATAACCGAACCAGCCGGTAGATTTTTCTCAATCCATGCGAGATGTGTAGAAGATTCATCACTGGTCAGTTTTTGTAATTGAAAGCCAGTTCCAGCGAGTTGTTGTTCGGCTTGTACCCAATAGCGCCCATCAGCCCAGAGTCCTGCAAAGTTTTGGGTCACAACTAAAGTGCCAACAGAGCCACTAAAACCGCTTAACCACTGCCTTGCTTTCCAATAGTCTGGTAAATATTCAGACATATGGGGGTCTGCACTCATAACAACCAAAGTATCAATACTTTGATTGGTCATGAGTTCACGAAGTTTCGCTAGTTTTTCTGGAACAGTTAAGTCGTTCATATCGTTTCCAAATCAGGTTGAACTTTGTTGGTACTTTTGTCCATTAATTTATTCATTGGTTTCTTTAATAAAAATAACACGATTGCGCCAATAACCAAGGCTAATACACAGCGCATAAATAGGCTAGGTAAATGATTAATACCATCTGCCGAGACTTGCCCGCCAATTAAACCTGCGATGAGGTTGCCAAGAGCTGTACCTGTAAACCATAAACCCATAATTTGACTACGTATGACATCAGGTGCAAGTTTGGTCATGGTTGATAAGCCAATTGGGCTTAAGCAAAGTTCACCTATGGTAAGAAGAAATAAAGTACCGACTAACCAAAATGGTGAAACTACTCCACTATGAATAGCAAAATGACTGGCTAGAGACATAAGTAAAAAGCCACATGCTGCGAATAACAACGCAATAATAAATTTGCTGATATAGCTTGGATCTTTATTCGCTTTACCTAGCTTCGCCCATAGCCAAGCTGCAACTGGAGCAAAGATAATAATAAAAAGAGCATTGATTGATTCAAACCATACAGTCGGGATTTCAAATCCAAAAAACATACGATCTGTATAGTCTTGTGCAAATAAAGTAAAAGTTGTGGGCTTTTGTTCAAAAGCTGACCAGAATAGGGCAGAGGCTGCTAATAAAACAAAACAAATAATAATTTTAAATTTGTCATGCTGCTCTAAATTCAAGAAAAGTAATAAATAAGCAAAGTAAGCAATAATGCCGATGCCAATCCCAACTGTTAAATAAGTTGCTACCGCGACCGGATTAATATGAATGACACCAAATAAGGTAAGCGTAATAATGACTGCAACTGCAAATAAAAAGCTAAATACAATTTTAGGCGCATTTTTATTTTCTACGACAGGTTTATTCCAATTGTCATTTTCTTGACGTAACTCATTAAAAGTTTGTAACTGAGGAACAGCCAATACACGAAAAATAAGTAATGCAACTAACATCCCAAGGCCACCAATTCCAAAACCTAAGTGCCAGTTATGATCACGTGCTAATAAGCCTGTAAGAAGAGGAGCAATAAAAGAACCTAAATTAATCCCCATGTAAAAAATGGAAAAACCAGCATCGCGCCTACTATCTTGAGCTTTATATAACGTTCCGACAATCACTGAAATACAGGTTTTAAATAATCCGGTACCTAAAACAATAAGGACTAAACCGAAATAAAAAAAGAATTGATCAAAAATGGTAGTGAGAGCAATAGATAAATGACCTAGTGCTATAATAATAGAACCATACCAGACCGATCGTGCCTGACCTAACCAGTTATCAGCAATCCAGCCACCAAAAACAGTCATTAAATACATAGATCCAGCGAATAACCCAACAATTGCGGCTGCAGTTGGACGGTCAAGACCTAAACCACCGTCATTAACCATTGCAATCATATAAAGAACGAGTAAAGGCCGAATACCATAATAAGAAAATCTTTCCCAAAGCTCTGTAAAAAATAAAGTTTTTAATGGTTTTGGATGGCCGAAAAAAGCTCTGTCATATTGTTCGAGTTCATGCTTCATTTCAAATCCTTTGAACATATTTGTAGTTTAGATAAAACAAAACTTTTAGTTTGTTTAATTATAAAAAAAAGTTATGTTTTATTTTTTAGATTTTTTAAAATGAAAAAGCAAGTTGGTCATGTATAAAAAAGGTATATAACAAATGGTAAAAAATTAGAAAGTTGAAATTATCAGTCGAAAAGATTCCTCTTGGTGCACCAAAGCTGATCAGGCTAGCCCTAGCGTAAAACTACGATGAGAAAAATTAAATTAGCACTTTAAAACCTCAACCTTTCTATGGATGGGCAGTGAAGAGTGGTAATTGATATTATTTAAAAAAATTGTGTAGAGTTACTTAGAAATCGTATTTATGTTCAAACTTTTTTGCTAAAGGCATATTGTAGATACTATCGTCTAATTTAGAGATTAATAGTTCTATCGGGAATAGATTATTATTTTTAAGGATTACAGTAAGAAAGTCAGATTTCTATATAAGAAAGTATTATGATCACAAATTACTGTTAGATATTGATGCGGTGATTCATATTAGCGCAACAATTTTGCACTAAATTAGGGCGATTGCGAGCTATTCTTGTATGCCATAATTTGAAAATGTCTGAATATGGTGCATTTAACTATGCAAACAGTATAATGGGTTCAAGACAAGGGGCCTAAATCATGGATAGTTATAAGCAATTCAATGTTTTAGGTAAGTCTTATAAAGTTGGTATGAGAATTGCTATATAAATACCAGCAACTAACACGCACTTAACAAGTGCAACAAAATTTCATTGGAGCAAAATGAGCATGGCGAACAAGGTCCTTCAACTCATACAAGAAAGTGGCGCAAAATGGGTCGATTTTCGCTTTACTGATACTAAGGGTAAAGAGCAGCACGTAACTTACCCAGCTGATTCTATTGATGAAGATACTTTTGAAGACGGTAAAATGTTTGATGGTTCTTCAATCGCTGGTTGGAAAGGCATTGAAGCATCTGACATGATTTTACGTCCGGATGCGGAAACTGGTTTTATCGACCCGTTCTTTGCTGAACCAACTGTAGTTGTGACTTGTGACGTTATTGAACCTTCAACTGGTCAAGGTTATGAGCGTGACCCACGTTCGATTGCTCGCCGTGCAGAAGAATACTTAAAATCTACAGGTATTGGTGATACTGCATTCTTTGGTCCAGAACCAGAATTCTTTGTATTTGACGAAGTGAAGTGGGACATCGATATGTCTGGCGCTCGTCATACATTAATCGCTGAAGAAGCTGCTTGGTCTACTGGTAAAGACTACGAGTCTGGTAACTCTGGTCACCGTCCACGTGTTAAAGGCGGTTACTTCCCAGTTCCTCCAGTTGATTCTTCACAAGATATGCGTGCAGAAATGTGTGCAAAAATCGAAGACATCATGGGCCCAGGTCGTGTAGAAGTACATCACCACGAAGTTGCTTCTTGCCAGTTAGAAATTGGTGTGAGCTTCAATACTCTTGTTCGTAAAGCTGACGAAGTTCAACAGTTCAAATATGCTGTTTGGAACGTTGCACATCAATATGCAAAAACAGCTACGTTTATGCCTAAACCAATGGTAGGTGATAACGGTTCTGGTATGCATGTTCACATGTCTATCTCTAAAGATGGCAAGAACTTGTTTGCTGGTGATGAATATGCAGGCCTTTCAGAAATGGCATTGTACTTCATCGGTGGTATCATCAAGCACGCTCGTGCATTGAATGCAATCACAAACCCATCTACAAACTCATACAAGCGTTTGGTTCCTCACTTCGAAGCACCAATTATGCTTGCTTACTCAGCACGTAACCGTTCTGCTTCTATCCGTATTCCATACGTTTCTAGCCCTAAAGGTAAGCGTATTGAAGCTCGTTTCCCAGACCCAATGATGAACCCGTACTTAGGTTTCGCTGCATTGTTAATGGCTGGTATCGACGGTATTCAAAACAAGATCCATCCGGGCGAAGCTGCTGATAAGAACTTGTATGATCTTCCTCCAGAAGAAGAAGCAAAAATCCCAACAGTTGCTCATAGCTTAGATATGGCTCTTGAAGCACTTCAAGCAGATCACGAATTCTTGTTAAAAGGCGGCGTGTTCACTAAAGAAATGCTTGATGCATACATCGAACTTAAAACTGAAGATGTACGTCGTCTTAACACGACTACTCACCCAGTTGAATTCGATATGTACTACAGCTTGTAATACGTATTTCGTAAAAAAGCCTGCTTATGCAGGCTTTTTTATTGCTTAGAATGTTGATTGAATTCTCTACGTTTTTTATCAAAAAATTGGGGTAAACTAGGTGCGAGTTTTCATGTGAGCAGATTATGCGTAAACGACAACCAGTACTTAAACAGGAAAAGACTTTAAATCCTGAGTTGAAAACATGGTTGTATGCGTCTGGTTCTCTGACTCAACAACTCACTGAGCTTGGTGGTGGCCAGTTCAGCGTGAAGCCTTTTAAAGAACACTTTCAGCGTTTAACTTTGGCAGATAGTCAATGGATGAATATGCCTCATGCACACACTTCATGGGTGAGGGAAACCTACTTATATGGCTGTGAAGCAGAGCCGTGGGTGAAAGCAAAAAGTATTTTTCCAATTCAAAGTTTACAAAAAAAAGCACGTATATTTCAGCACATTGGATCTAAACCAATTGGGTTTTTTCTATTTCAAAGAACAACTCCGCTTTGTGACCGTCGTGTCATTCGTTTGCCAGAAGGCTGGACGCGACAAAGTTGCTATACTTGGCATGGATGTAAATTTATCGTCCAAGAAACATTCTTACCGGCTTTTGAAGCTTTTTTAAATCAGCAGCACGACAAGGAATTACTATGACGACTGCAACAGGTACAACATGGCGTCAGCGTTTAGAGGCTTATTATTATCTATGTCGATTTGATAAGCCAATTGGTACTGAACTGGTGTTTTGGCCAACCATGTGGGCACTTTGGGTTGCATCAAAAGGAATACCTGATTTAGGTATTTTATTTGTCATGATTTTAGGCGTGATTTTTATGCGCGCTGCTGGATGTGCGATTAATGACTTTGCTGATCGTAAAGTAGATGGTCATGTTGAGCGTACTAAAACGCGCCCTTTAGCAACAGGAGTGATTCGTGCAAGAGAAGCTGTATATGTATTCTTAGGCCTCGTTTTAGCAAGTGCAGCTTTATTGTTCTTTTTACCGATCGAAACTTTCTACTGGTCATTTGGGGCATTACTTCTAGCGTTTATTTATCCATTTATGAAACGCTATACCAACTTACCGCAAGTTTTTTTAGGAGCAGCATTTTCATGGTCAATTCCAATGGCCTTTACTGCGGTAGGTAAAACTCCGGATCTGACTTGCTGGTTGCTCTATTTTGGTAATTTGGCTTGGACAGTGGCTTATGACACTCAATATGCAATTACAGATCGCGAATATGATTTAAAGATTGGTGTGAAATCTACAGCTATTCTTTTTGGTCGATATGACATCCAGATTATTGCGCTTTTACAAGCAATAAGTCTTGTTTTGATTGGTACAGCGCTATATTTAGAAAATATCTTATTTCCTTGGGCCATTATTGCTTTAGTTGTAGTGGCATTTGATTTTATATATCAAACAATTAAAACCAAAGACCGCAACCCTCAGGTATGTTTTTGGGCATTCCGTCACAATCGTTGGGTTGGATTAATCATTTTTCTAGGAATATTTTTAAATTTCATATAGTAAAAATGACCGTGAGGTTGAAAAGTGTTCTATGCAGAGCACTTTTTTTATGTCTTAATATTTGTGCATGAAAAATATGCGGAATAAATAACACATAAAAAGGATATTCTATGAAACGGTCAAAAATTGCTTTAGCTATAACATTATCAATTTCAGCATTATTTCTTACAGCGTGTAATGACGATGATGATGACTACACAGGGATAGACACAAATAAAGCTTATGTCTCAGAAAGTAATTACGCAATTGATAAAGTTGATAATGCTTCAACGATCAAAGTAATGACTTATAACATGGCAAATGTTCAAGGAAAAACAGCAACTGCTACAGCAATGGTATTGTTTCCAAAAGCAACACAACCGAAAGATGGTTATCGTGTAGTAGTATGGGAACACGGAACTGTTGGGGTGGGTGATGGTTGTGCGCCAAGCAAAAATGCTATTAATCCGCGATTTAAAATTCTTGCTGAGTCCTTATTAGCAGCAGGTTATGTGATTGTGGCACCAGATTATGAGGGTTTAGGCACACCAGGGGTACATCCGTACTTAAACTTATCTAGCGAAGCAAAATCAGCATTAGCTGCAGTTAAAGCAGTAAAAGAGCATTATGGTGCTCAGTTAAAAGGTGATTGGATGTCGATTGGTCAGTCTCAAGGTGGCCATGCATCATTGGGTACTGCTGAGTTTGCTAATACGGATGTAAGTTATAAAGGTGCGGTAGCCGGAGCACCTGCATCAAGCTTAGGAACAATCATTCAAATTTATATTGATCCTGCAATGAATCAAGATAGTAATTTTGCAGTTAGTAAGCTAGATCAGGCAATTAGAGCGCGTAGACAGATTGATGCAGCGATTGCTGCAGGGCAAATGTCTCCAAATGATCCACTGGCGCTTGCTGTACCTACAATTGATAAAACTGCAGAAGGATATGCCGAATTGTTAGCATATGCCGCTTTTGCTAGTGCAGGGATTAAAGCACAGCAACCAGACTATGATTTTAAAGCAATTTTTACGTCAGGAGCGGCTGACATTGCAGAATTGGCTTATGGTCGTACAGGGGATGATGGTGCTTGTTTAAGTTATCCTACACCTGATAGTGCAAACGGCCTGCAAGAGAAATTTAAAGCGGGAATCTTAGCTTTCTTGGCTGACCCTACACATCAAATTACCCAGTACGGTATTGATCTAAATAAATTTAAAGCAGATCAAGTTGTTCAACGCTTCTTGACTGCTACTCAACCTGCAACGAATGCTACTGCTGAGAAAGTTATTAAAACACCGGTATTTATTATTCAAGGCGAAAAAGATCAAGCGGTATTGCCTGTGGTAACGCAAGTCTTATTTGATAAAATGAAAGCGAATGCTTTGAAGTTTTTCCCACAAGCAGGCTATGATAAAGGCTATAACTTAACAATTGTACCGAATGCAACTCATACACAAGCAATCGTATGTCAAAATGCCAATGCTGTAGATTTCATTCAAGCTAATATGTCAGCGGGTACGGGTATTGTGCTGACTGATGCACAAAAAGATGCCAGCCAAAGTCCACACTGCACAGGAAAATTCTAAGATTTATTTGTTGAATTAGAAAATAGCTTTAGAAAAAGAGCCACTTTATAGTGGCTCTTTTTGTTATATTGTTACGCATTCTGAAATTGATACTATTTGAGTTTGAAAAACTTATGAGCCAGCAACCTGTTGAAAAAAAATCTGTTCCTTGGTTATTAATGGGGTTAGGTTTACTTATTCCTTTACTAATTATTGGAATACTTTTCTTGGCTGCAAAAAGTGATGCTAAGAATAAAAAACAATATGAACAGCAGCGTTTAGAGATGGCAAAAAGAATAGCTGAGAAAGAAGCTGCAAACTCTGAAACAAAATAGCTTGTTAATGAATATCCTTTTGTAATTGGCGTACAGTAGGAATATTTGTGTAACGCTTTACAAGGTAGCCTGCTTCAGTGAGCATTTGATCACGAATACGGTCTTCTTCTACTTTTTCAAGATGAGTCGGGTCATCTAGCTCAATAATGGCCATTACTTCCATCTTGTCGTTTAGCACGACAAAGTCAGTAACTTTACGATTGAACTGACTACGAATTTTATAGTCATTACTGGTAATTAAAGCGCTAAAAGCCACTTGTGCTAACACATGATAATTTGGAAAACTTTGTTTTAAACGTATAAACATTTGAGTTTCAAAGTTTGTAATGACAGGGCGAGCAAAGAATTTTTGTTTTGGAAATAAATAAGGGCGTAAACAAACAAGAAGAAAAATACAGGTGCTTACGCAACCTAAAACAATAAAAAATAAGTGACTCGATTCGAACATGTGAAGGCATCATACAAATAAAAACCCACTCATGATGAGTGGGTTTTTAAGAATCTTGGCTCTCCCACCTGGGCTCGAACCAGGGACCTGCGGATTAACAGTCCGTCGCTCTACCGACTGAGCTATGGGAGAATCTGGAAAAGGATTTTAGGCAGGAAAGAGGGCTGGGTCAAGCCTTAATAACAGAATTAGAGTGAATATCTAATCGTTTGGTTTAAAAATACTCGAAACATTGATTTTATTCAAAATAATGAAAAATTATTAAATGATTAGAAAAGAAAAAACCCGCAATAAATGCAGGCTTTTAGAATCTTGGCTCTCCCACCTGGGCTCGAACCAGGGACCTGCGGATTAACAGTCCGTCGCTCTACCGACTGAGCTATGGGAGATTAGTAGATGGCTCTCCAACCTGGGCTCGAACCAGGGACCTGCGGATTAACAGTCCGTCGCTCTACCGACTGAGCTATTGGAGAATCTGATGCGCATTTTATGGATGAAATCTAAAAGCGTCAATAAGAATATTAAAGAAAATGAATCGTTTGCTTGATTAATATGCTTTTGCTGTATTAAAAATAAAAAAACCACCCAAAATAGGGTGGTTTTTCATAAAGAAATAAAATTATTTCTCTACACCAGCTGGTTGGCCTGCAAGTTTTGCATTTGCATAGTCCCAGTTCACAAGACTTTCTAAGAAAGTTGCGATGTATTTAGGACGTAAGTTACGGAAATCGATGTAGTAAGCATGTTCCCATACGTCAATTGTTAATACAGCAATTTGACCATGTGCAAGTGGAGTGTCTGCATTAGAAGTTTTAGTAATAGATAATTTACCATTTACTTCATCAGCAACTAACCAAGCCCAACCTGAACCAAATTGAGTTGTTGCAGCAGCAGTAAACTCTTCTGCAAACTTTTCGTAGCTACCAAAAGCTTCGTCAATTTTAGCAGCGATTGCGCCAGTAGGCTTACCACCACCATTTGGCTTCATGCTGTTCCAGTAGAAAGTGTGGTTCCAAACTTGAGCAGCATTGTTGAAAATACCAGCTTTAGATGCATCACCAGCAGTTGCTTTAATGATTTCTTCTAAAGTTTTACCTTCAAGGTCAGTCCCTTTGATTAAGTTGTTTAAGTTAACAACATAGGTATTGTGGTGTTTATCGTGATGGTATTCTAAAGTTTCTTTACTAATATGTGGCGCTAAATCATCATAGCCATATGGAAGTGCAGGTAAAGTAATGGTTGTCATGTTCCTATTCCTTGCATTTGCTGGGTTATACAATTAAGTGGCTCTATTGTAAATGATTCTGGTCACAATAGGGCATCGTTTTAAAGAACTATACACAATAAAGATCTAATTAATACGCATAACACAGATTGAAAAAAAGACTTAATTAAATCGGATTATTCAATTCAAAATATTCAGCTTCAATTGAAAACTGTTTTGAGATTGCTTGTGCCAAACGCTGAACTCCATAACGCTCAGTAGCATGGTGACCACAGGCGAAATAGTGAACTCCTAATTCTTTCGCTTCATAAAAAGTTCGTTCACTGACTTCACCTGAAATGTAAGCATCACAATTTTGCAAAGCAGCTTTAGCAATAAAATCTTGAGCGCCACCTGTACAGAAGCCTACTTTTTGAATGCTTTGTTTTTCTGCGGGTAAGTGAATTACCTTAAAATCAAAACTGTTTTGTAGTTTTGTTTTAAATTCATCCACAGAAACTGCTTGCTCTAAATAACCAATATTACCAATCGGATGTTTTTCGGTTAAATCGAGTGGTTCTAACTTTTGTAAACCCAGTTTTTCTGCAATGGCTACATTGTTGCCCAAAGTTGGGTGGGCATCTAAAGGTAGATGATAAGCGACTAATGAAATATTATTTTGAATGAGTTTTTTAATGCGGTTGCCTCGCATTCCAGTAATTGGATACGGTTCGCCCTTCCAAAAATAACCATGATGTACGAGTAATAAATCTGCATTTTGAGCAATTGCTGCATCAATCGCATCTTCGGAAGCAGTAACCGCACAAACGATACGTTTTACTTCAGTTGAACCTTCAATTTGCAGGCCATTTGGTGCGTAATCTTTAAATTCTGCCGCTTTTAAGGTTTGGTCGCACCACTGAATAATTTCATGCAAATTTGCCATGATATTTCCTGAATTGAGTAGTAAATAATTGCTAAAGCTATAGAAACATATTTTGTTGTGTAACTAAAGCTAGACAAATCTTTTTTGACTTTTTTATGTATATCGACATATTTAATTTAAAATGCTTAACTGAAAACTCTTTTTGTTCAATATATTAATTTAATTAAAAACTTCTTTGCGTAGAGGATATGAACGTGCGCCGCACCTTTACATGGTTACCTTGGGTGTTACTTATTATTGTAATTGCCAGTTTTATTGCATGGCAAAAATACCATCAGCCGAAACCAACTGTTGCAGTTGATGGGGTGCAAATGCCTGCTGAGAAAGTTGAACCACTCGTTGATACTTCGCGAGCGGGCGGGGTGGTATCTTATAGCGCTGCAGTAAAAGTTGCAGCGCCAGCAGTTGTTAATATTTTTACGACCCAGAAAGTTAAACAAAATCATCCATTATTAAGTGATCCGGTCTTCCGTGAGTTTTTTGGAAATCAGGTTCCTGAACAACAACAGCAAAATGAAAATAGCTTAGGCTCTGGGGTTATTGTACGAGCTGATGGTTATATTCTGACGAATAATCATGTGATTGCTCAAGCTGATCAGATTGTAGTTGCATTACATGACGGCCGTCGTGCAGAAGCAACGATTGTTGGAACAGACCCTGATACTGATTTAGCTGTAATTAAAATCGATTTAGATAAATTACCTGTATTGCCATTTAAGTTGAGTGGTAATGAAGTAGGTGATGTGGTCTTAGCAATTGGTAACCCATTTGGCGTAGGCCAAACGGTAACTCAAGGTATTATTTCTGCGACTGAACGCTCTGATTTAGGCATTAATACCTATGAAGACTTTATTCAAACAGATGCCGCAATTAACCCAGGTAACTCTGGTGGAGCATTAATTGATGTGGCTGGGAATTTAATCGGGGTAAATACTGCTATTTTCTCTCAGTCAGGTGGTTCTTTAGGAATTGGTTTTGCAATTCCTGCTAAAGTTTGCCAACAAGTTTTAAACTCGATTTTGAAAGATGGCCGTGTAGTCCGTGGATGGTTAGGTATTAGTTTAGTACCGCCTACACAAGAAGACGTATTAGCACCTAAACAGCAAATTGGTGTGGTGGTTGCAGATGTCTTGAAAAATGGTCCAGCTGCATCAGCAGGTATTAAGATTGGTGATAAAATTATTCAGGTGAATAACCAACAAATCACTTCAGCATCTCATTTGATTAATTATGTTGCATTACAAGCGCCTAACAGCGAAATTAATGTAATGGTCGAGCGAGATGGGAAGCAACAAAACTTTGTGGTGACAGTAGGGGAAAGAAAAAACCAAAATACTCAATCGCAATTTATACCGCTGCCTAAACAGTAAAGATAAAAAAGCCTCGTAATGAGGCTTTTCTCTTGATGTTAATTAAGTATGAGACAGGGCTTGATGCTGATGTTTGAACTCAGTTAAAGCATCAATACGGTACTGAATGAGCATTTCACCAATCTCAGCACCTTTAATGTTTTCAGGTAAATCCTGAACTTTAATAGAGCGAACGATTTGCATCGCATCCAACATGTACTGAGCTTGTGGATAAGGTCGGTCTTCTAAACCGAGTCTTCCTTTAGCATCACATTCACATGCTTGTACAAAAGCTTCAACTCTCTCAGGACGGCGTAATACATCTAGGCGCTGTAATAGGCGCCATACTGTTCCCGGTTTTAACGACATAATCTGATGACATTTTAGATGTTCTTTACACACTGATAATGCCAACTGTCGAGTTTGAGTTGGAACTTTTAAACGTTCACATAATTCAGTAACAGGTTTTACTCCTCGTTCTTCATGCATGATGTGGCGAGGAAGTTCATTAGCTGGAGTCAAGGCTTTACCCAAATCATGTACTAAAACAGCAAATCGAACATCAAGTGAATAGTTTGATTTACAAGCTTGCTGTAACGACATTAAGGTATGTATGCCGCAGTCCACTTCAGGGTGATATTCAGGGCGCTGTGGTACACCAAATAATGCGTCAATTTCAGGGAAAAGATGTTTCAACGCCCCACAGTCACGCAATGTCTGAAAATAAACATCCGCATGATCTTCTAAAAGTGCGCGAGAAGTCTCTTTCCATACACGTTCTGGTGTTAAGGCATCAAGCTCACCTGATTCGGCCATGGTTTGCATAAGCTGCATTGTCTCTGGCGCAATCTGAAAACCATATGAAGAATAGCGAGCCGCAAAGCGTGCAACACGTAAAACACGTAAAGGATCTTCAGCAAAAGCTTCTGAAACATGACGCAAAGTTTTATTTTCTAAATCTGTTTGACCGCCATATGGGTCGTATAGTTTGCCATCTTGATCCATTGCTATGGCATTGATGGTTAAATCACGGCGGATTAAATCTTCTTCTAAACTTACTGTGGTATCGGTAAAAAATTGAAAGCCGTGGTAGCCTTTACCAGATTTTCTTTCAGTACGTGCAAGTGCATATTCTTCTTTCGTTTCGGGATGAAGAAACACAGGAAAATCTTTGCCTACAGGTTGAAAACCTTGGGCGAGCATGTGTTCCGGCGTTGCACCGACAACAACATAATCTTTTTCTTGATAGGGATGCCCAAGTAAAAAATCACGGACGGCACCGCCTACTAAATACACTTGCATGAAAAAACCTCTATTCTTCAAGCAATCATGCTACAGAATAGAGGTTTTCTCAAGTCATTAGAGATGCTTTTCGTAAAAAGCAGTTTCTAAATTACTTTTCTTGTTGTTGGATTTCAGCAACAGTTAAAGCAGTCATATTGATAAGACGACGAGTTGTTGCTGTCGGTGTTAAAATATGAACAGGTTTTGCTGCCCCAAGTAAAATTGGACCAATAGTAACGTTGTTACCAGAAGTCGCTTTCAACAAGTTAAATGAAATATTTGCTGCATCTAAGTTTGGCATAATGAGCAAGTTTGCAGAACCTTTGAAACGTGAGCCAGGGAATGCAAATTGACGAATGTTTTCGTCTAATGCTGCATCACCATGCATTTCACCCTCAACTTCAAGCTCAGGAGCTTGCTCAGATAAAATACGATAAACTTCACGCATTTTTTGAGCACTTGAGTCAGTCTGGTCACTACCAAAACTTGAATGAGAAAGTAGGGCTACACGTGGAGTAATACCAAAACGACGTACTTCTTCAGCTGCTAAAATAGTCATTTCAGCAAGTTGTTCAGCAGTCGGGTTTGTATTTACGTACGTATCAGCAATAAACAAGTTACGATCTTCAAGCATCAATGCATTTAGCGTGAAGAAGTTGTTCATACCTTCTTTTAGACCGATGACATTGCGTACAAAGTCAAGGTGAATGTTATAGCTACTATAAGTACCACATAACATACCGTCTGCTTTACCGAATTTAACTAGTAAAGATGCAATTAAAGTTGAACGGCGACGAGCTTCACGTTGAGCATATTCAACAGTAATGCCTTTACGTTGCATTGTTTGATAGTAATCTTTCCAAAACTCTTCATACATTGGGTTTTGTTCTTGATCTACAATCTCAATGTTTACGCCATGTTGTAAACGTAAGCCTAATTTTTTGATATTAGCTTCAATTACAGCAGTACGACCTACTAAAATTGGTTTAGCTAAATCTTCATCAACTGCGATTTGCACTGCACGTAATACGCGCTCATCTTCACCTTCAGCATATGCGATGCGTTTAGGATCAGTTTTTGCTTGAGCAAAAATCGGTTTCATCAAGAATGCAGAGTTATAAACAAACTCAGATAATTTTTGGCGGTATGCAGAGAAATCTTCGATTGGGCGAGTTGCAACACCTGAATCCATTGCAGCTTTAGCAACAGCAGGGGCAATTTCTAAAATTAAACGTTGATCAAGTGGACGTGGAATTAAATAGTCACGACCAAATGAAGCAGATTTCTCACCATAAGTAGCTGCATCTGCTTCTACGTGTGCCATACGTGCAATTGCATGTACACATGCAATTTTCATGTCTTCATTAATTGTTGTTGCACCAACGTCAAGCGCACCACGGAAAATGTAAGGGAAACATAATGCGTTGTTTACTTGGTTTGGATAGTCAGAACGACCAGTTGCCATGATTACATCAGGACGTACTTCATGTGCATGTTCAGGTAAAATTTCTGGATCTGGGTTTGCTAAAGCAAAAATAATAGGGTTCTCAGCCATCTGTTTCACCATTTCTTTGGTGAGAATACCAGCAGCAGAAAGACCCAAGAACATATCAGCACCAGCCATTACTTCATGTAACTGAGTTGCTTTAATGTCTTGAACATAACGTTTTTTCGATTCATCCAAGCCTTCACGTGAAGTAGTGAGTAGACCGCGAGAATCGGCAACAATAATATTTTCTTTATTTACGCCTAAAGCACAAAGTAAATCTAAACAAGAAAGGGCAGCAGCGCCTGCGCCTGAAGCTACAATTTTGATTTCATCAATTTTCTTATTTACAAGTTGCAATGCATTAAGCAAAGCTGAACCTACAATGATACTTGTACCGTGTTGATCGTCATGGAATACAGGAATTTTCATGCGTTCGCGAAGTTTCTTTTCGATATAGAAACATTCTGGCGCTTTAATATCTTCGAGGTTGATACCACCGAAAGTTGGCTCAAGAGAGGCAACAATATCTACAATTTTATCTGGATCGTTTTCTGCAATTTCGATGTCAAATACGTCAACACCAGCAAACTTTTTGAAGAGTACGCCTTTACCTTCCATTACAGGTTTAGACGCTAATGGTCCAATATTACCTAAACCAAGAACAGCTGTACCGTTACTGACTACGGCAACCAAGTTTCCGCGAGCTGTATATTTAGCAGCAGCAGATGGATCACGTTCAATCTCTAAACATGGCGCAGCAACTCCTGGTGAGTAGGCTAGAGCCAAATCTCGTTGGTTGACAAGTTGCTTACTTGGGGTGACGCTGATTTTCCCTGGGTTTGGATATTCATGGTAATTTAAAGCGGCCTGTTTTAAAGATTGATCGTCCATCTGAGTCTCTATTTGATACAAAAAAGCAAACTAGTCAAATTGCTCATTTAGGGAGAGGCAACTCACTTCTTTAACTACGCTTTAATTTTTACCAATTAAGAGAATAGTAGACGAATTGCCAATAGCCCCGTGGTGAGCTAAATGCTAAAGAATATAACACTACTTCTTTATTTCTCACAGTCAAAAACGCTCATTTTTGGAAAAAGCAGCATAGGTAAAATAGATGATTGGAACAATTAAGAAATATGCGGATTTGTTTGTAGATAAGGAATAATCTGTTCGGCAGGAATAGGCCGACTAAAGAAATAGCCTTGTAAAAAATCACATTGCTGTTTTTGTAGATAGGTGACTTGTTCTTTTGTTTCTACACCCTCAGCAACCAGTTTAAGTCCCATACTTTTACCCATCGCGATCATTGCATTTACAATTGCTTCTTGTTTGTGATCACCAATTTTCGAAATGAAAGCACGATCAATTTTTAATACATCAATTGGGTACTCTGTCAGATAGGCTAAAGATGAATAACCCGTACCAAAGTCATCTAAGGCAATGGAGATATCTCGTTGTTTTATGGCGTGTAATAGTGTTTTTACATTGGCAGTATTGTCTAAAAGGGCTGACTCTGTAATTTCAAGTTCGAGATCTGAACCTTGAATATTATATTTTTGCAAAACCTCATCTAAGTCATTGAGTAATAAGCCTCGGTGTATTTGTTGAGCGACGATATTTACAGAGACTTGAATATTGATATAACCGGCATTCTTCCACTCTTGGAGTTGCTTTCCAACTTTATCTAAAACAACTTTCCCAATATCTGAAATCAGGCTACTACGTTCAGCAAATGGTATGAACATATTTGGCAGGATTAATCCTTTTTCAGGATGTTGCCAACGAATGAGTGCTTCAAAACCGATAATAGATTGATCGTGTAGATTAATTTTGGGTTGGTAATAAACGACAAATTCATCATTTTGAATGGCTTTACGTAATTCTTGCTCTAAATCGGCAGTTTTATATGAGTGATTTGTTTTATTGCAGTAATAGCAAATTGTATTACCACCTAAACGTTTTGCCTCGGAAAGCGCTTGCTCTGCATGATTGTTGAGATGATCAATTTGTCTGCCATGTTCAGGAAAACATGCAACACCGATAGATGCGGTAATAAAATATTCGTGATTATCAATGTAAAAAGGTGCATTCAGTGCTTGTAAAATGTTTTGGCAATATTGCTCAACATTTGGATGAATTGGCGAAATCTCATAAATGATTGCGAAATCATCACTATTTAAATAGGCGACTAAAATCGCATTGATATTGATTAAGCGTAATCTTTGTGCGAACTGTTTAAGTAATTCATCACCACTATCATTATTTAAAAACTCATTGAAAGCTCGGAAGCGGTCAATATTCACTCGTATTAAAGCTAAATTTTTAATGTTATATGAAGGGTTTACAATATATTGGTGTAATTGATTGTAGTAGTAAAGGCGGTTAGGCAAGTGGGTGAGGCTATCGTAGTTTTTTAAGTAAGATAGATGTTGCTCTTGGCGCTTTTGCTCAGTGAGGTCACGTGCAAATCCAATATAATTGGTAATTTGATTGAATTCATCTTTGACCACATTGATATGCAACCATAAATATACGCTTTTGCCAGAACTAAACTTTTCATCAAACTGGCCCATATATTCTCCTGTCTCCAGAAGTTGTTGCGTTATTGATGTATGAAACTGTTGTTGTAGTTCTTTTTGATTGATTGTTATGCTAAACAATTCTTTATTAACAAGTTCTGATTTAGAAAATCCTGTTAATTTTTCATAGTAGGGATTTACATCAATATAGTTTAAGTGCTCATCTAAAATAAATATTCCTTCCGCAGCTTGCTCGAGCACAATTGCAGATAGTCTTAGATGTTCTTGATCCTTTTTCTCTTGATGTATATCACGGGTCATTCCCACCATACGAAGCGCTTTTTGTGTCTTTGGATCTCTGGTGATGACACGGCCTACATCATGAATCCATCTCCAAGAACCATCTCGACGTAAAATTCGAAAGGTGATATTAAAATGATCTGTAACGCCTTCCAAATGTTGTTTTAAACGTTCATCAAAAAGTTTTTTATCGCTTGGGTGTATACGCTCTAATATGGTATTGAGATGAATAATGGCGGTTTGAGTTTGTTTTTGTTGATCGAAAAACGTAATTTCTAATCTTTGACTTTCAATATCCCAATCCCAAGGTCGAATACCCGCAGTTTCATGTGCAAAAGCTAAATTATAGTGATGGCTTTCGAGTTGCTCATTCATTTTGGTGAGATCATAGGTACGTTCTCGTACTTTTTGCTCAAGCAAATGATTATTAAATTGAAGCTGGGCTTCAATATCTTTGGACTTATTCACTTCTTGTTGGAGTTGTACACATAATTCTTCAGCCCATTGGGTATGCTGGTCTGAAATTTGAACAAGCTGTTTGTTTTTTAATAATAATTGAGAGATCTTTTGGTAATTGCGTTGAGTTGCATATGCACAAAGCACAGTTGCTACAAAGGTGAGGTTATAGGCGAAATAAAAAGGTAGCTGAGTTATGGGATTATGTGTGAATTGAGCAATTAATAGAGGGAGGGTACTAGGAATAAATAAGAGATAAAAATATCGGGGTTGCTGTGTTAAAAAAGTAAGGCCAATGATATGAGCCGAAGTAATAAATAAAGCAATTAAAATATGAGCATCTGGTAGTGCAATTAAGTCAGGAGGTAGATAAAAATGAATAATTGTGACATTTATTCCAATTAAAATTCCTGAGAATAAACAAATACTTTGTAAGACACGATCAGCTTTTTTGGTAAAATCAATCGTCCGATAGTGAGTTAAAATATTTGGAATAAATAATAAGTAGACAAGAGCGACGACGGTAAGGCCAATAGACCAGCTAAATATTGTTATTGCAGATGAAAAATAATAAGAAAAAATACCATATGAAATAAGGCACAGTAATATTAGGCTAATTAAATACCAGCGGATATATTGAGTGGAAAGTTTCAGCTGTTCAATTTTTGTTTGATGCTGTAGATATTCTTCCTGAAGCCCAGACATAAGATTTTTCTATCCTATTTTTTTACATATATACAGAAAGAATCTGATTTATCAGTGAAAAAGAATTTGAAATTTTATTCATACAATAAAAGTAAGTTAACTTTAAATAATGATTTAATCAATGTGCAGAGAACTTAGGTGGATAAAAATCGATAATTTAAAATAGACAAGGCAACAACAGGGGCAGTTTCTGTACGCAAAACTCGGTCACCAATGCACCAGTTCATAAATCCAGCTTGATTGGCTTGGGTAATTTCATTTTCACTTAGTCCACCTTCTGGGCCAATCAATAAGGCAAGTTCAGGCTGTATTCCCGCCAATACATCTTTTTGTTCTTTTTCTGGCGCTAAAACAAATTTAGATTGAGGAAGCTCAGAAGAACTTAACCATTCATGAAGAGAAATAGGCGCTAATACTTCTGGAACCAAGTTCAAGCCACATTGTTCACATGCTGCAATTGCAACAGCTTGCCAATGATCTAATTTTTTTTGATCGCGGTCGTATTTTAAGCGCATTTCACAACGCTCACTTGTTAGCAATTGAATCTGACTTACACCCAATTCAGTGGCTTTCTGAATGGCATAATCCATTCGATCGCCTTTACTCATGACTTGACCTAAAACAGCTTTAAAAGGGGCATCACGGTTTGCAGGGTTAAAATTCTCAATGGTGACAAACGCATTTTTTTTATTAATTTCGGACAAAGTCGCGAGATATTCACCACCTTGTCCATTAAATAGAGTCGCTTGTTCTTGTAGTTGTGCACGTAAAACGCGCACCCAATGATGGAATACTGATTCTGTCAGTTGAATTGTTGAGCCAACTGTAAGTTCAGTTTCGATAAAAAAACGGTTCATTGGGTACGCCTTACAAAATTAATTTAAACCAAGATCAACAACAAGTTGACGAGTTGGTTCGACTTGATTCATTGAATAGAAGTGTAAGCTTGGTGCGCCGCCTGCAATAAGGCGTTCGCATAACTTAACAACAACTTCATGACCGAAAGCTTTAATACTTTCACTGTCATCACCATAGGCTTGTAATTGCTTACGGATCCAGCGAGGAATTTCAGCACCCGTACCGTCTGCAAAGCGAATTAAGTTGCTTGCATTGGTAATAGGCATGATTCCTGGAGCCACCGGAATGTTAATTCCAGCTTGCTCTAAACGCTCTATAAAATAAAAGTACGAATCTGGATTAAAGAAGAATTGAGTAATTCCTGCATTGGCACCAGCTTGTACTTTTTCAATAAAACGTTGAATATCTGAATCAAGATTTTCAGCTTGAGGATGCATTTCTGGATAAGCTGCAACTTCAATATGAAAATGGTCACCTGAGTGCTCACGAATAAAACGTACTAAATCCTGTGCGTAAGGAAGTTCCCCAAGTCCAACCTGACCAGAAGGTAAATCACCGCGTAAAGCAACAATACGGTTAATACCTTGAGCTTTATATAAATCCAGTAACTCAGCAATACGAGCTTTATCATCACCAATACAAGAAAGGTGAGGTGCAACTGGTGTACCTTTACCATTGAAATCATCAATAGCAGCCAGAGTACGTTCGCGAGTAGAACCACCAGCCCCATAAGTAATTGAGAAAAACTCAGGGTTCAGAAGTTGTAATTCTTGGTGAACAATACGAAGTTTTTCAGCACCAGCATCAGTTTTTGGTGGAAAAAACTCAAAAGAAATAGGTGTACGTTTAGTCATGTCAAATCCTTGTAAACAGCGAAACATTTTAGAAAAAAGGGCAGTCGGTTCACCGTCTGCCCTTAAGTTCTTAGTATTTGTAAGCGTCAGACTTGAATGGGCCCTCAACAGCTACGCCTAAATAATCAGCTTGCTCTTGAGTTAACTGGGTAAGTACACCACCGAAACCTGCAACCATTGCAGCAGCAACTTCTTCATCAAGTTTCTTAGGAAGAACTTCTACACGAATTTTTTCAGCTTTTTCACTTGCAGGAAGGTCAGCAAATTTCTCTTGGAATAAGTGAATTTGACCTAAAACTTGGTTAGCAAAAGAACCGTCCATTACACGTGATGGGTGACCAGTTGCATTACCTAGGTTTACAAGGCGACCTTCAGAAAGAAGGATAAGGTAGTTATTTTCATCTTCTGAACGATAAACTTGGTGAACTTGTGGCTTAACTTCAACCCACTTGTAACCACGTAAATAAGCTGTATCGATTTCTGTGTCGAAGTGACCGATGTTACATACAACTGCACCAGCTTTTAAGCTGTCTAACATTGCTGCATCGCACACGTGGTAGTTACCAGTTGTTGTTACAACGAGGTCAGTGTTGCCAAGAAGATCTTGGTTAATATCTTCTTTTTTACCTGTTTGTACGCCGTTTTTGTATGGAGATACAACTTCATAGCCATCCATACATGCTTGCATTGCACAAATCGGGTCAACTTCAGTTACACGAACGATCATGCCTTCTTGACGTAAAGATTGAGCAGAACCTTTACCTACGTCACCATAACCCACTACAAGTGCGCGACGGCCAGACAAAAGCATGTCAGTTGCACGTTTGATTGCGTCATTTAATGAGTGACGGCAACCATATTTGTTGTCGTTTTTAGATTTAGTAACCGAGTCATTTACGTTAATTGCAGGAACTTTTAAAGAACCGTCTTTCCACATTTCGATAAGACGTTGAACACCTGTAGTCGTTTCTTCGGTAATACCGTGAATACGTTCTAAAAGCGCAGGATATTTTTCATGAACAAGAGCAGTTAAATCACCGCCATCGTCCAAGATCATGTTGGCATCCCAAGGTTGACCATTTACATTGATCTGTTGCTCTAAACACCATACATATTCTTCTTCAGTTTCACCTTTCCAAGCAAACACTGGAATACCGCGAGCAGCAATTGCAGCAGCAGCGTGGTCTTGAGTTGAGAAAATGTTACATGATGTCCAGCGTACTTCAGCACCTAATTCAACAAGCGTTTCAATAAGAACAGCTGTTTGAATGGTCATATGAATACAACCAAGAATTTTTGCGCCAGCAAGTGGTTTAGAAGCTGCATAGCGTTTACGTAAGCCGATCAAAGCTGGCATTTCTGCTTCAGCAAGTTTGATTTCTTTACGACCGTAATCAGCAAGAGAGATGTCAGCAACTTTGTAATCTGTAAATGAAGCATTAACCGCGTTCATCAGGATCTCCTAGGAAAAAATAGTATTGATCATTCTGTTCGCGGATGCCGTTGTTGGTTAAAACGAGTGTTTAACCGATCGTCGAGCCTGGCAAATTGATCTTTAGTGCCGATCAATTGTCGCAGCATCCCTCGACTAGCGAAACATTGTACTTGGAAAAGCTTTTAGTGCCAATCCAGTTTTGTTTATTATCTGCGTAATTATCACTTTAGATTCTAATTATGGCATTAAATATTCCCGAGTCGTTGGCAAGCCTAGAGTCAAACTGTGGCGTTTTTGCAGTTTGGATGTTGCTTCAGCATCATGGAGTACAAATTGATGTGGTTGAGCTGATTAATGTTTGCCGACACGATGAAGGAGGCACCTATACTATTGCCTTAGCTGTCGCTTTAAAGAAACTAGGATTTGAGGTGTCATTTCATTCAGATGAGGATCCTAGCATTAGCCAAAGCGAACGAATGAGCTATAAAGAAGCAAAGGTATTAAAAATTCCAACTGGACCAGCACTAAGCTATCAAGATATTCAAGCTGCAATTGAAAATGGAAAAATGGTGATTGTCTATTACGATACTTTAGCAGGTGTTGGAAATCAGTCGCTCATTTATTCTATAGATCAAAATGAAATCTGCTTTTTTGATAGTTTTGAACCGATGTCAGCGGCAGTTTTTGAAAAGCAGCGTCAAGTAGAGGGGATTTGCCGTCAGGCTATTGTGATTGATGATTGTAAGTTTCAGATGCATTCATCCAAATTGAATTAGATAAAAAGAGCCAGTAGTGTGCTGGCTCATATTGAAGTTATTTTTGTTGATATTCTTGAATTACTTCTAAAGCAGCACGAAAAGCTTCTTGTGTAGCAGGGGCGCCGCAATATGGCAGGCTGTGCAATAAAGTTTCTTGAATCTCTTCAACTGTACAACCATTGTTGAGTGCACCACGAACATGGCCTTTGAGTTCAGTTGGTGATTTTAGTGCCGTGAGCATTGCCAAAGTAATTAATGAACGATATTTACGAGGTAGCACACCTTCACGTTGCCAAGTCGATCCCCATGCATGCTCATTAATCCAGTCTTGTAAAGGCTGGGTAAAGGGTACGGTATTTTCTTGGGCACGCTTTACAAAAGCTTCTCCCATCACTTCTGTGCGAACTTTTAATCCATTTTCGTAATCTTGCTTAGACATTAATTTCTCCTAAAAATAAAAGCGTCGATTGACGCTTTTATGGCTGTTTATTAATTAATGTGAATCAAGTGTGATTGCAATAGTGAATTAGTGGAGGCATCGGTCACTAAATTTGATGAGGGTTCGACAAAGGAAGATCTTTATTTAAATCTTCATCAAAAACATCGGTAAGCATGCTGTCGAATCGAATTGCGTTGTATTGCAATAATTGTTGAGCTTCGCTTTCAGAAATAAAGCCTTCTTTTATCGCTTGTGCAATATTTTCTTCAAAAGTAAGACCCGTAAACTTGTCTTTAGATTCAGCTTTTTTAAACTTATCCCAAAGCGGTTCAAGCGTTCGCAGAATTTGGAAAGCATGCTCTAAACGACCAGTTACATCATCGGCTTTGGTTGAATAAAATACGTGATGTTTAAGCTGTTCTCTGAAAGGGTGCTCTTGCATCATAAGTTCAGCGACTTGTTGTTTTAACTCATCATCTGGTTTTGAAATAACACGACCAAAAGGGAAACAAATCCATTTTACAAATGCTGCTGGAAGTTTGGCTGGGAAGTTTTCAAATAATCCCCAAAATGCTTCCTGAATATTCAAGAAAGCTTTTTGTAGCGCTAATTTAGCGTGAAGTTGTTCAGCTTCAGTTTTTTGTCCAGCTTCATAAAATTTTAATATCGCAGTAGAAATAAAGAGGTGCGCGTGAATATCTGCCAAGCGGCCTGATAACATTTCTTTGCGTTTTAAGTCGCCTGCAAGTAGGCCAAGTGACATATCTGAAACAAGTGCGAAGTTGGCACTAAAACGATTAATCGTTTTATAGTAACTTGCAGTGAATTGATCTGCTGACTGAGGCGCATCGCTTGAGCCACCTGTCCAACCATAAGCAAATGATCTTGCACCACGGTTAAAGGTATAGGCTAAATGTTTAAATAACAAATCATCAAATTTTTTGACTGAATTATTCTTATCTTCAGATTGAAGGAGTTGTAACTCTTCAAATAGATAAGGATGACAACGCATTGAGCCTTGACCAAAAATCATCAATGAACGGGTCAAAATATTTGCGCCTTCTACCGTAATAGCAATTGGAATTGCCTGATAGGTAAGTGCAAGGAAATTACGTGGCCCAAGTTGAATTGCACGTCCGCCAGCAATATCCATTCCGTGATTGACAACTTTACGCATCGTTTCAGTTGCATAATATTTTGCCATAGCAGTCATCACGGCAGGTGTTCCACCTTGGTTTAGGCCACATGTCACTAAATAACGGAATGCTTCAAGCATATAGGCATCGCTGGCAATTTCACTCGTCGCTTCTTGTACGCCTTCAAATTTACCGACAGAAATATTAAATTGTTGGCGAATTTTCGCAAAAGCACCAACGGTTAAATAGCTCATTTCACCTGCGGCTGTGGCTAATGCTGGAAGGGAAATACCACGGCCCACACCTAAACATTCCATGAGCATACGCCAGCCTTTACCGGCATTTTTTTGACCACCAATAATCCAGTCAATAGGAATAAAAACATCCTCTCCTTCTACTGTTCCATTCATAAATGGAGAACCAGGATAATGTCGTGCTCCAATTTTCACACCCGCATGACTTGCAGGAATTAAGGCACAAGTAATACCGTATTCTGTTTTGTTTTTATCTCCGAGTAGGCCTTCTGGGTCATAAAGTTTAAATGCTAAGCCAACAACGGTGGCAATTGGTGCAAGCGTAATCCAACGTTTAGAGAAATTCATGCGCAGCCCAAGAACTTGAGCACCTTCATATTCACCGTAGCAAACAACACCTGAATCTGGAATCGCGCCTGCATCTGAACCTGCCTCTGGACTGGTTAAACCAAAGCATGGGATTTCTTCACCTTTAGCAAGGCCTGGTAAATACTGCTGTTTTTGTGCATCTGTACCGTAGTGCATGAGTAGCTCACCCGGTCCTAATGAGTTTGGAACCATACAACTTACAGCTGTGGTGAGTGAGCGCGAAGCAATTTTGCTCATAATACGGCTTTGGGCAAATGAGCTAAATTCTTTGCCACCAAAGGACTTTGGAATAATGAGGCCTAAAAAACCTTTGTCTTTAATAAATTGCCAAACTTCAGGTGGTAGATCTTTTAAGTGATGATGAATCTCCCATTCATCTAACATGCTACAAAGGAGCTCAACTTCATTGTCGATAAAACTTTGTTCTTCTGCTGACAAGGTTGGGTAGGGATATTTTTCAAATTGAGACCAATCGGGTGCCCCCATAAATAATTCTTTTTCCCACCAACTGGTACCTGCCTCTAAAGCCTCTTGTTCAGTCGTACTGATGCTCGGCATTGAGTTTGCTAATGTTTTATATGCAGGTTGAGTAATCAGATTAAAGCGTAATGGTGCAAATAAAATAATGATACTAAGGACAATAAGGGGAATACCTAAAAGGAGAGCCCATGGCGTTAGTATGAGTGCAGTAAGTATGGCTACAGCAATCGTAATAACACTACCAATGGTTCTGTTTAGATTAAAAAAGAAAATTGCCCATATTACAAAAAGCTGAATGACAACGCTTAAAACAAAGAGTAGGAAAATCATACTTGCTCCTTGCTAGATAAGCCCTCAAGTTAGAAGTTACAAAAAAACGAGGAGAGATTTAAGGCTTAACTAGCTAATTTTTAATGCTGTTTAAATTTAATTTTTTATGTCGCAATTGATGTATATGCTAGAGCAGGGATATATCGTACTTTTAGGTATAAGATATTTTTAAGTGAAAGTGTAATGGGTTGTTTTATCGATTTGTCAAGAAATGTTATTGATTTTCTTATACAAATAAAAAGCCCTCTGGAGTAGAGGGCTTTTATAGATATTTAATTTTTAAGCTTCGACAACTTGAACAGCGATTTTTTTAGCTGGATCTACTTTGCGACGAACTTCCGGTACTGGTTCACCGTGGTATTGACGATCAGCAAAGTAACTTGAACGAACCATTGGTGCAGACCAAATATTTCTAAAGCCAAGTTTACGGCCATGTTCTGCATAACGTTCGAACTCTTCTGGTGTTACAAAGCGGTCAATTGGCGCGTGTTGTTTAGAAGGTTGTAAGTATTGACCAATAGTCACATAGTCAACATCGTGAGCACGCAAGTCATCAAGCAATGCAATAACTTCTTCTTCAGTTTCACCGATACCCACCATCAAACCACATTTTGTTGGGATATCAGGGCAATATTCTTTAAACATTTTTAATAAGTTTAAAGAATGTTGATAATCTGAACCTGGACGCATTGCTTTATATAGACGTGGCACGGTCTCAATGTTGTGGTTAAATACGTCTGGCGGACATTCAGTCATAATACGTAAAGCAATATCCATACGTCCGCGGAAATCTGGTACTAAAATCTCAAGCAATGTATTTGGGCTTAGTGCACGAGCTTCTTTGATACAGTCCACAAAGTGTTGTGCACCGCCGTCAAGTAAGTCATCACGGTCAACCGAAGTAATTACCGCATATTTGAGCTTAAGATTAGCAATTGTCTCTGCCATGTGACGAGGTTCATCTGCATCGAGTGCATTTGGACGACCATGTGCTACATCACAGAAAGGGCAACGACGTGTACAAATATCACCCATGATCATGAATGTTGCTGTACCACCACCAAAACATTCTGGTAGGTTTGGACAAGCAGCTTCTTCACAAACGGTATGGAGTTTTTGAGCACGTAAAGTGGTTTTAATACGCTGAACTTCTTCTGGTGCCGTCATCTTGACACGAATCCAGTCAGGTTTACGCGGCACTTCAACCGTAGGTACAACTTTTACAGGAATTCTTGCGACTTTTTCTGCGCCACGAAGTTTTACACCCTGTTCAGGTTTACGGTGTTCTGACATATTTAACTTTTCCACTCGTTTATAGAGACATTGACATTGTATTATAGCGAACTTCTGCAGTTAATAGCGGAAAATAACTATTCATATAATAAATGTGGTTATTCAGAAATATAGGGTTGAGAAATACATAAATTCACCGCATATTAGCCATAATTTATTATAAAATATGGTCATTCAAGTGAGGAAGGAGCTTTCAATGCCACGTAAAAAAGAGGTCGTTAGTGGGAATTTCGTTAAATACGATGCGGTAGTTCTCGGTTCTGGACCTGCAGGTGAAGGCGCGGCAATGAAGCTTGCAAAAGCGGGTAAGCGTGTTGCAATTGTAGATGTGCGTGATCAACTGGGTGGTAACTGTGCACATGTAGGTACCATTCCAAGTAAAGCATTACGTCAAACAGTTTCTAGTATTATTCGCTATCAGCGCGATCCAATGTTTCAAAAAGTAGGTGAATGGAAACAGTTCACCATGAAACAGGTTTTGCGTAATGCACACAAAGTGATTCAACAACAGGTTGATACGCATACACGTTTTTACGATCGCAATAAAATCGGTGTATTCCACGGCCGTGCATATATTCAAGATAAAAATACAGTTTTAGTTTTTAGCCATGAAGGCATTAAAGAAACAATTATCTGTAAGCAAATCGTGATTGCGACAGGTAGTCGTCCTTATCATCCGCAAGGTTTAGACTTTGATCATCCTCGCGTATTCGATTCGGACAAAATCCTTGATCTTGATTATTCAATTCAAAAAATCATTATTTACGGCGCAGGTGTTATTGGCTGTGAATATGCCTCAATCTTTATTGGTCTAGATCATAAAGTTGACTTGATCAATACTCAGCAAAAACTATTAAGCTATCTAGATGATGAAATTGCTGATGCTTTGTCTTATCATTTACGTGAACAAGGTGTATTGATTCGTCACAATGAGCAGATGGATCATCTTGAAACGTTTGATGACCATGTTGTTTTACACTTACAAAGTGGTAAAAAGATTAAAGCCGATGCGATTCTTTGGTGTAACGGCCGTTCAGGTAACACAGAAGGCTTAGGTCTTGAAAATGTTGGCTTAGTACCAAATAACCGTGGTCAACTTTCAGTAAATGATCAATATCAAACTGAAGTTGAAAATATATATGCTGCTGGTGACGTGATTGGTTGGCCATCACTTGCTTCTGCTGCTTATGACCAAGGGCGCTGTGCTGGCGCAAACATGAGTGGTGAAGATGCGAAGCCAGTACGTGATATCCCAACAGGTATCTATACCATTCCAGAAATCTCATCAATTGGTAAAAATGAACAGGAATTAACGGAAGAGAAAATTCCGTATGAAGTAGGTCAGGCTTCTTTCCGTCATTTGGCTCGTGCACAAATTACTGGTGACACAGTGGGTGAGTTAAAAATTCTTTTCCACCGTGACACTATGGAAATTTTAGGTATTCACTGTTTTGGTAATAACGCTGCCGAAATTATCCACATTGGGCAAGCAGTTATGCACAGCCCAAATAATACCTTGAAATATTTCGTTGAAACGACATTTAACTATCCAACAATGGCTGAAGCATATCGTGTAGCTGCGCTTAATGGTATGAATCGTTTGTTTTGATTTTAAATAAGTTTTTCATAAAAAAGCCCGCAAACTTGCGGGCTTTTTTATTTTCATTAGACCATAGGTTTTTTATATTTTTATGACAATTTGCAGTATGCGTCTGGCTGTCTATATATCTAGTGGGCACAAAATGCTTGATTGAAATATACAAACAAATCATGAGTTTGTTTCCATAAAATAATTGAACAGGCTAGCAGGGTAATCACGAGCAAAGTCATAATTGTTTTCAAAAGTAAGGCATTATGCGTCATGAATAACAGCCTCCTCATTTACAAAGAAATGTACGATTACCCCTAATATACTCAAAGCTATTGAACATAGCCAAATCGCATTGTAATTACCTGTTAAGTCATGGTTAACACCGCCAAGCCAGCCGCCAAAGAAAGAACCGACTTGATGGGTGAAAAACACAATACCACTTAACATTGAAAGGTATTTAACACCAAACATATTTGCCACGATGCCGTTGGTAAGTGGAACTGTAGAGAGCCATAAAAGTCCCATAATGACGCCAAAAGCATATACCGTATAAGTGCTTAGAGGTAATAGTAAAAAGGCGATGATTGCGATGCCACGGCTACCGTAAAGTGCCATTAATAATTTAGGTTTTGAGAATCGATCTCCCAGCCAACCCGCCCCATAAGTTCCCACAATATTAAATAGTCCTACTAGTGCCAGAAATACAGTTCCTGTAGCTGCATCAAAGCCATGATCAATTAAATAGCCCGGCAGATGAACACCTAAAAAGACCACCTGAAATCCGCAGACTAAAAATCCTAAAGCTAACCACCAGAATGGCTTATGTTTTCTAGCAATATTCAGTACTTGTTTAAATGTGAGCTGTGGTTCAGCAATTGCTTTTGGCGTTTGATTGCTTGGTCCTTTTAGCATCCACGCTAGGGGAATAATAAGAGCAATTAACAGCGCACTCACCATTAAAGCTAACGACCATCCTACCGTTTTAAGCAAGAGAAGGGTGGAAGGTAGCATAATAAACTGACCAAAAGAGCCTGCTGCACTGGCAATACCCATTGCCATACTTCTTTTTTCTGGAGGGGCAGCTCGGCCTACTGCACTCAGTAAAACCGTAAAAGAGGTTGCTGATAAAGCTAAACCAATAATAAGACCTAAGCTTAAATTCAAAATGATTACACTCGAACTAAAAGCCATTAAAAGTAGGCCTAGGGTATAAAGTAAGCCACCAACAGCAACCACAACTTTACTGCCATATTTATCTGCAATTGCACCGGTAAAAGGCTGAACAGCTCCCCAGATCAGGTTTTGCATGGCTATCGCAAGACTAAAAACATGCTGTCCCCAGCCAAATTCATGGCTCATGGGTACAAGGTAGAGACCGAAACCATGACGGACACCTAATGAAAGGGCTAGAATAATTGCACTGCCAATCAGCATATAGATGAGGGACTGAGAAAATTGGTTGCCAGTTTTAGTCATGATTAATGGAAAATTATAATAATGATGATTTATTGTAGAAGATATATCGAAAAATATCGATATAGTTAGAGGGAATATTTAAGAAGAATTAAAAAGTTCTTAAGGATCGTATTTTATGAGAAGGAAATTAAAGAAGCAGACACCATTTTGATCTCTGCTTCTTGTAGAAATTATGCTGCGGAATTACGTTCAAGTAATGCTTGTTCAAAAAGTACTTGTTCTTTTTCTTTATGTTCAGTCGTGAAGCGAATTAGAATTACGCTACAGCCAGCGACTATAACCAACCCACCTAAAATAAATAGACAAGTTTGAATATCGAGTACACCTTTTAATAAGAAACCAGCTGCAACTGCACCAACATTACCACCTGCACCAATAATGCCTGCAACACCACCTAATGCATTACGATCAATAAAGGGTACAAGAGCATATGTCGCGCCACAGGCCATGTGAGTAAACAGGGCAAAAATCGTCATAGAAATAATTGCAAGAGCTATCACATTCATTTGAGAGAAAAGAATTAAGAATAAACCTTCACCTAAAATCATGAGTACTAGTACTTTAGTGCGGCCATCTAAACCTTTTTTGAGTGCGACTTTATCGGAAATAATACCGCCAAGTGCACGAGCAAAGAGTGCAAGAAGACCAAATATCCCCGCGGTTAAACCAGCAGTTTTTAAATCCATTTTGAAGTGATCAACATAGTACATTGCTGCAACGTTATGGATAAAAATTTCAATACCGAAACATGCACCGTAAGCCACAAATAAAATCCAGACACGGTAGTTACGAGCAGCTTGCATCAAAATTGCCATGCCACCTTTTTTACCACTGCCAACTTCAATACCTTGTGCGCGGACTTCTTTGAAGTTTCCTTGAGGACAGTCTTGGGTGAGTTTCCAATAAAGAATACCAACAATGACCATCATTACGCCTGGTACGATTAATGCAACACGCCAACCCATAGTTTGTTCGACACCGAACATGACAATTGCACCAAGTAATAAAGGCATTAGAGCTTGGGTTGCACCGCCACCAGCATTACCCCAACCAGCTGCTGCCGCATTTGCTGTACCTACAACATTAGGTGCAAACATAACGCTTGTATGATATTGCGTAATAACAAAGCTTGCGCCAATTGCACCAATCAGTAAGCGGAAGAATAAAAAAGACTCATAACTGTTAGCAGCAGCAACGCCAAATACAGGAATACTGCCAAGCAAGAGAAGGGCTGTATAGGTAATCCTCGGGCCATATTTATCGCAAAGCGGACCGACAACGAGTCGTACTAAAATCGTAATTGCAACGGCGGCAATATTGATATTGGCAATTTGATCTTTGGTTAAGCCGAACTCACCTTTAATAACCGGCATGAGTGGTGCGCAAGCAAACCATGCGAAGAAGCACACAAAGAATGCGAGCCATGTCATGTGGAAAGCGCGCATTGCAGGAGTAGAAAAGCTAAATAATTTTATTTCAGTTGCTTTTTTTGCATCTAGATTGATATTTGAAGACATACGCCGTCCCTCTGAACTGAACGAAATTTTAATTTGCATGGCAATTTATTGCCTATCTGCAGACCGATCAGAGCGGACATCGTTGGCCGTCTTGGTTTATTCATTGAATCATCGTTGACTCATCTTGCTATGAATAAAGCAAAGCTTGTGCCAAAAAATTATTTTTACTAAAAAGGAAAAATTACTTTCTAATTCTATTGAGTTAGTTTATTAAAAATAAAATTAATTAAAAAACAGAAATAAATCAGTAAATGGTCATAAGAGAGGAAGGCGGTAAATTTTTTCTATCGGCTTTATAAAAGTGCTCATTTTTTTAGCATTTTGATTTAAAAAGAAGCAAAATGTGGAAAAAAGAAAGCTATAAAAACATGCATAAGTTTTTATAGCTTTGGGTGACACAAAAATTAGAAGCGGTAACCGACACCAACATATGTAATGAGGGGGTCAATATCAATTTTGGTATTCGCTTTAATTAACTCTTTACCTGTATTTTGGTCAGTCACATAGATTTTTGCTTCACTATTCATTTTGGAATATGAAACTGAACCAACAGCAAACCAGTTTGGATTGAAGTCATAAGATGCACCTAAAGTTACAATAGGGGCAAAAGTATCGGTCGCTTCTAGTTTAACGATAGGATTTGCTGATGATGTTTTGCGATCTAATGCTGCACCAGCCTTACCATCATGGATATTCTGGATCATGTGACCCGCTTGAATTAAATCGGCCTCAATACGGGGATTCATTTTTAAATCATTAAAGTATGCATACATCACGCCAGCTCCGATATAAGGACGGAACTTATTTACCCCTGATTTACCAAATTGATAATGTAGTTCAACGGCTGGTAACCATGCACGAGCAGTCGCAGCCTTGCCTCCTTGAGAAAGATCAGTAATATGCAGGTCTTGTTTTAAAGGAATATCTCCACCCGCCTCTGAAATTCCATCTCCTATGATTCCTCCTATTAAAGATCCATCTTTTAGTGGAGTCGCTTTTCCAGAAAGGGGAGCGTAAATATTACCTTTTCCATTAATATCTACTTTAGGAGGAATACCACCTTTAATTTCTAAAGATAAATTGTCCGTAAAGTTGTAATTAAACATAAGACCAACAGTATCAACATCAGCAGCTTCTAAGCCAGAACCTTGTTGTTGCCATTGAGAAAGACCATTAACTTCTGCTGTACCTGCAAGTGATGAGGGAAGAGTGTCTGTAAACTTATCAAGAAGGCTAATAGTGCTATACCAGAATTTTCCTGAAGTTTTACTTTGGTCGATTGCATCTAAAACGGCTTTTGTAGATACATCTCCAACTTTAGAGGTGGTACCTTCCGCAACACTAGTATTGATATTGATAGGGTTTCCTGAGCCTTGAGGCATGGCATGGAGCCAACCAGCAGAGACAGAAAAACGTTTGAAACCATCGCCATCTTTAAAACTAAAATATGGTGAAGCGGCGTAAGTGACTGTTGGCAGAGCAAAAAAGGCAGCTGTCATACAAAATAATGACTTTTTCATCATAAAAGGACTCCATGTCCGACATTTGTTTACTGATTTTTATTGAGCCCACCATACCTTGTTTTATTGAATAGATTGTGTATTAAAAATTAATAATTGTAATTTTTTTGAAATATTTGTTTATATTTGGAAAGATTTATTAATAAAAAGTACATAATAAATAATAAAAGGCTACACAAAGTAGCCTTTTATTTAAGTTTTTTAAATTATTGGTTGAAACGAGATAAGTCTTCTTCAGGACGAGCAGTTAAGACTTCAATGCCTGTTTGGGTAACTAAAATAGTATGTTCATATTGAGCTGAAAGTTTATGGTCTTTCGTTACGACAGTCCATTTGTCACCTAACAATTTAGTTTGCCATACGCCAGCATTTACCATAGGTTCAATCGTAAAAGTCATACCTGCTTCCAGACGCATACCTGTACCAGCTTGACCATAATGGAGTACTTGAGGTTCATCATGGAAAACAGTTCCAATACCGTGACCACAATATTCGCGTACTACACTAAAACGTTCTGATTCGACATACTTTTGGATTGCGTGGCCGATATCACCTAAATATGAACCATCTCTAACAGTTGCCATTCCACGATACATCGCTTCTTGAGCAACTTTACATAGACGGTTGGCTAAAATAGAAGTTTCACCACCAACGACATACATCATGTTGGTATCGCCATGATAACCATCTTTAATGACAGTAACGTCAATATTAAGGATGTCACCATTTTTTAAAATTTTATTTTCAGAGGGAATACCATGACAGACAACATGGTTAACAGAAGTACAAATAGAGTGTTGAAAAGCAGGGCGCCCAGGAGCTCCACCATAGCCTACACATGCAGGAATAGCATGCTGCACATTTTCAATGTGATTACGACAAATGGTATCAAGTTCAAGTGTACTTACACCTGCCTTAATATGCGGCTTGATCATCTCTAGAACTTCAGCCGCCAGTCGTCCTGCAATGCGCATTTTTTCAATTTCATCTGGAGTTTTGATTAATCGACGTGGAGCTGTATAAGTACTGTTCATGATCTCTAAAAACTTTTGGTAATTTACAAGTGTCTATGGTATAAATAGCCGCCCATTTTATCAAATGCTTTTCGTGAATATCTTTTACGAACAATTTTGATAGATGGAGTAAAAAATCCGCACATATATCGTCACATTACTCTGGGTGCCCGTAAAAAGGTGGAGAATGCGGATATATGGAGGCCTAACCCAACTTTTAAGGTAAAGAAAATGGCAGATTACAACGTAAGCATGCGCGACCTTCTTCAAGCAGGTGCGCACTTTGGTCACCAAACTCGTTTCTGGAACCCAAAAATGCGTCAATACATTTTTGGCGCGCGCAACAAAATTCACATCATCAACCTTGAGCACACTGTTCCTGCGTTAAATGATGCTTTGAACTTCGCTAACCAATTAGCAAGCAAAAAGAACAAAGTTTTGTTCGTTGGTACAAAACGTGCTGCTTCTCACATCATCCGTGAACAAGCTCAACGCGCTGGTCAACCATATGTAGATCACCGTTGGTTAGGTGGTATGTTGACGAACTGGAAAACACTTCGCCAATCTATCAACCGTTTAAAAGATCTTCAAACTCAATCTCAAGATGGTACTTTTGCTAAGCTTACTAAACGTGAAGCTTTAGAACGTGCTCGTGAGATGGAAAAACTTGAGCGCTCTTTAGGCGGCGTTAAAAACATGGGTGGTTTACCTGACGCATTATTTGTAATCGACGTTGATCACGAAGCGATTGCAATCAAAGAAGCGAAGAACTTAGGTATTCCTGTTATCGGTATCGTTGATACAAACTCTAACCCAGACAACGTTGATTACGTTATTCCTGGTAACGACGATGCGATCCGTGCAGTAACTCTATATGCTTCAGCTATGGCTGACGCAATTCTTGCTGGTAAAGAATACGCTCAATCTCAAGCGAACGCTCAAGCAAAAGGCGATGACGCTGCGAAAGACGCTTCTGAGGCTTAATGCGTTTTGACGCAGGCTTGTCATTTTTGCGACATGTAATGGTGGCAAATTAAGCGTCGAGAGTGCAAACGGCCCAGAGTTTCTTTGGGCCGTTTTTGTTGAAAAGATTTATTTTCTACCGATTTTAGGAGATCAACATGACTGCAATTACTGCAAGCATGGTAAAAGAATTACGTGACCGTACTGGTCTTGCAATGATGGAATGCAAAAAAGCATTAACAGAAGCGAACGGTGACATCGAGCTTGCTATTGATAACCTTCGTAAATCTGGTCAAGCTAAAGCTGCTAAAAAAGCTGGTAACATTGCTGCTGACGGTGCAATCACAATCGTTCAAGAAGGCAACAAAGCAATTTTAGTTGAAGTTAACTGTCAAACTGACTTCGTTGCTAAAGACGAAAACTTCTCTAACTTCTCAAAAGCTGTTGCTACTGCTGCTTTAGCTGCTGGTGAAACTGATGCTGCTAAAATCGCTGAATTAAAATTAGCAGACGGTCAATCAGTTGAAGAAGCTCGTATTGCACTTGTTCAAAAAATCGGTGAAAACATCCAAGTTCGTCGCGCGAAAATCGTTGAAGGCGAAAACTTGGCTATCTACAAACACGGTTTAAAAATCGGTGTTGTAGTTTCTTATACTGGTGATGCTGACACTGGTAAAGGTATTGCAATGCACGTTGCTGCATTCAACCCAGTAGCTGTAAATGCTGAAGCTGTTCCTGCTGACCTTATCGCTAAAGAAAAAGAAATTGCTGAAGCGAAAGCGTTAGAATCTGGTAAGCCAGCTAACATCGTTGAGAAAATGGTAACTGGTTCAGTTGATAAATACTTGAACGAAGTTGCTCTTGATCGTCAAATGTATGTAATCGACAACGACAAGAAAGTTGCTGATGTATTAAAAGCAACTGGTACTACTGTTGCTGAATTCGTACGTTTCGAAGTTGGTGAAGGTATTGAGAAGAAAGCAGAACTTAGCTTCGCTGAAGAAGTTGCTGCTGCTCAAGCTGCTGCGAAGTAATTCGTATCACAATAAAAAAAGCCCCATTGGGGCTTTTTTTATCTCAGTTAAAATAAGGGTATACAATGACAAATAAAAAAAATCTCAGTATAGCTGGTGTGATTATTTTATTGATTGCTGCGTATTTTGGTCTAGATTTATCTGGGCATAAGCAAAGTCAATCACCATCATCAACTATACCCGCAGCTCAGCGTAATGAAACTACACTTTCAAATAATGGGGTGGACACTGTAAAAGCTGCTTATGAGCAGAGACAAAGTAATGTTCAAGTGCAGGGAAGTGGTCGAGTCAAAGCAATTTTAAGAGATGATAATGATGGGTCAAGACACCAGAAATTTATTCTAGTATTAAAAAATGGTCTTTCAATTTTGGTTGCACATAATATCGATTTGGCACCTAAAATTTCTAATCTAAATAAAGGTGACATCGTTGAGTTTTATGGCGAATATGAGTACAACCCAAAAGGTGGTGTACTACATTGGACTCATCATGATCCCCAAAATCGTCATGAAAACGGTTGGCTCAAACATGACGGACAGATTTATCAATAAAGCTCACGTGAGCGTTTAACCAGATTATTTTTATAGAGCAATTTTGTTCTATTCAGTTTATTAAAACATGCTATGGTTTTTTTATTGAATAGATGAGACGTATTTATGCAGCGGGAGCAAGCCGATTATCTGCATGTGCGAGAGTTGGGCGGTTTAGAGTTATTAAAAGCACATTATCACCAAACACAATTTTCAAAGCATACTCATGAAGGGTACTGTATTGGTGTGATTGAAGAAGGAGCACAGTCTTTTTTTAGGACGGGACAGCTACATGTAGCTCCTAAAGGCGATATTATTTTAGTCAATGCTGACGAGATTCATACTGGTTCATCAGCTGTTGAATCAGGGTGGCGTTATCGAGCGATCTATCCAACACCTGAAATGTTAGCAGAAGTTAGCCAGGATTTTTTTGAAAATCCACATGGCGCACCATGGTTTCCTCAAGCCGTGATTCGCGACCTAGGTTTGGCTCAACAGCTTTGCTTACTTTTTGATTTATTAGTACAAAAAGATAATTTCCTGCTCAAAGAAACGATGTATTTAACAACTTTAGCTTGTCTTATGAAGAGACATGGTAAATCAAATCATACTTTTTGTGAGTTACCAGAAGCATATTCAAAAATATTAAGAGTTAAAGAATTACTTGTAGAAATGCCTGAAACAAACTTTTCTTTACAAGATTTGGCTGACATGGTCGGCTTGAGCGCTTGGCATTTCTTAAGACAATTTAAAAAATATGTGGGTTTGCCACCTCATGCTTGGCTTGTACAAGCACGTTTACAAAAAGCAAGACAGTTATTAAAACAGGGGGACCAAATTGTCATGGTGGCACAACAATGTGGTTTTTCTGACCAAAGCCATTTTAACCGTCACTTTAAAAAAGCAATGGGCGTCACACCCACTCAATATGTAGCAAGTTTGAACATATAAATAAATTAGTTTTAAAGCAATTTTATCCAATATAAGTCGGCACTCATCAAGCATGGTATAGAGATGTTACTTATATTGGATTTTATATATGAATATTCAGCTTAATCAGCCAGTTGGGTTTTCAAAAAATAAGCCATCCTATTTATTTTTACGTGGTGCAATGGATATTTTGCCCTTGTCAATTTCTGTTATTCCGTGGGCAATCTTAGCGGGATCTATGGCAATTCATGCAGGATTATCTTTCTATAAAGCACTAGCAATGTCTGGACTCGTCTTTGCTGGAGCTGCTCAGTTGGTTAGCTTAAGCATGGCTATGGAAGGAGCATCTGTTTTTACAATTTATTTGACTATTTTCTTTTTAACGGCTCAGCATTTTATTTATGCATTAACTTTAAGAAATGACATTTCTATTTTGTCCCTACCTAAACGATTGAGTTTAGGCTTTTTATTAACAGATGAATTGTTTGCGGTGAGTGCTCCATTTGAAAAAAGAAGTTCGGAATATCTGCTCGGAGCTGGACTGTGTTTTTATTTATTTTGGGTTGCTTTTAGCTTGGTGGGAATACTGCTGGCGACAGTGATACCTGATCTTTTAAATTACCATTTGGATTTTTCGATCATTGCTATTTTTATTGCCATGATTGTGCCTTTATGTAAAGGATTTCCGGTCATAGCTGGTGTGCTAACAACTTGTTTAAGTGGGTTTTTATTTAAATTTTATCAAATTGAGGGGGCGATTTTACTTTCAGGATTAATGGGAATGTTAATTGCTGTTTTAACTGAAAAAATAGGTAAGGAGCAATAATATGTCTTGGTTTATGATTTTAGGCTTGGCAGCAATCATCTTTTTTAATCGCTATTATTTTTTAGAACCTCAAGTAAAAATTAAACTGCCGCTTATTCTGAATAAGATGCTTAACTATTCTGCACCTTGTTTGTTAACTGCAATCTGTATTCCAGTTATTTTTTTCGATGGTGACCATTTAAGAGGTGTGATAAATAATTCTTATATTTATGCAGCAATATTTTGTATTGTAATCGCTATTTACCTAAAAAAAGTTCTTTTAAGTGTGATAGCAAGTTTAGGATTTTTTTATTTTATAAATTTTCTAATCAATTACTAACATGCAAAAGCTGAATCGAAAGGATTCAGCTTTAAATTCATCTTTAAGCAAGAGCTTGTTTTTGTCTGCTTTTCCATTTAGGTAAGATTTTTGAGAGATAAGCATCCATACACCAAACTGGTCCAATCAATAGGAATTGTAAATCTTTAAAGAAAGACGGTTTTTTGCCTTCGACTTTATGTCCGTAAAATTGTCCAACCCAAGCAATCACAAAAATAGCGATATAAAATCCGACTCCTACAGGTAGGGTGTAAATGAGCCATGCCATAACAACAAGTAAGGCAGCCATTGCAACAGCAAGTACAAGATCTAAACGTGCATAAAATACTAAGGTCAACACAAGTAATAAAGCAGTAAGCAATGTGCTGAAATGCGCAATGATTCCAATAATAGAAAATAAAATGGCGGGAACGCAAAGCCAGTGAATTTGTTTATTGGTTGGACTTTGATGACTTTCGCTATATTCATCAAACCATTCAGTAATGGATTTCATTAGTAGCACACCCCTTGTTTTAACTTCGATTTATTTTTGTGAGTATATTTTAGCCTGTTCTTGAGGATCTCGACAAGAAACTAACACTATTCAACTATAAGGAGCGTTGTATTAAAAAACCTAAGAAAGGGCAAATGAAAAAATAATACGAGTGTGATTGACAAGGTGGACAATTCGACCACAAGAATGGGGGGATTTTTCATAATATTTTTTCTGTGTTGCTAGATGATGAAATCATCTAAAAAAGCGTGATTTTGAGATTGATGGGAAAATTGTATGAAAAAGCTCTACTCATCTACTCTAAAAACGCCATAAATAGCCTTTATTTTTGAAAAATGGTACTAGGGTAGCGCAAATTTAAAAAAGACGCTCTAAACGCAAATTAGACGCAAAATTGAGTTGTATTAAATAAACATGATTTTTTGTTTAAAAAATATTCAAATTCAGAGATAGATAAGGGGCAAAAGAAGAAGATTTTTTAACTTTAAGTTAGGAATTATTTTGATAACTTAAAATATAAAAAAGCCGCAGAAAAAATTGCGGCTTTTTACATGAACTCGAGAGGCTATAACTTATGAAGTTGGGCCATCAACACGCTCAATATTTACTTTAGCTGTACCAGCATTGGTAATACCAAGACGTTTAGCTGCACCGTATGATAGGTCAAGTACACGGTTGCCATGGAAAGGACCACGGTCATTTACTTTTACAACCACACTTTTACCATTGTCTTTATTCGTTACTCGAATGTAACAGTTCAACGGTAGGCTACGGTGAGCAGCAGTTAAAGCATTCATGTCGAATGTTTCACCACTTGCAGTTTTACGACCATGGAATTGGCGGCCATACCAAGATGCCATACCAGTTTGGCTAAACTTACGAACAGTGTTTGAAGCTACTGTGTTAAGTTTTTCAATCACTGAAGGCTCATCTTCAGGGATTTCAATTTTTGCTGCGATAGCTTGACGACGGATTTGATCGCCAGAACGTTCAGTGATTGAAAGACTGTTAATGTTAGAAAAACGAGAATTAAAGTTTTGAGTATCTTTACTCAATACACGTGCTGCTAGATTAGGACCATCTACATCACTGTTTAATGATGATGACTGCACCATTTCAGCGTGCAGTGGGGCCATACTTAAACTAGCCGTCAGTGCAAGAACGTATTTCAGCGATAACTGCATTTGTATAAACTCCTGAGAACATGTACTTTTTTCTTCCAGCCATTGACTGAAATTTAAAGTGAACATGCCTTATTATTCACTTTTGCAATTGCTATATTGGGGTGGATAATATTCATCGGTTACGGAGAGTGTCTAGTCTTTAACGAGAAATCTTTACAAAAAGGGCAAAAACTTACAGTTTTAGATTAAAAAATAATCAATAATGTAACAAGTTATTAAAAATGTATGTATTGTGATCTATTTAACAAAAATATTTATTGACTTTTACATAAAGTATAAAAAAGCTAGCCTATCGGCTAGCTACTTCGGTGCCTAATAACCATACAGCTGTAGCGTACATGCGGCTCTTGTTATAAGTCGTAATCACTTGAAAATTCGGGTAAGTTAAATAGTAAATTGGACCGTTATAGTCTTGTAATTGAATAACATTCACCATATCGAGATCATCAATTTTAACTAAAGGGTTCAATGGAGAAATACCGAGTGTCTTTAATGCACCATATGGGAAAGGTTGCGTTAAATCTTTAGCAATAATACTTTCTGGATTTGACCCAGTGTAACGAGCCATAAACCCGATCGGTTGGTCGCGTTGCCAACCTTGTTTTGCTAAGTAGTTTGCAATTGATCCAATAGCATCTTCTGCTGAGTTTCTTAAGTCGATATGTCCATTACCGTCATAATCCACCCCATATTTACTAATATTGCTTGGCATAAATTGTGGATAGCCAATCGCACCTGCATAGGAACCTACAATACTATTTGTTGGGTAGCCTTCTTTATAAGTCCATGCAATAAGAGCAGCTAGCTCATCACCAAAATATTCAGCACGGCGAGGGTAGCCAAAAGCAAGGGTAGCTAGAGCATCACGTGTAATAAAAGAACCTTTATTTGCGCCATAACCTGTTTCAACGCCCAAAATACCTAAAATGACAGCTTGAGATACGCCATATTGTTGTTCTGCACGATTTAACGCATCTGCATATTGATTTTTAAAACGGACACCACGTTGAATTGTGCCTTCAACCAAGAACATAGAACGATAATCATACCAAGGCTTACTTTCACCCGGACGAGTCATAATATTTAGAATGTTTGGTAAATTTTTTGCGCCACTCATGGCTGCATCAACTTGATCGCTACTTAAGCCATAAGCATTCATCGTTTTTTGTTTAAAATTCAAATAATCAGGATGTGTTGCAAAATCGTTGGCCTGAGCGAAATGACTTGTACTGATTAAGCCAGTACACAAAGCGAGCATTTTTAAAGTTTTATTTAAGTGTTGAGACAACATATCGTTTTAAAATTCCAGATTATCGATGTGTATGAATGGACATGACTAAACCAAAGGTGGCCATTAAAGTAATAATAGCTGTTCCGCCATAACTCATAAAAGGTAAAGGAACACCTACTACAGGTAAAATACCACTGACCATTCCCGCATTTACAAATACATAAACAAAAAAAGACAAACCAAAGGCGCCAGCAACTAAACGTCCATAGTTATGGAAGCTTTGTAAACCGATCTGGAATGTTCTAAAAATAATGGCAAAATAAAGAATTACTAAAATAAGTACACCGATGAGTCCAAATTCTTCGGAATATGCAGCAATAATAAAGTCAGTATGTCCTTCGGGTAAAAAGTGTAAATGTGATTGGGTACCTTCAAGGAAACCTTTACCTGAAAAACCACCAGAACCAATTGCAGTTTTAGATTGAATAATATTCCAACCCGTACCGAGTGCGTCTGCCTCGGGGTCAAGTAAAGTTAAAACCCTTTGGCGTTGATAGTCGTGTAAAAGAAATTCCCACGCAATCGGAATTACAATTGCTGCACATGCGGCAGCTGCACCAATCATTCGCCACGATAGTCCACTTAAAAATAAGACAAATATACCGCTTGCTAATACTAAAAGTGATGTCCCTAAATCAGGTTGTTCTGCAATCAGTAAAAAGGGAATACCAATTAACATTAATGATAAAACAACTTGTGAAAAACTAGGGGGAAGAGGTTTTCGTGCTAAAAACCATGCAATCATCATCGGCATGCCGATTTTCATGAACTCACTGGGTTGGACACTTCCGAAACCCGGAATATCAATCCAGCGCTGAGCACCCATTCGGACTTCACCGAATACCATAACTGCCACAAGCGAAAATAGGCCAAACAAATAAAAGTAGGGGGAAAACGCTTGATAGACCTTAGGCGGAATTTGGGCTAGACCAAACATTACTAAAAAGCCAATACCAAAACTCATGGCTTGTTTACTGACTAATCCTACATCCTGTGCTGAAGCACTATATAGTACGGTTAAACCTAATAGCGCATTTAACAGCAAAAATAGACATAACCAAGGGTCAATGTGGAGTTGTTGCCACCTTGATGGTTGCATAGCGGTGCTAAGACCATCTCGAGGAGCTTGGCGTAAAAACTTATATTGTGGGCTAGGAGACATGCGGCGTTAACTAGGTCAATCAGTGCTTGGCGCATGCTAACATAAACCTGATTAATGGCAATGTATATCAATATTTTGCAATAAAAAAACCTAGCTCTCGCTAGGTTTCCGATAGGCTATTTCTTATTAGTTAAAGAATAGACTTTCGTGATATTCAGCCATCGCTTTTAGTTCAGTGCGATTTAAGCTAGGGATGAGTTTGTCGATCGCAATATGAACTGCTTTTGTTACAGCTGCCGCACCAATATCAGCTGCTTTACGCTTAATCATGCCAAGGTCTAATGTCTTATTAAAATCAGACATAAAATGTTTAACCATAGCATCTCCAAACTGTTTATACAGTTCAGCCAATGCAGCTTTATTGATATCGTTACCCGCCTTAAGCTCAGTGAAGTTATGCTGAAGATTAGTGACTAAACTAGGATCTAGAGTTACACCTACTTTATATTGACCTTGTGGATCTTTAAATAAGCTTTTTTCAGAGAACTCTACTGACTGTTTAACAACATCGTTTGGTGCTTTGCTTAACAATTGTTTTAAAAGAACAGCGACTGTTGATTTGACATAGCCTGCTAGTTTTTCGGCAGTATCGCGCTTTTCACTTGCAGGGAAGTGCTGAACTAACTGAATTAAGACATTATCAATAATCTCTTCATTAAGTTGTAAAGCAATCTTATCGCGAAGTGGGTATAAAGGCTCACTAGAATTTTTGTTCGCAATTCCAGTTTGTATATCGTTCAATAAGCCTTCAGAAGGGGTAAAACCAAAAAACGGCATGGTGTATCCTCAAATTATTCGTTTTATTGTCGTGCCAATCGAATCGGTTTTGGCATCCATGAAAGATCCGATACTCGGCAAGGGTTAATATCAAGTCCGCCGCGACGAGTATAAGTTGCATAAACCATCAGCTTTTCAGGCTGCAAATTTTGCCAAATATCAGCAAAAATTTGCTCGACACACTGTTCGTGAAAACCGTTATGCTGACGGTACGAGATAATATAAGCTAAAACACTACGATAACAAGGTTTTTTGCCCTTAAAACGGATAAAAACTGTACCCCAATCCGGTTGTCCCGTGACTGGGCAGTTACTTCTTAAAAGATGAGAATACAGTTCAATTTCGACTTCTTCATCAGACGCATCTCGTTTTAAAAGAGTCGCATCTGGATGTTGCTCTAAACGCTCTGGATCTAGGTCATCAATACAAATGCCTTGAGGCTTAGAAATCTCTAAATCATCTACTTGAAATAAGGTTAACTCAACTTTTGCACCTGCCGCAGCAGATAGATCCTTTTCAACCGTTTCAATAAACGACTGTTTAGAGTTAAACTGAGTGAAGTTAAGGCTATTGAAGTAAAGTTTTAATGACTTTGATTCAATCAAATTTGGTGAAGAAGCTGGCAGTGTAATTCTGCCAATAGCAACTTGCGGGATAGCATGAGCGTTTAACCATGAAATTTCAAAAACATGCCACCAATCTTTACCTTGTTTAATACCTTCAATATGCGAATAGGCTTCACGAGACTGAGCACGAGCAATTGGAAATAAAACATCAGGTTGATAGTTAGTTGGATATTGAGTTTCTTTACCCAATAAAGACTGTTCGACACTCATTCACGCATTCCTGAACCACGAGCAAGTAAATAGTAAGCAATTCCGTAAAGTACAGCACAGCATAATGTCACAATGATTAAAGAGAACGTAACGTTCACGTCACTATGACCTAAAATGCCGAAACGGAAAGCGTTAACCATATACACAATAGGATTAATTAAAGAAAGTTTTTGCCAAAAAGGGCCAAGTGCACTAATGGCATAGAACACACCTCCTAAATAGGTTAAAGGTGTAAGGACAAAGGTTGGAATAATAGAAATATCATCAAATGATTTTGCATAAACTGCATTAATAAAACCACCTAATGAGAAAAGAACTGAGGTAATTAAGACTGTATATATAGTTACGAACCAGTTATGTATAAAAAGGTCTGTAAAGAACATGCTCATTGTCGTCACAATTGCTCCGACCAATACACCACGGCAAATACCACCAATGACATAGCCCCACAAAATAATATGTAGTGGTACAGGACTCATAATCAGTTCTTCAATGCTCTTTTGGAATTTCACACTAAAGAAACTTGAAGATACGTTAGCATAACTGTTGGTAATAACCGCCATCATGATGAGGCCAGGTACGATAAACTGCATGTAGCTCACGCCGCCCATTTGTCCAATGCGCGAACCAACCAAATTACCAAAAATGACAAAGTACAAACTCATTGTAATCGCAGGTGGTAATAAAGTTTGTGGCCAAATACGTAGAAAACGGCGTACTTCTTTACGAACTAGAGTCCAGAGGGCAATTTGCAGTTGGTTAAAATTCATTTTGCCTCTCCTTCAAGATTTTTCTCGACCATTTTGACGAATAGCTCTTCTAGACGGTTCGATTTGTTTCGCATACTACGAACACGAATACCTTGTGATTCTAAAAGCTGGAATAAGTCATTTAATGTATGGGCCTTATCCATTGTCACTTCTAAAGTGCTGCTATCAATTAAGTTGAACTTCACACCAATGATGTTTAATTGAAGTGGGGCAATGGGTTCTGCCAAATCAAAAATAAAAGATTCTTCACTCAGTTGGTTTAAGAAACTTTTCATGCTGGTGTCTTCTTTAATGACACCACGGTCAATGATGGCAATTTGACGACACAACATTTCTGCTTCTTCGAGATAATGTGTAGTCAAAATAATAGAAGTACCACTTTCGTTCATTTCGGTGAGAAAATCCCACATAGAACGGCGTAATTCAATATCTACACCTGCGGTAGGCTCATCTAAAATAAGAAGTTTAGGCTCATGCATCATAGCACGTGCAATCATAAGGCGGCGTTTCATACCACCAGATAACATGCGTGCTTGTATATTACGTTTTTCCCATAGACCTAGTTTTTCTAAGTAATGTTCGGCACGTTTTTCTGCAATCTTTTTATGAATGCCGTAATAGCCAGCTTGGGTGACTAAAATATCGAACGCTTTTTCAAACTGTCCAAAGTTAAATTCTTGAGGGACAACACCAAGTTGTTGTTTTGCCAAGGAGGGATGAGTGTCGAGATTATGCCCAAAAATCTCAACTGTTCCTTCGGTTTTTTTCGTGAGGGAACTGATAATACCAATGGTTGTTGATTTGCCGGCACCATTTGGGCCTAACAACGCATAAAATTCACCTTCAGGCACAGTGAGGTTAATACCTTTTAACGCCTGAAAACCATTACGATATGTTTTGGACAAATCTCTTAAAACCAAAGCATCAGTCATGAAATTCTCACATTGTGAAAGAGGGGTATATTTTGAGCGATAATGATTAATAAACCAAGTAAAATAGTCGGAATTTTATGAAATTGAGATAAATTTATGAAGTTATTATATATAAACTGGTGCGCCCGGCGGGGATCGAACCCACGACCCCAGGCTTCGGAAACCTGTACTCTATCCAACTGAGCTACGAGCGCACATGTGTGGGCCACATCATAGGAAAAAAACACCAATAGGTAAAGCACGAAATAGGTAACAAGTGAGTTTAATGCTTAATTAAACAGCAGCTTGTTGTTTTTTTAGATGCGTTGTTGAATAAGTTGAATTGAATAATTAATAGAATGAAGCGTATGTGCTAGCTCATGAGGTGGAATACGCGACTCCTGTAAGCTTGTAATCCATTGCATTTGGCACATTTTAAGCTCTTGAAGCGTTTTTATTTGCGCTATTTTCTGAATAAGTGGTTTTGCCATAAGCCCACAATATTGACTCAAGGTTTGCTTCATCAACTGTTGTATTTCTTCAAAAGAGAGCTGTTGAACTGGAATTGGTGGCTGGGTATTTTCAGTATTTGTAGATTGCAAAGATGGTAATTGAGTAACCTGAATTTCACTAACTATATTGTCACTTTTATTCTCATCTATAATATTTTTTTGATGAGCTTCTATTGTAGTTACGGATGATGGTGGGAAATATATTTGTTCATTTAATTCTGAATAATTTTCGCCAGAAGGAGCAATAAGTTTTAAGTCGATAAGCTGTTGAATAAGCTCTGGTGATGCAATACGTTTTTTAAATTCGCTATTTAAATTTTGAAAATCTTCGTGATCTATTAATAGTAGTAAACGTCTTTGTTTTGCATTTAAAGTAATGTTGCGTTGTTGAAGCGCGACTCTTCCTAAATTGGTTCGATAAAAACCAGCCATCATTTTTCCCCAATATAAAAATAAATCAGACTGTTCAATTTTCTCAGTTGAACAGTACTGTTTTTAATAAAATATAAATGGGGTTAACCATAAAACTCAAAAATGACAATATGATGAAGAATTGATGAATATCATCTATTTAAGTCTTTAAAGTGCGCCTTCTAATGCTTTACGTAAATAGACGTCAAGTTCATCTTGGCGTAATAACCATTGAATATAGTCTTTAGGAAGTTCAGCAATAGCTGTGCCTTTATGCTTACCAAAATTAATAGTCGTAGGGATACGTGCTTCTTCAGAAACTCGGTAAAGCTCTTCAATGTCTTGAATATTTAAATGATAGACAATATGCATCAAAATATTAGCAGTCAAAATAATATCCGCATCGGCTCGGTGCGCGCCTTTGAGCAATTCTCGCGCTTTACCGCTGCCTTGAGAAATCATATAGATGAGTGCAGAAATATTATGCGCTTCTGCTTCAGGCCAAGTTTTACGCGCTAAAGCTAGAGTACAAATCGGTTTGATATTCGATACATCCACGCCACAACGAGCAATCGCGGCAATGTCGTAATCAATATTGTGACCAATAATATAAGTTGTAGTCTCTGGCAATTTAAAAGTTTTATAGTGGGGCTGGTTTTCTAAATCTGACTCTAATATATGGTGTACTGCCATAGCCGCGTAAGAGATAGGTGTACCAACCTGATAAAGTTGATCAAATAATTTGCTTTTATCTAAGGTGAGCTTGCCTGCATTAATCTCAATCGGGGCATACGCAATTTCAATTGGCAAACCATTTAGTGTATGTGTTTCTGTATCTAAAATAATGGTTTGCATAACTGGCCCTTTAATCAATCACGAGTAATCAAGAATGTTAACAGTTGGCTACCCACTTTAAAACATGAAGTGAGGCCTGAGAGTAGCGAGAACGTTAATTTATATTAAAAATAGAGTTTTCTGAGATTAATTTCATCCAATAGAACTTGCGGAAAATAAAGATTAGGCGTAAATATTTTAAGACATTAGGAAATGTTGATTAAAAAACTAAAGCAAAACAAAAATGGAATTTAAGGGAAGATATACCAATGAAAATGAACCTATTAATGACCAGTGTTCTTAGCACGAGTTTATTTTTAGTCGCTTGTGGAGGAGGGAGTAATGATGATGGCTCAGCTCCTACTAATCCATCAGGGACACCAACCAATAATATCCAAAATCCAGTCGTTAAGGTCGAGTCTTACACAAGCACCAACTTAGGATCAGTTGCCGCAGAAAGTAGTATTTTGACTTATAAAATGTTGGGTCAAAGTGGTCAAGAAGTGCAGGCAACCAGTTTGGTATTTACACCAAACACTCCACCACCAGTAGGCGGTTGGCCAATTGTAGTCTGGGCGCATGGCACTACGGGTGTGGCAGATGCTTGCGCACCAAGTAAAGCAGTTTTAGCAGATAGTACAAAAGATTTAATTAGTAAATTACTAGCCGCAGGTTATGTTGTGGTCGCACCTGACTATGAAGGTTTAGGTACTCCAGGCATACATCCATTTTTAAATGTTAAAAGTGAGGCTTTTTCAATTACAGATGCGGTGGTTGCAACACGCAATTATTTATTACAGCGTAACTTATTAACCTCAAAAAAATGGTTAACAGTAGGGCATTCTCAGGGTGGGCATGCTGCATTAGGTGCTGCACAATATGCGAGCCGTGCACAACTAGACTATAAAGGTACAGTAGCGGTAGCACCTGCTTCTAATCTAGGGGGTATTTTAGTAGATGGAGAGGCGCAAGTTGCGAATGCACCGATAGATATTAAAATTGCAACCTATGCACAGCTTGATACATATACAGCTTTGGTTACAGCTGGCATTCGCAACACACAACCTGCCTTTAATTATTCACAAGTCTTTACTTCACAAATTTCAAGTATTGCCGCACAAGCAGAAAACCTTTGTTCAGGACCATTGTATGGAGCCTTTTATGAGGGTATGAGTAATTATGCTAAAGACCATAATGGCACACTAGATGGCTTTACACGTACACAACCTAATTTTATGGCTGTGCCGCTAGTTAAAACGTTTTTGGAAAAAGATTCGCAGCCCTTACAAGTAAAAGTCACTACTCCAATCATCATTTATCAAGGGGTAGCAGATTCGACAGTACCTAAATTGGCAACTGATCTATTGATATCTAATGCCACTGCTGTAGGCACTAAAATTAATAGTTATGTAACGGGTAACTGGGACCATGGCACGGTGATGAGCAGTAATGTAGATAATATTGTTGGAAATGTTCAGTCTTTACTGGCAGCTCAATAGGGTTATTGATATTTAAAGACTTTTTAATATTGTTGTAAGCTAAAATTAACGATGGATAAATTTAAAATATAAGCTTTAAACGAGCTTTTTATTTGATTTATAAACAATGGCTCATTTTTTATAAAACTTGAGCCATTTTTATTTAAAACTGAGCTAACTTCATTCTGTTTAATTATAAAGTTCATGCTACAATATGCCGCAATCTTAGCACGGCTTAAAAGCCCTAATTTATAGGACCCCCGCTAATGTTTGCCAATATTTCCATTTCTGAATTTGATCCAGAATTAGCTCAAGCAATTGCTTCTGAAGGTGAGCGTCAAGAAGCACATATCGAGTTAATTGCATCTGAAAACTATTGCTCTCCTGCTGTGATGGAAGCGCAAGGATCAAAACTTACGAACAAATATGCAGAAGGTTATCCAGGCAAACGCTATTATGGCGGTTGCGAGTATGTGGATATCATCGAGCAAATGGCGATTGATCGTGCTAAAGAACTTTTTGGTGCAGATTACGCAAACGTTCAACCACACGCTGGTTCACAAGCTAACTCTGCTGTTTATTTAGCGCTTCTTAACCCGGGCGATACAGTTTTAGGTATGAGCTTGGCTCACGGTGGTCACTTGACTCACGGTGCAAAAGTAAGCTTCTCTGGTAAAACTTATAATGCAGTTCAATACGGTCTAAACGCTGAAACTGGCGAGATCGATTACGAAGAAGTTGAACGTTTAGCGTTAGAGCACAAGCCACGTATGATCGTCGCTGGTTTCTCTGCTTATAGCCGTGTTGTAGATTGGCAACGTTTCCGTGACATCGCGGACAAAGTTGGCGCTTACCTTTTCGTCGATATGGCTCACGTTGCAGGTCTTGTTGCTGCTGGCGTATATCCAAACCCAGTTCAAATTGCTGACGTAACAACAACGACGACTCACAAAACACTTCGTGGTCCACGTTCTGGTTTAATCCTTGCGAAAGCGAATGAAGAAATTGAGAAAAAACTTCAATCTGCTGTATTCCCTGGTAACCAAGGTGGTCCATTAATGCATGCGATTGCTGCTAAAGCAATCTGCTTCAAAGAAGCTATGTCTGATGACTTCAAAGCTTACCAACAACAAGTTGTGAAAAATGCTCAAGCTATGGCTGAAGTATTCATCGCTCGTGGTTATGATGTTGTTTCTGGCGGTACAGACAACCACTTGTTCTTGTTATCTTTAATCAAGCAAGATGTAACTGGTAAAGATGCAGATGCTTGGTTAGGTGCTGCTCACATTACTGTGAACAAAAACTCAGTTCCAAATGACCCACGTTCTCCATTCGTGACTTCTGGTATCCGTATCGGTACTCCAGCGGTAACAACTCGTGGTTTCGGTGAAGCTGAAGTTCGTGAACTTGCTGGTTGGATCGCTGACGTGATTGACAGCAAAGGTGACGAAAAAGTTATTGCTGACGTAAAAGCGAAAGTTGAAACTGTTTGTGCAAAATTCCCTGTATACGCACAATAAGTTGTAAACATAAAAAAAGCGCCATATGGCGCTTTTTTTATGTCAAGTTAATTAGATAAGAATTAACTTTTAGATTTTACCGATGACTCGGCATTATGCCAGCCACCACCTAATGCACGGATTAAATTTACACTAGCCATCATTCTAGTGCCGTTAAGCTGTGCAGAAAGTTGTTCTTGTTGTAAAATAGTCCGATCCGAGTCAATCACATCAAGATAACTGATAGCACCTTCTCGATAACGTAAATGAGACAGTTGATTTGCATGACGAGAAGAGGAGAGTGCTTGATTTTGAGCTTGAATTTGCTGATCAAGTATTCTTTGATCTGATAAACCATTTTCAACTTCGCGAAATGCATTCAACACAGTTTGGCGATAGTTTGCCACGCTTTCTTCATAGGCAGCTCGTGCTTGAGCAACTCCAGCCTTACGTTGTCCACCGTCAAATAATGGCAAAGATAAAATAGTACCTGCCACTGGACCAAGTAAAAATGTACGGCTCGACCATTTACCCAACTCACCTAAACTTGATGATTCATAACCGAGTGCACCTGTTAGGTCCAGTTTTGGGAAGAAAGCAGCACGTGCAATTCCAATACGCGCATTATCTGCTGCCATAGCGCGCTCGGCAGCCGCAATGTCAGGTCGTCTTTCCAGTAAAGCCGAAGGTAAACCTGCTGGAAGACGAATGCTGTTTGCAGTTAAAGGTTGAACTGCCAAGCTAAACTCAGCAGGTGTTTTGCCTAACAATACTGCAAGTGCATGCTCTGCATTGGCTCGGTTACGAGCAATGTTAAGTGCATTGGTTTGAGCCGTAGCAAGTTCAGTCTGTGCGCGAGAAACATCTAATTCACTGACTAAGCCATTTCGAAAACGTGTTTGAACTAAGTCGCGTGTCTCGCCAAGCAGTTTAATAGTGCGATTATAAATTGCTTGTTCAGCGTCAAGCTGACGAATGAGAAAGTAACCTTGGGCAACATCTGCTTGTAAGGCTAAAAGTGCCGACTGATATAAAGCTTCTTGTTGCTGTACATCAGCTGTTGCTGCATTGACACTACTGGCGATACGACCAAATAAATCGAGCTCATATGAAACATTTGCTTGAGCACGCCATAAGGTTTGTGCCGATGTATGGGTATTGTCATCTAAACCTAGTGAAGCAGGAGAGGGTTTTTGACGAGTTGGGCCAAAGCCAGCACCAATACTTGGCAAACGTTCAGCTTGTGCTGCTGCACGTAATGCACGTGAAGCTTGAATATTAGCCGCTGCTGCTTTAAGACTCTGGTTTCCAGAAATGGCTTGTTGTTCGAGCTCATTCAATTGAGCATCATTAAAAACACGCCACCATTCACCTCGAATCTGCTGATCGGCAGGTTGGGCAATTTTCCAATTATTGTCTTCAAGTTTTGGGTCAGACTCTTTAAATTTGACTGGAACTATCACTTTTGCAGGTTGATATTCCGGTGCCAAAGAGCAGCCTGCAAGCAGCAGGCTTCCCATGAGTGAGGACAATAATAAGCTTTGTTTTGCTGTAGCCATTAAATGTCCTCCTTAATGATCATGTGGGGTAGATAAAGGTGCTTCATGAACTGCTGCCGAATGCAATTTATGTTTGCTGTTCAATGTGCGAATCAGGACATAAAAGGCAGGGGTTAGGAACAAACCAAACAGCGTTACACCGATCATGCCGAAGAACACTGCAATACCCATCGCATGACGCATTTCAGAACCTGCACCAGTTGAGGTAACCAGTGGGACTACGCCCATAATGAATGCAATAGAAGTCATTAAAATTGGACGTAAACGTAGACGACTGGCTTCAACAGCCGCTTTAAAGGCAGTTGCACCTTGCATTTCGAGTTCCCGTGCAAATTCGACAATTAATATGGCATTTTTACAGGCCAGCCCGACCAGCACCATCAGACCAATTTGGGTAAAGATGTTGTTATCTCCACCTGTCAGCCAAACACCCGTCAGAGCCGCCAAGATTCCCATTGGTACAATTAAAATTACAGCTAAAGGTAAAGTTAGACTTTCATATTGAGCGGCTAAAACTAAGAACACCAGTAATACACTAATTGGGAATACCCAGAGTCCTGCATTACCAGCCAAGATTTTTTGGTAAGTTAAATCTGTCCATTCAAACTTAATACCACGTGGTAGAGTTTGAGCAGCAATACGTTCAACCGCAGCTTCTGCTTGGCTAGATGAATAACCCGGTGCAGGGCCACCGTTAATATCGGCTGATGTGTAACCGTTATAACGAACTACCATTTCTGGACCATAGGTTTGAGTTACATTTACCAATGAAGATAAAGGCACCATTTGTCCCGCACTGTTGCGAGTTTTAAGCTGTAAAATATCTTCAGGGTTAGCACGGAAAGGGGCATCTGCCTGTGCTCGAACCTGATAAACACGTCCAAAGCGGTTAAAGTCGTTAACGTACTGAGAACCTAAATAAATCTGCATGGTGTTGAAAACATCTGTTACTGCAACACCTTGTTGTTTGGCTTTTACACGGTCCAGATCTACGTTTAGTTGAGGTACGTTAATTTGGTAACTTGAGAACATTGGACCAAGTTCAGGGGCTGATTGTGCTGCTTTCATAAAGTTTTGTGCAGCATCATTCAAGGCTGAATAGCCTAAGGCACCTCGGTCTTCGAGTTGGAGTTTAAAGCCACCCATGGTTCCTAAACCCATCACAGGTGGTGGTGGGAAAACTGCAATATAGGCATCTTGAATGGCTGAATATTTCTGGTTGAGTGCACCAGCAATTGCATTTGCAGATAAGTCTTTAGCCTTACGTTCATCGAATGGTTTTAAGGTTACAAAGACAATACCGGCACTTGAGCTATTAGTAAAACCGTTAATTGATAGGCCAGGGAAGGCAACTGCACTTTCTACACCAGGCTGTTTAAGAGCAGTGTCACTCATTTTACGAATGACAGCTTCGGTACGATCTAAAGACGCGCCATTTGGTAATTGAGCAAAGCTAATCAAATATTGTTTATCTTGAGCGGGAACAAAGCCACCCGGAACAATATAAGAAATACCAACGGTTAAGCCTAGAAGAGCAGCATATACACCCATTGCCGATGCTTTATGAGAGATAACACGACTTACGCCTTTACCATAGTTGTCTGACGCACGGGTAAACACACGGTTAAACAGCGCAAAGAAACGTCCGAATACACGGTTCATAAGGCGTGTTAATGCATCAGGTTTAGCATCATGTCCTTTTAGTAGCATGGCTGCTAAAGCAGGAGATAGAGTAAGGGAGTTAAATGCCGAAATAACAGTTGAAATGGCAATGGTCATAGCAAATTGTTTATAAAATTGCCCTGTTAAGCCTGTCATAAAGGCAAGTGGAACGAACACGGCAACCAGCGTTAAAGCAATGGCAATAATCGGTCCGCTCACTTCTCTCATCGCGCGATAAGTTGCATCTCTTGGGCTTAAGCCTGCTTCAATATTCCTCTCGACATTTTCGACGACGACAATCGCGTCATCGACCACAATCCCGATGGCAAGTACCATCCCGAACAGTGAAAGCGCATTGATTGAGTAACCAAAAGCAAGCATGAGCGCGAATGTACCAATAATTGAAACTGGTACAGCAAGCAATGGAATGATTGAAGCACGCCATGTTTGTAAGAATAAAATAACAACCACAACAACCAGTGCAATCGCTTCAAGCAAGGTATGAACAACCGCTTTAATACTTGCACGTACGAACTGAGTCGGATCGTAAACAATGTCGTATTTAATTGAAGATGGGAAATCTTTTGAAAGCTCCTTCATCGTGCTACGCACTTGATCAGATACTTGCAAAGCATTAGCACCTGGTGCTTGGAAAATTGGAATGGCAACCGCTTGTTTATTATCGAGTAATGAACGCAAGCCATATTGTGAAGCTGCAAGTTCAACACGAGCAACATCACCTAAGCGAGTGACAGCGCCATCTGGTGCAGTTTTTAAAATGATATCTGCGAATTCTTGCTCAGTCGTTAAACGACCTTGAGCGTTCACTGAAAGTTGTACAGGAGAATTAGTTGGCGATGCACCAATGATACCTGCTGCAACCTGAATGTTTTGTTCGCGGATTGCACTCACAATTTCAGTTGCTGTGAGATTACGTTGCGCTACTTTTTGTGGGTCGAGCCACACACGCATTGCGTAGTCACCCGAACCAAATAAACCGACTTCACCGACACCTTGTAAACGAGCCAAGCGATCTTTTACGTTGAGGACCGCGTAGTTACGCAAGTAGGTCATGTCATAGCGATTATCTGGTGAGGTCAGATGCACAACCATGGTTAAAGTTGGTGAGCTTTTTAACGTAGTAACACCTAAACGCTGTACGTCTTCAGGCAAACGAGGCATGGCCTGAGATACACGGTTTTGAACCAATTGCTGAGCTTTGTCTGGGTCAATACCAAGCTTAAAGTTCACCGTAATGGTTAAGTTACCGTCGCTGTTTGCCTGAGATTGCATATACAGCATGTCTTCAACGCCGTTGATGGATTCTTCAAGCGGAGAAGCAACAGTTTCAGCAATTACTTTCGGGTTTGCACCTGGATATTGAGCACGTACCACCACAGATGGTGGAACAACTTCCGGATATTCTGAAATAGGTAATTTAAATACCGACAGTAAACCAGCAAGTAGAATCAGTACTGATAACACTCCAGCAAAGATCGGCCGATCAATAAAGAATTTAGAAATATTCATATGTGATTAACCTTTTGCCGGAGTTGATGTTTTTTCTGTTGGCTGAGGTTGAGGAGTAGTGCTGCTCGCGGTGATTTGTGCATTTGGCATTGGAACAAGATGCGGGGTAACAGGGTCACCCGGACGAATCCGCTGTAAACCATTCACCACAATACGGTCACCCGCTTGTAATCCGCTATTTACGATTTGCAAGCCATCTTGTTGTGTGCCAAGTTTTACTTCTCGGTAAGCAGTCTGGTTTTTAGCATCGACTACAACAACAAAACGTTTATCTTGGTCGACGCCGACCGCTGTTGGACTAATCAAAATTGCTGAACGAGGTTGACCACCACCCAGACGGATTCGAGCATATAAACCCGGTAATAAAACTCCGTTTGGATTGTCGAAAGTCGCGCGAACACGAATCGTACCTGAGGTCGTATCTAGGTTATTGTCGATTGAGTTGATGACTCCTTCATGAGAAAACCCGGTTTCATTGGCAAGTCCCATATAGACAGGAACTTGTGCTGAATTACGCTGATTACTGATGTATTTCAGGTAAGTTTGTTCATCAACATCGAAAGATGCGTAAAGGCGGGATACAGAGACTAAACTTGTTAAAACCTGTGCTCCATTACCCGCAGAGACCACGTTGCCTACAGTCACTTCGGCACGAGAAATTCGACCACTGACTGGTGCAGTAATACGCGTGTACTCAAGATTTAAACGTGCAGATTGAACGGCTGCTCTAGCGGCTTGCAGGTTGGCACTGGCTGAACGTGCATCATTCTCAGCTAGATCTAACTCTTGACGAGATACAGCATTACTTTGAATTAAACGTTGAATACGAGAAAGATTAGAACCTGTATAAGTCACTTGTGCTTCAGCTGAAGCGAGTTGAGCTTGGGCACGATTGAGTTCTGCTTCGAAAGGACGCGGATCAATGGTAAAAAGTAACTGGCCTTTTCTAACCAGACTGCCATCTTTGAAATGTACGGAAATGAGTTTACCTGAAACCTGTGGCCGAATATCGACTTGATCAATGGCTTCTAAGCGACCGGAATATTCTTGCCAATCGGTAATGGTTTTGCTGATGACATTAGAAATATCAACAGTAGCAGCTTGTTGGGCTGTGGTCGGTGCAGCTTTTGCATCGGCATTTTCATGTAAAAACATAAAACTGCCACCCGTTGCCAAAATGGCGACAAAGATGGCAGACAGCGCAAACTGTTTGCGGGAAAATGACATGAGGTGCTCCTACTTATTTGGATACCTGTTTTCAGACTTTTAATTATGGTCCGTATGGGAGAAACAGGGTTTATGGGATGGACGGAGCATAAAAGTTTGTCAATCACGAATAAATATATTAAATTCGATAACACTATTCGTATTTTTATAACAATTGATGTGTTTGAATGAAAAAATGCATTAATTGATAGGAGTGTGCGTGTGGATCTATTTCATGCCATGAAAGTATTTAACAAAGTTGTCGAAACAAATAGTTTCAGTTTAGCGGCTGATAGTTTAGGCCTACCGCGTGCTTCTGTGACTACAACCATTCAGGGTTTAGAAAAACATTTACAGGTTCGTTTATTAAACCGAACCACCCGTAAACTCAGTTTGACGCCAGATGGTGCGGTTTATTATGAACGTACTGCACGAATTTTAGCCGATGTCGAAGACGTTGAATCGACTTTTCATGATTCAGAACGTGGACCTCGAGGACGACTGCGCATTGATGTTAAAGCTTCAATCGGGCGGTTGATTCTGATTCCGATGCTGTGTGATTTTCATTCTAAATATCCTGATATTGATTTGGTGATTGGAATGAGTGATCGCCCCGTAGATCTGGTGCAAGATGCTGTGGACTGTGTCATTCGTATTGGTCAGTTGAAAGATTCAAGTTTGGTGGCACGTCGTATCGGAACAATTCAGTGTGTGACGGTTGCTGCACCACGTTATTTGATGGAGCACGGGGAACCCAAAACCATTGAGGATCTACAAAAACATCAGGTCGTGCATTACTTTAACAGCCGTACAGGACGCAATATCGACTGGGATTTCATGGTGAACGGTGAGATTCATAGCGTTGGTGTGAAAGGGCGTGTTTCTGTCAACGATGGTGATTCATATATTGATTTGGCAGTGCAAGGTTTTGGCTTAATTCAATGCCCATATTACATGGTAGCAAAACATTTGGAATCTGGTGCACTTAGGGAAGTATTGACTGAGTGGTTACCTGCACCTATGCCAATATCAGTCGTTTATCTACAAAATCGTCATTTATCGCCTAAAGTTCGAGTCTTCGTAGATTGGGTGGCTGAATTATTTGCAGGTTGTCCATTGTTGAGTGGTTGTTCAATGTCATTGGATCAAAAATGTGAATTTGCCAGTGCTAAAGAACATAATCATGAATACACCATTCGGACATTGGTTGAAAATGAAAATATGGCAGAAGCTTATACACTCAAAAACTAACTTAAAATTTGAGTGATTTTTCAACATTTAATCAATTAATAGAATCCACTGTTTAGTCATCTTCATAAATCCTTAATTTACTGGTATAGAAATTGCAATTCTTTCAGCAGAAGAGTAATTTAGAAATTGCTCAAGTTTTTATCACCTTATTAGGATTTTAAGGAGAAGCTTCAAGATGGCAAGCTTTATGAAAAAAATGTTCGTTTCAACAACCCTAGTTTTGGCTGCTGTTGCGACGAATGTTCAAGCAAAGGATTGGAAGGTGATTCGTTTTGGTACTGAGTCGTCTTATGCGCCGTTTGAATATAAAACACCAGATGGCAAGTTAACTGGTTTTGATGTTGATTTGGGTAATGCAATTTGTGCAAAACTCAAAGCCAAATGTGTTTGGGTTGAAAACTCTTTTGATGGGATGATTCCAGCACTTAAAGCGAAAAAATTTGATGGCATTCTTTCATCAATGACAGTCACTGATGAACGTGCAAAACAAATTGCATTTAGTAGCAAAATCTACAATACACCAACCCGTATGGTTGCAAAAAAAGGCTCGCCTTTATTACCTACAGCTGCCTCTTTGAAAGGTAAACGTGTCGGTGTACAACAGGGCACAATTCAAGAAACTTATGCTAAAACCTATTGGGCGCCAAAAGGTGTAACGGTTGTACCTTATCCAGTCCAAGATTTGATTTATCAAGACATGATGTCAGGTCGCTTGGATGCAACTTTACAAGACGCAATTATGGTTGATGGCGCTTTCTTAAAACAACCAAAAGGTAAAAACTTCAGTTTTGCTGGTGGTAATGTGGTTGATGCAAAAACACTAGGTGTAGGCGCAGCTATTGGTTTACGCAAAGAAGATGCGGATTTAAAAGCCAATATTAATAAAGCACTCGCTGCAATCATTGCAGATGGTACATACAAAAAACTCGAGAAAAAATATTTCTCCTTTAGCATTTACTAATGATGTGAAAAATGTCGGCTTTAAGCCGACATTTTTAGATCTATTCTCATCTCATCAATATTAGATATTGTTTTTAAGGAGAAGATGAGTCATGTTTTTTTCTGGCTTTGGGCCACTCCTGCTCAGCGGGACATGGATGACCATACAGCTTGCGTTGTTGTCACTTTTACTTTCTGTGATTATTGGCTTAATTGGTGCGAGCTCAAAACTCTCTAGTATTAAAATTTTACGTTATATAGCAACCGCTTACACTACGCTCATTCGAAGTGTGCCTGATTTGGTCATTATGCTGCTGTTATTTTATAGCTTGCAGTTGGGTCTCAACCAAATTACTGAAGCACTGCAAATGGACCAAATTGATATCAACCCATTTGTGGCGGGTGTGATTACTTTAGCGTTCATTTATGGTGCATATTTTACCGAGACCTTTCGTGGTGCATTTCAATCGGTTCCTAAAGGCCAAATTGAAGCAGCAATGGCCTATGGAATGACTCCGTGGCAGGTTTTTTACCGTGTATTATTCCCACAAATGATGCGTTTCGCTTTGCCTGGTATTGGTAATAACTGGCAAGTTTTGATTAAGGCGACCGCACTAGTTTCTATTATTGGCCTGACTGACATCGTAAAAATTACACAAGATGCGGGTAGAAGTACCATGCAGTTGTTCTTTTTCAGCATCGTGGCTGCTGCCATTTATTTAGCGATTACCACCGTGTCGAACCTGATTTTAATGTGGCTTGAACGTCGTTATTCTGCTGGTGTAAGGAAGGGACAATTATGATTGAAATCCTTCAACAATATTGGCAGGCATACCTTTGGACCGATGGCTTACAAATGACCGGTGTCGCGATGACTGCTTGGTTATTGGTGCTTTCTATTGGTATTGGTTTTGTTCTCGCTGTGCCCTTGTCACTTGCACGAGTATCAGAAAATATCTGGTTACGTGGCCCAGTTTGGTTATATACCTATGTTTTTCGTGGCACTCCACTTTACATTCAATTGCTGATTATTTACTCAGGTATTTACAGCTTTGATTACATCCATGAACACCAGACTCTTGATGCTTTTTTTCGAGAGGGCATAAATTGCACCATTTTGGCATTCGCGCTCAATACTGGTGCATATACAACTGAAATCTTCGCTGGGGCAATTCGTTCTATTCCACATGGCGAGATTGAGGCTGCACAAGCTTTCGGTATGTCAAAATGGAAACGATACACTCGCATTATCATTCCGTCGATGTTACGACGTGCTCTGCCATTTTACGGCAATGAAGTGATTTTAATGTTGCACGCGACAACTATTGCATTTACAGCAACTGTTCCTGACATTTTAAAAATTGCGCGTGATGTGAATGCGGCAACCTATGACACCTTCAATGCTTTTGGAATTGCCGCGGTGTTGTATGCAGTGTTGGCTTTTATTTTGATTGGGCTATTTCGTAAGCTTGAAAAACGTTGGTTGGCATTTTTAAAGCCATCGAATCATTAGGAGACATAAATGGAACAAGTTGCAAAACTAGTGATTCGCGATTTACATAAGAAATTCGGCGATCATGAAGTGCTTAAAGGGATATCACTTGATGCAAATGCCGGTGATGTGATTAGTATTATTGGTTCATCTGGTTCAGGAAAAAGTACCTTGCTGCGTTGCATTAACTTTTTAGAACAACCGAGCAATGGCACGATTAAGCTCAATGGTGAAAAACTACGCACAGTCTTTGATAAGAAAGGCAATTTAAAAGTAGTTGAACCAAAGCAACTACAAAAAATGCGTACGCAGCTCATGATGGTATTTCAGCACTTTAATTTATGGTCTCACATGACAGTACTGGAAAATGTCATTGAGGGGCCAATCCATGTACTTGGAGTTAAACGTGCTGAAGCGGAAGAACGTGCGCGCAAATATCTACGTAAAGTGGGATTACCTGAAAGCGTTGAAAGTAAATATCCGGCATTTTTATCTGGTGGTCAGCAGCAACGTGTAGCGATTGCTCGTGCTTTGGCTATGGAACCAGAAGTTATGTTGTTCGATGAACCAACCAGCGCGCTTGATCCAGAGTTGGTGGGTGAAGTACTAAAAGTAATGCAGGGCTTGGCTGAAGAAGGACGTACTATGATTGTGGTGACACATGAAATGGGCTTCGCACGTCATGTATCTAATCAAGTGATTTTTTTGCATCAAGGGAAAATTGAGGAACAGGGCCATCCTGATGAAGTACTCAATAACCCGAAAAGTGAGCGTCTAAAACAATTTTTGACGGGCAGTTTGAAATAAGCTGTTCATACCGAGTAAGATGAAATTTTTTATAAAAAGAGTTTCATCGTACTCGGTTTATTTTTATTTATATTTTATAAATGGGTATTTTTAGAAAACACATTAATAATGATAATACCTGCAATCATTAAAGTAAGACCAATACAGGCCGCCAAGTCTAAATGCTGTTTGTAAAATATCCAGCCAATTGCAGAAATTAAAATAATACCCGCACCCGACCAAATGGCATATGCAATCCCGATCGGAATTGTTTTTAGCGTCAGGGATAATAAATAAAAAGCAATTGCATAGCCCACAACAGTAACGATGGACGGAATGGGAACAGTAAAACCTTGAGATGCTTTTAAGGCTGAAGTTGCAATAACTTCACAAGCAATCGCAATTGCTAAATAAAGATAAGACATGGGGAGCTGCGCCAGAAAGAGTTTTAATCAATCTATATGAAATGTTGAAATGGTTAGACCAATTTTAACGATTGTGCAATTTTTGGGGTACAAAAATACCAGTAAAACAAACTGAACTGATCATTTGATTTTATCATTAGCAAAGTGGCTTAAGCTATTTATTCATTTATTTAATCATTGATCTGTATAGTCATTTAAGAGGATCAGCAACCTTAGCCTGATCCTTGATAGACTTTTTAAGACATAGATTCGCCGAGTATATTTAAATCCTTAAATTTCTCTAGCAGTTGCTCTTTGTTTTCAATATGTGCAGGGTCTGGTTTTATGCAATCGATAGGGCAAACCGCCTTACATGTGGGTGCATCATAAAAGCCTACACATTCGGTACAACGAAGTGGATCAATTTCATAAACTTTGTTGCCTTCAAAAATAGCTGTATTGGGGCATTCCGGTAAGCACATATCACAATTGATACAGTCACTTGTTATCAAAAGTGCCATGTTTAACTCGCTGAATAAGCTAATGTTGAGGCAGTAATGTTTTCCTTAGCATGCGGCAAATTGCGTATGAGTAGGGCATAACTAACATCAACATCTTGTGAAAGTGGAATCTCAACAAAATGCCCCGAACCTTTAGCATCGGTAATTGGGTTACCTTTTAAATCGCGCATTTCGGTTAAAGTAAAGGTGATATTACCTTGAGGCGTCATCAGCTCAAGTGAGTCGCCCACCACAAAACGGTTTTTAACTTCAATGCGAATATAATCGCCGTGACGTTCTAAAACCTCTCCACAAAATTGTTGGTAGTTGAAATGCGATGAACCATCAGCATAGTTTTGATATTCGCTATGCACATGACGTCTCAAAAAGCCTTCGGTATAACCACGGTTTGCCAAACCTTCGAGTTGGTTCATTAAGCTTGGGTCAAATGGTTTGCCTGCTAAAGCATCATCAATAGCTTTTCGATAAATTTGGGCGGTACGGGCACAGTAAAAATAGGATTTAGTACGACCTTCAATTTTGAGTGAGGCGATGCCCATTTTGGTTAAACGATCTACATGCTGTACCGCACGTAAATCTTTAGAGTTCATGAAATAGGTGCCGTGTTCATCTTCTTCAGCCGCAAACATTTCTTCATCATTGCGTTGTACCAGCAGCGTTTGAGCCGAGGTTGTTTCTGATTGTGTTGATGAGCAGCAAGACTTTTCTGACGCGTTGAGCTGAGTAACTGGAATCACATCTCCATTTGCATCTTCTTGGGTTTCATGCAACTTATAGTCCCAACGGCAAGCGTTGGTACAAGCACCTTGATTGGCATCACGTTTATTCATATAACCAGAAAGTAGGCAGCGGCCTGAATAGGCCATGCATAGTGCACCATGTACAAAAACTTCGAGTTCAATATCTGGGACGTGTTGCTGGATTTCTTCTATTTCTTCTAATGATAACTCACGAGATAAAATGACTCGGCTTAAACCGTAATCTTTCCAAAACTTAACAGTGGCCCAATTAATAGCGTTGGCTTGAACAGATAGATGAATTTGCACATCAGGAAAATGCTCTCTCACCATCATGATTAAGCCAGGATCAGACATAATCAGAGCATCTGGTTGCATCGCTACAATTGGTTCAAGATCACGAATAAAGTTTTTTAATTTGCTGTTATGCGGTTGAATGTTCACCACAACATAAAACTTTTTGCCCAAAGCGTGGGCTTCATCAATTCCGATTTTTAGGTTGTCATGATCAAAAGCATTATTACGCACACGTAAACTGTAACGTGGTTGGCCTGCATATACGGCATCTGCACCATAGGCAAAAGCATAGCGCATGTTTTTAAGTGAACCTGCGGGAGAGAGAAGCTCAGTTTTCATAAAATAAAAGGCATAAAAAATATATGGTTTTATTTTATTTTATTAACTCCAGATTTGGGATTCAACCTACTGAATTAGTAGGGATTTGATCATTACCCTTTTGTACGGGCAGCATATTTTTTGCTAGCTCTCCTAAGCGCATCAAAGCATTTAACATTTTGGGATTTAACTCAAAACAAGCTGCTATACGTAAACAATGACTAAAACGTTTATCAGCCGAACACAAAATTCCGGGCATACATAAGATTTTTTCATCCATGGCCTGATGAAACAGTTCTAGGGTATCAATTGATTCGGGTAGTTCTAACCATAAAATAAATCCCGCTTGTGGACGACTGACTCGAGTACCGACTGGAAAATAGCGGCAAATATAAGATTTGATGGTGTCAATTTGTTGTTGATAGCGTTTTTTGAGTTGACGTAAATGTAGATCATATCCGCCATTCTCTAAGAAAAGTCCTAAAGTTTCTGTGAGTAAAGCAGGCTCAGCAACAGTGGTTGTAAATTTAAGCTGCTGCACAATATTACGGAAACGTCCAGCTTCTAGCCAACCAATTCGATAGTCGGGCGCCACAGTTTTGGTATAGCTGCCACACACCAAAACCCATCCATTTTGGTCAAACGCTTTGATGTTGGGCAAGAGAGGCTCGGTGAGTTGCAATTCGGCATACATCGCATCTTCAATAACAGGAATCTGAAACTGATTAGCTAACTCTGCCAAGCGACGGCGGCTGCTCTCAGGCATGCTAAAACCGAGAGGATTGTGTCCTGTCGGAATGGTTAAAATGGCTTGTACACTTTGAGATTTTAAGAGTTCTTCAAGTGCATCAAGGCACATACCTGTATGTGGCGAGGTCGGTACTTCTACAATTTTTCGACCTAAATTATGAAGGAGTGGGTACAGGTTGTGAAATGTAGGAATCTCAAGCGCTATGCTGTCGCCCGCTTGAGTTGTTGCCATAATCGCGAGACTTAAAGCCTCCATCGTGCCATGAGTGAGCACAATATCATCTGCTGAAAGAAACATACCTAACTGTAAGCTTCGCCTAGCAATTTGAGTACGTAAACGTATAGAACCGGGCGGCAAGGTATAGCTTTTAAAAATATCTGGCTGTGTCCGTAAAACTTGAGCAGTTAAGCGTTTTAAGCGTTCAATTGGATAAAAATTTTCCCCAGAAGGGCAAGCTAGGGCCAAATTGACATAGTCGGGGTCCATTTGTTTTTTAACAATTTGTGCGAGAAAACAGCTAATTCCTGAAAGAGATACTTTTTCTTCACTGACATAACGCTCTTCGAGTTCTAGTAAGTTTGAAGGTGCATGACAAACGTAGTAACCAGACTGTGGACGAACTGAAATTAAACCTTGATCTTCAAGCTGGCGATAAGCTTCTTTTACAGTGTTAATACTGACCTGATAATGCTGGGCACAATCTCGAATTGATGGCAACCGAGAACCCACAGGTTGCCTGCCATTCTGAATTTGAAGGGTGAGGTCATCACTCACTTTTTTATATTTGTACATGTCAATTCATTAAAAAGCCAAAGCAATGGATACACTCTATAGTGATCTCTTAATTATCTCAAATATTGTTAGTTTTATAGATTTATCCATTTAATCTGAATCTATTTTTAACAACTGTGTCTATTATTTTTAATATTAACTGATACTGTGACCATTAAAAATAAATCAGTAAGATCAAGAAATGGTAAGGACTTAATAGCCATATTTTTTAATATTAAAATCAGTAGGAGAGGTCTATGTCTGTTGTTGCATTTAAACAAGTTGATGTTTTTACTTCACAAGCATTTAAAGGAAATCCTGTTGCGGTCATTATGGACGCCAGCACCTTAACGTCTGAGCAGATGCAAGCCATTGCGAACTGGACTAATCTTTCTGAAACCACATTTGTGCTCCCTGCGACCGATTCACAAGCTGACTATCAGGTTCGAATCTTTACTCCGCAAAATGAATTGCCATTTGCAGGACATCCTACAATTGGTACTGCCTATGCTTTGCTTGAGGCTGGTCTAATTAAAGCGAAAGAAGGTAAGCTGGTACAGCAGTGCGGTGCTGGTTTGGTGACTCTGACCGTGAGTGAATCAAGTCATATTTCATTTGAACTACCTAAGCCTAAAATTACTCCACTAGATACTATGCATACTGAAAAGTTAGCAGAAATTTTAAAATGTGAAATTAATATTCAATGGAACGCTGCATTGGTAGATGTAGGGGCGCGCTGGATTGTATTACAAGCTGTTAATGCTGAGGCTGTTCTAGATAGCCAACCAGACTTTGCCGCTTTAAAAGAACATGATTTAGAAATGAAAGTTACGGGTGCGACAGTTTTTGGTTTTCATGAAAATAATGATGAACAAAAACATATAGAAGTTCGTTCATTTGCCCCTTCATGTGGAATAAATGAAGATCCTGTTTGTGGTAGTGGTAATGGTAGCGTAGCTTCATTTATTCGTTATTATGGGATTCTTCCTGCACAAAATGATGTCGTACTTTCTTCACAAGGTGGGGCGGTAGGTCGAGATGGACAGCTTCAACTTGAATTGTATCAAGATAAAATTTTGGTGGGTGGAACCGCTGTCACCTGTATCGATGGCACAATTAAGTTGTAAAACAGAAATAAAAAACCGAGGACTTTACCTCGGTTTTTTATTTCTAGAAAAAATTATTTTTCTACAAACGCACGTTCAATGACGTAGTCGCCCATTTCACCCATACGAGGTGATTCAACTAAACCGTGTTGGTCAAGTAATGCAGCAACGTCTTTTAAGAATGCAGGGCTACCGCAAAGCATTGCACGGTCAGTTTCACGGTTGAAGCGTGGTAAACCGATTTTTTCAAATAAAGCGCCAGTTTCAATTGCAGTTGTTACACGGCCTTGAGTGTGGAAAGGTTCACGAGTAACAGTAGGGTAGTAAACAAGCTTGTCTTTAATACCTAACTCTTCAAAGAATTCATGGTTTGGTAATTCGTTCAAGATAAGGTCTTGATAAGCTAATTCAGAAATATAGCGTGTACCGTGAACAACGATTACTTTTTCAAAGCGTTCGTAAGTTTCTGGATCACGAATAATTGATAAGAATGGAGCAAGACCAGTACCAGAAGATAAAAGGTATAAGTTTTTACCTGGTAAAAGGTCATCATGAACCAAAGTACCTGTCGGTTTTTTAGAAACTAAGATTTCATCACCAACTTGTACTTTTTGCAAAATCGAAGTTAAAGGACCGTCTTGTACTTTAATTGAGAAGAATTCTAACTCTTCTTCGTAGTTTGCACTTGCAATCGAATACGCACGCATTAACGGTTTGCCATTCACTTCAAGTCCGATCATTACGAACTGACCATTTTTAAAACGTAAGCTGGTATCGCGTGTAGTTTTAAAACTGAAAAGAGTGTCATTCCAGTGGTGAACATGAGTAATGCGTTCAACGTTAAAAGCAGCCATTAAAGGTCTCGATCACGATTAAAAGAAAACAGATTGCTATTCTAATCTAATTTCATTCCCGATAAACTGAATATATTTAATTGTGTTTATAAGAAAAAGTGATGATCAATTCTGTCACCTTCCCCATCATTGGCCACATGTGTTCTCCCTATCGTGAAAAATTTGGTATTCCACGCCAGCCTAATTTGGTCAATATTGAGTCTTATATTGATATGGTAGAACCATATAATGACTTATTAGCCTTTGAGGGAATTGAGCAATTTAGTCATCTCTGGTTAGTTTGGCAGTTTCATGACAATAAAAATCAAGGCAGCGCAGATAAATTCCGCCCACAGGTTCGTCCACCACGTTTAGGTGGCAATGAAAAAATTGGAGTATTTGCTACACGAAGTATGTATAGACCTTCTCCAATCGGGCTTTCAGTCGTAAAACTTAATAATGTGGAAAAGGTGGGGAAGTCCGTTCGTGTCTATGTCACTGGAAGTGATTTATTAAATGGCACCCCAATTTTAGATATCAAACCTTATATTCAATATTCTGATGCAATTGCGGAGGCTCAAAGTGGTTATGCGCATGCAGAACCTGAACGAAAGGCAGTTATTTGGAATGAAACTGCGTTAACAGCTCAAAAATATTTTCTGCAAAATAAAGAAATAGATTCGCAATACATTGATGAGCTTGAGCAAGTATTAGCTTTAGATCCTCGGCCTGCCTATCAAGAAGACCCTGAAAGAGTTTATAAAATGAAATTTTCAGACTTTGATATTCATTTTAAGGTCAATCAAGTTGTAATTACCGTCATCGATGTGGTGAAGACTTCTTCGCTTACATAATAGATATTTTAAAACCAGTGGATGTTGAGCCAAAGTAAAGTAATAAAAATAGCCATATGAATGAGCTGGGCGGGAACGAAAGCAAGGGCATAGCGTAGTCCGCCCGAAATTGCAGAGTTCACACTTTTAGCAAGAGCGTGAACTGCAAAACCTCCTAAAAAGGCAATTAATAAAGGTGTCATATGTGCGCTATCAGGTTCACCTTGCACAATGACCGCCGCTATAGCTGCATGTATTTCAAATAATGAAGCAAGTAAAGTCCCCGCGATTAATCCCGCATCGCCTAAAGATAGACTTAAACCATAAACACCTGCCTGAATAAGGGTAAGTGTACCCGCAATAATAATGGCTTCTTTTAAGCTGAACATTCTTGAGTCCAGCTCGGGTGAAGCTGTACTAGGCTCGGCTTTACGTAATAAAATAAAGGCCCATACTGCTAATACTACTAAGGCAATAAGTGTAGGAAATATAATCAGCTTGAACCAAGCAAAGCTAATACCGATCACAATAATTAAGGTTTGAATCAGTGTTGAAACGCAAGACATCAATGCAGCACCTGCATTTGTTGTTGCGTTGGCTTTGCCAGAGCGTACTTCTAAACCTAAACTGGCAATAGTTGCTGTACTAGAAACAAATCCAGAAGCTAAAGAAGAAAGCAATAAAGCATTTTTAGATGACAAAAGTCGCTTTGCTATATGGGCAAGGGCTTGAACAAATAAGATTAAAGTCAGTAATTTTAAAATCACATGTGGATTTAAAACCGGTCCCCAAAAAGGCTTATTAGGTACTAAAGGCAGAGCGATTAATAGTAAGGCAAGTAGAAAAATACCATCACGTAATTCTGATTCAGTAATCCATTGACTGGCAATGCCATGCATAGACTGCTTAGCTATTAAGATAGTTGTCATGATCACAGCTAGGCCAGCAGCGAGCGAAATATTCCAAATACAAAGTGCCCCAATGAAGTAAGTCATAATAAAGGCGAGTTCGGTGGTCACGCCCGGGTCATTGGGTTGATTTTTGAGCGAAACAATACTAATAGCACCAATGAGTAAAGCGCCTACAATTCCAATTTCAATGCCAAATAAAAAACAGATTGCTCCTAATAAAGCACTAATTGCAAAAGAACGGAAACCCGCAAAGGTTTTATATTCATGTTTAAGCTTACTTCGTTCTCGTTCTAAACCAATTAATAAGCCACAACCAAGCGCCGCAGCAATGACTGTAATGAATTCTTCAAATGATACTGTTTGTAATGACATTGTCATTGGAAGCTCCATGTTACTTCCTCTTTGCTTATTGTTATATGTAGGTTTGAATCATTTTAAAATCATGTATTCATTTTCAGTTTATGCTTTTTATTATAGTGAGCATAGTGTCTTTTTTAGACAAAACCATGTAGAAAAATATTTCTATAAATATGACCTGTGACACAAAAAAATATTAAGATGAGCAGTGGTTTAATTAACTGATGTTAAAGGATATTTAAATATAAAACATCTCTGCTATATTATAAAAATATATTGGGGATAACGCATGAATGCACATGTAGAAATAGATACGTATTGGTGTCTAGAACAACTATTACAAGAAGGCCGTATAACAGAACGAGATAAATTACTGGTACAGACAAGTCACCGCCAAAAAGACCAGTTAAAGTGGCATCCATTACAGTGGATCGCACATTTTAATTTAAAAGATCAGCAACACACACATGCCCATTTGAGTTTAAACCGCTTATGTTTATGGTTTGCAGATCGGGTTCAGCTACCTCTATTTGTGATAGATCCTTTAAAGGCAGATGTCAGCGCTTTAACGCAGGTCATGTCACAAGAGTTTGCTATTCGCAACCATATTTTAGCTGTTGAAATTCATGCTGACCGAATCGTGATTGGAACAGATCAACCATTTCAAACAGATTGGCTTAATAACCTTGAACGTAGTCTAGCGCCTAAAAAAATTGAACGGGTATTGCTTAATCCCGAACAGTTACAACGCTATTTGCGCGAATATTATCAGGTGAGTCGCGCGGTAAACTCTGCTCAAAAAGATGCAGCTCATGATCGTGACAGTAAAAATGTTGAAGCGCTTTTGCAGCTTGGTGATAGTCAAAACCCAGATGCTAATGATCAGCATATTGTGAAATTAGTCGATTGGATTTTACAGTTTGCATTTGAGCAGAGTGCCAGTGACATTCACATGGAACCGCGCAAAGATAACGGTAAAGTCAGATTTAGGATTGATGGCGTTTTACACACCATTTATAACATGCCTTCAAATACACTGACCGCTGTGATTTCTCGGATTAAAATTTTAGGACGTTTGAATGTAGCGGAAAAACGTAAACCACAAGATGGCCGGTTAAAAACACGTACACCTAAAGGGCAAGAAACCGAATTACGTTTATCAACCTTACCAACCGCATTTGGTGAAAAACTAGTGATGCGAATTTTCGATCCTGATGTGCTGGTACGTTCTTTTCAGCAGCTAGGTTTTGAGGAGCGTTTATTACAACAATGGCAACAATTAACAAAAAATAGCCACGGTATTATTTTAGTCACAGGTCCCACAGGCTCCGGTAAAACCACAACGCTATATTCATCTTTAAAGCAGCTTGCAACCGAGCAGGTCAATGTATGTACCATTGAAGATCCGATTGAAATGCTAGAGCCTAGTTTTAACCAAATGCAGGTGAATAATGCAATTGAATTAGGCTTCGCAGACGGTGTACGTGCTCTGATGCGACAAGACCCCGACATTATTATGATTGGGGAAATTCGTGATCAAGATACAGCGAATATGGCCATTCAGGCAGCATTAACAGGTCATTTGGTTTTATCAACTTTACATACAAATGATGCACCGTCGAGTTTGACTCGTTTACATGATCTAGGGGTACAGCCTTTTCTGACAGCCGCAACCATTTTAGGTGTGCTCGCACAGCGTTTAGTACGGCAGCTTTGCCCACACTGTAAGCAAAAAACTCATATTAATGAGGGTGAGTGGGAACATCTAACCTTTGACTACATTATGGAAATGCCTGAAACGGTTTATCAAGCGGTAGGCTGTGAAGAATGTCGTCATACAGGCTATAAAGGGCGAGTCGGTATTTACGAATTTATGCCGGTCAGTCTTGAGCTTAAACACCTTATTAGTAGTCATGTGATATTAAATGATTTAAGAACTCAAACTAAAAAAGAAGGTATAGAACCTTTAAGAATTGCAGGAGCCCGTAAAGTGATTGAAGGACTTACGACATTAGAAGAGGTCTTGAGGGTTGTGCCATTAAATTAAGTTTTTCTTAAGATTCACCTCATTTATGGTTGATTTAATTGCTTTATCCCAAGAGGGAACCATAAACAGAGGGTAATAATATGAATATGCTTAAAGTAATGTTGATGACTGCTGGTATGACTGCTGCTGGCGTAGTTGTCGCGAATACACCAGTGAATCAAGCTGCAATTGCTCCGGCAACTGTCACCACAGTAAAACAGGCATTAACCTCAAAAGATAATACACCGATCAAATTACATGGTCAGGTTGTAAAGTCTTTAGGTGATGAAAAATATCAATTCCGTGATAAGACAGGTAGCATTACAATTGATGTAGATGATGAACTTTGGCAAGGTCGCCCTATTTCAGCCAATACAAATGTGACTTTAATTGGTGAAGTAGACATTGACTATAAACCTTTAAAACGCGTAGAAATTGATGTGGATCAAGTTCAGTTCTAATGAATAAGGTCTGTAGATCTACTACTTTTAGCCGCATTTAAATCATGCGGCTTTGCTTTTTTTATAAAGGCTTGGCAAGATCAAATCAGGATATAACAGGAAAAATAGATGAGAATTTTGCTTGCAGAAGATGATCGCTCTCAAGCTGAAAGCATTCAATCATGGTTAGAGTTAGACGGTTATCAGGTAGATTGGGTCGAAAGAGGTGATTATGCACTTACGGCAATCGAACAGCATGATTATGACTGTATTTTACTTGATCGGGGACTACCTCAACTGGCTGGTGAAAAGGTTTTAACGACGATTCGCCATAAACAAAAAAATGTTCCTGTTATTTTTATTACTGCACGTGACAGCATTCATGATCGGGTAGAGGGGCTAGATTTAGGCGCAAATGACTATTTGGTTAAGCCTTTTAGTTTAGAAGAGTTATCGGCTCGCATCCGCGCTCAATTACGCAAACAAACTTTGAGTCAGCAATCGATTTTAACATGGGGTGACCTACAACTTGATACACAAGCGAAAGTTGTATTAAGCGCTGGCAAGTCTATCGATTTAACGGCAAAAGAATTCCAAATATTGCGTAAGCTTATGGTGCATCCCGAGCATATTATTACCCGTGATCAATTAGAAGAAGCACTGTATGCATGGGGCGAGGAAATTGAAAGTAACGCGATCGAAGTATTTATTTATCAACTTCGAAAAAAAATCGGAAGCAGCAGTATTAAAACCATACGGGGGCTAGGCTACCGTATGGGAGATTTAAAATGAAATCGAATCGCTCATCCTTGCAGTCGCAACTGGTTAAAACCACGATGTGGAGCAGTGTGGTGGTGGGGTTATTGGCATTAAGTTTACTCACTATATTTTCGATCTATCACAACATGTCAGTGCAAGACGAGATCATGGATGAAATTTCAGATACTTTGCTGGTTTCCGATCTTTCCGAACATTCCATGAAACAGTTTGATGAGCTAAGTGATGAATTTGATATTCAGTATGAGTTATTAAACACAGGCCAAGTACTTACTCATTCTCATACCTATCAGCATGAACTTTTTGAACAAGGTAACTTATCAGAAGGTTTTTCGTATTTTTGGTTTGATGGACAATTATGGCGTAGTCTAGCTGCACAACAAGAAGACTCTCAACTACAAGTTGAAGTTTTTCAACCAATGAGTACGCGTGTTGAAGAGGTACTTAAAGCACTTGCTGGATATAGCGGTCTTATGGTGTTGTTCTGGCTATTACAATGGGTGATTATAAGTTGGCGTACCGAACATGAATTGGCCGCGTTAAATCTACTCTCTAGACGGATTGCTCAAAAAACTGCATCAAATTTAGAACCGATTCAGGAACCAGATGTCATTACAGAAATTCAACCTGTTATAGATGCATTAAATCAATTGCTTGCGAGATTGCAAAGGGCTCTTGTTGCTGAACAGCGTTTTACCGCGGATGCTTCGCATGAGCTACGTTCTCCCTTGTCTGCTATACAAATGCGTCTTCAGGTTTTGCAGCGTAAATACCGACATCTTCCAGAACTTCATCAAGATTTTGAACGCATACAAGAAGACGTTTCTAGAAGTACAAAAATACTTGAGAATTTACTTCTTCTGGCCCGCTTAGAACCTAATGAAGCTGAACAGCCCGAACTTCCTAAGACAGTTATCGATTTAAATTACTTACTGGCTAGAGTGATTGAAACTGTAGATTTAGATGCGAAAGCTAAACAGATGTTGATAGAGACCAATACTTTATCGACAGAAACTAAAACATATGCGAATGAAGAATTACTGTTTATTGCTTTTAGAAATTTATTTGATAACGCCATTCGTTATAGCCCGACACTAGGCTCTATTCATGTTGAGATTAGTCAATATGAACAGCAAATTAAGGTGTCTATTGAAGACACGGGAAATGGGGTAGATGATGAAGTGCTATTACGGTTAGGGCAGCGTTTTTTTCGGGTACTCGGTACTCAACAGCAAGGTTCTGGCTTAGGAATTTCAATTACTCGAAAAATTATTGAATTGCATAATGGCAAATTACGTTTTATGCATGCTGAACAAGGTGGTCTGAGGGCAGAGATTATTCTTCCTTCATAAAAAATAGCATGGTTACCCATGCTATCCATTTTTTGTTTTCCCACGAATATTATTGAAACGCGAGTATGTTTTTTATTTAGTTAAAATTAGGCGATTGTTGCGAGTGAGGCGTAAACGATATTCCTCGCCAGCATGCATAATGCGAATTTCACGGCCTAATGCAAAGAGGTTATTAGAATGTAACATTGGTAAGGCGTGAGCTGTGTCATTGTTACGGGTAAATAAGCTAAAAGGTGCGTTCATTTGTTGTGCTCCGTGGTATGTTCTTGAACGATTTAAATGATAATCATTATCGAATAGATCTGTCAATGAGATTTTTAAGATTTTATAAAATGATAAAATTTGCTTACACTTGAGAAAAGTTTTAGAGAGTAAAAAGATGCCCAAACCAATAGTCGATGTCGCTATAGCAATCTTGATCCATCGTGGAAAAATATTAGTTGGATGGCGCGAAGAGCAGCAACATCAAGGTGGAAAGCATGAGTTCCCTGGTGGAAAGGTTGAACAACGTGAAACACCAGAAGAAGCCTGCCGCCGTGAGATTTATGAAGAGGTGGGTATTGGTTTAAAAGATTGGCATCAGTTTGATTATATTCACCATGAATATGATGACATTATCGTCAACCTTCATTTGTTCCATAGTTATGTACCTGATGAGTTATTAAATCTTATTCACCAGCCATGGGCATGGTACACACGTGATCAGCTACTTCATTTAAACTTTCCAAAAGCCAATAAAAACATCATAAAACGACTCTATTGGCCTCATCTCATCAAAATTAGCAATACGCTTTCAACGGCAGAAAGTAGTGATGCTTTATTGTACTGGCGTATCGAAGAATTTGAGCCGCAGTATATAGAGCAATTAACTGCTTTAGATGAAGGGCAACGATCAAGTTTAATTATAAATGTCGATATTTGGCGGCAATTAAGCCCTGAATTACAAAAACAAATAAAGACCGTTCATTTAAAACAATCTCAACTCATGAATTTGCATAAAGGCGATTTAACAGTGGGCGTACGTTATATTGCTGCTTGTCATGATGCTGTTTCTTTAAAGCAAGCTCAGCAGATTGGTTGCGATGCTGTTTTTATTAGTCCTGTAAAATCAACAACGACTCATCCAGAAGCTGTAGCATTAGGTTGGGAACGTTTTAGTGATCTCGCTCAAAATAGCCAGATTCCAGTTTTTGCATTAGGAGGCGTACATCCTGATGATTTAGCCACTGCACAGCAGCATGGTGCATATGGCTTAGCAGGTATTCGTAATTTCTAATGAGAAAATAAAAAAGCATTAAAAGCTAGAGGGCTTTTAATGCTTGTTGTGCTTCTTGAACAGTTTTTTGATTATTGCGTTGTTGCCCAGCTTTTAAGATGACTAACCATAGCTGCTTTTTCATTGGCTGACTTTGGGCAAAACTCAAACCACGTCTTGCCAAAGACTCAGCATTAGAATATTGCTGTTTATGATTTGCCGTAAGCGCAAGAAATAAATAAGTCTCAGCCGCTTGTGGCGCTAAACGCTGTGCTTGAAGCGCATAGCGCTCAGCCTCTGACCACTGTTGATTTTTATAAGCCTGCTGTGTTTTTTGCATTAAAACTTTAAATGCAGGTAACTGGCTACCATCATCACTAAAATGTTGAGGCTTTTTTTGCTGAGGAACAATCACCTGTAAATTTTTACGTTGAATTTCTGGGTGATCATAAGGCGTAATTTTTACACCTGATGGAGTTTCCGTCTTTTTGACTGGAGGAGTAGGTGTTTTCTCTTTGGAGTCAGAATGATCAGGCAGAGTTGTACAGCCGACCATAAGAACAGCACCAATATAAAAAACACCTTTCTTCAACATATCCTAATTTCCTGTTAACGCTTAGTTGTTATAACTACCACTTGAAATTACTCGTGAGTTGTTTGACAGATCTTGTTCCATCTGGTTTTCACTTTCACGAATATAACTGTCGGTATTATCATCCTGAGAGTCAGGAATTGTGTTATCACTTTGTGGCGTATATGTTGGATCAACTTGATAATAAGGTGCTCCACATGGCGTAGCACGGTGCGGAACCGTATGCGTTAGCATCGGAATATACATAGCACCATCACAAGCTTGAGCAGATAAATCACCCGTTGCACGGTCAATCCACTGCCACTGTACAGTGTCTGGTTGGCGTAGGTTTACAGGCGTTTGACGTAATTGTTTCATCACATTAATCCATACTGGCAATGCACCCGATGAACCTGTTAATCCAGTCACTTTGTTGTCATCTAAACCTAACCACACTACAGCAACGTGGTTACCAGAGTAACCCGCAAACCATGAGTCACGTGTATCGTTAGTCGTACCTGATTTACCCGCCAATTTTAAAGCAGGAGACAAGCTATTATAAGCTGCGCGACCAGTACCCGAAGACATGACCTGTTGTAGACCATAATTCATAATATAGCCAACAGATGGATCAATGGTTTGTTGAACATTCAGGCCATAACGGTCAAGCAGGCGGCCATTCGCATCTACAACAGATCGAATTGCACGAGTCGGATATTTAAAGCCACCTGTAGCAAAGTTCTCATAAATTCCAAGAACCTCCATTGGTGACATATTGACTGCCCCAAGGAAAATAGAAGGGTAGGCAGGAATTGTTGACTCAACGCCAAACTTTCTTAAGTTGTTGGTAAATGTTGATAAACCAAACTCTTGACCCAAGCGCACAGCAGAAAGGTTATATGAATTTGCTAAAGCTTCGCTCAAGCTGACTACACCATGTCCGCCACCACTGTAGTTTTTAGGTGTCCAACTCTTGCCACCATCTACAGGGACACTAATCGGTGCATCTTCAATTTGGGTTGCCCAGTTGTAACGCCCAGATTCAATAGCACTTAAATAAATTACAGGTTTTAATAAAGAACCGACTTGGCGTTTCGCATCTACAGCGCGGTTAAAACCAGTAAAGTCTTGTGTAGAACCAACAGCGGCAACAAGCTCGCCGTTTTCTGGATGTGCAATCAGGACAGCACCCTGTAAGTTTTTCAAACGTGCTGGGTTGCTGTTTGCCAAGCGGTCTACTGAAGCTTTAAAAGCATTTTGAACTTGAGTTTGAGTAATTGGGTCTAGAGTCGTAAAAATACGTAAGCCCTGATTAGTTAAATCACTTTCTTGATATTCTGTGCGTAATTGACGACGCACGATATCTAAAAAGTCAGGGAATTTTGCAGGACCTAAACTTGGTTTATTTAACACATTTAAAGGACGTGCAATTTCATCTTCGTATTCTGCTTGAGTTAAATAACCCATTACACGCATGTTATTTAACACGGTATCGCGGCGTTTTTTTGCACCTTCAGGATTTTTCCAAGGGTTATACAAAGAAGGACCTTGCACTAAACCAACTAAATAAGCTTGCTGTGCAACGCTAAGTTCACGTAACGGTAAACCAAAATAAAATTGAGAAGCCAAACCATAGCCATTAATTGAGTAGCTACCATTTTGGCCTAGATTCACTTCATTTAAGTAGGCTTCTAAAATTTCATCTTTGCTGTAATGCAGCTCAATGAGTAAAGCCATTAATGCTTCATTAACTTTACGTTTTAATGTGCGTTCAGGTGTGAGATAGAAATTTTTAACTAATTGCTGAGTCAGGGTTGAACCACCTTGACGTTTACCACCTGTGATATTACTCACTAATGCACGAGCAGTACCACGAATTGAGATACCGTGATGATGATAGAAATTACGGTCTTCTGTTGAAATTAAAGCTTCAATAAGTGGTTTAGGGACATTATTCAGTTTAATGAGAACACGGTCTTCATTATGTTGAGGGTAAATCCCTCCAATCAGAAGTGGCTCTAGTCGTGCCACCCCCGTTGAAGAAGGTTTTGTACTTCGAACTTCAGCAACCTGATCATTTGCAAAACTTAACTCTAGTACTTGTTCGGGTTCAACACTGTCGCCGTAATCAAAACCACGCGTGTGGATATACATATTGCTACCCTGAGCAACATAGGTTCCAGACTTGTCATAATTACTTGAAGTTTTGTAACCCAAGAGTTTTAATTCTTGAGTGAAATTTGCTTGGGTAATAGGTGCGTTATTATAAATTTCCAAAGGACGTGCAAACACTTTGGCGGGAATATCCCACCGTTGTCCTTCAAATTTTTCACGGATAATATTATCTAAACGAATCAGATAGATACTAAGAGCAATAAAAGCACCAATGACCAAAATGGAAAAAATTAGTGCAAAGAAACCGATACCACGTTCAAACTTCATAAAAATGAGATAAAACCCTAACAATGCCTGTAATGATGCGATAGCTTGTCATCAATTTGCAATGATAAAACTGTGAATAATTGGAAAACTTAGATTGAATTTTACAGCATCTTGTTGTTATGTTTTTTTAAATTAATCAGGTTAATGTTATTATAGCCAAGTATCGCAGCGGAGCTTACTCATTCGTGCAAATTTCACATAAGTCCTTCAGAAACGTCGGGTTAATCGGTCGACCAGATAAATCATCAGTAGTAGAAACACTATGTTTAATTCATGATCATTTGTTGAACCTAGGCTTAAACCCCATTTTTGATCAGGAAACTGCTGAATTAGTGCCTTATGATCATGCACAAATTGTAAGTCGTCATTTATTGGGTGAAGTTGCTGATTTAGTCATAGTTGTTGGAGGCGATGGTTCTTTACTCCACGCTGCTAGAGCTTTAGTTCGCTACAATACGCCTGTTATTGGTATTAACCGCGGGCGGTTAGGTTTTTTAACTGATATCAAACCTTCAGAAGCCATTTTCAAACTTGACCAAGTACTTCAAGGGCATTTCCAGCTTGACCGCCGTTTCTTACTTGAAATGGAAGTAAGAACAAATGGTGAAGTCATTTATGACGCCATTGCTTTAAACGATGTGGTTTTGCACTCGGGTAAATCAGTACACATGATTGACTTCGAACTTAATATTGATGGTCAATATGTTTACCGCCAACATAGTGATGGTTTAATTGTTTCGACTCCAACCGGATCAACGGCTTATGCATTGTCAGGTGGTGGCCCAATTTTACATCCAAGTATGGATGCTATTGCATTAGTTCCAATGCATCCCCATACATTGTCATCACGTCCCATCGTCGTTGGTGGTCAAAGCGAAATTAAAATCGTTATTCGCGAAAATCGGGTATTACCAATGGTGAGTGCAGATGGGCAACATAGTGTCTCGCTCAATGTTGGAGACAGTTTACACATCCGTAAACACCCATTTAAACTAAGTTTATTGCATCCACCAGGTTATGATTTCTATATGGCCTGCCGTACCAAACTTGGTTGGAACCAAGATTTTGAATCTTTTCAAAGAGATGAATCATGAATATTGAACAAATGCTATCTGTTTTAAACCCTGAAATTGTGGAGCGTTTAAAAACAGCAGTAGAAATTGGTAAATGGCCAAACGGCGTTGTTTTAACTAAAGAGCAACGTGAGACTTGTATGCAAGCTGTAATCGCTTGGGAGTTAAAGAACTTACCAGAAGATCAGCGTAGTGGTTATATTGACCGTGGTACAAAAGAAGAAGGTGAAGAGTGTGATGATGATCATCACAAGCATGAACCAGAGTTTAAACCGATTCGTTTTGTTTAAAACTTAATAAGACAGAAAAATTATTTTTGGTTATTCCATACAGCCTTATATAGCATGTTTTTCATAAGTTATAGCATATAGGCTTTTATTACTTTTGAAGGATCAAAAGTAACCAAAAATCCTTTGTATCACTGACGATACTTCCTGTATCGCAGTGATACGGTCGACATCCATGTCGACCTTCACGATAGCATTTGTTAACTACGAATTAAGATTGCTTAAATTTCGTGTATCCCATAACACTTTTGCTTTTTGCATCGCTTCTTCAAAATTAGCAACAACGCCCATGGTATATAGCGCGATTCCAATGGTTTCTGTTACGGCCATTTCTCCATATTCATGGTGCTGCTGACCAAGCCATACTGCTTTAAATGTTGCTAAATCTAATTCTTCTTCAATTGGGCTTCGCTCAGGTGTGAGCTTTGGTAACTCATGTTCATAAAGCTCACCATTTTTAATACCACAAATGAGTGTCTTAGCATCTGGATTTCGTTCAAATTCACCACCTTCACCTTTAATGACGGCACTATTTTGATAGCCTAAGCGTAACGCACTATGTTGATGTGAAGTTCTATAAGCAGGGTGGAATATTGCTTGTAAGGTAGCCTTAGCGTTAAAAGGATTAATTAAACGGGCCAAAGTATGAATAGGCGAACGCAATCCCATGACATTTCTTAGAGATATCAAGTCACTTAAAACTGGTGAAATCACATCTAGTGGTAAGTAAGCGAAATTTTGCTCTGCTAATTGTGCACGAACTTCTTGTTCAGAATGACAAATTTGATAACCAAGATATTCTAAGACTTGCTCTGTATAAACACGGTTAAGCGTGTGACCTGACGCACCATGCATAACAATTTTATGGCCATGCTGGGCAAGCGTAAGGGCGGCTAACAAAAACCATGGATAGTGTTTTCGCTTACCTGCATAAGATGACCAATCTAAATCAACATCTAAAGGCTCAAAATGAAGCTGGTCTTTGGTTGCTTGAACGAAACCCGCGAGTTCTTCAATAGATTCTTCTTTAACCCGAAGCAGCATTAAAAATGCGCCTAGCTGCACATCTAACACTTCGCCTTTTAAAATCATGGTAAATGCTTGATAAGCTTCTTCATAGCTTAAAGAGCGAGATCCGGTTTTCCCCTTACCTAAAATACGGACATATTGAGCAAAGGGATGTTCAGCATCTTTATAGATATTACGTTTAGTATTCATCGTAGTTCAAAACAATAAAAATGATGGGATGTAGGCAGCTCAAAATGAAATGTCCACAAGTATTTAATCAATATGACATAAAAAGCTGCTGAAAAAATATCAAAAGTGTTTCTTATACTAAAGTCTTAAGGCTGCCTGAGTGTTTTTTATGCGTATTAGCTAAAAAATTAATCGAATCGTTATTTAATTCGAGTACACTTTCCCGTGCTTTTTTGAGCACTCATATCATAATTTTATGTGATTCTCCTATATCTTCAGCTTTTTATTGAAAAAGTAAGAGGTTATTTCTAGCTACTCAAAGTGGTTAGAAACTTCAGGTATTCTCCTGTTTTAGAAAACATTGATTTTGTTTTCATTGAGGTAGTAGGAAGGTTTTTTGTTCACAAAAAACCATTTCCCTTTTGCGGTGTTAATGTGAAAGGTTAGGGCTGTGTATTCGTAAAGAATAGACGTTTCATTTTGGTATTTCCAACGGACTTGGAAATATAGATTGAAGTAAAGTTATGGCTAAAAAACCGATTTATAAATCACTTTATTTTCAGGTGATTATTGCGATTATTGCGGGTATCTTGGTAGGACATTTTTCCCCAAGCTCAACGCAAATTGTCAATGGTGTCGAACAGCATATTCCGGGGTTAGGTGAAAAACTCAAGCCATTAGGTGATGCCTTTATTCGTTTGATCAAGATGATCATTGCTCCAGTTATTTTCTGTACCGTGGTAAGCGGTATTGCTGGCATGGAAAGCATGAAGTCAGTCGGAAAAACTGGCGGCGTTGCGTTGTTATACTTTGAAATCGTTTCAACAATTGCACTTCTAATTGGCCTTGTTGTAATTAACATTGCTAAACCGGGTGTAGGGATGAATGTTGACCCTACCACTCTCGATACTTCGGGCATTCAAAAATACGTCAGTTCTGGTGAGTCACAATCTACCATTGATTTCTTAATGCACATCATCCCTGATACGGTGGTTGGTGCATTTGCAAATGGTGAAATCTTACAAGTCCTTCTTTTTGCAATCCTCTTTGGTTTTGCTTTACATAAGTTAGGTGATGCAGGACGTCCAGTTTTAAAATTTATTGATCAAGTTGCACATGTGTTCTTTAACATTGTGAATATGGTCATGAAATTAGCTCCGATTGGTGCATTCGGTGCAATGGCATTTACTATCGGTAAATATGGCGTTGGTTCACTCGTACAATTAGGGCAGCTCATTATCTGCTTCTATATTACGTGCTTACTCTTTATCTTCTTAATTTTGGGTACAATCAGCCGTATTAGCGGATTCAGTATCCTTAAGATGATTCGCCTGATTCGTGAAGAGTTATTAATTGTACTTGGTACATCTTCTTCTGAATCTGTTTTGCCTCGCATGTTACGTAAACTTGAAATTGCAGGTTGTGAAAAATCTGTAGTTGGTTTGGTTATCCCAACAGGTTATTCATTTAACCTTGATGGTACGTCAATTTATTTAACTATGGCTGCAATCTTTATTGCTCAGGCAACAAATACACAGCTTGATATTCAACATCAGATTACTTTGTTGTTGGTACTCTTAATTTCATCTAAGGGTGCTGCGGGTGTAACAGGCTCTGGCTTTATTGTTATGGCTGCAACTTTATCTGCTGTAGGACATATTCCAGTGGCAGGTCTGGCATTGATTTTAGGTATTGACCGTTTCATGTCAGAAGCCCGTGCATTAACTAACCTTGTTGGTAACTCATTAGCAACGATTGTTGTTGCAAAATGGGTCGGTGCTTTAGATAAAGATAAGCTAAATGATGCCTTAAATAATCCAGATGAAGTCGACAGAAAAATGATGGAGCAAAAAACTCCTCAAGTCGCTGAAGGTTTAGATTAATTCAAATAAAACTATATAAAAGAGGAAGCTTGGGCTTCCTTTTTTATTGGCTGACTGAAAAGTACAGTTTTAATGAGCAGCTATGTCATGACAGTAGCTTAAAAAATGATTAGCATGCACAACAATCAGATTAGATAAAACAATAAAGCCGAAGGAAAATATTATGTTGGCATACGATGCAGATTTAGAATTATTCCGTGATAATTTTAAACGTTTTATGAATGAGCATATTGCACCGCAATACGATCAATGGGAACGCGAAGGAATCATGCCTCGCTCTGTCTGGAATCAACTGGGCGAAAATGGCTTTTTATGTGTGGATGTTCCAGAAGAATACGGTGGTTATGGCGTGCCAACCTATTATTCACTAATGTTGGTTGAAGAATCTGCACGTGCTGGATTCTGTGCATTATCAACAGCGATTTCTTGCCACTCTGAAATTGCTGCGCCGTATATTTTGCACATCGGGACAGAAGAGCAAAAACAATATTGGTTGCCGAAAATGGTAACAGGTGAAGTGGTTGGTGCAATTGGTATGACTGAACCTGGAGCGGGTTCGGATTTACAATCAATGCGTACTAGCGCTATTTTGCAAGATGACCATTATTTATTAAATGGCTCAAAAACTTTTATTTCAAATGGACAGCATGCTGATCTTGTTGTGCTTGCAGTAAAAACTGATCCTCAAGCGCGTGCAAAAGGTGTGTCTTTATTATTGGCAGATACTCATCTAGAAGGTTTTAAAAAAGGCACAAATCTAGACAAAATCGGTCTGCATTCTCAAGACACATCTGAGCTATTTTTTGACAATGTTAAAGTTCCTAAAAACCAGTTACTCGGTCAAGCTGGACAAGGCTTTGCTTATTTAATGCAAGAGTTACCACGTGAACGTACCGCTATTGCATCTACCGCAATTGGCGCTATTCGTGGTGCAATTGATTTGGCAACTGCTTATGTAAAAGAGCGTCATGCATTTGGTCAACCTATTTCACAGTTCCAAAATACGCGTTTTGTTTTAGCACAAGCAAAAATTGATGAGCTTGCCACAGCTGCTTTTTACGAGAGAAACGTTGCTCTATATCAAGAAGGTAAACTTGATGTGGAAACTGCTGCAGCGCTTAAAAGCTTCAGCACTGACATGCAAATGAAAGTCGCAGATAACTTGCTGCAACTCTTTGGTGGGTATGGCTATATGACTGAATATCCAATTTCACGTTTCTTTGTAGATGCTCGTATTCAACGTATTTACGGGGGTACAAATGAAATTATGAAAGAAATCGTGGCGCGTGGATTAATTGGCAAAGCTTAATAATAGCTTCAAAAAAGCCTACCTTTGAGTAGGCTTTTTTATTATTTAGCTATTTTTTGAGAAGGGGCATCGAATAAAAATTTACAGCTTTCTATATTTTGACAAGAAGCAAACACAAGGGCTTTAGGTAAGCTCGCATACAAATTTGTAATGTGTTGTTCAGCAGGGTTATAAAAATGCCAATAACTAAATTGGGTTGAACGTTTATTCTCTAAAGCTTTAAAGAAATCTGCTTCATTAAATTTGTTGTTAAGTTGAGTGTGAGGACCACCTTGCTCATGTGTCCCGACTGTGGTCATGAGTAAAGGGAAATGATTTGGTTTCTGACTTTGCCAATGATTTAACTGCTGAAATAACATGCCTTGGTCAAACCAGAGAGAAGGGCTTGCAGCAAAGTAACGCTGAAATGCATCTGGCTTTTGAAAAAAATGATAAAGCACAAATAAACCTCCAAAAGAATGTCCATAAAGACTTTGCTGTTGGCTATTAATCGGAAATTGTTTTGCAATTGTAGGCTTGAGTTCGCGATTTAAAAAAGCAATAAACTGATCAGCACCCCCATATTTATATTTACCTTGTGCTTGAAATTGGGCAGAAGGTTTTGGAGTGTAATCATAAGCACGCTTTTGCACATCAAAGGTTTTTTGCTGAGGGTAGCCAACCGCTACGATCATGAGTGGATCTAGTCCTAATTTGGTAGAACCAGCGCCAATCGACTGAGCAATATTGGCAGCACTTGGAAATGTAGCATTTCCATCTAATATATAAAGTACTGCATACCCATGTTGGGGCGGGGCGACAGGCGGTTTATAAATTTGAATAAGATAATCATGGCCTGTATGTTTAGATTTAATTTGAAATTGAGCCTGATTATTTTGAAAAACGATTTTTGGTTGATTTTGTATAGGCGTTTCAGCCAAAACAGGACAGCTTATTAAAGTACTTAATAGAAAACTATTAGATAAAAGGAAAAATGATTTTTGCATAATGGACGATAATAAAATTTATTATGCAAATGATAAATGAAAATCATTATCAAATAAAGTGATCAAGAAATGTGAGCAAAAAGGTTAATGAAAAAAGCTCTTACAGCTATATTGCCTAACAAATCAAAGCAGACTATTGTTATACTCTCGTTTAAAAGATGATTTTACTGAGGCTGCATTCTAATGATCAACGATGATCAAAACAAAACGACTTCTCTTAGTTTAGAACAAATTCGTGAAGATATTGATAGTGTAGATCAACAGATTCAAGAATTATTAAATCGCCGCGCAAGCCTTGCTGAAGCTGTTGCAAAAGCTAAATTTGCTTCCGAAGAGAATCCTTTGTTTTATCGTCCTGAACGTGAAGCACAAGTTTTACGCAAAGTCATGGAGCGCAACCAAGGTCCTTTGTCTGATGTAACCATGGCGCGTTTGTTCCGTGAAATTATGTCTGCTTGCCTTGCTTTGGAAGCTCCGCAAAGTATTGCTTTCTTAGGACCAGAAGGGACTTTTACTCAATCTGCTGTTCTTAAACATTTTGGTAAAGATGCAGTAGTTCGTCCATTACCAACTATTGATGAAGTGTTCCGTGAAGTAGAAGCGGGTAGTGCACATTATGGTGTAGTCCCAGTTGAAAACTCATCTGAAGGTATTGTGAACCATACTTTAGATTGTTTTAAAACATCGAATTTAAATGTGATTGGTGAAGTTGAATTACGTATTCATCATCAATTCCTAGTGTCTGAAAATACGCGTAAAGACAGTATTAAACAGATTTATGCGCACCAACAAACTTTGGCTCAATGCCGCCAGTGGTTAGACGCTCATTATCCGGGTGTTGAACGTGTTGCCTTAAACTCAAATGCAGAAGCTGCACGTCGTATTCGCAACGAATGGCACTCAGCAGCGATTGCATCAGATATTGCAGCAGGTATGTATAACCTTGAAATCTTGCATAGCAATATTGAAGATAATCCGGAAAATACCACTCGTTTCTTAGTCATTGGCCGTGAAAAAATTCCACAAAGTGGCAATGACAAAACTTCATTATTAATTTCAGCACATGACCGTGCTGGTGCTTTATTAGAAATTTTAGCGCCGTTTGCAAAACATAATATTAGCTTAACAAGTATTGAAACTCGTCCAGCATTACCTGAAAAGTGGGCATATGTATTCTTTATCGATTTGGAAGGCCATATCGATCAAGAGAATGTTGCTGCGGCAATCAATGATATTCGTCCAATGGTAAAAGAGCTTCGTATTTTAGGTTCTTATCCTGCTGCCGTTCTCTAATTAATCATGTTGGAATAATGACATGCATCAAGATGGGCATGTCATTATGCTTAAAAACAAATTGCTCAAAGGTTTAAATCACTTTGAGCAAAAGCAAAGTTGAAGTTATGTCACAACCCCTATTTAAAAAAGTTGCATTTATTGGTTTAGGACTAATCGGGTCGAGTTTGGCACGGGTTATTGTTGCCGAAAAGTTAGCGACAACTATTGTGGCTTCTACACGCTCACAGAAAACTTTAGAAGATGCAAAATCACTTGGCTTAATACAAGAAGGATTTTCTGATCCTGTAGAGGCTGTGAAAGGGGCAGATTTAGTTGTTTTAGCCTTGCCAGTACGTGCGACACAAAAAGTGCTTGAGCAAATTAAGCCTTATTTGTCAGAAAGCACGGTTTTAACAGATGTGGGAAGTACAAAAGGTAATGTTGTTGATGCAGCAAAAGCTGTATTTGGTGAAGATTTACCAGCAGGTTTTGTACCAGGACATCCTATTGCTGGTAGTGAGCATACGGGCGTTCATGCAGGTAAGGTTGATTTATTTGCAAATCACAAAGTTATTTTAACGCCATTACCAACAAGCGCAAAATGGGCAGTTGAGAAACTGATTCAACTTTGGTCAGCTGCTAAGGCTGAAGTTATTTGTATGGATGTTGCCAAGCACGATGAAGTTTTAGCACATACAAGTCACTTACCGCACTTGATGGCATTTAATTTGGTTGAGCAACTTGCAAACCGAGAAGATAACCTTGATATTTTCCGTTATGCAGCAGGTGGTTTCCGTGACTTTTCACGGATTGCAGCTAGTGATCCACAAATGTGGCATGACATTTTCTTTGCCAATAAAACAGCGATATTAAATGCTGTAGATGGCTTTGAAAAGCAACTTACCGTACTTAGAAAACTGATTGAAAACGAAGATTCTCATGCATTAATGGGTTTACTCGGCCATGCTCAGGCAGCACGTCAACATTTCAATCATATGTTAGCCAAAAAACCTTTAATGGAGAAAAATAAGGTGACACAGCAATTCAGTATCTTACCGGGAAATAAGGCATTTAAAGGTAAATTTACCGTACCGGGTGACAAATCTGTGTCACATCGCTCCATTATGTTTGGTGCTATTGCAGAAGGCACTACTCATGTAACTGGCTTCCTTGAGGGTGAAGATGCTTTGGCAACTTTGCAAGCTTTCCGTGATATGGGTGTAAGCATTGAAGGCCCTAAAAATGGTGAAGTGACCATTCATGGGGTAGGCATGCATGGTTTAAAAGCGCCAGCAAGTGCCTTGTATATGGGTAACTCTGGTACAAGCATGCGTTTGCTTTCAGGTATGTTATCTGCACAAAAATTTGATTCAGTAATGACAGGTGATGCATCACTTTCTAAGCGTCCAATGGAGCGTATTGCTAAGCCATTACGTTTAATGGGCGCACAAATCCAGACAACAGGTGAGAAAGGTACACCACCTGTTAGCATTACGGGTAGCCAGCAATTAAAAGGTATTCAATACGACTTGCCAATGGCATCTGCTCAGGTGAAGTCGGGTATTTTACTTGCGGGCCTATGGGCTGAAGGTGAAACTTCGGTAACTGAACCAGAACCAACTCGTGACCACACAGAGCGCATGCTGCGTGCTTTTGGTTATGATGTTAAAACTGAAGGCAACAAGATTTCTCTTGTTGGTGGCGGAAAATTAGTAGGTACTAATATTCAAGTTCCATCTGATATTTCATCTGCTGCTTTCTTTATGGTGGGTGCTGCAATTACAGAAGGTTCCGATGTTGTTCTTGAAGCTGTAGGTATTAATCCAACACGTACAGGCGTAATTGAAATTTTAAAACAGATGGGTGCTGACCTGACTGTTGAAAATGAACGTATTGCCGGTGGCGAGCCTATTGCTGATATTCATATTAAAGGTTCACGTACTCTTAAAGGTATTCATATGCCTGAAGACCAAGTACCTTTAGCAATTGATGAATTCCCCGCTTTATTTATTGCAGCAGCTTGTGCCGAAGGGCAAACAGTATTAACTGGTGCGGCAGAACTTCGTGTGAAAGAGTCTGACCGCATTCAGGTCATGGCTGATGGCTTAAAAATCATGGGTATTGATTGTACGCCAACTGATGATGGCATCATTATCGAAGGCAAAGGTAAATCTGGCGATTGGTCACCAATCTTTGCTGGCGGTGAAATCGAGTCACATCATGACCACCGTATTGCCATGAGTTTTAGTATGGCAGGTCTTCGTAATTCTGGTCCGATTACAATTCATGGTACTGAAACTGTGGCGACAAGCTTCCCGACTTTCACTGAGTTGGCGAATCGTGCAGGCTTAACAATCGAAGTTAGCCAATAACTTTTGACCTAACACATTTTATAATTGCTAACACAATAGCAACGGCAGCAGCGGGCTAAAGGCTTGGCTGCTGTTTGTTTATTGCTTATGCTAAGTGCAGATAATGATAATAGTGTTAGGACAAAGGATGAAAAAATTACAATTTATTGCCAGTTGCCCACAACATGGGGTGCTTGATCATCCACCAAATGAATGCCATATCACTCAAGAATATGTAGCGGCTTTACTGTTTAAGCAATTGGGGCATTATGGTTTTGATGCGCAGCACATTGTGCATGAACATGAAAAGGTAGAAGTCAGTATTGATAATCATCTTTTGCCATTATCGATTACTTGCCAGAAAACAGACCATGAAGGGCATTTGATGTGTGAAATCTCTGCCAATCCAGATGAGGAACAAGACTGGTTTGAGAAAATCGAAACACAAAGCATTATTCGTCAGCTTGCACAGGCAGTTGAAAATAGTTTGAAGGCTGATCATAGCTTTTCAGCATTTGAATGGAAAAACTAAGCGCACGGCTGTTAAGAGTTATTCATGAAGTACGGCTTTTTAGAAAAGTCGTACAATCTCTTTAGATTAAATATAAAAATACAAAATCTTTCCCGAAATCCCTACTTATCTTTAATGCATTGTGTATATTGAAATTATTAAGATATTTACATAATTAGAGTGTGGTTTTCATGACACAAGTTGATATTGCAGCGTTATCTCCTCAAGTGGTTTGGCAGCATTTTCAAACACTTTGCACTATTCCTCGCCCATCGAAGCATGAACAGCAACTTCGTGAGTTTTTAAGAAACTGGGCCGAAAGTCGAAATTTAGAAACTTACGTAGATGAAGTGGGGAATTTGATTATTCGTAAGAATGCGACTCTGGGTAAAGAACATGTGTCTGGTGTTATTCTGCAAGGCCATTTAGATATGGTTACTCAAGCCAATACTGGCACAGTACACGACTTCTTTAAAGACCAGATCCAGCCAGTCCTCGAAGATGGCTGGTTAATTGCTAAAGATACTACTTTAGGTGCTGATAATGGCATTGGGGTAGCATTAGCTTTGGCAGTTTTAGACTCAAATGATATTGCTCATGGGCCAATTGAAGTTCTTCTAACAGTTGATGAAGAAGCAGGGATGAGTGGTGCGCGACTTTTACAGGCAGGTGTACTAAAAGGGAAGTGGCTATTTAATATTGATACAGAAGAGTGGGGCGAGTTGTATCTCGGATGTGCTGGTAGTATTGATGTTGAAGTTGAGCAACCGCTTAATTATGAACCAATTCCTGAAAATTTGAATATTGTTAATATTCAGGTGGCTGGTCTTAAAGGTGGCCACTCTGGCGTAGATATCCATTTAGGACGTGGTAATGCCAACGTTATTCTGGCCCGTTTTTTAAATCAGCATTTAGCGAAGCTTGGTGGACGGCTTGTTGAGTTTATAGGTGGTACAGCTCGTAATGCTTTACCTCGCGAAGCTGTAGCAACCATTGCCATTTCATCTAACCAATTGCCTGAATTAGAACAATTACTCGCTGAATATCAAACAGCATGGAAAAAACAGCTACAAGGTATTGATGACAATCTGCAATTAACTATTCAGCCTAATAGCGCTGAAATGACCGAAGTGATTGCTCAACAGCAGCAAAACGAGTGGTTGCAAGCTTTAGCAACTAGTCCTTATGGCGTTGCAAATATGAGTCAAGCTTTACCAGATGTAGTTGAGACTTCAAATAATATTGGGGTCGTAAAACTAAATCGAGAAGGTGGAAAAGCTGTTTTAATGGTTCGCTCAATGGTGAACCAAGAAGCTCAAGACTTTGCAGAAAAAATTCAAAAACATTTCAGTCAATTTAATATCGGCTCTACACTTACGCCGTTAGTGTCGGGTTGGACACCAAATCCAGATTCGGCTGCTCTAAAGTGCTTACAGCAGGCCTATCAAAATGCATTTAATATTGAGCCAAATCTAAAAGTAATTCATGCAGGCTTAGAGTGTGGAATTATTGCCGAGCATTATCCACATTTACAAATGGTTTCTTTTGGACCGGATATTCAAGGTGCGCATGCACCGGGTGAACGAGTCAAAGTTGATACTGTAGAGAAATGCTGGAAGCTGTTGGTAACAGCTTTAGCATCTGTAGAGTAGTTTTTACAAATAAGAAGCTCAATTGTGAGCTTCTTAAACTTTAACTTTTACATGAAAATGATGTGGATTTAACTCGACAAATTCGCTTTCACAATCAATAAATTTTTCAATCATGGCTGCTTGAGTACGAGTATGTTCGCTAATACATTGTGCGGTGAATTCACCACCTTGACCTAAAGCTAAAGGCAGAAGCAATTGATCTGCCAAATACTCATCTACAACAGCCTGCGAAGATAAATATAGATTTACATCTTTTGCTAAATGTTCAGCTATTTGCTCTGCACTTTTGCGCATCTCACCTAAAGCTGTAAACAGTTGAGTGTGATATTGATGAGCAACTTTCACATAGACTGTATTGCCTTGGCTAATTCCATTTAAATGAAATTGCTGCTGAGAGCTTAAGTTTAGTTTTTTACTTAATGTGGTTAATTCACGTTGTGCTATCTGTGCTTCTTCTGAAAGATTTAATACAGCTGCAAAGGCCTCATTACTTTGTAAAGCACCGCGATCTAATAAATTTAGCTTGTTTCGATGTTGCCATGGTTGAACGGTAACCTGAATTTCACCTGCACCAATTGGAAAGAAGCCGGCTTTACTTAATTTAAAATCTACGTTAATTCCAATTTGAGCTAGAGCAGGTAAAAAGCAGTGTTCAATAAAATCTGCTGTTGGTGCAAGTGGGTTATGTGTACCGCCTGAAATGGTGAGTTCGCTAGCTTCATTTTGTAATAACAAAACAGGTAGAAGCGTTTGTAAAACTAGGGTTGTACTACCCGCAGAACCGATTTGAAATTGATATTTACCACTTTGAACATGCTGAGGTGCGAAATATAAACGTTGGCTATGTAATTCAGCACCTTCCACATAAGCTTGGCTAATTTGTTGAGATGCCTGTACACAGACCAAATGCTGGCGCATTAAACCTGGTTTTTTACGTCCTGCACGTATATTAATTAATTCAAAGGGCTGACCTGTAATCATTGAGAGGGCAAGGGCAGTTCTTAAAATCTGTCCACCACCTTCACCTTGTGAACCATCAATTTGGATGGTTTTGGGCATATTTGCCAAAGCTTTATTCACTTCTGTTTTCCTTATTTTCTAATTTAATGAACATACTGTCAGTACATGGTAATGCGAAGTAACGCGTGACTTTGCTTTTGACAAAGGTTTACTAGGTGCATAGTGCTGAGCCTGATAAGTGAATATCGATGCACGGCTCACATGCTGCCATAGCCGCCTGAATTATTTTCAATCCCTCAGATCGGAGTAATGCAGGATCTTGTACTCGCCCAGTATGTCCAAACCTTGATTGTGAAAATGATTTCACAAAATCTATTGTTTAATCGATTAGATCAATTTGCCAATTAGCAGCCTGAATTTTAACGTTTAAGTCACGGAGTTTTGCACTGATATCATCCGCCTGCTTTTGTAAGCTAGAAACAGGAATGACTTTCTTCCACTTAATTTCACGTGAGCTATAACGATCAGGTTCTCGATGTGTATTAGCAATCGCATCGATTAAAATCTTATGCTGTTCAGCATAACTATCGCGCAAGCTTAATAGAGACAATAATACTTTGCCATCTTCCAGTTTTGCTTGTGCATTGGTCAAATGAATACGACAAATCAATTGATTGCTTTCCTGAGTTAAAGCAAATACTTGTTTGATGAGTTCATTTGGATCTTCACTAGGTTCATCACCGTCTTGTACCAATACATTGGCATTAATTCGTTGTTTTAACGAAGCGAGCTTTTTTTGTTGATCGCTTCGAAGTAAAAGTGCTTCTGCGAGTTTCATTTTATTTACCCGTATCAGTTTTAAGTGTTGGCTTCAAAAGTAACGAGAATTTCTGCATCTTTACCTTGGAGGTAAAAATGCTGCCAATGTTGGAGATACTTTGGAAGGTATTTATTTGGTGGCCTTATATAGCCCTGTTGGGAATCTTTTAATTCTCCGATTAGACCTTCAATATATGATTTTAAATAAACTGCAATTACCGTGAATTGCTTATCACTTAACGTAGAAAATAGATTTTTACGAAAAAAGTAATCTATTGTTTCCGTGGGTGTTCCTATACTTTTCATTTGAAATTGCCAGTCTAAAAATTGTGGATCGTCACACATTTTCTTCATGCTTCTCCAAATGGAGTTAGAAGTAAAGAATTGCTTGAAGTTCTCATAAATTGGCATATTTTCATTGAAATTTAATAGTTCTATATAACAGTCAAATTGTGGTTGAAATGCTGGATCTAAAGCATTTGCTGTTATACATATCCCTTCTAAAATGTGATTGAATTTTTCTATATCTATATTTTGCATAGCATTAACCCTTAACACACACCACTTGTCTTAATGTATAAACCACTTCAACCAAGTCGCTTTGTGCTTTCATTACATCTTCAATCGGTTTATATGCCGATGGAATTTCATCAATAACTGCTGCATCTTTACGGCATTCTACACCTTCAGTTTGTGCAATCTGATCTTCTACGGTAAAACGTCGTTTTGCTTCAGTACGGCTCATAACACGACCTGCACCATGCGAACATGAACAGAAAGATTCCTGATTTCCAAGTCCACGGACAATAAATGACTTCGCACCCATTGAACCTGGAATAATTCCGTATTCACCTAGACGCGCACGGACTGCACCTTTACGAGTGACCATTACTTCTTCACCGTAATGTTCTTCCTTTTCCACATAGTTATGATGACAGTTCACGGCTTCCAAACGTGCCTGAAAAGGCTTTGGTACAATAGTAGCCAAGGCTTTAATCGCAGATTGCATCATGATTTCTCGGTTCTTCATCGCAAAGCGTTGAGCCCAACCTACCGCAAACCAATAATCATCAAAGTGTTCAGTTCCTTCTACTAGGTATGCTAAATCTTTATTTGGCAAATTAATGAAATGCTTCTGCATGTCTTTACGGGCAAGTTCGATAAAATGATTACCGATAGCATTTCCTACACCACGAGAACCTGAGTGCAACATAATCCAAACATGATCATGCTCATCTAAACAGATTTCGACAAAGTGGTTTCCAGTACCTAAAGTTCCCAAATGTTTGCGGTTATTGGTGTTTTTTAAGCGTGGATGTTTTGCACAAATGTATTCAAAATCTGCAACAAGATCGGCCCAAGCTTGATCTACCATTTCTGGTGGAGTTTCCCATGAACCACGATCACGTCCGCGCTTAGTCATTCCATGTGGAATTAATCGTTCAAGTTCACTACGTAGAGCATGTAAGTTATCTGGTAAATCTGAAGCAGTTAAGCTTGTACGGGTTGCCATCATTCCACACCCAATATCTACACCCACAGCAGCAGGAATAATTGCCCCTTTAGTTGGAATCACGCTACCAATAGTTGCTCCTAAACCGAAGTGTACATCTGGCATTACAGCCATCCATTTATAAATAAAAGGCATTTGAGCTGTTTGTAATAATTGTTGTTTTGAGTTGTCATCAACAAGCACGCCTTTAGTCCACATTTTGACTGGCATACTTTTTTCATTCTGCAGAACTTGATAAGAACGTTCTTGCTGCTTTTGTTCAAATTGAGCTTGTTGGTTAATTTCTTCAATGACAGACATTTTCTTTTCCTTTCAAAGCCTGCCTGCCAAGCGTTTGCAGGCAGGTGTTATTCACAAGATCCCAATGATGTTGTGTGCTTTGTACTATTGCACTGAGTGTGCCAACTTTTTTAAAAACATTTAATTTAATTATAAATTATTGAAAATAATGAATAAAAATGATTTTATTTTATATGGGATGAATTTTGTTGGCAGTTTTTAATATTAAAAATATATCCAAAAATATATTTAAATATATTTTTGGATATATTGGCTTAATGGGGTTTATGATTTTTATCGACTTTTAAAAGCTGCCCAGCTTCATTTAAAGTAAATTCATCAAAATCATTGGCTAAATAAAAATGACCTTTATAAAACTGGCGAACTTCTTCAGTAATAGCTTGCTGCCCAGCTCTATCTTGATGTCGGGGGCTAAAGTGCGTCAGAATTAAATTACATAAAGATTGCTGTTCTGCAAATTCAGCCACCATTTTTGCTGAGCTATGCATTGGACCTTTGCCGACTTTATCTAAAACCGTTTGCAAGTATGTGGACTCATGAATAAGGAGTTGGGCATCTTTGCAAGCGTTTGCTAATAGTTCAGGTTGGTCATTATCGCCACCTATAATTGCATGAACTTGTTGATTTTGAACTTTGATAAAGTCTTGGGCTTTTAAAGTTTGCCCCTCAAAGTCAACATCGTAGCCTCGTTTTAAATGACCCCACATATCGCCTTGAGGTACGCCTAACTGAGTTAGAGCTTGGGTATCTAACTTCTTCTGAATAGATTTGATATAAATGCTAAAAGCAAAACTTGGAACACGATGGCTTAGAGGGTGTGCTTGAACAATGAATGCATCAGTGATTTGTTGTGGCTGCGTTGCTTCATTTACATCAATAAATTGAAGGGAATAGGGCAAATATAAACCTGTAAGCTGGGCAGTGATTTCAAACCATTGCTGAATTTCTTTCGGTGCAATCACGATTAAGGGTTTGCTACGGGCATTCATGCCTGCACTTGCCAATAAACCAACTAGACCATAACAATGATCGCCGTGAACATGTGTAATACAAATGGCAACTAGATTTTGTAGTGAAAGTTTAGCTTGTTGAATGCGGTGCTGTGTACCTTCGCCAGCATCAATTAAAATCCAGTCCTTATTTTTGGTGTTACGAACTGCTAATCCTGAAACATTACGTGTCAGGGTTGGTACACCCGAAGATGTGCCTAAAAAAGTAAAATGAAGCATATTCTTGGAATTGTTTGGTCAAATGCGTATTGTATATTATAGACACTTATAAAATTTTATAGAAATTATGAAGGATGCAAAGAAAACAGTCGTTATTGGCTTTGTCGGTTCTACACTTGATCAGGGGAGAAAGCCAGATCGATGGCAACGTTGGCGTCCTACGATTAGCCTGTTAATGCATGAAGATTTGCTTGTAGATGAGTTGGTGCTGTTACATGATCGACAACATCATAATTTAGTTAAATCTATAGCAGCAGATGCTAAAGAGATCTCTCCACAAACTGAGGTTTCTGGACATAAGGTAAGTATTAAAGATCCTTGGGATTTTGCTGAAGTTTATGGTGCACTCTATGACTTTGTAAAAACCTATCCGTTTGATGTCGAAAAAAATAACTATTTATTGCATATCACAACGGGAACGCATGTTGCTCAAATTTGTTGGTATTTATTGATAGATGCGCATTACTTACCAGCTCAACTTATCCAAAGTTCACCTAATCAGCAAAAGACCTCAGAAGGTGAATATAGAATTATTGATTTAGACTTGTCTCGATACGATGTTTTAAAACAGCGCTTCGATGATGAGCAAAAGCAAAATTGGCAACAACTTAAAGCCAATATTTCTACTCATAATAAAGCGTTTAATCAACTTATTGAGGAAGTTGAATTAGTTGCAACTCGCTCTAGTGCGCCTATTTTGATTATGGGTGCAACAGGTGTTGGTAAGTCTCATTTGGCAAAACAGATTTTTCAATTAAAGAAAGATAAATTTCAATTAAATGGTCGTTTTATTGATGTTAACTGTGCAACCTTACGTGGTGATAGTGCTATGTCGACCTTATTCGGTCACATAAAAGGTGCATTTACAGGAGCAGCTGCATCTCGCGCTGGTTTATTAAAAAGTGCTGACCAAGGCATTTTATTTTTAGATGAAATTGGTGAGTTAGGGCTTGATGAACAAGCAATGCTGCTAAAAGCACTAGAAGATAAAAGCTTTTTTCCTGTTGGGAGTGATAAAGAAATTCAGGCTGATTTTCAGCTAATAGCGGGTACTAACCGTGATTTACGTAATGAAGTTCAAGCTGGCCGTTTTCGTGAAGATTTATGGGCTCGTTTGAATACGTGGACGTTCTTTTTACCCAATTTAAAAGACCGTGTAGAAGATATTGCACCCAATATTGATTTTGAGCTACAGCGTTTTGCTGCAATTCATCAAAGACAATTGCGTTTTCAACGCGATGCTTTAGAAATGTATTTGAAATTTGCTAAATCAGTAGATGCATCATGGCAAGGAAATTTTAGAGATTTAGCAGCGAGCGTAACTCGTTTGGCAACTTTATCGCAAGGTGAGTTAATTCGCCGTGAAGCTGTAGAAAAAGAAATTCAACGTCTAAAGCAGCTTTGGCTTATTCAGGATGAATCTTACAATGATAAAAATACAGATATTTTATTGAACTATTTAAGTCCTGAGCAGCTAGAACAAATAGATGAATTTGATCAGATTCAATTACGAGGTGTGCTCAAAATCTGCGAAAATTCAAAATCCATGGCAGAGGCGGGAAGACAACTCTTTTCAGTATCTCGTCAACAGCGTAATACAACGAACGATAGTGACCGAGTGAAAAAATATTTGGCACGTTTTGGGTTAAGCTGGAATAATTTTCAATAATGACACGGCTTATAAAATGATGGGCATACTCTCAAGTTATGCCCATCAAATTACCGTTTATTTCATGATAATAAAACGTGTAATGATTTGGCGAAGCTGCTTTAAATAGCCTGTAAAGAAGTGGTTAGCACCCGGCAGAATCGTAATTGGATGCTTCTGCGGTTTTGCCCACGCAATTGCATCTGAAAGTAAAGTAATGTCATCTTGCTCACCATGAATGAGTAGAATATCACCTTGAATTTCAGGAGTTTTATAGTGACGTAAACCTACTACAGTAGCTGTTGGTAAACCACATAAAATTAACTGTACAGGTCGTAATTCAGGTGCAAGCTGTGCAAAGCATTTTGCTAAAACATGTGAGCCAAAGCTAAAACCGCCTGCATAAAATGGTAGGCCTTCATGAAGCTTACGAACATGTTCAATGACAGCTAAGATATCTTCAGTTTCACCATGGCCTTCATCATGAATGCCTTCACTGCCACCTAGGCCGCGGAAACTTGGGCGGTAAACAATGCAACCATATTCATTAAAGATTTGGGTTAAAAGGGCAGGGACTTTATGTTGAGGGGTTCCACCTTGCAATGGGTGCGGATGACAAACAACCGCAAAGCCTTTGATTTCACCTTCAGGGCGGTCAACGAAAAGTTCAATTTTACCTACTGGACCCTGGATGAAAGTTTGCTCAGACATATAAGAACCGCTAAATAACAATACGTAGTGCTATTTTACCGATAGTCGTCATTGAAAACACGAGTTAGCATTAAAAAATATCTACTGTTATAGTTGGTATTAAGAATAATTTTTTCAGGTTGTCTATGCTTGCTTTAATTTCTCCTGCAAAAACTTTAGATTATGAAACAGCGTTACCCACAGATGAGTTTACTGAGCCTCGCTTGTTAGAAAACTCAGCACAATTAATTGATGTTTGTCGCAAACTTTCTGCTTCGGAAATTGCGAGTTTAATGAGTGTCAGTGAAAAAATTGCCACACTAAATGCAGATCGATTTAGAGATTGGAATCCAGAATTTAATTTCTCAAATGCTCGCCAAGCAATCTATGCATTTAAAGGGGATGTTTACACCGGTTTAGATGCTTATCATTTAAAAGACAAAGATATTGATTTTGCACAGCAGCATTTGCGTATGCTTTCTGGTTTATATGGTTTATTGCGTCCTTTAGATTTAATGATGCCTTATCGTCTTGAGATGGGCACTAAATTAAAAAATACGCGTGGTCATAATTTGTATGAATTCTGGGGTGATATCATCACTAACCAAATTAATGAAGACTTGGCGACAATTAAATCTGAATTGGTGGTAAATCTAGCTTCAGATGAATATTACAAGTCTGTCAATGAAAAGAAAATTAAGGCTGAAATTGTAAAGCCTGTTTTCCTTGACCAGAAAAATGGCAAATATAAAGTCATTAGTTTCTATGCGAAAAAAGCACGCGGTTTAATGGCTCGTTTTATGATTGAAAACCAATTAAATAAAGCTGAAGACATCAAAGCGTTTAATACCGAGGGTTATTACTTTGATGCTGATAACTCATCGGCAAAAGAGTTGGTGTTTAAACGTGATGAGCAATAATCTTAAGCGTGGTTAATTGATGATGCAGCTTTATTTATCAAAACTAAAGCATGTTTGGTTTGAGCTGCATCAGCATTATGATTTTTCTGAACCGCAGAAAATCTATGATGAACTTATTGCGGCTTATAGTGAAAAGCAGCGAGCCTACCATACCATCCAACATTTATATGAATGTTTGAGTTTAATGGAGGCGGTTCAATACGAATTAAATGATCCGTATGCTGTTGCATTGGCTCTCTGGTTTCATGATGCGGTCTATGATCCAGAAGCTAAAGACAATGAACTTAAGAGTGCTGAGTTATTTGAACAATTGATGGCACAAGATTTATCGTTCGATACTCTAGAGAAAATAAAGCGTTGGATACTTGCGACTCAAAAGCATGGATTAACCGATGAAATAGATTTGCAATTTTTGTTGGATATTGATTTAGCTATTTTGGCAGCAACGCCTGAACGTTTTATCCAGTATGAACAGCAAATTCAGCGGGAGTATTCTTGGGTTGATCCAGAAGTATATTCAATTAAGAGAAAACAAGTTTTAATACATTTTTATCAGTCTGAGCCACTTTACCAAACTGTATATTTCCAAAAGAATTTTGAGTTAAACACCAAGGATAATTTAAGACGAATATTGGAATAGCCTAAGCATATTAGAATAAAGCGATATATTTTTAAAACGTAAAATGGTTATATGACGGGAGAGGAATCACTGGAAAAAGCAGTGATTCCTTGGAAATAAATTATTTAAAGAAATAACCTGTTTCTGGCGAGCTTGCATTTGCCATGCGTTTACGTGGCATACGACCTGCTAAAAATGCTTCACGTCCTGCTTCAACAGCTTTTTTCATTGCGGAAGCCATCAAAATAGGGTTTTGAGCAGCTGCAATTGCTGTATTCATCAATACACCATCACAACCAAGTTCCATCGCAATAGCAGCATCACTTGCTGTACCAACGCCTGCATCGACTAAAACTGGAACTTTCGCATTTTCTTTAATAATTGAAATGGTATGTGGATTTAAAATACCTAAACCTGAACCAATTAGACTACCTAAAGGCATAATCGCAACACAGCCCATACTTTCAAGTTCTTGAGCAATGATTGGGTCGTCAGAGGTATAGACCATAATCTCAAAACCGTCATCAATCAAAGTGCGCGCGGCTTTTAAAGTCTCGGTTACATTTGGATATAAGGTTTTTTCATCACCCAATACTTCAAGTTTTACTAGGTTATGACCATCGAGTAACTCACGCGCTAGCATACACGTGCGTACTGCGCTGTCAGCATCAAAACAACCTGCGGTATTTGGCAAAATTGTATATTTCTCTGGTGGGATGACCGAAAGTAAATTCGGTTGATCTGGATTTTGTCCAATATTTACACGGCGGATTGCGACGGTTACGATTTCTGCACCACTGGCTTGAATAGCTAAATCCGTTTCATTTAAGTCTTTATATTTGCCAGTTCCAACCAATAAACGAGATTGAAAAGAACGTGAACCAATAATGAGAGGGGTGTCTTGCATGGATAACTCCGACTTAGCCGCCGCCAACAGCGTGAATAATTTCGATACGGTCATGTTGAGCAATAGAAATTTGCTCTAATTTGCTTTTAGAAACGATTTGCTGATTGTGCTCAACAGCAAAACGTTTTCCTTCAAGTGCCAACTCCTGAATGAGTTGCAACAGGTTTTGGCTAGGCGTGTCCGTTAATTCGCCATTTAAATAAATTTGCATGATCACATTCCGATTATTTTGCGTATTTGAAAGCATTCCAAGCCAAGACTAGCCATCCCGCAATCATTAAGGCTCCACCGATTGGCGTAATTGCGCCTAATATTCGTGGTAAACCTAGCGCCATGATGTAAAGCGAACCACAAAAGAATAGAATACCAATTTGGATAAGCAAGAAAGATAACTTGATTGGGAAATGAGGAAGAACCTTACTTAAAATACCAAGAGCTAATAGGCCAAGCGCATGATAAAAAAAGTAGTCGGTTGCAGTCTGCCACCAAGCAAGTTGCTCAGGACCCGCGTGAGCTTTAAGACCATGTGCTCCAAAAGCACCCAACATGACTGCAAAAGCAAGATTAAGGGCTGAAATGGCGATCCACATAACAAAAAACGCAACTGAATAATGAAAGGCAACGTTAACATAGATTGGGTTGGCTAAACATAGCCAGATAAAACAAAAGGGCGATTCGCCCTTTTATTTTTTTCATTTATTTTAACTTGCTGACATGGCAGTTTTAATCTTTTCCATCGCATTTTTTTCAAGCTGACGAATACGTTCTGCCGAAACATTATATTCAGCTGCTAACTCGTGAAGAGTAGATTTGTCATCATCTAACCAGCGGCGTTGTAAAATATTACGCGAACGGTCATCTAACTGGTCCATTGCATCATGCAAGGCTGAAGTACTTTGCTCTTCCCAGTCTTCGTTCTCGACTAAACGGGCAGGGTCGTAGCGGTTATCTTCAAGATACAACGCAGGCGCTGTGTGTGGAGTATCATCGTCGTCATCGCCTTGTGCTTCAAAAGCAGCATCATAAGCAGTTAAACGACCTTCCATTTCCAGAACTTGTTCTGGAGTTACATTTAAGTCATTCGCAATCGATTGAGCTTCTTCGAGCGTTAACTTTTTACTCGATTTCTTTAAACTACGTAAATTGAAAAATAATTTACGCTGAGCTTTTGTCGTTGCAATTTTGACAATACGCCAGTTGCGAATAACGTATTCATGAATTTCTGCCTTAATCCAATGGACGGCAAAAGATACTAAACGTACGCCCATATTTGGGTCGAAACGTTTCACGGCTTTCATTAAGCCTAAATTACCTTCTTGAATAAGGTCGCCTTGTGGTAGGCCATAACCTGCATAGCTGCGCGCAATATGAACGACAAAACGTAAATGCGACATTACCAGCATTTTTGCGGCATCAAGATCTTGGTCATAATAATAACGTTCAGCAAGTTCTTTTTCTTGCTCGGCCGTTAAAATAGGAATCTGATTGACAGTACTGATATATGCACCAAGGTTTACACCGGGCGCAGACAATGACAGGGGCATCAATTGATTGCTGCTGTCACTCATGAGTTCTCCTTATAGGATCGAATGGGATAACCAATAAATTCATCTTAATTTGAATCAGCTTCATAATTAAGGAAAATTGGGTAGAGAAATGTAAAATTTTATGCAATTTCTAATCTTTTAGTTTAGCAAAGAATTATTGAGTTTCAATTAAATAGTGAAATTCTCTTTCTGATATGTGTGTAGTTTGACACGTAAAATGATGTAAACCACAGTAACGAGTTACATCAATTTCACTATGAGGATCTGAAGATTTTAATAAAAATTGTTGTTTGCCTGACGCTTTTTTAAGTTCACGTTTTAGCATTAACAATGGCATTGGGCAGGGTTGCCCAAGGGCATTAATTTCAATGGGTGCTGTATTAGAAGAAGTATTGCTCATTCATCATCAAAACAACTAAAAAAAATATTCTAACAAATTTTTAATAAATACAGCATATTTTATGAAAGAAGATGCAGGAATTTCTGTAAAAAATATTGTAATAAGCTGTTTAAAAAAAGAACTAAAAATAGGGGAAATATTTGAAAAAAATTCTATTAATTGTCATAAACCCGTGTTAAGCTCGAACCGTTTTAGGATTTACCACACAATCAAATTGATTTAATAACCCTATAACAAATGGATGTAACCGGAAATTGTTGATAGTTTTACAGAATGATTACAAGCTTTAAGATTATAAATATTTTAAAACCTTGTTTGCTCTGCTGTTTGCAACACCGGAAGGTCCTTTTTTCATCATCTGAGGATTGACTTATGACAGCTCGTGAACAAGGCGTAGTAAAGTGGTTTAATGACACTAAAGGCTTTGGTTTTATTCAACGTAACGGCGGCGACGATGTATTCGTTCACTTCCGTGCAATCGTAGGTGACGGTCACCGTTCTCTACGTGATGGTCAACGCGTAGAGTTTAGCGTTGTACAAGGTCAAAAAGGTTTTCAAGCTGAAAACGTTCAGCCTTTAGACTAAGAATAATTCATCTTTTTGATGAATGATGGACGCTCCAATTTTTGAATTGGGGCGTTTTTGTTTATAATGATCTTCTCATTCGAGAGATTGTTTGTTAGAGCGCGTATTTATGACATCTGGTTTTGAAACCTTGAATTTACATCCGCAACTTAAAAAGGCGATTGATGCTTTAGGGTTTACTCAAATGACCCCAATTCAGCAAAAGGTTTTAAAATATACATTAGCCGGGCATGATGCAATTGGGCGAGCACAAACAGGAACAGGTAAGACAGCTGCTTTTCTGATTAGTGTAATTAATGATTTACTCAATAATCCGATTCAAGAGCAACGCTTCCGTGGCGAGCCTCGTGCTTTAATCTTGGCGCCTACTCGTGAGTTGGCATTGCAAATTGAAAGTGATGCGAAATTTCTCACAAAATTCTCTAATTTACATTTAGTGACCCTATTGGGTGGTGTTGATTTCGATAAGCAGAAGAAGCAACTTGATGCTAATTTTGTCGATATCATGGTAGCCACACCAGGGCGTTTAATCGATTTTGTAGAACAAAAAGAAGTCTGGCTCGATCAAATTGAATTTTTAGTCATTGATGAAGCTGACCGTTTATTAGACATGGGCTTTATTCCTTCGGTAAAACGTATTGTTCGTTATTCACCCCGTAAGGAACAACGTCAGACACTCATGTTCTCAGCGACGTTTAGTTATGACGTCTTGAATTTGGCAAGACAATGGTTATTTGAACCTGTAACTGTTGAAATTGAGCCTGAACAAAAGACCAATAACGATGTAGAGCAACGTGTTTATGTTGTAGCTAAACAAGATAAATATCGTTTACTGCAAGATATCTTGCGTGAAGAGCCAATCGATAAGGTTATGATTTTTGCTAATCGACGTGACCAAGTCCGCCGTCTTTATGATCATTTAAAGAAAGATGGATATAGAGTTGGTATGCTTTCAGGTGAGATTGCTCAAGATAAACGTTTAAAAATGTTAGAGCAATTTAAGCAAGGTAAACATAATATTATGATTGCGACAGATGTTGCTGGTCGTGGTATTCATGTGGATGGCGTGTCGCATGTCATCAACTTTACATTGCCTGAACAATCTGATGATTATGTACACCGTATTGGTCGTACAGGTCGTGCTGGCTCACAAGGGGTAAGTATTAGTTTCTTATCTGAAGATGATGCCTTTTATTTACCCGAAATTGAAAAAGCAATTGGTAAAAAATTACCACTGACCAGATTAGATGGTTATTGCTAATAAAAAAAATCCCAATCAAATGATTGGGATTTTTTTTATTAATTAATTTTACAATAGAAAGTAAGCGTTGTTTGGTAGTCATCATCTTTTGCTAAAGATGCATTTTTACCAGTTAATGTACCAATAACCCCTGCTGCTGCTTCAACCATTTGACCGGTTTTTTCACTTACAACATCTTTTAATACACCGTTATATGTTGTTTTTTCATCTACAACGACTGGTGTAGTGTTTTTTGAGCAAGTTTTTTGAGCTGCAGTAATTGCATTATTTTTCGCAATTAAATTGGTTTTGCCAATACCTGTAACTTCAAACTGATTATTTTCTTTTTGAACTGCCAAAGTATTTTTAGGAGTAGTTGCGCAAGCACCAAGTAATAAAACAACACCGCTCATTGCGCTTGCTAAAATTATTTTTTTCATAATGCACCTAAAGTTAATCGCTAAAAGACATAGCTATTTGAACATAAGTTTTCTAGTTGATTTTGAAGACGTTGTATGAGTTTTGATGTTTTGTATTAAAAAATGTCAAAGTAAGAGTTCGTTAATTTTATAAGCTAGATTCAATGGTGGATTAACGGTAGATTATGCTAATCTATTTTGAATTTTTGAGTTAGATCAATATTAATGACGGAATCAGCAATACAAATAATTCACCAAAATATTCATCAGCGTCAGTCTATTGGCCAATTAGTTGAGCCAGCTCCAAGTACAGAGCAATTAGAGTTAGCTTTCCAAGCAGCTTTGACTGCTCCAGATCATCATAGACTTAAGCCAACGCGTTTTGTAGTTGTTTCAGGCGAACAACGTGGTGCTTTTGGTGAAGTTTTAGCAAAGGCTCTAGCAGATTTAGGTGAAACTGATCCCGCTCAACTCGAACGTGTTAAACAACATCCTTTTCGCGCACCATTACTCATTTTAGCGCTTACACAACTACAAGATCATCCGAAAGTGCCGCATTTCGAACAAATCTTAAGTACGGGTGCCGCAGTACAAAATCTTTTATTATCTCTACAAGCTCAAGGTTTTTCGACCATGTGGCGTAGTGGTGCAGTTGTCGAATCAAATTGGTTAAAACAGCATTTAGGTCTGCAACCTCGTGATTTAATTTCAGGTATTATTTACGTCGGCACAGCAGCTAAAGTAATTGCACCGCGTGCAAATATTGAAAGTAAAGAATTCGTAAAAGTTTGGCAGGCTTAAACGTCTGTAGAAGTAAGAAATAGGATAATAAAAGATGGCTGAATTTAAGTTTACAGATTTGGTGGAACCTGTTGCGGTTGATAAAAAAACTGCTTTACGTATTACCGTTCTAGGGGGAGGAAGCTTTGGAACGGCTATGGCAAATTTAGCTGCACGTAATGGTTGCGATACCATGATCTGGATTCGTGACGCCGAAACAGCTGAGGAAATTAATAAAACCCACATTAATAAACGTTATTTGCCAGATTTTATTTTAGAGTCATCATTACGCGCTGTGTCTGATCTTGAACAAGCTGTATGTGACCGAGATATTATTTTAGTCGCAATTCCAAGTCACTCATTCCGCGATGTCTTAAAACAAATCGCTCCTTATATTACTGCACAAGCGGTTGTGTCTTTAACCAAAGGCGTTGAAGCTAAAACTTTCAGCTTCATGAGCGATATTATTCGTGAAGAATTACCTGAAGTTCCCTATGGTGTGCTATCAGGTCCAAACCTTGCAAAAGAAATTATGGCGGGTATGCCGTCCGGCACCGTGATTGCCAGTGACTCCGAATTAGTTCGTTATGCTGTGCAACATGCTCTGCATAGTGCTCTATTCCGTGTTTTTGGTAGCGATGATGTGCACGGTGTAGAGTTAGGTGGTGCGCTTAAAAATATTTATGCGGTTGCAATGGGAATTGGTGCTGCTTACAAAATTGGTGAAAACACCAAGAGTATGATTTTAACGCGTGCTTTGGCCGAGATGAGCCGTTTTGCAGTAAAACAAGGTGCAAATCCGCTTACATTCTTGGGATTGTCAGGTGTTGGTGATTTATTCGCGACTTGTAATAGCCCTTTAAGCCGTAATTATCAGATTGGTTATGCTTTAGGTTCGGGTAAAACGCTGGATCAGGCGAGTAAAGAGTTGGGGCAGACAGCAGAAGGCATCAATACAATTGTTCAGGTGCGTGGTAAAGCAGAAGAACTAGATGTTTATATGCCTATCACTAACGCTTTATATGAAGTTATTTTCGAAGGGGCGCCTCCTTTAAATATTGCATTATCTCTTATGAAAAACGGACACCGTAGTGATGTTGAATTTGTTTTACCTCATCACGAAGTCTGAAGAAGAAATGTCATAAATTGTGGTTATAATGCAGGAATTATTAACAAGGAAAATTTATGCAACTGACATTGGTTCGCCATGGGGAAGCCGCTCCACCTGTAAATGGTAACGACACTAAACGCCCTCTTACTGCTCGTGGACATGCTCAAGCAGAACAGACAGCAACATTTTTAAAAGATATTGTTAAGCCTGATATTTTTGTAGTTAGTCCTTTGTTACGTGCTCAAGAGACATTGGCACATATTCAAGCGTATTTTAAAGATGTGCCTGTGTTGTTATGCGATAAAATTAAGCCAGATGATAACGCCAAAGAGGCAGTCGAGTGGTTGTCTCAGATTCCTTATGAGTCAATTGTGGTCGTGTGTCATATGAATGTAGTAGGGCATATTGCTGAACTGCTGACCCATGAAAACTTTAATCCATTTGCGTTGGCTGAAGCTCGAATTTATGATCAGGCTGTAATTGCAACTGGTTTATCAACACAAAAAAATAGTTTTATACCCACAATATAAATAAAAAGGTTATTTAGCCCATTATGCTGTATTTATGGATGCCTGAAACCAATGGAATATGGCATTGGTCTAACGGAGAAAACTGGTTGCAGGCTGAAAGCCTTGATCAATTAATACAAGACCTACAATTGCACCAAGGAAAAGAGGCTGCTGTCTTTTTTCCTAGTCGTCATGCTCAGGTATTCCAGCAACAAATAGCAAAGTCTCATTACAAGCAACTCGGAGCAGATGGTGTTAAATATTTGCTTGAAGAGTTTGTAACTTTGCCTATTGATCACATGAAAGTAGTTCATCATTTTCATGCTGATCAATTAACAATATTGGGTGTTGCAAAAACTACTGTGGAAACATGGCAACATGCGATGAATTTGTTGCCAATCAAGCTGGTTGCTTTGTTGCCAGACTTTTTGATTTTGCCGGAACCACAAGAACAGCAAGTTATCCTGTGTAATATTGACCAAAAATTACTGGCGCGTGAAAGTAAATGGGTCGGTAATTCACTAGATGATTTGGGATTGTTTTTGGAATTCCAGCCAGTTGAAACAAACTATCAATATAGTGGATTAACGACAGAACAATTAGAAAGCTTAGAAGCAGCTTCTAGTGTTGAGCAACGTTCAGAATTTTTTTATCAGTTTCAGGGCTTAGATAAACCTAAACAGCATCCTTTTAATGTTTTACCAAAAGCCAAAGGTCAAGAGCAAACGGTTTCTGGGTACTGGAAAGCATGTGCGGTTATTGTTTTAGCAATTATTGTGGTTCAGTTTAGCTATGATTTGTTGCGTTGGGTGAAATTAAGAAATGTAGCAAATCAAACAGCTGAGCAGACAATTGAGCAATATAAATATTGGTTTGGTTCTTCTAGTCGCGTAAATGAACAAAATATAAAAAGCCAATTTGAAAGTCATTTAAGAATGAGTAAACAAGGCGATACACAAGCACTTTCTTTATTGAGTCGTGTTGGGCCTATTCTGATGCAAAGACAAATTTTAGCTCAGCAATTAAATTATGATGCTTCTACACTAACCATGGCCTTGAAAGCAAAATCGGCAGATGATTTGCAAGCTTTAACACAGCAGCTTAATCAGCAAGGATTTAAGGCGGAGTTAGGTAATGTTCAAGCCGATGGTGGTGGGGCAATTGGGGTGGTGAAAATACAATAATGAAAATGTTAGCTCAATTGCAAAACCGCTTTGATCAGTGGATCGAACAAGTTAATCAATATTTAGACCGTTTGACTGTCCGTGAACGTATCATGGTGGTCTTTACTACAATTTTTGTTGTAGTAGCTATTATTGGAGCTTCACTTTGGAAAATGCATTCCTTAGCTGAACAGCAGCAACAGCGCCTAAATGATTTAAAAGATTTAATGGTGTGGATGCAAAGTAATGCAGTCACGATGAAACCTGCGAGTGAGCTTGAGCTGGGGCAGGCAGAAAAAATACAACGTGTAGCTCAACAGCAAGGTTTAACGGTTACTTCTCAGCAAAATGGCGAGCAGTTACAAATTATTGTTACTCATCAGAATTACGCAATTTTAGCTAACTTTTTAACCCAACTGGCACAAATGGGCTTAAGTATTGAAAAAATGGAAATGGTTTCAAGTGAAGGTCAGATTAAATTAACAGCGACGGTTCAATAACATATTAAAATATGCTGGTCTTAAGCATGGTGTTTTGTGCTCCCTGTGCCTATAATATGCCTACCTAAAATCAGTAGATTGTGATTGGTATGTTATATTCACTTGCTCGCCCGATGTTGTTTAGTTTAGCACCAGAGCGTGCCCATGAATTAACATTATCTATGCTTGATAAAGCACATAAGTTCGGCTTACTCCGTCAGAGCGTAGAAGCGAAACCGACGACTTGTATGGGAATTGAATTTCCAAATCCAGTAGGTTTGGCAGCCGGTCTTGATAAAAATGGTGCTCACATTGATGCTTTAGCTGGGTTAGGTTTCGGTTTTATTGAAATTGGAACCATTACACCTCGTCCTCAATCGGGTAATCCGCAGCCGCGCTTATTCCGTATTCCCGAAGCTCAAGCCATTATTAACCGTATGGGGTTCAATAATGATGGTGTTGATAAGCTGATTGAAAATGTAAAAGCTTCAAAGTTTAAAGGAATTTTAGGCATTAATATTGGTAAGAATGCTGATACACCTGTAGAAAAAGCTGTTGATGACTACCTGATTTGCCTTGAGAAAGTATATAACTACGCTTCTTATATTACCGTTAATATTTCATCTCCAAATACTAAGAACTTAAGAAGTTTACAAAGTGGTGATGCATTAACTGAACTATTGCAAACTTTAAAAGAAAGACAACTTGAGCTAGCTGAACAAAATAATCACTATGTTCCTTTGGTTCTAAAGGTTGCACCTGATTTAACAGCTGAAGATGTTGAGTTTATTGCAGCGCAGTTAGTGCAGTTTAAAATTGATGGCTTGATCGTTACTAATACGACCTTATCAAGAGAAGGTGTAGAAAATCTTCCTTATGGTAATGAGTCGGGCGGTTTATCAGGCGCACCTGTTTTTGAAAAAAGTACAGAATGCTTACGTTTGTTTGCCCAAACATTAAAAGGACAAATCCCGTTAATTGGCGTGGGTGGAATTTTGTCGGGTGACCAAGCAGCAGTCAAACAGCAAGCTGGAGCAACATTAGTACAGATCTATAGTGGGCTAATTTATACAGGTCCTATTTTAGTGAAACAATGTGTTGCAGCTATGTCTTAAGTGAATATGAACACAATTGATATCATTATTCTGATACTTTTGCTCATTGGGGGGCTAAACGGTTTGCGACAAGGATTTATTAAAGCCTTTGCGAACTTGGTAGGATGGGTCATTGCATTAATTATGGGTGCAAAATATGCTGTCCTTCTTGCTCCGTCTATGTCGGGTTTAAGTCATGATCCAGTTGTTCAGAAAATTGCAGCTTTTGCATTTATAGCGCTTTTGATCATTGTTTTAACATGGATCGTCTCTGCATTTTTAAATGGCCTCTTGAAAAGTCTGAAATTGGGGCCATTAAATCGTTTAGCAGGTGGTGCTTTTGGTTCTTTAAAGGGCTTGTTGGTTGTACTAATTACAATGCAGGGTGTAGGACCTTGGGTTGAAAGTTCACCGCACTGGAAACAGTCCAAATTTATACAGTTTTTATTGCCTTATGCGCCTTTAGCTACCGAGTTGTCTAAAGATGCTGCAAGTGAGGCATTTCATCAAATAACATCTGGAGGTAGTGCATCAGGCACTCCTTCAAAACCAATGGACGAATCGGAAGATTTAGAAAACCGATCCGACCATTCGACAAAGAATCCTTTTTATTAATTCCTAGCTTGTCTGCGAGGTTGCTATGTGTGGAGTTGTTGGTATAGCCGGTAAATCGCCAGTGAACCAAATGTTGTTTGATGCTTTAACGATGTTGCAACATCGTGGGCAAGATGCAGCTGGAATAGTAACCTGCCATGAAGGCCGTCTTTTCCTTCGTAAGGATAACGGTATGGTGCGTGATGTCTTTCATACTCGTCATATGAGAGCATTACTTGGTAATTATGGTATTGGCCATGTACGTTACCCAACTGCTGGTTCTGCGAGCAGTGCTGAAGCACAACCATTTTATGTAAACTCACCTTATGGTATTACGCTTGCACATAATGGTAACTTGACCAATGCAGAAGAAATTCATGATGACCTGTTTAAAACAGATTTACGTCATATGAATACTGATTCTGACTCAGAAGTTCTTTTAAACGTGTTTGCGCATGAATTACAGAAGAAAGGCACTTTAAATCCTACCCCTGATGATATTTTTCACACGGTTTCTCGTGTGCATGAGCGTTGCCAAGGTGCGTATGGTGTAGTAGCGATGATTACTGGTCATGGTTTGGTTGGCTTCCGTGATCCGAATGGTATTCGCCCACTTATTTACGGTTCACGTGTAACTGAACAAGGTGAGATGGAATACATCATTGCTTCTGAATCGGTTGCTATTACTGCTCTTGGTTTTAAAATTGAGCGTGATATTGAACCGGGTGAAGCAATTTTCATCAATGCAAATGGTGAGTTGTTCTCTAAACAATGTGCTGCTAATCCGAAATACCGCCCATGTATTTTTGAATACGTTTATTTTGCTCGTCCTGATGCGATTATTGATGGAATCTCAGTTTATAAAGCACGTTTAAAAATGGGTGAAAAGCTTGCTCATAAAATTTTACGTGACTGGGGCGAGGACCACGATATTGATGTGGTGATTCCAATTCCAGATACGAGCCGTACTTCAGCTTTAGAACTTGCAAATATTCTAGGTGTGAAGTTCCGTGAAGGTTTTATGAAAAACCGTTATATCGGCCGTACCTTTATTATGCCGGGTCAACAGCAACGTAAAAAATCTGTACGTCAGAAATTAAACCCTGTTGAGTTAGAATTCAAAGGTAAGAACGTTCTATTGGTGGATGACTCTATTGTACGTGGTACAACGTGTAATGAGATTATTCAGATGGCACGTGATTCTGGTGCAAAAAAAGTATACTTTGCGTCAGCAGCACCGAAAGTAATGTATCCAAACGTTTACGGTATTGATATGCCTGCTAAAGCTGAGCTTATTGCTTCAGAACGCAGCGTGGAAGAGATCCAAGAAATTATTGGTGCTGATCGTTTGATTTTCCAAGAATTGGAAGACTTGAAAAATGCTGTACGTACCAGCAAAGTGCCTGACTTAACTGAGTTCGATTGCTCAGTATTTGATGGAATCTACGTAACAGGTGATATTGATGGTAACTATCTAAATAATTTGGAGCAGAAGCGTAATGACTCTGCTAAGAAGAAAAAAGATGGTTATATTGACGTTAATGTCGATGCTGCTTCTGTAGATTTAACAGGCATCAAAGAAGAATAGAAATAGCCGAAAAAAGCGGGTATTTCCCGCTTTTTTCTTTTATGATGAAACCTAACAATGTAATTGGGAATATTTACATTGAAAGAAGTAAGCCACTATCTCATCGAAAATAAAAATATGGCATGGTCCATCACTATGTGTTTGGTTGCTGTGCTGCTTACTATTTTTATCTTAAATTTAATTTTAGGTTTACTCGTTCATTTTTTTGATTATAGCCAGCCAATTTGGTGGCACACTTTAAGTCCTTACTTCGTTGCGCTATTACTTTTTATTATGGTTTGGTCGGTAGTTACTGAACTTTATATTCTGCGTAAAGGTGGACACTCTTTAGCAAAACAACTTAAAGCACGTCGTTTGGTGAAAGAGGAGAGTACTCCCGAAGAACTCGCGGCATTAAAAATTACAGAACACTTAGCCCAAAATTTTTCACTTAAAGTTCCAACCGTATATGTACTACCTGATGAAGTTGGTGTAAATGCACTTACGGCAGGTTTTCACCCCAAAGATATCGTAATTATTCTGACATGGGGTGCTTTACAGAATCTGGATAAGCTTGAGTTATATGGTTTATTGGGCCATGAGTTTAATCAGATTTTATCGGGTGAGGCTGTTGAGAATACTAAATTAAAGATTTTATATAGTGGCTTAACAACTTTTAGTCAGTGGGGTAGTAAATTAGCCAAGCAAGGTTTTAAGCGCTATAGCCCGGGCTATAAACATAAATTTGAAACAGTTTTTGTTGCGGTGGGTGGAGTCATTTGGTTGGCTGGAAGCCTAGGTGTGCTGATTACTCGTTTTATTAAGTATTTGACTTTGAGTGGGCGCACATTTCGTAATGACCAAAAAACAGTACGATTATTAAAAAATAATGCGAATACCCAAACCTTGTTGCGTATTTATGTTCACCACTCTGGTTCACAAATTCATAGTGCTTATTCCGAATCAATCGCACATATGTGTTTTGCTAACTCACTGAGTCCACAAAGCTGGATGAATATTCACCCGAGTATTCGTGAACGTATTTATGAGTTAAATCCTACTTTGCTACAAGATTTACAATTAGAAAATTTAAAGAAACTTCGTAACCGTCCGTTGTTTAGCTTATTTCATTTCTTGGAAGAATCTGAGAAAGAAATTTATATTCCGTGGTCATCTCCACAGCCTCTACCTTTGTTAAGGCTGTCGCCAATTAGTTTTGCATTAAATGATGCCATTAAACCCCTGAGTAGTGATGTACGTCGAAATAAGAAGCGTCCTGAATTAATTCAGCGAGCACTACAAACTGCGACTGGTTCACGTGAAGTTATGGTTGCTATTTTGATGATTCGCCAATATCGCGAGTTTATTCCAAAAGATGCACCTGTGAGTCATGCCATTATCGATGCATTATTGAATTTGGATGGGCGTATTCATATTCAAATATTTCATGATGCTTGTAAAAATATTGGGCATATACCTGCAAGTATTGCGCGGCAATTTCTTACTAAGCTAGCACTTATTATCCAAGAAGATGGTGAGATTGGGTTGTTAGACGCACTTTTATTGGAGCGGGTTAAACATGAGTTGAACTTGATGCCATTACATTTGCCGACTGCATTTGAAGAAGTGAAACCTCAAATTGTTCGTTTGATTGATGCTTTGCTTCATGTTCAGCAAATTAATAGCCCAAATCAATTAGAAGTACGTGAGCGCATTTTACGTTCGCTGCTCAATCCCGATGAAATGTATATCTATGATGAAATTTCAGATGAACCATTAGATCTGGCTGAAATTTTAAATGATATTGCTGGTTTATTATTACGTGACCGTCTAAGTATTCTAGCTATTGCAGAGATGTGTTTGTGGAGCGACCGTATTATCACGCAAGATGAACTGGATGTGCTTGAATTGCTTTATTGGCGTTTTGGCTTTGAGACAGAAGAAATTGTGGATCAAATGCAAAAGAGAAATAGTGTGATGATTATTTAAAAGACATCTACGATTATAAAAACATCTGAATGAAATAAAACACTGAAAAAAAAACTCAAGCCCGTTAGAATGTAGATAGAGTAGAGGTATTGATTTACAGATGATTGGGCAGCAAAGAAATATATTGGCAACTTTAGGAATTGATGTATGGATTCCTAAGAAACAGGTGTGCCAAAAAAATAATGCTCAAAGTCTCTGGCGAGATCAAGCTGCTCCAGAAGGTGAGCCAATTATATTGCCTTCTAAGAACAATCCAGTTCTTGAGCAGCCGACAAAACCGCAAGTTAATGAAGTTCCAAAAGTTGAATCTGAAATTGCGGTACCACTTCCAGTAGAAGTTCCGCCTGTTGTGTCGCCTCGTACTGAAGTACAAGCTCCAGTAGTTACGATTGCTTCATTTGAGTTGCAAGCTTTTGCGCTTGAAAAATGCGTTATTTTTTTAGATGTTACCAATTTAAGTGATGAAGAAAAGCAGCTTTGGAATAACATTCAAAAAGCAAAAATAGGGCAATATGCTGAATTAAAATGGCCGTTCCCTTTAGCTAACTATCAAGACCAACGTGGTGCAGGTTCATATATTCAAGGCTTTTTAGATGCTGTCGCAGCAGACAAGAAAATCTTGTGCCTTGGTGAATGTTCTCATATTCAGCATGCCAATATTATTCATTTGGCGAGTTTAAAAGAGATGTTGGAGAAACCACTCCTTAAAAAAAGGTTATGGCAATTAATGCAAGATAACAACGAGTAGTAGGGATTTACATGAAAAAAGTTGTAGTTTTTAGCCAAATTGATGAAGAAATTTTGTCTCGATTACAACAGGATTATCATGTTGTGGTTCTTAATCCAAAACTGGGTGATATTAATGAGCAAATTCGCCAACAAGTTGTAGATGCTGATGGGATGATTGGTGCTGGTCGACTTCTTAATGAAAGTAATCTTGCGCCTGCTCAAAAACTCAAAATTATTTCATCTGTAACAGTTGGCTATGACAATTATGATGTGGCTTATCTAAACCAAAGAAAAATCTGGTTATCAAATACCCCTCATGTTTTAACTGAAACAACGGCTGATCTTGCTTTTACATTATTACTAAGCGCTGCTAGAAAAGTTCCTTTTCTTGATCATTGGACTAAACAAGGTGAATGGAAAAGAACTGTTGGGCCTCAGCAGTTTGGTTTAGATGTTTTTGGAAAGACATTAGGAATTATTGGGCTTGGTAATATTGGTGCTGCAATTGCACGACGTGGTTTTTATGGATTTAACATGAATATTGTTTACCATAATCGCCGTGAAAAACCTGAATTGGCAGAGCCTTTAAAAGCACAATATCTTGGTTTAGATGAGTTATTGCAACAGTCTGATTTTGTAGTAACCGCAGTTGACTTAAATAATGAATCGAAAGCTTTGATGGGGAAAGCTCAATTTGAGCTTATGCAAAAGCACGCTATTTTTATTAATATTGCGCGTGGTTCAGTAGTTGATGAACAAGCATTGATTGAGGCATTACAAAGCGGAGAAATCTTTGGAGCCGGTTTAGATGTATATGAAAAAGAACCTTTACAAGATTCAGAGCTTTTTAAGTTGTCAAATGTTGTTACTTTGCCTCACGTAGGATCTGCGACTGCAGAGACTCGTAAAAAAATGGCAAATCTTGCTTATAAAAATCTAGTTGAAGCTTTAGAGGATAAAACTCCTAGATATTTGGTAAACTCAAACTTTGCATAAGTGATTAATAACACTTCATTGCAAAACTAAGCGATCTCGAGTGATATATTAAAAGTCTATTGATTGAACATAATTTTTTTATGTTTTATATCAGTAGACTTTTTTGATGGTTTAATTTTACTAGAGAAAAACTTTTGAGATTTTTGCCCATTATTTTAAGTACGGCTTTTATAACAAATACGTCGTACGCACAGCCTTTCGACCCTCAGCCTTCTGCAAATCAAGTAGAAATTCCAAATATTGGAAGTGGGATAGGTTTACTTGATCAACAAAAAGAAAAGTTCATTGGCGAAAAAGTTTTTCGTGAAGTTCACAAACAAATGCCCGTTATTCAAGACGTCTGGCTAGAAGATCAATTTTTTCAGGTATTTTCGAGTATTTTAAGTGAAACTCAGCTTGGGCAGCCGATTGGTCTAGTCGTGATTAAAGACCCACAAATTAATGCTTTTGCTGTTCCGGGTGGCTTATTTGCACTCAATACAGGGCTTATTGCCTCAGCACGAAATATTGATGAAATTGCTGGGGTTATGGCACATGAAATTGCCCATGTATCGCAAAGACATTTTAGTCGCTCTGAAGAAGCCTTTAAAGGTCAAACACTGCTAAGTCTAGCAGGACTTTTAGCGGGGGTGGCTATAGCTGCACAGGGCGGTGGCGATGCGGGTGCAGCAGTGATGCTTGGAACTCAGGCTGCACTCATGGATAAGCAATTAACATATAGTCGAAACCAAGAGCGTGAAGCAGACCGTATCGGCATGCAATATATGTATGCGGCAGGTTATAACCCTCAAAGTATGGCTGATTACTTTGAAACAATGCATAGGGCTACAAGTCGAGTAAGTTTTTTACCGGATTTCTGGTTGACTCATCCATTGACGACTGAGCGTATGAGTGAAGCTAGGCTCCGTGCAAACCAGCTGCCTAGAGTTAAAAATCGTATATATGATGCAGATTTTGAAATTTTAAAATGGTACACCATGGTGGTTGCCAATCAGGCCACTGAAAACCAGTTACAAAGTTTGGCCTCGCAAAAAAATATTGCTGGTCTGATTGCTTTAGCGGCATTTTACACAAGACAAGGTGATTATGTGCAAGCGCAGTCTACTTTAGATCAAGCGAAATCTAGTGGAAAGCCTCTTGTCACATTATTGCAGACAGATATTTATCTTGGCCAAAACAAGCTAGATCAAGCTTATACAACAATTGCTTCTACACAAATGACGATGCCTGAAAATAAAGCTTTTAGTTATAAGTTGGCTGAGGTGCTGCTACGCCAAGGTAAGTTTGCGCAAGTTCAAACTTTGGTTCAAAGATTTATTAATAAGAATCCAAGAGATATACAAGGTTGGCAATTTTTACAGCAAGCTGCGAATTTGGATAAAAATGGACCTTTAAGAGCGGTTAATGTTCTACGCTATCGGGCTGAAGCAGAATATTGGTCAGGTAGTGAGGAAAATGCAATTAAATCAATGTTGCATGCTCAGCGATTGGCAAAAGATAATCAAGCAATGTCGGCAAGAATAGACAGTCGTTTGAAACAAATGCAAGATGAGCGAAGAATGAAGATTTAAGAGTTATATCTTACTTAATTTGCAGATGTGCAAATATATACAAACTAAAGAAGCTTGATTGGAAGAAATATAAAATTTAAAAAGGGGAATTAAGCTAACTTAGCTTTAATTTTTGCTGAAACTTGAGCAGGATCGGCACGCCCGGCTATGATCGGACGTAGAGAATTCATCACCTTACCCATATCTTTCATGCTAGTTGCTTCTTGAGCAGCAATCGTTTGCTCAATGATAGAATCAAGCTCTTCCTCAGTCATAGCTTCTGGTAGAAACTGAGAGATAATCTCAGCTTCGGCTTGTTCTTTACTAGCTAAATCATTACGACCAGCACCTTCAAAGGCTTTGATCGATTCTTTACGTTGTTTAATTTGCTTTTCAATGACCGCAAGAACCTGAGCGTCGTCAAGCTCTTTGCGCTCATCGACTTCGATTTGCTTAATTGCCGCTTGTAGACTACGCAAAACCGTCACTGTTGCCATATCTTTGGCACGCATAGAAGTTTTTAATGCATCAGTAATTTGGTTTTTTAAAGTAGTCATAATTCAGCAGTCAATCACAAATTAATTAGTAAAGGCGAGTAGTACGTACAGATTCGCGAGCCAATTTCTTTTGGTAGCGTTTAACTGCTGCAGCTTTTTTGCGCTTACGTTCTTGAGTTGGTTTTTCATAGAATTCGCGTTTACGAACGTCAGCTAAAACACCAGCTTTTTCGCATGAACGTTTGAAACGACGGATAGCTACGTCAACTGGTTCGCCTTCTTTCAACTTAACTTGTGGCATGTAAAATCCTCTAGATTATGGATAAGATCAGGCACACCATTGCGCCGGATCACAAGTGAAGGTCAGTATTTTACTCATTTACAACTCATATCACAAGTCTATAATAGCGATTGCAATATTTTGACTCATATAAAAGGCAGTTTTGATGATTGTTTTAGGCTTGGAAACTTCTTGTGATGAAACAGGGTTGGCACTTTATGATAGCGAACTCGGCTTACGGGGACAGGTTCTTTATAGCCAGATTAAACTTCATGCTGAATATGGTGGCGTAGTACCTGAACTTGCTTCTCGAGACCATGTTCGTAAATTAATTCCTTTAATGAATCAATTGCTTGAACAAAGTGGTGTAACAAAACAAGAGATTGATGCGGTTGCTTATACGCGTGGCCCTGGCTTAATGGGAGCATTAATGACAGGTGCATTGTTTGGCAGAACTTTAGCTTTTTCTTTAAACAAGCCTGCAATTGGTGTTCACCATATGGAAGGTCATATGTTGGCCCCATTACTTTCAAGTCAACCACCTGAATTTCCGTTTGTAGCATTGTTAGTTTCAGGTGGACATACACAATTGATGGCAGCCCACGCTATTGGTCAATATGAACTATTGGGTGAGTCTATTGATGATGCTGCGGGCGAAGCTTTTGATAAAGTTGCAAAAATGATGAGCTTGCCATATCCAGGTGGGCCAAATATCGCAAAACTTGCATTATCTGGTGATCCATTAGCTTTTGAGTTTCCAAGACCTATGCTTCATCAAGGCTTGGACTTTTCTTTTAGTGGTTTAAAAACAGCTGTTTCTGTTCAATTGAAAAAATTGAATGGTGAGAATCGTGACGCTGACATTGCTGCTTCATTCCAAGAAGCAATTGTAGATACATTGGTAAAAAAATCAGTAAAAGCTTTAAAGCAAACTGGACTTAAACGTTTAGTGATTGCAGGTGGAGTTAGCGCAAATTTAAGACTACGCGAGCAATTAGAAACTTCTTTGGCGAAAATTAAAGCGCAAGTTTATTATGCAGAGCCTACTTTATGTACTGATAATGGGGCAATGATTGCTTTTGCTGGTTATCAGCGTTTACAAGCAGGTCAGCATGATGGGTTGGCGGTAACGACCACACCAAGATGGCCAATGACTGAACTCACTATTCCTGAGTAAAATTATTCATCGTCAAAGGCCTGTTGGTTTTCGATATCAATGTATTCGATATAACCGCGGCCTTGAACTTCATTACCAAAATAATGACCTGTAAATATATAGCTACTCGCATAACCTCGCCCATGACCATAGCGGAATGGGCAGTCAATTTCTGCCTGAATGTTTAAGATAATTTGCTTTGCATCATTTCGAGCGATCCAAGAAAAATATTTTGGAAGTCGCATTTTTTGCCCAGTAGGTGAAATGAAGTCATCAACTTGATGCGAAATAATATCAAAGCTTACATCTGTGTAGATTTCAGCTGGCTGGTCTAGATGTCGAATATGCAGGGTGTATGCAGCTGTTTGTCCTGCAATATCGGCTTTGGTAAGAAGAAGTTGGGTGGTTTCGTTTAAATTGATGATTTGATAAGTGAAAAAATCAAGTGGCAGTTTATATACATCAGGAATAAGTTTATTTGTAATGGAGTGAGGACCAACTGCTCGAGCATATTCGTAAGTGCAGAGTCCTTGGCTTTCAATGCGTTCTGCTTGATAGTTTAGAAAACCTTTAAACTTTGCCAATAAGCTAAAATGATCATAGATTGGTGTTTTTATAAACCATGAAACATGTGAAGTAATATCGATATCAAAGTCGAAATCAAATCCATCATAATGACCATTAATGTGAATTTGAGGGAATTTACCTTGAATTGAAATTTCTTGACCTAGTTCTATTAAGCTCCCATCTTTATTAATTTTTGTATCTTCGGGAATGACATAGGCCTTCAGTAAAGCTTGTTCCAGAGCAGCTGTGCTTGAAAAGAATGTAGCTGTTTTTCTAGGATTTCCAGTAATGATGTCATCATGGTCAAAAGCAAGTGCACCTGGTGTACCGATTAAAATCATAATATTTAAGTAACGATGCGGCTCTGGTAAAAGCGGGAAAAAGATACCGTAATGTGTCCAGCTATAATATTTTTCGTCAATTCGTGGACGGATGATATGGGCTTGAGTAAAAGGAATAGTTGAATATTTTTTTGCTTGGTCTAAAACGCCTTGTGCAAGTAATAAACTTTTACCAAGCGCTTTACTGGTTGTAGAAATTTTTGGCAATTGCTTTTTCATATATAAACCTAAAGAAGGGCTATCTTTGTTTTAGGTTATGAAAAACAACTGCCAAAGCTAAGCGGTTTATAGGCCAAAGCTAAGGCTTTGCGGGACATTTTATTTAATTGTTAGACAAATCTTTTAATGCGTTTAAACCGATCCAATGCTTAGAAAACTGATAAGCCGCTCGACCAGAGCGCTGACCACGCATCTGACACCAACGTAGACTTTCTGCACGAACTTCATCATTGAAAGGCATGTTTGCTTTATCAAGATAATGCTCAACGATTTCTAAATATAGGTTTTGATCCATTGGATAAAAAGATAGCCATAGACCAAACCGATCCGACAAAGAGATCTTTTCTTCAATCGCTTCTTGTGGATGTAATTCAGTATATTGGGGAACGTCCACCTTAGTTACAGGTGTATTTTCATGCATGAATTCAGGTAACAGGTGGCGACGGTTACTGGTTGCATAAATAATAAAATTACTTGAACCTGACTGTAATGAACCATCTAATACACTTTTTAGACTACGGTAATTTTCATCTTCGGCATTAAAAGCCAAGTCATCACAATAGACGATATATTTTTCAGGACGATTTTGAATGAGTTTTTGAATTTTAGGTAAGTCTGATAAATCATCACGTTCAATTTCAATTAAACGTAATCCTTGAGGGGCATACTCAGTGAGTAAAGCGCGAACAATAGATGATTTTCCTGTACCACGTGAGCCTGTTAACAGCACATCATTCGCTGGTAGGCCATTTAAAAATTGCAAAGTATTTTGAATAATTTTTTCTTTTTGACGCTCAATGCCTTTTAAGTCATCAAGATAAATATTTTTTGGCTTATAGATGGCATTAAGTTGCTGATTTTCCCATCTAAAAGCAGGTGCAGTAAAATCTGTTTCTTGTCGAGGCTCAGGCAAGACTTGCTGTAACTGATTTAATACAAGTGATAATGTTTGAACTAAATTGTCCGGTAAATCAATGGTAGCCATGGTAAGTCAATCATGTTAAACAGTGTTTGATAGGATACTAACACCGAAATTAATAGGCTGACAAAAAACTTATTGCCTATACACTTTATCGGTTTTGCAATTGATTGAAATGTTCAGACCGAGCATAGTGTTGTGATGTCTATTCAGTAAAATCATCTGTGAAGATGAGGACGAAATATGTTTGAAAAAATACGAAGTGATATGAATCCACATCAGGCTTACCGTATCAAAAAATTACAACGTCAATTAGACATGGCTGAATCTTATGAGGAATGGAAGTCTTTTGCATTAAAACTAGATGAAGAAACAGGTGTGCAAGAGTGGAAGTTTGATAATAGTTCACCTTACTTCGATGCCGAACTCATTTCTTATCGATACACTTTGCTCAAAAGATATCGTCAGCAACATCGCACATTAGACCTCATCTATTTACTTAAAGAGGGGCTAACCTACGATATTGCAAATATTGGTCATCCAATGCTTTTTGCAGCAACACATGTCGGTACAAAAAAGTTAATTGAAGACTATATTGAAGAGGTTAGCCAAAGCTTAGCTTACATCGCTTCAAGTGAATGCATCACATTTCAAAGAAAAGAAAAAATAGAGTTTTTTGAAAACTGTGAAAAGGCGTATGGACAACCTGCACTTATGTTTTCGGGCGGGGCGACTTTAGGACTTTTTCATACGGGAGTATGTAAGGCTTTAATTGAACAAGACTTAATGCCTAAAGTGCTCTCTGGCTCAAGTGCAGGGGCAATTATGACAGGTATGCTTGGAACCTCTGCTAGTGAAGATATCCAAAACTTATTAAATGGTGAGCAATTTTTTAGTGATGCTTTTCATTTTAGGAAATTCCGTGAACTTATTAAAGGCAATGGTGGAATTGCCGATGTTCAATATTTGAAAAAATTCCTCATTGAGAATTTAGGTGATCTTACGTTTGAAGAGGCTTTCAAAAAATCTGGTTTAAACATTAATGTGGCAGTGGCGCCATATGATGCAACAGAAAACCCAAGAATTATGAATGCCATTATGACGCCGAATGTTTTGGTGTGGAGTGCTGTATTGGCTTCATGTGCCGTGCCAATTTTATTCCCACCGGTACGTTTAACCAGTAAACGTTATGACGGTGAACATACACCTTATATGGCAAATACAAAGTGGGTAGATGGAAGTGTAAGAAGCGATTTCCCGCAAGAAAGAATGGCGCGGCTTTATAATTTAAACTACACGATTGCGAGTCAGGTTAACCCACATATTGTTCCATTTATGCAAAATGATGCGGATCGCTTCCGTAAAGACGTTTTAAGTTGGCCTGAAAGAATTTTAAGACGCCAAGGTAAAGTACTATCAATGGGCATTATGGACTTTACGCGTCAACGACTTGGTTCTATATCTCCAGTTAGAAGATTGTTAGATCATGGATATGGCGTAATGGGACAGCGTTATTATGGTGATGTAAATATCATTGCTAAATATAGCCTAAGTCACTATACCTACACTTTGCAAAACCCGCGTCCGCATCTGTTTAAGCGTTTGCAAAGAGAAGGGGAACGTGCAACTTGGCCAAAAATTTCTTCAATTGAAACCCATGCTCGTATTGGTAAGACAATTCAGCATTGTTTAGAAGTTTTGCGCTTTGAAGAAAAGAAACAACAGCCTGAGTCTTACTATGCTGAGGCATGATTTTGCTTTGCATATAGAAAACTTAACATGTGTAACGAAGCCAACAAGTGCAGCGTTAGGGCGGTGTTTATGGACATGTACCATAGACACCAAAAATTACTGGTTAAAATATCATTTGCCTGAAACCCATGCTCAAAGTAAGCAAGATTTCATGCATGAGCAATTATTTTACGAAGAAATTCACTTTAAAAAACCTGCATGGCTTTTACCTCATAGATTGATTGAGGGCAGTTCTATTTCTCAGCTAGGCCATTCTTTGGGTAAGGTTTTAATTTTACCTGATACTGACCTGTGGTTTGGTTCATTCACTCATGAAAGTGATTTAACTGATGTATATCGTAAGATTTGGTTCGCAATAAATAAGCTTGCAGAACTTCATGAACTTGGCTGGATTCATGGAGACGTTAAGGCAGAGCATTTTAGAAAGTTTCAGCAAAAGCCTTATTTAATTGATTTTGAGAAAACGAGACCGATCTCAAGTTGCGATACAGTCATGGATGCAACACCTCGTTATATGGCTCCTGAGTTATTTCAAGGAGGGCGTAAGGGAATACAAAGCGATTTATATGCATTTGGCATCGTTCTATATGAATGGTTAACACAAAATCGCTTAGAAGCAGGTAGTTATCGTGATTGGGCAATCTTGCACTGTCAAAATTTAACCATTCAATTACCCGCGCAGTTTTTGATTTTTTATCCTTTACTTGCAGGTTTATTACAAAAACAACAGCAAAATCGGTTTTCAAATGCTGATGAAGCAATAAATTGCTTAAAACAGATTCAAATTGATAAAAATCATTGATCTAGTATCTGTATACAATTTACACGGTTAGTTTTTTTTAGAAAAAAAACACTTGTCACTGTCAGATCTTATCGCTAATATACACAGCCATCGGGGGCGTGGCGAAATTGGTAGACGCACTGGATTTAGGTTCCAGCGCCGCAAGGTGTAAGAGTTCGAGTCTCTTCGCCCCCACCACTTTAAGTTAATAACTTAAAGTTTGATGTAGATGTTAAGTCATCTAGATCTTGGAAGAGGATTGGTGTAATGGTAGCATGACGGTCTCCAAAACCGTTCGTCAAGGTTCGAGTCCTTGATCCTCTGCCACATTTATTTTAAATAAATGTCCCAGATGGGGGCGTGGCGAAATTGGTAGACGCACTGGATTTAGGTTCCAGCGCCGCAAGGTGTAAGAGTTCGAGTCTCTTCGCCCCCACCATTGAAAAAAGCAAGACGATGATCTTGCTTTTTTTATGATTAAATCTTGAGTGTTTAATCATGAATATAGAGGATTGGTGTAATGGTAGCATGACGGTCTCCAAAACCGTTCGTCAAGGTTCGAGTCCTTGATCCTCTGCCATCAAATAAAATAAGGCTCCTATTCAGGAGTTTTTTATTATCTATATTTTAAAAAATAACTTTTCATTCGTGCTCAAGCAATTTTCTAAATAGATATTTTTATATCTGTTGCTTCTCAATTCAATGTTTTTATCACATCATAGATTGTTTTTTAATTAAGCAATGTACTGAATTTCTTAATCTTTTTTTAAGCTACTGTTTTATATTTATTTAACTTAAGTTTTGGAAATTATTTATATAAAAGCCTTGAATACAATTTTATTTCATGTATGATGCTGTTAACTAGAAAAAAGACTTGTTAGTAAATCTTCTTTTAAGTATCGTAGTTTTAGTCATAATCCTTCGTTTTTTAAGATATTAAGCTCAATTTGTTATTCTTTTTTCAAAGTTATGATAGGGTCATTATTTAATGATTCTAAAATATTAGAAATCAGTAGGATATATCATGTCTAATACAGTAAGTGGTACAGTAAAGTGGTTTAACGAAACTAAAGGTTTTGGTTTCATTCAACAAGACAACGGTCCAGATGTGTTTGCTCACTTCAAAGAAATCACAGGTTCTGGTTTCAAAACTTTGCATGAAGGTCAACGCGTAACATTTACCGTTACTCAAGGGCAAAAAGGCCCAAATGCTGTAAATATTATTCCACAATAATATAACAGCAAGTAAAAAAAGCACTTTTTAGTGCTTTTTTTATTTTAGTTTTTAAAGAAGTTTATTGTTATTTTAGAGCATTAAAAGCCCTCAATAGGAGGGCTTTTTATTTTTCTTGTGAATATAAATCATTAGTTATTAAGCTCTTATAATTAATAATCGAACGTATTTTTAAAATAAACTTTAGAATATGAGTGAAATATAAATTATTAGTAATAGAGATATGCTAGATTAAAAAATCTTTAAATAAAGAAATTTTATATTTCACGGAATTGCTAATGAACGTTCGCCTGTGTTATGCCAGTCAACGAAACGAAAAAAATGAAGATTTGTTGCAAGATTTACGTGATATTTTGACAGAAGCACGAGATTTCAATGATTTGAATCAGATCTGTGGGGTGCTCTATTATGCCGATAATGCTTTCTTTCAATGCTTGGAAGGTGAGCGAGAGGTGGTTGAACGATTATTTGAAAAAATTACAAATGATGAAAGACACCACAATGTTAAATGGTTGTGTACATATTCCATTGAACAAAACTCGTTTCAACGATGGTCAATGAAATATGTACAACGTAATACAAATATCGAATCTTTCTTTCTAAAAATGGGAGAAAGTACTTTTAATCCTATTCGTCTTGATGAGCAAAATTTAAAAGCTTTCATCAATGAATTAGTCATTGCCGAACAAACTAAAATTAACACAGTTAAGAAAGTGGGTATGGTGAATCGTGGGGTGAAACCGTTTTAGCTATTTGGCTATCACGCCAATATGGATGGTCTTGAGTTTAGGTAATATTTTAGTCATGACTAAATATACAATAACTGAACTTGCGAGCATCCATATCACTTCTAAGCTTTGACTAATGACAAACATAGCCCAATAAAAAAAGCTAAATAGGGCGAGACAGAGTCCACTACCTTTAAAATACCAAGTAATAAATATTCCAAACAGTGCAGAAGAGAGAAGAAGATTAATCGTCTCGTTTATTCCTATGTAATTAAAGAAAATAATCAGTAAGCATAAAGCTAACATTGATAGTAAATATACAAATATATTTTTTGCAATAAACATTTTCTATACCCTATCTGATGATTAAAAAAGTATCTTTCCTCTGTTTCCAGAGGAAAGATAGTACATATTAATTTTTGAGATTCTTTTTCTATTATTAAGAGTTTTTATATTAATAAAGATGACTTTATCATTTTCTCCAGATCTCTTTATTAATATTCAGCTTTCTATTTAATAGTAAAGAGTGCTTATATGTACTGAAATTAATTATAAGAAAAACAATCAGTTGAGTTGTAAGCTTTGGCTTACATAATTGTGAGGGATTGCCTACATTTGTATAAATAATGATCAAATTTTACAAAATTAAATTTATAAAAATAATTGTTTAACAGTAACTTAAGTAAATATATTGTTTAGATGAGCTTTACATAAATAACAAAAAGTAACATCAACTTTAAGAGGTACTTTTCTTAAAATTTATAAATATTAATAAGAGAAAATTGATCTATTTAAAAAATTTTAACATTTGATAAAATATTGTTTTATTAAATTGTATTTCTAATAAATAAAATTTATGTGTTGAAGGGTTTTAATGTCATTAATAGTGAGGAAATTATATTTATATTTTTGAGTCATCTAGTAATGAGCTGCTTTCGAATTATGAGAAAAAACTACTGTAATATAAATGAAACTAGAATATCAGACTTATAAGATTTGAATTATGGCCAGCATAGAACTGACTACACTGGCTTTACTGCTTTTGAATTAATTATTCTGAACGAGTAGCTAACCAAGTACTCACTTCGGGCCAGACCGTAGTGGGGGCTTGACTACCAGAAACTACGCCCATATGACCACCCGGTACCACCTTAAATGTTTTGTCTTGGCTACTAATTAAATCCATGAGCGGTTTAACAGCATCAGCTGTGACAATAATATCTGTGTTGCCACCAACAGCTAACACAGAGCATTTAATGTCTTTTAGATAGGCGGTAAGTTCACCAAATTTAACTACACCTTTAGACAGTTCATTATCAATCCAGAAACGGAGAATAATGTCGCGCATGACACCGCCCGGATAGGCCAACATATTATCGATAAATGAGCTTGAGGTTGCATGATCGACAATAAACTCTCGGTTATCTAGATTTTTAAAAAGTTCCCAATATGTTTTCAAATTTCCAATCGGATCCGTTAATTTAAAGCCAAGCGTGTTTTGCCAGCCATGAATATGAAATGCTTCACTTGGTACATGATGGCGAATACGAAACGGCGTATGTTTACGAACCCATTCGGCCGGTTTGGTAAGACTACCGTATAGTCTCCCCATATAACCTGCTTTGTGTGTGTCGATAGGGGAAGCGAGAATAATTAGATTTTTAATATCTTTATCTTTAAATAATGCGGTATAGCAGAGCGAAAGTGCGCCGCCTAAACTCCAACCATGCAAAGAAAGCTGTTGCTGACCGCTGTGTAGGCGAACTTGCTTTAACATCTCCGGCATGAAAACTTTAATATAAGTACCGAAGTTGTATTTTGCTTGGTGTCGGGTTGGTACGCCCCAGTCAATTAAGTAAACATCAAACCCTTGGGCTAAAAAGAAACGTACAAAACTACGAGTAGGGAACAAATCGTAAATGAGCATGTTCACTGCTAGTGGGGGAACAATAACCAAAGGTACGCGGTGTTTAGGAATAGAGGTATCAGTCTCATTTTTATAATGGCGTAAGGTAATTATTTCATGCTTATGAATCACATCAAAAGGTGTTTTTCCTGACAAAGCTATTTGAGGGCCTCTGAAAAAGAGATCTGATGCATTGATCAGCATGTGAGGTATTTTTTGACCAGCACGTGTCTGAAGAGATTTTTTAATAGATTGTAGCTGTGGAACGTTCTGACGAACTTTAAGCAATAAACTCATTGAATATAAAACCTATAAAGATGTTGCCCAGAACAGTAAAGAGCTGGTCTTTGAAGGATATTAAAGTGAATGATAGAGAAGTTCAGTGACCCAAAAGACAGGATTTTGGTTTAAATATATCAAGCTAGACTTCAATTCTTTATTCGTTCATGAAAAGCAAAAAGAGAAGATAAAAGTTGAATTGCTTATTTCTTTATGAATATATGAAGCAAATTAGATAATTTAGCTGTAGTTAATAATAGGGAGGAGCGATTGCTAGGGTAATTTTGTAAAGTTTGTTTGTGTTTTTTTTACATATTAAAAAATAAAATATAATTATTTTACAATCCATTAGGTATGTAATCGGAAAGTAGTATATATGGAATTTGTTTTTAATGGTTTTTATACACTAATTTCGGCGGTTATCGTCTTATTATTGGGCCGCTTTCTTGTCAATCGTATTGATTTTTTAAAACGTTATAATATCCCTGAACCTGTAGCGGGTGGTCTGGTTGCTGCTGTGATTTCGTTACTTGTCCACACATTGTGGGGCTACAGTATTGTTTTTAGTAGCGAATTACAAACCAGTTTTATGCTCGTGTTCTTTGCTTCAATTGGTTTAAGTGCCAATTTTATGAAGCTTAAAGAAGGTGGTAGTGCTTTAGTTATCTTCTTAATTTGTGTAGCCTCATTTATTGTTGTGCAGAATGCTGTAGGTATGAGTCTTGCGACATTATTAGGTCTTGACCCACTTATTGGTTTGATTGCTGGTTCAATTACCTTAACAGGTGGTCATGGTACAGCCGGCGCATGGGGTGAAATTTTAGAAACTCAGCATGGTATTCAGGGTGCTTTAGCATTAGGTATGGCAAGTGCGACCTTTGGCTTGATTATTGGTGGTGTGATTGGTGGGCCTTTAGCGAAATTACTCATTAATCGTTACAGTCTTGCTCAACCAAAAACCAATGCTGAAATCCAAAATCGCGACACACATCTTGAACAAAATTCAGATGACCTTGCTCCGTTTGAAAACCCGCATCAAGTCCGTTTAATTACTGCCGATAATGCAATTACTACACTGGGTATGTTTGCAGCATGTTTAGCATTTGCTGAATTTATGACTGGCTTTAGTAAGGGAACTTGGTTCGAGTTACCAACTTTCGTTTGGGCACTTGGTGGCGGTGTAATCTTAAGAAATATTTTAGAAAGCGTGTTGAAAATTGATATTTTCGACCGTGCGATTGATGTATTTGGCAATGCGTCTTTGTCACTTTACTTAGCAATGGCATTGCTTTCGTTAAAACTTTGGCAACTTGCAGATTTGGCTGGTCCGTTAGTTGTAATTTTAGGTGCGCAAACCATTACGATGGCTTTATATGCAGCATTCGTGACGTTCCGCGTTATGGGCAAAAACTATGATGCAGCAGTGTTAGCAGCAGGCCATTGTGGTTTCGGTATGGGCGCAACTCCAACCGCCGTTGCAAATATGCAGGCCATTACTAATATGTATGGTCCATCGCATAAGGCTTTCTTGATTGTTCCGCTTTGTGGCGCATTCTTTGTCGACTTAATTAATGCAACGGTTATTCAGCTCATGTTGAAATTTATTGCCTAATATAAAAAAGCCCGTTAGGGCTTTTTTTATGGGTGTTTGTCCATGAGTATTTGATTCCTATTTATAGGCTCAATTTTTATTTTCGTATGACTCAAGCCATTTTATTTTTAGGATGCTTTTTCTCAAAACTAATAATCGCCCTTAAACCTCGTTTCACTTAGAATAATTTGCAGATAAATAAAATGAGAAATGTATGAGCTCAGAAGCACATTCAATTAGCTTAGTTGCCCCCGTAGTTTTATTGGCAGCGGCTGTCATTGCAGTTCCTATTTTTAAACGTATTGGTTTAGGTTCAGTACTTGGTTATTTAATTGCGGGTCTAATTATTGGCCCATTCGGTTTTGCTTTTTTTCAAGATTCCACAGCAATTTTGCATATTGCCGAGTTAGGAATTGTGATGTACCTCTTTGTGATTGGTTTGGAAATGCAACCCTCACATTTGTGGAGTCTTAGACGCGAAATTTTTGGCCTTGGTACGCTACAGATTATTATTTGCGCGCTGGCTTTGACTGGCGTTGGGCTGTTATTTGGCTTTACATGGCAAGTTGCTTTTATTGGTGCGGCAGGGTTCGTCTTAACCTCGACTGCGATTGTGATGCAGTTATTGGGTGATCGGGGTGATTTGACTCAGCCCCGTGGGCAAAAGATTGTAGCCATCTTACTATTTGAAGATTTACTCATTGTGCCATTGCTGGCTATTGTTGCTTTTATGGCACCGAATCATGTGGTCGAAAGCACATCGGTACGATTAGAAAATATAGGAATTGGTTTAATCGCAATTGCAGGGCTTATTGCGGCAGGGTATTGGTTACTTAATCCATTATTTAGACTCTTGGCTGCTGCTAAAGCGCGAGAAGTCATGACTGCCGCCGCATTATTGGTGGTGTTGGGTGCGGCGTTACTCATGCAAGTCAGTGGTTTGACTATGGCGATGGGTGCTTTTTTGGCGGGTGTACTTTTATCTGAATCGACCTTTAGACATCAAATTGAAGCGGATATTGAACCATTCCGAGGAATCTTACTGGGCCTGTTTTTCCTTGGGGTCGGTATGTCATTGGACTTATCGGTAGTTGCTCAAAACTGGCAACTGATTGTGAGTGGCGTAATTGCCCTGATGCTTGCCAAAGCGCTCATGATTTATATGGTCGCTCGAATAACGAAAAGCTCTCATACAGAAGCGTTGGATCGCGCTTTACTTATGGCTCAAGGTGGAGAGTTTGCCTTTGTACTTTTCTCGGCTGCGCTAAGTGCACAAGTTATTGATAGTACTGTTAAATCTAACTTAACCGCCATTGTTGTGCTTTCAATGGTGTTGACCCCAATAGTCGGTATTATTTTCAAACGTTTTACTCAAGCAAAAACGAAGGTTTCATTAGAAAATATCGATATTGCCGACGGGCTAAGTGGTAGCGTTTTAATGATCGGTTTTGGGCGCTTTGGACAGGTCACCAGTCAATTATTATTAGCAAGAGGTGTCGATGTCACCATTATTGATAATAATACCGACATGATTCGAAATGCCGAAAAATTTGGTTTTAAAATTTATTATGGCGATGGTTGTCGCCTAGATATTCTGCATGCGTCTGGTGCCGCAACAGCACAAGCGATTGTGGTGTGTGTAGATAGCAAGGAAACGACCAATCGAATTGTGGAACTTGTGACCCATGAATTTCCTTTGGCAAAACTATTAGTCCGTTCATATGACCGTGAGCATTCACTGCATTTAGTCAAACAAAAAGTGGACTTTATGATTCGTGAAACATTTGAATCTGCAATTAAGTTTGGCGGCGTGATTTTGCAAGAACTTGGTGTGGATGAAGACGAGGTAGAAAGAATTACCGAGGAAATTCGTGATTTGGATAATGAGCGTTTTGAAACTGAAATCGCGGCAGATGACGTAAATGCAGGGGTAGGTATGCAATATACACATACTCATCATCCAAGACCGACTGCACCATTGATTCGACCAAAACAAGAAGGGCGGATTTTAAATAAGGAAGATACCTCAGATAATGAAAGTCTGGATTAGTATAAAAAATATCTGTAAAAGCTTTGTTTAGCAGAGCTTTTACGGAATGACTATAAATGCTCTACGGCTGTGCCTTTGACTGGATTGTTATATAAATAAAATCGCAAATAGGAGAGTTGAAGAACTTTTTATTTTGAACTCTTAAAAATTTACTCAAGTTCCAACTGATTATCATCTTTTGTAATTTTAATTTTTAACTTCTTATATTTTCGCTTATTTGGATCTAGGGCTGAGTTCATCACTTCATCTGCAAAAGGCGGGCACTGCATCAATTTTGCATAAGCCCTATAGCCGATGCGTATTCGAGTAGGCGGGCAATCGGTTCTTTTTGAGTAGTATTCAATGAGTGAGTTCAGTTCTTGTAATAAAGTTTGCTGTTCCATCATACATACTTAACAATTAGATGACTTAAGCATAATAGACTTGGCCGTTTAGCGGAATATGCCTTTAAAATGTACAGCTCTGTAAATTGTGATGTAGTTCTCTAAAACACATATTTTATGTATGAAGTTTGTTTAGGAGAGATTTTGGATGTTTTTTTAATCGGATTGTCATAAAGAAAGGCTAATTTAGACTCATAACAAAAATGATGAAGATTGTTGCGAACAATAAAATCAAAAGCAATTTTCACAGACGTGGTCGTGAGGTAATTAGGGCTAATTCGAAAGAGTTGGCTTTTTTGTTTTAGTGCATTTGCTTAGATCAAGATGTCCTTTATTAACATTCAATTGCAAATAATCAAGTTCTAATATGGAACTTCATTTTTTAAGTAGATAAAAATAAAGGATCTTAAAAATGTTAATCTCAAGCGATAGATTACCAAAAAGTTTTAAAGACAGAGCCAATCAAAAGGTTGCCAAACTTTCAGGCTCATTGTTGGGAGCTGTTACATCAGAGCGACAAGCAACATTGCCAAAAGAGTTTGAACTCAGTCCTCATACTCTTTATAAGCGCTTTGGTAGTACACATTACGGGGTCATGATTCCTGACTTACCTGAACCATTTCGATATTTATCTTGGGCTTCGGTATTAGGTTATGTTGGATTTACGATTACAGATACCAACTATCAAATGTCTAAAGATGGAAAAGGGGATACAGCTTCTTTGGTACATGGAACAGCATTATCGACAACGCCTGAGGCCTACAGAACATTTTCAATCAAAAATGATATCAAGTTTAACCAAACTCCTTTTGGGATTAATTTTGACAATCAAAGTGTCATGCATGAGGATGGTGATGGATTTATATTAATTACTAAAAGAGAAGATTTAGAACTAGAACTTCATTTAAAGCCTACCAAAGCTATTTCATGGTTTGCCTATAGTGCTTTTTATAAACATTTTAGTGTCTTGATGCATTATGACGGCTATATTAAACAAAAAGGCAATAGTGAGAGTATTAAGGGGCTTTGTACGCTTGAGTCTTGGAAAGCTGTAGCGACCTCAATGCTCAAAAACAAATGGTTAGTTGAGAATATTCAACTTCCTGTAAAAGTCTTTAGCTATCAAGTTATTAATATTGACCATGAACAGCAGTTATTACTGGCTTTTATTTGCTATGAAGACCAACCCATTTTGACTTCTGTTTACTATCGTCATATTGATGGAACATCAATTCAATACAACGGCGATATACTTTTTGAAGTAACCACTCTTCAAGAAGAACCACAGATTACACCTGATGGTTTTCCAATGAATTTACCAAATACTTTTCGCTGGGCTGCTTATCACAACAATCAAAAGGTTCTAGATATTTCAGCACAAGTAGACACTCCATATTGTTTTGGATTGGCTGCTGGTTTCGTTTCTTCATATACATGGCAAGGCGAATTCTATGATCAGCCATTAGTAGGAAGGGGCTATCTGGAATATATTGACCGAAGATAAAATCGTTTTAAAACTTAGTTGTTTATCTACAGCTTTAAGCGAACTAGAAAATATCTGTTTTATAAACTCAATTTAACAATAGATTTTAATTATTTATCCTTACTTTTTAATGATCTATTTTAAAACAGATGTCATTTTGTGTGCTTGACTGCAATAGGGTTGGGCACTATCCTTTGCCTGCTGGCCTACATTGCTAGCGGGTTTTAGCAGACCCTACTTAACAAAGACGATATACGAAACCTAGTTTTGTGTATCGTGAACTCGTTCGCCCCCTTTTTCTCTATGGTAGGGCGGAAGGGGGACACCTTCGGGTGTGCTGGTTTCTTTGTTGCCAGTCTGCTAACCCTCTTTCGTCCTGCCACCATCATTTAGCAGTGATCGGTAGGATTTCTTGTATTAACAAAGGAGTCCGCTATGCGTACTAATTCTTTTTCTTTATTGGCCTTTGCCAAATTCTCTCGACTCATACCGCTTAAACAGTCTTTAAAACGATTTAACCGACTTTAGGTTTCTACACTTTAAGAATCGTTACGACTAAAACATAGCAACAATAAACCAGAGATAGGCGAGCACACCATTATTGTGCAGCTTTCGCATGCCTGTATTTAGCACTCATTTTAAGAGTGACGGCATTTCTATCTCTTCTATTTACAACAAAAAATTATTTTAAGCAGTAAACATGAAAAATTTAGAAGTTTCATTTAGAGCAACGCGAGCGCTTTATACAGCAGCAGATTTATTTAAACAACATGGCTTTAACAAGGTTGGGGTGGACCGAATTGTTAGTGAAACTAAAATTTCTAAAGCCACTTTTTACAACTACTTTCACTCCAAAGAAAGATTAATTGAAATGTGTTTGTTGGTTCAAAAAGAGCACTTAAAAGAAAAAGTGAGAGCGGTAAGTGAATCTCGTCAATATCCAGATTTGGCTCTTACGCTTAGACAAATCTACCTTTTACATGCGGACTTAAAGGGGGCGTATTATCTGTTGTTTAAAGCGCTTTTTGAAATTAAACAGCTTTATCCAAATGCATATCAAACCGCAATTCGTTATAGGCGATGGCTTAAAAATGAAATTTTCTGGGTTCTGCGAGAATCTAAAAAAAGGGCTACGTATGAAGAGTCGGATATTTTTGTATTTATGATTGATGGTGCGATTTTTGGGCTTTTAGATTCAAGCCAAAATGAAGAGCCTGATGAGTTGCTGACTTACTTTTTACAGATAAATGCTTAAATTGAACCATTAAATTGAAAACTGAAATAGTAAATTAAAGAGTAGAAAGGAAAAAGTGAGGCTGCTAGAGCCTCACTTTATATAGGTGCTTATTTGCCTTTTTTAGTTTTTAAATACTCTGCATAAGCTTCATCTGCAAAGCGTCTTAAAGAGTCACCAATTGCAGCATATTGGTATTCATTCAAGTTAGCTAAAGATGCACGGGCAGAAGGGTGCTGCACACCGAAGCCAGAACCCGGTAATAAAACTACACCTGTTTCATCGGCAACTCTAAACAATAGCTCGGTCGGATTTTTATTTTTCATGACCCAATCAGCAAACTCATCTCCATAGAGAGTCCTTGATGTGTTTTCAAGGTTGACTAGCGTGTAATAATCAACAGCATTTGGATCTGTTGGAACCTCGACACCAAGCTGTCTATAAAGTGCTGCGTCGCGTTCACGAACAACAGATTTAACTGCTTTTTTATAGCTTTGGCGTGAGTCCATCATATTAAACAAGGCAAATAAAACCATTTGAACTTGCTGTGGGGTAGATAGACCAGCGGTATGGTTCAAAGCAACATTTCGGCTGTCTGCAACTAAGCGGTCAATAAACTTAATACTTGCTGGGTCAGTAGTTAAAGATGAATAGCGTTCTTCAAGCTCTTTCTTCTCTTTTTTCGATAAGTTCGCAATTTGTTTATCAAGCACATTGTTATTTGAAAGTGCAATGACACCAAGTCGCCAACCAGTTGCACCAAAGTATTTAGAGAACGAATAAACCAAAATTGTATTGTCAGGACAGATCGCAAATAATGATTTGAAGTTATCTGCAAACGTACCGTAAACGTCATCGGTCAAAATAATCAGATCAGGGCGTTTTTTGACGATATCAGCTAAAATCGCAAGACCTTCATCACTCATTTTCACCGATGGTGGGTTACTTGGGTTGACTAAAAAGAAAGCTTTAATAGACGGATCTTCTAACTTTCTAAGCTCCGATTCTGGATATTGCCAACCGAGTTTAGGGTCGGCTTCAATCAATACTTCTTCAAGCTGGTAGTCATTGAGTTTTGGAATCTCAAGATATGGTGTGAAAATAGGGCTACCAATGGCAATACGGTCGCCATTTTTGATAATTTTATTTTCTTTTAATGAGTTAAAAATATAGGCCATTGCGGCTGTTCCGCCTTCGACCGCAAACAAATCTAAGTCTCTTTTTTGCATGCCTTGTACGCCCATTTCTCGTAAGACGTACTCTTTAATAATTGTTTCACTCACTCGAAGCATTCGGTCTGGTACTGGATAGTTACAGCCTAAAATCCCTTCAACCATTTCAAGTAAAAAAAGATCTGGATCTAAGCCTAACTGGTCGCGCACATAAGACACGGCTTTACCTAAAAAGACCACACCGGGTTTGTCACGGTTTTCCAAAATGAAGTTATCAAAACGTGACTGGAGTCCAACGGGGCGCGGGAAGCCACCTAAACCTTCCGGCATATAGGAAAATGAAAATTCGGATTCGGTCGCAGAAAACAAACCCAGTTGAAAGAACGCTCTACGTGGGATGGTAGCAAGAAAGTTTGGATTACCACGCCCAGCATTTAGCATCATTCGGTCAGTTCTGCTTTGAGCTAATTCTATTAAATTATCTTTTAGTTCAAATGGGCTGAGTTTTGCGTATTTAGAATAATCGACTTTCCCCATGGGACGTCTCCTTAAATATAGTGGGATGAATAAAATTTCTAATTCAATGTATAAAATCAGGCCAAGCCTACGATCAGTGGTCCGAGTAAGGTTAAGAACACATTTGCTAGGGCATAGGTAATTGCAAATGGAACGGTCGGAATCGAGTTTCCTGCTTTGTCTAAAATTGCACCAAATGCAGGGTTTGCACTGCGTGAACCAGATAGTGCACCTGCCATTACTGCAACGTTGTCATAACGCAGAACATAACGAGCAAAGAGCATGGAAAGTAGGAGAGGAACCAGTGTTACCACAACTCCAATCATAAAGAGTGAAAGACCACTTTCTTTAATGGTTTGAATTGCTTGTAAACCTGATTGTAAGCCGACGGCAGCAACGAAGCCTGCAAGACCCAAATCTTTAAGAAGCTGTGAAGCCGCTAAAGGCATATTGCCATGCACTTGATTTCGACTTCGAATCCAACCAAACAGAAGACCTGATAGTAAAGCTCCGCCACCCGCACCAAGAGTTAAAGGCACATCACCTAAACGAATCACAAAAAGACCAATCACCAAACCAACCACAAGGCCTGCACCATGGAAAATCCAGTCCGTTTTTAAGCTTTCAGGTAGGGCTTTACCTGCTTCTTTCACTAAGCGGTCGAGGTCGCTTTTTGTTCCGTATACGGTGACCACATCGCCTTGTCGTAGAACAGTATCGTCACTTAAAGGTTGTGGCTCATCGTTACGCTTAATCGCAAGTACATAAATACCGTGCTTTAAATACGCAGGCGTATTGGCCTTAATGTCTCCTAAGGTGCGGTTGAGATATTTGGAATTTCTTAGGATGACATCACTGGTATCCATAATCATTTCCATACCTTGCGATGACTGTAATTCGCTACCGATTTGCTCGGCAACTGAAACCACACTGGCACGGCGACCAACCAATAAGATGATATCGTCTGTTTGTAAAGTTAGCTCGGGAGCGACATCAATAAACTGATCTTTACGTTTTAACCGTTCAATCGTAATACTCGGCTCTTTTGCTTCAATTTCCGCAATAGTTTGGCCATTGGCTTGTTTAACTTTATAAATACGACCCACAATTTCTGGCATTGCCAGTTCTTGGCCTGGGGCTAATTCAAAAGCACCTTTGAGCCGCTCACTCTGAGCTTTTAAAGCATCGTCGTGAATTTCTTTACCCATAAATTTAGGCAAGATATTCACACAGACAATAATTGCTCCCAATGAACCAAAAATGTAAGTGACCGCATAGCCAATCGCGACATTTGCTTGAAGTCTTTGAATTTCTGCGAGTGGGAGATCGAGTCTAGAAATTGCATCTCCCGCAGTCCCAATAATCGCTGATTGAGTCATGCCGCCCGCAGCGAGACCCGCAGCCAAGCCTTTATCGAGATGAAAAATTTTAGCCATCACTAAAACAGTGACTAAACCACACACTGCCATGAATACTGCTAAAAGAATTTCTTTTATGGACTGTGGACCCAGTGATTTAAAAAACTGAGGGCCACTTTCAAAGCCTACTGCGTAAATGAAGAGAGCAAATAAAATTGCTTTAACGCCGTTATCGACAGGTACGCCAATAAGACTTAAAACAACTGCGACGAGTAAGGAGCCTGCGACTCCGCCAAACTGAAACTTTCCAAACTGGAATTGTCCAATCCAGAAGCCTATTGCGAGTGATAAGAACAATAATATTTCGGGGCTGTGCTTTAAAACACCTTGTAACCATTCAATCATTTTGATCTCACTTTTATTATTAGCTCTATCTTTAATATATAAATTTATTTATTTTTCATTTTTAAAATACAATATGAAAATTACTTAAGCAAACCTTTAAGTTTGGTGGTTTTCTTAAGTTTAATTATAAGAATTAATGAGTTTAAAATGCTTGTGATCTAAGGTTTGGTGGTAATTCTGAGTATTTAAATCAACTATTAATTTTTTAATGAAAGGTAAAATTTATTTACAATAATATAAAGAATATTTTATGAGATTAAAGTGTATTGCTTATATCTAATCTTGAAAATAAATTTTTAATATGTTGATATTTAAATAATTAATTTTTAATTGCTAGGCTGGTCTTAATTTTTATATAAATTAAAAAATAATCTACTTAAAATTAGTTTTTTGATAATTGTGTCGCATAAATTAATTTTTAATATATTTAAATTAATCTTTATAATTACATTTATTTTAAAGAAAAATATAAGATTTGAAATTGCCATTCTTGAATAGAATGTATATTTGAATATGAAAGTGATTAATTTTTTGGTTTTATATTCTAATTAAAATTATCATATTAAAAAGAGAGGGTTAAGGATTTAGAACCTTGAGAGTACTCTATGAGTGCTCATATTTTTAAGTAAATCTCTGTCCGCGTGTATAACCAACACGCTATTCTTTTGTATTGTTTTCCCAATGACTCACATGCCGTACTGTTCAGGAATGCTAAATTTTTGATGGTTTCGTGCTGTCACATGCTGATCTTAGATATGTTGGTCATAAAACTGTACTATCTCAGCTTAAGCCTTTAAATTTTGGTCTCTATTTCAATTCCACCACACAATCTGTACATATTATTCAGCAGTTTCAACAATATATTGAACAGCACCTACGGTAATTTTCATCTCAAAATTTATGATGACTTGGATAGTTTTTCGATTGATTTATATTTTAATTTACCTTAGTAATAAAAAGAGTTTTGTGTGACACAGTTAAAACTATAAATCTCAGAGTATAACTATGAAGCTTAAAGAATTAGCAGGTTGTGAGGAATGCGATACTGTCTATCGTAGAATCCCGCTTGCTTATGGAAAAAGAGCTTATTGCTTATGCTGCGGTGCTGAACTCTATCGGCACACCAAACATTTTTCGACACTGTTGGCTTTAATCTTAACGGCGTTGATCGTATTTATTATTGCTAATAGCTTTCCTATTGTAAAAATTGAATTGCAGGGCAACATCTCTGAAACCACCTTACTGGGTGCGGTCTGGGTGATGTTCCATTATGATCGGGCTTTTGTTGGCATTCTTATTTTAATCACCACTTTTATTGTGCCACTTTCCTATCTGTTATTACTTTCCTATGTGTTGGGCACAGTAAGTGTATTGAAGAAAAGACCCGCATTTTTGGTATTTGCCTTACGTACACTTTATTTTATGAGAGTGTGGGGAATGGTTGAGGTCTTCTTAATTGGAATCTTGGTTACGCTTGTGAAGTTAATAGGAATGGTGTTGGTGATTCCCGAGATTGCGTTATGGGCATTTGCGATCTTAAGTGTATTGTTGGTCTATATTACTTCCATAAAGGTGAGTGATATATGGAACGAAATTGATAGGTCACTGCCATGAAAACGATAAAAAACGTGACCCAAACGCAAAGCTCACAGCAAGGGTCAGTGCTTAAGCAATACCCAAGAGCCAAAGATCTCTCATTAATTGTGTGTCATTGCTGTGGCGTCGTAAATTCTGCTCAAAATGAAAAGAGACGAATCAACCAAAGCCATCAGGTGTTACGTTGTATTCGTTGTAATAGCGTTCTGCATTTACGTAAGCCAGCGAGTTTAAATCGAACTTTTGCCTTAGTGGTAGCTGCGACCATTCTTTATATTCCCGCCAATGTACTTCCAATGACGGTGACTGACTCACTGTTGGGTAGCCAGCAAGATACCATCATGAGTGGGGTCATTTACTTTTGGCAAAGTGGAGACTATCTGGTTTCAGTGGTTATTTTCATGGCCAGTATTTTTATTCCCATGTTGAAGCTACTAATTTTGTATTTTTTATTGGTGGCGGTATATCTTCAACAATCTTCAGCATGGAAATTTTTACCTGAGCAATGCGTTAAATTATATCGAGTTGTCGAATTTATCGGCCGTTGGTCAATGATTGACGTATTTGTGGTGGCACTCTTAACAGCACTCATTCAGATCCAATCGCTTGCTACCATTTTAGCAGGGCCGGGTTCGATCGCTTTTGGTGCGGTTGTGGTGTTAACCATGTTTGCATCGTTAAGTTTTGACCCACGGCTTATTTGGGATAACTTCTACGCATCTCAAAATAAAAATAAGCCTTCTACTTTTGCCTCAAACAAAACCAAGATTATTCAGGCAGAACACCCGCCGTTGAATAATGATTCCATTAATCCCAGTCAATAAAAGAACAATGAGTATGTCTGAAAATGAAATAACCCCTGGTAACTCAGATCGTCGTGATCCGGATGTTGAACTGGATAGCATGAATGATTTGCCAGAGCCCCAAGAAAAGAAAAGTCGGTGGAAGCCTCTTTTAATTTGGCTCATTCCATTGATTGCTCTTTTAATCGCGCTTTCATTAGCGATAAAAGCGCTCTTGTCTCACGGCCCGACCATTGACGTATCTTTTAGGACGGCTGAGGGATTGGTCGCAGGTAAAACAACGGTCCGTTATAAACAGGTGGATATTGGTGTAGTACGCCAGATTGATCTTTCAGAAGACCGTTCACACGTGATTGCCAGAATTGATTTGCGTAAAGATGCCAGTAACTTTGCCGCAAAAGATTCACGCTTTTGGGTCGTGCGACCACGTATTGGGACGAGTGGGGTTTCAGGAATAGACACATTATTGTCAGGTTCATATATTGAAGTGGATGGTGGCAAGTCGGAAGAGAAAAAGCTTGAATTTACTGGCTTAGAAATACCGCCAGTGATTACTTCCGATGTGCCGGGCAAAGAATTTTTCTTAAATGCAGATGATTTGGGGTCTTTAGATGTCGGTTCCCCAATTTATTATCGTCGAATTAATGTGGGCCAAATTACAGCCTATAAATTGTCTAACGATGGTAAAACTGTAGAGCTGCAAACTTTTATCCGTGCACCATATGACAAGTTTGTCACCACCGATGCACGTTTTTGGCAGGCGAGTGGGATCGATGTGAGCTTGAATGCCTCAGGATTTAGTTTAGATACTCAATCGCTGGCAAGTATTGTCGCGGGCGGTATTGCTTTTGGAATCCCTGAAAGCTCTCGTGCTACTACAGCGGCAAATCATAGTCGCTTTAATCTATGGGACTCGAAATCTGAGGCATTAAAAGACCCTGACGGGCAACCTCGTGGTGTGATCATGTACTTTGATCATTCATTACGTGGACTGTCTGTTGGCGCGCCAATTGATTTCATGGGCATTGAAATTGGTAATGTTAAATCGATTAATGCAGAGTTTTATAACAACTATAAACAGATTCGTATGCGTGTTGAGGCGGTTATTTATCCTTCACGTGTTGAAAATGGTCAAGCACTCAATCCAAACAGCAATATTTTCAAAGATTTTGTTGAACATGGATGGCGTGCTCAAATGAGAACAGGCAACCTTCTCACGGGCCAAAACTATATTGCCCTAGATAAGTTCCCTAAAGCTAAACCAGCCACATTACAAATTTTGAGTGATGACCGTGTGGTGATTCCAACTACACCAACTGAACTGAGTGGCTTACAAGCACAAGTTTCTCAGATTGCTGACAAGTTAACCAAATTCCCGTTAGTTGAGATTGGGCAAGATGTACGTAAAACGCTCAACAATATGAACACAGCCATTGAGTCTACCGATAAACTGGTTAAACAGTTAGATGGAAAAGTTGCACCTGGTTTACAAGCAACCTTAGACGATGTTCGTAAAACTGTAAGATCGTCAGAGTCTATTTTGTCGAGCGATGCGCCGTTACAACAAGACGTACGTAAAGCATTGCAGCAAATGACACGTGCAGCTGCTTCATTACAGTTAATGGCAGACTATATTGAGCAACATCCTGAATCAATTATTCGTGGTAAGACACCAGAGACCGATGATGAAAAATAAAAATACTCTATCTTTTCAATATCCTAAAGCAGCCAAATGGCTGCTTGGGAGCGGCCTGTTTTTAACGGCTGTTGCCATGACGGCATGTTCGAGTTCACCAACGCCAAATTATTATACGATATCCCCTAAAATTACTGCGGCTACAAAATCAACTGTGCAGGTGATTGAGGTATTACCCGTCGGGATTCCAGACCGATTGGACCGTGCGCCTTTGGTACTCCAAGACAGTAGTGGTAAGTCTACGGTGTTAAACAATGAACGCTGGACATCGACCATGGGTACGCAATTACGCGATACCTTGTCGGCGGGTTTACAGCAAAAATTAGGGGCAATTGACAGTTATAGCAGTGGGCTAGCTGGAAACAATCAGCCTTTATATCGAGTTTCTACAGACTTTTCTCATTTTGATATTGTAGATAAAAGCTATATTAATATTGCGGTGTCTTGGGTAGTGAAGCGTCAAATACCGCCCACTCAATTAGAGTCAAATAATGCAAAAGTCATCACGAATGCAGGATCTCAGCTCAATTGTCGAATTGCTTTTAAGCAGCCGATTGATCAGAAAGCTAAAAAGATGGAAGGTATTGTGAATGCTTCAAGTGAAGCGATGACTCAAATCATTAATACGGTTTCTTCTTCAATTATGGCGCTAGATTCAAACAAAAAATCGGTTATTAGCAATGGAGTTTGTTCGTAAAACGCATCGTTTTTAACCAACCCCTTTATTTGTGCACAACAGATAAAGGGGTTTTTTATTTTAGTTGCCTCGATAGGTTGAGTAACCGTAAGGGCTGAGTAATAAAGGAATATGGTAGTGATTTACGCTTCCATCGACTTTAAAAATTACAGGAACCTCGGCAAAAAAAGTTTGTTGTTTGTTCTTTTTAAACCAGTCTTCTGTTTTAAAAGTAACTTTATAAATACCTTGCTCTAGTTTTTTATTTTCTGGATAGAGCGCAGTAATACGACCATTTGAATCGGTCACTTGCTGGTTGAGTTTAACCCATTGGTTATTGGTGTTTTTCTCTAAAACGACTTCAACCTGAGAAGAGGGTAAACCCGTTTCTAGATTTAACACGTGCACACTTAGCGGATTAGTTTGTGCAAATGTAGCCGAAGCTATAAATAACGAAGATAAAGCAATAAATGATTTAGTCATGATGAACTCCTTATGAATGAAAAACGGTTTCAATGGCTTTGCTTGCACATTGATTGTCATTTTGTGCACCGCCAGCACCTGCAACCCCAATGGCTCCGATCACTTGGTTCTCAAAACGAACAGGTACGCCACCGCCTAACAAAAGTAAATTTGCTACGGTAGTTAAATTTTTTGCATCGGGGTTCTGGTTACTGTTTTGGCTTAAAACTAAGGTCGATGTTTTGGTAGATAACGCGGTATAGGCTTTTTTCTCGGCAGCCATTAAGTTATGCGGGCCCACCAACTCATGCCGTTCGGCAGTTAATGGATTACCGCCGCGATCTACAACAACAACCGCAATATTTTGATTTAATTTTTTACATGCCTCTTTCGCACTGTCGGCTAACAGATGGGCAGTTTTTAGATCTAACGAATAAACTTGATTCAAAGCAGGGGGCTGTGCAAAAGTACTATTACCGAATAGCACGGTTGCTAACATCAGCCAGTTCAATTTTTTCATAATGATTGCCTCTATGTCGCTTTGAAAATCTTAAACAAATTGCTTAATTTCAAGCATGACAATCACATTACAAAGTTGTCATCTTTCAAATGAGTCTCTACAAAATGCGTATCCTTATTATTGAAGACGAGATCAAGATCGCCACCTATTTGGTCAAAGGATTAAAAGAGTCTGGATATCAAGCGGAGTGTGTTCACTTAGGGCTGCAAGGTTTGGAAATGCTAAAGAGAGATCAATATGACTTGCTTATTCTTGACGTCATGTTGCCGGACATAGACGGCTGGAGCGTATTACAGGTCCTACGCCAGTTTTCAAAAATTCCGGTGATTTTTTTAACGGCAAAAGATCAGGTGATGGATAGAGTGAAAGGGTTAGAGTTGGGTGCAGATGATTACTTGGCTAAGCCTTTTTCCTATATTGAACTATTGGCACGCATTAAAAGCCTGTTAAGACGACAGCAATATCTGCAAGAAAATGAGCTATCTATTAGCGATTTAAAAATGGATGTGGTCAGTCATAAAGTGTGGCGTAGTGGCAACTTAATTGAGCTGAGTAAAACCGAATTTAATTTGTTGCGTTATCTATTGCTCAACAAAGAGCAAATCGTGACGCGTAGACAAATTGGCTCTGAAGTTTGGAATATTAACTTTGACACTGATACAAACTTTATTGACGTTGCAGTACGCCGTTTACGAAGCAAAATTGATGAGGGATATGAGTTAAAACTCATTCATACCATACGTGGCTTGGGCTATAAAATTTCGGTTAGCTTATGAACTTTAAATTTTTACGTTCTCTTGAAGTCCGTATTACATTACTGGTCACGCTTTGTTCTGCCTTAATTTTATGTTCAGTCGGCTTTATGACCTATTTGGGTATTAACCAGATTTTATTAAAGCAACAAGATAAAGCTTTAGCAGAGCGAATTAATCGTTTGGAAATTTTGCTGCAAGATAGTGAAAATGTAGAGCAAATCATTGCGCGTCCTAAGCTGTATCAAAACATGCTTGGCAACCAAGACAACTTGTTTTTGCTTATCCATAAAGACAAAACTTTAATTAATATCAATCCGCTCCACATTCAACTGCCTGAACTTGCACAGCGCGACAGTCTTCAATTTCAAGATTTAGCTAACAACTCATATCCAACGCGCATTGCTTGGAAATCCATAAAAATTAATAACGAGCCTTATCTACTCATTGCAGGTAAACAGTGGTCGGAACGCATCAACATTCTTTTACCTTTTCAAGAAAGTCTCTTGATGTATGTGGTCGGGGGTGTGTTTGCGATCTTTGTGCTTTGTATTTTAGCGTGTCATTTTGGTTTAAGGTCACTGCAACAGCTTCGCAAGCAAACTCATTCTATTAATGCAAATCAGCTACAGAACCGATTAAACCTCCCAAATTCACCTTTAGAAGTTGATCTGCTTTCCAAAGATATAAACCACATGCTTGAGCGTATTGAAAAGGGCTATACCCAGCTCAACCGTTTTTCTGAAGATATCGCACATGAGTTCCGCACACCTTTAAATAATCTGATTGGGCAAACCGAGATTGCTTTAACTGGCGAACGTTCGGTTGAGCAATATGAAGATTTGCTAGTGTCCCATTTAGACGACTACCACAGATTAAAACGCATGATTGATAGCATGCTTTTCTTGGCAAGAGCCGATCAGAAAATGGTGCTTGTAAACAAACAAGAAATAAACCTCCAAGATGTTATGGATAGGCTACACCAGATTTTTGAATATCAGGCCGAGGAACAAGACTGTCATTTTAGTTTTAACGTAGAAGCTCAAACCTTATTTGCAGATCCTGAGCTTTTTCAAAGAGCCGTTTATAACCTGATTTTAAATGCGTTGGTTCACGGTGGTGACAAGCGGACTATTTATATCGCAACTAAACATAAGATGATTGAACATAGGCAATGGGTCAGCCTAACTGTGGTAACGGGCGGGATTTCAATTGCAGATCATCAACTTGAGCATCTTTTTGAACGATTCTACCAATGCCATTCAAGTCGAAGTGATGAGAATCAAACAGGTGGATTAGGTTTGTCGATTGTTGCTTCAATTATGGATCTACATCATGGCCGCTATCGAGTTTATAACACGGTTGAGGGTGTGTGCTTTGAACTTGATTTTCCAGTTGCAGATGCTCTAAAGAAATACAATTAAATCCTTATTAATGTTGCTTAATTTTTAAAATTCACACTTTGTTCACAGCCCTCTGACGTATGTTTAAACGTATGAAATAAACAGAAGAGGGCAATCATGAAATTATTATTTAAATCACTTGTCATTAGCAGCAGCCTTGCAGCGGTGAGCTTAATGCTTCCTTTGAGCACCTTTGCCGACACCAATACTAAACCTGTCGCTGTTGATTCTATCGATATTAATAAATACGCAGGTAAGTGGTATGAAATTGCGCATTTACCTATGTTTTTTCAGCGTAATTGTGTAGCCAATACAACTGCAAGCTATTCTATTAACGCGGACAAAACCGTTGGTGTTCTAAATAGTTGTACGACTAAAAAAGGCGAAATGATCTCATCTGAAGGTGTGGCCTATCCGCAAAATGAAGGCAACAGTAAATTGAAGGTGAGCTTTTTACCTTCTGGCCTTAGATGGATTCCTTTTACAAAAGGCGATTACTGGGTTTTAAGAGTTGACCCAAATTATCAGGTTGCTTTAGTCGGTGGCCCAAGCCATAAATATTTATGGATTCTTTCTCGTAGCCCTCAACTTGATGAGGCGACATATCAGTCTTATCTGCAAACCGCAAAAAGCTATGGCTACGACGTTTCCAAACTTGTTAAGACAACACAGTCTAAATAGTGAAATGCTGGTTGCATAGTTGCTTATATTTATCTCGTAATTGAGTGAACTTCACATAAAATTCATTGCGCATTTTCTAAATTAGAACCAAAAGAAATGCTTTAGATCAGGAAGAATCAATGTCTAAATTTTTTCTGCGCTGGATCGATAGCTGGTCAGATTCAGAAAATGCGCAAGTGGGTGCTTCTAGCGAATATGTCATTGAAAAGAACATTCAATGGTTAAGAATTATTCCTTTTATTTTATTACATATCGCTTGTTTAGCAGTGTGTTGGGTGGGCGTATCTTGGTTCGCGGTTGTTTTCATGCTGGGTTTTTATTTTCTTCGCATGTTTGCAATTACCGCTTTTTTTCACCGCTATCTTTCGCATAAAACTTTTCAGACATCACGTATTGTTCAATTCATTTTTGTACTGATCGGAACCATGAGTGCGCAGCGCGGACCTTTATGGTGGGCAGCACATCACCGTTATCACCATCACTTTACCGACACCGATCAGGACCCGCATTCAGCGAAAGCAGGCTTCTGGTATTCGCATGTAGGCTGGTTTTTAAATGAGCAGAATTTTGCCACTCGAAAAAAAGTCATTAAAGACTGGTTGAAATATCCAGAGCTGATTTGGCTAGACCGATTTAGTTTGCCTATTGTGATTTTGACGGCCTTAGCAATTTATGGTTTAGGTTTGTGGCTTGCACAACATTTTCCTGAGTTGGGCACCAATGGCTTACAACTTTTAGTGTGGGGATTTGTGATTTCCACTGTTCTATTAACACATGCAACCTTGTGTATTAATTCACTCGCTCATCGTTATGGCTCACGTGAGTTTAATACCCCAGATGATAGCCGTAATAATTTTCTACTTTCTTTAATTACCTTGGGTGAAGGGTGGCACAACAACCATCACTTTTACGCAGGCAGTGTGCGACAAGGCTTTTATTGGTGGCAGATTGATATCACCTTTTATGTGCTTAAACTGATGTCTTTATTTGGTTTGGTGTGGGGACTAAAGCCAGTACCAGACAAGGTTTATCAATATAAAAAGATTAAAAACCTATCGATAGAAAAAATTGAAAACGGTGAAGTGTTATGAAAATTGCCATTATTGGTTCAGGTATATCTGGACTTTACGCAGCTTGGAGATTGTCAGAACAACATCAAGTCACTGTGTATGAAAAAAATAACTATTTTGGCGGTCATACTGACACTCACGAGCTAGAGATAGAAGGCACTAAAGTCGCGGTAGATAGTGGTTTTATTGTGTTTAACGACTATAACTATCCGTTATTTACTGACATGCTTAAAAAATTAGGCGTAGAAACTCAAAGCAGCGATATGAGTTTTTCGGTGAATAATCTGGTCAGTGGACTTCAATATAACCCTTCAAAAAAATGGTCGCTCTTTGCCCGTCCGCAGAACTTTTTAAACCGAAAATTTCTGCAAATGCTCTCAGATTTGCTGCGTTTTTATGATGACAATAAAGATATAGATGTGGCGGATATCGATCCTAATTTATCGATTGAAGAGTATTTGGACCTTCACAAATATAGTCATGAGTTTCGTTATGAGCATCTTTATCCGATGTGCGGTGCCTTATGGTCGGCACCCGTTGAGCAGGTAGGCCAAATTCCATATCGATTTGTCGTGAGCTTTTTTCAGCATCACCGCATGTTGCAGTTAAAAGAGCGGCCGCAATGGCAAACGGTTAAACACGGTTCAGCAAGCTATATTCGTGCTATTCAAAAGAATTGCCAATCCATTGAGTGGAAATTTGCAGAAGTAAAAGCTGTGAGTCGTTCACTAGAAACAGTTTTAATCGAAACCGTTGAAGGGCAAGCGCAATATGATTGGGTAATTTTTGCAAGCCATGCTGACGATAGCCTAAGTTTAATTAAAGATGCGTCAGAACTTGAACGACAAATATTAAGCCAATTTGGCTATCAAGATAATCGAATGGTCGTCCATCGTGATCTTTCAATTATGCCTAAAAGCCGTTTGCAGTGGGCAAGCTGGCATGTACATGTAACACCAAAATCTCAAGTTCAAAACGATGAGGCCGACATACATTATGGTTTTACCTACTGGATGAATAATTTGCAGAATTTATCCTGCGCTACCCAAATTTTTTCTACTTTAAATCCGAATATGAAAATCAAAGCCGAAGACATCTTGGTTGAGCGGCAATATCGACATCCTGTATTTGATGCAAAAGCGATTAAAGCTCAATCTCGTTGGCACGAAATTAATGGACAAAATCGTACTTCATTTTGTGGAGCATATTGGGGCTGGGGCTTTCATGAAGACGGTGCCCGCAGTGCAGCACGTGTTGTTGAGCAACTCTTAGCGTTATAAGAATAAGTAAGGAGCTTTCAAATGTTATTAAATAAACTTGCTATCGCTCCTGCGTTTATTCGTCATCGGCGTTATAGCCCTAAACCGCATGAGTTTACATCGACCTTAAATTATTTATGGTTCGATCCAGATCAATTAGTTGATATTACAAACGATTGTTCACTTTGGTCGACGGATCATTGGAATGTATTAAAGCTATCTAAAAATGATTTTTTAAACATGTATCACGGTTCTATAAGGGATAGAGTCGAGAAAGCGATACTGCAAAATAATCACTTACATCTTCGGCCAGACTGGCAAATTCGAGTCTTGGCTTTGCCTCGTTGTTTGGGTTTTCGGTTTAATTCGGTCGTATTTTATTTTGTTTTAAATAAAACTGGAAAACCGCTCTTTATTCTTAGTGAAATTACCAATACCCCGTGGAATGAACGAAAAGTCTATACACATGACTGTATAAAACAACAAGGACAGGCGGGTGACTATCAAAGTTTCGATTTTAACTTTGAAAAATCATTTCATGTTTCGCCATTTATGCCCATGCAGTTGACTTACCGTTGGCGATTTAGTTTTTCGGATCAGCAAAATGTCATTCACATGCAGCTTTTTGAAGAGCAAAAACAAGTCTTTGATGCCACTATGCGTTTTGAGCTTGTGCCCATCACATTTCCTTCACAGCAATATCGATATGCTCTTATGAACAGCCTAGCGCCTTTTAAAATGTTGTTTTCAATATATTTAGAGGCATTTAAGTTGTGGCGAAAAAAAGTTCCATTTTATCGTCATCCTAAAAAGATCAAGGTAGATAAGACATGATAAAAACATTTCTTTATGGTGAAGATGACTCACTACCGTTACTGCTCAAGAGTCTTCTCAAACTACGTCATGGACAGATCACTTTTCAGGGCGCGTGGAATGGGACGGTCGGTGAAGTTTCAGACTTACATGCTGTGATTGAAGTCCACAATCCTTTATTGATGGATCTCATTTTAAAAAATGGTGTTTTGGGAGCAGCAGAAGGGTATATCCGTGGTGACTGGAGCAGCGAGCACCTTGTCGAGTTGATTCAGATCTTGGCACGTAATCGAGCTGTATTGGACCAAATCAACCAGAATGTTATTGCTCAAGCGAGCCAGTTTTTTCTTAAAGCTTGGTATCAAAATCGAAAGAATTCTATAAGTGGTAGCCGTAAAAATATTGCCGAGCACTACGACTTAAGCAACGACTTTTTTAAATTATTTTTAGATCCGTCTTTAATGTATTCGAGCGCCGTTTTTGAAAATGAAAACATGACACTCGAACAAGCATCTGATTTAAAAAAAGAGATCATTTGTAAAAAGTTAGATTTAAAACCACTAGATCATTTGGTTGAAATTGGAAGTGGGTGGGGTGGTTTTGCAATTTATGCAGCTCAACATTATGGCTGTAGAGTAACCACCATTACCATTTCACAAGCTCAATATGATGAAGCCGTTACTCGTGTAAATGAAGCTGGCTTGGCACATCGAATTGATGTGCAACTTAAAGACTACCGTTTGCTCGAAGGCAAGTTCGATAAGCTGGTTTCAATTGAAATGGTTGAGGCGGTTGGTGCGCAATATTTATCGACATACTTTGATCAATGTAAAGCACTCTTAAAACCGAAAGGGTTGGCATTTATTCAAGCCATTACTATTGAAGATTTCCGGTATAAAAAAGCATTAAATACAGTTGATTATATTAAGCGCTATATTTTCCCGGGTAGCTTCATCCCTAGTGTGAGTGTGTTGACTCAAACCGCCTCTGAGAGTGGTTTAAGGTTAAAGCATTTAAATGATATTGGTTTAAGTTATGCGCAAACACTTCATCACTGGAGAGCGCGTTTTTTAGCGGCGCGGGAACAAGTATTGGCTCTAGGTTTCGATGAAAACTTCATTCGGATGTGGGATTTCTATTTATGTTATTGCGAAGGTGGTTTTAAAGAAGGCGTGATAAGCAATGTTCACTTGCTGTTTGAAAGTACCAGTTACTAAATCAAACAGCTCAAGTAAGGAGACTGCTCATGTTTTGGAATTTACTGATTCTAGATTTAATGATCATGTTGCTGAGCTGGCTACTTGCCACTCTAAATGGCCGAGCTGGAATAGTAGATGCTGCATGGAGTTTCTGTCTGGCAGTAAACATTATTGTGTCTTCTTTACTCATTTCAGTTGCCCCAGTTGAAGTGCGTCTTTTTATCGGTATTTTTAGCGGCTTATGGTTTTTAAGATTATTTTGGCACCTTTTAAGACGTTATCAATCTGAACAAAAAGAAGATGGCCGTTACGCGAGCATGCGTAAAGCGATGGGTAAGTTTCAGCATATTGGCTTTTTATTCTTTTTTATCTTTCAAACACTTTTAGTGCTTTTGTTCTTTTTGCCGATGTGGATGCTCCTCAATGTAGAGGCAACTGAATGGAGTAGTGGATATAAAGTCGCTTTAGTAATTGCTGCTGTCATCATGGTAATTGCTTTCATTGGAGAGCAGCTCGCTGATCAGCAGTTATACCGATTTAAATTAAATCCAGATCATCATGGCAAAACGATGGATCAGGGTTTATGGCGTTATTCACGTCACCCCAATTATTTTTTTGAATGGTTACATTGGTTTGCCTACCCAATTATTGGTTTAGCAGCAGGCCAATATGTATTGTGGATTTATCCGTTACTGATGTGGCTATTTTTATATTACGTCACGGGTATTCCATTTAGTGAAAAACAAGCAATTAAAAGTCGCGGTCAAAATTATCTTGATTATCAACAAAAAACGTCAATGTTTATTCCGCGAAAACCCAAAAAATAGGTGCGCATATGGATTTTATTGTTCATCAGTCTTTGAAAATTGTTGAAAGTGGTGTGATTCCAGATCATGCAATTCGAGCTGCAATTCGTGCTTTAAGTAAAAAGCGCTTAATCCAAGAAGGCCGTTATGACCCTGAACAAGGAGCGCAGCGCTACATGGATGTGCTTAATATGCTGAAGAAGAGCGAAATCGCCGTTGAAACGGATAAGGCAAACGAACAGCACTATGAATTGCCGACCGAGTTTTTTCAGGCGGTGCTTGGAAAAAGACTCAAATATAGTGCGTGTTATTTCCCGACTAAAACCACAACTTTAGATGAGGCAGAAGAGTTAGCTCTTCAGCTTTATTGTGAAAGAGCACAACTTAAAAACGGTCAACACATTTTAGAGTTAGGCTGTGGCTGGGGTTCTTTAACTTTGTGGATGGCAGAAAACTATCCACGCTCACAGATTACGGCTGTTTCAAATTCTGCAACTCAGAAAAAGCATATTCTTCGGCAAGCAGAGTTGAGAGGTTTAACCAATGTTGAAGTGCTTACCTGTGATGTGAATGTACTTGAATTAGACCAAGACAAGTTTGATCGTGTTGTATCGGTCGAAATGTTTGAACACGTACGTAATTACCAACGTCTTTTTGAAAAAATTCAGGGCTGGTTAAAGGCAGATGGCTTACTTTGGTGTCATATTTTTTGCCATCGCTTTTTACATTATCCTTTTGAAGTGAAATCAGATTATGATTGGATGTCCAAGTATTTCTTTACTGGCGGTTTAATGCCTTCGACTTCGACTTTTTTGCATTTTCAAGAGCATTTAGAGTTGGCTCAACAGTGGCAGTGGTCGGGTGAGCACTATATGAGAACGGCAAATGCTTGGCTTGATAATATGGATAATCAAGAAGTCGAACTGAAGCCCCTGTTTAAAAAAATCTATGGAAAAGATGCCAATATTTGGTGGCAACGCTGGCGTATTTTCTTCATGGCTTGTGCTGAGTTATTTGGTTTTGAGCAAGGTCAAGAATGGGTCATTGGTCACTTTTTATTTAAAAAGCGATCATAGTAATTTCTATAGCCTATCCCGGCGATAAAGATATGATAAAAAATCGACATGATGGCAAAGCGAGTCATCCATTAGCCCAAATGTTCAATCGATATTACTGGTTGCAGATTGGTCTGATTGCATTATCGATCGTGGTCGGGTTGGCTTGTAGTGCTTGGGTGATTAAGGGTTCTTTACTTAAAACCGCTTTAGAACAGGAAATGGAGCATTACTGGTTACGTATAGAACGTAACCCAAATGCTGATTTACCAGATACCAAAAATTTATATGGATATCGGTGGAATACACAAGTCGCGCCTCAACCTTTTCGGGGCATGCCTTTAGAAAGTGGCGTGCACCGAGTATTCGTAGATGGTAAAGAACGAATGACGGTCTATGGTGAGCGTAATGGTCAGCATGTTCTGTTGGTATTTGGCGAAAGCAATGTCAATAAGTTGATCTGGTTATTTGGCCTTGCTCCGCTGATGTTCAGCTTATCTGTTTTATATAGCTTTTTGTGGTGGTCAAACCGAAGAGCAAGACGCTATTTTTCCCCGATTACGCGTTTAGCGAATGCTTTAGAAAATATTGATTGGGCACATCAAGATACTCAGGCATCTCCTTTTAGAGATATTAATACCAATGGCAACATGGAAGCCGAATATCTCAAACAAGCTTTAGAAAAATATCATCAGGTTTTAAGTGATTTTATCCGACGCGAAAGAGAATTTACTGGAGATGTGAGTCATGAGTTACGCACTCCACTCACCATTTTGAAAGGTAATGTGCAACTGTGTCAGGCGAAATATGGAGACGATAAATCTTTAGTCCGTCTTCATAACACAATTGAAGATATGCAGCTGCTCGTTGATACCTTACTTGCGATTGCTCGGAATACGGTACAGAGCTTGCCATCTGAGAAAAATTTATTATCGAAAACGGTAAAGGATCTTGTTGAAAGTTTAGAAGCGGTAAGTGCAGGTAAAGGGATACAGATTAATATTCAACCTGATGTTTCTGAGCAGCCACGTTGGTTATATCCTTCGATGACTCAAATGGTTTTAGGTAATATTTTACGTAATGCCCTGAACTATTCTCAAGGCTCACAAATCGACATTATTCAACAAAAAAACAGCCTGATTATTGCAGATAATGGAATTGGAATTTCTTTACCTAACGATGTAAAGGTGCAAGAACTCAGCGATTCGCAACTTTCCTTAAAGGCTAAAGGCCATGGAATTGGTTTGCAATTGGTACAAAAGCTTTGCAAACAACTAGGATGGAGAGTGGAGCTGTTTGATCGACAATATTATTTAACCACTCATCCTGAACTCGATTTGGAGCCAACCACAGGCTTAATTGTTGTGGTCTATTTAAGTTAAGTCGCGGAATCTTCCAAAGCAATTTTTAAACCGACACCTGCCACTGTATGTAATAGTTTAGGATCAAAAGGTTTATCAACCATTTTTCTTAGGTTATAGATGTGACTGCGTAACGCATCGCTTTCAGGTTCTTCGTCTCCCCATAATTCCATCATCAGTTCTTGCTTAGTCACTACTTTTGGAGACTGGCGCATCAAAATTTTTAATAGTTTAAATTGAATAGGGGGTAACTCGATATTATTTCCGGCACGAACCACGGTTTGAGTTGCGCTATCAAGAATTAAGTCGTGAATTTGAATTTTATGGTGAGTGACTTCGCCAGCTGCTCTTTTTATTAATGCACGAATCCGCATCACTAATTCATTAAAATCAAAAGGTTTTACCAAATAATCATCTGTTCCAGCAGTAAAACCTTTAAGTTTGTCATCTAAAGTATCTCTTGCTGTGAGCATAAGAACGGGAATATCAACGCCTTGTTCGGTACGTAGCCAGTTACATAGGTCATAACCCGAGCCATCGGGCAAATTTATATCGAGCAACAAAAGATGATAATGCTGAGATTTGAGAAAAGTTCGTGCAGCATCTAAGTTACGTGCATGATCGACGATATAACCATGCACTTCAAGAAATTCGCAGACTGTTGCTGCAAGTTCAAAATGGTCCTCAACCATGAGGATAAAGTGATTACCCATGAGATTTTATTAAGCCATTAATTTAATAGTTGTTGTTTTAATTTAGCATTAAACGGTTCACTACCAAACCAGATTTTAAAATATTGATTTGCATTCGGATTGTTCAAAGAGCCGAGCAGCTTCTGGTTTAATTTTAATTCTAGTTTTTGATTTTCATGTTGATAGTAGAGACTATAGAGATCTCCACTCTTAATTGGCCTATATAGTTCATTAATATGATTAAGCGGGGATTTCGCATCAAAGCCGCTAACATTTTTCTTCAAAAAGTGAGTTGCTGCGCGTTTAAATGCCCACTCGGGAATATCGCGGTTATAGCTAAAGTCCATTTTGATGCTTTGGCTTTGCCAATTTTTTAGGCAATCTTCAGCAAAGTAACTGACATTTCCCACCTTCTTGCTCGTCACCATTAAAGGAGCTGAACTGCATTTTTTCAGTTCAGCCGCATTCGCTTGAGATACGATTAAGATTCCTAGAAATATCAAGATTCGACTTTTTTGAACGGCAATATCCATTTATATACTCCTCCAAATATGGGTAAAGAACGGTAGAGGCCATTCGCTGGATCCCAATAATCTTGCTGGAAAATAATTTTTTGTTGTTCATTAATCTTAATTTGACTAATTCCATAAGAAGCCATGGTTTTTGAGCGACCTAGCATTTTAAAGTCATAGGTCATGTACCAATGGATGTAGGCTGTATCTTGGTGATGAGTTGAACTAATGAGTTTTACAGTGACATTACTCACTCGGGCATTCATCCCTTCAAAATGCTTAATCAAATCTTTTTTCTGAGAGAACTGCGAGAGTGTATCGTTGATATAGAGCTGATCAGCGTAAAGATTGCTGGCATTATTTACAAAAGAAGGGGTGCCGAGCGTATTAAATGCAGCGACAAAACGATTGCCGATATCTAGCGCCTGTTGATCATCTAATTCTATACCAGTAATTTTTTGTTCAGCTTTGCCATAGTCACCTGAGTAACTAGGCACACTTTTACACGCCGTTAAACCTATCAAAGTAATCAACCCTAGGGCTGTAGTTATAATTTTCATGTCGATATCCAAGCCAACTTTATAAGATCAAATTAAAGAGCTGGTCGTGAATTTTGCGTGAATTCTTGTGTTTCATGATTTGGGATTTATGGGGGAGTTTTCTGTTTTGGGAAGTTCATAAATAAGGTCTATTGAACTTAAACATTTCTCTGGCCACCACAGCTTTTCATATTCGTAAATAGGAGAAGCTAGAAATAAACTAAGAAAGCAATTTTATTCTAGCTGCGCTTTACCCATAAGAGATATAGATAAGTTTTACATAAATAGAAGGATTCAATAATGAAAACAATCGGCTTATTAGGCGGAATGAGTTGGGAATCTACAGCGCTTTATTATCAACAGATCAATAAAATGGTTCATCGTAAATTAGGAAAATTACACTCTGCTGAGGTCATTATTAATAGTGTCGATTTTGAAGAAATAGCAGCCTTGCAAGCGAAGGGTTTATGGCAAGAAGCTGGCACATATTTAGCTGAGCAAGCACAAAATTTAGAAAAAGCAGGGGCAGATTGTATTTTGGTCTGTACTAATACCATGCATAAGGTAGCGCCTCAAATTGAAGATGCCATTACGGTTCCATTTATACATATTGCTGATGCAACGGCAAAAGAAATTTTGAGTCAAAACATTGGTAAAGTTGCACTGTTAGGGACCGCTTTTACAATGGAGCAAGATTTTTATAAAGCTCGATTGCAGGATTATGGAATTGATGTCGTTATTCCAAATGAAGAAGATCGAAAGACAGTCCATCGCATTATTTATGAAGAACTTTGTTTAGGTGTGATTAACCCCGATTCTCAGCAAAAGTATATTGCTATTGTAGAGAGGCTTATAGCTGAAGGTGCCCAAGGAGTTATTTTGGGTTGTACCGAAATTTGTATGTTAATTGGTGAGCTTAAATTCTCGGTTCCTTTATTTGATACCACCACTATTCATGCAAAAGAGGCGGTGAGTTTTAGCTTGAGTGAAAATAAAAATTCTCATAGCACCAATTTAAATATATCTGCTGCAATTGCTGGGAATACTGTTTAGCAATATTTGGAATATCCTTTGTCATTAAACGTTAAGCTTGTGTCGTCAAATGTAAAGTGGCCCATATCCTAACTGTTGTAATTTTGGTTATTGCTTTTATAGGCACTCAATAAAAAACCAAAATATGGAATAGGACATGACGTTGACGAAAGCTATACGTTTCTATGGAACAGGAACGCCAGAAGTAATGCGCTATGAGGATGTAGAAGTAGGAGATCCAAAAGCTGGAGAAGTACGCCTACGTCATGTGGCAGTCGGTTTAAATTATGCCGATACATATTTTCGTAATGGAACCTATCAAATTCCAATGCCTAATGGCATGGGCGTCGAAGCATCTGGTGTTATCGAAGCTTTAGGCGAAGGAGTCACTCAGCTTAAAGTAGGTGATCGAGTTACTTATACAGGTTTTTTAAATACCTTAGGTGCATATAGCACCCACCGTCTAATTCCAGCAAATGCTTTAATTAAATTACCCGAAGAAATTTCTTGTGAAACAGCGGCAGCCATGACCATGAGAGGGCTGACCGCTGCTTATCTGATGCGCCGTATTTATGACTTTAAAGCGGGTGATTCAATTTTATTACATGCAGCCGCTGGTGGTGTTGGGCTGATCGTTTCTCAATGGGCTAAATTACTTGGCCTAACTGTTATCGGGACCACATCTTCAGAAGAAAAAGCTGCCGTAGCGCGAGCTCATGGTTGTGATCATGTCATTAACTACAGTCATGAAAATGTTGCGGAGCGTGTACGTGAGTTAACAGGTGGCGTGGGTGTAAATGTCGTTTTCGATAGTGTTGGCCAAGCCACTTTTATGAGTTCATTAGACTCTCTCAAACGCCGTGGTTTGTTGGTCTGCGTAGGAACAGCATCTGGTCCAATTCCTGCTTTTGATCCGGTATTACTCGCTGTGAAAGGTTCATTGTTTGTCACACGTCCAGCTTTGGCAGATTACATTGCAGATCCTGCCGAGAAGAAAGAACTGGCAAATGAATTATTTGATCATGTTCGACATGGGCGAATCAAAATTGAAATTAATCAGCGCTATGAGCTAAAGGATGCCGTGCAAGCTCATCGTGATTTGGAAGCACGTAAAACAATAGGTTCATCAATCTTTGTAATTTGAAGGGATTTCTTATGCAAATTGAACAGTTAACTTGCAATATCGGTGCAGAGCTCAGTGGCGTCAAACTTGCTGATGCGATTTATGATGATGGATTATTTGCTGAAATTCGCACACAACTACTTAAACACCGTGTGTTGTTCTTGCGAGATCAGCACTTAACCCGTCAGGATCATGTGGCATTTGCAGAAAAATTTGGACAGTTAGAAGATCATCCTGCGGTAGGCAGCCATCCTGATCATCCGGGTTTGGTGCAGATTTATAAACATCCGGAAAGTCCTGTCGATCGTTATGAAAATGCTTGGCACAGCGATGCAAGCTGGCGCAAGGTTCCACCGATGGGATGTGTGCTGCACTGTGTTGAATGCCCACCTGTAGGTGGTGACACCATGTGGACCAATATGGTTATGGCCTATGCGTCTTTACCCGACGATATTAAGGATAAGATTGCTGACTTACGTGCCTACCACAGCATAGAAGCGAGTTTTGGTGCGGCTATGCCACTTGAAAAACGCTTGGACTTAAAAGCAAAGTTCCCTGATGCTGAGCATCCAGTGGTACGTACTCATCCCGAAACGGGCGAGAAAATTTTATACGTCAACGCGTTCACAACCCACTTTAGTAACTATCACACCAAAGAGCGCGTTAGATTTGGACAAGATGCCAATCCGGGCGCAGCTGAACTACTACGTTACTTAATTTCTCAAGCGTATATTCCAGAGTTTCAAGTGCGTTGGCGTTGGAAGCCTAACAGCATTGCCATCTGGGATAACCGTAGCACACAACATTATGCAGTCATGGATTACCCACCTTGCCACCGAAAAATGGAACGGGCCGGCATTATTGGTGACGCAACCTATTAAGTCTATAGGTTAATAATTTTATCTAATCGAAAATTCTAAAAATACATAAGGAGATGCACATGCAATTCTTTGACGACTCATTGCACCCAGAAAATATGGAAAAAGTGGTAATCACGGTTGCGCCGTATGGACCCGAATGGATGCCAGAAGACTTTCCAGAAGATATTCCTGTGACCATGGATGAGCAAATACAAAAAGCGGTTGAGTGCTATGAAGCAGGCGCGACAGTGCTGCATTTACATGTCCGTGAGCTTGATGGCAAAGGCTCTAAACGCTTGTCAAAATTTAACGAGCTTATTGCAGGGGTTCGTGAAGCTGTGCCTGACATGATTATTCAGGTGGGTGGCTCGATTTCATTTGCACCAGAAAGCGAAGGTGAAGCGGCTCTATGGTTAAGTGATGACACCCGACATATGTTGGCTGAACTCACTCCAAAGCCTGATCAGGTCACGGTGGCAATTAACACCACACAAATGAATATTATGGAATTGCTCTATCCTGAATATTTAGAAGGGACTTCATTGGCACATCCAGCGACTCAAGCAGCATATGCAGAGATGACTGTGCCTGCAGGGCCTGCATGGGTTACCGAACATATTAAGCGCTTATGTAAAAACAATATTCAACCGCACTTTCAGTTAACGGGTATGCATGGTCTTGAGACGCTAGAACGTATGGTACGTAAAGGATTGTATATGGGGCCGTTAAACTTAACTTGGATTGGAATCGGTGGCGGTTTTGATGGTCCAAATCCATTTAATTTCTTTAATTTTATTCATCGCGTACCTGATGGATGTACTTTGACATCAGAATCTTTGCTCAAAAATGTATTACCTTTTAATACGATGTCGATGGCAATGGGTTTACATGCCCGTGTGGGTAATGAAGACACGATCATCGATCATCAAGGACGCCGTTTTTCATCTGTAGAGCAAATTAAGCAAACCGTTCGGATTGCCCATGAATTAGGCCGTGAAATTGCCTCAGGAAAAGAAGCCCGTGAAATTTATCGTATTGGGGTGCAATACAGCAGTATTGAAGAAACCCTAATCGCAAATGGTATGGCACCCAACCGTAAAGCTGGGCAAAAGGGCGTGCCGCAGCGTAAATAATGTGACAAGGTCTAACGGAACTTAGACCTCAATTGTAGTGCAGCTTATTCGCTTTGATTTTAAAAGTGCGTTGCTGCACTAGCTAAATAGAAATTATAAAAAATACAAGGAGGTCGTATGAATGCACATCAGTATTCAGATCAGATGAGCGATGTTGATACGTCAATCAGTATACCTCGTCGTTATGCATGGCTTGTTTTTGCTTTGACATTTGGTCTGCTCATTTCAGATTACATGTCACGACAAGTCTTAAACGCAGTTTTTCCTTTACTTAAAAATGAGTGGTTGCTCAGCGATAGCCAGTTAGGTTTGCTCAGTGGCATTGTGGCGTTAATGGTGGGTTTATTGACTCTGCCGTTGTCTTTAATGGCAGACCGTTTTGGACGAGTGAAAAGCTTGGCCATTATGGCGGCTTTATGGAGTTTGGCGACTTTAGGATGTGCGCTTGCTGAAAATTATGAGCAGATGTTTATTGCTCGTTTTATGGTTGGTGTGGGTGAGGCTGCTTATGGCAGCGTTGGAATCGCAGTGGTTGTGGCTGTTTTTCCACGAGAAATGCGTGCAACACTCGCCAGTGCTTTTATGGCGGGTGGCGTATTTGGCTCGTTTTTGGGTGTGGCTTTAGGTGGTGTACTCGCACAACATTTTGGTTGGCGTTGGGCTTTTGGAGGCATTGCTTTATTTGGTCTCATTTTGGCTTTTCTATATCCAATTTTAGTGAAAGAAAACAGAATAAACGCAACACCTCAAAATAAAATTCGTAGTAAAACCCAGCACATTAAAAGCCCTTTAAAAACTTTATATTCAAGTCGTTCAGTCATTGCCACTTACATTGGTAGTGGTCTGCAATTATTTGTTGGTGGCACAGTGATTGTCTGGATGCCGAGTTATCTCAATCGCTATTACGGCATGAGTACCGACAAGGCAGGCGTAATGGCAGCGGTCATTTTACTATGTAGTGCAGTAGGCACAATTCTATGCGGCATGTTGTGTGATTATTTGGGCCGTAACTGTCCAGATCGTAAGGTCAGTTTAGCGATTACATACTGCTTGCTCGGTTGTGTTCTTTTATTAATTGCTTTTGCTGCGCCTGCGGGACTTAATCAGTTACTTCTCATCTGCCTAGGAATGTTTATTGCCCTAGGAACCAATGGGCCATCTAGTGCCATGGTGGCCAATCTCACACATAACTCAGTTCATGGCTCTGCATTTGCAACACTCACTTTAGCTAACAATTTTCTTGGTTTAGCTCTTGGTCCTTTAGTGGTTGGCAAAGTATCTGATGTGATTGGTTTACATAACGCATTTCAACTCATGCCATTGGTCAGTATTGCAGCTGCAGCCGTATTTTTTTATGCCAAACGCCATTATCACAAAGATATCGCACGCTTTGAGCAGCAAGGAATAATTGAGCTTAAAAATCATTCAGGTAACCAAATACAAAAATGCGGGATGAATAACAAATGATGATTCGGCAATTACACATTGATGTATTTTTTGACTTTATTTGTCCTTGGTGTTTGATCGGAAAACGTCAGTTACTGATCGCTATAAATAGATTTTATCAGCTTCACCCCAAAGTCAAAGTTGTCGTGCACTGGCGAAGTGTTCAGCTCATACCCGACTTGGCAATTGAAGGTGTACCGTTTCAAACGTTTTATTTGAAACGGTTAGGTAGCTTGACAGCAGTTCGTATGAGACAAGAACAGGTCAATAAAGCTGCACATAAAGTTGGGCTCAAGATCGATTTTGAACAGATTAAACGGATGCCAAATACGGCCAAAGCTCATCGCTTATTTGATAAAGCTTTAAAAATAGGAACTCCTGAGCAATGCAATGCGTTGTTAGAACAACTCTTTGCTGCATATTTTTATGATGGGTTAGACATCGGAAATACCACCACTTTATACAAAATCGTGAAACGTTGTGGCTTCTCACCTGAGCTTATCAAAGATTTATTTATTCAAGATCATCAAGATTTTATCTCTGCAAGTACAGGAGGTAATGGCGTGCCTTACTTTATTTTTGATCGGGCTTCTGCCTTAGTGGGTGCGCAGTCAGCAGATGCACTTTATCAAGCGATGCAAGAGGCAATGCTGGCACAAGGAGAGTTGATATGACCAACCGATTTGAAGTGCCTTTCGAGAAAATACCGAATTCAGGTGAGCGGGCTTTTTTTAAAATTGGAGATAAAACTCTCGCACTATTTAACGTTGCGACTCAATTTTATGCAATCGATGACAGTTGTCCTCATCAGGGCGCATCGCTATTTAGTGGACGGTTAGAAGGACGAGTGATTCAGTGTTGTGCCCATGGTCTACGCTTTGATTTAACAAATGGCTGTTTAGTTAATTCTGCTCAGCTCAAAGTTGCAACCTATCCCGTAGAAGTGATCGAGGACAAGGTATTTATTGTGATCGGTTGTGGGGAAAATCATGAGTAGTTTAGTTTTGAAAAATTTTTCCCAGCGTACAAGAGAATTAGCACCAGGTTTTGTGGTCAGTTCGGTCGTTGCAGCGGCTGCCTGTTTTTTATCAGAGCACTATGGCGCGCCAGTTATGCTATTTGCACTACTGCTCGGCATGAGCGTGAATTTTTTAGCGGCTGAAAGTAAATGTAAGGCAGGTATCGAGTTTACCGCACGTAGTGTGCTGCGGATGGGCATCGCGTTACTCGGTATGCGTATAACTTTAGGACAAATTACCGCACTAGGTTGGCAACCAGTTGCGTTAGTTGTCACTTTGGTTGTTGTTACAATTACAGTTTCTGTTATTGCCGCTAAAATTTTAGGCTTCCAAAAACTATTTGGCATGCTCACTGGTGGATCAACGGCAATCTGCGGTGCCTCAGCCGCACTGGCGCTATCGGCTGCTTTTCCAAATCATCCGCAAAAAGAAAAAGCGACTTTATTTACCGTGATTGGCGTGTCGGCACTTTCAACATTTGCAATGATTGTCTACCCGATGATTGCGAAGTGGCTAGAGTTATCGCCACAAGCGGCTGGAGTGTTTCTTGGTGCTACGATTCATGATGTAGCGCAAGTGGTCGGCGCTGGTTATAGCATGTCTACTCAAACGGGGGATACGGCGACTGTAGTTAAACTCATGCGTGTGGCAATGTTGCTTCCAGTAATTGTTTGTGCGGCTATGATTACCCGTATGCAAGGAGCAGATTCAACCGGAGAGCGACCACCATTACTGCCTTGGTTTGCTGTTGGCTTTCTACTACTCGCTTGTATTAATAGTACAGGATGGGTACCAGCGATGGTTCAAAATGGAATTAATGACTTATCACGCTGGTTTTTAGTCATCGCAATTAGTGCTTTAGGGATGAAAACTCAGTTAAAAGAATTAGCATCTGTCGGCATTAAACCAATCCTTTTAATGATCGGCGAAAGCATCTTTTTAGTGGTATTGGTTCTTGGACTTATGCGCTTGTGGTTTTAATTTTAAAAATTAGATTTTTAAGGAAGTTCTGGAGTGGTTCTCCAGCTTCCTTACATTTTAAATGACTTCATTTAGCCTCACATAAAGAGAAATTAATTGAGCAGGGCTTTATTGTGACTACGCCACGTATTCGGTGACATACCAAATTGGCTAATGAACCAACGCGTAAAAGAACTCGGCATTGAGTAACCTAAAATATCAGACACTTGAGCAAGTGAATAATTTAGATTTTTTAAATAACGAAATACGAGGTCTTTGCGTACTTCATTCATTAAATCACTAAAACTCGTCTGAGCTTCTTCTAATCGACGTTGTAAAGTCCGCACATGAATACCATGTGTTTGTGCGACTTGATCAATCGTAGCGCGGCCCATTGGTAAAAGAAGATAAATACTTTTACGAATATCAAAAATCATGGTCGATTCATTGTTATTTTGCAAAATATCTAAATAACGCTGCGCATGGTTAGCCATAGCTAGATTTGCTTGAGGGTTTGTTGTATCAAGTTCGGCTGCCGTACAAACAATGCCATTAAAGTCACTACCAAACTCTAGCGCACAGCCAAAAATCCGCCGATGCAAAGTTAAATCACTAGGCGGGTTATGAGTGAAGTGTACACTTAAAGGCCGCCATTTTTGCATCATGAGTGCTGCACAAAAACGATGGGTGATTCCTAAAGCAAGTTCTGTGGCTTGACGGCTATATCCGTAAGTTGTGGTTATAACTTCTTCTCGAATAACTACTGTATCGTCAATTTCTTCAATATATATTTCAAGTGAGTTATTGAGTAAATTCCTATAACGAACAATCGTTTGTAGCGCTTCTCTCAAAGTATATTGGTAACTTAATAATAAACTCAGTTCACCAAAATCCGCGATTTCGCGTTGCTCTGCCATATGTAAACCGAATACATCGCAATTACTCATTTGGGCTGAGTCTTCAAGCAAGGTAATGGCTTTATCTACAGGAATACGTTGTTTAAGATCATTCAATTGAGTTTGGCTAAGCCCAACACGTGATAATAAATGGTAGGGATTTAGATCTAATTGCTGAGCAACTGCCAAATAATTTTTTAAAGAGGCGGTATGCGCAAGAGGCACCATTTTATTATCTCCTGTTCTTAATCAGCCATATTCCTTACAGCTCATATCTAGTTATAACTAAAATATCTGCATTACAAAAGCTTTTATTTAAGCGCCTAATCATGATGTCGAATCAATTTTAAATCTGTTCTTTTAATTCATTTGTAATTACAAAAACTATTTTAATTAATTTACGAAATTTTAAAAAGATGTGTCGTCAAATGAAAAGTCCGTGACGTCTTATGTACACCATTAACTGAAATGAGCCTTTATTGTGAATGGAGTTTTATAAAAATTCTTATGCATCCTAGATGGCAAAATTCACAGGCGTCGAAATGGAAAAAATACAAACCAAAGCAACAATTTTAATTATTCCGGGGTTACGCGATCATGTTCCCGAGCATTGGCAAACAATCTTAGAAACAAAGCTAGCAAAGGTTCGCTCTGTACCACCTGTAGAAACTAATAAACTCAATTGTGAAAATAGAGTTGCTGCTATTCAGGCACAACTCGAACAAATACAAGGGCCTGTCATTTTGGTCGCACACAGCGCTGGTGTGCTGATGACAATACACTGGGCTGCAAAATATCAACGACCAATTCAAGGAGCTCTACTTGTGGCTCCACCTGACTTAAACGAAAGCTGGCCAGAAAATTATCCAAGCCCAACTGTACTTCATCAAGAAGGATGGAGTCCTTTACCAGATCAAGAACTACCTTTTCCCAGCATTTTGGTTGCAAGCACCAATGACCATTTAGCTCGTTATGAAGCTGTCAGTGAAATGGCAGAAAAGTGGGGTAGTCGACTCGTAAATTTAGGTGAAGTGGGACATTTAAACCCTGCATCTGGCTTTGGCTATTGGCCTTTAGCTGAACAATTCATTCAACAGTTAGATCAGGTCGAACAACCAGCCTAGTGCAAAAAAATACCTGCTTATGTAAACCATTTAAAGCCAATGGATGGCTTTGAGTAATAAGCAATAAATAAAAAAATCATATTTATAGGGAGATAATATGATGGGTCAGTACGTCTATTTAAATCTAAGAAATAATCACGTTCTATATATTCAAAAAATAGGTGTTTCATTAAGCCTAATTTTATTCATGTCTAAAGTGAACGCAGAGAATTTTGATATTGATAAAGATTGGAAGTTCGATACAAAAACGACATTAAGCTTAGGAGCCAGTTGGAGTACGCAAGATCCATCCGTTTCATTACTTTATCGGCCTGACGCAAACAAAATAGGTAAACAAGGCGCTAGCATTGATGTGAATGGTGATGATGGGCGTATGAATTTTAGTAAATATGATGCCATTTCACAGATCATCAGAGGCATAACCGAAGTTAAGCTAAATGGAAAACAGCAGGGTGCGGTCATTAGCACTAAATACTGGTATGACCATGCCTATGAGACAGGGCACGGAGACTTTAAACCCTTTAATGATTCAGCGTGGCCAAGGCTCGCAAAGTTCAAAGGTATCGATTTATGGAATGCCTATATATGGAAAGATTTTGAATTAGACGATGGAAAAAGCATCAATTTAAAATTAGGCAAACAGACTTTAAATTGGGGGAAATCTCAGTTTTTTCAAAACGGTTTAAATTCGGTGAGTGCATTTGATTTTGCTGCAATTAACCGACCGGGTGGTGATGCAAAAGAAAGAATCATTCCAGCCGAAATGTTTTCGTTCGACACAAGCATTATTAAAAATTTGAAAATAGAAGGGTTCTATCAATTTAAATTTAGACCTTCAGTTGTTGATGGTAGCGGAACTTTCTTTGAGATTTCAGACTTTGTGCCCGAAAATGCAGGTCCAGTTCTGATTGCTGGAGGTGGAGATAAATTATCAGATACCGCAATTCGTTTACGTACCTATATTCCACGTGCAGAAAGTAGAAAAGCAAAGGATAATGGCCAATATGGTATTGCTTTAAAACAGACATTAGCCAGTTTAAATAATGCTGAGTTAGGTATTTACTATGCGAACTACCATAGCCGTAATGCAAACTTTGATGGAACGGCTGTAACAGCAGCAGGACCCGAACATTTTAATAGCGCAAGTTATTTTTCTATCTATCCTGAAAATATCAAAATGTTTGGATTAAGTCTGACTGGGAAAGTTGGAACAACAACCATTTTTAGTGAATTAACCCACAAACCTAATCAACCTTTGCAGCTAAACGGCACAGACATTGTCTATGCTCAAGTGCTATCGGAAGGAACACCATTTGCGCCGCCGGGAAAAACTGTTGGATTGGGTCAATATATCCAAGGATATGTACGTTTACCCGTAACACAATTTTCGGTTGGAGCAACTGATAGCATATTCAATATTTGGGGCGCGAATTCGATGACATGGTCTACAGAGTTTGCCTTAAACCATATTGCAGATATTGGTAATCATCGGATTGGTCGGACTGGTGCATTTGGCCGTAGTGAGCTTTCAACAGGTGCTTATAATCCTGAAACAGGTGAGTTTAAATGTACGCCGTATGGTACAGCTCATCTTACCAATGCAGAAATTGATAACTTGAATGAACGCTTTTGTAATAAAAACGGTTTTTTTAATGAATGGTCATTAGGTTACCGATTACGTGGAGCATTAAATTATCAAGATATTTTACCCTCTACAGTGATTACGCCAAGTCTTAGTTTTAGACACGATGTTTATGGATATAGCCAAAACTTTCAAGAAGGGCAAATGAGTGTAACTGCGGCGTTATCTATGACTTATCAGCAAAAATATACAACAGAGATTGCCTATAATAACTTTTTTGGTTCTAATGAATTTAGCACGATAGATGATCGAGATTTTGTATCATTAACATTTAAAGCTAATTTTTAGTTCAATTATTTTATAAAAAATATAGAAAGGCTCGTTATAAATGATATTTAAACGTGGAGGATAACTTTTGAAATTTAAATCAAAAATTGATTGGTGGTTTTTATTAATATTTGTTGTGATCACTGCCAATATCCTTATGAAAATTTATGAAGCAAATTATCATTATTCTTTAGCTTCAAATTTTCCACATCTCGTCATTTATAGTTTAGTCATTTTGGTTATTTGGCTTTCGGTCTTTAACACGTATTACGTAGTAGAAAACAACACATTAATCATTAAGAGCTTGGTATTTCGATGGAAAATTAATATTAATGATATTACCCAAATAGAACCTACTCATAATCCACTTTCCTCTCCGGCATTATCGCTAGATCGACTCAAAATTTATTATATGAAAGATGGAAGAATGGCTACCGTAATGATCTCACCAAAAGATAAAGAGGGTTTCTTAAATATTTTACGCAATAATCCTAACGCCAAGTATTAATGTGTAGTTGATAAATAGAGTCTTTTAAATGTCTAGAAAACACTAGTTATGTATTAAAATTTTGAAAATATAGACGGTAATCCTTAGTTTGGTTAAATAAATAAACTATAAGTCTCTCTTCTAAAGCATTAATCTGTGCTTATTGCGAAAAAATAAGAAATGGAGATAAAAGATGTTTACACGTTTTTTAATGCCAATTTTAGGCACTACAGTTGTAGTTCTTGTTGCAGGATGTGCTTCATCCTCTCAATATCCAATTACTGATAGTTATGGGCCAGACCCAAAACTTCCTGAACCTAAATCAAGCCTATTACCAACTGTTAATATAGCTCCAGCAGAAGGCTGGCCGAGTGGGGTAATGCCAAAACCAGCAGAAGGTTTAAAGGTCAAAGCATTTGCCAAAGGACTTGAACACCCACGTTGGCTTTATGTATTACCAAATGGTGATGTATTGGTTGCTGAAACGGATGCCCCGCCTAAACCAGAAGACAGCAAAGGGATTAAAGGTAAAATTATGTCTTTTGTGATGAGACGTGCAGGATCATCTCATCCAAGTGCAAACCGTATTAGTTTACTTCGTGACACTAATGGAGACGGAGTTGCCGATCAGAAAACAGTATTTCTTCAAAACTTAAATTCTCCATTTGGTATGGCATTGGTCGGTAATAACTTATATATCGCCAATACAGATGCACTGTTGCGTTTTCCTTATCAAGAAGGTGAAACTCAAATTACGGCCAGTGGAACCAAAGTGTTGGACTTACCCGGTGGCCCTTTAAATCACCATTGGACCAAAAATGTGATTGCTAACCCAGCTGGTACCAAGTTGTACATTACCGTTGGTTCTAACAGTAACGTTGCTGAAAATGGTTTAGATCAAGAAAAAGGCCGAGCACAAATTACGGAGTTTGACATCGCAAGTGGTCAGTCACGCCCATTTGCAACCGGCCTGCGTAATCCAAATGGTATGGCTTGGCAACCTCAAAGTGGAAAACTCTGGACGGTGGTTAATGAGCGCGATGAAATTGGGAGTGACCTAGTACCCGACTATATGACGTCAGTTCAAGATGGAGCTTTTTATGGCTGGCCTTATAGCTACTATGGTCAACATGTAGATGTGCGAGTAAAACCGCAAAATCCTGAAATGGTTGCTCGTGCAATTAAACCCGACTATGCGCTAGGTAACCATACGGCTTCTTTAGGCCTTGCATTTTATGCAGCCGAACTCATGCCACAATTTAGAGGAGGGGCATTGATCGGTCAGCATGGTTCTTGGAACCGTAAACCTCACAGTGGTTATAAAGTCATTTTTGTACCATTTAGAAGTGGTCAACCTTCTGGTCCACCGCAAGATATTTTGACTGGATTCCTCAGTGATAAAGGTAAAGCGTATGGACGCCCTGTAGGTGTAGCAATTGATTTCTCAGGTGCTGTGTTAGTTGCAGATGATGTAGGCAATACGATTTGGCGCGTTTCACCAGTTGCTGAGACGACTTATGAGACTCCATATAAAAAATAAATGGTCTAAATCTCATTTTACGACTTCATTATTTTTATCTTATTTAAACAGTATGAGATAAATAAATATTTTAAAATAACTAACTAATTTTCCCGAACTTTGGTGAATTAGTTAGTTTTCTTTATCTATCTATTTTTTAGTCTGAGTTAAATCTGTTTCTTTTTACAATTAATAATTAAATTTTGATAGCATTCGCGTTATACACAATAAGAATTGTATATGAATTATGACCGATCAATTAAGAGCAAAATTTGAAAATTTAGAACTTAACGCAGGTTTAGGGAAAATTAGCGCCTTTATTTCAATGTCACTCAGCTTACTTTGCTTATTTGGTGCATTATGTTTTTTATTTCCCAGTGTATTAACCACTCCAGAACTCCGTCCTCTTTACGCAAAACACTATCACCTTTTTTATTATGGCCTGATCACAGGCATTGTTATTAGTGCTGGTTTCGGTGCTTTTAGTGCCATTATCCGTCAAAACAGATATGGATTTTACGGGCTGTGTTTTTCACTGGTAGCAGCAGTTTTGGGCTGTGGTGTAATTGAAGCACCTGTTTTGCCAAGTGTACCGTTTTATGCAGGTATCGATTATTTTGTACTAACTTTATTTATTTTAGCGTTCATTTTTATTCCACTTGAAGGCTTTTTTGCTAAGAATCCTGAACAAAAAATATTAAGAGTAGGATGGGTGACCGATATGAAATACTTCATGGTCAGTCATATTGGGATTCAATTATTCAGCTTTTTAACGGTTATGCCAATTCAATATTGGATTACACATTTGCCTGATAATCCAATTGTACCTTACGTACAAGCTCAGCCAATTTGGCTGCAATTTATTGAATTACTTATTGTGGTCGATTTTACGGTGTATTGGTTACATCGTGCCATGCATGAGGTTAATTTCTTATGGCGCTTTCACGCGATTCATCATTCGACTGAATATATGGATTGGTTAGCATCTTCTCGTTTGCATGTCATTGAAGTGCTCATGACTCGTTTTATTGCGACTTTACCGATTTTCTTGTTAGGTTTTCATACTTCAGCTGTTTTTGCTTATTTAATCTTTATTTCATTTCACGCTATTTTTATTCATTCCAATGTGCGTTTTCGTTTTCCATATTTGCGCTGGATTATCGCTACACCAGAATTCCACCATTGGCATCACTCTTCAGAAAAACCTGCGATTGATAAAAATTACGCTGCTTTTATTCCTCTATATGATGTCATCTTCAAAAGTGTATATATGCCAAATCATCTGGCAAGCGTGTATGGCACGGTAGGTTATAAAATTCCAAATAGTTTTATAAAACAATTTACATGGCCATTTAAAAAGTATGTAAAGCGGTTTTTAAAACCTTGGCGTGATCAATGAAATAAAAAATAGCCTCAATAGAGGCTATTTTTTTATAGGCTTATTTACTTTTAAAGTTTTTAAAAATCAGAAGAAGGGCAACAAGCGATAGTAAGATAATAAAACAAATATAACTATTTGCTGTATGCATGAGTCCAACTTTTCCAACAAAATAGCCAGCTAAAATTGCAGGAATACTAAATGCCAAGTAACTTTCAACAAAAAATGCAGCCATAAGACCTGCACGTTCTTCTGGTAAAGCTAGAGGCATTACTGTGCGGATTGCGCCCATAAAAGCTGTACCAAAACCAACTCCGGTAATAATAGAACCGAGAAATAAAACTACTGCACTTGTAAGATTAATTGCTAAAAATAAAACAGTTGAACCAATAGCAATTGAAAGAGTACCTGTTAATAAAATACGGTAATTTGTCGACTTCCTAAGCGTTAATATACCGGCTGCACCTGAGAGTGCTAGCGCCATGAAGGTGATTCCGTTTAACCACGCTGAAGATGTCTCGAAAATTTTTACCAGTAAAGAGGGCATAAGTGATAAGAAGAAACCACTAACCATCCAAAGAGCAATATTAATTGGACTAATACTCAATAAAGCGCTTTTTGTTTGTGGCGGAATAGCCATATTGGGTTTTAAAGAGGCAAGTGCACCCGATCTTTTCTGGGCTGTCTCTGGAGTAAAAAAACTTAAAATGAGTTCACAAATAAGAAGAAGACATAAGAATTCAAAAACAAGCTGTAATGGTTGGGCAGAGAATTGCAAAATAGAACAAGTTAGAAATATACCAACAGCCATGCCGACCATTGGTGCGATACTATTAATAAGCGAACCCTGAAGCTTACTAAAATCTAAAATTGCTGCGCCTATAGCCGAGACAGCAAGCCCTGTTGCAATTCCTTGTAAGCCCCGTGCAATAAATAACATCGAAACATCTGAAGCAAATAAGAAAAAGTTCATCGAAATAATTTGCAGAAAAATGGCTGCAATAATGACAGGACGGCGTCCAATATAGTCAGATAAAGAACCAATAATCAGTAATGAACCCAGCAGAGTAAAAGCATAAGTTGCAAAAATTAAAGTCAAAGTGACAGGTGAAAATTGCCAAAGCTGTTGGTATAGACGATAAAGTGGAGTCGGTGCACTAGACGCCGCCATAAAGGTCATGAGCGTGATTGTATTAAGTGTCAATGCACTTGCACTATCTAACTGAAAAACTGATCCAGTCCGTTTTGAACTTGAATTGTTCATATAAGATGAATAACATAAAAGCGAATATTTAGCTTTTATACATTATTTTTACACTAAAGCAAATCCTTAGCTTTAGTGTATTTTGTATATAGATATAAATATTTATAAATTTTTTGATTCCTTTTACAGAGTTTATAAATGGCAAAAGTTGTTACTGGCTTACGTCCTGGTGGTCGTAGTGAAAGAATTCAAACTGCGGTGCATCAAGCGGTAAAAGAGCTTCAAAAAACCTTTGAACAGAGCCAAATTACTATACCGATGATTGCTCATGAGGCAGGAGTAACACCTTCAACAATTTACCGCCGTTGGGGGGATATTAATCAGCTATTTTCAGATGTAGCCCTAAATGAGCTCAAACCTGATATGGAACCAAAAGATTTAGGTTCATTTCAGCTGGATATCACTGCATGGATTGAACAATATTTTGAGGAGTATTCTTCTGAAGTAGGACAAACATTACTACGAGATGTACTATATACAACTGATTCTTCAAATGCTCAAAAATGTGAAACTCTAATTATTCAGCAACTCGATATTATTCAAGAAAGAGCTAAATCGCGTAATGAACCTACTATAAGTAATGAAGAAATTATCGAGACTGTTATTGCACCTATGCTATTTCGAATTTTATTCACTGATCGAGCTTTAAGCCTAGACTATGTTCATACTTTATTAGCACAGTTATTTAAAGCACATTCTGATTTTATTTAATAGAAAACAGCATGTGAATCTAACTGTTTTTTAAAATAGTTAAAATCTTATGTTGATTATAAAATCATATATCAATTTTACTTATTATTTTTAAATTAAATCCTCATAATTTATAATTTATATGTTTTTTATAAAATCATTTATTTAATAAATGATGTTGCTCTAAGGCATAATTAAGTATCTATAGCTGTTTTTGTGCCTAATCTTAATTAAAATATTTAATTTAAATAATAACTTATGCATAATTTTTGTTTGATTCTTAATTTAAAGAAAGGGAGGGTGAGCATGATATTTATATGGTTTATTACATGATTATTGAATTTTACATTTTTTAAATTTATAACACAGCCTGTTTTTTATTCTTTACAATGGCTTTTCCTTGATAAGGCGGCTTGTGGTGCACGCTTTATATTTTATTTTTTTATCCCCATCGAAAAGGTATTTAGATAATGGATTTCAATACCCTTGACCAAGAAACGGTACAGAAAAAGCAGAAGTTTCACCAAATTTTGTATGTACAGGTCATCTTTGCAATTATTTTGGGCATTTTAATTGGTCATTTTTACCCAGAACTTGGCGAAAGTTTAAAACCGCTTGGTGATGCATTCATCAAGATCGTTAAAATGATTATTGCTCCCGTCATCTTTTTAACTGTTGTTACAGGCATTGCCAGTATGACAAACATGAGTCGAGTTGGCCGTGTAACTGGTAAAGCTATGCTTTATTTTCTTACCTTCTCAAGCTTGGCGCTTGTGGTTGGTATGGTTGTGGCAAATATTATTCAACCGGGTAAAGGTCTCAATATTGACCCAGCTACTTTAGTCAACGATAAAGTCAATACTTACGTTGAAAAAGCGCATGCGACAAATATTACCGACTTTTTTATGAATATTATCCCACAAACGTTAGTCAGCCCTCTGGCTGGTGGCGAGATTTTGCAGGTTCTGTTTGTGGCGGTGTTATTTGGTATTTCTTTGGCTGCATTGGGTGACCGTGCACGTCCAATTACCGACTTCTTAAATAACTTAACAGCTCCAGTTTTTTACCTTGTTGGTATGTTAATGAAGCTTGCTCCAATCGGTGCTTTTGGTGCAATGGCTTTTACCATCGGTGCGTATGGAATCGAGTCAATTGGTAATTTATTACTATTAATTATGACGTTCTATATTACAGCGGTATTGTTTGTCATAGTGATTTTAGGAGCCGTAGCCCGTTACAATGGCTTCTCAATTATTCATTTAATCCGTTATATCAAAGATGAACTTTGGTTAGTTTTAGGAACAAGTTCTTCTGAAGCAGCTTTACCATCTTTAATGGATAAAATGCAAAAAGCAGGTTGTGAAAAATCGGTGGTAGGTTTGGTGATTCCGACAGGTTATTCATTTAACCTCGATGGTACAAATATCTACATGACTATGGCGGCTCTGTTTATTGCGCAAGCGTGTAATGTTGACTTATCAATTAGTGAACAAATTGCATTGCTTCTTGTGGCAATGGTAAGTTCTAAAGGTGCAGCAGGGGTGACTGGTGCAGGCTTTATTACTCTGGCTGCAACACTATCGGTTGTACCGGCGGTTCCTGTAGCAGGTATGGCTTTAATTCTTGGTATTGACCGTTTTATGTCAGAGTGCCGTGCATTAACAAATTTAGTTGGTAATGCTTGCGCAACAATTGTTGTAGCACGATGGGATAAAGCTTTAGATAAAGATCTTTTAGATAAAGCTTTAAAGCACCCTAAAGCAGAATAATCTTATAAAAAATCTGTAGCTGAGGGCAATTTGGGAGAGTAGCCCCGCTACAGATTTTTTGTTTAATGTCTAACAATATATTTTAATTAAACCATTCTAAAGTTCTGCAATATTACTTATCTTTCAAAAAGACAATACTGTAAATCGAGTCGTAAAAAATTATGCTTTTAAGTGATCCTCAAACTCTTCACCTAATTGCATCGCTAATGAATTACCTGCTAAATCACAGGTCACTAAACCATATTCTTTTTTAAAACTAAAAGTAAAACCTTTTCCATCAGCAAGATTTTTAACTGAATACCCTAACTTTTCTAACCAAATACGAAACGCAATCAAATTTTTAGCTTTAACAACCTTTTTCACGTGAGAACTCCTTCTATCCGTGGCATTACATCTTATTTATTAATAGGGTTTTAATTAGATTTTTTAAAGGGGGAAAACTTTGTTTTATTTTGCAACTTGTAAAAAAAGTAAGATAGAGAAAGAACAGTTTTCATTTTTATAAAAATATGGAGGTGTTATGTAACTAAAAAATAAAAACTTTTTATTTAGTGGATTGTTTGTTGGCGTGTTTTTAAGAAAATATAAATTTGAGGGAATTTTTAAAAATATGAATAAATATGAAGATACTAAATGTAAAAAATAATTACGATCAACGTGCACTATGCAAAAAGATACAGTTTTTAAAATGAAACTGTATCTCTTAAAAGGAGAGGCTTTAACTTTAAAAGCTATCTTTAAGTGCACGTAAATGAGCAAAGTCTTCAGCACTTTCTGCACGAAGAAAAGGATTGGTGGCTAATTCTAGTTCAATCGTACTCGGAAGGGTGATTGATCCTTGTTTACGTAGCTCACGAACTTCTTCAGCTCGTTCAGATAAGGCGTGGTTATGCGGCTCTACCGTTAAGGCAAATTCGGCATTTGAAAGCGTGTATTCATGCGTACAATAAACTTTGGTTTGTGTTGGTAGCGCTGCTAAACGACTAAGTGAGTGATACATTTGTTCAGCCGTACCTTCAAATAATCGTCCACATCCCATTGCAAACAAAGTGTCACCGCAGAATACAGCTTCTAACTCTTCAATAAAATACACAATGTGCCCTAAGGTGTGACCTGGGGTCGCGATAATCTCTACTTTTAAATCATTAAATTTTAAATGATCGTCATGTTGTAAGGGGTGAGTAATTCCCGGAATTTTTGAGAGCTCATCACGTGGACCATAGACAGTAATATTTTGGCCAGCCGTTAAATCCGCTACACCACCGATATGGTCTTTATGCCAATGAGTGAGCCAGATTTGTTTTAAAGTGAGTTGATAATTTTGACAAAATTGAGTCACAAGATCAGCTTCTGTTGGATCAACTGCAACAGCCTCTTGGGTTTCAGTATCTTCTAAAATCCAGATATAGTTTTGGAGGGCATTCTGTACATCAATAAAATGAATTCTATAACGCATTGTTTTATCCTAAAACCAAATCCAAAGAATAAGTAATCACTGTTTTTGATAATAACAGAAAATGGTATTAAGCCACTCACTCAACCTTTTTATGAAAATGATGTATGTAAAACAAAAAAGCCCCCATTTAGGGAGCTTTTTATATGAGTAATTTAACGGATCTTAGAGAGCCAGTTACCTAGTGTCTGTACAATCTGTACTAAGAGCAATAGAACAATTACTGTTAAAATTACAACGCTTGTATCAAAACGTTGGTAACCATAAGAGATTGCTAAGTCACCAATACCACCTGCGCCCACTGCACCAGCCATTGCTGTTGCACCAATCAAACTGATTGTGGCTGTTGTGAGGTTTAGAATGAGTGAACTGCGTGCTTCTGGCAAAATAAAGCGGTAAATAATTTGCCAAGGTGTAGCACCCATCGCCTGAGCAGATTCAATAATTCCTTCATTTACTTCGAGTAGGGAAGTTTCAATCAGACGTCCCATATATGGACCAACGTAAATTGTTAAAGGAACAATCGCAGCCCATGTACCAATTGAAGTGCCTACCAATAACTTGGTAAGAGGAATCACTGCAATAAGTAAAATAATAAATGGGAGAGAGCGTAACGCATTTACAATCGGGTTGAGTAAATGATAGACGAATCTATTTGGCAAAATACCTTCTGGGCGAGTTACAAGCAGGATAACCCCTTGAATGAAACCCCAAATACCACCAAATAACAGCGCAAAAAACACCATGTGAAATGTTTCTTGTAGAGCTGTTACAAACTGGTCAATTGAAAGAGAACTGTGCCAGAAAGGTTGAGTAAGTTCAGTTAACCACTGTACGATTAAATCTCTCATACTTGATCTCCTGATTGAACTACACTCACTTCATTTTTCTCTAAAAACTCAATAGCCTGCTTAATCAACTGTGGCTCACCTAGAAGCTGTACAAACATTTGACCAATGACAGTACCGTTAATTTCAGTCATGTTAGCGAATAAGATATTTAAACTAATATCAAATTGTTTAATCAGTGACTGAATTACAGGTTCTTGGGCAGAACGGCCCAAAAACTGTAAACAGTAGATGCTATGATGATGCTGATTTTCGAGTTGATTTAAAATATTCACAGGCAACTGTTGATGTAACACAGTTTGAATAAAGTTTTTAGTCGTCGGATGTTGAGGATTACTAAAGATATCAATCGTTGAACCTTGTTCAATGACTTTACCAGCTTCCATCACAGCTACATGATCACAAACAGTTTCAATGACATCCATTTCATGGGTCACCATAACGATTGTGATTTTTTGCTCTTGATTGATTTTCTTGAGTAACTCTAGAACAGACTTGGTTGTTTGCGGGTCTAGGGCAGAGGTTGCTTCATCACACAAAAGAATTTTTGGATGATTTGCCAAAGCACGAGCAATACCGACACGTTGCTTTTGGCCGCCAGAAAGTTCATCAGGATAAGCATCTTTTTTATGCTTAAGATCAATGAACTCCAATAACTCATTTAAGCGCTTTTCACGTTCTGCTTTATTGTAATTCAGCAGACGCATTGGCATTTCGATATTTTCAGCAACCGTTTTGGTTTGTAGCAAATTGAAGTGCTGAAAAATCATACCAATATTTGCACGTTCCTGACGTAATGAACGCGCATCCAAAGCAGTGAAGTCCTTTTGATTAATGATAACCTGACCTTCATTTGGTCGTTCAAGTAAGTTAATCAGGCGGATTAAAGTACTTTTACCTGCACCACTATAGCCAATAATGCCAAAAATACTCCCTTCAGGAATTTCCAAATTAATTTGGTCCAGAGCTCGTATGGTTTGGCCTTTAAGCTGATAGTGCTTTGAAATGTTTTTAAATTGAATCATGTCGTCAAAAACTATGCTGAAAAGAAAAAACAGGCAAAGAGTTTTTGCCTGTTTCGCGTTGCAGCTATTATATTACTATTTAGCTTCTGAGAGATAGCTGATTGGTTTGTCTACGTCAACTTTTGTTCCACCAAAGTGTTCTTCAATGTATTTTTTAACAGCTGCATTGTGGTAAAGCTTACCAACTTTTTGCAAGACAGGATCATTTTTACGTGATTCAGTAGTTGCTAGAACGTTGACACTAATTTTTGAGATTTGATCAATAGGTTCATAGAACATAGAATCTTTGAGTACGTTTAAACCTCCCTCGAGTGCTATGGTATTATTTAATACAACTGCATCAAATTCATTTTTAAGACGTAATGCAGTTTCCATTTTGATTGGTTTGATGTTGATCTTTTTAGGATTTTCGATAACATCAATTGGACTGCCCTGAATAGGATTAAAGTCAGCTTTAAGCTTGATTAAGCCAGCAGTTTGTAACAAGAGTAGCGCACGAGATTCGCTGGCAGCATCATCCGGGATTGAAATAATTGCACCTTCAGGAAGTTCTTCAATTTTTTTGTATTTACTTGAATAAATCCCCATTGGCTCAATATAAGTGGTAGAAACCGCTGCAATCTTATCCGGGTTTGAATTATTAAATGCAGTAAGATAAGAATAAGCTTGGAATGCGTTCAAATCTACTTCTTTATTTGCAATTGCTGTATTCATTGAAACGGAGTCTGAGAAGTTTTTCACTTCTAACTTTAAGCCAGCAGCTTGGGTTTCAGGTAAAGTTGCGATATAACGCCAAATTTCAGCATCCGAACCTGTAGAGGCAATTACTACCTTTTGTACTTTGGTACTATCATTGTTTTGTTCGGCTTGTTGAGCATTTTCTTGTTTGCTACATGCTGTCAATAATACTACTGACATGCTTAAAAAAAGGCTGATCAGCTTTTTCATTTAAAAAAGTCCTGATTAAGATATAGAACAATAACGATTGATCTATATCAATATGAAAAGAGAGGAGTTGGAATTACAACTAGTCTAAACTCTGTGATCTTTTTCTGGGGTTCCATAATTTGCTTGCATATTTTGGCTATAACAGAGGGTAATTGTTAATAAACAAAAACTGTTTCCCCAAACAGTTCATCCCCAACAGTAGCCAAACGAGCATTCATAAATTTAGAATATTAAAAAACTCTCTACAGGCATAATTTGTAGAGCAAGTCTTTATGGAAATTATTAAAACAGCAGTGTCTGATGACAGTTACAACTATGTACTAATGATAGCAATAAAAATGTAGTTGATATAGAGGGCTTTTTTCTATTTGTTGATATCTTAATAAATCTTATAAAAAATTTATATTATTTTCTTATGCTGGGGTACAAAATAAAAAAAGCTTCCTACTTAGGAAGCTTTTTTTATTAACTTTTATTCAGCTTTTTCACGAGCAATTGCGCGATAGCCAATGTCACTACGATATTGCATACCTGTAAAGGTCACTTGTCCGCATACTTCAAGTGCATTAATTTGTGCTTCAAGCACGCTGTCGCCTAGCGCAGTTACACAAAGAACTCGACCACCAGAAGTTACGATGTGACCATCTTCACGAGTTGCAGTACCTGCATGGAAAATTTTAGTATCTTCAGGTGATTGTCCGATACCAGAAATTACATCGCCTTTGCGTACGCTATCAGGATAGCCTTCAGCTGCAAGTACGATACCGATTGACTTACGCTCGTCCCATTCAGCTTCTTTTGGTAAATTGCCAGCAATACCAGCTTCTACCAATTCAACAAGAGATGATTTTAAGCGCATCATGATCGGTTGAGTTTCTGGGTCGCCAAAACGACAGTTAAACTCGATCACACGTGGTTGACCTTGTTCATCAATCATTAAGCCAGCATATAAGAAACCAGTGTAGACATGTCCATCAGCAGCCATACCTTCAACAGTTGGACGCATGATTTCAGTCATAACTCGTTCGAAAATTTCAGAAGTTACCACCGGAGCAGGAGAGTAAGCACCCATACCGCCAGTGTTAGGACCTTGATCGCCTTCAAAAATACGCTTGTGATCTTGTGAAGTTGCCATTGGTAAAATGTTTTTACCATCAATCATACAAATGAAAGAAGCTTCTTCACCTGCTAGGAACTGTTCAATTACAACACGTGAACCAGCATCACCGAATTTGTTGCCTGCAAGCATGTCATCAATTGCTGCAAAAGCTTCTTCGTTGGTCATTGCAACGATTACGCCTTTACCAGCAGCAAGACCGTCTGCCTTAATTACAATTGGTGCACCATTTTTTTCAACATATGCTTTAGCTGCATCAACTTCCGTAAATACTTCGTAAAAAGCAGTTGGAATGTTATGACGCTTTAAAAAATGTTTAGCAAATGCTTTTGAGCCTTCAAGCTGCGCAGCATATTGAGTTGGTCCCCAAATTTTTAGACCTGCTTCGCGAGCAGCATCTACCACACCATTAACTAAAGGTGCTTCTGGGCCAACAATAATAAGTTCAACATTATTTTCTTTAGCAAAAGCGATAATTGCAGGGTTGTCTAAAATATCAAGCTGAACATTAACGCATTTGTCTTCAGTTGCAGTTCCCGCATTTCCCGGTGCAACGAAAACTTGAGTAACTTTGGTATCTTGCGCGATTTTCCATGCCAAAGCATGTTCACGACCACCACTACCTAAAACTAAAATATTCATTTTTAATTTGTTCCTTAACTTTAATCCTTTTCATCCCCCTCTATTCCTCAAGGTGGAGTTTAGCTCCATTATTGTGGAAAACCCTCCTGAATAAAAGGAGGGTTAGGGAGGACTAAATTTAAATTAGTGGCGGAAATGGCGCATACCAGTGAACACCATTGCAATACCAGCTTCGTCTGCTGCAGCGATTACTTCTTCATCACGCATAGAACCACCTGGTTGAATGATGCATTTAATGCCAGCTTTAGCAGCATTATCAATACCGTCACGGAACGGGAAGAATGCATCAGAAGCCATTACAGCACCTTCAACAACCAAACCAGCATGTTCAGCTTTAATGGCAGCAATACGCGCTGAGTTAACGCGACTCATTTGACCTGCACCAACACCAATAGTTTGGCGGTTTTTAGCATAAACAATTGCGTTTGATTTTACATATTTTGCTACTTTCCAAGCAAAGATAAGATCATCAATTTCTTGTTCAGTTGGCGCACGCTTCGTAACTACTTTAAGATCATCTTTAGTGATCATGCCCAAGTCTTGATCTTGAACAAGTAAGCCACCATTTACGCGTTTATAGTCAAGTTGCGGTGCACGTGCATCAATTGCAGGTAACTCACCACATACTAAAACACGTACATTTTTCTTAGCGCCAGTTACTTCAAGTACGCCATCAGCAATACTTGGAGCAATAATAACCTCAACGAATTGACGGTCAACAATTGCTTGAGCAGTTGCAACGTCTAACTCGCGGTTAAATGCAATAATGCCACCAAAAGCAGATTCTGGATCTGTTGCATAAGCTAAATCATAAGCAGCTTTAATGCCGTCTAAAGAAACCGCAACACCACAAGGGTTAGCATGTTTTACAATTACACAAGCAGGTTTTGCAAATGATTTCACACATTCAAGCGCAGCATCTGTATCTGCAATGTTGTTATAAGACAATTCTTTGCCTTGTAACTGTTTTGCAGTAGAAACTGAAGCTTCTTTTGCATTAGCTTCGACATAGAAAGCAGCCGATTGATGTGGGTTTTCACCGTAACGTAAATCTTGTGCTTTGTTCAATTGAGTATTGAATGTACGAGGGAATAAGTCAGCTTCACCTTCGGTCTTACCAACGCGAGCGCCTAAGTAAGAAGCGATCATGCCGTCGTATTGAGCTGTATGTTCAAATGCTTTAACTGCTAAATCAAAACGCGTTTCATAAGAAAGCGAACCAGCAGTTTTTAATTCATTAATTACAGTGTCGTAATCAGAAGCATTAACTACAATACCTACTGAAGCATGGTTTTTAGCAGCTGCACGAACCATTGTAGGACCACCGATGTCGATATTTTCGATTGCATCAGGAAGAGTACAGTCAGGTTTTGCAACAGTTGCAGCAAATGGATAAAGGTTTACAACAACAAGATCAATCGGATCGATGTTGTGTTCTTCCATAACTGCTTCGTCTAAACCGCGACGAGCAAGAATACCGCCATGAATTTTTGGATGTAATGTCTTAACACGACCATCCATCATTTCAGGGAAGCCAGTATGTTCAGATACTTCTACAACCGCGATATTATTATCTTTAAGCAACTTATATGTGCCGCCTGTAGATAATAGTTCTACCCCTAGAGCTGCAAGGTTTTGAGCAAATTCGACAATTCCTGTCTTATCAGATACAGAAATCAAAGCACGTTTAATAGTCATGATGTTTAATTCAACAATTTCAAGTCTACGGATTAAAACCAATAAGCATAAAAAAATGCCCACGACGTCGTGAGCATTTTATCATTTATTCACTCATTAAACCGTGAGCTTTTAACTTTTTACGTAAAGTGCCACGGTTGAGTCCAAGAATTTCTGCAGCACGCGTTTGATTACCACGTGTATATTCAAGAACTACAGATAAAAGAGGTTTCTCCATTTCTGCTAGCACCATGTCATATACCTGAGATGGTTGCTCACCTTGCAATTGTGCAAAATAATGGCGAACTGCGCGATCCACGTGGATGCGAAGAGCAACATCAGATTGTGCAGTAAAAATAGGAGATTTGCTATTCATGCGAGTTAATCCGAAAATCAAATACTAGCTTGGGTAAAGTAGTATATAAATGTGGTCTAAAAATACGGAGTCCTGTTTTAGATCCTAAAACAGTGACTCTAAAACATAAGAACAATTAGCTTGCCATATTTCTTCGTATTGAATAAAAAATAAGCGTAACAATAATTAAATATTTGTTACAGCCCCCTCAAAAACAAAAAAAGTTAGGCTATGCGCTTAAAGTAGAAAAGCACACATGCTTAACAGTATTTTTTTTGGATTGAGAGCGAGGAGTATATGAGTCAAAGCTTTCGTGGCGCGTATCATACCATTGTCTAGGAAAAAGTGAGCAAATTAACTGCATTTTTTTTTATTTTTTTTTCACTTTTTTTACATTTTAGGGGTGGACAATTTCTAATCGATAATTTACTAGCCTTTTTTTGCTTTTGTTTAGCTCAAATTCGAATCGGAAAGGGGTATTTGATGGAATACGTTGAATACCCCTTAAGTTTTCAACTAGATATTGTTGAGGAGTTAATATGATTTCCTCTGTTTTGTCTGGCTCTGTTGCAAAAATCAACTTTAGGTTAGGAAGCTCAATACTTTTATCATTCTGGTTGAGCAATATGCCTGAGAACTGGGTATGGTTTGCATCAATCTTGCGGACTTTTAACTTTTCTATATAGATAAGTTGATAAAGTTCTGCTGATTTGTTGCAGTGTAGTATTTGGCAAACGTAATTAAATGCATGGCTAACGGTTGGGCTTGCATGCATGAGCTTAGGGTTAAACCAGAGGATTTGAAAAGTAAAGACTAAAATTAAAATAAGGTTGGCAGAGCTCCAGAGCGTATAGTAAAGCCAACTATGCTTTTTATTGTTGTCTTGTTCTTGTGGTGATGCCTGCTCAGCTAAATTAAGGTTTGGTAGAGCATTAATAGGTTCGTTGTGAAAGTAATTTAAGTTGTTGAGGTAAGTTAAAAGATCAATATTAGAGTTTTCTACTTTTTGGTCAAAGATATCTAATACGTGAGAATGCGTCATATATCTTGTCTGCATTGAACCATTAGCTAACGTCGTTGAGTTGACCATAACTGGCTGTTCAATATTGATTAGATGGGTTAAGGCATTAAAGCTTGAATTACATTTAGGGCAACAAACCATACCCTGAGCGACAGTTAATTGAGTAAGAGATACTTTATAAACTGTTAAACACTTAGGGCAGCGGGTTTGTTTTTCATTCATGAGTTAAAAATCTCAATTTATTGTTTTACGTTTTCCTGAAATGCGACACCAGTTTTCTTCGCGCTTTTCGACATCTAATATATCAAAAAATTCAGAATAAACACGTGAAACATCAGCAACTTGCTCTTCAATCACACCAGCAAGTGCGAACTCACCCTCAGATTTGATTAAATTTGCAAATTCAGGCGCAAGCATCATTAAAGGTCCTGCTAAAATGTTTGCAACTAAAACATCGGCTTGTTTAGGTTTGAATTCTTGATCAAACTCTTCAGGAAGACCTACATATAGTCGATCTAATACACCATTGAGTTCTGCATTTTGTTTCGTTGCTAAAACAGCCTGAGGATCAATATCGGTAGCGTATACTTTTTTAGCGCCTAATAATAAAGCGGCTACGCCTAAAATGCCTGAACCACAGCCATAATCAATTACGATTTTATCTTTAACATCAGTTTTACCCAGCCATTGTAAGCATAGGAAAGTACTTGCGTGATTACCTGTACCAAATGCAAGGCCTGGATCTAACTTAATGTTAGTTGCGTCCGCTTCTGGTGGCTCTAGCCATTCAGGCACGATCCAGAACTTTTCCCCAATCTGAATTGGCTCATAGTAATCCATCCACGCGCGTTCCCACACTTGATCTTCAAGTTCTTCATGACGCATAGGAACATCTGGAAGTTGAGCTTTTAAGAAAGCTTCTAAAGTGTCGACATCAATTGGGTCTTGTTCGTCTTGTTGATAGATGCCTGTCACAATAACTTTGTTCCATAAAGGTGTTTCACCCGGTAATGGTTCAAGTAAAGCCTGATCTTCAGCATCATCCAGCGTTACGCTTACCGCACCTAGAGACATTAAAAGTGTTTCTGTGAACTCAACTTGTTCTTGATCAACGGTAATGTGTATTTGTAACCACTTCACGAAAAGGACCTAAAAATTTTATTTAAAGGCATATTGTAGCGGACTAGACCATTTTAAAAAAGAAAGCGGCCCATCTTTAATGGACCGTCTTTGAAAATACTGATGAGATATAGCGGAAAATAAATGACTTCTTCTATACCTATGTCAAAACAGATTAAGGAGCAGGGGCCTTAAATTGTAACTTGCCATTTTCATTTGGTTGGCAAGTACCGTTAAAGGTTACACCGTTGTGATTGTATGAAACCCATTCACCTTGCTGTTTTTTTGCACAGACTCGAATTTGTTTTTGCATTTCGGCTTTGCTCGTGTCAGCAGCATGGGTAAAAGTTACGCCTGAAAAACAAATTAGAGATGCAGTTAAGATTTTTAACATGGTCGTTTTCATTTTGTATTCCTTCTCGTTGCGTTAATTTTAAAGTCATAGAAGTGCTGTACATTTTTTATTCTAAGATGAATTAATTTTAAAAACATTCACTTTGTATTGAATTCATGAAACAAAATGTCAAATCATGTGGCATAGCGTAAATTATGTGAAGACAATTTTGTAATTATGTACATCAATAAGCAGATAATTTTGCTATAATGTTCCGTCTTTTTTTTCTGGTGTTTTTGTACTCATGCACTATCCTAAAGTTTATGATGTTATCGTTATCGGTGGCGGTCACGCAGGTACGGAAGCGGCCCTTGCTGCTGCGCGTATGGGACGACAGACTTTGCTTTTGACCCATAACATTGAGACTTTGGGCCAAATGAGTTGTAACCCAGCAATTGGTGGTATTGGTAAGTCTCACCTAGTACGCGAAATTGATGCACTTGGCGGTGCAATGGCTCTGGCTGCCGATAAAGGTGGTATTCAGTTCCGTATTTTAAATTCGCGTAAAGGTGCAGCTGTGCGTGCAACACGTGCTCAAGCTGACCGCGTGCGTTATAAAGCTGCTATCCGTGATACTTTGGAAAATCAAGCAAATCTTGACATTTTCCAGCAAGCAGCTGATGACCTGATTGTTGAAGGCGATACCGTTAAAGGTGTTGTTACCCAAATGGGTATTCGCTTTGATGCTAAAACTGTTGTGTTGACTACAGGTACATTCTTGGGTGGTGTAATCCACGTTGGTTTAGAAAAATCAAGCGGTGGCCGTGCGGGAGATCCTCCTTCTATTGCACTTGCTCAGCGTTTACGTGAATTAAAATTACCAGTAGGACGTTTAAAAACTGGTACTCCGCCACGTATTGATGCACGTTCAGTTGATTTTTCAGTCATGATTCCGCAACCGGGTGATTTCCCATCTCCAGTGATGTCATTCATGGGTGATGCTTCTATGCACCCTGAGCAAGTAAACTGTTATATCACTCATACAAATGAAAAAACCCACGATATCATTCGTGGTGGTTTAGATCGCTCACCAATGTACACTGGTGTTATTGAAGGTGTAGGTCCGCGTTACTGTCCATCAATCGAAGATAAAATTCATCGTTTCGCTGATAAAGACTCACATCAAGTATTCTTAGAGCCAGAAGGTCTAGATACACACGAGCTTTATCCAAACGGTATTTCAACTTCTTTACCGTTTGATGTTCAGTTCGAGCTTGTACGTTCAATCCGTGGTATGGAAAATGCCCATATCTTACGTCCAGGCTATGCAATTGAATATGACTATTTCAACCCGCAAGCTTTGAAATTTACACTTGAAACTAAAGCGATTAATGGCTTGTACTTTGCTGGTCAAATTAATGGTACAACAGGTTACGAAGAAGCTGGTGCCCAAGGTTTACTTGCAGGTTTAAATGCTGCGCGTCGTGCGTGGGAGCAAGAAGAATGGACGCCTAAACGTGACCAAGCTTACATGGGTGTGTTGGTTGATGACCTCATCACGTTAGGTACTAAAGAACCGTACCGTATGTTTACCTCACGCGCTGAATATCGTTTGATGTTGCGTGAAGATAATGCGGATCAGCGCTTAACTTCTATTGGTCGTGAACTTGGTTTGGTTGATGATGTACGTTGGGCTGCTTATTGCGAGAAAATGGAAGCGGTTGAGCGTGAAACCTCTCGTTTACAACATTTATGGGCAGCACCAAATAACCCGATGGGTAAAAAATTCGTTGAAATGACGGGTGCTGATTTGAGTAAGGAATGTAGTGCGATTGATTTGCTTAAACGTCCTAATATCACCTTCGGTCAAATTGCTGAACTTACTGGTTCTGAAGTTTCAGAACAAGTGGGTGAGCAAATTGAAATTGCTGTGAAATATGAAGGTTATATTAATCGTCAGCACGAAGATGTTGCTCAATTAAAGCGTCTTGAAGAAACCAAAATTCCTACCGATTTTGACTATGATGTAGTGTCTGGATTGTCACGTGAAATCACGCAGAAGTTAAAAACAGTTCTTCCAGAAACTTTAGCTCAAGCAAGCCGTATTCCTGGTGTTACACCAGCTGCTGTTCAGCTTGTGATGATCACAATTCGTAAGAATAATATGATTAAGAAAACAGCTTAATCATTTAAAATGTACAAAAGGCCCAGTTAAGACTGGGCTTTTTTATTTTCTATTCAAAAAATATATGGAAACTTCCTAAGGAAGAAAAGAGATTTCGCTTCCTTTTTTTCTTATTTCACATATTTAAAGCCGCCAGTTATATTGAATTCATGTTCAAACAAGAGGGCTTTAATCATGACAATGAAATCAATTCGCTACAATGGATATGAAATGGCATGCCAATGCTCATGTTCAAAATAGCGCAAAAGAAAGAGTAGATCAGTTTTGGTGGGGGAGAACACATTGATCTGAAAACAAGTAAAAATATAAGAACAATATAAAATTAAGAAAATTATAATTCAAAATCTAAAGAGAACCTTACGGTTCTCTTTTTTATATCTATTTATTCTCAGTTTCAATTTCTCGCACAGCATTATGTACTTGTACTGGCTCAATATGCAGTAATTTCTTACCAAAACTACGTAGCCACCATACTAGTTGAGATGTAAAAGGTACGGTCGCTGAAACTTCTACAATATTTTCTTCAAGCGGAGTAATCGTTTGGTCTTTACTTAACTGACTTTCATAAAAGGTTTTCGCAGTTTGCTCTGTCATGGTTAAGGTGAGCTGAATTGATTCAGTTGGTTGGTTATAGTCCACTCTAAAGCCTAAAGCCCCTGAATCAATATAATGATCAATATCAAAATTAACTGGATGCAGTGCTCGACTGTCTAATACTTTTGCTGATTTAAAACGGTGCAAAGCAAATGTTTGTACTTCAGTTTTGTCATGTCGTGTGCAAATTAAATAAATGACTGCACCTTTTTGTACCAAAGCCAAAGGATTTAAAACATAAGTTCTGTCTTCACCCTGATTGACTCGTGCCCGATAAACACATTCTATTTGCTTGTCTTGGAGCAAGCCTTCATAAATTGCTTGTTGAGCATTTCGGTCAACTACAGGTGGAATTAACGGTTGACTTGCCGGAACAATACGTACACGGTTAATCCACTGTCTCACATTATTTTGTGTAGAGAGACTACGTTTGGCCAAATCGAACCATGGTCCCATCTCATCAAGCAGGCTCGGAGGAAGGAGGTGCTTAAGGTGCTCCTCAACCATCATAAAGGTTACCGCTTGAGAACTTGTCATGTGAGGTAAGCTTTGAATAGGTGCATCGGATTGCCACCGCCAGCCTTGAGGTACGGCTTTATTGCTCTCTATCGGAAAACGTTGAGCAATTTGATTTAAGTCACGCTGAATAGTCCTTAAACTAATATCAATACCTTCACGCTCAAGCATTTCTTGCAATTCTCGAGTCCCGATCCATTTACCGGTCGGTAGGCGAGACAAGATCTGCCATTGGCGATATAAACTATTCGAAGTTTCTTTTTCTATTACAGACATAAGCGTAATACATCTATATCCAATTGCTTTGGTGTCAACACAATAAAAAATCTTTACACATTTAGCAAGTTTGTCAGATTCGGTTTACTGAACCTTTTGCAATCGATGTTAAGATTTAGAAGAAGAAAGCTATAACAAAACACCGTAAAAATATTAAACATATATAAATGGCACTGAAATTGCTTATTTAAAAATGAAATATAGATAAATGATAAGACGAGGTGGTTATGTCAGAACAAGAGCATGAATTACATATTGAAAATGATTTTTTTATACAAGAGCAGACAACTACGGCACTCATTAACCCAACCTCTTTTTTAGAACATATTTCCGTACAAACCAATTTATTTGAACAGCTAAAATCAGAGTTTTTTAATGAAATGCTGGATGATGTGACATCAAATGGAGCGGCTTCTAAAAAAATTGAACAATGGTTGAGTATTCGTACTTTAGATGAGTTAAAAGAATTAAATGCTCAAGCGAAGCAGCATTTTCTTTATCATGGAATTACTTTTAACGTATACGGTGATAAAGAAGGTACAGAGCGAACGATTCCTTTTGATTTAATTCCACGGATAATTGAAAAAAAACAGTGGGAGAAAATAGCTTCGGGCTGTGCGCAGCGCGTTAAAGCATTAAATTATTTCCTAGATGATATTTATCATGGACAACATATTTTAAAAGAACAACTGATTCCCGAAGATCAAATCATGGGGAATGAGGCTTTCCAACCCCATATGCTAAAACATGCTTTGAAAGGTAAAATTTATTCACAAATTAGCGGAATTGATATTATCCGTGATGGTGAGGGAGAGTTTTTTGTATTGGAGGATAATTTAAGAACACCTTCTGGTGTGTCTTATATGATCGAAAGCCGAAACATTAGCCAACAATTGATGCCGGAGCTATGTGCAGCCAATAATTTACAGGGAATTGAGCATTATCCAAAACTTTTAAAAGAAATATTGCAGGAGAACTCACCGGCGGACCAGCCTTTTGTGGTGGTACTAACACCGGGACGTTTTAACAGTGCTTTTTATGAGCATGCTTTTCTAGCACGTGAAATGGATGTCCCACTGGTTACAAATCGGGATTTATTTGTAGAAAATGATCAAGTTTTTGTCAAAACTATTCGTGGGCGTCAAAAAGTAGATGTAATTTATCGCCGTTTAGATGACGATTTTCTAGATCCTTTAGCATTTCGACCAGACAGTGCGTTAGGTGTAGCAGGACTTATGTCTGCTTATTTGCAAAAAAATGTGGTGATTGCAAATGCACCTGGAACAGGCGTGGCTGATGATAAATCTATTTATCCTTACGTAGACCAAATGATTCAATACTATTTGGGTGAAACTCCAATTCTAAAAAATGTACCTACTTATCAGTGCCGTAAAGATGAACATTTAGATTATGTACTGTCTAATTTAGATCAATTGGTCGTTAAAGAAGCACAGGGCTCAGGTGGTTATGGCATGTTAATTGGGCCTAAGGCCAGTTCGTGTGAAATTGATGACTTTAGAAAAAAATTGAACGCCACACCTCATATGTACATTGCACAACCTACCTTAGCTTTATCTGTGGCTCCGACTTTAACGACAGGAGGGGTGGCTGAACGTCACATCGACTTACGTCCATTTGTATTGAGTTCACCTTATCGTACAGAAATAGTACCAGGTGGCTTAACACGTGTGGCCATGCAGGCTGGCTCTTTAGTCGTAAATTCATCCCAAGGTGGCGGTATAAAAGATACATGGGTTGTCGAAACATTACATTCCTGATTGTGGGTTAAAGAGGAACTTTATGGTTTTACTCAATTCGAGTGCGCATCAAATATATTGGTTGGGTCGATATTTAATGCGAGTTAAATTCGCAGCCTCTCATTTACCCTTTACACAAGATGAGAAAGCAACACAATTTGCAGCAGCATTTGGTTTGGTCATAGAAAATGCTGAATTACTAAATCACTATATGTTAGACAAGAAGCAAACATTTTCATTACTGAACCAGTTCATTATTGCTAAAGATAATATTCAGGAACTAAGAGGTATATTGTCATCAAAGGCTTATGCAGAATTAAATCATGTTATTAACACTCTTGAAGCTCAACCTGAAATCTTGAGAAATGCAGTTGAACAATGTACTCAAATACTAGAAACGGAAAATGAAGATGTATGTTTATTTCTGCATTTAGGTCAAAAAATAGAGCAATTTGATATTGAGTTACGTTTTGGACAAGATTTATCTGCTCTGGTGTTGGAGCTAGATATTTTGGTGAAACGGCTTGCTGACTTAGGGTGGGAGACTATAGATCAAAATTGGCAAGTGCTGAAACAGCAACTTACGTGGGACGCTTATTATACTTTTACGCAGCAGTTGGAAAATATGTTTGAGGTCTAATTATGAAATTGATGGTTAATCATCAAACGCATTATAGCTATACGGAAACAGCTCAAAACAGTATTCAGTATATTAAAATGATGCCTCAAACATCGCCGCATCAACATGTTATGAATTGGGCAATTAGCGTGCCGGGTGACAAAACGATTAAAAGGGACATATTTAACAATGTCTGGATGACGGCTAGTCAGCGCTATCAATACCAACATCTTACTTTTATGGCTCAAGGGATTGTTGAGCTTCAAGATGTAGAGCTGGGTTGTGTAAATTTATCTACACCTACAAATTTGTTTTTGCAGATGACAGGTGCAACACAATGTGATTCAGAAATGTTGGATTTTGCTAGAAATATTGTAGTAGTCAAAGATCGACAGCATATTGCATTATTAAGTGAATATATTTTACAGAAAATACTTTATCAGCCTGAAAGTACTTCAGTTCAGACAACTGCAACTGAAGCCTTTCATGCTGGAGAAGGTGTATGTCAAGATCATGCTCATGTTTTAATTGCAATGTGTCGTGCGCTACAATTACCAGCACGTTATGTCTCTGGTTATCTATTTGATCAAAACTATCCGCACCTTGCCAGTCACGCTTGGGCGGAAGTATTTGTAGAAAATCAGTGGTATTGTTTTGATGTAAGCAATCAGTTGTTTACACCCAAACATCATATCTACCTTGCAGTTGGCCGTGACTATCTCGATGTGGCGCCTATTCGTGGTGTAAGAGAGCAAGGTGGAGTTGAGAACATGATGTCTGTGGTTCAAGTGTTGGCATGTTGAATGTAAAGAGAATGAAATGACTTATTGTTGTGCGCTAAGATTGGAACAAGGTTTAGTGTTTATTAGTGACACGAGGACTAATGCAGGAGTTGACCATATTTCTGTGTTCCGAAAATTGCATACTTTCGGCGTTACCGGAGAACGTTTTATTGCTTTGCAAACAGCCGGTAATTTAGCCACAACACAAGCTGTTATAGGTCATTTGCAAAATGCGCTTACTTTACAGCAAGAGCCTAATTTATATAGTGTTAATACGATGTTTGAGGCGGCTGAACTAATTGGCAAAACCTTAAAAACTGTTTTAGAGGATATTAGTTCGGACACTCAAGAACAAATGAATTATGCCTGTAGTATTTTGGTGGGTGGGCAGATTAAGGGTGGTGACATGCAACTTTATAATGTCTATCCACAAGGCAATTTCATTTGCGCAACTACAGATACACCGTATTTTCAAATAGGTGAAAGTAAGTATGGAAAGCCTATTCTGGATCGAGCTTTATATTATGCAATGCCACTAGACGATGCATTACGTTGTAGCCTGATTTCTTTTGATTCGACTTTGCGTTCAAATGTTTCTGTTGGCTTACCACTTGATGCATTGGTCTACATTAAAGATAGCTTTGTTATCCCCATGGGAAAACGAATTACCGAAGATGATCCTTATTTCTCACAGATTAGTAAACAATGGTCAGATACTCTTCGTCGGGGATTACAAGAAATGCCAAAGCCTACAGATGATTACTGGCGATAAATTTTGAATGTTTACATAAAAAAATCCAAGTATGCTTGGATTTTTTTATATTTTATTATTTAAGTACTTTTACGAGTGGGGCGATTGCTTAATCGACAGAGTAATTCATATCCTATCGTTCCGTTTGCATCCGCAACATCATCAACTAAGCGATGTGGACCCCAGAGTTCAACTGCAGTGCCTAATTTTACTTGCATGCCTGTCACGTCGATTGCAATCATATCCATGCTTACTCGTCCTACAACCGCACAGTGTTGTTTATCAATAGCGACATAGTTTTGTTTAATATAAGCTCGTGGATAACCATCACCGTAACCTATAGAAACAATCGCGATATCCATTGCTTGCGTAGCGCAGAAAGTTGATCCATAACCGACATGTTCATTAGTTTGAATATGATTGAGTGCAATCACTTCTGCTGAAAAAGTCATCACTGGTTTTAAGTCAAGATCATGGACTGTTTGATCTGCAAAAGGCGAGGCGCCGTAAAGCATGATACCCGGACGAACATAATCAAAATGTAACTCTGGCCATTTATAAATAGCAGCAGAGTTACAGCAAGAAGCTAACACTGGATCACAAGCTTGTTTAACCTGTAGAAATTGTTGTTTTTGTTGCTCGTTAAGTGGATGGTCTACATCTGCATTTGCGAAATGCATTGCAAGTACACAAGTAAATCCTTCAGATTTTAAAGTCTTAATAACTTCAATAATTTCTGGATTTTTAAAACCTAACCGGTTCATCCCACTATTAAGTTTAACCCAGACTTTTAAACCTTGATTGATGTACGCTTGTTTGTGTTTAATTAACCATTCAAATTGTTGTGGATGGTGAATGACACATTCAAATTTTTGTTTAATTGCAATTGGCATTTCATCTTCAGAAAATACCCCTTCAATTAAAGTGACAGGTTGTTGAAATCCGAGTTCACGGATTTCCAAACCTTCTTGTAGGCAGGCGACACCAAAGGCATCTGATGCATTTAAGGCTGCTAAACAGTCTTTGATTCCATGTCCATAAGCATTGGCTTTTACCATACTTACAATTTTTGAATTTGTTGCGAGTTGTTTGACACGGTTTAAGTTATATTGAAGTGCATTGCGGTCAATATAAACTGTTGCTTGGCGCACCCTCATTTACTCCTTTGGGCTAGAGATAGAGCTTATTCTTCATCATCATATTGGCTGTAATACTCAGGAGAGAGATTACTAAATCGAGTATATTGACCTTCAAAAGCAAGACGAACTGAACCAATTGGACCGTTACGCTGCTTACCAATAATAATTTCTGCAGTGCCGGCTTCTTTTGACTCTTTGTTATAAACCTCATCACGGTAAATAAACATAATTAGGTCGGCATCCTGCTCGATCGCTCCAGATTCACGTAAGTCGGACATTACAGGGCGTTTATTTGGACGGTTTTCCAGACTTCGGTTAAGCTGGGAAAGTGCGATAACAGGGCATTGCATCTCTTTTGCTAATGCTTTTAAGCTACGTGAAATTTCCGAGATCTCGCCTACACGGTTATCACCCATGCCCGGGACTTTCATGAGCTGCAAGTAATCGACCATGATACAACCGATTTTACCATCATGCATTTTGGCAACACGACGAGCACGGGCACGAAGTTCAGTTGGAGGTAGGGCTGATGAGTCATCAATATACAAATGCATTTGCTGAAGCTGCAAAATTGTACCAGTCACTTTGGTCCATTCATCTGCATCAAGGTTACCAGAGCGTAAATGTCCTTGATGGACTTTACCCATTGCGGAAATAAGACGCATCGCAATCGAGTCTGCTGGCATCTCCATTGAAAAGACCAGAGCAGGTAACTTGTTATATTGCAAAACACTCTCAACCAGATTCATGGCAAAAGTAGTTTTACCCATCGATGGACGTGCAGCAACAATAATTAAGTCACCAGGTTGCATACCAGATGTTTTATTATCAAGTTCTAAGAAGCCAGTCGTTAATCCTGTAATATTGCCATCTAATTTTGAAAGCTCATCAAGCTTACTAATTACGTCTGCGGTAACAGAACTAATAGATTTAGGACCAGCATCTTTTTTATTATTATTGTGCTGTTCTGCTAATGAGAAAATACTTGTTTCAGCTAAGTCTAAAATTTCACTAACACCGCGGCCTTTCGTGTCATAAGCATTTTGTAAAATTTCAGTACTAACTTTAATCATGCTACGAAGCGTAGAAAATTCTTTAATTTTAGTAGCATAAGTTTCTAAGTTATAGAAACTTGAAGGTGAGTCAGCCATGAGCTGCATTAAATATTCTTCGCCACCGATAGCATCAAGTAAATTTTGTTTTAAGAGCCAGTCACTTACTAAGACAGCATCATAGGGTGAGTTTTCTTGTGCTAATTTCTCGATTGCACGAAAAATATATTTATGGCGAGTCGCGTAAAAATCATTTTCTTTGAGTACATCGTTAACTTGTTCGAAAGATTCGGCAACTGTCATCAGGGCAGCTAGAACAGCCTGTTCAATAGCTAAATTGTGTGGGGGAGTGCGAAACTCTTTAAGTTGGCCTGATTCACTCGTTTTATTTTCTGTTGGAGATGAAAGCGCTAAAGAAGTGGCATTCGCCTGAGACATAATTAGACCTGATGATAAAGAAAGGTGTACACAAAGAGGCTGTAAAGCCGAGAACTATCTTAAAACAAAATTAAATAAACTACCTAATTAAAAAACCAATTAAACTGAAGAACTGATCAGGAATTAATATATCTTATTTTAAAATTTGAAACATAAAAAAAGAGCATGCAAAAGCATGCTCTTTTTTTGATGAGAAATTACTCAGATACGATAGTAACGAGAACTTCTGCAACAACATCATGGTGCAATTGGATTGCGATGTTGAATTCACCAGTGTGACGAAGCGCGCCATTTGGTAAACGAACTTCTGCACGGTCAACTGTAAGACCAGCATTCGTTAATGCGTCAGCGATGTCACGAGTACCGATAGAACCGAAGAGTTTACCTTCGTCACCAGCTTTAGCAGTGATAACGATGTTAACTTCATTCAATTGTTCAGCACGTGCTTGAGCAGCAGCTAAAACTTCAGCTTCTTGCTTCTCAAGTTCAGCACGACGAGCTTCAAAAGCAGCAGTGTTAGCTTCAGTAGCTGCAACTGCTTTACCTTGAGGGATAAGGAAGTTACGGCCGTAACCAGCTTTAACTGATACTTTATCGCCTAATTTACCAAGGTTCTTAATGCGTTGTAATAAGATAACGTCCACAGATCACCTCACTTATGGTTGTCAGTGTACGGAATCAAAGACAAATAGCGAGCTTGTTTGATAGCAAGTGCTAATTGACGTTGATAACGAGCTTTAGTACCAGTGATACGGCTAGGAACAATCTTGCCGTTTTCAGTGATGTACTGTTTTAAAGTGTCGATATCTTTGTAGTCGATGTACGCAACATTCTCAGCTGTAAAGCGGCAGAACTTGCGACGACGGTAAAAACGTGCCATTGATGTTCTCCTTATTCAGCTTCTTGAGCAACTTGCTGTGCTTCTTCGCGTTGAGCTTTACGCGCACGCTTTTCTTCAGCACTCTTAGCAAGCAATGACTCTTCAGTGATTGCGTGTTCACGACGGATGATAAGGTTACGAATGATCGCGTCGTTATAACGGAATAATTCTTCTAACTCATCAAGCGTAGTTTGACCACATTCAACATTCATAAGAATGTAGTGCGCTTTGTGAATTTTGTTAATTGGGTAAGCCAATTGGCGACGGCCCCAATCTTCTAAACGGTGAATTTGACCTTCAGCTTCTTTGATCTGAGAGATATAGCGTTCAACCATACCTACAACTTGATCGCTTTGGTCTGGGTGTACCAAAAGTACGATTTCGTAATGACGCATTGTCAGCTCCTTACGGTTTAAACAGCCCCTAATAAAAAAATTAGAAGCAAGGAGTCATAACTTAATAAGTTATGTCGCAAAATTTGCGAAGGCTGAATTATAGGTAAAAGTTCGACTAAAAACAAATCTTTTGATCAGAAAAGTAAAACTTCTTTACTATAAAGAGGAAATCCTCTCTTGTTTAAAAGAGAGGAAGATTTGGAGCAGGGGATTGATAGGTAAAGCTAAAGCTCAAACTTAACAGGGTAATTAATATGACCGAGTACAGGAAAAAACGTTTAGCCCACAATTGATCATTTTCGGCTTTAAATCCAATAACTGATAAATATAACCAATATGCAGTCAAAGCATTAAAAGTAATTAAAAAGAATACATTGGTATAGCCAAAACAATATAACCCATTCAAAACAGCTGCAAATAATAGGATATAGATTACACATTCAATTTTCGTACGATAAATAGAACGTGCTACAGGCAAAATTGGAATTCCCGCATTTTTGTAATCATCAAAACGATAAATTGCAATTGCCCAAGAGTGAGGCATTTGCCATAAAGCGTATGCTAAAAACAAAAGCAAGGCTGCCACATCAAATTGATGAGTTACTGCTGTATAACCAATAACAGGAGGGCTCGCTCCGGAGATACTACCAATGACGGTTTGATGGATTGAAGTACGTTTGGTCCACAAGCTATAAAAACCGACATAGACAATAAAACCAATCATTGCAAACAAAAATGCATAACCATTTACACCGAACCACAAAATGCTAAAACCAATTACTCCAAGCACTAATGCATATATCAGCGCAACAGTAGGAGAGATTGTTTTTTTAACAAGTGCACGGTTTTGAGTGCGCTGCATCTTTGTATCAATATCTTGATCTATAACATTATTAACCACACAACCAGAAGCCACAACTAAAGTTGTTCCAAGTAGGGTGAGAAGTAATAATAAGATGTCTATAGAGCCTTGGGCGGCTAAGAAAAAGCCGCCCAAGGTGGTAATGAAATTACCGAAGAGAATTCCTGGTTTAGTCAGGAATAGATATTTTCTCAACATGACAATCAGTTTAGATCATCATATTGTAGTGAAGGTAATTCATAATCCACACAGAACCGATTAAAAGTACGGCGATACATAGGATTGTGTAGATGAATGCAATCATATTCCAACGTTGTTCAGATGATGTATTCATGTGTAAGAAGTACACAAGTTGTACAAGAACCTGAGCAACCGCAGTGATTGCAATCACTGTAACTAAAAGACCACGACTGAAACCACCCGCCATCACCATCCCGAAAGGGATGATGGTGAGGATAACAGAAAGGATAAATCCAACAGTGTATTGCTTAAAGTTACCGTGTGACGCACCAGCAGCATTATGCTCATGACTACTCATTAGAGAACTCCCAGTAAGTAAACGACGCTGAATACACAGATCCAAACGATGTCAAGGAAGTGCCAGAACAAGCTTAAGCAAGCAAGACGACGTGTATTCGGTAAAGTCAAACCTTTAGTTTTGATTTGATACATTAATACTAGCATCCACACTAAACCAGAAGTTACGTGGATACCGTGTGTACCAACCAAAGTAAAGAACGATGATAAGAATGCACTGTGAGTTGGACCATGACCTTCTTCTACAAGGTGATGGAATTCATAGAGTTCCATACCGATGAAGGTCGCACCAAAAAGGAATGTAATAAATAACCAAGTAATAACTTGATTTACATTCTTTTTATAAGATGCAAGTACAGCAAAACCGAAAGTTACCGATGAAATCAATAAGGCAAATGTTTCAGTTAACACGTAGCCTAATGATTCATGGAATAGGTCGTATGCACTTGGAGTCCCTGCTGGAACATGACTGCTTAATACAGCGAACGCAATGAAGAGTGATCCGAAAAGAATCAAGTCACTCATCAAGTATGTCCAGAAACCAAAAACCGTTAAATCAGTATCATCATGTTCATGATGACCATCATGGCCGTGGTTGTCGTGATGAAGTACTTCAGCCATTTCCTTAGTCCTTCTTCAAGTGTTTTTCAAGTAAAGCATAGCGTTCGTTTTCAATACGCTCAACTTCAGCAGCAGGAACGTAGTAGTCAACATTCTTAGTGAATGAACTTACGATCAAGCTAACAACAGCTGCAACGAATGAAACAACAACGAGCCACCAAATATGCCAGATGAGTGCAAAGCCAAGAAGAGTAATGAACATTGCAATGACAAAACCAGCAGCACGATCAGTCGGCATGTGGATGTCTTCATATTTAGTGTTACGTGCGTATGCTACACCATTTTCTTTGTCAGTCCAGAAACGGTCGATACCGCTTGCATCTGGTTCATGCGCAAAGTTATAGAACGGAGCAGGGGAAGAGGTCGCCCATTCAAGCGTACGAGCATCCCATGGATCGCCAGTAAGGTCCATGTTGTCTTTACGTTGTAAGAAACCAACGATGATTTGCATTAAGAAACATGCAATACCAATCGCAACAAGAACAGCACCAAATAATGCAATCGCAAGGTACGGATCCCATTCAGGGTTGTCATATGTATTCAAACGACGAGTCATACCCATGAAACCAAGGATATAAAGTGGCATGAATGCAAAATAGAAACCGAAGAACCAGAACCAGAACGCAGCTTTACCCCATGCTTCGTTGAGCTTCCAACCAAACATTTTTGGCCAGTAGTAAATGATGCCGGCAAACATACCAAACACCACACCACCAATAATTACGTTATGGAAGTGAGCGATCAAGAATAATGAGTTGTGTACCAAGAAGTCCGCAGGTGGAACAGCCATAAGTACACCAGTTAAACCACCGATACCGAATGTTACAAGGAAGCCAAGCGTCCATAACATTGGAGTGGTAAAGGTGATGCGACCTTTATACATGGTGAATAACCAAGAGAAGATTTTCACACCAGTAGGAATCGCAATAACCATGGTCATGATACCGAAGAACGCGTTAACGTTCGCACCAGCACCCATGGTGAAGAAGTGGTGAAGCCATACAACAAACGCAAGAACAGTAATCGCGATAGTTGCATACACCATAGACTTGTAACCGAACAACGCTTTACGAGAGAAGGTTGCAACGATTTCTGAGTATAGACCAAATGCTGGTAATACCAAGATGTATACTTCAGGGTGACCCCATGTCCAGATCAAGTTCACATAAAGCATTGGGCTACCGCCAAGCTCATTTGTGAAGAAATGGAAGCCGAAGTAACGGTCAAGAGTAAGCATTGCAAGAGTACCTGTTAATACAGGGAATGATGCAATGATTAATACAGCCGTACAAAGTGAAGTCCACGTGAAAATAGGCATATCCATTAATTTCATGCCAGGTGCACGCATTTTGATGATGGTAACGAAGAAGTTAACACCAGATAAAAGCGTACCTAGACCAGAAACCTGAAGTGCCCAGATATAGTAGTCAACACCTACACCAGGAGAATATTGAATGCCAGATAGAGGAGGGTAAGCCATCCAACCAGTCGCAGCAAATTCACCTAACACAAGTGAAAGCATCATCAAACCAGCAGCACCAGCGAATAACCAGAAGCTTAAAGAGTTCAATAATGGGAAAGCAACGTCGCGAGCACCAATCTGTAAAGGTACAGAGATGTTCATCATACCTACAACGAGACCCATTGCTACGAAGAAGATCATGATTACACCGTGTGCGGTGAAGATCTGGTCATAGTGGTCAGGATGTAGATAACCTTCGCCGCCGCCTTTAGCGAGGAAAAGTTGTAAACGCATCATGATCGCATCGGCGAAACCACGCAGAAGCATGACAACAGATACGATGATATACATGATACCAATCTTTTTATGGTCTACCGTAATAAACCACTCATTCCACAAATATCCCCATTTTTTGAAATAGGTGATACCGCCAAGCACTGCAATTGCACCAATTGCCATAAGGACCATGGTGACAAGTACGATTGGCTCTGTCGGGATAGAGTCCCAACCCAGTTTACCAAAAATCATATCCATGTCTTATTCCCCTTGAGCAGCGTGTTCAGCTGCAGCATGAGTGTCAGCTGTTGCGTGTTCAGCAGAGTGGTCAACACCATGATAGTTACTCATATAGTGGTTGATAATTGTTTCAAACAATTTAGGCTCAACAGTAGAGTAATAAGTCACAGGGTGTGGCTTAGTCGGGAACGGTTTCATAGCTTCAGCTTCAGCAACTGCTTTTTCATCACCAGCAGCTTTAGCACGATTTACTAAATGCTCGATCTGATGCTTAGAACGGTTACCATCACGTAAGGTTGCCAATTCAGCTTGGTCAAGCGTAGTTTTTTGAACTGCTTCTGGGTTAATGGTTGAACCATTACCTGCTTTAACCGCTGCTACCCATTCGTTGAATTGTTGCTCTGTAACACTATGCGCCTTGAAACGCATTTGAGAGAAACCGTAACCTGAGTAGTTAGAAGAGAAACCACGATATACACCAGTTTCATTTGCTAACAAATGAAGGTGAGTTTGCATACCTGCCATTGCATAAATCTGGCCGCCTAACTGTGGAATGAAGAATGAGTTCATTGTAAAGTTAGAAGTGATTTTAAAGCTTAACGGAGTTTTTTCAGGGAAACGTACTTCGTTAACTGTTGCAATGTTTTGTTCAGGATAAATAAAGATCCACTTAAACTGTTCAGCAATAACTTGAATAGTTAAAGGTGCTTTATCTGATTCTAAAGGACGGTATGGGTCATACTTGTGGGAACCCCACCAAGTTAACCAAGCTAAAATACCAATAATAATGACAGGGATACCCCATACTACAACTTCAATTGCAGTTGAGTGTGCCCATGTAGGTTTATAGTCTGCATCTTTATTTGACGCGCGATATTTCCAACCAAACCATAATGCCATGATGATTGAAGGAATCACCACAAGTAACATTAAATAGATCGCAGTCATCATAAGGTCACTTTGACCTTGACCAACTGGACCTTTAGAGTTTAGAAGTACCATATCACCACCACACCCAGTCAAAAGTGCGGCAAGCGTTGATAAAGACAATACAGCTAAAATCGTTTGTCTCATTTTACAACCTCGGTGAAGAGTCCCATTCCCTAATTAAATATGGGATAGCGATTAAAGTGTCGCATGATTGAGAACGCTAATCCTTAAATTTAGACTTCTCAATTATATGACACCGCTACGTTGTAGGGCATTATGCCTCATATCGACAAACTAAGCTATACATAAAGTAGGCTGAAATAATTGTTTTAAAACCCGATTTTTTTTGTAGGGTATCTAATTTCAATAGAGCTTTTATTTAAATATCAACTCACTATAGAAAAAAGGAGGCAGGGTGCCTCCTCTTTTTTTAGACATTAAATGAATGAGTCATTCACTATCATTTGATCACTTTTGTTCTTGCAATTTTGTCATGTAAAGCTTGTCGCTTTTGTCCTAATGCAAAAGCATAGTCAATAATTGTACTGATCGGCATAAACAGTAAGTTTAATATGATAAAAACAATACTTCTTAATAAGAAGATGCGAGTTAAATTAACCTTGCTATTGTCCTCAGCATCTACAATTTTAATTCCAACGATTTTCTTACCTATACTCTGACCAAACTTTGTTAAAAGAACGGCTTGAATTGCAAGCATAATTACGACGTAAAGAAGCATTGAATGCCAAGCTTCGATTGGAATTAAAGTAAAAAGTTGTTGTTGCAATTCTGCAGCTTTAGTCGATGCGACTTCGGCAGATTGCATCTGTTTTTGCAGCTCGAATAATTGCTTATATTGAGCTTCATTAAAGAAAAAAGAAGGAATTGCAGCGATTGGTAACCAAAGCAATAAATCAATAATTTTTGCTAAAGCCCGAGCTGGAATAGACGCAAGTTCATGAACTTTAGGTTCTACACGAATTTGACGAATAGTTTCATTAGTTGATGTATTCGTATTTATTGTAGGTACAGAATAACCGATAGGTTGATATACAAGTTTACCTTGGGTTAATTCTCCTAAAGCTTTCCATTCTGTCATGCCTTCATGCCAAGCTAAATCAGTTAACAAAATTTGTTGGCTAGCCAACATTTGATTTACTTGTTCTAAAGTATAAGGCCCAGCTTGTTGATTATTACGTGCCAAGTAAATTTGCATAAATAAAAATTCTCTATTCTAAAGATGAAAAAAGACCCACGGATGGGCCTTTTTTTATAACATATTAGATTTGCTTGATTTTTTCTTCAGCAAGGAAGAACCATGTATCTAAAACTGAGTCTGGGTTAAGAGAGACAGATTCAATACCTTGTTCCATTAACCATTTTGCAAGATCTGGATGGTCTGAAGGACCTTGACCACAGATACCTACATATTTACCTGCTTTACGGCAGGCATGGATTGCCATTGAAAGAAGTGCTTTAACAGCTGCATCACGTTCATCAAATAAGTGTGAAACAATACCTGAGTCACGGTCAAGACCTAACGTTAACTGTGTTAAGTCATTAGAACCAATAGAGAAACCATCGAAGTGCTCTAAGAATTGTTCAGCTAACAGGGCGTTAGTTGGTAATTCACACATCATGATTACTTTTAAGCCATTCTCGCCACGTTTCAAGCCATTTTGTGCAAGTAATTCAATAACGCGTTTCGCTTCAGATACTGTACGTACAAAAGGAATCATGATTTGAATATTGGTGAGACCCATTTCATCACGAACTTTCTTAAGTGCGCGGCATTCTAATTCGAAACAATCACGGAAGTTATCAGATACATAACGACTTGCACCACGGAAACCGAGCATTGGATTTTCTTCTTCAGGCTCGTATAACTTACCACCAATTAAGTTTGCATATTCGTTTGACTTGAAGTCAGACATACGAACGATAACTGGCTTGTCACCAAATGCAGCAGCAAGAGTCGCAATACCTTCAACCAATTTTTCAACATAGAAATCTACAGGTGATGCATAACCCGCTGTACGAGTTAAAACCGCAGCACGAGTTTCACGAGGTAGGCTATCAATATTGAGTAGAGCTTTAGGGTGCACACCGATCATACGGTTAATGATGAACTCAAGACGAGCAAGGCCAATACCTTCGTTTGGAATTTGAGCAAAGTCAAATGCACGGTCAGGGTTACCTACGTTCATCATAATTTTGAACGAAAGCTTAGGCATAGATTCAATTGAGTTGCGTTGAACTTCGAAATCTAATGCACCTTCGTAAATGAAACCTGTATCACCTTCAGCACAAGAAACAGTTACTTCCTGGCCATCAGTTAATACTTCTGTTGCGTTACCACAACCAACAATCGCTGGTACACCAAGTTCACGTGCAATAATTGCTGCGTGACATGTACGACCACCACGGTTAGTGATAATTGCAGCAGCACGTTTCATTACCGGCTCCCAGTCAGGATCGGTCATATCTGATACAAGAACGTCGCCTTCTTGAACTTTGTCCATTTCTTTAATTGAGTTAACGATACGGACTTTACCAGAACCAATACGTTGACCAATTGAACGACCTTCACAAAGAACTGTACCTCTTTGTTTGAGAAGGTAGCGTTCCATAGTGCCTACATTTTGGCGGCTTTTTACAGTTTCAGGACGAGCTTGAACAATATAAATTTGACCATCATCACCGTCTTTTGCCCATTCGATATCCATTGGAGCACCGTAATGCTGCTCAATGATAAGCGCTTGTTTAGCTAACTCTTGTAACTCATGGTCATTTAAAGCGAATTGTTGGCGATCTTGTTTTTCAACATCAACAACAACAACAGATTTACCCGCAGAACCTTCTTCACCATAAATCATTTTTTGGTGTTTAGAGCCAAGGTTACGACGTAAAACAGAATGTCTTCCTGCATTTAATAATGGTTTAGATAAGTAAAACTCATCTGGGTTAACCGCACCTTGTACAACCATTTCACCTAAACCGTAAGATGCGGTGATAAATACAACATCACGGAAACCAGATTCTGTATCAAGTGTAAACATTACACCCGCAGCGCCAGTTTCAGAACGAACCATACGCTGAACACCCGCTGAAAGTGCAACGATGTCATGATCAAAACCTTGATGCACACGGTAAGAAATTGCACGGTCATTATATAAAGAAGCAAACACTTCTTTAATCGCAATAAGTACGTTATCAATACCGCGAATATTCAAGAAAGTTTCTTGTTGACCCGCGAAAGAAGCATCTGGTAAATCTTCAGCAGTTGCAGATGAACGAACGGCAACCGCGATGTCAGGGTTGCCGTTAGAAAGTGCTGTAAAAGCGGCGCGAATTTCTTGTTCTAAGGTTGCAGTGAGTGGAGTCTCTACAATCCATTGACGAATTTTTGCACCTGTTTCTGCAAGAGCATTTACATCATCGACGTTGAGTTGAGCAAGTTCTGCTTGAATTCGAGCGTTAAGACCACTTTGGTCTAAGAACTCACGATAGGCAGCAGCAGTAGTTGCAAAGCCACCAGGTACCGATACACCAGCATTTGATAAATGGCTGATCATTTCACCCAAAGATGAGTTTTTCCCACCTACGAGTTCGACATCGTGTTTCCCTAATTTTTCTAGACCGATTACGCGCGCTTCCAAAGTTTTCACTCCACTTTTGCAGTATTAATGTCTATCTTGGCATGAAATTATAAAAATAAAGTGCTTAGTTGAGAATTATACTAAGCGACAGTCATGTAAGATCAGTTTACTATAAAGATTATATAGCACTAAGACAAATGTTTAAGGAGAATTTTAATGTCAGAAAGTAAACAATTTAAGCGGAGTGTTTTTTTTATTTCTGATGGAACTGCAATTACTGCCGAGACTCTTGGACATTCGTTATTAGCACAATTTCCCAATGTAGATTTTGATATTCACATCATGCCGTATATTACAACTGAAGAGGCGGCAATGGATGTGGTGGTTGAGATTAATCGATGCCAAACCAAAGACGGTTGCCTACCTTTAGTATTTGATACTTTAGTCGATCCGCATGTACGAGAGATTATTAATACGGCTAAAGCGGTTAATCTGGATGTGTTTGAAGGTTTAATTAGTAAACTTGAACAAGAACTTGGAACACCACCAACAACATTGGTCGGGCAGACTCATGCGGTAACCGATTCTGAATATTATAAAGCCCGTATCGATGCTGTTCATTTTGCGCTTGATAATGATGATGGGGCACGTACTCGTCATTATGATAAAGCGGATTTAATCTTAATTGGAGTTTCCCGTTCGGGTAAAACACCGACTTCTATTTACTTATCTCTTCAATTCGGTATTCGCGTTGCAAACTATCCATTAACTGAAGAAGATTTAGATGATAACCGTTTACCAGCAGTATTAAGAGCTCATCGTAATAAGTTATTTGGTTTGATGATTGATGCTGAGCGTTTGGTCGCAATTCGTAGTGAACGTAAAGCGAATAGCCGTTATGCAAGTTTTAGCCAATGCCAAATGGAGCTAAGAGCAATTGAAGGGATTTATATTTCAGAAGGCATTAAATATTTAAACGTGACTGAAATGTCAATTGAGGAGATTTCAACACGTATTTTACAAATGACGGGATTAAAACGTCGTATTGGTTAATTTAATCAAATGTTTATTTTAACCATTCAATTTATATATCTAATAATGAGTAAATTGAGTGGTTATAAATAGCACAGAAAAGTTTTAAATATAAAACAAAAAGTTATTAAAAGGTTTTTATTAGTTATCAGGCTGTTGAGTTTTTACAAGTCTATTGTGAAATAAAATAACAATATTGAAAAGAAATGTATAAATTTGAAATTGGGCAAAAACTCTAATTATTTAATTTTGCTAACTATTTAGAAAAGCTATGTAAAAAAATATTTAATAATTAAAAATGTTAAATAAGTCACACTATTTTTGCTTTGTGTGATTGATTTTTTATTTTAATTATAATTTCCCACCTCGATATGGGACTATCCGATTATCAAAATGCTAAAAAAATGTGTTTTTTCATTGGTATATATCTTGCCTCTTAATTTATATGCTGCTCAAGTAGATGAATTGCGAGAGCAAGCTATTCACACTTACAAAACTGGGCAAACTCAACAAGCAATATTGCAATTAGAACAATTGCTAAATAAGTACCCGCATGACCAAAAATTACTAGCTGATTATTTAGTTGTCATGTCAAGTGAAAAAAGAGATTTATTAACCTTTTCTCAGCATTTAGCAAATGTTAATTATGTGAATTTTCCAGAATATGGGCAGCTACCATTAATTCGTAATTTTCGTGATTTTAAACACTTTAAAGATGCAATTGATTGGTCGAATAAATTTAATATTCAAAAGACATCTGATGGGCAGATTTTATTAGCAGTTCTATATGCTGAGGCTAAAGACGCTGTAAATGCTAAGGTGCATTTATCAGGTATTAAGAGTAAAAATCTTACAGCTGATCAATTTGTTCAAATTGCTTATGCATATCGGCTTATTAATTCACCTGTAGATGCTTTATCTGCAATCGAGCAAGCTTATCAACAACAACCAAAATCTTTTGCGGTTTTGCAAGAATATAGTTACGACTTGGCGGCTGTAGGCGCTTATAAAAAAGCTCAGCAGTTGCTGCTTGCCAGCGATAAAAATACGCAAACAGAATCGTTACAACACTGGTTAAAAGTCAGTGAGTTTTCTCAACGTGTAAATAACGCAATTACTCGCTATAAATATTTGAATCGGGAAGGCATGTCGGACAGTGAAGGCTTTGCCGAGCTTGATGCTGTGTTGAAACAAGGTGAACAAATACAGCCTTTGATTCAACCGTCAGACCCTAATTATTTAAGATTTCATTATGACTATTTGTATGCTTTGGACTTTCGTGGGCATAGCCGTACGGTATTAGATGAATTTACTAAATTAAACGTACCGTTAGAAAAGCTACCGGCTTATGTTCGTCATGCGATTGCTGATAGTTATTTAGCTGAAAGACAACCCAAGCAGGCTGAACTCGCTTTTAAAACCTTACTTACCGAAAAAAACTACTCAGATATGACGGTATATACGGGGCTTTATTATTCTTATATTGAACAAGAAAAATATAAACAAGCTGAACAACTTTTGAATGAAGTTGATCGATTGATTCCTACATATAAATATAGTCAAGCCAAAGGGGTGGATAAATCAAGCCATCCTGATCGTGATGATTATATCGCTTTACAAGGCATGCATTTAGCTTACGCAAATCATTTGGATCAATCAGAAAAGCATTTTCAAAAACAAGTAGATCTTGCACCTGCTAATGAAGGTTTAATTAACAACCTTGCTCGTGTTGAGCGCTGGAGAGATAAACCTTTACAGGCAAAGCAAACAATTGCTCGTTTAAATGGTTTAACACCCATTGCTAAAGATACGCGTATTAATCAAATGCAAAATGCTCAGGCTTTAGGGAATATTCCTGAGTGGCGCAAAAGCACAGAAAGTCTTTTGCAATATTATCCTGAAGATAGTGGCGTAGTTAAAAGTCGAAAAGAGTTGGATGATCGTGATAGAGCAACCATCTCGCATTCTACAACTTGGGGCCAGAGTAAAGCAGAAAATAGCGATTCTGTGAGTGGGCAAAATGGCTTAAAAGATCGAGAAATGGAAACTCGTGTTAATAGCCCTTGGATTAAAGATAATTATCGTCTATTTGCTTGGCATCAAGATCGTTACGGTGAATACCGTTTTGGTGATGTGCATGACCAACGTTATGGTGTTGGTGCTGAGTGGCAAGCAAATCGTAAGGCATTGTCGGCAATTTGGTCGCAAAGTACAGATGGTGGCCAAGCAGGTATTCGTCTGGATTGGTCGCAATGGTTAAACGACCACTGGCAATATCAATTGCAATATGACAGTCAAGCTAATATTCCATTACAAGCAATTGATGCTGGTGAGGATGGACAAGCTTACCGTGCTGCTTTGACATGGCAAAAAGATGAGTCACGCCAAATTGGGGCGAGTTATGGCTTAACCGATATAAGTGACGGTAATAAACAACAAGAATTTTCTACTTTTTGGCGTGAGCGATTATTTGATGCGCCTCACCATATTACTTACGGAACCGTTCGTGGATTTTATGGCAGCAATAGCCAAGATCAGACTGCTTACTTTAGCCCAAGCAATCATTACAGTGCTGAGTTGAATTTAAGCCATGACTGGGTCACTTGGCGAGAGTACGAACGCTCATTTAAACAACATTTTGAAGCTGGAGTAGGGCTTTATAAACAAGCAGATTACTCCGCTCGACCAACATATTCTTTGCAATATCAACATCAATGGCAGCTCTCACGGACTTGGCAACTTAATTATGGAATTGGTTGGCAATACCATCCATATGATGGTCATGATGAACAACATACCTACGGTATTTTCGGATTTGAAGGGCGTTTTTAATGAATAATATGATGTCAAAAATGTTGAGCTGTGTGTTTGCCTCAACATTATTACCCGTACAATTTTCTCATGCCCGCATTGAAACTGAACTACCAAAAAATCATACGGTTTCGTTAACTTTTCATGATGTACGAGATGACGTACTAAAGGAAGGGGACCGTGATGTTTATGCGATTCAGACCAATAATCTGACACAGTTTCTCGATTGGCTTAGTCAGTCGGACTGGAAACCGATTCGTTTAAAAGACATTGAAGAGGCGCGCAAGCAAGGTAAAGAATTACCTCATAACTCTATTCTACTGACCTTTGATGATGGTGCTTTAAGTAGTTATAGCCGAGTATTTCCTTTGCTTAAGCAATATAAAATCCCAGCAGTTTTTGCTCTTCCAACAAGTTGGTTAAATGGTAATACAAAAGCGGGTTATGAAGCCTATGGTCAAGGTAACTTGGTGAACTGGGCTCAAGTTCGTGAAATGCAAGCATCTGGGTTAGCCGAGTTTGCAAGCCATAGCGATGATTTACATCATGGGGTATTGGCCAATCCTCAAGGCAATGAGCAACCTGCTGCGACTTCTTATGCCTATTTAAAATCGCAATCACGTTATGAAACCGATGCAGAATATCAACAACGCATTTTGCAGGATTTAAAAAAATCTTATGCAGTTTTAAAAAAAGAAGTAGGGGTTAATCCTAAAGCAATTATTTGGCCATATGGCGCCGTGAATGAACAGTTAGAAAAGCTAGCACAACAGGCGGGTTTCCAGTTTTCATTCAGTTTGGGACGTGATGGTATGAATCGCGTAAGCGACTCAACTTTTAAGCGTAGCTTAGTCATTAATAATCCTACATCCGAACAACTCACAGAAGGCATGATAAATATTCTGAATTTTGAAGAGTCAGATTTATTTAAGCAACCTCGTCACTTTGTAAGTATGGATTTAAAAGAGTTAGCAGCACAGCAAAATACCCAAACTGATGAAAAACTTGGGCAGTTGTTATCAAAATTGTATAGCTTAAAAAACAACGCTTTAATCTTAAAGCCTTTGGAAGACAAAGATGGAGATGGGCAATATGATGTTGCCTATTTCCCTACAAATAAAATGTCTGTTCAACAAGATATTTTAAATCGTAGTTTATGGCAGGCTCAAACTCGTGCGGGTCAATCGGTAATATTAGAGTTGCCTGCTTATCCGCAAAAAGATAAACCATTTTTAACTGTAGATTTGGCTAAAGATATTGCGCGTTTTAACAGTAATTTAAGTGGTATTCAGCTTAATGCAGGATCATCTTTAAATTGCGCAATGCAAAAAATAACCGTGCAAGAGAGCAGTTGTATTGAACAATCAAAACAGCTCGAACAACTGAGTGAACTGACTAAAAAAGCGGTCAAACCTTATTTAAATATGAGTAATCAGGCACAGTTTAGTTTATTGCTTACATCTGATTTAGATCATATCGAAAATCTACCTGAGCTTATAAAAACGCTTTTATTACAACATGATTTAGTCAATTTAAAGTTCGATGTGATTGGCAAGAAAAAGCAATTTAATCAGTTATTAATGCTTTTAAATACACTTAATGAAAATGATAAGCAAAGATTAATGCTGACTTTAGCTTTACCAGAAAAATCGCAAAAAACTGCTTGGACTGAAGTGCAGCAAGCGCTCTTTGCTATTCAGCGGATAGGCATTCAGAAATTTGGTATTGATGGCTATGATTTTGAAAAATCAAAAGATGTTCATCAATATTTATATAATCCGATTAGTTTGAATGCTAGCCCTGTGATGTATCAGCCTTTTGCTGGATTGGTAGAGGGGAAAAAGTAATGAGAGTATTGCTCGATATTCTGTTTGCTTTTGCCTTTTTATATCCCTTACTGATGGCATGGACATGGATGGTAGGCGGACTCTGGTTCTTCTTTAAAAGAGAATACCGTGAACAAGCGCTTCCTGAACCTACAGGCGAAGGATGCAGTATCATCATTCCGTGTTTTAACGAAGAAGCGCAAGTACGCCAAACAATTCGTTATGCGCTACAAACCAAATATCCTAATTTTGAAGTGATCGCCGTCAATGATGGAAGTAGTGACAGAACAGCTGAAATACTTGATGAATTGTCAGCGCAAGATTCACGACTTCGGGTTGTACACTTAGCAGAAAATCAGGGTAAGGCTGTAGCTTTAAGATCGGGAGTACTGGTTAGTAAATACGAATATCTTGTTTGTATCGATGGAGATGCGTTGTTGCATCCGTATGCGGTACTTTGGTTAATGCAACCATTTATTAACTTCCCGCGAATTGGTGCTGTAACTGGTAATCCACGAATTTTAAACCGATCTAGTATTTTAGGAAAATTACAGGTTGGTGAGTTTTCTTCGATTATTGGTTTGATTAAACGTGCACAACGTACATATGGTCGTATTTTTACCGTATCTGGTGTGATTGCAGCATTTCGTAAAACTGCACTGGTTCGAGTCGGGTTTTGGTCAGACGATAAAATTACCGAAGATATTGATATTTCATGGAAGTTACAGCTCGACCATTGGGATATTCAGTATATTCCACAAGCACTTTGTTATATCTATATGCCTGAGACATTTAAAGGTCTATGGAAACAGCGTCTTCGCTGGGCGCAAGGTGGGGTAGAGGTTCTTATAGAATATATTCCACAAATGTTCAAACTGCGTGTTCGCAGAATGTGGCCGGTCATGATTGAGGCGCTAGTCAGCATTATCTGGTCTTATGTGATGATCATGATCTTCACGTTATTTTTTGTTGGATTATTTGTTGAACTACCTCAGCAATGGCAGATTAAAACGCTTATGCCACAGTGGTACGGTGTAATACTAGGCGGAACATGTTTGATCCAGTTTTTAGTGAGTTTGTGGATTGATCATCGTTATGACCGAGGGCGTTTTTTTAGAAATTACTTTTGGGTAATTTGGTACCCGTTGTTTTTCTGGTTACTGACTTTGTTTACAAGTGTTGTCGCGGTACCAAAAACTTTATTTAACACAAAAAAACGTGCCCGTTGGGTAAGTCCAGACCGAGGCTTCCGTGGAGATAACCCATGAAACTTGAGGAAAATAAGGATATAGAGACTTTAGATATCCCTGAATATATTGATCAGCCGGAATATGTCAAAAATAAAACAGCAAACTATACGTTACAAACCATTGGCTGGATTTGTTTAATGTGGTTGCTTTTCCCATTGGTTTCACTGTTTTTATGGGTTTTTGAAGGTCACTTAATTTATGATTACGTCTGGGTAGATCACTTATCAGAAGTTAAGACGTTATTACATTTAGCATTAATGATCGGAATTAGCGCACTTATTTTAATTTTATGGGCAAGTTATAACTGGATTAGGTTTAGTGGTGAGGACCGACGTGCTAAGGCACCTAATAGTTCTGTAGAATTATTAGCGGCCCAATTTTCAGTTACTTCCGACATGCTAAATGATTTGCAAGAAAAACAGCGCATTATTTTGCATTACGATGATCATGGTAATTTGCAAAAATATGAGTAAACAAAAAGGCATGGCCTAAAACCATGCTTTTTTTACTTTTATGGGATTGCTCTGATAATAATATCAACGGGTTGTTCTATACCATCCATGCTGTGGATAGATCTATTGGTAATTTTAACAATTGGCCACGTTTGCAATTTACAGTTGGGTTTCTGAAGTGCCGCATAATAACTATCGGATTTAAAAAATACTTTTTTCGTGGTTGCAGTATTAGGAGTCAAAAGACGCTTAAGCCACGGTTCATTTACTTGAGTTTCTAGAAAACGTAATGCCAGAATGCTTTTAACACGATTATTAAATAACCTGCGGTTTTTGATAATAAGTGGATGGGTAATTAACTTATGCGTACCCATCTGACTATGGGGCAAAATAAAATGAGGAGTGATTTGGAAGACAGTCACAAATTTTGCTTGCTGACAGATTTTTTCAAGATGAGTCACGCTATCTTGATTTGTACCAATAATCGCGACAGATGAATGTGAAAAGTCAAACTCTTTAATTGATGTTGATGAAATCACTTGACCAGTAAAATCTTCGAAATCTTGAGAGATATTCTGAAAAATTACTGATTTTGAAGTGTTATTTTTAATATTAATACTCATTTTCCAAAAGTCCTTTTGGTTTTTTAAATCATGATGTTTTTATCGTTTTAATATAAATAACCAAGCAGGAAGTTGGGGTAAAGTCTTTTCAGATAGATGGTCATCCCATACTCAAAATCAATTCAAGTATGGGAGCTTAAAGTAGAGTTTAATGTTCTGTTTTTACATTCATGAGTTGTGTAAAGCTTTCTAAACGTTTAGCTGTATCGTATACATCGCATGTAAAAATAAATTCATCAACATCGTATGTCGCTAATAACTTTTGTAAGCCAGAGCGAACCGTATCTACAGAACCAATTTGCGCCATTGCATAGAAGTTTTCGACAGAAAGTTGTTCTGCTGTATTCCATAATCCCTGCATTGATTCAACAGGTGGTTTCAGCTTTAAGCTTTCTCCACGAATTAAACCTAATACGCGTTGGTAAGCACTTGTTGCTAGAAACTGTGCTTCCTCATCTGTATCTGCTACAACAACAGGTACACCCATTGAAACATATGGCTTATCTAGATACTCAGAAGGTTCAAAGTTCTCCCGATAAAGTTGAATCGCTTGACCTAACATACGTGGTGCAAAATGTGATGCAAATGAGTAGGGAAGTCCAAGTTTTGCGGCGAGTTGTGCACTAAATAGGCTAGATCCAAGTAACCAAACAGGAACATGGGTGCTTTGCCCTGGTGTTGCAATAATTTTTTGTCCTGCTTGAGGTACATCGAAATATTTTAAGATTTCGACAACATCTCGAGGAAACTGATCTTCTGTTTCTTGATGGCCACGACGTAAAGCTCGCATGGTGAGTTGATCTGTACCGGGAGCACGGCCTAAACCAAGTTCAATACGATTTGGATAGAGTGTAGCAAGTGTCCCAAATTGTTCTGCGACAACTAAAGGGGCATGGTTAGGAAGCATAATTCCGCCTGAACCTAAGCGAATATGCTGTGTATGTGCTGCAATAAAACCAAGTAAGACGGCCGTAGCGGAACTTGCGATACCATCCATGTTGTGATGTTCAGCAAGCCAGAAACGTTCATAACCTAGTTTTTCTGCATGTTGTGCCAATTCTAATGCGTGACGTAATGAGAATTCGATGGTTTTATCATTACGAATAGGAGCAAGTTCCAAAATAGAGAACTTGGTATCTTGAAGTGATCGCATGCGATATTCTCGAATAAGGATATATCGAAATAATACGATATATAGGGTGTGATGTATATCGTTTTTTTTCGATATTAATTTTTAGCTATAAATAAAAAAGCACCCGAAGGTGCTCTTTTGATTTATCTGTGAATTAGCGGTTTTTATACCAACCACGGTGTAAGCCATTGTCATGGCGACGGCTACCACCTTTATAATAACGACGGTCACCATCGTAATATCTGCGGTCATCACGATCGTAACGATCACGGTCATAACGGTCATCGTAGTTACGATCTTCAGCAACTTTACGACCTAATGCAGAACCACCAGCTGCACCTACTGCTGCACCGATGTATCCACCGTTGGTACCGCCCATATTTTTGCCGACTGTATAACCAGCACCACCACCTAAAGCACCACCAATTGCAGCTTCTGTACGATTACGACGATCACTTGCTGCTGCTGCACCACCAGCACCACCTAAAGCAGCACCGATTGTTGCACCTGAGGTACCACCAATACTTTTACCAATCGCAGTACCCACTACACTACCTAAAGCAGAGGTTGCAGCAACACGTGTACCATTGTCAGCATGTGCAACTGTTACCATAGAAGATGTTGCAATTAATGCACTAGCCAACCAAATATTCATTTTCATCGTAGAACTCCATGTCCTTTTTACTGGAAGGACAGTTATCTTTATCTTGAGGTAAATGTAATAAAAAATTTCGTGATAATTATGGAGAACCCCAAGGGTGATACAAGTGTTTTGTGTCTGTTTGTAGTGTTTGTATTAATTTGTGGATAAATCATGAGCATACGAAATATGAGTGTATAACTTCATCACAATAAAAAAGCACCCGAAGGTGCTTAAAATTGTTTCATCAGCTTAATTAGTGATGACGACGGTGTTTTTTCTTCCAGTGCTTAGAAGATCTGTCTGCATCACGGTCTTTAGAGATTTTATTACCCAAAGCAGAACCACCCGCAGCACCTAAAGCAGCGCCTACATAACCACCATTTGTACCGCCCATGCTTTTACCAACCGTATAACCAGCACCACCACCTAAAGCACCGCCAATCGCAGATTCAGTACGGTTACGACGATCGCTTGCAACAGCTGCACCACCAGCACCACCTAAAGCAGCACCAATTGTTGCGCCAGATGTACCGCCCATGCTTTTACCAATTGCAGTACCTGCTACGCTACCTAAAGCAGAAGCGGCTGCTACATGTGTTGTATTGTCAGCATGTGCCACAGTAACCATTGAAGTTGCGAGAACAGCGCTACATAACCAAGCATTTAATTTCATTTTTGACTCCGTGTCCCTAGTTGCAGGACCCTATATCTTTTGTTACGGCAAATGTAACAAAACACTTCTCCCCAAATATGGAGAACCATCTTTTGATTATTGCAGTTTAGTGTCTGGTTTGTATGTTTTCTATTAAAATAGAATATTTAATACTCATATAGATAAATTAAGCTTTATTTAGTTTTGACGGGGTTACTCACGATCAGAACATAAAAAATTTATTAAAGCTCTTGTCGCAGACGACATATGTTTATGTTGTGCGTACAGTAAAGAAAAGGGCCGTGTGTGACCTGCATAACCCTCAAGTAAGGGCTGCAATTTTCCTTGCCGGATCTTTTCATTAACAATAAAGCTATAACTCTGACATATTCCTAATCCACTTTCAGCAAGAGAAACTACTCCCAAAATATCTTCTTTTACCAAAATCCGATTTGATGGTATCCATTGAATTTCATTATCACCATTTTTAAAAAACCATGGAGTAACCTTACCCGTGCTCGGTAATTCAAAGGCAATACATTGGTGATGGTTTAAGTCTTCCAAGGTTTGAGGAACACCCATACGTTTTAAATAATCGGGTGAAGCAACAAGTTGAAGAGGGGCAAGCTCCAAAGGTCTGGCAACGAGAGTGCTATTAGGAAGCTGACCTTGACGAATAGCTAAATCAAATCCTTCCGCAATTAAATCGACATTTCGATTAGAAATACTGACTTCAATTTGAATATCTGGATATTGCAAAAGAAATTTTTGTAGTAATTCTGGAAGGCGATAGTGTCCGTAGGTGGTGGGTGCACTTAATTTAATTTTGCCGGAAATTTGCAGTTGCTTACCTTGAATAGCACGCTCTGCATGGTCAATTAACTGAAATGCATGTTGCATCTTTTCATAATAAAGTTGACCAGCTTCAGTCAGGCTCAAATGACGAGTTGTTCTTCTAAAAAACTGAATGCCAAGTTTTTTCTCTAGCCGTGTAATTGTTCTACTAATGACTGAAGGAGTTGTTGCTAAATAAATTGCAGCTGCACTAATAGAAAGCTTCTCAGCCACAATTAAAAACACTTCAATATCGGCAAGATGGTCAAATTGACGTGACATTTAGTCCTCAAACGCAAAAAAGATTTGCAAAGGTGGTTGTTTATCTACCTGATTGGCAAAAATAGAATATATCCATCCAAAATATAAATCCAGTAAATGGTTGGAATGAAGGTCGAATGATGAAATCTCTAAATAAAATAATGCTTGCAGTAGTTGCCGTTTCAGCAGCATTCAGTGCAAATGCTGCTCATGTGTTGGTTGTATTGTCTGATGAGGCGCATTTAGAGCTAAAAAAAGGTCATATTTTTAAAACTGGTTTTTATTTAAATGAATTGATGCAACCTACAAAAATGCTTTTAGATGCAGGTCATACAGTAACTTTCGCTACACCAAAAGGGAAAGCTCCAACCTTAGATGAATCATCAAATAATGCGATGTATTTTAACCAAGATGAAAAAGCATTAAAGCAATATGCAAATTTATTGCATGATTTAAAATTAACATCTGCTCAAGATTCTCCAGTTGTGAGCCTTTCTCGTATTGAGCAAATTGGTGCGGGTCAGTTTGATGCTATTTATATTCCAGGTGGGCATGCACCTATGCAAGATCTATTAAAAGATAAACAACTTGGAAAAGTACTTACAGCTTTCCATAAAGCTGGTAAACCTACTGCGTTGGTCTGTCACGGTCCTATTGCGTTGATGTCTACTTTACCTAATGCCTCGGAAGTAGTTGGTCAACTCGAACAAGGCAAGCCAGTAAAAACTGGCGAATGGATTTATAAAAATTATCGAATGACGGTGATTAGTAATCAGGAAGAAGAGCAGGCTAAAGCTTTATTAAAAGGTGGAGAAATGAAGTTTTATCCACAAACGGCTTTACAGTCACTTGGCGCTAAGTATCAAAGTAATACCACTGCATGGACTCCAAACGTAGTAGTGGACCGTGAACTTATTACAGGACAAAATCCAGCGTCGGCTGTTTTGGTGGGCAAAACCTTATTAGAAAAATTAAAATAAGTAGGCTGGCAAAGAGGTTTTTTAAACAAAGCCTCTATTGTCATATAGAGGGAAAATATAACTTATTATTTTCTACAGAACAGCCAAATTATAGGTAAGTAATAAATCTTATTCGAAATCATTATATTTATACGCCTCTAGTTATTGGGAAAGTTGATGAATTGGCTGATTATATATGTCATTTAAGCAGCATAATCTGTAAACTATGCGCTATTTTTACGATTTTGCTTATCTATACTTACATAGCGTTCGATAAGCTTTTTGGACTTTTGAGATATTTCCTCTTATGAAAGCGTCACTCCGTTTACGACTTGATCAACTCTGTGATCGACATGAAGAACTTACTGCATTGCTTGCAGATGCTGAAGTGATCTCCGATAACAAACGTTTCCGTAAATTGTCTCGTGAACATAGTGATTTATCTGAAATTACCGAAGTTTGGGGCAAATACCGTCAAGCAGAAGAAGACATTGAAACTGCTGAAATGATGAAGTCGGACCCAGACTTTAAAGATATGGCAGAAGAAGAAATTCAAGCCAATAAAACATTGCTTGAAGAATTAGAAAGCCAGCTCAATATTTTGATGATTCCAAAAGATCCAAATGACTCTAATGCGGCTTATTTAGAAATCCGTGCTGGAACAGGTGGTGATGAAGCTGCGATTTTCTCTGGTGATTTGTTCCGTATGTACAGCAAATATGCCGAGACACAAGGCTGGCGTATTGAAGTCCTTTCTGAAAATGAAGGCGAGCATGGTGGCTTTAAAGAAGTTATTTGCCGTGTAGATGGTGATGGCGTGTATGGCCGCTTGAAGTTTGAAAGTGGTGCGCATCGTGTGCAACGTGTTCCAGCGACTGAGTCACAAGGTCGTGTACATACTTCAGCTTGTACGGTTGCGATCTTGCCTGAAATTGATGTTGATACTAACGTTGAAATTAATCCGGCAGATTTACGTATTGATACTTACCGTGCGTCAGGTGCGGGTGGTCAGCACATCAACAAAACCGATTCGGCCGTGCGTATTACTCACATTCCAACGGGTACAGTCGTTGAGTGCCAAGAAGAACGTTCGCAGCATAAGAACAAAGCTAAAGCGATGGCCTTGTTAGTATCACGTTTAGAAAATGCAAAACGTGCAGCTGCTGATGCAGCAACTTCTGAGATGCGCCGTGATTTGGTTGGTTCTGGTGACCGTTCTGAGCGTATCCGTACTTATAACTATCCGCAAGGTCGTATGACGGACCACCGTATTAACCTAACTTTATATAAGTTAGACGCGATTATGGAAGGTGATTTAACTGAATTGCTTGATAGCTTACATCGTGAATATCAGGCAGATCAGCTTGCGATGCTTGCACAGGAAAATGGCGGCTAATGAATATTGCTCAAGCGCTTGCAATTCGTGGTGAGCCTGACAGTTATGAACGACAAGAAAATGCTTGGTTACTTGAGCATTTTCTAAAAATCAATTCGCTTGAACTAAAGTTTAGACTTGAGCAAGAGTTAACGTCTCAGGAAGAGCAAGACTACTTGGCTGGTCTTGGGCGTATCCAAAACGGTGAGCCTTTAGCTTATGTGACGGGTTCACAACCATTTTGGACGCTCGATTTAAAAGTGACATCTGATACTTTAGTACCACGACCTGATACTGAAATTTTAGTTGAAACCGTTTTAAATCTAAATTTGCCAAATACTGCAAATATTGTTGATTTAGGAACGGGGACAGGTGCAATTGCGCTTGCCTTAGCGAGTGAACGTTCAGATTGGCAAGTCACGGCAACTGATATTTATGCGCCTACTTTAGAAGTCGCAAAAGAAAATGCACTAACTCATAATTTGCAACGTGTAAAATTCGCTTGCGGCGCTTGGTTTGAAGCACTAGAGCCACAAAAATTTGATTTAATTGTTTCTAATCCGCCGTATATCGACCTTGACGATGAACACATGCAAGCTTTGGCTACAGAACCACGCCGTGCATTGGTTGCAGATCATCAGGGACTAGCTGATATTGAAATTATTATTGCTCAAGGGAAAAACTGGTTAAAACCACAAGGCTGGATTGCACTAGAGCATGGTTATGATCAGGGGCAAGCTGTTCGAGATATTTTCACAGAGCATGGTTTTAGCCAAATTAAAACCATTCAAGACTATGGCCAAAATGATCGAGTCACTTTGGCATGCTGGATTTAAAATTACTTTTGTAGTGTATCCCGCCAACGTAATAACCAGTTTTCAATAAGTTTCATTAAGGTATCGGTTATTTTACCCAATAGGGCTAATAAAATAATTGCAATGATAACAATATCTGGTCGAGACGTTTCTCGGCCATCACTGAGTAAATAGCCAATCCCTTGAGTGGCTGCAATCAGTTCAGCTGCAATCATAAACATCCAAGACAAACTTAAGCTGTTACGTAAACCTGTTAAAATGCCTGGAGATGCTGCCGGTAAAATAATAGATATAATCCGCTGAAAAGCATTAAGCCGATAAACTTTTCCAACTTCAATGAGCTTTCTATCTACATTATGAATTGCTGCAACTGTATTGGTATAGGTTGGATAGAATGCTCCGATTGCAATCAATGTAATTTTAGAACCTTCATCAATTCCTAACCAAAGTAATAATAAAGGGATCCACGCAAGACTTGGGATCGATTTAATTGCTGAAAAAGTTGGTTCTAAATATGCTTCTGCTTCTTTACTTAATCCAACCCAAATTGCAAAAATTAAACCTAAACCGCTTCCTATAATAAAGCCCAACAGAACACGCCATGTACTAATATAAATATGGGCAAATAGATCGCTATGAGCTAAATCTAAAAAAGATTGCCATAAACTAGACGGTGCAGGGAGTAGATAAGCATCGATATAGCCATTTCTGACTAAAAACTCACAAGCCGTTAAAAAGATGAGTGGAATGAGTAGCGCTTTAAACCACCGTGTAAATTTGTGGTTTAGATGCTTTTTCTCAGATTTTAAAGCCTGCTGAGCTAAGAAGTGATTTAGCTCAGCTTTGTTAAGTGAATCACTCATATACTATTTCACGACTTTTTGAGCAAAACGTGGGTCTAGCAAATGATCAACCACTTGATTGACGTTAGTACCTTTTCTAACCAAATCCTCTTCAGTCAAAATTTTCCCAGAACGTTTTAGCGCTTGTGCTTGAGTTGCTGATGGAATGCTTTGATCGAAGTTGGTTCGGCTCAGTTGTAGTTTAGCCACAGGTAGAGGAAGTTTTGATTCTTGAGCTAAAAGTGCTGCCACTTTATCTGGATTGGCTTTTGCCCATTTTCGGGCTTGTTCATAGGCTTTAATAACGGCCTCTACCGCTTCAGGGCTTTGCTTTGCAAAATCTTCTTTAACGCTCAGTACACTATAGCTATTAAATCCGACATTACGATAAAGCAATTTGGCACCCGATTGAATTTGAGCAGAAGCCATTAATGGATCAAGTCCAGCCCAAGCATCTACTTGGCCACGCTCTAATGCAGTTTTGCCGTCTGGGTGTTGTAGATGAACCAGTTGTACATCACGTTTACTCAAACCGACTGTATCTAGTGCTTGTAGTGTAAATAAGAAAGGATCGGTTCCTTTGGTGGCTGCAATTTTTTTGCCTTTTAAATCTTTTAGGCTTTTAATTGGTGAATTTTTTGTGACAACAAGCGCGGTCCATTCCGGTTGGCTTTGTACATAAACCGTTTTAATTGGACTACCATTCGCTCGACTTAATACAGCAGCTAATCCAGCGGTAGAAGCAAAATCGATACTATTACTGTTGAGATATTCTAATGAGCGGTTACTACCTTGACTAAAAACCCATTTAATTTGGGTATTTGGTAGTGCTTTTTCGAGAAGTTTTTGATCTTTAACGACTAAACTGGTCGGTGCATAGTAAGCATAATCAAGCTTAAGCGTAGTCGGAATTGCTGCAAAAGCAGATGAAGCAAATACAAACCCCAATGTTGATGCCAACAAAGTCTTTGGTAGAGAAAATTTTGATTTTAAAGACATGATAAAAATAAAACCGAAATGAAATAGGAAATCATCCTTTCACGTGTTTAGAGGCTTATGAACTTAGTTATTTTGATTTATAAATCAGTTTGAAAGATAAAAGTTTGAATAAAATGATAAATCACTGTTTTTATGACCATTATTAAATTTTAAATAATGCGTTTATCTGAAATATTGAATTTAAAAGACATAAATATCATAAGCTTAAACCCTAATACCTCACGCTTCATTGAGTGTGGATTTTATTACTTGTGTGCAGTTAAATTATCTCGATATGCACCTGGGCTGACACCTGTCCATTTTTTAAAAGCACGGTGAAATGCACTTGGGTCATGGAAGCTTAAATCTTCACTAATATCTTGAATTGAGTCATTCGTTTTGCTTAAGCGTTGAACAGCAATATCACAGCGGATTTCATTTTTAATTTGTTGATAGCTTACACCTTCATGTTTCAGTCTACGTTGAACGGTGGCTTCTGAAATATTGAGTTGGTGAGCTACATCTTTAAGTTCGGGCCATTGTGCAGGGTGGAGTTTCAATAAATGGCGACGAATAAGAACGCTCAAGGCATTTTCATTTTTAAAGCGAACTAAAAGATTTTGCGGAGTTTGCTCTAAAAAATCATAAAGCGCTTTTTTATCTTTCTTAATTTTAATATCTAAATAGTGGGCATCGAACTCAACTCGATTTATCTCAGCATTAAATTGAATATCTTCACCAAAACGAACTAAATAGTCCTGAATATCGTTCGGTTTAGCACAACGTACCATAATAGTATTTAAACCAATTCGCTGGTCTACCAACCAGCACATAAGTCCGTGTACTAATATTAAAAAGGTTGCATAGGTAAACATACGTTTAGGTTGTTCATGATCATGAATCACTAAATAAGCTTTGTCTTGCTCTCGAATGATTTCTCCATGCATGTCATCTAGAACAAAGTTAAAAAACTTCAAAATATCGTAGAGTGCTTTTTCTAAAGTTTCAGCCGTACTGACGAGTTTAGTCAGTAATTTATAGCTTCCACGACGCATGGGGTGGCTATCCATCCCAAAAAACTCATCGTTCATGGCATTGGCAAGCTCTATCCACAATTGGGCATAGGTTGTAACAGGCACACGTGCCTTTGGCGACATCAGTAATTCAGCGGGGATGCCTGCTTTATTTAGAATTATTTGTGTATTTAGGCCTTTGGCATAAGCCGCACTCAGTGCTTCATGTACTAGTGCAATCGAAATTGTACCTTTACTTAAAGAAGATTGGACAACCATGTCAAAGACTCATATTTTCTTCATATATTTCAAGTGAAATACTGCATATTTAAAATTGGGATTGATCAAAAGCTGCAAGCATTTTGAGGCTTTTTGAAATTGTATCGGAAAACAACAACTTTTACTCTCATTACTAAGTTTAAAGAACATTTCTATAGGACATTACATAATGAAAATTCAAGGGAAACATTTTGTCATTACAGGCGGTGGCTCTGGTTTGGGTGCTGCAACAGCTGAGTATTTAGTCCAACAAGGTGCTTCAGTTACCTTGGTAGACATGAATGTAGAAGCAGGTGAGCAACAAGCAAAACAGTTGGGGCCAAAAGCTGACTTTGTAAAACTTGATGTGGCCGATGAAGCTGCTGCTGAACAGTTCTTTAAGGATGTTTTGACAAAACATGGTCATTTGCATGGTTTGGTGAACTGTGCGGGTATTGGCCCTTCTGCGAAAGTAGTTGGTCGTGAAGGTGTACATGATTTGGCATTATTTTCAAAGACTTTAAATATTAATGTTACAGGTACATTTAACATGCTGCGTTTTGCAGCAGATGCAATGAGTAAAAACATGGTTGAAGAAGGTGAAGAAGACCGTGGAGTGATTGTAAACACTGCGTCTGTAGCAGCATTTGATGGTCAAATTGGTCAGGCTGCATATTCTGCATCAAAAGGCGCTATTGTTGCGATGACATTGCCAATTGCTCGTGAGCTTGCGCGACATGCTATTCGTATTATGACTATTGCACCGGGGATTATGGAAACTCCAATGCTTAAGGGTATGCCGCAAAATGTACAAGATGCTTTGGGGCAAATGGTTCCGTACCCATCTCGTTTAGGGAAACCAGAAGAATTCGCTCGTTTGGTTGCCCATATTGTTGAAAACTCATACTTAAATGGTGAAGTCATCCGTCTAGATGGTGCAATTCGTATGGCAGCAAAATAATAAAAATAAGGATGCTGAAATGATCTTAAATGCTGAACAAAGTATGGTTCAGGAGATGATGCGTAACTATGCGCAAAATCAGTTAAAGCCAACTGCTGCACATCGCGATAAAACCCATGAATTTCCTGCTCAGGAATTAAAAGATTTAGGTGCACTGGGTGCTATGGGGATGACCGTGCCCGATGAATGGGGCGGTGCCGGAATGGACTATGTATCTTTAGCACTTGCAATTGAGGAAATTGCCGCAGGCGATGGTGCTATTTCGACTATCGTAAGTGTTCAAAATTCCTTGATTTGCGGCATTACACTGGCGTACGGTTCGGATCAGCAAAAACAAACATATTTACCAAAATTTGCATCTGGCGAATGGCTAGGATGCTTTTGTTTAACTGAGCCACATGTAGGTTCTGATGCAAGTGCGATTTTATGTAAAGCTGAGCGCGATGGCGACCATTGGGTTTTGAATGGCGTAAAACAATTTATCACCAGTGGTAAAAATGCCCAAGTGGCTTTGGTGTTTGCGGTAACCGATAAACAAGCAGGTAAAAAAGGGATTTCGTGTTTTCTTGTACCGACCAATACACAAGGTTACTTTGTGACTCGTATTGAAGATAAAATGGGACAACATGCTTCAGACACAGCAACCATTACTTTTGAGGACTGCCGAATTCCTTTAGAAAATTTGGTGGGGCAAGAGGGTGAAGGTTATAAAATTGCATTATCTAATCTGGCGGCTGGACGTATTGGTATTGCCGCTCAATCGGTGGGTATGGCAAGAGCGGCTTTTGATGCAGCGGTGCAATATGCAAATGAGCGTAAAGCTTTTGGAGTCGAATTAGTTCAGCATCAGGCGGTTGGTTTCCGGTTAGCCGATATGGCGACCCAGATTGAAGCTGCGCATCAGTTGGTTTTGCATGCTGCAACTTTAAAAGATGCTGGGCTGCCTTGTTTAAAAGAAGCCTCAATGGCAAAGCTATTTGCGTCTACTATGGCTGAGCGAGTATGTTCGGATGCGATCCAGATTCATGGTGGTTATGGCTACGTGAGTGATTTCCCTGTAGAGAGAATTTATCGTGATGTTCGTGTAAGCCAGATTTATGAAGGTGCTTCGGATATTCAACGCTTGGTCATTGCTCGCGAAGTGGCTCAAGTTAAATATTAGATTTTAAAAAAGAGTCACTGGCTGCAAAAAACCGCAATTATTATGCGGTTTTTTGCAATTAAATGAAACTCACTTTTTAATGATTAAATTTGAGCTTTGACTTCCTCACCAATTAAATAAAAGGTTCCTCCAGCAATATAGTGCAGACTTCGAAGTTCTTTCGGCGCATCTTGAAAATGCCAGTGCCCATCTCTAAAGACACGGCTATCTGCCCATGCACCTACAACAGAACCAATAAATAAATCATGAGCTGATTGATTATGCGGTTCAGAAATAAGTTTACATACAAGCCATGCGACGCAACCTGATACAAGTGGGCTAGGAAGATCTTCTTGATAGAATAGCTCAACACCGCAATGCTCAAGTTTTTCTGGATCATCTAACTTACTAATGGTACCAAGTTGATGAGTTAGATCGAGCTGTGCATAGCAAGGAACTTGTAGTGTGAAATAGCCACTTTGCTCAACGAGCTGTCGTGTTTTAGTGCTTTTGTCGAGAACAACGGATACTTTGGCTGGCTTGAATTCTAAGGCACATGCCCATGCGGCGGCCATTACATTACGGTCGTCACCATGTTGTGCGGAAACAAGGACAGTTGGACCATGATTTAACAAACGATAAGCTTTTTCTAACTCTACAGGTGCAATATATGATTGAGACATATTTAGCCTAAGTAATACAGAAAATAGATAGTCTTATTGTTGCAGAAAGTGTGAGAGAAGTAATGTGATAGGGTATTAACCGAATAAAAAAGTTGTTTCCATTTTATAGCTTTCATAATGATTAACTTAGTCATAAAATCACTTGGCTTCTAAGTGAAAGGATTAACGCGTGACCGAGCTTCAAGATATCGATTTTGTAGAGTTAAGTGATGAAGAAATGCATCTCTATAGCCGTCAGATTTTACTTGATGGATGGGATATTGAAGCTCAGGAAAAACTCAAACTTGCTAATGTACTGATTGTCGGTGCCGGTGGAATAGGCTGTACCAGTGCGGAGTTACTAGCGCGAGCAGGAGTTGGGAAAATTACATTGATTGATGCAGATACGATCGAGATAAGTAATTTACAACGACAAATCGCATTTGGTCATGAAGATATTGGTCGCTACAAGGCAGAGATTTTGGCTAAACGGTTACAGAAAATTAACCCTTATATCTGTGTTGAATACTACAACGAACGTTTAGACGAACATAACATTGATAGACTTATTGAACACCAAGATGTGGTTTTAGATGGCTGCGATAATTTTACAACCCGTTATCTGGTAAATGCAGCTTGTAAGAAACATCAGGTCGCATTAATTAGCGCTTCAGCAATTGGTTTTCAGGCGCAAATGTTTATGGTTGAAGGAGATTCAGCTTGTTATGAATGCCTTTTTCCGAAAGAACAGCATAGCAATGAAGGGCTGCGCTGTGCAGAGTCAGGGGTACTTGCAACCACCCCTGTAATGATAGCGTCATTACAATCACATCACGCTTTGCTGTATTTAGGTTTAAATCGTGTACCTTTAAAGCAGAAACTATTATTGTGGGATGGTTTAAATATGACACAACGTATTGTTAGTTTTGATAAAGATGTAAATTGCCCACTTTGTCAGGCAAGCTAATCAGTAAATTAAACAAAATTTGCTACACTCAACCTGAATGATTTGGTTTTGAAGAAATATGAAAAAAAATATTTTGTTTGATGGGCTACGTTCAGTCGCCCGCATTGGTGAAACAGCAGTGGTTGCCGCCAAAGCTGGAATTAAATACGCAACTGAAAAACCAAGTAATGCCAAACTCATGCGAGAGACTTTTGAGTCCCTTGGTTCAACTTATATTAAGCTTGGTCAGTTTATTGCGAGTACGCCATCGCTTTTCCCACGTGAATATGTAGAAGAATTTCAAGGTTGTTTAGACCAGACACCAACACTACCATTTAGTTATATTCAAGGTGTGCTTGCATCTGAGTTTGAAGGACGTGATTTAAGCCAGATTTTTAGCTACATCGATGAAAAGCCATTAGCTTCTGCTTCAATTGCTCAGGTTCATGCAGCTAAGCTGACTACAGGTGAAGATGTTGTTATTAAAGTACAAAAGCCTGGCGTTGAAACCATTTTATATACGGACTTAAGTGTGGTGCATTGGGCTGCCAAGCTCCTTGAACGCGCAGTACCAAAGATCAAATTCGCAGCTCTTTCAGAAATTGTAGATGAAATTAAAAGCCGTATGGTCCGTGAAGTCGATTTCATTGAAGAAGCACAAAACCTAGATGATTTTGTGGAATATCTTAATATTTCACAAAATAAAGCAGCGACAGCGCCTAAAGTTTATCATCAGTTTTCTACGCGCCGTGTCTTAACTATGCAGCGTTTATACGGTGTGTCTTTGACAGATTTTAGTGTCGTAAAACAATATGCTAAAGATCCATCGCAAGTACTGATTACTGCTATGAATACATGGTTTGGTAGTCTCATGCTATGTAAGAGTTTCCATGCTGACTTACATGCTGGGAACTTAATGTTGCTTGAAGATGGGCGTATTGGTTTTATCGATTTTGGTATCGTGGGACAGTTAAAACCTGAAGTTTGGACTGCATGTATTGCATTTATGGATGCCTTACAAAAAACTGATTATCAGGCAATGGCTGAAAATATGCTGAAAATGGGCATGACCCATAACAAAATTGACGTTCAGGTGTTGGCTCAAGATCTAGAGCGTTTGTTTAATGGCGTATTAATGGCCGATCCGCAACAGATCTTGTCTTCAAATCCAGCCGATTTAAATGACATTATGATGGATATGGTAGGTGTAGGTGAGCGCCACGGGATTAAATTCCCACGTGATTTTGCCTTATTATTTAAGCAAATGCTTTATTTCGATCGTTTTATGCGCGTACTCGCACCCTATACTGATATTTATGCAGACCAACGTTTGAAAATGGTTCAAAATATGGAACCTGCTTCGTTATTAAAGCACTAAGGTCAGTTTAAATTTATGGATGCCATTATTATTGAAGGCTTGAAAGTTGAGACAGTGATTGGCTGTTTCAACTGGGAAAGACAAATCATTCAACCTTTAATGTTGGATTTAACCATTCATAATGATTTGAGCCGAGCAGCAGAGTCTGACAAGCTTGAGGACACTCTCAACTATGCGCAGATTTGTGAGTTATCGGCTCAAACCATTCAACAAGCTAAACCTGAATTAATCGAGCATGCAGCACATCTGGTTTTACAATGTTTGTTTGAAACCTTTCCATCAATTGAAAAAATTACCATAACCATCCGTAAGCCAGCCATCATTGCAGAAGCAAATGCTGTAGGAATTCGTCTTGAACGCACCAGAAACAATTTTTGCGCTCGCCCTAGCGAGTAATTTAGACGCAGATCAGCACTTTACTTTTGCTTATACGCAATTGGCAACATTGGGGAAAGTGCAGTTTTCATCTGTTTATCAAATTCCATGCCGAGATGGTATTGGAGATGATTATTGGAATTCGGCATGTCTATTGAGAAGCACTTTATCGTGTGACCAAATTGAATCTTTTCTAAAGAAACTTGAGTCAGATTCGGGTCGTGTTCGTCCGTCGCATCATATTTCTTTAGATGTAGATTTGATTGCATGGGGAAGTGATCTGGACCATATGCAATTTAATTCTAAAAAGCTACCTTTGGCACTCGATGTAAAAATTCCCTTATATGAACTTTGGCATTGTGAAACCTTAAAGGCTGATAACATGATTTATCCAGTCGTTAATTTTAAAGTTTAATACCCTTCAAACTAAATTTTATGCAAATTTTACGCGGGCTTTGGTTTCCTCAATAGAGAATTTACGGGCATTTTATCGATACTGGAATTCACTAAATTAGTGTTATTTCAGGACAATAAAGATGCTTATAAATTCTCAAATGCGCATCTTGCATCAGTCTGGCATTGTCTTATGCGGACTTAAAACAAATGATATTTCTTCATCTCTCCTTATTTCCAGTTTGGCAAATCAAGCCGAGGGATATAGAGGAGAATAGCCATGTTAGAACTTATACTTGTTTTATTTATTGCTATTTTTCTAGCATGGTGCCTCAGTAAATATCTATCCAAAGTGATGGCAAATCAGCCGATGTGGGGTGATGGATTATTTCGTTGGATTGAAAATCCTGTATACCGCTTATTAGGTGTATCTCCACAACAACAAATGAACTGGAAACAATATTCTCTAGCATTTGTTGTAAGCTGTATTTTTCTTGCAGTGGCTATTCTTGCTATTTTTATGACGCAAGCATGGCTACCATTAAACCCTAACCATGCACCAAATATGAGTTGGGATTTAGCGTTACACACGGTTATTTCATTTTTAACAAACACCAACCAACAGCATTATTCTGGTCAAGCTCAATTATCTTATTTGTCGCAAATGACAGGTATTGTAGGTTTGCAAGTCATTACTCCAATGATGGGGTTGGCTTTGGTTGTTGCGACCTTAAGAGCTTTTTTTTATCAGCGTCCAAGCCATATTGCAGCCGATGTTGCCGAGCAGCCAGACCAAATTTTAATTGGGAACTATTGGGCAGATGTAATTCGCCCTACAGTCCGATTCTTGCTTCCTCTCTGTTTTGTCTGGTCTTTATTGCTCAACAGCCAAGGCGTGCCAGCAACTTTCCAAGGTGGGCCGGAAGTACAGCTTATTGATAAAGCCAATAGCGTTGAAACTCAAAAAATTCCTTTAGGGCCAGTTGCGCCAATGGTAGCGATTAAGCAATTGGGTAGTAATGGTGGCGGTTGGTATGGTCCCAATAGTTCTGTGCCTTTAGAAAATCCAACACCGCTTTCTAATTTATTAGAAATGATTGCGATATTACTTATTCCAATCACAGTCATTTTTATGGTCGGGCATTTTACCCAGCGTAAAAAGTTTGCTTACTTTGTCTTTGGTAGCATGCTTTTCATGTCGATTATTTCAGGTGCAGCGGCTGTCTGGTCTGAGAGTATGTCATCGACAGCATCTCAGCTTGCTGTAATGGAAGGTAAAGAACAACGATTTGGACCAGCAGCATCAGCAGTTTGGGCAGCGCTTACTACACAGGTGAATAACGGCTCAGTCAATATGATGCATGATTCCTCTGCACCGCTTACCGGTTTGGTCGAACTCATTAACATGCTGATTAATGCGATTTGGGGTGGTGTGGGCTGTGGTCTGCAACAGTTTATGATTTATCTATTACTTGCAGTATTTATTGCAGGTTTAATGACAGGCCGTACCCCTGAATTGTTTGGGCGCAAGATTGAAGCAGCAGAAATTAAATTGCTCGCGATTATTATCTTGATTCAACCTTTAGTTATTCTTGCATTTACCGCATTAAGCCTCAGCGTTCCAGGCATATCTGGAATTAGTAATCCGGGACCACATGGTATTAGCCAAGTGTTCTACGAATATGTTTCTGCATTTGCCAACAATGGTTCAGGTTTTGAAGGTCTTGGAGACAACACTGTATGGTGGAATGTTACTTGTAGTATCGCTCTACTGTTAGGACGTTTTCCGACCTTAATTTTGCCATTAATGATTGCAACACGTTTAGCAGCAAAAAGAAAAGCACCCGAAACAGCAGGTAGTCTTCAAGTTGAAACTCCAACCTTTGCTTTAACGCTGATTACGATTGTTGTGTTGCTTACCTTATTACAATTTATGCCAGTTCTTGTCCTTGGGCCTATTGCCGATCAACTTTTGTTGGTTAAAGGCTAAGGAGGCGAGTGAAAATGAATACACAAACTCATGTAAATAGCCATAAACAAACCATGGCAGTGCCAAATTTTGAAGTTTGGAAAAATGCATTTGTGAAACTGCTACCGCAGCATGCAATTAAAAACCCTGTGATGGCAATTGTATGGCTTGGAACAGTGGTTACAGGCATTAGTACAGTCTTGGGTTACACCACGCTGTTATTTGGTTTAGTGGTTACAGCAATTCTCTTTATTACCATTTTATTTGCTAACTATGCTGAAGCAGTTGCAGAGGCCAGAGGTCGTGGACAGGCATCTTCACTACGTGCAGCAAGAGAAAATTTAACAGCTCGAAGACTCAACTCTTTGACAGACCGTCAAGCGACTCAAGTTGCCGCTACCCAACTTCATTTAAATGATTTTATTGAAGTACATGCAGGTGAGCTTGTTCCAGCCGACGGTGAGATTGTAGAAGGCTTTGCCACTATTAACGAATCGGCTGTTACAGGTGAGTCAGCACCTGTGTTACGTGAAGCTGGAACAGACCGTTCAGGTGTTATTGGCGGAACCAAAGTTCTGACAGATCGTATTGTTGTGCAAGTGACTGCTGAATCTGGTCAAAGTTTCTTAGACCGTATGATTGCTTTGGTTGAAGGCTCAAATCGCCAAAAAACACCAAATGAGATTGCACTTGGCTTCTTGTTAATGGTGATGACAATCACGTTTTTAATTGTCGTGATTAGCTTGCCATTTATTGCCAAGTATTTGCATATTGAACTTGATCCAGTCGTGCTCGTGGCGTTATTGGTCTGCTTGATTCCTACAACCATTGGTGGCTTGTTACCTGCGATTGGGATTGCGGGTATGAACCGTGCACTTAAAGCCAATGTTTTGGCGAAATCGGGGAAAGCTGTCGAAGTTGCGGGTGACATTGATGTGCTTTTACTCGATAAAACAGGAACCATTACTTATGGTGACCGTCAAGCGACCTCTTTTTATCCTTTAACTTCGGTAACTGAGTCTGAGTTGAGAGCTGCTGCTTGGGTAAGTTCACTTGCCGACCCAACACCAGAAGGGAAATCGATTGTTAAGTTAGCAAAAGAGCAAGGGCTAAAACAGCAAGAACCTGAGCAAGCTGAATTTATCTCTTTTAGTGCTTCTACCCGAATTTCTGGTGTGAATTTACCGAATGGTGACCAAATTCGTAAAGGTGCATTAGATGCAATCTTGAAATTTGTAGATGAGGATTATTCTCAAGATTTAGAATTAAAAGCGCGTGTTGAACAAGTTGCAAAAAAAGGAGCAACACCTTTAGTCGTCGCTAATCAACATCATGTGTTGGGTGTGATTGAACTCTCAGATGTGATTAAACACGGTATTAAAGAACGTTTTGCTCGTTTAAGAGAAATGGGTATTAAAACTGTCATGGTTACAGGTGATAACCCATTAACTGCGGCCGCGATTGCTGCTGAAGCTGGTGTAGATGATTATATTGCCGAAGCAAAACCAGAAGACAAATTAGCTTGTATTCGCACCGAACAACAACAAGGTCGTTTAGTTGCAATGGTCGGTGACGGAACCAACGATGCACCAGCATTAGCTCAAGCCGATATTGGCTTAGCCATGAATTCAGGTACACAAGCTGCAAAAGAAGCTGGCAATATGGTCGATTTAGACTCAGACCCAACCAAACTACTTGCTGTGGTCGAGATTGGGAAACAGCAGCTGATTACCCGTGGCGCTTTAACAACATTTTCGTTGGCAAACGACGTCTCTAAATACTTTGCCATTTTGCCTGCATTGTTCGCTGCTGCGATTCCACAAATGCAAGTATTGAATGTGATGCACTTAGCAAGTCCAAACAGCGCGATTTTATCTGCATTAATTTTTAACGCGATTATTATCCCGTTATTAATTCCAATCGCACTCCGAGGCGTGAAATTTAAACCTTCAACTGCAACTCAGTTACTACGTCGAAATGTGTTGATTTATGGAGTAGGCGGTGTGGTTCTGCCATTCATTGCCATTAAAGCGATTGATGTGGTGATTGTTCAATTATTTGGTTTGTAATCTGGAGTTTGAAATGAAAACTTATGTACAAAATTCAGAAGCAAATTTGGGTCAGACCTTAAGAGCATCTTTCGGACTTCTAATTTTTACCCTTGTGGGTTGCGGTGCTATGTATAGTGCGATCGCTACAGGTGCGGGACAGGTGTTATTTAACAATCAAGCGAATGGTAGTTTGATTAAAATAGATCATAAAGTTTTAGGGTCAAAATTAGTTGCTCAGCCATTTGTTGGAGAGACTTATTTTCATCCACGTCCTTCAGCAGTCGCTTATGACCCGATGGCGATGGTAGGTACAAACTTAGCGCGTACTAATCCTGAACTACAGCAACAAATTGATGCACAGATTCTTGCGGTGAAAAAACAAGATCACATGGGCAATACACCTATTCCAAGTGATTTAGTGACTAAATCTGGTAGTGGTATTGATCCGCATATTAGTCCTGAATCTGCTCAGTTACAGGTTGCTCGAGTGGCTCAAGCGCGTCATTTAGACCCTAAGATTGTGGAAGAGCTTTTACAAAAGTATGTTGAACCGAAGCAGTTTGGTGTATTGGGGCAAGCGCGTGTTAATGTATTACAGCTCAATATTGCTTTAGATCAATTACAATCTACACATTAACTTAAAAAATAAAGTTGTTAGTTTACCGGATGATATCAAGTGCAAAGCAATCGCGAAAATCAGGCTGAGGCCTTATTAAATCATGTCAACAGATATCAAGCCGGTCGACTAACGGTCTTTCTCGGTGCGGCACCAGGTGTAGGAAAAACCTATGCCATGCTCGCCCGCGCCAAAGAATTATTTCAACAGGGCACAGATGTCGTTGTTGGTATTGTTGAAACCCATGGAAGAATCGAAACTCTAAAAATTTTGGAAGGGTTGCCTCAGATTGCTAGAAAAGAAATGCAATATCAGGGGCATATTTTAGAAGAAATGGACTTGGATGCTATTTTACTCAGGCATCCGGAAATTGTTTTAGTTGATGAGTTGGCTCATCGCAACGTCCCAAATAGTCGTCATGAACGACGGTGGCAAGATGTTAATGAGTTGCTAGACGCTGGTATTGATGTATTTACCACTATAAATATTCAACATTTAGAAAGCCTAAATGATGTGGTCTATCAAATTACAGGCATTCGAGTAAATGAAACAGTACCAGATCGGGTATTTGATCGTATTCGAGACATCCGCTTAATTGATTTACCCGTCAGTGAGCTTATTGAAAGGCTCCATCAAGGAAAAGTCTATGTACCAGAGCAAGCAAATCTGGCATTACAAGGCTTTTTTAGCATTTCAAATTTAACGGCATTACGTGAACTGGCAATGCAATGCGTTGCTGAGCATGTCGATTCAGACTTAAAAGAGAGTTATGCCTCAAAGGGTTTGAAATCTATATCGTTGCAAAATGAATTGATGATTGCGATAGATGGGCAAGGCTCTTCTGAATATTTAGTGCGAGCAGGCTGTCGTTTAGCAGAACGTAATGGTGCCACATGGACTGTAGTAAATGTTGCTAAAAGTTTGGACTTTGGACAGAGTTCAGTGAGTTCTTATAAAAAAGAATACATTGAGATTGACCGTGCGTTTGAGCTGGCTCGGCAACTCGGTGGTCGAACAGAAGTCTTATATGGGCATCGAGTTGCGTCAGTGTTAATGGATGCCGCGGTTGACCGAGGAATTTCGAATCTAGTCATTGGCAAAAGTATTTCGCCGTGGTGGTTAACGTTATTTAAGAAAAATTTAGCTCAGCAATTATTAAATCAAGAAAACTCGATTGCTTTAACCATTTTGCACCCAGAACAGGGCACTAAAAAGATTAATCAGCTTGAAAAGCCTTCATTTTTATCATTAAAAGAAAGCATTTTTGTTTTAGCTGTGACGTGCGGTAGCATTTTTCTAGCTCACTTCGCCGAAGTTCTATTTGGTATTGAAGACTTCTCTGTCATTTTTATTATTTCTGTTTTAATTGTTGCAACTAAAACTCGAATGCTCGCTGCAGTAGTGGCAGCCTTAATATGTTTCTTAGCCTATAATTTTTTCTTTATTGCCCCGCGTTATACCTTTCAGATTTCAGCACACCAAGGGGTAGTCACCGTTGTTGCTTTTTTTGCAGCAGCTTTAATTGCTGGCCGTTTAGCTTCTCAGTTACGCCAGCAAGTTTTGTCTTTAAAAGCTGCGAATGCTTACACTACGGTAATGCAAGACTTGGCGCGTAAGCTTTCTAGTGCAGTAAACCTTGAAGAAGTCATGCAAACAGGACGTATGACTTTAGAAACACAACTTCAAACTAAAGTGTGGATTTCTATTCGAGATAAGGTAATTTCATCTGATATTGAGCTAAATGATAAAGAAAAAGTAGCCGCAGAATGGTGTTTGAAACACAAGCAGCCGTGTGGGCGTTTTACCGATACTCTGAGTCAGTCAAACTGGTGGTTTTTACCTCTTTTAGAACAAAAAAATAGCCTAGGTATTGTGGGAATTTACTTTAAGGATGAAGTGGTTTCCTTAAATTTTGAGCAAAAAAAATTGACTGAAAGTGTAATTGAGTACATTGCACAGGCAGTACTTCGAACCCAATTGGTGAATGAGCTTGAACAAGCAAAAGTCACCAGTGAAACAGAGCGCTTACGTTCTGCTTTATTATCTTCGGTATCGCATGATTTACGTTCGCCACTTGCTTCTATCATTGGCGCAGCAGACACGCTTGCTAATTTTAAAGCTGATATGTCAGAACAAGACCAACAAGATCTGCTTGAAACAATTCATTTAGAAGGTGAGCGTTTAGACCGTTATATTCAAAACTTACTTGATATGACACGCTTAGGTCACGAAGGTCTAACTTTAAAAAGAGACTGGATTGGGGTAGATGAGTTAATTGGTTCGGCAACCCGCCGTTTAAAGCGTTATAAACCAGATACGCAAGTATTAGTCCAGTTACCTGAGCAGCCAATTAGTTTGTATGTTCACCCAGCACTGGTAGAGCAAGCTATTTTTAATGTTTTAGAAAATGCTGCAAACTTTTCACCTCCAGATGAGCCAGTTATGATTCGTACTCATCTTGTGTCAGAAGATGAGGTGAAAATAGAAATTGAAGATAAAGGTGCAGGAATTCCTGAAGACGAAAGACACCGCATTTTCGATATGTTTTATACTATGGAGCGTGGAGACCGTGGAAAATTCGGTACAGGTTTAGGGCTAACAATTGTAAAAGCGATTATTGGTGCTCATATGGGTACAATAGAAGCATTTTCAGGGCGCCAAAATAAAGGTACTTTAATTCAAATCAAATTACCCATTCATCCAGTAAAAGAATAAGTTGTAAATTCATGATAAGTTCAGAAACATCACCTGTAGAAACACGTATTGTGATTATTGATGATGAGCCTCAAATCCGTAAATTTTTAGACATTGCTTTAAGAACTCAAAAATACAAAACCACGCTCTGCGAAACGGGTTACAAAGGCCTAGAGGCTTTGGCAACCCAAGGGGCTGATTTGGTTATTTTAGACTTAGGCTTACCCGATTTAGATGGAAAAGAAGTGCTTCAAGAATTACGTAGCTGGTCGAACGTTCCCGTTATTGTGTTATCTGTACGTGCTGATGAATATGAAAAAGTTGCCTTGCTAGACGCAGGGGCAAATGACTACATGACCAAGCCTTTTAGTGTGCAAGAGCTTTTAGCGCGCATACGTGTCATTTTAAGAAATCAACCGATTCAACAAGAAGCTCATGTGTATGACGATGGCTATCTCAAGGTTGATGTCATGCAACGTTTAGTTTGGATCGAGCAACAACCAATTACTTTAACTCGAAAAGAGTTTCAGCTTTTGACGCTCTTAATGCGCTATCAAGGGCAGCTTTTAACACAGCCTCAGCTCTTAAAAGAGCTATGGGGACCCACCCATCAGGAAGATACGCACTATTTACGTATTTTAGTGGGCAAGTTACGCAGTAAACTGGGGGATAACGCGATTCAGCCACGTTATATTGCTACTGAACCAGGTGTTGGGTTACGTTTTTTAGCTAAACAGAAAAATCATTAATTAGATATAAAAAAAACCTTAGGGTATTTCTCCCTAAGGGTTTGCAAAGTGGTTTATAGTTTTTTTGCTCTTTTTATTTATATATCCCAATGTTGTTCTGCTTCAGTCATTTGACTGTAAATATTTTGATATTCAGCCTGTTTAACCGTGTACCAATGTTCTACAAAGTCTGCCCCTAAATACCCTTTTAAAATAAGACTTCCTTTAAATATTTTTAAGGCTTCCGGCTGATTGTTGGCTAATAAAATGTGCTCATCTTGAAATTTTAAAAGATGTGCAGGTTTTGGCAGCGGTAACTTATGAGATAAGCCGTAAGATACGCCAGCTAAAATAGTCGCTGTAACGAGATAGGGGTTACAGTCAGCTCCAGCAACCCGATATTCTAAGCGTTGATTTTGTATATCTGAGCATGGAATTCGTATTGCGACATTACGATTGTTGGTATCCCAATTGGCTTCTAATGGCACGTGATGGCCAATTTTAAAACGTCTATAAGAATTAATATTAGGCGCTAAAATCGCCATAGATGCAGGCATTAACTCAATGAGTCCGCTAATCGCGCTCAATAATTTGGCTGAAAGCTCATCTTTTTCTATTTCTGAACTAAATATATTTTTATGGTATTGATTAAGTAGGCTCATATGAAAATGCATGCCACTACCAGCCTTTGCCAAGTTCGGTTTCGCCATGAAACAAGCAGTTAAGTCATGTTTTCTTGCGACTTGCTTTACAATTCTTTTTAAAGCATTAATTTGATCGCAGAGTTTTAAAATGTCATGGCTGTGTTGAAGATTTAATTCGTATTGTCCAGGGGATGATTCCGCAACAATTGCGGTAATTTCAATTGATTGTAGTAAGGCTGCTTTTTCAACTTCATCTAGGACTTGTTGATAGTTATTTGGCGCATCTATATCAAAACATTGGTTTTCTGAACATGTCTCGAATTGATGCTGAGGTGAGAAAAGGTAAAACTCTAGCTCGGCAGCCATGACAGGAAAATAATTATTAGCATGTAACTGATTTAATAATTTTTTTAATATATTACGTGGTTCATAGCGACAGTCTGAACCATCTTCTTCTTGCATTGATAGGTAAAGCTGAGCATTTAATTCTGGGGATAAGGCACTTGGTTGCAAGCTGCCTAAAATGGGCAGGCAAAGTCTATCTGGTTCACCAATATATTTTCCCAAGCCTGTTTCTTCAATCACTTTTCCATCAAGGCTCATGGCATAAACAGAAAGAGGAAAATAACATCCATTAGATAGATTTTTCAGACTCTTAACATCAATACGTTTGCCACGAATATGCCCGTTTAAGTCATGTAGACAAATATCAATGTGCTGAGTGTGAGGATATAAACTTAAATATTCATCAACTTCTTTTAAAAAAAGATCTGATTGGAAAGTACCAGATTGTGTCGGAGGAATAAAATTATCTGATATTTTAAATGCCTTAAATTGAGGATCTTTTAAGTTTAAATTTGGGTAAATAAGTGTACTCATTATAAAAAACCTTGGTGGTTATTTAGCTAAAATCCTAACGTAGCCTTTGAAGTTAATCTCGTAAAAAAAGAGTAAAATGATGAAAGGTTTTTTTATGGGGTTTATCGTTTTTATTTATTAATAATCAATGTCTTGAATCTAATTTTTGCAATCAATTTTTAAAGTAAAATTAGCGTATAAGAGCAGTCAGCGCATTATAAAATTCTACGGATTTCTCTTTTTAAAATTAAACAAAGCTAAAAATTTAAGCTTCTCATTTGGTGAGATGGTCAAACTACTTTAAACTTAAATGCTTATCCAGTTAAACATTTATTTATAAATCTTGAATTGAGCAAGGCTTAAATAGCACATGTACTGGAATTTTATTTTTTGCGTTTTTTAATTTTATTTTTGAGTTTTCTTAATATGAAAAATATCGGTTTAGCCATTTTAGCAATCAGCCTTTCAGGTTGTGCTGCAATGAGCGTAGAAGAATGTAAGACTGCGAATTGGTCATTAGTGGGTGAGAAAGATGGTTCAAAGGGGTCTTCGCCACGTTTAGATCAATATTACAAAGCGTGTGGAAAAGCCAATATTGTTCCAGATCAAAAGTCATATGAACGTGGGTATAAAGAGGGCTTAGGGTATTATTGCCAGCCATCAAATATTTTTTATAACGCTTTAGAGGGTAACGGCAATATTAATGTATGCCCAATCGAGCAGCGTAATCGTTTAAGACCTTATTATCGAGCAGCTTCCGATTACTACAATGCAAAAAATGAATATGACCGTTATGATGAAAAGTTTAAGCAATATTCTGATAATGCTTACAACGAAAAATTAAAGCCAGAAGAGCGCGAACGCTATCGTAAACTTTTAAGAGAATTACAAATTGATCGTGACCGTATTAACAGAAACTATTGGAACTCAATTCGAGATATCGAACGTTTCAAATATGATCACGGCTTAAAATAATATTTTAAAAAAGGATTGATCTAAATGAGATCAATCCTTTGTTTTTTTTAAAGATAATAACTGGTTTTTGTCATTAACTTTGAGATAGCCGTCATCGTAATTTTTACTGCATATGGTAATTCAACACCGCCTGCTTCAAGTGCAGTATGACGGTGATGCAATTCATCTTCATTCATTTGCTCTAAAATTTTACGAGAGCGTTCATCTTGAGCGGGTAACTGGTTTAAATGATCTTGTAAATGCAGACTAACCTGACGCTCAGTTTCAGCAACAAAACCTAAGCTATATTTATCACCTGCAATACCAGCAAGGGCACCCATGCCATATGACAACCCGTACCAGATTGGGTTTAACAAACTTGTATGACTGTTTAATTCTTTTAAACGATCTTCACACCAAGCTAAATGATCTTGTTCTTCAATCGCTGCTTGTTGCATTTCTTGGCGTACATTTGGCAATTTCGCCGTTAAGGCTTGCCCATGGTACAGTGCTTGAGCACATACTTCACCACTGTGGTTAACACGCATTAAACCTGCGACATGGCGAGCATCTTCTACACCAAGTTTTGTTTCTACTGTTTCAGCTGGATTTTGACGCTGTGCTGCTGTTGCACCCGGAACAAGACTACGCAATGCCTGATCAAATGAGTTAATAAGTTGATCAATTCCAGTATAGTGGCGCATAAATTAGTCCTCTAAAGAAAGGTGGGCTGTGGCAAGCATTGGTTTTAGTCTAGCGAGAAGCCAGATACTAAAGATTGCACTAAGTACAGCTGTAATAATAAATAGTATTTTAATATCAATTTTTAAAACACTTAAGATTAAGATTGAAAAAATTGCAGAAGAAACCATAAAAACGGCATTTAGGATGTTATTCGCTGCAACAACACGTGCACGATGTGAACGTGGTGAATAAGCCTGCATCATGGCATATAGGGGAACAATATAAAAACCGCCACTAATACCCAATAAAGTCACAGCAATCATGACATGGTAGTAAACCCAGCCTTGGGTAAAAACGTCTTTTAAGGTAAGCAATGCTCCGGTTCTTTCTGGTACAAAAGCTAAACTGGCAGCAAGGTAGAGCGCAAAAACAGTAAGGCCAATTGCACCAATCGGCACCATTTTAATATTAATTTCTGAACCACCAATTTTACGGCAAAGAAGAGAACCCACACCAATACCGACTGAAAAGAAAGTCAGTAACAGGCTAACGACATTTTCTGATGCATGAAGGTTTTGCTGGGTAAGCTGCGGAATTTGAGTTAAATAAGTCGCGCCATAAAACCAGTACCATGAGTTGCCTAGCAAAATTGTGAATACTAACGGTAAGCTTTTGGCATATTTAATGGTTTGAAAGCTGGTACGGATGAAATTCCAGTCAATCTTTAAGTCAGGTGCAGCAACTTTTTGCGGCAAAATGAAGCGACTAAATAAATAGCCTATGCAAGCAATAGCCACTACGGTGATACTAATCCACAATAAATTACCATCTGATGAGGCAATTACGGCGCCACCTAAGATCATCCCGAACAAGATCGCCATGGATGTGCCGGATTGAAATAGCGCATTACCAGACATTAACTCGTTCGGTTTTAAGATTTCAGGCAAAATTGCGTATTTAATCGGGCCGAAGAACGTCGAATGTGTGCCCATCAAAAATAAAGCAAAAAGAAGTAGCCATAAGTTTCCTAACAGGAAACCTGCAGTACCGATGAGCATAATGATGATTTCTAAAATTTTAATACCACGGACGAGTTGAGATCGTTCGTATTTGTCGGCGATTTGTCCAGCTGTGGCTGAAAAAAAGAAATATGGCAGAATAAACAAGAGGGCTGCCAAATTATTAAGAGTACTTACAGGAGCAGATTGTTGCTGAATCCATCCATAAGTAATCACCAATAATAAAGCTTGCTTAAAAACGTTATCATTTAATGCGCCAAAAAACTGGGTAAAAAACATCGGTACAAACCGACGTGAGGTCATCAGGTGCTCATCTTGTTTCATCATGTGCAAACTTCATTGTGTTTTATAAAAAAATGTGACCGAGTGTTAATTTGCATCGAAAACCATGTATGATATTTTTAACGCTTGATTAAATGAAAAATCAATGGTTTTGAGTGAGTTTTACACTCACATTGGTGCGTTTTATTAAAAAATAAGTCTAGAGTTTTCTATGCCTTCTAAAATTAAGTTTAAACAGTCAACTCTCTCACATTCTATGCATTTAATTTTAAAAATGCAGGGCATTCCTAAACTTATTTGTAGCAGCTTGTTGTTAAGCGTTTGCGTAACGCCAAGTTTTGCTCAAACTTCTGTTGAGAATAGTTCATCAACAACTTTAAACCAGACAGTATCTGAGGAGTCAACTGAACAGTCAGCTCAGGTTAACGAGCAATATACTGCTCCAGTTACAGATATCGCTACACTTGTAACCCAAACTCAGCAGCAACAAGATAGCTTGGCTATATTGCAACAACAAGAACAATTTCCAAATCAAATTGATGAATTTAAGCCAATTACTCTTGATAATCTTGAAGATTTACCCGATATGCCTGTTGATCAAAACATGGCAAATGAAATTTATAGGGTAGCGGAAGAAGCAAAGAATGAAGCACAGAACTTTCAAAATGGGACTCAGAAACTCCCTGAAGTTACTGTAAGCGATGCAACTCAATCTGAATTAAATCAAATTAATCAGGCGCCAGTAAATATTGATCAGCTTATGCAAGAGATTAAGTCTGATAGTAAGATTGTAGTGGAAGCCAATGAGACTGGAAAAACACTACCTGAATTGACACCAGAGGCCGAAGAACCACCTGAGCAAGCTGGTTTCTTTAAACGTATTTTAAATAAAGTACGTCCGCCGCGTGCAATTCCGATGGAACAAGTACCGCGTATTAGCGCAGAGGTAGAAGGCGCTTCAGATGTGTTAGCTAAAAATATTAAAGGTAAGCTTTCAACTTTTACTCAAGAATCTTTTGAAGACTTTAATGCTGCTTTACCTCAGCTTAGAACATTAAGTAATCAGGCTGCTCAAGCTGTTGGTTACTATAATGCTGAGTTCCGATTTGAAAAATTAAGTCCGAGTCGTGTGCGTGTCAGGGTGACACCAAATGAACCAGTACGAATTAATGAGCAAAATATTGAGTTTACAGGTCCAGGCGAAAAGCAGCCGCAATTTCAGGTTATTCGCTTAGTTCCTGATCAAGATGTTGGTGATATCTTTAATCACGGTTTATATGAAACCACTAAAACCCGTATTGTCGATGCAGCATCTGATAACGGTTATTTTGATGCTTATTGGCGATTGCATGATGTAAAAGTAAGTCAGCCAGAAAATAAGGCCGATATTAATTTACGCTACGAGACAGGTGAGCGTTATAAATTAGATAAGGTCGAGTTTCGTATGAGCGATCCTTCGAAACCTTTGCCATTAAATCAAAATATCTTAGAAAGTATGGCGCCTTGGAAAGAAGGTGATGACTATGCTTTCTGGCGTGTAAACGTGCTCGCGAATAACTTAACCAACTCGCGTTATTTTAATTACACCTTGGTTGATAGCATTAAACCAGACCCAATTGAAAAGCCACTTGAGCTACCACCAGATTTACAAGCTTTGGTCGATGAGCAAAATATTGATGTTGATGAGTCTAATTTACTTTCACCAGAACAACGACAACTTGCAAAAGCTCGTCAATTAGCGACATCCAATAAAGAAGTTACGCAAAACGTAGTCGATGAAAAACAGTTTGCTGGAACACAAAATGCAAAACAGGCAGAGCCTCAAACTGCGATGTTGCAAAGTGCCGCAGCTCAGCATGATGAACAGGAAACTGAACAGGATCGTTTACAAGCTCAAGCACGTGAAACAAAAAGAATTCCAGTTATTGTGACTTTAAATGCTGACAAGCTAAATAGTTTGGAAACTGGTATTGGTTATGGAACCGATACGGGGGCGCGTTTACGTAGTCAATATCGCCGTTCTATCGTAAATAAATATGGTCATTCTTTTGATGCCAACTTAGAAGTTTCTGAAATTCGTCAATCGATTGATGGTCGATATAGTATTCCTTATAAACATCCGTTAAATGACTATTTTAATATCGTTGGCGGTTATGAGCGTGAAACACGGGATGATATCGGTCCGGATGTAAGCCTGTTAACCGAATCTGCTGTTGTGGGCGGGGAGCGCGTAATCAAACGTCCATTAGGTAATTGGCAGCATACTATTGGTGTTCGTTATCGTTTAGACCGTTTGACCCAAAAAGGTAATGTTGATATTTCTGAATTACCAGATGCTTTTAAAACAGCTGCATCTGAGCAAGAAGCATTATTGTTTAGTTATGAAACATCTAAAACTTCAAGTAATACGCGTTTAAACCCAACAAAAGCTTTTAAACAAACTTATAAATTAGAATTAGGCAGCGAGAGTTTACTGTCTGATGCCAATATGGCAATTGCGAGTGCAGGCTGGAGATTTATTTATTCTCTAGGTAAAAATGATGATCACCAATTTGTTGGAAGATCTGACCTTAGTTATATTTTTACAGATGACTTTGACAAAGTTCCATACAATCTTAGATTCTTTACGGGTGGTGACCAAACAATTCGTGGATTTGACTATAAAAGTCTTTCACCAGAAGTAGATGGATATAAAATTGGGGGCCAAGCTTTAGCTGTAGGTTCTTTAGAATATAACTATCAGTTCAAAGACGGATGGCGAGCAGCTATTTTCTCTGACTTTGGTAATGCTTACGATAAAGATTTCAGTAATCCAGCAGCTTATAGCGTTGGTGTCGGAATTCGCTGGAAGTCTCCAATCGGCCCAATCCGTTTAGATGTCGCTTCGGGTATTTCAGATGAGAACCATCCGATTCGTTTACATTTCTTTATAGGCCCACAACTTTAAAAATAAAATTTTATTAGGTTTATTTTATGGCGGAAGTAGAACAGCAGCCCACTTCGGCACCAAGCTCTCCTAAGAAGAAGCGTCGCATTTTGCGTAGCTTCTTGCTAACGATATTGATCATATTGTTATTATTGGCTTCTTCGTTAGTCATCATGATGTCAACGGATCGCGGAAGCCGTTTTTTATTAGATCGGGTTTTAGAAGCTCAGAAAATAATTAAATATGAATATGAAGGCGGCAACTTATTGCGAGGCATTATTCTCAAAAATGTGTTGGTGCAATTAAAAGACGTTGATGTTTCATTAGATCGAGCTGATGTAGGCTTAGGATGGCGTTCTTTATTATTAGAAAAAGAAGTGCATTTAAGCCATGCAGATGTACGCAACTTACGTATTATTAATAAAACTCCGCCTTCTGGTAAACCGTTTGAATTTAAACCAATCAAATTGCCATTCGTTTTACGTATAGATGAAGGTGATGTTGACCATTTAGAAATTAAGTTAGCAACCTCGGATGTAAGTTTTCATGACGTTCATTTGCAGGATGCACTTTGGTCAGAGACCAAACTGGAATTTGAAAAATCTAGTATGGATATGGGCTATCTTTCGGTCCACAACGCAACAGGTAAAATGGATTTCAGTGGTAAATATCCATTAGATGCCACAGCAGATTTAAGAATCCCATCTTTAAAAAGTTTAAATATTCAAAATATTAAAGTTGCTGCTCGGGGAAGTTTAGATACTATAAAAGCTGGGGTTGCAACAACCACTCCCGATCTATTAACAGGTTGGGTAATATTGCATCCTGTTCGCGATGAAGTTCCAATGCAAGGTGAACTATTATTAAAAAACTATCATTTACCTTTGCTACAAGAACAAAAACTATTTGCAAAAAATGGTGTGATCAAGTTTCAAGGTGATATTAAACAGCTTAATTTGGCACTTGATACAGATTTAAAGGGTGAGAATTTACCTGAAGGTCAGTACAACGCTTTAATGAATACTGATTTAGTTCATCAGCTTAATATTACCGATTTTAATGGCCAAGTTATGAAAGGTGCCGTTAATCTTAAAGGTCTGGTGAATTGGAAAGATCATGTGACTTGGGACATCAAAGGTCGTTTAGATCGCATTAATCCTAAAGACAAAGCGATTCCTCAGGTGGTTCAAGACTTCTTACCGCCAAGTTTAGATGCTGCTATTGCTTCAACTGGTTCTTTGGAAAAAGGCACAGAAGTATTTGCTAACGTTGATTTTGACCGTTATGAGTCTTGGAAACTCAAGCTTAATCAGGCGCCTGAAAAAAATAATAAACCTCAACCAATGCTCATGAATGTGGCGTGGGCGAATATAGACCGTGCAATGCCTTATATTGGATGGTTAAGTAGTGATAATGGTCAAGTCGATTTAACATTACGTGACGGTCAACAAGATATTAAGGTTGCTACAAAAGTATATCAGCATGAAAAAACTCTATTGCCAGCAGGACAATATCTAGCCAACCTGAATGTTAAAGATAATATCTTAAATGTTCCTAATTTTAGTTTTGCTGCTGAAAAAGGTAGCTTAACAGGTCAGGCTAAAGTTTTATTACCTACTGAAAAACGTCAGCTGGCTTGGAATGCTTTATTAAATGCAAAAGATTTTAATCCGCAAAGTATTCATGCAGCAGCGCCGGTCAATCTATTAAACGGTTCGATTAAGGCAAATGGTTTCGCTAAACCAAACCAGCAAATTATTCAGTTTGAGAAAATTGATTTAACTGGTCGATTGGCTCAAGCAGGTCAAGAAACTGTAAGTTTAGGTGGAAAAAGTACAGCAGCATTATTATTTCATGATGTTAAAGCTGGTGGCGGCTTTAAAGGCTTTGCGGTTAATTATGACGGGTCTTTAAAAGCCTTAAAACAAGCAAATGGTTTGTTGAAGTTTTCTATAGCGGGCACGCCAGATTTTATTCGAATTAGCCAGTTACAACATGATGGGGTGGCTGGAAAAATCTATGCTACTGGTTCTGTCAATTTAAAAGACCGCATTGCATGGGATATTAATAGTTCATTAGTACGCTTTAAGCCTCAATATTTTGCCTCAACTGTTAAAGGTGAAATTTCAGGAAACCTGAAAACTCAAGGGGTTTGGTCTGATCACTTGAAGCGAATTAATATTCAGCAATTGAATCTTGCAGGCTTTTTAAATAATAAACCTGTTCGGGGTAAGGGTAATCTATCTCTATTGATGGATTCCAATCAAAATGGCTTTTTACCTCAGCAATTTGAAGCGAATAACTTATTTTTAGTGTATGGACAGAACCAGCTACAAGCTACTGGCAATGCACAAAATCTAAAAATTAAGCTGAATGCGCCAGCACTCTACGAGTTATATCCAGGACTGCGCGGACGAGCTTATGGTGATTTGAATGTTCAATCACAACCACGTTTAAAAGCAACAGCGAATATTGCCGTAGATAATTTTGCTTTTAATACACTTGTAAGTGTGAAGAGATTGAGTATTCAGGGTGAGCTTCCAACATCGGAAACAACACCGACTCAATTAACCGCAAAATTAAATAATCTACGTAGCGGAAATAGAGAAATCCAGTCTGCTGAAGTGAATTTGACAGGAACAAGAAAAGCACATTTATTGAAAGTACTTGGCAATAATAGTGTTTCCAAGTTCTATGTTCAGTTGGCAGGTGGATTTAATCAAAAGAATGATTGGTTAGGTCAAATCCAGAAAGGAAGTTTTGATTCACGACGAATTCGTCTGGCACAAAATCAAAATGCTCCAGTAATTTTTTCTTCGGCGAAATCTGAGCTATATGTGGGCCAACATTGCTGGCAAAGTACCAATAGTCAGCTCTGTTTTGATCAGCCTGTCCGAGTGAGTAAAGCACGAGGTAATATTTCTTTTGTAACTCAGAACATGGATTTAAGCGACTTCGCGGCATTTATGCCAGAAGGCTTAGCGATGACTGGACAATTAAATGGTTACGCTAAGGCATCGTGGATAAATGGCGGTAATCCAAAACTTGATGCGCGTTTAATTACGCGTAAAGGTGAAATCGGTTTAGCTGCTGAAGATCCACAAGATCCTGCAACGACTTTGGCTTATGATGAGTTAGGGGTAATTGCAAAAAGTGTATCAGAGGGTCTGTTATTCCGTGTTGATGTGAAAACACCAGATATTGGTACGGGCTACGCGAACGTTATTATCAACCCATTCCAGTCTTCAATGCCAATGCATGGTGAAGTGGCCTTTAATGATGTTCAATTAAAAGTCTTGAAACCATTTATTCAAGATGTTCGCTCAATGAGTGGAACGTTAGCCTTGGCTGGTAAAGTCAACGGTACATTAACTCAACCTCAGTTTACTGGTGAAATGCGTCTGAAAAATGGTGCGATTAGCATGATTTCTTTGCCAGTAAATCTAACCAATGTGCAGGTATATTCATCAATTCGTCAGGATATGGCAACAATTGATGGAGCATTTAATAGTGGGCAAGGTGTAGGCTTGCTTAAAGGTAGTTTTGAGTGGAAAGATGCGCCACGCCTTCAATTAAATCTGAAAGGTGATAATTTACTGGTCCGTCAAGCGCCATTAATTACCGCAATTGCCAACCCGAATCTGACACTTGATATGTATCCTTTTGATAAGCGGTTAAGTTTAAAAGGATCTGTAGATGTTCCTCGTGCACGTATTTCAATGCCAGAAACGACTGCTCCAATTATTAATACTTCATCAGATGTTCGCATCGTGCGCCAAGGTCAAGACCCACTTGCAATTTTACGGGCCGCTAAACCTTGGGATATTCGAGCTGACATTTCTGTTAATATTGGAAAACAAGTTATCTTCCAAGGCTTTAACAGTAATATTCCGTTAGTTGGTCGTCTCAACTTAAGCCAACGTGGCTATGAGACTGCAATGAGAGCTAACGGGGCGATTGGTGTCAGCCAAAAAGTGAAAATCGAAGCCTATGGACAAAGTCTAGACTTGAACCGAGCAATTGCCCGTTTTAATGGACCATTGGCTAACCCGACTTTAGATATCGATGCGAATAAAAATGTTCAGGGTAGTATGGTTGGGGTACGTGTTACAGGTACTGCAACATCGCCAAACATTCAGGTCTATAACGATGCAGGTTTATCTGAGCAAGAAGCATTGAATGCGCTTGTGACTGGTCGTATTAATGAAGGTTCGAGTGGCTTGAGTAATGCAGAAGGGTTTAAATCTGATGTAAACAACACCATTGCTGCTGCGGGTATTAGTATGGGCTTGGGTGGTACACGTGCTTTAACTAACCAGATTGGACGTACGTTTGGTTTGAGCGGTTTAGCTTTAGATGCACAAGGTACAGGTGATGATACGCAAGTGAGTTTAACGGGTTATATCACACCAGATCTGTTTATTCGCTATGGTGTTGGGGTGTTTACTCCTGTAAACAAACTCACTTTACGTTATCAAATGAATCGACGTTTATATTTAGAAGCAAGTCAGTCTTTAGAAAGAGCGATCGACTTATTCTACAACTGGCGCTTTTAGTTGGTTGAAACCAATAATGAATGAATTAAGAGCTCACTATCGTGGGCTTTTAATTTAATAACACCTTCGTAAGATTTAAAAAACTTGAGTATTTATCATCTAAAGTATCGCTTCTCTTAAGAGTAAAGAAGCTTTGGATAGGTATTGATTAAAGAAAATTCACTTGAAAATTGCTGTTTTATAAATTAGTTTTCAGAAACATTAAATGAAATTAGATTGATATACCTTGTTGATAAATGCAAATAAGGTGGGTTTTTTCAAGGATATAGTAGTGAATATAAATACTTATGTTGAAATTAAAAATGGCAAGGAAAACGATATCAACGTTAAATATCGTGGCCTAATTCAAAAATTAACAGCAACATTGTCATTGACGCTTTTGTCATTTGGATGGTGCTCCACCGTAAATGCTGCACAACAACAAATTGCTTTAGTAGGAACATGGACATCAATTCCTAATGCACCGCTTGCGCAAAAACCAAAACAAGCTAGTGAAGGTTTGTACCAGCTTCAAGTGAATAAGGATGGAACTTTAACTCCTGTTAAAGTGTTGAAAATGAAAAGTCCTTCTTGGATTGTGAAATCGAAAGATGGCCGTTTTGCATATACCACAAATGAAGAAAACGAAGGTGCGGTGACCGCATTATCTATTCAAAACGGAAAGGTGGAAGTGTTGAACACTGTGGATAGTCATGGTGGACATCCAACACATGCAACAATCAGTTTAGATGGTAAGTTCCTGTTTGTGTCGAACTATTCAGCGTTCGATAAAGGCCGTGGTGGTGTAGCTGTTTTGCCAATTTTATCAAATGGCCATTTGGGTGAAAAAGTACAAAATATTGTTTTTGAGGAAGGTTCTGGCCACGTCAAAGGCCGCCAAGAAAGTGGACATGCTCATTCCACAACTTTTAGTCCGGATGGTAAGTATTTATATGCTAGTGATCTTGGAAATGACAAAGTCTATGCGTTTCGTTATAACCCGAACAAGGCTCAGCCACTTGAAGCGGATACCAACCGCGATGTAACTTTTACACATGGTTCTGGCCCGCGTCATATGGTCTTTTCACCAAATGGCAAACATGCGTATGTTACCGCAGAAATGCGAAGTGAAATTGTGACATTTAACGTGCAAGATGGTCATTTGAAAAAAGTGGCTGAGCTAAAACTAATCCACGAGGATAAAACACCTGAATTTAAGAGTGCGAGTGGAATTATCCTTAGCCCAAATGGTAAATATGTGATTGCTGCCAATCGAGGTGCAGACAACAAACTTTTAGTATTTAAAATCCAACAGAATGGATTGCTAGCTAAGCCAGTTGTTTATAAAGCGAATGGTATCGAACCACGTGCTTTCTCATTCGATGCAACTGGTAAATACCTATATGTAACCAATGTTTATACTAATAATATTAGTTTATTCCGTTTTGATGCAAAAAATGGCACCTTAAAACCAGCTGGCGATGCAGCAAAAATATCAACACCTACGGATATCAAATTCTTTAATTAATTCAAATCATGAAACAGGCATTTCTAATGCTTAATACAAAAGACCGAGATTTTGTTATCTCGGTTTTTTTATAGCAGTTTTGGCAAAAACGATGATTTTCCGTATGATATGGACAGCAATAATTAGTGTAGTGAAATGATGAAAAAGATTTTATTGATTGCAATGAGTTTGCTCTTTGTTGGTTGTTCGGAAAAGAAACCATTAACACCAGAAGAGCAGTGGCATGGCTTTTGTACTAGCGTAGGAAATGCTGCAAGAAGTATTGTTTTTGATCGTCAGCAAGCAATCGAAAAAACGCAGGCAGTTGAGCATGCAAATAAAATTGAAGATGAGATAACTAAAAAATTCATTCTTAATGTTATTGAAAAAGTTTATGTAATTCCAAAAGAAGAACTGACAAAAGATCCTCAAGCAATTCAAGAAAAAGTTAGAAAGCAAATGATGGATGAATGTTTGGTAACCCCTCATGACAAAATGCCAAAATATAAATCATTCTAATTGTGGTTGAGGTTATTGAATTTTCATCTGGCTGAAGCTCTTTTTGCTTAAAAATAGCTCAATTTCGCCTAATATGCTCATTATTTAAACACAGGTATTTAGATACAAAATAATGGGCATCACGGAGAAACACCCCGCGCTCATTAACTTTTACCTTGAACTCTAGTAAACTTTTGTAGTCCATATTACTTGTGAAGCTTTTAAGAAAGCTGGAATTTGCAAGTAATTTTTCAAAAAAAGAGGAATGAACACCGTGCTAGAAGCTTACCGCCAACACGTTGAAGAACGTGCCGCACTCGGAGTCCCACCGAAGCCACTTGATGACGCTCAAACAGCTCAGCTTGTTGAACTATTAAAAAATCCACCAGCAGGCGAAGAAGCGTTCTTGGTAGATTTGCTTGAAAACCGTGTTCCTGCAGGTGTTGACCAAGCAGCTTACGTAAAGGCAGCATTCTTGGCAGCGATTGCAAAAGGCGAAGCAACTTCACCACTCGTTTCTAAAGAACGTGCAGTTTACTTACTTGGTACTATGCTAGGTGGTTATAACGTAGCACCACTTGTTGAACTTCTTGACAATGCTGAACTTGCAGGTTTAGCTGCTGAAGCATTAAAGAAAACTCTTCTTGTATTTGATGCATTCCATGATGTAGCAGATAAAGCAAAAGCTGGTAATGAAGCTGCTAAAGCTGTTTTACAATCTTGGGCTGAAGCAGAATGGTTCACTAGCCGTCCTGACGTTCCAGAAGAAATCAAAATCACTGTGTTCAAAGTAACTGGTGAAACAAACACTGATGACTTGTCTCCAGCTCAAGATGCTTGGAGCCGTCCAGACATTCCATTACACGCAAATGCAATGTTGAAAAACGAGCGTGATGGTATCAACCCTGAAAAACCAGGTGAAGTTGGTCCATTAAGCCAAATTAAAGAACTTATCGCGAAAGGCAATCAAGTTGCTTACGTAGGTGACGTTGTTGGTACAGGTTCAAGCCGTAAATCTGCAACTAACTCTGTTCTTTGGTTCTTTGGTGATGAACTTCCACACATTCCAAACAAAAAAGACGGTGGTGTGTGCTTAGGTTCTAAGATTGCTCCAATTTTCTTCAATACTATGGAAGATGCAGGTGCATTACCTGTAGAAATCGACGTTGCTAACATGAACATGGGCGACGAAGTAGTATTGAAAATTGACCATGCTGCTGCAAAAGTAACTGCTTTTAAAGATGGTGTACAAATCTCTGAAGCAGATCTTAAAACTCCAGTACTTTTAGACGAAGTACGTGCTGGTGGTCGTATTAACTTGATCATTGGCCGTGGTTTAACTGCTAAAGCACGTGAAGAATTAGGTCTTGCACCTTCTACATTATTCCGTACTCCAGTACAACCTGCTGACACTGGCAAAGGTTTCACTCAAGCTCAAAAAATGGTTGGCCGCGCATGTGGTTTACCAGAAGGCCAAGGTATCCGTCCAGGAACTTACTGTGAACCTAAAATGACTACAGTTGGTTCTCAAGATACGACAGGTCCAATGACTCGTGACGAGTTAAAAGACTTAGCGTGCTTGGGCTTCTCATCTGACTTAGTGATGCAGTCTTTCTGTCACACTGCTGCGTATCCAAAACCAGTTGATGTAACAACTCACCATACATTACCTGACTTCATCATGAACCGTGGTGGTGTATCTTTACGTCCAGGTGACGGTATTATCCACTCTTGGTTAAACCGTATGTTACTTCCAGATACAGTAGGTACTGGTGGTGACTCACATACTCGTTTCCCAATCGGTATTTCATTCCCAGCGGGTTCTGGTCTTGTTGCATTCGCAGCAGCAACTGGTGTTATGCCACTTGATATGCCTGAATCTGTACTTGTTAAGTTCAAAGGTAAAATGCAACCTGGTATCACTTTACGTGACCTTGTACATGCAATTCCTTACTACGCAATTCAAGCGGGTGATTTAACTGTAGAGAAGAAAGGTAAGAAAAACATCTTCTCTGGTCGTATCCTCGAGATCGATTTATCAGAAATGGAAAATGACTTGACTGTTGAGCAAGCATTCGAACTTTCTGATGCTTCTGCTGAACGTTCAGCTGCAGGCTGTTCAATCACACTTTCTGAAGAGAAAGTTGCTGAATACCTACGTTCTAACATCACTATGTTGAAGTGGATGATCGCAGAAGGTTATGGCGATGCACGCACACTTGCTCGTCGTGCTGAAAACATGCAGAAGTGGTTAGATAACCCAAGCTTGTTAAAAGCTGATGCTGATGCTGAATACTTAAAAGTTTACGAAATCGATCTAGCTGACATCAAAGAACCAATTCTTTGCTGCCCGAACGATCCAGATGACGCGAAACTTCTTTCTGACGTTCAAGGCGACAAGATTGATGAAGTATTCATCGGTTCTTGTATGACTAACATCGGTCACTTCCGTGCAGCTGGTCAGTTACTTGACAAAGTACCTGGTGGTTCATTGTCTACTCGTTTATGGTTGGCTCCACCAACTCGTATGGACGAGCACCAATTAATGGAAGAAGGCTTGTATAACATCTATGGCCGTGCTGGTGCACGTACAGAGATGCCGGGCTGTTCATTATGTATGGGTAACCAAGCACGTGTAGCGCCGAACACAACTTGTGTATCGACTTCTACTCGTAACTTCCCGAACCGTTTAGGTCAAGGTGCAAACGTTTACTTAGCGTCTGCTGAGCTTGCATCTGTAGCTGCGGTTCTTGGTAAATTACCAAGCCCAGAAGAATATCAACAGTACGCGTCGCAAATCGACAGCGCTTCTGCTGACATCTACAAATACTTAAACTTCGACAAGATGAGCGAATATACTAAAGAAGCTGATCAAGTTGATACTAAGAAAATCCAAGCTGCTCAATTGACTTAATGAGCTAGGATCAAGAAAAGCCGAAAGGCTTTTCCCTAGCGCAAGAGCAAATCTATGATTTGCTTGAGCAAAAAGCTAGAATAAGGGCTGATTAATCAGCCCTTATTCTTTTGAGTAATTATATGTTGGTTTATGAAGATACTAAAAAGCGAATATTTAATACCGATATTTCTTCTATCTTGGATGGAGTGTTAAAGAGTAAATATAAGACTGCTTTCGTTAATTCAAATAAATTGAATGGCTCAACGAAAGAATATATATATACATTATCAGATGTTTTAAATGAAAAAAGAGTTGATATTTTATTGACTATTTTGGTTGATAAAGAAAAATTTACGCTGAAATGGAGAGTTGAATTTGATGAAAGAATAGATAAGTCAATTAATGAAATACATCTGAAAATGTTCTTATTAGAATTGATTTCAAAAATTTATACAGAAGATTGTGAGGAATCTAAAAAACAAAAAAATTATATAGTAAGAACATATTTTACATATATGTGTTCAGCACAGAATAGAGAGGGTTTTAAGGGAACATATTCTTTAAATTGTAAGTATAAAACTTATCTACATTTTTTTGATATGTCAAATAAGTATAGGTTTGGTCAATCTGAAAAAATGCTATATGTTGATGTGGTTGTAAAAGAAATTAATATAAAAAGGGCTAGATCAGTAGCATTACGACATAGTAGAGAGGTGGTGTCATATTTATCAATGTTGTTAAATTATGGGTTTAGGGAGTGGTGTACAGAGCGTCTTATAAGTACATTAAAAATAAAAAGCGAATTAGATCTTGGTAAAGAGATAGAAGTCCTATTTATGGGAAGGGAGTGGCTTGATCCTGAATTAAATTTAGTGGTTTGTAATAATATGAACGATATGTTTAGAAAAGAGGATTATGATTTAAATGATTTTGGTAATGAAGGGATTTTTGTACTCAATGATAAAAGAATATCTACTAATGAAAATTTATTTTTTTCAAATTTAGAGAATCAGAATAATGACAGGTTAGAAGAAGTATTTATTAATCGAGATAAACCGAAGATTAATCCTAGAAAATATTTATTAGAAGAAAATATAAGTTTGGAAGCACCATTTAATGAAAATGGAAACAAGATTCCTAATAAATTTGAAAATTACTTTTTAAACTGTGGGAAATATGAAGGTTTTTTAAAAAGTTGTAAGTTGTATAATACAGCATTGTCTTTGGGGGGAAGGTCACCTACTTTATTTGTTTCTTATTTAGTGTGTTCTATTGAATGTTTGGCGAATATTGAGAAAATATCATACTCTGACTTTATGAAGAGATATTTAGCTGATAATTATAATAAGAAACTATGCGATTATTATTATTCTGTAAGATCTAAGCATTTTCATGCTGGTGAGTATATATATAATGAATATGAGGTAAATCTAGAAATGCATACGGATACTGTTTTTGTTGAAATGCTCAAGGAATTTATTTTATTTCAGCAACAGCTCAGAATGTGTTTAGTTAATTGGATCGAAAGGAATTTACTTGATATATGATAGTTGCTACTAAAGTAACTATATTATCAAAAAATAATGTCTAAACAATCGCGTTTCTTATGTATTGGTGGATTTCTTAATGGTTCAGCGGTTAAAGACCAAGGGGACAGCTTTGTTTGTGTTGAAAATAACAAACACGTAACCTATTACAAAAAGGAAATTTTCCATCCAGACTCATGGGATCAAGATTACTACGTCTGCGAAACGACAACAGACCAACAAGCACGAAATTGGGTTTATGATATCAAGCCCGATTAATTAAGCAGATGTAATTTAGTACTTTTTAAAGTAAATATATAAAAAAGCCCCATCATAAGGGGCTTTTTAAAACTAAAACAATACTACCAATAACCTAACACTTTCCACCAAAGTCCGCCAATCACCACAAAGATGATGATATTAACCACGCTCATGACAAAGCCAGCTTTCCACCATTCACCAAGTGTGGTGTAGCCTGAGCCAAACACAACAGGGGAAGTGCCAGTCGCATAATGGGTTAAGGTCATCATAATGCTTGAAGCTGCTGCCATCATTAAAGCAAAGAGCATGGGCGGCGCACCAAGAGCAAGTCCTGCCGTATAAAAGGCTGCAAACATGGCGGTAATATGTGCCGTGGTACTAGCAAACATATAATGTGCATACAAATAGGCAAGCATTAACAATAAACAGGCAGGCATCCAGCTTAGCCCTAAATGACCAATACTGGTTTCTAAAACACTCGAGAACCACGTGATTAAACCGAGCTTATTTAAATAAGTCGCCATCATGACTAATGCAGCGAACCAAGTAATCGTATCCCACGCATTTTTTTGCGTAAGAATATCATCCCAAGTGAGTACACCTGTAAGTAGCAATAATCCTAGACCAATAAAGGCAGTCGTCGTTGGGTCAACAGCCCAAGCAGAGCCAAAAATCATGGCGGGAATCCCTGCCCATAGCATCAATAAAATACCGAATACACCAAGCATGATGATTTCATTTTTACTGACTGGGCCCATTTCTTTTAATTTAGTTTTAGCAAACTGAGCTGCATTAGGCGTTTCTTTGACTTCGGGTGGATACATCAAATACATAATCAAAGGCATAATGATTAGGGCAATCAAACCAGGCAATAACATGGCCAATGCCCAAGTACTCCAACTTAATGAAATTTCACTATTGGTCGCCTTTGCCACTAAATCAACGACTAATGGGTTAGGGGCAGTTGCCGTAATAAACATCGCAGAGGTAATCGGGTTGGCTTGGTAGTTAACCAATGACAGATATTTTCCCATCCGACCTTCGGTACCTTTAGCAGGATCAGAATCATAACTAGTAGAAATTGCCAGTACAATCGGATGAATTATTCCGCCACCACGAGCCGTATTACTTGGAGTTACAGGGGCGAGAATGAGTTCTGAAAGTACCATGCTATAGCCAATCCCAATGGTTTTCTTGCCCCAAACTGCTATAAATAAATAGCCTAACCTTGCACCCAATCCAGTTTTTTGCAAACCTTTAGAGATCATGATTGAAATACCAATCAACCAGATGAGTGGGTTAGCAAAGCTACTAAGGGCATCTTGAATTGCGCCGCTTGGGCTCGTGTTAGTCACGCCAGTAATAGCGACTAAAGTTATTGCAATAATGGCAATGGCACCAATTGGCATCGCTTTACCGATGATTGCGGCAATTACACCAACAAACATCGCTAACAAATGCCAAGCATCAGGATCAACACCACTTGGTACAGGAATCACGAACCAGATTAACAATGTAATAAATAAAGAAATAAGTGTAGGGAGGGCTTTAAATCCCATGTAATTTCCCCTTGTTTTCGTATGATTAAAAATTAAAGTTCTTTATGAGTAAATCGCTAAAGACATAAGTATTAAAGTTCTATTATCGATTAAATGATTCAAGAATTCAAAAAATCACAAGCAATAAGTACTAGCTTTCATTTCTATGAAAACGTCATTCTTTTAAGTTAAATATTTCTTAATTTAAACCTAAATTATTAAGTTTTGCTGAACTTTTAACTCTGAAATGGATGTCAGAATGATAAATTTTCTGTATAGATATCAGTCTAATAAATAGTACTTAGTATGGTTAATTTTAAAAAAAGCTATAAAGATATCTAAATAAATTAATATATTCTAATACTAATTTTTAGAAAATATTAAAGATCAAAAAATAAATTATATATCTAGATTAAGGTGTAACAGGTGTAAAAAATTATTAAATAAAATAACTTAGATGTAATTTTGGATAAAAATTGGTCTTTCTGAGTTGTTGATTTTATTGAAAGCGTGAAATGAGTCATGAGTTTATTTAAAAAACGTTAAATATATCATTTTAAAATTTGATATATATAAAATTGAATATAGTAGTAGTAATTAACAGGTTTTTTGTTTTAAAATAATTAAACGAACTTAAAAATAATTAAAAAAAATATGGGTATTTTATATAGGGAATTTGAGAATGCTAAAGACAATAGTTGAATTTAAATTTGATGATTATCAACTATATGAACAAAAAATACACTCCAACGAAGGAGGAATTTTAGTTCAAAAAACTGAAGACATCGCGCAATATATTTTTAGTATATTGAAAAATAGATATCATTTAAATGTTGAACTATATAGTGAAAATTGGGGATGGCAAATTGAAATTCCATTGCCTGAAATAACGATGTATCTTGGAATAAGTGTCTATGAAGAATATAGAAATGGATACGCAATTTTTATTTCACCGAATACACCTATTTTAAGAAAGTTTTTATTTCGAAAAATTGATATTACCCATCATATTATGGTGCTTCAAAATTATATAAATATTATCTTAAAATCACATCCGGGAATCTATGATGTGATGTGGTGGAAAGAAAATGAATTCCGATGTGTAGCGGCGAGCTGAAGTAGAAAAATATAAAATTTTAATTACCGAAGCGTGTTAAGGAAAACTTATTAAAGACCGTATTGGTGAATAGGCAGCGAGAGCTTACTATATCTTCAATATCAAGTGGTCAGATCAATATGCAAAATTCAGCGTTGAAGGGATTGCGTAAGTTTTTCTATAATAATCTTCATAATCATGACTATGAAACTACCGTAAGTAGATGTATTAATTATTTTTTAGTTATTTTAATTATTGGTAACGTCGCTGCTGTTTTATTGGAAACAGTAAATGATTTGTACTCAAATTATCGTATTTGGTTTGATTACTTTGAGAATGTTTCAATCGTAATTTTTAGTATTGAGTATTTATTAAGGTTGTGGAGTGTTGCAGATCGAGATACGACGCAATCCGCATGGAAAACTCGCTTGAATTGGATGAAAAGTGGAGAAGCAATTATTGATTTGATGGCAATTTTGCCAGCTTACCTGAATTTCTTTGTACGAATCGATCTTCGTATGCTTCGGATTTTACGTTTACTTCGTTTATTAAAATTAACGCGCTATTTCGTCTCACTACAAATATTGTTATGTGTGATTAAACGTGAGAAGGGATCTTTTCAAGCAGTTATCTTTATTTTAATTATCATGATTATTATGACTGCTTCTGGAATTTATGTGGTTGAAAACAAGGCTCAGCCAGAAGCTTTTAGTTCAATACCTCAATCTATGTGGTGGGCTGTGGTTACCTTAACTACAGTGGGGTATGGCGATGTCACTCCTGTAACTAGCCTAGGAAAGTTATTAGGGGCGCTTATTACTATTTTAGGTGTGGGTATTGCAGCATTGCCTGCTGGTATTTTGGCGTCTGGACTTGCAAATGAGCTTAATCAACGGAATCAGAGACTAGAGCAAGAGTTTCGTGAGCTACTTCAAGCACGAGGTATTGATATTTTACATGATGAAGTTGAAATTGAGCGGGTCCGTCAAAAAGTAGGATTGCCAAAAGAGCAAGCGCATAACCTGATTATTCAAATTATGCGTGAAAAAGTATTAGAGGAAGAAGAGTCCGTCCGAGAGAAAAAATGTTATTGCCCACACTGTGGTGGAAAGCTAACTGATTAGAAGTAATAAGTTAGCCTTTTCTTTAATTAAGCTTTTTTGCTGGCTTTTTCTACTGCAAATGCGATAAGTAAAATAACCAGACCGCCAAGGCTTAAAACAAAACCTACCCAGATTGGAGCGATCCAACCCATTTGGTGACTGAGTACCCAGCCCCCTAAAAATGCACCTAATGCATTGGCCATATTAAATGCAGAGTGGTTGAGTGAGGCAGCTAAAGTTTGGGCATCACCTGCGACATCCATTAGACGAGTCTGTAATGCTCCGCCTAACCCCATTACCGTGAGACCAATTAAAAATAAAGATGCGATGGCAGTATAGATACTACTCATTAAAAAACTAGCGACAACAAAAGCGATAGCTGAGCTAATTAATACACCCACTATAGTTTTGTTGAGATTCTTATCTGCAAGCCATCCTGCTGCTAAACCACCAATAACCATACCTATACCCCAGATAGCTAAAGCGATAGGGACGATTTGGATATTAACTTGTGTGTATTCAGTCAAAATTGGTGAGACATAGCTATAAACTGAAAACATGCCTCCAAAACCGATTGCACCCACTGCTAGTGTTAACCACATGTTGATATTTTTAAGGCCAGCTAATTCAGTTTTTATACTGGCAGTAGCTTGAACTGGGATATTGGGTACAAAGAAGCCAACAGCAATTAAAGTGACGAATGCAATAGTTGCTGAAAACTCAAAACCTGCTCTCCAACCAAAGTTTTGGCCTAACCAAGTTGCTAGAGGAACACCAATTACAGTTGCTACTGTAAGGCCCATCATCATTTGGGCAACCGCAGAAGCTCTTCTTGATGGACCCGCTAGTTCAGCTGCAACTAATGCGCCGACTCCAAAATATGCCCCGTGTGGTAGACCTGCAATGAAACGTGAGACTAAAACAGTTTCAGGTGTATGAGCTAAAGCAGTACAGGCATTCGCAACACCATAAAACAGCATTAAGCCGAGCAATAAAGTTTTTCTAGGTATCTTTGCTCCAAGAATAGCGATGATAGGAGCACCAATAACTACACCCAATGCGTAGGCACTAATAAAGTGGCCAGCTTCAGGTACTGTAATATTTAAATTATTTGCAATTTCCTGAATCAGTCCCATTGCGACGAATTCAGTGGTTCCAATACAAAAACCACCTACAGCGAGTGAGAAAATTGCTAAAAAGAGAGAGTAATGTTGAGGTGTGGAAAGAGGAGATTGCGGGGACGCCATAATAAGTTAAAGGAAGACACAAAAAGAGAAGTATAAGGGAAAAGAGAACAGAATAATAAAAAACTAAAATATTGAGGGAATGATTACATATTCAAATGAAGTAAATTTAAATTTTATATAGATTAATTCATCGAAAAACTTTTAAAAATTATATATGATTACCGCGTAATACTTTAAGCATTACAACAATTTGTATAAATATCTAAAAATAGAGATGCTAAAACGTGAGAAAATTATTTATTACCTGCCTTATGGGTATGGCCATGTTATCTATGTCTGGTTGCGCAGTATTTATGGCGGGTAATCAACCAAGTAAAAAAAATTTAAATGTTCTAAATCCAGGCAGTTCTCGTAATTATGTGATTGCCGAGTTTGGTGCGCCTGTACTTTCAGAATACCGGGATGGAACACGCGTTGAGATCTATACTTTTCAACAAGGTTATTCAAAGTGGGTGAAAGTCGGCAGAGCTTTTGGTCATGGTGTAGCAGATGTGGCTTCAATCGGCCTTTGGGAAGTATTTGGGACTCCGACAGAAGCATATTTTAATGGTAAAGAAACTTCATACGAAGTATCTTACGGACCAGATGATTTAGTAAAAAGCTATAAGCTAATTGATTTCGAGCAAACATTTCCAAAGATGAAGCAGCAATAAAATCAAATTAAATAAGGAAAGACCTTCGGGTCTTTTTTTTGTATAAAATTAAATTTATTAATGATAATAAGAATTATTTTTATTTGTGTATACTGTATCCGCTTATATTTTGTCTGAAATTTTTAACTTTGCGTATAGTAGGATTTTGTAATAATGAATAGATTTCTAATGATGTCACTTGCATTGATATCTACAACAGGCTTTGCTCACGAACCTTATGTAGCTCCTGTAGCTTATAAAACTGAACAGACTCAAGTACCCGTAATTGCTGGTTATGCGGAAGAAGCATTAAATAGTGAATATGCTTTAAAGGATGCTAAGCTTACTGTAATTACACCTAAAAATGAGCTTAAAACCGTCAATTCAGAAGCCCTGAATAAGTCTGCTACTGTTTTTGATGTAGATCTACCTGAAGAAGGCACATACATTGTTCAAACTCAGGCAAATTATCCTTTGAAATATGTATATGACCAAAAAGCATGGCATTTATTTTTTGATATGCCAGCTGATAAAGCTCCGCCGAAAGCAGAACGTGAATATTTGATTCCGACTGACCTTAAAACAAAAACAATTAAAACAGAACAAGTAACACGTGAGTGGATATTGCAGAGTTATCTTTCTAAAGGAAAAGTTTCAGATATTCAGCTTCCGAATATACCGATTAAAGTTAGTTTCTCTGTACATCCAAACCAGATTAAAACTGCTCAACCTGTTAAATTAACCATAACTGAAAAAGGACAACCTTTAGCTTATGCTGAAGTGAATTTAAGAGAAAAGGGTGCAACTAACAAGCAAGCGCAGCAGTTTAAGGCGGGAGGCAACGGTCAAGTCGAACTTACGTTTCCAAAAGTTGGAGAGTACCTAGTAGAAGTAACAGCTCCTCTAAATTTGAAATTAAAACCTAAAGATCAGAGCTATACGATTATTAGCTTAAATGTTTTAGCGCAATAGTTTTTAGTGTTTTAAAAAATAGGTCTTTATTAGGCCTATTTTTAGTTTTCATATTCTTACTCATTAAAAAAACTTCATTAAAACGTTTAATTTCACTTTAGTTTCAGAGGAAACAAAAATTCATCGCAAGTAAAAGATAATGAAATAAAATTCATGTTGAGACAAACTAAGTAATTTTATGTTAAACTGAATAAAATTCATTAATAAAGATTTGTCGAAAGTTTTATGGAAAAGCAAAGATGAGCTTTATCCATTTATAGATAAATCTGTTTTTTAGGCTTGGGCCCATGTTAGAAATACGCCACCTTAAAACTCTAGTTGCTTTACGCGAGCATGGTTCATTAGTTTCAGCAGCTAATGACCTTTGTTTAACGCCATCTGCTATTTCCCATCAATTAAAAGAATTAGATCATTGGTATGGGGTAGAAGTTGTTAATCGTCGAAGTAGACCTGTTAGTTTTTCTAATGTCGGACAGCGCTTATTAAAATTGGCTGATGATGTTTTGCCACAAATCCAGATTACACATAGTGATATCACACGTATTGTGCATGGGCAGACAGGTAGAATTATTTTTTCATCGGAATGTCATAGTTGTTTTGACTGGTTAATGCCTTTATTAAATCAGTATCGCCAGCAATATCCTGACGTCGATTTAGACTTTGCTTCGGGATTTGAAGCTAATCCACATGAACTCTTACAAAATGCGGAATTTGATTTATTGATTACAGCTGACCCAATCGCGTTAAAAGGAATTGAGTATTTTCCGATTTTTGAATATGAGTCACGGTTAGTCTTATCAAATACTCATCCTTTGGTGCGGGCTGAAAATATTACAGTTCAAGAATTGGCCGAAGAAGTTTTAATTACTTATCCAGTTGATAAGCATCGTTTAGATATTATGTCTAAACTTTTCATCCCCGCGAATATTCAGCCTAAACAAATACGGACAACTGATTTAACCCAAATGCTTATTCAACTCGTTGCAAGTGGACGAGGTATTGCTGCTTTACCTGATTGGGTAGTGAATGAGTATGAACAAAAGGGATGGGTTACTAGTCGTCGTTTAGATTGTGTTTCTCCTACAGGTTTAAGACGAACTTTATATGCGGGCTATCGAACTGAAGAAAAAGAGAAAAGTTATTTTGAAGGCTTTTTAAAGCAGTTAGAAAAGTTCTCTTTAAAGCGAAACGCTTATTATTCTGGCTAAAAAATCATTTAGCCTAAGTGTTAAAAAGGTGCTTTATTGCACCTTTTTCATGTTGATTTTTATTTGCCAATGAATAAAGAGAGTAATCCTGCCGCAATTAGAGGACCGACTGGTACACCACGGAGTAAAGCGACACCAGCAACTGTACCAATCAGTAAACCTGCAACTACGTCAGGTTGGCTCGACATTAGTTTTACGCCGCGACCACCTAGCCAGGCGACTAATAGGCCAATTGCGATAGCCATAAGCGACTTAACGCTAATAAAGGATTTTAAAATACTCTCACCACTGAGTTTCCCACTGGCAATTGGAGTGAGTACGCCAATGGTTAAAATAAGAATTCCTAAATTAAGACCATGAGCTTGAATATAAGGGAAAAACTCATTTAATGGTGTGATTTTAACGACAATCAACACACCTGCTGCAATAGTTACAGCTGCATTTTGACTTAATAAGCCGCAGACAAGCAGAACGAGTAGAACAACTAAATTAACATCAAATTGGGCAAGCATGGTGAGCGGAGGGCATTATAAATAAATGGAATTGTATAATATTTAAGAGTTGGAATGTGAAAGCTTTAAAAGATACAGCTGATTTCGGCTCTTCTTAATTAAAAATTGAGTGTATATCTCTCAATGATAAGGAGTTTTAATTTTTAGTTACGCTTGGACACAATGTTATATAAATTAACAAGTTAAAAATTATAGCGTTTAAAAATTATGATATAAAAATAGTCATTACTCATGAGTACGGGATATTTTTATGGACATTATAGATATCAAGATCAAAGATCAGTTTGATAAGATTCATGATGCAAAAGCACAACTAAAGAAAAATTTAGTGAAACATGAAAATGAATCTTTAAAACTAAGCCAACGAATTGAGCATATTATTGTTGATAATGAAATTATTTTGCCTACTACAGAATTATTATTTGAAAGCGAACAGAACGAAAATATTTATCGAGTCGTTGAAGAGTAAGGGTGCGAACTAGTTCAAGTAGATGAAAACAGTAGCGAGTAGTGTTTAGTAAAAAATGGAAACTACGTTAAAATAACAGCTTAGTTCTAATGAGAAAACTTCATGCTGCTGGAAAAAATTTTACAATCACAAGGGTTTGGTTCTCGTAAATATTGTCAGCAGTTAATAAAAAACGGATCTGTAAGTATTGATGGAGAGGTTGTAAGTGACCTTAAAAAGCAATTCTCTCCAGAAAATTTAGAATTTTCTCTTTTTGGGGAAACTTATCAATATCGAGAAAAAGTTTACCTTGCGTTAAAGAAACCGAAAGGTTTTGAATGTTCACACCAACCTCACCATCATCAAAGCGTATTTAGCCTTTTACCCGAAATTATGATTCAACGTGGTGTGCAAGCCATTGGCCGTCTAGATCAAGATACAACAGGCTTACTTCTACTTACTGATGACGGTAAATATCTTCAAGCTTTAACTCATCCCCGTAAGCATGTTCCAAAGGTTTATCATGTTACGACTATAGATCCGGTTACACCAGAGCAAATTGAAATGCTGAGCCAAGGTGTAAGCCTACATCAGGAAAAAGGTGTTTTCGCTGCAACGGATGTAGCGATATTAGAAACGCATCAATTAACCATGACGATTCATCAAGGTGTTTATCATCAAGTCAAAAGAATGATTGCAGCTGTAGGAAATAAAGTAGAAGCATTGCATCGCCATCAAGTAGGACAATTGGTTTTACCTGAACTTGAAGATGGAGAATGGGTTTATTTATCTGAACAACAAAAACAGCTCGCTCAAAATATCATTTGAGAAAACAATGGAAGGTTTGGAACTCACTATCTCGAATAAATCCCATTTGTTTATATAAACGATGAGATTCATGATTGTTACTTTGAGTTTCCAAACTAATCCGCAAAGCATTCTCTTGCTTTGCAAATAAGATTGCTGTATCGATTAGCTGTTTAGCAGAACCTTGACGACGAAAAACGGGCGTAACATAGACATCATCTAAAATATAGTAAGTGGAACAAGCAACTGAAGAAAAACCTAAATAGAGTAAAATAAAACCCGTAATTTTATCGTCTTTAATATGAATGAAGAACACACTTTCTCTATTCTCAAAACGTTGTTTTAGGAAGTGAAGGGATTCATTAAAATTAGAAGAGGCCCCATAAAATTGGCGATATTCATCAAATAAAACGGCGAGTTGCTCTAAGTCTTCAAAAGTCGCTCGTCTAACGATCATTTGGCACTCCTTGTAACTTATCATTATGTTTTTACAAAGAGAGCATAACGAAAAAAAGAGCTTTTTGACGTTAAAACTTGTTTATAAATGCAACAGTGTTAAGTTTTGTCGCTTTCACCAAGAAGTGCATTAAGTTCTTCAAATAGATCTTCATGGTCATCATCTTCAGCTATAGTTGATGAGTTTTGGTTTAATGAAGATGCTTTTGCTTTTCTCAGTTTTAATAATTGTTCCATATTAATATTCTGATTTTCAATCGCAAAAGGAATAGATTTAGTTAATACGACCTGTTTAAAAAAAAGTCGTACCGCTTGGGCAGGGGTAATTCCCAGTTGTTTAAAAACAGCAAAAGCCTGCTTTTTTTCTTGGGAATCAAGTCGAACCTGATAAACTTCTGTTTTTCGCATGAATAACAAAACCAAATGATTTTAATTTTTAGGAATTTATTTTAAACCATCGCAATGTAATTTCAATGCTTTTCGGCATAAAAAATAATCTTTTTGTCATTACGGTTACATTACAATGTCAATTCAAACTCGGAATTAAAAGACATTCCCTCTTTTGTGAGGGGGTCTATAAATGAAATATGCTTAGCCAGAAGCTGTAATGGTTCCGAGAAGTCATCTTCAGCTTTGTGCTGAACTACTGGATAAAATGGATCATTTTTAATCGGAATTTCTAAGTAATTAAGATGCACTCGAAGTTGGTGCTGTTTCCCCGTTGTAGGAGTTAAGCGATATTTTGCCCAAATCTGGTTGTGCTCGATAAGCTCAATATCAGTCTGGGTATTGGCTTTCGCATTTTCTATAACCTGCATCGTGTAAAAAGGAAGACCTTTATCTAAATGCAAATATAAGGTTTGAGGAAAATTTAAATCTTTTCTATAAGCTGCAATAGCGTGATAAATTTTATTGACTCGGCGCTCTGCAAATAATTGTTGATAAATACCACGCGACTCAACCCGCTTGCAAAATAGAACAATACCCGCGGTTTCGCGGTCTAAGCGATGAATGGGGGTTAAAAATTCATTGCCTGTTTGTTTTTTTAGCCGTACTAAAAGAGTTTCTTGAACATATTGTCCTGTCGGGCTAATTGTTAAAAAATGTGGTTTATCGACCACCAGTAAATCATCATTTTCAAATAAAATGTGATGCTCAAAAGGTACATGTGGTTCATATGCAAGAAAGCGATAATAAAAAATATGGGTGTTGCCGACATACGGACTGGTTAAAGTTAATTTATCCCCATTTGCTGCATATATAAGGCCGTCCTGAAATCTTTGTTCCCATTCTTCAGTTTTAATATGTGGAAAGTGACCACAGAGATACTCATAAATCGTTTGAGCATCTGTTTGTACAGGAAGATAGACTTGACTCGCACTTACTCCATCAATCATGGGTGGCAGGAATTCGTTTGGACTAGACATAAGAAAGTGTGAATATTTAAGAAAATTGATATAAAAAAAGCCAACTTCTAGGGCTTAAGTAGGCTTTTAAGGCAGGGCAATGTTATCATATCGATTATTTTGAATCATGTTATGTGTGCTATGTCGTATTCATTGAAATTGGTCTTAAATCATGAAGAAGATACTGAGCGTCTAGCTCGAGCTTTGGCGCAGCATGTTCAGTCGGGTGTAATTTATTTAATTGGGGACTTAGGTGCGGGTAAAACCACACTTACGCGTTATTTCTTGCAAGCTTTGGGCCATAAAGGTTCTGTTAAAAGCCCAACTTATACGCTCGTTGAACCATATAAAATTAATGATAAGGAAATTTTTCATTTTGACTTATATCGTTTAAATGACCCGTATGAACTTGAATTAATGGGAATCCGTGATTATTTAGATATCACAGATGCGTTATTTTTATTTGAATGGCCCTCTAAAGGTGGTGATGAAATTCCACAAGCCGATATCATCATTGACATTCAAAAGTCAGATGATGAGTTGACTCGTTTAGTAACCTTAACTTTACCAACAGAAAATTTGTACCAGACTTTGCAGGAACAGCTTCATGACTGATGAAAAGCTAACACAACGTCGTATTCATACATTAGACGCAGCGTTAGCGAACCAGATTGCAGCAGGTGAGGTGATTGAGCGACCTTCTTCTGTGGTCAAAGAATTATTAGAAAACTCAATTGATGCGGGTGCAACTGAGCTGATTGTACGGATTGCTCAAGGTGGTTCGACTTTAATCGAAATCATTGATAATGGGCATGGTATTCATCCAGATGATTTAGCGCTTGCTGTCATGCGTCATGCCACAAGTAAGATTAAAACTGCTGAAGATTTACATGCGATTGTGAGTTTGGGGTTCCGTGGAGAAGCCTTAGCTTCGATTGCTGCGGTTTCAAGATTGACTTTGACCAGTAGCCAAGATGAAAGTGGTATTGGTCATCAAGTTGAAGTAAATGGAACAGCATTTGATCATCAAGAAGTACAAGCAGTTGCTGCTCAAAAGGGCACCCATATACGTGTTCAGGATTTATTTTTTAATGTTCCTGCACGCCGTAAATTCTTAAAAAAACCAACTACAGAATTTGGTCATATTGAAGAGATTGTTCGCCGTCTGGCCCTAACGCATTTCGATATACGTTTTGTGCTTGAACATAATGATAATATAAGAATTAATTTACCTATAGCGGATAGCGGAGAGCTACGTTTTCAACGAGTTCAGCAATTATTAGGCTCACAATTTGTTCAAAATGCATATTGGATCGATGCTGAAAGTATTAGCATGCGTTTATCAGGTTGGCTTGGTCATCCTTCAGATGCACGTGCACAGGCTGATATGCAATATGTCTATGTAAATGGTCGTATTGTAAAAGATAAAACGATTTCGCATGCGCTACGCATGGCCTATGACGGTATTTTACATGGTCATCAACATTCATCTTATTTACTTTTTTTAGAAGTCGATCCTGAAAATATTGATGTCAATGTTCATCCGACTAAACATGAGATTCGATTTTTAAATCAAAGAGAAGTGCATGAGTTTGTAAGACATTATGCAAAAGAAACTCTCGCACAATTTCAGACAGCGAGTGCTGATCTAGCTCAAGCGATGAAAGCGGATGAAAGCTCAGATTATTCAGTACAATCTCAGCCCAAATATCAAGAACAATTTTCATTGCACCGTGCAAATGAAACTTTAAATTCAGACAGTGAAGCACGAACTCAGCCTGCACCGACAGAATTATTAACCGATTTTAACGCTAGTCGTCCGCAAGCTGTTTACTATGCAGATCAAACACCAAAATATAGTGGTTCTGCTCAATTAAATAATGCTTTAAAAACTTATTTAGCCCCACTTCGTGACCAACCTACTAATTTTTCGGTAAATGAGGATGTTGAGCCAGTTGCTAAAGTAGATGAATTTCCATTAGGTATCGCAATTGCTCAACTGCATGGAATTTATATTTTAGCGCAGAATACCGAAGGGCTTATTATTGTTGATATGCATGCGGCACATGAACGTATTTTATTACAGCAAATGAAAAATGCTTGGGATAAACCTGAATTTTGGACATCTCAGCAATTGCTTATACCTAAGGTGATTTCCATTAGCCGTATGCAAGCCGTTAGGGTAGAGGAGTTAAAACCTCAGCTCGAGCGCTTAGGTCTGGAAATTGATTTATATGGTGATGAGCAAGTTATCGTTCGGGGTGTGCCTGCCATATTACAAAAAGCTGATTTTGAAAATCTTATTCCAGAGCTTTTGAATGATTTAGATCCAAATGATGAAGCACAAGGATTACTTCAAAAAAGAGATGAGTTACTCGCTGGAATGGCATGTCATGGAGCCGTACGTGCACATCGACAACTTAGTCTTTCAGAAATGAATGCTTTACTTCGTCAAATGGAACAAACCGAATTTGCGAGCCAATGTAACCATGGGCGGCCAACTTGGCGTGCATTCCCATTATCTCAATTAGATAAATTATTTGCTCGAGGAGAGTAGTTTTACATGTCACATCAATTGCCCGTCATCAATTTAATGGGACCAACTGCGAGCGGGAAAACCGCTTTGGCATGTGAATTATACGAGCGTGGAAATTTTGAGCTAATTTCTGTTGATTCTGCACTCGTATATAAAGATATGGATATTGGCACGGCTAAACCAACTCGTGAAGAGCAAGAACTCTATCCTCATTATTTGATTGATATTATTACTCCTCTGGAAGTCTATTCAGCTGCTCAGTTTGTTGAAGATGCATGTAAATTGATTGATGAAATGCATTCACGTGGCAAAACTCCTATTTTAGTAGGAGGGACAATGTTATATTTCAAGGCATTGTTAGAAGGGTTATCTGGTAATTTACCAAGTGCTAATGCTGAAGTTCGAGCTGCAATTGAAGAAAAAGCTCTAAACGAAGGATGGCAGGCAGTTTATGATGAGTTGGTTTCTGTAGACCCTGCTGCCGCTATAAAGTTTAATGTAACTGATAAGCAAAGAATTATTCGGGCACTGGAAGTTTATAAAATTACGGGTGAACCAATTACTAAATTGCAGGCAGAACAACCAAAAAACGTACCATATCGATACATATTTCATAACTACGCTTTACTTCCAGATCGGGTAGAATTACATCAACGCATTGAGCAAAGATTAAGCAAAATGTGGGATATCGGTTTTTTGAGTGAAGTTGAAGCTCTAATTGAAAAATACGATTTAGATGAAAATTTACCCTCAATGCGTTCGGTGGGTTATCGACAAGCACTAGAATTTCTATTAAAAAGTGATCTAAGTCTCAAAAGTAAACGTGAAATGGAGGATAAAGCTTTATTTGCAACACGACAACTTGCCAAACGTCAATATACGTGGTTACGTTCTTTGCAAGAAATACACGATTTTAAAACTTACTTGACGATAAAGCAGGCGAAAGAAGACTTGCGAAACTCTTATGGATAAAGCAAAATTTGCACACTGTCTTTTTATAATTTTTAGTTGAAAAATAAAGATAGTTTTTTTGCGCTGATTTAAAAATTTTTTTTGGAGTTAAAAATGTCTAAAGGTCAAACTTTACAAGATCCGTTCTTAAATTCTCTCCGTAAAGAACGTATCCCTGTTTCTATTTTCCTTGTGAACGGTATTAAATTACAGGGTCATATTGAATCTTTTGACCAATATGTTGTTTTATTAAAAAATACTGTAAGTCAAATGGTTTACAAACACGCAATTTCAACTGTTGTTCCAGCACGTAATCCACGTCCAGCAGGCGCTCAAGGTACAGGCTTCCCAGCACAAGGCGGCACTCAAGGCGGTTTTGGTGGTCAAGGTAGCGGCTTTGGCGGCGGTCAAGGCGGTGGCTTCGGTGGCGCTCAAGGCGGCTTCGGTGGCGCTCAAGGTGGCTTCGGTGGTCAAGGTGGCTTCGGTGGTCAAGGTGGCTTCGGTGGTCAAGGTGGCTTCGGTGGTCAAGGCGGCTTCGGTGGTCAAGGTGGTTTCGGTGGTCATCAAGGTGGTTTTGACAACGATTCTAAATTTGAAGATGGTCAAGACGACGAAAATAATCGTTAATTGAAATCTTAAAAAAAACCAGTCAGACAATGACTGGTTTTTTTATGTGTATTTAAAAGTTGATTCAGAATATTTAACTGGTCATGGAGAATAATTTGCCATGATGACTAATTTTATTTAAATAAATAGGGCTTTAATGAATGCTATTAATATTAGCTGCTGCTTTTAGCAGCGTCTTGGTATCTATCCTATTAAAAAATTTAAAGAGAAAAGGTTATCAACCACTACAAATGATTGCATGGAACTATGCAAGCGCAAGTCTTCTTTGTTTTTGGTGGTTTCAGCCTGATATTCAACATGTTTCAATACAACATACGCCTTGGTGGTTAATCTTTGCTTTAGGAATAATTTTACCTAGTATTTTTTTATGTCTTGCTAAATCATTAGAGTATGCAGGAATTGTGAGAACCGAACTTGCACAGCGTCTTTCAGTTGTTCTTTCCTTACTTGCGGCATATTTCTTTTTTCATGAACAATTTAATACCTTAAAACTGTGGGGTGTAGGCCTAGGGATTTCTGCGGTCTTACTCGTATTATTTGGGCAAATCAATTCTTCAGCAAATCACCAATCTCGAAAAGCGATTTTTGCTCTTTTAAGTGTATGGTGTGGTTATGCAGCAGTAGATATTCTCTTGAAATATACAAGTAGTTTAGGTCTGCAGTTTGCACTCACTTTAAATCTTATTTTTATTACTGCTTTTATATTGTCGATTTCTTATTTATTGCTACAGAGGACTCAAAAGTGGCAGTTTAAAAGTACGATAGCTGGATTAATATTGGGAATACTCAATTTTTCAAATATTGCTTTATATGTAAAAGCTCATATTCTTTTAAAAGATTCTCCTGCTATTGTTTTTGCGAGCATGAATATTCTTGTTGTGTTATTGGGAATTTTAAGCGGAGTGATTTTATATAAAGAAAAATTAAAATGGCCTACTATTTTGGGGATTCTTTTAGGAATAAGTGGGGTAGTTTGTTTAGCTAGCGCAATGGCTTGATAGTTCAAGAGAATAGAATCTCTTGAACTATAGATATTTTTATAAATATGTGAAAATCACTTCATCTGGCAGACGTGATTTAGGAAGCTTAGCATTAAAGTCATTTTCACTGCGATAGCCTAGAGAAACAATCACAGAGCTTCGTAAGCCTTTTTCAGTTAACCCGAGCTCAGTATTTAAAATTTCTTCATCAAAGCCACCCATTGGAGTTGCATCAATGCCTTCTAAGCCCGCAGCAAACAGTAACTGTCCTAAAGCAATGAATGTTTGATTTTCCATCCACCCGAATAAATTTTTCTGTTCATTTCGGTAGAACTCGACGTAGCCATGGCGAGTATCTTTTTGGCCTAATTTTGCTTTTTCATCTTTAAAACGGCCACTTAAATCATCTTGCTCAAGTAGTTGATTTAAGTACTCAGATGTAATATCCGTTTTTGTACAGAATACAAGTGTATGTGATGACTCAAGCACTTTAGGAGCATTGTAAGCATACTTTCCTGTTAATGCTTTTGCGATTCGTTCTTTAGCTGCAAGATTGTCTGCAACTACAAAGTGCCAAGGCTGAATATTTACTGAAGAAGGGGTAAAACGTAAAATTTCTAATAATTTATTAATTTTTTCTTGAGGAATTTTCTTTTCAGAATCATATGCTTTTGTTGTATAGCGGCTTTTAACAGAATTCAATAAGTCCATAGGTGTGCTCCATATCAATCTTATGGCAATTGAGAGAATTTAATCTTTGCCATCATACGCTATTTTATTCAAAAACATTTCGTATGTAGTTTGATAAAGAAATATAATGTTTATATAAAGTTTTAATAATCTATTGAAAATGATTGATTTAATGCCAACAGATGCAAAGAGTAAGCTGCGAGAATTTAGAATCGTGAAAGCCTTTATCATTTTTGCATTTATTTTGAGTCTTTTGATTTTATACATTGAGTATCACAATCATGCACATATAAGCTGGAAATTTGTATTTATTGCCAGTATGTGTGCGATTTACAATTTTGATTTAAATAACAAAATTAAAGAATTGAAAGTTCAAATAAAAAGTAACTAATTTTTAGTTAATAATTCCAGATAATCAATTCAAGCTGTTGCGTATTTGAAGATGGATCAATTTCCAAAATATAAGCTTGATCTTCACGCCAATCGCCAAGAACAATTCGTTGTTTAGCTTCTACCTTATGAAGTGAAGGGCGATGGGTATGCCCATGAATCAGTATATCTGCATCTTTTAAAGCAGAAATAACAGCTTGTTCATTCACATCCATAATTTCATAGCTTTTTTGCTGTTTATCAGCGGAGCTTTTTTTACGAAAGCCATTAACCAGTTTGGTACGAAAACTCAGTGGTGTACGGCGTAAAAGAGCAACTAAGAGCGGATTTCGAATAATTTTTCTAAATCTTTGATAGGAAACGTCATCTGTACATAGGGCATCACCGTGTTCTAGACGGTACTGATGTCCAGCAATATTAAGATAATAAATGTCGGGTAGTAATACACCGTTAAATTTATTAAGGAAAACTTGATTTAAGGCAAAATCACGATTACCTACTTGGAAGTAAACCCGATTTCCTTTTTTGTTAAAGTCTTTTAATGCCTCAACAATTTCATCGAGCCATGGTGCTGAGTAATCATCGCCAATCCAAGCGTTAAACCAGTCACCTAAAATATAAAGCTGTGTTTGTTTATTTTGATAATGCACCAATAAATCTAAAAACCCTCGAACAAGTCGAGGGTGTTCAGGTGACAAGTGTAAATCAGAGATAAACAAATAGGTCACAGCTTATTCCTAAAATTATTCAGAAATAATTTTAGCAGATTCGATTACAACGTTTTCTAAAGGAACGTCAGCGTGGTAACCACGGTTGCCAGTGCGAACGCCTTTGATCGCTTCAACAACATCCATACCTTCAACAACTTTACCAAATACAGCATAACCCCAACCTTGAGCAGTTTTAGAGGTATGATTTAAGAAAGAGTTGTTTTTTACGTTAATGAAGAACTGTGCAGAAGCAGAGTGAGGTGCTTGAGTACGTGCCATAGCAATCGTACCAACATCATTGCTTAAACCGTTGTCAGCTTCGTTTTCGATAGAATCACGAGTTGCTTTTTCTTTGAAGTTTTCATCCATCCCGCCACCTTGGATCATGAAACCATCAATGACACGGTGGAAAATAACGCCGTCATAAAAACCGTCACGTACATATTCTAAAAAGTTTTTTACTGTTTTTGGTGCTTTTTCAGTATTTAGTTCAAGAACAATACGACCTTTATTGGTGTTTAATTCGACTTGAGGAAAACTCATTACATTAATCTCCTAAACATGGGCTTATGACCATGGGTTTTTGGTTGAGAGAAGCATAAGCAAACTGTAAACTACAAGGCAAGTAAAAAACGTTAAAATCTTTGTGAAAAATGAAGATAGCGTTTAAATTTTTCGAAATTTATCTACAAAGAAGTGATTGATACACTATGAAGCCTAATGATGTTGTCTCGAGCCTGCCTAATAACCCGACACCGAATACTCATGCCTCTGTCGATTCTGCGCAGCAAGAACAACAGGCTGGCTTAGATTTTGTTCGCCAAGTCATTACTGATGATTTGGCTACGGGACGTGCAAAGCAGATCGTAACGCGTTTTCCACCAGAACCAAATGGTTATTTACATATTGGCCATGTAAAAGCGATTTGCTTGAACTTTGGTGTGGCTGAAGAGTTTGATGGTTTGTGTAATTTGCGTTTTGACGATACAAACCCTGATGCTGAAGAACAAGAGTATGTTGATGGTATTGCTAACGATGTGAAATGGCTTGGTTTTAACTGGAATGGTGAACCACGCTATGCATCGGGTTATTTTGATCAATTATATGCATGGGCAGTTCAACTTATTGAACAAGGCGATGCATATGTAGATTTACAATCTCCAGAAGAAATTAAGTTAAACCGCGGTAGCTTTGTTGAGCCAGGTAAAAACTCTCCATACCGTGATGCATCTATTGAAGAGAATCTTGCTCGCTTCGAAAAAATGCGTAGCGGTGAGTTTAAAGAGGGTGAAGCGGTTTTACGTGCCAAGATTGATATGGCAAGTACAAATGTACATATGCGTGATCCGATTTTATATCGCGTATTGCATTCAGAGCATCACCAAACTGGCGATAAATGGAAAATCTATCCAATGTATGACTATGCTCATCCATTGTCTGATGCGATTGAAGGAATTACCCATTCGCTTTGTACATTAGAGTTCCAAGATCACCGTCCGTTTTATGACTGGATTGTTGAAAAAGTAAAATCTAAAGCTGTTCCACATCAGTACGAATCTTCACGTTTAAACGTGGACTACACCATCACGTCAAAACGTAAATTACGTAAATTGGTGGAAGGTGCGTATGTAAATGGTTGGGATGACCCACGTATGCCAACCGTAGTCGGTATGCGCCGTCGTGGCTTTACTCCTGAAGGCTTACGTGATTTCTGTAAACGTGTAGGCGTGTCAAAAACTGACGGTATTGTTGATGTTGCAATGCTTGAGTTCTGTATTCGTCAATCTTTAGAAAATACTGCTGCCCGTGGTATGGCTGTTTTAAGTCCACTTAAAGTGACTTTAACTAATTTACCTGAAGATATGGAGCTTACACATGCTCGCCATCCTAATGTTGATATGGGTGATCGTGTGATTCCTTTAACCAAGGAAATCTATATTGATCGTAAAGATTTTGAAGAAGTACCGCCAAAAGGCTTTAAACGTTTAATTCCTGACGGTGAAGTGCGTTTACGCCATGCTTACGTGATTAAATGTGATGAAGTCATTAAAGATGCAAATGGTGAAGTGATTGAACTAAAATGTTCAATTGACCCTGAAACTCTAGGAAAGAATCCGGAAGGCCGTAAAGTTAAAGGCGTGATTCACTGGGTATCTGCAACTAAAGGGATTCCTGCTGAAGTGCGTATTTACGATCGTTTATTTACTGAAGCCGCACCTGATGCAGACGATGACTTCTTGGCAAATCTTAATCCTGAATCATTGAAAGTGGTACAAGCTGTCATTGAGCCAGCTTTGGCACAAGCGAATCCTGAAGATCGTTTCCAATTTGAGCGTGAAGGCTATTTTGTCGCTGATCAATATGATCATTCACCAGAGAAACCGGTTTTCAACCGTATTCTTGATTTGAAAGATAGTTTCAAGCCTGAGAAAAAGTAAGACGCGTAAAATGTTTTTGAGCAAATAGCAGATATAAAAAAGCCCAACTGAGTTGGGCTTTTTTATATCTATTTTCTTACATATATTATGTTTTATGGTGCTTTGGCAAATAAGCTAAGCCGGATTAACCACGTAGAAATAAAGAACAATGATTATAAGAAGAATAGATGCTAGCAATAAATAAGTGTTCACTGTATTAAAGCTTTTAATAAATTTCAGGATTTCCATAATGATTTAACTATTTATATTTGTGAATAAAAGTATAGTAAAACAGTAGACTTTGTTGAATATAAAATGTGCCAAAAAATAGGTTTTTACCCTATCTTTTGGTTAATAAAAAAGCAGTTGGCTCTATTGAGATATATAGATTAATTATTAGATTGAAGATAATTTTATTTATTAACCGCTATATCCAATTCGTTTAAGAAATTTTTGAATAACATCAAAAGCAGCATGTTCAAGTGCTTGAGCATATTGTAAGTTTTCTTCGCGAAGTTTTGGAATAGAAATATTGGCATTTCGAAGTTCACATGTATGGCCAATTAACCATTTCTCAAAATTTTCTTCTGTTGTTTCAATATGAAACTGCAACGCGAGAATATTATTTCCAACTTCAAATGCTTGATTGGTATAAATCTCTGAACTAGCTAATAACACCGCGTTTTCAGGGAGGTCGAAAGTGTCACCATGCCAATGTAGAACATGGACATTATTAAGCAAAGCAGATAATACCTGATTAGGACGTAAACTTAAGCTGAGTGGAGCCCAGCCAATTTCTTTTTGATGTCCTGCATATACTTTTGCGCCAAGTGCATGAGCAATAAGCTGTGCGCCTAGGCAAATACCAAGTGTAGGCTTGTCAGCTGCTAAACGTTGTTTGAGTAAAGCGATTTCATCTTTTAAGAATGGATAATCGTCAGTTTCATAAACTCCGATTGGACCGCCTAAAATAATAGTTAAACCTTCATGTGAAAAAGCAGGGGTTAAATCATCAACACCTGCTTCAAAATAACGAACGCGAAATCCGAGTTGATAAAAGACATCTTCTAATGAACCTAAGTCTTCGAAAGCAAGATGCTGAATGGCATAAATAGTTTTAGGGAAGGCGTTTGTTGTGTTCATACAAATGATTCATAGAAGATCAATAGGTGGAGTATAGCGATAAATATAAAGAAGAAAATATCTGTATAAATCGTCAATACCTGAAAATTGATATTTTTCGTTAAAATGAGGTTGTTATGCAAAGGATTATCTATTTATGAATAAATCCCTAAACATATTCTACTGTTTAAAATAATAGCTTTTGAGTTCCCTCAAGACCTATATCTGAAAGTTGATGTTCATCTTTCAAATTAACTCCTGAAAAGCCAAGCTGTTTTGATTTTTTCATTAATGCCATTAAACGTTGTACTGCAACTGGAATACTTAAACCTGCTGAGCGAACATTAGAAATACAATTACGTTTGGCATCGAGGCAGCCTGAATATGCATTCCATGTGTAGTAAATTCCCATACTATCAGGAGAGCTTAAACCAGGGCGCTCACCGATTAGCATCACTAGCATGGGTGCCTTAAAGATCTCAGCAACTTCATCACCTAAAGCAACCCGACTGCCTGTTGCTAGTGTAATCGGTGCAAGGCTCCATTTTTCTTGCTGAATTTGTTCACTTAGCGCTGTAATGAATGAGATAGCATTCGCTTCAATCGCTCTTGCGGAGAGACCGTCACCGACCACAATACAAACATCATACTGTTGCGTGTTTTCTGCATACTTCTTAATTAAGGCTTCTTTTGATGGGTTTGAAAGCTGACGACCTAAATCTGGACGTTTAAGATAAATTTCCTTATTAGGAGCATTACTTTGGACATGAAGACTTTGCAGTTGCCGTTGTGCTAATTGCTCAGACAAATAAGAAACATCCATCTCTTGATAAACTGCATCTTTTGCTTGCGCATGCGACAACTGGAACTCAAGTAAGGCACGTGTCGGGATGCTACAACCCGCACGGCCCAGAGCAATACGGGCATCAGTAAATTGTTTAAGTTTTTCCCACTGATCTTGATGGGTAGAAGATGGATATTGAATATCATGGTTCAGTTTCATGGTGTTCTCCCTAGTTCATGAGCAGGCGAGAGAATTGGTCGGGCATGTGGTCTGCCCAACATATTTGGGAGTTTTGTTGTTTAAAAATACCTTGCTGTTCAAGCCATGCTGAAAACTCAGGAGCGGGTTTTAAACCGAGGAGTTGTCTTAAATAGAGGGCATCATGGAATGAAGTGGTTTGATAGTTGAGCATGACATCGTCTGAACCCGGAATCCCCATTATAAAGTTAATGCCCGCAGCACCAAACAGAGTAAGAAGAACATCCATATCATTTTGGTCGGCATCGGCATGGTTGGTATAACAAATGTCGCAGCCCATTGGCACGCCAAGCAACTTACCGCAGAAGTGATCTTCTAGTCCCGCACGTATAATTTGTTTACCGTTAAAAAGGTATTCAGGACCAATAAAGCCAACGACTGTATTCACTAAAAGCGGATTGTATTTACGAGCTACTGCATAAGCACGCGTTTCTAATGTTTGCTGGTCAACGCCGTGATGTGCATTGCTGGATAACGCACTGCCTTGACCCGTTTCAAAGTACATGACGTTTTGTCCAATGGTTCCGCGCTTGAGTGCAAGTGTGGCTTCATATCCTTCTTGTAGTAAATCGAGCGATATTCCAAAGCCTTCGTTAGCCAGTTGTGTACCAGCGATTGATTGGAACATTAAATCAATTGGCACATTTTTTTCAGCAAGTTGAATGCCTGAGCTGATATGTGTGAGAACACAAGATTGTGTTGGAATCTGATATTCCTGAATGACATGATCAAGCAGTTTCAGTAGCTCTGACAAATTATGTAGGTTATCCGTCGCTGGATTGATACCAATCACGGCATCACCATTGCCATACATCAAACCATCTAAAATACTTGCAGAAATACCAAGCACATCATCGGTAGGGTGGTTCGGTTGTAAACGGGTAGAAAGATGGCCTTTTAAACCAATCGTGTTACGAAATTGAGTGACTACCTCACATTTACTGGCAACATAAATCAAATCTTGATTGCGCATAATTTTGCTGACAGCAGCTACCATTTCTGGAGTTAAACCTGACGCTAAGGCTTTTAGGCTTTGTGCAGTGGCTTCTTCACCAAGTAACCAATTTCGAAAATCACCTACTGTAAAGTGTGAAATAGGGGCAAAGGCTGCCAGATCATGTTCATCAATAATTAGTCTTGTAATTTCATCAGTTTCGTAATCGACCACAACCTCATTCAAAAAAGTTTTAAGTGGTACATCGGCCAAAGTCATTTGTGCCGCAACATGTTCGGTTGCATCTCTGGCCGCTACACCTGCTAATTCATCACCTGAACGTAACGGCGTTGCTTTTGCCATCAAGGTCTTCAAGTCAGCAAAGTGATACTGTTGATTGGCGACAATATTGCGATAACTCATAGTTGAATCCTTTTTTATAGTTCTTGTTCTGCGGCTTTAATATTTGCAAACTCTTCTTCTGGTGTGCCTTTCACTAAATGATAACGGCTATAGAATAAAAAGTAAGCAATAAATACGACATAAATAGCGGCAGCAATAAACCAAACTTTTGGGTTAACAACAAAGCCCGCAACTACAGCAGCGACTGCTAGAACTAAGGCAATACTTGAAGTAACGATTCCTCCAGGAGTTTTATAAGGACGAGGCATGTCGGGTTTAGATAGGCGTAGTTTGATGTGGGATAAAAGAATCAACACATAAGAAATGGTGGCACCAAAAACAGCGATTAAAATGAGTGAATCACCTTCTTTGGTGAGTGAAAGCAAGAACCCAATAATGCCCGGAATAATAATTGCGAGATAAGGGGCTTTATTTTTATTGGTTAAAGAGAGTGAAGTAGGTAAGTAACCAGCACGAGAGAGTGCAAAAATTTGACGCGAATAGGCATAGATAATTGAAAAGAAACTCGCGATTAAACCTGCTAAACCAACAAAGTTAACAAAAGTCGCAAGCCAAGTATTGGTGCCATACACTTTAACCAGAGCATCGACGAGGGGAGCGCCAGAGTTTTGTAAAGTACTTGCACCCGCTGCACCTGCACCTAAGAATAAAATGAGCATGGCAAAGGCTGTTAAGATGAGCATTGCTCCGATTAAACCGCGTGGCAGAGATTTGGCTGGATCTTTTGCTTCTTCGGCTGCTAATGGCACACCTTCAACTGCAAGGAAAAACCAGATTGCAAAGGGAACTGTGGCCCAGATGCCTAAATAGCCATGAGGTAAAAAAAGACTTGCGCCAACATCTGTACCAACTGGAATATCAAATAAATTTTGTGCATTAAAGTGTGGAATCATTGCCACAATAAACACAACAAGGGCAACAGCAGCGACAAGGGTAATTGCGAACATGATTTTTAAAGCTTCGCCGGCACCTTTGAGGTGTATACCCATAAAAATGGCGTAGCAGGCGAGGTAAATCATCCAGCCATTAATGCCAAATAGAGATTCGCAATAACCGCCAATAAATACGGCAATCGCCGCAGGAGCAATTGCGTATTCAATTAAAATAGCTGTTCCTGTTAAATAGCCTCCAAAAGGACCAAAAGCAGCACGCGCAAAACTATAACCGCCGCCTGCTGTCGGCATCATGGTGGACATTTCTGACATAGAAAGACATAGACATAGGTACATGATTGCAGCGAGTGCAGTTGCAATAAACATCCCACCCCAACCACCTTGGGCTATGCCGAAGTTCCAGCCAGCAAAATCACCCGATATCACATAAGCTACGCCTAAACCAATCAGGAGTAACCAACCAACCGTACCTTGTTTGAGTTGACGCTGAGCAAAATATTCTGCTGACGAGACTTCTGTCTTTGAGGAAATAACGGAAGCTGTTTCTGGTTGATTCATACAATACTCCTGCGAGTGGGTTTGTATGAATCAATGCAAAAGCAATGCCTAAATGAAGCACTTTAGAGAGTAGATGGAGATTTTTTATTCTAAATGATAAAAATTCAAGCTTAACAATCGTAAATAAAGAAGCCAGCAATCTAAATTACTGGCTTCTTATATAATTAGTCATCTTACTTCTTTCTAGTGTTGATAGTTTGGTATCAACTTGGTGCGAAACTTAGAAGAAGCCCATTGGTTTAGTTGAGTAACTTACCAACAAGTTTTTAGTTTGTTGATAGTGATCTAGCATCATCTTGTGGTTTTCACGACCAATACCAGACTTCTTGTAACCACCAAATGCAGCATGTGCAGGGTAGATGTTATAGCAGTTTGTCCAAACACGGCCAGCTTCAATAGCACGACCAGCACGATAAGAAATGTGAGCTGAACGTGACCATACACCTGCACCTAAACCATACATGGTGTCATTGGCGATTTTAATTGCATCGTCAAAGTCTTTGAATGTTGTCACAGCAAGTACAGGTCCAAAAATTTCTTCTTGGAAAACTTGCATGCCATTGTGACCTTTAAAAATAGTCGGATCGACATAGTAACCATCGCCTACTTCTTTACGGCCGCTACCGCCAAGTAAGAGCTCTGCACCTTCTTCACGACCAGTGTTAATACAACGTAAGATTTTCTCTTGTTGTTGTAGAGATGCTTGTGCGCCAATCATCGTTTCAGTATCAAGTGGATGACCAGTCTTAATACGTTTTACTCGTTCGACAGCCATCTCTAAGAACTGATCAGCAATGCTTTCTTGTACTAAAGCACGAGAAGGGCAAGTACATACTTCACCTTGGTTTAAGGCAAACATGGCAAAACCTTCAAGCGTTTTTTCTAAGAAGTCATCTTCTTTATCCATGATATCTTCAAAGAAAAGGTTTGGTGACTTACCGCCAAGTTCTAAGGTAACTGGAATAATATTTTCAGTCGCATATTGCATCACCATTTGTCCAGTTTGAGTTGAACCTGTGAATGCGATTTTTGCAATACGTGGGTTGGTAGCTAACGGGCGGCCGACTTCTGAACCGAAACCATTAACAATATTAAGTACACCCGGCGGTAAAATGTCTTGGATGAGTTCAGCCACCAACAAAATACCCACTGGAGTTTGTTCAGCTGGCTTAATCACAACACAGTTACCTGCTGCTAAAGCAGGTGCAAGTTTCCATGCTGCCATCAAAATCGGGAAGTTCCATGGAATAATTTGACCAACTACACCGAGTGGTTCATGGAAATGATAAGCAATGGTATCTTCATCAATTTCAGAGATGCCACCTTCTTGAGCACGAATACATCCAGCGAAATAACGGAAATGGTCGATCGCGAGCGGAAGGTCAGCTGCTAAAGTTTCACGTACCGCTTTACCATTATCCCAAGTTTCGGCAACAGCAAGCATTTCAAGATTTGCTTCTAAACGATCGGCAATTTTTAAAAGTATATTTGAGCGTACCGTTGGTGATGCTTTATTCCATGTTGCTTTCGCTTTATGTGCTGCATCTAGAGCGAGTTCAATATCTTCGGCACTAGAGCGTGGAATACGTGTGAAAGCTTTTCCATCAACAGGAGATACATTATCAAAATATGCACCCTTTATAGGTGCCACCCATTCACCGCCAATAAAATTTTCATATTGTGATTTAAATTGAACTTTTGAGCCTGGTTGATTTGGATCGATATAGCGCATATAAATATTCCTTTGCTTTTTAGGACTAAAGACTAACAAGAACCCTGTCAGTAGGTACTTTCGTACTTTGTATAATTAGGATATAAAGAAGAAGGTTGGAGAAAGGTTGGAATAGAAATGTGGATATATAAGGAATTTACAAATGTTCACAAAAAAGGATTTATTGCAGCAACGGACGTTGATTGATCAACTGCGCACGCAAAATAGTCTCTCTCCTCAGAACGCTGCCAAACTCGGCCAAAGTATTGCAAGCTCATGGGAACGATCAGCCTCTGCTGCGATTCCTAAAGAGCGTTTTGCGGCTCCATTAGTCGAGAAAAAAACTGCTTCACAGAATGCTTTAGATATGGCTTTAACCCAATGTGCCGACGACTTACGTCATATTGCAGAGCAATCTTCAATGGTAATTGCTGTCGGTGATATCGGCAGTACGATTATCTGGACGGCACCAAGTGCTCAAATGCAAAGTGCTGCTGAGCGTGTACATTTTGTACAAGGTGGTCAGTGGCGTGAAGAATTTGTGGGCACCAATGCCTTGGCTTTATCTTTAAAAACTCAACAATCAAGCTGTGTTTTTTCAAACGAACATTACATGGAGTCGATTCATGATTGGGTGTGTTATGCCGCACCGATTATCGATCCATACTCAAAACAAACGCTAGGTGTTGTTGATTTATCAACCACATGGAAGAACCATAATAGTTTAGGAATTCTGGCTGCTGAACGTTGTGCATCCATTATTCAATCTGCTTTGCTAGAGCAGCAGCGCCAGCAATTACATATCCGTGCATTTTCGACGCCGCAAGTTAAATTTAACGGCAAAAGTTTATTATTAACGCCGCGTCAAATTGAAATTTTAACCATATTGGCACTATGTCCGCATGGTTTAACTTTAGAGCATCTTTATCAGGCGCTGTATGGCGAACGTAAAGTCAGTATGGGTACGCTTAAAGCTGAAATGTCTCAACTGCGAGATATTTTGGGTGGTTTACTTGGTTCACGTCCATATCGTTTGCTGGTGCATGTTGAAGCCGATTTTTTACAAGCTGAACAAGCGCTCGATGCGGGATATGCAGCCTCGGCTTTGCAGCTTTACACTGGTGTATTTCTGGCAAAAACTGAAAGTCCGTTTTTATGTGCATGGCGCGACTGCCTTGAGTCACGCTTGAGCGATGCAATTTTTAAAACCCAAGAAACAGATTTACTGTTAAAGCATCTAGCTCATTTCCCTGAAGCAATTGATGCGGTAGAACGCCTTATGGAGCTCTTACCAAGTGAACATCCTGCGCATCAACTGCTGGTAAAATACCTTGACTCACCTAAGCTTAGTTAAGTAATTTTTGATCCAGCCACTGGAACAATTGTTGATAGACTTGTTCTCGTACTGGCTGGGCTGAAAGGACTAAGTCATGCAATCCATTGTGAATAGAGACTACAGAGACATCACCTTTAATTTTTTTACCATGTTTCTCAATATCTTTAACATCTAAAATTACGTCACTTTGAGTCGCATCTATTCCCCATTTTTTTGGATTTTTAGTTTGATGGGAATGCATAATTAGTACGGGAACGTTCAGTTTAACTCCGCGGTGAATCTCTTTTTGCGCCGTATGAATCGCATGTACAAAGCTGAGCTGAACTGTAGGGGCAGAGGTTGGTTTCCAGTCAAGGTTGAACTCCCATTCGCCTTTGAGCTGCTTGTGAAGACTGGTGGTGTACCATTTGTTTAATTGGCTTGGAAATTTAACTTTTGGTAGATATTGTCCTACTCGACTGAGCATAGGAATACCAAACTTCTTTTCGACTAGACTTAAATTAAAGTCGTAAAACGGACTATTTGCCCATAGCGCTTTAATAAGAGGATGATCTGGATGATGAGCAGCATAAAGCGTTGCTGTCAAACCACCAGTTGAATGGCCTGCGAGTAAAACCTGAGTGTGTTGCTCTTCACCAATAATCTCTAATGCTTGAGTAATTTCGGCATCATATTCATTTAAATCGAGCACATTATAGAAAATTTGATGAGGCAGTTTTGAGCGGCCATATTTTCTTAAATCAAGTGCATAGAAGTCGTAACCATGAGCATTGAATTGCTCAGCCATTTCGGTTTGAAAGAAATAATCTAAAAAACCATGAATATATAGTACGGCTTTTTGAGTAGATTGAGCGGTTTTTTTACGCACTAAGGTGGCTACAACTTTCCCTTCATAATCATCAGGAAAACTAAGTGTGAGCTGTTCGTAACCTGTGCCTAAAATATCTGGAACATAAGTTTGATTAGCTAAAGATGTATTCATTTTTATCGAGCTATTGTAATTAAGACATGCAGAGTATCCTTCAATGAAATGGGCGAATTGTCAATCAGGTTTGGAAAAGGTTGGAGTATAGGTTCTAAAAAAAGGGAATACCGCTGGAGCTAAGTATTCCCCAAAAAAGTAAGTCAACGGTCGGAGGGATTTGACTTACTAGAGGGATATGCCATTACATCGGTATTAAAGTGCTGCTTTGAAAATCTCCACAACTTGTGCATGATTTGCTTTACGAGGGTTGGTGAGCATACATGCATCTTTTTGAGCATTATCTGCCATCACTGCAAGGTCTTCAGTTTTTACACCAAGCTCGGTTAAGCCAGATGGAATACCAATTGATGAAGACAGTTTACGAATGGCCTCAATTGCAGCATACGCAGCTTCTGTTACGGTGAGTCCGTGAGTTTTTACACCCATTAACTCTGCGATTTTTGCGTAGCGATCTGGGCAAGCAATTAAGTTAAATTCACATACGTGTGGCAACAAGATTGCATTACATACGCCGTGAGGTAGGTTGTAGAAACCGCCTAACTGGTGCGCCATTGCGTGAACATAACCTAAAGATGCGTTGTTAAACGCCATGCCAGCCAAGTATTGTGCATAGCTCATCGCATCACGTGCTTCGATATTTTCGCCATTTGCAACAGCAGGTTGGAGCCACTGGCTAATCATGGTGATGGCTTTTTCTGCACAGGCATCAGTAATTGGGTTTGCCGCCGTAGAAACATATGCTTCAACCGCATGTGTTAGCGCATCCATACCTGTTGCAGCCGTTAAACCTGCCGGTTTTGCAATCATGAGTTTCGGGTCATCAATGGCAATTAGTGGGGTACAACGCCAGTCGACAATCGCCATTTTTACGTGAGTATCGGTATTGGTAATAATACAGAAACGAGTCATTTCAGATGCCGTACCAGCCGTTGTATTCACTGCAATTAATGGCGTCATTGGGACTTTACTTTTATCGATGCCTTCGTAGTCACGAATATGACCACCACCCGCAGTGACTAAACCAATCCCTTTTGCACAGTCGTGAGATGAACCGCCACCTAAAGATACAATAAAGTCACAGCCATTGTCGTTATAGGCATTTACGCCATTATGAACATTAATATCGGTTGGGTTAGGTTCTGCGCCTGGGAATATATGGCTTGCAACGCCTGCTTCAGTTAAATAGTTTGCGATAAGATCTGCAACACCAAATTTAAATAAGCCTTCATCTGTCACAATTAATGCTTTTTTTGCGCCGAGGTTTTGTGCCTTTGTACCAATTTCTTTAGCACATCCTGGTCCAAAGAGTGATACGCATGGAATATAAAAACCGTTTGTTTGATCTGCAATATTTTTAAAAGCCATGGAGTGATTCCTTCTTCCATAAATCCATTGTTTGTTATTACAGGTGAGCCTCACCATGGCCTTAGTATTGTGATGTGAAGTTTATTTTCCTACCTACCAAAAACCTACCAAATATTATTTTGTTTTTAATTATTGATTTATATGTGCTTTTTAGAAAGTTTGGCACATTCATTTAATTTTTTCGGGAAAATCGTTAAGCTATGGGCTGTTGAAGATGTACATATGAGATTATGAAACAGGAAACTGCGCTTAAACTGCTTAAAGCAGGTGAAAATGTCTTTTTAACCGGTTCGGCTGGTGCAGGGAAAACCTATACACTTAATCAGTACATCCAATACTTAAAAGCACGTAAAGTGCCTGTGGCAATTACGGCATCTACAGGTATTGCAGCAACACATATGAACGGTATGACCATTCATACATGGGCTGGCATTGGCATTAAAGATCTGTTAACTGACGACGATCTAAAACGTATGAAAGAGCGTAAATATCTCAAGGAACACCTTGAAAATGCGCAAGTTCTTGTAATTGATGAAATCTCGATGCTACATGCGAAGCAGCTCAATCTGGTCAATCAAGTCCTAAAATATTTTAAAGAAAGCGACGAAGCATTCGGTGGTATTCAAGTCATTGTGGCTGGAGATTTCTTCCAGTTGCCGCCTGTAGGCCGTAATGGTGAAGCCAACCGTGATAAGTTCTGCTTTATGTCAGATGCATGGGTCGAAGCCAAATTTCGCGTATGTTATTTAACAGAACAACACCGTCAAGATGATGAAATTCTTAATCAGATTTTAAATGCCATTCGTGCGCAGAATATTCAACCCGATCATTTACACGCATTACGTCAATCACGCTCGCATGATATTGGTGAGACCTTTACTCGTCTTTATACGCATAATATGGATGTCGACAATATCAATTATCAGCACTTAAATGAAATTGATAATGAAGGGTATCAATTCAATGCCGTTTTAGATGGGAATGAAAAGTTATTAGAAACTTTAAAATCTTCAGTGCGTGCGCCAGAAGAACTCACACTTAAAAAGCATGCCAAAGTCATGTTTGTAAAAAATAACTTTGATATGGGCTATATCAACGGAAGTTTGGGTGAAGTCATCGGCTTTGAGGAAGATGACGAAAATGGCTTACTGCCGAAAGTAAAACTGACTGATGGCACGACTTTGCTGGTTGCTCCTGAAACGTGGTCAGTCGAAAACGAAGCAGGTAAAGTGATTGCAAGTTTTCAGCAAATTCCGCTTCGTTTAGCGTGGGCGATTACTATTCATAAAAGCCAAGGGATGACTTTAGAAGCGGCTGAAATTAACCTCATGAACACCTTTGAAAAAGGTCAGGGTTATGTTGCATTGTCACGCTTAAAATCTTTAACTGGTCTAAAATTATTAGGTATTAACGAGCAAGCTTTAGAGCTAGACAGTTTAGCTGTAAAAGCGGATCGTCGTTTCCAAGAACTTTCAAAAGAGGCCGAAGACAACTTTGCAGATGTAGATTTAACGGCTCAGCATAAAGCGTTTATTCGTCACTGTGGTGGCACCTTGAATGAAACTGAGATTTCTCGTAATGAGAAGAAACTCGCAAAAGGTGGAAAGCAAAATTATGCTACGGCAACTTTAGATGAGACACGTGTGCTGTTTGAAGAAGGCTATGAGATTGAAGACATCGCGCATGAACGTGGTTTAACCCCAGCGACAATTATTAACCACTTGGCTCGACTTCATAAAGAGCAAAAGCTAGATATTTCGGTTGCTCATCCGGGTGAAGAAGTGGTCGAAGAAATTCGTAAAATTTATAAGAAGCTGAAAAAGCGCCAAAATCCAGATCATTTTTCTGATGATGGTTCGATCAAACTCAGACCAATTGTTGAAGCAACCAGTCCTCGAATGGGATATGATCAAGTTCGATTAGCTTTATTATTTATTGAATAAAGTTTAATTCGCTTAATGACTTATTATATAAATTGAGGTGGCTATGCCGCACGTTGTAGTTGATTATTCAGAAAATTTAACTGGATTAAACGCAAAACAATTACTTGAAGAAATTAATACCACATTGATTGAGACAGAGCTATTTAGTCCAGAAGACATTAAAAGCCGTGCGCGTAAAGACGAGGTTTTTCTCATTGGCTTAGGGGCTGATCAAGCCTATATTCATGTAAAAGCCTACATTTTGTCAGGAAGAACAGCTGAACAAAAACAGCTTATGGGTGAGCAGTTATTAGCGGCGCTTAGTAATAAAAAATATCTACAACAAGAGTTTAATAAAGAAATTCAATTGTGCGTTGAGCTTGTCGATATGCCAAGAGAAGATTATTTCAAGCAAGTTGTATAACACTAAAAAGCGCAATTTCGATCAAGAATAGAGATCAGCACTATGTAAAAGTAGTGCTATCGAATGAACAGACATCTACTTACTTTTAAAGTGAGTCTAGCGTGCTACAGGCATAGTAGATTATGCCTGTATCTCTAAAAGCTTAATATCTGCATATTGCTCAATCAAGTTGTCATCTAGCATATGGATATAATCCATAAAGATAGTGCTAAAACTTCCCATAGTTTGCGCTTGATTTGCAGCAAGTTTACCCGCAATTGCAAAATGAACATGAGCTGAAAGAGCAGCAATCGTTGGCGTCGTCACCGCGCTATATGCTGCGATTAACGCACCTAAAGCGCAGCCTGTTGCTGTGATTTTGGGCTGTAAAGGGCTTCCGCCGTTTACTTGAATAACGGTGTCTAATTCTTTAGATAAAATATAATCTGACTCACCTGAAATAGCGATACAGTCCGCATGTGCTAATAGTGCATAGGCTTGTTGATAGGCCTGATCACTGCTTAAAGTACTATCCACACCTTTAGATTGAACTTGGTTGCCAGCAAGCGTACTAATTTCTGAGGCATTACCACGAATAACGCTTGGCTTGAACTGTAAAAGCTCGTCTGTCATTTGACTACGCCAAGCTAAAATTGGTCCATAGCCGACTGGATCAAGCACCCATGGAATGCCATTGAGCTGTGCAGTCTTGGCAGAGATTTGCATAGCTTGCATTTGCTCTGAGGTTGGCGTACCCAAGTTAATGCTCAAAGCCGATGAAATTTTGGTAAAACTTTCTGCTTCATAAGGATTATCAATCATGGCAGGTGAAGCACCAGAAGCAAGTAAGACATTGGCTGTATAGTTGGCTGCAACGCTATTAGTAATGCATTGCACAAGAGGCGTTTTTGCCTGCATGTTTTGCCAAGCGTCAATTACCTGCTCAATCAAAGTCGATGCTGATGTCATGTTATTATCCTTATTAAGCCAAAGTGATTGTAGATTTAGTGAGTAAAATAATGATCTTGATGCTTACATTTTTGACAAATCAAAGAAACATAATCTGCCGTATCATAATCAACACTTAAATCATTTGAACCACAATGCATACAGCGTTTAACTGAATAAAAGTTTAATCGAGGTTCAATTTTCCGCCATGCTTTCCAGACAGGTTGTACAAAGATCTGTTCGTCGTAACCTAAGAAGCGGTTAAGTAAAATATAACTCATTTTACTGTAGGGAATATTGTGAGGACGAGGCAACATTGAGGTTTCCCACTTTTCAGCTAAGGCTCTCTCACGATATTGCTCTAAGGTTTTCTTTAACAAATTGGTGTTAATAAATTTTTCATTACGCGGCTGTAGGGCTTTCTGTTTATAAAGATATTCGAGTGCCGTCTGAATCAGATAATAGATTTGACCAATTGCTAATGAATCCATTAAGCGATAGCAAAAAGTTTGAAAATTAGAGCTTCCTGCAATTTGAATGCCCCAAGTTCGGCAATAGAACTGCATAAACTGAATAATCTCTTGATAGAGCACCTGAAAAAGTACGTCTTTTACTTCATCAGCACTACGAAACGGAATACCAAGACTTAAATTTTCATAAAACCAGTAGCGTAATTGCTGGGCAACACTAAATAAACTTGGGTCACTATAACCGTCCAAGCGAATGTTTAAATAAAAGCACTGAGGTTCATCAGCTTGATCTTGGGCGTTTAAAATTCCATCTTTATGGAGTTGCTTAATCAGATAGTTTTGAAAAATCCAGTTTGGTGTAATGGACTGATATTTAATTTTGTCCCAGTGAATGTATTCGTCATGAGCAATATCGTCTCGTGCATAGTCGTCGAGCAGGCTAAGTAAAAAAAGTTTATGCAAAAAACTGAGCTGTTCCAGACTACGTTGAGGTTGCTCTTTTGACTTAAACTGGCGTTGTTCTTGTAGGCGTGTTTGCTGTAAAAGCTTTTTTCGTTGTTTTGTGCATGTTTCACAATGACAAGTCATTTTCGTATCTTTAAATACACGGTGCTGACAATGACTGCATTCATGAAACTGAATGTCTTGTTCAAATTGCTCGGCATCTACCCAGTACATTGAAGCTTGGCAGAGAGGACAATGGCTACTTTCATCTAGCTGTTTCTGTAGAATTTGTAAGACCATTTTGCTCCGAACGTTTAAAACTATCATGATTGACTTATTATACACAGCCGCATTGCCGATAGCTGAGATTGTCTTTTTGTTTGATGCAAAAATAGAAAACCTAAAATCTTTATTATGATTTTAGGTTTTCATAAGGGATTAAAATTTAAAATTAAACAGGGCACGGCAAGCTCTCATCATTCTGTCCAAGCTTTTTGGCACTGATAAGTGCCTGCACTTTTTTACTTGGTAATTTTACTTTACCTAAAGCATCATAAGTATTAACGATAGAGGTCACCTCCTGAGCAGTCATTGAAATACCTTCTGCAGATAAAAACACCGCAATCACATGGTGATCGAGACCTGCTGCGTTTAGATCATGAATCGCTTTAATATTTTCTAAACGATGAAAATGTGCTTTTAATTCCATACTGACACCTCTTGTTCTGATTGAAATATTTATATTGGTGTATTAATGAAGGCAAGAACCATGCCCAAAATGTAAGCTGACTCTAAAAAATGTTAAAAGCTGAAGTTGTTTTATTTTTATTGTATAGATTGATTATATAAGCAACGATTATCGTAAATTTGGTCTAATCTGTGCTAATAAAAGACGATTCTAATTTGAAATGTATAAATGAAGTCCCATTAATTTTATAAAGGTAAACAAACACGGTATGTATGAATGTATATGATCAAGTTCATAAAATTCGTACTACGGTTTCCGAAAAGTATATAAGGAATAAAGATGAATATTGCGGCGCAGCCTCCAGTTCAGGCAGATCAAACAGTTTATTTAAAAGATTATCAAAAACCTTCATTCTTGGTTGAATCCATTAATCTTGATATTCAAGTATATGACGATAAAACAATTGTTGATTCAACATTAGTCATGAAGCGTCAAACTGCTGGAGACTTGGTATTATTAGGTCGTGATCTTGAGTTGCAATCTATTCAGCTCAATGGTCAAGATCTTACTCCTGCACAATATTCACTCGATAGTGAACAACTGGTGATCACTGATGCACCAGATGAAGTCATTTTACAAACTCAAGTGATTATTCATCCTGAAACCAACACTCAGCTTGAAGGTTTATATAAAGCAGATGAGTTGTTTGTAACCCAGAATGAACCTGAAGGCTTCCGCAAAATCACGTTCTATCCAGACCGTCCAGATGTACTTTCAGTCTTTACGACACGTGTAGAAGCCGACAAAAAATATCCAGTGTTACTTGCCAATGGTAATTTGCTTGAAACAGGTGAGGTAGGTGAAAACCGCCACTTTGCGATCTGGCAAGACCCGACTAAAAAACCAAGCTACTTGTTTGCTTGTGTTATTGGTGATTTAGCTGTTCTTAAAGACCGCTATACGACGTCTGAAGGGCGCGATGTTGCTTTAGAAATCTATGCAATCGAGAAAGACATTCCAAAATGCCATATCGCGATGGAAGCATTAAAGCATTCAATGCGTTGGGATGAAGAACACTATGGCCGTGCTTATGACCTCGACAACTATATGATTGTTGCGGTGAGCCAGTTCAACATGGGTGCCATGGAAAATAAAGGTTTAAATATCTTTAATACTTCATGTGTGCTTGCCGATGAAGAATATACAACTGATGCAGCGATTATGCGAGTACAGTCTGTGATTGCGCATGAATATTTCCATAACTGGACAGGTAACCGTATTACTTGCCGTGACTGGTTCCAGCTGTGCTTAAAAGAAGGTTTAACGGTTTTCCGTGACCAGTCTTTCTCTGAAGATTTACAATCTGCTGCAGTTCAACGTATTGATGATGTCGCTGTACTTAAATCGCATCAATTCCCGGAAGATGCTGGTCCATTATCGCATCCACCACGCCCAGATCACTTTGTAGAAATTAATAACTTCTATACAGCGACAGTCTATGAAAAAGGTGCGGAAATTAACCGCATGATGTCGACCTTACTCGGTAAAGAAAAATACCGTCAAGGAACCGATGAATATTTCCGCCGTCATGATGGACAAGCCGTAACAGTAGAAGACTGGGTTGCTGCATTATCTGCAGGTTCAGGTGTCGATTTATCTGCATTCTTAACTTGGTACAACCAACCAGGTACGCCAAAGCTTGAAGCAAAAGGTGAGTACGATGCAACAGCACAAACTTACCGTTTAAGCTTTAAACAAAGCCTAAAAGCTCATCCGAAATATCCAAACTTAAAAGCTGTTCCAATTCCTGTTGCTTTAGCGCTTTTTAACGCTCAAACAGGGGAACAATATACATTGCACAGTAACAGTCTATTCGTAAATGATGTTAAAGATGGCGTGTACTTGTTTGATCAAGATGAGGCAACTTTTGAGTTTACAGGGGTAACTGAGCAACCTGTTGTTTCACTACTACGTAATTTCTCTGCACCTGTAAATCTTGTATTTGATTACAGTGATGAAGAATTAGCATTCTTAATTCAACATGAAACAAACGGTTTCAACCAGTGGCAAGCAACACAAACCTTACTTGAACGTATTTTGCTAGAAGACCATTCTGCAGATGCTTACATTCAAGCTATTCAAAGCACTTTGCCTGAGTTGGTTGGCCGCGACCCGCTTTTAGCATCACGTTTGTTTGATGTTCCAAGTGAGGGTTATTTGGGTAGTCGTATTGATCAGAACTATGCACCAGCCGATATTCATGTAAAACGTGAAGCTTTACTGAATCGTTTGGCACAAGAGTTGGGTGCGTTTTGGAAAGATACCTACCTTACACTTGACCCAGACTTGCAAAAAGAATTCTCTTTAGCCATGGGTGTACGCGCATTAAAAAATATCATGCTGCTGATGATGGCTCGTCAAGGCGATCAAAGTGCATTTGAATTAGCACATGTTCAATACCAAAACACAGGCAATATGTCTGAGCGTTTAGGTGCGCTACGTGTATTGGTTTGGCAAAACGCACCTCAAGCTCAAGAGGCACTTGCTGATTTCTATGACCGCTTTAAAGATGAAGCTTTATCTTTAGACCAGTGGTTTATGATTCAGGCTGCAAACCCAAATGCCACAACAGAAACAATCGAGTACTTAACTCAACATCCCGACTATGATTTAACAACTCCAAACCGTATTCGTGCGGTAAGTGGTGGCTTGTCAAATAATCCTGAAAATACTTGGGGCTTTGGTGTCGCTCACTTTATTAACCTTGCAGAATATCTTGACGAGAAAAACCCGATTTTAGGTTCACGTCTGTTACAGGTGTTATCTCGCTGGTATACGCTTGCAGAACCTCAGCGCACTCAAGTACAACAAGCTTTACAAGCATTGCAGCCTAAAGTGAAATCGAAAAATGTTTCTGAAACTTTAAATAGCATGCTGAGCGTTTAATTATTTAAACTTACTAAATAAAGGTCTCTAAAGAGGCCTTTATTTTTTATATCTCATAGCTCTTCAAGATTTAAAATAAATAAAACTATCCTTGTTATAGTTCATCTGTAGATCAAGTTTTATCATTTTATTTTTATATAAATTATAATCTTGAATACTTTATTGGAGATAAACTTTTAAGTAATAATATAAAATTACTATTAAAAGTATAGTCAGGAAATAACTAAGTACTTATGTAAATAGAATTTAATTTCATAAAGTTTGATAATTTTTTGACATATTTATTTAAATTTAAATAAATAAATTTTTTTTAAATTTTATTAAAGTTATTTAAATCAAAAACTTAAATTTTGTAATTATTGTTTTTTTGTATCCGTAAGATAGGTTTAGGTAAATTTGTTTTATTGATTAGAAATTAAAATAATAACGTGAACATGCATTTTATTTATTTTTATGTATTATGTTGGAAAGTAGGATAAAAAAATAAGCTTTAAAAGAGCAGTCAAATAAAAATGATTGTAAGAATAAGGGTTAAATTTTTTATATCTATTAATTCGATAATTTAGTTTAAAAGGTTTTGGCCATGAAAAAGACTTTTATTTATTTATCAGCAGTTGTTGCAGGAGTATTTTCTCTCAATGCAGCAAATGCAGCTACAGCTACAGGTACATTAACTGTTCGAGCAACAGTAACCAATAGTTGTGTATTGAATACCTCTGCAACCGGTACGACAACAAATGCCGTTTTAGACTTTGGTACTTTAAGTTCGCTGGCTAGCAATGTCGATGCAGATACTACAACAACAGGTGGTACCTCAATTAAAGTCCTTTGTAATAATACTGTGCCATGGACTTTGTCATTTGATGGTGGTCAGAATGTTTTATCAACCCAACGTCGTATGATCGGTGGGGCGACTAGCAACGAATATATTCCTTACAACCTTTTTTCTGACACAGGGCGTGCCACAGCAATTGGTATTGCAACGACTGCCTACAGTGGAACTGGAACGGGTAATGTTCAAACTGTAAATGTGTATGGTCGTATTCCTGCAGGAACAACTTTACCAAGTGCTGGTAGCTATGTTGACAGTGTGACTGTCACAGTAACTTATTAATTTGCATAAATTAGAATTACGTTAGCCCTTTTGAAAGGGCTAATACATTAAAAAAGTTATATTTGAGCAAATCATGAAAAAAAATATTTTTATTATTACGGGATTATTCTTATCTTTATCTAGCTCTATTAACGCCGCAACAATCCGTCTTTCACCTGTAAATGTAGAAATATTAAGTAATCAAAATGCTGCTTCAATTAGTTTATATAACCAGTCAAATGAAAGTGCTGATTTGCAGGTGCGTGTATTTGAGTGGAGACAAAATGCTGGGCAAGATCAATTAGTCCCTACGGATGAGATTGTCATTAGTCCACCATTTTTAAAACTACAACCTAATGATTCTTATAACTTGCGTGTAGTTAGGATTAATCCAGAACCTATTTCTGGTGAAAAAACTTATCGTATTATTATTGATGAGTTACCAAAACCAATTGATAGCCGTAAAGCAGCTCAGGGAGTAAATGTATTACTTCGCTCGTCATTACCTGTATTTGTAGTGAATAAAGATGCAATTACCAAACTGAGTTGGAAAATTGATGTTAACCAGAACAATCCTTCTTTAAATATTAGCAATATAGGTAACCGACATGCGCTGTTAAATAGTCTAACGCTTGTTGATACAACGGCGAATAAAAGTTATCCGATTAAAGTAAATACTGTGAATGGTTATATTCTTGCGGAGAAGTCGAAAAGTTACTCGATTAGTAACTTTACCTACCAACCAAATCATAAATACAGCGTATCTCTAACAGTTAATGGTAAGAAAACCACACTTTAAGAGGCTTATATGAAATACATTATAGGTGTCTTATGTGTTGCGTATTTTCCTACATATTCTTTTGCCGAACAGTTACTAGATCATACCAATACTGCAGTTCCAAGTGTTCCTAAATCTGTAGGTAGCAATAGTGAATATACACAAGTAGGAACGAATGAGCATGAGCAAGATCTTAATTTCATTCATCTATTTTTAAATATTTCGATTAACTCAAATGCTTCTGAAGATTTGGTTGCTGTAAAGCAATCTAAGGATGGAAAACTATATATTCGTTCTAGTGCCTTAAGAACTTTAAGACTAAAAATAGATGAACATATCCCAGATAACCAGTGGGTATGTATCAATGATCTAAACGGAATCCAGTTTAAATATCTCGAGAATGAGCAGTCTTTAAACTTAAAAGTCCCATCGAACATGTTAACGGGTTACTCAGTTGACTTAAGTGGTCAGCAGATTACTAGCCCCAATTTGCTAAAGATGAAACCCTTAAATGCAGCTATTTTGAACTACAGTCTGTATAACACCATAACCAATGACGAGAACGTTTTCTCAGGTACGGCTGAGGGGATCTTTAACAGTGCAATTGGTAACTTTTCATCAGGGGTTTTATATAACGGTAGTAATGAAAGTAGTTATAGCCATGAAAAATGGGTACGACTGGAAAGTAAGTGGCAATATGTCGACCCTGAAAAGATCAGGATATATACCCTAGGGGACTTTATTTCCAATAGTCCTGACTGGGGCAGTAGTGTCCGTCTGGCTGGTTTCCAGTGGTCGAGTGCTTATAGCCAACGCGGTGATATTGTCACCTCAGCACTTCCGCAATTTTCTGGCTCGGCAGCATTGCCTTCAACACTGGATTTATACGTCAACCAGCAAAAGATTTATTCAGGACTAGTGCCATCAGGCCCATTTGATATTAAACAGCTCCCATTTATTTCAGGAAATGAAGTCACCCTTGTGACTACCGATGCAACCGGAAAGCAGAGCATTACCAAAAAGCCGTACTATTTTTCATCCAAGATTCTGGCAAAAGGTATAAATGAGTTTTCAGTAGATGTGGGGGTTCCACGCTACAACTATGGACTCTATTCAAACGATTATGACGATGCCACTTTTGCCTCAGGTGCGATCAGATACGGCTACAGTAACTCACTGACTTTAAGTGGTGGTGCAGAAGCTTCAACAGATGGCCTGTCGAATCTCGGCACAGGATTTGCCAAGAATATTTTTGGTATTGGGGTGATCAATGCTGACATTGCAGCGAGCCAGTATAAAGATGAAAACGGTTACTCTACCTTGCTGGGTTTAGAAGGGCGCATCAGTAAGAACATTTCATTTAACACCAGTTACCGTAAAGTATTTGATAACTATTTTGACCTAGCCCGTGTGTCTCAAGTGAGATATTTAAAAGATAACCAGATCAATGCCGAGTCACAGAACTATCTGAACTACAGCGCACTGGCAGATGAGATTTTTAGGGCAGGGATTAACTATAACTTTTATACAGGCTATGGGGTTTATCTGGGCTATAACCAGATCAAATATAGCGATAACTCTTATAAATTAGTGTCTACCAATTTAAGTGGAAGTCTGGACAAGAACTGGGGTTTTTATGCATCAGCGTATAAAGATTATGAAAACCATAAGGACTATGGAATTTACTTTGCACTGCGATATACCCCATCTAGTAAAGTGAATGCGATTACAAGTGTATCTAGTGACAGCGGTAGCCTACGGTATCGCCAAGAAATATTCGGTTTGTCAGAACCCCAAATTGGTTCATTTGGCTGGGGTGGTTATGTTGAGCGAGATGAGGATGCGAATGAAAACAATGCGTCGATCTATGCATCTTACCGAGCACGGGCAGCTTACCTGACGGGACGTTATAACCGATTTGGAGACAACGATCAGGTTGCACTTTCGGCGACGGGATCATTGGTTGCGGCGGCGGGACGTATCTTTACGGCCAATGAAATTGGAGACGGCTATGCGGTCATAACCAATGCAGGGCCGCAAAGTCAAATTATAAATGGTGGAGTCAATTTGGGAGAAACTGACAAGTCTGGAAGATTTCTGATTCCTAGTCTCATGCCATATCAAGTGAACCATATTTATTTAGATCCATCGTATCTTCCTCTGAATTGGAATGTTAAATCTACAGATCAAAAAACAGTCGTGGGTTACCGTCAAGGAACTTTGGTTGATTTTGGTGCTCATCAGGTCATTTCTGGATTAGTGAAACTTGTTGATCAAAACAATTCACCGTTAATGCCAGGTTATGCCGTTCGAATTAATGGTCAGCAAGATGGGATGGTTGGCTACGATGGTGAAGTATTTATTCCAAATCTTTTAAAGCAAAACAAACTTGAAGTCGATCTTCTTGATCATGGCTCCTGCCAAGTTGACTTCACATATAACAGTAATCAGTACTCAACTAAAAAATTGGGACCTTATGTATGTCATTAAATATTATGAATAAGGCTCAAATAGAGAGCTATAAGTTTTTTCCATTGTTTTTAAAATATTTTGTAGGCATTTGCTTATTTTATCTCGTTTATGCATTTTTTAGTCCGGCACATGCAGCTTGTACGGTAAGTGGGACCACAAATAACACTTTTACCTACACAGCAGCAAATATTAATAGTGATGCAACCGTAAACCTTTCAGGAACAATTACTTGTACGAATTTAGGACTTCCACAGATTTCTAATTTCATGTGTATGAAAACCGTATTTACGGGAACCACAAATGCAATTAACAGTGTTTCATTACCGTATACGGTTACTGCAACTGTAGGTGGAGCTGGGTCTTCTACCACAAATCAAACCTCCAATGTGTGGTATGGCCCAGTACCAACAGTCGCATCAAATAATATTGTGAGTTACTCGGTAAATATAAAAGTACCAGCTCGAACGGGGTCTCTCATTGCATACCCTCAAGGAACATATACGGCTTCGGTTCGGTTGTATTGGGATATGGATCTTTTGGGTTTGTCATGTGGTGATTTACTTGGTGGCTGGGATTCAGGCGATACATTGCTAACAGCAAACTTTGTGGTCCCAAGTCTTTGCCAATTAAACTCAACCTCAACTGTTGATTTTGGAAATATCAATGATATTAGTACAACGAGTCGTGATTACACAGCGCAAGGAGCAGTGAATACGACCTGTAATTTTGGAACGCCATATAGTATTTATTTAGGGGATGGAAACAACCGTATAGCTGGGGGCTTTAGGCGTATGATCAATAGTAATAATGAATTTATTCCCTATCAGCTATATAAAGATTCTAACTATAGTACGGTATGGGATGCCACGGGAGGCGTAACCAATGTTGGGGGAACAGGGGGAGTCTCAAAAACAGGTACAGGAAGCGCTCAAACGACTACAGTTTATGGAAAGATTCCGCAAGGTACCGCCATCGCAAGTAGACCTGGCGTCTATTCTGATAGTGTTGTTGTTACAGTGACTTATTAATTTTCTAATCTATTATATAGGAAGTTCTTTTTAAGGCAGAGCTTCCTATAATTCAAATTATATCGCTTGAAAAATGTTCTGAAATAAGTAGTAAAAATCAAATAATTCTTAGCTTTCGGAACTTATTCGTCATCAAAAATAGTTTGACTTAAAAAAACATTCTGTATATTTATTGATTAGTTCTAAAAGAGAACTAGATAAAAGGCAATTAAAAATAAAGGTGAATAAATGTCGAATATTATTTTGCATCAATGGGAAATTTCTCCATTTTGTCAAAAAATTTCAAGGGCTTTGAGATTTAAGGGAATTCCATACGAAACAATTAACTACAACGGCATTCTTGGAGCGAAAGTTCCTCTGCTAAGTAAGGTGGGTAAAGTACCTGTCATTGACCATAATGGTCAGCGAATTCAAGACAGCACTCGGATTGCACGCTATCTAGATGAAGCTTTTCCAGACACACCTCGGCTTTACCCTGAAGATCCAAATCAAAAAGCACTTGCAGAGCTGTGGGAAGACTGGGCGGATGAATCTCTTTACTTTTACGAAATCTATTTACGTGTAAATGACTCAGAAGCTTTAAAAGAAGCGATTCGCATTAGTAGTATTGGTCGCCCAGCTTATGAAAAACCATTGGTAAAAGGTTTTATTTTGGCTGAATTAAAAACGCAGCTTTTCTTTCAAGGCTTAGGACGAATTAAAGCTGAAAATGTTGAAGAAGAGTTTATAAGACACCTCGACCGTATTGAGCAAGTTTTATCACAAAGTGAATGGTTAATTGGAGACAGTCAAACTATTGCAGATATTGCCGTAGTTGCTCAACTCGGTGAAGTGATTCGCACAAGTAAAAAATTTGGTAAAGAAATTTTGGATCGCCCCTTTATTGCAGTATGGTATAAAAAACAAACAGGATGAAACGTCTATGACATCAGCAATATTAGATAAAAAACGAGATTGTGCAGTTGTTATTGGCGTCGGGGCATCACAAGGTATTGGTGCAGCCGTGAGCCGTCTTTTTGCAAAAGAAGGCTTAAAAGTCTATGTCGCTGGACGTACATTCCAGAAAATTGAAGCAGTCGCTGCCGAAATACATGCAAATGCAGGGGAAGCTGTCGCGTTCCGTTTAGATGCAGAAGATATACATCAAGTACAGGCCTTATTTGACACAATCACGAGTCAAAATGAGCGTATTAGTGTTGTTATTCATAACGTGGGAGGAAATATTCCCTCGATATTTTTACGCAGTCCACTGTCGTTTTTTACTCAAATGTGGCAATCCACTTTTTTATCGGCCTATTTAGTTTCTCAAAGCTGTCTAAAAATCTTTAAAGATCAAAATCACGGTACGCTTATTTTTACTGGAGCAAGTGCATCTCTACGTGGTAAACCTTTTTTCGCTGCTTTTACGATGGGGAAATCTGCTTTAAGAACCTATGCATTAAATCTAGCTCAAATCTATAAGACGCAAGGCATACATATTGCTCATGTGATTATTGATGGAATGGTCAATGGCGATAGAGTGAATAAAGCATTATTCGGTTTAGGGCGGTTAGCCCGTCTTACCCGTGGAACTGGTGGACTCAATATTGATGCAATAGCAGAAAACTATTGGATGCTTTACCAACAAACTCCACAACTCTGGACACATGAGCTGGATTTACGCCCTTATCAAGAAAAATTTTGAGAGACTAAAATGCTAAAAAAAATATTTCAAAGATTTCAAAAAAAGCAGGGCTGTGTTGTCGTTGCTGGTCATGACCTTCAACTGATTGAGCGTGATTTTGTAATTTTAGATAAAAACGGGCATTTCCCTTTACATCTTTATCAAGTTGTACATGATTCAGCTGTAAAAAAAATGCAAGTTCATTCTTTAAATGATGGTGTGACAGTAGTTCACTTAAATTTAGTGAATGTAGATCATTTAAAATGCTTGTTGCGTTATATTTCAAGTCATGGACATATCATTGAGCTTTGTGTATTTCAGCCGAGCTTTTCATCTTCATCAAATATCGAAGCTTTATCTTTAGAAGAGATTGAACACAGTTGGCAGACCACAGGTTTAAGTGCCGTGAGTGTCGCTCAAGCTGTGATTAAGCCTATGCTTAAACAACAGCGAGGCACAGTTATTTTTCTTGGAGCTCCATTTAATAACTCACCCCATTACGATGTGTTAAGTCAAAGCATGTTTGCAAGCATTCGTGCTTTAGCACAGTCATTAGCCAGAGAGTTTCAACCCAAAGGTATTCATGTTAGTTATTGCATGGTTGAAAAATGGGAGGGGCAAAACCAGCACTTTACCTCATCTCTCAAGCAAGTATGCCAACACATCTATCAACAACCTGATTCTGCATGGAGCCAAGAACTAAGCCTATCTTGAAGTTTTACTTTTACATGTTGTTAAAATACATTACTGATCTGAAATGACGACAGAACAATAACTTCGGTAGGTTTTAAATGGTGAATATAAAGAGTTTTCAGCGAACGGTTCAAGTAGTGTCGACCTTGGCAGCTTTTATGTGTTTTCCTCCAATCGCGCAAGCTTCACAATACACTCAAACTGCTCGTTTAGTTAACGAACGCTTATCTTATATGAAGGATGTCGCAGGTTATAAAGCAGAGCAGCATTTACCTATTGAAGATTTAACTCAAGAAAAGAAAGTTCTGGATCAATCGCTTTCTGAAGCCGAATCTTTTGGTTTAAATAGCGAAACGGTAAAGCCATTTATTGTGACGCAAATGAATGTTGCCAAGGCCATTCAATATCGCTATCGCGCAGATTGGTTGTCGAGTCCAGAAAGCAATTGGAAGCCACAAGATTTAGCAGAAGTACGTTTAAAAATTAGTTCTTTGAACACTGAGCTTCTAAAAAATATCGCTTATGAACTTAAGAAAAATCATAACAAAGCACCTCATGGCTGTAGCTATATGTGGCCTGTTCAGCATCCTCAACTTAAAGACACTGACAAAAAAGCTTTATGTGTGGCACTAAATAAAATTAAGTTAAAAGACTGAAAACAATAATTATAACCGTAAAAGTTACCGCTACAGTTGAAGATGCCTACATGTTTTTGTTTGTGATTGATGGGGCAATGATTCAGCTTTTAAGTGCAAATAAGATCGATGAAAGAGATAAATTATTAGAATATTTTATGTCGACGCTCGCTTAGATTGGTTAGTACTCTAAGGTTTAATTCTTATAAAAAAGCCCTCCGAGGAGGGCTTCAAATTTATTTAAAGTTAGGTTGATTTAAGATTTTGTAGACCTTTTCTTTATATACATCATTAGAAATTACACCTTTATCTCGCTGTTGTTTTAGCGATTTAAACTGTTGGCCACGAATTTCTCTTTGAATACCCACATTATCATGATGTCTAATGTAGTAAAGACTACGCTCATGATCGCTCATATTCACTGTTTCATCAGTAAACGAAGAAGGCTTTGTTTCATTTTCTTGATATTGTTTTGCAATTTCAAAAAAATCTACGTTTTGAGAATGAGGAGAATTAAATGAATTTTGTTGTTCAGTCAGCTGATGGTTCTGAGTGTTAGCATTTACTTCAAGCATACTTTTATGCTGATTAAATCTAGGGCGGTTATATTCTTGTTTGGTTTGAAATGTGTTTGTTTCAGCAAAAGTGGAAGAAGAAAAAAGCCCAATATTTAAAGATAAAAAAGTTAATAAAAATCTATTCATTTCTTTGGGAGTCCAATTGAAATTGAGTAAATCACTGTATTGTAACATTAAAATTTGATTTTTGAAGGTTTGACTTCAAGTATGCTTGATCAACTGGTAAATAATAAGATCTGTAGCGGAGCGTAAAAGGCAATTTAAAAAGGCTCTTTACACTCATTTTTTTAAGATCGTTTTGAATATTCTTCTTTCAATTTATCCAGAAAAATAAAGAGGTTTTGATTCATTTTTTGATAGTCATGCTTCCGTAATTCTTCACGAGTATTCACAAATTTATAATTATGAGCATCATTTAACTCGATTTCTGAATGTTGAATCAGCAACTCAACTACTTCTGAAGTTAATTCCATATGACATTGTAGGCCATAAACTAATTTGGAATATTCAATAATCTGTCTTGGGCACCCTGCACTAAAAGCAATAATTTTTGCGTTAGGAGTTAAGCCTGGCATATCGTTATGCCAATGGCCAACTTCGGTCATTTTTCCTAAGTGAGAAAACTTAGAATGTGTTATTCCATATTCTGTAAGCATAATTGGAAACTTACCAATTTCTCGCTCAGGGCTGTGTTCAAACTTGGCACCTAAAGCTTCACCGATCAATTGAGATCCTAGGCATACCCCAATAACCACTTTATTTGCTTCAATCGCTTTTTTAATGATTGCTTGTTCTGCTATTGAATTAAAGTGAGGGCACATATCTAATGTAGTATCAGGACTTTGTGGACCACGCATTACAATAAGAAAGTCAATATCTTCAACAGAAGTTGGCAAAACTTCATTTAAATACACTCTTGAATAGGTAATTTTGAAGTTATTCATTTTGCCCCAAATTTCATATACGCCAGGCGCTTCAAAATCTTCATGAACAATAAAATGTAGCCGCATAACAATCCTTAAAATCTAAACGTTAATAGGTAGATCATTGGTTAAAAATCAAGGAAATCTTAAAAGTAGAATAGAGTCTTTAATACATCCAGTTTTGAAAACTTATATGGGCCAGCTTTATTTGTTTTTATAGAAGTTGAAATTAGTTATTTCTTTTTAAAATACATTCGATATATTTATTGTTAAGTTAAACTAAATTATTCTGGTGTGACAATAGCAGTTCAATTTGTTAAATTGTGTAGCTTTTATCAAAGTGGACAAAATTTATGAAGACATTTTTAGTTATATCTTTATTGGGTTTTGGGCTGATTGGTTGTGCTTCATCTCCATATAATTCTCAAGAAAATTATTTGAATAAACCTCCAATAGTTCCAGAGAATAAAGCTTTTAATAGTTTTAAAACACCTGAACACGGGATTTTTACTGATCGAGATGTCTATAATATAAATATATCAGAAAATTCAAATCTAAATTTTCGTTATGAAGTTCCTTTTTAATGAAAATAAAATATTAACTAAAAAAAGGGAAGAGCAAAGGTGGCCTCACACCTTTGCTAACTCATAATAATTAATGATTAATACAACCTTTTGGGTGGTTTTTTAAACTCTAAACTGTTAAATTTTAGTTATTGAAAATAAGGTATTTTAAATGAAAAACTTCACTATTGTTGCTTCTTTATTTTTGTTAGTTGGGTGTGCTACAGGTCACAAACAAGTCACTCCTACGCCAGTGGCAGATAATAAAATTATTTCAGAGGCTGAAAAATATAAAAAACAATATCAAAAGAAAATTTATAAAACATGGGATATTCCCAAGTCTTCTACAGGTATGAGTGCAAGTGTTAAAGTCTTTTTAACGGAGACTGGCGAAATTGAGCAAATTATCTTTTTAGATAAAGAAGAGCAAAAATTTAAAACAAGTATTGAAAAAGCTATCTGGCGTTCAAGTCCATTTGTTTTACCATCTAATCCGGAAGTAAGAAAACAAGCAAGAAAATTCAATATTAAATTTCAGGTAAAATAAAAGAAGATCTTACTAAACATAAGGAGCGGATTTAAAGGATTTTCGTTTATTTATATTAAATTCGCCCCTTTGTTATAAATATCTTTAATACTATTTACTTTAAAATTTTGATGTTACAGAAATATTAAATATACTAATTAATATTTTTTGATAAACAAAATATAAAAATTAATAACATTTTTATTGAAAAGTTAAAGAAATAAAACTTTAAGTACATAGCGAATTAATATAAAAGAATATGTAAATCGAGAAGTTTATCAAGAAAAATTATGAGTGAAGTGAAAAAATCTCTTAAAGAAAGTAAGACAACATCAGTTGTAGCATGGGTTGTGATTTTGTTTGGAATTGTCTTAGGCTTGGCTTTTATTTTGTCATATGGGCAAGTTGAAACTCGAAATGATAATTTAGACATTATTCAAGTGTGGTCTAAAGAAATGGTCACTGTTGGTCTTTTTATTATATTTAATGGACTACTTTTCGGTTATTTGTTTTTAAAAATTAGTAGTATTTTGAATCACCTTGAAAACAATAAAAATTAAAAAATATCTTAGTAAATTAATATCTTATATAAGCATATTTCATCTTAAATGGATGGTAAGTTAGTATTGAAAGTATTGCTCATCTATAAAAATAAATTGAAAGAAAATTTTTCAAAATCTTCTTTTATTTTGGTATTTTATGTTGCATGTTTCGCATTTTTAAATGTTTTTGATAAGTAATTTACTATTAACTTTCAAAAACCTTGTATTTCTTACATTTAGTTGATGAGTTTTACCCTATCTTACATAAAAAAATAATAGTTTAAAGAAGTATATAAATATACGCATGAGAAGATAGGAGGTTAAGATGCCAAAATATCTAGCTATAGCAGATAAGGTTTATAAAAAAATTAAAAATGACAACTTGTTTTCTGATGATGTAATAGAAAATTTAAATTGTTTGGTTGGGCTTATTCGTAATGCGATAAAAGGTACTGAATTCAAATTAAAGTATAATTTTATTAATTTTGAAGACTGCTTAACCAAGCCCATCGAGCAATGCTCGGTAAAAATTGATTTTAGTCTTATGCCTAAGTTTGATAATGAAGGTGAGTTTATTTTATGGCTTGCAGGATTCATTGAAAGAATCACTGAAGGAGGTAAAGCCAAATTTCCTCCTATTTCTCAATTGGTCCCTCAAGGCTTTAGTATGGGAAATGAAAATATTCCAGTAACTACTTTACCTGTAAAAGAAGAAAATGCAGAAATGATTGTTAATTATTTTAAATCAGATGATTATATTAAAAATAATAAACTACCTTCTTAAAATATATAAAAGTAATAAGCCAATTATCTCTAACAATTTAGAGCTTAGTAACCGCCTTCGAGGGCGGTTTTCTTTGTTATATGTATCTTAAAGTGTCTGTTACATAAATGATGATTGTTTCATGTTGAATGTATCTGTTAATTATTTGAGCATGGTATGAGACAAGTGAAGTAAAGGATAAATCTCATGATAGATGAAGAAAAACCCTTAAATTTTGATGATGATGAAGAGCCTCTTGATTTTGCAGATGAAGAATTTATCGATGATAAAAAAGAGGATGAGTTGTATAACAGTATTACCAAAGATGGCTCTAGTGTCGATCCGGCAGATGATGGTGAGCGACATATTCGACCTGAAGATGGCGATCCCATAGAAATCGAAGAATAATCTATAGCCCAATTTTATATTGGGCATTTTAATTTCTAGCGTATTTGGTTGAACAACAACAAACCCTAGATGTTATTCAAAAATTATCATTAATGACTTAAAAAACATGAAAGTTAAGCAATGAGTCTAGAGATATGAGGCTATATATTTATTAAATTCTTATTCTCAGCCAGAAGTAAAACTATGAGTAATTATATTTATAAATTTGCCAACCAAATCAAATATAACGCTGTACCACCAATTAATGACGTTTTGCTCGCTTTTAGAACATTGAAAGCAATACCAGGTGGATTAACGTTGTTGTCAAAAGTTGTTAGCCGTGTTGCTCCATATTTTCAAACAGTAAATCCAATTATTCAAAAACTAGATGCTGACGTGTGTGAAGCTTTCATCAAAAAGAATAAATCAGTCGAAAATCACATAGGAACAGTTCACGTTATTGCCATATGTAATGGATTAGAATTTGTTATGGGTGTACTAACCGAAGCATCTATTCCTCAACATTTAAGATGGTTACCTAAAGGCATGAATGTAAATTATGTCGCCAAAGCCGATTCTGATATTAAAGTCGTCGCAACAATTGATGAAGAATGGAAAGTTGGCGATATGCAAATAAAAGTAAATGCCTATAGAGCAGATGGACAGCCTGTAGTTCAAGGGTATATTACACTTTGGGTTACAGAGAAAAAGTAAGATGAAAGAGGATTAGATGCAAAAAATATTGGATTATCTTTGCAAGCTTTTTACTACCAAGTCTCGGTCACGTGCCGCTACAAATAGTCCGATTGCTACCGCAACAGACAATGGCGATGAGGAAATTGGTTTTGCGGTAGATGAGATGTCTCTGAGTCAGGAAGGGGTAAACCATATTTGTAATTTTGAAGGATTAAGACTCAGTGCTTATGATGATGGCGTAGGTGTCTGGAGCATTGGTTATGGCACAACCAGATACCCAAACGGTTTGAGCGTTCAAAAAGGTGACACATGTACTCTTGAGCAGGCCAAAGCATATATGCAGCATGATTTGAAAATATTTGAGCGTGTAGTCAATGGCGCTGTAAAAGTTCCTTTAAAGCAAAATCAATTCGACGCATTAGTCTCACTAAGTTATAACATCGGGACAGGAGACTTTAAAAAATCGACCTTATTAAAAAAATTAAATTCAGGTAATTACAAAGGGGCCGCAAACCAATTCGATGTATGGGTAAACGCAGGCGGTAAGCGTTTGGCTGGATTGGTTAGACGCCGCGCTATTGAAAAGAAATTGTTTTTAGGATCGTAGAGTCTTTTTAATTTTTTATTTCGTTTAGTCAGAAGCTATGAAAAGCCTCAAATAGTTTGGGCTTTTCATATGGAAATTAAATGAATTAACTTTTATCCCCTAAGGTAATTCTGAGCCTGTTTAATGCTCCCATGAGTGAAATGCTAGTTGTTAACTCTACAATCTCTCTTTCACTAAAATACTCGGCCAAGTGAGTTTTTACGGGTTCAATTTTTTCAGATAGAAAAGTGACTGCTTCTGCAAGTTCAAGAGCGAGAAATTGTTTTTTTGAAAAAACGTTTGAATGTTTATAGCCTGGGATTTTATCAATGACTTCCTGGCTTATACCCATATCTCTTAATTCCTGTGCATGAAAAGCACAACAGTAAGCACAGCCGTTAATTTGTGACACATACAATTCAGCTAAAGCAATTAATTGTGGATCAATTCCAGAGCTTCGAATTGAGGCATGTGCTGAGTACAAATGATTAATCGTCTTTTTGGCAACTTCTTTATATTCCATAAAATAGACCAGCATTTTCGTATTAAAAACTTATTATTTACTACAAGGTATAGATTGTAAATTAGGCACTATTTTGTTATATAGGTATATTTTTTATACCTAACTAATCAATGAAAGATAATATTTCTGGCTGTTCTGTAGAAGAAGCAATGACAGTATTGGGTGGGCGCTGGAGAATGTTAATTATTTCATTTCTTATTGAACGACCTATGCGTTTTAATGAGTTAAGACGCGCAATCCCTAATATTTCTCAAAGAATGTTGACTTTGGAGCTACGTTTTCTCGAAGAAGAAGGGTTCATTAATAGAGACGTCTTTGCGGAAGTTCCTGTTAAAGTTGAGTACTCTTTAACTGAAGATGGTAAGAAATTAAACGGTTTAGTTGAGATGTTAAAAGAAGTGGGCACTTGGTTAAAAACAAGATAGTAAAATTATTTTTAGATAACGTTTCAATAGTATTAGATGAATTTAACGGTCTATCTTTATAAAATCTAGGCATAAAAAAAGCCTGATGCTACGAATCAGGCTTCAGTATTCATCGACAATAGGAGTTGATGAACAAGACCAATCTAACAGACCTGTTCAGTAAAGGCAAACAGAGGCTTGAATTGCTGAGTCAGATCAAAGTAATTTTTCCAAATTACACACATTAAAAAAGCCCTTGCTCGAAAGCGAAGGGCTTAGTCATTCATTGATCTACCAATGAACTATATAAGGCTCATCTCATACTAAGGTCAGTATATCTGAAATTCGAGCAACTGAGAAGAAAACCTTATAAATAGCTTTTTCATTCTATTTAAACTTAATTTATTTGGGCGTATAGCAAGTTACATCATTGGTAAATCAATACACAAAACTTGCACTTTGCATTTTTATGGATGTGCTATTTGTGTAGGCTCTGATTGGTTTAGGGAATGAAACAATAGCTATCTTTTAATGGTTCAATATGAAGTTTTGAACATATTGAAGACATCAGGAGCTAGATATAAGCAAGGAAGTAAATATGAACTTAATTAGATTAGAAGAACTTTCATTGATGAGTAATGCTGTTCTAACACCCCAATTGAACAATTGGCCATGTATACAATCATCAAATACGGGTACTACATACGTTAATAACAATACAAACAGTTTTTCTGAACAATCTGATAAAAAATTTTATAAAGAATGGCGTAAAGCATAAAAGAAAATACTTAAAAGTATTCCGAGTAATGCTGTTTTACTCAGCATTAAAGAGATGGTGTAGTTAGACACGAAACAAGTTTATAAAGATATAAATTACAAGGATAAGCTATTAGCTAAATAACTTTACGTAGGTACACTTGTTAGTCATAACTTATTCTAGAGATATTAATAATAAGCAAATTACATAAGGTAAGACAAACAAATAGAAAATAATAAAAAGGGCAATTCTGTAGAGGTAATTTTTATGGTTAATCTTCATCAGAAATCACTTTTTGATGTTCTGACTCAACATCAAGCTTATCTATATCGAGCATCTTCAAGATCGGTCAATGAACTTCTTAATTTGTTTAATTCCGAAACAGTTAACATGCTTACTAAACTAAGTAACCTGTTAGATGAGCTAAATGAAAAGGAAAAAACCGCATTGGCGGGTGGGCTTTACTCAACAGCTACATTAAAAGGGATACGTGCACTGATTTCTCAGTGGTTTAATACTACTAACAATATGCTCATTGAAACTTTTACCATCTCTGCTGTGGCATTGGCTGTCTATGAAGCCAAATATATGTCAAAAGTTTTTGGTGGCAAACATAAAGAATTAAAAGGTGAACAGCTCTATAAAGCTGCTAAACGTGTTCCTTTAGCAGGTGGAGCATTGGTGGATGAGTTACTTTCTACAATTGCAGAGGTTGCCCGTCAAAGAGTGGAGTATGCAATTCGGAATGGCCTCAATACTGGAGAGACGAATCAACAAATTATTCAAAGGATTCTAGGGACTAAACGCCTTAAATATGAAGATGGACTACTAAATAGCTCTAAGATTGATATTGAACGAACTGTGCGTACGATTCGAAGTCATATATCCAATCAGGCCTATTTAAACAGCTATAAACAGTTAAAGTTTGAATATGTCAGATTTGTAAGTGTGCTTGATGGTAGAACCTCAAAAGTATGTGCAGCCCTTGATAGTCGTGTGTGGGATATCAATGATCCTACAAAAAAAGTTCCGCCTTTGCATCCTCATTGCCGCAGTATTCTAGTTCCAACTCATGAAGATGGTCAGCTAGTCGGCAGCCGAGCCTTCATTATGGATGAGAGAAAATTTAGGGATATTCCTAAAAATGAACGTGAACAATTAATTGGCCAATTAGATGCAAATATGTCATTTAAAGAGTTTTTTAAACTAACAGATGATTTCTTTCAAAAAGAGTGGTTAGGGCCTAAAAGATATCAATTGTATAAAGAAGGGGAATTTGATTTTGATAAGTTTTTTGATCCAGAAGGACGGTTATATACACTTGAGGAACTTAAAGAACTTGATGAGCGAGCTTTTAAAGTATTGGGATTGTGAGATAGAGTAGAAATATTAGAGATAATATTTTTAGTTTTAACTAAATACACATACTTAAACAATTAGTTGAAAAAAGTTTCAATAATCTAGCCAGATAGCATGTTAAGTTTTTCTCAATCATAAAAATTTAGAAAGGATCAAAACATGAAATTTTCCTACCAAGATCTTGCTGGAAATAATATTGAAGTGGAATGTGAAAGTTATATTCATATTCCATCAGGAGCAGCTGTAAAATCTACAGAAGCTGGCAATTACCACATTACTGAAAATTTCAGCTTCTATAAAAAAACTGAAGCTGATTCTGTGCCCATCTATCGATTTGCTATTGATCGTAATTCTAATGTTTTTAATAGCGATGAACTGCCAGCATTAGCTCAAATTGGTAAAGACTGGAAAAATTTAGACTAGTCTTTAACTCAGCATAAAGCCCTCAGTCGAGGGTTTTTAATGTACTTTAAATGAGTTATTTCTTTTTAAATACAAGTGTTAAGCCTATTAAAATCGCAATCATTCCTATTAAGCCTGCAAGCGGCAACTTATTTTTTAATATTAAAAAATCTAAAAGTGCAGTAACAACAGGGACTAAATAGAATAGGCTTGTCACATTTACAAGATTGCCCTGATTTAGAAGTCGATAAAGTAAAAGTTGAGCAACTACAGAAATTAAAATTCCAAGGAATAAAACCGAAATAATGAGTTGTGAATTCCACGTTATTTCAAAATGTTCAAATGGAACTATAAATAAACAAACTAGAAGGCTAACTATATATTGGAGCGGTAAGACATCTGTTGGGGCTTGTTGAATGTTTTTTTGCATGATGGCCCCAAAAGTTATACAGATCAGTGCTGCTAAGGCAAAGAATATTCCGATTGGAGCGATAAAAGACATAGTTAAGCTTTTCCACACTAAAAGTATGAGTCCGGCTAAAGCAATCAATAGACCTAATAATCTCTCTTTTTGTAAATTCTTTTCTAAAAGACAAAGCGTCAAGATTGGCTGTATTCCCATGATTGTGGCCATTAAACCAGGGGTGACTCCGTGAGCCATGGCTTTAAAATAACAAATTGAATAACCTGCAATAATGAGGAGTCCAGTTAATAAAACTTGCTTTCGAGTTCCATGCTTAGGTAAAAGTCTTTTTCTAAAAATAGCAATTAACAACAGAACAAACAAAGCTGTGGCAAAGCGCAGAATTAATAATGCTATAGGTGAGGCATTGTCGAGTCCCCATCGAGTAAAAATCGCAGCACTACCCCAAAGTAAAACGAAAGTGGATGTCGCACTTTGTGACGCAAGCATCTGTTTATTTAGGCGCATAAAACCTCCTCCTAGTGCGTAATACCTAAGAAATACGAAGTGATAAAATTGTTAGTAAGGACAGTGATTAACGAGTTATTCAGTTGTTAATCAATTCACCGTTAGCGACGTTAAAAAATGAATTGTTTTAACTTCTTATAAGTTCAGTATGAGAGAGGCAATAAATAAAGAAAAGCGCATAATTCTTTTATATACTATTTGAAAATCGAATAGATAAATTCTAATGACTTTAAAAAATTTACAGATTGATTGGCTAAAGTGTTTTGTCACCGTAGTAGATACAGGCTCTTTATCAAACGCAGCACCTGAGTTATATCGGTCACAGTCCGCTGTTAGCATGCAAATAAAAAAACTTGAAGAAGCTCTACATTGCCAACTTTTAATACGAACGCACCGACAAATTGAATTAACGTCTCAAGGACAGCTGCTTTTAGGTTATGCGCGCCGTATTCTCGACTTACATGCAGAAGCCCAAATGGCATTTCACGGAGATGAGCTGAAGGGGCGTATACGCCTTGGGGTGCCCGATGATTATGCTGCAAAATATTTAACGCCTGTACTTAAGCGTTTTGCTCCACGTTATGGAGGTGTTGAAATTGAATTAATTTGTGAGCAGTCTACTTCGTTAATACCACGGGTAGAAACTGGGGATATAGACTTAGCATTAATTTCGAGAGATAACGCTCGTCAAGGAACACTTTTATTTCTGTGGGTAGGCTCTCCACAGTTTGAACTCTGGCGAGAAGATCCACTCCCAATTGCAGTTTATGAAAGTACTAGTCAAGCCAAAAAGAGTGCGATTAATTCTTTGGCCTTACAGGGACGCCGTTATCGGGTGGTATACAACAGTTCAAGTTTAGCTGGTCAAATTGCAGCAGTGGAAAGTGGTTTAGCAATTGCCGTGTTCACACAGTGTAGTGCACCTGAGCATTTAACTATTTTAAGTGCTGATCATGGCTTAGGACCTTTAGAACCTATGGAGGTCGCTGTGTACCGAAGCCGGGCATCTTTGGAGTCTAAAGCTGTAGATCACTTATATGACTTACTCCTCAAAACGCTCAGGCATTCAGTTAATATTTAATTTAATTTAATTTAATTTAATTTTAGGTACTGGGCTCTGAACGTGGTGAGTTAAATTTTAAATGGGCACTTAAAGTTAAAACTAAATAGCTTTACATTTTTGCGCTAAATCTACAAAAAAGCCTAGAAACCTATGCTGATCGTAAAACTAATAAAAAGTATTTATTAACTCATCAATCTAAACAATTCATGAGGTGAAACATGACAAAAATTATAGCGACCTTGGGTTTAGCCGCCTTTATTTCTTTGAGTGTGAGTGCTTGCCAAGGTGAAAACGACACAAAACAGCAAGATAAAACCACAACTCCTCATTCAATGGATAAAGATTCATAATCTAGATAAATGCTCAAAGCCCATCGTAAGATGGGTTTTTTATATCTTTTTATTTTTGTCTAAAAGTGTGATTTGTAACTCAAAATATTTATTTTTAATGGCGCCGTTCAAAATATGTTGACTAATACACTTGGTTTTAAATATATTTAAATTCGAAACTCATTATTTTAAATAGAACTCTATATTTAAAGTAAATTGGTTCAAATATCCTCAGATCAGAAATTTAACCTTTAAGTTTGATTATAAAAATATTAACTAATCAAGGAGGTAGGTATGGACGCTAAATTTCATTCTGAAAATGAATATGGTTTTATTTTAAGTATATTGAACAACTATGTTGTTATAAAGAAGACATTAAAAGATGATCATTATCCTTATGATTCATTTGGTTATCTTCTTGCTCTTTATCAACCACTAAAAGTCTATATTCCTCAGCTTCCACATCCAAAAATTTATATTGAGGTTGGTGGAATTTCTTATGACAGAATGATTGTTATGCAAACAGAGGATGAGACAGAAGCCATAAATATTTTATTGAATTTAGGACAACTTGTTGCTTAACAATGAAATGATATTTTAATGCTGAGTTTAATTTACTTAAGAAAAAGCTTTCTTAAGTAAATTCACGAAAAAATAAAGGCCATAAAATAGTTGTTGGAAAAGAGAACTTAAAGAAATTTTTTAATGTTACTATTTATTCTCATTAAATAAAGAACTTAATAAGATACAAAAAGCCACAAAAGCTAAATCTATAACTTTAAAAGAATTTGTTTATATAACTAAGAATATTAAAAAGTAGGTAATCGTCATGAAAAAAATACTTTTAACAGCATTGGCTGGATTTGCTTTATTAGAAAGTAGTGCTGTGATGGCTAAACCAGATGCTGCTTTATTAAAAGAAGCAACAAAAAATGTAGTCACAGTATCCAAAGTAAAAACTTCGGCTGATGAATCTGGAGTAACTTTAACTGGTACGATCGTAAAGCATATTGCTGGGGATCATTTTGAGTTAAAAGACGCAACTGGTTCAATCATAATTGATATTGATGATGATTTATGGAAACCTCTTGAACTAAAAGCAGGGGATAAAGTACGTGTCGTTGGTGAGGTAGATAAGCATAGAGTTAAGCCTACCGATATTGAAGTTTTCCAAATTGAGCGTGTTAAATAAAAGCTAATGTTTTAAGTAAATATTGTTCAAAACCAATGAAAAAGAAAACTCCTATTTTTAGGAGTTTTCTTTTGAAGATAGTAAGTTTTTATTATTGCGTCGCATTAAAAGCCTCATGGTATTTGACATTAGCTTTTGGAATATTGCCCGAGAAAGTTAGAGCCTGAAAATATTCACTCGGTACATCAGGCAAAATTAGCTCAGGATAATTTTTAAAACCAAAGCGGCTGTAATAATTTGGATCACCTAATAAAACACATCCTTGAGCGCCAAGTTGTTTTAATTTTTCTAGTGATTTATTGATGAGAAGAGAGCCAACACCGCATCCTTGTTTATTTGGATGAACTGAGATAGGACCTAAACCATACCAACCTATTTCGCTTGAGCTAATCTCAACCGGAGAAATAGCAATATGCCCAATAATAGACTCATCTTCAATTGCAACTAGAGAAATAGTAAGTTGTCCGTGATCTCTTAGACTATTAACAATAAAATGCTCGGTATGACTTGTGTGCTCAGCATTTTGAAAAGCTGCTTTTGTCAATTCTTCAATGGCTTCAATATCTTCGGCTTGCTCATCACGAATAATAATATTCATTAAAAAATCTTCCAGACTTATAGATTATCCATATACTTTAACTTGTAAATAATTATTGAAAAGAAAGATAATTTAGATTTCTAAGATACTTTATTTGTTACTGGTTATAAAAAGCAACTACTACTCATCAAACTCATACATAAAGTAAAATTTTATAAAAATCATTTTTAATATAATCACTTTAAAAATAATTTTGAGGGTCAATAAGTTGAGAAAAATCATTAAAACATTATTACTATCTACGCTTATTTCAGCTACTTCGTTCACTGTCTATGCCAAAAATACTGAGCAAAAAGTTAATTTTTTACAAAGTTCACCACATACCATTTTAACTGGAAAATTTCAGGGCTATGATGATGTAAGGTATAGAGTTTATGCGAAAAAAGGCCAAATATTAAAATTTGATATCAATAGTCTGGGGAATTTAGCCTATATTAATATTTTTGCACCTGGTAAAAAACCAGGTAAAGATAACGCATTATTGATTGGCTCAACTATAGGTTTTAAAGGAGAGCTTACTTTACCCGTTGACGGTGATTATATTATTCAAGTTTATCAAATGCGTAATAGTGCTCGTAAAAATAAAACTGTGAAATATAATTTAGACCTCGAATTATTAAACAAAGTGAAAAATAAGAGTTGATAAAATTTACTAGCTCTAAAATGAGAACTAGTAAATTTGAAGAAATAGTTTGAATCAGATTATTCGGCTAATGAAAATGACTCGCTTATACCGCAATTTTCTACAAACAATGGGTCGTGTGAGACGAGTAATACAGCGCCTTCATAGCTTTGAATGGCATAAGCAAGTAATTCTCTAGATTCAATATCTAAATGGTTTTCCGGTTCATCTAGTAATAGAAGTTCAGGAGTAGGGCTTATTCGGCTAAGCGCCAATAAAGCTACTTTTAATTTTTCGCCACCACTAAGCTGAGACAATAGTTGGGTACCTTTATCCCCACGAATTCGAAGTTGACCTAGCAAATTTCTCCATTCGAGTTCTGAAAGTTCATTATTTATGTGAGATAAATTTTCAATAACAGTCATTTCATCACACAAAAAGCTAAAGTTCTGGTCGAGATAGAAACACTCTACAGATAAGTGAATGCTGTCACAGGGTCGATTGTTGTGTGCATGAATTGCCTTAAGTAAAGTTGATTTTCCAATACCATTTTGTCCTGTTATATGAATTTTTTGAGCTGCTTGTACAGCTAGATCGATGGGTTTTTGAGTACCATGTTTCAGTTTCAATTTTTTAATCCGCAGAATTTCACCAGATTTCTTATGAAAAGACGGGAAGAAAAACTGTTGAGGTTTAACCGTTTCGAGAAGCAATTTCTTATCTTTTAAATCATTTTGACTGTTCGAAATCTGACGTTGGTGTTGAGACTGTATAGCAGCAATGCTTTGGCCTGCTTGTTCCTTTTTAAAGTCGAGCAAAATTTTGGCTTGAGAATTTGATTCTCTTAATTTATTTCCAGCACGCTCACGTTTTTGAGCTTTCATTAATACATCATGTTGCTTTTGCTTCATGTGCTTAACTTCACGTTGGCTCTGTTGAATAGATTGCTCTAGAGCTGCAATATTGGTTTGATACTGCCCATAAAATTTTTCATAATTTCCGGTGGTGTGATGTAGACCATGTTCATTTAAATGATAAATATGGTCGACTTCATTTAATAAAGTCCGATCATGGCTAATGATAAGACTACCTGCTGGGTGTTTTTTTAAATGATCGATTAACCATTGTCTAGATTCCTGATCTAGATGATTACTAGGCTCATCAAGTAATAGATAGTGGTCTGATTTTAAAAATAAACAGCTTAGAGCCAATTTGGTTTTTTGACCTTCACTTAAATTTTTAACTGGGAAATCTAAATCTATTGGTAGACCAGCAGATTCTAAGAGGTTGTTCCATAAAGTGGGCAGGTCCCATTTACCTTCTAATAAATCATAATCATTGAAGTCGGCACTACCTTGTTCAACTCTTTTAAAAGCTCCGTAAATATCTAAGATATCTAAAGCTTCAGCAATCGTGAGTGCTGTCAAACGATGCAATTGAGGTAAATACGCATGTTTTACATGCCAAGATATTTGCCCTGATGTAACAACTGAATCTAATGCAAGCGTCACATTTAACAATTGCATAAGCAAAGATTTGCCTTGACCGTTACGACCAATTAGGGCAGAGATCTGATTCGATTCAAGACTAAAATTTAAATGCTTAAACATTACCTTTGAAGGGAACTCTAAGGTAAGTTGCGATATTACACATGCCTGCTGAGTCATAAAAAACCTCATAAATACAGGATGTACAAAATAGGAGAATGATAATTTTTAATAGAGACGGTAAATCACAAAAATAGTCTATTTTGCACATCAAAAAAAGAAAAAATTGATGAGAAAAAAGACTTACTTCATTGGCGTGACTCACGAAATTGATGGAATAGTGAACTATTCTATAGGGTTTTTTAGTGGGTGTAAAATTTCTATAAGTTATTTTATTAAAAAACCCAATCATAGGATTGGGCTTTTATCTTTCAAGTATTTTACTCTTTTACGACTAAAACTTGAATCTTGGTGCTATTTAAAACATCTTGAGCAAAGCTACCCAAAATTAGTTTTTGGAAACCTTTACGACCATGCGAACCAATCACAATCAAATCAGAACCTAAGTCTTCTACGGCTTTCAAAATACCATCTGAAGAAATTTCACCTTGAATGATTTGAGTTTCTGCATCAATGCCTTCTTCAGCACATAAAGCTTTAACTTTTGCGAGAGTTTTTTCTGCATTAGCACGTGCTTCAACAAAATAATCTTTTACAACAGGTGAGATGTAATAAAAATCTACGCCACTAAAAGGATCTACCGCAACCAAACTAATGGCGGTCAATTTACTACCAAATGCTTTTGCAATGTGAGCTGCTTGTCGAGCTGCTGCTAAAGAAATCTCAGAACCATCTACTGGTACAATAATATGTTGGTAATTCATGATGTTATTCCTCTTATTTACAGTTGTTATATGTATGAAGCTTTTATTAATTAAAGATTAACATATTTCATTCTGTGGAGACATCTATTCAATTAAAAGTAATTGAAATTAAACAAATTATATATAAATCAAATATTTGAATTGATTGCTTTGCTGATTTTGAACTGATAAGTATGCTGTAGACCAATAATTGTTAATATTTATATGAAAATTACAAAAAATTACGGTTCATATTTCTGTCATAAAGAAGCCGTATAACAAAATAGTAAATTAAAGGGGGGGCTAAGAAAGATGGCAGATTTAACAGCAAAGAAAGTCAATAAACTCATTGAAGAGTTTAGTCAAACAGGTAAAGAACCTCAAAAGTTAATCATTGGCTACAAAACTTATGCAAGACTGATGACTGAAGATAAATTTGCAGAAAAAGTTGTTCCTTCACTAGAAGACTCAAAAGAACGCTTATATAAAAACTTAAAAATTAAACTTGTGACTGAAAAACATTATTTTGAAATTAAATAAAACTTATGTGAACTTCATCACTGTCTATTAAACTAAATTAACATTAAATAAGTTTAATAACATTATTAATGTATGATGATACAAATTAATAGTGTAATCAACATTTGAAAACAGCAATCGTTTATAAACTCGATAGAATAAATTGCTTTTATTTTAAGTAGTGGAATAAATTGAAATGCCAACAATCAGTGTAATTATTTTTTATATTTTAGCTATATTAGGCGGTATAACAATTGTTTATGGATTAATCAGTTTAAGTGTTTTTTTAATTACAATCGGATTGGCTCTATTATTTGCAGCACTTTTATTAAAAAAAGAATTTAAAATAGATATTTTATTTTGGCAATAAATATAATATTTATTTGTAATTTAATTTATATATAAACGTATTTCGATATAACTGACATAAAAAAATGTCAGTTTTTAAAAGATTAAATTAAGTTTTTGTAGAGATATGTGGTTAATGATATTTTTTGATCAAAATAATTACAATAAAATATAAAAGTAAGAAATTTAAAATTTATTTAAGTATTTAAAAATAAAAAAGTTTCAATTAGGATAAAAGTAAAGTAGTAAGACCATTTTAGCTATTAAACAATAACAAAGTGAGGTAGGCATGACTTATAAGTATGAGTATGCAGGGTTCTGGTTAAGATTTGGCGCAATGATTATTGATAGTCTTATTCTTTGTTTAGCAATTATTCCAGCCGCATGGATTTTTTATCGGGGAGATTACGACTTAGTATTTGCTACAGGCTTAAGTAGTCAGCCACAAAACTATTGGTTTGACCTGATTGTGAACTACGCATTTCCTTTTTTATATTCAGTTTTATGTTGGTTGTATTTTGCAGGTACACCTGGCAAACGTTTGATGCGCTTAAAAGTTTTAGATGAAAAAACAGGTAATAAGCTCACAGTCATGCAAAGTATTATTCGATATATTGGCTATATTCCATCAATTTTAGTATTTGGTATTGGTCTTTTTTGGGTGGCATTTGACGCTAAAAAACAAGGCTGGCACGACAAAATGGCAAAAACAGTCGTAGTAAGAGAGTTATAAGAAACCATACTAAAAAGCGTTCATAGCATTGAAAATAGGGAGCTATGAACGCTTTTTTTATTAGCTTTTTTTGGCTTTAAATTTGAGAACAACAAATACAATAATTCCGACCACCAATCCCCAAAATGCTGAGCCGATCCCGAAGAATTGAATACCCGAAGCGCTACATAAAAAGGTAAATAATGCAGCTTCACGTTCTTCAATTTGAGTAAAAGCAATCGCAATGTTGTGGCTGATCGTACCAAGTAATGCAATACCAGCCAAAGCTACAATAAAAATATGGGGGAAAGACATCAATAAACTTGTGAGTGTTGCAGCAAACATACCCATTAAAATGTAGAAAAAACCGCAGCTTATACCTGCAATATAGCGTTTGCTTGGGTCAGGATGAACTTGGTCGTCTAAGCTTACAGCGGCACTAATCGCAGCAATATTGACGCTATAACAGCCAAACGGTGCAAGCACAACTTGGGTTAAACCTGTCCAGCCAATGAGTTGATTCACGTGTGGTTTGTAGCCATAACTTTTGATCATGGCAATGCCCGGTAAATATTGAGAAGCCATACTAATCACAAACAGTGGCAGTGCTAAGCCCAAAAGTGCTGACCAGCTAAAGTCAGGACTAATCCAAACAGGTTTTGCTAAAGACCACTGAATTGTAGGCATATGAAATTCTAAAAAGACAGGGCACAGGGCTATACCTGAAATTACGGTAAATACAATGCTATAACGCGGCCATAATCTTTTTGTAATGACATAAATGCTAAGTAAGGATAAAACAAATGCCCAATCATTTTGTAAACTTGCGAAAAGTGAAATACCAAATTTGAGTAGGACGCCTGCCAGCATGGCACTTGTTAAACTTTGAGGAATGTATGACAGCGCTTTTTGAAAAATACCTGAAAAGCCTAAAATAGCTGTTAGTAAACCACCAACTAAAAAAGCACCAATCGCTTCATTTATACTATATCCACTACCTGTTGCCATAATTAAAGCAAGACCAGCGGTTGACCATGCCGTCGCTACAGGATATTTAAATTTCCAAGAAAGAATGAGTCCTGATAAGCCAATACCCAAACCCAAAGCCCAAAACCATGAAGTGATTTGTTCAGGTGAAGCACCTAAAGCTTGAGCCGCCTGAATCACTAAAACAGCTGAAACACTAATACCAATGAGAAAGGTAATAAAACCAGCAAATACTGCTGGAATTGAAAAATCTTGAAGAATTTTTTGCATGATACGTATTCTAAATCCAAGAAAAATTAATAGGCTTCTGCCATTGCTTCCAGTTGGGGTGAATTTAACAATTTTTTTTAAGAAGGTGCTTTCTATTTTTAGGTTAAAAAATAAATAATATTTTTAAATTCTTAAATAATGCTATTATTCGTTCCATAAATAACAATGAATCAAGAATATTATTTTATGGACGAGAAAGCTGAAAATTTAACTCCACTAGAGCTGAAAATTATGCGTGCCTTACAGGAAAATGGGCGTTTAAGTAATGCTGAATTGGCAAAACTTGTAGGTATTAGTACATCATCTTGTTGGAATCATACTCAGCGTCTTTTTAAGATTGGAGCAATCTTAGATGTCCGGGCTCGGATCAATCCCAATACGGTTCAACGTGGTACTGTGGTGTTAGTTGGTGTGGTTTTGGATCGTTCAACTCCTGACAGCTTTCAAGCATTTGAACAAGCGTCGGGTGATTTGGAAAATGTTTTAGAGTGTTATCTGGTGGCGGGAGAAGTCGATTATTTTCTAAAAATTCGTGTTAAAGATTTAGCAGCGTTTAACCGATTTCATAGTGAAAAGATTATTGCCTTACCCGGAGTAAGACAAGTCAGAACTTTTTTTGTACTTAATGAAGTTAAAACAGATGGCATGCTGGACTTTTAGCAGTTCATAATGTTTTAACTTTCTAATGCAAAAGTTATTAGTTTAAAATAATTAAATCGTTGAGGTTGCTAGTTTTAAACCAAATCCGAAAAATAGAATTCCTACTAAAAAGATTCCGCTTGCTGCAATTTTATGGTTCTCTTTAAAAAATGCCGAGAGCTTAATTCCAGAGAAGATTAATGCAGTTAAATAACTAAAGCTAATGATCTGTAAAATAATTGCTAAAATTAAAAAGCTCAGAGCAGGATAAGCATAATCTGGTTCAACAAACTGAACAAAGAAAGAGAGGAAAAATAAAATCGCTTTAGGGTTGAGTAAACTAATACTGAGTGCCGTTTTATAAGGATGAACTTTATCTAAAGCTGGTAAATCAGCCATTTCTGGTTGAGTTTGATTACGTTGTTTCCAGCGTTGAATACTGCCTTGTAACAGTTTAAAGCCTAAATAAGATAAATAAAGTGCACCTGTTAATTTAAGAATGACAAATACCCATGGGAATGCCTTAAGTAGAGAAGCAGCTCCGAGTACTGTACATAGCATTAAAATAAGGTCACCGGTGAAAATACCGAATGCACCCATATATCCGGTTTTAATCCCGTAGCGCGAAGCGATTGACATCACATAAAGAGAATTGGGTCCTGGCAATAACACAATTAGGAATGTACCAATAATATATGTTGTTAAATCTGTTATGCCGAACACGAGAAACCCAATAAAAAACCGATTTTTGTCATGATAACAAAAATCGGCAATTTTGTATGAAAAGTGCAGTTTTTTAAGATTTTATTTCCGCATCAATTCCAAAAGACTGACGTAACAAAAGGCTTAATTGGTCACGTGCTTTAATAAAGCCATCGACACCACCTTGTAAAAGCTGGAATGCCATTAAGTCATGGTTAAGTTCATCTTTAAAACTTTGCTCATCTTGAGCTGGTCTAACAATCGCTTCTGCTTGTTTTGCTTGAGATGCATCAAGGGCCGCATCAACTGTACGGGTATCTTGCTCAAGCTGGTTAAGTAAGCTTGGCGAGATCGTCAGTAAATCACATCCAGCTAGACCAAGCACTTGATCTATACTACGGAAGCTCGCACCCATCACTTGAGTTGGAATATTTTGCTGCTTGTAGTAAGTGTAGATTTTCTTAACTGAAACTACGCCTGGATCTTTTTCGATTGGGTAAGCCTCTACACCTTCAGCTTTTTTGTACCAGTCTAAGATACGACCTACAAATGGTGAGATTAAAGTCACTTTTGCATCTGCACACGCTTGGGCTTGATGTAAACCGAAAAGGAGAGTGAGGTTACAAGCAATTCCTTCAGCTTCGAGCACTTTGGCAGCTTGAATACCTTCCCAAGTCGATGCAATTTTAATAAGAATACGTGACTGATCAATACCATAACCTTTGTAAAGTTCACATAATTCATGCGCTTTTTTAATGGTTGCTTCGGTGTCATATGAAAGAGCAGCATCAACTTCCGTTGAAACACGGCCTTCAATCAGTTTTAAAATTTCTACACCAAATTTTACGGTTAAAATATCAATGGTTCTTTCGATTAACTCATCGTTGCTATAGCCTTCTTCTTTGGCTTGATAATAAGCATCTTCAATGAGCTCTTTGCTTTCTGGTTGTTCTGCTGCTGCCGTAATCAATGAAGGATTAGTCGTTGCGTCTAATGGACGGAATTTACGAATTGCATCAAGGTCACTACTGTCGGCAACAACGGTCGTTAATGTTTTTAATTGGTCAAGTGCTGTATGAGTCATTGATATTCAACATCTTCGGTAATAAATCTTATCTTTTCTTTATAGCACAAAGTCTATTCATGCTGTCGATATATCAATTGTTATATTTCAAAGAAAAACGTTTAGGTTCTGCATCTAATTTGAAATATTTTTAAGGCAGTGGTTGCATTCGTTGCTTACGGATATGTTCAATCAAAAATCTAGCAGCGGCACCAAGCTCACTTTCTCGACTCCATACCAAATCAACATAATATTCAAATCGGGGAGTGAAATCTAATAAATCCAATACTTTAAGTTTATTTTTTAATTCAGGATTTTCTTTAAACATTTCTTGAGGAAGTACACCCCAACCCAAATTGCGCAAGATCATTAAACAAGCAGAGTGGTGGTTATCAGTGCGCCAGTAATGTTTTGAAAATAATAATTCGGGTTTTAAAGTCTCATCTCGGCTTGCAACTACTATTTGTCGTGTAGTAAGGATTTGTTCATAAGTAACCTGATTTTGGCTTGCTAGAGGATGGTTATTTGAAATAACCGGAATTAGAGCCTCGCGTTTGAGCTCTACAAATTGTTCTCTGTTATCTAGGTGCTCGCGTTCAAACATCAGTGCAAGTTGAGCAGAGCCATCTAATAACATTTGCAGAGCATCTTCTTGGGGAGCAGACACGATATTGATTTGTAGGTCAGGGAAACGACTCTCTAAAAGACAAATATAGTCGGTCCAATTGGTGTGTAAAAGTTCAGACACAATCACAATAGTTAAATTAGCTTCCAAACCTGTACTTAACGCGTGAGCATGCTGTTTCCATTGATTCATCTCAATCAAAAGCTGAGAGGTCTTTTCATATAAAACCCGTGCTTCGTCAGTAGGGGCGGGTTCGCGGCCTTTACGGTCAAATAAAGTTAAGTCCAGATCAATCTCTAAGTTGGCAATAGACATGCTTACAGCCGAAGGAACTTTGCCAAGTTTACGGGCTGCTGCAGAAAAAGAGCCGGTTTCAATCACGGCTTGAAACATGAGTAGTTGTTCTTGATTAATATTCATCTGTCAAAAAAACTGAAAGAACCTGATTGGATTAATCAATATTATAAAAATAAAATGCACATTATCCAAGTTATTATTGAGTATTTAAAAATGTTGATTTCCAAGAGAAGACTCATTCATGCAATCAGTTATGAAGGAATTTTATTGGTCATCATTGCGATTGCATTAAGTTTTATTTTTGATATGCCAATGGATGTAACCGGTACACTCGGTGTGTTTATGGCAGTGGTTTCAGTTTTTTGGAACATGATTTTTAACCACTATTTTGAAAAAGTAGAGCATAAATATAATTGGGAAAGAACGATCCCTGTGCGGATTTTACATGCGATTGGTTTTGAAGGTGGTTTGCTGATTGCAACTGTACCGATGATTGCCTATATGATGCAGATGAGTGTCATTGATGCACTTATTTTAGATATTGGTTTAACCTTATGTATTTTGGTCTATACCTTTATTTTTCAGTGGTGCTATGACCATATTGAAGATAAGTTTTTCCCAGATGCTAAAGCTGCATCACTTCATTAAGCTAATATATTGAAATGAAATAAGCACCCAAATGGGTGCTTATTTTGTTAGGTCGTTATAGAAATTATTTTTCTACAATCGCAACCACACCTTCACCACCTGCTGTACAGATCGAGATTAATGCACGGCCAGAACCTTTTTGATTAATCAATTTAGCAGCAGTTGCTAAGATACGGCCACCAGTTGCAGCAAATGGATGGCCTGCACCTAAAGATGAACCATTTACGTTCAGTTTAGAGCGGTCAATTGAACCCAAAGGTGCATCTAAACCAAGACGTTCTTTACAGAATTTTTCATCTTCCCAAGCTTTCAAAGTAGATAACACTTGAGATGCGAATGCTTCATGAATTTCGTAGAAATCGAAGTCTTGGAGTTTAAGGTTTGCACGCTTAAGCATACGAGGTACTGCATAAGCAGGAGCCATTAACAAACCTTCTTTAGGACCGCTCTTACCAATGAAGTCAACAGCTGCTGTTTCAGAGAAAGAAAGGTAAGCTAAAACTTCATGACCGTTTTCTTTTGCCCACTCTTCAGAAGCAAGCAAGACAACAGAAGCACCGTCAGTTAACGGAGTTGAGTTACCAGCTGTCATTGTCGCAGTTTCGCCTTTACCGAAAACTGGCTTCAATTTAGCAAGTTTTTCAACTGTGCTGTCTGCGCGTAAGTTGTTGTCACGGTTAAGACCTAAGAATGGAGTCATTAAGTCATCAAAGAAACCACGCTCATAAGCAGCAGCAAGTTTTTGATGGCTGCTAGCAGCTAACTCATCTTGTGCTTCGCGAGTGATACCCCATTCTAAAGCAGTGATGGCTTGGTGCTCACCCATTGAAAGGCCAGTACGTGGTTCACCATTGCTTGGTGCATCAAGAAGCTTTTTAAAATCAATTTTTGTTAAAGCTTTAAGACGGTCTTTACCCGTTTTAGCTACATTGAGTTCAAGTAAAACTTTACGTAAGCCATCACCTACAGCAATCGGCGCGTCAGAAGTGGTGTCTACGCCACCAGCAATACCTACATCGATTTGACCAAGTGCAATTTTGTTTGCAACAACAAAAGCTGCTTGTAAACCTGTACCACAAGCAATTTGAATGTCATAAGCAGGGGTTTCAGGAGCAAGATCTGTGCTTAATACAACTTCACGAGTCATATTAAAGTCACGGCTGTGTTTTAAAACAGCACCAGCAACGACTTCACCAATACGCTTACCTTGTAAGTTAAAGCGTTCAACCAAACCGTTTAATGCTGCTGTCAGCATGTCAGAATTTGACGCTTTGAAATAAGCAGTATTTGAACGTGCAAATGGAATACGGTTGCCACCAATAATTGCAACGCGGCGAACAGTGTTTTGGCTCATGGTTTTATCCTGTTGAACAGAAGTTTTGGTTTTTGTTGCTTTTGGTGCTGCAGCTACATTTGAAGATGTAGAAGTAGTTGCTGTAGCCGCGCTCTTGGTGCGAGGGCTACGTGCAGGTGCAGTCGTTGAACGAGTACGTGTCGTTTTTGATGTATTAGTTGCTGCTTTAGGAGTAGTGCTGTTACGCTTAGCCGTGTTAGAAGCCGACTTTGATGTATTTGACACTTTTTCCTGAGCAGAATTCTCGACTGCTGGATTTTCTTGAGTTGTTTTGCTCATAAGGCTTTTCCAAGCATAATAACGATATTCTTGTAAGCTACCTTAACACAATTCAAATAGACCTGTATTGACTAGAATGACATTGTAGATAGCATTCAGGTCAAGACATCCAAAGATGAAGTCAAGTATGATTTGGAGTAACTCTAATGAACGACTGCTTTCATATTGTTTCTATTCATCTCATAACATAATGAAGCCTGTCGTAGAAAATTCATTTCTTTGAGAGATAATAATCATGACTGATCAATACCAAGCATTTACACAATCTCCTATTGGTAAATTCGTTGTTAAAAATCTGGGTTTACCATCGCCAGTTGTATTAGAGCGTTTTGAAAGTGCTCAGCCAGTAGTGAATGGTGCAGTATTGGTTGGCGCAGCGCCGTCAAGTATTTTGTCTGGTGAAATTGCACAAGTACTTAGCAATGTTCATGCAGATAGCTATGTAGGCAATAACGTTGCTTTACAACAAGAAGCTGCAAAAGTTGGTTTAAATTTACGTCCATTCAATGCAGGCGATAAAGAATCAAAATTCAAAGCCGTTGTATTTGATGCATCTGGTATTCAAAACTCAGAACAGTTAAATGAACTTTATAAATTCTTTAACCCGATTGCACGTCAAGTTGCGACTTCTGGTCGAGTGATTGTGATTGGTACAACTCCTGAAACTACGAAAACTGTAAAACAAGCAATCGCTCAGCGTGCACTTGAAGGCTTTATCAAATCTGTAGGTAAAGAATTTAAAAAGGGTATTACTGCTCAAGTTGTTTATGTTGATGAAGGTGCTGCTGCAAATCTTGAATCAACATTACGTTTCTTGCTTTCTCCGCGTTCGGCTTATGTATCTGGTCAAGTGATTCGTGTATCTAAAGCAGATGTGGTTGATGTTGATTGGGCAAAACCACTTGCTGGAAAAACTGCATTAGTAACTGGTGCAAGCCGTGGTATTGGTGAGGCAATTGCACATGTATTGGCGCGTGACGGTGCGCATGTTATTTGTTTAGATGTACCGCAACAACAGGCTGACCTTGACCGTGTAGCTGCTGACATTGGCGGTTCTACATTGGCAATTGACATTACGGCTGCTGATGCGGGCGAAAAAATTAAAACTGCTGCTGCAAAACAAGGCGGTTTAGATATTATCGTTCATAACGCAGGTATTACACGTGACAAAACTTTGGCAAACATGAAGCCAGAGCTTTGGGATTTGGTAATTAATATTAACTTGTCTGCTGCTGAACGCGTAAATGACTACTTGTTAGAAAACGATGGTCTAAATGCAAATGGCCGTATTGTTTGTGTATCATCAATTAGTGGTATTGCGGGTAACCTTGGTCAAACAAACTATGCTGCGTCGAAAGCAGGTGTGATTGGTCTAGTGAAATTTACTGCGCCTATCTTAAAAAATGGTATTACCATTAACGCAGTAGCACCCGGCTTTATCGAAACTCAAATGACTGCGGCAATTCCATTTGCAATTCGTGAAGCTGGTCGCCGTATGAACTCAATGCAACAAGGTGGTTTACCTGTTGATGTAGCAGAAACAATTGCATGGTTTGCATCAACTGCTTCTACAGGGGTAAATGGCAACGTTGTACGAGTGTGTGGTCAAAGCTTGTTGGGCGCTTAAGCACTTTTAGCTAAATAGGGGTGCTTGTGCATCCCTTTTTTATTCAAGAATCTATAAATTATAAAAGGTTAGGTATGAATACTCGTCATTTTAGCCAGCTACCAAAAGCGGCATTGGCTTATCCAAAAGTAGTGCAAGGTTTAATTTTTAAAAAGCCGAAAGGTCCAAAAATATTACCGCAAGTTGAATATGTGGTAGATACTTTAGAAATTGATCAGAACCACCTCAAAGCTTATAACGAAGTATGTGGCTTTCAAAATAATGGCTTTGTACCCGCAATTTATTTGGCTGTGCTTTCTCAAAGTTTGCAAATGCACATGATGACGGCAGAAGCCTTTCCATTTCCGATTTTAGGTTTAGTCCATATTCGTAACCAGATTAAACAGACCAGACCAATTGCTGTGACTGAAAAACTAACTTTGTCATGTAAATTTGGGGAACTAAAACCGCATGATAAAGGTGTTCAGTTTGACTTTATTACCACGGCTAAAGTTGGCAATGAAGTGGTGATGGAAGGCTTAACGACTTATTTATCTCGTCAAAAAGTCGAGAAAAGAGCGGGTGAGAAAGCCAAAGAAGAACAAGCACCAGATTATGTTCCAAAGGCAGAGTGGAATATTTTAGAAAACACAGGTCGCCGTTATGCGAAAGTGTCTGGAGATTTTAACTTAATTCATATTCATGCCATTACTGCAAAAGCATTTGGCTTTAAGCAAGCCATTGCGCATGGTATGTGGAGCAAAGCTAAAGCATTAGCAAATCTTGAATTACCAAATGCTTATGAAGCAGATGTCTGGTTTAAGCTACCAATGTTCTTACCGTCAAAAGTTGATTTTTTAACTGCAAATGCAGATAAAAAGACTGATTTCTTGATTCGTAATGCCAAATCACAAAAACCACATGTTGCAGGAACTGTAAAAGCATTATAAAAATATCAGCAGCCTGAACAGAGGTTTGGGCTGCTTTTGAGCAAAATAACAAAAAATGCAAGGAACTTCATGTGATTAAAGAGATTTTACTGGCCGATACCCATAACTATCACGGTATTTTAGATGAACGTTTTATTGATTTAGCTCACCAGTTTAGCCGTCTTCAAGATGCTAGAACAGGACAAGGTGGAGCTGCTTTAGCGGTTTATTTTAGAGGTCAGAAAGTTGTAGATATCTACACGGGTCTAAAATCACAAACCGAAGCTTGGCAACCTGACACATTGGCAGTTTGTTATTCTACAGGTAAGGGCATACTTGCAACTTTAGCGCATATTTTAGTAAGTGAAGGTTTTTTAGAATACGACAAACCGATTGCGACTTATTGGCCTGAGTTTGCTCAAAATGGAAAAGAGCAAATGACATTGCGTCATGTGCTAAGCCATCAAAGTGGCATGTTTGATGTGCGAAATATCATCGAAAGTGCGCGAGAAATGCTCGACTGGTCACACATGTTAGATGTGGTCGCGGCGACTAAGCCAAGATTCCTTGCAGGAGAGGGTAATGCTTATCAAGCTTTAACATTTGGTTGGCTTGTCGGTGGTGTACTTGAAAAAGCAACTGGTCAATCTTTAGATCAGCTCATGCAAAAATATCTGGTTGAACCGTTGCAGTTAGACGGCGCTTATTTTGGGACGCCTGCAAATGAGTTGGATCGTGTAGCACGTTTAATTATTCAACCAAAACCAGAAAAACCAGCATCTACTCAAGTTGAAAAACCTAAAAAGCCACAGACGCGCAAGAGTTCACTCTCTGAAAAAATGATTACTTGGACTGGACAAGACCCTCAAGACTTTCAAGATGCCATGATTCCAAAAGGAATGAAACATCTTAGTTTCTTTAGTGACGAGGGGTTGCAAGCAGTCATTCCAGCAGCAAACGGCACATTTACTGCAAATAGTCTTGCTAAAATTTATGCGATGCTAGCAAATCAAGGTGAATGGGATGGACATCAAATTATTCGCCCAGAAGTATTTAAAGAGCTCAGCACCATCCAAAGTTATGCACGTGATCGTGTTATGCCAATTCCGATGAATTGGCGTTTAGGCTATCACCGTATTATTACCATGGGTAAACGAGCTAAAAATGGGTTTGGGCATATTGGTTACAATGGTTCAGGAGCGTGGTGTGATCCTGAGCGTGACCTCAGCTTTGCTTATACCCATAACTTCCAGATTGGTTCAATCACAGGTGATTATCGTTTGTGGGGACTGACTCAAGAAGCCTTACGTTGCACCGACCAAATTTTAAAAGGTCGTAAAGGCTGGTTCTAATTTTAGTATTTTAAAGCTGGCATTCTAATCAATGCCAGCTTCTATATTTATAATAATTCTAGGCGAATAATCGCTTCGGTATGGCGCTTGAAGTCTTCTTCAGCTAAACCATGTAAACCAAGTTTATAAATCCCTTCTAATCCGCATACAAAGGCAATGAGTCGCCATGCAATGTCTGTGGAATTTGATCTGTTTTTAAATTCACCTTCTTTTTGGCCACACTCAATCGCTTGCACAATTGTTTCATGCCAACTTTGCATGGCAAGGTTATACGCTTTTTGTATTTCTGCATCTTGCTCAATCAAGAGTTCAGCTTCATTCCATAAACGTAAGTAGGGCTGAAGCCTGTCAATATTTTCTGCACCCAATAGGATGAAGAGTCTTTGAAATTGGCTGGTTGTTTGGAGAGTTTGTTCAATTTCATCAAGCTGTTCCATCAGTTTTAAAAAAGCTTCAGCTTTTAAATGAGATGCCGAAGAAAAATGATGATGAACTTGTCCGGTAGAGGTTTGTGCTTCTGTTGCGATTCTACGTACCGTCATGGCAGCAAAACCTTCAGCCAAAGCAACTTGCATGGCAGCTTGCAGAATCATTTCTCTGCGTTGATCGCGATTAAGATAGGCCATGTTTTTTCACCTGACTGAATTCGACACAAATTACATTAAAACTAAAAGTTGGACAAGTGTCCAATTGTGTATATAATAACCATGATTTGAACACATGTCCAAGTTTTGGATATTGAAGAGCGTTATGCAAAAAAAATGGTTAATCCTGACAATTATCGTCCTTATATATTTACCAGTTACGATTGATGCAACGGTGATGCATGTTGCAACACCATCTTTAAGTGCAGCATTGAATTTAACTGCCAATCAGCTTTTATGGGTCATTGATATTTATTCACTGATTATGGCGGGTTTGATTTTGCCGATGGGTGCACTTGGCGATCGTATTGGCTTTAAAAAATTATTATTTATTGGAACTGCAGTTTTTGGTGTGGGTTCGTTAGCTGCGGCTTTTTCTCCAACTGCCTATGCCTTAATTGCTTCTCGTGCTGTCTTAGGGCTAGGGGCAGCTATGCTTATTCCTGCCACTTTATCAGGCATCCGTAATGCTTTTACCGAAGAAAAGCAGAGAAATTTTGCACTTGGTCTTTGGTCTACAGTGGGTGGTGGTGGAGCAGCTTTTGGTCCATTAGTCGGTGGTTTTGTACTAGAACACTTCCATTGGGGAGCTGTATTCCTTATCAATATCCCGATTATTTTGGTGGTTCTAGTTATGATTGCGATCATCATCCCTAAACAACAAGAGAAGACTGATCAGCCAATTAATTTAGGGCAAGCTTTAATTTTAGTCGTGGCAATTTTAAGCCTCATCTATTCAATCAAATCGGCGATGTATAACTTTTCAGTGCTTACGGTTGTAATGTTTGTGATTGGTATAAGTACTTTAATTCACTTTATTCAAAGCCAAAAAAGAAGTACGACGCCAATGATTGATCTGGAATTATTTAAACATCCAGTGATTTCTACCAGCATTGTCATGGCGGTAGTTTCTATGATTGCTTTGGTTGGGTTCGAATTGCTCTTGTCTCAAGAATTGCAGTTTGTACATGGTTTTTCTCCATTACAGGCAGCCATGTTTATTATTCCATTCATGATTGCAATTAGTTTAGGTGGTCCACTAGCAGGAATCTGTTTAAATAAATGGGGACTTAGGCTTGTATCTACTGTTGGTATTTTAATAAGTGGATTTAGTCTATGGGGACTTGCTCAGCTTAACTTCTCGACCGACCACTTTTTAGCATGGACATGTATGGTCTTTTTAGGCTTTAGCATTGAGATTGCGTTGCTGGCCTCAACTGCTGCGATTATGTCATCTGTACCTCCGCAAAAGGCGAGTGCAGCAGGTGCCATAGAAGGGATGGCTTACGAGCTTGGGGCTGGTTTGGGCGTTGCTATATTTGGGTTAATGTTATCTTGGTTTTATAGTCGTTCAATTATTTTGCCAGAACAGGTCCCAACGGACTTAATTGAAAAAGCGAGTATCTCGATTGGAGAAACCATGCAATTAGCGTCTAATCTTGAAAATCCTTTGGGAGGACAATTAATTACAGTTGCGCAACAAGCTTTTAGCTATGCCCATAGTTGGGTGCTTACCATCTCAGCTATTTGTTTCTTCCTTTTAACTGCATTTGTCTGGTTTAGCTTTCCAAAGAAAGTAAATTAAAACTAAAGGATAAAAAGAGAGACTACCTTTCTTCTTATCCTTAAATTTCTTTTTAATATTTTCTACATATTAAAAATTGGTTATTTAATTCTCATAAATAAACTATTCTTTAAAAGGGTTCATATTTTTATTTCAAAATGATTCATTATTCATGTATTTGAAATTTAATGAAAAATTAATTATTGTGAAATTGACTGCTTAAAAATGGTTTGCTAACCTGCTATTCGAAAAATCTAAAAACAAATAAAAGAGGCTGCTGTGAATTTTAAATTAAAAACATCACTCATAATTGGAGCAATTGTTGCGTCTTCACTTGTATATGCCGCAACTGTACTTTCACCAAATCAGAATAATAATAGTGGATCAATTCCATCCGGTTATTCAGATTTAGAATTTAATCTAGCAAATGGGAATTGGGTCAAAAACCTCACTTTACCCTCAAGCGCTAATAATTTGGACAAAATTACAATTCGTTCTAGTGCTGCCTATAGTAGCTATTTAGATACTTCTAATACGAATATTCCGTTAGAAGTATTAAAGATAAATAGTGGTGATGTTTACCAATTCATCTTTAATAGTAGTCAAAATAAGTGGATCGCTCAGTTAGCGACAGTGAGTCCTACTAATGGTGCGACCTATGAAGTCGTTCCATTAACAACTGCATCAATGCAAAAAGTACTTATTCAAAATGACAAATGGGCACAAACCATAGCATTACCGAGTGATGTCCGTGATGGAACAACCGTACAAGTTGCTTCTACAGCAAGTGCAAGTTCGGACATTGATAAAACAAATTTACTATTCCCGAGCAGTTTCTCATTAAAAAATGGATCTGAATATTGGTTTAAATATTATTCTGCTTTAGGAAAATGGGTTCCAGAGTATATAAAACCTCAGAAGTTAAATGTTCAGCAAATTGGAACGTCATTAGCGACAGTTAATAGTCCACTTACAGAAATTTCATTTGGAGATGGAAACTGGGTTTCCAATTTCACTTTGCCGACCACTGCAAGTGATCGAGATAGAATTATTATTAAGTCTACTGCAACTTGGTCTGCAAAAATTAATAATACCAATATTAATAGCCAAGCGACACTAACGCTTAAAACAGGCGATCAATATGAGTTTATGTATGTAAGCGACAAAGGCTATTGGCAGTTGATCTCTTCACCTACAAAGGTGATTGATTCAGCCGCAACAATCCCTGCAACTTTACCGAATATGACTCAGCCTACTTTAAAGGTAAAACTTTCTACCTCAAATTGGCAGCCAACCTTACAACTACCTGCTAAAGCTCAAGTCGGCGATAAAGTTGTTATTGTGTCAAATGCATCGGCAGACACCTATATTAATGCTGCTAATGGCTTGTCTACCGCAATTAAAAATGGTGAAAATCGCCGTTTTATATACACTGCTCAAGGCTGGACAGTAGATAGTTATACAATTGATATGTTGTTGGTTTCTAGCCCAGAGGTAAACTCAATTTTAGGAGAAAGCGCTGCAAAACTTAGAATGATTGAAGGCGTAAATTTAACGAATTTAACTGCTGAAAATTCGAATGCACGTTTTTATTTAAGAGATGTAGGTTATCTAACTTATAAAATTCCTGCTGCCACGTTAAAAGAAGCAATCTCTACTGGACGAGATGACACCACGGTACAAAATGAGCGAAAACGTGTATTGGCAGACGGTGTCTATTATCAAGGTAATGAACCGGGTGATGGCGGTTGTGGTTGGGCTTGGATTAATGCTTCTGCATATAACATGATTGGCGCAAATGATATTGCCGGTTGTTCTTTCGCTGCTATGCGTCATGAAGTTGGGCACAATCTTGGCCTATACCATAATGGCTCAACCAATATTGGTTCAGGCTTTGCTCATCCTTTAGGAAGTACTGCAATGGGTGGTAATAATATTAATTTTTATTCGAGTCCCTATCTATATAACCCTAAATATGGTGTACGTTTAGGTGTAGAAGGAAAAATTGATGCGGTCAGTGTCATTAATCTGAATGCACAGAAAATTTCTCTATATAACTAATCTCTATTTCTAGCTGTAAATAATGAAGAAAAATAAATTGTTAATAGGAACTGCTATCGCTTGTGTGGCGTTAGCAGTTTTAATCTGGTTTACCTTTTCACAGCAAAGCTCTTCTGCTTTAACGTCTTCTTTAGAAAAGGGGCAAGGGACTGGGCAAAAAGTGGCAGATAATCAGAATGAATTTGCTCGTCAAAATATGCTGAATTTGAGTTCATCAGAAAAGGAAAAGTTGTCTCAGCAACAGATTGTTTTTAATGAAATAGAAAAGGATCAACTGCCTTCTAATCTTAATTTTCCACTAATTAAAAATGCAAAAGGTATGGTCATTAAATATGATCCAAATGTGATTGAGCTTAAAAAAGTGGGTGACACTGTTAAGTTTCAAATGTTGGAATATGGCATTAATCGCACTGGCAAAATTGTAGAGATCGAACCTGTTGACCAAGATATTGTTCGGTGGACTGGTAAATTTGATCAGGGCGATCCGAATCAAAATTTCTTTACCATTACTCAAAGTCAAAAAGACCACTATACGATCATGCAAATTTTTACCGAGAAGGGAAATTATTCGGCTGAAATTAAGGATGGTGTGGGACTCGTGCAAACGATGGATGAGGGTGTTACAGATCAGGAGTTACACCATGATCATCCTTAGACAAATAAACGGTTCTGGTAGAGAAAAGAAGCCAGTTCGCAGTTTATCTGTACGGATATGAGCTTTATGCGTTCACACTCTTTTAAAAACAAAGTATGCTTATGCCTGTAACAAGGAGCATACATGTATCAAGTACTTGCTAGAAAATACCGTCCACGTAATTTCAATGAGTTAGTGGGGCAAAACCACGTTTCTCGTGCATTAAGCAGTGCATTGGAACGCGGTCGTCTTCACCATGCTTATTTATTTACAGGAACGCGTGGTGTAGGTAAAACTACAATCGCACGTATTTTAGCCAAGTGTTTGAACTGTGAAACGGGTGTGACTTCTACGCCATGTGAAGTCTGTGCAACCTGTAAAGCAGTAAACGAAGGGCGTTTTATTGACCTAATTGAAATCGATGCTGCTTCAAGAACCAAAGTAGAAGATACGCGTGAACTTTTAGACAACGTTCCTTATGCGCCAACGCAAGGACGTTTTAAAGTTTACCTGATTGACGAAGTACATATGCTATCGATGCATTCTTTTAATGCGTTATTAAAAACACTAGAAGAACCACCAGAACACGTTAAGTTTCTGTTTGCTACGACTGACCCACAAAAGCTACCGATTACAGTCATTTCACGTTGTTTGCAATTTACTCTACGACCTTTAGCTGTCGATGAAATTACTAAGCATCTTGGCGCTATTCTCGAAAAAGAACAGATTACCGCTGATCAAGATGCAATTTGGCAAATTGCTGAATCTGCTCAAGGTTCATTACGTGATGCATTATCTTTAACTGACCAAGCCATTGCTTATGGTCAAGGTTCAGTACATCACCAAGATGTTAAAGAAATGCTTGGTTTGATTGATCGTACGATCATTTATGATTTGATTTTGGCGATCCATCAAAACCAACGTGAAAAAGTTAGTCAGCTTTTATTACAATTTAGACATCAAGCGCTAGATGTTTCACTTGTGCTTGATCAGCTCATTTCGACATTGCATGAATTGGCAATTTTACAATATCTACCTGATTTGAGTTTGAAATATAGCGATGAAATCAATCGCAAAATCATGCAATTGTCTAAGTTGATTTCTGCTCAAGATTTACAGCTTTATTACCAAATCGCATGTAAAGGACGTTCAGATTTGCAACTTGCCGTGACGCAAGAGCAAGGTTTTGAAATGTGTGTTTTACGCTTGTTGGCATTCCGTCCTTTAGCGCCTAATGAAATTTTAGTATCAGAGCCTGTTCAACAAAATGAGCAAGCAATGGTAGGGCTAAATCAACAAGTTCAGCAAACAGCTCAGGAGATTACTCCGGTAAATACGGTTCAGCCTGTTGAAGTTATTAACCAGCCCGCTATGGTTGAACCTGAACCTGAACCTGAACCTGAACCTGAACCTGAACCTGAACCTGAACCTGAACCTGAACCTCAGTCTAATCAGGATTTAATGGTATTTGACCCAAATCATCATGAGTTGATTGGGCTTGAGTCAGCAGTTGTTCAAAAGACTGTTAGTGTTCTGGAAGAAGATTTCATTCCGGTACCCGAACAAAATTTAGTACAAGCTCAGGCAGAAACCCAAGCAAAACAAATTGAACCAGAACCAGCTTTTGCTACTGAGCCTCAAGGTTTGTTTGAGACATCTAGCGCTGAATTTTCTCTTGATCAAGATGCGCCTATAACTCCTGATTTGTCTTCTGAACCTGTTATTGAGCAGCAGTCATTGGTGCAGGCTGAAGTTGTTGTTGAAACAGTTCCCGTTGTAAAAGAGTCTAGTGCAACTGATCACGGTCAGTTGATGCCTCAAGATATCTTGAAGCTTTCTCCTCAAGTTTTAGAAGGTGAATGGACACTCGAAAAGTGGGAATATTGGTTTAGAAATAGTCAGCTTTCTCCAGCTGTTCAAGAACTTGCTCAACATGGTGTGATGACTGGTGAAATTGGTGGCAATACTATTTTCCATATTCCTCAAGAATATGAAAATATGCTGACCCAATTACAACAAGGCCTTATTGATGCATTAAATGAGCAATGGCCGAATACTCAATTTACAGTTGAATATGGTGCTTTAAATACATCTACACCCTATACCATTCAAAGTGCGCGTAAAGAAAAAGCCTTTCACCGAGCAGCTGAGCTATTGCATCAACAGCCAGTTATTAAGAGTCTTATAGAGACTTTTGATGGCGAGCTACAAAATATTCAATTAAAGCCTTAAATTCATCTGATTTTGATCTGGTGCAGAATATGAAAATAATAGACTTTTCATATTTTTCACTGGATTGAAATATTGAGGTCATGTCACTGTCATTGTACTTTTCTATGTTAGCCATTTTAGATTTTAAATGGATTGTACATAGCAATGAAAAGGCAATGCTCAGGAGTAACTTCCTTTAAATATTCATATTTTTTATTAATCGGCGCGATTCTGCTGAGTGGTTGTAACGAATCGGCAAATGATAATTCAAATACACCAGATACAGGGAAAAAACCTGTAATGCGCTGTGCTCCATAAACTTAAATAATAAAAAGAACCTAATCATGATTACACGTCGTAAATTTTTAAATTACTCTTTAAATATGGGTTTTGGTGCTGCGGCATTGGCAGCGTTCCCATCTAGTATTCAAAAAGCTTTAGCAATTCCTGCAAATAATAAAACTGGGACCATTCAGGATGTTGAACACGTTATTATTTTAATGCAGGAAAACCGATCTTTTGACCATTACTTCGGAACATTAAAAGGTGTTCGAGGGTTTGCTGATCGTTTTACGATTCCTTTGCCAAGTGGCCGCCGTGTTTGGGAGCAGCTTAGAAGTAATGGGCAAGTCTTAACGCCTTTTCACTTAGATGGTACAGCCAATAATGCACAGCGTGCAGATGGTACGCCTCACACATGGGATGACAGTCAGCTGGCTTGGGACAATGGGCGTATGGCGAACTGGCCAACCCACAAAACTGATATATCTATGGGTTATTTTAAAGAAAAAGAAATTCCATATCAGTTTGCACTTGCGAATGCTTTTACGATTTGTGATGCCTACCATTGCTCTATGCACACTGGAACAGATGCAAACCGGTCCTATCATTTAACGGGTACCAATGGTGCAACACCGACCAAGCGTTCATTTGTAAACAATGAGTGGGACTGGATTGATGGTAACCCAGCGACAGCAGATCGCGGTTATACATGGAAGACTTATGCGGAGCGTTTAGAAGAAGCAGGTGTAAACTGGATTTGTTATCAAAATATGCCAGATGAATGGGGCGATAACATGCTTGGGGCATTTCGTTCATTTAGAAAGGCCAACATTGCATCTGGTTATCCGGTTGCAAGTGGCGGCGAACCGAATAAACCGTATGCGGATACGGGTCAAAAACTACCGTATAAAGCCTATGATGCTGAAATGGATAATGCCAAAAATCCATTATATAAGGGCATTGCAAATACGCTGCCGGGCAATAAACCAGAAGAGTATCTTGACGCTTTTAAACGCGACATTCGTGAAGGGAAGTTACCTCAAGTCTCTTGGATTAACGCTCCATCGATTTATTGCGAACATCCAGACCCTTCAAGCCCCGTTCAAGGGGCATGGTTTATTCAAGAAATTATTGATGCTTTAACTGCCGTGCCAGAGGTTTGGAGTAAAACAGCACTTATTATCAATTTCGATGAAAATGATGGTTACTTTGACCATATGCCATCGCCATCAGCGCCATCTCGACTTAAAAATGGTCAGTATGCTGGCAAATCGACATTAAGCAGTGCCGATATGCAGGACGAATATTTCGATCATGCTGCACCTGAGGGAAGTCATTCACAGCCTACACCTGATGGACGCGTTTATGGTCCGGGTCCTCGTGTTCCGTTATATGTGATTTCCCCATGGAGCCGTGGTGGTTGGGTGAACTCACAAGTGTTTGATCATACTTCTGTGCTCATGTTTTTAGAAAAACGTTTTGGGGTTAAAGAGCCGAATATCAGTCCATATCGCCGTGCAGTGTGTGGTGATTTAACTAGTGCATTTAACTTTAAAACACCAAATGCAGATGTTTTACCGCAGCTGAATGGTAAACAAACACGTGTGCAAGCAGATGAGTTAAGAGAAAATCAAGAAGCTTTGCCAGCTGTACCTGTACCCACGGATACTAAGTTACCGATTCAGCAAAGTGGCATACGTCTGTCGCGTGCGTTACCTTACGAGCTACATACCAGTGCACGCTGTAATACTGATGGCAAAGTGCAATTGATTTTCTCTAATACGGGTACGCAAGCAGCGGTTTTCCATGTATATGACAAGCTCAACTTAGACCGAATTCCTAAGCGTTATATTGTCGAGCCGAATAAAACTTTAGATGATGAATGGGACGCTTTAAAAGATAACTTGGGCCGTTATGACCTATGGGTACTTGGCCCAAATGGCTACCATCGTCATTTCAAAGGGGATACTCAACGTATTGTTGATAGTGGCGTTAAATCTGAAATTCGAGTGTGCTATGACATTGCCAATGGTGATGTTTATGTCGAACTTATGAACGATGGTACTAAGGATGCGATATTGACGGTAAAACCGTGTGCATATCGACAAGATGCGCTGTTACAACTTACCGTAAAAGCGGGACAGGTTGTTAAGCAGCATTGGGCTTTGGCCGATGTAGGGCATTGGTATGATTTTGAAATCACCAGTCAGAGTGATCCATATTATTACCGACGTTTTGCTGGTCGAGTCGAAACGGGTGAAGATTCCTTTAGTGATCCTGCAATGATGTAAGTCAAGACGAGGCAAAAAGAGCTACGTATTTTCTTTTTGCCTCATTTTTTATAATAAGAAATTCTCTAAAACCTCACGAACTGTCTCGGAAATTGGCACAGTCTTACGCGTTTCGCGATCAACAAACACATGCACAAAATGTCCTTGAGCTGAGGCTTGGTTCTGACCTTGTTTAAAGATTGCTAATTCATAACGCAATGAAGTCGTACCGATTTTACCAATCGCAACACCTACTTGAATAATTTCTGGAAATGACAATTCCTGAAGAAAACTACAAGCTGAATCGACCACTAACCCAATTGCTTTTGCTTCATGAATATCAAACCCTGTTTTTTGGATGAGCAAAGCATTGGCCGCTGTATCAAAGTAGCTATAGTAAGTCACATTATTCACATGACCATAAATATCGTTATCTGCCCAACGCGTTTGAATGTCTAAAAAGAATTTAAATTGATCACGGGTTTTTAAAACTGGTTTAGTCATTAATGAATCGCCTGATAAATTGCCAAAGCAGCGGCTTCTGTCATGTCACGTGGGTTATTTTGTAGTAAACGGGTTTGCAACATGGCATCTTGAGCAAGTCGAGGTAAGCTGGACTCGTCAATACCCAAATCACTAAGTCTTAAAGTCAAGCCACTACGGTCTAAGTGGTTCTGCATGTGGTCAATAAATAAATCACACAAGCCATCAGTGCTGCCATTACTATATGGATCGAGCCATTGCATAAGCTCCGCATAGTATTTTTTTGCATTGGGCGCATTAAATTTTAATACTTCAACCAACACTAAGGCGTTGGTATGCCCATGCGACAAATGAAAATGTCCACCCAATGGATAAGCTAAAGCATGTACCGCAGCAACGGGCGAATTTGCAAAGGCTTGACCTGCGAGCATTGAACCAAAAAGCATGTTTTGACGTGCTTCTAAATCATTACCATCTTTAAGAACTTTTGGTAAGTTATGATTTAACAACTTCAAAGCATGCTTGGCTAAAATATCCGTATAAATATTTTTTTTATGTTTAGAGGTATATGCCTCAATAGCATGTACCATCGCATCAATACCTGTTGCAGCGGTAATATGTGCTGGAAGATTTTGAGTAAAAGTAGCATCAAGAATTGCAGTGTCGGCGTATAGTACTGGAGAGACAATCCCCATTTTTGTCGTTTCACCTGTGGTGACAATCGAGATAGGTGTTACTTCTGAACCTGTACCCGCAGTAGTAGGAATTAAAATAAGAGGTAGGCGAGCTGTGGTGATTTGGTTTACGCCGTACATCTCTTGCAAACTTTGGGTCTGGTTAGGGTGGGCGAGTAAAGCAATAACTTTTGCAACATCTAGAGAACTACCGCCACCAAAACCAATAATGACATCAACATTTTGCTGTTTAGCATAAGTGGCTGCATCTAGTACTACCTGTTCAGGCGGGTCAGCTTGCACATCAGCATAGATGACATATTCAATATTGAGCGTATCTAAAATTTGAAGGATGGGACGGTGTAATTGATTTTTAACCATGCCTGCATCGGTGACTAGCAATAACTTACGGTAAGCTTTTGACGAAAAAACATTTTGTAATTCTTGTATAGAGCCTAAGCCAGAGATGATATTTGGAACAGTTTGAAATTGAAAATGGCTCATATACATTATTTCCTTATTTTTGAACATTATTGTTGAATGGTTCTATAAGATTCAATCTCTAAATAAGTTAGCATAAGAAACTTTAAAATAAAGTAGTTCTGAAGTGACTATGCTTTTCTTAAGCCTTGTGCCACCCATAGATAAATACTTTTTTGCAATGTTGGGTCCGACATGTAAGTGAGGATTACCAAAATATTTAAACCCTCGTCGAAAAGTGGGCTTTTTGTTATTTATAGGGTTCTGTAGATTTTCTGGCAAGCTTCTAATTTATATAATGCCTTAACAATTTATAATTTTATCGGTTCTAAAAAGTGAAAATTTCTAAAACTTTTCTTAGTATTATGGGATGTACGTGTTTGATGCTTAGCTCGGCAGCAATCGCGAAAACCAGCTCTAGTGTATATTCGCCTACAAAAGGTGTAATTTGTGATAAATATATTTGTGCTGACAAAAAAGGTGTTTCTAAAAAGCTTACAGCTAAATATTTAAGCACTTATAAAGCGAATAAAGCCTTCTCTCAAGGTAATTTTGATACTTCAGCGTTTACGCTCTCAAACGGTGTGTTCTGTGATACTAAAACAAAACTATGCCATGTCGATCGATACTTTGAGAATGGGCATCGCAGTAAAATTGATAGAACTATGACGGATAAGCTTTTCAAAAATAAATGATTTTTCTATTGCAGAAATGAGGTAAATATCTCTGATAGATGAGTCTATCAAAGTAAAATTAAATCACAAAAGACCCCGCTAACTATCGACTAATGGCGGGGTTTTTTATTATTAAGTATTTCTGTAATATCAATTTAATAGTATAGGGTGAAAAAATACTAAGTGATGAGGGTGAATAATTAATAAGGGAGGGTTTAGTTTTCGGTAGGATCTTTTCTGATTGGGAAGGGAAAAAGGATCTTTTTATTATTAAGAAAAAACATAATTTTTAGGTGGAATTTAAATAGTGATGTACACAATTAGATATGTTCATCGGAACAACACTTACTATATTGCTTCGAACAATGAAGGAAATTTTATTATTCTTGAGTCACTTGATTCAGAGTTTCGTATGGGCCACCAAATTTCATATGATGGTGAAAAAGTATTTAACCTGACACTAAATGACGAAACGGATGCAGTCATTAAACTTGAGAGTAACGAAAAAGGAGTCTATGAGTACTTACATTCAGTTAAGTAAATAAGCTTTTTTATTCTTAAGTATTTCTGTAAGATCCTTCCGTTGCTTTAAACAACAATAAACCTTAATGATCAGCGCAAAAGTCATAAGGGGAAAGCCTACTTGAAAAAGTAGGCTTTTTTTTATTTATCTATAAAAGCATGCTGAGGACTTTATGATCTGTGTAGCTAAGTTATAAAAATTTATTTTTTGCAATGAATGAGCTTAAGTTCTAAATTCTTAAAATCTATAACTTGATTAGAAGAATCAACAAGTTTTAACTTAAGTTCATCATCAGTACTCTTATTAAAAACTTTCACCACATCTTTACCAGCTTCAATAAAATTACCGCCAGACTCAAGCATGGCGAGTAAAACAATATTTAGACTTTTGCCTTTTTTAGTAAGTAAGTATTCTTTACGTTCTCGCTCACCAACTTCTTTATAAATTGATAATTCAAATATTTCTAATTGGATGAGATGCTTTAGACGATTAGATAAAATTTGCTTTGATATGCCTGTATTTTCTAGAAAATCATTAAATTTTGTTACCCCATAGAAGGCTTCTCTTAACAAGAGGATCGTCCATCTGTCATTCAATATTTCTGTAATTTTGAAGATCCCACATACATCTACTGGAAATTTATGATCTGGAATAATTTGATTTGACATCAGTGGAAGCTCCAATTAGTATGAGTCTATAATTTAGACCTAGATTTGATTCAGGTAGCATTATGCCATTTATAAATATACAAACTATAGAAGGTTTACTAGATAAAGATAGTAAGGCTGAGCTTTTCAAGCGAATAACAGATTTATTTGTAGAAATAGAAGGAAAGGGAAATCCTGCTTTTCGAGAACATGTCTGGATAAGAATTGATGAGCATCCTCCTGAACATTGGCGATTAGGCAGCTTCAGGCCTACGAAAGAAATGATTGAATTAATCACTGCATCAAAGTGATGTTTGTAATGCCCTATAAATTAGGGCTTTATTTTTATTTAATTACTACAAAAATACAAGATTAGCTAATTTATCGTCTGATTTATCAACTTTTAATCTATTGATAAACATTATTTTCCTTTTCAACCCAAGTGAGTTTTGACAAAATGCAACAAGTCACGCTGGTCAATTTGGTTCTTATAAACTTATAGTCTGTTAAGATTGTGCATGATCCCGTTTATTTTTATGTAATTCAAATGTTTGGAAGTAATTTCTAATGGAAACACAATATAAGGTGTTATGTGTCTGTTTAGGAAATATTTGCCGTTCTCCCACGGCTGAGGTGGTTTTCAGACATTATTGTGACGCGCATCAACTCAATGTGGTTGTCGATTCAGCTGGAACGAGTAATTATCATCCCAATAAATCGCCTGATCAGCGTAGTCAGTTGCATGCCAAGAAAAGGGGCTATGACTTATCATCTTTACGTGCAAGACAACTTTCAACTCAAGACTTTTTAGAGTTTGATTTGATTTTGGCAATGGATCATCAAAATTTTGAAGATATTCATGACGTGTTGCAAAGAGCCGTTTCCCAATTTTGCGCACATCAAATTCGTGCAAAAGTAGCTTTAATGAGTGAGCATGATCCTGAATACCCACAACAAGCGTTGCCTGATCCTTATTATGGCGGTGCTGATGGTTTTGAACGTGTACTCAATCAATGTGAGTCCAGTAGTTTGGCATGGGTTAATATTTTAAAAAAACAATTGAATGTTTAAGAATAGGTTTTTCAACACAATGCAAATTCAGAATCAAGTACAGCTTAAGCCATTCAATACTCTAAGTTTAGATGCAACTGTTTCTCACTATACTAAAGTTGGCAATATTCAAGATATTGAATCAGCTTTAGAGTTTGCTGAGCAGCATCAGTTAAATGTACTTGTATTATCGGGCGGTAGTAATATGTTATTACCGCAGCAGATCAATGCTTTAGTGATTCATCTTGATATTCAGGGAATTGAAGTTTTATCAAACGATGATGATTTTGTGCGGGTTAAAGTTGGCGCAGGCCAAGTCTGGCATGATTTTGTTTTATACAGCACTGAACAGAACTGGTTTGGTTTGCAAAATTTAGCCCTTATTCCAGGTTTAGTCGGTGCTTCACCCGTACAGAACATTGGTGCATATGGGGTAGAGGTAGGTGAGTTTATTGAGTCAGTACAAGTGTATGACCGTAAATTGAAGCAAACTCAGACAATTTTAGCGGCCGACTGCCATTTCGCCTACCGCCATAGTATTTTTAAAGATGATCCAAACCGTTACATTATCACGCATGTTACTTTTAAATTGCTTAAACAGCCGCATTTGAAACTTAACTACGGCGACTTGAAACAAGCAGTTGGAGACAATCAGACTGCCGAAAATTTACAAAATCAGGTCATCCATATTCGTCAAAGTAAACTTCCTGATCCAAAAGAGTATCCAAATGTCGGGAGTTTTTTTAAAAATCCGATTGTTAAACCTCAAGAGTTTGAACGCTTAGTCACACAATTCTCAACAATTCCACATTATCCTCAAGCGAATGGAAACGTTAAAATTGCAGCAGGATGGTTAATTGATCAGGCGGGTTGGAAAGGGAAGCAACTCGATATGGTAGGGATGTTCCATAAACAGGCATTAGTTCTGGTGAATTATGCCAATGCATCTCTAGCTGATGTAAGGAAAACTTATCAGGCTGTACAACATGATGTTGATCAGCTTTTCCATATTATGTTAGAACCAGAACCTGTGCTTTATAACAGTTTAGGTTTAATTGAAAATCATACGGAATAGTTTTATGCCAAAAGTACACTTAATGGTACGTTTAGTACAAGTAGTCACCGTACTATTTGTACTATTAGGCTGTTTCGTGGTTTTTTTATATTCGCCATTTTATTCAAAACTTATTGTAGCTGGGCTTAACTATTTTGTACCTGTTGATGTTAATCAAGTCGCTGCTGAGAGCCAAAGACAGGCTGCATTAAGTGAGCATGATAATTTAGAGCCGGGTTCAAATTTATGGATCGCTCGTCAGGCCTATTTAAAACTGACAGAGCAAGCGTTACGTGAAAAAAGAACATCTGATCTGACCTATATTCAAGAGAATTATAAAGCCTTGCAGCAAATTATTCTTTTAGAAGAAAAGGAACAGGATTCGGAAGAGCAAGCAGCATCTGTAACGGTTCCTTTAGTCGCTAAAAACTCAGAAATTGATGCCGCAGATGAGGCGAGTAGTCTTGTTGACGAAGCACTTTTTATTAATAGTTCTGAAAATAAAGCGCTTACTGAGCAATATACAGAGTTTTTAGCAAGAAAACCTGTGGTGCCAGAGCATCAAAAAGCTGTCAGTGAACCTGAACAAAAAGTCGAGTATGTGCGTAAAAATCCATTACCAGTACAACCTAAAAATTTATCAGAACCTTATGCAATTGTTGTGTTGGGTGGCGGATTAACCTTAGATAAAAATGGTAAGGATATTGTAGTTAATGGCTATACGCGTTTGCGATTAGAAAAAACTTTAGAAGTTGAAAAACAAAATCATCTGCCTATTGTGCTTAGCGGTGTAGAAGCACCTTATATGCAAGCTTGGTTAAAAGAGCGCGGTGTTGATGCAAAGCTATTAGAAAAGCGTAGTATGAATACCTGTGAAAATACTCGCTTTAGCTCTTTATTGCTTCAGAAAAAAGGCGGAGCACCGACAGTCATGTTGGTTACAGATGAATACCATATGCCACGTACACGCCGACTGTTTGCTTTAAATGGTATAGAAACTATTCCTGTTGTAGCTCCAATGCCAACTCCACTGACACGTTGGCAACCAAGTGTGCAAAATTACGATCATAGCCGCCGTGCAAATTATGAATTACTTGCGACAATTCGCGACATGTTGTTTGGCTCAAGTGATTGTCGAGAGGTTCCTTAATGTCAGATATTCCATTTCTCAATCCTGCCGTATTAAAACAATTAGATTTACCGGTTCCTAATCGTGATCTTACGCCACAGGTTTTGAGTCCACTTAACTTAAATACATTAGAAGAACCTTCTCGTGATTTGCTGGCCTACCGCAAATTGTATGGTTTACATTTACTTGAATGTGACCATTGGCAAGGTTATGTTCAAATGCCTTTATTCCGTTTGCATGTGCAAGTTTTCAAACCTAAAGTAGAAAAAATACAAGGTACAGTTTGTCTATTGCATGGCTATCTTGAGCATAGCGGTATTTACCAGCCAATTATTCGTGAAATTCTTGAGCAGGGCTTTAGTATCATTACTTATGATTTGCCGGGGCATGGATTAAGTGATGGCTCACCAGCCAGCATTAAAAACTTTGATCATTACCAGCAAGTTTTGATGGCTGTTTATCAATATGTGAAACATGCAGATCAGTTACCTAAACCATGGGTCGGTATTGGTCAAAGTACGGGTGGAGCAATTTGGATGCATCACTTATTAGAATATGCTGAAAAACGCCAAGATCCGATTGTAGATCGAGTACTTTTACTTTCTCCGTTAATTCGCCCTGCAAAAACCGCGTGGTGGCATAACCCCGTTGGATTAGGCATTATTCGCCGTATTAAGCGTCAGGTACCAAGGCATTTTAGACGTAATAATCATAATCCTGAATTTTTGCGTTTTATTCGTTTAAAAGATCCTTTGCAACCCCGAATGATGGGCATGGACTGGATTTTAGCAATGTCAAAATGGATGCAGGAAATGGAAGAGCGACCTGCTTGCCGTATCCCAGTCTGGCTTGCACAAGGTGCTCTTGATCAGACGGTTGATTGGCGTTACAACATTGAATTTATTCGTCGTAAATTTAGACTCCAAACGTTGTTAATGCTTGAAGAAGGCTCTCATCAATTAATTAATGAGCGTGCTGATATACGTGCGGCTTTAACGGGTTTGATTCCGGCCTTTTTGCATGCAAAGCCAAAACATTTTTATTATTAGAAAAGTCATGCATCTATCCAAAATTCTAGATAGATGCATTATTTAATCTTTGTAGTTTATTTTGAATTTTGATAAAGCTGCATAAAGTTTTTATAAACCGAAGACTGCTTTTGTAGACTATACATATTGCGCTCGATTGTTCCTTTATCTGTTTTGATTAAAACATTCACATTTTGAGCATTTTTAAATTCTTGTAGGAATTGACTTGGAATAACAAAGTAAGTGGTTGAATGTTTAGGTACTAATCGGCTCACATTTGTCTTTTCAGTGGCTTGAGCTGGTTCGTAATTGAATCGTTTGCCATCAATATCAAAAGTCAAAGCGTTAATATCATAAAAGTTATAACTACTACTTAAATGAACATCTACTCGAAGCTGATTTTTTTGATTTTCGTTCCATTGAACCAATAAGCTTGGGCATAGTTCAGTTGGTGAGCAGTTTAGTTGACCAGCTGTCTTTACCTCTTTAGGAGCTGGTGTACTAACCTGTGTGGTGCTACACGCTGCAGTAAGTAGACATGAACCTAATAAGAGTAGAGATTTCTTCATCATATAAATTCCAAGATCGTATGTTTAATATTATTTATGTTAAGAGTAATAAATTTTGACATAAATTAACGCGTAGTTGGACCTAAAAATACAAATGGTTTTGCAATTTTAAAGGAAGAGGTGGCATCACCTGCATAGATATGGCTTTGATCAGGTCCTAAATCAAGTCTACGTGTTTTACCATTTTTAAAGTTAATCTTTTTTAAGTCAACCCAAAATACATTTGGTGAGAGAGCGGATTCAAAAAAGTAGAGCATCTGTTTGTGGTCGGCAACAGTTCGCCAGCGAGTCGAAGAGATATTAGGTTCTTCTTGAGTATTTAAGCCATAGGGAACAGATGCATTGCGAATCACACTAAATACAGAGGCTTGTGCTTGTTTTGTATTATCATTTTTAGGAATAGCATTAATGTAAAATGATGCACGTGCAAAGCGATCAGATGCTCTGTTAGTACCGGGAAGCATAATTGTTCCACCAATTTGCTTCCAATATTCAACAAGTGCAAGTTGTTTATCGAAAGTAGGTGAATTGGTCATGACCTGATAACTTCGGCTATGGTGAATCACTTGTTTTCCACCAATATATTCAATAATTGCGCTATCACCTGTTTTATCAGAAATAGATAAATGTAAGGTGGTGAGCCGTGTTTCACCGGGAACATTGTCGGTAATAATAGTATAGGGTTCTTTTTCTAAGGCCTTAACGGCTTCATCTACAGTTGCAAAATTATCAAGTACATATTGAGCCCATGCTGCAATACTTAATAAAGGCTTATCTGTCTTTTTTGCATCTGGGTATTCAGACTCTACTAACCATAAAATATTAGCAACCAAACCTGCTTCATTCATTCCATCTGTTGTGGAAACTTCATAACCTGTAGCAATTACACTTCCATATTTCGACGTCCATTTTATTGAGTTGGGACCAGCACTACCGTCACGGCTAACCCCGCTTGGCATAATCCATAAGTTGGTACCTGTATCAACCTTCCAGTCCATTGAGCGAGCAGTAATAATATGTTGATTATTACCTAAATATACGGCACGTGTACAAGCAACAGCATAGCTACTTAAGCCTACAGCGATTGCAACAAAAGAAGAGATGAATGTTTTTTTCAACATGATGAGGTACCTTCTTGTTATAAGCATTAAAAAATTTTTATTAAATAAAATTAAAATGTGTACGTTATTTATACTTTTATATTAGGTGAAAAATCTATTAAATACAAATTAAAAGAGGGGTGAAATTTAAGCAAAAATCACATATTAGGTTTAAATATGGAAGAGCATCACACTATAAAGGTGATGCTCAAATTATAAAAATTAATATAAATTAAAAATGATTGGCATCAGCCATATTCCACATTCGATAGTAGAAATTATCATCGTCATTGTTAAGTTCAGATTGTAAAAGTTCACCTTCTTTCAAGAAAAAATGCAACTGAGCATAGTTCTTAATTTCACGGTCATTTACTCGCTGAGCCAAATGATGAGCTTTAATATCAGAAGGATGGCGTAAACCCGCAGCAGCAATCATTTCTGATAACGCATGCAACGTATTTTTATGAAAATTAAATACTCGTTCTGATTTAGTCGGTACATCAATTGCTTTTTGACGATCTTTGTCTTGAGTCGCTACACCTACAGGGCATTGGTTAGTATGGCAGCTTTGTGCCTGAATACATCCAACCGCAAACATGAAACCACGTGCTGAATTAACCCAGTCTGCACCGAGTGCAAAAGTGCTAGCGATATCAAATGCACTAATGATTTTGCCACTTGCGCCAATTTTAACTTGATCTCTTAGCCCTGCACCCACAAGAGTGTTATGGACAAAGCGTAAGCCCTCTCGTAATGGGGTACCAATATTGTCACTAAACTCAATTGGTGCTGCACCAGTACCACCTTCAGAACCATCTACAACAATAAAGTCAGGAACAATTTTTGTTTCAAGCATTGCTTTAACAATACTCATAAATTGCCAAGGTTGACCAATACACAGTTTAAAACCAACTGGCTTGCCGCCAGATAATGTTCGCAGCTTCTGTAAGAAATGCATCATTTCAATTGGGGTAGAAAAACTAGAATGCTTAGCAGGAGAAATACAATCATGATCGCGTGAAACGCCACGAATTTGGGCAATTTCTTCGGTAATTTTATGCTTAGGTAAGATACCGCCATGGCCCGGTTTTGCACCTTGTGAAAGCTTTAATTCGATCATTTTGATCTGTGGCAATTGAGATTGTTTAGCAAACTTTTGTTCGTCAAATTTTCCATCTAGGGTACGGCAACCAAAATAACCACTGGCAATTTGCCAAACAATATCTCCACCATTTTCGAGATGATAAGGGCTTAAGCTACCTTCACCAGTATCGTGATAAAACCCACCTAATTGTGCTCCTTTATTGAGTGCTCGAATTGCATTGGCACTTAAACTACCAAAGCTCATGGCAGAGATATTCATAATGGATGCGCTATAGGGTTGAAGGCATTGCGCATTACCTACCTGAATGCGGAAGCTTTTTGGATCAGCTGGTGGGCAAGGGCTTATTGAGTGGACAATAAAGCGGTAATTCTCTTGATAGACATCAATAATTGAGCCAAAAGGTTTATCTGCATTTTCGTTTTTAGCACGTTGATAAACTAAGCTTCGTTGCATGCGAGAAAAAGGTAGAGCATCTTGATCCGCTTCAATAAAGTATTGACGAATTTCGGGGCGTATATCTTCAAACAAAAAACGAAAATGTCCCATAATTGGGTAGTTTCTTAAAATAGAATGTTTATTTTGTAAAACATCATAGAGGCCTAATAGGCTTAAAGCGCCTGTAACTACCCATAAACCATTAAGGAGAGTATCAGAAATAAAATAATAGATACTATGAGGGGTATAGACGGTTCGAAACCATGTGATGCTGAGCGCAGTAAAAATACATAAAAACCAGAGAGAATGACGTGAAAAAAATGTATTGAGAAATTTATGTCGAATGATTTGTGCTGGACTCGCCATATTGGAACAAATTCCTAATGTTTTACTGATACATACCTTGCCAAGAAGGAACTAAAACCACAAGTATGGAATTGTTAGCTTAAGGACGGTATAACAAAATCCAAAGATTATTAGGTTTGATTTTTCATTTAATTTTTAGAAATAGTTGAGCTAGCAATATATACTTTTAGTAGTGAAGACCCGCCTCTAGCCATTGAAATCTCTAAAAAAATTCTAAAGATGTGATAAAACACTTAGATTTCTTATTCATAAAGTATTATTTTCTTATTCATTTAAAATATATAGAATAATCAGGTGCTTGCTTTTTGTTCTTATTTTTTTTGACTAAACTTTAAAAAATTATAAAATGCTAAAAGTGATGGTAAACTTTAACTAATGAAAATTTATAATTTTTTTAGAAAAACTAACAAAATTTGAATGAAAGTATCAAAAATTAATATAAAAGCGTGATAAAGCATGAAAAAGTTTATAATTGAGAAATTCATCAAAAGTGGAATTATTAATTGATATTTAGAATGAAAGCTTTGTTAGTGTTTTTGTTGTTTTTTTGTATTATGCGCCGTAAGTAGAGTAAAAAAAATAATGCTTTGAAAAATCAATCAGAAAAATTAATGATTGTGATGGGGAAGGCGAGTTTTTACATCTATTAATTTTATTGGCGTAATGTAAAAAGGTTTTTAACCATGAATAAGTCTCTCATTTGTTTATCAGCAATTGCTATGGGTTTAACGTCTATCAATGTTGCAAATGCAGCTAACGCAACCGGTACACTAACTGTTAAAGCAACGATTACAAACAGTTGTGTTCTCAACACTTCTGCAACAGGTACTACGTCAAATGCAATTTTAGATTTTGGCACTTTAAATTCGCTTGCGAGCAATGTAGATGCGGACACTACAACGACAGGTGGGACTGCAATTAAAGTTTTATGTAACAACACTGTACCATGGACTTTGGCTTTTGATGGCGGTAAAAACGCTCAATCTACTCAACGTAACATGATTGGTGGGGCGACTAGCAACGAATATATTCCTTACAACCTTTTCTCAGACACAGGACGTGCCACAGCAATAGGTATTTCAACAACTGCTTATAGTGGAACAGGAACTGGTAATGTTCAGACAGTGAACGTTTATGGCCGTATTCCTGCTGGCACTACTTTGCCAAGCGCGGGCAGCTATGTTGACACTGTGACTGTAACAGTGACTTATTAATTTTTAATAAGTTTAGTTGCGTCATCGCTAGCTCTTTTTAAGGGAGCTAGCTCAATCTGAGAAAAGTAGTTCTGGGCAAATCATGAAAAAAAATATCTTTGTTGTTACAAGTTTATTGTTATTTTTGCCTAGTATGCTAAATGCAGCATCAATTCGCCTTTCACCTGTTAGTGTTGAAATATTGAGTGATCAGGCTGCATCTTCCATTAGTTTATATAACCAGTCAAATGAAAGCGCTGATTTACAGGTGCGTGTATTTGAGTGGAGACAAAATGCTGGTCAAGATCAGTTAATCCCTACGGATGAGATTGTAATTAGTCCACCATTTTTAAAACTACAACCTAGTGACTCTTATAACTTACGTGTAGTTAGAGTTAACCCAGAACCTGTTTCTGGTGAAAAAACTTATCGTATTATTATTGATGAATTACCCAAACCGATTGACAGTCGTAAAGCTGATCAAGGGGTTAACGTACTACTACGTTCGTCATTACCTGTATTTGTCGTCAATAAAGATGCGATTACTAAACTGAATTGGTCAATACAACAAGAACAAAATAACGCTTATCTCACCATAAGTAATGTTGGTAATCGACATGCGCTTTTAAATAACTTAATACTTGTGGATACAACAGCAAATAAAAGCTATCCCATTAAAGTAAATACCGTGAATGGTTATATTCTTGCCGGGAAAGCGAGAAATTTTAATATTAGTCCGGATTTTAAATTTCAAGCAGATCATAAATATAATATTTCATTAAATATTAACGGTAAGCAAACATCTCTTTAAAGAGGCACATATGAAATATATCGTAAGTGCCTTATGTGTTATGTACTTGCCGATTCATGCCGCTGCTGAATCATTACAAGATAGTACCAATGCTGTCTTACCAAGTATTCCAGAAGTTACGAATTCTGCTCATCAAGCATTTGGTTCTGATCAGGGATATATACAACTATTTTTAAATATCTCTGTTAATTCAAATGCTTCTAAAGATTTAATATCGGTGCGGCAGGATCAAGATAGAAAGCTATATATCCGCTCACGTGATTTAAAAACTTTAAGATTAAAAATGGATGCACATATCCCAGATAACCAGTGGGTGTGTATTAATGATCTAAACGGAATCCAGTTTAAATATCTGGAAAATGAGCAGTCTTTAAACTTAAAAGTTCCATCGAACATGTTAACGGGTTACTCAGTTGATTTAAGTAGTCAGCAGATCACTAGCCCACAATTGCTAAAGATGAAACCCTTAAATGCAGCCATTTTGAACTACAGTCTGTATAACACCATAACCAATGACGAGAACGTTTTCTCAGGTACGGCTGAGGGTATTTTTAACAGTGCAATTGGTAACTTCTCATCAGGGGTTTTATATAACGGTAGTAATGAAACTAGCTATAGCCATGAAAAATGGGTACGACTGGAAAGTAAGTGGCAGTATGTAGACCCTGAAAAGATCAGGATATATACCCTAGGGGACTTTATTTCCAATAGCCCGGATTGGGGCAGTAGTGTCCGTCTGGCTGGTTTCCAGTGGTCGAGTGCTTATAGCCAACGCGGTGATATTGTCACCTCAGCACTTCCGCAATTTTCTGGCTCGGCAGCATTGCCTTCAACACTGGATTTATATGTCAACCAGCAAAAGATTTATTCAGGGTTAGTCCCATCAGGCCCATTTGATATTAAACAGCTCCCATTTATTTCAGGAAATGAAGTCACCCTTGTGACTACCGATGCAACTGGAAAGCAGAGCATTACCAAAAAGCCGTACTATTTTTCATCCAAGATTCTGGCAAAAGGCATAAATGAGTTTTCAGTAGATGTTGGTATTCCACGCTACAACTATGGACTCTATTCAAACGATTATGATGATGCCACCTTTGCCTCAGGTGCGATCCGATACGGCTACAGTAACTCACTGACTTTAAGTGGTGGTGCAGAAGCTTCAACAGATGGCCTGTCGAACCTCGGCACAGGATTTGCCAAGAATATTTTTGGTATTGGGGTGATCAATGCTGACATTGCAGCAAGCCAGTATAAAGATGAAAACGGTTACTCTACCTTGCTGGGTTTAGAAGGGCGCATCAGTAAGAACATTTCATTTAACACCAGTTACCGTAAAGTATTTGATAACTATTTTGACCTTGCCCGTGTGTCTCAAGTGAGATATTTAAAAGATAACCAGATCAATGCCGAGTCACAAAACTATCTCAACTACAGTGCATTGGCAGATGAGATTTTTAGGGCAGGGATTAACTATAACTTTTATGCAGGTTATGGGGTTTATCTGGGCTATAACCAGATCAAATATAGTGATAACTCCTATAAATTACTGTCTACCAATTTAAGTGGAAGTTTGGATAAGAACTGGGGTTTTTATGCATCAGCGTATAAAGATTATGAAAACCACAAGGACTATGGAATTTACTTTGCGCTGCGATATACCCCGTCCAGTAAAGTGAATGCGATCACGAGTGTATCTAGTGATAGTGGTAGCTTACGGTACCGCCAAGAAATCTTCGGTTTGTCAGAACCCCAAATTGGTTCGTTTGGCTGGGGCGGTTATGTTGAACGTGATCAGGATGCGCAGGAGAATAATGCTTCAATTTATGCCTCTTATCGAGCACGAGCAGCTTACCTGACAGGACGCTATAACCGATTTGGAGACAACGATCAGGTTGCACTTTCAGCAACAGGTTCACTGGTTGCGGCAGCGGGACGTATCTTTGCGGCCAATGAAATTGGAGATGGCTATGCGGTCGTAACCAATGCAGGGCCGCAAAGCCAAATTCTAAATGGTGGTGTTAATTTAGGTGCGACCGATAAGTCTGGCCGATTCTTAATTGCGAATTTAAGACCCTACATGTCTCATCATATCTACCTAGACCCATCATATTTACCTTTAGAGTGGGAAGTGAGCTCTACGAATCAGACAGCGTTTGTAGGTTACCGCCAAGGAACCTTGGTTGACTTCGGTGCTCATCAGGTCATTTCAGGGTTAGTGAAACTGGTTGATCAAAACAACTCACCGTTAATGCCGGGTTATGCCGTTCAAATTAATAGTCAGCAAGATGGAATAGTTGGTTACGACGGCGAAGTATTTATTCCAAACCTGTTAAAGCAAAACAAACTTGAAGTTGATCTTCTGGATCATGGTTCATGCCAAGTTGTTTTTGCGTATGAAAATAAGCAATACAGTGCTAAAAAATTGGGGCCTTATGTATGTCGATAAATATTGCTAGCTTTAACCAACCGACAACATTTAGAGCACTTTCATTTATCCTGAAATATTTTTTGGGAACGGGTTTGCTATGCCTGATCTTTACATTTTTTAATTCCGCCCATGCAGATTGCACAGCTACAGCGCCAAATTCTGGCACATATACATACACTGCTGCAACAATTAACAATGATGCAGTATTGACATACACTGGGACAATACGTTGTTATGGAGCACGTTCAACACCAGAAATTTCAGGTTATATGTGTATGAAAACCGTTTTTACTGGAACCACGAGTAGTAATAATAATGTTTCATTACCCTATACGGTAACTGCAAGTGTAGGTGGGGCTGGCTCTTCTACCACTAATCAAAATTCGAATGTCTGGTATGGGCCTGTGAAAACCGTCTCTTCAAAGAATGTTATAAGTTACTCAGTAAATATAAAAGTACCAGCTCGTACGGGTTCGCTCATGGCATATCCTAAAGGAACCTATACGGGTACGGTTCAGCTATTTTGGGACATGCAAGCAAGCTCTAGCACAGTGTGCGAAGGTGATGGTGGTGGAGGTTGGGACTCGGGTAATACCACCATAACTGCTAATTATGTTGTGCCAAGTTTGTGTCAAATAGATTCAACATCAAATGTCGATTTTGGAAATATTAATGATATTGGTAAGACTACTCGTGATTATACAGCTCAAGGAGTGGTGAATACGACCTGTAATAATGGACTGCCATATAGTATTTATTTGGGGGATGGAAATAACCGTATTGCCGGTGGTTTTAGGCAGATGGCAAATGGTAGTGGTCAGTACATTCAGTATCAGTTATATCAGAACTCGAATTATAGTACGGTATGGGATACTACTGGTGGTGTAAGCGCAGTTGGAGGTTCTGGAGGTGTTTCTAAAACAGGTTCGGGCAGTTCTCAGGGTACAAATGTCTATGGAAAAATTCCGCAAGGTACCACTATTGCAACAGCTCCGGGTAATTACTCAGATACGATCGTTGTTACAGTAACTTATTAAGAATTTTTTGATTCTAAGATTGGATATTTTACCAATGTTTTGAGTGGCGGAGATGAATAATAATTAGTTTTTAAAATTGATATTTAAGCTAGGCTCGACTTAAAGATGTAGTTTAAAAGGGGGCCTTATTTATAGAATTTGATGTTTAATTGTTCTAATTTAAAAGAAGCAGATAAGTTTAAAAAAAGTAGGGGTGATAAGTGGTTAGCGATAATGTTGTTTCAGGATGAGTAAAAACAGAAAAAGACAAATTAAAAAAATAAGAAAAAACATCTGATAAATATATACCTTGTGAATATTAAATGTATTTTTACACAAGTTAACAGATTGTACAAATTAAATTACAGTTCTCATTTCTTTCTTTATTTTGTCTTATCAATCATTTAATTATTTGTATTGGAAAACAAAGTGTTAAAATTGAAAGGCTGAGATGCTCTGATATGTTTAATTGTATTTTATTCGGTGAATCTACGAATCGAAATTTGTGGATGCTTAGTAGTACTAAAGACAAATGGCTACATGTGTGACAGCTATCCCGAATTTTAACCTCATGAAAATACAAAGGTTTATAAATTGTTTCAACCACTTACTATCCAAACTCGACTCGGTGGATTCTACTTTTTCTACTATTCCATTGTGGGTACATTCATGCCTTATTGGAATTTATATCTTCAAGATCAGGGATTTAATTATCAAGAAATTGGTGTTTTATCATCAATTGCGATTGTAACTCGTTTTTTTGCGCCTTTAGTTTGGGGGTGGATTGCTGATAAATCTGGTAGGCGGATGTTGCTTGTTCGGATAGCAACTTGGATGGAATCTTGTATATGGTTGGCTATTTTTATAGTGCCAAATACTTTTCAATCAGTTGCTTTGCTTATGCTTATTTTTAGTTTCTTTCAAAATGCGATTTTAGCTCAATTTGAGGGAGTCACTTTATTTTGGTTGGGTAATCAAAAAGCTAAACTTTACGGCAAAATTCGTAAGTGGGGATCGGTTGGGTTTATCGTTGGGGTATTCACTATTGGGGCAATTTTAGAAATAGTGCCTATTTCAATGCTCCCAATTTTACTATTAATTATCGCATCACTAGCGTTTATTTGGTCTTTCTCAATCCGCGAACCTGATAGCGCGCCTACTTCCCAAAAACATTTAGAACCTTTACTTCCTGTTCTTAAGCGCCCAACAGTGGCTGCATTTTTTGCAATTGAATTTATTCTACTTTTTTCACATGCGCCTTTTTATAGTTTCTATAGTAATTTTCTGAAATCTTTGAATTTCAGTACGACTGAAATTGGATTTTTATGGGCCATGGGTGTTTTTGCTGAAATTTTTATGTTTTCAATTGCCTCAAAGATTTTTCAACGTTTTTCGTGGCGCAGTTTAGTCGTTGTGTGTCTGCTAGTGACGAGCATACGTTGGATGCTAGTTGCAGTATTTTCACATTATTTTATTGGTCAACTTTTTGCGCAGTGCTTACATGCCTTTAGTTTTGGTTTATTTCACTTGATCGCAATGAGAGTTATTTTTCAAAACTTTTCTGCTGGACAGCAAGGGCGTGGACAAGCACTTTATAGTACCATGTGGGGATTAGGTGTAGCTTTCGGTAGTGTTCTGGCTGGGCATTTCTGGAAAATTCTTTCTGGTGAACTCATCTTTATGTGTGCCAGCGTGGTTGTGCTCTTAGGTTTGTGCTTTGTAAAGTGGCTTCCGAAACAAGTCGATTCTTCAACTGCCTAAGCTTGAGATCATGCAAAACAAAGAATTTATATTGAAAAAAGCAAGTAAATATAAAATTGTTTGATGACTTGTTGTGGCACGTTACAGTTGAAAAATATTGTTTTTATATGGTTATGGAGCAGTGATTTTGTCAAAAAATATGCTAACTTAACTTCATGCGTTTAATGATTAATAAATCTATGAAAAATATTTATATTATTGGATTATTGTGGGCTTGTTCTGGTTTAGCTGTGGCAGAAACGGCTACTCAACAGCCAGCTGAACAACCCGTTCGGACCGCAAGTAATCCTAATGCTATACGTATTGTTACGCGCCCTGAAATTATGGGATTATGGGGAATGGAAATTCCAAATAATAAGAAATGTGTGGAATATTATAACTTTCGTAGTAGTAATGATGTAGTGATCAAAAGCGGTCAGGAATGGTCTTATGGTATTTATGAATATCAACCATCTGATGACCCTAAAGAGCAGCTAGCCGCTTTAGTAATGCAAATTAAATTTGATAATAATAAAGTAGATTGTTCTGGTCAGAAGCAAGACCAAACAGGTGATGTCTCACAATATTTTGTACAATGGAAAAACGACCATACAATCAATTTCTGTTCAACAGCTAAAGGTGAGCAGTGCTTTGCGACTTTACGTCGGGTATTACCATAAAATTATAGATATAAAAAAAGCCTCTTAAAAATAAGAGGCTTTTTTTATTATGCAGTTTCAGCTTTCTTTTCTTCGACTTGCTTTAACAAGTGTTTTTCAAGGTAATGGATATCCATTGCTTGAGAGCAGAAACTCTTATCTTGCAAAATAAGATCTTTATGTAGAGGAATATTTGTTTTAATTCCTGTAAGGATCATTTCATCTAGCGCTTGACGCATACGAGCAATTGAAGTTTCACGGTCTTTACCATGAGAAATCAGTTTAGCAATCATAGAGTCATAGTAAGGTGGAATGCTGTATTCTGGGTAGATATGAGAATCTAAGCGAATACCAGCGCCGCCTGGCGCATAGAAACTTTCAATTTTACCTGGTGAAGGTAAGAATGTTGTTGGATCTTCTGCATTGATACGGCATTCAATTGCATGTCCTTGAACTTTGATATCTTCTTGTTGAAGCTCTAGTCCTAGGCCACCAGCAATACGTAACTGTTGTTCAATAATATCGACACCAGTAACCATTTCAGTTACAGGGTGCTCTACCTGAACACGAGTATTCATTTCAATGAAGAAGAATTCACCGTCTTCAAATAAGAATTCAAACGTACCAGCACCACGATACTGCATCAACTGACAAGCATGGACACAAGCTTCTAAAATATCAGCTCGAGCTTGCTCTGGTAGGTTTGGTGCAGGTGCTTCTTCTAGTACTTTTTGATGGCGACGTTGTAATGAACAGTCACGGTCATATAAATGAATTGCATGACCATTACCATCACCAAGAACTTGAACTTCGACATGGCGAGGTTTTTGTAAGAAGCGTTCCATGTAAACGGTATCATCACCGAACCACATTTCTGCATCGCGCTGCGCTGCTTGAACTGATTCAAGTAGAGTATCTACACGCTCAACAATACGCATACCACGACCACCACCACCAGAAGCCGCTTTAACAATAAGCGGGAAGCCGATTTCTTTCGCTTCTGCTAAGGCATTGTGGATGGTTACTGCATGGTCGCAACCTGGTACAGTAGGTACGCCAGCTTTTTTCATGGCAACAATCGCAGAAACTTTATTCCCCATAAGGCGGATATGTTCTGGACGTGGACCAATAAAAGTAAAGCCTGAACTTTCTACAATTTCAGCAAACTCAGCATTTTCTGAAAGGAAACCATAACCCGGGTGAATAGCATCAGCACCGGTAATTTCTGCAGCAGTAATAATTGCCGGGATATTTAAATAGCTATCACTACTTGCGCCCGGACCAATACATACTGCTTCATCAACAAAACGTAAATGCATCAAATCCTTGTCGGCATCTGAATAGATACCAACAGTCTTGATTCCTAATGTTTTACAAGCCCGGGTAATACGTAAAGCGATTTCACCACGGTTTGCAATTAAAACTTTTTGCAACATAGACGTCCCCGGGGTAATTACGCGCGATAACGGAATAAAGGTTGACCGAATTGGATAACTTCACCATTTTTCACTAAAATTTCTTCGATCACGCCACTTTGAGTTGCTTCAATTGGGTTCATGATTTTCATTGCTTCAATAATACCCAAAGTTTCACCAGCAGATACTGTTTGACCTACTTTAACAAATGGTGCTTCGCCTGGGCTTGGAGCAGCGTAGAACACGCCAACCATTGGAGAAGTTTCAACTGCTCCACGCGGTGTTTTTGCAACTGGTGCTTCTGCAACAGGAGCAGCCGGAAGTGCTACACCAGCCGCAGCAACGACAGGATTGCGACGAGTTAAAGCGATTGATTGATCACCTTCTTTAACTTCGATCGCTTGCAAGTCAGACTCAATCATTAAATCGATGAGTTTCTTAATTTTGCGGATATCCATGGGCGACTATTCCTAAACTAGTTTGGGTTAGATGGTTGAATTTTTTCAATAGCGTAATCGAGTGCAAAACGATAGCCTTTTGCACCTAAACCACAAATCACGCCAATTGCTTTATCAGATAAATAAGAATGATGTCTGAATGCCTCTCTTGCATGGACATTCGACAAATGAACTTCAATGAATGGAATCGCAACGCCAAGTAGGGCATCGCGTAGAGCAACAGATGTATGGGTGAGGGCTGCAGGGTTGATAATAATAAGTTTTACGCCTTCAGTTTGTGCCTGATGAATACGATCAACAATGGCACCTTCCCAGTTGTTTTGAAAAGTATCTAATGTGATTGAAGCTTGTTGAGCTTGGCTAATAAGTTGTTGGTTAATATCATCTAAGGTAAGATGACCATATACTTCTGGTTCGCGTTTTCCCAGCAAATTCAAATTCGGTCCATGAATCACCAAAATGGTCGAACTCATTCAGATTGCTCCAGCTCTAAAGATGCAAATATTCTTTGCAAGATGTCTGCAAAGTTTGCTTATTATGGCATATGTTTCTACAATTTTTTTATAATTTGTTTTCATCGTCGCAGAAAGGGTATACCAAATTCGGCTTATATATTGTAAATTTTGCGATGATTTAGCAATGTTAAAAAATGACAAAATTTCAAGTAATTTAATGGAGCTTATTTTAAACTGAATTGACAAAAACAGTTCATGTATTTTGTGTAACGGCTATAGAGTTCTCTCCAATCACTAATAGCTCATTCCATCGAGTTAGATAATTTTTTGAACGGTGACATTGTTTCATATGCCAAGATGGATTACGGGAATGATAACCGACTTGTAAATAGTGACTACCGAATCGGTTACGAACTGTGCTGAGTGTTTGCATTAATTGTTGTCTTTGCTGAATCAACTCAAGAGGTTGCCATAAATCATCAATGTGATGTTGACGGGGATGCAAACCACAAAATAAAACTCCAATCTTAATGTATTTTTTATTTTCTTTATATAAAACATCTATTTGCTGCATAGCTGCTTTTGTTAATATGCATAAATCATCTGTTGCATAATTTAAGCCTATCGCTTGAGAAGACGCTTTTTTATAAGGTGGTTTATCTATTTTTTCATAAAGCATGACTTGAATGCAGACACATAGTTGCTCTTGTTTCATTAAACGGCGATGAGCACGGTTGAGATGGAAAATAAGTGCTTGTTTAATAATCTCAATGCTGGATAAAGCTTGAGCAAAACTACGTGAAGCTAAAATTCGTTTTGTGACGATGGCAGGATCGTCAAGTTGAATACAGGATTGGCCTTTTAGCTCACGAATGGTACGGGCCATAACCACAGAAAAAGCTTTTGCTAGATGATGCTCATTGGCAAAAGTTAAGTCTAAGCATGAATAAATCTCATAGCTACGTAATTGTTTGACTAATTGGTAGCCAATTCCCCAGACTTCTTTGACTGAAGTGTGTTGCATGAGGTCTTCAAGAAGCAGAGGATCTAAAGTGGTGAAATTACAAATTCTATTAAAGCTTCTAATTTTTTTAGCATAGTGATTGGCTAATTTTGCTTGAGTTTTTGAATATCCGATGCCAATACAACAAGGTAAGCTTAGCCATTCTTCTAAGGTTTCTACGACGTTGACACAATAAGAATGAATATCTAGAGATTGAAGGTAAGGGGTAAGGCGAATAAAACATTCATCTATAGAATAAGCTTCTAAATCATCGGGCGAGAAAAATTCACCAAGAACGGAAAAAAAGCGACGTGACATTTCAGCATATAAAGTGTAGTTGCTTGAATAGACGTGTACACCTGCTTGAAGAGCTTCTTGTTCGATTTGATACCATGGGATACCCATTTTGATACCCATATTTTTTGCTTCTTCACTACGTGATACAACACATCCGTCGTTGTTGGAAAGTACTACGACTGGTAGACCAATAAGTTTGGGATTAAATAGTCGCTCACAACTCACATAACAATTATTAATGTCTACGAGCGCGTAAATTTCGCGGTGTGAGATTTCCATTATGATTTGCCCCATTAAAAATATTGGTAAAACTACATATTGATATTGTTTTCATAAACACAGTGAGAGGAAGTGTTGGATGAAAAAGCTGCATCTTGAATGTGTAACAGAATCAAGTTAACAAAATTTTTAGCAGAATACTAGGGTGGTTCTGTGGGTTTAACTTAGGTTAACCATGGAAAAAATAGATAAGGAATTAATATTTTTAATAAAAAAAAGGAGATCGCATTGATCTCCTTTTTGTGACACATTCAATATCAGTTTTTGATTACCATTTATGGCTATAGGAAACTTTCAGCGTTGCACCATTTGCCACTAAATGGCTAGTATTATTACTAGATCTTAATAATTGGCTATAGAGAGGGTAGTACTTGCGGTTAAACATGTTCTCTAAACCAATCGTCACAGTGTCTTTTTTGTTAAGCGCAAAGCTACTGATTAAATCTGCTGTTGTATACGTTTTTACATCGTAACGACCAAAACTATTTTTGCCATTTAAGCGGTAGTCTTCTGAACCGAAATAAGTGGCTTGTAGACGGTTGGTCCAAGTTTCAGTTGGGCTATAAGAAACGTAAGCTGTAAGTTTTAATGGTGGAATACGGAAGCCTGTCATGTCTTGTTCAGCACCGTCTTGAGGTTTTTCACGACCTTTCATCCAAGTAACGCTACCACCCGTTCCCCAAACATTAGCATCATCAAGATAGTCAAAAGTTGCTTCAACACCAGTGATTTTCTCTTTGGTTCTAAGCATAACCAAACTATTACTCACTGGTTGAACAGCGCCAAGATCAGAAGTAGAGTGGAATATAGCTAAACTTGAAGAGACGTTATTGAAGTCCCCTTTCCAGCCCAACTCATAGTTATCAACTTTTACTGGTTCTAAAAATGAAGAGGATAATTCAGATTTTTTTTCCTCACTTGCATTACGAATAATCACACCCACATCAGGTAATTGGAAACCTTGATTAAATGATGCATAAATCGAGTGTTGGTCATTTGGAGAGAAAGTTACATTAGCATTGTATAACCATGAATCAGCTTTCACTTTTCCACCTTGATACACATAAGGGTTGGGCTTATATGATTGTGTGTTAGGATCAAGTTGTGATAGTGGAATAAAACTATCAATTTGGGCATAGCTATCTTCATAACGCGTACCAGCTTCTGCTGACCATTGGTCATTAAAGCGGTGTTTTAATTGTACAAAGCCACCGACACTTTGCGTGGTAAGCTCGGGTAAATACATGAGCTTGCCAGTTTTTACAAACTCTAAGCCACCAGATTGATCATAAATGTCACGATCGAAAATATCTAAAGGCATTTCGCTTTTTTCACGGCTAAAATCACCACCCCAAACTAATGAGGTATCACCTAAAAACTCAAGAGGTGTGGTTACAGTTAAACGGCTACCGAGTACGTTATTTTCTTGAGATACCTGATCCACTTGTCCACCACGTGGGCTGACTTCATTTTCAGGAACACGCGCATCAAATGGTGAAAAACGCGTAAAGAAGTCGCGATAATAAATTTGAGCATCAACCTTATTACCAAAAAAGTCTTTATGGTTATAGGTTAAATTGTAAATCTGGTTTTCATTTTTAGTCTGATCTTTAAGCTTTAAGCCTTTAATTGCTTTGGCTGGTACAGTTCCAGCGGGGGTATTCTTAACACTTATGTCAGATGCATAATCTGAGTCTTGCTCGGCATTGTAGTAGTTCGCAGCAAATTGTAAGTATTGATTGTCATCAATATGATAACCAAGTTTACCACCTACGCTGTAAGCATCGGCATCATATAAATCTCCCTGACTAGGTTCAGGTGCAACACGGTCACCACTTGCATCGTATGGGCTACCAATACGTTGGTAACCAAAGTCTAGTGCATAGTCAAAAGCGTTAAAGCTGCCTGTGAAATATTGATGAATATCGCCACTTAAAGCATTAGAACGGAAATTTGTTAAAGGTGTTTGAAGCCCAACGACTGTTTTTGCTGTAGGTTCGCCACCAGCCGCTTTCGTAGTAATTGAAATAATACCGCCAGAAGCACCGCCACCATAAATTGCGTTACTGCCTCGAATCACTTCAATGTTGGCAATGCTTTCAGGGTCAATTGCTGAAAGTCCGCGTGATGTGTCACGTGTGAGGTTCATTGGAACGCCATCGACCAAGATGAGAGCATTACGACCACGTAAAGTTTGACCATAATCGGTAATGGTGCGGCTTGAATCGGATAAACCCGGTACGGCTTTTGCTAAAACAGTCGCAATACTTCCAGATGAACCATTTCTTAAAAGTTCAATTTGTTTTTCATCTAGCTTGGTGACTTGTTTGGCAGAGGTAGAGAGTTCATCTGCGCGTGAAGCAGTAATTGTAATTGTCGGGAGAGCTTCGGGTTTCTTTTCTGTTTCTGTAGTTTCAGCAGGTGAAGCAGCAAAAGCTGCATTGGAAAGAATAATGGCCCCACCAAGTGAAAGGAGTGGACTGATATTTTTTACTTCAGACTTCCTCGTAAAAAGCTTATTACTTTTCTTATTTCCCATTGTCTCGCCCTGAGAGTGATTTTAAATTGAGCGAATTATAAATGAGAATCATTGTAATTAAAAACATTATTAATTGCTTTAAAATAATATATTTGAAATTTATTCAATGAATTAGGGGAATAGGAATTTATTCCCCTAAAAAGATGTGAACAGTTATGAGTTGTCCTTAAAAGTATTTAGATGGTTTTGATGGGCACGACGAATAATACTTCGATCATCACCGAGTACAAAAAGCTGAATAGATTGTTGTTTCCAAGCTGCAATATCTTCAGGTTGTCGGGGAATAGCGCAGAAATGCTTTTGGCTATTTCTAGTCTTGTCTTAGCGTACATCTCTTGAACCTTTTCTTTCACTTTTGGATGACTAGATTGCCACGGCAGTCCCATAGATTGAGAGAGGTCGGCAGCACCCTCAAGAATAATATCGATACCTTTGTTAAAAATCATAGATTAACTGTGATTTATATCACGGTTAATTAAGATAAATTTGTCTAATCCAGTTTTGCATTGATCAATATTTTAGGATATTTAAGGCTTAACTTTTCATTATATTTAATTTTACTTTGCGAATAAAATTGAAATTTGCTGATAAAATGTAATTTTTTATTATTGAATGTTAATAATAATAATTATCATTTGTATTTGCGGATAAATGTGGATATTCTCCGTAGGTATTTATCCCTCCACAGAGTAATCCTGATGAGATCAATCACAAATAAAATTGCCTTGCAGCATTTAGTGAACTCATATTTACAAGAAACAGGTCATGGACGTTTTCTCTCTTTAACAGAACAATCTCCTCATTTGACAGAAAGAGGTAAGGGCAAAGTTTTACTGAGTATCCCTTTACATGCAATCAATGGGTTTCTTTATGCACCGATTGAGTATTTTAGTCAGGTAGGGCGGCACCGTTTTGCTGACTTGCCGTGGGTCGAGCGGGAAGGTCAATATTTGGCACTTAGTCCTGTAAATATTGCGTCAAATCTACTGGAAAATTTAATTGAACAATCCAAAGCTCAGCAGCTTGATGCATCTTCATTGCTGGAATGTTGGATTCAGAGTCACAGAGCACTGCAGCAATTTCTCAGTCATCGTGAACCAAATTTTGATCAAATTATAGCAAAACAGCAAAATTTTATTCAGAGTGAACAGGCATTGGTACTTGGCCACAGCATGCATCCTTCACCCAAAAGCCGACAGGGTTTTGTACAGGATGACTGGAAGATTTTTTCACCTGAAACACAGAATACCTTCAAAATGCAATTTCTATATGTGCACCCAGAGCATATTGCTTCGGATAATGCACATAAAATTGATATTCCTACACAGTTCAAACATGATTTAGAACCATATTTCAATGCGTTTCACCGAGCAAAAATAGCTCAGTTTCCTGAATATGCTTTGTTGCCTTTACATCCATGGCAGGCACGTTATCTAAAGGATAAGGACTGGTATCAACAGCTTCTACATGAAGAGAAATTGATTGATTTTGGCGCGTTAGGCTGGGATGTCAAAGCAACAACTTCAGTGCGTACGCTGTACAGTGAGCAATCACCTTGGATGTTCAAGGCATCAATGACTGTGGCTGTGACTAATTCAGTTCGGGTCAATCTGTATAAGGAATGCCACCGTGGTTTGTTGAGTTATCAACTGTGGCATGATGATTGTCTAAGTGAATTCAGGCAGCGAAATCCGAACCTTCAGGCTTTGAGTGATCCTGCTTGGATTGCATTGAAATTTGGTGGTCAAGTGCTGGATGAAACCATCTGTATTTTGCGTGAAAATCCATTTAAGGTCAGTGATGATGTGACTTGTATTGCTTCATTGTGTCAGGATCATCCTATATTGGCAAAAAATCGTTTCAGTGAAATTTTTGCAGATATTTCAAAACAAACAGGTCAATCTCAGTCACAAGTTGCCTTGCTGTGGTTTGATCGCTTCCTGGAAATGACCATTCTACCATTGATGGAGTTGTATCATGAATATGGAATGGCTTTTGAAGCACATCAACAGAATACCTTGATTGAACTGGAACAGGGTATGCCTAAAACAGTATGGTTTAGGGATAATCAAGGATTTTACTATATCCGTGAGCTTGCCACAGAAATTTTGAAACATTATCCGACATTGGCAACAGATGGTCAGGCAGTATGCCCATTGTCACTGGTGGATGAACGTTTCCGTTATTACTTTATTGGTAATACCTTATTCGGTCTGATTAATGCCATAGGTATGACTGGCGCCGTTCAGGAGCAACAATTAATTGAAATGCTGCAATCCTACTTGTTGCAGGCCTATCAGAAATATCCTGAAAGCAATTTATTAAAGACTGTTTTACATCATGAAACTTTTCCTTATAAAGGTAATATGATGACACGTCTGTATGAACTGGATGAGTTACAAGCTGATATTTCTCAGCAATCAATCTATGTTGATTTAAAAAATCCACTCTATGTTAGACAAGTCATTGAGGAGGCCGACTATGCTTGATTTCATAGGTGTTGGTCTGGGGCCCTTTAATCTAAGTCTTGCTGCGTTGGTGAATCAGCATGCTTCATTGAAATATTGTTTCTTTGAAAAACGGGAAAATTTTGACTGGCATGCAGGATTACAGCTGCCAGGTGCGATGTTGCAGGTCCCTTTTATGGCCGATTTGGTCAGTCTGGTTGAGCCGACAAGCCCTTATAGCTTTCTGAACTATTTAAAGGCACAGCAACGCCTCTATAAGTTTTACTTTCGTGAGAATCTGTATATTCCGCGTAAAGAATACAACCATTATTGCCAGTGGGTGGTACAGCAGTTGCATGATCTACATTTTGGTCATCGAGTGGTGGACGTTGCTCCAATCTCTGGCGGTTTTCAGGTGATTGCTGAACAGTGTGGACGATTGTCCATTCATCAGACCCGTAAACTGGTATTGGGGGTGGGAACGGTGCCGCGATTACCCAAACCCTTACAAACAATTTCAGAGCAAACTGCATCTTGTCTGCATTCTTCCAGCTATCTACAGCAGTGTACCGATAATCTTTCTGGCAATGTGGTACTGATTGGCTCTGGTCAGTCTGCAGCGGAAATTTTTATTAATTTATTTGATCAGCAGATTTCATCAGAAACAGGTAAGCCCAAATTCCATTTGTATTGGTTGACCCGCTCTGCAGGTTTTTCACCCATGGAAAATACACCATTGGGTCTGGAAAGCTTCAGTCCAGATTACATGCGTTATTTCTATCATTTACCAGAAGCTCTCAAAGATACTTTGCCAACTGCGCAGGCCCACTTGTACAAGGGCATCAGTAGCAGAACTATTCAGGAAATCTATGAGCGCCTTTATCACCGTAGTATTGGACAAGCGGATACCTGTGTGACTATTGCCGGCAACTATCAGTTGGAGAATGCACAGTTACATGGGCCGAATAATATTCAACTTGAATTTTTACAGACTCAGCAACAGCAGGTGTTGAAACTTCGGGCAAGTACCGTGATTGCAGCAACGGGTTATCAATATCCTGCACAGACTTTCCTGAATAAGTTAAAGGACGGGATTGTATTAGATACCCAGCAACGCTGGAAAATTAGTGAGCATCATCAACTGCATTATCAAGGGGATGGTGAGATCTATATACAAAATACCAGTCTCCAACACCATGGCGTTGGAACTCCAGATCTGGGCTTGGGTGCATTTCGTTCCGCACGGATTGCCAATCAGATTCTGAAAGAAAACTATTTTGATGTAGATGGGAAACAAGGCTTTCAGGATTTTCAGCTGGATAGTCATGCCTTGACGACTGAATTCAAGATAAATAATTCCCGAACAAATACAGTCATGCCGCGTCCCTCTGGGAAAACCGATGATCAGTATTTAAAAGTCATGAGCAAATAACACAGGGGACAGGAGATGGCTGAACAGCCACAATCACTGTTGCAAGCAGAAAATCCTGTATCTACAGGGTTACAACGTTGGGTGATGATCTGTGTGATGTTGGGGACTGGCACCGTCAGCATAAACAACAGTAGTTTTAACCCCGCTATTCCTCAGTTGATGCATGATTTTCAGATTAATGAGACAGCAGTTAGCTGGGTCATGGTTATTTTTCTGCTGAGTATGAGCCTGAGTCTATTGCTTACAGGTTATTTGAGTCAGCGATTTGGTAAACGTCAGGTATATCTGACTGCGCTGACAGTCTTTTGTTTGAGCTCGCTATATGGTGCTTTTGCAGAGCATTTTGAAACTGTACTGCTGGTTCGTGCCTTACAAGGCTTTTCAAGTGGATTAATGATCCCATTGTCTCTGGGAATTATTTTTATGGTAACTCCGCCTGCGCAGCGCGGTGCTGCTACAGGGCTATGGGGTGCCATGATCATGCTGACTTTGGCATGTGGACCCATGCTGGGTGCACTGGTTTTGGTGTGGTGGAACTGGCAGGAGTTGTTTTTATTGAATGTTCCGCTGGCGATCTTTGCATTAGTGATGGGGTTAAGGTGGTTGCCGTCACAGCAGACTAATGTGAAATTGCTTCGTTTTGACTGGAGTGGTTTTGTACTGCTTGCTGTGGGTATTGTAGCGTTGCTGCTCAGCTTGAGTGGAATTCAGCAGTTGAGTGACATCCAAACGCCTGAGTTTCTACTGTTGTTCAGTACAGGTATTGCGGCATGTTGCGGCTTTTTCTTGTTCAGTCGTAATAAGCCCAATGCTTTAATTGACTGGCAACTATTTACCAATAGTGGTTTTAACTACAGTGTGATTATTTCAGTTGTGCATACCATCGGACTGTTCATTACCTTACTCCTGATCCCGCTACTGTTACAGAATACTTTAAAACTCAGTCCAGTGTGGACAGGAGTGATTCTGATGAGCAGTGCACTGACCACCAGTCTATGTAGTCAATGGGCGGGTAAATATCTCGATCAACATGGCGCCCGGCAATTAATTTGTTTTGGTCTTCTGTTGACTGTTGCTGCATTCGCTGGTTTGGCATTGATTCCAGGTACACATGTTATATCCCTGATGTTTTGTATGATCTTGCATGGGCTGGGATTTGGTTTGTCCTATATGCCAGCGACAACAGCTGGGTTAAATAGTCTGGAAGATCAGGAACTGGTGACTCAGGGAGCAGCTGTTAATAATTTACTGCGCCGGATTTGCGCTGCAATTGCTGTCGTGGTTGCTGCACTCTATCTGCAAATTCGTACACACAATATTCCATATTTACCAGAACTCGCAATTGCTCAAATTCATGCGATACGGGAACTGTTTTTGATCTGTGCAGGCGTAATGCTGTTGGCATTACCCGCGGCATGGAGGTTTCCGAGTCAAAAGCAAGCGGACGTTTTGGTCCAAAATCAATAAAGGTAAAAATAATGGGCAATTTACATCCAGCACTTTCCACGACCACACATTCTGTGAATACAAGTACTTTGGCTTGGCAGCAACCTGATCAAGCCATGATGAAAAAAGTTGAACAGCGTGTGATTAAACAATTGCTACAGGCATTGATTTATGAAGAGGTGATTCCAGCCCAGTTTGAGGATGGTGTTTTTTATATAGATGTGATCAATTCACAAAGGCAATCGGTACGTTATATAGCTGCAGGACAGCGACATCTCAGTTTTGGCCTAGTACGCATGAATGCTACAGATGTCATCCGTGAGGATCATCAGGGACAAAAAACGGTTGCACAATTGAATTTAGTCATTGATGAGGTTATCCGAAGTATTCCACAGGCAGCCCAGATTGATGGTTTTATCAGTGAGTTGAAGCGAACTTTTATTCATGATGTGCAGTCTCAGCACTGCCAGAATGAGTATGTACTACCAGCAGCACAATATAGTTATGATGTGCTGGAAACCTATCTGATGGATGGCCATCCCTATCATCCTTGTTATAAATCCCGAGTGGGTTTTAATCTGCAGGATAATCTGAAATATGGGGTTGAATATGCACAACCTATTCATCTTGTGTGGATTGCAGTACATCAGTCCATATTTTCCCATAATGCATCCAGTCATTTAAATGCGGATGATTTCCTGCAGCAGCAGTTGACTGAACAGGATCAGAAAGAGTTTACAAAGGTTTTGGGTCAGCAAAAAAATGTAGATGAGTATATTTGGTTACCCGTTCATCCATGGCAATGGGAAAATACTATTGTGCATGTGTTCTTTAAGGAAATTGCTGAACAGAAGATTGTTTATCTGGGACGAGGCGAATATGCCTATATTGCTCAGCAGTCACTGAGAACACTGACCAATTTACAACATCCTGAAAAGCCTTATATCAAATTGTCCATGAGTCTGACAAATACCTCAAGTTCACGGATATTGGCGACACATACAGCAATGAATGGGCCGTTAATTACAGATTGGCTACAGGGTTTAAAAAAGAACAGTGAAATTGCCCAAAAATTAGATTTTGATATTCTTGGTGAAGTACATGCCTCAGCAGTGGATTTCACTCGTCTACCTGAATCACATGCCAAACAGGCATATGGAACTATTGCCAGTTTGTGGCGTGAAAGTGTTCAGCAGTATCTAAAATCTGGTGAAGATGCTATTCCCCTGAATGGAATTGGTCATGTCCAGAAGGATGGGAAGTTACTGATCGCACCTTGGCTGGATCAGTATGGTGTGGATGCATGGGTTGGGCAATTGCTGTCTGTGGTCATTCAGCCGATTCTATATTTACTCTTTGCTGAAGGAATTGGAACTGAATCGCATGGGCAAAATATTATTTTGGTTCATCGTAATGGCTGGCCAGTACGAATCATTTTAAAGGATTTTCATGATGGGGTACGCTTCAGTCCTGATCATCTGACCCATCCAGAAGCTTTTCCAGTCTTGCATGCATTACCCGCAGAACATGCGAAAGCTAATCGTATGTCATTTATTCTCACGGATGACCTAAATGCAGTGCGGGATTTTAGTTGCGCTTGTCTATTCTTTGTTGCATTGAGTGATATTGCCATAACATTAAAACAGCACCTTGACTTTAGTGAACAGGTCTTCTGGCAAAAAGCAGCAGATATTATTCATCATTTTCAGCAGCAATATCCCGAACACCAGTCACGTTATGCTGTGTTTGATGTCTTTGCAGAGCAATATTGTATTGAATCGCTAACCCGCCGCCGCTTATTCGGTGATGGTGATGTACAGATGCGTTATGTAAATAACCCTCTTTTCCATTTCCGTCAGCTTGTTTAGGGGAATAAATAAATGAATACAATGGTGTTTTCACCTGCCGTTTCAGGGCAGGAGATATTGATGGATTTGGTTAATAGTCTACTTGCTGAGCAATATATTTCAGAATCGGAGATCCTAACAAAGGATGAGGCTCAACGACTATGTAGACAAAGGTTTCAGCGTGGACTTGAAACACTTTTTGACAGTTATGCAGCTGGAGAGCATTTTGCAGTTTTATTTAATTCTGCACAGACTGAGTGTTTGATCCTACCGCTTAAACAGGGTGTGAAACAGCGTTGGCAGATGTATGTTGGAGCATCGATCTGTAAGCTTAGCTTGGACAAAGCACAGGATTATCATGTTCAGAAACTAAGTGCATTGCAACTATTTGACTTCATACAGCAATTACACTGTTTCAACTCTGCTGATACATCAAAACTGGCAGATTTTCGTGCAGATTTAAAACAGGCAATGTTGCATGCAGAATTGTCTCAGCAACATCAATTGTCCTCTTCAAAGTGGTTAACGCAGCATCCCGCAGATTTATTTATACAGCTGGAGCAGTATGCTGCTTTGCGGGATCGTCCCTATCATCCGCTGGCCAAATTAAAGGACGGTTTTAGTCCCGATGAATATCAGTATTTCAGTCCTGAATTTGCTCAGGATATGAATGTTCACTGGGTTGCAGTAAATAAAGAAAAGTTGGTCTATGGGAAGGATGTTACTGAGATCAGCAGGCAGCAACCTGCGCGTATTTTTCTGAATGCAGAACAGTTCCTGATGTTGAAACAGGAATGTGATGAAAAAGCGCTGGGGGATAGTTATTTGGCGATTCCCTTACATGCATGGCAGTTCAAGCATGTGCTGTCCGACAAATTTTCTGAAGAGTTGCACCATAAGGATATTATCCCTTTAGCGTTCCAGTCTAGCGGCTGGTACGCCAGTTCGTCACTAAGAAGTCTTCTTTCAGCGACACAGCCACAGGATAGTCTAAAATTACCACTTGCAGTTAAGTCTTTGGGTTCATTGCGTTTTTTGCCGATTGTAAAAATGATCAATGGGCAAAAGAATCAGCAACTTTTGCAGCTTGCTAAGCAAAAAGATGAGGTACTGAAGAGACGTCTGTGGTTATGCGATGAAAATCAATGGTGGGCATATCTTCCAGACCAACAGGATAATTTAACGCCAGATAATTTAATGCTGTTCAATGAACGGCCGATGCATCTCGCTGCACAGCGCCGTAGAATTCCTGCTGAGTTGTTACAAGCACCTTATCAGATTATTCCTATGGCTAGCTTAGGGCAACTGATGGATGGGCAGGGATGTGTATTTGATTTGATTCTAAAATGGCAGAATTTAACGATTACATCACAGCATATTTGCAATACTTTTGCTGCATTATGCCGTGATTTCTTTGAGGTGAATTTGCGCCTGTTCCGTCTTGGTCTGATGGGCGAAATTCATGGCCAGAATATTTGTATTGTACTGGAACAGGGGCAATTCGCTGGTTTCATGCTCCGCGACCATGATTCCGTCCGTATATATCAGCCGTGGATGCAGCAGCAGGGCCTGCCTGATCCGGAGTACCTGAGTCCACATGATTTTCGTATTACGCTGTATCACGACAGCGTGAAAAGTTTGATTCTCTATCTGCAAACACTCGGTATACAGGTCAATTTGGCGAGTATCTTGGAAACTGTTGCAGAGTTCTATCAGATTGACTCGGCGGATTTATGGCGCGTATTGGCTCAGCAGTTACAGCAAGCGCTGGATGATGTGCCATTTACGGATACAGCCCGTGCTGAATTAAAGCATATTCTGTTTGATAGTGAGTTGTGGCCATATAAGCAACTGATCCGTCCGCTACTTGAGCAAGATAATCGGGTAGGAAGTATGCCAAGCAGTATGGGAACTGTGCCGAATGTATTCAGGAGTGTTGTTTAATTTCATGAATAGAGAAAACTCAGGTGTGCAGTCACAGATTGCAGTATTGAATATTGAGTCTGGTTTTAAAGTGACAGAATCTAATATACCAGTACTTCGGCAGTTGCTGGCTGAACGCTTGAATATTCAATTTGATGTGCTGCCTGTAGAGGATCAGCAGATTCTGAGTTTTACAGATCTGCTAGATCCCTCTGCATGTCTGACAGCATTAAATGATTTTGGTTCCCGTGTGGGTGCAGTGAGTTTAACCTGCACTACATCCATGTTCATTAAATATTGGGCTGTTCCTCTATTATTTCCATATTTTTATGCCGTGACTTCTGAGGAAATTGATTTGCCATGGGAAATATCTTGTATTTCCACAGTATTGCCTCCTGACTGGCATTGGGACAGAACACTGCATCTGATTAATCTGCCTCAATTACAGCATGGAATCAGTAGAAAACAGCAATCTTTTGAAGAATATGTGCGATTCATACTAGATGACCTGCAAAAGTTATTTGATGTCCTCGCCCGTATAGGGAAAGTACAGAAATTTTTGTTGTGGGAAAATACTGCATTACGAATTCTGCAATTTTACGACATGATGAACAGAGAAGGGGGGAGCCAAGCTTTACTCAGCCGTATCCAGTTTCAACGGCAGTTTTTGATAGATTTACCTGCAGCTGATCTGGGTCTAAAACAGAACCCATTTTATTTACTGGATCAGAGTCGGCAGCAATCGTCGACGACCTATCAACGTAAAAAATGCTGCTTTTATTTTCAGTTACCTGAAGCACAAAAAGAATATTGTGCAAGCTGTCCATTACTGAGACAGGATGAACACAGAGGTCAATACTCATGCAAGACCAGTTAAATAATTTAATCCAGAGCTATGCAGGTATTGCCAGCTCAACTATTGGTCATGTACTGGACCAAGGGCATTTACCACAGATTCATGCGATTAACCCAATTGGACATGTTGTGGGTCGAGTGCGTACGGCGACATTGCATTCAGTCAATGGTATGGCACTGCGTCAGGCTTTGCTGAACAGTCACCCGGGTGATGTACTGGTCATTGATGCACGTCAATTGGAACATCGTGCCTGTTGGGGAGAACAGCGACATCGCGCTGCCATATATCATCAGCTTGCCGCTGTAATTATATTGGGTGCAGTAACGGATGTAACTGCTTTAAGAAACATGAAGGTCCCCGTTTTTGCTTCATCGGTCAGTTGTCTGACTACACGTCAGCAGGGAGAATGTGTGGTGGAGTTTGACCAGCAAATACAGATGGGAGATACCAGTATTTCCTCTGGTGACTTAATGGTCGGAGATGCCGATGGTGTATTTATTTTGAATCCAGATATTGCCCGTCATCATCTTGAGAAGTTTCAGCAAATGGAAATCCAAGAACGGCAGAAACGGGATCAGTTTTTTAGCGAACATTCAGCACAGGATTATTACCACTTTACTGTATCTGCATGAAATTGAATTGAGTAAATATTTATGATGACATTATCTTCACAGCTGTTGGATGAGTTCCATTACGAGGAAAGAGGAGTAGCTTATGGATTAAGAGCCGTGCAACTTCCGCAGGATTTTCCATTATTGTATAAATGGATGCATGAACCTCATGTGATTCCCCAATGGCAGTTGAATAAACCAGAGCTTGAACTGGCAGTTTATTTTGAAAAGATGATTTGTGATGATCATCAGCGGTTATTTATTATTACGATTGAACATACAGACGTCGGTTATCTTGAGATATATGAAGCCAAGCGCGATCGACTGGCGCTTTATTATGATGCTGATGACTCTGATCTTGGGTGGCATATTTTATTTGGTGAAAAACATGTGCTTGGGCAAGGGCATTTCAGAGCTGTCATGCGTATGATGAGTTATTTTATTTTTGAAAATACAGCTGCCAGTAAAATTGTGGGGGAACCGGATGAAAATGTAAAATCTTATGCCTATATTGCAGAAGATATCGCTTACCAAGCGCAGAAAAAAATAAAGATGTTAGAAAAAACAGCAGTTCTATATCATTGTTATCGAAATGAATTTTACTCACGCTGTGGAAGTTATCGGCAACGTGATGGACTAAATGAATCAGAAATGAGAGTACAGTAAAATATAATAAATCAACAACTTAATTTTTTATCTCAAATAGTCAGGACCAGTTTGATATATAGCATCATTTTTCATAATCATATGCTCCTACATACCATCTTAATCCATGATCAATTAAAGAATGAGGGGCAAGTTTTTTTGGGAAAACCTAACTCAGACTGTTAAAAAATTCGAATTTTAATATCTGTATTTCTCTCTAATAGAATAAGAGAGGCTACATGAAATTGTGAAAAATTGATTGATAATTAACCGTTAAACGTGACAAATCATTAAAAAAGTCCAGACACTAGGGTTGGACTTTTTATTAAATAATAAGGCATATTACGTTAATTTTAGAAAATTTAGAACAGTCCCTCCCAGTTCTAAATTTAATAATTTATAGTATAACTTAGCACAAAAGTACGACCTTCGGCTGGGATTGCTAGCAATGAGTTAGCATTGGTTACTGCTGCTTGTTGAGCGAATACAGTTTTATATTGATTTCCCCATAGATTATAGACACCAAAGTCCACACGACCTTTCGCCACAGGGAAATGTGCTAATACATCCATGGTTGTATAACCTTTAATCTCTGCTGCGCTATTACTATCACTCAGTCCAGCTGATTTTAACTCTAGATCGTCTTTATAAGCTTTATCAGTTCCTTTGATCGCAAGCATTTGAGCACGTACACCATAGCCTGCCGTATTATTCCATTCGGCAAACAACGTACCTTTCATTGGTGAAACTGCAAAAGCATTTAACTCATGCCAATTATTGGCTCCATCCTTGTACTGGCCTCTTGTATAACCTAAAGTCCCACCTACCTTATAATTTTCCATGAATGGGTAACTTACTGTTGCTTCAGCCCCATAAATTCGCTGGTCGGTATCAACAACATTTACAGAACGATCCGAGTTAAATTGAACGACTTTATCAGAAGTATTATAAAAACCTGTTAGGCCCAAATTTAAACCTTTATCTTGGTTCAAGCGCCAGCCTAGTTCATAGCTATTCACAGTGATCGGAGCGATACCAGACGTAGTTAAGGTATATGCTGCAACATCACGTAATACACGTTGCACATCTGGATAACTGTAGCCTTGTGAAAAGTTAGCATAGACTTGCTGAGCATCAGTGAGTTTATAGACAGCACCTAGGTTAAACAGGAATTTATCTGAATCTGTAGAGTCTGCAGCCATTAATGTATACGGCTTACGTGCAGTTAAATAGCTGTCTGTGTCCGCTTGAACATATTGGTAACGCACTCCAGCTTGAATATTAAGCTGATCTGTTACTGCATAGTCCCCTTGTATAAAGGTACCAATATTCTGAATTTCAGTATCTGGTCCTGAGCCTTGTTTTTCTCCAGTTGGGGTATAAACTAAACCATTATTGCTTGGTGTATAGTAGTCTGCCCACTGATGATCTTTTTCCCAGTCATAGTCTAAGCCATAAGTTAGTTTTAAATCACGATCAGCAACAATAAGATCAGACTGTAAAGTTGAACGAATACCTGCATAATCCACATTTGATTGACTTTGCTTTACACTAACACCATCAGCTGAATAACCATAAGGGACAAAGCGTGACTTCTCCTTTCGATAGTACGCTTCCACATTCAGAACTTGACCTAAGAAATCCTGATTTTGGTACTGTGTATTAAAAGCATAACGTTCAGTAAACGGCTGATTATCTAAGCTCCAACCTTTGACAGCTTTGTAAGATGGATCTGTTTTTGTGAGCAAATAAGAATAATCAGGCCCATATTCTGTATCTTGTTCATCTTTATAGTACTGAGTACCAAAACTAAGAGTCTGATTATCTGTTAAATTAAAGTTTACACGACCATTCACATCAATAGTGTCAGTATCCATAGTGCTACCCTGCCAAGGGCTTAATGAAATACGATCTCCATTACCATCAAATTGAGAACCTCGATTGGTATAGTCTATGCCAAGAAAACCGTCGACTTTATCATTTGAAAATGAAGCCGTTTGGCCAACTTGATAAGCCAGGCTGTCACTGCGGAAATTATCGGCCGATGTCACACCTAATTTTGTTTGAAAGCTAACAGGCTTAGACTTGTCAGCACGTTTGGTAATAATATTAATAATTCCGCCAGTCGCACCTGAACCATAGATACTGGTCGCACCTGAAACTATCTCAATATGATCAATCATATTTGGGCTAATACTATTCAACTGACGGGCTACATCACGTGAACCCGTTTGTGATACGCCATCAATCATCACCAGTACATTACGTCCACGCATAGTTTGACCATAATTACTACTCGTTCCACTGCTTGGTGCTAAAGAGGGAACTAGTTGTGTCAAAACATCTGCAACTTTACGACCTGGACCAGCCTGTTGCGCAATTTCATCAGCAGAAATGGTCTGAACTGTTCCTGCAATTTCAGCAATGCTTTTGGGTGTACGTGTCGCTGTTATCACAATTGTCGGAAGTTTAGCTTCAGCATTTTGTGATTCAGTAGTTATTTTAATTGAATCATCGGCATAAAGATGGGTACAAATTGCTGTTGTAAGGAAGCAAAGACTGAAGTGTGACAAGCGCATTGTTATACCCAATTAGTAAGTATTAATATTGATGCAAATAGTATTCATTATCATTACAGATGTAAATAGTAGTCATTACTATTATGGATATAAAATCTTTATTGGTTATTTAACATGGTAAGCCCCCCCTAAAAATACAGGGTTATGCGATTATGGACGCCCTAGTGAATTTTCCAGCTTATAAGGGGCGAGTGGATTTTGGAATTTATAACGTGTGGAATAAAGACTATCACACGATTTATAGCCAGCAGTCAGAAATTACCTTTTCACCAGTATCTAGTATGCGGACCTAAGGGCATACCTTTGGTTTGAGTCATACTTTTAATTATTAATTGATTTTAGCTAAAAGCTGGTGCTGAGTATTTAAATTTCGCTTATCATCAGCTTTTTTATTATTTATATAATTCAAATTTTTTACTGATATAAGTATCGCCATGAGCATGGTTCAAAGCTGTTTAGTTTCCGCAAACCTCAGCAACTACTGCGATTCATAAGCCAAATAATTTACAGCAACGTCAACAGGACGAGGTGCACATGTTGGCTATTAGTTTGAATTGTAAGAATGATTAAGAGAGAGGGGGATTTTGATCAAGTGGCAGTTATTGATATGAAAATGTCTGAAAATGATACGCTTAGATAGATATGATCATTTCCATAAGCGCTATATTTTCAATGAATCGATTGATTCTAAAAGTATAGTAATGCGTGTTTCGCATTTTGTCTTATGGGTCTTTCAAGCTGTCTTTGTCATAAAAGACAGCTTTTTTTTATGGCGATTTGATGAGTAGAAAAGTTATGAACGATAGCGATGTTTAGCTTGTTCATAAGCCTCAAGATTAATGCATTGAGCACCCAAGCTTGTGATTTGTGCTTGGTCGAGTTGAAGTTCATCCCATTTTTGCATTTGCTCGAGCAGCCAATAAAAGTCTTCAACTTTTGGAAGAGCACTTTCTTTTACTAAATGACGGACAATATCCTGAATCATATAGTATTTGTCGACATGTACTTCTTCTGAACAATGGAAGCGCACAATTCCAAACTCGACTAATAATTTTAAAATTGGAGCAAAATCGTCTAACTCACTCAATTCTTGTTGGGCTTTCATAATTGCCGTGGTGAGTGCAACCAGTGTTTGTGGATGCTGTTCAGCCCATTCTTGAGTTACGGCTAAAACCTTATCAGCCACAGGTGGAATAATGTTTTGACTTGAGCAAATCATTTTACTTAAACCTAAAAGCTCTCCTTGAGTATTCCAAGGTTCTCCGACACAAAAACCATCAATCACATGTTTGTCTAATGCTTCGACCATATAAGGTGGCGGTAATGTTTTAAGCTGGATAGATTGTGCAAGTTCAGGGTTTGCTAAGGCGAGCCACTCTCTTAAACAATAATGATGAATAGAATGCTTAAATACATGAGCTAAAGAAATGGAGTGACCTTGTTCGAGATAATCTGCCACTTTTTGCGCTGTTACTTGAGCCGTATCATTTTTTTGAATTGCAAGTTGATGAGTAAGTTTTTGACTTAAGCTAATGAAAGCACGGTTTTCACTTAAAACGAGTGATGTTTGTAGTGGCGTGCCAATTTGATCCGTGCCGACAGCCGCTGCAGGTAACATTGCAGATAAGCAGTGCGCTGCATCTAATAACCCAAAAGCAAGACGGTCTCGAAGACTTGCCCATGATGCTTCTTTAACTAAAGTGACATCTAAACCCACCTCTTCAAAGAAGCCTCTTTGTTTTGCCCAAAGCAATGCAAGACAATCAAGCAAAGGAATATAGCCGAGTTGTAATTGAGTCTTTTCTAATGTGCTCATTTATTCATCCTTTAGTTGATTGTTGAGTAATTTTTGGGCATCAAGTAACCGCCGTGCCATTTCTCCAATCGTTATACGGTGACTCATGGCATTTTTTCTAAGAAGTTGGAAAGCTGTATCTTCAGGCAGCCCGTGGAGTTGCATGAGTAACACTTTGGCCTTTTCAACATCTTTACGGTCAGCCAATTTGGTTTGAGCCTCTTTTAAATCACCTTCGAGTTTTTTGTGCTTTTTATATTGCTCAATCGAGATTTCTAAAATGGTATGTAAACGGGCAGGGTCTATGCCATCTACGATATAAGCCGTTACTCCCGCATCGATGGCTTGTTTGATGGTGTCTTTATCTGAATTTTTAGTGAACAGGACAGTCGGTAGGTCATAGCTACTCACACAACTTTCAATAATGTCACGATGAGGATGATCCATATCGAGCAAGATCACATCGGCTTGTAAATGCTCGAGACGAAAAATATTTAAATGGTCCAAAGTAAGGCAAGCGACCACTTCAAAATCATTTTCAAGCAGACTTTTTCTTATATAGTCTGCTCGCGCATGATCATCATCAATAAGGGCTATTTTGAGTTTTGGCATAAGTTCAGAAAATCAGGCTAAGAAAATGCGCCAATTCGACGCGTTTTTTGTTATCAGGTTTTAAGCAAGATTAATGCCATCCAAAACTAAACAAAAAATCCAGTTTAAGTGGCATTTCAGCAAGCTAAACAATGAATGTGGTCAGTCTTGGTGCAAAAATACGATTCATTTTGTGGCAAGACATATTTTTATTTCAACTATTTAAGTGTACAGCGATGGGGCAAATAGAATAAGACATTATTTTTATAAGATAGCTGGGTGAATTATATCTATTTGAAATTAAAAATAAAAATTTTTTAAATTAAATTTATATAAGGATTGGCATGCAAAATGCTTACTTAATTGCAGGTCGAAGACGACCATAAGTTTTAAAGACGGCCAACGATGTCCGTTCTGATCGAATTTGTGAGTGCAACTGTGCACACAAAGAATTTACGTTCAGTCGGAGTGAAGGCCATGTCTTTATTTTTATTGCATAAAAAAGTTACATCTGAATTATCTAATTTTTCAGTTCCAGCGATGCGAGCCTTCTCTATGAGGGGGCTCGCTTTTTTTATTTCTTTTTATGACTTTGCTGTGCATTGGGTGTCATTAACGAGTGGGAAAAATGGATTCCAAGCAGCTACATGCTTTGTGAGATTGATTCGCTTCTCGGTAGAACACAAGGCAAAAAAACAACGTCTATTTGAGAACGCAATAACGCAGCTTAAAAGCAACGTGATTTGAGGAGAAACACTATGAAATTGGTAATGATTGGTCATGGTATGGTGGGCCACAAATTCATCGAAGCCATTTTAGAAAAAGCAGATGATGAACTGGAAATCACGATTCTCGCGGAAGAACCTCGTATCGCCTATGACCGTGTACATTTGACAGAATATTTCTCTGGGAAATCAGCAAAAGATTTATCTTTAGCACGTTTTGATTTTGCCGATGCGTATGGCATTGACTTACGTCTAAATACCAAAGCAACTGCAATTGATACAGTTGCACAAACAGTCACAACCAATCATGGTGATGTCATCAGCTATGACAAATTGGTGTTAGCTACGGGTTCATATGCGTTCGTTCCAGCAATTCCGGGTAATGACCGTGAAAACTGCTTTGTTTACCGCACGATTGAAGACTTAGACGCGATTCGTGCAGCGAGTCTTAATGCAAAAACAGGCGTAGTAATTGGCGGTGGTTTACTTGGACTTGAAGCTGCAAAAGCATTACGTGATTTAGATTTAGAAACACATGTTGTTGAATTTGCACCACGTTTAATGGCAGTTCAAATTGATGACCTAGGCGGTAAAGTTCTACGTCGTAAAATTGAAGATTTAGGTGTAAAAGTTCATACACAAAAAGCGACGCAATCTATCGAATGTGGCAACAGCACTACACATGTAATGAAATTTGCAGATGGTAGCGAGCTTGAAGCAGATGTCATTTTATTCTCTGCTGGGATTCGTCCACGTGATGAACTCGCACGTAACAGTGGTCTCGCGATTGGTGAACGTGGTGGTATCGTCATTAATGATTATTGCCAAACGTCAGATCAAAACATTTATGCCATTGGTGAATGTGCGCTTTGGCAAAACAAAATTTATGGCTTGGTTGCACCGGGCTATGACATGGCACGTATTGCAGCAAAACACATTTTAAATGAAGAATGTCACTGCTTCGCTGGTGCAGACATGAGCACTAAATTGAAGTTGATGGGTGTTGATGTTGCTTCTGTAGGTGATGCGCATGCCATGACTCCGGGTGCATTAAGCTATTTCTATGCAGATGAGCATGCACTGGTTTATAAAAAGATTGTTGTAAATGCTGAGAAAACAAAATTGCTTGGTGCAGTTTTGGTGGGCGATGCGAAAGAATACAACGACCTTTTACAAATGATGTTAAATGGTCTGGCTTTACCAGAAGTTCCTGAAAGCTTGATCATGCCGGGCTTTGAACAATCAGCAGGTAAGTCTGGTGGTAGCGGTGTAGATTTACTTCCAGACAGCGCGACCATTTGTTCATGTAACAACGTATCAAAAGCGGACATCTGCCAAGCGATTAGCGATGGTTCGACCTCTTTAGGTGCATTAAAGAAATGCACCAAAGCAGCAACAGCGTGTGGTGGTTGTGCACCATTAGTGACTCAAGTGTTGAAGTCTGAGTTGCAACGTCAGGGTGTGACTGTTAACAATCACATTTGCGAACACTTCCCATACTCGCGTCAAGAGTTGTATCACTTGGTTCGTGTCAATGAAATTAAGACATTTGATGATTTGATTCATCAACATGGTCACGGTTTAGGTTGTGATATTTGTAAACCTGCTGCCGCAAATATTTTGGCATCTTGCTGGAATGATTTCGTCCTTGAGCCAAGCCACGCAGGCTTACAAGACAGTAATGACTACTATTTAGGTAATATCCAAAAAGATGGTTCTTACTCGATTGTACCGCGTATGGCAGGTGGCGAGGTGACTCCGGATGGTTTAATCGCGATTGGTCAAATTGCGAAGAAATATAACCTATATACCAAAATTACTGGCGGTCAACGCGTTGACATGTTCGGTGCGCAAGTTCACGAGCTTCCATTCATTTGGGAAGAGTTAAATGCTGCGGGCTTTGAGTCTGGTCATGCTTACGGTAAATCATTGCGTACCGTGAAATCTTGTGTAGGTAGCACATGGTGCCGTTACGGGGTAGACAACTCAGTTGGTTTAGCGATTGAGCTTGAAAACCGCTACAAAGGTTTACGTTCACCACATAAATTAAAAATGGCAGTGTCTGGCTGTACTCGTGAGTGTGCGGAAGCGCAAGGTAAAGACGTTGGTATTATCGCGACCGAAAAAGGTTGGAACCTTTATGTCTGTGGTAACGGCGGTATGAAACCACGTCATGCCGAGTTACTTGCATCTGACCTTGATAAAGCAACACTCATCCGTTACATCGACCGTTTCTATATGTTCTACATCCAAACAGCAGACCGTTTACAACGTACCAGTGTATGGCGTGACAACATGGAAGGTGGTTTAGATTACCTTAAATCTGTAGTTGTGGATGATTCACTTGGTTTGGCTATCGAGCTTGAGCGCCGTATGGAACACATTATTGGCACATATCAAGACGAATGGCGTACTGCGGTGGAAAATCCTGAAGTTCGCAAACGCTTCCAAACGTATATCAACGCAGGTGCAAATGAACAGGCTGATCCGCACATTCAATTTACAACTGAACGTGGTCAAATCCGCCCATTAACTGAAGCTGAACGTTCAGAAGACCGTATTCCAATGGTTGAAGCATAAAGGAGAGTTTCTATGAATATTGTACAAGACAAAAATATGCTTCCTGATGATCAATGGATTGATGTGTGTGCGCTCGATGATTTAACCCCAAACACTGGCGCGGGTGCGCTCGTGGCTGGACAGGCTGTTGCGATTTTCCGTGTAGGACATGAAAAACGTGTTTACGTGCTGAGCAATAAAGATCCGTTTAGCCAAGCGAATGTCATGAGCCGCGGCATTATCGGAGATTTACAAGGTGAGCGTGTCATTGCATCGCCAATCTATAAACAACATTTTAGTTTGGCAACGGGCCGTTGTTTAGAAGATAAAGACCAAAAATTGGCGGTTTACCCGAGCAAAATTGTTGATGGCCGTGTTTGGGTCAATGCGGTGCCGCAGAAAACTTATATTACCAATACAGGTGTATCACAAGACAAACTTAAACTGGTGTTGATCGGTAATGGTTTGGCAGGGATGCGTTGTCTGGAAGATTTACTTGATATGGCACCAGATCGTTATGAAGTTACGGTGATTGGTGAAGAACCATGGGGTAACTATAACCGTATTATGTTGTCTCCGGTTTTATCGGGTGAAAAAACCATTGAAGATATTATGCTGCACCCACCAAAGTGGTATAGCGATAAAGGCATCAAATTTATTGCAGGTGATAAAGCGGTAAAAATTGATCGTCCTCGGAAAGTGGTTTACACCGAAAAAGGCCAGACAGTTGATTATGATCGTTTGATCCTGGCAACAGGTTCGGCACCATTTATTCCACCAGTTCAAGGTGTTGACCTAAAAGGGGTGTTAACTTTCCGCGATATTTATGACGTTAACACCATGATTGAATACTGTGGTTCAAAAACTAATGCAGTCGTGGTTGGTGGCGGTTTGCTCGGTTTAGAAGCTGCCTATGGATTAAAACAACGTGGTATGAATGTCACAGTCCTGCATTTGATGGACCGTATTATGGAACGTCAACTTGATGGGCGTGCAAGTCAGTTATTACGTCATAGCATTGAACAAAAAGGCATTCAAATCATTACCGAAGCCAATACCGAAGCATTAATTGGTGATGAAAATGGGCATGTGAAGCAAATCCGTTTGAAAGATGGCACAGTGTTAGATGCTGACCTTGTGGTGTTCGCTGTGGGTATCCGTCCGAATATTGCTTTGGCACAAAGTGCCGGTTTACGTTGCAATCGTGGTGTATTGGTAAATGACACCATGCAAACATTTGACCCAAGTATTTATGCCGTTGGAGAGTGTATCGAACATCGTGGTCAAACTTTTGGTTTGGTTGAACCATTGTGGGGGCAAGCTTTTATTTGCGCGACCCATTTGGCTGAACACGGTAGCTTAACTTTTAAAGCACCAACTGTGCCGACTCAGTTAAAAGTCAGTGGTGTCGATGTATTCTCTGCGGGTAACTTTGAGCCGAAAGATGATTATGAAGACATTATCCTGAACGATGAAAAACGCCAGATTTATAAGCGTATTATCATTCAAAGCGATCGAGTAATCGGTGCAGTATTGTTTGGAGATACTGAAGATGGCATGTGGTATGCAGAGTTAATTGCAGACCAAACACCTGTTTCTTCATTTAGAAATAAGCTGCTATTTGGTCGAGATTTTGCATTAAAAAATGCAGGCTAAATAGGGAAAGGAGCAGTTATGAATAGTACTCCAAGCGTTGAAATCGATAGCTCCGACCATGTTGCAAAAACAATCAAAACAACATGTCCATATTGTGGGGTGGGTTGCGGTGTTAGCGTAAACGTCCAACAAAAACCTCAAGGACCTGTGGTGCAAGTTGAGGGGGATGCTGAGCATCCTTCCAACTTTGGACGCTTATGTATTAAAGGTAGCCGTCTTGCGGATACTTTGGGGTTAGAAACACGTGTTTTACAACCAATGATGGGACGCAAAGCTGATCGGGTAGTAACGACATGGGATGCCGCCATTAATAAAATTGCCGATAAATTCCAATCTTGTATCGATCAGTATGGTCGTGACAGCATTGCATTTTATGTTTCAGGTCAGCTTTTGACTGAAGACTATTATGTGGTGAATAAGTTTGTAAAAGGCTATTTGGGTACTGCAAATATTGATACCAACTCACGCCTTTGCATGTCATCTGCGGTGGCAGGTCACAAACGTAGTTTCGGTGAAGATATTGTGCCTGCAAGTTATGAAGATTTTGAACATGCAGATATGGTGGTATTGGTCGGTTCTAATACCGCATGGTGCCATCCTGTGCTGTATCAGCGGATTATGCAGGCTAAAAGCCACAATCCCGATATGTTTGTGGTGGTAATTGACCCACGTTTTACCAGTACTTGTGAACAAGCGGATTTACATTTACCGATTTTGCCGGGCCAAGATGTCGCATTGTTCAATGGTCTATTCCAATATCTATATCAAAATGGTCATGCCGATCAGGCATTTGTAGAGGCTTATACCGAAGGTCTGCAAGATGTTTTGGTAAGTAGTCAGCAAGAAACGGATATTGCCTATGTTGCCAAACGCAGTGGTATTTCTTTAGACAAATTACAGCAGTTTTTTGAGAAATTTGCGCAGACTGAAAAAGTAATCACGCTATTTTCAATGGGTGTGAATCAATCAAGTCAGGGTGTAAATAAAGCCAATAGTATTATTAACTGTCATTTATTGACTGGAAAAATTGGTAAGCTTGGTGCTGCACCATTTTCAATGACTGGTCAGCCCAACGCGATGGGTGGCCGTGAAGTCGGTGGCTTAGCCAATATGTTGGCTGCGCACATGGACTTAGATAACCCTTTACATCAAAAAGTTGTTCAAACTTTCTGGGACAGCCCATTTATTGCAACTCAAGCTGGCTTAAAAGCAGTGGATTTATTTAATGCGGTTGAAGCTGGAAAAATTAAAGCCATCTGGATTATGGCAACCAATCCAGTCGTGAGTCTGCCAGATGCCGATCAAGTTAAACGTGCTTTAGAGAAGTGCGAGTTAGTCGTCGTATCAGATATCTGTGCTGATACCGATACTACGGCTTATGCCGATGTTTTGCTTCCAGCTTTAGGGTGGGGAGAAAAAGATGGAACTGTGACTAACTCTGAGCGCCGTATTTCACGTCAGCGTGCTTTTTTACCTGCACCAGGTGAAGCAAAAGCAGACTGGTGGTCTGTTAGCCAAGTCGCGAAAAAATTAGGGTTTAATGGTTTTGATTTCACCACTGCTGTTGATATTTTCAATGAGCATGCAGCGTTATCTGCACAAGACAATGCAGACATAGATGCTCGTGAACAAAGTAATAATTTCCGTTATTTTAACTTAAAAGGCTTAATGAATCTGAGCGCTGTGGAGTACGACGCTCTACAACCAATTCAATGGCCAGTATGGGATAAAAACCAAGACGCTAAAGCCGTTCAACAATTGTTTGGCAAGGGCCAGTTTAGTCATAAAAATGCCAAGGCAAAATTGATTCCGACTGTTGCAATTGATCCGGTACATGCAGTTTCAGAAGATTATCCGCTCATTTTGAACACGGGACGTATTCGTGATCAATGGCACACCATGACGCGTACTGGTTTGTCACCAAATTTGACCAGTCACCGTGCCGAACCATTTTGCGAGATTCATCCGAGTGATGCCTTGAAATTTGGTGTACGTGATCAAGGCTTAGTAGAAGTTCGTTCGAAATGGGGCAGTTGTGTACTACGTGTGACCTTCTCATCGGGGGTACGTCGTGGGCAAATTTTTGCACCGATTCACTGGACTGAACAGGTTGCATCCGACGCCCGCATTGGTAAAGTCGTTAATCCAGAAGTTGATGCAATTTCAGGTGAACCTGAGTTCAAACATACGCCTGTAACTATTCAGCCGTTCTATACCACTTGGCAAGGTGTGCTCTATATTCGTGAAGGATACGATTCGTATATCCAAGAATCGCTGCATCACTGTGCATGGTGGACCAAAGTCAAAATGGTGAAAACCAATCGTTATGAACTTGCAGACCGTCAAACTTTTCACGATACTCAAAAGAATCTGAAAAGCTTTTTACCATTTGCCGATGAAACCTTTGAATGGTTAAGCATAGAAGATATCTCTTCACAACTGAGCCATAGCGTTATTTTGAAAGATGGCATTGTAATTGCAAGTCTATATATTGCACCGCCAGATTTATTGCCAGACCGTGATTGGGTTGCGAGTCTGTTTAAGCGAGAACGTTTGAGTGCCTTGCACCGAAAAGCTTTACTAGCAGGTATGCCAATGTCGGCTACTAATAATGATGGGCCTTTAGTGTGTAGTTGTTTTAAAGTAGGTAAGAATAAAATTATCGACGTGATAAAAACACAAAACATTACCCATGAAAAACAGGTTACTGCATGTTTAAAAGCAGGTGGGAACTGTGGTTCATGTTTACCTGAGATTCGTGGCTTGATTAAAGCTTGCCAACAAGAGGTGGAAGTGTGAATAAGGGATATCCCGTAACTGATCTGGTCATTTTGGCGGGTGGACAAGCCCGCCGTATGAATGGTTTAAATAAGCTATTGCAGCAATTTGATGGCGATACGCAACTATTCAAAATTCATCAAAAACTAAAGTCATCTGTATCTGAAATTTGGGTAAATAGTCATCGTGATTATTCGATTTATCAAAGTATTGTGCCTGATATTAAGTGTTTTCAAGATGATGCTTCCGGTTTTTTCGGCCCCCTTATGGGTATGAAAAGCGCATGGTCTCATGTAAAAGCAGATTATGTTTTGTTTATTCCTTGTGATGTGACGTATATACCTACGCAAGTCGTTGCGAAATTACACAGCGCACTTCGCAAAAATAAACAAGCTCAGGCAGCCTATGTTTCAATTAATGGGGATGCTTTATACCCATTTTGCTTATTAAAGCGTGAAAGTCTGATTACGATAAGAGAGCAAATTGACAAACAACGATTAAGTTTAAAAGAGTCCTTTAAGCTTTTACATGCACAAGTCGCCGTATTCCAAAAACAAAACTTATTTTTTCATAGCATTAACTCTTTGGATGAGCTCCAACAATATAAACAAATCAATGCTTTTAAAGAGATATTTACCGCGAGTTAAACATTAGATTCTGTCAATTTACAAAATAAGATGCATTTTATTTAATCAGATTAATCATTATTTATAAGTATATTTATTTCTGTTAATTTACATTTTTTTATATTACGGGAAAATATTATAGTGGATACCAATAAAATTGAAGAAACTAAAGAAAAGTCAAAATTCCCATATATGCTTATATTCACGATAGTGTACTTGGCAATGGTTATTTTATATTGCCTTTTAGATGTGAAGGGGGTGAGAACTTTAAGACCAAATGAGTGGGGAGATTTTTTAGCTGGCTTCTTTGCACCTTTAGTATTTATGTGGCTAATTTATGGCTATCACCAACAGGGCAAAGAATTAAGTCTACAAATAGAAGAATTATCTAATAGTGTGGCGCAACAGAGAAGCTTAGCAATTACGGCTCAACAAGAATTAGATTTATTAATAGATAGAGAAAAGAGGCAAACAGAATTAGAAATCATTAATGCTCAGCCCTATTTCCATGTAAAAGATTTTGAAATTAAACAATTACAGTCTCATGGTGCTCTATGTTTTATTTTCTCATTTAATTTAAAAAATAGTCGAAATCTATGCAGAAGTCTTTTTACAATGTATTCGAAAGATTACGTAAATAATCAACTCGTATGGGAAGGGGCTGATTTTTTACCAACTGATTTAGAAAAAGGAATAAATATTAACTTTAACATTCATTCCCGCTATGTCATTGATGAAAGGGAAGATATATCAGTTCTTTACTTAAAATTTTTTTATACTGATGCAATTGATGTAATAAGAATTCAAATTTTAAAAATCACTATAGATCATAATCAAATACTACCTCAATTGAATGTTCCTTATGCAATTTCATGGTTGCATAATAAAAACTTTACAGATGATCCTAATTATTATTAATTACATAAATGATCTGTTTTTAATCAATTAACGAGTAATGAATTCCATGGAAAACCCAGTACCACCTAAACAGCCATTCTATAAAACTTGGGTTTTTTACAAAAAATGGACTTTTTGGGTAGTTGTTATTTATCTAAGTTTTGTTGTTATACATACCGTATGTTTAATATTCAGTAAAGGAGAAAACCGTCTTCTTAATTCGAATGAACTAGGGGATTTTTTAGCTGGTGTATTTGCTCCATTAGCTTTCCTTTTCCTTTATTTAGGATATTTACAACAAGGTAAAGAACTAAAAATTAGTAATGAAGCTTTTAATAAGCAATGTGAAGAACTTAAAAATAGTGTGGAACAACAATCTAAATTAGTAAGTTTTCAACAGCAAGAAATTCAAGCTAAATATTTTGCAGCAAAACCCTTTCTAGAAATTAATCACGTTCGATATAGCTTTGAGGTAGAAGGAGGTAATACTATTCTGATTGATGGCGTTCCAGAATTTCAAGAACCAGAAGAAGTACTTAGATTAGTATTTGAAATTAAAAATTTGGGTGAAGTTGCAAAACATATAACTGTTACTGACAGTAATAAAATGATTCAGTTAGATTCTACTTATGAAATTAAGAAAGATGGTACTGTAACTATTGTTTGTTACGTAGATGTTGATTACGTTGAGGAATTAATTGAACAACGTGCAGTTGAGTTTTATCTCGTTGTTAAATATTCCGATATATACGGAAGTAAATATAGAGATCTTTTAGTTGTCAAATTTTTTGAATATGATGGGCATGAAGATGCCCAAGTAAACGTCAGAATAGTGAAAAGAGATTATAAATAGTTTCTTCTCAAAAATTAATCAAATAAACCCTTTTTCTTGATACCACTCATAATCATCAAAATTTAACTCTATCCCCATCCTTAGATGGGATAGGGGTAAACTCAATCTTACAAGCTAAATGTAAACTAGTGAACCAAGCTAGAATTAATGCAACAGCATCATCTCCATGTTTGTTTTCATTATTGTAATACCTAAGTTCATTTGAAATTTGTGATTGATATATAAATTCTTTTTAAAATTCTGAAATATGTGTCAAAAATCTCACATCAATTGTCATTTAACGATTGGCCGAGTGAACTATATTTTTAATCTTTATGCGGTTGACTATTTATTATTTAAGTTCTATTTTGGAACTTGTTATTTTCATTCTAGCCAGATGTATAAAAATAAACGGAGCCAGAAAAATGATGGACGCAGCTCAGCAAAGTAAAACAGATGTGACAGCATGTATCTTATGTTCTAGAAACTGCGGTTTGAGTGTCGAAATTAAAGATAACCAGTTTGTTAAAATTAAAGGTGATCCCAAACATCCTTTTTCTCAAGGTTACATTTGCCAAAAAGCTGCCAGATTACAGCATTACCAGCAACACGCAGACCGTTTGACTACACCTTTAAAACGTCAACCTGATGGATCATTTCAAGAAGTGAGTTGGGATGTAGCCATACAAGAAATTGCTGATCGTTTAGTACAGATTAGAGATACTTTTGGTGGAACTGCTTTTGCTTCTGTTGGGGGCGGTGGTCAGGGCAACCACCTCGGCGCAGCGTATGGTCGACAACTTTTGTTGGCCATGAAAAGTTATTATGCCTACAACTCACTTGCTCAAGAAAAAACAGGTGATTTCTGGCTCAATGGACGTTTGTTCGGTAGTCAGGCTTGCCATACCACAGAAGATGTTGAACACGCAGATTATGTACTTTTCATTGGGACAAATCCTTTTCAGGCCCATGGCATTCCTAACGCACGAGACACACTAAAACATATTAAGAAAGATCCGAATCGAACCATGGTCGTGTTTGACCCGCGTGTTACTGAAACGGCCAAACAAGCAGACATTCATGTGCAGCTAAAACCAGGGACTGATGCTTTTTTAATGTCGGCCATGATTGCGATCATTATTAAAGAAAAGCTTTATGATGCAGCATTTATTGAGCAACATACGCAAGGATTTGACGATGTAAAAACAGTATTTAACCATGTCCCGATTGAAGACTATATTGCTAAAGCTGATGTTCCAGTCGATTTGATTTACCAAGTCGTTCGAGATTTTGCCAAGGCGAAAAGAGGCTGTGTACGTATTGATTTAGGCATTCAACATACTTTAAATACTACATTAAACGGATATTTAGAAAAACTACTGTACTTACTGACTGGAAACTTTGGAAAGCAAGGTACCAATAATCTGCATACTATGTTTATTCCAATCTTAAGCGATACAGATGAAAGAAAGCCGAAATATCGTCGTAGTGTTTACCATAAAATGTTCCCGATTTCCGGGTTTTTCCCGCCTAATATTTTACCCGATGAAATCTTAAAAGCAGGGGAAAAGCGAATTCGTGCTTTGTTTGTAGATAGTTGTAATCCACTATTAACCTATCCTGATACACCAGCTTTTGAGGAAGCCTTTAAAGCCTTAGATTTGTTGGTTGTGGTGGATGTTGCTATGACAGAAACAGCGAGACTTGCAGACTACATTTTGCCGGCTCACACTCAGTTTGAAAAATGGGAATTTACGGGCTTTAATCTTGAGTTTCCTAAGAATGGCTTTCACCTAAGACATCCAGTATTGAATGCTCAAGCGAATACTTTGCCGGAATCCGAAATTTATACACGATTACTCGAAGCCATGCAGGTGATTCCAAAACGCTTTCCACTTTTAGAAAAAATAGCTTCAGTCGATTCTAAAAAAACAGCTTATTTACCGTATTTGTCAGCATTAGGACTCACTTTTGCACGGCATAAAAAATATATTCCTTTTGCTGCTTCAATTATCTATCGTACTTTAGGTAAGCAGTTAGAAAACTCGGCTGCTTCAGTTGCTTTTTTATTGCCACTGTCTATTCAATATGCTGTATTACACACCAAAGCGGTACGTCGTGCAGGTTATAAGGGTAATCCATTAGCACAAGGTGTCAACTTATTTGAGCAGATATTAAAGCAACGTTCAGGTATGGTTTTATCACAACATGAATATGATGAAGTCTGGAAATTGGTTGCTTATAAAGATAAGAAAGTACGTCTTGCGATTCCCGAAATGTTAAGCGAACTCACAACCTTGAAAAGCCATGAGGTGAATGTTGAAGAATTTCCTTTCATCCTTTTGTCGGGTGAGCGACGTAGTTATAACGCTAATCAAATTTATCGTGACCCGGCTTGGCGAAAAGTAGATGCTGAAGGTGCTTTACGAATTCATCCTGAAGATGCGAGGCAGCTTAATGTAGATGCAGGTGGTCAGCTTAAATGTATTTCACAACATGGAGAAATTCAGGTTACCGTAGATTTTGATGAGGGAATGCGAAAAGGGGTTGTCTCACTTCCACATGGTTATGGCATGCGTTTTCAAGATGGAGAGCCAATAGGACCGCAATTAAACCGTCTAATTTCCGCTGAACATTGTGATCCATTATCTAAAACGCCGTACCATAAATATGTACCCATCCGTCTAGAAAAGTGTTAGAAATAAAGTAAGGCATATAAAAAATTGACGCCGTGCTGGTTTTGCAAAGCTTTAAAATCTGAGTTAAAACAGTAATGCTGATATTTTAACTACAACCTTAATAATTATGGATGATAAATAGAATTGGAACAAATTTTGCAATAAAGATCAAAGCACTACTAAGGCGCAATTTTTACAGTTTAATTGCTCGTAATCGGTGCTTGCAATATTTGAACTGTTCTCGATATGAGTGCAAATGATGAAACAATATCACTCTGAAACGGCCCCAAGTCTTCTGCAAGATCAATATGGGCGCATCAAGCGTAAGTTAAGAATTTCTGTAACTGATCGCTGTAATTTTAAGTGTGTATATTGCATGCCTGAGCATCCTGAATGGCTAAACAAACAAGATTTGCTTAGTTTTGAGGCGCTCTTTCAGTTTTGCAGTTTTATGGTGCAACAAGGTATTGAAAGCATCCGTATTACGGGTGGTGAACCATTAATGCGTCAAGGTATTGTTCATTTCATTCGCGATTTACAAGCTTTAAAAGCATTAGGTTTAAAGCGTATTTCAATGACCACTAATGGACATTACCTTGCAAAGTACGCTCAGCAATTAAAAGACGCTGGCCTAGATGATTTAAATATTAGTCTAGATAGCCTAGATCCGATTCAATTTAAAGAACTCACTAAGAAAAAGTTAGAACCAGTTCTTGAGGGTATTCAAGCTGCAAAAGATGCACGGCTACCTTTTAAAATTAACTGCGTATTGATGAAATACAAAAATGAGGATCAAATCCTACCTATGGTGAGATGGTCAATCACCAATCATATTCCGCTACGTTTTATTGAATTCATGCCACTTGATGGTGATGCTCTTTGGTCAAATAAAGATGTGGTGAGTGAGGCTGAAATTTTACAGACGTTGCACCCCCATTATTCAGTACAAGTGATTGAGCAGCAACATGAACCAGCGCGCCAATATTTACTTAACAATAGCTACGCGCTAGGCATCATTTCTACCATTACTCATTCATTTTGCCATCAATGTGACCGTATACGACTAACGGCACAAGGTGAGCTCTATAATTGTCTCTTTGCCCCGCAGGGTTTAAATATTAAGCCACAGCTTCAGACGCTGGTAAGTAAACAACATACACCAGAATACGATATGTATATCCAAAATTTAAAGAATTTGGTCCATCCGTATATCTGGCACAAAGCTAAAGGTTTTCATGCCTTACAACATCAACAAACCCGTAAAATCAGCATGCATATGCTTGGGGGATAAATGCAGCAATCTATTCAAATTAAAATCGAATCATTTGGTGCAATTGAAAAATTGCTACCTCAAGATCTTTCGTTAGTTTGTCCAAGCCATATTTTAGTTAAAGATGTATTAGATGAAATTGTTTCATTACACCCGTCATGTACACAGGCCATGGAAAAATGTGCATGTGCTGTTGGCGATAATGTCATAACAAGACAATCGGCCTTAAGTGAGCCGTGTACTTTGGTTTTATTATCACCAGTTGCAGGAGGCTAAGCTATGCGAGATTTTGCCCGTATACAAGAGCAGGCTTTAAGCCTAGATATTTTTGATCCTATTGAATCATTTCCTGAATGCGGTGGAATTGATATTTTTATGGGTACAGTTCGTAATCACCATGAAGGTAAAGCGGTTAAGGCCTTGAAATATACCTCCTATAAACCGCTTTCTGAAAAAATGATACGTGAAATTGAACTGGAAATTGAGAAAAAGTATCAGGTATCTTATGTGCGAGTGGTTCATCGGATTGGACATCTAGATGTCGGTGAAACAGCCATTATTGCCATTGCTTATGCAGCCCACCGCCGTGAAGCTTTTCAAGCATGCGAAGAAGCGGTTGAGCGGGTAAAACATGAAGTGCCTGTGTTTAAAGAAGAGTTCTTTACAGATGGCACGAGTCATTATGTAGAGGGCTGCTGTATTCGTAAGGATGCACCGCACGAACACAAGCATCACCATCATGCCGGCTATGAACACTCACACTGAAATAAGTACGACTAGGATAAATAATGAAAAATGTAGGAATGAAGCCGGAAAGTTATCGTGTTGCTGAAGCACAAGCAATTTTATATGCACCACCGCACTGTATTGAATTATTAAGACAAGGGAGTACGGAAAAAGGTGATGCATTAAAAACCGCACGTGTTGCAGGAATTTTGGCAGCAAAACGTACTGATGAGCTGATTCCTTTGTGTCATCCTCTGCCGATTTATCGGGCAGATGTTGAATATGAACTAGAACATGATTTTGTAAAGATCGTTGCCGTAGTTGAAACCATTGGTCCAACTGGCGTAGAGATGGAGGCCTTAACGGCTGCAAGTCTTGCAGGTTTAACTATTTACGATATGTTAAAACCACATTGTGAACCAGAAGAACTCTGGATGGATCAATGTAAATTGCTTAAGAAAAAAGGCGGTAAATCACACTTTAAGCGCGTTCTTCGTCAGCCTGTTTCTGCTGCTGTTATTGTCTTATCCGATACCGTGGCAGCGGGTAGAAAGCCCGATACTGCCGGAAAATCTGTGGTTGAAACTTTAACCGAAGCAGGATTCGACCCAATTCATTACCAAATTTTGCCAGATGAAGCGGATACTTTAAAAAAATTAGTGCTTGAGTTGAGCAAATCATATGCTTGCATTATGACGGTTGGTGGAACAGGAATTGGTAAGCGTGACATTACAGTTGATACGCTAGAGCCACTTTTAGAGCGTAAGCTAGATGGCTTAATGGAAGCTGCTCGTTCATTTGGACAAAAACGCACGCCATATGCTGCAATGTCACGTGGAGTGGCTGGTTTTATTGATCGTTCTTTAGTGGTGACTTTACCGGGAAGTCGTGGTGGAGCTAGCGAATCAATGGCTGCTATTTTACCTGCCTTAGTTCATATTTTTGATGTTTGCCGTGACTTACCACATCCAGGAGGCTATGAATAATGTCAGGTTGTGGTGCAGAACGTGGTTTGATTAGCATAAATGAAGCACTTGAGCTGATTAGTAACCGACCAAAAAAATTAGGTTCGATTCAGCAACCTCTTCAAAATAGCCTGAATAGGTATCTTGCTAAGGAAATTTATTCAGAAATTAATCTACCAAGCTTTTCTCAGAGTGCTGTAGATGGTTATGCACTTTGTTGTCATGCCGAAGATTTAAATAATCAAAAGTTTCGGGTTACTGGCGAGATTCGTGCTGGAAGCGAAAGTCATGACATTCTGAGTGAAGGTCAGGCAATTCGTATATTTACGGGCGGTAAAATTCCTAAAGGTACAACACATGTTGCGAGGCAAGAAATCGTATCGGTTGTTTCGCCTCAAGAGATTTGTTTAACGGAGCATATACGACCTCAAGCTGATATTCGTTTTACTGGCGAAGAAATCCAGCAAGGGCAGTTACTTGCACAAGTTGGACAATTTTTGAATATTGGAAGTTTGGCTGCCTTAAGTATGGCGGGTGTGCAAACCGTTGAGGTCTATCGTGCACCGAAAGTCGCTGTTTTGATCACCGGTGATGAAGTTGCCGAAACAGCAGAAGATCTAGCTGAAGGTAAAATATTTGATGCAAATGGCCCATTACTAAAAGCTTGGTTTGAAGATTATGGCTTGCAGGTTGAAATTATTCATGTGGCAGATAAGGCAGCACAGGTCACACAATATTTCGACCAATTAAAAGATAACCATGATGTTGTTATAACGACTGGCGGGGTGTCCGTAGGAGACTACGACTTTGTTCGGCCATGTGCTTTTGAAGTTGGTTTTGAACAGATCTTTTGGAAAGTAAAACAAAAGCCGGGTAAACCTTTATTCTTTGCTGAATATTCTCAACCTGAAACAAATCACCATTGTTATTTGCTGGGGTTACCGGGTAATCCTGCTGCGGTCTATGTGTCTATGCAGATATACTGTAAAGCATTGCTTGATACTTTGCAGGGAAACTTAGCTGGACCAGAGTGGTTTAGTGCAATTTTAGATCATGATTTAAAGGAAGATGCACGTGAACGTTTTCTACGAATGCATGCCTATTTTGACAATGGACAACTCAAAGTTAAAAGTTTGGCAAAACAGCAATCACACATGCTCAGTAATTTAATGCAAGCCAATTGTCTAGTCCGAATCCCGGCAAGTACAAAATTGGAAGCGGGTTATATATTGAAGGGTGTATTTATTTCGAATTAATAATTAGTAATGATAAATATAACTCACTATATAATTGAGTGAGTTATATTAATTAAGCAATTTTAAATAATAATTTTTAATTTTTTATAATAAAAATTTGTTCATAAGGTTGATAAGAAGTTATTTTAATAATGAATCTTGCATAAATCGTGCTAAGTGGTTTAGGGTATAAACAATAAGGCCGTTAGGCTAGGAAATATCGAGGAACGCATAAAGATGAAATGGGACGACATCGGTGATCAACCTTGTTCGGTTGCTCGTATGCTATCAGTAATTGGCGATCGATGGACGATGCTAATATTGCGTAATGCTTTTATGGGAATACGCCGTTTTGACGATTTTCAAAAATCATTAGGTGTCACTCGTCATGTCCTTTCGGATCGTTTAAAGCGGTTGGTTGAATATGAAATTTTAGTCAAATCTCCTTATTTTGATCGTCAGGAACGCTTTGAATATAAATTGACTGATAAAGGTTTTGAACTTTATCCAATTATTTTGTCTATGGCGAATTGGGCAGATAAATGGATGGATCAAGGCTTAGGCAAACCTTTAGAATATCGTCATAAAACATGTGGTCATAAGTTTGAACCAGTCATGGTATGTTCGGTTTGCCGTGAACCTTTACATGCAAAACAAGTTCAAGTTTCAGCTGGGCCGGGTTATTTTGCATATATGCAGCAAACGCAGAAACAAGCTTAATTTCTCTTACTACCAGTCATGAAGACTCTTGTTGAATCGCATCAGCTAGAGTTTTATAGATGTGGTCATGATTTGACTGGGTTACATTAAAGCGGATGAATTGACCAGCATTGGGAGCTTGGCTAAATGCGTTTCCTGGCGCAAGAATAACTTGATGGTTAATACAGTATTTTGCAATTTCTGAAGCTTCAACTCCCTTTGGCAAATGACACCAAACAAAAATTCCCGCTTGTGGCTTAATCCATGGCTTTATACCCACTGGTTCAAGTTTAGTAATCGTATCGTGCATCGCTTTTGCTAAACGAACCTTTAGTAATTCTATATGTTTACGGTACGAGCCATCTGTTAAAGCACTTAATAAAACTTCAGCTGATACGCCATTGTGAGAAAAGCTTGTGGCAATTTTCAGGTCTGTGAGCTGATCAATCCATTCTGGTTTAGCAATAATATAACCACAACGAATAGATGCTGATAACGTTTTAGAAAAACTTCCAATAAAGATTACACGTGAAAGATTATCCAAAGCAGCAAGTCGAGGAGCAGGGCTATATTCAAAGTCTGAGAAAATATCATCCTCAACAACAATCAAATTTGATTGTTCAATAAGCTTTAATAATTGATGCGCCGTAGAAAGAGAAAGTACTGCACCAGTTGGATTATGAATTCCTGAGTTGGTGATATAAAGACGTGGATTATAAGTTGCAATTGCTTCTTTAAATGCCTCTAAGTCAGGACCTGTTGGTGTGTAGGGAATACCAATAACCTTAACTTGATGAACTTTAAGTAATGCATGAAAGTTAAAATAACAAGGATCATCAATGAGAACGACATCATCGGGCTTTAGTAAAAATCGGCAAACCAAATCAATCGCTTGAGTTCCTGAGTCTGTTAAAAGTACTTGATTAAGATTTACATTGATACCTTTTGCTTGAGCGCGTCTTGCCAGTAAGTCACGTAGAGCGGGTAATCCTAACGGTGTTGAATAACCCATCAAACAATCATCTGGGCTTCTTGCAGCTGACCTTAAGGCTTTACGAATACTGTCTAATGGCATCCAGTCATCAGGTAACCAACCACAACCAGGTTTAAACACATCTGCTTTCGCCTCCAAAGATTGGCGTGAAATCCACAATGGATCGACTGAGCGATCTAATTTAGGACCTAATTCACTTAAAGAAAGCGGGGCAAGCGGACCAACAATATAGAATCCAGATCCAGTTCTTGATTCGATTTTGCCTAAAGCAATTAATCTTTCATACGCTTCTACAACAGTTGATACTGAAAAGCCCAGATCATTTGCTAACTTACGGACAGAAGACAAGCGTGCTCCAGGCATTAAAGAGCGATTTTTTATTTGTTGCTCAATCTCTGAAATGACAATTTCAATTTTGGTTTTGTTCTGGTTCACTGACTTACAATCCGAACTGTACTGGTTATTAATACATTACAGTTCTTTAAAATTGTACTGCTTTGTATCTGGTTTATTCACCTTAGCACAGCTTAAATTCTTCGTATAGTGACGGAGAAAATTATGAATAGGTTTATGAATGGCTGGGTGAATGGTTTTATTGGCGTGGCTATTTTTGCGGGATCACTACCAGCTACACGCGTAGCCGTAATGGGTTTCGATCCTGGTTTTCTAACTGCGGCACGTGCGGCAATCGCAGGTATTTTAGGCCTTATTCTTATTTTGGTTTTAAAACAAAAAAAACCAGCCAAGCAAGATTGGTGGCCTCTTGCCATCGTTTCTTTAGGCGTGGTGATAGGTTTTCCTCTATTTACAGCGCTTGCTCTGCAATACATGAATGCGGCTCATTCAATCGTTTTTGTTAGCCTTTTACCCCTCGCAACTGCAATATTTGCTGTGTTAAGAGGCGGCGAAAAACCTAATCAATTTTTCTGGATATTTGCAGTCCTAGGGAGTGCGGTTGTCTTCACTTATATGTTTTTGATTTCTGGTGATACCTCATTTGGGATAGGAGACTTTTATATGTTGATGGCGATCATTTTTTGTGGCTTTGGCTATGCAGAAGGCGGTGTACTTTCAAAAAAAATTGGTGGATGGCAGGTCATTTGTTGGGCGCTTATTTTGTCACTACCTTTTATGCTATTTTTGACTATTTTCTATATGCCAGCTTCATTTCAGAACATATCTACATCAGCTTTAGTAGGTCTTGTTTATGTGTCTTTATTTAGTATGCTGATTGGTTTCTTCTTTTGGTACAAAGGGCTTGCGCAAGGAGGAATTGCTGCGATTAGCCAACTACAACTCTTGCAACCTTTAATGGGATTAGGTATTGCTGCGGTCTTGTTACACGAACAAGTAAGTTGGTCAATGTTGGTGGTTACAGCAGCAACAATTTTATGCGTCGCTGCTGCCAAGAAATTTACTTAATTTTATAAACAATTTGCTGGTTTAGGGATTCCAGCTAAACGACTTAAATGACGAGCAACTAAACCAGTATTAAATTGTTGCTGTAAAACAGCATTATTAATATCTGGACTAACCGTTTTCATTAAAAATTTAATGAGCGGGCGAGTTGCTGGAGAGTGCCCAAACTGTTGATAAAACTGACGCACAGCACCTAAAACTTCGAAATGCCACTCGGTGAGTTCGAGATCAAGTGACTTGGCAAGTTCTTGCGCAACTTCAGGATTCCAGATTGTGTAATCAACCAAATGACCATCTTGGTCTAATTCTAAATTCATGAAACCAGCCTAAATATATTATTTAAGAGAAATACAGCGATTAAACGTTAAAACCAGATCAGCAAATTGATCATAATCTAATACCTTCACCTGAGATAAAGTATCTGTATCAAGTAAGTCTTTTTCGATGCTTAAGCATGAAACAGATTCAAATGGTTGACTCATTTCAGTAGAAATGTGTGCAACTGAATCACCCATAAAAACAACTTGATCACCTATCTGAAAAAGATGACTTAATTCATCAATAATCTTAGGTGTAGCATGGTAAGAAGATTGCACAAGATAAAGTGTCGATGGATTCATTAAACTTACACCTTTATCTACCAATATAGAACATGATCAAAAGATTGAATAAACTCAGCATTCAACTGAACGAATTCAATTTCTTGTTCGGTTTTTTGTACAAGAGGATGCTGCTGATTTTTATTTTCAATCAGAATAGGACTCAAGTCGTAGAACTCAAAACTTTCGACCATATTTGAGGCTACTTTGAAAGCCTGACGAAACTGATCAAAGCTTAAATCATTTTGCAGAAGACTAAGAGCAGCATCTTTCAATAATACTTTGACTGGTGAGCCAAAGGTTGCTAAAACCATAGTAGCAGAAAGGCTTTCATTGATTTGAAGACTGGTTAAATTGGCTTGACTTAAAATGACGAGTACAGATTTCACACAATATACCTTTTAAAAGCAACAATCTAAGCAAACAAAGTAACTTAAAATTGAATAAGACGAGATGCTGACTGTACTGCATCAGCAAGTTCACCTAACCCGACAAGTTCAAAGTCTTTGGCAAGGTTGTGATGAGTAAGGTGATGGCGACTGGCATTTTCTGCATCTGTAATACCACGAGCGAGGGCAGCACTCACACAAACAGGAAGACGAATCGCAAGCTTTTGCCATTCATGCGTTAAATTACGCTGGTCGTCAGGAACCCATTGAAAATCATTAGCAACCTGCACGCCATCTTGGTAAAAGAATACACGGAAGTCTTCATTTTTACTTTTGAGTGCCTGAGCAAGTCCTAACGCATGCCAAGCATGAATGGAAGTAGGAGCAGAGGTAATTAGTAGTAATGTACTCATTGAGAATTCACTATGGTCATACGTCTAAATGGGCGTAGATACATTAAGAGAAAGGTAAGTATACAATGATTTTAGTGACAGGTGGTTTAGGCTTTATCGGTTCACACATTGCGTTGAGTCTAATGGCTCAAGGGCAAGAGGTGGTAATCGTCGATAATTTGGCTAATTCAACCTTGCAAACTTTGGAGCGACTAGAGTTTATTTCTGGTATGTACGTTCCATTTGTCAAACTTGATGTACGCAATACACCAGCACTGAATAAGGTGTTTGAGCAATATTCAATTGATGCAGTTATTCATACTGCCGGATTTAAATCAATTGAAGAGTCTAACCTTAAACCTCTTGAATATTATAATGATAATGTTAGCTGCATCATGAGTTTACTGCGTGCCATGCAACGTACTGGTGTTCGTCACTTCATTCATCTGTCTAGCCTTGCAGCTTATGGGAAATCTGGTTTGCAATTGAGCGAAACAGAAGAATTTAATTATGCTTATCCTAATCCTTATATTAAGTCTCAACAGATGATTGAAGAAATTATCCGTGATACTTATAAAATTGATCATGAGTGGAAAATTGCGATTTTACGATTATCTAATATCGTGGGTGCATTTGAGCATGGAGTGCTTGGAGAGTATGTCGCTCAGCTGCCTAAAAATATCGTACCACTTGCCATGCAAGTCGCAGCAATGCAACGTGATTTGATTGAATTACAAGATCAAGCTGAAACGTCAGATCATACGACTGAACGCAGTTTTCTACATGTCTTAGATTTATGTGAAGCGGTTAGTGCGAGTTTACATTGGTTGCGTGAACAAACGCATTGTTGCGAAGCATTTAATATTGCCCATGACCAAGTTCATTCAATTCGTCAATTACTCGATGAAATTTCACAGGTCACTCAAGCTGAGATTTCAACACAACCAGCAATTTATAAACATGTTGAGTTAGATCAAGTTGGGGCTAATATTGAAAAAGCGAAAACATTATTGCAGTGGTCACCAAAACGCCCGTTAAAACAAATGATCGAAGATGAATGGCGCTTTTATCAAAATACTCTAAATGGAAGATAAGATAATGATTCTTATTTACAATGCTGGTATGCTTGAGTACGATATTCAAAATTAACTAGCCAGAGCAAACACTTGCTTCAGCCCGTGAGTTCTTTATTGAGATAACCGAGGTTTCTATGCAAACACGAATTGAACATGACACTATGGGTGAGATTGAAGTTCCAAATGAAGCATTGTGGGGAGCACAGACTCAACGCAGCTTACAGAACTTTAAAATCGGGCAAGAACGATTACCCCGTGCCATGATTCGAGCAATGGGTTTGGTAAAAAAGGCTGCTGCAATAACTAACGCTGAACTTGAGCAATTACCACAAGATTTGAGTCAATATATTGTGGGCGCTGCTGAAGAGGTCATTGATGGTAAGTGGGATTCCCAATTTCCTTTAGTTGTCTGGCAAACAGGTTCTGGTACCCAAAGTAACATGAACTGTAATGAAGTGATTGCCAATATTGCAAACCAAAAGTTAGGTCAGGCGTTAGGTGCTCAAAAGCCAGTACATCCAAACGATCATGTCAATCGTGCTCAATCAACAAACGACTCGTTTCCAACCGCCATTCACGTGGCAGCAAGTTTACAAATTAACGAATTACTCATCCCTGCTGTAGAGCAACTTAAAGCGACTTTGCAAAGAAAGTCAGATGAATTTCAAGACATTGTCAAAATTGGCCGTACTCATTTGCAAGATGCTACTCCATTAACCTTAGGCCAAGAATTTAGTGGCTATGTATCTCAGCTTGAGCATGGATTGATTCGATTACAGCAAGCTTTAACTGGTTTATATGAATTGCCATTGGGTGGAACTGCGGTAGGGACTGGGTTAAATGCACATCCTGACTATGCAGTAAAAGCAGCTGCTCAACTTGCTTTGCTGACGGGCTTGCCATTTGTAACTGCGCCTAACAAATTTGAAGCACTTGCAGGCCGTGATGCGGCTGTTTTTGCATCAGGTGCATTAAAAACTTTGGCTGTAAGCTTAAACAAAATCGCAAATGATATTCGTTGGCTGGCAAGTGGACCGCGTTGTGGTTTTGGTGAAATCCGTATTCCAGAAAATGAGCCTGGTTCAAGCATTATGCCGGGGAAAGTAAACCCCACACAAAGTGAAGCAATGACCATGGTTGTTGCGCAAGTGCTTGGAAATGATACGACCATTAACGTAGCAGGTGCTTCAGGTAACTTTGAATTAAACGTATTTATGCCTGTGATTGCTTATAACTTATTGCAGTCTATTCAATTGCTTGGTGATGCGTGTAATAGCTTTAATGACCATTGTGCAGTAGGAATTGAGCCTAATCGCGATAAGATTGATCACTTCTTGCATAACTCTCTGATGCTGGTTACAGCTCTAAATCCAGTAATCGGCTATGAAAATTCTGCAAAAGTTGCAAAGACTGCTTATAAAGAAAATAAAACTTTGAAGCAGGTCGCTGTTGAGCTTGGTTTAGTTACAGCGGAACAATTTGACGAAGTCGTTAAACCTGAAAAAATGGTTTCGCCAAATAGTAAGTAATCACTAAAAACAATGTAAGCATTAATGTTTATATAAAAGCCCTCATCTGAGGGCTTTTATATGTAGAGACTAACTTATAGCTTGAGATAGAAAAATATCAAAGTAAGCCTTCTATATATTCCCAACCATGAGATTTCATAGTCTCAAACTTCTTTTTTAGCTCTTCTTTTTCGTAGTTATGAGGATCGCCTGCTAAAAGAACATGATACGAGTTAGTTTCTGGTTCTATAGTCACTTCAATAATTTCTACTGGTTGGATCACTCCACTCTCAGTTAAACCAGAATCTATAAAACATATTCCTTTTACAGGAATAACAGTACAGTCATATTCTTTGGAAATAAAATAATTATTTGCTGAAGCGGAATACGTACGTGATGCTCTAACTTTCATGTGTACCTCCTTCAAGCGTAGAAAGGGAATGTTTTAGTCTGGCGTGCTTCTACAGTTACTTCTGTTTAATTTATATAGTGATTTTATTTTTTACTTCAATATTCTAATTATAGATTTTTTATTAGCATAAAATGCAGTTATTTATAATTTACAAGTAAGGTATTAAAAAACTTATGAATCAAAAGCCTATTTCAGTTGTTTTAATTCCTGGTTATATGCTTGATGAATCTCTCTGGAATGAACTCATAGATGAAATGCCTAAAGAGTGGAATATATCTCGAGCTACTTTAAAACAAGGGCAAACAATCAAAGAAATTGCTCAAAATATTGTTGAACATGCGCCACAAAGCTTTGTACTGATTGGATTCTCACTTGGAGGATATATCGCTAGATCTATAGTGGAGCAATTTCCTGACAAAGTTAAGGCACTTATTTTAATAGCGTCTTCACTACGCTCAGATACAGAAGAGCAGAAGAGTCAAAAGTTAACGGCGATTAAACTTAACTCTGGGAAAAATTTCCATGGGCTAAGCTCAATATCGATTGAAAAAACACTTCATCCATCAAATGTGCAGAATCGTACTCTTGTAAAAAGAATCCAAGAAATGGGGAAAACTTTGGGTTATGAAGAATTCGTTAAACAATCTATGTTAGATAGAAGCTCTTATGATATGAGTAAAATCACATGTCCAACTTTAATCATTTCTGGCGCTGATGACCAGCTCCGCTCTAAGGAAGAAGCTATAGAATTATTAGATCAGTTACCCCATGCAAAGCTTAAGATAATTAATAATACTGGTCATATGATTCCGATTGAACAACCTAAGTCGCTGGCATCAGTGATTTCCATATGGTTAAGTGAAAAGAATTTAGGAGCAAGTTAGAGAACTTTAAATAACTTAAAAAATAGTTACTTGAGGACTTATGTTTCAGGAGGGCCTAACTTTCGTTTTCTTCGTCAGAATCTTAATAATCCTGAAAACTTGATTACCAAGTTTGATCTTTTGGTGAATGGTTGCATGATCAAGCTGATCCCATAACTCAAATGGGAAAAACTCTGAACTATGATCAAATATCCATAACCATTGGTAGCTATTGTTAAGCGTATTCTTATCAAAACGAACATCTTGGACTTTAATAATCTTAAACTGTTTATGATGTTCGTCTTGAAGAATAATTTCATGATTCTCCATTAGACATCCATACATTAAAGATAATTTTCAATTGTACTAAAATTAATAGTGTCTAATTAACTTGTTAGGTTGGCATTAATTTACAAAAGATTTCGGGTTGTTAAAGTTTGTCATTTTCAAAAAGAAAATAATCTTTACTTTTGAAATACAAGGTTTTAAATAGCTTACATTGTAAGAAGAGAGGGTAGATGTCAGAATGGACATTAAAATCTATCTTCGAGTATCGCTATGAGTTTAATAGGCTTTATGTATGCAAGTAAAACCAATAGTGAACATAGTCAAATAAAACAAGATTTAATTGATATTCTCACCGAAGCTGTCAAATTCAATTCACATAATGATATTACAGGAGTACTTTACTATGGTAATGGATACTTCTTGCAGTATTTGGAAGGTGAGAAAGAACAGGTCGAATCGCTATTTTATAAATTAATTTTGAAAGATTCGAGACATCAGAACTGTGAAATCATCTTTTCAGAACCATCCGAACAACGGCTATTTAAACATTGGAGTATGAAATTTGCTCCCATTAACACGAAAATAAAAGAGTTCTTTCATCATCATCATGTTGATGAATTTAATCCTTATCTGCTTAACACTACATCTATTCCGACTTTTATTGAACTGCTTGTAGATCAGCCAAATTATAAAGTTGATCAATATCAAGGTTAATCGAAACCAAGAATTACAACGGATTTTTGATGTTCTATTTAAAGTTAAGCTCTCTTCGGAGAGCTTTTTATCACAAAGGCTGAAACTTTCACTAATTAATGGCGAATTGGCGTTGAATAAGCCGTCATAATTGTTAAAATGCCCACCTTGTCCTGTTTTTATATTGTTTTTTGTTTTGCATTTATTTCGCAAAGTTAGAGATAAAATTATTAAAAACAGCTGCTTAGTTAAGGATTTTTGAATGCTCTCTATTTATTTGACAGATACCCAACAACATGTGCAATTTAATGATTACCCTAGTGATCAGCCAGTTAAGTTTCTGTTAAATCTTAAAAAGATTTTCCCAAGTACATCGGATTTATTATTACCAGTTTTACCTGAAGATAATGATCTAGAAAACGTAACGTGGGAATCAACCTCAAAAGATTTTGAAGTTTTTAAAAAACTATTAGCGGGATGGGGTGTTATTGAGCTTCGTTTAAATGCAATTACTGCTTATAAAGATAAAAACTTTGCAAATGAGCTAGTGAAACAAGCACAGGTAAAACGTAAGAAAACAGCGCAAAAAAATCATCAGCTTTCTTTAGTTGCTCTAGATTATATTTTTATGCACGAAGTTCATGCATTGATTGATGCTGAATTGGTCACTATTGGTGAGAAATTCTATTTACCAACCTTGCGTGAGCAATGGAAGGGTACGGTTTCAGACCAAGTGCTTAACGGTAAACTCTAATTTAAGTGTAAAAGGTGGATTTATAAAAATTCACCTTTTTTATTTTCTAATTAAATCAGTATTTTATAATTTTAAGATTGCTTATACAAAAGTTTACAAGAAAAGAATGCGTTTTTTTCAATGTGGCAGATACATTGCTTATATAAATACAAAATTATTGCGGGAGAGAGGTTCATTAAGAACCCGCCGAAGGAGCAACAAGCCCGGAAACTCTCAGGCAAAAGGACTGTAATAATTAAAAAATCTGGAGAGAAGCTTAGATTTATAAGAATGGAAAACAATAACTTATAAATTATAAACTCACCGAAGGGGAAGATCTAAACGTTAAAAGGTAACGTTGGGGTCGAAACTCTCAGGTACCAATGACAGATGGGCTGTACTGATGAAATGTTTTTGCATTTCTGAGGAGTCTGTTATGCCACATGTTATTGTGATAGGTGCGGGAATCACAGGGGTTACCTCTGCTTATGAATTATCGCAACTGGGTTATCAAGTCACAGTGATTGATCGACATTTATATCCTGCAATGGAAACATCATTTGCCAATGGAGGGCAATTATCGGCTTGTAACGCCGAAGTATGGAACCAAAAAGCCACCGTGATTAAAGGCTTTAAATGGATGAGACAAAAAGATGCTCCTCTATTGTTGAACCCTTCATTTAGTTTGCATAAGTATAGTTGGCTAGTTGAATTTCTCTCACATATTAAAAACTATGAAGCGAATACGATTGAGACGGTGCGTTTGGCATTGCTCGCTCGTAAACGTTTGTTTGAAGTTGCTGAAAAAGAGCAGCTTGAGTTTGATTTGGAGAAACGTGGAATCCTCCATATGTATCATAGTAAGGCTGACTACGAGATTGCTAAACAAGTTAATAACGTATTGAACAAAGGTACATTGGAACGCTATTCGGTTTCACCTGATGAAATGAAAACAATAGAACCATCTTTGACGGGTGACTATTTCGGTGGCTATTACACACCAAGTGATGCGACGGGTGATATTCATAAATATTCAACTTCTTTGGCTGAGAAGACTAAAGAATATGGCGTTCAATATAAGTTTGGCCTAGAAGTTATGGATATTAAGTGCAGCGCAGACAAAGTAGTCGTAACTTGTCAGCCAAGTGCTGAGCATCCTTATCTGGTTGAGTCCGATAACATTCAGCTTGAAGGTGATGTACTTGTTGTTTGTGGTGGTGTAGGGAGCTATCAACTTGCCGATATGATTGGTGAGCGAGTAAATGTGTATCCAGTAAAAGGTTATTCAATTACCGTGCAATTAAAAGATGAGCACAGCGTAAAGAATGCTCCTTGGGTGAGTTTGCTAGATGAAAGTGCAAAAATTGTGACTTCTCGTTTAGGTAAAGATCGACTGCGTGTGGCAGGGACTGCTGAGTTTAATGGCTATAACCGCGACATACGGGCTGATCGTATTCAACCATTAGTGAATTGGGTTAATCGTAACTTTGATATTTCAACTGAGCATGTGGTGCCTTGGGCAGGGTTAAGACCAATGATGCCGAATATGCTGCCTGTTGTTAAGCAATCTAAACAACCTCGTGTTTTTTATAATACAGGGCATGGGCATTTAGGTTGGACTTTGTCTGCGGCAACTGCAGTTTTAGTCGGTCAGGATATTGCTCAAAAATATCCAGCGTAGAAAGTAAAAAGCCAGTGTTCAAACACTGGCTTTTATTTTAAGCGTTAATCATATAGGCGGTAGATTCCGCTAAAACGTTCACAGCCTTTTTGCTGGGTTTTCACATTAAGTAAAGCTTTTTGAAAATTAAACTGATATTTACAGTTGTGCTCATTGTCTAGAATCTCACTTTTTTGTTCAGGTGAACTATAGGCCATCAATGAGATCGTTTGAGTTTCTTTGCGGTTATTTGGATTGCGGTATGCTATCCCTTCAATCTTAATTTTATCTTTCGCGAGCTGATGGACTTGAATGTGTACAGGCTGAGCTGCTATATGTCCATTTTCAAACTTAAGATAATGCTGGGTAAGCGTTTGCTTAAGTGAAGCATAAAAATTTAAGTCATCAGTACGTAAATCAAACTGTTGTTGAATACATGTATTACTCTTGCATTGCTGAGTATGTTTAGACCATAACTTTTGTGTATCCTGTAAAAGCTGTAAGGGGGCATCAGTAACTAAATATGCAGAAAGATATTTATTATTGAGTTGCTTTCTCGATTCACTAAATGTTTTTGAACAGATTTTAAGCTCAGCTCCAGTATTGGAACAGTCTATTGATTCTGCAAAGACAAGAGGTGAACATAAACAACTCAGTGTCACGACAAAACTTAATCTTTTCAATTGATTCATATCAGTATTAGACAGCATGATCGCTTATACTTTCAGTCTACTTTGCTAGGTGTACTATAGCGAAACAGAAAGGCTGAATACAAGATTTCTTAAGTTTTTATGGAAGGTAATAATTTATATGGTTGCTCAGATTCGTATTGGACAAGGAATGGATGTACATGCCTTTGAAGAGGGGAACTTCGTTACATTGGCGGGTATTCAAATTCCACATACACATGGTTTGAAAGCGCACTCTGACGGTGACGTTGTACTTCATGCGCTATGTGATGCTTTATTAGGTGCTTTAGCGCTTGGAGATATTGGACAACATTTTCCTGATACTGACCCAGAATACAAAGGCGCAGATAGCCGAGTATTGTTAAAGCATGTTTATCAATTAATCTTAGACCGTGGTTATCAGTTAAATAATGCCGATATTACTGTGGCTTGCGAGCGTCCAAAATTAGCTAAGCATAATCTTGAAATGCGTCAAAGCATTGCTGATGTTCTAAATGTAGATATTAATCAAATTAGTATTAAAGCAACGACAACCGAAAAACTTGGGTTTACCGGTCGTCAAGAAGGTATTTTGGCTACAGCGACTGTTTTAGTCTCTCATCACACCAAGTGATCTGCCTGTTGTAAAGACTGTTGAAGTTCTAAAGTTGCCTTACGGCCTTGTAGCTGTAAGGTAATACTATGAATGAGTCCAGTCCAAGTCTCATTAGGTTCCCAAATTCCGTGCAATAAATCCTGAGAAGTCGGCATATCAATATTCATATAAAACTGTCTATAGACATACATCAGGCAACTTACGCGTTTATTTTTGGCGCAATGTATCCAAACAATTTCATTTTGCACTAAATGATCAATCAAATCTAAAACTAATAAGCATTGCTCAGCAGAAGGCATCTCCCAATCAATTGGAATATGAATATAATTTAAACCAAGGTCTAAACAAATACGGTCTTCATTCTCAAGATGATTTGAAGCATTAGTTAAAGCAAGGTTAATGACTGTGCTACAACCAAACTCTTTAATCAATTTTAGTTGTTCAGCAGAAGGCTGGGCCGAGCTAAATAAATGTTCATGAATAATCGAAAATGCGGGAATTTGAGATAATGATTGTTCAAGGGTTGTCATGATCGCACTCTACAAGAGTAGGCTTAGCTTATTGTGTAGAATGTTATACACGATTCTAGAGAATAGTTGAAATACAGCCTGCTTATATATTCGGCAACGTTATCAAATTTTTAAAAATAATTAACTGGAAGAGTACAAGTCTTATAAAATAAAAAACAGCATCATTAAGATGCTGTTTTTTTAAACTCAAAATTTAAGCTTTCTTTAAATTTTCATTTAATAAAAATTCGACTAAAGCTTTTTGAGCATGGAGACGGTTTTCTGCTTCATCCCATACGACTGCATTTTTATAATCGAGCATGGTTTCAGAAATTTCTTCGCCGCGATGAGCAGGTAAGCAGTGCATGAATAAACAATCTGGGTGAGCAAGGCTCATTAATTTTTCGTTAACCTGGAAATCAGCAAAGGCTTTTTCACGAAGTTTTTGCTCTTCTTCTTGACCCATACTTGCCCATACATCAGTCACAATAAGGTCAGCATTTACTGCTGCATCTTCCGCATTATCATAAAGCTCAACGCAATGACCAAACTCCGCTAAAAATTCAGGTTTAGGTTCATATCCTTTTGGCGATGCAATTTTGAGTTTGAAACCCATCATGTGTGCAGCTTCAATATATGAATTACACATATTATTGCCATCACCAATCCAAGCAACGGTTTTGCCTTCAATGCTGCCGCGGTGTTCAATATAAGTTTGTAAGTCAGCAAGTAACTGGCATGGATGATGATCATCAGTTAGGCCGTTAATTACAGGAACTTTTGAATAAGATGCAAAACGTTCAACAATGTCATGACCGAAAGTACGAATCATCACAATATCAAGCATACTTGAAATTACACGTGCAGAATCTTCGATTGGTTCACCACGGCCTAATTGTGTGTCACGAGGCGATAAAAAAATCGCACTACCGCCAAATTGGTTAATACCTGCTTCAAAAGAGATACGTGTACGCGTACTTGATTTCTCAAAAATCATTCCCAATACTTTACCAACAAAAGGCTGGTAGACCTTATTGTCATGTTGCATTTTTTTAAGTTCACTTGCGCGTTCTAAAATGCGATTAAGTTCTAGAGTGGATAGATCACGTAAAGTCAGGAAATGTCTTAGAGCCATGTAGCTACTCCATAATAATTGTTTTGAAATATAACAATTATCTGTTGTTGGCTGGGTGGATGTGGGAAAAAAGAAGTCTACTATACTATAAGCATTTTAAAATGCAAAAGAATTAGACTTTATGATGGCCTTTTAAGAAAATATCTACACAATATTCAATATAATCAAAAGCTTCTTTCTCATCTGGAAGAGCTGGCATACCCATAATCATACGCCATTCAATATCTCGTAAAATCCCAAAATACATGAGTGAAGAATAATACGGAGAATTACAGGTAATTTCGCCTGATTTATCCGCAAACTCTAATGCTTGAGTAAGTGTATTTTGTAAATTATGTACCCATTTGTCATATAAGTATTGTATGAGGACAGTGTTACATTCGGTCTGTTCAATAATAAGTCTTAAAAATGCAACATGTTCGGGCTGAATAATATGAATATATACACGATTAAGTGTTTGAATCAGATATTCTCTTAAAGTGCTTTTCTCTGGTTGGAATGGAATGCAAATATCTTTAAAAAACATTTCACGTTTATGATCACATATAGCCGTAAAAAGTCCTTCTTTATTGCCAAAATATTTATAAATAGAAGCCTTAGAGCCACCTGCATGATTAACGATATCATCGAGAGATACAGCATCATATCCTTTCTCTAGGAACAGCTCGGTCGCGCTTAACAATAGAGCTAAACGACGTTCAATACCGCGGCGTGTTTGAGGTTTCTCACATGCAAGGTGATGTGAATCCAGGACTGAATCATGCATAAAATTTAATAACAACAACTGACTTTGCTTATCTAGTATAGCAAAACTATCTTTAGTGATGGTTATAACCATTTTTTTAGATCATATGCTGAACAGTAAGTGGCTAATTCAAAAAATAAACTAATACAAAATATAAGCTTAGAGTTGGTTGTGGAAGGAGTTGATGATGTAACCTTATGTTTACATTATATTTTAAAGAAAAATCTGATTGAAAAACAAAGCGGCTAAGAATGACTTAACCGCTTTGAAGTTAAATAATGAGATTTCTAGGCTTCAGTTTGAGTAACCTTGTGCTCATCTTCTTCGTCATCATCTGCAGAATCCATTCCAAGTTCCTTTAACTTGCGTGTTAAGGTGTTGCGACCCCAACCTAATAATTCCGCTGCGTGACGTTTGCGTCCACGTGTTTGTTGCAAGGCTGCGTTAATCAATGTGCGTTCAAACATTGGTGTGGCAATATCCAAAATTTTCATTTCACCATTTTTAAGCTTTTGAATAGCCCATTGATTTAGTAGTTCATCCCAATGATGTAGGGAAATACGTTCAAATGAAGGTGCTGGTTGACTAGAATCACTATTCTTTTGCAATGGAACTTGTTTGAGCTCAGAAGGTAAATCTTCCGGATAAACTTCGCGGCCCGTAATCATTACAGTTAGCCAGCGGCACGTATTCTCAAGTTGTCGTACGTTACCTGGCCATGGTAACTGTTGCATATAGTCTGTCGTCTCGGTACGTAAGATTTTTGGACTTACGCCAAGCTCTTTACCTGCACGCGCAAGGAAATGCTGCGCAAGCATTGGAATATCTTCACTACGGTGGGCAAGCTTAGGAATGTGAATACGAATCACATTTAAGCGGTGATATAAGTCTTCACGGAAGCGACCTTCATTTACCAGTTTCTCTAGATCCTGATGCGTTGCCGCAACAATTCGAACATCTACTTTAACGGGAATGTGTCCGCCTACACGATAGAACTCACCGTCAGCGAGTACGCGAAGCAATCGAGTCTGAGTTTCAAATGGCATATCACCAATTTCATCAAGGAATAGTGTTCCGCCATTTGCCTGTTCAAAGCGGCCTTGATGTTGAGTATTCGCGCCTGTAAATGCTCCTTTCTCATGACCAAATAACTCGGTTTCAATTAAGTCTTTTGGAATTGCCGCCATATTTAAAGCAATAAAAGGCTTGGCACGGCGTGGGGAGTGCTTGTGTAAAGCATGAGCAACTAATTCTTTACCCGTACCCGATTCACCATTAATTAAAACAGTAATATGAGATTGCGATAAACGGCCGATAGCACGGAAAACCTCCTGCATTGCCGGAGATTCACCAATAATTTCTGTTGATTGAAGAGGTGAGGCTGTTTTTGTAGCTTCTTGCTGTTGTAGTTTATTAATATGCAGGATCGCACGATTGACTAAAGCTAAAGCTTCATCAATATCAAAAGGCTTTGGTAAATATTCAAACGCGCCTGTTTGATAGCTTGATACAGCAGACTCTAAGTCAGAATGTGCTGTCATAATAATGACAGGTAAATCTGGATGAGTGTTTTTGACTTTAGATAAAAAAGTTAAACCATCAATTCCAGGCATGCGGATGTCAGTTAAGATGACATCGGGAGCATCATGGTGCAAACGTTCAAGCGCAGTTTGAGCTTCTTCAAAATTGGTAACATCAAAACCTTCCTCTTTAAAGGTCTTTTCCAATACCCATCGCATGGCGCGATCATCATCAATAACCCATATTTTATTTCGCGACACGGTCTGACTCCCAAGGTAAATATAAGCTAAAAATTGTTTTTCCAGGAACAGATTGGCATTCAATCATTCCGTTATGTTGATGCATAATATTCTGTGCAATACTCAGGCCAAGCCCAGTACCTTTTGCTCGTCCAGTAACCAATGGATAGAATACTGACTCCAAAATACTTTCAGGAATGCCTGGTCCATTGTCCTCTATATCGACTCGCACTGTAGATCGATTTAGTACACCATTAATCGTGACAAGACGTTGTATACGTGTACGTAGAATTAACTCTGGTTCGTGATCTATAAAAAATGCTTTGTTTTCTGTTATGGCTTGAATTGCATTTACACTAATGTTGAGCATGACTTGTATTAACTGATCACGATCGGCATTAACATCGGGTAAAGACAGATCATAATCCCGTATAATTTTGATTTTCTTCTTTGTCTGGTTGGCGATAAGTGAACGCACTCGCTCCAAAGGCTCGTGTACGTTAACGTTTTCATAACTTGGGAGTTGTCTAGAACCCAACATAGTATCTGCCAAGTTAGTTAAACGATCTACTTCATTAATAATGACATCTGTAAATTCAGCATAACTCTTATCATTCAAACTGCGCGCGAGTAATTGAGTTGCACCACGAATACCTGCAAGTGGGTTTTTTATTTCGTGCGCAACGCCACGTACAAGCTGTCTAGCGACCTGATGTTGTTGTACCAGATTTTCTTCTTTAGAAATCTTTAACATACGATCAATCGGGTTGAGCTCAATCAAGAGTAATGGATGATAACTTTTACCTGCATTTAATTGAGACACTGTGTAATCAACATGAAGGTCTTTAAAGTTGACATTAATAACAGCTTCTCGACGAGTATAGGGTTGACCGGTTTTTATAGTGTTTAATAACGCTTCATGTGTATTAAAAGTATCATCTGGTGCATGAAGTAAGTTCAAAACCGGCTGTCCTGAAGCTCGAAGCAAACTAATGTCAAATAGTGCTTCGCAGGCAGAATTTAAGTAAAAAATATTCAAGTTACTATCGATCAATAAAATCGCAGTAGTTAAGTTGTCTACCAATAGGCGATAGTCGATAGGGTTGTGTTGATCCATTAGCGAATCGTTCCTGTCTTAAAATAGCGCAATGGCATCTTCATTGGTTATCGGATTTTCACCGTTATAGAACATGAACGATGCAAAATATACGCCAACTTTGTTTATGGGTTATTTTAAAGTTTTAAAGTATTTAAAAACGCGCTGAAATCGGTCTTTATATCGGTTGATCAAAACTGATGGCTTGAATATAGATAATAACATGATCCAACTTGGTGCAAAGGTGAGTTTTGGTGCAAATGTTGGTCGTATTTTGGTGCATTACACAAAGAGTAGGCTTTCCACCTATGCTTGAGACAAGAAAAGACATACAATACGCGCATTCAAGTGGAGCGCAGATTCATGAAGACCCCCAAAGTCGGTTTTGTTTCTTTAGGTTGTCCTAAGGCATTGGTAGATTCTGAACGAATTTTAACTCAGTTAAAGACTGAAGGTTATCAAGTTGCATCAGATTATGATGGTGCTGATTTAGTTGTTGTTAATACCTGTGGTTTTATCGAATCTGCGGTACAAGAGTCGCTAGATGCAATTGGCGAGGCCATGAGTGAAAATGGTCGAGTAATCGTTACTGGATGCTTAGGTAAAGACGAAGACAAAATTCGTCAAATGCATCCAAATGTTTTAAAGGTTACTGGTGCAGCAGCTTATCAAGATGTAATGGAAGCTGTACATGAATATGTCCCAGCACCACCTAAACACAACCCGTTTGTTGATTTGGTTCCTGAACAAGGAATTCGCTTAACACCAAAACATTATGCCTATTTAAAAATATCTGAAGGATGTAACCACCGTTGTACCTTCTGTATTATCCCAAGTATGCGTGGCGATCTAGTATCGCGTCCAGTTGGAAGTGTACTGGAAGAAGCCGCTGCGCTTAAAAGAGCAGGTGTTAAAGAAATCTTGGTTATTTCCCAAGATACATCAGCTTATGGTGTAGATACCAAGTACAAACTTGATTTCTGGAATGGCCAGCCTGTTAAAACAAAATTCTTTGATATGTGTGAAGCACTAGGCCAACTTGGTATCTGGGTGCGCTTACATTATGTTTATCCATACCCACATGTTGATGCGGTTATTGACTTAATGGCACAAGGTAAAATTCTGCCATATCTTGATATTCCATTCCAACATGCAAGCCCGCGTATTCTTAAGTTAATGAAGCGTCCGGCTCACAGTGAAAATACACTCGAAAAAATTAAATTGTGGCGTGAAAAATGCCCAGATCTTGTGATTCGCTCTACATTTGTAGTGGGTTTCCCAGGCGAAACTGAAGAAGATTTTCAAATATTGCTCGATTGGTTAGTTGAAGCTGAACTTGATCGTGTTGGCTGCTTTACCTACTCACCAGTAGAAGGCGCTACGGCAAATGATTTACCTGATCATGTGGCTGAAGAAATTAAGCAAGAGCGTTACGAGCGCTTTATGCAAGTGCAGCAACAAATTTCTGCTGCTAAGTTGCAAAAACGTATTGGTCAAACGATGACTGTATTAGTCGATAGTTTGGAAGATGAATATCCTGTTGCTGTTGCACGTTCTTATGCCGATGCTCCGGAAATTGACGGTAATGTCTTTGTAGAAGATATCGATAAGAGCACTATTCAACCAGGCGATATGTTGGAAGTCGAAATCACCGATGCGGATGAATACGACTTATTTGCAAAGTTAATTAAAATTAAGTCGGTTTAATCGATAACGATTCAAAAAAGCATTCAGTTTAAGAGGTTTTGGAGCAAACTCATGGCGGAAACAATTAGCCCCCGTTATTCACGCATTTTATTAAAACTATCTGGTGAAGCATTATCAGGTAACAAAGACATGGGTATTGATGCCCAAGTTCTTGACCAAATGTCCCTTTCAATTGCTCACTTAGTTGGCTTAGGTGTGCAAGTGGGTATCGTTGTTGGTGGCGGTAACTTGTATCGTGGTAGTCAGTTGCAAAAGGATGGCTTGGTTGGTCGTGTAACAGGCGATCAAATGGGTATGCTTGCAACTGTAATGAACGGTTTGGCTATGCGTGATGCATTAGTTCGCCGTAATATCAGAACTCGCCTTATGTCTGCATTACCAATTGGTACAGTAGTGGAGTCTTATTCAAGTCGTGATGCGATTCGTCACTTGAGTCAAGGTGAAGTTTGTGTTTTTGTTGCTGGTACAGGAAATCCATTCTTTACGACTGATACGGCAGCTTGCTTACGCGGAATTGAAATTGAAGCAAATTTAATTCTAAAAGCGACCAAAGTAGATGGCGTATATAATAAAGATCCAAGTAAATACGAAGATGCGGTTAAATATGATCATTTAACCTTTGATCAGGTATTGGACGAAAAACTTGGTGTTATGGATTTGACAGCTATTTGTTTATGTCGTGACCATAATGTGCCATTACAAGTTTTTGATATGAATAAATCAGGCGCGCTATTGTCAGTAGTCATGGGCGAAAAAGAAGGTACACGCGTTACTAAATAATGTACGTGTTGACGAAAGCTCTTTATACTAGCGCTAAATTAAATTTGTTAAAACATCCTTGAATAAATAAGTAAGGTAGATCATATGATTAACGATCTGAAAAAAGACAGCGAACAGCGTATGTTGAAAACTCTTGAGTCTTTGGAACTAGGGTTTGCTAAAGTTCGTACCGGCCGTGCACACCCATCAATCTTAAATGGGGTAATGGTTCCTTACTACGGTTCTGATGTGCCTTTAAATCAAGTGGCAAACGTTGGTGTTGAAGATTCTCGTACACTTCTTGTTCAGCCATTTGAACGTACAATGGTTTCAGCTATTGATAAGGCAATTCGTGAGAGTGATCTTGGTTTAAACCCGATTACTGCGGATGCCATTCGTGTACCTTTACCTGCATTAACTGAAGAAACACGTCGTGATATGCAAAAAATTGCGCGTAGCGAAGCTGAAAATGCAAAAGTTGCAATTCGTAATATTCGTCGTGATGTATTAGGTGATATCAAAGCATTATTAAAAGAGAAAGAAATCTCTGAAGATGATGAGCGCCGTGCAGGTGACGATATCCAGAAAATCACTGACAAATATGTTGCAGAAGTAGACAAGCGTCTTGCAGCGAAAGAAGCAGAATTGATGAAGGTCTAATTTTATGACCGATTCAGAAGAGTATCATCTTCCTAAGCATGTTGCCATCATCATGGATGGCAACAACCGCTTTGCAAAAAAAAATCAAATGCAAAAAGGTGATGGGCATCGAGAGGGTAAAAATGTTCTTGATCCTATCGTTGAACATTGTAAAAAAACAGGTATTCGTGCTTTAACGGTTTTTGCATTTTCAAGCGAAAACTGGAATCGACCACAATTTGAAGTCGATCTGCTTATGAAGCTTCTTGAAGAAACTATTCATGAGCAAATACCTCGCATGAAGAAATTTAATATTGCTTTGCGTTTCATAGGTGATCGTTCAAGATTACCGTCACACCTAGTTGCCTTAATGGAAGATGCAGAGCAACAGACAGCACACCATAACACTATGACCTTAACTATTGCTGTGAGCTATGGTGGGATGTGGGATATTGCAAATGCAGCAAAACAAGTTGCTGAAGCGGTTTCCCGTGGTGAATTTGGTGCTGATCAAATAAATGTTGATTTGTTCGAAAAATATGTCAGTCTAAACGATCTGCCAGCTGTGGACTTATTAATCCGTACAGGTGGAGATTATCGCATATCTAATTTCTTGTTATGGCAAGCAGCATATGCTGAGCTGTATTTTACTGATACTTTATGGCCAGAATTTACAGTACAAGAATTCGATCATGCATTGAATGTTTTTTCAGGGCGTGAACGTCGTTTTGGCAAAACATCTGAACAAATTCAGCAAGAGAAAATAGAGAACTTATAATGTTAGAGCGGATTGTTACCGCATTGGTACTTGTCGCAGTTGTTTTAGGCTGTATGTTTGCTACGCAATCACATTATCCAATGTTGGTTCTTATGATTGTAGCAGCAGGGGTTGCAGGGTATGAATGGTATAAATTAATGCCCCATGAAACTGTAAATGCTGTAAAGCCAAAAGCTTGGTGCTACGGTCTGCTTGTTGCATTCGTTTCGGGCGTTGCTCTATTTTTCCATGATATTGCATTACTGTTGTGGTCAGCTTCAATTTTGACTTGGCTTGTAAGCATTTATTGGGTCAAATCTTTTCCTGAATTTGATGGGTGGTATAATGCTACTCTATATGTAATTGGCATTATTTTAGTTTGTGCTGCGGTAACTTCAATTTTTGTTGTTTGGCAAAGTTCGCCATGGTGGTTAATGTATCTGTTCTTACTCGTGTGGGGTGCAGATAGTGGTGCTTACTTTGTTGGCCGTAAATTTGGTAAAAGAAAACTAGCACCAACCGTAAGTCCGAACAAATCGGTAGAAGGTTTATATGGTGGTGTTATCACGACCATACTGGTAATGTTGGTTGTGCAATATCAGTATTTAAATTTAACTTTAATTCAGCAAATCCTGTTTCTTATCTTGTCACTGATTACAGTATTCGGTTCAGTTTTAGGTGATTTATTTGAGTCGATGATTAAACGTCGTGCTGGTATTAAAGATTCCGGACGTGTACTACCTGGTCATGGTGGTGTTTTAGATCGTATTGATTCTTTACTTGCTGCAGCCCCGATCTTTGCAACGGGAATGTATATATTAAAACTTATTGGTGTAGATTTATAAATGACACAATCTGTTTGCATATTGGGTGTAACCGGTTCCATTGGGCAAAGTACCTTAAAAATTTTAAATCAACATCCTGATAAGTATTCAGTATTTGGAGTTTCGGCTCATAGTCGAATTTCTGAATTGATTGATATATGTAAACAATTCCAACCAAAAGTTGTAGTTGTTCCAAAGCAAAAAGTTGACGAATTAGCAGCTTTATTTGCAAAAAATGAATTACAAAATATTGAAATTTTGACTGATCAGGAAGGGCTGGTAAGTATCGCATCTCATCCAGATGTTGATGTAGTTATGGCCGCAATTGTTGGAGCAGCTGGTTTATTACCAACATTAGCGGCTGTAAAAGCTGGTAAACGCGTATTGCTTGCTAATAAAGAAGCCTTGGTCATGTCTGGTGAAATCATGATGCAAGCAGCACGTGATCATCAGGCATTATTATTACCGGTAGATTCAGAACACAACGCTATTTTTCAGTCATTGCCTCATAACTATTTAGAAGCTGAAAGAAATGGACAACCGCAACAGGGTGTATCAAGAATCTTATTGACCGCTTCAGGTGGACCATTTTTAAACCATTCGTTAGAACAATTAGAAAAAGTTACTCCTGCACAGGCTTGTAAGCATCCCAACTGGTCTATGGGACAGAAAATCTCAGTTGACTCAGCTACTCTTATGAATAAAGGGTTAGAGTTGATCGAAGCATGTCATTTGTTTTCAATATCTGAACATTTTGTTACAGTTGTTGTTCATCCACAAAGTATTATTCATTCTATGGTGCAATATGTTGATGGTTCAACATTGGCGCAAATGGGTAATCCAGACATGTGTACACCGATTGCCCATGCATTAGCATGGCCAGAACGTTTACAGACTAGTGTTCCCGCTTTAGATTTATTTGAGTATTCTCAGCTTAATTTTCAAGCACCGGATATCCAGAAATTTCCAGCACTTGATTTAGCCCGTCAGGCAATGCGTGCGGGAGGGCTGGCACCTACTATTTTAAATGCTGCAAATGAGGTTGCCGTTGCTGCATTTTTAAAGGAACAGATTGGATTTACAAATATCCCACAAGTGGTAGAGCATACTTTGCAAAAATTGGAAAACTCAGTTGCTGATAATATCGAGTCTATTTTGAATAAAGATGAAGTAGCACGACATGTAGCACAGCAGTATATATCAAGTATAGGAGGCTGAAATGAGCGCATTATTTATGATTGCAGCAGCAGCTCTCTTGCTCGGTCCATTAATTGCAATTCATGAGTTCGGTCATTATTGGGTGGCACGAAAACTTGGTGTTAAGGTTCTAGTTTATTCTATTGGTTTTGGTCCGACATTACTTAAATGGACATCAAAAAAATCTGGAATTAAGTACCAACTTTCAGCTTTGCCTTTAGGCGGTTATGTAAAAATGCTTGATGAGCGCGAAGGTAATGTTGCAGAGCAAGATTTACCTTATGCATTTAACCGTCAAAAACCATGGAAGCGTATAGCAATTGTTGCGGCTGGGCCTTTAATTAACTTGATTTTTGCTGTTTTACTTTTTTGGATTTTATTTTTACCAGCACAGGAACAACTAAATACAAGAGTGGGTAAGGTTGTACCCAACTCGCCAGCTGCTACAGCTCAACTACAAGTAGGTGACAAGATTATTGCTGTTGACGGAAAGGAAACGCAAACTTGGGAAAAACTTAACTTTGCTTTGATTGATCGTGTAGGTGAAACTGGTAACTTGAATATCGATGTAGATCGTGCAGGTACTGAAAAAAATATTGTTTTGCCGATTAAAGACTTTTTAAAAAATCAGAATGAATCAGCTTTAGATGTATTAGGCTTTTTACCTTATCGTCCCGTTATTCCAGCTATTGTAACCGAGTTGACTGCAGATGGAGCAGCAATTCGACAAGGAATGAAAGTCGGTGATCGTATTGTATCCATTAATGGTCAAGCGATGAAAGACTGGTTTGATGTTGTGGAGATTGTACAACACTCACCAGAAAAGTTACTTAGTATTGATGTGTTGCGTAATGGTCAACTCGTTCATTTGCAAGTCATGCCTCAAGGAAAGCGTGACAATATGGGACAAGTGAGCGGTGTTTTAGGCGTAAAAAGTGATGCAGGAAAAATTACAATTCCTGACGAATATAAGCAAACAATTCAATATACTCCATTGCAAGCTTTCCAGATGTCGCTAGATAAGACTAGCCAAATCTCTAGCATGATATTGAGTTCAATAGTAAAAATGGTTAAGGGATTGATTGGTCTAGAGAATCTTTCCGGACCAATTACAATCGCGAAAGTGGCGGGACAAAGTGCGGAAATGGGATGGCAGACTTTTATCTCATTTATGGCTTTAATGAGTGTAAGTCTTGGAATTTTAAATTTATTGCCAATTCCAATGCTTGATGGTGGACATCTCGTTTATTACATTATTGAAGCTATTCGTGGGAAGCCTGTTTCTGAACAAATACAAATGTTTGGTCTAAAAATTGGTATGGTACTGCTCGGTAGTATGATGCTTTTAGCTTTATTTAACGATTTTATGCGTTTGTAAACGTATATGGATTTATAACTTACTGGAAAAACTGGCATGCGGCACACACATTTTTTAATGCCTTTGGCACTTGTTAGCGCTATGGCAGCGGTACAACAAGCATATGCAGCTGATGATTTCGTTGTTCGAGATATTCGTATAGATGGTTTGGTCCGTCTTACTCCTGCAAATGTTTCTACCATGTTGCCAATCAACAGTGGCGATCGCGTTAATGAACCGATGATCGCAGAAGCAATTCGAACATTGTATGCCACTGGACTTTTTGACGATATTAAAGCATCAAAAGATAACGATACTTTAGTTTTTAATGTCGTAGAGCGCCCAATTATTTCAAAACTTGAATTTAAGGGTAACAAACTTATTCCTAAAGAGGCTTTAGAGCAAGGCCTCAAAAAAATGGGCATTGCTGAAGGCGAAGTTTTCAAGAAGTCAGCTTTGCAAACAATTGAAACCGAATTAGAGCAGCAATATACTCAGCAAGGTCGTTATGATGCTGATGTAACTGTTGATACGATAGCTCGCCCAAATAACCGTGTTGAACTTAAATTAAATTTTAATGAAGGTACGGCAGCTAAAGTTTTTAACATCAATATTATTGGTAATACTGTTTTTAAAGACAGTGAAATTAAACAAGCTTTCGCAGTTAAAGAAAGTGGTTGGGCTTCAGTTGTAACTCGTAATGACCGTTATGCTAGAGAGAAAATGGCAGCGAGCCTTGAAGCTTTGCGTGCGATGTATCTGAATAAGGGTTATATCAATTTTCATATCAATAACTCACAGCTTAATATTAGTGAAGATAAAAAGAATATCTTTATTGAAGTTGCTGTAGAGGAAGGTAGTCAGTTCAAATTTGGCCAAACCAAATTTTTAGGTGACGCACTTTATAAACCTGAAGAACTGCAAGCTTTAAAAATCTATAAAGACGGCGATACCTATTCTCAAGAAAAAGTAAATGCTGTTAAGCAATTGTTATTGCGTAAATATGGTAATGCTGGTTATTACTTTGCAGATGTGAACGTTGTTCCGCAAATTAATAACGAAACAGGCATTGTTGACCTAAATTATTATGTAAACCCAGGTCAGCAAGTGACCGTACGTCGTATTAACTTTACAGGTAATAGTAAAACTGCTGATGAAGTTTTACGTCGTGAAATGCGTCAAATGGAAGGCGCTTTAGCAAGTAATGAAAAAATTGATTTATCTAAAGTCCGTTTAGAACGTACAGGATTCTTTAAGACAGTTGATATCAAACCAGCTCGTATCCCAAATTCACCAGATCAGGTGGATTTAAACGTAAATGTTGAAGAGCAACACTCGGGAACTACAACATTAGCGGTAGGTTACTCGCAAAGTGGTGGTATCACATTCCAAGCAGGTTTGAGTCAAACTAACTTTATGGGAACGGGTAACCGTGTTGCGATCGATTTATCTCGTTCTGAAACTCAAGATTACTATAACTTAAGTGTTACTGACCCTTACTTTACAATTGATGGGGTAAGCCGCGGCTATAACGTTTACTATCGTAAAACGAAACTTAATGATGACTATAACGTTAATAATTACGTTACTGATAGTTTCGGCGGTAGTTTAAGTTTTGGTTATCCAATTGATGAAAACCAAAGCCTAAGTGCTTCGGTTGGTATTGATAATACTAAAGTAACTACTGGTGCATTTGTATCAACGTATGTACGTGATTATTTGGTAAAAAATGGTGGGAAGGCCACTGGTAAAGGAGAGTACTGTTCAGGAAGTTATAAGTCTCAAGCTGATATTGATAAGGCAAATGGAACTGCACCTCCAACAACTAAGCCAGAAGGTTATGATCTTGCTACTAAATGTGTAGATTCGAATAATAATACGTTAGGTCTTACCAGTTATGATAATGCTTTTGAAGGTGAATTCTTCACCTATAATCTGAATTTAGGTTGGTCATATAACACCTTAAATAGACCAATTTTCCCAACTTCAGGTATGTCTCATCGAGTGGGGCTTGAAATTGGTTTGCCAGGTAGTGATGTTGAATACCAAAAAGCAACTTATGATGCTCAAGCGTTCTGGCCTATTAAAGACACAGGTTTTGTGCTGCGTGGCTATGGTAAGCTTGGTTATGGTAATGATTTACCATTCTATAAAAACTTCTATGCGGGTGGTTATGGTTCTGTTCGTGGTTATGACAACAGTACCTTGGGCCCGAAATATTCAAGCGTGAATTTACAAGAAGAAGGTAAAAATGACTCTTCTCCAGAAGAAGTTGGTGGTAATGCTTTAGTTCAGTTTGGTACAGAGCTTGCTTTACCATTGCCATTCAAAGGAGATTGGACTCGCCAAGTACGACCAGTTCTTTTTGCTGAAGGCGGTCAAGTATTTGATACTAAATGTGATGTTGGCTCTTATTCTATGATTATGAATGGGCAGCAAATAGCAGATGCAAAAAAATACTGTGAAGATAACTACGGTTTTGATTTAGGCAATATGCGCTATAGCGTAGGTGTTGGTTTCACATGGATCACTATGATTGGACCATTATCTCTTAGCTATGCATTCCCGTTAAATGACAAGCCTGGTGACGAAACTAAAGAGATTCAGTTTGAAATCGGTCGTACTTTCTAAGTACGACTTGACTAAACAATGAAATAAGGACACAAATTAAGATGAAAAAATTAAATATATTAATGTTAGGATTAGGTCTTACAGTTTCTGCTATGACTAATGCAGCTGGTTATGGCGTTATTGATCTTGCTAAAGTTGTTGAAAGTAGTACTTATTTAAAACAACAAAATGCAAGTTTAAATCAATCTGTTAAACCAACAACAACTCGTCTTGAGCAGTTGGGTAAAGAGTTAGAAGGTCTTCAACGTCAAGCCCAAACCCAAGGGCAAAAAATGAAAGAAGATGATATTAAAAAGCTTCAGACTCAATATCAGTCAAAATTAAATGAATTTAATTCAACTCAACAAGGCTTGCAATCTAAAGTTCAAACTAGTTTGCAAGGAATGAACTCAACTTTTGAGACTCGTGTGAAGCAAGCAGCTGAACAATTACGAAAAGAAAATAATCTTGACTTCATTTTGAATAAAAATTCGACCGTTGCCTATGACGCTAAATATGATTTAACTGATAAAATGATACAAAAGGTTAATTCAATGAAATAAATTAATGAAAGTGCAACATTATCGTTTAGATGAACTAGCTCACCTAGTGAATGGTGAGTTAGTCGGTGCGGGTAGTCTTCAATTTATAAACCTAGCAAGTTTAGAAAATGCTGAACCTTCTCATATTACTTTCGTAAATGGCGAAAAGTATATTGATCAAGCAAAGGCTAGCCGTGCGGGTGCGTACATTGTTACAAGCTCTATTAAAGAACAGCTTACTGATAAACAAAATTTTATTATTGTTGATAATCCATATTTGGCTTTTGCCATCCTTACCCATGCTTTTGATAAAAAGATCACATCAATAGGTATTGAAAGTACTGCTCAAATTCATCCTTCTGCAATTATTTCTGAAAAAGCATATATTGGCCATTACGTTGTAATTGGTGAAAATTGTGTAGTAGGTGAGAACACGATTATTCAGTCTCATACTCGTCTGGATGATAATGTGGAAATTGGAAAGGATTGTTTTATTGATTCTCATGTCACCATTACTGGCGGTTCTAAATTACTTGATCGTGTTCGAGTTCATGCAAGTACTGTAATTGGTAGTGAAGGCTTTGGCTTTGCACCATATCAAGGTAAATGGCATCGTATTGCACAATTAGGTTCAGTTATTATTGGTAATGATGTCCGTATTGGATCAAATTGTAGTATTGATCGAGGGGCACTAGATAATACGATTTTGGAAGATGGGGTAATTATTGATAATCTTGTGCAAATCGCACATAACGTTCATATTGGTTCCAATACAGCGATTGCTGCTAAATGTGGAATTGCTGGAAGCACTAAAATTGGCAAAAACTGTATTCTTGCAGGAGCCTGTGGTGTGTCTGGTCACCTTTCAATCACTGATAATGTGACTTTAACTGGAATGTCAATGGTCACAAAAAATATTTCTGAAGCTGGTACCTATTCTTCAGGAATTGGATTATTTGAAAATAGTCATTGGAAAAAGACAATTGTACGCTTGCGACAATTAGCAGATGTGCCATTGACCCAAATCACTAAACGACTTGATCATATACAAGCTCAAATAGAGTCTCTTGAATCAACTTTTAATTTGCGTAAATAGAATATTATGACCGAGTCAACTACACCTAAATTTGCCATCCCTGAATTACCAATGCAGATTCAAACGATTCGTCAATATTTGCCGCATCGTTACCCATTCTTATTGGTTGATCGTGTGACTGAAGTTACTGACAATAGTATTGTTGGTTATAAAAATGTTTCTATCAATGAAGAATTCCTCCAAGGACATTTCCCAGAATATCCGATTATGCCTGGTGTTCTAATTGTAGAAGCATTAGCTCAAGTTTCGGGCGTTCTGGGTTTTATCATGAACAATGAGACGCCAAAACCGGGTTCTTTATTCCTCTTTGCTGGTGCAGAAAAGGTTAGATTTAAAAAACAAGTAGTTGCTGGCGACCAACTTGTATTAAAATCTGAATTAGTAATGCAAAAACGCGGTATCTACAAATATAACTGTACGGCTACCGTTGACGGTATTGTAGCAACAACCGCTGAAATTATGATTTCACACCAAAAAACAGAGCAGGCATGAGCAATCACGATTTAATTCATTCTACGGCCATTATTGATCCATCTGCAGTGATTGCCCCGGATGTCCAGATAGGACCTTATTGTATTATTGGTCCAAATGTGACGATTGGCGCTGGTACTAAATTACATTCACATGTTGTAGTTGGTGGTTTTACCAAAATTGGTCAAAATAATGAGATTTTCCAGTTTGCAAGTGTTGGTGAAGTTTGCCAAGACTTGAAATATCAAGGTGAAGAAACTTGGTTAGAGATTGGAGATCATAATTTAATTCGTGAGCATTGCAGTTTACATAGAGGAACTGTACAAGATAATGCTTTAACTAAAATAGGTAGTCATAACTTATTGATGGTTAATACGCATATTGCACATGACTGTATTGTTGGTAATCATAATATTTTCGCAAATAATGTTGGTGTTGCTGGACACGTCCATATTGGTGATCATGTCATTATTGGTGGTAATTCGGGAATTCATCAATTCTGTAAAATCGATTCTTACAGTATGGTTGGTGGAGCATCTTTAATTTTAAAAGATGTGCCAGCTTATGTTATGGCATCTGGTAATCCAGCACATGCGTTTGGTATTAATATAGAAGGTATGCGTCGAAAGGGTTGGTCTAAGGATACAATTCAAGGCCTTAGAGAAGCTTATAAATTGATTTTTAAATCAGGCCTGACTTCTGTTCAAGCTGTTGAGCAGATTAAAAATGATATTCTTCCGAATATTCCAGAAGCTCAATTATTAATTGACTCTGTTGAGCAATCAGAACGTGGTATTGTGCGTTAAGCCGAGATATTCAAAAAAAGACACCGCAATCTGCGGTGTCTTTTTTTCTTAAAAACTTTTATTTGTTAAAAAATTTGGCTTCTTCAGATTTTGGATACTGACTTAAAATTTTAGCTTTATATTGGTTTGCTGATACAGTATTTTTATCAACATCTTTGGCAATACTGTAGAGTTGATAAAGCGCGCGAGGAGCTTTACTAGAATTTGGGTATTGCGTAGCGACTACATTATAGTTCTTTTTAGCCTCATTATAATTTACCGGATCAGTTGCTAAATTAAACTCGGCTAACCAAAAATAGGCATTCCCTGTATAAACGCTATTAGGATGATTTTTGATAAAGTTTTGCATTGGAGCAATCGCTTTTTTCGCTCCACCTTGTTTGTAGGCATCTAAAGCGACAGTATAAGCTGCTTTTTCAAGTTCTACAGGGTTCGATTGATTTTGCATAGCAGGCGATGAAGCTGGTTGTGTTACTTGCGTTTGTGAGGGGGAAGTAACTTGACTTGCAGCAGTTGTAGTACTAGCTGCTTTATTGTCGGTAGGAGGAGCTTCTGAGCTTCCGGTAGCTGTAGCATCACTATTTGCTGTATTGTCTGGTGCTACACTTTCTGGATCTACTTTTTGATTTAGTAATTCCAAACGCTGATCTAAATCAGTATAGCGATTAGATAAATCTTTTTTCAGTTGTTCAATATCATTCGATTGTTCTTCTAACTGTCCGCGTAAGGTGCGTATATCATTTTCTAATTGTTGGTTTTTTTGCATCAATTCCCAATTTAAATTACTAGGGACTGAAGCGTTATTCGATGAAGTGTTAGTTGAACTACCACCACTTTGACTTAAACCGCGCGATTCAATTGGAATATTGGCATAGAGAGAAGTAGTGCTCATTAAGGCAATAAATAATAAAGAATGCTTCATCAATCGCATGAGTATAGGTCCATAATTTTATGTAAAAGCTAACTTGAGAAGGGAATATGTAAACTATTCACATTAGCTATCTAAGGTTTTAATTGATCATTGCAATTAAAACAGCTAACAATATAAATGCAAGAATAGTTTACAATCTTCAAGCATATTTTATTCAAAATAAGTATCAAGAAAGAATATAAGATAAGAGATTCTAGGAATTTATATGTTTTTGACGATGAATTAATCAATTGAAACATAAACTTGCTTAAAATTGAGAAGAAGGCTTGCAACTCTTTTAAAAATCTCTATACTCTGTTTTGCAATGGTAGCCCCGCTGGTGGCTTCGCAATTGTACTCTGTGAACCCCGCCAGGACCGGAAGGTAGCAACGGTAGCAGATCTATGATGTGCCGAAGTTTTGCTAGTGGGGTTGCCACCATCCTCTAATCCGATCTCCGTTGGATTGCCTTCATAATTACATCTAAATCAAATCCTCTATATTGTAAAAACCTCATCTGTTTTGCTTTAAGTTTAGGATCTTTTTCTACTTCTTCACCAAACTTTTTCACTTTAAGTTGATAAGCCTGTTCCACCCAATCAATATTATGAATTTCATCTGCAATTAAATCATTTTCGATTTGTTTAGTTTTTAAAGCTTGTTTAATGCGTTTTGGCCCTTTACCTTTACGAATTTGGCTAGCTAATGTTAGTTCTGCAACACGTTGGTCACTTTGATAATTTTGCTCAGATAACTCTTCAACAAGTTGCTTAACCTCTTCAGGGTTTTGTGCGTAACGATTCAATTTCTCGATCAGTTCTGCTTTCGAATAATCTCGACGAGTCAATAATGCAAAAGCATATGAGCGCAAACGTTGCCCTGTAAGCAAAGCGCGTTGTTGGGGCTGTTCTTCTGTTCTTTTGAACATATTTAATATTTCCTTGTAAAAAACGCCCCGAAGGGCGTTTTAAGACTTATAAGCGGTAATTAAGACTCTAATAAAAGATCTTCTTCTTCATCTTCCACTTGTACAGCACCATTAGTACCCGTAGTTAGCAGTTGTTCACGGATAATCTTTTCAATTTCTCCAGCCATTTGAGGGTTCTCTTCAAAGTGGCGGATAACATTGTTTTTACCTTGGCCAATTTTATTGCCTTGATATGAATACCAAGCGCCTGCTTTTTGCACGATATCTTGTTGTACAGCTAAATCTACAAGTTCGCCAAGCTGGTTTGTACCTTTACCGTACAAGATTTGGAAAATAGCTTCTTTAAATGGAGGAGCCATTTTGTTTTTAACAACTTTAACTCGAGTTTCAGAACCGATGATTTCATCACCTTCTTTGACTTGACCAATACGGCGGATATCTAAACGTACAGAAGCATAGAACTTCAATGCGTTACCACCAGTCGTAGTCTCAGGGCTACCAAACATTACACCAATTTTCATACGGATCTGGTTAATGAAAATAACCATACAGTTCGAGCGTTTAGCGTTACCCGTAATTTTACGTAATGCCTGACTCATTAAGCGAGCTTGTAAGCCCATGTGGGAGTCACCCATTTCGCCTTCAATTTCTGCTTTAGGAGTAAGAGCAGCAACTGAGTCGACAACGATTAAATCAATTGCACCAGAGCGAACTAGCATGTCTGCAATCTCGAGTGCTTGTTCACCGTTATCTGGTTGCGATACAAGTAGATTATCAATGTCCACGCCCAGCTTACGTGCATATTGTGGATCTAATGCGTGTTCTGCATCGATAAATGCACAAGTACCACCAGCTTTTTGACATTGTGCAATCGCTTGGAGAGTCATTGTGGTTTTACCAGAAGATTCTGGACCATAAATCTCAACGATACGACCTTTCGGTAAACCGCCAATCCCCAATGCAATATCTAAAGTCAAAGAACCTGTAGATACAGCTTCAACTGCTTGAACAGTGTTGTCACCGAGACGCATCACCGTATTTTTGCCAAATTGCTTCTCAATTTGACTTAGCGCGGCTTGTAATGCTTTGCTTTTATTCTCATCCATCTCAAAAACCTCAATACTCTAAGTTCATCACGTTTAACCCAAGTGGATGCATTGAATCTCAACTTGTTTCACAGGGCTAATAGTGACAGATTTTTTCTATAGCTTCTATGTGTTGTCTGTGTGTGTGCGACACAACTCGACGTTTTTATTCATCACCATACGACCAGTGCTGATCATTGTCCTGTTTAAACCGATTAATCTGTCTACGATCCTTTTTACTCGGTCTATGATCAGGTCGAGCAAGATTATGCAATTTTCGTTGGGATGCAATCAACTCCCGTCTAGCGATACTTACTTCTGTTTCTTCATAAAGTTGCTGGGCAACTGGTGCTGGACCACGTGTGTTCGCAAGCGCTTTTACGACAACGGTTTTTTTATCAAAACCTTGTTGAATAATAAGTTCCATTCCAACACGAATTTCTTTGGAAACTTTTACACGCTCATTATTGTGATGTACTTTCCCTCCTTCGATTGCTGCTTTAGCAATTGAACGAGTTTTAAAAAAACGAGCAGCCCATAACCATTTGTCGATACGCATGGTCTCTACAGCATCGTTTTCAAGCGATTTTGACATCATTATCCTTTCTATCAATTTGATTCAATATAGACAGCAATTCTGTAAGTCGATCTAGCGCTTTATATTCTAAATCTTCATGCTTTCTTACATCCTTTAGAGTTGAGGGCTGCAAGATAGTAAACAAGTGCTTGATACCAAATTTTTCAGCTGTTTTTAGTACAGGAGCTGTATCATCAATAAAAATGGTTACGTCTGGGTCAAAAGGGTGTAATTTTTGGAGCTCTTGCCAAAAATGAATATCTTCTTTTGCATAACCAATTTGTTCACTCGATACGATTACGTCAAAGAAGTGTTTAATTGCAACATTATCGAGCTTTAACTGTAAGCTTGCACGATCGGCATTTGTAACTAACCAACAACTATATCCTTGCTTTTTCAGTTCCTGTAGAAGCTCAATACAACCAGACCGAGCTTGAATTTTTGTCTGAAATTCTTGCTGTAATTTGAGTACATCAACGCCTACAGTTTTGGTCCAATAAGCTGATGAATACCAAACAAGCGTATGTCTATGTAATTGATAAAACTGATATAGTGTTTTTTGGCTCTGGTCGATTGGAAGTTGATGTATCTCTGCATGTCGCTTAGGAAGACATTCATTCCAGATGAAATCATCAAAAGCGAGATCTAATAGCGTACCATCCATGTCAAACATTACGATTTTAGACATATCTAAATATCTCCAAAATCATTTAAAGAAAATTTTTTAAGACACATCTACCATATATCCTTTTTAAAATCATTAATTAAAGAAACTTCGAGATATAAAATTAATTTAAAACTCCACCCATTAATTGTTTCAAAAGGTGTTTTGATTAATGTGATGGGTAGGGAGGATAAATGATTTGAAAATTATAGCGTGTAATTTTGCAAAACAGGAAACAATAATAAATGCTTTTTAATAGATAACTTTTACTGTGTTTGAAGTAAAAATAGACAGGCAAAGTTTATAATTAAGAAATCTTAAAAGGCTATCTATATTTATGGTTAATTTTGCTTACATAGGATACGTATTGACATACATTTTATAAATTGAAGGATACTTGTTTAAAGATATATTTAAAATTAACCCTAATAAGAATTTAGAGAAAGCAATGAAAATTGGATTTATTGGCGGAGCCAATGACGGTATTGTAATCAATGCTGCTGATGGCCTTGATACCTATAAGCTTGAATGGCATTACAAAGCAGAAAAGCACTGTGAATCACAGCCAACATTAGGTCTTAATGGGCCTGAGTATGATTACTACAACCTCTTAATACTAAGAAAAAATAAAGAGGCTAAACTCTTTTATGTACTCACTACAATGGGAAAAGATGATATCGCAAGTAAAATCCATGAGTATTGGGAGTGCTCTACATCTGTTGGCTATGATTTCGATGATTAAGAAAATTTTTATTAATAATTTAAAATTTTGACTTTAATCAAAAAATAAATGAAGAGCTTGTAATTTCATATAACACATGTGCTTTTAGTTGGTGATGGAGAGGAACCTTGGGATGATCAAAGTTTTTAACTCTGTGCATTCCAAGTCTTTCCATGACCGCTTGAGAGGGTATATTTATGTTAGCGGTAAATGAAACGATCTTATCTAAATTCAGTACATTAAAACCATAGTCTAAAGCCGCTTTTGCTCCTTCAGTTGCATAACCTTGTTTCCAGAAGTCTTTTGCAAGTCGCCACCCAATTTCCACACATGGAGAGAAGTCAAATTGTTCAGGTTGGCTATGTAAACCAATAAACCCGATAAATTGATGGGTTTCTTTTAATTCTACTGCCCAGAAGCCCCAACCATTTTTATTAATGAGAGATGAAATTTTTTGGATTAAATTATGGCTTTCTTGGGGTGTTAATAGATTTGGGAAAAATTGCATAACATCTTGATCTAAGCCCATTGTTATAAAAGGCTCAACATCACTTTCTTTCCACGGTCTTAAAATTAAACGCTGAGTTTCGATCATGAGATGGCTCTATAATTAAAAATGATGGGTCAAAGTGGCTTTTGCACAATCTTCTGTAAAATGATCTTGGAATTGATGCTCACTACACCTTTTATTTTATTTAAGGTATTAATGACGAAATGAGAAAAAGAACTCAAATCTTTGGTCGCAACGTGTAAAACATAATTAGATTCGCCAGTAATAATATATGCATTAATGACTTCATCAAAATTTTTGATCTGACTTAAAAAGAAGTTGTGATCATTTTCTGTGAGTTGGGCAAGCTTTATTTCGACAATTGCCTCAATTTTTATACCTAGTTTTTCATAATTAACTTTCGCTTGATATTTTTCAATTACACCATTGCTTTCTAAAATTTTAACTCGCCGATGACAAGCTGAAGCCGAAAGGTTAACGAGATCGGCCAGTTCTTGGTTACTTAACCGAGCATTATCTTGTAAATATTTTAAAATTTTAAGATCAATTGCATCTACATTCATTTTCGAATTTCATCCATGTTTTTTAATTTTAATTCGAATTTTATACGAAAATAGCAAATTTTAATCAAATATTATCGAATAAATCGAAAGAATTGGCGTGATAAAATTCAAATACAAAGGAAATGTTGAAAATAGGTGAAATAACAAATGATTACTCACGAACAATGCCTCTATTGGGATCAGGAAGATGAACTCAAAAAGTTTAAAGACGAATTTGCATTACCAGAAAATGTCATTTATTTAGATGGTAATTCTTTGGGTGCAAGACCAAAAAAATCATTAGAGGTTGCTCAGCATATTATTGCAAAAGAGTGGGGTGAGGACCTCATTAATAGTTGGAATAAAGCAGATTGGTGGGGCTTACCGACTAGACTCGGAGATAAAGTCGCGCAGCTTATCGGTGCCGAAAAAGGGGAAGTGGTTATTTCAGACTCAACGACACTAAATTTATTCAAAGTTTTATCAGCAGCGGTAAAAATTCAAGCTGAAAAATTTCCGGAACGTAAAATTATTGTTGCTGAAAAAGATGCCTTCCCAACCGATATTTATATTATTGAAGGCTTTATCGATTTGATTCATCAGGGTTATCAAGTTGAATTGATTGATGGCACCGATGATTTATCTCGTGTTTTAGCAAAAGATGTGGCGGTAGTTGTTCTTTCTCATGTGAATTATCGGACAGGATATTTCTATGATATGGAATCTATTAATCAACAAATTCACGCTAAAGATGCTTTGATTATTTGGGATTTATGTCACTCGGTTGGTGCGGTGCCTATGGATCTTAATCAGAGCAATAGTGATTTTGCGATTGGTTGTACTTATAAATATTTAAATGGTGGCCCAGGTTCTCCAGCGTTGTTATGGGTAAATCGAAAGCATCGTGATCAGTTCTGGCAACCTCTCTCAGGCTGGTGGAGCCACAAGAAACCTTTTGATATGGCTCAGCACTATGAACCAGCTAACAGTATTCGCCGTTACTTGTGCGGAACTCAACCCATTATTTCTATGAGTCTAATTGAATGTGGTATCGATATTTTCTTACAAGCTGATATGCAACAAATACGCGAGAAATCACTCAAATTAACTGATTTGTTTATTCAACTTGTTCAACAAGAGTGTGCCCAGTTTGGTTTTGAGCTGATTACACCTTTAAATCATAAATATCGTGGCAGTCATGTCAGTTATAGGCATGAGTTCGGTTATGAAATTATTCAGGCGCTTATTGCGCGTGGGGTAATTGGGGATTATCGCGAGCCGGAAGTATTACGTTTTGGAATTACACCTTTATATCTAGGATTTGAAGATATTTGGAATGCCGTACAACAACTTAAGCAAATTATGCTGAATAGTGAATGGAAAAATGAACGTTATCTGGTGCGCAGTGAAGTGACCTGATCGTTAGAGATCAACATTAGAATAATGGCTAGGAGGGCCTATGAGCAGTTTTGATGAAATACAAAATCGAGAAGCGGGTTTACATAAAAAATTATCCGCAAAACAGATGGGAATGATTGCAATTGGTGGAGCGATTGGTACAGGGCTGTTCATGGGAAGCAAGTTCGCAATTAGCTTTGCTGGCCCAGCCGTCATTGTGAGTTATGCCATTGGAGGCTTAATCGCATTTGCTATTATGACTTGTTTGGCTGAGATGACAGTCCAGCACCCTACGTCAGGCTCATTTGGGGCATATGCTGAGCATTATGTAAGTCCGCTTGCTGGGTTTTTAGTCCGTTATTGTTATTGGGCATGTATTGTATTAGCGGTCGGTACAGAAATTACAGCAGTTGCTGACTATATGAAATTATGGTTTCCTCATGTAGGTTCTTGGGTCTGGATTGCGTTTTTCTCGCTGACGTTACTTGTGGTTAATGCATATAGTGTTAAAGCATTCGGGTTGGTTGAATATTGGTTTTCGACAATAAAAGTCTTTGCAATTATTGTATTTATTCTTTTAGCAATTGGTATTTTGACCCAAAGTCATGGAGGAACGAAACAGGTTCTCTCTAATTTAACCGAGCATGGAGGATTTTTCCCTCATGGTTTTAGTGGAGTCTGGATTGGAGTAATCATTTCAATATTTAGTTATTTAAGTATTGAAATGATCGCTGTTGCAGCAGGTGAGGCTAAAGATCCAGAAAGAGCTGTTAAAAAAGCTTTTAAAAGTACGGCAATTCGCTTAATCCTATTTTATTTGCTGTCTTTATTTCTCATTGTGGCACTTGTTCCTTGGACAACTTTAATTGGAGCCGAAGCGACCAGCCCTTTTGTGATGGTGATGAAAATTGTAGGTATTCCATATGCAGACAGTATTTTAAATTTTATTGTAATTGTCGCGGCCTTGTCAGCCATGAATAGTATGCTATATATCTCAACACGTATGCTATTTAGCTTGTCACGAGCAGGTGATGCACCAAAACTGTTTGGTCGTATTAGTCATAATGGCGTACCAATTAACGCATTGCTATTGTCAGCGGTTGGGATTGGTATTGCGAGTATTGTTTATACCATTAATCCGAACTCGGCATTCCCGATCATGATTGCTTTATCTATGTTCGGTGCACTGTTCACTTGGGGCAGTATTTTTGTTACCCATATGTTTTTTAGAAGGAAGATGGCACGAAAAGGAGAACAGTTAAAATTTAAGGTTCCAGCGAGTCAGTTAATCTCCCTGTTAGGTTTAATCGCAATTTTAAGTATTACGATCACAACGTGGTTTACAAATGAATTCAAGTCAACTTTACAGTTTGGAGTCCCATTAGTTGTTGTTCTTACATTTTTCTATTATTTAAAACGTTCATCAGCCAAGCTTGCTTTAAATGCTCATAAAGAATCTTTGAAGTGAGAGACCTATGCGACCATATGATAATTCTAGAACCGTAGCGAATGAACATGAAATATTGGCAGAATTTAAAAGAACAAGCTTGTTGAGCTATCAAAAATTTACCCATATCACAGATATCCAATATGGTCCGAACTCAAGATCAACTTTAGATTTATTCCCATTAGAGCAAGCCAAAAAGACTGTTATTTTTATTCATGGTGGTTATTGGCAATGGTGTGATAAATCAGATTTTGCATTCATTGTAGCGTATGTTCTAGCAAAAGGAGTCCAGTGCGTTCTTTTAGAATATGATTTAGCACCACAAAGTAAAATTTCAGATATTACTTCTCAAGTTAATCAAGCTCTCAATTTTATTCGAGAGCAAGACTGGAAAACTGATGAGGTAGTTTTAATTGGTCATTCGGCAGGGGCGCATCTGGCTGCTTTGTCATTAGGCCATCCACTCATATCCGAGATGGTTTTGCTAAGTGGAATTTATGATCTGGAACCTATACAAAGTACCCATTTAAATCATGCTCTCAATCTTTCAAGCGAAGATATCTTGAAATATAGTCCCGTTCACCAGTCAAAACGAATTACTATTCCATGTTCAATTTTATGTGGTGAACTTGAGCTAGACGAGTTGAAATGGCAAAGCCAAAATTATTTTGAAAATAAAAGAGAGCAAGATCAGGATTTTGTTTCTTTTAAGCTTATTCCTAAAGTTAATCATTATTCTATTTTAGAACACTATTTTAACTCGATATTAATTTAAGTGTTTGAAATAGAATGTAACTGAGTAAAGAAAAACATATTAAACTTATTAGAAGATGAAATGTGAGATAAATCACAACTCAACCTAATTTTTATAAAAATTAAGTATCCTTATTGACCTGACTATAGAACTTAATTAGATTAAAAAGATAGTGCTTTCTCACTAAGCGGCAAAATGTTTAGCTGTTGTTTAGTTGAGTTTCAAGTCCGTAGCTTCCCAAGATGCGGACTTTTTTATTTGATTTTTAAAAACAATTAGATAAATCGAATTTTATTCTTGGATATGGCGATAATATCTATTTAATGATTAATATGAGTTAATCACATAGCCCTCTGCTAAATAAGAAACAAATTAGAATTTGCTTTTCATTATTTAATTGGAATTATCATTTAATTAATGGATTATATAAAATATATTTTACCAAACTAACAAAGTGTGAGATTACACTCGGAAGTTCATGAATTTGTCATATAGGTTAGATAAATTAAAAACAGAAAAATAAAAGAGAGAAGGCTATAGTACATAATTTAATAATATATAGAATCTGTAAATAATTGGTTTAGTCGGCTCTTATGAGTTGGCTTTTTTATTTTTAAAGGAGTGTTAATGAAAGTACAGTATTTCGAAGGAGGCATGTATAAACATATGTGTCCTGCTTGCGGATATCTTCATTATATTCCTGTGCATTATCCTTTCTCTAACGGCAACCAATGGTTTTTTAATAGTAACTTGGAAAAACCGACATTTGATCCCATCATAAGTATAAATGAATATTGTAATTACTTTATTAAAGATGGCTTTATCGAATATAGCGTTAATTGTAGGCATCATTTAGCTGGTTGTAAGATTGAGCTGCAGAACTAAAATTAAAAAAACTATAGAATATATTGATTTTGGTATTTATTAATTATGGCCATTTAAAAGGCTGCACATTTCCTTAATTATCACATATTTTTGCAATATATCTTTACATATTTGATACTGAACACATATAGTTTAAAAAATTGTAAATCTCTTTTAGTTGTAGGCTATATTAGAATTTGCAAGAATTTTCATAACTTACTGTTTTATATTTTTATTTATGGATATCTGGAAATTTTTAAAAAGCTTTAATACAACTGGAACATATCTCATTATTTCCACATTTATATTATTTTTAATGATTATATATTTTTACATTATACATCCCACCTAAACTACATTATAAATAAAGTAAGGTAGTTATTTATTCTAAAATATTTGATTTATTGGTTTATTTGAATTGGTTCTCAATTTTAAATGAAAAAAGATAATAGCATTGTATAGGTCCAAGTTTTATGAAAACATGACGTGGTCATAATATATGGAGAATATAATAAAAATTCCTTTCTAAAGATGTTAATCCCTAAATATAAAGACTGTACTGATCATAACAATGATGTCTAAAGTAAAAAATATGGAGATTTTCTATGAAGTTTTGCCAAGTTTCGACTTTTCTTTTAGCAATAGCGCTGAGTCATTTAACCTATGCTGCACCTGCTACAACTAATTCTGTATTAGGCTCATCTGAAGCAAAAGGAATTATTAAAAATCAATATATTGTTATTCTTAATAAGGATGTGGGTTCTTCTAACGAGTTTGCACAAGGTATTGCTAAACAACATGGTGGGAAGGTATTACAGACCTATGATGCTGTACTTAAAGGATTTGCAATTTATTTACCCGATGTTGCCGGTACTGCTTTTGTTGAAGCAATGAAAAAAAATCCGAAAGTCGTTTCTGTTGAAAATGACACAATCATGAAAATTGATGCCACTACACAAAGTAACCCAGATTGGGGACTAGATCGTATTGACCAAAAAAACTTACCTCTAGATTCAGCCTATTCGTACTTACAAACAGGTTCAGGCACAACCGCTTATATTGTTGATACAGGAATATTGTCTACACATCAACAGTTCTCTGGACGGGTATTAAGTGGCTATACCGCGATATCTGATGGAAATGGCACAAATGACTGTCATGGTCATGGTACACATGTGGCAGGAACAGTTGGTGGTAGTACCTATGGGGTTGCCAAGAATGTAAGCTTAGTACCCATTCGGATTTTAGGATGTGATGGTTCTGGTGCTTCGAGTAATGTGATTGCGGGGCTAGATTGGATATTAAAAAATGGTAAAAAGCCAGCTGTAGTGAATATGTCTTTAGGAGGTGAAGCAAACGCATCTTTAGATAGTGCAGTGGAAAATTTATTTAATAATAGTTATGTAATGGTTGTGGCTGCAGGAAACTCGAATACAGATGCATGTAGTTCTTCTCCTGCCAGAGTAAGTAAGGCAATTACTGTTGCTGCTACAGATAGTACAGATACTCGAGCGAGTTATTCGAATTATGGAAGCTGCGTTGATATTTTTGCGCCTGGAAGCCAGATTAACTCTTCTTGGATTGGGAGTAATACAGCAACTAAAGTTTTGAATGGAACTTCAATGGCTACTCCACATGTTGTCGGTGTCGTAGCTGAAATGTTGCAAAGTACGCCTACTGCAACACCTCAGACAATCTCGAACAATCTTTTAAACCAAGCAAGTAATAATGTGGTAAAAAATCCTTCTGGTAGCCCAAATCGGTTGCTATATAAATCTGCGCAGTAAAAGCAGTTATTTAAATTAGAAAAGGTCCCGAAGGACCTTTTTTAGATTTTTGCATGAGTACCGTATTTATCAATCATGATTGAGCTGGCTTCATTTAAACCGCGAACCGTTACCTGAATACCGTTCTTTTGAAATTTATTCACAACAGAATCTAACATGGCAACTGAGGTCACATCCCAAATATGAGAATGGGTGAGATCAATAATGACTTCTTTAACATCTTCTTTAAAGTTAAAACCTTGCATAAATTTTTCAGATGAACTGAAAAATATTTGACCTTTTAATTCATATAGACGAGCTTGACCCTCGAATGAAGTTTCAATACGAATATCATTTTCAAGTTTATTTGCTAAGAAAAGTGCTGAAAGTAATACCCCAGTTAATACACCTAACGCTAAGTTATGGGTAGCAACTACTACAATAACGGTTGCGATCATAACGACATTACTACTTTTAGGATTATTTTTAAATTGAGTCAGTGAACTCCACTCAAAAGTACTAATTGATACCATAATCATGACGGCAACCAGAGCGGCCATGGGAATAACCTTTAACCAGTCACTTAAAAATACAACGAGAATAAGTAAGAATATACCTGCACAAAAAGTGGATAAGCGTGTGCGACCACCCGATTTTACATTAATCATTGATTGACCAATCATGGCACAACCCGCCATACCTCCCATAAAACCTGAAGCTATATTTGCAATGCCTTGACCTTTACATTCTTGAAATTTATCACTAGATGTATCTGTCATTTCATCAACGATTGTTGCAGTCATCATGGATTCAAGTAGACCAACTGCAGCCAGCGCTAAAGAATATGGAAGAATAATAAGGAGGGTTTCTAAATTTAAAGGAATATTCGGAATTAGAAATATAGGTAACGTATCTGGTAATGATCCCATATCACCCACTGTTCGAACGTCAAATCCTAAAAAAATAGCGAGTAATGTGACCACTACAATACAAATAAGAGGTGAGGGAAAGAACTTTCCAATTTTTGGAATATAGGGGAAAAGGTAAATAATTCCTAAACCAATTGCTACTAGTAAGTAGACATGCCATGTCACATTTACCAATTCTGGTAATTGAGCCATAAAGATGAGAATAGCGAGGGCATTAACGAATCCAATAACCACCGATTTAGAAACAAAACGCATGAGTTTAGCGAGTTTGAAATATCCTGCCAAAATCTGTATAACGCCAGTTAATACTGTTGCTGCAAATAAGTATTGAAGACCATGATCCTTTACAAGCGTTGTCATAACCAAAGCCATTGCGCCTGTAGCCGCCGAAATCATAGCGGGACGACCGCCTACGAAAGAAATAATAACGGCAATACAAAAAGAGGCATATAAACCAACTTTTGGATCTACACCCGCAATAATTGAAAATGCAATTGCTTCTGGAATTAAAGCAAGACCCACAACAAGACCGGAAAGAATATCTGCGCGGACATTAGAGAACCATTGTTCTCGGACATTGGATAACATGAGAAATAGCCTAAGTTCTAAATTTAAAAGGCTAGTGATGTGATATACCAACACAAGCGACTACACCACATCACTAAACAGTGATGAGTTATTTACAATAGATAAGGGTAAATAAACTTAAGGTGGTGTAAGTGTCATAGGTATAGAGAGTTTGAGGCATTTAAAAGTGCCCGAAGAATAGCATAAGTTTTTAAGGCTGACTAACCTAAGTCGACTAAACCGATTTAATCATAATTTTTCATTTTAGCTTTTGGCATTGAGGCAAATTCATTCGCAGGCATATCTAAGAAAAAGTCTTTTGCTTCAGAATGAGTACAGTTGAGCCAATCATTTCTAAGATCATCAGGTATCACAATAACCGAACGCTTTTCATCATCAGGTTTGTGAAATTGTTTCATGAAAGGGTGATGATCAGCATTGATTGTTAATAGCGACATTGATCTAACTTTCTGTTCATCTATAAGTGTTTCTTCATAGATTGCAGCAAGGGTAAAAGGTTGTCGATCTTGACGGAAAATACCATACCAATGAGCTTTTCCATTAATGTATTTAGGTTCATAGATGGCTTCAACAGGAATAAGTGCGAACTGATCATTTAACCAAGCATGTTTAAAAGAGCGCTTTTGTTGTACTGTCTCTGTTCTGGCATTATACGTTGCATATTTGAATGCGATTTCTTTAGCGTAAGGGGGAAGCATTCCAAATTTAGCTTTTCTCCACTCAAGCTCATTTTCATTCGATAAAATGAGTGGGCAATCATCACTTGGGAAAATATCCATCTTATATTCAAAGGTTGGTTCGAATAAATCTAACTGATTGGCATGTATTTTCTTAATAGGTTTAAAGTTTGCACACATAAGACACCTTCGTTGTAAAAATAGCTCTCAATTACAGCTTCTAACTTTTAGTCTTTAGTGATGTATATTTTTATAATTAGAATTGTCTCTTTGAGTATTAATTTTTAACTATCAATTACTTCGTTAATAAATATTTATTTAACTCATGGACATTTCAAAAAAGTTTCAGATATAAAATTAATAGAATAGATAAATCGTATAGTTAAGTTGCTCATCTTAAAGAGAGTTTATTCAGTTTTAATAGCTACTTTTATGCAACAGAGCCTTTCAGAAATTTAGATTTTAATAGATTCGTTATTCATCATAATACAAATCATATAGAGAACTCGTACAAACCAGTGAGTAAAGGTTTAAAAATTCTCGGAAAATTTTGACAATTTATAAGGTGGACACATGAATAAACATTTACTGGCAAAAATTGCTTTATTAGGCGCCGCTCAGGTAGTTACACTCAATTCAGCATTTGCTGATGTTCCTCTTACTCCATCTCAATTTGCTAAAGCGAAAACAGAAAACTTTGACAAAAAAGTTATTCTGTCTAATTTAAATAAGCCGCATGCTTTGTTGTGGGGACCAGATAATCAAATTTGGTTAACTGAGCGAGCAACAGGCAAGATTTTAAGAGTGAATCCAGAGTCGGGGAGTGTAAAAACAGTTTTTCAGGTACCAGAGATTGTCAATGATGCTGATGGTCAAAACGGTTTATTAGGCTTTGCCTTCCATCCTGACTTTAAAAATAATTCTTATATTTATATTTCAGGTACATTTAAAAATCCGAAATCTACAGATAAAGAATTACCGAATCAAACGATTATTCGTCGATATACCTATAACAAGTCAATAGATACGCTCGAGAAGCCAGTAGATTTATTGGCAGGATTACCATCATCGAAAGACCATCAGTCAGGTCGTCTTGTCATTGGGCCAGATCAAAAGATTTATTATACGATTGGTGACCAAGGGCGTAATCAACTTGCTTATTTGTTCTTGCCAAACCAAGCACAACATACGCCAACTCAACAAGAACTCAATGGCAAAGACTATCACACCTATATGGGTAAAGTACTACGCTTAAATCTTGATGGAAGTATTCCAAAGGATAATCCAAGTTTTAATGGGGTGGTTAGCCATATTTATACGCTCGGACATCGTAATCCGCAGGGCTTAGCATTTACTCCAAATGGTAAATTGTTGCAGTCTGAACAAGGCCCAAACTCTGACGATGAAATTAACCTCATTGTCAAAGGTGGCAACTATGGTTGGCCGAATGTAGCAGGTTATAAAGATGATAGTGGCTATGCTTATGCAAACTATTCAGCAGCAGCCAATAAGTCAATTAAGGATTTAGCTCAGAATGGAGTAAAAGTAGCCGCAGGGGTTCCTGTGACGAAAGAATCTGAATGGACTGGTAAAAACTTTGTCCCACCATTAAAAACTTTATATACCGTTCAAGATACCTACAACTATAACGATCCAACTTGTGGAGAGATGACCTACATTTGCTGGCCAACAGTTGCGCCGTCATCTGCCTATGTCTATAAGGGCGGTAAAAAAGCAATTACTGGTTGGGAAAATACATTATTGGTTCCATCTTTAAAACGCGGTGTTATTTTCCGTATTAAGTTAGATCCAACTTATAGCACTACTTATGATGACGCTGTACCGATGTTTAAGAGCAACAACCGTTATCGTGATGTGATTGCAAGTCCAGATGGGAATGTTTTATATGTATTAACTGATACTGCCGGAAATGTCCAAAAAGATGATGGCTCGGTAACAAATACATTAGAAAACCCAGGATCTCTCATTAAGTTTACATATAAGGCTAAGTAATACAGACCATTAAAAAACCGATCTATTAAAGATCGGTTTTTTAGCTTTAGAAAACTATTCAGTTACGACTAATACCGGTAAATGAATTTCTCCTAAAAGGGCTTGAGTCACGCTTCCTAAGAAGAACTTTTTAAACCCTTTTCGCCCATGCGAACCAATCACTAATAAATCTGCTTTTAGCTCATTAGCTGCTTTAATAATTTCTGTGTGGATTGTTTGGCCCTCAACAATTTTTGTTTCAACAGAAATTCCATGTTGGCTAAATTGTTCTTTAGCTTGGTCTAAAATGCTCTGAATCGATGCTCTAGCTTTATTAAAATAATCCTGTGCTAATTCTGTACTATCAATGAACTCTACAGAAATGAAAGGATCTATGGTAAGTGCATATACTAGAGTCACTTTACTGCCAAAGGCCTTAGCAATTGCTGTTGCATGATTGACGGCAATAAGTGAAGTAGGAGAACCATCGACTGGAACCAAGATATGGTGATAACTCATATATTGCTCCTTATTGTCTTATGACAATGTATGGTGCGGAAACACCGAAATTATTATCTTTATGCTTATATTATGAACAGTTTTTAAAAAATTATTGTTTATTTTTAGTATGAATAAAAACTAAAAGGTTCATTAAACATCCTATTTTCAAAGATTGTAATGACTTTCTAAGTAAGGCTGATTTTGTTTAAGTATGGAAATAACCTGAGTAGCATCTATAGCAGATTCAAACAAGAATCCTTGACCTATGCTATAACCAAATTGTCGAAGTAGCTCTTCTTGTTCTGGAGTTTCAATTCCTTCAGCGATAAGCCCAAGTGACAAATTTGGAGCGAGTAAACCAATTGCTTGGACAATCGCATAAATTGATGGGTCATGTTGCATCTTTTGGATAAAGCTGCAATCTACTTTTAAACTATCAATCGGATAATCGCGAATATGGGTTAGCGATGAGAAACCAGTACCAAAGTCATCAAGTGCAATACGTACCCCATGCTGTTTTAATTTATTAAGTGCACGGATCACATATTCCGAGCCTCGGTCGCCTAGCATGTGTTCGGTGACTTCCACTTCAATATAATGCGTCGGTATTTGAAATTGATTAATCTTTTTCAAAAGTCTCTCAGCATAATTATCTCTTAAGAACTCAACTGGTGCAGCATTTAGTGAAACAGGGAGAGGGGTAATACCAAGAGTTATCCATTTGGCGATGTCACGTAGAACTTGGTGTTGCATCGTTTCACCGATCTTACTCGCTAAATTATAATCTTTAAACGCTTCCGCAATTTGTGCAGGGTAGCCTCTTTGAGCTGAGGTTGTATGCCATCTTAATAAAGCTTCAAATCCCACTACACGATGAGTTCTTAAATCTACTTTAGGTTGATAATAAGGCTGGATGGTATGATGGCGAATCAGCTGACGAGCTAAATTAAGCTGAGAAGCGACTGTTTCGGTCATTTGCATCATGCATGGATCATACATGCGAATACCCCCACGACCACGCGCTTTTAGATCATGCAATGCCATATCGGCACAACTAAGCAAACCTGACTGGTCTATGGCATCTTGCGGATAAATTGCGCAGCCAATGCTCATCCCACCATTTAAGACATTTCCTAAATAGGTAATCGGCTGATTTAACTGTTGAAGTAAAATGGCTGCTAACTCTCGGACATCATTTTCAGAATTGAGATTATTAATAATAACCGCAAATTCGTCTCCGCCTAACCGCGCGACAAAGCACTTTTCATCATCTACACAATGACTAAAGCGTTTGGAGAGAACTTTTAATAGATGATCGCCCGCGCTATGCCCTAAAGTATCATTAATATGTTTAAAGTGGTCGAGGTCAATTAAAAGTAACCCTACACTTGTTTGAGTGTCTTTTGAATATGAGAGAGTACGCTTAAGTTGAAATTTAAATGAACGCCGATTATATAATCCGGTCAGTTCATCTCTCTCACTTATATTCCTAAGCTGGTTTTCTGCCAAATGTTGTTGAGTAACATTACGTGAGACACACAGAATTTGTCCAATTTCACCATTTTCCCGATGAATTGGGGTAAGCATATTATCCCAATACTCAGGATCCTGATCTGGTAAACAGCTCATTCCTGCAAATCTAGCAACTTTACCTTGAAGAGCTTTTTTCAAAGCGACTCGACCGCGTTTACGAATGTGCGGTGGTAATAGTTCGAGCCATTTCATTCCAAATTCTGTTTCATCAACAGGTATACCTAAAGCGAGGCATCCTGATTTGTTCATATGAGAAAGTGTGCCGTCTACATTTAAAACTTTAATGCAATCTACACTGATATCTAACATCTGATTTTGTATTTCAATGTTCTTTTGCAAGTTTTGCTGTTCTTGAATATCGTGATCTATATCTAAAAAGCTAACATACCATTCGCTAGTTTGTGAGGAGCTGCGATACTTAGATGCTTGAATCGATAGTTTGCACCATCTATATTGATTTCCAGCTCGTAAAAGTCGACATTTTAATTCGATTCTTTTTTGTAGGCGAATTGCTTCGAGCCATCTGTTTTTGACTTCATCTAAATCGGCAGGATAAATAAAATCTAGCCATTGCTCTGGCAATGGAGAAAAAGTATCCAACCAATATTCTGTACACTCTATATTGCAATATAATATCAAGCCATTTTCATCACTTACCCAAGTTGGAAGTGGAATTTGCTCAACAATAAAATGCTTTTGGGTGTTGTTCGACATTGAAGTCATAACATGCCTAGAAAGATTGTGTTGATTAATCTATTTATTAGCCATTATTGTAATCTTTCTGTAGTAAGCAAAACAGCAAATAATAAATTTTATGTGTATTTTTTTGAACTAAAATTGAGTTATTAAAACTAATATATACTAAAGATTTAATTTATGTTTTTGTTATTTATTAATTTTTATTTATCTTTCTTTAAAAAAATATTTATGCTTATTTTTGTAAAAAACTTATTAAAACAGCAGCTTATAATTATCTCCATATATTTGTCATATTAAAAATAAAACTAAGAAAGTAGAAGGAGTAAAGATAAAAAATAAAGAATTTGATAAATCAAATTTTATTCATAATATAAACAAAGAAGCTCTCAAAAGAGGTTAATTAAATACAATAATCGCTATTAAGTTTACAAAAGTAATATAAAATAATAGCTTGTATTATCGTAAAATTCTTTTTGTCAAAAAGGATATATATTTCCTTTTTGTGCATTTTATAGCCTACATTTTCCCCAAGATGTAGGTTTTTTTATGCATAACTTTTATAGATTTTAATTATAAAAATAAAAAAAGCCAAAATGGCTTTTTATACAGTTTCTGGCTTGTTCAACTGTTGTTGTATGTACAGATTCATATAGTACTGTTCGATATAATCATCAGCATAGTTGTTTGCTAAGGTTTTTGTTGCCACTTGCTCATGTTTTAAATAGCAGTTTGATTCAAGGTCTTTTTCAAGTACCCACCAGCTACGGTTAATACGACGTACCTGAAATTTGTCACTTTTGTATTTTCTTTTAGCCATTTTCCGAAATTTGCTATTCAGTTATTGAAAGAGAATTTCTACTGGAGTTAAGAGCTCAAGTCAACAGATAGAAGGTTAATTGATTATTTTATGTGGGATGCTATTTCTCTCAATATCAAAGTAGAGACATTAAAATAGTTAAGCTCTCATAATGAGAGCTTTAACTATTGCTTATAAATAGATTCTTATTTCATCTTAACGAGAAAGGTTCTTTAAAAGTAATTTTAAACTTTCCATCATTTTTTCTAGCTGTAAGGGAGTAATACCTTCAAAAGACTGCTCAAGTACTACACTTGTTAGATCATTGATCTTGTTGATCATTTCGGTCCCTTTTTCTGTAAGTACTACGCGAGTAATACGACCATCAGTTTGGCAAGAGTAAGTTTCAACCAAACCTTCATCTTTCAAACGATAAACGATTTTTGTGGTAGTCGACATTTTTGAAATAATCATATCTGAAAGTTCAGAAACACTCGCATGGGGCTTGCTGCTTAAAGCCAACATGATGCGTCGACGTGAGTTATCTAAACCATATTTTTTTAAAGCATTATCAATGTTTTGTACATATTGAGCATGTACTTGAGTAATCCAATAATATGGAAAATCTTCAAGAGTAAAAGATTCTGTTGTAGGTAAAAAACGCGCATACTTCTTTGTCATTGACTTTTCCCCATACCTTGGTGGATCGCATTCCTGGTGAACTATCTTTAATAGTTGAAAAATATAGTTTCATCAAGCAAGTTATAGCAGGACTTTACTTGATGAGCAAAAGTTATATAGCTTCATTTAACAATGACATGGTTTAATTGTCCTTATCTTTATAAAGTGTTCCTATAACTTTGCGAACTTTAAATACTCTTCAGCTATAATCAAAGATTATTAAAGGTAAAAACTGTTTAACAAAGCCGTACCTGAAACTCTTTGAGTGGATATGTAAGATTGCATCTAAGCTTGCTTGATCGTTAATTGAACGATGTTGCTTGCAAGGGCATCGTAGAAAAAAAATTATGATTTGAACGTGGCATTGAACGAGAAAGTTTTTGTCTCTAAAGTCATAACTATGAAAAATTAAGATATTTAAATAAAAAATATTTATTTATATCAATCACTTGTATTGTTTTGGTGTTGCCGAAATTTACCATACATTTAACATGAAACATCTATTATTTAGTAAAATAAAATTAGATTTCTATATTAAATAACTGATTTTTATTAATAAATTTCAAATATTATTTGAAATCATAAGCTTTTGAAATAGAGGTATTTTTGTCTATAAATTATAATTTTAATAAATTTTATCCATTAAATCTCAAAAGAGCGAACTCTAACCATAATACTCGCAGGAGAAGTGCCCACACAGATTATGGCAAGAGCTATTCAGATTAAATGATTTAAGTCTCAAAGAAAGTGAATTAAATAGTTTTCAGTTTAAATTTTTATGAGATCAGGCACATATAATTTATAAAAAAGGGAGAATATAAATTCTCCCTTTTTTAATTATGCAGTGGTCACAGCTTTTTCTTCTATTTTTTTCTTAACAATGGCATAGCTTATCCCTGTAACAATACTACCAGCAGCAATTGCAGCAAGATATAACCAAGCATGATTAATCGCATTAGGAATTAAAAGAACAAATACACCGCCGTGAGGAGTAACCAACTCACAATGGAATAAGGCAACGAGTGCTCCAGTCACAGCTCCACCTAAAATACAAGTTGGAATAACACGCATTGGGTCTTTAGCTGCAAAGGGAATAGCACCTTCAGAAATAAAACATAAACCTAATACGAAAGCTGCTTTTCCGGCATCTTTCTCTCCAGTACTAAATTTATTCCTAGCAATGAAAGTTGCAATAGCCATACCAATAGCAGGGACCATGCCGCCTGCCATCGTGGCTGCCATAGGCATATAAGTATTTGTTGTCAGCAGTCCAACAGTAAAAGCGTAGGCTGCTTTATTGATTGGTCCACCTAAATCAATACACATCATGCTTGCTAATATAATTCCCATTAAAACAGCATTTGTTGTACCCATGTTATTTAAGAAATCTTTCATTAGCTCAAAAATATGTGCTACTGGCTGTCCAACCACATAAAACATAATTAGACCAACAAATAATGTGCCTAATAACGGAATAATTAGAATGGGTTTAAGTGCTTCTAAACTAGTTGGAAGTTTAAGTTTTTTAGCGATAAATAGTGCGATATAGCCTGCAAGAAAACCTGAGACAATACCTCCTAAAAAACCTGCTTGTAACTGAGAAGCAAGTAAGCCGCCAATTAAACCAGGTGCGAGGCCAGGACGATCAGCAATCGAGTAGGCGATATAACCAGATAACATTGGAACCATAAGCATAAATGCAGCGGCACCAATTTGTTTTAATATAGCCGGTAAGCTGCCTGCTTGTTCAGCTGCATTAAGGCCAAAGCATAAAGACAGAGCAATTAAAAGACCTCCCGCCACCACCATAGGTAACATATAAGAGACACCCGTTAAGAGATGTTTATATACGCCAACTTTTTCGGTTTTATCTTTGTTTTCTGCAGAAGTTTGTTGCTTACCTTGTTCTAAAACTTGCGCATTACTGATTGCTTCAGCAAACGCTTTATCTGTTTGCTTTAGAGCAAAACCTGTACTACATCGATAAACACGTTTACCTACAAAACGGTCTGTATTAACTTCAATGTCAGTCGCAAGTATGACGATATCGGCATCAGCAATAGCTTGAGGTGATAAGATATTTTTTGCGCCAACGGAACCTTGAGTTTCTACTTGAATGTCATAACCGAGCTTTTCTGCGCCTTGCTGTAAAGCTTCGGCTGCCATAAAAGTATGCGCGACACCCGTAGGACACGCAGTGATCGCAACAAATTTTTTAGCTGTAGTTGCTGATAAGCTATTATCATTTTGCCAGTCTTGAGCAGATTTAAAATGATCTAAAGCAGTTTGAAGAGCTGAATCAGTATCACTTTTGATTTCTTCAATGTTAATGAAAGATAAAGGGCGTGTACCAAAAATATTAAGATTTTTCGGGCGTTGTCCAACAACGATAATTTGGTCAAAGCTTTCATTCACTTCGAATTCATCAAGTGAAATAATGCTATTTTGATAACCCTGTTGGGACGCGACTTGTGCAAGCTTACGAGCTAAAATCAAAGCATTGACTTGCTGTTGCGGACTATTAATAACAAATAATAAACGTTTAGCAGTTGGCATCAGATTCACTCAATGAATTGATTGTTGTTTGGGCTTTTAATTGGTTTAGCTTTTCAGTATTAGGAATACGAAAGCCTACTTGTGTTACAGCGTGACTTGCAATTGCTGTAGCAGTTTTTAATGTTTCTTCAGCAGAGAAGCCACTCAATAAGCCATGAATCATACCTGCTAAAAGAGAGTCACCCGCACCAACTGTACTTTTAACTATTACTTTAGGTGCTGTGGCATGAAGTGGGTGAGTGTCATGTAACCAGTTTACACCGTCTTCACCCATCGAAATAACGACATGTTCAATTTTGGCTAGGTTTTCAAAAAGCATTTTTTGTTCAGCATAGGTTGTAGCAGGAAGCTGATAACTTTCTACTAACTCATCTGTATTTGGTTTAATCATCCATGGCTGACATTCAATGGCAGCAACCAACGCTTTACCACTTGTATCTAGTGCAACTTTTTTCCCTTGCGCTTGAATAAGTTTAATAAGTTGTTTTAACTCATCAACACTAAATCCCTGCGGAAGGCTTCCAGCAATAGCAACCACATCTACCAGAGGCAAAATCATTTCAATTTTTTGGAAGAGGTGCTTCTTATCTAGTTCAGATACGAAAAAACCTTTTCCATTTAAATCCGTCATACGTCCTGAATGTTCAGCAATTTTTATATTTTGGCGAGTTTCACCTTCAATATAAATAAATTCAGGTTGAAATTGAGCTTCTTTAAAATGGTCATCGAAAATCTGTCTGTTTGTTGCTCCTAGAAAACCAGAAACAACAACCTTATGCCCCAAATCTTTTAAAACTTGTGCAATATTTAAACCTTTGCCTGCCGCATGTATTTCTACAGATTCTTGGCGGTTTACTTCACCTATCTGTAACTCATTGAGTTGTATAGTCACATCAATTGCAGGATTTAAAGTAATTGTTAAAACTTTAGCCATTACCATTCCTAATCTTTACATTTCTTGTTCGGATAACTGACGTACAGCAGTAGCGCTATCACATTCAAGTGCACGCTTTGCAAGCACTTGAGCTTGGCTGTAGTTAAGTGTACGAATTTGGGCTTTAACCAAAGGAATACTATTCGGTGACATACTAAGCTCATCCACCCCTAAGCCTATTAGGATGGGCACAGCTTTTGGATCGGCTGCGAGTTCACCACATATACCAACCCATTTGCCATACTTATGTGCAGCTTTTACAGTTTGATCAATCAATTGCAAAATACTTGGGTGTAGCGCATCTGCTTCAGCCGATAGAATAGGGTGTCCACGATCAATGGCTAATGTATATTGAGTTAAGTCATTTGTTCCGATACTGAAAAAGTCCACTTCTTGCGCGAGGATAGGTGCAAGTAAAGCAGCAGAAGGAACTTCAATCATGATCCCAACTTGTAAGTCGGCGCATGGATATGTCGCTTTAACTTCATCAAGAATAGCTTTTGCAGCACGCCATTCTTCTACACGTCCAATCATTGGAAACATAATTCTTAAAGGGCGGTCATCTGCAGCTTTAAGCAGAGCAATAAGTTGTTGACGCAACAGCTCTGGCTGTCTTAGCGTTAAACGAATACCTCTCAATCCTAAAAATGGGTTTTCTTCTTCAGCAATTGGAAGGTAAGGGAGTGGTTTGTCACCACCTACATCTAGCGTACGTACTACGAGGGGACGGCCTGCAAGAGCATCTAAAACGATGCGATAATCTGCTTCTTGGGTAGCTTCACTCGGAGCGCTACTATGGGCCATAAAAACAAGTTCAGTCCTAAGTAGGCCAATTGCTTCGGCACCACATTCTACTGCATGAGGGGTCGCTTGAACTTTTCCTAAATTGGCAGCAATTTCGATTTGGTGTTGATCCAGAGTAATTGCAGGTTCTTGGCTGTGACGTTCAGCTTCTTCACGAATTTTTTTCTGAAGCTCTCGCTCTTGTTTCGCTTGTTCGATTTGTTGAGCATTAGGATTTAAGATAAAAGCTCCGGTATCTCCATTAATTAAAAGAGAACTTTTTTGCTCAATATCTAGTACTTGATCACCAGCGCCAACAATTGCAGGGATACCTAAAGCACGAGCAACAATGGCACTATGAGCGCTTGCACCACCTACGGCGGTCAAAATACCTGCTACACGATCTTTATTAAGGCGGGCTACATCACTTGGTCCGACGTCATACATAATCAATATATAAGGTTCTTTAGGTTCTTCGATGATGACCTCACCGCAGAGTTGAGCCAAAACGCGATCACCAATATCACGTAGGTCTGTCGCACGCTCAGCCAGTAATCGATCTGGTAAAGCTGCTTGCTCTTTGGCTGCTGCTTCAATATGCTCATGCCAAGCAGCAGGAGCAGAAAGATTTAGGTTAATCTTTTGATAAACACCATTAATAAGATCTGGGTCATCAAGCATTTCCAAATGTGCTTGGAAGATTTGCTTAATTTCAGCCACTTCAGATTTTGCAATAACTTGGTGAATATTGTTTTTAACTGCGTGAAGTGCAATATCAAGTTTTTCTTTTTCTGCTTTGACACTTAAGCCCATGCGTTCATATTGGTAAACCTTAGGTTTAATTACATGTACAGGGCCAAAAGCTAAACCGCTTGAAGCAGCAATTCCTGTATTTGCGCTAAGTGGTTTTGAATGGCTTGGGATTTCACTAGATTGCTCTACTTTTATGTCTGAAGATTGTATAGGTTCAACTTCTTCACCTAAGCCTTGTTGCACTGCCAGAATAACTTTATCTAAAGCTTCAACTGCATCCGTTTCTGGTTCAGCAATGAAACGTAAAGTTTGGCCGCGTTTACAACCTAAAGCTAAAAGACGTGTCAAACTTTTAGCTGAAACAAAATTGCCTTCATCTACTGCGACTTGGATATCACCTTGAAAACTTTTGGTTAAGTTTACTAAATGAGTTGCTGGTCGAGCATGTAATCCATGTGCATTAGCGAGTACAACAGAACGGTGGGGCCAATCGGGAATAACATCTGCACCAATGATTTTAGCAATTTCATTTGGTGCTTGTGTTTGGTCTAATTGTGCAACTTGCTCTGGATTAAACAGAATATCAATCAGTCGATTAAATCTCTGGCTATCTAATTGCTCGTTGGCAGCTATACATACTAGGGTATTTAATTTTTTTTCACCTAGCTCTAAAGCATGGCGAGGTTTTACAATGCTGATTGCTGGTTGTTGAACAAACTTACTGCTTGAAATAGACCAGATTTGATCTTGTAGTTGAATAACTTGATCAGGGTCAAGTGAACTTAGAAAACCGCACTTTACGAAATTGTGTTTTTTTAGAATCTGAGATGCAGACCAAAATAAATCTTCAATATCTTGAGATTCAATTTCAGTTTGAATTAAATTTTCATGCAAAGTTAGAGATAATGGTTGAGCTTGTAAGATTTCAATAATTTGTTCAGGTTGTTTAGCATTTTTTACCTGTTCACTTACATCATGCATTAAAGCACGAGTTAATATTTGTAGAACTTGTAAATGTTCATCAGATTTTGCCGCAATAACAACAGCTAAATAAATTCTGTTTTCACCATCCCATATAATTCCTTCTGGAAAATGAGCTAAACGGATACCTGTTTCTAAAATAAATTCGCGAGATTGGGGGGTGCCGTGGGGAATAGCAATACCTTGACCTAAATAGGTGGCACTTTGCTGTTCTCGATTGATGAGTCCTGTAATGTAGTCAGGTGTAACTAACCCATCTTTTACCAATATATCTACTAGACACTGTAATGCATGCTTTTTATCAACAGCATGTTGATTCATATGAATATGTCGAGGCTCTAGTGCTAGCATACTTATCCTTGAACAATTTCTTTGGTTTAGCTAAACAGAAAAAAAGAAGCTGTTTGTATTAAAAATAGGTTAGTTTAACCGTTTTTAAACAACAGCTTCGTATAAATAACGATAGCAGAACTTTAAAGCTATATCGACGTATTTACGTAAAAAATGCTTGTTTTTAATACAAAGGAATAGGTGATTAATATATTTTAATTTTCTATGATAATTATTAGATTAATAAGGTAACTTTATAAAAAAAGTGGGTATTAATATTAAAAAAAACCTCTATACCGGATTACGGGTATAGAGGCAAAAGTAAAAGATCCATAGATTAGTGTTGGATTTCTTTTTCTAAGAGTGACCATAAATTTTGATGTGATTTTTTAAACATTAGCATGTGCCCAATTGATTTATGCCCAAGTTTCATGGGATTTAGCTCTAGCATTTTTGTGGGTGCATTAGGATAGAGTTTTAATAAATCTTCAACGTTGCGCTTGGTTGCAATTTCATCGTCGCTTGCCCAAATAGAAGTAATAGGGCAGATAATTTCAGTATGAAAATCATGGTGGATTGTTTTACCAATAGCATTTTTCACATAGCCAGGATGGCTGCAAAATTCTCGCCATTGTTGGGCGACTTTTTTAGGTAAGTTTTCTCCCATTCCAATAAATTGAGTAGCACCATAACCTTTAAAAGCACTAGAAATTGGAAAGATGACATTGAACATTACTGGTGCTAAAAACTTGGTTTTACCTTTAAGACCTTTTACATGGCCAGTGGAACCTGCGACCGCGATAACTTTTGCTACTTTATGAAAATTAGGCACAATTCCTAATAACTGTCCTCCAGCACTATGGCCAAGAAGAGTAACTTGCTGTGCTTCGGTTTTTCCCAGTAAAGTATCAATTGCACAAGGGATATCAAGAGTTCCCCAATCATTAATACTTGCAGTACTTTGCTTTAACGGCCCATGCAATGAATCTCCAATTCCACGGAAATCAAAGCTTAATACATCATAGCCTTGATGACTTAACCAGTTAGCAAAAGAATGATAAAAGTTTTTGGTAATACCTGTTGCCGGACAGATTAATACGGGATTTGCTATTTTTTTTGATTGAGCTGGATAAAAATGTGCTGCAAGTTGATAACCGTCTTTGCAGGTCATCCAAAATGATTCAAAAGTGTTATCCATAATATTAAGTAAAGATTGGTTTATTGATGACTTTAAATTTACATGAGTTCCAAAATGAAACTTGATTAAAATGTGACTGCAAAGTCAATATTTATGTTATATAGCTCATTAAATTTTCAATAAAACGAATAATTGGAAAAAAGATGGATTTATCGAAAGCTGTACAGCTTGCAATTGTGTTTAGTGGCGTATTTTTATGGATAGGGATGTTAACTGGGGTATGGAAATATTGGCAAATACGCCGTTCAGCATTAAGTCGTGCGCATTATTATGTGGATATCGCTCATCGAAGTAGTTTGCTCTATGCTGCTGCTACCCTAATTCTAGCTGTATTAAGCTATTATACTGTTTTAAATGAAAATATTACTTTATGGTGTGTATTGGCAAATATTTTATTTTTTAGTTTTTCAATTCTGGTTTATATCATACATGGCTATTTACAGGACACAACAAATCAATTCAAACGTCCTCACAAGCTAGGTCGTTTTAGCTTACCTTCATGGATGATGACTTTAATGATGGTGGGATTAATTTTGACTGAATTAGTAGCTACAGCTATTTTAGTTATCGGAACAATTTTTTTATTTTTGGATGTATAAAAATGGATGATTGCTCATCCATTTTTTAAGTATTCGAGTTTTGTTGACTAAGACGTCTTTTAGCTAGTTTTCGCATCTTATGGTCGACAAAGGCCCACACACAAAATATGAAAGAAACAACCATCGCATACATAAAGTATTCGGGTTTCAGATTTCCTTTAATCATACCTTGAAACAGTAAAGTCAGCATAAGAGCAAGCGGTGTTACTCCATAAACAACTGAATCTTTGCTGTTCAGAGTGTTAATGAAGACTTGTTTGTTGAAATGTAATGATAACATCTCCATCCCTCCTTGTGGTTGCGCTAAAACTGAATGTTTTAGTCAAGAATAAGTTTAATGTTGTACTTCTATTTTTAATTCAATTCAATAGTGAATAGAAAATTTTTTGAACAGTTTTATAAAAAACTCTATGTTTATAAAAGGTTAAGGTATTAAAAAAGTAAATATTAAATATTTTTGTATAAAATACTTAATGTTTTAGAAAAGAGAAAATATTTTAATGAAAAGTGTAATAATTTCTCTTTTCTATCATTTCAGGTTAGCTGTTTTGTTTTTTTAAAAATGTATCAATCGCATGTTGAGCAATTTCTGCATCTTCAAAAGATTGAACACCAGAAACGCCAATCGCCCCTAAAATTTGCCCGTCATAAATAATCGGTTTTCCACCTTCTAACATTCCTTGAGCACTAGGCATACTTAAAAAACCTAAGCGTCCACTTTGTAGAAGTTCTTCATAGAATTTTGAAGGTCTACCTGATATTGAAGAGCATTTTGCTTTTTCTAAACATAAATGTGAGGATAAAGGTGAAGCACCATCTAAACGTTTCATCATCAGAAGAGAACTTGTTTCATCAACAATAGCAATACTGACTTTAAAGTTGTGTTCAATTGCATATTTTTGAGCTTCTTCCATTAAAAACTCTGCATCTGCTTGTGTTAGGTAATATTTACTTTTCATTGTTGCTCTTCTTTCCTAGTAAGCTAAAAATTATTTTAGTGTAATTTTACAGTAAAAACTGATTATATCTATAGTTGATTTGTCATTGAAAGTAGTGTGGAAATAAAATGCCGGTTGGGTAAACTCAGCATTTTATTCAATATATAAAATCATGTTTGGGTAAAACTCGATTTCAAAAGAGACACTAGATTAAATGCTTTTAAATTTAACTTTGTCGATAATTACGGTAATTGCTAGAACAACTAAAGATGGGATCAACCAAGCTAAGTTTTGTTCATTTAAAGGTAAATGTTGAAGAAATGCAGGTAAATAATCACCAAAACCAGCAACTTTAATACCGTCAATAATACCGAAAATTAAAGCAATACTTGTTACTGAACCGACAATAAAAGAGGGTTTGTGCCAAAATTTCCAAAAGAAGCTCAGCATAATCACAACAATGGCTGGTGGATAAATTGCACTTAAAACAGGTACTGATACGGCAATAAGTTTGGTTAATCCAAGATTAGAAATAATGAAAGAGAAACCAACTAAAATGAATACTAAAAGTTTGTAAGGCAATTTAGTTAACTGAGCAAAATACTCACCGCAAGCACAAGTTAAGCCAATCGCTGTCACCATACATGCTAGAAAAATTAGTCCAGTTAAGAATAATGAACCCATATTGCCAAAAGCATGTTGAACATACGCATGTAAAATTACTGCACCATTTGCTGCATTTGGTGCTACTTCATGACTACCTACACCTAATTTGAATAAGCTTAAATAGACTAAAGTAAGACCTGCACCAGAAATAAGACTGGCAATAATCGCATACTTAGTGACTAATTTTTTATCGGTAACACCACGCGAATAAATCGCTTGAATAATTACGATACCGAATACTAGTGCGCCTAAAGTATCCATAGTGAGATAACCATTTACGAAACCTTCCGAAACTGGAGATTCAACGTAATGGTTGATTGGAGCAGGGACGTAACCCGCTGGGATCATAACTGCTGCAATGCCTAAAATTGCTAAAGCAATAATTTTTAGCGGAGCAAGCACATGACCCACTGTATCTAATAACTTGTTTGGATAAAGTGAAACTACAGTTACAAATGAAAAATAAATTGCGCTGTAAATTAAAAGGCTACTACTTGATGTTCCAAAATAAGATGAAAAACCAATTTCATAAGAAACAGTAGCTGTACGTGGAGTAGCAAATAAAGGGCCTACTGATAAATAACAAACAACGGTTAAAATCAGACTTGCTACTCGACCAAGAGGAGAGCTAATAATTTCAATGGAACCCTGCATACGAGAGAGTGCCATGATGGTAATTACAGGTAGACCAACTGCAGTAATCAAAAAGCCTATAGCGGCTAGCCATACATGATCACCGGCTTGTTGAGCGACAATGGGAGGAAAGATAATATTGCCAGCTCCAATAAAAAGAGCAAAGGTCATAAAACCTAGGGCAATAATATCTCCAGTACGAAGATGTTGCATAAATTAAAATTAATAAAAAAGAAGGAATTTTAGAGCAAACGAGAGCATGATCAAGCGGTATTTTATGTGAAAAAGATTTTTTTCAGAGCATAAAAACCTTTAATAGATATTAAAAATATCAACTGGTTAAGGTATGTATTTGAAAAACCATTGAAAGAAATTAGGAAATCATTTTTTGATTCTGACTTTTTAAAGAAATTATGCAAAAATAAAAGTATGAATTTCTATTATGAATGTTGAATATTTGGGCATTTAATGCTTCTGCCTAACCTATATCCGTTCTAGAATATTCTAAATTAACTTACATTTTTGTAGGCGTGGTAAAAAGCAGTGTCTACGAGGATAAAACTGAATGAGAGCTTCTACTGTTACAATAAAAACTGAACAAGATCTGGAAAAGTTAAGGATTTCTGGACGCTTGGCTGCACAAGTTTTAGAAATGATAGGGGCATATATTAAACCGGGTGTATCTACGGAATATTTAGATAACCTGTGTAATGACTATATTCTAAATACTCTAAAAGTTATTCCTGCGAATGTGGGATATCATGGTTTTACTAAAACAATATGTACATCAGTAAATGAAGTAGTTTGCCATGGAATTCCGTCACCGAATAAGATTTTAAAAGATGGCGATATTATTAATATTGATGTCGCAATTATTAAAGATGGCTATTTTGGTGATACGAGCCGCATGTATTTTGTGGGTGATGTAAACCCGCAAGCAAAAAAACTGGTTGATACAACTTATGAAGCGATGGTTGCTGGGATTCATGCTGTTAAGCCAGGAGCTACACTAGGCGATATTGGTTATGCTATTCAGTCAGTTGCTCATCGAGAAGGGTATAGCATTGTTCGAGAATATTGTGGTCATGGGATTGGTAAGGTTTATCATGAACAACCCAATGTTTTACATTATGGACAGCGTGGCCAAGGCTTAGTATTAAAAAAAGGTATGGTCTTTACGATTGAACCGATGATTAATGCGGGTAGACCACAGGTTAAAGAATTAAATGACGGTTGGACAGTTATTACTCAAGATCTTTCGTTATCTGCGCAATGGGAACATATGGTTGCTGTAACTGACACTGGCTTTGAACTCTTAACACCTTGGCCTGAAAGTGTAGGAAACTATCCTGCAATTTAAAAATAAAAAAGTTCGATAATTATCGAACTTTTTTATTTTAATTCATTTTAATGCTCAGAAAGATGTTCTACCAAATAATCAATAAATACTCGTACAGCAGGTAATAACCCTCGGCGTGATGGATATACGGCATGTAATATACCGTGAGGAGCTTTCCATTCCGGTAAAATTTGTACAAGCTGTCCAGATTTTAGAAAATCTTCTGCTGCGCTCTCTGGTAGTAAAGCGATCCCACAGTTTTGACTCGCTAATTGCGCCAACATATGGATATTTGTACCCATTACGATAGGGCTGACTTTGATTTTCTTTTGCTGATTGTCTGGACCATGCAAAAGGAATTGTTGATCAAGATGCTCTTCTGACAAACTTAAAATGCGATGCTCACTAAGTTGTTCTGGATTTTTTATATCTCCAAATTCATTTAAATATGCTTGACTTGCAAATAGACTCTGTTCAATAAGTGCAAACTGTCTAAGAACTAAACTTGGATCATCATCTAGTTTTGAGCGAACACGTAAAGCAATATCAATTCCTTCATTAATGACATCTACTCGACGATTGCTGACCATAAGTTGCAAACGAATTTCTGGATATTTTTTTAAGAAAGCAGGCAAAATTTTAGGCAGTTGATTTTGAGCAATATCAACAGGAACACTAACCTTTACAACACCTCTAGGTTGAATACTTAAATGATCAACCAAATCATGAGCAGCCTGTGCAGCATTCATCATGACTTGAGCATGTCTATAAATATCCATCCCAATATCTGTAACAGCAAAATGACGAGAGCTGCGTTGAATCAGGCGAACGCCTAAGTTTTCTTCTAGGCTATATACACGACGACTTAGTTTTGATTTTGGTATATCCGTTACACGCTCAGCGGCACTAAAACCACCATGCTCAACGACGAGAGCAAAACAATAAAAATCATCAAGATCAGTGAGCATTAAAATATCCTATTTCTGCAACAACCATGATTTTACATTATTATTTTTGCAACGATAATTCTTAAACTAAATTTTTTGTAATTAAAACATACACTAATGTATTTCCTTTAAATGAGACTTTGAAATTATATTGTCATTACAATGTAATTTTAATGTGCATTTTTGCTTAGTGTCTCTAACCTTTTCTAGAACTTTCAATTAATTTCTTTTACACTACAATTTTCTATTCTTCTCAAATCTAATGCATTATCAATTGATCGAACTTAACGATGCTTCTGCGAATATTGAATGTCCATTTTGCAAACAAGCAATAATTGACTGGGCGCAAGAACAATATATTCAGCCATGTGAACATACTTTATTTATTGCTATGGATTTGGGGTTTGAATTTATTGCTGATCGATTTGATGAGTGTGTGGATCAAAATGTGGATGAGTTGCACGAAGATCCGAATATGAATATTTTTGAAGCTCTCACGACAACAACTTATGAAAATCTAATTATTTTAAAATCTGATTTAGGTGTGGAAAATTTATTTCGATATGTCGGGGTAAGTGATCGTTAAAATTGAGAGTATAAAAAAGCCAATCTATTGATTGGCTTTTTTATTATTTACGCTTCTGGCGCTGCGCTGTATTGTTCAACTAATGGTTTTAATTCGCCATTTTGGAACATTTCAAGCATGATATCGCTACCACCAATAAGTTCGCCATTTACCCAAAGTTGCGGGAATGTAGGCCAGTTCGCAATTTTTGGTAATGTTGCACGAATATCAGGGTTTTCCAAAATATTTACATATGCAAATGGACGACCAATTTGACTGAGCGCCTCTACAGCACGTGCAGAGAAACCACATTGTGGAAACTGTGGAGTGCCTTTCATGTAAAGTAAAACGGGATGCTTCGCAATTTGATCGCGGATTAACGCTTCAGTATCACGTGCTTGTTCAGTCATAAAGAGATCCTCAACTAATCTAGCAGCATTATAGGGGGTGTTCACACCGCTTTGCAAACCACCTGATTACTTAAAGTTGCATTGAATATTCAATATTTTATTGTATAAACCGAAGCGATAGTAAAAAGCAGACGAAATTTTAGATAAATGAGTGATGAGACTTTTCATCAGAGCCAGTTTTTGCTTATATAAACCCTTCTTAAAACCTCATACAGACAGAGTTCGTTATGAATGATATTACCCTAGCTCCAATACAACCTGATCAACCATCACATTTAATGGCTACTTATGGTCGCCAAGCGATCAGTTTTGTACGAGGCCGAGGGGCATATCTATATACCGAAGATGGTACAGAGTATTTAGATGCTTTAACCGGTATTGCTGTATGTGGTTTAGGTCATGCGCATCCAGTCATTGCAGAAGCAATTGCTGAACAAGCTGCAACACTTGTGCATACGAGTAACTTATTTGAGATTCCTTGGCAAACGGCAGCTGCTCAGAAGCTTGCTGAAGTTTCAGGGATGGAAGAGATCTTCTTTTCAAACAGTGGTGCGGAGTCAAATGAAGGCGCCATTAAAATTGCTCGTAAATTTGGTACTCAACAAGGTGTAAGCTCCCCAAAGATAATTGTGGCAGAGCAATCATTTCATGGTCGTACTTTAGCAACACTTTCAGCTACTGGTAATAAGAAAGTACAAGATGGTTTTGCTCCTTTAACCAATGATTTTATTCGTGTGCCATTTGGTGATGTAGAAGCAATTCAAGAAGTTGCTTTGCAGCACCCAGATATTGTTGCGATTTTAATTGAACCTATTCAAGGTGAGGGTGGTATTAATACAGCACCTCAAGGCTTTAGCTATCTTGAAGAAGTCCGCACCCTATGTAATCAACATAACTGGCTAATGATGTTAGATGAAATCCAAACTGGTAATGGCCGAACAGGTAAGTATTTTGCTTATCAACATACAAACATTGTACCTGATGTTTTGACGACTGCTAAAGGACTTGGTAATGGCTTTCCAGTAGGCGCGGTAATGACACAAGGTAAAGCTGTTGGCTTATTAGGACCTGGTAGCCATGGGTCTACTTATGGTGGCACAGTGCTAGGTTCTCGTGTGGTTTATACAGTAATTGATACAATCCAAAAAGAGAAGGCTGTAGAAAACGCGGCAGTTGTTGGTGGTTATATTGTTGATCAATTACGTGCGCAATTGACAGATAAAAATGTGCAAGTACGTGGCTTTGGTATGATGATTGGTATTCAATTGCCTAAAGACTGTGCTGAGCTCGTTGCAATAGCTCGAGATCAACATAAACTTATTATTAATGTTACAGCTGGTTCAGTAGTGCGTTTATTACCACCAATTAATATGACTCAAGCACAGGCTGATGACTTGCTAGAGCGTTTAGTTGCTTTAATTAATAACTATCTTTAAGTTTTTACATCAATAAAAAATGGGCATATATATGCCCATTTTTTATATGAAATAATTAACCAGAGATGTACTGTTTTAATTGTTCAATGAGGTTTTTCTGATCTTCCATCGCAGCTTTTACTAAGTCGCCAATAGAAATAAATCCAACTAATTTTTCATTGTCTAATACAGGTAAGTGGCGTAAGTGACGATCTGTCATGAGCTGTAAGCACTCTTCAACCGTATTGTTTAGGCTTACTGTAAGCACTTTAGATGTCATAATTTCAGCAACTGTAGTGCTATATGATGAACGTTCCATAAGCGTTACTTTTCGTGTGTAGTCACGTTCAGACAAAATTCCGACAACTTTTTCACCCTCAGCTACGACGAGCGCACCAATTCCTTTATCCGCCATAATCTTAATTGCTTCAAGGACAGTGGCTTCTGGAGAAATTGTAAAAATATCTTGCTCTGCTTTGTTCTTGATTACTTGTGCAACGATTGTCATTTCTTCTGTCCTGTGTTTTATCATTTTGTTTTAAATTAGCTTGATTTTATAAAAATGCAAAGACTGGATAGTCATTAAATACAAGTTTCACACTCAAGCGTTCAAAAAGCATTCTAATAGAGATTAAGAACCTAAAGAAAAGTTTACGCTCCTTGCCAATTCGGATGTTTGAAAAAGAAATGCTGCATTTGCTGAGTAGATAACTTTAATTTTCTATGAGATGAATTAAACAAAGCAGGAGTAACGTTGAGTCGAGTTAAAGTTGGCAGTAAAGACTCATGGAAATCTTTAGGTGTAATTCTTCTTGGTTTGTAATGTGGCCAATGCTCTTTTGCGTAGCGATGTGCCTGCAAACCATTAAGCCAAAAAGGAAAAATAAAGTCTTCCTGATCTGATTTAATTGCCCATCCTTGATGAAATAATCCCCAAAGAACCCCGCAATACATCATGGTTCTTAAAATATAAATCTTAATCATCAAGTCTCTTGAAACCGGTTGTAGATTACTTAAACTTTTCATTGTGAATTTAAAGGTTCTAACTTGTCTTACTTATTATAAAAAAATCAGATGACATTTCAGTTTAAACAGGTATCAAATCGTAAACAAATATTCCAGCTGTGAAATTCATATCCTTTACTTAAAGTGGCTAAAGCTTTAGATAAATTGCTAGTTTTACTTATTTACAGACGTAAAAAAACGCCACCTAAGTGACGTTTCTTTATGCTTGCATTGTGGCTAACTTTTGCCAATATTGTGCTTTAAGTGAGTCACGTTCAACACGGAAACCTTGATAATACAATTCAGCTAAAAACAGAGCAGCTTTACCGTGCCCAGCGCGAGCAACTTCTTCTAACTGTGCAACTGCATCCTGAAAATTCATTTGAGAGTGAATTGTGTTTACTGCAGTTGCGTACACATGTTCTAAATCATGATGAGAGATACGTTGAATCATAGAAAACTCCTTATTGTAATTATGATTACTTTTTCTAAAGGCCGCTGCCTTTAAATTAATTTAACTTAGAATTATTAAACTAATATTACAAATTAATGGATTTGTCAACTATTGGTGCATACCAGTTAATTCACTATTAGGATACATGATTAAACATTATTCACAAATAATTTTGAGTAAAATCAATATGAGAATAAAAGACAAGGAGAATAAAATATGACAAATACTATCGATGGCTTTGTTTTTGATACTCCACCTAGAGAGGAACAAATCATAGAACTAGCCCATTATCATCGTAAACTATTAGATGAAGCGATCTTTCATCAAGAGATCCATTTAGGGGATTATTGTCTTGCTCAGCGCAAAAGAGTATTTGACTTTGCACGGCATTTGGAACCTGCACAAAAAAACTGGTTTTATCAAGTTTATGATGGTGAACTGAGAAAAATTGCCGACGAAGACGAATTGCATCCAGCCGATGCTGAAGAAGGGTTAAGTATTTTTGCGATGTTTTTAGTCTTGGTGATTATTGCAGCAATTTTATACTTTTCCGTCATTCGTTCACTAATAAGCTAAGTATTATGATCCAGTAAGGTACGATTCTTGGCCTTACTGGATGTTTGATCTTGTGCTTATGAGTATTGAACCCTACACTACACTAATTCGAGGTAGGTCATGCTCATATTCAAACAAAATTTTCTTAAATTAAAATCTGAGTTAAAAGTTGATCAATGTTTTAACCTATTTGTGGTTATTGTCATTGGCTGTATTTTTGTGCTGTCATATTTAGCATTACTTCGGCCTATTAGTCCGGAACAATATCAACGAATTATACAACTCTCTCATCAGGCCACTTATCCTAAAACTCAGGATATGGCTGAGCTGCTAATAGCTCAATCAAAAATTCATAGAGCAGAGTATTTAAAGTTAATGCATGCATATCAATTTGAAGGTGCTCATATAAGACAATATCCAGCACTTGCTCAGGAAGATACTCAGTAAATAGAGTAATCAGGCTAAATCTTGGTTTCCAAAGCTTTTTGAGCACTATTGTGGCAGGCAAAATTTTGAATTTATGCTAAACTTTATCTTTTTAAACGCGCTGCTTTTCAAGGAATCCGCATGGAGCAACAATCGAATATGCAAAATAAATTCTTGATAGATGCTGAGATCGGTGATGACGATGTCACATTACCTAATTTACCTGCTATCGATGTTCCCATCGTTGAATCTCCTGCTAAATCACAAGAAAATATTGAAGTAGCCAAAGAAGAAGTAGCATCTACAGAAACAGCGGCTGAACAACCAAAAACTGGTTTTTTTGGCCGGATGAAAGAAGGCTTAACCAAAACTCGTCGTAATTTCGCTGATGGTATGGTCAATATCTTGATTGGTGGAAAGGAAATTGACGATGAGTTACTTGAAGAAGTCGAAGAGCAATTATTGGTTGCAGACATTGGTGTTGAAGCAACTAAAACCATCATTACCAATTTAACAGAGCGTACAGCTCGTGGTGATTTGATCTATTCCCACTCTTTATATAAAGCGTTACAAGAAGAGTTAGTTGCTTTGTTGGCTCCACGTGTTAAGCCATTACATATTGACCCTAATAAATCACCTTATGTGATTTTGATGGTTGGGGTAAATGGAGTGGGTAAAACTACAACAATTGGTAAGTTGGCGAAACGTTTACAAGGTGAAGGTAAAAAAGTGATGTTGGCTGCTGGTGATACATTCCGCGCTGCAGCAACTGAGCAATTACAGATCTGGGGTGAACGTAACGATATCTCTGTAGTAGCGCAAGGTCATGGAGCTGATAGTGCTTCTGTTATTTTTGATGCCTTTGAAAGTGCTCGTGCTAAAGGAATTGACGTATTAATTGCGGATACGGCAGGTCGTTTACATAATAAGAGTAACTTGATGGAAGAGCTCAAAAAAGTTAAACGTGTTATGCAAAAAATTGATGCAACTGCACCTCATGAAATTATGTTGGTAGTAGATGCAGGAACAGGTCAAAACGCGATTAACCAAGTACAAGAGTTTGATCAAGCTGTAGGTTTAACGGGTATTACCATTACCAAGTTGGATGGAACAGCTAAAGGTGGTGTACTCTTTAATATTGCAAGTCGCACCCATGTGCCAATCCGTTTTATTGGTGTAGGTGAAAAAATTGATGATTTAAGACCATTCTCGGCTAAATCTTTTGTTGCTGCGCTGTTTGAAACTGATAAGTAAATTGCTTGGTAACCCTAAAAAGCTTCACTAAATCGTGAAGCTTTTTTTATATGTATATCTTTTATTATTGTTGCGAAAATAAAACGAACTGTCATATTTTTAATGCTGATTAGGAAAAATGACTTTAATACACTGTACTCATTCCCAAACAACGACCCTTGGTCAAATCAATAGGTAGGAAATAACAAAATGTCTACTTTCTTAGATAAAATTAAAAACCGTCGTACAATTTATGCAATTGGTAAAAACGTTGCATTAGATCGCACTAAAATTGAAGAAACTATCCGTGAAGCAGTTAAACATAGTCCTTCAGCTTTTAACTCACAATCTTCACGTGTAGTGACACTATACGGTGAATCTCATGCTAAATTCTGGAATTTAGTTCGTGAAGCATTGCGCAAAATTGTTCCTGCAGAAGCTTTTGCTGGTACAAATGCAAAAATTGATAGCTTTGTAGCGGGTGTTGGCACGGTTTTATTTTATGAAGACCAAGCTGTTGTTAAAAGCTTACAAGAGCAATTCGAACTATATGCGGATAACTTCCCAGTATGGTCTGAACACTCAAGTGCAATTGCTCAATTTGCAACTTGGACTGCTCTTTCAGAGCTTGGTTTAGGTGCTTCTTTACAGCACTATAACCCAATTGTCGATGCAGACGCAGCTGAAGCATTTGATGTTCCTGCAACTTGGAAATTACGTGCTCAATTAGTATTTGGTTCGGTTGAAGCACCAGCAGGTGAAAAAGCATTTATTAATGATGCTGATCGTTTCAAAACTTTCAATTAATTTAATTGAAGTTAAAAAAAGAGCACCTATTTTAGGTGCTTTTTATATATTTTTAGAATGAATAGGAAGAATATATAAAACGAAAATTTATGAAATTCAAATGCATATTTCAAAAAAATAAATCAAGAAATTAGTCGATAAATGCTTTGTCATAAAATAGTCACAATCATATTGCATATTGCTCATGATTTAATAGCTTATCAAACACAGAGAAAGAGACAGATGACTTTAAGATTAGGTGTTGCTGCAATTGGTTTATTACTCAGCGGTTCGGTATTTTCAGCAGTTACAATTACAGCACCAGAGGAAATTGTAATCCTTGCGGTGAATGGTCAGGAAGTCAACTCTGGGTTATTTCGTTCATCTAAAAATAATTATAAAGTCGATGCTGGTGAAACAAGCTTAAGTGTGCGCTATCAAGAATACTTTGAACATTTAAGCGGGGAGCATGACATTGTTAAATCTGGAGTAGTCACAATTCAAACTCCGGCTCTCAAAGATGGGCAAACTTATAAGCTTTCGATGGTAGATGCACCAAAGCAATTTGAACAAGCAAAGAAATATGCTGAGCAACCAACTGTGGCTTTGTATAGCGCAAATAATGAATTAATCGTACAACAAACTGGTGCAAACAATGAGGCAAAACCATGGTTTGCAACGGGCTTATTAGGAAAAGTCACTGACTTTACGACTAAATCATCTAAATCGCAGCCTGAGGCAGTTTATGCCTCTGCTAAACCTACTTCTGTTCAGGTGGCTGTACCAGCTCCAACATCTATGCCTGTAACAGGCGTAGCCCAAACGAATGATCAACGTTTAGTAGAAACTTGGCAAAAAGCTTCTAAAGCTGAGCGTCAAAAATTTATGGCGTGGTTAGCTGAACAATCAAATTAATTTATTGCTATTTAAAATAAAGCCGATTTAATATCGGCTTTATTTTTAGAATTTTTATAAATAGCCTAGTATATTTTATGAATAATTTAAATTTCCGTTCAGCTCAATTTCCTGATATTCCACAACTCGTAGTTTTAATTAATAAGTCCTATCGAGAACAACAAGATAGAAGTTGGACAACAGAACTTGATTGGGTAGAAGGACAGCGTATTACAGAGTTTCAATTAGAAGAACAACTACAACTTAGGAATTCAACATTATTGATAGCGGAAACTTCTGCTTCTAAGCTTATTGCTTGTATTGGGCTTACATTTGAAAATAATCAGGTTGAGATTGGAACATTTTGTACTGATCCTCAAGTTCAAAATATGAGAGTGGGTCGATCTGTTTTAGAATATGCAGAGCAATATGCATTGAAAGAAGATCCCCATCTGACCAGCGCTTTAATGTATGTGCTAGATGTCCGTTCTGAATTGATCGCTTATTATGAAAGACGTGGATATATGAAAACGGGTAATAAGCAGCCATATCCGGTTGAAGCAAATGTAGGGGTACCAAGGGTCCCTATTAAATTGGTTGAAATGAAAAAAGACCTCAGATGAGGTCTTTTTGATTTAGGTTAGGAACCAGATGTAATAGCCTAAAAGCATGAGAGGCCAAGCCACCCACGGGCTAAATAGCCATTTCCATAACCAGAAGTTAGGTACGAAACCCACTCCGTAAATAAAGCCACCAGAAATACCAATCATCACCAGCATAAGCTGGCTATGATTGTAGTGCCCGTTTGCATCTAGCATGAGTGAAGGATAAACCAACAAAATTGCAGCAAGAGGCAATGCCAACAGAAAAGAAAGGGCCATTGCAAATGCTTGAGCTTTTCGATGATTTGATGCTGTCATTGCTTTTGCCATCATTTATTCCTCATCTAGATTTTGATGATGTTCGATATAAAGTGCACTGAGTACACCCGCAAAACATGCCATCAAAATGCCTAGGATCCATGCGAAATACCACATAGTTTTCTCCTTAATACAAGCTATGCGAGTTTGACTCGATATGTTTGTTAGTGATGACTCCCCACATTTTGTAATAAGACCAACTGGTATAGATCAAAATAAGAGGAACAAAAATGCAGGCAGCAACTGTCATAACGCCTAAAGTAAGGTGACTTGATACAGCATCCCACATCGTCAAGCTAGAGTTGGGATTGATACTAGATGGAAGTAGGAATGGGAATAGGGCAAAACCAGCAGTTAAAATTGCTCCTACAATCATTAAACTTGTACCAGTAAAACTTAAGCCTGCTTTTGCTTTTGAAGAAGCAAAAATTGCAATGATTGCGCCTAATATGGCAAGAACAGGGGCAATTTTAGTCACTGGATAGGTACTGTAATTGTTCATCCAACCCGGATTGCTATTAGTCACCACTTCTTTAGCTAAAGGGTTAAGCGCAGCATTTGGATCTATAGCAACAGCATAGCTATAACCCGGCATTTGCCCAAAATACAGCCATGCTCCAATTACAAGGAAACAAATTAAAAAGATAATTGCCATAATTTGAGTGGCTTTGGCAGAGCGCTGTTTTAAAGCTTCATCAGTACGTAGCATGAGCCATGCACCGCCATGTGCACAAAGCATAGACAGACTTACCACACCGCAAACTAAAGCAAAGGGGTTAAGAAGTGCAAAAAAGCTGCCTGTATATTCAGAGCGTAATGTGCTATCTAAACTAAAAGGAATACCTAAAAACAAATTACCGAAAGCCACCCCAAACACAAGCGCTGGAACAGCACCACCGATGCACAGACCCCAGTCCCAAGAGTTACGCCATTTGGTATTTTCAAGTTTAGAGCGATAATCGAAACCTACGGGTCTTAGGAAAAGTGCAAATAGAACTAACAAGAGTGCCCAGTACATGCCTGAGAAAGCGACTGAGTAAACCATTGGCCATGCAGCAAATAGTGCACCACCTGCCGTAATAAACCAGACCTGATTACCATCCCAGTGTGGGGCAATTGTATTGATTGCAGCACGGCGTTCGCTATCGGTTTTTCCAACGAAAGGCATGAGAGCCATAGACCCCATATCAAAGCCATCAGTCAGAGCGAAACCGATCAGAAGTACGCCAACTAACACCCACCAAATGATTTTCAATAATTCATATTCAATCATGATAAGGCCTCCCCATTAACAGCTGCTTTTGGTACTTGCTTTTCAAAATGATATTTGCCAGTGTGTAGAGAGCTTGGTCCTAAGCGAGCAAATTTGATCATTAAATACATTTCAATAATCAAAAGAGCAGTGTAGAACGCTGCTAGCGCAATAATCGAACCCCATACGTCACCAGTACTTAAACTAGAAGTAGAGAGGTGGGTTGGTAGAATTTCACCAATTGACCATGGTTGACGACCGCCTTCAGCTACATACCAACCAGTTTGTGCAGCAATCCAAGGAAGCGGAAGAGCAAACAATGCATATTTCAGGAGCCAAGGTTTATTTTCAGCATTTCTTTTTGCTACAGCCCAAGTTGCTAAAATGAAGAGTAATAGCATTAAGAAACCTGAGGCAACCATTGCGCGGAAAGAGAAAAATAGCGCTGTAACATTTGGAACAGTATCTTTTACAGCAGCTTTAATATTTTGCTCGCTTGCATCAACTACATTGGGTGCATATTTCTTAAGAAGTAGGCCATAACCTAAATCTTTTTGATTTTTTTCAAAAGAGGCTAATAACTCTGGTGAGCGATCACCTGCACGTAATTTTTCAAGTTCAGCGTAGGCAAGCATACCGTTGCGAATACGAACTTCATGCTGTTGCATTAGATCTTTAAGACCAGTAACTTCTTTGGTTGTTGAACGAGTTGCAATTAAACCTAATGCATATGGAATTTTAACTGCGTAATCTGTCCGCATCTCTTCATGGTTTGGTACACCAAACAAAGTAAACGGAGCAGGAGCAGGATGAGTATCCCATTCGGCTTCGATCGCAGCGAGTTTAGTTTTTTGAACATCACCGAGTTCATAGCCAGATTCATCACCTAACAAAATCACTGAAAGTGTAGAGGCAAGACCGAAAATGGCAGCAATTGCAAATGAGCGACGGGCGAAAGGAAGGTCACGTTTTTTAAGTAAGTAATAGCTTGAAATGGCAAGTACAAAAATTGCACCAGTTACATAACCCGCAGAAACGGTATGTACGAATTTTACCTGAGCTACAGGGTTAAAGATAAGCGCGCCGAAATCAATTAATTCCATACGCATCGTTTCGAAGTTAAATGCAGCACCTACAGGGTTTTGCATCCAACCATTCGCCACTAAAATCCAAAGTGCTGACATGTTGGACCCGAGAGCGACTAACCATGTTACGCCTAGATGCTGAACCTTACTTAAACGATCCCATCCGAAGAAGAATAAACCAATAAATGTAGACTCAAGAAAGAATGCCATAAGGCCTTCAATTGCTAATGGAGCACCAAAAATATCACCTACATAGTGTGAGTAATAAGCCCAGTTTGTTCCAAATTGGAACTCCATTGTTAAGCCGGTTGTTACCCCTAAAGCAAAGTTAATACCAAATAATTTTCCCCAAAATTTAGTCATATCCTTGTAAATTTCTTTACCGGAAATGACATAAGTGGTTTCCATGATGGCAAGGATAAATGCCAAACCTAGAGTTAAAGGGACGAAAAGAAAGTGATACATTGCGGTCATCGCAAATTGAAACCGCGAAAGATCAACCACGCTTTCAGAAATCATCAACGTGTCTCCTTAATGTGGGAAATGTTATCGCCGGCAATATGCTCGGCGACCTGATTGTCAAAATTTTTGGGGATGGTGGGAGCATCAAACCAAATATGTTTGATCGTTAAGAGAAGCACTATTTTTATTATTAGAATAATAGTGATTTCTTTAACTAAACGACCATTAAGATTTTTAAAATTAAGGCTCATAAATTAAACCTCATTTGATATTAATTTTATTATTAATCAAAATATAATAAAAATAAACATTAAATATATTTTAAATGAATATTTAAATAATTAATTTATATAAAACAATAACTTAATATTTTAAAATAAATACTATACTAAAATAGTTTGAATTGATTATTAAATCCTACTAAAACACTTGTAAATAAAAATATTAAGTTGATTAAAATAGTTTGTTTTAATTTAATACCAACTAAAATGGTTGTATATTATATTTATAAATACTATTTCAAACTAAAAAACTTGGAATAATAAATAATTAAAAAGAAAATAATAAAATATAGACGTAATAAAGCCTGCTAAAAGCAGTAAGTAAATAGAATAGTAGTGAGAATTTAATCGGGGGCGAAAAGATCGTTTGATACAGAAATTTTCTTGGCTACATAATGGCTTTTATGCACTCTGACAAGGATAACTTGAGAGTATAATTCGAGTTCGCCGTATTCTGGTTCGACTTGAACGTAATGGAGCTGGCCGAATTCATCACGCACTCGCGCTTGAGCAGAAAATCCAGGTCTAGCATTACCACTGGAAACCGTCGCTAATCGTCCTAAAAGATTATAGTTTGTATGAGTAAGCTTTGGTTTAATTACTTGGTCAAGGCAGTGAATCATGAATACAGTAAAAAAGATTGCGATAACAAGAGCTGGGACGATTAAATAAAATGGTGAAATAAAATAATGCTGGATTGCAAAGAAAGAGAGCTGTAAAAAATAGCCTGCAAAACTAAAATTGATAAGTAAAAAAACGAAAATTAAAGCTTTAGAAAATTTAACGTTAAGTAGTGGCGAGTTAGAAAGCCAAACAGGCGCAATTTTTTTGAGTAATTGACTTGGACGAAGTCCAATATACATACCAATGGTTTCTACCACGCTGAGTAATATCAAAGCCACTACACTTAAGTGGAATGGCATAAGATAATAATTGAAAAAGAAATCAGCCATGGTAGAAACTCTAATGTTGATCGCTTCAGTCTACGATATAGATACCGCCATCTGAATGTACTTTAATCTCAACTTTATTTAAAAAATCACCTAAACATGGTCCTGAAATACATTCGCCTGTTTCCACAGTGAATAAAGCACCATGGGTAGAACATTGAATATATTCTTGGTCTTGATCGAGAAATTGATTTTCTAAATATTCAAGCTCTGTTTGCAAATGAGGGCATAAGTTTTGATAAGCATAGAATGCGCCATCACGTTGCGTAATGAAAATAGTAGTTCCTTGTAAAGTGTCAAAAGCTCTAGCTTCACGCTCAGGAACTTCTTCCGTCATACAGATCCTTTCCATTTCAAGCACATTCCTTCTGAAAATTTTCAAGAAGTTTAGCATAATCATTAATCGCTAAACGTGGGCCAAATTGAGAAACAACTTCACTAGAAATCAAGACAGCCAACTGTGCAGCAGCATTTAAATCTTGATGATGGTTTAGAGCGTATAGGAATGCACCTGCAAATGCATCACCCGCACCATTAGTATCAACGGCTTCTACGTGGCGACCTGCCACATGGAAATGTTGAGTAGAGTTAGAAACTAAAGCACCTTTAGCACTTTGTGTAATGACTACTGTATGATTTTTAAAACGTAATTGAGCAAGAGCATCTTCAACAGTTGTTGTATTTGTATACATTAAGGCTTCTTGTTCATTACAAAATAGTAAATCTACGCCATCGTCCATGAGCTCTTCTAAGCCTTCGCGAGCGTATTGCACCATGGCAGGATCTGAAAGAGATAAAGCAATCTTAACGCCATTTGCTTTTGCAATTTCTCTGGCTTGTTTTACAGCTTTGCGCGCTGTTTCACTTGTAGAAAGATAACCTTCAATATAAAGCCATTTTGCTGTTTTTAATGGTTCAAAGTCGATTTGATCTTGAGAAAGTTCAGCAGTGATGCCTAAATAAGTATGCATTGTGCGTTCAGAGTCAGGACTAATGAGTACCATACATGTACCTGTCACGCCTTCACTGATTGATTTTGGAGTGGTTTGGATGCCAGCTTCATTTAAACCTTGCAGATAAATTGAACCCAAATCATCGTTACCAACGCGGCAACCATAAAAAGCACTTCCACCTAATGCACTAAAGGCTACAGTAGTATTCGCAGCAGAACCACCACTTGCTTGACCTTTATAGTCTTGATGCTGTTTTAACTCTGCATAAAGAGCAGATTGAGTGTCGCCATCGGACAACTGCATGGTGCCTTTTTGCAAACCTTGTTGACTAAGAAAATCATCAGACACTTTAAATTCTTGGTCGATTAATGCATTACCAATTGCAAAAAGATCTACAGTTGCCATATGTGTTGTCACAAAATAAAAAAATCAGGTTGCTAAGTTTACACCATTGCTTGGGTTTGCTGTAGTTTGTTGAATAAAATTCAGTTAAATCAAAAGTTAGTGGAAAAATATTGTTGTATGAATATTTTTTAGATTAGAGGTAGGTAAGCCAAATAAAATTGATAAGCTTTTTTATTCAATGTCTATCATATACATAGAATTAAAAGCTTTTGTTCTGGTAGGATAAAACATTCATCGCTATGTGCTTGATATCAAAGCTGTGCCAATGAAAACTAATACTCAACAAAAACATAGTATTTTACTTGGCTTTTGTTCGCCAATCTCAAGCTGACTCAGGCTATAATGAGACTTATTCACTTATCCGATATGTTAGGAGATCACATGACTGTAGATGTCACTGAAACCATTTCTCAAACTGTTCACCCTGCGTTTCAGTTGCTACGTCAGCACCATGTAGAAGCATTAGATATTTTAGTGTCTGAATATAAGCATAAAGTCACAGGTGCGGTGCATTATCACTTGGCAACTGATTATGATGAAAATGTATTTCTTGTTGCTTTTAGAACCCAGCCTATGGACTCTAAAGGCACAGCACATATTTTAGAACATACAGCTTTGTGTGGCTCTGAAAAGTTTCCGGTACGTGATCCATTCTTTTTAATGATTCGTCGTTCTTTAAATACTTTTATGAACGCATTTACAGCAGCAGATTGGACAGCATATCCATTCGCTACTCAAAATAAAAAAGATTTTCAAAACTTACTTTCTGTTTATCTTGATGCGGCATTTGCTGCCAATTTGAATCCACTTGATTTTGCTCAAGAAGGTATTCGTATTGAACTTGAAAATGGTCAACCTGTATATAAAGGTGTTGTTTTTAATGAAATGAAAGGTGCAATGAGTGCGCCGTCTGATCAACTTTATCATCAGTTGGCTCATCATTTATTTCCTGAAACGACCTATCATTACAACTCAGGTGGTGATCCGAAAGATATTCCTGATTTAACGTATGAGCAGTTAGTCGATTTTTATAAAGTACATTACCACCCAAGCAATGCTGTATTCATGACCTTTGGTAATCAGACAGCATATGAACTACAAGAGCAGTTTGAAAAACTAGCTCTACACAAGTTTTCTGCGGGAACAACTTTATACTCTAAGCCTGAAAAACGTTTAGCTGCACCAATTGAAGTAACAGAGAACTACGGTGTTGATAGTGATGATTTAAAAGATAAAACTTATCATGTTCTATCTTGGTTATTACCGGAAGCAAATGACATTAAATTGCGTTTAGGAATGCGTTTAGTCGAAGGGATTTTATTAGAAAATTCGGCTTCGCCACTGCGTCATTACTTAGAAACTTGTGGTTATGCTCAATCTACAGGTCCATTAATGGGCGTAGACGATAGTAATTTTGAAATGACTTTCTACTGTGGTGTTCAAGGTTCAAATCCTGAACATGCGCAAAGCTTTAGAGATGGTGTTTTAAATATTCTGCGTGATGTTGCTGCAAAACCAATTGATAGTAATTTAGTCGATGCAATTTTGCATCAAATCGAGTTACATCAACGTGAAATTAATGGTGATGGTACACCGTATGGTTTAAGTCTAATTTTAAATGGCTTAAGTGGTGCGATTCACCATAATGATCCAATCCAAATTTGGGATGTTGACAGCGCAATTGCACAAATTAAAGAAGAGTTGAAAGACCCAATGTGGTTATCAAATCTGATTCAAACACATTTGCTCGACAACCCTCATCGCGTACAGATGACTTTAGTTCCAGACCCGACCAAGTCTGTAAAAGAGCAGGAAGCGGAAAAAGCTCGTTTAGCGGCTATTGGTGAAAAGCTAACAGATGCTGATAAGGCTGAAATCATTGCTAAGACTAAGGCTTTAGAGGAACGTCAGGACACTCCTGATAATCTTGAGTTATTGCCAAAAGTAGGTTTGGAAGATGTACCTGCTGACTTGCATATTGTGCAAGGTCAGTTACGCGAAATTATTTGTAATCGTATGGATACGCCGTTGAACTTGTACCATGCGGGTACTAACGGCATTTACTATCAACAAGTACTTATCCAGATCCCTGAAGATATCGTGAAGTCACCTTACTTCAATTTGCTTTCTATTTTGATGGGTGAAGTAGGTGCAGGCGAATATGGCTATCTTGAACTACAAAACTTGCAAACCGCTGTAAGTGGTGGTTTAGGAATGGGCGCTTCTTTACGTAGCAAAGTGGATGATAAAGATAAAATTAGTGCTTGGTTAACTTTAACGACTAAATCGTTGACTCAGAAATTTGATGCAATTCATTTATTAAAATTAGCATTTGAACAGCTTCGATTTGATGAGAAAGAACGAATTATCGAGTTACTGCAACAACGTAAAACACGTTGGCAATCTCGTTTATCTGGTTCAGGTCATAGCTATGCGATGCAGATTGCTTCTCGTAACATGAGTGCCTTGGCTCAACGTGACTATCAAAACACGGGTTTAGGTGCATTGAACTGGTTGGGTGAGCTTGTTACTAAAATTACCCAAGATGATGCTGCTTACGATGAGCTGATTGCGGAATTAAAACGAATTCATAGTAAGTTGTTGCAAGCACCTAAACAGTTCTTACTTGTGTGTGAAGAACATCAATCTGAACGTTTGGTTGAAGAAATCCAGAATGTTTGGGATAAGTTGAATGTTGATACAGCTACAACCGAGTTAACTCAAGTAGAACAAGCTAATGATAATAATCATGAAGCGTGGTTAATTCAGGCCAATGTTCAGTTCTGTGCTTCTGCATATCAAGCCGTAGAAGTATCGCATCCAGATGCAGCTCCATTAATGGTATTGGCAGCTTATTTACGTAACGGATTCTTGCACAGTGCTATCCGTGAAAAAGGTGGTGCTTATGGTGGCGGCGCTAGTTATGATGGAAATGCATGCTCATTCCGTTTCTTCAGTTACCGTGACCCACGTTTAGCAGAGACGTTTAAAGACTTTGAAGCAAGCGTGCAATGGTTATTAAATACAGAGCAACAACCTCATCAGCTTGAAGAAGCAATTCTTGGTTTAGTGGCAAGTATGGATAAACCAGGCTCTCCAGCAGGTGAAGCGATTACAGCATGTTATGCATTGTTGCATGCGAGAACACCAGCTTTCCGCCGTACTTTGCGTGAAAGATTGTTGCATGTAACATTGGATGATTTAAAACGTGTTGCTCGTCAATATTTAGTAGAGCAAACTCCTGTAAAAGCTGTAGTTGCGCCATTTGCTAAACGTGATGAATTGCAGCAATTAGGTTTTACCATTCAACAAGTTAATTAAAATAAAAATTGGAGATTGAACATGGCGTTCAAACAATTTGAACGCACATCTTTAGAGCTAAGCATGGGAATCGTGCTTAGCTGTTTATGTGCGTCTGTAACATATGCTGATACCTTAGCTCCAGCAAACCCTGCCACAGTTGATGCATGTGTTGCTCTTGCTTCGAATGCCGATCGTCTGGCTTGTTACGACTCTGTATTTAAGCCAGCAGCTCTACCTGTTGTGCAAGCCGCGGTAGTACCTGAGCTTGTTAAAAAAATCGATCAGCCTGCTGTTCAACCAGAAACATTTAAAGAGAAGGTAGTAGATACAGTTAGTAATATTAAAGTGATTGGTAAAGCGCCTACACTTGAACCTACTACTTCTTTGCTAGATCAACGTTGGGAGTTATCTGAAAAAAGTAAGCTAGGTGTTTGGAATATTCGTGCTTATCAGCCCGTCTATTTATTACCCGTATTTTGGACCAGTGACAAGAATGAATTCCCGAGTAGCCCAAATCCAAATAACACTGTAACGGATGCTCAGAATCTGAAATCCACAGAAAGTAAGTTTCAGATTTCTTTGAAAACCAAAGCTTGGGAAAATATTTTTGGAAATAATGGTGATTTGTGGGTAGGGTATACACAATCTTCACGCTGGCAGACGTTCAATGCTGAAGAATCTCGCCCATTCCGTGAAACGAACTATGAGCCAGAAGCAAGTTTAATGTTTAGAACGAACTACGAGTTGCTTGGTTTAGATGGGCGTTTGCTTGGAGTTACCTTAAACCATCAGTCAAATGGTCGCTCAGATCCATTATCTCGTAGCTGGAACCGTGTCATCTTTAATGTTGGATTGGAGCGTGGTAATTTTGCTTTAATGCTTCGTCCATGGATTCGTCTTGAAGAAGATAGTAAAGATGATAATAATCCGGATATGGAAGATTACATTGGTCGTGGTGATTTAACAGCGTTTTATAAATGGAAGCAGAATGACTTCTCTTTAATGCTGCGTCATTCATTGAAAGGTGGTGATGACTCTCATGGCGCTGTGCAATTTGATTGGGCTTTTCCAATCAGTGGTAAGTTACGCGGACATTTCCAGTTGTTTAATGGTTATGGTGAAAGCTTGATTGATTATAACCATCGAGCGACTTATGCTGGTCTGGGTGTATCGCTCTTGAATTGGTACTAAGACTCTATAAAAAAGCCGCTTTTAAAGCGGCTTTTTTATTATCCAATTTGGATGTTGGCTTGAGGGTGTTTGAGTCGACTCTTTTTAGGAGTAGCAATTAAATAGGCGAGTGTTAAAGGTCCAAGCCGTCCAGCAAACATGAGTAGGCTTAAAATGAATAAACTACCATTATGTAAATCTGGTGTGATTCCACGAGAGAGGCCTACTGTACATGCGGCCGAAACAACCTCAAAAAGCAAATTCATAAAATCTGCTTTAGGCTCTAAAAGCAAAAGAATAAAGAAGCCAATGAAAATCAGTATGCTCGTAATAGCAGTCACTGCTAATGCTTTATAGGTGGTTTCGTGAGATACAGAGTGATTAAATATTCTAATTTCATCTGTACGGCGTAAAAATGAAATTACACTAAGCACTAAAATGACAAAGGTTCCAACTTTGATTCCACCGGCTGTACTCAGTGAACCACCACCAATAAACATCAGTAACATCATCAGTAGTGAACTACTGTTGGTCATTGCACCTGTATCAATGGTATTAAAGCCTGAAGATCGTGGAACTGTTGCCTGAAACCAAGCGTTTAATGCTTGTTCACCTGAGCTTAACATCCCTAAAGTCGCGGGATTTTGAGCTTCTAAAGCCCATATTAAAATAAACGCAACGAGGTTAATAATTGCAATGGTGGTAAGAATAAGCTTGCTATTTGGTGTTAGTTTTTTCCATCTTTTGTTTTGCTTAATATCCATGAGCACTAAAAAACCAAGACCACCTAAAGTGTAAAGGATGCTAATGGTTATACAAATAATATAGTTACTCTGAAAGTTCATTAAGCTGTTGGAAAATAATGAAAAACCAGCATTGTTGAATGAGGAAATGCTGTAAAAAGCCGCATAATATAAACCACGTGCAAACCCATATGTTGGTGCAAAAGCGGCGGTAAGAATAACTGTACCAATCAGCTCAAAAATAAGGGTGTAAGTGACAACTCCTTTAGCAACAAAAGTAACTTTTGATAGGCTTGTTTGCCCGAGACTATCTTGAGCCATCATTTGCTGTTTAAGACCAACTTTTGGTGACAAACTTAATGCGGCCAATATCGCAAAAGTCATAAAACCCAAACCGCCAGACTGGATCAGTAATAAAATAATAGTTTGCCCAAAGAGGGTAAAAGATTCATGAATATTTAAAACAGATAGACCGGTAATTGTAACTGCTGAGGTGGCTGTAAAAAGCGCATCCATCCAACTGACATTGCCTGTATTCGCAAATGGCAATTTAAGTAATAAAGTGCCAAAAGTAATAAAGCCTAAAAACCCTAGCGCTAAAAGTGAAGGAGGGCTTAAATTTAACGTTTTATGAGGCTTAGGATATATGGACATATTCTAGAGTTCGTTTTCTTATAAGAAGCAATTAGAAAGTTTCTTTAACTGTGATAAATGACCTTCTAAAATAAGAATATCATGTGTTTGCAAAGTGAAATTTTCTTCAGTCTCAAACAAAATTTGCTGCTGTCTTTTCACGAGCAATGTTTTGACTTGAGGCGCTTGCTGCATAATGCCATATAAATTGATGCCGTTAAGTTTATCTGGGATTTCAATTTTTATAATGTAATGGTCATCTTCTAAAGACATATAGCGACTTACCATAGGGTAGTTCAGAGCTTGAGCAACTCTCACTCCCATATCTTCTTCAGGGTGAATAATCTTATTGATATTAAGGTGTGACAAAATGGTGTGATGAGCTTTGGTTTTTGCCTTTACCCAAATTTTATCAATGCCGAGATTTTTTAAGTTCAGCACACACAAAATACTGGCTTCAATATCTTCACCAATTGCAACTACAACAGCATCACAATTTTGGATATTCAATTCGTCAAGCACATGTTCGTCAGTAGCATCGGCAATGACGGCATGAGTTAAAACGTCGGCCAGATTTTCGACATTCTTTTTTACTGTATCGATGCCAATAACATCATGATTTAATTTTGTGAGTTCTTGAGCAACCGTTGCTCCAAAACTACCTAAGCCAATGACTGCGAACTGTGCCATGTTGGTCCTTTTTTCCGAGTTAGATCATTATTTTTAAGGATATTTTCTTTAAGATAAAGAGAAGCAATGTAAATATGCTAGAAATATAAAAAAATGTATAAAAAAGCCGACAACTATGTCGGCCTCTTCATCAAAACTAAAGATTATTTTAAGAAACGTTTATAGCCGACGTTATCAGTAATTTCTGCATACGGATAATTAATCTGCTCGAGTGTCTCAATCAATCCATCAGGGTTTTGTTTAGCATCTGTTGCTTGTAAGCCAACTAGTACACGACCTTCAGCAGCGCCGTGGTTACGGTAATGGAAGAGGGTAATGTTGTGGGTTGGACCTAAACGAGTTAAGAAGGTTAAGAGCGCACCTGGACGTTCAGGGAATTCAACACGGAACAATCTTTCATCATCTAGATTTGCGTGACCACCAATTAAATAACGAATATGTAATTTGGCAACTTCATCGTCAGAAAGGTCATCTACAATATAATCTTGCTGTTTTAATTGTTCCAAAATTTCATGACGCTCTGCATCTCCACCTTTTAAACTAATACCGACGAATACTTGCGCTTCGTCTGTATTGTTTGCGCGGTAGTTAAACTCAGTGATATTGCGACCTTGTAAAGCACGGCAGAAGCCTAAGAATGCGCCTTTTTCTTCAGATAAGGTAACTGCATAAATCGCTTCACGTTGCTCACCTAACTCCGTACGCTCAGCAATATAACGCAAGCGGTCAAAATTCATATTGGCGCCACAAACAATCGACACCATATTTTTATTACTGATTTTATGTTCGTGAATATATTTTTTGATACCCGCTAATGCCATTGCTCCAGAAGGTTCAACAATGCTGCGGTTTTCATCAAATGTGTCTTTAATTGCTGCACAGATTTCATCTGTATTCACAGTCACAATATCAGGGTCAACAATCGGGCCTGAGTTATCAGATTTGCGCAAACGAATAATATCAAATGGTAAAGCACCAATTTGGGCAACAGCTGTACCATCTGCAAATAGGCCTACATGTGGCAAAATTACACGTTCATTTGCTTCTAAAGCTGCTTTTAAACAAGCTGACTCTTCATATTCAACGCCAATAACTTTTACGTGCGGTGCAACTTCTCCAAGGTAAGCTGCTACGCCTGAAATAAGACCACCACCACCTACGGCAACAAACACGTACTCTACATCACGCCATTGACGTAATATTTCATTGGCAATAGTGCCTTGACCTGCAATGACAAGTTCGTCGTCATAGGGTGGAATAAATACAAGACCTTCAACTTCTGCACGTTGTTGAGCATATTTATTTGCAATATCAAAGCTATCGCCATGTAATACGACTTGACCACCTAAGCGTTTAACAGCCTGAACTTTAATGTCAGGTGTTGTGCTTGGCATAACAATAATAGCGGGAATTCCTAATCTTTGTCCTGACAAAGCTACGCCTTGAGCATGGTTACCAGCAGAGGCGCAAATCACCCCGCGTTCAAGTTGTTCTTTAGGTAATTGACTAATACGGTTATAGGCGCCGCGTAATTTAAAAGAAAAAACGGGTTGTAAATCTTCACGCTTAAAACGAATTGTATTGTTTAATTTTTGACTAATTCGTGGAGCTGCTTCGAGAGGTGTTTCAATTGCAACATCATAAACCGTTGCTTGTAAAATTTGTCGTACCACACGAGACAGCATGTTCATCTTCCCTATAACAGTTTAAAATAGGAAATTATTGTAGCAAACCCTTGTGCATTTGCGCCGTTTATTGGAGCATAAATGTCAAAAATAGTTGAGTGATGTAATGAGCCTATATGCAACCCAAGATGAAAAGAAACAAGCTGCTGCGAAAGCTGCTTTAAAACACTTACCCAAAGGTGGCATTTTGGGTGTTGGGACTGGAAGTACCGTAAACTTTCTAATTGATTTATTACCTGAATTACAATTAGAAGCGGCTGTGGCAAGTTCTCAAGCAACTGCTGATCGCCTTAAAAAACTTGGTATTGAAGTGGTTGATATGAACCATGTAGGTAGCCTAGATGCCTATGTTGATGGTGCAGATGAAATTGATCGCCATATGCATATGATTAAAGGTGGTGGTGCTGCATTAACACGTGAGAAAATCGTTGCATCAATCGCTAAGAAATTTGTATGTATTGTTGATGATTCAAAATGGGTTGATCAACTTGGACGTGATTTCCCACTTCCTGTAGAAGTTATTCCAATGGCGCGTTCGGCTGTAGCTCGTAAATTGGTAAGTTTAGGTGGTGATCCGGTTTATCGTGAAGGTGTAGTTACAGATAACGGTAATGTTATTTTGGATGTTTTCAATCTTAATATCTTAAATGCTATTGAGCTGGAAAAAACAATTAACAATATTCCTGGTGTGGTAACTAACGGTATCTTCGCCTTAAATCCAGCAACGATCGCAATTGTTGCGACAAATAATGGTATTGAAGAGCGTACAGCACAGTAATGTCTGCAAAAATGCCAGAGATTAAAATCGTTCGACACGTAAGAGCACGAAAATTGCGCTTACGTGTTGAGCCTGCTTCAATCCGTCTTACGGTTCCTTTATTTTGTAGTAAGAAGCAAATTCAGCATTTTTTAGCGCAATCTGAACAATGGTTAACCGAGACATGGAATAAGCAACAAAACGTCCAATCGGCATCCATTGAAATTCCTTCGGAAATTTATTTCTTTAATAAAAAACAGCCATTTCAAGTGATTGTGCAAAAGCAGCATCGTGTTTTTCAATTTGATTGGGAAAATAGCTGTTTATTTATTAAAGACACACAGCCATATTTGGCATTGCAAAACGCAGTTATTGCTTATGCGAAACAAGAATTAGCAGAGCTTTTAAAAGAATTAAGTGAGCACACTCATTTGGCTTACAGGGAGTGTACAATTCGCCGCCCGAAAACTCGGTGGGGAAGTTGTAGTAGTCAGCATAATATTATGCTACATGCAGGACTAGTACTCATGTCACATGAAATTGCTCGCTATGTGGCTATTCATGAGTTGGCACATACTAAACATTTTGATCATAGCCCAGCTTTTTGGGCAGAAGTTGAAAAGTACGATCCATATTTTCAAAAACACCGCAGACAACTTAAATCAAATCCATTGCCTGCATGGTGGTATGTTTCAGCTTAACTAAAGGTACATTCTAGTTGCGGTGTTTGTAAGCTATCAGGTGCTTTTCGACTATCTAAACCTGCTTTGGCGCTGATAATTTTATTTGCTTTAATAGATAATTGGATAAAGTTGTATTGTTGCGTCGAGTTATTTGGTTCGGCTGAACTTGAATTGAGTAAATAACTTGAGCTGGCAGCATCTGTTTGCAATAAATTATCGGTACTATCAGCACTTAGAGCCACCCGATAAATTTGTGAGCCTTTACTCATGTCGATTTGACCATTCGCACGGAAATTAAGCTGACATCCAGTTGAGGTGTCTTCATAGTGGCCCACTAAATAGTCTGTAGCTGGTAGGTTTGGATCTGATAGATTGATGCTGGTTAAGCCTTGTTTGCATGGGTAGGTTGATCCATTACACGTCGCTGTGGTGGTAAATCCAACAGCTCTACGGTAATCTCCAGCACCGTCAATGCGAATGAATGTTGTTGAATTTACAGTAGGAACAATTCCTGAGTACTGTTTATTTTTTAAAAGATCATATCCTACTTGGTCAAGACGAGGTTGGTCTTGCAAAACTGCTAGTTGTAAGGTGGCTGCTCGTAGATTGGTAGCAAAATAATCACGTGTCGCCTTTTGATTGGCTGCAATATCTAACAGGGTGTTTTTGATTGGATCAATATTATTTGGAGCAGGTGTGAAAATAGGAGTGAAGGATGTTTGATCCCCATGAAGTTTTTTCCCATCCAAAAAGCCATCTTTTAAATCAGTTGCTAAACTTTTAATAAGTTCTTGGTAGGTATTTGCTCCGCCATGAATCGTTGACCAATATTGTAAGTAACCAAAGCTAAGATAACTATCTACATATGTACTAGGTTTAGTAGTTGAGTATCGCAACAAAGTTAAATTCAGAAGGGAATTAGCTGGACTTAAACTTGGAATATCACCATCTTTAAACGCATTCATTAACGATTTGTAGACATCTTGAGAAGCTAAATCCACATGTAATTGCTCAATACGAGTTGGGTCAATTGTCTCTTGAGGGAGTTGTCCCGAACGTATGACAGCTCGTTGATAAACTGCTTCACTGCTTGGGCTAATGAATTGGATTCTGCCACTTACACTGTTTGGTGTAATAAATGCATGATAAATACCTGACAAATTTTGGTATTGTGGAGTAATTGGGTCAAACACTTGAGATGAGCTTTTAGTTGTAATTTCTACACGATATAAACGATTCAATTTTGCAGTAGGAATTTTGACATTAAAGCTGTTTAAACTCGTAATTGGAGTATCCACTAAAATAGCATTATTGGTGTTGTCATATACTTTAAGCTGGATATTACGCATTTCTACAGGGGTTTTTAAAGTAACATCAGTTGTTGCTTCAGGTGTAGGGTCAACGGGCGTTGGTGTAGTGGGTGAAGTGCCTCCACTACTACCTCCGCCTCCGCAACCAGTAAGGGCTACACTTAAAATGAATGTGCTCAAGCCAAGGTACGTGCGTAATTTTGTTTCTTTTGATTGTTGAAGCATCCTAGCTCTCCAAAAATTAATCTGGTATTTATTTGCTGATATTTATGTGGTTATGACAGTCCAGTAAGTGCTATCTGATTGTCGCTAAAATTAAAAAAATTAAAATTACCAAGCATGAAATGGTTTTGTAAGCTTGGACATCCTGTCATACTACTGCCCAAGTATAGATTCAAAAATTGAGGTAATGCACGTGATTTCTGTCGGAATTGTTGGTGGAACGGGTTATACAGGCGTTGAACTATTACGTATTCTATTACGACATCCTAAAGCGCAGGTTCGAGTTCTTACTTCACGTACAGAAGCGGGCAAACCAGTTGTAGATATGTTCCCTAATTTACGTGGACATACAGATCTTCAATTTTCAGATTTAAACATTGATGCATTAAAAGAGTGTGATGTTGTATTTTTTGCAACGCCACATGGTGTTGCCATGCAACATGCCAAAGATTTAATTGCAGCTGGAACTAAAGTTATTGATTTAGCAGCAGACTTTCGCTTACAAGATCTTGAACAATTTGAAAAATGGTATGGTATGGAGCATGCTTGTCCAGATGTACTAAAAGATTCTGTATATGGTCTAACTGAGTTAAACCGCGAAAAAATTAAACAAGCTCAAGTTATCGGTAACCCTGGTTGTTATCCGACGACTGTTCAATTAGGTTTAGCGCCATTATTAAAATCAGCACAAGCCCTGATTGAAACCAAAAATATTATTATTGATGCGAAATCTGGTGTTTCTGGTGCTGGCCGTAAAGCAAGCTTGGGCATGATTTATAGTGAAAACGCTGATAACTTTAAAGCATATGGCGTTGCAGGTCATCGTCACCATCCAGAAATTTTAGAAGCCTTAGAAAATATTGCAGGACAAAAGGGCGGGTTTGATGGACTCTTATTTGTTCCTCATCTAGTACCTATGATTCGCGGTATGCTGAGTACAATTTATGTAGATTTGACAGAAGCTGGTAAGCAGACAGACTTACAAGCTTTGTATGAAAACTTCTATGCTAATGAAAAATTCGTAGATGTTATGCCTGCAAATAGTTCACCTGAAACACGTAGTGTACGCGGTGCGAATGAACTTCGTATTGCATTATATAAACCACAACCAAATAAACTGATTATTTTGGCGGCTCAAGATAACCTTGTAAAAGGTGCATCTGGTCAGGCTGTACAAAATATGAACCTTATGTTTGGCTTTAATGAAGATGAAGGCTTACAAGGGATTGGTTTATTACCATAAAAAACTCTTTTTTGCTTCACACACATTTAAATTTCGATTTAAATGTGTGTCTTGACTCTGATCTTGAACACTGAGATGACGATGCAAAACTCTGGACAGACGACTTCAGCAGAAAGTTCGTTGCAAAAGAAAAAATTTTTAAACACCAATAAGCCTTTGTTTATTGGTGCTGCTATTTTAATGAGTGGTTGTTTTGCGCTCGGCTATACAATTGGGCACCGTCAAGGTTTAACTGTTGTTGGTTACGATGCAGATGCGGAGCAATTGGTTGAAGTGGTGCAAAAGCAAAAAACAGCCTTAGATGCAGTTAACAAAAGCCTTAATGCAGCGGTGCAAGAGCGTGATGTGGCTGTGACGAATGCAAATGATTTGTTTGAAGCGCTTAATCAAGCGAATGCCGATAAGACTCAGCAAGAAGGTATGAGTAATATCTATCGTGAGATTTTGAGACAACGTGGTGGTTTGAGCTTAACAATCCAAAATCTGGCAATTAAGCCTTTGCCTGAAAATGCTTATGAATATCAACTAGATTTAGTTCAAGTAAGTCCAAGTAAGCGTCGTGCTTTAGGATCGGTTGAAATCAGATTGATCAAAGATACTGAAGTTTTAGTCGTACCGCTTGAAGCGAAGAACTTCAACTTTACTGACTTTGAACGTTTAACAGGTCGCTGGACAATGCCTAAAGGTTTCACGCCTCAATTTATTGAGGTACGTTTAACTGGTGGTTCTGATACACCGATTATTAAACGTTTTAGTTGGCAGCGTGGTAAACCTGTCGAAACATCTTCTGCTTTTGTGGCAGAAATTCCTCAAGCTGAAGCAAATTCACAATAGTAACATCCTATGCGAACAAATAAGCGTCAAACAAACTTAAAAGATATCAAGGCTTCTTTTCAGCAGTCTGGCTATGTCGATTGGCACTTCCACCCACGCTTAAGTGATTCGCAAAACGAAGATCATGATGGAGAGGTTGTTGTACAAACAGCTCCTCCTGCACTCAAGCGTCCCCCATTATATGCAGTCGTATTAATGAATGACGATTACACTCCAATGGACTTTGTAATTGAAATTTTACAACAATACTTTGCAATGAATCTTGACCAAGCAACTCAAGTAATGCTAACAGTACACTATGAAGGTAAAGGTATTGCCGGAGTCTATCCAAGAGACATCGCGGAAACTAAGGCAAACCTTGTTAATAATTACGCTCGATCGCAAGGTCATCCATTACTTTGCCAGATTGAGCCTAAAGCATAAGGGGGTTACATGCTCAGTCGTCAATTAGAAGTATCATTACGTTTGGCTGTTAGCATGGCTCGTCAAAAGAGACATGAGTTTCTTACAGTCGAACACTTATTATTAGCATTACTCGACAACGATTCAGCCGTGAATGCACTCAAAGCATGCGGGGCTGATATAGTTTCTTTGCGTAAAGAATTAGAAGAATATGTAGAACAACATACTCCTAAGCTTGGCGAAAATAGCGAGCAAGCGCCTCATCCAACAGAAAGTTTCGACCGCATTTTGCAACGTGCTATTTTTCACGTGCAATCAAGTGGCGGCGATCGTACTGTTGAGGGTGCAGATGTTTTGGTCGCAATGTATTCAGAGCGTGATTCTTTTGCTGTGTATTTACTTAAACGTCATCAAATCAATCGTTTGACATTGACTCAATACTTGTCTCATGGGACACGTAAAGACGAAGTGCAAGTTGAAGAAGAAGTTGAAGATATTGAGGGTGAAACTAGCGCAAGCAATGCAGGGCCATTAGAGCTTTATACACTGAACCTAAATGTTGAAGCGCAAAAAGGCAAAACTGACCCACTAATTGGTCGTGAAAAAGAAATTGAGCGTACAGCACAAATTCTGTGCCGCCGTCGCAAAAACAATCCATTGCTTGTGGGTGATCCAGGTGTGGGTAAAACCTCGATTGCTGAAGGTTTGGCATGGTTAATTGTGAATGGTAAAGCACCTAAACCTTTAAGTCAGGCCGAAATCTATAGTCTGGACATTGGTGCATTAGTTGCTGGAACTAAATATCGCGGTGACTTTGAAAAACGTTTAAAACAATTGCTTAATGCATTGAAGAAAAATCCAAATGCGATTTTATTCATTGATGAGATTCATATGATCATTGGTGCAGGCTCAAGTATGGGCAGCACAATGGATGCGTCAAATCTTATTAAGCCAGCTTTAGCTAATGGTACTTTACGTTGTATTGGTTCAACGACTTTCCAAGAATATCGTCAGGTTTTTGAAAAAGACCATGCGTTATCTCGTCGTTTCCAAAAAATTGATGTCAATGAGCCAAGTATTGCTGAAACGATTGATATTTTACGTGGATTGAAAACTAAGTTTGAAGATTTTCACCACGTACAATATGACGATAAGGCTTTGGTATCAGCTGTAGAGCTTTCTGCTAAGTTCATTAATGATCGTTTCTTGCCAGATAAGGCAATTGATGTCATTGATGAAGCAGGTGCTCAACGCCGTTTGAAAGCTGAAAGTGATGATAGCTTGATTACTGTAGAGAATATCGAAGATATCGTTTCTAAGATTGCTCGTATTCCACCAAAAACTGTGTCTAAAGATGATAAGTCAGTGCTTGAAAATCTTGAGCGTGATTTGAAACGTGTGGTGTTTGGTCAAGACGAAGCAATTACTGCATTAGGCTCAGCGATCAAGTTATCTCGTGCTGGATTAAAATCACCAGATAAACCAGTGGGTAGTTTTGTTTTTGCTGGTCCAACAGGTGTAGGTAAAACTGAGGTTACTAAGCAACTCGCTAAATTATTGGGTGTAGAGCTTGTACGTTTCGATATGTCTGAATATATGGAACGTCATGCAGTTTCACGCTTAATTGGTGCACCTCCAGGGTATGTTGGTTATGACCAAGGTGGGTTGCTTACTGATGCGATTCACAAAAATCCACATTGTGTCTTGTTGCTTGATGAAATTGAAAAAGCACATCCTGATGTGTTTAACCTATTGCTACAAATCATGGATCATGGCGCTTTAACGGATAATAATGGACGTAAGTCAGACTTTAGAAATGTGATTATTGTTCTGACTACGAATATTGGAGCAGAAAGTATTTCTCGCGCGAGCATTGGTTTCACTGAACAAGATCACAGTTCTGATAACCAAGAAGCGATGAAACGTGCTTTCTCTCCAGAGTTCCGTAACCGTCTAGATGGTGTTATTCAATTCAAAGCATTGCCAACAACTGTGATTGAGTCTGTAGTCGACAAATTCTTAACAGAATTGCAAGCGCAATTGGATGAAAAACAAGTTGTTCTTGATGTCGATCAAAGTGCACGAGATTGGTTAGCTACAAATGGTTATGATCGTTTGATGGGTGCTCGTCCAATGCAACGTCTCATTCAAGAACACTTGAAGAAACCACTCGCTGAAATGATTCTGTTTGGTGAACTTGCAGATCATGGTGGTAACGTGGCTGTATCGGTGAAAAAAGAAGATGGCAAAGCTGTCGGCTTAAAACTTGAAGTGTTTGAAGATCATCATACGGCAGAACCAGCATAACTTATGTTAATTGATAGTCTTGCTATAACCCGAATACTCAGTGTATTCGGGTTATTTATTATCACGGCAATTGCTGAAATTCTTGGTTGTTATTTTCCTTATCTGATTTTAAAAGAGGGCAAGTCGGCTTGGCTGTGGCTACCTACGGTCTTAAGTCTGGCTATCTTTGTATGGTTGTTAACTTTACATCCAGCAGCTTCTGGGCGCATTTATGCGACCTATGGCGGTATCTATATTTTTACTGCGCTTATGTGGCTACGCTTTGTTGATCAGGTGGGATTAACAAGATGGGATATATTAGGTGGTCTAATTGTGCTTTGTGGAGCTGGTTTAATTATTTTGCAACCTCAAGGGTTGATTCGTTAATGCATCATTGAATCAAATCTTAAGCGAGAAAATAAGAAGTTTTTTTCAAAAAAAAGACTTGTCAAACTCATCAACAATGCGTATTTTAGATTTAAGGAACATTTTTTAATATTTGAGATAAAGATGTTAAATCAATCTGTGAACACTAACGCTTATTATTACTTTTGGCAATTTAGATAGTTGCCTGAGCGTATTCGGGCATGAGAAAGTTGCCCATCACAGTTAATACCTGATCGGCAACCCCGATCAGGTTTTTTTATGCTTTATCTTTTTAGAATCGAGGAACTTAAAATGAACAACATGACTTATTCGTACTTTAGCAACTTTTATTGGTTTTACTTTTGCTTACCTTTACCAACGAATAGATCCAAAACGCTCAAATAAATGATCGGACTGAGTAGATTGCAGTCCCAAGGAAAAAACCAATGAATGCCCTAAATACTTTACTGACTCAAACCAATACAAAAGAAACACCAGTTAGTTTACCTATCCAGTTAAAAGCGAAATACCCGCTTGCACACTCTTTCGCACGTCAAATTGCCGAACACCGCCAAATTATTCAAAATATTCTTAACGGCAACGATCATCGTCTAATGGTAATTACAGGGCCTTGTTCAATTCATGATCCAGTTGCAGTACTTGAATACGCTGAAAAACTGCAAAAATTACAAGAAAAAATTAAAGATCAGATTTTTATCGTGATGCGTACATACATTGAAAAACCACGTACCACAGTGGGTTGGAAAGGGTTCATGTATGATCCAAATTTAGATGGTTCATCAAATTTACAACTTGGTTTAGAAAAGTCTCGTGAACTCTACCTACAGATTATTGAAAAGGGTTTGCCAATTGCGAGTGAAATTTTAAGTCCAATGGCAACTGGCTATTTTGATGATTTATTGGCTTGGGGTGCAATTGGTGCTCGCACAAGCGAATCTCAGATTCACCGTGAAATCTCAAGTCATATGCCATACAGTATTGGTTTCAAGAATGGTACTGATGGTTCTATTCAGATTGCACTAGATGCGATTCAATCCGCGCAAAATGAACATCAATTTTTAGGAATGAATCAACAAGGCTTGCCTTCAGTGATCCAGAGTGCTGGAAATCCATTACCTCACTTGATCTTGCGTGGTGCGAATCATGGGCCAAATTACGATTTAGCTTCAATTCAGGCGATACGCGAAAAATATAAACAAAATCTACCTGCACTGGTGATTGATTGTAGTCATGGTAACAGTGGGAAAGATCCGTTGCGTCAGCCAGAAGTTTTACAGCAAATCGTTGCTGAACGTTTAAAAACGCAAGTTCGAGGTGTCATGATTGAAAGTCATTTGGTTGATGGTAACCAAAAGATTTCTTGTGATATGACTTATGGCCAGTCAGTAACTGATGGTTGTTTAGGGTGGGAAAAAACAGAGCAGCTTTTGTTAAGTGTCTCGGAGCAATTAAAAGCGAAAGAATTAGCTCATTCCGCTTAATCATTTTTAGATTTTAAAAAGGGATCTATAAATAGATCCCTTTATTTTTTAAGAAGCATGCTTGAGTTCGGATAAGAATGTAGTAATTTCATGCCCAAACTTTTTGGGTTCGGTTAATAAGGGGGTGTGGCCTGAGCGTTCAAAATATATTGCTTTTGCATGCTCAACGCTATGTGCAATCAGTGTCTGACCAGTTTCTGGATAAAGTGTCGAATTACGACCAATAAAAAAAGTGGTAGGACATGCTAACTGCTGAATTGCTTCTCGATAATCTTCATTGTGATAAAGATAATTTTCAACATACCAAAACAAGTAATCTAAACGTTGAATAGGTAATAAATATTTTTGTAAAAAAGGCTGTTTTAAAGCTGTTTTAAAAACTAGTGGACTAAATGGATTGCTACTTTGTAACTCAATAAAATCTACCCATAGACGGACTAGTTCTTGTCGATCTGGAAGTGATAGCTCATAAAGATATTTGGCGTTTTTATGCTTTAGCAATAATTGATAAATATCATTTAATAGTTGTTTGAACTGGGTGTGAAGAGGGCCGAATAAACCATATTCCCAAGTCGAATCTACTGATATTTTCGGTGTCTGATCAATATGTAAATAGGCTTTTAACTGCTGTGCCAGTTGCGCATGTTTCATACCATGCATGGCAGTCGTCGCACCCATTGAATAGCCCATCAAGATAAAGTTATCGAGTTTTAATTGATCTATTAAATGAGCAACATCTTGCCAATGGCTAGAAATGGCATCTTGCTCGGGAATTGCACAATTCTTTGAACCACCGAAACCACGCCAGTCTGGAATAATAAATTCATATTCTTTGCGGTTTGCATAAATAAACGGTAGCCACTGCCAACTTTGCATGCCAAGGCCAGATAAAACCAAAACAGGCTCCCCACGACCAACACGGCGTACAAATAAATTTTCCCGATCGGGCATGGTGTAATACGGCATGGCTATTCTCCAGATGGGTTATCTTGGGCAAAGCGTTTTAATTGAGGGATGACTTGTTCCAACCATTTGATCCATTCACTTTCCATCGTAATTCCAAGTTCTAAGATCATTTTGTGGATGTATAACACACGGTCATTTAGATCATCGCTGTCTTTAAAATCTTTATCATAAATACTTTGATAAAGTTTGAGCTTCTCTTGATGTAAACCAAGATGCCTTAACAGTTCAGGTAATATCTGATTATTGCTCAATTGTGCTTCTGCACGCAATCTAACCATTAAATCATCACGAAGCTGTGCAGGTTCACTTTGTTGCGTCATCCATGAGGCTAGTTCTATACGACCAAGTTGTTCGACCTGATAGGTTTTTTTTCGGCCATTATCCATTTCATTTTCTAAAGTGGAAACCCAGCCTTTTTTAAGCATGTTATTGAGTTCACGATAAATTTGCTGGTGAGTGGCATTCCAGAAAAAGCCCATTGAGCGGTCAAAGCGGCGGGCAAGTTCAAACCCTGTACTTGGACGTTCAAGCAAGCTGGTCAATAAAACATGAGGAAGTGACATGGCAATCCAGTTTGTAAGCAAAAGTAAAGTGTGACTCATGAGATTATGCAACATGTTGCATAAAAGTCAAAATTTGATTATAAATTTATGCAACAAGTTGCATTAGCAAGCTTATTGCTAGCCATAGGAGAAAATATGTCAGCTTATCCACATTTATTAAAGCCACTTGATTTAGGCTTTACTACTTTAAAAAACCGTGTGCTTATGGGGTCGATGCACATTGGATTAGAAGAAGCACCGCAAGGATATGAGCGCATGGCTGCGTTTTATGCTGAGCGTGCAAAAGGTGATGTGGGTTTAATTGTAACTGGCGGTGTTTCTCCAAATGATGATGGTGTTGTATTTAGCCACGGGACCAAACTAGATACAGTTGAAGAAGCTGAAAAACATAAAGTGATTACCCAAGCTGTCCATGAAGCTGGGGGTAAAATTGCTATGCAGATTTTACATACGGGTCGTTATTCTTATCAGGCAAATAACGTTGCGCCTTCAGCAATTCAAGCCCCTATTAACCCGATTAAGCCTAAAGCCTTAAGTTCTGCCGAAGTACAACAAACCATTGATGACTTTGCTAACTGCGCCAAACTTGCTCAGTATGCGGGCTATGATGGCGTAGAAATCATGGGCTCTGAAGGTTATTTAATTAATGAGTTTATTGCAGCTCGAACGAATCATCGTGATGATGAATGGGGCGGTAGTTACGAAAACCGTATCCGCTTTCCAATTGAAATTGTAAAGCGCACACGTGCTTTAGTTGGTGAAAATTTTATCATCATTTATCGCCTATCTATGCTTGATTTAGTTGAAGGCGGTTCAAGTTTTGATGAAGTGATTCAGCTTGCAAAAGAAATTGAAAAAGCAGGCGCAACAATTATCAATACAGGTATTGGCTGGCATGAGGCACGTATTCCTACAATTGCAACCAAAGTTCCTCGTGCTGCATTTACTTGGGTGACTGAAAAACTTAAAGGTGAAGTCTCTATTCCTTTAATTACTTCTAACCGAATTAATACGCCTGAAATGGCTGAACATGTATTGGCATCTGGTCATGCTGATATGGTGTCTATGGCACGACCAATGTTAGCGGATGCTGAATTTGTCTTGAAAGCAAGTCAAGGCCGTAGTGATGAAATTAATACGTGTATTGGGTGCAACCAAGCTTGTTTAGATCATATTTTCTCAATGAAAATTGCAACTTGTTTAGTAAACCCGCGTGCATGTTATGAAACTGAACTGATCTTTAAAGAAGCTCAGGTGAAAAAGAGTATTGCTGTTATTGGCGCAGGTCCGGCAGGTTTAAGTTTTGCAGTATATGCAGCTGATCGCGGACATCAAGTTAAAATTTTTGAAGCAAGTCATCAAATTGGTGGTCAGTTTAATATTGCAAAAACAGTTCCCGGAAAAGAAGAGTTCTACGAAACTTTACGCTACTTTAGTCGTCAAATTGAATTGCGACCAAACATTGAAATTGTGTTAAACCATCAAGCAACTTACGAAGAATTAAGCCAAGCAAATTTTGATGAAATTGTGGTTGCAACAGGTGTAACACCTCGTCAATTACAGTTTGAGGGAATTGATCATCCTAAAGTGTTGAGCTATTTACAGGTTTTAAAAGAGCGTGTGCCAGTAGGCCAACGTGTTGCCATTATTGGAGCGGGTGGTATTGGTTTCGACACAGCTGAATATCTTACTCATGAAGGTGAAACTGGCAGTTTAAATCCAGAAAAGTTCTATGAAGAATGGGGAATCGATACTCAATATGAGCATGTTGGTGGTTTAAAACAGCCAAAAGTTGAGGCATCTGAACGAGAAATTTATTTACTGCAACGTAAAACTGCTGCTGTAGGCGCTGGTTTAGGTAAAACAACAGGCTGGATTCATCGTACAGGACTAAAAAATCGTCAGGTCAAAATGTTTGCAGGTGTGCAATACGACAAGGTAGACGATCAAGGCTTACATATAACTATAGATGGAAAACCAAGTGTACTTGAGGTTGACCATGTGGTGATTTGTGCAGGCCAAGAGTCATTTACTGCAATGTATGATCAATTAAAAACAGATGGAAAGAATGTTCATTTAATTGGTGGCGCTAAAGAGGCGGGTGAACTGGATGCAAAACGTGCAATACGCCAAGGCGCTGAATTAGCAGCGACACTATAAATTTTTATGGGCATTTCTTTTAAACAGAAATGCCCGTTACTTCTTTGGTTAAATTATAGGATATAAAAACAATGACACTCGAAACAACAAAACAGTCTTTAGAAAAATGGCATGAAATGGTTCAGGCTGGTAACTTATCTGATCTAAATGAGTTGCTGGCGGATGAAGTGGTTTTTCGCTCACCAGTTGCTTACAAACCTTATGAAGGAAAGCAGGTTGTTTTCTTCATTCTTACCAATGTGATTCAGGTGTTCGAAGACTTTACCTATCATCGTGAGTTCTATACAGAAGACCGTGAAAATGTAGTGCTTGAGTTCAGTGCCAATGTCAGTGGTAAATCATTAAAAGGTATTGATATGATTCGTTTTAATGAACAAGGCAAAATTATTGATTTTGAAGTAATGATTCGTCCAATGAGTGGCTTAGCTGCATTGGCTGAACAAATGGGTATAAGAATTGCTAAGTTTCAACCTCAATAATTTTAGTAAATAGCCTAAGTAAGATAGAGATCAATAAAATGTGGTTAAAGCTTTCAACTCTAGCATTGCTTCCTGTACTGTTTGTACAGGGAACAAAGGTTCGTAAGAATACACCACGCTTGCTAGAAGCCAGTGGTGAGAGACAAGGCATCGTTGGCAAGGGAAGACCTCTATCATTGCTTATTTTAGGAGACTCTGCCGCAGCAGGTGTTGGGGTAGAAAACCAAAAAGATGCTTTATCTGGTGCAATTATTTCTGAGTTGCAAGATCAATATTCGATACGCTGGAAACTGCATGCAAAAACAGGTGATACAACTAAGCAGGTTTTTCAAGCAGTACAGCATTTAGAGCAACAAAAGTACGATGTGGTGGTTACGTCGATTGGTGTTAATGATGTAATAAAATTAACCTCAGCAAGTTCATGGATAAAACAACAAAAACAATTATTTCAATATATACAGGCACGTTTTCAGCCTAAGCTCATTATTGTTTCTGGTGTTCCGCCAATGCAGCATTTCCCAGCGTTACCAAATCCATTGGCTTGGTTGTTTGGAAAATATGCGGAACAAATGAATCAGGTACTAGATAAATGGTTAGCATCACAAAACCAATTTAAGTTCATTCAATATGATATTGAGCATTTTCAAGCGATGAATCTGCCTATGGCAAGTGATGGCTTTCATCCGAGTAAGGAAATTTATGCAATTTGGGGACAACAGGTTGCAGCATTAGTGCGGCAATCATTTAACTCATAATCAGAGGTAGTGATTGGAAATGGGCATATCTACTTTAAATAAAATTAAAGCTTTCGGTTCAGAATTGTTCGATTCGGTATTAGGTGCCGAACAGCCAAAAATCTATTATGACCCAAATGGGAAAATAAAAGATATTCTGGAGAAATTGCCCCAGCTCAAGCAAAAATATCGGCCCACACCGTGGTTAAGCAACAATCACGTGCATCTTTTATATTTTGATATTATTAGAAAAAAAACCATTAAGCTTGAATACGATCGTATTGATCAGCTCACCATGAAAGATGGTGGCATAACTGCGATCGCGTGGTATGGCTATGATCTTCCTCCAGATACTCCAACAGTTGTCATTATGCATACCATTACAGGAACACCTGAAAGTATGCGTGAACTTGTGAAAGACATACATCATTATACGGGATGGAGAATAGCACTATGCTTACGCCGTGGGCATGCTGGCTTACCTATGCCTGTACCACAGATTTCTCTTTTTGGATCAACAAGCGATCTTAAAGAGCAACTTGAACATATTCAAAATTTGTTTCCTAAATCGGATTTATACGCTGTAGGTTCCTCTGCTGGAACAGGACTACTGGTTCGCTATTTAGGAGAGCAAGGTACTGACACGCCATTTAAAGCTGCCTTTGCAATGTGTCCAGGCTACAACACTGAGATTGGCTTTAAAAATGTTCATCCGTTTTATAGCAAAATGATGACCAAAAAGTTATTCAAGTATTTTATTCATCCTTATCAAAATACATGGAACCAACTTTCTTCTATTGAAAAAGTTCTGGCGACCACAAGTCTGGAAGAGTTTGAGAAAGAATATTTTGAAATGGCTGGCTTTGAGGATTATCAAAGCTATTGCCAAGCCATTAATCCAATTTATGTATTTGAGAATGTCAAAATACCATTAATGATTCTTAATGCTGAGGATGATCCAGTCTGTTCTATTAAAAATTTGGAACCTTACAAAGAAACGATTCAGCAAATGAGTAATATGGCGGTAATCACCACAAAAAAAGGAAGTCATTGTGGCTTCTATGAAGGTTGGAAAAGTACATCATGGGCTGCCAAATTAATATCAAATTATTTTTTGGTCGAACATAAGCAATAACGGTAACTTTGCAATAAGTTAAATAAAGCCCATTCAATAGATGGGCTTTATAATTTTATTAGATCAAGATAAAAGCAATTTGGGATCTTTTAGTCCAATTTTGATTTTTGTGCTAGCCACGAGGTCTTTTTCATCTGTTTGGTTGGGATGAAAATCAAAGCGATAATAATCAAAAAATTGGGGGATCAATGTTCTATATTGTTTATTTGCAAAACTAAAGAACTTACGCCAAGATTTGAAATTTAAAAGTTGATGATCCCGTTTCATAAGAACAAATTGATAAATTGTTGAAAAACCGGTAATCAAAAATAGACTTAAAGTAAAGACTGTAATGCGAGGAAGGTAAGCACTTAAGCCGCTTCCATATAAATGTTGATAGAGATCAAAGGCCACAGCTTTATGTTCAGTTTCTTCAATACTATGCCATAGCCATAAATTGCGAATAGTTGAGTCCGTCATCAATTCATTAACGGATTGCATCATACTAACCACAAGTACTGCTGTGTAATGTTCTAGACCTACTGTTACAAGCAAATTCCATTTTTTACTAAAAACTTTTTCAATCGTTTTTAAAACGATGCCAGTTACTTTTTCTAAAGATTGAGGATCTAAACCATATTGCTGTGCACTTACATGAAAAGCATGATGTTCTTTAGAGTGCATAGCTTCTTGGCCAATAAAAGCACTAATTTCACGATCTAAAATTTCATTCGACTTTGCTTTAGCACGTAAAGCTCGAACAGAGCGAACGAAATATGATTCACCTTCAGGGAATAATGTAGATAAACCCGTAAAATAATGTGTGAAAGTTGGTTCGTTATTACACCAGTAGCGAGGTACATTTTCAAAATTATAGTCCATACGACGGACTGGAAATGAGGCGGGGACACGATTTGATACAGTATTCATTCTAAGCTCCAATCTTCTTTTAATTAAAGTTCCAAAAAGGAACTTGTTAAAAAACTACATCGCTCTAAATTTATCGTCAATACTTTTTTAGGCAGAAAAAGTAGATTGTCCTTAATTGATAACTAGGAAAACTTTAAAGATAAATAGAAAGAAAAGTAAAACTTATTATTGAATTGATAATTTGAATAATATTTAAAAAGCCCAAACTGATGGTTCAATTTGGGCATATTCGCATACGAACTTAGTTCTTAAGCGCTGGAGTAGCAGCCGCAATTGCAGCAGCAACAGCATCATCTTCACTTTGAGCTGGTTCAGCTGGCTTAGATGGTTTTGGCTCTGCTTTTGGTTCAGGCTTAGGTTCAGGTTTTGGCTTTGGTTCTGCTTTAGGTTGCTCAGAAACATTTGTTTGTGAATTTTGCTCAGCTTGTGCAGGGCGAGTTTCACGGCGAATTTCAGTTGTCGTATTTGCTGTTTCTTCGTGATGCACCTCAACTTGCGTTGGTTCCTGAGTTTGAGCTTCTTCAGTTTGAACACTTTCTAAAGACTCAAATTTTGCAGGTTCAGCAGGTGTAGGTTCTGAAACAGCAGTTTCAACCTTTTCTTGCTCTTCTTCTTTAGGTGTTTCTTTTTTGACACATGCGGTTAACAATAGTCCAGCAGCAATTGCAGCACAGATTAAAAGTTTTTTATTTGCCATTGTCCTAAACAACATTTAATTGAGGAGCTGGCATTATAACAGCAAAAGAGAATGAAAAAATCATGTGAGATTGACCTAAATTTTTATTAAAAATGCTGATAGAATAGCCAGTTGTTTAATGATCTTTGAATTGATGCGGTTTGACTTTGCTTTATAGGGGCAGAGTACAGTAAAATTGCCAAACATTGTAGGCCGATTTCGGCTTGATTGTACGAGAAACTTAATGACCCATTTTATTTTTGTCACTGGTGGTGTAGTTTCATCGCTAGGTAAAGGTATTTCTGCTGCTTCAGTTGCTGCACTTTTGGAAGCCCGTGGCTTAAAAGTCACAATGGTTAAAATGGATCCCTACATTAATGTCGATCCAGGGACAATGAGCCCTTTCCAACATGGTGAAGTTTTTGTCACAGAGGATGGTGCCGAAACTGATCTAGACTTGGGTTATTACGAACGTTTCTTACGTCGTGCGAAAATGACCAAACTTAATAACTTTACCAGTGGTCGTGTATATCAGGACGTTTTAAATAAAGAACGTCGTGGTGACTACCTTGGTGGTACAGTTCAAGTTATTCCTCATATTACTGACAACATTAAAGAACGTGTACTTCGCGCAGGTGAAGGCTACGATGTTGCTATTGTAGAAATTGGCGGTACGGTAGGTGATATTGAATCACTTCCATTTATGGAGTCAGTTCGTCAGTTAATGGTTGAGCTTGGTCATAAAAGAACCATGCTTATGCATTTAACTTTGTTGCCATATATCAAATCTGCAGCAGAGCTTAAGACAAAACCAACTCAACACTCTGTTAAAGAGTTGCTTTCGATTGGTATTCAGCCAGATATTCTTATCTGCCGTACTGAATATGATGTGGATGTTGATACTAAACGCAAAATTGCATTGTTCACTAACGTAGAAGCGCGTGCTGTAGTGGTATGTAAAGATGCGAAAACAATTTATCAAATTCCACGTACATTCTATGAACAAAACGTTGATGACTTGATCTGTGAGCGTTTTGGATTTAATGATCTTCCAGAAGCAAACCTAGAAGATTGGGACAATGTAGTCGAAGCATTACTAAATCCTGAATACACTTTACGTGTAGCTATGGTTGGTAAATATGTTGAATTACCAGATGCTTATAAGTCTGTGAATGAAGCATTATTACACGCAGGTATTAAAAATCGTGTAAAAGTACAAATCGATTATGTCAACGCTGAAGAACTTGAAAGCCAAGACGTATCTATTTTAAGTACAGCTGACGCAATTTTAGTTCCAGGTGGTTTTGGCGAACGTGGTACTGAAGGCAAAATGAAAGCTATTCAATACGCACGTGAAAACAAAATCCCATTCTTGGGTATTTGTTTAGGCATGCAATTGGCTGTTATTGAATACGCTCGCCATGTTGCAGGTATGCCAGAAGCTTCTTCTACAGAATTTAACCGCTCTACAAAATATCCACTTATTGGTTTAATTACTGAATGGTTAGATGAGCGCGGTGAATTACAACAACGTAGCCTTGAGTCTGACTTAGGTGGAACTATGCGTTTAGGTGCTCAAAAATCTGAATTGGTTGAAGGCACAAAAACACGTGAAGTCTACGGTAAAGCTGAAATCACTGAGCGTCATCGTCACCGTTATGAAATGAATAACCGTTTCATCGAGTCGATTGAACAAGCTGGTATGAAGATTTCAGGTTACTCTTCAGCACAACATTTAGTTGAAACTGTAGAAATTCCTGAACATCCTTGGTTTATTGCTGTACAATTCCACCCGGAATTTACAAGTTCACCACGTGATGGACATCCATTATTTGCTAGTTTTATTGACGCTGCAAAAACACAGCATCAAAAAAGTAAATAATGCGATTTTAAATAAACTGGGAAAGTTTAAATGTCACAATTAAAACCACAAGAAGTTGTACGTTTAGGCGATATACAAATGGCAAATCATTTGCCATTTGTATTATTTGGCGGAATGAACGTACTTGAATCAAAAGATTTAGCTTTTGAAATTGCAGAAACGTATGTTGATATTTGCAAACGCTTAGATATTCCTTATGTATTTAAAGCGAGTTTTGATAAAGCAAATCGTTCTAGTCTGCATTCATTCCGTGGTCCTGGACTTGAAAAAGGTATCGAATGGTTAGGTGATATTAAAAAACATTTTAATGTTCCTATCATTACTGATGTGCATGAGCCATATCAGGCTGCACCGGTCGCAGAAGTAGCCGATATTATTCAATTACCCGCTTTCTTAAGTCGTCAGACTGATCTTGTCGAGGCGATGGCAAAAACACAGGCTATTATTAATATTAAGAAAGCCCAGTTTTTAGCACCTCATGAAATGCGTCATATCCTGCATAAATGTTTAGAAGCAGGAAACGACAAACTTATTCTTTGTGAACGTGGTTCAGCATTTGGTTATAACAATCTTGTTGTAGATATGCTTGGCTTTGACACAATGAAAGAAATGAATGTGCCAGTTTTCTTTGACGTGACACATGCGTTACAAACCCCTGGTGGTCGTGCTGACTCAGCAGGTGGTCGTCGTGCTCAAATTACAACTTTAGCACGCGCTGGAATGGCAACTGGTTTGGCTGGATTGTTCTTGGAAGCTCATCCAGACCCAGAACATGCAAAATGCGATGGACCTTGTGCATTACGTATGTCCCAACTTGAACCATTCTTGGCACAAATAAAAGAATTGGATACTTTAGTTAAAGGATTCAAAAAGTTAGACACCCATTGAGTTGTTTTATAACCCTTACGCTGCTTTAACCGCAGCTCATATTCATTCAAAGAGGAATTGTTCATGAGCCAAATCGTTGACATTCGTGCACGTGAAATTTTGGACTCTCGTGGTAACCCAACCATCGAAGCAGACGTAATTTTAGAATCTGGGGTTGTTGGTCGTGCATGTGCACCATCTGGTGCTTCAACTGGTTCTCGTGAAGCTTTAGAACTACGTGACGGTGATAAATCGCGTTACTTAGGTAAAGGCGTTCGTACAGCAGTTAACAACGTTAATACGTTGATTCGTGATGCTTTGTTGGGTAAATCAGTTTTTGAGCAAAAAGACATTGATAATACAATGATCGCGCTTGACGGTACTGAAAACAAAGAGAAATTAGGTGCTAACGCAACTTTAGCTGTGTCATTGGCTGCTGCGCGCGCTGCTGCTGAAGAAAAGAAACTTCCTCTTTTCCAATACATCGCAGATCTTCGTGGTCAAACAATTTTGACAATGCCTGTACCGATGATGAACATCTTAAATGGTGGTGAGCATGCGGACAACACTGTTGATATTCAAGAGTTCATGATTGAGCCTGTAGGTTTCACTTCATTTGCTGAAGCTTTACGTGCTGGTGCTGAAGTATTCCATTCTTTAAAATCAGTTTTAAAGAAACAAGGTTTGAATACTGCTGTGGGTGATGAAGGTGGTTTTGCTCCTAACTTACGTTCTAACGAAGAAGCAATTCAAATCATTTTACAAGCAATTGAATTGACTGGTTACACAGCTGGTTCAGACATGATGCTTGCGTTAGACTGCGCATCTTCAGAATTCTACAAAAACGGTCAATACGTTTTAGAAGGCGAAGGCAACCGTGCATTTACAAGCCATCAGTTTGCAGATTATTTAGCTGGTCTTGTAAATCAATATCCAATTATCTCAATCGAAGATGGTCTTGATGAGTCTGATTGGGAAGGCTGGAGCTACTTGACTTCAATCCTTGGTGATAAAATCCAATTGGTTGGTGATGACTTGTTCGTAACTAATCCTAAGATTTTACAACGTGGTATTGATGAAAAAGTTGGTAACTCAATCTTAATCAAATACAACCAGATCGGTACTTTGACTGAAACTTTAGATGCAATCTATCTTGCTAAAGCAAATGGTTATTCGACTGTTATTTCTCACCGTTCTGGTGAAACAGAAGATTCTACTATTGCTGACTTAGCAGTAGGTACAGCTGCTGGTCAAATCAAGACTGGTTCACTTTGCCGTTCTGACCGTGTTTCTAAGTACAACCAATTACTTCGTATTGAAGAATTGACTAAAGCTGCTTACCGCGGTAAAGCTGAGTTTAAAGGTTTAAACTAATCTTTAAATAAAAGTTAAAATTAATTTTTTAACATTTTAAGGTGCTATTTCCTGTTTTTAATAGGAAATAGCACCTTTTCTATTATCCTAATCGGCGTGTTTTTAAAGACTCAGCCCAACTGTGATGTTGACATCGGCTACATTCTTGGTCGATTTTATTTAAAATTTTAGTTTCACCACATTTCATACATGAATAAAAAGTATTAAGTTTAAGTACATTGGCTCTGCGGTAAGCGTCAGGGAATAATGGTAGGCCCCATTTTACGTCCTCATCTTCAAAATAAAGCAGACTAAGAATACCATCAGACTCTAATAAAGCTGTTCTCACTTGTCCAAGATGCTCAACATGTTGTTGCCGCATTTCTGAGAAAAACTCATCATGAGAATATGATTGTTTTTGGAAATCTTTGTAGACTACAAGACCATCCTTAACAATACAAAGCGCTTTTCCTTCAAGTAAATCTTCAATTTTTTTATGCTTTACCATGCTCCATGTAGCAAATCGATAAAGAAAAAGAATAACGATAAACACAACAAAGGCATGTGCAATAGGTATATCCTCAGTAAACATCGGATCGCCAGCTGCTGACCCTAAACATAAAATGATTGCGAGTTCAAAAAGGGAGAGTTGACGTACACCTCGTTTACCAGATAATCTTAAAAAACTAATAATGATGATAAACATCACGGTACATCGAACTAAAACTTCTAAAACAAAGTTCCAGGTTGTATCACCTATAAATATATTAATAAAATCCATTTTTCACCTTTCTCCTTATTAAAATATTGAGAGAAATCCTTATAAAATTCTTAACAAATTAGAAAATAAAAAAATATACTTTTTAGGTAGTTATTGGTTAAAAGAGTGAAGCATATGTGACTTTTTATAAATTTTATTCGTAACTAATTCTGTGTGAATAAACTTAAGATAGTTAGTCTAATTATGTGCTGTACTATTCAAAAATAGATCTATTAAGAGGTGATGCTATTTCTAAAAGGGAAGGCAGTATTAAAAGATATATCAACAAAGACATTCTTATTAGGTAGATTAGATTTAATAATGATGCAAGCTATAAAAATAACTGATATTAAGATTTAAAAAAAATAGTTTAATGACAATCAGGAGTATAAGGAATCTCATCTAGACGTTTTTGAAAAACTTGAGGATCCATAACATTTTTATACATTTGTTGATATGTTTTTTTGTGATCTTCAATGTTGTGATAATCAATAACTTCTTGGAGTTTATCTTTATATTCTATATGACCAGCATGGAACATTGCTGCATAATGTCCCCATAAAGCATATTGATATCGCAAAGCAGCTTTAGGAATTAAATTTATCTCATTTAAATAACTATTCGCGGTTTTTTCATAACATGCTTTTATTTCATGAGCATCTTTCTTCATTTTACTTAGGAAAATACATTGCATCTCTTGTAATTTTGAATTTTCTGATTTAGCTAGTATTTTTTCGGTAACACTATATGCTTCATTAAGACAACCTAAATGTACGAGTATTTTACGTTTAGTTTTTAAAATGTTTAAGTTGTTATCGTTAGGTGGCATCTTTTTTAATAAACGTTTTAATTTCAAATGAGCTGTCATTTGGTCTTGTTTAGTATTTAATTTATAAATAATATCATTAAATTCATATGTATAGGTATTAATAGGTCTATTTATTTTTTGGGAGTCCTCCACATTAATTATTTTTGATGGACTATCATCAGTATGATTATTACAAGCACTCAAACCTAAGCTTACTAAAGAAAATGCTAAAACTTTATGCACTACAAGTTGTACCTTTATTCTCTATGATGAGATTTTAGAAGAATAATAAAATATAAAAGAAAATACTGTTTAGTTTGTTATTTTTGAGTTAATCGTAAGACAATTGCATAACATTTTATTAATTAATTGGAGCACGATAAATTTAACTGGTCTGATGATCCGAGTGTGGGGTTGGATGGGAAAGAAATACATCAATAATTAAAATTACTGATAACAAATTCTAAACAAATGGTAGTAATTATTAATACATTGTTGATAACAATTATCATTAGTGTTAACTTTTGTGCCGACTTTTTCTGCTTTGTAATAAGGAACAAAGTAGTAAAAGGGTAAGGAATCTCGCACAGCACATTAATTATTATGGAATTTTCTTATGTACATTTCGCCCTTTAGAAAAGCATTTAGAGCTCATCCTTTAGCATTTGCTATGGCTTTAGTTGTTCCTTCAGTTGGTTATGCAGATGAGAAAAATGGAACAGCCACCTTGGAAACGATAAGAGTACAAGCAGAACAAGAAAATTCCACTGTTACCGAAGGTTCGGGCAGTTACGCAGCAAAAAGCGCAAATACTTCTACAAAATTAAATTTATCTCTTCGTGAAACACCACAATCGGTGAAGGTTTTAACCCGTGAATATTTAGATGATCGTAAAATCGATTCTTTTCAAGATTTAATGAACAATATTACGGGTGTTTCGACTTCACGTACTGATGAGCGTCAGAAAGTTTATGCACGTGGTTTTGAGGTAGATTATTACTTAATAGATGGAATACCGAGCACGATTAATTTAGGTACAGGGGATCTTGATTTAGATATTTATGATCGCGTCGAGGTGGTGAAAGGTGCTAATGGCCTAACCACAGGTGCTGGAAATCCAGCGATGGCGCTGAATATGATTCGTAAACATGCAAACTCAAAAGAACTTAGTGGTAATGTTAGTACATCATTAGGCTCATGGAACTCTTGGAGTAGTTCGGCAGATATTTCTACACCGCTTAATGCTGATGGTTCATTGCGTGGACGTATGTTTGTGAAGCATTCTGATGAAAATTCATTTATGGATTTTTATGAGAAAGAACGGAATGTATTTTATGGTGCCCTTGATTATGATCTGAGCGATAAAACAAGTATGTCGCTTGGAGCTACTTATCAAGAATTGCATCGTGACGGTATCCGCTGGGGTGGTACACCTGCTTTTTATACTGATGGGACCCGTACCAATTTTTCTAGAAGCTTAACAATAAGTGCACCTTGGACTTACTGGGATGTGAATACAACGGCAGTTTTTGCGAACTTAAAACAGAATTTATTTAATGATGTCAATTTAAATGTTGCTTATACCTTCCGCAAAGAAGATACGGACTCTATGTTGTTATATACAGCTGGAAAAGTAGATAAGGCAACCAACACCAGCCCATTAGAAAATCCAAATGATAATTCGGAGAATAAAACTGATTATGTTTCTGTATATGGCGCAAAAGCTGCCAGCGAAGAAAACAATATTGATGTTTTTATTAATGCCCCATTTAAGCTTTTTAATCGTCCACAAGAAATCATTATTGGCGGATCTTGGAATAAGAATGAAAAGACTAAAGATATTTTTGGTGGATCTAACAAAAACCAAGACATTGAAAAATATTTAGGTGGTCCGCTTAACTATAATGATATAGCTCAAGAGTTGCTTCAGCCTGTTATTTTAAACGGCAAAAATGCGCTGAATGAAACCACACAAACTGCGGCATATATTGCTGGAAAATTTCAAATTCTTGATCCTTTAAAAATTATTGCTGGTGCACGTTTATCTAACTGGGAATATAAAGCTGAGAATGATAAAGGTAACCGTGAATTTAACAATGAATTAGCACCTTATATTGGCGCTATTTATGATTTTGCCCAAGATCATTCTGTGTATGCGAGTTATACGGAAATTTTCAAACCTCAAGACCGTAAAGATGTAAATGATCAATATATTGATCCGATTACAGGTAAGAGTTATGAGGCTGGCTTAAAGAGTGAGTGGTTTGGGGGGCGTTTAAATACAGCATTGTCAGTATTTCGAATAGAACAATCTAATTTTGCTGAATCGATACCTGGAGTATTTATTGTCCGTAATGGTACACAAACTACAGAGCAAGCTTACCGTGCTGTAGATGGTGTTGAAAGTAAAGGCTTTGAGTTTGAAGCTGATGGGGAAATTAACGATAACTGGGCTGTTAATTTTGGTATTGCTAATTTTGAAGCAAAAGATGCAAAGGGTACGAAGGTTAATACGACAAACTCTCGAACAACTTCAAATTTATTTGTTAAGTACAAACTTAATCAGTGGAGTGCAGGACTTGGCTTAAATTATAAGAGTAAATACTATACGGGTAGTGGAAGCTCTCGTATTGAGCAAGATGCTTATGTTTTAGCAAGTGCGATGCTTGGCTATCAAGTAGATAAAAATATTAAACTTCAATTTAATATCGATAATATTTTTGATGAAAAATATTATGAAGGTATTGGTGAAAACTCAATGAATTGGGGAACACCACGAAATGCAACGCTGAGTGTTCGTTATAGCTTCTAATTAATGGCTCATTTAAATCTCTATTGATAAGTCCTCTTCGGAGGACTTTTTCCTATTTATTAAACATAATTTCTTGATACGCAGAATAGCTTTTATATATAGAGTGATTTATAAGCAGTTGTACTTATAAATATTATTTCCCTTTCAAATTCCATTCATTTTTGACAAAATGAAACATGTCACAATGGTCAATTAAAGTAATATGCCCATTAATAATTTTGCTTAAATTTTTGCAGGAATTTCGCATGCTACTTCTTAATTACTATACAATACAATCTCTTAACGAAAGTTTTTAATTAAAAATCTTAATGATATGTTAGAAGTATTTCGATCCACTTCAAGCAAACTGATATTACTACTGGTTATTGTTTTGGTAGCCATACTGCAATATCAATTTTGGTTAGGTGAGGGTGGCTATCTCCCTCATCAAACTCTCATGCAACAAATTCAGCAACAAGCTGAAGTAAATGAAGAGCTTAAAGAACGAAACCGTATTTTGGCAGCAGAGGTTTTTGACCTGAAAAATGGTACAGAAGCAATAGAAGAACATGCTCGCCTTGATCTAGGTTTAGTTAAACCACATGAGACATTTGTTCAAATGAGTACCATCAGTACCCATTACAAGCCTATTTATATTGACCCGAACGCTAAAGTTGATTTGGAAACGAATGAGACACCTGCATCCCCAGATATCCCAGACTAAATTATGGGCAGTTATTCCAGCTGCAGGTTCAGGAAGTCGATTTTCTAAAACTGAATTGAAACAGTATCAATATATTCAGAATACGACTGTTTTAGAACATACTGTTCGGCGCATAAGTCAACTTCCATTAAATGGTTATGTTCTGGCAATTGGTACCCAAGATACCTTTGCTCAGACGCTCGCATTTCAAAATATAGATAAGGCGCATTTTTGTATAGGTGGGGCTGAACGAGTCCATTCGGTATTAAATGCTTTAAATCATCTTTTAACTTTTGCTAATGAAAATGATTGGGTTCTTGTACATGATGCAGCACGACCTTGTGTAACATTTGATTGTTTAAATACCCTTGTTGAACAAGCAATTGAATCAAATCATAGTGCTATTTTAGCGATTCCTGTTCGTGACACTTTAAAACAGGTTGAGGCAAATAATCATATTAATAAAACGGTAAGTCGGGATTTATTATGGCAGGCTCAAACGCCTCAAATTGCTAAAATTGGGAAGCTCAAAAAAGCAATTGAATACGCTTTAGAAAATAATATTGCTATTACCGATGAGGCAAGTGCACTTGAATATATCGGGGAAACTGTGCAGGTTGTAATGGGGCGTTCTGATAATATTAAAATTACTTATCCTGATGATTTAGAGCTTGCACGTTTAATTTTACAATCACAGTCTTAAGATAGATATACATAATAATATTTTGTAGTTTTATTTGAGAAATAGCCTAAGTAAATATTTCATTTCTACATATCTATTTATAAGAATTAATGTTTTTTTACATCCCAAGTCTATAAGATTAGTTGAGTAATTTACTTAGATAATGTTCGATCATCGAACAAAATATATTTATACCGAACAAAACTGTATGTAGCTTACTAGATCAAAATACGAAAATTATCAAAAATGTTTAAAAGGGAAATCTAAGGGAAACACTCGGGATTGAGTGAAATATTTATCTATTCTTCTCGCCTCAGTGTGCCTAACTCTCTTACCTATCTCTTCTTCAATGAGCACAATGGAGTTGTCTAATGATTGACAAAAGTAAGTCCTCACTAAGCGAGGTTCTATCGCAGATTAAAGATGGTGCAACCATTCTGATTGGTGGTTTCGGTACCGCAGGACAACCCGCTGAACTCATTGATGGTCTTATTGAACTCGGTGTTAAAGATTTAACCATCGTCAGTAACAATGCCGGTAATGGCGACTATGGTCTGGCGAAACTGCTTAAAGCCGGTTCGGTTAAAAAAGTCATCTGCTCTTTCCCACGTCAGTCAGATTCTTATGTGTTTGATGAATTGTACCGTGCTGGAAAAGTCGAGCTTGAAGTGGTACCACAAGGTAATCTGGCGTGTCGTATTCAGGCAGCAGGTATGGGCCTAGGCGCTGTATTTACCCCAACAGGCTTTGGAACACTTTTGGCCGAAGGTAAAGAGACCCGTGAGATTGATGGGAAAGATTACGTACTTGAATATCCAATCAAGGCTGACTTTGCCTTGATTAAAGCTTACAAAGGCGACCGCTGGGGCAATCTGGTTTACCGTAAATCTGCACGTAACTTTGGCCCGATTATGGCGATGGCTGCTGATGTCACCATTGCTCAGGTTTCTGAAGTGGTAGAGCTAGGTGGATTAGACCCTGAGCACATCATCACCCCGAGTATTTTTGTACAGCATGTTGTACAAGTAGCGCCAGCACAGTAAGCAATAAGGAGAAATAACATGAGCTACCAGAAACTCAGCCGTGACCAGATTGCACAACGTGTGGCACAAGATATTCCAGATGGCGCCTATGTGAACTTGGGCATTGGTTTACCAACCAAGATTGCCAGCTACTTGCCTGACGATAAAGATATTTTTCTTCATTCTGAAAATGGCCTGTTGGCATTTGGCCCGCCACCGGCAGCAGGTGAAGAAGACCCTGAACTGATTAATGCGGGTAAAGAGTTTGTGACCATGCTTGAAGGCGGCAGCTTTTTCCATCATGGTGATTCTTTTGCGATGATGCGTGGTGGTCACCTTGATATTGCAGTACTCGGTGCATTTCAGGTTGCTGCGAATGGTGACTTGGCAAACTGGCACACGGGAGCACCGGATGCGATTCCTGCGGTAGGTGGTGCGATGGATTTGGCTGTGGGTGCTAAAAAAGTATTTATCACCACAGACCATGTGACCAAACAAGGTGAACCGAAGATTGTGGCTGAGCTGAGCTATCCGGTGACAGGCAAGAAATGTGTTGACCGTATTTACACGGATCTTTGTGTGATTGATGTGACCCAAGATGGTTTGAAGGTGATTGAGAAAGTTGAAGGTCTTAGCTTTGATGATTTACAGGCTTTAACCGGTGCAACTTTGATTGATGCGACTCAAGGGTAAGGAAGTAGGGAAATGACATTAAAAAATGCTTATATCATCGATGCCATCCGTACTCCATTCGGCCGTTACGCCGGTGGCCTTGCTCCTGTCCGTGCCGATGACCTGGGTGCTGTGCCGATTAAAGCACTCATGCAGCGTAACCCGAATGTAGATTGGGAACAGGTCGATGATGTGATCTATGGCTGTGCCAACCAAGCCGGTGAAGACAACCGTAATGTTGGTCGTATGTCAGCACTGCTTGCGGGTTTACCGTATCAGGTACCAGCAACGACTATTAACCGTTTATGCGGTTCTTCACTCGATGCCATTGCCATTGCAGCCCGTGCCATTAAGGCAGGTGAAGCAAACTTGGTGATTGCCGGTGGTGTAGAAAGCATGAGCCGTGCGCCTTATGTGATGGGTAAGTCTGACAGTGCTTTTGGCCGTAGCCAGAAGATTGAAGACACCACCATGGGTTGGCGTTTCATTAACCCTAAACTTAAAGAATTGTATGGTGTAGATACCATGCCCCAGACTGCCGAAAACGTCGCTGAACAGTTTAACGTTAATCGTGCAGATCAGGACCAGTTTGCCTTGGTGAGCCAACAACGCACCGCAAGCGCGCAAGCCAAAGGCTTTTTTTCTAAAGAAATCGTGGCAGTTGAAATCCCTCAGCGTAAGGGTGATGCTGTTGTGATTGATACCGATGAACATCCACGTGCATCAACCACCCTTGAAGGTTTGAGCAAACTTAAACCTGTGGTTAAAGCAGATGGCACAGTAACAGCGGGTAATGCTTCAGGTATTAATGATGGTGCAGCAGCTCTACTGATTGCTTCTGATGAGGCAGTTCAAGCTTACAATCTAAAACCACGTGCCAAGATCATTGCTTCAACAGCAGTGGGTGTAGAACCACGCATTATGGGCTTTGCTCCGGCACCAGCGATTAAGAAATTACTTAAACAAGCCAACCTGACTTTAGATCAGATGGATGTAATTGAGCTCAATGAAGCTTTTGCTGCACAAGCTTTGGCAGTGACCCGTGATTTAGGTTTGCCAGATGATTCTGACAAGGTAAATCCAAATGGTGGTGCCATTGCTTTGGGCCATCCACTGGGTGCATCAGGTGCACGCCTCGTGACGACAGCCTTGAACCAACTTGAACAGACAGGTGGTCGTTACGCTATGTGTTCAATGTGTATTGGTGTAGGGCAAGGCATCGCATTGATTATTGAGAGAGTCTAATCATGAGCCAGTTATATGCCAGCTTGTTTTATCAAAAAGACGTCACTGACATCTTTAGTGACTCATCTTTAATCACATATATGATTCAGGTTGAAGTTGCGTTAGCTCAAGCACAGGCAAAAGTTGGCGTGATTCCTCAAAATGCGGCTAATACCATTGCCCAAGTAGCTGAGCAGGCAATAGAAAAGTTTGATTTTCCAGCGTTGGCTTTAGCAACAGGCTTAGCTGGTAATATCGCAATTCCATTTGTAAAGCAGCTTACGGCAATTGTTAAAGATGTTGATGAAGATGCTTCGCGTTATGTGCATTGGGGTGCAACGAGTCAGGATATTTTAGACACAGCTTGTATTTTGCAATGTCGTGATGCGTTGAACATTGTGGAAGCTCAACTTCAACAATGCTATGCGACTGCATTACAGCAAGCCAAGCAATATCGCCATCAAGTCATGATTGGGCGTACATGGTTACAGCAAGCTTTACCCATTACTTTGGGGCATAAACTTGCTCGTTGGGCTTCTGCATTTAAACGTGATTTAGACCGTATTCAAGCTATGAAGTCACGTGTACTGACTGCTCAGTTAGGTGGTGCTGTGGGTTCATTAGCTTCTTTGCAAGATCAAGGTTCACTTGTGGTTAATGCATTTGCGAAGCAACTGAATCTGACTGTACCGACAAGCACATGGCATGGTGAGCGTGATCGTATTGTAGAAATTGCAAGTGTGCTTGGCATGATTGTCGGGAATACGGGCAAGATGGCACGGGATTGGTCACTGATGATGCAAACTGAAATTGCAGAGTTGTTTGAGCCAACCGCCAAGGGGCGTGGTGGTTCATCGACTATGCCTCATAAGCGTAATCCAGTCGCAGCAGCATCCGTATTAGCTGCGGCGAATCGTGTACCGGCACTTATGTCTAGCATCTATCAAAGTATGGTACAGGAACATGAGCGTAGCTTAGGTGCATGGCATGCAGAATGGTTAGCAGTTCCAGAAATCTTTCAGCTTTGTGCTGGAGCATTAACTCGTACTGGTGAAGTCTTACAAGGTTTTGAAGTTAATGCTCAGCATATGCAACAGAATCTTGAATGTACGAATGGATTGATTATGGCAGAAGCTGTAATGATGGCACTTGCTCCAAAAATTGGACGTTTAAATGCTCATCATTTAGTTGAAGCTGCATGTAAAACAGCGGTAGCACAAAACCAGCATTTGTTTGATGTTGTTAGCCAACTAGACGAAGTGAAAGGACAGTTTAGCCAAGCAGAAATACGGGATATTTTCAAACCGGAAAACTATTTAGGCAATATTCAGCAACAGATTGATGCAGTTTTGCAAGAAGCACAAGGAGAGCCAAAGTGAAACAGACTATTAGCAATCGCCAAGGAAAACAGCTAGCTGTTTATATTGACGGTTTAAAAGATGCTCCTGTGCTTGTGTTCTCTAATTCATTAGGCACAGACCATGGTATGTGGCAGTCACAGGTAAGTGAATTAAAAAGTCATTTTAATGTCATTACATACGACACACGTGGTCATGGTGAAAGTGATGTAATTAGTGACACCACATTGCAAAACTTAGCTGAAGATGTGGTTGATATTTTAAATGCCTTGAGTGTTGAAAAAGCTCATTTTTGTGGCATTTCAATGGGTGGAATTACTGGGCTTTGGTTGGGTATTCATCATCCAGAGCGCTTTTTAAGTATTACTGTTGCGAACTCGGCAGCCAAAATTGGTCAGGCGGAGGCTTGGTTGAGTCGTGCTGACTCGGTAGAACAAAATGGTTTAGCTGAGTTAGTTAAAACCACGCATACCCGCTGGTTCAGTGAAAAATTTGACTATCAACATAATGTTGTTGCGCAGACGACGATTCAAAGTCTTGCAAACACACCGGCACAAGGTTATGCAAATGCATGTCGTGCTTTAGCGTATGCCGATTTAAGAGATGAAATTGCACAAATCCAAATTCCGGTACTGCTGGTTGCGGGAACAGAAGATCCGGTGACTACAGTAACAGATGCTGAGTTTATGCAGCACGCTATCAACAATAGTCAGATTGCTAAATTGGAAGCATCTCATCTTTCTAATATTGAGCAACCGCAAAGATTTACTCAGGAATTGACTAGGTTTATTCAGCAAATCTAATAGCTTAGTGATTTAAAAGGAATTGGCCTTAAGGAGGCAAATATGGCGTCTCAGGATTACGCTGCACCAAATAAAAGTATCGATGCTCAAGCATTAATTAATGATGCTCCACTCAGTAAGTATCAATGGATGATCGCAATCATCTGTTTCTTAATTATTTTTACTGACGGTATCGATACAGCTGCAATGGGTTTTATTGCACCAGCTTTGGCACAAGACTGGGGAGTTGATCGCTCTCAGTTAGGACCAGTGATGAGTGCTGCACTTGGTGGAATGATTATTGGAGCTTTGGTTTCTGGTCCGACAGCTGACCGTTTTGGTCGCAAAATCGTACTGGCTTTTTCGATGCTTGTATTTGGTGGGTTTACCTTGGCATCTGCTTATGCAACCAACTTAGATAGCCTTGTCGTTTTACGCTTTTTGACAGGTATTGGACTTGGTGCAGCGATGCCAAATGCTACCACATTATTTTCTGAATACTGCCCAACACGTATTCGTTCATTACTCGTGACCTGTATGTTCTGTGGTTATAACTTAGGTATGGCAACCGGTGGTTTTATCAGTAGTTGGCTGATCCCGACCTATGGTTGGCACAGTCTATTTTTACTTGGTGGCTGGTCACCTTTGATCTTAATGATTTTAGTGATTTTGGTTTTACCTGAGTCTTACCGCTTTTTAATTGTGAAAGGTAAGAATCCTGAAAAAGTACGCAAAATCTTAAATCATATTGCGCCAGCTCAGATCCAAAATGCGACTGCATTTCACGTACCTGAAGAGAAAACCGAGACAGCTCAAAAGAAAAATGTCTTTGGAATTATGTTTTCTAAACCATATGCGAAAGGAACACTTTTGCTTTGGTTGACCTATTTCATGGGGCTCGTGGTTGTTTACTTGCTTACAAGCTGGTTACCAACGCTTATGCGTGAAACAGGTGCCTCAATGGAGCGTGCTGCATTTATCGGTGGATTGTTCCAGTTCGGTGGTGTGGTAAGTGCCTTGTTTATTGGTTGGGCAATGGACAAATTCAATCCGAACCGAGTGATTGCTATTTTCTACTTTGCTGCAGGTCTATTTGCGATTGCTGTTGGTCAAAGCTTAGGAAACTCAACATTACTTGCAGTATTGGTGCTTTGTGCGGGTATCGCAATTAACGGTGCGCAATCTTCAATGCCTGCGTTAAGCGCTCGTTTCTATCCAACGCAGTGCCGTGCAACTGGCGTGTCTTGGATGACTGGTATTGGACGCTTCGGTGCGGTATTTGGTGCTTGGATTGGGGCTGTACTACTCGGCAATGATTGGTCGTTTACCGCCATTCTTAGTTTATTACTAATTCCAGCGACTGCTGCGGCTGTTGCTGTATTTGTTAAATCAATTGTTGCGCATACCGATGCAACTTAATAGAGGTCTATCACAATGAATGATGAACAACGCTATAAACAAGGCATTGAGGTGCGGACTGAAGTTTTGGGTGAAAAGCATGTTGGTCGGTCTTTGCAAAATCTGAATGACTTTAACCAAGATTTTCAAAATTTTATTAGCCGTTATGCATGGGGTGAGGTGTGGTCTCGTCCGGGCTTACCGCGTCATACACGTAGTTTAGTCACTATCGCAATTTTATTAGCGCTTGGTCGTGAAGACGAACTACGCATGCATTTACGTGCTTGCTTTAACAATGGTGTAACTAAAGAAGATTTAAAAGAGCTGATCTTACACAGTTCACTCTATGCAGGTTTACCTGCTGCAAACGCTGCAATGCATATGGCTGAAGAAGTCTTTAAAGAGTTGGGGATAGAGGTAAACCCAATTGCAGCGAAAGAACAGGATTAAGGAGATAAAGATGTCACAACATAGCTGGGGTGCTTACGCCCAACGTAATACAGATGATCATCCACCAGCGTATACGCCAGGTTATAAAACAAGTGTATTACGTTCGCCAAAAAATGCATTGATCTCAATTAATGAGACTTTAACTGAAGTTACTGCACCACATTTTTCTTCAAATCTGTTTGGCCCAAAAGATAACGATTTGATTTTGAACTATGCCAAAGATGGTTTGCCAATTGGTGAGCGTGTCATTGTTCATGGCTATGTTCGTGACCAATTTGGTCGTCCTGTAAAAAATGCACTTCTAGAAGTATGGCAGGCCAACGCTTCTGGTCGTTACCGTCATCCAAACGACAAGTTTATTGGTGCAATGGATCCTAACTTTGGTGGTTGTGGTCGTACCTTAACTGATGAAAACGGTTTTTATATTTTCCGTACCATTAAACCGGGTCCATACCCATGGCGTAACCGTATTAATGAATGGCGTCCTGCACATATTCATTTCTCTTTAATTGCTGATGGTTGGGCTCAGCGCCTAATTTCGCAGTTTTATTTTGAAGGCGATACGCTCATTGACACTTGCCCGATCTTAAAAACGATTCCTTCTGAAGATCAACGTCGTGCCTTGATTGCATTAGAAGATAAAAACAACTTTATCGAAGCTGATAGTCGTTGTTACCGTTTTGACATCACTTTACGTGGCCGTCGAGCGACTTACTTCGAAAACGAATTGACTTAATCGGGAGCACGAGCATGAATAACTGGAATTTTCAGGAACTAAAAGAAACTCCATCTCAAACAGGTGGACCTTACGTTCACATTGGCTTATTGCCACAACAAGCAAATATTGAAGTGTTTGAAAACAACTTTAATAACCAGTTAGTACAAGATCAGACCAAAGGTGAGCGTATTCGTCTTGAAGGCCAAGTGTTTGACGGATTAGGTTTACCGCTACGCGATGTGCTGATCGAAATTTGGCAAGCCGATGCGAATGGTATTTATCCAAGTCAGGCAGATACGCGTGAGCAAAAAGCTGATCCTGCATTTCAAGGTTGGGGCCGTACAGGTGCAGACTTTGAAACGGGTGTTTGGAGCTTTAATACAATTAAGCCGGGCGCGACAGCAGGCCGTAAAGGTTCAACTCAAGCACCTCATATTGCATTAGTCATTTTCGCTCGCGGTATTAACTTAGGTCTTCATACACGAGTTTATTTTGACGATGAAGCAGAGGCAAATGCCAACGACCCGATTCTAAATAGCATTGAATGGGCACCACGTCGCCAAACACTTATTGCAAAACGTTTTGAAGAAAATGGTGAAGTTGTTTACCGCTTTGATATTCGCATTCAAGGCGATGACGAAACTGTATTTTTTGATATTTAAGAAACACCTAAGGCTACACCTGATTATTCAAGGATGCGTGTAGCCTTTTTAAGGATGAACCATATGAACATGAAAACATTATTAAGCTTAAGTTTGCTTGCACTTCCATTTTTTACAGCACAGGTGAATGCTGAGCCTGTTGCTTTAGCCGCTCAAACACAACCTGCCGCTACAGCCGTTAAAACGATTGTTCCGATTACCGCAAAAACCAAAGAACAAGCTTTGGCACAAGCTCAGGTCATTGCAAATACAGCAGATGCTGATTTGGCAGAGTTTCGTATCGATTTACTCAGTTTTGCGAGTGATACAAAACAAGTGATTGCTTTGGGGCATGAGTTAAAAAAGATTTTAGGCAATAAGCCAATGATCGCCACAATTCGTACCAAAAACGAAGGTGGCCAGCTTGAAATTAGTGATGTGGATTATGGTAAGACTTATCAGGCTTACTTAAAGAATCCGTTCATGGACTGGTTAGATGTTGAAATGTTCCGTGATCAAAAAGTAGTTTCAGAAATTGTTCAAAAAGCACATCAAAAGAAAGTGCTGATTGTCATGTCTAATCATGACTTCCAAAAAACACCAAGCCAAGATGAAATTGAAAAACGCTTGTTAAAACAAGATCAAATGGGCGCAGATATTCTCAAAATTGCTGTAATGCCTAAATCTAAACAAGACGTTTTCACTTTAATGAACGCAACTTTAAAAGTAAGCCAGCAAACCAATAAACCTTTATTGACGATGTCAATGGGACAATTAGGTACGATTTCTCGTGTTGCGACTGCCAACATGGGCGGAAGTTATAGCTTTGGCATGATTGGTCAGGCTTCTGCACCAGGTCAAATTGATGTGACCAAGCTCAAACAGATTTTACAAACCGTTCAACCAACAAACCCATAAATCATAAGGATATGATGAAATGAATACATTACGTTTAACTACTCTTGCATTAGGTTTGATGGTTTCAGGAGTAGTGGCAGCACAAACTTATGTTGTTGATCGTTATCAAGACGATAGCAATAAAGGCTCTTTACGCTGGGCCATTGAACAAGCCAATGCAAACCCAAGCGAAGCTAGCGACATTTTAATTCAAGCAGTAGGCAAAGCACCTTATGCGATTAAATTAAACAGCGCACTTCCAGAAATTAAAGCTCCAGTTAAAATCATTGGTACACAGTGGGATAAAACTGGCGAATACATCGCGATAGATGGTTCAAACTATATTAAAGGCGAAGGTGCAAAAGCTTGTCCAGGTGCAAACCCTGAGCAGTACGGCACCAATGTACGTACTATGACTTTACCGGGGTTGGTACTACGTGACGTCAACAATGTCACTTTAAAAGGTTTAGACATTCATCGCTTCTGTATTGGGGTATTGATTAACCGCTCGAGCAATAACCTCATCCAACATAACCGTATTAGTAATAACTACGGCGGTGCTGGTGTCATGCTCACTGGTGATGATGGTCAAGGTAACCCAACCGCAACCACCACCAATAACAACAAAGTTTTAGACAATATTTTCCAAGACAATGGTGATGGTCTAGAGCTGACACGTGGTGCTGCGTTTAACTTAATTGCGAATAACCATTTTGTTTCAACCAAAGCAAACCCAGAACCATCACAAGGTATTGAAATTTTGTGGGGTAATGATAATGCGGTAGTTGGTAATAAATTCGAAAACTATTCAGATGGCTTACAGATCAACTGGGGTAAGCGTAACTATATTGCCTACAACGAAATGACCAATAACTCGATTGGTTTCAACATGACGGGTGATGGCAATATTCTTGATAGCAATAAAGTACATGGTAATCGTATTGGTGTAGCCATCCGTTCTGAAAAAGATGCAAACGCAAAAATTACATTGACTAAAAACCTGATTTGGGACAATGGTAAAGATATTAAACGTTGCGAAGCTGGCGGTTCATGCGTACCAGATCAGCGTTTGGGTGCAATTGTATTTGCTGTGCCTGCACTTGAGCATGCAGGATTTGTAGGTTCTCGTGGTGGTGGTGTGGTTGTTGACCCATCTAAACAACAAAAAACATGTACTCAGCCAAATGAACAAGGCTGTAATGCTCAACCTAATCAGGGTATTAAAGCTCCTAAATTAACTGCAAATAAAGGTTCAATTGCTGTAGAAGTCAATGGCTTGCCAAATCAACGCTATCAAGTTGAATTTTTTGGTAATCAAAATGCGTCATCAAAAGAAGCTGAGCAATATTTAGGAGCAATAACTGTTGCTACAGATGCACAAGGGATCGCAAAAGCGAATTGGAAGCCGTCTGTAAAAGTTGCCTCAATTACAGCGAATATTACTGATCGTTTTGGCGCAACATCTGAGCTTGGTTTTACAAGTGTTAAATAACAATAAGGAAAGCGCCTCATATGAGGCGCAGCATAGAAATATAGAAATGATAAAAGGGACTTGAAATGCCAAATTTAATGAAATTGAGTGTTTTAACGCTCGCTGTATTAGGTAGCCAATTTGCGCTCGCGAATGAGCCTTGGTCACAAGACCGTCAATGGTTGCTAGGTGACTGGAATGGAAAACGCCAGCAATTAGAGCAGCAGGGCTATAAATTTACAGCTTCTATTATGAGCCAAAGTGCTACAAATTTAGATGGTGGTTACAACGACAGCAATACTTTTGAAAATGCTGCACAACTTTCTTTAGGTGCAAACCTAGATTTAGAAAAAATTGCTGGATGGAAAGATACAACAGCAAGCCTAGTCGTGACCAAACGTGATGGTAATGCATTAACTCTCGAGCGTATTAAAGACCCACGTTCTAGCCAATTGGGTAATGCTCAAGAGATTTATGGTCGCGGTAAAATCTGGCGTCTGTCTCAAGCATGGGTGAAAAAGGGCTTTGTTGATAATACTGTACAGGTCAAATTTGGTCGTATGGGAATGTCAGAGGACTTTAATAGTTCTCAATGTGAATTTCAGAACTTATTGCTCTGCGGTGGGCAGTTAGGAAAATCAATCGGTTCAATTTGGTATAACTCACCAGTAGGTGTTTGGGCGACAAACGTTAAATATCAGTTTGCGCCTGAATGGACTTTGGGATTGGGTGTGTATGAGGTCAATCCAGACAACATTAAAACCGAATCAAATAGTGATGGTTTTAATCTGGATATGAACAATGTGAAGGGCGCCACCATACCAGTTGAACTTGCATGGAAACCAAAACTTGCTGCCTTTAATGGCTTGCCGGGTGAATATAAAGTAGGTGCACTGTATTCAACCGCCGAAGCAAATGATATTAAAACTGCCGGTAAAGTGCATGACGGGAAACAAAGTTTCTGGATTAATGCACAACAACAACTGACGAATAAAGGCGAAGATCCGAAACGCGGTTTATATGTAAGTTTTAATGGCGTTGTAAATGATAAGGCAACGACTTTTGTTCAAAGTACGCAACAACTTGCTCTTTGGTATAAGGGGCCATTTGATAGCCGTCCAAATGATTCGATTGGTTTTGGTATAGCCAATTATGTAGTTAATGACCGTGCTAAAGATAAACAGATCGCAACAAATGAAAGTCGTGGATATTACAGCTATGATCCGTTTGCATCTGACTATATTCCAATTCAAGACGACGAGCTAAATGTCGAGTTGAACTATACCTATCAATGGTCTCCGGCCGTCATGTTACGTCCAAACATTCAATATATTCATCAACCTGCTGGTGTAAAAGAAGTTGATGATGCTTGGGTGGCTGGTCTTAGTGTGAAAGTCAATTTTTAACAATATTGATGGCTGGTTAGACATAGTTTAACTGGCCCAAATGCTTGAACTATTCGGGTTCAGTATATGTGGAGTAGGATCTATGTCTGAGTCAGATTCTAAGTTTCATATCTTATTCAAAATATGGTGTTTTATATTAGGTCTAGTTTTGTTGGCTACTGGTGTTTTTTATATCGTAGGTGGCGGAAAACTAGTATCACTCGGCGGTTCTTGGTATTTCCTTATCTCAGGACTTTTTATAACCATTTCGGCACTTAGTATTTTCCGTAAAAAAGCACTAGGTGTCTGGATTTTTGCGGCTGTTTTTGTTGGTACCGTAATTTGGTCATTTGTTGATGCTGGATGGGAATTTTGGCCGTTATTTTCGCGCTTAATGTTTCCTGCTGGTCTTTTTGCTGCCTTGCTATTTACTTTGCCTTCAATTCGACGTTACCAATTTCAAACGAGCTTGGCATCTTCATCCTATGCGGTAGGTGGATTAGTTGTTGTAGGTATGTTTATTGCGCTCTATCAAATGTTCCAACCGCATCCAACAGTAGCAAGTTCAGGTGAAAAACTACCTCTAGTACCAGTTGATCCTGCAAAAAAACAGGTAAATTGGGAAAATTATGGTAATGATGCAGGTGGTAGCCGCTTTGTTGCTCTCGATCAAATTAACCGAGATAACGTTCATAAATTAAAAGAAGCTTGGCGCTTTAGAACGGGCGACTTTACAACGGGTAGCGGTAATGGGGCTGAAGACCAAATGACCCCGCTACAAGTTGGAAATAAAGTGTTTTTATGTACACCACATAACAACATTTTTGCGATAGATGCCGACTCGGGCAAGCAACTCTGGAAAGCTGAGGTGAACTCTACAGCCGATGCTTGGGAACGTTGCCGCGGTGTTGCATACTTTGATTCAACTAAACCGCTTGTACAACCAACTTTAGCTGGTGCAAATGCAGTAACTGCGGTTGCAACCAATACAGCATGTCCACGCCGTGTATATACTAATACACCTGATGGTCGTTTAATTGCAGTGAATGCAGATAACGGTCAGCGCTGTGCTGATTTTGGTGTAAATGGAACGGTTGATTTGCTAGAAGGTCTTGGTGCTGGAACAAAAGCTCCACGTTTTGAAGTGACTTCTGCACCGACTATTGCTGGAACAACTATTGTGGTGGGTAGCCGTATTGCCGACAACGTAGCCGCAGATATGCCGGGTGGTGTTATTCGTGGTTATGACGTGATTACGGGTAAACTTCGTTGGGCATTTGACCCGCGCAATCCAAACCCGAACTATGTTCTTAAACCGGGTGAAACCTATAAACGTAGTTCGGCAAACTCATGGGCTGCAATGTCATATGATCCGCAAATGAATACGGTATTCTTACCTATGGGCAGTTCATCTGTCGACATTTGGGGTGGTAACCGTAATCCATTGGATCATAAATACAATACTTCTGTGTTAGCACTTGATGCGACAACAGGTAAAGAGAAGTGGGTATATCAAACTGTTCATAACGATTTATGGGACTTTGACTTACCAATGCAACCGAGTTTGGTTGATTTCCCATTAAAAGATGGTACGACTAAACCAGCTGTTGTGATTGGAACCAAATCAGGTCAATTCTTTGTGCTTGACCGTGTAACAGGTCAACCGCTTACTAAAGTAATTGAACAGCCAGTTAAACCTGCCAATATTCCGGGTGAACAATACAGTGCAACTCAACCACGTTCTGTTGAAATGCCTCAAATTGGTAATCAGACTTTAACTGAGTCGGATATGTGGGGTGCAACGCCATTCGATCAACTAATGTGTCGTATTAACTTCAAGTCAATGCGTTACGAAGGCCTGTTTACTGCACCGGGTACTGATGTTTCATTAAGCTTCCCAGGCTCTTTGGGCGGTATGAACTGGGGTAGCATCGCTTTTGACCCGACTCATCGTTATATGTTCGTGAACGATATGCGCCTTGGCTTATGGATTCAATTGATGGAGCAAACTCCTGAAGATATTAAGATTCAGGCGAATGGTGGAGAGAAGGTAAATACAGGTATGGGTGCTGTACCAATGAAAGGTACACCATATAAAGTGAATAAAAACCGCTTTATGTCAGCACTAAGTATTCCTTGTCAAAAACCGCCATTTGGTACCATGACTGCGATTGATTTGAAAACTCGTCAGGTTGCATGGCAGGTACCATTAGGTACAGTAGAAGATACTGGGCCTATGGGAATTAAGATGGGCTTAAAAGCACCGATCGGTATGCCAACAATTGGCGGGCCGATGGCAACTCAAGGTGGTTTGGTTTTCTTTGCTGCTACACAAGATTACTACTTACGTGCATTTGATTCATCTACAGGTAAAGAACTGTGGAAATCACGCATGCCAGTAGGTAGCCAAGGAACACCTATAAGCTATGTTTCACCTAAAACAGGTAAACAGTATGTGGTTGTTACCGCAGGTGGAGCACGTCAATCACCTGATCATGGTGATTATGTGATCGCTTATAGTTTAGAACAATAATTAAGTTAGGCAAAAGAGAGTATTTCTCTTTTGTCTTTATATTTAATATATTTTTTGTATAAAACGATAAAAGTAATTTCTATATTTTTAACTAGATAGCTTTACCAAATAGTAAAAAAGTGCTTGATGTTGTTGCTAAACTTAAAATAGCTTTATGGCCATTTCATCCTGAACGCTAGGTGTAGCTTAACTATTGATCAGTTTCTTAGGATGTTTTACCTATAAATAAAAGCTTAACTTTTATTAAGTTTTGTTTAACTTAACATTGTGAATTTTAATTAAAAATAAACATTATTGAGCTTTTAATCTTATAAATCAGGTTTTTTTGTTGGAAAAACGAGCGTAAATATATACTTATATTATATTTATATAATTTATGGTGTTGCGCTAGAATGGTCGACGCAGGTTATTACTACCCAGTAATAATTTGTATTTCAGGAATTTAAGCTTTTATGGCTTAAGGCTCATCGCAAGATGGGCCTTTTTTTATGTGTTTATATAAAATAGCCTAAGTAAAAATAAGGCCCAAGAAAATCACAAAAAATAGTGTTTAATGACAAGAAGTGTATGATTTGATAAATTAAAGCCACTTGATAATAATAGGTGATGTAATGAGATTTTTGGTTCTTGCAACTTTATCTGGTTTAGCTTTGATGGGTTGTGCTTCTGTTCAGCAAGCACCGAATACACAAGAGACAATTCGCTATGCTTCTAGCCCATGTTTTGGCGCATGTCCGATTTATTCTGTAGAAGTAACACCTACAGGTTTAATTCGCTTTGAAGGTAAACAATACACTAAGGCTATAGGCGTTAAAGAAATTCAAGGTAGCGTAAAAGATTATAAAAAACTTGCAGATGATCTAAAAACTTATCGCCCTGAAACAGGTACACAATCAAAAACTGCGGGTTGCCAGCAAACAGCGACCGACATGTCTAGCTATTACATTACTTGGATTCAACCTAATGGCACAGAAACTAAATTAAGCCATTACACAGGTTGTATCTCTCCAGCAAATAATAGATTGAACAAAGTAATGGAAAAACTGCCTGAACAGTTAGGCATTAAAGATCTAATTTAATGATAAAAGCCCCAAAATCTTGGGGCTTTTTCTTGTTAAGAAGAATTATAAACTTAAAAGTTTTATATTAAGTATTTCTAAAAGAATCAGCGTATAATACAGATTATAAAAACATATATTATTAAGAGTGGTTATATGTCAAATATTGTCTATGCCTTTTTTGGTGGTTTATTACTAGGCATCGCAACAGTTGGGTATTTATATATAAATGGCCGTATAGCCGGAATCAGTGGTTTGCTTGCTCAAGTCATCAATCCTACTAAAGACACCTTTAAGAGTTCGGCATTCTGGTTTATTGCGGGACTCGTGATTACACCTTTCATATATGGTTATTTTTATCAACCTGAAATTGAAATTAAAGCTAATACATTTGCACTTATTCTAGCAGGTGTACTTGTAGGCTTTGGAACACGGTTAGGCTCTGGATGTACAAGCGGTCATGGCATTTGTGGAATGAGCAGGTTATCAAAACGCTCAATAATAGCAACAGCAGTTTTTATGTTTGCCGGCATGTTAACGGTTTATATCATTCGCCATGTGTTGGGGTAATCTTATGAAAAATATCTTTGCTTTTATATTTGGTGGTTTGTTTTCATTGGGGTTAATGATTTCTGGTATGTCTAACCCTGCAAAGGTTTTAGGGTTTCTAGATATTTTTGGACAATGGGATATTAGCTTAATGTTTGTAATGTTAGGTGCTATTGCTGTGGCATTTATTCCATTTCAAAAAGCTATAAAAACTCCTAAAACACTCTTTAATGAACAAATTCAATTACCAACGAATACACAGATTGACCAAAGGTTAATTGTGGGTGCTTTTATTTTCGGTATAGGCTGGGGAATAGCAGGTATATGTCCAGCGCCCGCTTTAACTCTGATTGGATTAGGACATTTTGAAGCGCTTTATTTTATTGTCGCAATGTTATTAGGAATGTTTATTTACCGAATTTTAAATAAAGGAAATTAAGCCTATGCAACAACCTTTAGTAAAAGATTTTTTTGATGAAAACACCAATACTTTTAGCTATGTTGTTGCAGATTTAGCGACTCTTCAATGCGCGATTATTGATAGCGTGCTTGATTACGATGCCGCATCGGCCACTACAAAAACAACTCATGCTGATCTGATTATCGATTATGTCTTGGCGCAAAACTTCAAAGTACAATGGATTTTAGAAACCCATGTACATGCCGACCATATGACTGCGGCTCAATATTTAAAATCTAAATTGGGCGGTACAATTGCGATTAGTCAAAAAATCTCGATAGTACAAGAAACATTTTCGGCTATCTATAATTTTGATTTTAAGAAATTTAATGAAAATCAGCCGTTTGATTATTTGTTTGAAGATTATGAACATTTTAAAATAGGGGAGATAGAAGCCTATAACATTCCTACACCAGGGCATACGCCAGCTTGCTTAAGCTATGTGATTGCCGATGCTGTTTTTGTAGGTGATACTTTATTTATGCCTGATTATGGTTCGGCCAGATGTGACTTTCCTAAAGGAAGTGCTGCTGAGCTTTATGATTCGGTACAAAAACTTTATATACTTCCCGACGACATGCGTATGTTCTTATGCCATGACTATAAGCCCGAAGGCCGTGATAAATATATCTGTCAAACAGATATAAAAACTCAAAAGCAAAGCAATATTCATTTAAATCGACGAGTTTCCAAGGACTCATTCATCAAAATGCGTCAAGAAAGAGATGCTACTTTGGCAATGCCAAAATTAATTCTGCCTTCAATTCAAATTAATATGAACGGTGGAAACTTTCCGGAACCAGAATCAAACGGCATTCGTTATTTGAAAATTCCTTTCAACTACTTCTAGAAATAGCCTAAGCATTTACTTTGGATCTTTTTATGCTGTAAATAGCCTAAGCAATAACAAAATTTACCCTATCAAAATAGCCTAAGCAAGATTTAAAGAACTTGTCTTAAATCCCGCGAAGTCTCTTGCAATAGCGGCAGAATATGTTGAATTAAATATTCTTCAGTTGTTTTCATAGTTGGAGAAACAATATTTAAAGCTGCAACCACTTTAAAGTCTTGCCCATAAATCGGTACGGCGAGCGCATGAACTCCTAATTCGTGTTCTTCACGCGAATAACACCAATCTTGTTCTCGAATCTCTTGTAGTAACTCTAGAAATTTATCATTTTCCACATGCGTATATTTAGTTAAACGCTGAAGAGGATATTTTTGGAGCCAGTCTAATTGTTCTTCTTGGCTTAAATGTGCCAGTAAAATTTTACCCGCAGATGTCGCATGAGCAGGTAAGCGGTTACCCAAATGTAAGCCGTATGGATTTACACGGTCAGTTTGTTGGTGGGCCGCACTACGAGCAATGGTAATGGCTTCATAACCATCAAGTACCATCACCGAATAAATGAGAGAAGTTTGGTTAGTTAGAAGATTTAATAAAGGCTGAGATACTTTCGGAAGCTGGGCTGCACCTAAATAAGCTCCTGAAAATTTAAGAACTTTCGGAGTTAAATAGTAATAGTGACCATCTGACTCAAGATACCCTAAATATTCTAAAGTTAATAAATGACGTCTTGCTGCTGCTCGGGTAAGCCCAGTTTTTTCAGCAGCCATAGAAATGTTTAAACGATGTTGATTACTACTAAAGCTATCTAAAATCGCCATGCCTTTACCAATACCAGCAATGTAATCTTCATGACGAATCGTTTTTTTGTTGTCCTGATTCTGGATTATCCGTTCATCTTTACTCATTACTGATCCTTGTACGATAGAAGCTTAGTAGATCAATTTGCTTTAATGAAAAAGTTTAATAATTTCATGTCGCAAAAATTGATGTCTTAAATTATCCCTTAAATCTTCGTGCCAAAACATACCCATTTTAATATTGGTTATCTCAAAAGGCAGAGAATGTAGACAAATTTCAGGACTATAAGACAAATGCTGTAAAATCATTCGAGGCATCGTAAGTATTGCATCGGCTTGGGCTCCTAAAACTTGTAACGCTGTTGAGTAGTTTTGACAGCGCATAAATATATTTCTTGAAATTTTTTGGTGTTGGTTTAAATAAATATCTTCAAGTAAAGCGCCTGTACGGCGTGACGAAACACCAATGTGTCGTCCATTAATATAACGAGATAAGTCGACTTCTTTAAGTTGACTGCAAATGACAAACTCGTCTGTTACCAAATGATCAAAGGTAATTTTTGGAGATAAATATTGTTCTAGGTCAATCACGAAATCGAGCTGTTGTGTCGCCAAGTCCGCCATAATATGTTTTCGATCTAGTTTCATACTCACAAACTGCAAATCTAAATTAATATTTTGAAAATGTTGAGCCAGTCTTGGAAGAATAATTGGCTCAATCTCATCATGCACGGCGATTTTTAAGTTTTTTAAGCTTGTTGGATCAAAGACATGTTTTTGCTGGCTAATATTTTGGATGGTTAAAAGTGCTTGTTTCACCGTTGGGTAAATCTGCTCGGCAAAAGGAGTGGCAGACATTTTATTGCCTACTCGTGTAAACACATCATCTTCAAGTTGCTGACGTAAACGCTGCAAAGCATGACTTGCCGCTGACTGCGTAATATTAAGGCTACTTGCGGCATTCGAAATACTTTTTTGTTCATAAATCGCGATAAAAAGCGGATATAAATTGATATCGATTCGGTGAAAAAAACTTAAGTCTAGGCCATGCAGGTTATGAATATTATTCATGAGGTGTTATTTAATAAAATCATTTCATTCATATTAAGTTTCAAGTTATGTTGATGTAAAGACCAGATAATGATGTGAAGGAAAAAAGAATGTTTGAACTTTCAAAGAAAGCTCAAGATTTTGCTGAGCGAACAAGAAAATTTATTTTAGAAGAAATAGAACCAGTCGAAGCAAAATTTTGGGAAGAGGTTCATGAGCTAAATCCAGATGGAAACTGGAAAAAATGGCAGTGGCCTGAACTGTTAGAAACTCTGAAAACTAAAGCTAAACAAGCCGGTCTTTGGAATATGTTTTTACCCGATGAAAAGTTGGGTGCTGGGTTAACTGTTCAAGAATATGCGCATATTGCTGAATTGACTGGCCGCAGCTTATTGGCACCTACCGTTTTTAACTGTAATGCACCAGACACAGGAAATATGGAATTGTTATGGCGCTATGGTAGTGAACAGCAAAAACAGCAATGGTTACAGCCTTTACTGGACGGAAAAATTCGTTCTGTTTTTTGTATGACTGAACCCGATGTTGCGTCAAGCGATGCAACCAATATGCAAGCGACTGCACTCATCGACGGTAATGAAATTGTTTTAAATGGCAAAAAATGGTGGTCGTCTGGTTTAGGTGACCCAAATGCTAAAGTCATTATTTTTATGGCGCATACCCCAGATGAAACCAAAGACCGCCATCATCAACACTCCATGGTTTTAGTACCGATTGATACCGCAGGTGTCGAAATTCAACGGATGTTATCTGTGTTTGGTGACTACGATGCGCCGCATGGACATGGTGAGGTTCACTTTAATAATGTTCGAGTGCCTATTGAAAACTTTATTGGTGGAGCGGGGCAAGGCTTCGAAATTGCACAAGGTCGTTTAGGGCCAGGGCGTATTCACCATTGCATGCGCTGTATTGGAGCTGCTGAAAAAGCTTTAGAGCTTATGATTGATAGAGGCATGTCTAGAACGGCGTTTGGCAAAGAAATTCTAAAACTTGGCGGAAACCTCGAACGCGTGGCTGATGCTCGAGTCGCCATAGATCAAGCCAGACTTTTAACCTTGTATGCTGCTTATAAAATGGATACTTTAGGAAATATGGCTGCTTTAACAGAAATATCTGCAATTAAAGTGGTCGCTCCGAGTGTTTTAGAAAAAGTAGTCGACATGGCGATTCAGCTACATGGCGGTGCAGGCGTTTCAAGAGATACGCCATTAACGGGCTTCTTTGCCCAAGCACGCAGTTTACGTTTAGCTGATGGTCCAGATGAAGTACATAAAGGCATGATTGCCAAATTAGAGTTGGCCAAACGTGGTTATGGTCGTCATAAGAAAGTATAAGTTTAAAGGAAGTGAATATGTCGGTAATTGATGTAGGCGGTGAAGTACGTGAAGGTGAAGAGCTTGATATTGGGGCAGTTGAAAACTGGTTAAAAAACCAAGGTGTTGAGTTGGTTGGCCCAGCGGTCGTTACTCAATATACGGGCGGGGCGTCGAATTGGACTTATCGTTTAAAATATGAAAATACCGATTTAATTTTGCGACGTCCCCCAAAAGGAACAAAAGCGAAATCGGCCCACGATATGGCCCGTGAATATATGGTGCAGAAAAATCTTGCGCCTTATTATCCGGTGCTTCCTAAAATGGTAGCACTTTGTCAGGATGAGTCGGTCATTGGCTGTGATTTTTATGTAATGGAACGCATTGAAGGAATTATTCCTCGTGCAAAATTACCGCCTGAGCTTGGTTTTAATGAAGAAGATGTTCATCAACTTTGTGTAAACGTTATTGATAAGCTCATTGAGCTGCATCAAGTTCCTTATGAGAACACGCCTTTAGCTGAACTAGGTAAAGGAACAGGATATTGCCGTAGACAAGTTGAAGGTTGGGATAAACGCTATGAAAAAGTCCGTACTATTAACGTTCCTTCATTTAAATATGTTCGAAAATGGCTAAACGATAATATCCCTCAAGACTCTACGACTTGTATTATTCACAATGATTGGCGTTTTGATAATGTGATTTTAGATCCAGAGCATCCAACAGAAGTGATTGGTGTATTGGATTGGGAAATGGCGACTTTGGGTGATCCATTAATGGATTTGGGTAGCGCTTTGGCCTATTGGGTCGAACCTACGGATAATATGATTTTTAGATCGACGCGCCGTCAGCCTACTCATCTAAAGGGAATGTTCTCTCGTAAAGAAGTCGTTGAATATTATTTGAAAAAAACAGGTCTGGAGCCTCAAAACTGGGCTTTTTATGAAGTCTTCGGTGTTTTCCGTTTAGCAGTGATTGCCCAGCAAATCTATTATCGCTATTACCATAAACAAACTCGAAATCCTGCTTTTAAAGATTTCTGGATTGTCATTCATGCGCTACATATTCGAGCTTTAAAACTTATCGCGCAACAAAAATTGCAAGAATCTGAATTTGCTCAGCAATCTCTACAGAAAATACAGGGTATTTTAAGAAAATGACCACAATTTATCTGGTAAGACATGGGCAGGCATCATTTGGTAAAAGTAACTATGATGAACTGTCTGAAAATGGTGAGGCTCAAGCGACGTTATTAGGACAATATTTTAAGCAAATATTGAAAGAACAACCTTATGTGGTTGCAGGAACCATGCAGCGTCATGAACAAACCGCACAACTTGCACTTAATGAATGCTTCCCAGATACAGTAATTCATCATAATAATTTATGGAATGAGTTTAACCACCAACAGGTTTTTGCACGTTATGAGCCACGTTTTGAACAGCCTGAGTTGTTAAAAGCTGACGTAGCACAAGAACAGAATCCTCGCGCGTATCTGGCCAAAATATTTGAAGGCGCTATTGGACGATGGACAGATGGAGATTTTCATCATGAATATGATGAGTCTTGGCCGCATTTTAAAGAAAGAGTCGAAACAGCATTGCAGCAACTTTGTGATGAGTTAGCAAAAACCAAACCTCGTTATGCAATTGTTTTTACATCTGGTGGTGTGATTTCTGTAGCAATTGGCAAACTGCTTGAACTTAGCCCCAATCGAACTTTTGCCTTGAATTGGGCAATTGCTAATACAAGTCTCACAACTTTGCGGTTGGTTGGAAATGAAGCTCAGGTTTTAAGTTTAAATGAACATCATTTTATAAAAGCTGAGCGTCCAGATTTACTGACATGGATTTAAAAATAAGGATAAAAGCATGGCAAAGACAATTTTAATTACAGGTGCAAGTTCTGGTTTAGGCGCTGGTATGGCGCATGAATTTGCAGCCAAAGGTTATAACTTGGCGATTTGTGCACGCCGTTTAGACAGATTGGAAGATTTAAAAACTGAACTTGAAAATGAGTACGGTATAAAAGTAATTGCAAAAAGTCTGGATGTAACTAATTACGATCAGGTTTTTGAAGTATTTCGCGCTTTTAAACAAGAATTTGGCTATTTAGACCGAATTATTGTAAATGCGGGAGTCGGCAATGGCCGCCGTATTGGTAAAGGTAATTTTGAAATTAACAGAGCCACGGCTGAAACAAACTTTATCTCTGCTTTAGCACAGTGTGAGGCAGCGATTGAAATTTTTAGAGCGCAAAATGCAGGTCATTTGGTGGTGATGTCATCCATGAGTGCGATGCGTGGATTACCAAAACATTTATCGACCTATGCAGCAAGTAAAGCTGCGGTCGCTCACTTGGCCGAAGGTATTCGTGCTGAATTACTGGATACACCAATTAAAGTCTCAACCATTTTCCCAGGTTACATTCGCACTGAAATGAATGAAGGTGCTAAACATTTACCTTTTGAAGTAGATGCCAAAACAGGATGTAAAGCTTTGGTCAAAGCGATCGAAAAGCAACCTGTAAAAGCTTATGTGCCACAGTGGCCGTGGTTACCCATGAGTATTGCCATGAAGGTTTTGCCTTTAAAGTTGGTCAATAAATTAGGATAAACATTACCCCCTAAAATTAGGGGGTAATATTTATTTAGAACTTTTTGGTGTAATTAACAAATAAACGGTCTTCACCAAAGTCATTGCCGTGTTTTACATTGTAATCAATACGAATATATTGCAGAGCCACGCCTTTTAAGAATGGCTGTTGAAATGCATAGTTTAAAATCACATTAGACTCGGTTTCATGGTTCTTTTCACCATTGGCTGCTTTAAAGTCATTGCCGTAAACATATTTCACCATCGCATTTAGGCCCGGCACATAGTCTTTAAAGTCGTAGCCGTACATGACATGGTAAGACTTTTCATCTTCTTTAAAGAAGCCAGTGGCATTCCAGTTAATGAAATAGGTTTCTGGTAAGAAGCCATCCGGTAGCGGGTAAGCCGACTCTCCAATAATTTGTTGGTAACCCAAACCAAAGGTATGGTTTTTTACTTTGAGCGTTTCTAGTACCCCGATGTTTTGCGCATCAATATCAAAAGTGTTGCCATCATCTTGTGCATTGAAGTATTTAAACTTAGACGTAAGAGCGAAATTAGGTTGTTTCCAATTATGCTCAAACCCTACATAGTGTTTGTTGTAGAGGTCTTCCAAATTACCGAAGTAATATTCACCCTTGAGTGACGGCGTGAATTGATAGCGCAGATCTATGTAGTTCAGGCCATCAGATTCTTTAGTAATTCCATTTGATGTGAAAGAAAACTTTTTAAAGTCTTCTTCATTTCGTGGCGACACTTTTTCCACTCGGCCAATTTCAGCATAGAGTTGATCTGAAAGTTGTGACTTTAAGTTAGTTCCCCAATACGAAGTGAGTAACTGACGACTAGCATCGACTGCCGTTACAGGTAAATCGAGCCAGAGTTCACCGACACTTAAAAGTGTTTTGTCATAGCCGAGTTTTAAGGTCGCGCCGTATTTTAAATAGTCTGAAGCCTGAGATTGCGTTTCTTTATTAAAAGGCAAAACTGTGTCAGCGACATGTTTGTCTGAACTCAAGCGCACGGCGTATTGAACCGATGCATCGGCCCCAATTGTGATTGGCTTGTCTGCTATGACTAACGGAGTGTCATGCATTTTCGATTTATAAAATAAAGACGCTGCCTGAGACCAACTGCCAGTATCTTTTAAGGCATCATTATCAAAATCACGGTTGATATAGGCGTTTTTTAAAGTGAATTTCCATTCATCTTCAGTTTGCTGATTTGGATTTGCGGCCCATGAGTTGCTACACATCAGTAATAAAGTGGCAACAGCTAAAGTGTGTGGTTTAAAACGGTGAAATAATTCCATAATCCATTTTCCAGATGTATGCCAATCCTCGGCACTACGCAATTTTGAGTATTTTGGTACTCTCTAAGCGTTTAGTTAGAGAGTACATTTTTGCAATTGGTGAAACCTATTAATTTAATTTTTCAACCTTCATGCTTTCACTAAAGAATTTGCAGCCTTTAAAAAGCAGAATTAGAGCCAGTACACACGACAGACCACCTACAATAGATAAAGAAGAACCCACCATTAACGGACTACCAAAAACTTTATCTGTGATAATGGCCACCAATGTTGTACCAATGCCGAGCCCAATTAAGTTACTCACCAAAAGGAAGAGGGCAGAAAGGCGTGCTCTAAATTGGTTCGGGGCTAACATTTGCAAAGCAGTTGCTGAAATCACTAGAGGGAAAGATGCAAAGAACATTGCAGGAATCAGTAAGCTAACTGAAAGCCAAAGCTGATCTGTTTGGGTAAAAAATGCAATTGGAATAATCAGGCCAACAATACCAATCACACCCGTGAACATCGGCGCATCTTGGCGACCTTTTTTAATAAACCAGTCATTTAGCCAGCCTGCACAAAATACGCCTAATGTATTTGCGACTAACAGAATCGTACCGAGCATATAGCCTGTTTCAGTCGGCGCGAGTTGAAACTTACGAATATAAAATGCAGGTGTCCAGCTAGTTAGGCTATAGAGTGCCATTGCATAAAAGGTAAAACCTAAATAATGACAAGCAAATGTTTTCGAATGTTTTTTAATAAACTGAAGACATTGTGTGAATTTAACTTGGTCAACTTGTCCATTTTGGTTGAGCTGTTGGCCTTTACGTGCAGGGTCTTTAACGGTCAAAATAAACAGCAAACCAATAATGATGCCAGGTAAACCCACTACTAAAAAGGCAATCTGCCATGCTTTAAGGGCCCCTAATAAAGGAACTTCAATGAGTGTCACACCTTTAAGCAGGTTAATGACATAACCGCCAACTAAGAAGGCAATACCTCCACCCAAAAAAGCGCCAATTGAATAAATCCCGACAGCACGTCCTAGTTTGTCCTTACTAAACATGTCGCTAAACATTGAATAAGCCGCTGGAGATAAAGCCGCTTCACCAACACCGACCGCCATACGGCTTAAGAACAGTTGAATAAAGTTTTTACTTAAACCACAAGTTGCCGTTGCTAGACTCCAAACAATAATCCCGATTGAAATCAGTTTTGGTCGTGAAAAACGATCGGCGATGTAGGCTAAGGGTAAACCCATAACGGCGTAAAACAGTGAGAAGGCGAGGCCATGTAATAAGCTAAATTGAGTATCTGAAAGTTGGAGATCTGCTTTAATGGGTTCAATCATCAGTGCCAGAATTTGGCGGTCAATAAATGAAAATATATATGCCAACATACAAAGTATGACCACATACCATGCATAAGCATTGCTTTTCTTTTGTGTCCTTTCAACAGCGATATTACTTTGGTTCATACACTTAATCCTTATGTATAAAACGCTTAAAGAAATTGATATCTAACTTTTATTATTCCTCTGAAGTTTTTGATATTTCCCCCTTTTAGATAAGAATAATAAATAGGCTAGAAATGAGTAATTTGGTCTCGTACAGACCGGAAGAGTGCGTCTAAACCCAATTAGGAGTTAATGGGATTTTTAAGATCATGGAATTATTATTTTCTTTTTATATGTAAAATTCCATTACTTATTAAGTATGTTAGAATACCTAAAAAGTATGTTAAGTAATTATATATAGATAAGTTTGTGATATAAAAAATTGATTTTATTTATTTTTATTGTTTTAACGAAAGAGCAGCTAAAGAAAAAGAAATTTTTAACTGCTCTAAGAAAGCTAATTTATCATAATGAGAAATATTTAACTGGATGGCATTAGGTCAAATAATTTCTTTAACTGGTTATTTAAATTATGTAGCTCGTCTTCTGAAAAAGCATTCAGGATGCCTGCCAAGGTAACCACACTAATCTGATTAATCTGTTCAACCAGCTCAATACCTTTGGGAGTTAATTTCACCATCGAGATGCGTTCATCTGAAGTAGAAGAGTAGACCTCGACAATTCCATCTTCTACTAAGCGATATACCGCTTTGGTTGCCGTCGTTAACTTTAAAGTAGAAAGATTGGCGATGTCGGTGATACTGGCTTCCCCAAGGGCATTAGTGCTTAAAATAATTTTACGGCGTGTATTATCAATACCTAGCTTTTTTATTGATTTTTCAATCAGTTGTGAATACTTTCCATTCACTTGGGAAACCCAAAAAAAAGGGAAATTTTGAATACTCGACGGTTCTTTATTAGGAAGAAATTGTTCTAAATGATCAAGCATAGCTAAGCAATAACTTAGTGAAAAAAGGGTAATCCTATTATAAACAAAATTTTGCATATTTCCTTGAGAACAAATTATAAAAAATACTTGACAATTCCATTAAATTTTCCGATATTTTAATTAATCAATAAAAATACATGGAAAAGTGAATGAATATTGTTAGCCAAAGCGTGCACAAAGGAAGTGGCAAGCTCAAGGTCATGGTGAAAGACACAATTGATATTCAAGGTCTAAAAACCATTGCTGGCAGTCGAGCTTTATTAAATGCTGAACCTGCTCAAGATGATGCTGAAGTAGTTAAAAATATTCTAAAAGCAGATTGTGAAATTATTGCGAAAACAAATTTGCACGAATTGGCTTTTGGTATTACAGGCATTAATCACGCTTTTGGTACACCCATCAATCCTAAATATCCTGAACTTATCCCAGGCGGATCTTCAAGTGGTTCGGCTGCGGCAGTTGCTTCTAAACAAGCTGACTTTACTCTAGGCACAGACACGGGTGGCTCTATTCGTATGCCTGCTGCGTGCTGCGGAGTTTTTGGTTTAAAACCGACTTTTGGTCGCGTGAGCAGAAAAGGTGTATATCCGCCGTCAAGTTCTTTAGATTGCGTTGGTCCTTTTGCAAATTCAGTCGAGATGATTGAAAAGGCCATGCAAATTATTGATCCAACTTTCAAACCTACTGAATTTACTAGTGCACCAAAAATTGCTGTTTTAGATGTAAGCGCAGATGAAGTTGTTTGGAACTGTATTCATCAAGCACTTCAAAAAGCCAATTTACAGACCACTTCAGAAAAAGTTGAACATTTTGAAGCTGCTTATGATGCAGGCATGCAGATTATTAATTATGAAAATTGGCAAGCTTTTGGCGAATTAACTCAAACGGGCTTAATTGGTTCTGATGTAAATGGTCGTTTATTAAAAGCGGCACACACCACTTTAGAGCAAGTAAAGCAAGCTGAAGTTGTGAAAGCGCAGCTCACTCAAGAGCTCGATGCACTATTAGAAAAATATGATGCATTGGTTCTACCGACACTTCCGCAAATTCCACCGAAAGTTTCTGAAGCTGAAAACACAGTTGCATTTTTGAATCTTACAGGTTTAGTTCGACCATTTAATTTATCTGGACATCCAGCCATTTCAGTGCCACTTGAAACCAGTGAAGGTTTACCAGTGGGCTTACAGATCGTATCAAAGCATCAAAAAGATGAGCAATTATGCGCTATAGCTAAATTTTGTGTTGATGCAATGCAATAAATTACAAGGAGTTAGATGATGAATAAGTTGTCTAAAATGGAGTTTGCTTCTCAAGACAAAGCAGTTGACTTAGACGCTTTGTGTCAAGAAATTCGTGAGCGTGCCTGTACAGGTGAATTTGATAATCAGGCGTATGTGAGCCAAGACATTATCGAAAAACTTAAACAGATTGGTGTTTATCGTGCCTTGGTGCCTAAACGTTTTGGCGGTGAAGAATGGTCTCCACGGCAGTTTTGCGAGTTAATCGAAACTTTATCTAAAGCTGATGGTTCAGTCGGTTGGGTGGCAAGTTTCGGTATGAGCCCTGCCTATTTAGGAAGTTTGCCGGAAGAAACGCTTAAAGAGTTGTATCAAAACGGGCCAGATGTTGTATTTGCTGGAGGTATTTTCCCACCACAACCAGCTGAAATTACTGATGAAGGTGTAGTGGTTCGTGGACGTTGGAAATTCTCAAGTGGCTGTATGGGAGCTGACATTGTTGGTGTAGGAATTTCACCGCTTAAAAATAATGAAATGCAAGGCTTACCTCGCATGGCAGTGATGCCTGCAAAAAAAGCTAAAATCGAAATGACTTGGGACACCGTTGGCCTAAAAGGTACGGGAAGCCATGATTTAGTCATTGAAGACGTATTAGTCGAAAAGAAATGGACCTTTGTACGTGGTGAACCTTCAAAACTAAGCGAACCATTTTTTAAATATCCGTCGCTTTCTTTAGCGACTCAAGTATTAACCGTGGTGGGTATTGGGGTTGCAGCTGCCGCATTAGAAGAATTTGAAAAACTGGCGCCGGGTAAAGCATCCATTACAGGCGGTTCAGAAATTGCCAACCGCCCAGTGACTCAATATGAGTTTGCTCAGGCAGATGCAGAATTTCAGGCTGCAAAATCTTGGTTTTATCAAACCATGGATATTGTCTGGAATGAAATTATTGCTGGTCGTGAAGCAACTGCTGAACAAATTAGCGATATGCGTCTGGCATGTACCCATGCAGCGCGAGTTTGCGCCAAAGTCACCCGAAAAATGCAAATGCTTGCGGGCATGACAGCGATTTATACCAACAATCCATTTAGCCGTTTTGTGAATGACACCAACGTGGTGACTCAGCATGCCTTTATGGGCGATGCGACTTTACAAAATGCAGGCTCAATCAGTTTCGGGTTAAAACCAACCCCAGGTTATTTATAAGTTTAATTTTTAATAGGATATTGAAATGGAAGCTAAAAAATCATTACGCGTTTTGTTCTGCATGGGTATTAACCAAAACTTTTTTGACGCAGAGCCAGCTGAAGCAAAAGCGGTTTGGGCAGCGTTTGGTGAAATGTGGAATGGCATTCATGATTTACCGGGCGTGCATGTTTTTGGAAATCTTGATGATGACCAAAGCATGGTTGGCCCAAGTGCAGGTTGGCCTTGGACAACCTACTTGCTTGCAGATGTTCCGGATATTGAAACCGTACACGCGGCTTGTAACTTGTTTAGAACGACTATGGTGGGTGAAGGTCCATACAAACTTTGGAAATATTGCAAAGTTGAAGCTCGTGTTGGGCGTGAATTGATTATTCAACGTTAAGGCGACCGTAATGACTGACAAAGTGAATTTTGCAGAAATCTTAGAGCGACTAGAACAGTTAGAAGCGCACAACGCCATTCGTAATTGTCTGAACCGTTATATGGAAATCTGTGATGAGCTTAATGCAAATACAGATCTTGATGAGCTGATGAATCTTTTTGATCAGGACTGTATTTGGGAAGGTATTGGCGAGAAATATGCCAAATCCTTTGGCCGTTATGATTCTTGGCAGTCGATTTACGACATGTTTAAAAGCTATATCCAAAAAGAATCTCACTTTGTTATAAATGCACACTTTGTGAATTCAGAACAAATTCATGTAAATCAAAATGATGCAAATGCTTCATGGCTGATGTTGCAGACTTCAACGTTTAAAGATGGTCGTAGTCATCTGAATACAGCAAAGCTCAACGTGAAGTTTCAAAAGCAAGCAGATGGAACATGGAAAATTAAACACTTCCAAACACAGAATATTTTCAGTCGTCCCGTATCGCATTGGCACAGTGAAGCCGAATTGCCAGTACCTTCCCAGGAATGACCCAGGACATATTTAAAAGGACTATTGATATGAACAGTATTATCCCGACGCATAACATTGGCACTGATTACGATGCTTTGGTTCAAAGTGACCGTGCCCATACTTCTCTTTATAAAGATGAACGCATTTTTGATGAAGAAATGGAAAAAATCTTTTATAGCACTTGGGTGTGGGTTGCACATGCCAGCGAAATTCCAGAAGGTGGAAGCTATAAAACGATTAACATTGGTAAACAGCCTGTTGTTGCAGTGCGTGACCGTAAAAAGAAAGTCCATGTACTTTTAAACCGTTGTCGTCACCGTGCAGCAACCGTATGTGAACATAAAAAAGGAAAAACCAATAGTTTTGTATGTCCGTACCACGGTTGGAGTTATGCACTTGATGGTAGTTTACGCGGTGTGCCATCTCCAGAAAGTTACGGCGATTGTTTAGATAAGTCAGAATTACCGTTGGTGAGTCTACGTGTAGAAGAATATAACGGCATGATCTTCGCTTCATTTAAAGAAGATATTCAGCCTCTTGAAGAGTTCCTTGGACCTGCAAAAAAATGGATTGACCTGTTTATGAAACAAGGCGCGGGTTATCCAATTAAAGTGTTGGGCGAACACCGTTTCCGCTTCCCGGGTAACTGGAAAATCCAGCTTGAAAATACCACCGATGCATATCACTTCCCGTTGGTACATAAGTCATTCTTAAGTTCTGTCGATGAAAAAACCGAGGAACTCTTTAACTTCGAAAACCAACCGGGCTTTGTTGAAGACTTAGGTAATGGTCACAGTGTTATGGTGATGATTCCTGAACTGGTTGATCTAGACGAAGAGCTTATGGAGCGACCAATTCAAGAGCGCTTTGAAGACTTGGCTCAAGCTTTGCGTGACGAAGGCCATGAAGAGTTAGAAGTACGCCGTATTGTTCGTGCAGTCGGTGGTTCTGGCTTTAACTTAAATTTATTCCCGAATATTGCATGCTCGATGGCGTTCTTCCGTGTGTTACAGCCAATTTCAGTTGCTGAAACAGAAATTCATCATTCGGTGATTACGATGGATGGTGGTCCACAAATTGCCAATCAATATCGCTTACGTTTGCATGAACATTTCCAAGGCCCATTTGGTTTTGGTACGCCAGATGACTCTGAGGCTTGGGAACGCGTACAACATGGTGCCAATGCCGGTAATGATTTATGGATCATGCTCAACCGCGGTTTACCGGGCGAAGTTAAAACTGAAGATGGATTAAAAAGTGATGTCAGTGCTGAAACAGGTATGCGTGCAGCATATCAGCAGTGGAAAAAGATGATGACAGCTTAAGGAGAGAGCAATGAATATGAATCTGCAATTATTAAATGAAGTCACTGCTTTCATCTGGGCTGAAGCAGATATGTTAGACCACAGTGAGTACCGTGAATGGCTTAATTTATGGAATGAAAAAGGGGTTTATATCATTCCAATTGACCCGAACCTCACAGACTACGAAAACAACTTAAATTATGCCTATGACGATAATCATATGCGTACTTTACGTGTACAGCGTCTTGAAAATGGTGAAGCGATTTCTACAGCGCCTAAAGCAAATACTGTGCGTAGCATTTCTCGTGTACGAGTCATTCAAGACCAAGATGATGAAATCGTTTTACGCTGTGCTCAAAACTTACGTGAATTTCGTAAAGAAAACCTCAAGCATTACACAGCAGATATTACTTACCATTTGACTCGTGATGCGGCCACAGGTTTTAAGATTAACCGTAAAATCATTAACTTGGTTAACTCAACCGATACCTTAGCTGGTATTAGCTACATTCTTTAGGAGCGGTAACATGAAACAAGTTGTTTTAGTGACAGGTGCTGCTTCTGGACTCGGTAATGTGATTGCTGAATATTTTGCGAGCCAAGGCCATCAAGTGATTTTGTCAGCGAGTACGCTTGAAAAAGCCGAAAATGCTAAGGCACAAAGTCAATATGCACAAAATATGTTCCCCTTGAAATTAGATATTTCTGTCGAAGCAGATTTTCATGCAGCAGTGCAATGGATTGAAAAGAAATTTTCTAAACTTGATGTGTTGATTAACAATGCCACCGTCACCAAAGCAACGCCCGTATTAGAAATTACCGCAGCCGATTTTGATTGGGTGACCCAAGTCAACCAACGCGGCACTTTTCAAGCTTGCCAAATTATTGGTCAATATATGGCTAAAAAGGGTTATGGACGCATCATTAATATGGCGTCGTTAGCAGGACAAAATGGCGGTACTGCAACGGGTGCACACTATGCGGCAACCAAAGGTGCCATTGTGACGTTAACCAAAATTTTTGCCAAAGAGTTTGCGGCAAAAGGGGTGACGGTCAATGCGGTTGCACCGGGTCCAATGGAATCACCAATCGTTCATAGCGTGGTGTCAGACGAAAAAATGGAACAGTTTATCCAGAATATTCCGGTTAAAGCCTTAGGAAGTATGCATTTTATTGCTGAAACTTGTGGGTTGCTCGCGAGTCCAAATGCGGGGTTTGTGACTGGTGCAACATGGGATATTAACGGTGGTTTATTCATGCGTTAAGCCAATCGCTTAACCATGAAAAGGGAGTTAAATCATGACTACACTTTATGATGTTGTCGTTAAAAATCGCCATGTGGAAGGTGGAAATATTGCAGTCATGGAATTTGAATCTGCAACTTCTGCAACATTACCAAAGGTTGAAGCGGGTGCGCATATTGATGTGCACTTACCAAATGGCATGGTACGCCAGTATTCACTTTGCCAAAATCCAAATGACGAAGGTAAGTTTCGCCTTGGAATTTTACGTGACCCTGAATCACGTGGTGGCTCAGTTTCGGCTTTTGATGAAATTAAAGATGGTATGCAAATTCAGGTGAGCGAGCCAAAAAATTTATTTCCACTTTTAAAAGCCAAACACAGTGTATTGATTGGCGGTGGTATCGGGATTACGCCGTTAATCACGATGGCTTATCAACTTGCACACGAAGGTGAATCATTTGAGCTTCACTACTGTGGTGCTAGCCCTGAACACTGTGCTTTTGTTGATGAAATTAAAAATGGCGAGTTAGCAAAATATACAACCTTCCATTTTAAATCTGAAGGTGCAAGCCACCGAGCATTTTTTGAATCTGCCATTAAAGATATTGACTCGGAAAGCCATATTTACACCTGTGGTCCAGTCGGTTTTATGGACTGGGTGATTAATCTTGCCACGACTCACGATTTTCCTGAACAGCAAATCCACAAAGAATATTTCCAAGTTGAAACTGATACTTCTGGAGATTCATTTGAGGTGGTGGCTGAGCGTAGTGGAAAAATCATTATGGTTGAAGCAGGTGAAACCATTTTGCAGGCATTGGCTAAAGAAGGCATCGAGATTGAAATGTCTTGTGAGCAAGGCGTATGCGGAACCTGTATGTGCGATGTAATTGAAGGCGAACCCGATCATCGAGATGTTTATTTTACTGATGAAGAAAAGGCCAGCAATGAGCAAATATTGGTGTGCTGTTCACGCTCTAAAACACCGAGATTAGTTTTAGATATCTAATGCTCTCGCGATTTATATGGATGTAAGAGAAGGTTTAGGAGAAAGATGATGAATGTATTACAACAAATAGATGAGTTTACGGTCGATCCATTACAGTTCCGACGAGCATTAGGAAATTTTGCAACAGGCGTTACCATTGTTACCGCACAAAATGCACAAGGTGAGAAAGTCGGTGTAACCGCAAATAGTTTTAACTCGGTGTCACTCGATCCACCGCTTATTTTGTGGAGCATTGATAAAAAATCGTCAAGTTTTTCAGTATTTGAAGAAGCAACACATTTTGCAGTCAATATTTTATCAGGCACGCAAATTGAGCTGTCTAATAAGTTTTCGAGACGCAATATTGATAAATTTGCAGACACCAATTTTCAACTTGGTGCAGGAAGCGCTCCCATTTTAGAAAATTGTTCTGTAGTGTTTGAGTGCGAACGTTATCAAGTGATTGAAGGTGGTGACCACTGGATTATTGTTGGCAAAGTGGTTCGTTTCCATGACCAAGGCCGAAGCCCGTTGGTCTACCATCAAGGCGCATATTCTTGTGTCATGCCGCATCCGAGCCTTCAAGTTAAACAAACTGAACAGAGCGGTGTAGACCAAACACATTATGGACATTTATATAATAATGTCTGCTACTTGATGAGTCGTGCTTTTAAAGCTTATCAGACTGACTATATTCCTAAGCAAATGGCTTCGGGTTTCCGTACCAGTGAATCACGGCTCTTGCTGGTTTTGGCAAGTGGTACTGCTTCAAGTAAAGAAGATTTACCACGAGATATTGCCATGCCAATGCAAGAGGTTGAGAGGTCGGCCGAAATTTTAAAATTTGAAGGATTGCTGGTTGATCACGATAATTTATACGCACTGACCGAGAAAGGTAAACAAACGGCGCAGTATTTGTTTGATATTGCCGATAGCCATCAAAATGAGGTGTTTAAAAAGTATTCTGATGAGCAAAAGGATATTTTTATTACCATGCTGAGAGATTTTGCAGGAGTAGCATAAGTCCCCTTAAGCTGATAAATTAAATTGATTTATCAGCTTCTTCACATCTAGCTGACTATCATCAAAACAATTCCAAGGATAAGGAATTTTTGGCACACAATTTGTTTATCAATAAAACAAGATTGCAAAAAGCCAAGACAGTGTACCACCACAAACGCAAAATCTTGAGCGGTGGCACGTGTATAGAGAGGTAAGGGATGAACCAATATGTAAGCGATGCATTACTCACATGGACGCACCATATTAAAAGTGTGTGCGGCAATTTTGAAACCGATTTTGACGGAACCCGTAATTTATTCATTGGTGAAGTTCAGTGCTTTTTATTGGGTGATACCGAAATAGCTTTTATCAAAAACAATGCAAATAAAATTGTCCGAAAAGCCGATGAAATCGATCGAGTGAATAATCGTTTTTGCTTTTTGATTTTGCAGTATTCGGGAAAAATGCTGCTCGAGTATAAAAATGAAACTTTAAGCCTAAATGAAGGCGATATTGTGTTGGTCGATCCAGTCGAAACCATTTCGATGTATCCGCAAGGTTTGGTAAGTCAGATTTCAGTGCACCTGTCGCGTGAAAAATTACTGAAAGAAAATATTAGTACTGAATATTTTGGAAAGCTCATTACGCAAAATATGAGTGGTTTTTTACTCAAGAATATTTTGAAAAATATGTCTGCTGAAAATATCAAACTTTGGTATGCAACCGAAGATGGCAATGCTTTTGAAGATGCGCTGATTGCCTTAATCAAACCCACAATTAATTATAAAAATATAAATAGCTCAAATAATCTAATGGAAAAAGCCGAGCGCTATATTATAGAAAACTTAGCAAAACCCGATTTAACACCTAAATTAATTGCAGAGCACATTGGGGTGTCGCTACGTCATCTCTACCGTTTATTTCTTCAAGAAAAATTATCGATTAACAAATATATACAGCTCAAACGCCTAGAAAAAGTCAAAGCAGATTTGCTTGATAAAAGAAATAAACAAAGCTCAATTACCCAAATTGCCTTGAAGTGGGGTTTTTGGGATGGGGCGCATTTCTCAAAGATCTTTAAAAAGACTTATGGTATTTCTCCTAAAGAATTTAGAGAGGGTATCTCGGTTTAAAACTTTCATCTCTCAATGTCATTTTTAGACAAGTTCGACGTCATTCTTGAACAAGCTAGCCCTATGTAACTGTGTTGAAATTAAATTCATTAGAGCAGGCTAGATAAGCTTAATAAGCATAAAACTATTAAGTTAATCTAATTAATTTCACTCACAGGAAAGTGCATTTTAACTGTCTGATTCAGATAGTTCAGGGATAGATGAAAAGGATGAAACCAATGCGTAAACAACGATTATTGAATGATATACAAAAAATACTGGCACTTAACTTATCAATCGCTGCAAGCTTTTGGGGACTCAATACTCAAGCGTTTGCTCATGGTGGAAAGGCCGAAATGGTCTCACTTTATCAAAATATGAGTGAGCAAGGTGCTAAAGTTGTCAAAGACGATTTTACTAATACTTATATGATCACCAAAGGCTCTATGGTGGTTCGGGCCAAACCCAATTCAGATCAGGTTTTGATAAATGGCAAACCTTTTAAACTCAGTGTCCCTTTATTAGTCAAAGATGGTAAACCAGTTATTGGAAAAGATTTTTTTAATGAAGTTTTCCAGTCTGGGTTAGATCAAACCTTTAAAATTGAAAATACGTTTCATCCACTCAATAGCTTAAATTCCGATGAAATTAAAAAGACATTTGATGTGATTAACCGCTCGAAATATGCCTATAAAAATATGCGTTTTGCCGAGTTAAAGCTTAAAGAGCCTGAAAAAGCAAAAGTTTGGGATTACTTTATTAATCACAAAGAATTTAAAGAAGATCGTATTGCCTCATTTATTTTGTTAAAGGGGAGTCAAGCGATTGAAGGTGAAGTTAATCTTAACACTCAACAAGTCACAAAATGGAATGTACTTAAAGACACTCATGGAATGGTGTTGCTCGATAATTTTGAAGCTGTACAACGTGTAATTGAAACGAGTAAAGAATATCAGGAAGCTTTACGGAAACGCGGTATTACCGATGTGAAGAAAGTGATTGCTACACCGCTAACTGTTGGATATTTTGGCGGTAAAGATGGTCTGGATAAACAACTCAATATATTAAAAGTCGTCGCTTACCTCGATGTAGGCGATGGTAATTATTGGGCGCATCCAATTGAAAATTTAGTTGCTGTAGTCGATTTAGATAAAGAAAAAATTATCAAGATTGAAGAAGGTGCGATCATTCCTGTGCCAATGGCAAATCGACCTTATATGTCGAATAAGCCCGTAGCAAGTAAGCTAAAACCACTCAATATTACTGAACCTGAGGGCAAAAACTTTAGCATTACAGGTCAAACCATACATTGGGGCAACTGGTGTTTGCATGTAGCGTTAGATTCTCGTGTTGGCTTACAGCTTTCAACGGTGACCTATAAAGATAAAGGTGTAAAGCGTAAAGTCATGTATGAAGGTAACTTGGGTGGAATGGTGGTTCCATATGGTGACCCTGATATCGGTTGGTACTTCAAATCTTATTTAGACTCTGGCGAATATGGTATGGGAACACTTACCTCATCTATTCTTCCGGGAACAGATGCACCCGACAACGCTGTTTTACTTGATGCCGTGATTGCAGACTATAAAGGCCAGCCACAAGTGATTCCAAATGCCATTGCTGTGTTTGAACGTTATGCAGGACCTGAATATAAACATCACGAAATTTTTGGCAATCAGGATGCCAGTGAAGCACGCCGTGAACTTGTCGTGCGCTGGATTAGTACAGTTGGAAACTACGATTACATGTTTGACTGGGTATTTTCCCAAAATGGTGTAATTGGAATTAATGCGGGTGCAACGGGTATTGAAGCTGTTAAAGGTGTTAAAGCACGCACCATGCATGACAGTACTGCCAAAGAAGACACCAAATATGGAACTTTAATTGACCATAATATTGTGGGTACAACGCATCAGCACATCTATAACTTCCGCTTAGACATGGATGTAGATGGGGAAAACAACAGCTTTATGCATATGGACCCAGTGGTGAAAGCCAATGACAAAGGCGGTGTTCGTACAAGCTCAATGCAAATTGATAGTAAAGTCATTACGAATGAGCAAAATGCGGCTGAAAAATTTGACCCATCTACGATTCGCTTACTCACGAATTTCAACAAGGAAAATAAATTAGGTAATCCAGTTTCTTACCAATTAATTCCATTTGCAGGTGGAACACACCCTGTGGCAAAAGGAGCCAATTTTTCTAAAGATGAATGGTTATTTAAACGTTTGAACTTTATGGATAAGCAAATTTGGGTGACTCAATACAATCCAGATGAACGCTATCCTGAAGGGAAATATTCAAACCGTTCGACTCATGACACAGGGTTAGGACAATTCATTGGCAACAATGAAAATATTGAAAATAAAGACCTCGTGGTTTGGATGACAACAGGTACAACCCATGTGGCACGTGCTGAAGAGTGGCCAATCATGCCAACAGAATGGGTGAATACACTCATCAAACCTTGGAACTTCTTTGACAACACCCCGACTTTAAACTTGGGTGAAGAAGAGCAAAACACACAGCACGACCATCACTAAAAATGTGAATAAGCCAGAATGGGTAACTAGTTAGTTACCCATAGCTGAGCATGGGTAAGTCGTTCGCAAAAAAAGGAATTTCTCAATGAAAAATTTATTTTCTCAGGTTATGAGAGGGACTCTCTTTGTCTCATTTTTTTCAACTGTGCATGCTGGTGAGCTTGAAATTAAACCGACTTTTGAAGCAACTTTTGGGGCTTTTAGTAGCGGTAAAAGCTATAACGGCGAAAACCTAGATGATGAAAGAATCAATTGGCAAGAAGGCCACCTTAAATATGGTGCTAAAGGACAATATACCTTTAAAAACAATCAGCTCTATGCAAGCTTAAGTGGCATTAGCTCGGCAACATTTGGTGATGGTGACGCAGGCCAAAATAGTAATGGTAAAGAACGTAAAACGGATGTGAATGAATGGATCATTGGTTTTAAAGATGGCACAAATAAAGATGAGTTGACGACTTATGACTTAAGTATCGGTCGACAAAATATCATGATTGGTGATGGGTTTTTCATTGCAGGTGATGCGTTAAACCTCGGTAAAACACCTGCGGATGGCACATTAGATCGGGGCGGGGCATATTATTTAGCAGCTCGTCGAAGCTTTGATTTTACAAGTTTGCTTCAATACAAACCGCAAGAGAATACAACCCTAAAGTTGGCTTATTTAAAATCAAATAACAAAGCACAATTTTCACCTGAACTGTTTGTGACTGATCTGATGTATCAGCTTAAAGATAAGGGCGTTGGGTTCACTTACTTAAATGTATTAGACCTTGAAGATGCTGAACACGTTTCAGGACGCGAAGATCTAAAAAATTATGCTTTACGTTTGAATTATCAACCTTTGCCAGAGCTGCAAGTTAAAACTGAGTTTGTGGTTCAAGATAAAAAAGATGGCCACGAAAATGCTGGCTACTTAGCGCTGAACTATAACTTCTTATCTTCAAAATATACACCCTCATTAGGCTACCGTTTTAGCCATTTTTCAGACCAATACGACCCTATGTTTTATGGAAATACAGTCGGCTTTGGCACATGGTTTCAGGGCGAAGTCGCCGGAAACTATGCAGGCCCATTCAATAAAAATGCAGATATTCATCAAGTCTCTTACATGATGAACTTGAAAGAAAATTTTATGTTGGGTGCTTTGGCCTATAAGTTCAAAACAGTAAATAAGTCTTTAACTAATGTAGACGGACATGAGCTGGATGTTTTTTCGGTCTGGTCGGTTAATAAAAAATTCAATGTTATTCCTTTAGTGGGACTCTATAAACCAAAACACGATATCTATAGTGGCGGTACTCAAAACTACGATGACAAAACCAATGTCTATATGCAGTTAATTTTGCAATACATCTATTAATAAATCCTTTTAAATGAATTGAGAGAAATAAAAATGAGTGAAGTTCAGATTTTACAAAGCGTGCAACAATTTATGGCACGTCAACATGGACATTTTATTGATGGAAAGTTAGTTGCTGCCGAGCTTTTAGATAAAGTGGATATTGTGAATCCATCGACTGAACAAGTTGTTGCTCAAATTAGTATTGGTAGTCAACAAGATGTCGAAAATGCGGTGAAAAGTGCTGAACATGCTTTTCAAAATGCTTGGGCTGAAACTACGCCGTATGAACGTGGTGTTAAACTGAACAAGCTAGCCGATTTAATCGAGCAATATGGTGAAGAACTTGCACAGCTCGAATCGTTGTCTACTGGAAAACTTATTAATATTTCCCGTCATCTTGAAGTCGCACAATCCGTTATTTTCTTAAGGTATTTTGCAGGGTGGGCAACCAAAATTAATGGTCAAACCATGCAACCGTCTATTCCTTCTATGCAAGGTGAAAAATATACAGCCTTTACTTTAAGACAACCAGTGGGGGTAGTTGCAGGTATTGTGCCTTGGAATTTTTCACTCATGATTGGTGTATGGAAAATCGGTTCAGCTTTAACAACTGGCTGTACCATTGTGCTTAAACCAAGTGAGTTTGCCAGCTTATCTTTATTGCGTTTAGCCGAACTTGCCATCGAGGCAGGTATTCCGGCAGGTGTGATTAATGTGGTTACGGGTAAGGGCGATACAGGACAATATTTAATTGAGTCGCCGCTCGTTAAGAAAGTCTCGTTTACAGGTTCAGTACCAACAGGCATTGCGATTGGTAAACTTGCAATGAGCAGTGATTTAACCCGTGTAAGTCTGGAGCTGGGTGGTAAAAATGCCATAGCTGTTTTGGCCGATGCAAATATTGATGAGATTTTACCGACTTTGTTGCAAGCAACTTTTGTACATCAAGGTCAAGTTTGCGCATCCCCAGAGCGTTTTTTTGTACACCGTGCAAAATATGATGAACTGGTCGAGAAACTCTCGAAAGCACTTTCTAGTTTCAAAATTGGATCGGCTATGGATGAGGGAAATATGTTTGGTCCACTCTCTAATCAGCCACATTTTAATAAAGTGAAACATTATTTAGATATGGCTAAAGCCAACAACCAGATTATTGCCGGTGGTGAGGCTCTAGATCAGACAGGATATTTTGTACAGCCGACTTTAATTTCCTTCAAAAATACGGACGATCCTTTATTTTCAGAAGAAACCTTTGGTCCGATAGTCGGTGTAATGCCGTTCGACACTGATGAAGAACTTATTCAACTTATGAATCAGTCTCGTTTTGGTTTAACCGCAAGTATTTGGACAAATGACTTATCTAAAGCTTTCCGTTTAATTCCTAAAATTGAAGCAGGAACCTTGTGGGTCAATATGCATACGTTCTTAGATCCATCAGTTCCATTTGGTGGCGTTAAAGCTTCAGGAATTGGCAGAGAGTTTTCAGATGCATTTATTGAAGATTACACCGAATTAAAATCGGTGATGATTCGATATTAAGTTTCTACGAGATATAAAAAAATGGCCTTTATAGGCCATTTTTTTTGAATCATTAAATTAACCTAATAAAAAATCTTTTAAGATTTTATTAAAAGCTTCTGGTTGCTCTACATTGGAAATATGAGAGGCATCTATTTCTGCAAGTTTTGATTGTGGAATGCGTTGCTGCATAAACTCACCATCTGCAACAGTCGTTACAGGATCTTGAGTTCCAGCAATCACCAATACAGAAATTTTAATGTCTTTTAACTGTTCACGGACATCCGCTTTAGCCAAAGCCTCACAACAATTGGCATAACCCATTGCGCTGCCAGCACTTAAGTCGTTACATAGGTTGTTGACGATTGAAGCATGACTTTGGATAAAGGGATCTGTAAACCATCGCGAAGCTGCTTTAGCTGCGATCGGTTGTAAACCTTGTTCACGTACTAATTTTGCACGGTCAAGCCATGCCTGTTCTTGTCCAATTTTAGCGGCAGTATTTGCAACAACTACATGACTAAAACGATCAGGGTAATGAATCGCTAGCCATTGACCGGTTAAACCACCCATAGAAATACCACAAAAAGCAGCTTTGCTAATATTCAGATGATCCAGTAAGCGGACAACATCTTCACCTAATTGTTCTACAGTGTATGGACCGTCAGGTGTAGAGGATGAACCGTGACCACGTGTGTCATAGCAAATCACAAAAAATTGATCTTTTAACTCATTAAACTGTTTTTGCCACATACCATAATTGGTGCCCAAAGAGTTGGAAAACACCAGAGCAGGGGAAGACGGTTCACCAAAAGTTTGATAGTTAATTTGTGCATCGGCAGATTGAAAAGATGGCATTTGTTTCTCCTTAAAGTGCTTCAACACGTTCAATAATCAATGCGATGCCTTGACCCACACCAATACACATTGAACACAAGGCATAATGACCACCTGTCTGTTCAAGCTGGTTTAGGGCTGTGGTCACAAGACGTGCACCTGATGCACCAAGTGGATGGCCCAAAGCAATGGCACCACCATTTGGATTCACCTTGTGAGAATCATCTGGCAAACCTAAATCACGGGTCACAGCCAAAGCTTGTGCAGCAAAAGCTTCGTTCAGCTCAATTACATCCATCTGATCTAAAGTCAGATTGGCTTGTTTAAGTAATTTTTTAATGGCTGGTGCTGGAGCAAAGCCCATAATGCGTGGTTCTACACCTACTGCTGTTGAAGCAATAATCTTGGCACGCGGTTTTAGGTTATAAGCCTGAACTGCTTCGTCAGATGCAATCAGTAGAGCTGCTGCGCCATCGTTGATGCCTGAAGCATTCCCCGCAGTCACAGAACCCTCTGCTTTAACCACAGGTTTAAGTTTGCTTAAAGCTTCAAGCGTGGTTGATGCACGTGGATGTTCATCGGTATCAATCACAACAGCATCACCCTTACGCTGAGGGATTTCAACTGCCACGATTTCTTTAGAAAAAAAGCCTTTGGCTTGCGCGCTTGCGGTGCGTTGTTGGCTCACCAAGGCAAACTGGTCCTGATCTGCACGATTAACGTTAAACTGTTCAGCGACGTTTTCGGCAGTCTGGGGCATGGTGTCTACACCATACAATTCTTTAAGTTTTGGGTTAATGAAACGCCAACCCATGGTGGTGTCTTCAATCTTCTGGCTACGGCCAAAAGCACTGTCAGACTTACCCATCACATAGGGTGCACGGCTCATGCTTTCCACACCACCTGCAATCACCAAGTTTGCTTCACCTGCTTTAATGGCACGGGCAGCAATAGCAATCGCATCAAGTGAAGAACCACACAAACGGTTAATGGTGGTTGCTGGCACCTGATACGGCAAACCTGCAAGCAGTGCTGACATACGGCCAACATTACGGTTGTCTTCACCGGCTTGGTTGGCACAGCCATAGATCACATCATCGACCTGTTCCCAATCTACATCTGGGTTACGCTGCATGAGCGCTTTAATCGGCACAGCACCAAGGTCATCGGCACGGACGGGTGCAAGGCCACCGGCATAACGGCCGAATGGAGTACGGATGGCATCGATGATATAAGCGTTTTTCATTCTTACATTTCCATTTTGAAATCTGTTGCTGTCATTGCCACATTGTTAGACTTTTCCAGATTTTGCTGGCGATCATCATGGTTACTAAGTTAAAAGTAGTCATGACAGAGTCTTATCGTGTTGAGTCAAATGCCAGTAGCTAATTCTTGTCACTTTTTTAAAAAAGTAACCAAAAACCTTTGTTGAACAGAGGAAGCTTCCATGCCTCCCTGTCCAACGGGCGACATCCATGTCGCCTGTCACAATAGCGAATTACGGTAAAATCCAAATTAATAAGCAAGAACCGTATTCAAAGAGTTCCATTCAGTGTTTCGCGGTGGCGACATGGATGTCGCCTCGTTGCTCAGCACAACAGGGATGTTGTGTCTGAGTAACAAAGGATTTTTGTTACTTTTTATCCTTAAAAAGTAAGGTGTTGCCTATACAAAGGGCTTTCGAAGACCACTATCATTTACAGGCAATGACGGTAGTAGCATTGGTTATGCTGTGTAAACCTTAACCTTGAGTCGCATCAATCAAAGTCGCACCGGTTAAAGCCTGTAACTCATCAAAGCTAAGACCTTCAACTTTCTCAATCACCTTTAAACCATCTTTAGTCACATCAATCACACAAAGATCCGTGTAAATACGGTCAACACAGTGCTTACCCGTCACCGGATAAGTCAGCTCAGCGACAATCTTTGGCTCACCTTGTTTGGTCACATGGTCTGTGGTGATAAATACTTTCTTGGCACCAACCGCCAAATCCATCGCACCACCTACGGCAGGAATCGCATCGGGAGCACCCGTGTGCCAGTTTGCCAAGTCGCCATTCGCTGCCACCTGAAACGCGCCAAGCACTGCAATATCAAGGTGACCACCACGCATCATCGCAAAAGAATCACCATGATGGAAAAAGCTGCCGCCTTCAAGCATGGTCACAAACTCTTTACCCGCATTAATCAGTTCAGGGTCTTCTTCACCTGCTGCCGGTGGCGGGCCAAATGCCAACAGGCCATTTTCAGAATGAAGAAAAATATCTTTATCGTCAGGCAAGTAGCTGGCAATCTTGGTTGGTAAACCAATGCCCAAGTTCACATAGGCACCATCTGGAATATCTTGTGCCACACGTTGTGCAATCTGGTCACGGCTGAGTTTCTGGTAGCTCATGTTATTTCTCCTTATTGCTTACTGTGCTGGCGCTACTTGCACAACGTGCTGTACAAAGATACCTGGGGTGATGATGTGCTCTGGGTCTAATCCACCAAGTTCAACCACTTCAGAGACCTGAGCAATGGTGACATCAGCAGCCATCGCCATAATCGGGCCAAAGTTACGTGCAGATTTACGGTAAACCAGATTGCCCCAGCGGTCGCCCTTGTAAGCTTTAATCAAGGCAAAGTCAGCCTTGATCGGATACTCAAGTACGTAATCTTTCCCATCAATCTCACGGGTCTCTTTACCTTCGGCCAAAAGTGTTCCAAAGCCTGTTGGAGTAAATACAGCACCTAGGCCCATACCAGCTGCCTGAATACGACATGCCAGATTACCTTGTGGTACGACTTCAAGCTCAACCTTTCCGGCACGGTAAAGTTCATCAAACACATAAGAGTCTGACTGACGTGGGAAAGAACAAATCACTTTTTTAACCGAACCAGCTTTAAGCAGTTTAGCCAGACCGTAATCACCATTACCGGCATTATTGCTGACAATTGTTAAATCTTTAATACCCACTTCAATTAGTCCGTCAATGAGTTCAGCGGGTTGTCCTGCGGTACCAAAACCACCAATCAGGATGGTCGCGCCATCTTTAATCTGCGATAGAACCTCGCTTAGTGAGGACTTACTTTTGTCAATCATGTGAGAAACCTTAGAGCATGAGGTAACGTGATGTATTACTACCGCTAAAAATTTATTTAAATTCTTAATGGTAGTAATAAATGGAATAAATTTTGTGAGTCAAAAGCGAACTTTTAACTCACATATATTTTCAATTAAGCACTAGCGCGACGACGTTCAACTTCAGTTGAAGGAGCAGCAGCGGCATCTTTAACAAGTTCAATGTTAAATGTGATGTGTTTGAAAGCGTGATCTAAACCACGGCGTTGAATTTCAGCTGGGTCAGTTACATCAACTGCTGTTGCAACTAAGCCATCACGGGTTGCGAAAGCAAAGTCATCCCATAAGTACTCATCACCCTCAATGTTGAATTGAGTAGTCAGCTTGCGGTAACCCGGTGCAGAAACGAAGTAATGAACGTGAGATGGACGGTTACCATGACGGCCTAATTTGTTAAGAAGGGCCTGAGTTGTACCTTCTGGCGGGCAACCATAACCTACAGGCATAGTGGTTAATGCAACATATTTACCATCAGCATCAGTCAAAATGGTACGACGTAAGTTGAAGTCAGATTGAGACTTATCAAAGAATGAATAGTTACCTAAACTGTTAGCATGCCATACTTCAACTTTAGCATTTTCAATGATATTGCCATCAGTATCAGTTACAGTACCTTCAATAATTAAGGTATCAATTTTGCCAGATTCTGTACCATCATCCATACGTGCAAAACCAACAGATTCAGGCGCGCCAGCTACATAAAGTGGGCCTTCGATGGTACGTGGTGTGCCACCCGTAACACCAGCTTTGGCATCAGCTTCATCTGCACGTAAATCAAGATAATGCTCTAAACCTAAGCCAGCTGCCAAAAGACCAAGTTCGTTTGCTTGACCAGCATCTGTGAAATATTCCAAACCTTTCCATACTTCTGATGGTTGGATGTCTAAATCTTCAATGGCTTGAAATAAATCCCCGAGAAGGCGCACTACAATTTGTTGAACACGTGCATCAACTTCGCCTTTTGCAGTGTCGACATTCATTTGTTTTACAAGCGCATCAATTTGTTGACGGTTCATACTAAAACTCCTTAAGTATGCAATACGGTTTTGGGTGGCAGCGCTGCGGGCATTTTGTCTTGCTAGCGAATAATTGCCGCCATGTTCCTTGTTACCTTCTGAATAATCTGCTTGGTTTTTAAATGGACTTCAGAGATCACATTTAAAAAATTTTTTTGGTTTACGAATCATCATCACGAACAGAAGAAGGGTGGCGATTAAGTGCCATCACTTCAATGTTCATATAAGGATAAAGTGGTAATCCTTGTAAAATGTTGTGCAACTCTTCATTGCTCTCGACATCAAAAATACTGATGTTTGAGTACTGGCCTGTAATTCGCCAGATGTGACGCCATTTACCTTGACGTTGTAAGTCTTGCGAATAGGCTTTTTCAACGGCCTTAATTTCATTTGCTTTGTCGGCTGGCATATCAAGTGGAATATGCACATCCATACGTACATGAAATAACATGGGAAACTCCTTATCCTGTTGCCTTAACGACGTAACTTCCCGACTTTATCTTCATCAATTTCAATGCCTAAGCCCGGAGCCGTTGGCAAGTGCAATTCAAAGTTTTCGTAACGCAGCGGTTCTTTCAAAATTTCTTCGGTAAGCAATAACGGACCAAATAATTCAGTACCAAACGCTAATGTTTCAAAGGTTGCAAATGCATGAGCAGAAGCAATGCTACCTACAGGGCCTTCAAGCATAGTGCCGCCATAAAGATCGATTCCTGCTAAACCTGCAATCTTGGCAACTTCACATGCCTCGATCAGACCACCTGATTGTTCAATTTTCACGGCAAATACATCTGCACCATGACTTTTTGCAATACGGTATGCGCTGTCAGGACCAGTTAAAGCTTCATCCGCCATGATTGCGACATCAAAACGCTGTGTTAAACGCGCAAGTGCTTCAGTATTTTGAATAGCACAAGGCTGTTCAATTAAATCAATCCCGCCATCTTGTAGCTGTTGAATACCTTGAATACATTCCAGCTCTGACCATGCACGATTTACGTCAACGCGTACACTAATATCTGCACCGAGTGCTTTTTTAATTGCAATTACATGATCAACATCGTGTTGCAAAGGGCGTGAACCAATTTTGAGTTTGAACGTGTTATGACGTTTTAACTCAATCATTTTTCGAGCTTCAGCAATATCTTTTTCTGTGTCACCAGACGCGAGCGTCCAAAGTACAGGTAAACTATTACGCAGACGGCCACCTAAAACTTCACTTAATGGCACGCCTAAACGTTTTGCCTGAATATCAAGTAGAGCAGTCTGAATGGCACATTTCGCGAAACGGTTACCATTAATATTCTTACGAATCAGTTTTAGTGTTTGAGCAACATTTAAATCTTTAACTGATGCGAGTAATGGTGCAAAGTAAGTATCAATATTGGCTTTGACACTTTCAGGACTTTCTTCACCATAGTTCAGTCCACCAATGGTGGTCGCTTCACCCCAACCTACAATACCATCCGTGGTCGTAATTTTAACGAGCACCAAAGTCTGAGTACGCATTGTAGTCACAGACAGCTGGTGAGGACGGATAGTTGGAATATCCACAAGTATGGTTTCTATGGTTCTATACATGAAGTTTCAACTATTTCAAACTTGTTTACATACCATAGAAGAATGTAATAGCCTAAAATAGATATAGAACGGTATTTTAAGATACTAAAAAGGTATATTAATGGAATTAAGACATCTACGTTATTTTGTTACCGTTGTTGAAGAACAAAGTCTGACTAAAGCCGCTGAGAAGCTTTTTATTGCTCAGCCACCACTCACGCGTCAAATCAAGAAACTAGAGGAAGAGTTAGGAATTGATCTATTTGTGAAAGGCTCACGTCCCTTAAAAGTGACAGAAGCTGGGCTGTTTTTTTACCAACATGCAGTACAAATTCTAACGCATACGGCTCAAGCAGCTTCTATGGCTAAAAAAATGAAGCTGGTCGAGAATGTTGTTAAAGTTGGCTATGTGAGTTCGCTTCTTTACGGGCGATTACCGCAGGTCATTTATCTATTTAGACAAAAAAATCCTGACATTCATGTCGAGCTTATTGAATGTGGTACACGGGATCAGGTCGAAGCCTTAAAGTTAGGAAAAATTGATTTAGGTTTTGGCCGATTGCCGATTAGTGATCCTGCCATTAAGCGACTTCTACTTCGTAAAGAAAAATTAAAACTCGCTATCCATAAAAAACATCCTTTAAGTGAGTTCCAAGAATCAGGAATTTATTTATCTCAAATTATCAATGAAACAATTTTTTCTTATCCCACAACACCTAAACCGAATTTTTCGACCACTATTCAAGCTTTGTTTACCAAATTAGGTCTTGTTCCCGCCAAACTAACTGAAGTCCGAGAAATTCATATGGCACTTGGCTTAGTGGCATCTGGGGAGGGTATTTGTATTATTCCGGAAAGCGCCTGTGATATTGGAATGAAGAATCTAACTTATTTAAATATTTTAGACTTAGAAGCCTATAGTCCCATTTCTCTATCGATGCGCAATATGGACCAAAGTTCATATATTCCTAAAATCTTAGATTGTATTGAAGAGATCTATAGCGAAGAAGAAGTGTCCAGAAATTTGAATTTATAACTTTTTAATACGTTTTAAATTGAATTATCATGTTATTTTAAAACTTTAAACCTATACGTAATATTTAAAAGGATTATTAGATGAGAAAAATTTTAGGGATAGCTTCTCTTATTATGTCTACTGGTGTTGTACATGCTGAACAATTAAATGAACAAGAACAAATTTCTCCATACAGTGCTAATGTAACCTTCGCAAGTCAATATATTTCACGTGGTTTTCAACAAACTTGGGGCAAGCCTGCTTTACAAATTGGTCTAGATTATGCAAATCCGAATGGATTATTTGTGGGGACTTGGGCTTCAAATGTAAGTTCTAACTATCTTCGTGATGCTTCAGTTGAGTGGGATTTTTACACAGGTTATATAAAAACTTTTGATAAGTTTTCGGCTGGAATGACGGTTTTTTATTACTACTATCCGGGAGCTAAAAGTACGCCTGAAACGGGAAGTACCAGTTATAACTATGGCGAAATTGTGCCTCAAATTGGTTATGGGCCTTTGACTCTTAAATATTATATTACCTATACCCCAGATTATGCAGGCTATAACTCAGATACGACGGAGGGACCTGAGGGTAAACGTTCACGAGGAACAACTTATTTAGATTTAACTTTTACTCAGCCTATTAATGAGTCTTGGACTTTTGGTGCTCACTATGGCTATGAAAGAATTAAAAATTTCTCGAAAGCTAACTTTCAAGATATGAAAGTCGAGCTGATTAAAGATTTAGGTGAGGGTTGGACTACAGGACTAGCCTATACCAAAGCTTGGGATAAAGATGGGTTTTATAAAAAGTATAGTAATGGTGAACCAGACGCGCCAATTTCAAATCCGATTGATTCGACATTTACAGTGTCTGTAAAAAAGGTGTTCTAAGTTAAGTTTATTAATATTGTCTGATTAACTACGCTTGAAAGATATTAGTAAATCCAAACTTTTAAACGTAGTTAAGATGGACTTTTTATTTATATTTTAAAATGAATTGCAGTAGGTAAATTAAGGACTACTTAAGCATCTTCAACAATAACTAAACGTGAGACTATCTAGTGTAATATATAAAATCTGAAAATTAGTATTTTTCTAACCTCTAAAAAAATATATTGATTAATAAAATTATTATAGTTACTTAGCATTAAATTTTTAAACAGCATTTTGGGGTTGATTATAAATAAAAACTATTATATGAAACAAAATAAGTATTGGCATTTAATTAGGGATTTTCCCATTCTTAAGCTGTGTTTTATATGTACGTTCCCGTAGGTAGCTGTCTCGGAAAATACAAGGGATTTGTTGTTTCTAACTTTGCCTGAACTTCGTATTCCGTTCTATACCTTTCGTACGCAGTAAACATTCAATTTTGCAGTTTAAGGAAATATTGATGTCAAATTCTGCTGTTGTCGATTCAGTTGCTTTGGCTTTAAGGCAGGCTGAACTATCACAAACTGCGATTGTTCCAATACGTGCTGAACTCGGTGGTGAACAGGCAAGTGTGGATATCGCTTATGCAGTACAGGAAATCAATACTGTACGTGCACTCTCGGAAGGGCGCCGTTTAGTAGGTCGTAAAATTGGATTGACTTCAAAAGCCGTACAAGCTCAGCTTGGGGTGGATCAGCCTGATTTTGGAATGCTATTTGCCGATATGGCATACGGTGATGGTGATGTAATTCCAATAAGTAAATTAATTCAGCCAAAAGTTGAAGCTGAAATTGCGCTTGTACTCAAACATGATTTAACCCAAACCAGACATACATATGCAGACATTATTAGTGCTACAGACTATGCCTTGCCTGCTATTGAAGTCGTCGATAGCCGTATTGAGAACTGGAAAATCTCATTAATTGACACTGTTGCTGACAACGCTTCTAGTGCGGCTTTTGTTTTAGGTTCGCGTCCAGTACAGCTTGATCAACTTGATTTAGTGAACTGCAAAATGGTCATGACTCGTAGTAGTGAAATTGTCTCAGAGGGCGTGGGTAAAGCTTGTTTGGCCAACCCGTTGAATGCAGCTATTTGGTTGGCCGATGAAATGGTACGTCGCGGGCGCCCGTTACAGGCTGGAGATATTGTTTTAACAGGGGCATTGGGTCCAATGGTTGTAGCTCATGCCGGAGATGAGTTCGTAGTAAAAATTGAAGGCTTCGACTCAGTTACCGCATGCTTTGCTACTGAATAAAGGATAGGGAAATGAATAAGATCAAATGTGCCTTAATCGGTCCGGGAAATATTGGAACAGATTTGTTGTATAAATTACAGCGTAGTGAAGTGCTAGAACCTGTATGGATGATAGGGATTGATCCTACTTCTGAAGGCTTGGCCCGTGCTGCAAAAATGGGTTTAAAGACTACATCGGATGGAGTTGATGGTTTATTACCTCATGTACTTGAAGATGATATCAAAATTGCTTTTGATGCGACTTCTGCTTATGTACATGCAGAGAATAGCCGTAAGCTTAATGAGCTTGGCGTGTTAATGATTGATTTAACGCCTGCGGCAATTGGTCCATTTTGTGTGCCGCCAGTGAACTTAGAAGCTCTGCTAGACGCAGGTGAAGTCCCTAACGTCAATATGGTGACTTGCGGTGGGCAAGCAACTATTCCAATGGTCGCAGCGATTTCAAGAGTACAGACAGTTAACTATGCTGAAATCATTGCGACTGTATCAACAAAATCGGTTGGCCCAGGTACGCGTAAAAATATTGATGAATTTACTCGTACTACGGCTGGTGCAATTGAAAAGGTTGGTGGTGCCAAACAAGGTAAAGCCATCATTATTATTAACCCAGCTGAACCACCATTAATGATGCGTGACACAGTACATTGTTTAGTTGAAGGAGAGCCTGACCAAGTTGCAATTACGGAATCAGTCAATGCCATGATCAAAGAAGTCCAAAAATATGTTCCGGGCTACAAACTGGTGAATGGCCCTGTATTTGATGGTAATCGTGTTTCTATATTTCTTGAAGTAGAAGGCCTAGGCGATTATTTACCGAAATATGCAGGTAATCTTGACATTATGACTGCGGCAGCTGCACGTACTGCAGAAATGTTTGCAGAACGTGTTTTATCTAATCAAAAAGCTGAAGTTGTTTAAGGAGAAACCGTATGTCTAAGATTATTGTGCATGATATGACTTTACGTGATGGTATGCATCCTCAACGCCATCAAACTACAGTTGAGCAAATGATTGCCATTTCAAGTGCGTTAGATGAGGCGGGAGTACCTTTAATTGAAGTAACTCATGGTGATGGCTTAGGGGGTAGTTCCGTTAATTACGGTTTCGCTGCTGCAACAGATGAAGAGTATTTATCTGCCGTCGTGCCACGCATGAAAAATGCCAAAGTGTCAGCGTTGTTATTGCCTGGCATTGGAACAGTTGATCATTTGAAAATGGCACATGAAATTGGTGTTTCAACCATTCGTGTTGCAACACACTGTACAGAAGCAGATGTATCTGAACAGCATATTACTGCTGCCCGTAAATTGGGAATGGATACAGTAGGCTTTTTAATGTTAGCTCATATGGCATCGCCACAACATTTGCTACAAGAAGCAAAAAAAATGGTGTCTTACGGTGCTAACTGTATTTATGTTACAGACTCAGCTGGGTACATGTTGCCACAAGATGTTACCGATCGGATTGGGTTACTCCGCCAAGAACTTGATAGCAATATTGAGTTAGGTTTCCATGGTCACCATAACTTGGGTATGGGCGTTGCCAATACTGTTGCTGCGGTTGAAGCTGGTGCAATTCGAGTCGACTTGGCGGCAGCTGGTCTAGGAGCAGGAGCAGGCAATACGCCGCTTGAATTATTTATTGCGGTTGCAAATCGTATGCAAATAGAAACAGGCGTAGACTTGTTTAAAGTACAGGATATTGCAGAAGATCTTGTGATACCAATGATGCTAAATCCAATTCGTGCCGATCGTGATGCAGCAACATTAGGTTATGCAGGTGTATATTCTTCTTTCTTGTTGTTTGCAAAACGTGCTGAAGCTAAATATGGTGTCTCTGCACGTGAAATTTTATTAGAGCTTGGTCGCCGTGGTACGGTTGGGGGACAGGAGGATATGATTGAAGATCTTGCCTTGACCATGTCAAAAGCGAAAGTAATGAGCGCATAAGTTTTTTACAAATGAAAAAGAGCACTCCACGAGAGTGCTTTTTTACATCTAATGATTTGATCTAGATGAAATAACTTGGATATAAGTGTTATTTTCTATAAATGGATGGACATCATTTTTGATTGGATGAGTTTCTATTTAAATAAAAAAACGATTAGAAAATTAAAAATAGCAAATTCAAATAAAGATATTTTAATAAAAAATAGATATATAACAAATATTTATTCTGGTTTTTAGGTAATGATTAATCGTTTTTAATGATCTGTTAAAAATCCTTATTACTGGAAAAGTAACATTTTTTAAAGCATTGAGTTTAAAAAGAAAAATATCTTAATACTCTAGTCGAATTTTTCATAAAAAAAGAGTTGAGCATGATAGTGCTTGTTTTCATGGATTGATTGAAAGGAAGTACGCAATGCGTCGTCAAACGTTATGGATCGCAATGGCTTGCGCAATAGCAACAATAGGAGCTACTGGCACATATGCTGGCTTTGTTGAAGATAGTCAGGTTCAGCTGAAATTTAAAAACTTCTATTTAGATCGCCAGTATGATGACACCCCTGCAAAAAACTGGGGTAGTTGGTCACAAGCTGCGACACTGGATGCAAAATCGGGCTATGCAGAGTTTGGAGCATTACAACTTGGTGTTGATGTGTTGGCACAGTATGCTGTGCGTCTGGATGGTCGTGACCATAATGCCGATTGGGTTCTGCCGTACAGTGGAATTTCTGGTACAGGCACAGGAAAACAAGAGCGCCAGTTTGGTAAAATAGGAGCAACTCTTAAAGCGAAAATCAGCCAAACTGAATTACGAATTGGTGAAATTTTATCTGTAACACCAGTAATTCATTTTGATCCATCACGTCAATTATTGACCACTTATAATGGCGTATGGCTAGAGTCAAAAGATATTAAAAACACCAAATTAACGTTAGGTTATTTGGATAGTATCAATGCCCGTTATGAAAATCAGCCAATGGATTTTGGTCTATGGCCTAAAGCATTAAATAATGATGGTAAAACTGATGGGATGTATGTTGCGGGCATAGATTACCAATTAAATAAAAACTGGTCTGCAAGTTACTTTTATGGCGATGTGACGAATATCTATCGTCAAAATTACTTGGGTGTGAACTATAAAAATAATTATGACAAGTTAAAAGTCGATTCACACATACGTTTTTTCGACAATGCAGAGTCGGGAGATGCCTTGTATGGTGATATTGATAATCAGGCATTGTCTGTAGGCTCAACCTTAACTTATGGCTCGCACAGCGTAGGTTTGTCTTATCAGCAAATGTTTGGCGACTATGGTAGTAATCCGAGTGCAGCAACAGGCGCTCCGTATTTTCCAACACTTGCAGGTTGGGTACCACAGCCTTATTTAGATAACTGGTCAGTTGCGAGTTTTATCCGTAAAGATGAGAAATCCGTTGGTATAACCTATAGCTACGATTTTAGTGAACTAGGCATTAAAGGATTGAAAACTACTGCCAAATATTGGCATGGCTGGGGTGTCGATTCAGCATATGAATCAAGTGCATTAACAGGCAAAGGCAAAGAAGATGAATTCAACTTTATTCTGAATTACGTATTGCCAGAAGGGAAGTTAAAAGGTTTGGGATTCCAGTGGATGTATATAGATGTCAATTTTGACAATATTGCTGGCCAAAAGAGTGATTTGCAAGAAAATCGTATTGCGACAACCTATAGCTATAGGTTTTAAAAATTTCTTTAAATAACATTGGTTTATTAATACTTATTTTATATCACCTCATCATAAACAACTATAAGTTTGGGCTTGCTGAACGGGTAATATAGGTGAGTAAAACATTTGAAATTTGGCGTATTAAATCGGCCTAATCTTGGGTTGGGCTGTACAGATTGTAAGAGGAATAACATGGGAACAGTACAAATCCCCGAATATAAAACAGATCCATTTTTTGGTTTGGAAGATAAATGGATTGAAACAGCAGCAGGCGAGCTTACTCATTATCATGAACTTGGAAAAGGTACTCCAATTTTATTTTTACATGGTTCTGGTACGGGTGTTTCAGCAGCAGCAAACTGGTGGTTGAACTTACCACAAATTGCTGAGCAAGGACGTTGTATCGCAATTGATTCGATTGGTTATGGACAAACTGTTGTTGCAGAAGGCACAGCTTACGGTATCCGTGCATGGGTAGATCATGCAGTCCGTGTATTAGATGCTTTAGGAATTGAAAAAACCTGGTTAGTAGGTAATTCTTTAGGAGGTTGGTTAGCATTCCAGTTTATATTGGATTACCCAGAGCGTGTACTGGGTATTGTATCAATGGGAACGGGTGGTGCTAAGCAGACGGCAGCACTTAAAGCACATGCTAATCCTGAATTGACAGAAGCTGGTATCCGTAAAACTTTAGAAATGTTTGTGGTCGATAAGTCTTTAATCACAGATGAATTGGTTAAAGTTCGTTTTGACTCAGCAAAAAATGACTACGCATCAGATCGATTGATGGATGTTGTTGGTGCACGAGACCGTGACCGCTTTGAATTCCCGCTTGATTTTGAAAAGATGAAAGAGATTCAAGTTCCTGTACTACTCATTCATGGTGTGCAAGATGTAGTTATTCCTGTATCTCGTACATGGGATATTTTGAATATTGTACCTTATGCTGATGCTCATATTTTTAGTCAATGTGGTCATTGGTCACAAGTTGAAAGAGCACAAGAATTTAACCAGATTATTAAACAATATTTAGCAGTACATGATGTGAAATAAAATATAAAAAAATACAGGAAGGATAAATTATTATTCTTCCTGTATTTAAATTAAAAATTTTGGTTTTTTGCTGAGCCCTGTCATTTTATCTTAGACTTTTGTATTAAATAAGATAAGTTAGATCTGGTTAATATTTAAGTAAAAAACTTTACTTAATAAATCCATGAATTCTTTAACTCCAGAAGATTCTGCGTCTTTGCGATAGCTTACAAATAAATCTAAAAAAGGTAGATCGACATCAACAGGTCTAGTGACAATATTATTTAAAGTGAGCGGCTCTATATAGCTAGGCAAGATTCCGCAACCTAATCCCATCCCTATTGAATTAATGTTAAATAAAATATTATGAGCAGTTTGCACAATATTAAATTTAATTTTATGAAGTTCAGCAAAATTAAGAATTGTATTATGTAAAATCGACGACTGTTCTGACGATGGGATAATAAAATCAATATTATTTAAAAGCTTCACTGGAATACGCTCGTACTGAGCAAGTGGGTGATCTCGAGGAAGCAATAGCATTAGAGGTTCACGTAATACAAACTGACTCTGAATTTCATCGTTATTTAAGTTATCTCTCATAAAGGCGATGTCAATTTCACCTTTCTTTAAGGCTTCCATTTGTTCAGTATTATTCATGCTCCGTAATTCAATTTTTAAGTTTGGATTTTGTATGCGTAAACTTGGAAGAACACACGGGAAAACTTTCATTTCTACTACTGGGACAAAACCAATGGTCAGTTGTTGTTTTTTTAATTTTGAAACTTGACGAGCCATAGCAATTGCTTTGTCCGCTTGAGCTAAAGTCAGACGGGCTTGTTCAAGAAATACACTACCTTCTTCAGTGAGTTCAACTTTACGTTTAGTGCGATGTAGTAATGTAACGCCAACCTCATCCTCAAGGTCTTTAATTTGTTGACTTAATGATGGTTGAGCTGTGTAGAGGCGAAGTGCAGCTTTACTAAAGTTGAGTTCTTCAGCCACCATTACAAAGTAGCGTAGATGACGTAATTCCATATCAGTTGTGATCCCAAAATCCTATTATTAACGTTGGATAGTTAATAAAATATGCTAAATGCTTGAAAACCATAAATCCGTTTATAAAACCACTGATCAGTATCAGTCGAACTTAATTTTAATATTTAAAATCTATAATGAATAATTCATAAAAAGTCTAATTTGAAACAAATAAAATATTTCACTTAAAACATTTAAAAAATCATTATCCATTCAAACTGAATTTTATGTTGTGCTTTTTTTGGCGGCAGCAGGAGTGCTTCTCATGAATGGAAAAATTGAAGTGTGTGAAATCGATGCTTTAGTCGACGCACAAAATGGACGTATCTCGCCATCTATTTACACAGACCCACAATTATACGAATTGGAGTTAGAACGTATTTTTGGACGTTGCTGGCTATTTCTTTGCCACGAAAGCCAAATTCCAAAATCAGGGGACTTTTTCAACACATATATGGGTGAAGATCCCATTATTGTTACTCGCCAAAAAGATGGTTCTATCAAGGCGTTATTAAATCAATGTCGTCATCGTTCTATGCGAGTCAGCTACGCTGATTGTGGTAATACACGTGCATTTACTTGTCCATATCATGGCTGGTCTTATGGGATTGATGGTGCGCTTAAAGATATTCCATTAGAAGGTGTTGCCTTCCCACATGGTGCTTGTAAAGAGAAATGGGGATTGCAAGAAGTTCCACGTGTTGCTAGCTACAAAGGTTTGGTTTTTGGATGCTGGGCTGATGACACACCTGAATTACTCGACTATATGGGTGATATTGCTTGGTATCTCGATGCAATGATTGACCGCCGTGAAGGGGGTTCAGAAGTTATTGGTGGCATTCATAAATGGGAGATTAACTGTAACTGGAAATTTGCAGCAGAACAGTTTGCTTCTGATCAATACCACGCGCCGTACTCGCATGCCTCAGCAGTACAAGTTCTAGGTGGTAAACCAAATGATGATGCATCTAAAGCATTAGGTAGCGCACAAACTGCACGACCAGTTTGGGAAACAGCAGAAAGCTGTGTGCAATATGGACAACGCGGTCATGGTTCCGGTTTCTTCCTGACTGAAAAACCAGATGCCAATTTCTGGGTAGATGGCCAAGTAGCAGATTACTTCCGTGAAACCTATGAAGAAACCAAAGAGCGTTTGGGCGACACACGTGCTTTACGCTTGGCTGGACATAACACCATGTTCCCAACTTTGTCTTGGTTGAATGGTATGACGACGATGCGTATTTGGCATCCACGTGGACCAGATAAAACCGAAGTTTGGGCTTTTTGTATTACAGATAAAGCAGCACCACAGCACATCAAAGAAGCGATGGAGTTGAATGCTTGTCGAGCATTTGGCCCAGCTGGTTTTGCTGAAGCAGATGATGGTGAAAACTGGATTGAGATCCAGAAAGTGTTACGTGGTTATAAAGCGCGTAAAAGCAAGCTCATTATGGAAATGGGTCTTGGCAACGAAAAATACCGTGAGGATGGTATTCCGGGTATTACCAATCATGTTTTCTCTGAAACAGCAGCGCGTGGCATGTATCGCCACTGGGCAAACCTATTGATGCATGAAAAATGGGAAGATGTGCAACGTGCAGATGAGGCTTATGAACAAGAACTTTTGAAAAAAGCAGTTAAAAAAGACAAGAAGGAGCTTGTGAAATGAACCAGATCGTTGACTCATTGAAGCCACAGCCAGTGTGGCGTTCTATCGGATTAGAACTGCATCACGACATTAGTCAGTTTTTATATGCAGAAGCACAATTGTTAGATGATTGGAAGTTTCGAGATTGGTTGGATATTTTAAGCGAAGATGTTTTATATACGCTCAAAACAACGACAAATGCGCAAACTCGCGATCGTCGTAAATGTATTGCACCACCGTCCACATGGATTTATCACGATGACAAATTTGTGTTAGAGCGCCGTGTAGCAAAATTAGAAACAGGGATGTCGTGGTCCGAAGAACCTCCATCACGTACTCGTCATTTGATTACTAATATTCGGGTCGAAGCAACTGCGCAAGCAAATGAATATCAAGTTTTTAGTAATTATTTGCTTTATCGCTCGCAGAAAGAAAAAGATGTGTTGATTTATGTGGGTAAACGGGTTGATCTGATTCAAAAAGACGATAGCAGTAGCTTAGGCTGGAAAATTGCTAAACGCGATATCACCCTCGATCAAGCAACTTTGACTTCCCACAATATTACGGTGTTTTTCTAATGAGTAAGATTTTCGTTTGTCAGATTGATGAGTTAGATGAAGGCGAAGCCCTAAAAGTTGATTGTAATGTCGGGGATATTGCAGCAGTTGCAGTGTTTAACTTTAACGGTGAGTTTTTTGCCATGAATGATAAATGCAGTCATGGTAATGCCTCCATGTCTGAAGGCTACTTAGAAGATGATGGTACGGTTGAATGCCCACTCCATGCATCACGCTTTTGTTTAAAAACAGGTGTACCACAATGTGTACCAGCGACCGATCCAATTCAGACATTTCCAGTGGTAATTGAAGACGGCGCACTTTATGTTGAAATGATGGGAGCGTAATGATGGGCTGGCTAGAGGGTGAAGTCGCACTGATTACTGGTGGTGGTTCAGGACTAGGACTTGCATTGGTTGAGCGCTTTTTACAAGAGGGCGCCCATGTGGGTGTATTGCAACGGTCTCAATCAAAAGTAGATGAATTGATCGCACGCTATGGTGACAAAATTGTAGCAATGACAGGAGATGTGGCTAGTTTTGAAGATAACGTTCGTGCCGTGCAAGCTACTGTAGAACGCTTTGGAAAACTAGACTGTTTCATTGGGAACGCTGGTATTTGGGATCATTATGCTGACATCGTCAACATGAGCGGTGAACAGTTAAATACTGCTTTTGATGAAATTATGGGCATCAATACAAAAGGCTATTTGTTGGGTGCCAAAGCTGCTTTAGACGAGCTACTTAAAACCGAAGGTTCGATGATTTTTACCTTATCGAACTCGGCTTTTTATTCATCTGGTGGTGGGCCAATTTATACTGCCTCAAAACATGCTGGTGTAGGTTTAGTGCGTGAACTGGCCTATGAATTAGCACCTAAAATCCGCGTGAATGCGGTTTCTCCCTCTGGTATGAATGTCAATGTAAAGGGCGCTGCTTCGCTTGGGCAAGAAAATCTAGGGCTTCTTGATGCACGTGACCCAGAAAAAATTGGGCAAGGCATGCCACTGAAATTTTTACCAGAACCTGAAGATATGACGGGCTCTTATGTATTACTCGCATCTCGTCAAAATAACCGACCATTATCGGGTGTTTTCATTAACGCAGACTGTGGTTTGGGTATTCGTGGCTTACGCCAAGCGAACGCTGGTTTTTTTGATGCTTAATTTTAATCCGATATTAATGGACTAATAAGACAGCTAAAAACTGTCTTATTTCGGAGCTAATCATGACTGTTAAACTTATTTGCGCTTCTCATAGCCCGCTAATGGAATTTGCGTCTCCAGCAGAACAACACCAAGAACATACGGTACGTAAGACGTTTGAAAAGCTCGCTGCAGAGGTCAAAGCATACGACCCAACTTTAATAATTGCCTTTGGACCAGATCATTTTAACGGCTTCTTTTATGATCTAATGCCGAGTTTCTGTGTGGGTGTCCGTGCAACAGCAGCAGGTGACTGGAATTATGGTCCGGGTGAGCTCAATGTGCCAGAAAACACAGCATTGGGTTTAATTCGACGTGTACTTGATGAAGGTGTAGATGTTGCTTATTCATATCGTATGCAAGCGGATCATGGTGTAACCCAACCGCTGCATTTTTTATGTAACGGCCAACTTAATCGCTATCCAACCATTCCAATATTTATTAATGGTGCTGCTGCGCCAATGCCTACGACAAAACGAACTATTGCTTTAGGACGAGCGGTTGGGGCTTTCATCAACTCAATTAATCTAAAAAATGAACGTATATTAATTTTGGGCACAGGTGGACTTTCACATGATCCACCCACTCCTCAAATGGGCTCTGCACCACCAGAAGTTGAAGAGTTTCTAATTGCCGGACGTAACCCAACTGTTGAAGCTCGTAATACACGTCAGGCCAAAATCATTTCAGTTGGACAGCGTTTAGCGGCAGGTGACAAGAGCGTATCTGTTCCACTTAATCCAGAGTGGGACGAGCGGTTATTGGAAAAATTCAAAAATGCAGACTTTGCTGCGCTTGAAGCGATGACTGAAGACGAAATACGATGTGAAGGTGGGCGCGGGGGACAAGAAGTCCGAACTTGGATGGCTGCTTTTGCTGCACTACACACAGTGGGTGATTATGAAATGACCTTACATTGCTATGAACCAATCAGTGAATGGATTGCTGGCTTTGGCATAGTCTCTGCCGAGCTGAAATAAAGGGTAAGCAATGAATATTCAAACTATTGTCATTATTGGTGCCGGGCAAGCTGGTGCAAGTGCTATTTTAGAATTACGTGCTAACAAATATGAAGGTCGAATTATTTTAATAGGTGATGAACCCCATTTACCTTATGAGCGTCCGCCTTTGTCTAAAGATATGATTCTCAGACCTGAACAGACTAAAATTGAGATTCTGTCTCAACAGAAACTAGAAGACCTAGGTGTTGAGTTTATTAAAGGTAATGCCGTTGTAAAGATTGTACCTGAACAATATCAAGTGATTTTGGAAAATGGTGAACATGTCTATTATGACAAGTTATTATTGGCAACTGGTGGTTCACCTCGCCGTCTTCCGGTTTTGGATGGGTTGGGTAAAAAGGTTTATACCCTACGGAATCTAGACGATTCACAAGCTTTAATTCCAGTTTTTCAGCCAAAGAATCGGATTGTATTGGTGGGCGGTGGAGTTATTGGTTTAGAGTTAGCGTCTAGTGCTCGTTTTAGAGACTGTCATGTAACTGTGCTAGAACAAAGCCCAATGATTATGGGGCGCTCGCCAGCCATAATTAGTGAATTTTTACTTGATCAGCACCGTAGTCGAGGTGTTGATATTCGACTCAATGTGAAAATTGCTGATACCGAACTGCGCGGCGAAGAAATTGTCATTCTATTGGAAAGTGGTGAAGAGATCATTGCCGATGCTGTTGTTTATGGCATTGGAATTGTACCAAATGCCCAATTGGCCGTAGACGCTGGTTTAGACGTAGATTTTGCTATTAAAGTGAATGAAAATTGTCAGACTTCCCATCCAGATATTTATGCTGCTGGTGATGTAGCAACACAACTACGTAATAATGGTCATTATATTCGTATAGAAACTTGGGAAAATGCTAATAACCAAGCGGGTACTTTTGCTCGTCATGTTATGCAGGTAGAGCATCCTAAAGTAAATCCATCATGGTTTTGGACCGACCAATATGACCTGAACTTTCAATTTGTTGGAGATATGTCGGCAAAAGAGTGGCATATTCGAGGCAATATGAATCCGCAAGAAAATCAAAAAGTGGGATTTACCTTATTTGGATTAGATCAAGGCATTGTTGTTGCTGGTATTGCAGTTAATCAGGCACGAGATGTTCGGTATTTGAAAAAAATAGTTTCTAGTTCTATCGCCTTTGATAAAGAGAAATTGCTAGATGTCTCAATTGAATTGCGAAAATTAATTTAAATAAAGTCGTTATACTAAAGACCTATTTAACGTTGAAAAGAAAAACCGTCATGATTATATGACGGTTTTTTTATGCCTGATTATAGATATCACATAAAAATTGAAAGCATTAATACTTAATTTGAACTGTATAATAACTTTTAACTATTGAAAAAACAGTTTTGTTTCATCGAGATTAATATGTTTTTTAGATATATAAATTTAAAAAGCTTGCTAATTTGTTAATAAGTAATTGAAATTTAATTTAATTTTTATGCTTAACTATAAATGAATTGTCTAAGAATAAAATATATTAAAGAAAATACAATTTTTTTATTTTTTGTTTTTACGAATAAATAAAACTTAAGGCTAATGTCGAAATCAAAGTGATTAATAAATGATGTGCTGTGATTTTTCAAACTGATAGAAAAGGATTTTTCTATGAACCGTGCAGGAAAAAAGCACTCTATTATTACGATCGCCATTTGTTTTCTAATCGCTGTGATTGAGGGAATTGATATACAGGCAGCTGGTATTGCGGCTGTTGGTATTCGAGAATCCTTTGGTTTAAATAGCTCTCAACTCGGTATTTTTTTTAGTGCAGGAATATTGGGTTTACTACCAGGCGCGTTAATTGGTGGACGTTATGCCGATCGTATTGGTCGTAAGATGGTATTGATCGGAGCTGTGGCTATTTTTGCTGTATTTACCCTTTTTACAGTCTGGGTAAATACTTTCTATACTTTGCTATTGGTACGCTTTCTTGCTGGAGCTGGTTTAGGAGCTGCAATGCCGAATTTGATTGCTCTTGTTTCAGAAGCTGTTTCTAACGAAAATCGTGGTCGTGCCGTTGGCCTAATGTATTGTGGTATGCCAATAGGAGCTATCTTAGTATCTTTGCTAGCAGCCTATGATGTAAGCGGTCACTGGCAAACGATTTTTTATGTAGGAGGAATTGTTCCATTGCTTGTGATTCCTCTTATGATCAAATTTTTACCAGAATCTCGAGAGTTTTTACAAACGAGATTTCAAGATAAATCGATTACACATATACAAAGCTCTTTTAAAAACCTTTTTCAAAATAATTATGCTTCGCAGACCTTATTACTGTGGGCAAGCTATTTCTTTACCTTGATGATTGTCTACATCATGTTGAGTTGGTTACCGTCTCTATTTATGGAGTTAGGATTCTCTCGTCAACAGGGCAGCTTAGCTCAAGTATTTTTCCAAATGGGAGCTGCCATTGGTACAGTTGTATTGGGTATCTTGATTGACCGCTGGAATAAAGCTTATGTGATTATACTTATGTACATAGGTATTTTAGCTGGTTTATTTAGTTTAAATGGAGCTGGAAATTTAACTGCAATGTATGCAGCCGCAGCCTTAATGGGAACATTTACCATTGGTGGTCAAGGCGTTTTATATGCTTTTGGAAGTATTGTGTACCCGACTGAAATCCGGGCAACTGGCGTAGGTAGTGCTGCAGCAGTTGGCCGTATTGGTGCAATGTTGGGTCCTGCAATTGCTGGTCAGTTACTTGCTATGGGAAGTGGTGCTACAGGTGTTATTTCCGCTGCTATTCCTGGAATTGTCATTTCAGCATTACTGATGCTTTTGGTGATTCGTCGATTACATCAGCAGACTAAATAACTCAAATAGAACAATGAAAAAGGCTCATATTTTCGGAGCTTTTTTCATTTATGAAACTATTCAAGAAACCTCAAACCTATTCACTGCAAGCTTAAAAACAAATCAATCATTGTAAATGTCAGCTGAATTTACTTCGTGTTTTAAAAAGAACCTTAATTGAGTAAGAGTAATGTACCCAGATGCCCAGCAAAAGCTTTGGAATCGTTCATTTATCCTTTGTGTATTAAACAACCTTTTTTTATTCATTTATTACTATGCTTTGCTCACCATATTACCCCTTTATATTTTAAAAGAATTATCAGGTTCAATTAGTCAGGCAGGTTTGGCATTAACTTTATTTTTGATTTCATCGATTGCCATTCGTCCTTTTGCTGGTTTGATCATTGAACGTTTCGGCGAAAAAACAGTGTTGCGAGGTTCAGCATTACTGTTTGCATTTTTGGCCCTTGGTTATTTATGTGTAAATCAACTATGGATATTACTGATGATCCGGTTCGTGCATGGAATCTGGTTTAGTATTTTAACTACGGTCACCGTACCTATTGTGAATGAATTCATCCCAGAGCAGAGGAAAGGCGAAGGCATGGGATATTTCGTCATGTCTACAAATTTAGCGGTTGTATTTGGGCCAATGATTGCACTAGCTACCCTACGTTACACTAGTTTTTATAACCTATTTATTCTTCTCACTTTAATTGTATGTATGGGTTTAGTTTTTTGCTTTCTTATACCAGTGACATCGTTACAAGATAGGCAGTGGGTACAAGCAAAGAAGAAAATTAGTTTAAACGATATTATTGAAAGAAAAGTAATTCCTATTGGTTTGATTGCATTATTCGTTGCAATGGCTTATTCAAGCATCATGAGCTTTATAAGTATCTATAGTGAAACTAAAAACTTACTCCCTGCAACAAGTGTATTTTTTATTGTTTTTGCAATATCAATGATTATGGCGCGTCCTTGGGTTGGTTATTCATACGATAAAAGAGGGGCTAACTCAGTCGTTTATCCTTCGTTTATTCTTTTTTCGGTAGGATTGTTCTTGGTGAGTCAAATGCAGACCCAGTGGGAATATTGGTTTGCTGCTGCTTTAATCGGTGCGGGGTATGGCTCACTTTTTCCTGTTTTTCAAACCATGGCTATACAAACGGTCGAGAAAAACAGAATTGGGTATGCGGTTTCAACCTTTTTTACTTTATTTGATTTAGGGATGGCGATTGGTTCGCTTATGGTAGGATTTATTATTGCCCATATAGGCTATGAGAAAACTTACCAGTTATGTGCATGGCTAACGATAATGACTTTATTTTTATATCGTTGGCTATGTAATCGAGATACAAAGACAAAAATTGGGATATGACATGGAATTACGTCACTTACGCTATTTTGTTGCGGTCGCTGAAGAGCTAAATTTTACGAAAGCAGCATTACGAATGCATACGGTACAGCCTTCGCTCAGTCAACAGATTAAAGACTTAGAAGATGAAGTTGGTGTTCAGCTTTTTATACGCAGCAAACGAAAAGTCGAGCTTACAAAAGCAGGGGAAGTTTTTTTTAAAGAAGCGCTTATTATTTTAGAACACACCGAGAAAGCCATTAGCTTGGCTAGACAAACTGCAAAAGTTGAACAAGAACAATTAAATATTGGCTTTGTTCCAGTCGCTGAGATGAAAGTTTTTCCTTATATCATGCCGAATATTAGAGCGCATTTCCCAGAGCTTAAAATTGATTTTCAAAGTTTAACTGATGATGCTCAACTACAGGCACTGAAGAAGGGGGAAATAGATATTGCTTTTACGCGTTATGGTGCAAATACAGATGAACTGGTTTCTATTCAAATCTTCCAAGAGCCACTCACTTTAATTATTCCTAAAAACTCGCCAGAAGCACAGCAAGAACGCATTAGTATAAAAAGTTTTGAGCATCATAATTTTGTGATGTGTAATGAAGAAGCTTCACCTGAGCTTTATCGAATTATTGATGGTTTTTTTAAAAAATCTAAACTTAATATTCATATTGTGCAGCATTCAACCAACATTTTACTCAATGTTAATTTAGTTGGAATGGAAATTGGTTGGAGTCTCGTTCCTCAGTATGTTATCCCATTATTAGGGGATAAAATTGTAGTTAAAAAGACGGTAGAACCTTTACCAATGATAGGTCTACACGTTTCTTATCGCAAAGACCATGTAAACAAAGCTATAGATTTAATTTTGGATGTACTTAAAAAACAGTTTCATCTAAATTTTGCATTTTTAAAAAGCCATTCTAAAGAATGGCTTAATTATACTTAGTTGATCAAATGCATTTTTTGGAACAGTTCTTCACTTATACTATTTACAGTTTGAGGAATAGCGAGACCTGCAATAAAACGGTCAGGTCTTAAAATCACCATAGATTGATTTGTTTGGCTAAACCAAGAGCGAATTTCAGTGTCTACATCACCAATAGTAATTACATGTTCGTCAGAAGGTCGATTCGGAGCGTCTAACTGAATCGCAGGTATGACTTGAATAAATTTAATACCTAATTTAGCCCATTTTTTCATACTATTTGGTGAGATCCCCCAAGTAGGATTAACTCCCCAAGCAAGAATGGCAAAGTTATTACCAATCACTTCGTCGAGTAAAACTTTGTCTTTATTTTCAAGCTGAACATGAGGCTGGATGAACATCTTGCCGACAGGTGTATTCTTTTCTGGAAAAGGTGCCAATATGCCTTGATGATATTTCGGCATGGGTTTAAAACGCATTTCAAACAAATAACGTTTTATCGGTTGTATGTAATTTAATACATAAGCAATACCGTCACGAACAACACCTTGCCATTTCTTTGGTGGAGCAAGAACATGTCCTGCCAAAACAGATAAATTAATCATGGCCTGAGCGTGGTCTTTTCTTTCTAATTGGTAACTGTCTAGAATCTCTGGCTTTGCAATTTTTTTAATGACTAATGCCATTTTCCAAGCAAGATTAAAAGCATCACGCATGCCACTATTGTAACCTTGACCTTGCCATACAGGCATAATATGTGCTGCATCTCCAGCTAATAAAATACGGTCTACACGAAAACGGTCTGCAATGCGTGCATTGTGTGTATAAACACGTTGACGTATCACTTCGATATTGTCCGTATGAGGTAAAACTTTACTCAATAAACGATTAATATTTTCGGGTTTACTCAATTCTTCCTGAGTCTCTCCAGGCATTACCATAAACTCAAAACGACGAATACCATGTGGTAAAGCAGCCGATACATAAGGACGTACTGGATCACAGCATAAATATACATGAGGCGTCGCCAGTGGATCGTTGGCAAGGTCAATAACAATCCATTGGTTTGGAGCAGTTTCACCCTCAAAATTAATGTTAAGTGTACGGCGTACAAATGAATTTCCACCATCGCAAGCAATTAAATACTGCGCTTGAACAGTTTCCTGCTTTTGATCTTTAGTCGTTAAATTTAACGTTACATGGTCTTTGTCTTGAGAGAAGCTATTTAATTGACGTGAAAAACGCACCTCTGTGGTTGGATAGGCTTCTAAACCTTCCAGTAAAACACGGTCAACTTGGGGTTGGATAAATGCATTACGACGTGGCCAGCCAAATTCGCGAGTCATAGGCTGAATATCCGCAAAACAGCGACCTTTAGGGGTCAAAAACCGCATAGCATGATTAGGGGTAGTGTGCGGTAAAACTTGTTTGATTAAACCTACTGACTGAATCGTGCGTAATGATTCATCATCAATACCAATCGCTCTTGGATAATCAATGAGTTGGTCTAGTTGTTCAATAACAGTAACTTGTACACCTTGTTTACTTAAATAATTTGCAATTGTTAACCCAACTGGGCCTGCACCTAAAATTGCAACTTCCGTGGTGTGATGTTGAGTCTGATTCACAGTAAATATCCCTTACTATCAAGTTTTCTTATTAATATCAAAATTGAAACAAAGCTAAATTTAATCGATAGTTTAATAAGATGATTTTTTGAAGGGTAATGTATACATTTTTTATTTTAATACATTGTATTTAAATGTTTTTTCATTATTTTGTAATAGGTTTTTTTAATCCAATCATTGTTTTAAATTATATATTATTGCATGGAGATTGAGAGCGACGTTTAATCAACCTTTTCATTTACCATTATTTTCATCTAACTATTTTCGTAAAAGTATAAAACTCAGTACTAGAAGAGATATCAACCTCTGATTTATCACAGATTTGGATGTTACATTTTTTTAAACATGCTATTTTTTATGACTCCTGAATTGTGAAATTACCAGAAAAGCAATCTAAAAATAAAAAGAGACCATAAATTGGTCTCTTTTTGATATTTCGAATAATAAACCTATAGTGGAGTAGGCAAATTAAGGGCCACCTGAGCATCCTCAATAACATCTAAGCGTAAAATTTTTGAAGCTCCTAATTCATTTAGCAACGTAGTTAAAGGCCCCTCATTTTTCTCGAGTTGAACATTCTTTGGAAAAAGCTTTTGCGCAAAAGAAAGAATGTTGGACTGAAATTCGGTTTGATGCCACTTCCCATCAACTACATGTAGCATGGTTGCTTTATTAATATGTGTTTCAGAATCGACATGTTTTAAAGTAGGAACAGCAGTTTTTAAACTTAAATCTAGTTTTCCATTAAGATCAAAAATATTGGCTTGAGCTTCTTTTGAATTAATGTCGACATCAATTTTAGTTAACCATTTTGGTAGTTGGTAACCATATACACCACGGACTCTGGCGATTTCAGTATCAACAGGCAAAGCTAAAACATGCGCATAAAAATGACGTTGACGCATCGATTTCATTAACTCTGCAATATGTGAACCACGAGCATTAGGTTGACGTACGATAATCGCAATCGATACTTCGTTATAAGGGTCATTGTCACAAACTGAATAGGTAAAGAATGTGACGGCGACCAAACCATAGCCCGGAAATGGTTGTAACGGCGTTAAAGCAGCGGGAAGTTTTGCTTTAATTTGCTTAATCGGAGCAAGCATTAACAACTGAACATTTGCACTACGATAATAAAAGTTGGGTGCCCAAACAGGACCTACTCGGGATTCCACGATTTTTTTAGGAATATTGCGGAAAAAGTCGATATTGCCAGCAGCTGGATCTTGAGCCACTTTGTCTAGGTCAGGATTCATTCTAAAGCGGTCATAATAACCACCTTTGGGTACTTTGACTTTTTGTTGCCCAAATTCAACCTCAGTAAATTGTTGTTTTATATTCATTGGAGTTCACCTTTACATTAATTGACCGAGTAGCTACCGTGTCTTTATCAAGACGTGTTAATTAATAGCCAATATGGGCACTATAAGTTTAAAGCTAACTTTAAAGTCAAGGCTTTAATTTTGATATGTCAAATCTTTGACATTTAAAAGAAATAAAATAAAAACAATTGAAGATTAAAAAGATACAAACTTGATGAGCGTCTTCATATAAATTTTATTTTTAAAAGATGATTAATATAGTTGACCTTAAAGTTAACTTTAAGATTAGTATAAATATTCAATCCTTTATAACGAATCAACAAGCAGTTTTTCACCAGGAGAACAAAGATGGGATATGTAACCACAAAAGACGGCGTAGAAATTTTCTATAAAGATTGGGGACCACGTGATGCCCAAGTTTTATTTTTTCATCATGGATGGCCTTTAAGTTCAGATGATTGGGACACACAGTTGCTTTTTTTCCTTAAAGAAGGTTTTCGTGTAGTTGCTCATGATAGACGGGGGCATGGACGTTCAAATCAGGTGTGGGATGGTCACGATATGGACCACTACGCAGATGACGTTGCAGAAGTAGTTAAACATCTGAATATTAAAAATGCAATTCATATTGGCCACTCAACAGGTGGCGGTGAAGTAGCTCACTATATTGCGCGTCATGGTCAGGAAAATGTTAAGAAAGCTGTTCTTGTGAGTGCCGTTCCGCCACTGATGGTTAAAACTGAAAATAATCCTGAAGGTTTACCAAAAGAAGTTTTTGATGATCTGCAAAATCAGGTTCTCACAAACCGTGCGCAATTTTTCCGAGATCTTCCATCTGGCCCGTTCTATGGTTTTAACCGACCAGATGCGAAACCATCTGAAGGTATTATTGCTAACTGGTGGCGTCAGGGTATGACGGGCAGTGCAAAAGCGCATTACGATGGTATTGTGGCATTCTCACAAACTGACTTCACCGAAGATTTAAAGAAAATCACCATTCCTGTTTTGGTGTTGCATGGCGATGACGACCAGATCGTACCTTATAAAACTTCTGGCGTAAAATCTGCTGAGTTACTCCCAAATAGCCAACTCAAAATCTACCCAGGTTTTTCTCACGGCATGTTAACTGTAAACCATGAAGTGATTAACGCTGACTTATTGGCATTTATTCGCGAATAATTTCAAGCTTTAATCTTTTAAAAAGAGGCACATTGAGTGCCTCTTTTTTATATAAAAATAATGAACTCAATTGATTCAATATAGAAATAAGAAAAGATATTGACATTAAAGTTAGCTTTAATCTTAGAGTAAAGCCATTCTGAATGAGGTCATTCCAATGAAAGTGTTCGAAAAATTAGTATTCCCAAATAGTTCATATGTTCTTAACCGTATTGCTAAAGCGGCAATGGAAGAAAATATGGCTGATTTAAATCATGCACCATCAGAAGAATTAATGCGTTTATATCAGGCTTGGGCAAATGGTGGCGTAGGTCTAATTATTACTGGAAATGTGATGGTAGACCGCCGAGCGATGACTGGACCGGGCGGCGTAGTGCTTGAAGATGAAAAGCATCTGGATACTTTTAAAAAATGGGCACAAATTGGTCGTTCAAAAGGCGCTCAGATTTGGCTTCAAATTAACCATCCGGGGCGTCAAATGCAAGCGAACCTTGGTCAGCAGACTTGGGCGCCATCGGCTATTTCACTTGATCTTGGCAAAATGTCAAATCGCTTTAATACGCCAATTGAAATGACTGAATCTATGATTGCCGAGGTGATTCAGCGTTTTGCAAACACGGCGCGTTTAGGTGAAAAAGCAGGGTTTACTGGTGTAGAAATTCATGCAGCACATGGTTACTTATTAAGCCAGTTTCTTTCACCACTCAGCAATAAACACCAAGATCAGTGGGGTGGTTCTTTAGAAAATCGCGCTCGTATTTTAATTGAGATTGTGGAAGCAGTTCGTAAAGTCGTTTCGCCTACGTTCACTGTTGCAGTAAAACTGAACTCAGCCGATTTCCAACGCGGTGGATTTAGTGCTGAAGATGCTCAACAAGTGGTTAAAATGCTAAATGAACACGCTGTAGATTTGGTTGAACTTTCAGGCGGTAGCTATGAAGCACCTGCCATGCAAGGTCAAGCACGTGATGGCCGTACACTTGCTCGTGAAGCTTACTTTTTAGAATTTGCACAAGAAATTCGTAAAGTTGCCAAAATGCCTGTTATGGTGACAGGTGGCATACGTCGTAAACAAGTGGCAGAGAAAGTGATTGAAAGTGGTGTAGATATGGTCGGTATTGCCACAGCTTTAGCGATTGAACCTAATTTGCCAAATGCTTGGAAACAAGGCCAGAATCTTACTCCTGAATTAAAACCGATTACTTGGAAGAACAAAACACTTGCTTCACTTGCCAATATGGCGGTGGTCAAATTCCAGTTACGTAATTTAAGCTCTGGTAAAAAAACAAAACCAAATGTTTCACCAGCTTGGGCTTTAATTTTGCAACAATCAGCGATGTCATGCCGTACCCGCCAATACAAAAAAGGCATGCGTGACTATTCATTTGCTTCTTAATAAGTGAGTTGTGTTATGACAAATCCTAACGATTCAAACTGGATAATTTATGGAGCAAATGGCTACACGGGCGAGTTAATCGCTCGTGAAGCTGTACGCCAAGGTCTAAAACCAACTTTGGCTGGTCGTAATAAAGCGAAAGTTGCTGCACTTGCTCAAGAGTTGGGGCTCGACTATAAAGCTTTTGGGCTTGATAACGTAGATGCGGTAAGTGAACAACTCCAAGGCTTTAACTTGGTGATGCACTGTGCAGGGCCATTTTCAGCAACATCAAAACCCATGATGGAAGCTTGTATAAAGGCTGGTGCTCACTATCTAGATATTACTGGTGAAATCGCCGTATTTGAATTGGCACAGTCACTTAACAGCCAAGCTGAAAAAGCCGATGTTGTGCTTTGTCCGGGTGTCGGTTTCGATGTGATCCCGACAGATTGTGTTGCCGCTGCACTGAAAGAAGCATTGCCAGATGCCACCCATTTAGCGCTTGGCTTTGACTCTAGAACAGGGTTTTCTCCAGATACAGCCAAAACAAGTACAGAAGGCATGGCTGAAGGCGGAAAAATTCGTAAAAACGGAAAAATTACTACCGTTCCATTAGCCCATTATGTGCGTACCATTGATTTTGGTGATGGTAAAAAAAGTGCCATGAGTGTTCCGTGGGGAGACGTATCTACAGCTTTCTATACAACAGGTATTCCAAACATTGAAGTATTTGTACCTGCATTTCCCAAAATGATTATGGGTGCGAAAATGATGAACTATTTACGTCCAGTATTAAAACTAAATGCTGTACAGAAGTTTATTAAATCGCGTATTGAAAAAACGGTTGTTGGGCCAAATGAGGAACTCCGCGCAAAAGTACCCACCTATGTTTGGGGTGAAGCAAGAAATTCACGTGGAGAAATCAAAACCGCCCGCATCCAAACGGAAAACGCTTATAGCCTTACCGTAAATGGCTCACTGACTGTGGTGAATTATTTACTCAAAAATACCGTTAAGGGTGGTACATACACACCTGCAAAACTGATGGGTTATAAGCTAGTGACTGAACTACCGGGTTCTGGTCCACTGGTCATTAATTAATAAAGCATTTATTAAAACAGCACATTTATTGATGGTCCCGAATAAGGTTTTTACTATCAAAAGATTGGCTGATTTTTTTCTATAGTATTTGTATGAAAAAACGAATTACAGGGTGGGTCCGTAATTCGTTTTTTTAGATTTATAAAATGACACTTAAATGCTGTGGTTACTTAGTTGATACCAGTACCCATCTATACAACGCGAGAGCGATTAACTCTAATTGAAATTATGGTGTTTTTGCGTTGTCAAAATAGAGATTCATCAGACGTTCTGCATTTTGCTCACATGTAATTTCATCTGGTTTGTTATTAATAGCTTCAATCATGGTATGTAAGTTTTGCTTACTGACTTTTAGCTTTTGTTCTAAAATTTCTATTTCCTGAATTTTGGTTTCAATCGTTTGAATGAGAGCATCATGGTCCCAAGCGACAACTTTCGATGGCAAAAATGCTTTAATTTCTGCTAAAGAAAACCCGACTTGTTGAGCTTGCTGGATTAAAGAAAGTTGTTTCAAATCGTTATCAGTATATTCACGATAGCCATTCGATTTTCTTTTTGCTTTAGGCAAGAGTTTAATTTGCTCGTAATAACGAATAGTAGGGGTACTTAAACCACTTAATTTCGATAACTCGCTAATATTCATAGCTACATACTCTCTTGACATTCAAGCTAACTTTAGACTTATAGTAACATAAAAGCAAGGTTCATAACTTTACCAAGCACACACTTTCAGTAACAACTTTCTATGCTTTGATAGACGAAAGAATAGAATTATAAATATGAAAATGAGGTGAGAAAATGTCTAAACGCATATTACATGTCGTGACCAATGTTTCACGCTATAAGGATGTAGATCAACAAACAGGACTGTGGTTAGGTGAACTTACCCATGCCTATGATGAGTTTGAAAAACAAGGTTATGTGCAAGATATTGTGAGTCCAAATGGTGGAAAAACTCCAATTGAACCAAAATCGCTTGTGCCTTTAGTGGCAGATAAATCTGTTAAAGACCGAGAAAAAGATCAGGCTTTTATTACACTGCTGGCAAATACCTTTAAGCCTTCCGATATTAATTGGCAAGACTATGACGTGATCTATTACACAGGTGGCCATGGGGTGATGTGGGATTTTTTAGATAACCCTGAATTGCAAGAAATCACCAAAAACATTTATGAAAAAGGCGGCATTGTTTCGAGTGTTTGTCATGGCTATTGTGGCTTGTTCAATGTCAGACTTTCAAATGGTGAACGACTTATAACAGGCAAAAAATTAACAGGCTTTGCATGGAGTGAAGAGGTTTTGGCAGGGGTGGCAAAAAAAGTGCCGTACAATGCCGAAGAGTTAGCGAAAGAATATGGCGCTCGTTATGAAAAAGCTTTTATTCCTTTTGCACCATACGTCGTTCAAGACGGCAAATTAATTACAGGTCAAAACCCTTTTTCAGCTAAAAAGACGGCTTTAGCGATAATAGAAGAGCTAGAAAAGTCGTAATTTAATGATTCAAATATAAAACCCTAAAAGTAGAACCAGCGATGGGCTTGCTTTTAGGGTTTTAAATAAATGAATTCGTGTAAAAATTAACCTTAAGGAACAATCACAAAATCAGGGTTTGCTATTGCAAAAACTGCTTCACGGTCTGCAACTGGTGGATAAATCCAGACAGTATTAATTTCCTGTTTAATTTTTTTCGCTTCTTCACGCACAAATTGAACTTGTCGATCCCAACCTTCGGTATAAAGTGCACCCCAAGGACCTAAGTCAACACAAGTTACATATTTTGGTTGGCTGTATGGATAAAGGGGTAAATCAACCAATTCTGCCGCAGCGTTATAACCCGCCACACGGCCTAAGCTCATAGCATGCTGACACGACATCACGTTAAAATTACCCAAATCATCGGTTGGAACTTTTACAGTGTCGCCAGTCACAAAAATGTTTTTTGCTTCAGGTGCATGTAAATAAGCATCCCCAATCAAACGGCCCAAATTATCTTTTTCACCAGCAATTTGAGAGGCAAGTGGGTTGGCCCGCATACCGGCAGTCCAGATCACGGTTTCTGTTTCAATTTTTTCTCCGTTAGAAAGCGTTACACCTGATGCATCTAACGCCGTAACTCGTAGCCCAGCTTTACCTTCAACACCTAGCTCGTTAAGGGCTTCTCGAATGACAGCCGCAGCTTGGTCACCCATCGCCGCGCCAATTTCTGTTGAGGAATCCACTAAAACTACACGGGCATCAGTTTCACCTAAAATGCTACGCAGACGTTCAGGCATTTCGGTAACAGTTTCTAACCCGGTAAGACCACCACCTGCAACGACCACCGTATTACGCGCTGCATTTGCAGGTTTATTTGCTAAGTTTTTAAGGTGCTGATCTAGTTTTTCAGCATCTTCTAGAGTGCTTACGCTAAATCCATATTCTTTTAGACCCGGTATCGGTGGCATAAACGTAGTACTTCCTGTTGCCAGAATAAAACGGTCATAGCTTAAGGTTTGTTTGTTGCCATCGGTGGTTGAAACTTCGATTGTCTGTTGGTCGCCATCAATTTTATTTACCCAACCTGCCAGAAATTTAACCCCAACCACACTTAATAACTCTGAAATATCAGGGTTCATGTTTTCAAGCACGGCTTCATAAAGGCGAGGACGAATCCCAACATTTGGACTAGGGGAAACCATCAGCACCTCAATGTTTTGTTCTTGTGAAGCCAAGTGAATTGCTCTTTGTGCAGCGAGTGCCGCCCATAAACCAGCAAAGCCAGAACCTGCAATAACAATACGCTTACTCATTTGATTATCCTTTTGATCAATTTTTCGGACAACACATTCCAGCTCATCACAAAATTTTGGGTGAGCGAATCCATTCTCTGATTGTCCGAAAAAATCTGAGAAGGCGTTTAAAACAGATTAGGGATGTTTTACTTTAGTATTTGGGGCTTATTAGCTCATTAGTCGGGAGTATCCCGCGATATTTTATTTTTCCGCATTTTTGCTGTTCTTCCTTCAATGCGTTCATTGATCCAACCATTTACATCACTAAAAAATACGTCGGGGGCATAACGGCCAAAACGGTCTGCAATATCGCCAAGTGTATGAGCACCTAAAGCGTCTCGCATAGCTTTTTCGGCTTGTAGCATGACAGCATGTACTGCACATACACCACTGGTTGCCCAATCTGGCGGGGCATTGTTAAAGACTGCACATTTACCACGCACTTCTTGGCACTCAAAAAGTGGTTTTTCACCTTCAATTGCATTCACGATATCTAAAAAACTGATTTCGTGAGCAGATCGGGCGAGTAAATATCCACCACGAACACCTTCTTGTGCGACCACAAGTCCTGCCTTTTCAAGTTTAGGAAAAATCTTGGCCATAAAACTTGGAGAGACTCCTTGTAATTCAGCAAGGTCCTTACTACTCAAAGGTTTATCTTCATTGTTCACAAGAAAAAGAAGACAGTGAATCGCATACTCAACGCTACTAGTGATATAAGCCATTTAATTTCATAATTGATCAATTAAAAACACAGACTAATGCAGTCTGCGTTTTAAGTCAATAATAAAACTAAGACAAAACCAGTCCTAGTTTTAAGCGAGCTATTTAAAAGTGTTAATTGTGAATATATCTAACTGAATAATTTAAATTTTATTAAATAAAAAAATTTTAATAATTTATAAAAAATATTTTATTGAGTTCTTTTAATCGTATGAATGTCTAATAGATGCTTAATCAAATAGTTCACAACTTATAAGTAAGATTGATGAAAGGGGATAGCCATTTATCATTTATTTTTAGAGTCTTTTAAATTATATTTATGTAGATTGTTGCAATTAAAATATTGAATAGCTTTATCCAAATAAAAATATTTTTTACATAGCATGATGAATGAATAAGAGAGTTGTTTTGAAAACTGAATTTATTATTAGATGTATTTATGCACTTTGCCTTATCGGTGCAGGGTTCAACCATTTACAAACAGTTTTGATCCATGGTTTGTTTTGGGACTATAACAATGCGCCTTTATTTACTTGTATTTATTGGACATCTTTAACGTTTATTGATCCACTTGCAGCAATTCTTCTATTTTATAGACCTCGTATCGGCTTAATTCTAACTTTTCTTATTATATTTAGTGATGTCATTCACAACACTTGGATTACATTAAAAGTGGGGCGAGACTTGCTTAACTATATGTATATTTCCCAATTTTTATTTCTGGTTTTTGTTTTGTGCACAATTAAGTTTCCGTGGAAGGCACACCACACAAGTTAAAATTTTAAAATTGGAGAGTAAAAGCATTCTTTTACTCTCCAAATAATTTCTTCAAACTTACGAACGCCACCAATAATTCTCAACATTCGGCTCATTTAAGTTTAAAAGTTCACCCATTTGCGGTGTGCTAATCGCTAACTCATTTTGTTGAGCCAAAGCCACGATACGTTCAAATGGATCATCCCAAGCATGAAGTGCCAAATCAAAAGTCCCATTGTGCACAGGCAACAAATGACGACCTTTTAAATCGATATGCGCTTGTAAAGTTTGCTCTGGCTGCATGTGAACATCAGGCCATTCGGGGTCGTAAGCGCCAGTTTCTAACATGGTCAGATCGAAAGGTCCATAACGATGTCCAATCTCTTTAAACCCGTCAAAATATCCCGTGTCACCGCTAAAAAATACACGTAAATCATTATCAATAATCACCCACGATGCCCAAAGTGTCGCATTGCTATCGCCCATCCCACGGCCTGAAAAATGATGGGCAGGGGTAGCCACCAATTTTAGTCCATCTACCTGTGCGGTATCCCACCAGTCGAGTTGTTGAACCTTTTCTGCTGGAATTCCCCATTTAATGAGTGTGTCACCCACACCAAGCGGAGTTAAGAAATGCTCAACTTTATGGTTAAGCTGCATGACTGCATGGTAGTCGAGATGGTCGTAGTGGTTATGCGACAAAATCACGCCTTTAATGGATGGTAATTCGGCAATGCTAATTGGGGGCTGATGGAAACGTTTTGGTCCAAGCCATTGAAAAGGTGATGCACGCTCTGAAAAAACAGGGTCGGTTAACCAAAACTCATTTTGAAGTTTTAACAAGATAGTTGAGTGGCCCAAACGAAATAGAGAACGGTCAGGCGCACTTAAAAGCTGTTCTTTTGACAAACTTAAAACTGGAATTGCTTTGTTTGGAACAGTGTCTTTAGGTTTGTTAAATAGAAACTTCCACATGAGTTGAAGCGTTTTACCAAAAGAAGGCTGGTGTTGGTTAGGACGCGTATTTCTAAATTTGCCATTGTGTTGCTGTGATGGCATTAAGGGAGCAGGCAAGTCTGTTGTGTTTGAAATAGTCATTTTGTTTTTCCTTATTGGAACCAACCTATATGTACAAATAAGAACTTGGGCTAAGTGCTTATTTTGATTATTTAAATGAGTATTTACTCACTCATTAATTCGTTCAAAAATAAGGACGCCGTGCATCCTTACTTTTATCTATATTGAAACTGCATGCCAAAAGGCTTCAAAACCAGATTTGCGATAACGCTCGGCTTGAGTAGGGTCTTGGGCAATAAAATTGAGTGTAACTTCGGCAAGCGCACCTAAAATTGAAGCAATAAATAACGGCGGATAATCTCTTAATTTTCCGTCATTAATACGTTCTTGAATGTTTTGAGTAAAATCACAAAAGGTTTGCATACCAATTTGTTTACTTTGCTCAGTAATTTGTTCTGAGGTCGAAAGCTGCGCCATCACTTTACGTTTAAGGGGAGCTTCTAAACTCCAGTCCAAATAGCTTTGCCAAATGTGCGACATTTGTGTTTGTAGGTCAGAATCAGCAGGGTAACTAAGCATCATCACCTGACGTAACTCAGCCTTTAGCGAAAGATATAACTGGTTCAGCAGTTCTTCTTTATTACTAAAATAGGTAAATAAAGTACCTTCTGCCACGCCAGCAACTTTGGCAATTTTTGAGGTAGACGCACGCTCGCCAAGCTCTGCCAATGTTTCGATAGCAGCACTTAAAATTGCATTACGTTTATCTTCACTACGAGGACGAGCCATATATAAACATGTTAATTGAGTGATTGCTCAATCATATATGAAAAATGAAAGAGAGCAAGTTATCTTTTGTGTAGAAGTACAAAATTATTCACAATTTTTAAAAACAATGAAGATGAGAGTCGAAGATTGCTGAATATATTAAAAAATATGCTATTTTTCACAGCACTTTGGTGAGACTAATTTTTCATGTATCGGTTTGGGCTTTTAATCGGCTTACTAGCAATATTGCTACAGAACCTCGTGTTCTGGCAAAGCCTATTGCCCAGCGAAATGCATCAGCAAATGGTATGTGAACAAATTAGTGAAATGATGAATCATTCAAGTATGCAGTCTGAACCACATTTATCTCACCATATAAAAAATGATTCTCATAAAAAGCTCTTAAACAAAAACGTTCAGCACGACTTAAGCTTAAGCTGTAATTTTTGTTATCTCTATAGCCACATTGCGACTATTGATGGCTTCAAGTTAACCTTGTTTGCAATTGGTATCGTTGTTCGCTTCATTATGCTGGCAACGCTAAGTTATATATTATTTTATTTAAGACGCTTATTTCTTTCACCGCAAGGGCGAGCTCCTCCTAAACAACTTTGTTTTGCTTAATTCATTACTAGGTACGTATCTGTTCCTATTTAATTACTAAACAGAGTTTGTCATGTCTAAATTTTTATTTCATCCACTCGCGTGGAGCATTTTATTTGCTCAATTTTCTACGTCAGTCATGGCACAAAGCCAACTTGAAAACCAGATTGCCGAGTTGGAAAAAATTACGGTTAAGGCCGAACATAGCAGCGAAAATTCTAATTCTTCAATAGCATTAACCCAATTTGATCATAGTTTGTTAGATGTTCCATTTACTAAGTCTCATGTATCGGCTCAAGATATTAAAAATAATAATATTCAACGTGTGAGTGATGCATTAGCTTTAGTTAATGGTGTGGTGTATCAAGACAGTTATGGTGGTGGTTTTTGGGATAACTATTCTTTTCGTGGTTTTAGTACTGACCCCAACATGGGAACAAACTATTTACGTAATGGTTTGAGTTCTTTAAGTGGTATTCATACTGCAAGAGATATGGTGAATGTTCAGGCAATCAATTTTTTAAAAGGACCTATGGCAGCCATGTATGGGCAAGGAGCTATAGGTGGCATTATGAACATTACCACCAAACAACCAGAATGGACGCCAAAAAATGAAGTAAGCTTAAGTGGTAGTACATTAGAAGAATATCGAGCTTCATTAGATAGCACAGGCGCATTAAATGATGCTGTTGCCTATAGGCTTGGACTGGCTTATGAAAATAATCAGAGTTTCAGAGACCATGTCGACAGTCAACATTATTTTATTGCTCCACAACTTGCATGGAAAATTTCGGATCAGACACAGCTTAATTTAGATACAGAATTTTCTGAACATCAAGGCGTGTTTGATCGTGGTGTTCCAATGGTAAACGGGGCATTTGTTGTCAACAAAAAGACCTTTTTGGGTGAGCCTTCAGATGGAGACATTAAGGTTAAAGACCAACTGTACCAGTTACGGTTAAATCATCAATTTAATGAAAACTGGAATAACACGACTGCTTTAAGCTATGGTCATGGTGAGCGTGAAGGAACCTCTACTGAAATTTCGAGTATTTCAGCAGATGGTCAAACTGCAAACCGATTTAGACGTTATCGTCAATTTGAAACAGATACATTTCAGTTCCAGTCGATTTTACGCGGGAAACTAAATACAGGAACAATTCGGCACGAAGTAGTCGCAAACATTGAAGCTGGGCACTATACCATTGACCAAATTCAGCTTCGTAATGCAGTCGGTACATCTAGCCCGATTAATATTTATAATCCAGTTTACGGACAAAATATTTTAGCTCTGACCAGAACAACCAAAAATACCAAAGAAATTCAAAATATGCTGGGACTGAACTTACAAGACCAGATTTTTTTGAATGATCAATGGAATTTGTTGCTTGGAGGGCGTTTTAATCGCCTTGAGCAACAAATTGATGACTACAGAACAGGAATATCGGCTCAGCAAAAATTTACACCCTTGAGTCCACGTGTTGGATTGAACTATCAACCTACAACAAAGCTTTCTTTCTATAGTAATTGGGGGAAATCTTTTGAGTTAAATACTGGCCTTAATAAAGAGAATCGACTGTATGACCCAGAAAAAACCAAGAGCTGGGAAATTGGGACAAAATACCAATTTTTACCGCAAAGCTGGTTTGGTTTAACTTATTTTGATTTAGATAAACAACACTTGCTGACTGAAGGTATAACCGACAGTTATGTAGATAGTGGTCGCGTCCAAAGTCATGGTGTTGAAATTGAGTTAAAGCACAAGTTTAGCGATCATTTGAATGTGGGCGCGAATTATACTTTAACGAAAGCTTCTGTTTTAGAAAGTGAAGTCGATGCGAAAGGCGCTCGCCTAAAAAATATTCCTAAGCACACTGCAAACTTAAACGCAGATTATCAGTTTGAATTATTTGGAAGGGCAGCTGGCTTAGTAGGCAACATCAATTACTTTGGTAAACGTAGTGCTAACTATATCGATAATGGAACAAGTTTGCCTGAGTTTACAGTGGTTAATGTCGGTGGATATATGCAAGTACGCCCAGATTTAAGAGTACAGTTGAATGTTGATAATGTCTTTGATAAAGATTATTACGTTTCAAGTTATACAGATGAATGGGTACAACCCGGTGAACCGTTGAAGGCAACCTTATCTATGGCTTGGAATTTTTAAATAAAAAAATAGTAAATAGAAAGGCTTAACCAAAATGGGGCATATTGACAGGCCTCATTTTGCAAAGCGCTGTTCAGTATTACTGTATAAGTTGTTTAGTTAAAGTATCTAATACTATGAAAAACAATAATTTAATTAAATAATTTCTAGCCAATTTCACATTGACAGCTCAAATATTGAAGATTACCATTTGCGGGCTGGCCTACATTGCCAGTCGGTTTTGACGGACCGCTATTTCAACCACATCAGGATTATTTCTTCTGAGGAGTAGTCTTGTGTGCACACCTCGTTCCCTCCCGTAGCGGTAGGACGGGAGTGGGACACTTTCGAGTGTGCTGGAGTTGAAACCAGTCCGTCAACCCGCTTCCGTTCTGCCACCATAATTTATAATGTTTTGGCAGAACTCCCAATAGAAGGAGTTGGCTATGCACATTCATAAATTATTGGCAGTCACTGTCAAAAACTATCTCGACACAACTTAAATCACTTTAAAGCAGTTTGATGAGCTATAGGCTTTTCAGGCTTTAAATCATTACGTCTAAAACTTAGCAACAATAAAACTTGAGATGTGCCAAGCACAGTCTTTACGGCTTTGCTGTGCCTTTTTTTCTCCCAGAAAAGGCACAGGCTTTTTAATCTCTTTTAGCAACAACAAGAATTTACAACGGTAAAACGATGCCAACTTTAGAAAGATCTTCCAAAAAATTACAGGTTATCCATACAGCAATAGAGTTGTTCAATCTCTATGGACTTCACAATGCGGGTGTGGACTTAATTGTCAAAAAATCCAAAATTCCTAAAGCCACTTTTTATAACTACTTTCACTCAAAACAGCGACTTATTGAAATGTGCGTATCCTTTCAAAAAAGCAAACTCAAAGAAGAAGTGCTGGCAATTATCTACTCAAGCCGTTACCGAACCTCAAACGATAAACTCAAAGAGATTATTGTTTTACATGTCAATTTTAATAGCCTGTACTATCTATTACTCAAAGCCATTTTTGAAACTAAACAGATTTACCCGCAAGCCTACCGTATAGCGCTTGAATATAGAAAATGGCTGCTTAAAGAACTTTTTGATTTGGTTTTTAGTTTGGACACCCATGCGTTAAAACCAAGTGCTAACATGGTTTTAAACTTAATTGATGGCTTGATGTTCCAGATTTTAAGCTCAAAAAGTTTGGAGGAAAGGGATGTGGTAGTAGGGAGGTTTTTTGGGGTAATATTTGATAATGTTTAATTCTAAATTTTACTCACTAAAGGTTAGAGATTAATTTAAAGTTATAACTGTAGACTATGAAAACTAAACAAATAATTGAGGGGATTTTAATGCAAGATGTGAGGGATGGTTTATTAATACTTGAAAATAAAGAAGTTGATAATATTGCTGAAGTCTATTCTTTTGAACAAATTAGAGAAATACTTATTTTTGCTCTATCAGATAGTACTTCAGAATATTGGACAATATTAGCTCTAAACCTATTGAATAAAAAATCCGAGTATATTTCTGATGAAATAATCTTAATACTTAATAAAATAGCAAGTATGACAAAAAGATATACACAAAAAACTAGACATGAAGCATTAAAAATATTTAAAAAACAACTTGGAAATATTAATTATTGAGTCTATATGAATTAACTTTTCAAAAATATAGTTGTTAATTTAACATAGGAGTGGCTATGTATAGATTGGATATACCGCAGTGAAAAGTATGAATGAAAACTACGTTAATCTTTTCATAGTGTTGGAGTTTTATTGTGCAGAATATTAAAATGAAAGATGACTCATGTCATTTTTTTACTGAGCAAGATATTACAAGTAAGCAAGTTATTAAAGTTTGCTTTGATATATCTGATTTTGAAGGAATTCAAGAAGTTTATGATTTTTTTGGTGATAAAATATATGGAAATAATCGAGAATATTTGAATGATATTCATCCAAATACAAAACAATTTGGAAGGAATTTGTCAGCATTTCATGATTATTTAAGAGGGTATTTGATCGGTATTTTTTCAGAAAAAAGAAATGAAATTTTATCAATAACTATAACCAATAACAGAAATAAAAATGTTGATGATGATTGGTTGGATTTCTTTAGTATAATTATGCAAACATTTTTTGATGTACATAAAAAGATAAAATATGGAATTTATATGGACTTGAATTTTTCAAGAAGCATTATGGCTAATATGATGGATTATTTTAGTTTTTTAATTTCTGATTATCATAATAGGCCAAAAGACGAGCTGGATGAGAATGGTAATTATGTGTAAAAGTTTTTAATTTGGTATACTAAGTTGTGAATATTTATAGATCTATTTTAAGGCTTCCCAATCTATAAGGTACTTTATATGAGTAATTTGGTGACTATGCTTTCTTCTATTAAAGCTGAAAAAAATTATTTTATTGAAAAATTAGAAAAGGTTAATGGATATTCAGAACAAGAAATCGCTGAAATTGAGAAATTAAATAATATTTCTGTGCATGGTCAATTGAAAGAGTTGCTAACAACTATGGGTAAATGTTCAGGAGGGTTGATTTTTGGTGATGATTTTTACATATACAGATATTATAGAAATGCGGGATTTAATATACAAAGGCAAAAAAATTTAATGGCTGATGAAGAACTTGCTATCAATTATAGAGAGGGTGGTGAGAAATTAGATTTAGCTGAAGAACAATATTTTGAGATTTGTGGTGAGAATGAACATGCTAATATTTTCTTCATGTATACAAAGGATATTAATGATATTGTTTATGAGTGGGATGAAAATAGCAATACAGTAAAAAGATTTGGAACACTATTTGAGTACTTAATTCGATACAGAAAGAGATTAGGTTCATATTCGTCTCAAGGCACAATTCGAGGTGATGAAGATCCTACTTTATTCGATGAGTTAACAACAGGAAGATTATTGCTTTCTAGCTAAATTAGAAATAATACAACTTTATTTGTAAAAAGTTTTACAAGATATATATTAAAACTATCTTATGAATTTTAAATAATTTTATTCCGAAATATTGGTTTTTAAATTTATAATTATTAAGTTAAATATTCTTAAGAAATATTTTCTTATATTGTGAAACCTATTGAGATTGCCTGATGAAAGAAATAAGAGAATTAAATAAATTATTAAAATGTTATAAAAAATATAGTATTGTAAGTTTAATTCATTCATTAAAATTTGATCAAAAATACATACTAGATACCTTAGATGGGGAAGATATACTTTTTCCTCATCATATAGTTAGTATGTCTATATCTTATGCCCAATTGGCATTCTTAAAAATTGAAAATAATAAGGCTGATATGGATGCTTTAAATAGTTTAAATCTTGCCTTGATGTATGCAGAGGTGGGAAGAGCATTACAATTAAATGATTTTAAAATAAAACCTTTAGATAAAATGAATGTACATGAGTTAAAGAAGTATTTTTCAGAATTTTCTGCACTACTTTTTTGGGCAATTCTATTGAATAATAAAAATTTAGCAAAGAAATTAGCGCGCCAAGTGGAGTTTTGTTTACAACAAAAATTTCTATCTGATTTCCCTTTAAGTTATGACTATTTTTCATTATGGGCTTATTACAAATGGATTAATGAAGAATTTACATTAGAATCAAAGATAGATGGAAAATTTAAAGATTTGATAAATAATTGGTCATGTGACACAGTATTTTTAGAACCATTACTCATAGATATAGCAAATTTACACTGCGAAGAATTAATAGATAATGATTTACGTAAGTATCCTCCAAAATTTATTAACCCTCCATTCACTTTATTGCCACTTGAAATTCATGTGATTAATAAATTACGTGCATTAGATAAATTAGATGAAATATCTTTAAATCATCCTTTAATGAACACTCATTCAGCAAAAAATAAAGAATTTGAAGTGATAAGTGATGATTTGCTTGAAACGATACAGATAAATTTTTTGTAGCTGAATCAACCCACTCAAAAGTTTGGTTGCAAACAGATGGGGGTACAGGAGGATACAATGGCATGAATTTATATATCTACCGAATATATTGATAAATTTGAATTAATTATAGTCATTACTTAGAAATGGCTATGTATAGATGGGGTATACCGCAGTGCAAATTATGATTGAGCCATCAGTTCTTAGAACCAAATCTCCATTTTTTATTATTGCTAAAAATTTCCTTATTTTTGGATTGCTTTGGATTTTATCTTTATTCTTGTATAGTGTTTTTGACTATGAGTCATATTCTTCCCTATTTATTTATCTAATTAGTTTCTATGCTAATTATTTTTTTGGATATTTAATATCTAAACCTATTGTTGCAGACCTTGACTCAAACACTCTTAATCGAGTTAAGTTTTTAAGCCTTATATTTTTTGCTCTTTATTATGTAATAATACCTCTACGGTTCTTTCTATTTGAAATTCATGATGATTTATATGGTTTTAGACTTGGATTTGGACTCGTTTTTCCATTCTGGACACTAACTCCAATTTTTATCACTAATCTGAAGAGTAAGTTTTATATTTATTTATGTGTCTTGCTATGCGCTCTAGAAGTAATTTTTTGGGTAATGTTTTTTAAAATGAGTAAGTCTGAATTTTACAAGAGACCTTCATCTGTTGCTATGTTCACAAGTTCTCTTATATTCGCCTTAACTTTTCCTTGGTATTTATTTTGGCTAAGAGAAATAGACATCAATAAATGGGTTTTACCATTCTTTTTTAAAGAAGATAGATTTATATCTAAACTAATATCATGGATAGCAATAGGACTTGGTAGTTGCTTTATGTTTTTATTCTATCTTTTCTTCTAAAAATGAATTCTAAAAGGAGTACCTGTGAGATCTTTACATCAGGTAGCAGCTAGTCAATTGGGTATAGGAGTATGGTACCAGAAAGGATTTGAACGAAATGGTATTTTGTTTATTCGACCAAATCATTACCACCCATCGGAGGCGATGGGGGCGCAATGTGCAAATTGTAATACGATTGTTTGGATAACTGGACGTAATGATCCTATTTTAAATGAAGAGTTGCCAGAATATGCTGTTAATGGTGGTTCTCTTTATCGTAATTATATTGAGAATAAGACTAAAAGGTTTTTAAACTCTTTACCTTCATGTCCACATTGCTATCAACAAGCCTATGATTTATTTATAAATAGTACAATTATGCCGAGATATCAAAATGGGGACTACTATTCATTAGAAAGTGATCTAGGTCCTAATGAAGAAATGTCAGCTAAAGTCAAAGATATATCAGTGTGGTGGTATGGTGATGAAGCCGAGGCTAAAAGACTGAGTTTGAAATTGTTATAATATTTTTAAATATATGCTTGATAATCAATAAACTATTACTTATTAAGATTTTGCACATAGTAGAATTATAGTCTTTTTATTAACAAACGAGACACAAAGAGATGAAGTTGTTTCCAATACCTGCTGATTTTATTAATGAAAAGGTGAACCTTTCATGGTGTGATATCAAATGGGGCTATGAAAATAATCTTCTTACTTTAGAAATACCAATAAAAAAAGCAGAGAATAGTTTATTAACGGAAAACTATACTAACGCTGAACTTGAGTTGTCATTCCTTATCCCGAGTGAATCAAATGACATTACTGTCTTCATTAATGAACTATGTCCTAACTTTAAAGAAGATGAATATGAGAACATTAGTCAAAAATGGTTATATGTAATTCTTAGTTGGCTCTGGATTAATCGAGAAAACTTTGAAGATCCATTAGATGAGGTGGAAAGTATTTACACAGATTTTGACTGTCCAGCCGAAATGGATAGTTTTATTAAATATATGCCTCCTACAGATGGATATAATCCATCATTGTATTCTTATGCAGAAAATATTAATCGCTTAATGAAGAATTGGGAAAATTACTTACAAAAAAGTGCTCTAAAGTACAAATAAAGCACTGTGTGAGTTATAACACTTAAGAATATTAGGCAAATTTTTTAAATAGTGGAGAACCATCAAATGCTACAAGATATTGGGGATCAGTATCCAAATGGCACAATTAATAAAGAAATTATTGAAAATTTTGCAGCTACCTTAGAGGTAGTATTTCCGCCAGAATATGTTGAACTTATTTCTCAACATGATGGCATCTATCCTGAAATTTCTAGCTTTAACTATGTTGATACTGACGGTGAGCTAAATATCAGTACAGTAGAGTTAGGAGGATACTTGCATGAACCTAGAATAGAAGGGATGCAATTTCCCGAAGGCGATGATGACTATGAGGGAAAGTTAATTAGCTTTGGAGCTACACCTGGTGGAAATTTTATTTGTTTCGATTACAGATTTCCTTGGATCAAAGATCAACCTAAGATTGTGCTTGTTTTACATGATGAATTCTATGATTTTGGAATGAATGAGGGTAAAAGAAAGGTTCTGTATCTAGCAGATAACTTTGTGCATTTTATAAATTCATTACATGAATTTATTGAGTACTGATTTATTATTGTTGTTAAAGAAAGCTCACAAAGATATGGGCTTTATTTATTACATAGTGCTTAAAAAATATACAGAAACCTCCCTAAAACGAGTTGGAACGCTACAAACGCGAATGATACTTTAAGTTTCACTCTTCCCAATAAGTGAGGTGAGCAATGAAATTGTTAGCTTTGATTAGTATGGGAGTTGCAGCGAGTTATTGGTATAAAACTATAAAAGATAGCAAGCCAACTCTTCTAAAACCAAATTTCGATGAAATAGTAAAAAACTTTGTATTAGCAGAATTTAACGCCTAATACATATCGTTAATTTTAATTAAATAAAAAGCTCATCGGAAGGTGGGCTTTTTATTGTAGTGGTTTTTATTTATTTTGTTGTTGACTGTTAAAATTTAAAAATATATTTTGTCTTTTTTGTTTTTTAATTCAACGAACTAAGAAATTATGAATAAATATCTTATGCTAACTCTTCTTGCAGCTTCTACTCTTTCTTTGACTGGTTGTGCACAAATGTTTCCAGCTCAAGCTACTAAACTTGAAAATGGAAACTATATGATTCAAACCACTTCTAATATTTTAGGTTCTAATGAAGCAATGGAAAACAAAGTAAACAAAAAAGCTGAAACCATTTGTGCTGGTAAAGGCTTTAGTGAAATAAATAATAATCATCAAACTCATAGCCAACATATTTATACAGCTCAAGTAATTACAACAGGTACCTATAAGACTTTCAATAAGACGATTAAATGTAATTAACCACTTTTACAGATTGCAATTGAACCCACTTCGGTGGGTTTTTTTAAAGGTAATTTTAATTTGCCGAACTTCTTACGGTTCAAGAGGCTTACTTTTATTTAGTCTTGGTCTTTTTATCTTTGAACATTGGTGTCATAGTTAAGAAATTTAAAGATATTTAAATTTATCATAGTGTTATTATAAGAAAGTTTAATATTAATTAACTGTAATATGGGTTATATGAATAAATTGCATAAAAATGAATCTCCAGAAATGATTCTAGCTTTTGAGAGTGCTATAAGTACATTTAAATATTTTTGGCGTGAACTTTATTGGGAATATCGACGGATTGTTCCAGCTTTAGAACTGGCTTATGTGAAATGTGCATTTATCCAAGAAAACCTTGAAGATAAAAATCAACCTTTAATTGAGTATATGTGGATTGATCAAGTTGATTTTGATGGCAGTATAATTTCAGGAACTTTGTTAAACGAACCTTATATTATTGATAATGTGCAAGCTGGTGAAACAGTAAGGCTTCAATTTGAGTCTATAGTCGATTGGATGTTCTTATCTAATGGCACTGTTCATGGTGCGTTTACGATTCAAGAATATCGTAAGACTTTAAATACATCAGGTCGTAAAGAATATGACGAGGCGTGGGGGATTGATTTTGGTAATCCTGATGAAATTTTTCTAGTTTATGACCAGAAAAATTGTCCCGAAAATCTAGACGAACATCCCATGTGTAAGAATATTTTGGATCAGTTCATAAATATTATAAATACAGATCCTACAATCATTACTGAAAAAGATGAAAGTGGTAATCAATTATTACATCGTGAAGTTATAGCGGGGAATTATTTATTTGTTCAAGAACTTTTAAGTTTGAATACTAATAAATTGGAAGTGAATAATAAATCAATGACTCCTTTAGATTTGGCTCATAAGATGGGTTGGAGCAATATTGTAAGTTTACTTAAGTAGTTTTGAGCTGGCCCTCTAATGGAGGGCTTTTAATGAGTGAAATTTATGAAAAATAAAATTAGCTTTCAAATACTAATAAGGATTAAGTAAATTCTTAAAAATTAATATAAGTTCTTGAAATTTTGATAGAATACTTTTTCTTAAAGATTGATAAAAATACATGTTTATAGAATTTAAAGATTTAAAGAAAAAACGGTACATTGCTTTACTAACTATAGTTTTTCTTATTTTTAGTGGTGGGTATTTAGTTGTTAACAATAAGGGAAATATTCAAAGAGTTGAATCAGTGATATATACAGATAAAACTATAAGTGAGAAATTTGGAGAAATTAAAAGTTATAGTATCCGTAGTTTTGGGTCGGACCATTATTCTAGTCCTAAGCGACCAGCTTACTCTTATAAGGTTGATATAACTGGTGAGAAAGCTGATGGGATAGTTGAAATTGATATGAGAAAAGAGCAAGAACAGCTTAAATATCTATATACGATTAAAATTACGGATGTAAATCCTCATAGTTTTCGTATACGAATAGGAAAATATTGATACATCTTAGTCTTTAAGATTTCTTATAAAGAAAAAATTAATTCTGCCAATACGGTGTGCCTCCATAGATTTCTGAAAAATAATCTATCACTGCTCTAATATTAAGTGGTGGATGACGGACATTTGGATAAATGGCTGCAATATGCTGGGGCTGTGATTTAATCGCGACTTCATATTCAGGTAAAAGCTTTATTAAGTCACCTTGTTTTAAAGCTTCGCCAATCAACCAATCAGGAAATAAAACAATCCCCATGCCATGAAGCGCAGCTGTCATTAAGCTCTCGGCATTGTTTGAAGAAAGTAAGGGGGTAATTGGATAATGTACCCATTCTTCAGCAGGCTTCCGCACTAACCAACGGTTAGGACCTTCAAAGCCTTTATAGACTAGGCATTTGTGTTGATTAAGTTCTGTCGGCTGATCAAGCGTACCGTATTTGGCAACATACTGAGGAGATGCTGCTAAATGATATTTTTGTGTAGCAAAAATACGTGCATGAAATGATGAATCAGTTAGCGTTCCAATCCGAAATATTAAATCAGTGCTTTCGCGTAACGGATCTATAAATTCATCGGTTTGAATCAATTCTATTAAAAGTCTTGGATAACGCTCTGATAAACCCGCCAACCACGGCGCAATATGCCGTTGACCAAAAAACACAGGGGCATTAATGCGGACGAGTCCCGATGGCTCTATAGTTTTATCTTGTAAAGCTTTTTGAGCTTCTTCAAATTGTTCAGTAATTCTTTTTGCATATTCAAAAAATAATTTGCCCGATTCGGTCGGAGTAATTGCTCGCGTATTTCGGTAGAAAAGTTGTTGCCCCAACGCATCTTCAAGTTGTTGAATGGTTCGAGAAATCATGGAGGCAGAAACATCTTCTTTACGTGCTACATTCGAGAAGTTTTGAGCATTGTAAACACTAATAAAGAAGCGAAGCGTGCGGATATCAATCGAATTTGTTAAATTCATTTGTGCAATTTCTGCAAAAGTGATTCATGGATTATGCTGTTTTTCTGATGAATTGGCTATCTTAGTATTCGTTGCCTAGATACAGATGAGGCAATATAGATGCAAATTCTATTACTACTCCTAACCATTTTAGGGGGGATGGGGCTATCGGTCGAAGCAGGGCTTTTAGGACCGTTAGGAAAGGAAGTAGGTGAGTTATGGGCCACCTTTAGTATTTTTGGTGTGGGTGCAGCACTTACCTTTTTACTCATGCTGTTTTTTAGTCCACGTAATAGTCCTTCATTTTTTACACTTCCATCTTGGCAATTACTGGGTGGCGTTTTGGGTCCTGCTTACGTCATTATTTTGACCATTACCACTCCAATTATTGGCATTGCCATGACGATGATAGGCATTTTAGCGGGTCAGGTGTCTAAAAGTCTGATTATCGACCACTATGGTTTGTTGGGGACTCCGCGTCGAAAGGTTGACCGTAAACGAATATTGGCACTCATCTTTATTGTTGCTGCACTTGTACTTGTCGCAAAAGCATAGGAGACCCGCATGACAATTTTAATGATTCTTCTCGCTATCATTGGTGGTGCTTTACTGAGTGTGCAAGCCGCAATTAATGGTCAACTTGGAACAAAAGTTGGTGTATTCCGTAGTGCTTTTTTGACTTTCTCAGTCGGTGCTTTAATTACAGCACTCCTTATTTTTTACTTTGAACCAAAACAAACCTTAACCTTGTTGGATGTTCCTAAATGGCAGTTGTTAGGTGCTATGTGTGGAGTGCCTTATATTGTCATTATGGTATTGGCTGTGCAAAGAATTGGAGCTGCGGTTGCTACGGTAGCGGTAATTTTTGGGCAACTTTTGATGAGTATCTTGATTGATAACTTTGGCTGGTTTGGTAATGAAATGCTCTCTTTTTCACCGTATCGTTTAGGAGCGCTAATCTGCTTAGGGATTGCTTTATATTTTATCTATTCAAGTAGTAAAGCCAAAAAGATAGAAGCGTAATACACGCTTAAAATTGAAATTAATATAGCTCTCATTGTTAGTCGTAAAGCATACTAATAATGAGGCTATACTTCATATTTTAAGTACTTTGATAAATGAAAGAAGTTGCTGTCGAGAGATAGAATTAAAATATAAGAAATATGGTAAAGTTAAAAACCTAATTCTATACATTAAAATTGATATCAAGCTATTGTAGGAAAAACATGGTTAAAATTAAACCTCACCCAGCAACAAGCGGAAATGCATCGGCTGATCGCCTTTTAACTTTGTTAACTGCTTTTAGAATAGGTGATAAATCTTTAACCCTAGCAGAACTCGCAGAACGAACAGAATTAAATAAAGCAACCATCATGCGCTTAATCGTTTCGCTAGAAGATTTTGGTTTTGTTAACCGTCTTTCGGATGGCAGATATACGCTTGCCAGCGAAGTTATGCGTTTAAATACAATTTATCAAGATGCTTTAGATCTAGAAAGACATGTGGTGCCGTGTTTACAGCAACTTGTTGATGAAACTGGTGAAACTGCTTCATTTTACGTTAAACATGGGGCATATCGTCTTTGCCAATATAGAGTGAACTCTACCCATCGACTGCGTGTTCATATTCAGCCGGGCGAAGTTCGACCAATGGATGGGGCAGCAGGCGCTCAAGCATTGCGATCAACACACGAACAAGTTTTAGCAAGAACTGAACCTTTTTATTCAACGGGTGTAACGGAGCCACATGCTGCTTCAATGGCATTGCCAGTATTTGACGCTCAAAATGATGTAGTTGGAGCATTAGTCGTTTCGGGACCATCAAGTCGTTTTACTGCGGAAATTGCAAAATCTGTGGGGGATTTTTTCTTCAAAATTGCAGATGATTTAACGAAAAGTTTAGGTGGTAAGAGTATTCGTAATTAATTCTAATATTGTAGATATAAAAAAGGGGCTAAATCGTTAGCCCCTTTTTATGTATGTTGTTTATGAAGTACTTTGTGGTTGGCTAAACAAAACAGCTTTCTTTCTAGACATAACGAAAACCATGATAGCCGACACGAGATTTAAGGCTGCAAGTGGAAGTAAGGCAATAGCGTGGCTTCCTGTTGCATCATGAATTGCGCCATAGATATTTACCATCATGCCGCCACCAATCAGGTTAGCACATGCACCAATGGCTGCTAGACCTGCCGCCGTTGTAGTCGGTGACATCCATGATGATGCTAAAGCCCAGAAAGGACCTTTCATAGAATAAGCACCAATTAATACGATACTGAGTAAAAAGATTGTGCCAATAAGTGAAGACGTGAACAAAGCAATTAATAAACCAAATGAGATCATCAATAGTGTGATTGCTGTATGCCAACGGCGTTCATTTTTACGATCAGAACTACGACCCCAAAAAATCATTGCAATAGAAGCTAAGCCATAAGGAATCGCATTTACTAAACCGATTTCTAAATTACTCAAACCAAATGATTTAATTAATTGTGGTGCCCAAACACTCATTGTACTTCCAGCAGCAGAAGCACCAGAATAAATAATGATCATAGACCAAATATATTTATTCTTTAAAAGTTGCCATAGTGAAATATGGCCAATTGGGGTTTTTTGTTGGCGTTCAAACTGTAATCTTTCAACTAACCAAGCTTTTTGTTCGCTATTGAGCCATTTTGCTTGTTCTGGTCGATCTGTGAGTGCAAATAGGCAGGCAATACCTAATAAAATGGCTGGGATACCTTCTAAAATAAATAGCCAATGCCACCCACGCATGCCCATCCAGCCATCTAGCGATAATAAAAGTCCCGATAGTGGTGAACCGATAAAGTTTGCACCTGGAATTGCCACCATAAATATTGCAACCATTCTGGCTCTATAGTTTGCAGGCAACCAATAGGTTAAATATAAAATTACACCAGGGAAAAAGCCTGCTTCGGCAGCGCCGAGTAAGAATCGCATAATATATAATGATGTGGAGCTTTCAACGAATGCTGTTGCGGCTGTAATCACTCCCCACGTCACCATAATTCGAGCAATCCATACTTTTGCTCCAAATTTTTGCATGGCGAGGTTGCTGGGCACTTCAAATAGAAAATATGCAAAGAAAAATAAGCTACTGGCAAAACCAAAAGCAGTAGCTGTTAATCCAAGGTCTTCATTCATTTGTAATGAAGCCATACCAATATTTCCACGATCAATAATAGCGATGACATAACAAAGTGTTAAAAAAGGCAGTAATCGCCACGCCACCTTGCGCATCGTTTCGCGTTCAATCGCACTTACTTGAGAATATTCTGTAGACATAAAAAAATCCTTTTTTATATTCAGTATTTTAATTGTTCTCGCATCTAAAAGCTTAGAAACAATTGAGTTCCATGATTAGCTATTGAGTAACTTCCAGTTAGCGATAGCTCGTGGGTTTAGTAATTGGCCATCCCAAATACTCACAATCTGTTCAAGTGCTAAAAGACCGACGCGATTACGCGAATCTGTTGTGTTTGCTCCTATGTGGGGAGTCACAACCAAGTTAGGTAATTCCCATAGTGGATTATCTTTTTCTGGTGGTTCTGAAGAAAAGGTATCTAAACCTGCACCAGCAATTTTATTATTTTTTAATGCATCAACTAATGCAGCTTGATCAATTAATTCACCACGTGCTGTATTGATTAAGATGCTTGAGCGTTTCATCTTTTCAAATTGGACATGTGAAAATAAGTGTCTATTCTCTGCTGTAAGTGGGCAATGTAGGCTAATAATGTCACTGGTTTCTAAAAGTTTTTCAAAGTCGTGTTCCTGTTCTACATAATCGAGCTCTGGCAAATTTTGTAAAAACGGATCATATACTTTTACTTTCATGTTTAAGGGAGCCACTAACTTCATGAGTATGCTACCGATTGCCCCTAAACCAATTAAGCCCAGTGTTTTACCATAAAGCTCCACACCATTTGCACTTGCTTTGTCCCAATGACCTTCTCGAATACGTTGGTCTAACCATGTGACTTGTCGAGCAACATTAAACATGAGTGCAAAAGCGTGTTCGGCAACAGATTGTGCATTCGCGCCTACTGCAATAGTGACAGGAATTTTTCGTTCAGCAGCAGCTTGAGTGTCGATTGTGTCAAACCCAACACCATGTTTTGCAATCACTTTTAAATTATCAGAAGCAAAAATCATATCTCTAGAAAGTTTGCCTGTTCGAACAATGATTGCATCAGGTTGTTCATCATGGATGAGTTTTTCCATTTCATCTTTTGCCATGTAGGGTTCAGTTGGAATCAACTGAATATCATGGGACTGAGCATACAGTAACGCATCTGAAGTTAATGTTGGCCCCGTGATAAGAACTTTACGTTTCATTTTGACTTACACTCCATTTAAGTATTTCGAGCAAAATACGTCCTTAATAATCCATATTATTAAAACGTCATTTCAAAAAAATAGTCAATAGCAAAAATTAAATTTAAAAATTGAGTAAATTTTAGTTTAAATTTAATTAAAAATGAAATGACATTTCAAAAAAATGCTGTCATATTAATTTGCACAAGAAAACTGATCTAAGGGAAAAGTTATGGCAATTGGTTTTAGAGTGCTAAAAAACGACAGAAAAGTTGAGCAAAAATGGATTGAGCAATATCGAGATCTACCAGTCGCTAATGTCAGTGACTCAATGAATCGAATGACTTCAGGTGGGGCTCAATTAAGACCAATGCATAAAAAGGGATATCTTTGTGGGCCTGCCATTACAGTTAAGGCTCGTCCGGGTGACAACTTGATGTTGCACTATGCTATTGATATCGCCCAACCAGGAGATGTCATTGTGGTTGATGCTGGTGGCGATCTAACCAATGCATTAATTGGAGAGATGATGGTTGCGTATGCCATTAAGAAAGGTATAGCTGGCATCGTTATTAATGGCGCTATTCGTGATTCGGTTGTCATTGGAGAGGGAGATTTTCCACTTTTTGCGGCAGGAATTTCACATCGAGGACCTTATAAAGACGGACCTGGGGAAATTAATGTTCCTATCGCGATTAATGGAATGGTGGTTGAACCTGGAGACTTGATTTTAGGTGATGAAGATGGACTTTTAAGCGTGCCTTATGCAGAAGTTGAAGAAGTTTATCTGAAAGCAAGCGCCAAACATACCGCTGAACAAAAGCAATTAGAGCAAATCGCCGTAGGTGAAAATGATCGTAGTTGGGTGATTAACAGCTTAAAACAAAAAGGATGTGAATTACCGGAATAAGGTTATTCAAAACCATTCAAACACAAAGGGAACTAGCGAAGTCAATGATTGAGCTTCGTTAGCCTATCTAAAGTTAATTCAATAATCATTATTTTACTGATTGAAAAATAGGAAATTTCAATTCGGTCTATGTGATTTCGTCTAAAGGAAAAGGACATGAAATATAAAGGGATAATTTCTTTATCATTATTAATGAGTATGACTTTGCAGCAAGCCAAAGCTGAAAGCGAAGATAACTCAGCGCTAAATGAAAAAATAATTAAACTACAACAGCAAATAGATTATCTCATGGAGAGGCAGAATTTAAATCAAAATAGCGGATTGAATAAAGCACCTGAATTGAGTCAAAACAAAACATCAAACACTGACAAGCCTGTTTCGGCTGAACAGACTAAAATTAAATTTTATGGAAATATACGTGTTGATACTGCATATGATTTTGAAGGTTCAACGCGTTCAATTGCGAATAAGACAGGATCAATACCATTAGACAATTCAAACTCAACAAGCAAATCATTAAATGTTTCTGCCGCGACTTCACGTGTAGGGGTGGATATCGTTAAGCCCACCTCGAAAGGAGACTTGGTTGGAAAGCTAGAAGCCGATTTCATGGGAAGTGGTGGAGATAACGGTAATGGTTCGGTTCGGGTTAGACACGCTTATATTTCACTAGAAAATTGGTTAATTGGTCAGACGACTTCACCTTTTGTGAATAGTGATACAGCTCCAAGTTTGGTTGATTTTACAGGAGCAATGGGTACTGGAACTCAGCGTAATATCCAAATCCGTTATCAGCACATCGTTGATGCCAAACAAAAATTATTAGTCGCTTTGGAAGGTGGTGATGTTGAAAATAAAAATGTAGAAGGTGGAAGCCGTTTTCCTGCATTAACTATGCGATATGAATTTAAGAATCCAGATTTCTTGGTTCAATTGCACGGCATGCTTCATGAAAATCGAGCAGTTTCTGACAGGAATGAAGAGCAAACTAAACTTGCTTGGGGGGCTGGATTAGGCACAAAGTATAAGCTTTCTGAAAATGACTTAGTTGTGTTTAATTATTATCACATCGCTGGCGATAACCGTTACATGCTTTATTCAAAAGATAATGATGCGTTCTACTTTGATCAAAATCGGATGTATTTAAGTGAATTTGATTCTATTGAGTTAGGGTATCTGCGCAAATGGAATGAAAATTTACGCTCGTCTTTATCCGCTGGTAGCCTTATCTATAAAGATTCAAATTTTTCAGAAAATAACCCTGATCAAAATAAAAGGCTAATCAATGCAAGCGTCAATTTATTTTGGACGCCTGTTGAGAAAGTCGATCTTGGCGTTGAATATACCTATGGAAAGAGAGAAACATTTTCAGATTTAGAAGGGAAATTATCTCGAATCAATTTATTAGGTCGATACAATTTTTAATGTAACAACAGCCACTTTAATATCAAAAGTGGCTTTCTTTTATCTGATTAGGACTAATATTGTGGAACAAATTAATTATGCAAATGCAAGATCACAATTTTCAAAAGTCATGGAAAGAGTGCTGTTAGGTTACGCCGTAAAAATTACACGAAAAGAGAAAGATGCTGTGGTTCTAATCAGTGAAAAAGCATACCTTGAATATAAAAATGCAATGTTTGAGCTCAATAAATTAAAAAACAAAGATTTTTAACCCCCAACAATCCGCTTCTCAAGCATCTCCATAAAAGTTTTTAAAATATTATTGTGGTTTTTACCCTTATGAGTAATTAAGCATATAGGGGTGCTGTAATACATTTTCTCCTTTGAAACAGCTTGCATAAAACCATCTTCAACCCATTTTTTTGCATAGTGGTCGGGTAAAAAACCCAAGAATTTTCCAGTTAAAATCAGAAATGCGATGCCTTCACGGTCACTTGCTGTCGCTTTACAGTCTAAAAGCTGATGCAACTTTGCCGCTTCTGGTGTGATGGCATAATTAGGGAGAACCGCTTGCCATGTTTTTAACTCATCTAGATTCATATTGCTGCACTGGCTAAACAAGGGATGATTTTTGCCGCAGTACAAAAATGAACTTTCGCTATATAAATCGAAATAGTCTAGACCAGACAAAGGCGTAACAAGTGGAATAACACCTGCATGTAAACGGTTATCGAGCACACGGCATTCAATATCTGACAAAGTACTCATACTAATATTAATAATAACCTCAGCATGTTCCTCTGCAAGTTGTGTCAACGTATTGGTGATATAGCCTCTAGGCATCGTCACAAGATTGTTAATAATCCCGATATTAAACTCACCCTTAAGGCGGTTATGCATTTGGTTAACTTTAGAGCGGAAGTCTTCAATCGCTGCCGTAAGCACTTCTATATATTCTAAAATTTCCCGTCCTTCGTCGGTCAGGGCAAAACCTGCGCGACCACGTTGGCATAGTCGAATGCCCAAACGATTTTCTAAATCACTCATATGCAAACTGATTGCAGAGCGGCTAATACCTAAAATACTTTCGGCAGATGTGAAGCTATGACAGTCACAAACTGTTTTAAATATTTTTAGTAATTTAATATCAAAATCAGTGACTTGATTCAACTTTTTAGGTTTCATTTAGTTTTGTTTTTTTAAATCTAAACTCAAGATAATTTGAATTTATCAAACTTATCACGCTATGTACACTCAAACCATAATTTGAAAATAAACAGGAATGGTTATGTTTGATACGGATAAATTTAGCGACTCTGAGCATACCTTGGATGCGGTTCAAACCAATAATAATATGCATATAAATTATCAGGCACACTGGATGCCTTTCTCAGCAAATCGAAACTTTGCTAAAGATCCGCGTATGATTGTGGGTGCAAAAGGGTCGTACTTAATTGATGATTCAGGACGTGAAATATTCGATTCACTCTCCGGCCTATGGACTTGTGGTGCTGGTCATACCTTGCCTGAAATTCAACAAGCTGTAAGTGCACAATTAGGTCAGCTCGATTACTCGCCAGCTTTTCAGTTTGGTCATCCGCTTTCTTTTAAGCTGGCAGATAAAATTGTTCAGCACATGCCTGAAAAATTACAACATGTTTTCTTTACAAACTCGGGGTCAGAGTCGGCAGATACGTCTATTAAAATGGCGCGTGCATATTGGCGTATTAAAGGTAAACCGAGCAAAACAAAATTGATTGGTCGTGCCCGTGGCTATCATGGTGTAAACGTTGCTGGAACAAGCTTAGGCGGTATTGGTGGCAACCGTAAAATGTTTGGTCAGCTTATGGATGTAGACCATTTACCGCATACCTTGCAGCCGAATTTAACTTTTACCAAAGGCTGTGCAGAAACAGGTGGGATAGAACTTGCCAATGAAATGCTTAAGTTAATTGAGCTACACGATGCTTCAAATATTGCAGCCGTCATTGTGGAGCCTGTTTCTGGTTCGGCGGGTTGTATTGTACCGCCAACGGGCTATTTACAGCGTTTAAGAGAGATCTGTGATCAGCATGACATCTTGTTAATTTTTGATGAAGTAATTACAGGTTTTGGCCGTTTAGGAACATGGACGGGAGCAGAGTATTTTGGGGTAACACCAGATATTTTGAACTTTGCGAAACAGGTGACCAATGGTGCCATACCTTTAGGTGGCGTGGTGGCAAGCCATGAAATTTACTCTGCCTTTATGCAACAAGACTTGCCGGAACATGCCATTGAATTTACCCACGGCTATACCTATTCGGCACATCCGGTTGCTTGTGCGGCTGCTTTAGCTGCGCTTGAGGTTTTAGAAAAGAAAAACCTGTTAGCTCAATCTGCGGCGTTAGCACCAACTTTTGAAAAAATGCTGCATGGCTTAAAAGGCTCACCGCATATTTTAGATATTCGTAACTGTGGCTTAATTGGTGCTTTGCAGTTAGCACCACGTGATGGCGACGCCACCATCCGAGGCTTCGAGCTTGGTATGAAACTTTGGAAAGAAGGGTTCTATGTTCGCTTTGGAGGCGACACGCTTCAGTTCGGTCCAATGTTTAACAGCACTGAGGCTGATATTGACCGCTTAATGAATGCCGTGGGCGATGCACTTTATCAATTGAATTAAGGCTTATAGACATTTTAAGAGCATTGGTAGCGTTATAGATGTTCTTTAAAAACTAAATGAAAAATACAGTTTGATCTGAAAACTAATTGTAGTAAGGAGTAACAACAATGACAAATGGCCTAGAAGATTTTAGCTATGAAGAAGTTTCGACTGAAAATAGTACGCATAGTGAACAAGCCAAAAAAGTGCTAGGGCATTTCATTCAAGGAAGAATTGTATCTAAAACGGCAAGAAAACAGCCAGTTTACAATCCTGCGACGGGTGAAATTAGTAAAGAAGTCGAAATTGCAGATGCTCAAACCGTAAATGAGGCAGTTCAGGTAGCCGAGCAAGCATTTCCTGCATGGCGCGATACACCAGTCATTAAACGTGCGCGTGTCATGTTTAAGTTCAAACAACTATTAGAACAAAATGCTGAAAAGATTTGTGCTTTGATTGGACAAGAGCACGGTAAAATTTCTCATGATGCTCAAGGCGAATTACAACGTGGTATTGAAAACGTTGAATATGCTTGCGGTGCACCAGAGCTTTTAAAAGGGGAATATTCAAAAAATGTCGGTCCAGATATCGACTCATGGAGCGAGTTCCAACCGTTAGGTGTTGTGGCTGGCATTACACCGTTTAACTTCCCAGCCATGGTAGCTTTATGGATGTTCCCAATGGCACTGGTTTGCGGTAACTGCTTTATTTTAAAACCTTCTGAAAAAGCACCTTCTGTGGTTTTATACCTTGCAGAATTATTAAAGCAGGCGGGTTTACCTGACGGCGTGTTTAACGTGGTGAATGGTGATAAAGAAGCGGTAGATGCCTTATTGCATCATCCTCGTATTCAGGCGGTTAGCTTTGTGGGTTCAACACCAATTGCTGAATATATTTACCGTACTGCAACATCTACGGGCAAACGTTGCCAAGCATTAGGCGGTGCAAAAAATCATGCGATTATTATGCCGGATGCCGATATTGATAACGTGGTAACTTCATTGCTAGGCGCAGCTTTTGGTTCTTCTGGTGAACGTTGTATGGCATTGTCAGTAGCAGTTGCCATTGGTGATGAAGTTGCCGATGTCGTGATTGATAAGCTGACTCAAGAAATGAAAAAATTGAAGTTCGGCAACTATGCAGATGCAAGCAATGATTTTGGCCCATTGATTACTCAAGCACATAAAGACAAGGTACAAGCCTATATTCAAAGTGCAGAACAGCAAGGCGCAAAAATTGTGGTAGATGGTCGTGATGCAAAACCGGCAGGCTACGAAAAAGGTTTCTTTGTGGGGCCCACTTTAATTGACCAAGTCACACCAAATATGACCAGTTATCAGCAAGAGATTTTTGGTCCTGTGTTGCAAGTTATGCGTGTGAATACCATGCAAGAAGCGATGCAACTGATTAATGACCATGAATATGGCAATGGTACTTGTATCTATACCCGTGATGGGGAAGCAGCACGCTATTTTAGCAGTCATATTCAAGTTGGTATGGTTGGTATTAATGTGCCTTTACCGGTACCTGTTGCTTACCATAGCTTTGGTGGTTGGAAGCGTTCATTATTCGGTGATTTACATGCTTATGGTCCAGATGGTGTCCGTTTCTACACACGCCGTAAAACCATTACGCAACGTTGGCCGTCTGCTCAGGTCCGTGAAGCAAAACAATTTTCAATGCCAACTTTAAATTAATTATTGCAACAAGGGGAAAACATCAGGTTTTCCCTTTTTCATTACCGTAGGATTTTAAACATGTAATAGATTGTTTTTATAGATATATTTTTAAGGATTGAAATATGAATAATGATACAACAAAAAAATTAGGCGAAGGACTTTCAAATCGCCATATCACAATGATTAGTATTGGCGGTGTTATTGGTGCAGGTTTATTTGTCGGTTCATCTTCTGCAATTGCTAAGGCTGGCCCAGCGGTGATTCTTGCATACCTGATTACCAGCATTATGGTATTTCTGGTCATGCGAATGTTGGGTGAGATGGCCGTTTTAGAACCAGACACTGGTTCATTTTCTACATATGCCCGTAAAGCGATTGGCCCTTGGGCAGGCTTTACCATTGGTTGGTTATATTGGTGGTTTTGGGTGCTTGCGATTCCAGTTGAAGCCATTGCAGGTGCTGAAATTTTACATTCATGGTTTCCGAACGTTTCTGTTTCTATCTATGCGTTCTGTTTTATTGTGTTCTTAAGCTTGGCTAACTTTTTTAGTACCAAAAGTTTTGGTGAGTTTGAGTTCTGGTTTTCTTTGGTCAAAGTGGTGGCCATTATCGGTTTCATTATTATTGGTATTTTGGCAATTTCAGGTATTTGGCCTTTAGCTAAAAATGTTAGCGGCGTTGCCAATTTATACAATAACGCCGGTTTTATGCCGCACGGTATGGGAGGCATTTTATCTGCCATTTTAATTACGGCATTTTCATTCTTTGGTGTAGAAATTGTCTCAATTGCAGCAGCGGAATCATCAAACCCTAAACAGAAAATCAGACGTGCCACCAATTTGGTGTTGTATCGTATTATTCTTTTCTTTGTGGTCTCAATGTTTATTGCTGTTTCACTTGTCGATTGGCGTTCACCGGACTTACAAAAGTACGGGACATTCCAATACGTTTTAATGAGCTTAAACGTACCGGGCACTAAACTCATCATTGATACGGTCGTATTTATCGCCGTTGCGAGTTGTATGAATGCTGCGATTTATACGTCCTCTCGTATGCTATTTCGTTTGGGCACTCGTAGTGAGGCGCCTCAAGCAGTAACTAAAATCAATTATGCAGGTGTACCTGCAATTGCAGTGTTTTCTTCAACTTTCATTGGTTTAGTGTGTTGTGTCATTAACTATGTATTCCCCGGAAAAGTATTTGGCTTATTGCTTTCAAGCACAGGGTCAATTGCTTTACTGGTGTACTTAGTTATTGCATTCTCACAACTACGTTTAAGACATAAGCTCGAGGCAGCTGGAGCGGAAATACCATTTAAAATGTGGTTATTCCCATGGCTGACTTGGTTTGTGATTATTATTATTTTAAGTGTGTTGGCTTATATGTTCTTCTCGCCAGCATATAGTTATGAAACGACTTTATCTTTAGGTGTAACTTCGCTTGTGGTTGTTTGTGGGTTGTTCGTCACGCGAAAGCGTAAAGCAACCAGAGCGGTTGCCATGAATCTGGATTAATTAAAAAAGAGACCATAAAAGGTCTCTTTTTTCTCTCATATTCCAAGATTTAGACGAACTATTTAATCGTATCAATAGAGACTAAAACCGATAAACCTGGGCGTAATAATTTAACGTCTTTTTGATTTTCAATAAGCTTAATTCGTAAAGGAAGGCGCTGAACAATCTTGGTAAAGTTACCAGTCGCGTTAGTCGCCGAGATCGGAGAAAAAAATGCGCCAGTAGAAGGAGAAAAGCTGTCTACCACACCTTTTAATTCAACGTTATAAGCATCTACATAGACATTAACTGGTTGTCCGATCTTGATCTTCTTTAATTCAATTTCACGGAAGTTGGCTTCAACATAAACCTGATCTAAAGGAACAACCACCATGAGTGGATTACCAGCACTCACAAAGTTACCTACATTAGCTGACTTTTGACCAATCATTCCGTCAATAGGTGCACGAACCTCTGTATAGCTCAAATTCAGTTTTGCTTTATCAAGCGCCGCTTGGGCTTGTTTAAGGGCTGCTTGTTTGGCTTGTACCTGAATCTTGTATTGGTTGAGCTGATACTGTGCATCAATCACTTTTTCTTTACTGCTGTCTAAGTCAGCATATTGTTCAGTCAAAGTAGTCTTAGATTGCTGTGTAATTAATCGAGATTCCGCTCCAAGTGCCTGTAGTTGCTCATAACGCGCCGTATTATCTTTTGTGAGTTTAATTCCAGCTTCTACTTTTCTCAGCTGTGCTTCAGTTTCTCGAATAACAGTGGGTTGTCTATCCACTGCGAGCATTGCTTCACTCAGGTCAGCTTGCGCTTTTGCATAATTAGATTCAGCCTCAGCCAAAGCAGCTTGATAATCACGTGCATCAATCCGTGCTAAAAGTTGGCCTTTTTTTACGGTCTGGTGATCTTTAATGTAAATTTTCTCAATATTGCCCGACACTTTAGGGGCAATGGTTGAGTACTCTACATCTACACGTGCATCGTCTGTTTCAACAACCGAAGAGGGTAAAAATATAAGTTTTAAAACCCATAAAATAGATGCTAAGACAATAATAAACGCAATAGCCATAACCCAATGCTTTTTGAGAAATTGCACCTTGGTTAACTTGGGTGGTTCGGTATGGGTGGTGTCTTGGGCTTCGAGAGTACTCATAAAGATTTTCCTGAGTTATGACTATTCATTAACTTAATGAGAGCAATACGTGGCGGATAAGTTCGAACTGGCAAAATCAACATCACGATGAACAAAATAGCGGTAAGGCCAGCTAAGATGAGATATTGATCGCTAATAACTAAAACTGATTGTTGCGCTTGAATCGCAGAATTTAGGGCAGATAAACCACCTGAAACACGATCTGCACCATTTGCGGTGAGCACAGGTGGAGTAAGTGGGTTAATAACAGGGCCTTGAATATTTTGGAAAACATGTTGAGCAGTATTTTCAATCAGTCGTGTTGAATGGTATTCACCGCGAACTCGATTGACCCAGTCCAAAATACACACACCCAGTACACCGCTAATAGCACGCGGGGTATTAATCATAGGGGATGCATAAATTGCCATGGTTGGGTGAACACTGTTTGTACCCATCATTAAGAGCGAGAGCACGACACAGGTTTGTCCCAGACATGAGATTGCATGCCAAAAATAAAATTGGTCTTGATTCCATGTGGTATCAAGTTGACTTGCACCTAGGCAACCCGCAATGACCAGAAGTAAACCAAACCCGTGTACGTATCGGCTATCCACCCAAGCTTGATTTAGAAGCTTAACAACAATAGGAATATAGATAAATTGCAATGCCGCAATTTGTAAGCCAATCCACATGGTCTGAGTGGGTTTATAGCCATGTACAGCACTTAAGTAATTGAGTGGTAATGTACTGGTAGACATACCAATAATGACAAAGCAAAAGAGTGCGAAAACAGCATAAGCAAAATTTCGGATTTCGAGCATTTGCGGTTTAATTAATGGTGACGGATAACGCCATTCATGTATGAAAAACCAAGGTAAAGTAATCGCACTGATTAAGGCCAATACACAAATTAATTGAGAATGGAACCAATCTAAATGATTGCCATGCAACAACATGGTGCTCAGGCTCGCTAAGCTAATAATCGCTAAAATGGCACCCATCCAATCGTAAGTTTTTATTCTTGAATAATTCAATGGATCTTGAGGAATACCAAAATAAACCAGTGCAGCGCTTAGCGCACAAAAAGGAATGGTTTGGAAAAATATCATTTTCCAGCCAATTACATCTAAATAAAACGCAGAGAGTGCAGCACTTAAGTTGGGAAAGAACGTCGCAGTTAATGCATAGCAGGCGAGACCCCATAGCCGAATGTCAGGTCCTAAAAATCTAAGCGCACAGGCCATGAGCAAAGGAATAGTTAAACCATTGGCGAGCCCTTGTAAGCCACGCAATAAATAAAAGATTTCGATATTTGGACTAAAAGGAATTAAAACGCTAGAAAAAAGGCAAAGTCCTATAGCAAAAAGCAGAACTCTGCGCATAGAAAAAATGACTGCCCAACTCGTAGACAGGATCATGCCAATAATCATGGCACTTGCGTAAATACTGTTGACCCAATAGCCAGAGTCAACACTAATTCCCATCGCGCCACGAATGTCGACTAAGGTAATGCTGGTGATTCGGTTATTAAATTCAACAGTCATTGCAGCAAATATTGCACCTGCTAAACCGATGAGTGGCTTTGTATTCATTTTTTACCTTAAATCTTAAACATCAATTCATTGCACGGAGTAGATATTTACTGTACTGTACCGATCGGTACTCTACTCTTTAATTAAATTTCCGTCAATTCTCGATTTTGAACTTTTCGATGAGTTACACTTAGAATGAAATCGCTAAAATTTTTATAAGGTCAATATGTCAGTTTCAACTAAAGCTCATGAAAAAGATCAAAAAATTCTGGATGCGGCAACCAAGTTTTTTTTGATTCACGGTTTTAGTGGAACAACGACAGACATGATTCAAAAGGAAGCGGGTGTTTCAAAAGCAACGATGTATGGGTGCTATAAAAATAAAGAAGCGATGTTTGCAGCGGTGATTGAACGTCAATGTACCAACATGCAAAAACAAATTATTTTAGTTGAAACAAAAGCCGACAATTTACGCTCAGCACTAACTGAAATCGGGAAGACCTATCTGTGTTTTATATTATCGCATTCAGGTTTGGCTTTTTTTAGGGTCTGTATTGCAGAAGCGGTAAGATTCCCAGAGTTATCTGAAAAATTCTTTGAATTGGGTCCACAGCGTCTAGCAAATATCATTGCAGGATATCTAGAAAAATCCGTTAAACAGGGCGAAATTGAATTAACTTCTTCTTCGGAAATTGCAGCGAATATATTTTTATCGTTATTAAGAAGTGATGCTCATCTAAAATGTCTGACACATCCTGATTATTTAATATCAGAGAATGAAATTAGTACTTGGGTTGAATATGCAGTTGATTTATTTTTAAAAAATATCAATTACAAACCAAGTTGATTTAGGGGATTCTATTCTATCTATAAGCTCTGGATGTAGAAATTAAAAAAGAGACCCACTAGGGGGCTCTTTTTTTAATTGATTAGATCGCTTCTCTGGTCATCTCACCATTCACAAGTCTTAAAATCTGTAATGGGTTGCTATCTTTTAAAGCTTCTGGCAATAAGCTTTGCGGATAGTTTTGGTAACACACAGGGCGTAAGTAACGGTCAATTGCCAAGGTTCCAACAGAAGTTCCTCTTGCATCTGAAGTCGCTGGATATGGTCCGCCATGCACCATGGCATCACAAACTTCAACACCCGTTGGATAACCATTTATAAGTAATCGTCCAGCTTTTTCCTCTAGCACAGGAACCACATCTGCAAACTCGATTAAGTCTGCCTCATCGGCAATTAAAGTCGCGGTCAGCTGACCATTCATGCTTTGTAAGGCCTGAATGAGTTGGGCTTTATCTTCAACTTCAATGATGACTGTGGTTGGCCCAAAGATTTCTTCTTGTAAAAGTTGGTCGCCTGCTAATAAGAGTTCAACATCCGCTTTAAAAAGTTGAGGTTGTGCTTGATTGCCTTGCTGGGTTTGACCTGCCAAATGTTCAATGCCTTGATGCTGGGTTAAGTGCTCAAGACCAGCGGTATAGCTTTTTAAGGTTCCGGCATTCAGCATAGTTTGTGCAGGTTTGCCACCCATAATTTCGGTTAGATTGCTAATGAGCTGAGTAAACTCGGCTGATTTAATTCCCAAGACTAAACCCGGATTGGTACAAAACTGACCACAGCCTAAAACCACTGAATCTGCCAAATCCTGTGCAATCTTTTCACCACGGTTTTTTAAGGCTTCTGGCAACATCAGCATCGGGTTAATACTGCTCATTTCAGCAAATACGGGAATCGGTTGTGGACGGGCTGCGGCCATGTCACATAAAGCACGACCACCACGAAGTGAACCTGTAAAACCTACAGCCTGTATTAAAGGATGTTTCACTAGTGGCTCACCCACGCCATTACCATAGATCATGTTAAATACGCCTTTTGGCATATTTGATTTTTCTACGGCACGCTCAATAGCCTGAGCTACAAAGTCTGCTGTGGCCATATGTCCACTATGGGCTTTCACCACTACAGAGCAACCTGCTGCCAGTGCCGAAGCAGTGTCACCACCCGCAGTTGAGAATGCTAAGGGGAAATTACTTGCCCCAAAGACTGCCACAGGGCCTACACCGATTTTAATCTGGCGCAAGTCTGGGCGCGGTAAAGGCTGACGCTCGGGTAAAGCGGTATCAATACGAGCACCTAAAAAGTCGCCACGGCGCAGCACTTTGGCAAATAAACGCATTTGTCCACTGGTACGGCCACGTTCACCTTGCAAACGTGCCAGCGGCAAAGCGGTTTCTTGTGAGACAATCTCAAGAAAATCTGTACCCAAGGCATCAAGTTCATCGGCAATATTTTCTAAAAAAGTAGCACGCTGTTCAGGTGAAGTATGGCGATAAGTCTTAAACGCTTGACTGGCCGCTTCACAGGCCTGATTGACTTCTTGTTCGGTTGCATGGTGAAACTCATAAGGCAAAGCTTCGCCAGTTGTTGCATTCACACTTTTTAGTAAAGTGGAACTTTGTGCACTACGTGAACCGTCAATAAAGTTGTGTCCGATAATGGTCATAATAGAATCCTGAAATTAATGAGAATGCCGTGGCAGGTTATTTTGATTGATCACACGCATATATAACGTTGCAGGCTCTAAACAACCGCCAGTAGATAATTGACCTACCATGTTGCGATACATTTCTTGCCAAGGCGTTTGAGATGTAGAGACAGTGGGTTTCCATTCCTGACGGCGTTTTTCTAACTCTTCGTCTGAAATGAGGACATTTACGGAGCGTTTATTTAGATCGATGCGCAAACGATCATTGGTTTTTAATAAAGCAATGCCGCCCCCTACCGCAGCTTCAGGTGACATATTTAGGATAGAAGGGCTAGCAGATGTTCCACTTTGACGGCCGTCGCCTAGGCAAGGCAGAGAGTCAATTCCTTTTTTAATTAATTCTGCGGGTGGGGCCATATTTACAACTTCCGCACTACCCGGATAGCCAACTGTTCCAGCGCCTCGAATGACCAAAATACAATGCTCATCAATGTCTAAGGCTGGATCATTAATTCGTGCGTGGTAGTCTTCGGGTCCTTCAAAAACGATTGCACGTGCTTCAAAGCTATTTTCACTATTTGGGTCAGATAAATATGTTTTCTTAAATGCCTCACCAACAACAGACATTTTCATAATTGCACTGTCAAAGAAATTGCCACTCAACACAATAAAACCTGCACCATGTTTTAATGGTTGCTCATATGGAAAAATGACATCTGCATTTGAAGTTTTTGCATTTTTAGCAATTTCTCCCATCGTTTTGCCGCTGACTGATGCACAGTTTTCATGTAAAACGCCCGCTTTTTGTAATTCATGTAAAACAGCAGGAACACCGCCAGCAAGGTGAAAACCTTCACCCAAATATTTACCCGCAGGCATGCAGTTCACAATGAGCGGAATATTTTCTCCAACGCGTTGCCAGTCTTCTAAACTCAGCTCAATCCCCATATGACGAGCAATTGCAATTAAATGAGGAGGGCAGTTACTCGACGCGCCTAATGCTGAAGCTACTGCTATGGCATTTTCAAATGATTGTTTGTTCATGATTTTAGATGGACGTAAATCTTCTAAAACCATTTCACATATTCTTTTACCGGTCATATAGGCCATTTGCCCACGTTCACGATACGGCGCCGGAATACTTGCACATGTCGGTAAAGACATACCTAAAGCTTCTGCCAAAGCATTCATGGAAAGTGCTGTGCCCATGGTGTTGCAATGTCCGACCGAAGGCGATGCTGAAGTGGTCATTTCCATGAACCCTTCATAGTCAATTTCACCCGTGGCAAGTAAATTTCTTGCATGCCAAAGCACCGTGCCTGAGCCAATTAATTCACCCTTAAAGTGACCATCTAGCATTGGCCCGCCAGATAAAACAATGGCTGGTAAATCTGTTGTTGCGGCTGCCATTAAACAGGCAGGAGTAGTTTTGTCACAACCTGTGGTTAGCACCACGCCATCAAGTGGGTAACCATGTAAGATTTCGACTAAACCTAAATAGGCTAAGTTGCGGTCAAGTGCAGCAGTTGGACGACGGGTTTGTTCTGCAATCGGGTGGACAGGGAATTCCATGGGAATACCACCCGCATCTCGAATACCTGCTTTAACCCGTTCGGCAAGCTCTTTGTGGTGACGGTTACATGGGGTTAAATCACTCCCCGTTTGTGCGATACCAATAATTGGACGACCCGACTGTAGTTCGGTGCGGGTCAACCCATAATTCATGTAACGCTCAACATAAAGTGCTGTCATATCGGCATGTTCAGGATCATCAAACCATTCTTGGCTACGTAAAAAAATCCGTTTATTTTGATCATTCATTTTTTGATCCTTTCACTCATACTTTTTGAAATTTAGTTTATTCACGAGATGAATTTTGCAATTCAAACGATCGATAATACGTGAAAACTATAGTAATTCACGTTGCTTTAAATTACGCATCAAAGCATTTATTCCAAAATTCCACGGTGTTGCTTTGTCACTGGTCATGACCGTGTTGTATAATGTGCCGAGTTTAGGTGAATGAATACGGACCACATCTCCAACTTTATGGGTAAAGCCAGCCCCAGCTTGCTCACGGTCTTGGGTGGGGGCAAATAAAGTACCTAAAAACAAAACAAAACCGTCTGGATATTGGTGGTTTTCATTGAGGGTTTGTTGAATTAAATCTTCGGGATCACGACTAATTTGAGACATAGAACTAATGCCATTGAGCACAAAGTTATCTGTACCCTGAATTTGCAGTTCAACATCACAAGCGCGGATATCATTTAAACTAAAGGTAGAGTCAAAAAGACGAATAAACGGACCGATTGCACAAGATGCGTTGTTATCTTTGGCTTTACTCAACAGTAGGGCGCTTCGACCTTCAAAGTCTCGTAAATTCACATCGTTACCTAAAGTCGCACCTAAAATTTTACCGAGGCTATTTGCAACCAAAACGACTTCTGGTTCTGGATTATTCCACTCAGACTTTGGGTGAATACCAATATTTTGGCCTGTTCCCACAGCTGCTAAAACAGGTGCTTTGGTAAAAATTTCAGCGTCGGTACCAATACCCACCTCAAGATATTGAGACCACATTTTTTGTTCAATTAAATATTCTTTAAGTTGTAGCGCTTTTTCAGAGCCGGGTTCAATTGTTTTTAAATTATCGCCAATTACGCCTTGTACAACTTCACGGATTGATTGAGCTTTTTGTGCATCGCCGCCCGCTTGTTCTTCAATCACACGCTCTAACATGCTTGCTGCAAAGGTGACACCAGCTGCTTTAATCACTTGCAGGTCAATAGGGGCTAAAAAATATGCCTTGTTTGTATCTGGCTCGGCGACAGTATTGGCAAACAACTCATCAATTGAGCCAACTAATTTTCCTTCAATTTCAGCTAAAGCTTTTAAAGGATCTGAACTCTCAAGTAGCTGGGAAATAGTGTGGAACTTTTCAGAAATATCAAAAACCTGATCACCTTTTAAAAGAATCGGAGATGGGCCGGAAATTTGATTTGGAATCCACGCGCGACCAATTAAACATCCTTGGGTAGCGTCGTCTGGTAATGAGTTCTGGGAATTTAACGTAAAGTTCATTCAAAGCATCCTTCTTTTATTTGAAATCATGATATGTTTCTTATTTAATAAACACCAATCGTAATAATTTAATTATTAATAACGAAAAGTTATCGAAAGGGATTTTTGAAAATGGCGGATTTGACTTATACAAGCTTAAATAATTGGTTGAAATTTAAACATTTAGTGCTATTAGAAACTTTGGCTAGAACCAATAACATGCATTTGGCCGCCGAGCAGATGAACCTAAGTCAGCCCGCGGTGAGTAAAATGCTAAAGGAAATAGAAGGTTTATTGGGCTTTCCTGTTTTTGAACGTCTGCCTCGAAATATGCCAGTCACGGCGTTGGGCGAACATGTAATTCGATATGCGCAGCGTGTGTTAAATGATGCAAAGCATTTTGTCGAAGATATTGAAATTTTACGGTTAGGCGGTCACGGATTTTTAAAAGTAGGTGGTATTTTTGCAGCAACCGCGGTGGTGATACCAAATTCAATTATTGAGATTAAAAAACAATGGCCGTTACTTTCTATTGATGTTGTTGAGCAAACCAGTGACCATTTAATGGAAATGCTAAGTGAGCATACTTTAGATTTAGCTATTGGTCGTTTTACAGATGTGACGCAAAGCCAGTTTTTTGATTTCCAACCTTTAGGCCCGGAGCCGTTTTGTATTGTTGTTAATAATGCTCATCCATGTGCCAAGAAAAAGTTTTGTACATTAGAAGAATTATTAAATTGGCCATGGGTACTCTATCCTAAAGGCACGCCAATTCGACAACGTATGGAAGGCGCATTTGCCCGAGCAAAAGTCAAAATTCCCTTAAATACAGTCAATACCATGTCGATGCAGACCTTCTTACAGATATTAAAAGGGGCACCTATGGTGGGGATGTTGCCCGAAGCGATGGTGATTGATCAGGTAAAAGAAGGGCAATTACAGATTTTAGAAACAGATCTAATTTTAGATGCACAGGATTATGGTATTTTGACGCGTAAAAATGAACCAGTTTCTGATATTGCATCGGCATTTATTAATATCTTGCTTAAAAATGCGAAACGTAAATAAACGGCCGAGCCTCAAACCATGATGAGATTTGAGGCTTTAAAATTAAAAGAAAAACCTACTTTGTTTAGTAAGTTTATAAATATAAAACTGATATTAAAAAGTTATCAATATTTAGAAATTATTCATTGGAAATTATTGAAAGGAGTCCTTATCGTTTAATTCACGACAATTACAAAAGTTTTTAAGTGAATAAAAACTAGGAAAGGACCTCTGTATGAATGTGCTAATCACTGGTGGAACAGGTTTTATTGGAAAACAAATTGCTAAAGAGATCTTAAAATCTGGCAGTTTGACTTTAGATGACAATAAACCTGAACCCATCGATAAAATTATTCTGTTTGATGCATTTGCTGGCGATGATTTACCGCAAGATCCAAGAGTTGAAGTGATTGTCGGTGATATTACCGATAAAACTACAGTTGCTCATATTACAGAAAATATTGATGTCGTTTGGCATTTGGCTGCTGTGGTGAGCTCAGCAGCAGAGGCCGATTTTGATTTAGGTATGGATGTTAATTTGTATGGACTCTTAAATTTATTAGAAGAATTAAGAAAGAAACAAACCACGCCTCGAGTTATTTTTGCTAGCGGCTGTGCTGTATTTGGTGGCCAATTACCAGAAGTTGTGACAGATGAGACAGTGGTTACACCAAAGTCTTCTTACGGCATGCAAAAAGCAGTAGGAGAATTGCTGGTCTCAGATTACTCAAGAAAAGGCTTTATTGATGGCCGTATTTTAAGATTACCGACTATTGTGGTTCGTCCAGGTAAACCTAATAAAGCTGCATCAACATTTTTTAGTTCAATCATCCGCGAACCGTTAAAAGGTGAAACAGCTGTTTGCCCAGTCCAGTCAGATACACCTGTTTTTGTTACTTCACCACGACGTTGTGTTGAATCAATGATTAAAGCTGCGTCAATTTCTTCAGATGTACTTCAAGATAACCGAATTATTCCTCTACCGGGATTAACAGTCACCGTTAACGAAATGCTTGAGGCTCTTGAAAAAGTTGCAGGCAAACAAGCAACTGATTTGGTGCAATGGCAAGAAGATAAAACCATTCAACGTATTGTTCAAAGTTGGCCTGTTCAGGTGAAAGCTGAATATGCCGAATCTTTAGGTTTCCAAGCAGACGAAAATTTTGAAAGCGTGATTCAGGCACATATAGAAGATACCCAAAATTAATGGCAGTGATCGCCAGTTGATGTGAGATTTATTATGGAAGATATCAAGAATGTAACTGCTCTCGAAGAGCAGACAATTAAACGTATTTCGAACCGAATTATCCCGTTTCTCATTATTCTATTCATTATGGCATTCCTAGACAGAACCAATATTGGTTTTGCTGCGTTACATATGAATGATGCACTTGGAATTACTCAAACCATTTTTGGTTTAGGTGCAGGTGTATTTTTTCTAGGTTATTTTATTGCAGAAGTTCCAAGTAATATCTTGCTTCATCGGTTTGGAGCGCGAATCTGGATTGCGCGAATCATGATTACTTGGGGAATCATTGCCGCACTCATGGGTTTTATTCATAGCGGTACGCAGTTTATTGTTTTACGGTTTTTACTGGGTATTGCTGAAGCAGGTTTCTTTCCCGGTGTGATCTTTTATTTAACCTTATGGTTTCCTGCAAAATATCGTGCCCGTGTTTTTGCCACGTTTTATCTTGGATTGCCAATTGCTCAAATTATTGGAGCACCAATTTCAGTCGGGCTCATGCAATGGGGCAATACCATTGGCTATGAAGGCTGGCGTTTGATGTATGTGCTGGAAGGGATCCCATCCATTATTTTAGGACTAATTTGCCTTAAATATTTAACTAATAACCCAAAAGAAGCAGAGTGGTTAACAGTTGAGCAACGTCAATGGTTAATGACCACATTAGAGCGTGAAGAAAGAGAAAAAAAGCAATCTGCCGATGCTGCTTTAACTAAAGGTGAACTCATTAAACAAGTATTTAAAAATCCTTTGGTTTGGATTATGGCGGTTGTTTATTTTGGAATTACTTCCGGTTCAAATGCAATGTTCTTCTTCTTACCAAGTGTTTTAGAGTCATTCCGTAACACATTTGGTATGCAGATTAGCCTTATTCAAAATGGTTTACTTACCGCAATTCCATATGCATTTGCAGCTGTTGGAATGGTGCTATGGAGCCGCCGTTCTGACCGTAAACAAGAGCGTTATAAACACGGTGCTTGTGCTGCACTTATGGCGGCGTTAGCTATTGCGATTGCTCTTATTGTGAATCAACCGTGGGCAATTATTGTCGGCTTTATTCTTCTTGCGATTGGTGTATTTAGCGCAATTAACATTTTCTGGACCATTCCTGGGCAAACTCTAACAGGTGTTGGTGCCGCAGCTGGAATTGGATTAATTAACTCGGTGGGTAATTTAAGTGGTTTTACTGGTCCATATTTAACCGGATATTTATATACCACCACAGGCACCTATACAGTGGCATTCCTTGCGATTGCTGGCTTTGTAGCAATGGGTGGTTTGGGCTTGTTGTTATTAGCAAAGTTAAAATCGAATAGTTTAAAAGTAGAACAACAGCAACTTAAAGTTCGAACTGCTACGGAGATGAAATAATGGCGACCATCGGATTTGTGGGGACAGGCATTATGGGGCTGCCGATGGCTATGCATTTACTCAAAGCAGGCCATCACATTAAGGTTTGGAATAGAACTTTATCTAAAGCAGATAGTTTAAAAGAAGCTGGTGCCCAAGTTTGCTCTGACCTTGAACAAGTCGGGAAAGATGTAGAGTTTCTAATCTGTATGCTTAGCGATGGAAAAATCTGTGATGAAATCCTGTTTAAAGAACACGGCGCGACTTCACAGCTAAAACCTGAAAGTACGGTCATTGTCATGAGTTCAATACCCGTTGATGTTGCAAAAGCACAAAGTGAAAAATGCAGAGAAAGAGGATTTAAATATTTAGATGCTCCAGTCTCTGGAGGCGAAAAAGGTGCCCAAAATGCAAGTCTTGCTATTATGGTAGGTAGTGAAGCTAAAACATTTTCACAAGCTGAAACTATTTTAAGTGCAATGGGCCGACCAATTTTAGTGGGTGGGGTTGGCTGCGGAATGCTCGCAAAACTTGTGAATCAAATGATTGTAGCAACTACCATTGCAACTGTAAGCGAGGGCTTATTACTGGCCAGTAAAGCTGGAGCTGATCCTATTAAGCTCAAACAAGCGCTCACAGGCGGTTTTGCAGATTCTCCAATTTTACAGCAACATGGCGAGCGTATGCTAAGTCGAAATTTTAAACCAGGAGGTACAGCTCGAAACCAGCATAAAGACATTCATACAGCCGTTAGCTATGCTAAATCCTTAGAGTTAAATTTACCTGTTGCCCAACAAGTGAGTCAGTTATTTGAAAATATGCTTGCTGCTGGAGACGGTGAACTTGACCATTCTGGTTTAATTCGTGAACTTGAGCGAATGAATCCAGTGTAATATTGCTTTAAATTTAGCGGTACTTGATGAATAGACATAATCAAGTACCGCTTTTTTTATGGTTGATGCTTAGATATTGTAATAAGAAAAATAATTAGTGTTTATTGAAATTTTATTTACGATTTAGACGAAATATATTTACGCATAGCAAAGATAAACAGCGTAAATAAAATACTAAAACCAAAAACAGGTAAGCTGAGACCTAACACGAGTCCCCCCAATATTAACCATGTTTTTTGTGAGCCAGTTGCGCGGTTCCAAATTAATAGACTTTGACCAATGAAGTGAGTTGTCATGAGTTTTAAATTCGAGTTTTTAAACGCAGCCCTATATGCATAAATAATCATAATACACAGTAGAAAGGCATAAAGTGCCAGTACCAATTGATTTATCCAGCCAAATAAAACCCCAATATGCGCATCAACTCCCCAACGAGTGAGTTTTGCCACTAACGAGTAGTCTTTAAACGCAAGTTGATCGATGACTTTGTGTTGTTCCATATCAATGGCGATACTGTCTGCTTGAGTTGGCCATTTACGCTGAATTTCGGCTACAGTCCAAGCTTGATTTCCACTGGTCGGTGGTTTGATTTGTATCTGTGCTGCATCAATACCATGTGCTCTGGCGATTGAAAGAGCAGTATCGTACTCAGTAGAGACAATATTTAAATTAAGATTTTCACTATGAGGCATCTCATGATGTTGATGGTGCATTACTGTAGGTAAATTATCTGTTTGAAGGGAAGTTGCTAAAGTTGGGGTTTGCCAGTTGAGCCACTGACGAGCAACTCGAATATTATCTCCAGCCCATTCAGACCATGTAAGACCTGTAACGGCGATTATTAATAAGAGAGGAAATAAAGTTAAACCCAACGTGCTATGCCATCTTAATAATCTATTTTTTTTTGTTTGCCTGATTTTAAGATTTTGACGCCGTTTCAACCAATTATACAGTCCAGTTAAAGTCAAAATGGCTAACCAGCTTGCCGCCAGTTCACTATAAAAGCGGCCCCATTTTCCTAGCAATAAATTACTATGCAGTTGATCAAGGGTAGTTCGAAACGGTAGCACTCCACTCGTACCATAAACCGCTAGATGGCCTTGAGCTTTAAGTGTAAAAGGATCAATAAAAACGGCTTCACTTGTAAAATCGTGGATAGGGTCTGAAAATATTACACGAGTTGTTTGATTAGAGCTTGGAGCTGGTCTAACTTCAATTACTTGTGCAGACTTAGGCATTACTTGCTTTGCGGCTTCAATTTGCTGGCTCAGCTTATGTGGTGTTTGATTCAGTGGCTCAACATATAGAACATCTTTATAAATGGCTTGTTCAAATTGTGGTGTAATTGCATAGAGTAAACCAGTGATTGCTGCGAACAAGATAAATGGTGCAATAAAAATACCGGCATAAATATGAATTAAGCGGTAAAGACTACGCCAGAAAGATGATTGGGTCAGCATCGGAAGATAATGTCTATCAGATTTTGGGCTGGATTATAACGAGTTATTTATTTTAATGTTGATTGAGTGGTAACCACTATTAAATTATTTGATTAGCTCTGATATACACTTTTTGGCCTAATAATTAAATAGTTTTTATTACTTGGTAAATTTGGCGTTTTTTTTGCTTACTCCTTAATATCTTAGCTATCTCATTTAATTTGACCGCTGTATTACCGATGATTCAAACCGTCTTGCTCACTTATGGTGTTTTTTTACATGAAAAATGCACCAAATAGGCACATATTTTTATTATGCACTGTATTTGTGCAAGGTATGCTGTAATGAAGTTATTCGCTTCATTACTCACTTTACTCATTCTATGTGGATGTTCTTCATCTGAACAAAGTGGTAAAGCACAAGAAAAGTTAGCAGCCCATTCGATATGTGTCTTTGATAGTACAAATACAAAAGTCTGTGTAGCCAAACCCGCCCAAAGAATTGTTTCTTTGTTTGAGTCGGGTTTAGATGGCTTATATATGCTAGGGCAAGGTCATAAAGTGATTGGCATACCAGCCGAAGTATACATCCAGCCTTTATTATTTAATGCCTATTCAAAAATAGATAAGCGTATCGCCAATAAGCAGCTTGCGACGCCTTCACAAGGGGCAAATGCAACCAATATTGAAAGTCTTGTGTTGTTAAAACCTGATCTGGTGATTGTAGGGAGTGGGCAGACTCAAACAATTGAACTGTTACGGCAGTTCGGCATTGCTGTATATGTGATGGAGTCCAGTACCTACCAGCAAGTAAAAGAAGAACTTTCTGAAATTGCTATTCTGAGCGGTGCCCAAAAGCGAGCTCAAGAAATTTTAAATTTCTCTGATGAAATTGTGGCGGAGGTCGCAGCCAAAACCGCACGTCAGCCAAATAAACAATCGATTTACTATGCTTGGTCTGGTGGCCGAATTTTTTCTACCTCGGGACGTCAGTCGATTACCAATGATTTTATTGAGCTGGCGGGGGCGTACAACATTGTTCAGACCAATACGAATCAACCCAATGTAAATCCCGAGACTTTAATTGAATGGAATCCCGACAATATTGTGCTTTGGAATACCAACCCCCAACTGATTTATGAACGAAAAGAATTACAAGGTTTAAGCGCTGTGCAAAACCGAAAGGTATTTAATTTGAGTCCTGCATTTATATATAACCCACACACCATCAAAATTATTATTACGGCGATTTATTTGAATCATAGTATTTATCCCGAAAACTCCGATTTACCTGTAAGTGCTTTACAACAGCGCATTTTAACTAAGTTGTATGGTGAGCACCTTGCAAAAACGTTGGTGCAATAAATATGGAAAAACTGAAATATTATTGGTTTTACCCTTTACCTTTCCTCATGATTTTTATCTCGCTGCTTATTGGGCCAACTCAGACCTTGAGTGCATGGGACTACACGCTGTGGGGTGTACAAGCAGTTTTTGGTACACCTTATTTTGATGCAGAACAATTTAGACTGATGCAGAACATTATTGTGAATGTCAGATTGCCCAGAATTTTACTGACCTTTATGGTGGGAGCTGCATTAGCAACCGCGGGTAATGGTTTGCAGGCATTGTTTCGTAATCCATTGGTCGATTCTTATGTACTTGGTATTTCATCTGGCGCTGCGTTCGGTGCAGCCTTGGCACTTTCTTTAAGTTGGCTTTCACCCAATCTATCAGCCTTTATTTTTGGCGTTTGTGCTGTTGGCTTAACGTATTTATTTGCGCATCAAAAACATGAAAGCCAGACGTCTTTAGTGATGGTGATTTTATCAGGCATGATTGTTTCGGGGCTGTTTTTAGCAGGACTTACAGTTATTCAATACTTAAGTGATCCATTTAAATTACAAGCGATCGTGCAATGGACCATGGGCAACTTACATCAGGCGTCTTGGCAAAAGGTCCAATATGCCGTGCTACCGATCTGTATTGGCCTTGCCGGATTATTTGCGATGCGTTGGCGATTAAACTTGATGGCACTTGGTGCTGAAGAAGCGCAGGCTGTGGGTGTTAACCCAAGATGGGAACAACTGCTTTTAATTGCTCTAGTCACAGTATGTACGTCAACTTCTGTAGCCGCTGCAGGCATTATTAGTCTATATGGGCTCTTTATGCCGCATATTGTGAGAATGTTGGTTGGGCCAGATCACCGCTATAGTATTCCTGCCAATATGGTGTTGGGCGGTAGTTTTTTACTGTTGATTGATAACTTTTCTCGGGTTTTACTTACGTTTGAAATACCGATTGGTATTTTTACCATGCTACTTGGCGCGCCATTTTTCTTATTATTAATGAAAACTCAGAGGACTCATTGGGCATGATTCAAATTGATCAGTTAAATTATGCCTATGGGCATAAACAGGTTCTTAAAAATATTCATCTGGAGTTTCCTGAAAATCAGTTTTCCGTCATTTTAGGACGTAATGGCTGCGGAAAATCGACACTTTTTAAGCTGATGGCGGGTCTAGAACCCGTAAAAGATGGATTAATCCGTTACTCTGGAAAACCATTATCGAACTTTAAAGGTAAAGATCGGGCTGCATTGCTCGGCTTTTTACCGCAGTTTCATAAAACCGTATTTCCATTTCTGGTTAAAGATGTAGTGATTACAGGGCGTGCCGCTTTCAGCAGATATAGGCCTTCAAAGTCAGATTGGGAACGTGTAGACCAAGCTTTGCTTGATTTAGACATCGAGCATTTGCGTGACCGTCCTTATACCGAGTTATCGGGTGGTGAACGGCAATTGGTTATGATTGCGCGTATTTTAGTGCAAGCCCCAAAAGTCATTTTGCTCGATGAACCAACCAACCATCTCGATGTTTATTATCAGTCTTATTTAATGAAAAAGTTGCGTCAGTTGTCGCGGCAAAATTTTACGGTGATTGCGATTATGCATGATCCCAATTTAGCTTTTTTATTTGCAGATCATCTGTTTTTTATGCGCCAACACGAAGTGGTTAAGCCTGAGTCAAAAACACGAATAACTGATCCAAAGTTTTTAAAAAGTGTCTACGATGTTGAGTTCCATGAAGCCATGATTCAAGACAAAACCATTGTTATCCCTGATCATTCTTGGCTATGAATATGTTGAATTATCAAGTAGTGGGCAAAGTAGACTATGAGTCTGCGGTAGAGTTTGCACTTTATACAAGACAGTTGTTATTCCCAGAAATTTATCATGGGCAAGTTCCCAAAGATTTACAAAATTTTGAGCAACATTATGTTCATGACTCATTGGGTTGCTTCATTACGGTAAAAGATCAAAACCGCATTATTGGCACCATTGCATATCGAGCTTATGACTATCGTTTTGATTTAAATTTGTCGCTTAATACGGTTGAGGTCGTTAAGTTATTTGTATTGCCTGAATACCGACGTAATGGTATCGCAACCATGCTATGTAACATGTTGTTTAGCCATGCACAAAAGAATGAAATTACCACTTTTTATTTGCACACTCATCCATTTTTGCCAGCGGCTGAAGAATTTTGGCGGCTCCACGGCTTTGATGTGATTAAACGTGAGTGGATCGAGACCTATGACACCATTCACATGAGTAAATCTTTATAGCGTTTCATTCTGAGTATGAAATCTTTTTTGAAAATGGGTAGGTGGATGACCCATAATTTTACTGAACATTGCAGTAAATGCTGCCGAGTGCTCATAGCCCAAACTAAAGGCAATTTCCGTAATTGAGATATTTTCTTTTAACGCATTTAAAGCATAGATGATGCAGACTCGATTACGCCAAGCCTGAAATGACATGCCCGTTTCTGACTTAAACCAACGATGAAAAGTTCGTTCACTTTTATTATGGACATGTGCCCAATCTTTAGGGCTGCTATGAATATCGGGATGCTCCATAAACTCAGCACACTGATTAGATAGTAATGTGTTGTGAGGCAATGGAATAAACAGAGGCAGGGCTGGTGCAGCTTCTAATTCATATAACAATAAATCGATAACAGCGCCGTCACGGCCTGAACGTTGGTAGTCAACAGGCAGTTGATTTGCTTGAATCAGCAACTGATGCATTAGCGGTGAAACTTGCACGACCTCGCAATAGTTTGCCTGTCTTGGGGCATTAATTAATTCTATATACAGACTATAAGTACTGACTTTAGATAGCCATACTCGATGTGGTTTGCCTGCGGGTATCCATACACCACTGTACGGTAACACGAGCCATTGGCCGTCTTCAGTTTCAACTTTCATAAGCCCTTCGGGTGCATATAAGAACTGAGCACGGCGATGGCTATGCGTATCTAACAAAGTATCAGCAGGATAGTCCGATCCTAACGCTAAAACCGCTTGCGGTAGATGGTCTACATCGTTAATTGGAATATTACGCATATATTTTTGGCTGAAAAAAATAAAAAGATGGCTTTTCTACGTTAGTTTGCCATAGGGCTATTTTATATCATGCCTCTATAAACGTGAGGAAGATATTCATGCTATATGAGCTATTTTTATTTGGACTACTTTCAGGCATAACCACTTGGTTATTTGGTTTTGGCGGCGGTTTTGTGGCTGTACCTTTGCTTTATACAGTCATTATTCAAAAGTGGAGTAATGAAAGTAATATCGGCATATATGCCATGCAAATCGCCGTAGCTACATCAGCTTTTGTCATGCTGTGTTCGGCAAGTTTTGCAACCTTCCGACACTATCGTTCTGGGCCGATAGATTGGCAAAAAATCCGCTTTTTATGGGGTGGTATCGCATTTGGTGGAATTGTCGGTGCAGTAATGGCCTCATTATTTAATGGAAATTGGCTTCGCTGGATATTTATGAGCTATGTGTTCGTAACGATTATTGATTGTTATTACCGACCAGGGTTTATGGTGACATCAAGGCAAAAGCAACACTATGGTCAGAACAGCGAACTCATTAAAGGGGGAATTATTGGTTGGGTTGCGGCACTTTTAGGTGTAGGTGGCAGTGTAATGACGGTTCCTTTATTACGGCGGCGGGGTAGTTCTATGGCAGAAGCTGCGGCTATTGCAAACATTCTCACGCTGCCTTTGTCTTTAACTGCAACACTGACCTATTGTGTATTGTCACTTTGGCAATCTACACCCAACGGATTTATCGGCCTAATCTGGTTTGAAGCTGCATTATTTTTGGTTGCAGGGACATGGATCGGGCTATATTTTTCAGAAAAATTTATTTCAAAACTACCTGATTTATGGCGGGCAAAGTTGTATCCGCTACTTTTAATAATAGTTCTACTCGTCATGCTTTTTGTAAATTAATTTTTTATTTCAATTAATTGAAGAATAATTTCTCTGAAATATCGAATCACTAAATGCTCTAGAACTGTAAATTTTATGTCTTAAAGGGCTTTGAAAAAAGTTTGAAAATTAGACTTGAAATATATAGTGGCTTTATGCCACTATATATTCATCGAAGGTCATCAGACAAAAAGAGGATGATATGGCTATCCAGCTTTTAGATGCGGCAAGAAATGAAATTCCAGTGAAATTCACGCAGTTTTCTGGTGGCGAGCGTCATGTTCAAATTGATGAGAAAACATTGAATTCACTATCTGGCAAGGTATTGATCCGTGCAAAGATGGCCTCAAGTCACGATGTGATGGACTATTTGTTACTTGAAAATATATTGCTGACTCAGGGTTTAACCATTGACCTAGAAGTTCCATATTTTCCATATGCACGTCAGGACCGTATTTGTGCAGTAGGCCAAGCGTTCTCGCTTGATGTGATGACCAAGTTACTCAACATCAATGCAGATAAAAAAGCGGGCAAACAAGGCAAGATCACTGTTTGGGACTGTCATAGTGAAGTAACGACAGCCTTACTCGCTGCCAATACTTCTTTTAGCGAAGTTGTAAACATCAGTTCAGTCGACATCATCGCAAAGAGTGCAGCGCTAAGCACATTGTTAAAAGATGAAAAAACAGTGCTGGTTTGCCCAGACAAAGGCGCGAAAGCACGTACACAAATGGTTGCAGATGCTTCTAATGGCGAGCGCAAACAACCCATCACTATTGTTCAGTGTGATAAAAAACGTGACCCAGTGACTGGCAAAATTTTAGGTACACATGTACATGCAACGGATTTATCAGGCCTAACAGCGGTCATTACCGATGACATTTGTGATGGCGGTGCAACCTTTATTGGTATTGCTAAAGAACTCCGTCGCCTCAATTGCCATAAGGTCGTTCTATATGTGACCCACGGTATTTTTAGTAAAGGTATAGAGGTTTTTGATGGACTGCTAGATCAACTATTTACCTCAGACAGCTTTCCACAACAACCATCAGACAAAATTTCAGTAATTGCTTTTGCAGCAAAATAAAGAGAACAAAGATGACGATTAAACTTAATCCATTAAACGCTATCGATTTTTATAAAGCTGATCACAGACGTCAGTATCCAGCAGGTACGGAGTACGTGTATGCCAACTTTACGCCGCGTTCATCTCGACTCGCTAAAATGTTGCCTGACTTTGACGATAAAGTGGTGTTCTTTGGGCTTCAGGGTTTTATCAAACACTTTTTAATCGATACATGGAATGAAGGCTTTTTCAAACAACCTAAAGACAAAGTAGTGGCTGCTTATAAACGCCGTATGGATAGTTCATTAGGTGAAGGTGCTGTACCAGTTGATCACATTGAAGCATTACACGACTTGGGTTATTTACCATTACTTATTAAAGCATTGCCAGAAGGCAGTCGTGTAAATATGCGTGTACCTGTGCTTACCGTAATTAATACCGACCCGCGTTTCTTTTGGTTAACTAACTATATCGAAACCGTATTAAGTGCTGAACTTTGGAAAAGCTGTACTACGGCCACTATTGCCTATGAATACAAACGTTTATTAACTCAATACGCCGTAAAAACTGGCGCACCACTCGATTTTGTGCCTGTGCAAGGACACGATTTTAGTAGCCGTGGCATGAGTGGAGTTTATGATGCTGCTCAGTCTGGTGTGGGACACTTAACTAGTTTTATTGGAACAGACTCGGTTGCTTCAATTGACTATGCAGAAGAATATTACAATGCTACAGGGGTGATTGGGGTATCTGTACCAGCGACCGAACACAGTGTGATGTGTATGGGTACGGAAAACAGTGAGCTAGAAACATTTAAGCGTTTAATTTGCGAACTTTATCCGTCGGGTGTTGTCAGTATTGTGTCTGATACTTGGGACTTTTGGCGAGTCATTACAGAATTTACGGTGGCTTTAAAACCTGAAATTCTGGCAAGACAACCTAATGCTTTAGGCTTGGCCAAATTGGTTTTCCGACCAGACTCTGGTGACCCAGTTAAAATTATTTGCGGCGACCCAGACGCCGAAGTCGGCAGCCCAGCATATAAAGGTGCAGTTGAATGTTTATGGGAAGTATTTGGCGGTACAATAACTGACCAAGGCTATAAAGTACTCAATGAACGTGTTGGTTTAATTTACGGCGACTCGATTACTCTAGAGCGTGCGCAGCGTATTTTAGAAGGACTAGAAGCCAAAGGTTTTGCTTCAAACAACTTGGTGTTTGGGATTGGCAGTTTTACCTATAACTACTTAACTCGCGATACTTTTGGGTTTGCTGTTAAAGCGACTTGGGGACAAGTGAATGGTGTAGGCCGAGAGCTGTTCAAAGACCCAATTACTGACTCAGGTGTGAAAAAATCTGCAAAAGGTCTATTACGCATTGAAGAAAGTGAAAATGGTTTTACCTTGTTTGATGAGCAAACAGCCGAACAAGAACAAGGTGGAGCACTTAAAACAGTCTTTGAAAATGGTAAACTTCAATATGAGTGTACTTTGGATCAAATACGTGAGCGTTTATCCATCGCATAACTGAGCTTAGATGAGCCGTTGCATATGTATCGGCTCATCATTTTTATTGAGAGGCTGAACGTGACTATTCAAACTGAACAAGAATTCCTTGCCAGTTATGATCGCCGAGATTATGACGCACCTTTACTCACTGTCGATATGGCTATTTTCTCGGTATTTAATGGTCAGTTGCAGGTACTACTCATTAAGCGCCCAAACTTTCCTGCCAAAGACCAGTGGGCTTTACCCGGCGGGTTTGCCGATTTAACCCAGGACCAAGACTTGATGGCCACGGCTTATCGTAAGCTGGTCGAAAAAACAGGAATTAATTCACCTTACTTGGAACAAGTTGCTTCTGTGGGCAATGCTAAACGTGACCCGCGTGGCTGGGCAGTAACCATTTTGTATTTTGCTTTAATTGATTTTAATGCCTATCAACACCAAGCGTTGGCTGAATACAGTGAATGGGTGCCTGTAGCAAAAGCAAAAGATTTAGCATTGGCGTTTGATCATAATGAATTGCTTAACTTGGCATTAGAGCGTTTAACTAATAAAACTCGCTATACCGCATTGCCAGCTAGTCTAATGCCCGAGTTATTTACACTGACCGAGCTGCAGACTATTTATGAAATTATTCTTGGGCAATCCTTAGATAAAAAAGCATTCAGGCGCCGTATGATAGAAGCAGGCGCAGTTGAAGAAACCAACCACAGTAAAATTGTGGGTAAACGACCAGCTCAGCTTTACCGTTATGCACTCGATTCCTTCGATTTTATATTTCCTCGCTCACTCGAATTACCCAGAAATAAAGAGGATGAAGATAAGCAAAACAATGAGCTTTCTGACTAGCGCATCTTGATGCACTTTGATTTATAATGCCGCGCTTATGATTGATGTCATGTTTTGATAAGCGCTTTGCCTATGTCACACGTTTCTCCCTGCTTCCAGCAAAACCAGTTTTTTGTGTTGGTGGAATATCTCACTTCACTACATGAAATTTATCCTGTAAGACATGAGTTTGCAGGGTATCCGGCTGCAATGACATTGGCAGATCGTGTACATTCAGATCATGATATTGCGCCGCTTGAAGCCAGCAAAAGTTACCCTGACTCAATAGAGAAAGTCTTACACTTTTCAGGTAAGGCCCGAGATATACAAGACTTTGAGCGCTTTTTAGAACAAGCTCAAGCAGCCAATATTCAAAACTTGTTATTGCTTACAGGCGATAAACTCAAAGAACACCATAATGGTCGAGATGGGCAGCCTCGTAGTCGTTACTTAGAGTCGGTAAACGCCGTAATGGCTGCCAAGCAACATGGTGGGTTTCGTATTGGGGTTGCTTTTAATCCATTTAAATATGTCGAAGCTGAGCGTGATGCACAGTATTTAAAACTGCATAAGAAGATTAAAGCAGGTGCTGACTTTATCATTACCCAATTGGGCTATGACATTGAAGCCTTAAAACAAGCTAAATCATTTTTAACTAAGAACAATTATTCGCAGCAAATACTGGCTTGTGTGATGCCTCTGACTTTGGGCCGTGCCAATTTTATGGTGAAGCATAAAGTTGCGGGTATTGTGATTACCCCACACATGTTAAAAGTTTTGGCAGACGAAAAACAGGCAGGCCATACAGACCGAGTTTATTTGCGCTGTGCTTTACAGATTTTAATATGCAAACATGTAGGATTTTCAGGAATTCATTTATCTGCTTGCCATAAGCCAGAAGAGCAAATGCTGCTTGAAAGCTACATTGAGCAACACAGACATCTGGAGCTTAAAGCCTTAGAAGAGCTTTGGAATTCACTTTGGCAAGTCATGTCAGGCAAAGAGTTTTCACCTGAAATTACGCATTTTTCACGTCAGCCAACATCTAAACAATTAATTAAATATCGTCAGCTACATGTTATGCATGAAGCAATGTTTGGATCAAAAATTGCCAAGGGGCTTGGACGCTTTATTTTTAAAGCATCTTTTTGGGAAAATGCTTTAGTCGATAAGGTATTAATTAAAACAGAAGTACTGAGTAAACATAGCCTAGTCGGTTGTGAAAGCTGTGGTCAGTGTCGTCTAAGCGATACTTTATATATTTGCCCTGAAACGTGTCCAAAAGGTTTAGCCAACGGGCCTTGTGGCGGTACAACTTTAGACCGCTGCGAATTTGGTGACCGTGAATGTATTCATTCCGTTAAAGCAAGACTTGCAAAAGCTGTTGAACAAACTGAAATATTAAAAGAAAAACTCATTCCAACGGTACCACTTGAAACGAGAGGGACCAGTTCTTGGAAAAACTGGTATTTAGCGACTGAAGCTTAAGTGCTGTACTAACCTGTGATTTGAATTTGTTAAAAATCAAATGATAGGCTAAAGCACGGAAATAATTTAAAAATAACAATTATTTGCCTTAATTATGTCCAATCAAAATGGCTATCGAGGAGTATACTTAAAGCAAATCTTTTGCGTTAAAAGGAAAGCTGTCTCAATGAAAAAGTTGGTTGCTGTACTTGCTGTAATTGTTGTTTTAACTGGATGCGTTTACGACCCTGTTAATTACGACAAAATACACGACCAAGAGTTCCAAGACCACCTCAGGCAAAACGGTTAGTAATAAAAAAGCCCACTCAATGAGTGGGTTTCATTTTTGGTTCTGGTAATCTCTTTACCTTCCCCTGAAACAAATATGGCTAAAAGTGGAAACTACTCTCTTATGGCTCAATTTATTCTTCGTTTATACATTTAAATCTGATTTCAGTTTTAGGAAAGTTAACCAAAATATAGGGCGGTTTTGCATCAATAGTTTCTAGGACATTAACGAACTTATTTGTTTTTTGACATTCTTGAAAAGTTTTAGATTAAACACTTCTTAAGATTATTATTTATCTTCTATATGAAAATTTCCAACTTTGTATAAGAATGGTCGTTATAACTGAACTAAGCTGAGTGATTTTAAACAAACTTGGAGGGTAAGTAAGGCAGTCATTCTGTATCGTGCTAAACAATTGAGTTTATAACGCAATAGCAATACACTAGTGGTGCGATCTACTTTAAAAAACAGGTGAGATAATTACGGAAAAATATGACCACTTAATTCCTAAATAGAAGCATGAAGAACCCATCCCAGCTTGCTATGCTTGCAAAAAAGAAAATCTTTGTTAAATATATTGCTTGTGAATTGAATGTAAACTTAGATTTTCTTGAGAATTTAGTGGGTCTAGAGATTACAAGAAACCTAAGTTGAGAGTTGTAGAAGAAAGCACCTAAAAAGAGCTTATTAAAATTTTAATTAAATTCAGGATTTATAGAATGTTAAAAAAATTGGACCTTCAAAAATTTTTAATAATACGTTGGATTTTTTTTATATCTATCTCATTTTTTATGCCTAAAATATTTTCATTAATTTTTTATATTCCAAATTCTACTAATTTATTTTACTATTTCAATGATTTAGATATTTTTTTTAAACTGTTATTTATATGGGGTACATTTACTGTTTGTAGTATTGGATTAGGAAATTTTTTAGTTAATAAGAGTTTTTCTAATTCAGAGAAAATTTTAATAATAATTTCATTGCCATTAATTAATTTTTTTGCTCTTGCTTCATCTCAAATTTTAAAAGGAGTAGATATAATGTTTTTTACAGATGCAAAATCATATAAAGATATTATTTTATTTTTATTTTTTTATCATATTGCTATTTATATAATGCTTTATCTTAATTATAAAACTGATAAATTAAATATTGAGCCAAAAATTATTAAGTTTAATATTTTTTTGAAACGTCAACATATCATTTTTAAAAACTTTTTTTGGTTAAGAAAAGTACTATAAAGTACTTTTTACTGTGTAAGTAAATCAAATAATTTTTGTCCAGTTAGAGGAGATTCTAATAAGATTTTTAGATTATTTTCTAAACCAGTTTTATCAAATGCATCAAATAAATTATCATCTATATAAATAGTACAAGGGTACCCTTCATTAGAAAATTTAACTTCCGTTAATTGTTCAAATACAATATCAGGGTTGACTGCAAGACTTGCATATAACTTTTTATCTTCATAAATATTGTCTTGTTTTTCATTATTAAAAAAGTCACCCGACTGACTAACAAATTCAATCAAAATTTTTCCCTTTCCGAAACTTTCTAACTGTTTTTTTAATTCATAAAAAATATCATGAATTTCAAGAAAATTTTTATGTCTATTTTGAGCTATTTGCATACCAATAGATAAGGATTTTAAAAAATCAGTCATCATGATTTCCTTGTAATTACAGCGCTTAACGGGTGATGGTCTGATAAAAGAGGCTTCTTAGTATCATCCAAATTAGTAAGATTGACAATATTTATATACTTATCTTGTAAGTCCCATTCATCGCTTAAAAAATTACTAGAGAACATGATTTGATCAATAACATGCCAGTTATGGAATTGACCATTAGCGTAGTAGTATGTTCCATGAGTATTCAAAGATTTCAATTGAAGTGAAGGAACAAGAAATTTCCAACAGGGATTATAAAAAATATTTGGTTTTTTCGAAACAATATTTTTCTCTCTAGAACTTTGTAATTGGTGAACAACTGCTGGATCGTAAGGCTCAACATTATAATCACCAACAAGAATAATATTTTTTGTTTCGTTTAATTCATCTTCAATATTAACTCTTAAGCGCTCAGCAATTGGTACTACTTGTAAAGATACATCGTTCAATCTGCTTGGCCAATGTGAAAGATAAATTGTAATTCTTTCCTCATTTAATAAAGAGAATCTATATTTTTGACCATATTTAAAAGTTCTAGTAGCTGAAGTCATTGTAAAATTTTGAACGTCACTATTCCCATTTCTAATTAAATAATGATCTTTTTTATAATAAATACAGGTATCAAAAAAGGTACGTCCAACTCCATCTATACCTTTTGCACAAAAATATCCTAAGGTTTGTGGAAAGATAGTTTTTTCAAAGAAATCTATATCTTCTGGCCCAACTTCACCTAAGCAAATAAATTCATAACCATTTTCCATAAACTTTTGAATTACGGATGCAATTGAAGCACGCTTCTCAACACTAGATTTATCTCTTTTTGACGAAACGGGGGGAGAAAGACTTGTATTCCACCAGACAACTGATAGTTCAAAATTTTCCATAAATTCTATTTACTTTAACCCTTCTCAATAAGTACGTCAGATGTTTATTTAATCTAACTTATATTTTGTATAAAAATTTAACTAAAGTTAGTTTTTTCAGGTTATGAGGAAAGTACATAATGCTCTTCAACTATTAATCAGTCCAATTTTCTATTTACATTGTTTATATCAGTGTAAATAAATTATTTTTAGAAGATTACATTAAAAATTCCTATGTGACAATTAGTAACCATTTTGTTACAGTGGGTTAATTTATAACTAACGGTGAAAAAATAATGAAACAGATTACATTAATAATTTTATTAACTTTAAGTTCTGTCAGCATTACAGAAGCTGGTAGAGGCCGCCAACCCTGCTCAGGTAGTAAAGGTGGGATTAGTCACTGTGATGGTAGTAAATTCGTCTGTAAGGATGGCTCAATAAGTGGTTCCAAGAAAATTTGTACTAGATAGGTTTAGCTATGGGACTTAACTTTAGAAAGAGTTTTAAGATTGCACCAGGTTTACGACTCAATGTTGGCAAAAAAGGAATCTCTAGCGTTTCTATAGGTGGTAAGGGCGCTCGTGTAAATCTCAGTAAGAAAGGAACACGAACTACTTTGGGGATTCCTAAAACAGGCTTGTCATATAGTAGTTTTAGTTCCCATAAGAAAAAAGCACTACCTCAATTAAATAGCTACCAACAGCAACCATTTATTGATACTTCGACCTCTCAGATGCTACCAAACAGAAGTGTTTCATTTCTACTCGGTTTTGGAATCTTTTGGATGCCGTATATCTTTGCATGGTTTACTTTAAGATCTGGCTATTCCAGTACAGCTCGATGGATAAGCTTTATTTGGATGGTATTTGTTTTATTGATTGTTATGGCAGATTGAAACTGCTAATTATTAATAAGGAGTTAATTTATGAAAAAGATTATTTTTACTACAGTATTGGGTTTGGTCATTTCTAATTTTACAAATGCAGATACCCTTATTCCAAGAAGCGTTCAAGGCGATAAAGGAAAATATTATTTAATTGAGAAGAAAAAACAAGGCGATATTATTATTACACTTCACAAACGCATTGGTGTAGAAACTACAGATTATACTCGATTGGAGACAAACTGTAAGACTATGAAAATGCGTGAAATTGGAACTGGCGAGGGATCAATAAAAGCTATAAAAATTAATCCTACTAAGTGGTTTGATTTAGTAGAAGGATCAAGTAAAAGTGACCTAGCTCATTTTGTTTGTAAGAAATAAAATTAGCAAAAGTTAAACTTCTAAATCCTCAAGCTTATTGATAAGAAAAAGAGTCTTAAAAGCACTAAAGGGTGCTTTTTTTATTTCTACATATTTTATTAAAAGTACTTTTTTTCTTCATCAAGCGATTTTATCTCTATACTTTCAAATTCGTTATTATACAAACTCTTTAAATTTTCTATGGATGTGTTATAGAAGAGCATAAGCTCAATTTTTCTTAAAATTCGATGGATTTCGTTAAATAGGTAGACGATGACCGCACTTTTAGAAAAGGATTTCAGCCCATCTGAGTTTACATTGTTTTCTGAAATATTATGGAAACTTGGCTCAGGAAAAGGGCAATATAATTTACGTGAAAATATCATTGCAGATATTGCTACCTTATTACGGGCTGATTTTGCCGCATCTTATATTTGGGATTCAACGCATAACTTATCGAAAGAAGGCGTAATATGGAAAATCGACCCAAAAGCGATGGAGGACTATGAAAGCATTTGGCAATTTAATGACCCCATTACTGCACAGCTTCATAAGCTCCAGAAACCAACATTTGTAAACGAAGTCATGCCTCTCTCAGACCTGAAAAAAACAAGTTATTACAATGAGTTTTTGAGAGCCTATGGTTTGTATCACGGGATAAATATTTATTTTGTCCGAAATGGTATAGATATTGGCGATTTACGCATTTGGCGTGCAAAAGATGCTGACATGTTTGGTGAGCGTGAAAAAAGAATATTAACTCTGCTTGAACCTTATTTTACCCAAGCCTTACCACTAGATTTATCAACACAATATGGTCTGACTCCACGTGAACAAGAAGTGGTTCATTTAGTCTCTAAAGGTTTAAGTGATAAAGAGGTAGCAAATTTACTTGGTATTGGCTTTACCACATTAAGAACCCATCTGAATAATTCTATGAGAAAAATAGGCTGCAATAATCGCACTGAAATGGCTTTACTCATTCAACATTAAAGCAAAGCACTCCTCAATTTTGAGGATACGAATTATTGAGCAATTTGTACTAAGTTCTTAAGGTCACAACTTAAATGGATTTTAAGTCACCATGTCAAATGCAGTTGAAAAAAATAATTGGATTGAGTTACAGGGTTTAGCAAATGCTTCAGTAGATGCCATCACTAAACTGATTCATGAAAGAAAAGTATCTTGTGAAGAACTTGTGCATTATTACTTCGACACTATTGAAGAACAACAGTCTTTGAATGCTTTTATTAGCACAGATAAAGCTTCAGCAATTCAACAAGCTCAATATTGGGATAAATACCTGCTTAGTGGAAAACCATGTCCAGCTTTAATGGGTATTTTAATTGCGGTTAAAGATAATATTCATGTTGCTGGTTTCCCTAATAGTGCAGGCACACCAGCTTTAGCTGATTTTAAACCTCAAAGCTCTGCACCGATTATTCAAAAACTTATTGATCAAGGCGCGATCATTGTTGGTAAAACCAATATGCATGAATTGGCCTTTGGAGTCACAGGCTATAATACTGCCATGCACATTGAAGGTATCGTGGGTACACGAAATGCTGTAAACCCATTGCATATCGCTGGTGGGTCTTCTTCTGGTAGTGCTGTGGCTGTTGCAGCGGGCATGGTTCCAATTGCGATTGGTACAGATACGGGTGCTTCGATTCGTTTGCCAAGTGCATTAAATGGTTGTGTCGGCTTTCGTCCAACGGTAGGAAGATACTCACAAGACAGTATTACCCCAATTTCACATACTCGAGATACCGCTGGCCCGATTGCACACACAGTATCTGACATTATTTTAATTGATCAGCTTATTACCCAAGAGCCAAAAAAAGAACCATTACAACCTCATCAAATTAGGCTCGGTATCAATTCATACTTTTGGAATCATTTAGATGAAGATGTTCATGAGCAGGCGCATATTGCACTTGGGCTTTTAAAAGAGGCAGGAGTCGAAATTATTAATGTCGATATGCCGAATTTAGAACAGCTCAATCATGCGATTTCATTTCCAGTAGTCGTCTATGAAGGCAAATATGACCTTATTCAATATCTAAAACATCATCATGTAAATCTGACTTTAGAGGATGTAATTGATCAAATCTCAAGCCCAGATGTACAGGCAATTTTTAAACAGAATATTCTTCCCCAATTAATTCAAGATCACACGGGTCAACTTGTTCCAGTTTTACCTTTCTATGAAAAGGCTATCAGGGAAGCTCGTCCACAATTGCTTGAACTCTACCAAAACACATTTAAAGCGCATAACTTACATGCTTTATTATTGCCGACCTCACCGATTGTTGCACCACTAGCAAACGAACAAGTCAGTTCAATTGAGAATTTCCAAACACTAATTCGAAATACAGACCCCGGCAGTAATATCGGATTACCAGGGCTGAGTTTACCCCTTGGAAAGGGAGTGAAATCGAAACTACCAATTGGGTTGGAAATCGATGGTTTACCTCATCAGGATAGTGAAATACTTGCAATTGGAGTAACTCTAGAAGAAATTTTTAGTGATTTAAATCAGTAAAAAATGATCCGTACATTGTCTAATTCCTAAATAAAAAAGAGTTAAAAGTAACTCTTTTTTAACATTAATTTTGTTTTTTAATAATATTTGGTTTCTTAGGTGTATGTTGGGTTGGGGCTGGGAGATTCTATATTATTTTACTTAATATAATTAATGAAAAGTTGTTGGAATAGTCTTTTGATAAACGCTTTTTTGCTATTTTGACTAAACCAGAATATTTATATTTTATCCTTCTATTAATATTATAAAATTTCTCTATAACTATTTATTGATTACATCGATCTTTAAATAATTCTACTTAATTAATACAAATAGAAAGTTAATCTTTAATATTAGTGAAATAAACCGCGTTATATGTAAGATTTTTTAAATAAATAAATCTATTGTAATTGTTTGAATTATAAAGATAATTTTTATATATTGAAGCTATTTTTAGAGAAATTTATTTGAAAAAATATAAAATTACATAATTTTTAAACATAGTTTATATAACTTGCTTTATTGACATAAATAGAAAAAATATCTGGCAAAGAGGTCAATGATATTTAATTCACTTAAGAACCATAATTTGCACCAAATTTTACGATGTCACGATTCATTGAATAAAACCAAGTGAAAAGTTACGTAAAAAAGAAATCAATAGTTTTATTGACTTAAATAAAAAATCGAATATTACAAATAAGCGGAATGAATATGGATAACGTAGCTCAGCTAGAAACTGATACTAATTTCCAAAGTCGAAAGAAAATAACTTGGGGTGTTTTTAGTGTCCTGCTGTTATTTGTAGTTGCTGGTATCTTATATTATTTTTTTATATATCGATTCTATCAATCTACGGATAATGCTTATGTGCAAGCCGATGTCACTTGGGTGATGCCAAAGATTTCAGGCGAAGTGATGGAGTTATTAATTAACGATAATCAGGTAGTAAAAAAAGGGGAAACTTTAGCAGTATTAGATCACCGAGATTATCAAGCTCGTTATGATCAGGCTCGTTCAGTAGTCAGCTTGAAAGAAGCCGCACTGGGCGTACAACAACAAAATGAAAAGTCTGCCAAGTCTTCAATTATTGAAGCTCATAGTGGCGTAGTGGCAGCACAAGCTGATTTAACTCGTTTAAGAAAAGAGTTCGAGCGTTATCAAGATTTATTAAAAGATGGGGTGATTACCCGACAAAACTTTGAAGGGGTTCAGTCTCAATATTTAACGGCTCAAGCTCAACTCAGCAAAGCGCAAGCCGCCGTAAATGCGGCAGAAGCTCAGTTGGGGAGTTTACAAGCGAGTCGAGCGCAGCTTCTAGCAGATATTCAAAGTGCCAATGCAAACTTAAACCTGTATCAGGTCGATTTGGCTTCATCAAAAGTGGTCAGTCCTGTAAACGGTAAAATCGGTAGCCTTGCAATCCAGAAAGGTTCACGTGTTTCTCCGCAAACCCGTTTAATGGCGATCATTCCTGAAAATAGTTTGTATGTACAAGCCAACTTCAAAGAAACCCAAATTGAAAAAATGCATATTGGTCAGAAAGTTAAATTAAAACTTGATGCCTACCCAAGCCTGACCTATACCGGAAAAATTGAAAGCTTTTCACCTGCTTCAGGCGCAACTTTTTCACTCATGCCACCAGACAATGCCACAGGCAACTTTAACAAGGTTGTTCAGCGTATTCCTGTGCGTATTGCCATAGATTCAAGCCCACATATTGATTTGATAAAACCTGGAATGTCGGTGAGTGCCACCGTTGACCTAAGAACTTAATAATAAAATTTTAGGTAATAACCAATGAATAAGCACCTTGAGGCCGAGTGGAGATTCCCAGCAAAAACTGCATGGGCAATTTTTGCTGCCATGATTTTTGGCAACTTCATGGCGATTCTTGATATTCAGATTGTGGCGAGTTCTTTAAACGAAGTTCAAGCTGGAATGAGTGCAAGTCGTTACGAAGTCACTTGGGTGCAAACTGTTTATTTAATTGCAGAGATTATTGCAATTCCAATGTCGAGTATTGTCTCGCGGGTGCTTTCAACACGGGTGTATTACACCATCTGTGCAATTGGTTTTACGGTCAGTTCTTTACTTTGTGCCTTGGCATGGAACTTAGAAAGTTTATTAGTTTTTCGTGGTATTCAAGGTTTTATGGGTGGCGGAATGATTCCGACCTCCATGACGGCGTTGTACTTACTTTTTCCAGAACCAAAACGTTCATTGCCTTTAGTCATGTTTGGAATGATCAGTACTTTAGGGCCAGCGATTGGTCCAACCATTGGTGGTTGGCTCACCAATAACTTCTCATGGCACTGGATGTTCCTAATCAATATTATTCCGGGCATTATCATTGCTACGGTCATCTACTCGGGTCCAAATATCGACCGCGCGAACTATTCACTCATCAAAAGTATGGACTGGTTTAGCCTCGTTGGTATGGCGATGTTTTTGGGTGGGTTGGAATATTTCCTTGATGAAGGCGCAAGACATGACTGGCTTGCAGACACAGGCGTTCGGATTGCGTTTATGATTTGCGTTGTGGGCGGCATGATTTTCTTCTCTAGAAGTTTTACCCAGCCTAAGCCTTTGCTCGATTTATCTGTATTTAAAAATAAAAACTTTACCTTAAGTGCCATCACAACTTTTGTGATTGGCATGGCGCTCTATGGCTTGGGTTATATGATTCCCGTATTTCTTGGGCAAGTCCGTGAAATGAACAGTAGCCAGATTGGTCACGTCATGATGGTGACAGGTATTGTCATGTTCTGCTTTGCGCCATTTCTTGCATGGCTTATTCCCAATTTTGATACCCGAAAAACCGTATTTGTTGGAATGGTTCTGGCTGGTTTTGGTGTCTGGCTCAATTCACATTTGAGCATTCATAGCGATTACGACTTTATGTTTTGGCCGCAAATTTACCGTGGTATTGGTCTCATGATTTGCCTGATTGTGGTTTCGCATTTAGCCATGAGCACTTTGCCACTCAGCAAAGTAGCCGATGCCAGCGGTATTTATAACCTGATGCGCAATATTGGCGGTGCGGTTGGACTAGCTCTCATTAACTCATCTTTAGATTGGCTGACTGCGCTACATGTCACTCAGATAAATCAGTCGATGACACCGCAAAACTGGATTTTTACAGAACGACTCGACCAACTCACGGCGCAATATCAGGAAGTTGGCTCAAATGCACAGCAAATCGCGCTGAGTGTGATTTATCGCGACATTCATTTTCAGGCACTGACCTCTAGCTTTAATGATCTATTACGCATGCTCGCAATCATTATGTTTGTGACCGCATTTTTAACCATCTTTATGGATCGGGGGAAGAAAATGAATATGTAGATATTAAAAAATAAAGGCAGCTTTCAAAGAATGAAAAACAATAGGGCATATCAAAACGTATCCCTTCATAGAAAAAGAACATTGATCTGAGTTTTCTAAAATCGGTTGATGAGATCGGGGAACTCACAAATTAGAGGTGGAAGGTTAAAGGATTATGATTAATACAACGTATAAACTAATTTCAAAATTGAACCTGAAAAACACGACTTATGGTCAATATTTTGAAAAAGAGCAAATCGATACTGAGCGATTAAAAGTGATGTATTCCATTTACGAACAGTATTATGAAAATACGAGATTTTCTATTTTCGTAGATGATTTCCAAAATAAAAGCGGTGCGATCTTAATTTTTGATTCGGAAACAAATGAGATTGTCGGTTTCTCGACTGTGGTGGTGCAGCATTTCTACTTAAACGGTAAAGACTACACCGTGTTATTTAGCGGTGATACGGTCATTTTGAAGAAGTTTTGGGGTACGCGTAGTCTGCAAAGTACCATGCTAAAACTGATGATTAAGCTTCGAATCAAATATCCATTTAACGAACTCTATTGGCTCCTCATTTCTAAAGGTTATAAAACCTACTTACTGCTCGCCAATAACTACTATGTCTATTACCCAAATATTAAAGATGAAAACCAGCATCTTTCGGAAGTCGTCGAGCACTACTGTGAGAAATTCTTTGGCGAATATTATGACAAAGATGCGGGGCTCTTAAATTTTGGAGATGACTATCAACCTTTAAAAGGTGAAGTTGCACCAATTACTGCCGAAATGAGAGAAAAGAACCCAAATATTCATTTCTTTGAACAAAAAAATCCGACATGGAAAGCTGGCACAGAACTACCGTGTATTGGTCGTCTTGGATGGAAAGACATAGCCCGTTTCCCTGTGAAACTAATGACTAAACCGACCAGTAAAGGAAAGTTTGAAGCATGCGTAACCCATAAAACAAAACGTAGAGAGGCCATCCAATGAAAACTAATGAATGGCTAACTTTGGGTTCACATCTGATTCTAAAAAAATGGTGTGATGCATCTGACCGTAACTTTCAAAAAAAATTTAATGCCTTAGAGACCACGCAACGTCAAATTTTGCATTCGATATTACAAACATCGACCTTTGCCCAAGATAAGAAAGTTCAAAACTATGAGCAGTTTGTAAAAGTATTTCCTGCAACACGTTACGGTGCATGGCGAGAAGACATTCAGCGTTACCGTGAACAAAAGCTTTCACTCTCGAGCAGTAAGCTAGTTCGTTTCCAGCCGACCAGTGGTTCGAGTGAGCAAATCAAGTTTATTCCATATACCAAGCTGTTTTTAGATGAACTTGACCATGCAATTGCGCCGTGGATGGCGAGTTTATACCGTAAATGTCCACAGTTGAGTTCAGGTACACATTACTGGTCGGTGTCGTGGTTGCCTGAAAGCCAGCGTGAAGTTTTAAAAGACAAAAACCTAAATGACGACAGTGCACTACTTGGTGTAGGTAAACGTATATTGTCTAAGTTTACCCAAGCGGTTCCAAGTAACGTTGCTTTTGCAGCCAATGCCGATGATGCACTGTTTGCCACCATTTGTTATTTGGTCGCAAACCGTAACTTAGCCATGATTTCGGTATGGAGCCCAACTTTTGCGCTGCAATTACTTGAACGTTTGGAGTCACTACAACAAGACGTGATTGAGGTTTTACAAAGTGGTTCATGGGGTAACCGTCAGGCTTCATTAAAAGAAGTGACTGCACCGCGTAGCTCTGAAAGTGCTCAAGCCTTAATTGCAAGTTCAAACGGTACACAGATCGACTTTAAAAAACTTTGGCCAAAGTTAAGTCTGGTGTCGAGTTGGGACACCGCAGGTTCAAAAGCTTGGGCCGAAAAATTAAAAGAAAAATTGCCCAGTGTTCAGTTTGAAGGCAAAGGCCTATGGGCGACGGAAGGTGTAGTAACGATTCCCTATAACGATCAATACCCACTCGCATACCAAAGTCACTTCTATGAATTTGAGTATTTAGAAGGCGATAAACAAGGTCAAATTATTCCGTCGTGGCAGCTTAAACAAGGTGATGTAGTAAGTCCGCTCATTACTTCGGGTAATGGCTTACTTCGTTACTGTTTGGATGATTGCTTAAGAGTGACTGGCTTTTTAGAGCAAATTCCGTGTTTTGAGTTCCAAGGTCGCCGTTTTGGGGTGGATCTGGTTGGTGAGAAACTTGCACCTGAAACAGCTCAACAGTTGTTGTCTCAATTAAATGAAACTGAATCGAAAGCGATTTCCTTACTCGCAATTGATACCCAACAACAGGTTAAACCATTTTATTGCGTGCTTTTTGAAGGCGACATTCATCACAGCATTAACAATGAATATATCGACAGTATTTTGCGTCAAAATTTCCATTATGAACTTGCACGAAACTTGGGGCAGCTCGACCAACCTCAAATTCGTCAGGCCAATAATGGTTGGAATGCCTATAAAAAACTGGTCATGTTTGATGGCATTATCGAAGGCAATATCAAGCCTGAGCCACTCAAAAAAGTCACCCTCAATAGTTTGGAACAACTATGAAAGGGATGAAGCAATTTAACTCTCGGTTTTTAACACTTCGACACGCCTTGTATCTAGGCGTGTTGTTGGTGTCGAACACACATGCCATGACTTTAGACGAGGCTTTATATGCAAGTTTAAGGCATGAAAGTCAGCTTGAAGTGAGCCGTTTAAGTGTGAATCAGTCTACCGCTATGCTTGAACAAGCCAAACAGCGCGATGGACTTAAAGTCAATTTAGTCGGCCAACTGGACTATGAAAGAATAGATACGCCTTCACACGTCCTGTTTCCAACCGAAGGAAACCGTAAAGGCCGAAGTTTGCAATTGCAGGCAGATTATCCGATTTATACCTCTGGACGACACCGTTTAGGAATAGATGTTGCCGAAAGTCAGCTTTCTGCCCAACACCAAGGCTTGTCAGATCAAAGATCGGAAACCATTTTAAATACCGTGATGGTCTATACCGACGTATTAAAAAAGAAAGCTATTTTAGAACTCAGACAAAAGACCATGGCGAACCTGCAACGCTCTTTATATGAATCAAAGCGCCGTTTTGACGTGGGTATGATTACCCGTGCAGATTTGGCTCAGGTTTTGGCGCAAGTTGCTCAAGGCCAAGCCGATATCACACAAGCCCAATCTAACTTGACCGTAAGCGAAGCACAGTTTTATCAAGTAACGGGTGTAACGCCTGAAAATCTTGTTGCCATTAAACAGCTACCTGCTATTCCCGCGAGCTTGGATGAAATTTTGGCGCAAACCAAAAACCATCCAGCTTTAATGCGTAGTAAATACGAAAAGCAGGCCGCCGAAAAACAATATGCTTTAACTAAGCGGGAACTGTGGCCAACAGTCATGCTGACCAGCCGTGCCGGAAAGCAAGATGAAGCGAGTTATATTGGTTCGGAAAGTAATAACTATATGGTTGGGGTGCAGTTGAATGTACCGCTCTATGACGATGGATTAAATCGCGCTAACGTCAAAAAAGCACAGGCCGATATCGATTTAGCTAACCAAAAAACGCGAAGTCTTGAACTGGATTTGAATAAGCGTACACGCACGACCTATGCGCAGCTTCAAACCATTCGACAAAATAAAGAGGCATTGGCAAATGCTATAGAGGCAGCGTCTATTGCCTTTGTTTACACACGTAAAGAGTTTGATGTCGGCACCAAAACCACGTTTGATTTGCTCAATACCGAGCAAAAGTTACTCGATGCAGAAACCCAAAAAACCGTAAATGACCAAGACGAAGTGGTGTTTGTCTATCAGTTACTCGACCAAATGGGGCGTTTAAATAACTTGGTTCCCACACAGACCGCACAACAGGTGAATAATGAATAAAACAAATACACCACTTGCTGACAGCACTCTCATTACCCGTGAAGCAACTTTGGCAGATGACGAGGCTTTAAGAGACTTAATCGCCGTACCGATGACCACCAAAGGCATACAAATTAGCTTTCAGCGCGAACCAAGTTATTTTAGAGCGTCTGACATTGTCTATCGTCATAAACTGCATGTTGTAATTGAAGACACTGAAAGCCAAAAGAATGTCGCTTGTTATAGTAATGGTTACCGCCCGTGTTATGTCGATCGGAACATTCAAAACTTACGTTATGCGGGGGATTTACGGGTAGATCACAACTACCGTGGTAAATCACTGGTGAAGGTTTTGGCAAAGCATGTAAAACAGACCATGCATGAACCGAACTATAGTCAAATGATTATTTTTGATGATAACCATGCCGCACGCGCCGCTATACAAACGGGCAAAACGGGAATGCCTGATTATTATGACGAAGGGCTTATAGAGACACTCAGTCTGACGAGTACTGGCGCAAAACGAAAAGTCACGGCTTTTTTAAAGCAAGTTGATAAACAGAGTGATCTTCAAGAGATTCGTAGCTGTGTTGCAGAAGCTCAGCACGTGGAAGCCATGAACCAGTTTATTGCCGACATGGCAGAGTTTTATAACTTTATTCCTGCCTATAACTTTGAAGAGCTTGCTCAAGGTCATCAGTATTTTTCAGGAATGAAACTATCGGACTTTTCACTCTATTTTAAGGGTGAAAAACTGGTGGGCATGTTTGGTTTATGGGATCAGCACAGTATTAAGCAAACCAAAATTTTGCATTACAGTTCAGTCATTGGAATTTTTAGACCCGTTTATAACTTGCTAACTCCGCTAACCAAAGGCATGCGTTTGCCTAAAGTCGGGGACTCTATTCAGTACCATGTGCTACATACGCTTATGTGCCATCCCGAAGATTTAGCTTTGCATCATAAAATGCTTGAAGATGCCTATAACAAGTCAAAACAACAGGGCGTTGGTGTGGTGAGTTTTACGCTTTCCCATAAAGACCCGCGTTATCAGTTAAACCAGTTTTATAAAGGCGAACGTTTAACAGGAATGCATGGTTTTATTAGTTATGAAGGTGACCCAAGACCAAATTTTGATAAAAACTTGATTCCCTACTTAGAAGTTGGGCGTATTTAACCCTTATATAGCTTCGCTGTAGATCATTAATGCGCAAAAATTTGCTCAATTCTTAGGAATGTTAAATAGGATTGAGCAAATATATGCGCAAAATGGTGAATGTCAGCTAGAGCAAGAGTCTTTTCTCATGGTGATTTTGATTACGTTACAAAATCAAGATAAAACGTTTTGGATTTAATGAACCTAGTGAATTTGACCCTTTAGCCCAAACTCTCTTGCGCCGTTGAAACAGCTAACATGGTTTGAAGATAATAATCTACACGTGATTGATTATTTTCCTTATGCGAGTTATGTGCATTAAAGGCTGCATCATGAAGTTTCACAACTCGAGCGATCGGATTCAAACCACAACGAATTAAATATTCTTCGCGTGTTTCACTTTCCCGTTTAGTTAATGCATCAACGGCATCACGGACTTCTTTTCCGAATAAACTTTCGATTTTGTCTAGGGTAAGGGGTGTGTCTTCAACGCTATCGTGTAGAAGGGCTGTAATAATATAAACTTCTGAAAATTGGTGCTCAATTAATGAATTGACCACACCTTTAATATGGTAATCAAAGTAATCATGAGGACCATACTTTTGACCTTGATGTGATTCTTTTGATAATTTCTCTGCGAGTTCAACTTGATTTTGAGTCATTTTTTGCTCTTATTACTTTGAGTATATAACGCAACCTAATTTGTGAGATGGGTCGCTTAAATCACAAGTTTATACTGAATAGCGACTCTTAAAAACATCTCTTAATAACAGTAGTGTCTCTTTTTATTTATTCATTTTTAGTTGAGTTAGGACAATTCAGACTTTAAGTTTTTGAAATTTTAAACTTTAACTTAATGATATAAGGGTAGATTAAAAATATTACTTAAGAATTTCCTTAATTATGTAATTAAATGAAAAACAATAATTATTTAAATAATTTCTAGCCAATTTCACATTGACACTTCAAATATTGGAGATTACCATTTGCGGGCTGGCCTACATTGCCAGTCGGTTTTAGCAGACCGTTTATTTCGACCGCATCAGGATTATTTCTTCTGAGGAATAGTTTTGTGCGCGCACTCCCAGTTCCCTCCCGTAGCGGTAGGACGGGAGAGGGACACCCTCGGGTGTGCTGGAGTCGAAACCAGTCTGCTAACCCTCTTCCGTTCTGCCACCATAAATCTTATGCTCTGGCAGAACTCCATATATAAGGAGCTGGCTTTGCACATCCATTATTTCTTGGCAACCTTTGCCAAAAGCTATAACAACACAGCTTAAAACATTTAACGCAGCTTGATCGCCGTAAGGCTTTTTCAGGCTTTAGCTCGTTATTACTTACAACCTAGACAATTAAACCTTGAGATGTGCTGTGCACAGTCTTTATGGCTTTGCTATGCCTTTTTTTCTCCCAAAAGGTAGCGGTTTTTATATCTCATTTATATACAACAATAATTTTATAACGGTAAAAATATGCCAAAAATAGTTCTCCCAACACGTGCAGTACAAGTCGTAAATAAATCAATTGAGTTATTTCACTACAACGGATTTCATCTGGTCGGCATCGACAGACTTGTGAAAGAGTGTGAAGTGACCAAAGCGACTTTTTATAACTACTTTCACTCTAAAGAACGGTTGATTGAAATCTGCCTGATTGTGCAAAAAGAGCGCTTAAAAGAAAAAGTGATTTCAGTGGTTGCATATGACCACAGCACAAACGCAATAGATAAACTCAAAAAGCTCTATCTTTTGCATGCAGACCTAGATGGACTGTATTACCTATTATTTAAAGCCATTTTTGAAACAAAACTGACCCATCCAAAAGCGTACATAACCGCCGTGCGATATAGAACATGGCTTACCAACGAAATCTATAGCCTGCTTAGAACACTTAACAGTGATGCTTCCTTTACCGATGCCAAACTATTTTTATATATGATCGAAGGCGCCATTATTCAGGGCTTAAGTTTAGGTGAGCTTGATGAAAGGGTGGTTGAGGTGTTTTTGAAAAGCTTAAGCATATGCTAAGTTAGATGTATAAAAGATAATTTCTTAATAACTAATATTTGAGTATCTATATATGAGTCAGAAAATTTTAAATCGGTTTGTTGAGTTACTTAAAGAAGCAAATGAAATTAGTAATAATTCTTTTATAGATACAAATATTCGATTCCCAAACTTTGAAGATTTTCCTCCAAACTATCAAGCGCTTTACTCTGAGTGGATTATTAAAGCTCAGAATATATTACTTTTGGCATGCGGAGATAATTCAATTCATTTCACTGCATTTAAGCGTCAATTGTCAGGTTCTAGTGATACACCAAAAAGGTTAAGACAGCTAATTCCTATACTTAATGCCGCATATGATGATTTGAAAAATGGTTTTTTAATAACTTTCAAGCAGATTGTTCAGGCTGAAGTTTTTGATAGTGAGCTTGAGCAGGCTAAATCACTGCTTGAGAGTGGTTATAAAAATGCTGCCGCTGTAATTGCAGGTGTAGTTTTAGAAACTGCAATAAAAGAACTATGTTTGAATAATGGTATAGATATTGAAAGAAAAAGATTAACTCAGCTAAGTGATGATTTAGCAAAAGCTGGTATCTACAACAAACTACAACAAAAGCAAATTACAGCTTTAGCTGATATACGAAATAATGCCGCTCATGGTGATTATGATGAATTTACAAAAGAAGATGTAGAAAGAATGATTAGTGATATTGAGAGATTTTTATTAACTTATTCTTCATAAGGTAAGATTCTTAGGATAAAAGTTTCATCTGCAATTCATCCTTATAACTTTGAGTAGAAATATGAAAAATATTGAAATCTTAGAAATAAAAGAAATTGGTGATTATGAAAAAGACCTATCGTTACTGTTAGAAGATTCTATCAATAGTGGAGCTTCTATAGGTTTCTTAGCTCCCGTAGAAAAGAACGAGGTCTTAAATTATTGGCGTGAGGTCAACCATAAATTAGCACAGGGTAACAGCCGTCTTTGGATTGCCATACAAGAAGGAAAGATTGTAGGTAGTGTTCAATTGTCCTTAGTGAGTAAAAAGAATGGAGTTCATAGAGCTGAAGTTGAAAAACTCATGGTGCTTACCTCTGCAAGAAAACAAGGAATAGCAACATTACTAATGAATGAACTAGAAAAGTTTGCACGAGAAAAAGGGCTGCGCTTACTTGTCTTAGATACGCGTGAAGGTGATGTATCCGAGCTTTTATATAGCAAAATTGGATTTGTCCGTGTGGGTGTAATTCCAAGTTTCGCATTAAGTTCAAATGGGAGCTATGACGGCACAGCGATTTATTATAAAAAGCTTGTTTGATTGCATGGTTCAGCTTCTAGATCCAAACAAACCAGATGAACGGAAGAGATTACTTGAGTATTTTTTATTACAGTTGTTGTGACATTTGGGAGGGTAATTGAGAGACACATGTCGACTTAAACTGCTATAAAATTCTGCTTGGTGATTTTATAATACATAGCAATAACGAAAGTTTAAGCGCTGTACTAATAAGTAAGATTCAATAAGTACAGTGATTTTATTAAACAATAAACATAGAAAATTGAGTATTGGATGCCGAATCAATTTGAAACACATACTTCAGATGTGGGAACTACGATTCATTTAAAAATGAATGGTGAGAATTTAGAAAATTTAATAATTTGGGACCGTGTAATAGTAACTACATATGACATTTTTTTTGTATGTATTGCTTTTGAAGCATATACAGAAAATGAAGGGATTCAAACATTTATTGTACTACTATTATTTTTATTATTTCTTTTCTACAAGCACTATGAATATAGAAAAAATAAACGATGGGCTAAGAATGCCGAGGAAACATTTTTTATTTCCAAAAATAATCTTCGCATTTCCAAAGACTGCCTTGGGAAAAATTTGTTAACAAAGGATATTAATACTCAGAAGATTATAGAGATTGTCTACAGACCTTGGAGTGGTGGAGCGTATCCGCCTTTTTTACCAGATTGTAGCCAAGGTACTATTCACTTAATTGGATATGAAGATGGTTGTTCATTTGGTATTAATCTTAACAAAGAAGAAGCAGAGGCATTCATTACCGAATTGCGTTCATTAATTATGCAATACCAAGAACCTCGACATTTTATTTTTGCACCACATATGCACTTGGCAAAAGATTGAATAGTAAATAAGTGAGTTTTCTTACTATTGAAAAGCAATAAATTCTATTGGTACATGTTTACTCAACCAAACACCATTTTCAGCTTGGAAAAATTCGAATCCACTATCGTGCATTTTTAAGGCGTCAATAACAAGAATTTCAGGCTTACCATAGCGAGCACCAACGGTTAGAGCCGTATCTCTATTTTCAGTTAGATGGACATATTGACGATCTTTCGAAATTAAACCTTGTTCTTTTATGGAATCTATAAACCTTTGAGCCGTACCATGATAAAGATAAGTTGGCGGTTTAAGTTTGTTAAGAGTGATATCTACACTTGTAGTTGAATGACCCTGTACAGCACGAATAAGTTTTCCATCATCAGAAATTTGGAAGCGCTTTTTATCGCTATTGCTTACGATGGTTTTAATGATCTCTTCATCTAAAGCTACATTCTTGATAGGTTGTGATTTTGAAATTAACTCTTCAATATTTGCCCAACCTTCGAGATCTAATGTCAGACCAATTTCTTCTGGTTTGTGTCTAAGGATAAAGCTTAAATATTGGCTAATTGCTTTTTCGTTCATTGTTTTAGATAAGTATTAGAGTTAATTATATTTTAGTGAATTTATTGGTTTAAGGATAGCTGTATAAAGATCAGTAGAAATTTTAAAGAAATATTATTTCTTAAATCAAACTTGTTTTAATAGATAATAATGTAGATATAAAATATAAGCTCATTATAAATTGAGAAAAGAATGAATTACTTAGTGCCCGATTTGAGTAAAGATATATTTCCGTCAAAAGAAGCAGCAGGAATTTCTTTAGGAATGGATTTTGATGAGTTCCGAAATTTGGCACTATTTCGAGATGTGGGAATGGAGGAATACGAATCTGCTCAAGAGAAAAATATTTGGTTAGTTCTTCATAGATATGAATTATTGCCGTGGCAGGAGCGGATTAACGAAATTTATTGTTCATGGGAAAGTAGTGTTACGTTAACATTTGATGGAAATTCAAAGAAATTAATACGAATTTTTCTTGGTGAAGGATATAAGGGAAAACTATTAGGTCTTTTAGGGATAGGTGATCGCTTAGATTTAGTTGCAGATGATTTTAATTTCTACTTTTCATGTGATGCGCACTATTTAGAATATAAACAAGATAATGATATGTTTGGTGAAATCATTCCAGCAGAAATATCAACAAATTATAGGACTGCTTATTCAGAAGAATATTCGGACCAAATTATTGAAGGGATTATGATATATACAAATTCTCATTAATTAAATGTTTAAGATGCATTAGATGAGTAGATTAAAAAATGTATCTCATTTATTGCTTAATTTTCATATTCAAAGTCTTTTCCAAAAATGAATCACTTTTAGTTTTCCACACATTAGCAGGCACAGGATGTTTGGCATCTTGTATAAGTTCTAAGGTGTTTGGAATACCTTTACTATCAAGTAATTGATGTAGCTGACTACTTTGCTTTGGGTCAACAATAGGGTCTTTGGCGCTAACCAATATAAGAGTAGGTGGATATTGAGACGAAATCGGTAATGATGATCTAGCAGCAGACACCGTTTCTATATTCTTTTCAGTAGCAATCGATTCATTTATCTCATTCATAACATTTGACGGTAGTGTTTTAGTGTTAGAACTCCACTCGGCATACATACCTTTAAAGTCATAAAATCCAGATACCAAAATCAAAACGTTTATCTTGCCTGAGTTAGCTACAACATTTGCTATGGAAGCACCACAACTTATTCCAACCACTGCAACTTTGTTTGGGTCAACATGCGGCTGTGATCGAGCAAAATTAATGGCTTGTACAAGATTATTTTGTGAGGCTTTACCACAAAAATCTGATTTTCCAGATGATTCACCATATCCACTCATAGATACAGCAACACTGAAAAAATTCTTTTTACTATATTCATTTAACAAGCCTGAGCGTATAAAGGCTTTAGCACCTTGTTTGTCTTTCTGAATGCCGTGTAAAAAGATAATTGCTGGATACTTTTTATTGGCTAAGAGGTCTGGTTCTTGCCAATAAATCTCAGTTGTTTGATTATCTGCTGTTAAAAGTTGATGCTGTGCTTGCTTGGTATGAATATAAGGAAGAATAGATACACGGAAAAAGGCATAGAAGCCAACAACTAAAATCAAAGGAAGAATGTAGCAAAGGGCTATATTCTTTTTCTTATTAGGAAGCATGAGAACTCTTGTGGTTATTTATGATTGCGAGTGATTTTCTATCTGTTGAAAATTAAAATCAATATATAAATTTATTAATTGTTTTTGCTAAATTGAATTCCCTCCGAATGCGGAAAGGCTTCGATAGATTTTTGATTTACGTCGAAAATAAGATCTTAAATTTGTCATGAGGACACCTGTAAATTAACAGGGAATGTCGCCTATGGATTGCTATTTAAGAAGTAAGGATTGGGCAGCTATATTTTTTAGGTATTTCGGTACTCTAGATATAGTAAGTTTATTAATGGCTAACAATAAATCTTGATCAATGCTATTGAAGCCATATGTGTGACAAATATTCGTACAAAGATAGTTGAATAATTGAGCCGTAACTTCAGCATCTGCTTCTGCACGATGAGCTGTGCCATTAAACTTAATATTGAATAAGTCTGCCATTGCCCCAAGTCGATAACTGGGTTGATGAGGCAAAATACGGCGAGCAAGTTTCAAAGAACAAATGAGTCCATTGTGTGATGGACTTAACTCCTGTCGAATACTTTCTGCTTTTAGGAATTTCTCATCAAATCCTGCATTGTGAGCAAGTAAAGGATCTGTTCCAATAAAGTCCAATAGAGAAGGAATGACTTCTTCCACTAAAGGAGCATGATTAACCATATCTTGAGTAATACCAGTCAACTGTGTGATGTAGTATGGAACCTTTACACCACACTTTATTAATGAAACAAAACGTTCTGTGATTTCACCTTCTACAATACGTAACGCCGCGACTTCTGTAATACGATCACCAGCCTCAGGGCTGACTCCTGTAGTCTCGAAATCAAGTACAATGATTGGCGAAACATTCATAAAACGCTTTCTCTATTAGAAATTAGGTATTAAGAGCACAACACTTTTCATCATAATAGCTTTAAGTCAAAGATAGCACTAAGTTAACTTATCTAAATATTGAAACTATATTAGTAAGTGATATGTTTAGTTGTTAGGTTATGCCGAGCACAGTCCATTTACACGGGCTTATAAAGAGTGGTCGGGTAAAACGCCACAACAAGCCCGCGAGGAAATGAATAACTGAGGGTAGAACCTCTTAAAATGAGATGTGCGTATGTTTTGAGTGTTTATTCATCATTTAACGCACATTCAAAATTACTTGGGTTTTCTTTACATCTTACTTTTTTCAAAAAATTCATCATTTTAGGGTCGTAAATGCCTGCCTTAGTTAGCTGTATACGTGCCTCGCGCATCATTTTCATATAATTTACTTGTTCATTTTTAGGAATATCCATCCAATATTTTGAAGGAATATCACTTTCATATTTGGCAATAATGCCAAAGGTTCTATTGAGTTGGCTGGCTACCCAAGTTCGAGACTTTTGCCCAAAACCTGCTGGGAACTGGTCTTTACGAATAATGAAGTTTGCTGAAATTTGAGTTAAAGGAAAACGAACAATTGCTCCTTTCTCACCTAAACCTTTGTGTAGTTCAAAAGGTTTAAATGCCACAATAGGAGTGGGCACAATATCAATTTCATGGTTATTAAACTTCGCACCGGCATTGGTAACATCTACAGATACAGCCTGACCACCAACATGTTGCACAAGCTTTGGTTGGGCTTCGTCATATTTAAATACCCCAATTTTTTTACCGGCAGCTTTGGCGAGTGTATTTATACTTCTATCATTTACAAATAAATAGGCAGGACCTATTGTGCCTAAACCTGCAATTTCGTAAGGACCTACAACCATATTTTTTGCGGCTATTGGTGAGGACAACAGCTTATAGGCATTAATTGCCGTTTTCATATTTGTTAATGCGCCAACCGCATCTAAAGATCCTGTGTATTTATTAAACTGACGGCCACGTAAACCGCTAATAATAGCGCCATCACATTTTCCAACTTTTAAATCTTCAGCCGCAACGCGTTCATCAACATAGGCTTTTAAAGATAGATCAGCTCCCCAATTTTTGGCTTCAAGTGCATAGTCTTTGGCTAAAATTTAAAGAGAAAAAGTCAAAAGATAGCTTTGAGTTGGATTTTATTTTTTTGTGATTTAGCTATTGTTTAGATAATTTGAGATCTACCAGTGAGCTAAATTTAAAGAACAGCTACATACACGTACTATATCAGTTTTTTAAAGCATGTAAAGAAGGTTTTAAAAATATTTATATAAATTTCAATATGATACAAAATATTCTATGTATTGAAATTTAGCCTAAGCAAATTAACAACTTTAGGAACCAAAAGGCGATCTAGCAAAAGAAATTTTTACGGTAGCTAGTAACCAGAATACAGATCGTCAATTTAGAATATAGTGAATCGCTCAGCTCGCTAGGGCAAATTAAAAATGTAATTACACTTTGTAGAAGGCTGCCTAGAGAATTAATCTGGCTAAAATTAGAAATAGGGTTTAATACATAAGCATCCAATAGAACCAGCTTAGGCGTTTAGTAATTTGCTAGAACAACACATACAGTTAACCAAGCTAAGTATTCATCACAGCACAGTAAAGAATTAGTAGTGAAGCAACAACATAGAGAAGCGAAGCCTTATATATGGTAGGTTTCCAAATCTTCTATTTAACATAATATACATTATGCGAACAGTTATATAATTCATTATTAAGTCCTTGATTCTGTTGCCGTATGTTTAACTGTACTTGTTATCACATAAAGTTAAGCTATTGAATTTTATAAGACTAAAAGTAACAAGTTGAGTTAAACATACGCAAATCGCTGCTCTTTCGGTTGTAGGGATTGCGAATGCTCAAGCTGCTGATGGTACAATTACAATTAATGGTTTAGTTACAGATAAAACTTGTGACATCGTTACCCCTGCTGGTAAAGACTTCACAGTTACTCTTCCAACTGTTTCTAAACAAACTTTAGCTGTTGCTGGTGATGTTGCTGGTCGTACTCCTTTCCAAATTAAATTAGCTAACTGTTCTGAAGGTAAAGTAGCTACTTACTTCGAACCAGGTGCTAACGTTGACTTTAATACTGGTCGTTTACTTAACAAAGACGCTACTGGTGCTAAAAACGTTAATGTTCAACTTTTAGGTAGCAACAACAACTTCATCCCAGTTCTTGCTGCTGGTGCAAACGGTGCTCAAGCTAACTCTCAATGGGTTGACGTAGCTGCAGCTGGTAGCGCAGACCTTAACTACTATGCTGAATACTATGCAACTGGCGCTTCTACTGCTGGTAAAGTAAATACTTCTGTTCAATACACAATTATCTATCAATAATTAATTGATGGTGGGGTTTCTGTGTTCGCATAGAAGCCCTTGTTTTGTGGCGCTTTCCCGAATCTTTCTTGGTTGTGAATTCTGAAATGAAATTGAACAGTTATAATTTTTTGTTAGGTCTGGCATTTGCTTCAGCAGTTGTTGCACCTGCTACTCAAGCAGAAATTGTAATTCATGGTACTCGTGTGATTTATCCTTCGGATGCTCGCGAAGTTACACTACAAGTTAGTAATAACGGTTCAAAACCAGCACTTGTCCAAGCATGGCTTGATGAAGGCGACTCAAAAAGCACACCGGATCAATCAAAAGTTCCTTTTATGATTGCTCCTCCTATTTCTCGTGTTGAAGCAACAAAAAGTCAGACGCTTCGTATTACTGCTTTGCCAACGGCTTCTCAGCTAAATCAAAAGCAAGAAACAGTTTTGTGGTTGAATGTTTTGGATATTCCTCCAAGACCAACATCAAAAGGCGAAAATGCGACTCCTGATAATTTTCTGCAATTAGCAATTCGTTCACGAATTAAATTCTTCTATCGCCCAGCTTCAATTAAAGAAGATGCGAATTTAGCGGCTGATAAGCTTCAATGGGTTAAATCTGGTCAAAATTTAAAGGTAAAAAATCCAACACCTTTTCATATCACAATGACTTCTGTTTATCAGAAGGTTGGTGATAAAAAAGTTGATTTATTACCTCAAGGTTTAATGATTAAACCTTTTTCTGAAGAGTCTGTTCAGCTTAAGAATGGCAATCTTCAAGATATGAGTTTTATGAATGTCAATGACTACGGTGGTCGAGTCGAACACCAAATAAAACTTCAGTAATCAGATTTATCTTTTTAATAAATTTAAGCACCTATTATGTGAGTAGGCGGACTTAGTTATGCCAAAAAAAAGGCAAGAATCTTATAAATTATTAAAACGCCATATTTGTTATTACTTGGCTTCTGGTGTTGTCACAATGACAATGCCTGTATTCGTGCATGCTGAAGAAACAGCCGCGAGTGCACCAGTGGAAGCTGAATTTGATTCTGCTTTTTTAATTGGTGATGCACAAAAAGTTGATATTTCTCGGTTTAAATATGGTAATCCTGTTTTACCAGGCGAATATAACGTTGACGTTTATGTAAATGGCCAATGGTTTGGCAAACGTCGCATGTTTTTTAAAGCATTAGATCCAAATAAAAATGCTGTAACGTGTTTTACTGGAAATAATCTTCTTGAATATGGTGTAAAACAAGAAGTTCTATCGCAGCACACTACCCTTCAAAAAGAAAATACTAGTTGTTATAAAATTGAAGAATGGGTTGAAAATGCATTTTATGAGTTTGATACCTCTCGTTTACGTGTAGATATTTCTATTCCGCAAGTTGCTTTGCAAAAAAATGCGCAAGGCTATGTCGATCCAAGTGTATGGGATCGTGGTATTAATGCTGGATTTTTATCTTATAACGGTAGTGCATATAAGACTTTTAATCAATCTGGCGATATACGCGAAACTTCAAATGCGTTTATGGGAGTGACTGCTGGGCTAAATTTAGCTGGATGGCAATTACGTCATAATGGCCAGTGGCAATGGCAAGACACCCCTGCTGAAAACCAATCTAAATCAAGTTATGAAGAAACGAGTACATATTTACAAAGAGCTTTCCCTAAATATCGCGGTGTCTTAACACTAGGTGATAGTTTTACAAATGGCGAAATATTTGATTCATATGGTTATCGCGGTATTGATTTCTCAAGTGATGATCGAATGTTGCCAAATAGTATGGTGGGTTATGCTCCACGTATTCGTGGTAATGCTAAAACTAATGCAAAAGTTGAAGTTCGGCAACAAGGCCAACTTATCTATCAAACAACAGTAGCACCAGGTAACTTTGAAATTAATGACCTTTACCCTACTGGTTTTGGTGGAGAAATTGAAGTTTCTGTTATCGAAGCGAATGGGGAAATACAAAAGTTTGCTGTGCCTTACGCATCTGTTGTGCAGATGCTGCGCCCTGGTATGAACCGTTATGCTTTAACTATAGGTCAGTTCCGTGATTCAGATATTGATATTGACCCTTGGGTTGTTCAAGGTAAATATCAGCAAGGTATTAACAACTACCTAACAGGCTATACAGGCATACAAGCAACGGAAAATTATGCCGCTATACTGTTGGGTGCCGCTTTTGCTACACCAATTGGTGCCGTGGCGTTAGATATTACCCACTCTGAAGCTGAATTTGAAAAACAGTCTTCACAGTCAGGACAAAGTTTCCGTTTAAGCTATAGCAAGTTAATTACTCCAACCAACACAAACTTAACACTAGCAGCTTATCGTTACTCAACAGAAAACTTCTATAAATTACGTGATGCTCTACAGATTCGTGATTTTGAAGAAAAAGGTATTAATACGTACTCTGCTGGTCGTCAACGTAGTGAATTCCAAATTACCTTAAACCAAGGATTGCCTGAAGGTTGGGGTAACTTCTACATAGTAGGTTCATGGGTTGATTATTGGAACCGTAGTGAGAGTACTAAACAATATCAGGTTGGTTACAGTAATAACTTCCATGGTTTAACTTATGGTTTATCTGCAATTAACCGTAAAGTTGAATATGGCTCAACCAATCAAACACACGATACTGAATATTTAATGACATTATCGTTCCCGATTGATTTCAAAAAGAATTCAGTCAACGTTAACGTTACTGCTTCTGAAGACAGTCGTACTGTTGGTGCAAGTGGTATGGTTGGAGATCGCTTTAGTTACGGCGCTTCAATGTCACATCAGGACTATTCAAATCCATCATTTAACGTAAATGGACGTTATCGTACCAACTATACAACTGTTGGTGGATCTTATAGTGTGGCTGATTCTTACCAACAAGCGATGGTTAGCTTAACTGGTAGTGTAGTTGCACATTCAGAAGGTGTTTTATTTGGACCTGAACAAGGCCAAACGATGGTACTTGTGCATGCACCAGAAGCCGCTGGAGCAAAAGTTAATAATGCTGTTGGTTTAAGCGTAAATAAGGCGGGTTATGCAGTAGTTCCTTATGTTACTCCGTACCGTCTTAATGACATTACCCTTGACCCACAAGAAATGTCGAGCCAAGTAGAGCTTGAAGAAACTAGTCAACGTATTGCGCCTTTTGCTGGTGCAATTGCTAAAGTAGATTTTGCAACCAAAACAGGTTATGCAGTTTACATTAATAGTAAAACTGCTGATGGCAACAGTTTACCGTTTGCTGCTCAAGTCTTTAATCAGAAAGATGAAGCTGTCGGTATTGTTGCTCAAGGTAGTATGATTTACTTACGTACCCCACTTGCTCAAGATCGTCTCTATGTGAAATGGGGTGATGAAAGCAATGAACGTTGCTCGGTTGAGTACAACATCAGTAATCAGTTGCAAAATAAGCAACAAAGCATGGTAATGACTGAGGCTATCTGCAAATGAAAAGAATATTATTAACGAGTGCTCTATTTACGGCTGGCCTTGGTGTATATGGTGAGGCTAATGCTTCGTGTATTATAACTAGATATGAACCAAATGATGTACTTATGAGTGTGGGGCGTGTAGTTGTAAGACCCACTGATCCCGTGGGTACAATATTAAGAAAAGCGACTTTTCCTATTAGTGATAAAGGTACTCTAGCGGAATATTGTGACAGTTATGATAGGGCGATTGCTGAATTAACTCAAGCTTATCCTTTAAGCTCTTTAGGAAATAGCATTTATACCACTAATATTCCTGGCATTGGTATTCGCCTATATCGTGAAGCCGAAAATAATTCCAATTTTTCTGGTTATTATCCTTATGTACGTGGTGGAATATCCGGTAGGCGTTATTTAGCATCGGGTTATTTTGTTGTAGAAATTATTAAAATTGCCCCACAAACAGGTTCGGGAACTTTGGTGCCAGGCAGATATAGTAGTTATTATATCCGTGGCTATCCAGATAAACCTTTCTTAACAAGTACTGTCAATGCTAATGCAATTACCATTGCTTCTTCTTCATGTGAAATTCAAGGTAACATCAATAAAGTTGTACAGCTTCCAACAGTAACAAAAGCAGGCTTTAAAGGTGTTGGCTCAACTCAAGGTGAACAAATCTTTGATATGAACCTCTTATGTAATGGTGGTACAAGTCCAGCAGGTTATGAACAGAAAAACACTATTAGTTTAAGTTATGACTTTACCCAAGATGGCACAAATAGCCAGGTATTGGCAAATACGGCTGCCACTTCTGAAAAAGCAAATGGTGTTGGTGTGCAGTTACTTTGGAATTATCAAAATAAAAATCAAGTCATCAAAAAAGGCGATAAATTAGCTTTAGGTTCGTTGTCTTCTAATCAGATACTTCAATATAACGTACCGATGACTGCCCGCTACTATCAAACCGCAGCAAATGTGACAGCTGGTAAAGTGCGTGCAATGGCTACTGTAACTATTGAATATGATTAATCATATTCAATAGTTTTTAAACCTAATAATTTTAAATATTTAAATATTAATAATAAATTTTACTTTATCACTACTTTCTAAAAACTTAATACTTAACTCGATAGGAATATTTTATGAAGAAAATAGGCATAGTTGCTGCTAGCGCAATTACATTATGTTGGGCTATGTATGAGGTATACCCTGATAGTACCAATACAGCACTGGGTAAAGAAACTAGTCCAAAAGTAGCATCTCAAAACAATTCATCAACTACAAAGAATGAAAAATTAGCTTCTCAAATGCTTTTGGCCCAAACTACCTCCCTTAATTCTTCTACCCCAGTCTGTAAATATAATTTTGATGCGACTCAAGAAGATTTTGATGTATTGAATGCTCAGGACCCAGATCGACCACCTATGAAAATATTTCCATTAATAAATGGTCAGAAATTTGGTTTTAAAGTGGAGCCTGTCACAGAAGATAATTATGGTTATCTTGATTATAATGCAAAAAGTAAAGCAAAAATGAATTCAACCAGTTATGAGGGGGATTTTTTATTACCCAATAAAGGTGTTATTGCTTTTGAGATGGAGCTTAAAGTCCCTACTCTTTCTTCAAGTAGCTCCTCTTATTCAACCGGTATTAGTTTTAATGGTATTACAGATAATAACTATACGATTAGATCATCTTATCATTTTGATATTGGTGTCCATGATTTTGAGTTTGGTGAAAATCCCCCTAGTTTGTATCATAGTTTATCATCGGAAGTAGGGGATTATAAACTTATTGATCATTACTTTAAAAACAAAAAAATGACAGATAATACAAATGAATATCAACGCTTAGGTGTTTACATTAATCAGGATACGAACCAAGTCGGGTTTATTTCCAATGGTGTTGATGAGGGATATCAATTTAAATTACCTGGTGCACTACAGAAAATAGCTTTCTCAATGAATGGAAATATAAATATTCTTTCAACCAATTTATTTGGACAAGAGTTATCGAACGAACTCATTACTGACCGTAATGCGCTACAGTTCAACTACCCTCAGGGTACAACTGACATGTGTGGTAATGCCATTTAAGATATAAAACTATAAGTGGTAAAAAAGGGCTGAATCACAGCCCTTCTTTATTTCATTTAGAAATGAATGACAGTACGAATTGATTTACCTTCATGCATTAAATCAAAAGCAGTATTAATATCTTGTAAAGGCATGGTATGTGTTACAAAAGGCTCAAGTTGAATCTCACCTTTCATAGCATCTTCGACCATTTTAGGAAGTTGTGTACGACCTTTTACTCCACCAAACGCAGTACCTAACCATTTACGGCCCGTCACTAGCTGGAATGGGCGTGTTGAAATTTCTTGACCTGCACCAGCAACACCAATAATAACGGATTGTCCCCAACCACGATGTGCACACTCTAGAGCCGAGCGCATAACATTAACGTTACCAATACATTCAAATGAATGATCTACGCCCCAGCCTGTCATTTCTACAATCACTTGCTGAATAGGTTGATCATAATCTTTTGGATTTAAAAAATCTGTAGCACCAAATTGCTTAGCGAGTTCAAATTTATCAGGGTTGGTGTCTACAACAATGATGCGCCCTGCTTTCGCTTGACGTGCACCTTGTACAACAGCCAAACCAATACCGCCCAGACCAAATACAGCAACAGAATCGCCTTCTTGTACTTTGGCTGTATTATGCACGGCGCCAATACCAGTAGTCACCCCACATCCAAGTAAACAAACTTGTTCGTGATTCGCTTCAGGATTGATTTTAGCCAAAGAGACTTCTGCAACTACCGTATATTCACTAAAGGTTGAACAACCCATGTAGTGGTAAATCGGTTCGCCGTTATATGAAAAACGTGTGGTTCCATCTGGCATTACACCTTTACCTTGAGTAGCACGTACCGCAACACATAAGTTGGTTTTTCCAGATTTACAGAATAAACACTCTTTACATTCAGCCGTATAAAGTGGAATCACATGGTCACCAGGTTTAACGCTTGTTACGCCCTCACCCACTTCAACCACAACACCTGCGCCTTCATGACCTAAGATGGCAGGAAAAACACCTTCTGGGTCATCTCCAGATAATGTAAAAGCATCGGTATGACATACCCCTGTATGGGTAATTTTTATTAAAACCTCACCTGCTTGAGGTGGTGCAACATCAACTTCAACAATTTCTAAAGGTTTTCCTGGGGCAAAGGCGACAGCTGCACGAGATTTCATCTTTGGGTTTCCTTTAAATCATTCGGTATTTATAGTCGAGCAAAATAGATTATATATTGATAATACAAGAGCTTAATTTTGCTTAAATTAAAATTGGCTTTCATGACAATCCATCACAGCATAGCCAGTCAAATACATCTAAGCAAGCCTACATTTAAAAAAGAAGAAAACCTCTTACTTTAAGAGGTTTCTTATCAAATCATTAGCTTATAAGCAGCTTGTTTTTACTTAGAGGTAAATATCTGGTGGATATGGTGTGTTATCACTAATTGGTGAGTAAAGCGTATTTTCAACAAAGAAGCCATTTGGGGCTTGAGTAGTATCGATCGTAATTGAATCATACATAACTTGTGGATATGCCCAGATAAATTGCTTCATTAACCCTAAAGAAACATTGTTTTTCATGTCACCAAAAATTCGTTGCCAAATGGGTGTTCGATATGGCTTGGTTTTATCAAAACCATAGATATAAGCAATAGAGGCATCGGGAACAAAACCAGATAAATAAATGACTTTATTGGCAGGATAGCCTAACCCTTGTATAGGTATTTGGGAAACTGCCTGATGTGCCAAGTCTAAGCGAGCTTCTAGCAACCAGTCATAAGCTTCTGTCATCATGTAATCAAAATTAGGATATGAGTAGTGTTGGCTTGGATAGTTAATATAAGTGGCTAAAGTCTGAATTGGAGATTGAATGGAAGGAAAGAAAATGAGCGGGCTAACTTTGGCACTGGAATATTTTGCTTTGATCACGGTACGAATATTTTGACAGGTTTGACCTAATTTATTTCTAAGCCATGTTTTAAACTCATCATATGGCGTTCCTGTTTTATTCATTGCCTCATAAATAGTACCTAAATCTGGTGCATATAATCCTGTATCTGCATTAAAAGCCAATTTTGTTGGGTAGTCATACACACAAGGTAGATTGGTGTCAGTGTTATACCACCACCAAGGTTCACCAATCTGCATATTTACATCGCATCCACCCACTACCATTGTATCTGCAAACTCAATAAAGACTTTATGTAGATATGCCAAAGCATTCTGATGACTTAAACTAAAAAAATAGCTCGGTGGTTGGTAGCCTGTTTTACCTAAATTACTGTTCCAGTCACGCTGTGCCCAATATTCATTGGCCCCCAAGGAATACATTTCAAAGCTGACCCCAAAGATGGGTTGCAAACTGGCGTTATGTAAAGCCTGGGCATATTTCTCATGCCATTTACGGGTACAGGAATTTACGACCGCCTCGCCTGTCACCAACGTATCAGGTATCTGCCATTTATTAATATCGCTTTTCCATGTCATTTCCGGATAATGCGACATTCCACAATAGTGGTTAACGAAACCCTGGTATCCCAAAGCGACCATATTGTTGACTAGGCGCTGCGGGTTTAAGTCATAATGGTCATCATAGCTGGTGCAGATGCCATAATTGTGCTGTGGCACAACTACACGGCTCAAATTTAACTTTGCATTTGTTCCAGTTACAACGGAGTTAGTGAGGCGAATGTAGCCATCTTTTGGTTGACTTAAAGGTATAGCGGTTTGACCATTATAGTCACTGGTAAAGCCAGAAAATGAGATTCGCTGAATATTGGTTACCGGAAAGCTATCTGTAGCAGAGAAGCCTGATTTTACTGTATCCCAATTAATACGAATATGCGCCGTTCGCGAGGAAGGATTATTTGCGTAATTAAATAGAACAATATATGCAATTTTATTTACGCCATTTTCATTGTAGTACACCGTTAAAGTGGGCGTTAAACTTGGATTGTTAAGCACTGGCATCGTGGCAGATAGCTCAATATCGAAGTCCCAAACCACCCCTGCATAGCTATATTTGGTTTGATACGCTAAAAATTTATGATCTTTAGTGTCATAAGAATCCCAAGTAATTCCTACCAAATCATTTGTCATACGTGATCTAAAAGATGCTTCAAAACCATTTCCATAGTTCGTAATGGCGAAAGACATCGTTTGCGGGCCGTCTATTCTCCAATAAATAGGGTTAAACCGATCAATAAGTGTATTCTGAGTGATTGGGCGAGGTGATGTATTAGTATTATTTTGTACATTTTGTGAGTTAGTTATCATGTCTACATTCTCTTAATGTATTAAGAAGTTTTATATTAAATAATAATTCCTATTTTATTGTTCAGATAAGTAACAATGACGTTTAAATTATTTACAGTTTATATTTATATTCAAGTTCAAAATAAAATTAAACATGAAATCTTATTATTATTCTAAAATATTTTTACACTGAGGAGTTAATAAATGGAAACTTTTATACAGCCTATAAATTTTAAGGGTTTGTTTTTATTTACTCCTCTTGTATTTGCATTATCAGGTTGTAAAGAAACTGTATATTCCAACACAACGTCAACTGCAAAGAGCTTTTCGGAAAGTAACTCTTATCCAGAGATCGACCCAGTATTAGGAGAAAAGTTACAGCCTAACGAAGAGTTACTCGCTCAAAACATAGCTCAAGTCATTGAAAAGTCAATTCGAGAACAGTATACGGTTGGAAATGCTTTACGTGATGCACACCCTAAGACGCATGGTTGTGTTCGTGCCGATTTTCATGTCTCAAAAAATATACCTGCCCAGTTTGCTAAAGGAATGTTTATTCCAGATCGAAGTTATCAAGCATGGATTCGATTTTCTAATGCTTCAAATGATGCCTCTAATGCCGACATTAAAAAAGATGCACGTGGCATAGCAATAAAAATTTTAGGTGTGTCTGGACAGAAAATTTTAGAAAGTGAAAAGCAAGCAACTACTCAAGATTTTATTATGATTAATCATCCAGTCTTTTTTGCGAATGATGCTAAACGATATCTTTCTTTTATGAATGACGTGAATAGCCATAATATGGTCAGAAAACTTCACATTCCATTTGCGTTAGGTTTTAAGGGAACAATGAATGCTCTTGGAGCACGTAATTCACAAATTGCAAATCCATTATACGTACGTTATTGGTCTATGGTTCCCTATCAGTTAGGGCTTGGCAATGATCGACAAGCAGTTAAATATTCAGTACGTGCTTGTTCAATGCAGCCAAACAATCTACCTAAGAATCCTAGTCATGATTTTTTAAGAGAAGCTTTAAAGAAAACTTTGCAAAGCACAGATGCTTGTATGGAATTTCTTATTCAACCACGAACTTCAAATCAAATGTTGGTAGAAGACTCAATGACAGAATGGGATGAAAAAGCAGCTCCTTTCTATCAAGTAGCAACTATTCATATTCCCAAGCAGAACTTTGACACACCCGAGCAAAATAAGTTTTGTGAGAATTTGTCTTTTACACCGTGGCATGCCCTACCTGAGCATAAACCATTAGGCGCAGTAAACCGAATGCGTAAAGTCATTTATGAAAACATCAGCAGAGTTCGACATGATATGAATTCAGCTCTTAGACAAGAACCTTAAATACTTTAGCCATTGTAGTTTGGTGTAAAAATTTTTCTAAAGATGAGAGTGTGCAATTGTTTCTTTTAAGGGAGATTTTTGCTTGTATCGATAGTGATTCGATCAATAAAATCTGCCAACCATAAAATGAAGTCATCTTCGCTTTTATGCTTTGGAATCAAACTCATATCTAGCTTAATAGGGAGTTCATTTTTTACACTAATAACAACACCTTCGAAGTTCACAAAGTTATATAAAAACTTTAGTTCAGTGCCTGCAATAGCTTTTTTTATTTCTAAAATAAGATTATTTAAATTTCTAAAATGATTGTTTGAATAAGAACTTTTAATATTTTTATTAATTTTTTCTGCTAATAGTAAGTATTTTGGCATTTCTATCTCCTTATTAATTATTTTTAAAATATAAGTATAAGTTAAAAGCTATAAAAATAAGTTTTTAATTTTTATTAAATTGTTTCTGTATTTTTAATTTTAATTGATAAGTTATGTGCAATATAACTGTTTTATAGATTTAAAATGTGATTTGTTTGGGATTTTATTCTGATTAAATTGGTAGGTATTCTTTAATCTTACTTAAGGGTAATTAATTAAGTTTTATATTAAATAGGCTCAATATTTAAAATTTTGAGCCTATTTAATTTTTAATATTCACTTAAGACTGAAAGTAAAAAGTTACATCTTAAGTCAATTTTGGGAAACTCTTGATTTTATGAATTTTCCCACATTTTCTGCATTCTTTAATTTCGTCATGAGTAATATCAAAGTCATATTCCCAGACATGAATACAGAAAACCTGTCTAAGGTTGTGGAGCATAGACACCTCCTTATAAAAAACCAACTCAGTAGTAAGTTCTTTATGAATGCACTTCGCTTATTTTGATGAGTTTTCTTCTTTAGCTTTATCCTCCTTGTGTTTACAGCAGTAACCGAAAACAGCACCAGCACTAAAGAAAAACATAGCCTTGAACATACTTATCTCCAAACGATAGTTAAGTAAATTTAAAGTTAACATTGAAGGTTGTATCTGTTTTTAGGCCAATGAGACAGATTCTGTGCGTTATGCAAACTTTTGTGAAAAGTTATAACAATATATTTTTATGAATAAGGTGGATAAAATTAAAAAACCGCCCCAGTAGGCGGTTGCTGAATTTACAGCGAGATATAGAAGTGTAGTGGACGATCACTTCTATATTTTTTATGTACTTATTTTTCTTGGCTTATAATTTTATTAAAGGCATCTGATTTGAAATAATTAATAATCATCTCTCCATCATCTCGAGTCGAAGTAGTAGTAGATACTTTGGATAGTTCATCATAATTAAATGTAAAATCTGGAGGAATAAATTTTGAGATTGGTGGAAGCTTTGCCTCACCTCCTGTTGTAATTCTTTCAATAAAACCCGCGAGCCAAAGTATATATTCGTCTTTATTTTTATATTTAGGCATAAGGCTCATGTCTAACTTAATGGCACATTCCTCTAAGGGCTTGGTTAGGCATTCCTCAAAATCTATAAAATTGTATTTAAGTTTAAATTTGGTGCCTTTAATTTCATTACGAATTACACCAACTAATTGATTTAAGTTTTCTGCCGAGCTTTCTGAAAATAAATTTTTGTCCTCAATCTTTTTATATACATTCTCAGCGATGATTAAATATTGTGGCATCTCTATTTTCTCCCTTTTATTATTAAGCTACTCACTCAGCCCTTTAAGGAAGTATGATAGATATCATGTTTTCTAATGTAATTGTTGTACTGCTAATTGTAATTAGTGTGTTTTTGTGAAACCTGCAAGCATAACCATCCGAAAAAATTAAATTTAATGCAAACTAAGTCTCATTTTTAAAAAATTCTTTGGTCAAACAATATGTTTAGTTCATTCAGAGTTGGAAGTTCATCGTAAGATTCATCTGCATCTACTGTGTTTACCCAATTCGACTTTGAAACGATACAAAAATTAAGCTTTTTTAGCACAACAATATCTTTGTCTAATAAACCTAATGGAATCCACATAAAATCAGTAGTGCCTACTAAGTTAGGTACTGGTGATCCACATTGACTACAAAATGAAGATGTGAAGCCTGTTTCTTTTTTATAGGTGCGGACAAGTTCTAAACCTGATAACCATTCAAATTTATCCTTATTTACTAATGTTGCTGCATTTGCCCCCGTTCCAGTTTGTTTGCGGCAGAGACTACAGTGGCAATGATAGACCGTGTTTATTTCGTTAGTAACTGAAAATTTGACTTCATTGCATAGACAAGAACCCACGTGACTCATCTCAAGCATCCTTAAAAAATAATATTGAATATAGCATTAGGCATAAAAACGTTAAATTTTACTTTATATTTTTTTAATGGATATGTTTTCTAAGAAGTGCAAATAAATATAAGGAATTGCTAGCGCTGAGGCTTGGCAGAATGTATTTATAACGTTTAATATGAATTTTGACATATAAATTGAATATAAAAATGCTGAGATGTGTTTATCTTGGATGCGACTTTAAAAGCTTACATGATTAATCAAATCTATCAGCAGTATAGTAGTATGGCATTAAATGCTTGGGGCTTTACACATACAACTTCGTATAACGGTACATACGACCCTGATGAGAATGATATAGTGACGAATAGCTTTAATTGGTTGAATGATGAGCAAGCTACAAATAAAACAGAACAAGGACTGACTGCTTTTGTGGCATTAGATGATGCCTTTATCAGTATCGCTTCTCGTATGTATCTGATTAGAAATGCAAAAGAAAAAATCGATTTACAATATTATATTTGGACAAATGATTTTGTTGGAAACTTAATGCTGCACGAGTTACTAACGGCGGCAGATCGTGGTGTAAAAGTTCGGTTACTTATTGATGATCAAAATGGAGTAAAGCTGGATGGAGTTCTTAGAAGCCTTCTCCACCATCCCAATTTTGAAATTCGACTATTCAATCCCTACAAGTTTAGATATTTAAGAATTTTAGACTATATTTTTCGGTTCAAAAAAGTAAACCATCGCATGCATAATAAGTTAATTATTGCAGATGGCGTGATTGCGGTAACAGGCGGTCGAAATATTAGTAGTGAGTATTTTGATGCAAGTAGTAAATTTCAGTTTACAGATCTAGATATTTTATTTTATGGACATACCGTACAACATGCACAGTCTGTCTTTAATGATTTTTGGCAAAGTGATTTAAGTCAAAATGCTACTGAGCTGGTGGGAACATGTGCTGTTCACCATTTGCAAACACTAAGGCAGCACTACCATGATTTAATTCATGAAAGTGAAAATCATACTCAAACTGAAGATAAGCTTTACGATGCTCAAAGCTATTTAAAAGAACTTTTAGAGCACTATCCAATCCAGTGGTCAAAAGCATATTTTGTTGCTGATTCACCTAAAAAAATCTTAGGACTGGCCGCTAAAGAAGAAATGCTTTATGGGCAAGTCCTAAAGATTATGGGTGAACCAAAGCAGCATATCGAATTAGCTTCTGCTTATTTTGTTCCTACCCAACAAGGCACTTACTATTTAAAACAACTCAAGGTACAAGGTGTTAAAGTCAGGGTTTTAACCAACTCATTTGCTGCAAATGACGTAGCAATTGTGCATGCCTTTTATAGTCAATATCGAGTTGAGATGCTCAAAAGTGGTGTAGAACTATTTGAGTTTAAGCCCTTTTTAGAACGCAGACGCAGAACTTGGTATGAAGTGGTGACTGGAAGTGTGATCCCTGCTAAAGGTAAAAATAAATCGAGCTTACATGCCAAGTTTTTTGATGTAGACGGTAAAGTATTTATTGGTTCGTTTAACTTTGATCCTCGTTCGACTTACTTAAATACTGAGGTCGGTCTGGTTATTGAGTCGAGTCAATTACAAGCGCAAATTTCGGTCATGCTCGATCAGCACTTACCTCAAGTTGCTTACCAGCTTAAGTTAAATAGTGAAGGCAAAATTGTTTGGTTAGATTATCAGTCGGATGGAAAGATTGTTGAATATGAAAAAGACCCAGATACGAGCCTTTTCCAACGTACCATGATTAAAGCTGTTTCATATTTACCAGTTGAATGGATGATGTAACAGCACTTCAAGTTTACTTATAAAATGCCTATCTCTTTAAAGAATTTTTGATAAGCCTCTGCTTTCTTCTCTAGCGCTAATGGATATGCTCTAGAAGAAGATGGTAGACGATATAAATTAATATTTCGTCCAGCAAAGTAAGTCGGGGTAGACATTCCTATAAGCGGTTTTTCGGTGTGCTCTGGTAAAACTGAAATTAAAGTATCAGTCGCTTTATCGCCTGTGGTCATAATGGTTTGACATAGAGGAATCTGCTGAAGTAAAACTGCAAGATCTGTTGGTGTTACTATTTCAAGAAATTTATCTGCGGCATTCCCTTTCAACCGCTTAATTTGATAAGCGGTATCAAAGATTGCAATACCAGTTTCAATCAAGAAGTTTCGAATACGTTCTTCATTAAAATTTTTTTGGCTCTCACTTAAAAAGTAAGTTTTGTCTTGGAAAAAAATCAAACCGAAAATACGCCACATATCATTTTGGAAATTGGGATAGTAAAAATCCATCTTCCATTTATTACGTGGCGGTGGAAAACTACCTAACATTAATAAACGGGCATTTTCAGGTAAAAATGGCTCAAGTGGATGGGTTTCTATCTCAATTATCATAAAAAATCAGTATTTACTTAAAAATTTTATATACAAATTAACTTATTTTTTAGTTAATCACGAGTCATGAAATGCAATTTCTCTTGATTAAAGCGTTAAAGGTTGTACAAAAGCGATCATTATTGAGGAATGCTTATTCTAAAAATACTATGTGAATGTTGATTTAAATAATCGACTTGACCTTTATGGGCAATGACAAGGGCTTGTACAACCGAAAGACCTAACCCAGTGCCGCCTAACTCTTTATTTCTTGATTGTTCTAACCTGAAAAAAGGGTTAAATAGATCTTTGCGATGCTCAGCTGAAATGCCAGGTCCTTCATCTTCTATTTCAAGAATCCAGCTAGTTTGTTCTTGTCTGGTTGAAACAATTAACTTTCCTGGATTTGCATAACGTGTAGCATTATCCAGTAAAGCAATTAAAATCTGTTCAATTCGCCGTTGATCACACTCAACTTTTGGCGCTTCAATATCGAAAATGACTTTAAGCTGAGCTTTTTCTAATTTTTCTTCAAACATGTGCACGACTTTATGAGCAGTTTCATTAAAACAAATCGTTTCGAGGTTAAGTCTAAGCTGTTGGTTTTCAAAAAGACTCAATGTACGTAAATCTTCGACTAGGTTTGAAAGACCTTCTACTTGATTTAGTAAATTTTTAAATAAAATGGGGTCAGCTTCAAAAACACCATCAATAATCCCCTGCAACCTACCTTGCAAAATGGTGACTGGCGTTCTTAACTCATGTGCAATTGCGGCATTCCAGACATGAGCATTTTCAACTGAGGTCTCTAGTTTTTGAGCCATATCATTAAAATTATCCATAAGCTCACCAATTTCAGAAGAATGATGCGTCGGTTTTTCAACTCGTGCACTTAAATCCCCATGACTAATTTTCTTGGCTGCATCTGCTAATAGATTAATAGGCACAATAAAGCGTTGAGCAAGCTTGATGCCTAAAATAATTGATAATGCTGTGCCAAACAAAAGCACGGCGAATAACCATATACCATCTAGATAGTGGAAAAACTCATCACTTTCTTTCAGCTTTTCGAGAGATATAAGCCCTACTTCAATTGCAACATAGTAGGTGCCATAACCTAAAATTAGCGAACTCAGCGTAACACTTAGGCTGGTAAAGCTCAGTGCAATAATCAGTTGTTTACTAATGCCTGTTTTATTTTTCATGTGGATGATCCAACCTGTAGCCTACACCACGAACATTGATGAGCGTATTTCGTAAACCTAGATCTTCTATTTTCTTTCGTAGCTTACTGACATGACTATCGACCGTACGTTCTAATGCATTTCGATCTGGTAGACACTGATTCATGAGCTCTGAACGAGTAAAGACTTTATGAGGATGCGGTAACATCAGTAATAAAATTTTGTACTCAGTTAGAGTTAAATTGAGTGTTTGTTTTTGATCGCCCGAATGGATGTAAGCAGTATGAATTTCGGTATTCACCTCAATATTTTTATAAATCAGATTTCGGTTAGGAGTTTGCTGGTTTTGTTGAGTACGTCTTAAAACTGCTTGTACACGTGCGACCACTTCATTTGGGTTAAAGGGTTTTACGACAAAGTCGTCTGCTCCAATTCTTAAAGCCATGACTTTATCAATTTCTTGATCTAAAGCCGTAAGCATAATGACTGGTGTCGCTGCTTTTTGCCGAATTTTATTCAGTACTTCCCACCCGCTCAGTTCCGGCATTTTTATATCGAGAATTACCAGATCAATAGGCTGCGCTGCGTGTATTTCAATTGCCTGCTTACCATTCATGGCCCGTACAACACGCATACCTTCACGCTTAAGATAATGTTCAATAATATCGCCAATATCATATTCATCTTCTACAACAAGAATAAGCTTATCCTGACAATTAAACGTTAAGGTTGACTCGAACATAGCAATAAAACGCGGGAAAAATTTGATTTATCATACGCGTATTTTTTGATAGATCTCCACACTTTTTCCACATATTCGTGATTTTGGTTACACACACATCAAAAATAATGCCAGCATCTAGAAGTCCATTAGGTGTTATAAAAGTGCAAAAGCATTTTTTAGTTCCATTCGTTTTATCTTTCGTTTTTGTGTTAAACGGCTGTGGCAATGAACAAGTAAGTGATCAAACACAAGTATCTACGGCTAAGGTTACCGTTATTTCAATTCAACCGCAGTCTATTAACTTTAGTGAAAATCTACCGGCGCGCGTTCAAGCTTTCAGAACTGCCGAAATTCGTCCTCAAGTTGGCGGTATTATCGAAAAAGTTTTATTCGCTCAAGGTAGTGAAGTTAAAGCTGGACAACCACTATACAAAATAAACTCAGAAACATTTGAGGCTGATGTAAATAGTAATAAAGCGGGTTTAAATAAGGCTGAAGCAGAAGTAAATCGCTTAAAAATACAACTTGAGCGTTATCAGCAACTTTTACCAAGTAATGCGATTAGTAAGCAAGAAGTAAGTAATGTCGAAGCGCAATATCGACAAGCGATTGCAGATGTTGCTCAAATGAAAGCATTATTAGCTCGACAAAATCTTAATTTACAGTATGCGACAGTGCGAGCACCGATTTCCGGACGTATTGGTAAATCATTCGTAACAGAAGGTGCTTTGGTTAGTCAGGCTGATAGCAATACTATGGCGACTATTCAACAAATTGACCGCGTTTATGTCGATGTAAAGCAGTCTATTGGAGAATATGAGCGCCTACAGGCGGCTCTACAAAGTGGGGAGTTATCTGCCAACAATCAAAAAGCTGTACAGATTTTGAACAGTTTGGGACAGTCCTATAACGTTACAGCGAAAATGCTGTTTGAAGATATTAATGTGGACCCTGAAACTGGGGATGTCACAATTCGTATTGAAGTCAATAATCCTGAAAGAAAATTACTGCCGGGTATGTATGTCCGCGTTAATATTGAGCGTGCTTCGGTTCCTCAGGCCTTACTCGTGCCAGAACAAGCTATTCAGCGCAATATGAATGGTGATCCTCAAGTTTATGTAGTGAATGCCAAAGGTGGCGCAGATGTTCGCTCAGTAGAGTTAGGGCAACAATATGAGCAGTTTTATCTCATCAATAAAGGGTTGAAAGCAGGCGAAAAAGTTGTCGTTGAAGGTATAGAGCGTATCCAGCCCAACCAAAAACTAGCAATTTCAGCATGGAAAGCGGCCTCAACAGAAAATACGGTGAAGCAAGGAGATGCTAAATGATGTCTCAATTCTTTATTCGCCGTCCTGTTTTTGCATGGGTAATTGCAATTTTTATCATTCTATTTGGTGTGCTGAGTATTCCAAAGTTACCCATTGCACGCTTTCCGAGTGTCGCTCCACCCGAAGTGAACATTACAGCAAGTTATCCTGGCGCTACTCCCAAAACGATTAATGATAGTGTGATTACCCTCATTGAACGGGAAATGTCAGGAGTAAAAAACTTACTCTACTATAGTGCTACAACGGATTCGTCAGGAACCGCTGAAATTACCGCGACATTTAAACCCGGTACCGATGTGGATATGGCGCAAGTCGACGTACAAAACAAAATTAAAGCGGTTGAAGCACGTTTACCCCAAGTCGTCCGCCAACAAGGCTTAGCTGTAGAGGCATCTTCCTCAGGCTTTTTAATGCTTGTCGGTTTAAACTCACCTAACCATCGTTATTCAGAAGTCGATTTGAGTGATTATCTGGTACGTAATGTGATCGAAGAGCTTAAACGTGTTGAAGGTGTCGGAAAAATTCAGTCTTTTGGTGCCGAAAAAGCGATGCGAATTTGGGTCGATCCTAATAAATTAGTTTCTTATGGTCTATCGATTAGTGATGTAAATAATGCAATTCGTAACAATAATATCGATATTGCACCAGGACGACTTGGTGATCGTCCTCTAGTTAATGGTCAATTAATTACCATACCTTTATCCGCTCAAGGACAGCTTGAAAATGTAGAGCAGTTCAAAAATATTAGTCTAAAGAACAATATTAGTGGTGCCAATATTAAGTTGTCGGATGTAGCCGACGTAGAAATGGGGGCTCAGTCATATAATTTTGGGATTTTAGAAAATGGTAAACCTGCAACAGCCGCGGCCATTCAGTTGAGCCCTGGTGCGAATGCAGTAAAAACAGCAGATGCGGTAAAACAGAAACTCGAAGAACTAAAAGTAAATTTACCTGAAGGCATGCAATTTAGCGTTCCTTACGATACTGCGCCTTTTGTTAAAATTTCGATAGAAAAGGTCGTTCATACATTAATTGAAGCCATGGTTTTGGTCTTTATTGTGATGTATCTATTTCTTCATAATGTTCGCTATACCTTAATTCCTGCGATTGTCGCTCCAATTGCCCTGCTTGGCACCTTTACCATCATGCTTTTAACTGGTTACTCAATTAATGTGTTAACTATGTTCGGTATGGTGCTTGCGATCGGGATTATTGTCGATGACGCGATTGTAGTCGTTGAGAATGTAGAACGAATTATGGCAACCGAAGGTCTATCGCCTAAAGAAGCGACTTCCAAAGCCATGACAGAGATTACCAGCCCGATTATTGGTATTACTTTGGTACTGGCAGCCGTATTCTTACCAATGGCTTTAGCAAGTGGTTCAGTCGGTATTATTTACCGCCAATTTACCATTACGATGTCAGTCTCAATTTTATTCTCGGCATTTTTAGCTTTAACGCTTACCCCTGCACTTTGTGCAACCTTATTAAAACCAGTTGATGCAAATCATCAAAAGAAAGGTTTTTATGCATGGTTTGACCGTAGCTTTGATAAAGTCACAAAAAAATATGAAGCGATTTTACTTAAAGTCGTTAAACATACTATTCCGACTTTAATTATTTTTGTGGTGATTACAGGTTTAACTTTTGCAGGCATGAAATATTGGCCAACTGCTTTTATGCCAGAGGAAGATCAAGGCTGGTTTTTAACTTCGTTCCAACTACCTTCAGATGCGACTGCTGAACGTACAACAAAAATTGTGAAAGATTTTGAAAACCATTTAAATGAGCAGTCGGATGTTAAAAGCAATATTTCAATTATGGGTTGGGGATTTAGTGGCGCTGGCCAAAACGTTGCACTCGCTTTTACAACCTTAAAAGATTTTGGTGAGCGTGATAAATCTACTACTGACTATACCAACTTCATAAATGCTGAAATGGCAAACAGTAAAGAAGGTACAACTATGTCTGTACTTCCTCCTGCCATTGATGAATTGGGTACATCTTCAGGCTTTAGTTTGCGTTTACAAGACAAAGCAAATTTAGGAATGCCTGCTTTAATTTCGGCCCAAGAAAAGCTCATGGAAATGGCGGCACAAAACAAAAAGTTTTACATGGTTTACCCAGAAGGTCTACCTCAAGGTGACAATATTAGCTTGAAAATCGACCGCGAAAAACTAAACACTCTAGGAGTAAGCTTTGCTTCTGTTTCGGATATTATTTCGACCTCAATGGGATCGATGTATATCAATGATTTTCCAAATCAAGGCAGAATGCAGCAAGTTATTGTTCAAGCCAATGCAAAATCACGAATGCATTTAAAAGATATCTTGAGTTTGAAGGTTGCAGGCGCAAACGGACAACTGGTGTCTTTATCTGAGGTCGTGATTCCTCAGTGGAATAAGTTGCCACAGCAATATAACCGCTACAATGGCCGACCATCATTAAGTATCGCTGGAGTGCCTAACATAGGGGTATCTTCAGGTGATGCGATGCGAGAAATGGAAAAGCTGATTGCCAAACTTCCTCAAGGTATTGGTTATGAGTGGACAGGTATTTCATTACAAGAAAAGCAATCTGAATCTCAAATGGTATTCCTTATTGCTTTATCAATGTTAGTCGTGTTTTTAGTTTTAGCTGCACTTTATGAAAGTTGGTCAATTCCATTATCTGTCATGCTTGTTGTTCCTTTAGGCATCTTTGGTGCAGTATTAGCTATTATGTTAAGAGGAATACCAAACGATATTTTCTTCAAAATTGGTCTTATCACTATTATTGGTTTATCCGCCAAAAATGCGATCTTAATTGTTGAGTTCGCAAAGATGCTCAAAGAAGAAGGCATGACTTTAATTGAAGCAGCCGTTGCAGCAGCAAAGTTACGCCTACGCCCAATTTTGATGACTTCCCTTGCCTTTACTTGTGGTGTTATCCCATTGGTCATTGCAACTGGAGCAAGTTCGGAAACTCAGCATGCATTAGGTACAGGGGTATTTGGAGGTATGATATCTGCCACCATCTTGGCCATCTTTTTTGTTCCCGTGTTCTTTATTTTTGTGTTAGGAGCCGCAGAGAAACTATTTTCCAAAAAGAAAATTAATTCTTAGTTAAATACATTGAGGCGAAACGTATCTATGTTTCGCCTCAATGACTTAGAAATATGAAAAATGTACTGACAGGAAAACGATTAAGAATTAAGGACTTTAAAGACTTTACCTGTTCTAGGATGAGCAAAGCTATTATCTGGATCTAAATTGATGACTTTATCCGAAATCACAATTTTAGAAAGTGGTAACCAGCTCTGTTCCAGTTCAATGTCTACAAAGTTTTTTTCATTGATATTTTCATAAATTTGTTCGACAACGATTTCCATACCACACATACTTTTAGCATTCACTTCTTTTAAGATATGGCGTTTTGACATACTAGTCTCCATTTTTTTATTATCCGCATCGACAATAATAAAGATTGCACTGATACAATATGTAAATTTTAATAATGAAAGTGTTTTCTTTGTTCTAATCATATTTTTGTAATAATTAAATGAATAGTTGAGTGATTATTTAATTTAAATATTATTTTTAAGTTAATCTATTCAATGTAAATATTACTTATTAAAAAATTTACTTTTAATCAAAATTAAAGGGTTCATTAACTGAACCCTTTTTATTTAATTCTAAACTTGTACTGCGTTATCCAGCGAACCATCATCTTTATTTTTAGCAGTGTCTTTACTAATCAATGAGTCTGTATCGCTATCTGTGGTAAAGCTTTTGCTATTTTTTTGCTTTTTCTTGTACATACACATCCCAATCGCGATACCTGTTCCCAATACTATAATTGACTTTAACATTTTGCACCTCTTCGATTAACGGAGTAACTTTTGAGAAATTAGCTTAAATTAATAGCATAAAATTTGTTATTTAACGGCTTTCATTTGCTCCGCTTTTGTAAGGTGTTTATTTTTTATGTTAATTGAAGAGTAAAATAATCCCGAAAAATAAATTTTGATACAAAGCAAAAAGCCTATTCTAAAAAAGAATAGGCTTTTCACTGTATTTCAGGATTAAGCAGTATTATGAATCGCTTTAGGCAATCTTATTATCTTTAAAAATACATTACAAATGTATTTAATGCTGAACTTTTAGTCAAGATGAGATTGAGGGTTTTTACCAATAATTAGCGATTATTGTGATGACTGTCACATTTATATAATTGGGATAAGAAAAAACCCATTTCTACTTCTCATAAAGAAATGGGTGATGTGAAAACCACAAAAGACCTGAAATACCAAATGTTCTTACATTCAGTAAGGTTGAGTGTAGTGAATATACCGAATGGTTGACAATTAAACTATTTGTATTTTTTTTAGTCATTTCGGCCAATAAAAAAATAGTTATGATTCTGTAGATTAACTCTGTTTAGTCATTCATTATTGACCAAAAATTCTATAAAGCACCCTCACCCAATTATTAAGACATATATTTTCAATCAGTGTTTTTGAATAACCACGCTGTTGCATACGTTCAATTAAGCGATGTAGGCCTGTCACATCTTCAAGTTCAGTACCTATAAGTGCACCATCGAAGTCTGAACCAAAGCCCACATGTTCTTCGCCCAAATGATCCATTAAATATTCTAAATGTTCCAAAATTACATCAATCGATGTATCTGCATTGCGTTGTCCATCCGACCGTAAAAAAGCGACATCGAAATTTACGCCTACCATCCCTTTACTTTCCCTTATTGCTTTGAGTTGTGGGTCAGTTAAGTTGCGAGCTTGAGGACATAAAGCATGTGAATTAGAGTGTGTTGCTACAATTGGCTGCTGCAATATATCTACAGTATTCCAAAAAGCTTTCTCATTCATATGTGAAACATCAATCACCATCTTTTTATCAGCACAGCGTTTGATAAAGTCTCTGCCATCACTCGTGAGACCTGCTCCAGTGTCAGGTGAGTGAGGAAACTTAGCATTTAAACCATGTCCAAAACGACTAGGTCTATTCCAGAGGGGGCCAATACTACGTAAGCCTCTTTCATAAAATACATCGAGTAAATCAGGATTTTGTTGTAAAGCTTCTGCACCTTCCATATGCAATACAATTGCTAGCTTTTTCTCTGCTCTGCAATCTTGAATATCTTGAACCGAGGTGCAAATTTTAATATTTTTAGAATACTGAGCAAGTTGGTGAGCTAAATCGAGTTGTTCCAAGCAAATTTGTTCAATTTGCTGTTGCGTAAAATCAGAAGCATTCTGATCAAATAATTTATTGGAATGATGCTGTTGCACATAGCTATATGGTGGTAAAAAAATCGCAAACATTCCACCAATAAAACCAGCCTCTTGACAGCGTTTTAAATCAAGATGGCCTACTAAACGTTCATGAATAAAAGCATGTACAGGATCTGGATGGTCACTTAGCCATAAACGTGTTAATGCGTCATTATGTCCATCAAAAACTGGAATATGGCGAGGCTTCATGAGTATTCCTACTTGCTATATATCTGTAATCGTGTGGACTGGAATATTTTGGGTGGTGCTTAAAGATTTAGAGTTTCTACTATTACGAAATACTAAATTTTGCAAAGGTGCAGCCAACTGACTTTCTGCCCGTGCTTGTTCAATCATTTGATGATACGGCGATTTCCCACATACAGGATCGGCATTAGCCGCATCTCCAGTCAACATATAGGCCTGACAACGACATCCGCCAAAGTCACGGTCTTTATCGGGACAGCTACGGCACCCTTCTGGCATCCATGCATCGCCACGGAAATGATTAAATCCAGTTGACTTGTACCATATATCTGACAATTTATGTTCGCGGACATTTGGAAACGAAATTGGCAATTGTCGTGCTGCATGGCAAGGTAGCGCCATACCGTCTGGAGCAACTGTAAAGAAGATTTTACCCCAACCATTCATACAGGCTTTTGGTCGCTCTTCATAATAATCAGGCACTACAAAAATGAGTTTGCAAGGATGATTTTGCGCTTTTAATTTTTCTCGATATTCATTGGTAATCCGTTCAGCTCGTGTCAGTTGTTCTTGGGTGGGTAATAAACCTTGGCGGTTTAGAAAAGCCCATCCATAAAACTGACAAATTGCCAACTCGACTGTATCTGCATTGAGCTCAAGGCAAAGTTCAATGATTTGTTCAATCTGGTCAATGTTACGTCGATGAATAACAAAGTTAAGCACCATTGGATAATTGTATTTCTTAACCAATCGGCACATTTCATACTTTTGTTCAAAAGCATGCTTTGAACCTGCCAAGGCATCGTTTACAACAGGATCACTCGCTTGGAAGCTCACTTGAATGTGGTCTAAACCCGCTTGTTTTAAATCAGCAATACGTTGTTCGGTAAGGCCCATGCCTGAGGTAATGAGGTTGGTATAAAACCCTTGCTGATGAGCATGTGCAACGAGTTGTTCTAAATCTTGACGTACCAGTGGTTCACCACCAGAGAAACCGAGTTGAACAGCACCCATCTGACGTGCTTGATCAAAAACATCAAACCACTCTTGGGTGGTTAGCTCATTTTTATGCTGAGCGTAGTCTAATGGGTTTGAGCAATATGGGCATTGTAGCGGACAACGATAAGTTAACTCCGCTAATAACCATAAAGGCAGGCCAACACCTTCTGTCATACTAAATCAATCCAGTGTTGCTGCTGTGCGACCAGCATGTAATCCACTACATCTTGATCTATCTCAGCAATATCACCAAATTTTTGCTTTAACTGAGCAATAATTGCAGAAACATTTTGCTGCCCATCAATATATTGTCCAATTGCCCCTGCACTTTCATTTAATTTGATCATGCCTTCAGGATATAAAATCACAAAACCATTTTGAGCTGGCTCGAACTGAAAACGGTAACCTTGTCGCCATGTTGGCACAAGGTTTAAATCAAACTGCTCTTTACTCATTTAAATAGTCCTTTGTGCCAAACTCGTTTGCTTGTCACGCTGTGATATGGTGCTTCATTGTGAACATATGCCAAAGTTAAAGCATCTAAAATGCTCCATAAAATATCCAGCTTAAACTGCAATATTTCAAGCATTCGTTCTTGTTGCTCAAAAGTTGTAAAAGAATCAAGCGTAATCGTTAAACCATGTTCAACATCACGGCGTGCCTGACTCAAACGAGAACGAAAATACTCATAGCCTTTATCATCAATCCATGGGTAGTGTTGTGGCCATGAATCAAGTCGTGACTGATGAATCTGTGGGGCAAAAAGTTCAGTTAAAGAGCTGCTTGCTGCTTCACGCCATGATGCACGGCGTGCAAAGTTTACATAGGCATCTACCGCGAAGCGAACGCCCGGTAAAACTAACTCTTCAGAAATAACTTGTTCGCGACTCAAGCCCACAGCTTCGGCTAAGCGTAACCATGCTTCTCGACCACCGCCATCTGGATATTCACCATCTTGATCGATCATGCGTTGAATCCATTCTTGACGGACTCGCTGGTCGGGGCAATTTGCCATAATTGCCGCATCTTTAAGCGGAATATTAATTTGATAGTAATATCGGTTTGCAACCCAAGCCTGAATTTGTTGCTGGGTGGCTTTACCTTCATACATCATCACATGGAATGGATGATAAATATGATAGTACTGACCTTTATCGATAATAGCTTGTTTGAATTGTTCAGTCGTTAAAGCTTCAGGTGTTTGAGTCATGTTTCACCTTAGAGTTCAATCTGCATGCCGTCATAGGCAACTTCTACACCATTTGCTTTAAGCTCAGCAAACTGGCTAGAATTTTCATTTAAAATTGGATTGGTGTTGTTAATATGAATCAGCACTTTTTTAGATGTACTCAACTGGTTTAAATAAGACAATGAACCACCTTCGCCACTAATATATAAATGCCCCATTTCACGGCCAGTTTTAGTTCCAACCCCTGTTTGTTGCATTTCATCGTCTGTCCAAAGCGTACCATCAATCATGACGCAGTCTGAACTCTGCATAATCTGCATGATTTGATCGTCAATTTTTCCAAGACCCGGTGCATAGAATAACTGCTTTTGTGTTTTATAGTCTTTGATAATTAAAGCGATATTGTCGCCGTCATGTGGATCATGTCGATGCGGTGAATATGGTGGAGCTGCACTTTTAATAATTAAAGGCAAAAATTCTAAATTTTCGAAACCATCAATTTTAAAAGCTTGTTTAGGATTAATCTCATGATATTGAAGACCACCATTCCAGTGTTTGAGCATATTAAAAACTGCAAAGCCGCTCGTTAAATCTTGATGGACCATTTCTGTACACCATACATTCATTGGGCAACCTTCACGTAAGGTTAAAAGCCCAGTGGTATGGTCTAACTGACTATCCATTAAAATAACGCTTGTTATTCCTGTATCACGCAATTTACGCGCTGGTTGCGCTGCTTTAAATTCGAAGAGTTGCTGACGGATATCAGGTGACGCGTTTAATAAAACCCAGTCTGTTCCATTTTCAGAAACAGCAATCGATGATTGAGTACGGGCTTTGGCTTGGATTGTACCTGTGCGCACACCATGACAATTCGGGCAATTACAATTCCACTGCGGAAACCCGCCTCCAGCAGCTGAACCTAAAACATAAATATACATAAAATTAATATCTTATTAGAAAGAGATAAGCCCTAGAACAAGACTAGGGCTTATGACATATTTGATGAAACTGATTAACGTGCTTCAAAGTACATTGTAACTTCAAAACCAATGCGTAAATCAGTAAAAGCTGGTTTAGTCCATTGCATAAATTATCTCCGGTTCATATTAATCTTATGAAATGAATCACTTGATTAAGATTTATAAGGCAATTAAAAATTTATTCTAAATAAAAAAATTGGGTTTGTAGACCACCCCTAGCTAAGATATTGTTCGATAATTGTGTTTTTTGTCCAAATTTTAATATTTCGAACATATTTGCTTATTGGGTGTTTCATCAAACATTCACACTAAAAGCGTATTTTTTATGCGTCTTAATTGATCAAATGATAAAAAATGAAAAATTTAACAATACTTTTTAAAGTAACAACACTTTCTCTGGCTGTAGCATTATTGGTGGGATGTAATGACGATGATGATAATGACACAGCACCACCTGCTCAAAGAAGCAATCAAACCGTAAATATTTTAGCTTTTAATGACTTTCACGGAAATCTTGAGCCACCTAAGCGTTATGTCGAGGCACCAAATCCAAATGATGCTGCTCAATCTGTTCGTATTCCTGTAGGAGGAGTGAGTTACTTCGCCGATGCGATTAAAAAACTTAAAGCAGAGAATCCAAATAATGCTGTGGTTTCGGCAGGCGATTTAATTAGCGCTTCTCCTCTCACCTCTTCTTTATTTTTAGATGAACCAACCATTGAAGTCATGAATGATATTCAAATTGACTTTAATGCTGTAGGTAACCATGAATTTGATCGGGGTACAGACGAATTACGCCGTTTAAAAAATGGTGGATGTCAGCAATATACCAGCACTGCACCTTGTCAAATTAATAAAAATTTTAGCGGTGCAAAATTTGATTTCCTTGCTGCTAACGTAGCAATGAAAAACGACACCAGTAAAACAATCTTCCCTGCTTATAAAGTCAAAACTTATGGTGGAATTCCAGTTGCATTTATTGGTTTAACCCTTAAAGCGACGCCAAGTATTGTTTCTGCGGCGGGTATTAAAGACGTTGAGTTCCGTGATGAAGCAGATACGGTAAATGCCTTGATTCCTGAATTAAAAAAACAAGGAATTGAAGCCATTGTAGTCGTTGTCCATGAAGGTGCGGCGCCAAGTACCAAGCTCAATCAAAAAACATGTGATGGCTTAAGCGGTCCAATTTTGGGTATTTTGGATAAACTTAATCCAGCAGTTGATATTGTTGTTTCAGGTCACACGCATCAATCTTATATTTGTGACTATGCGACAAAAAATCCAGCTAAACCATTCTTACTTACTTCAGCTGGACAATATGGCACGCTCATTACTGACATCAAGATTGAATTAGATGGTAAAACTGGTGATGTCATTAAAAAAGATGCAAAACAGGTTCCTGTACAAAGTGAAGCATATACGTCTGGTACAACCACAGTAAGTCTTACAGATCTCTATCAAAAATTTAGTAAAACCCCAAGCATTGAAGCAATCTTAGATAAATACCGCCAAGCTGTGACCACCATTTCAAGTCGTGTGGTTGGTACATCTACTGCCGTTGTAAGCCGTACTCAAGTCGAAAGTGGTGAAAGTCCGCTGGGTATTATGATTGCCGATGCTCAGCAAGCGGCTGCCTTAAAAGCAAGTAATCAAGGCACAGACTTTACGCTAATGAACCCGGGCGGTGTGCGTGCTGATCTACTTATTAATAGTAATAACCAGATTACCTTTGGCGATGTTTTTGCGGTTCAACCATTCGGTAACTCTATTGTGACGTTGAGCTTAACTGGTAAACAGATTAGAGATGTGCTTGAACAGCAATGGTCTGGCGCAAATGCAAATTCACCTAGAATTTTACAGCCATCTAAAGAGTTGAGTTACCAATATGCGGCAAATACATCTGTTTCACCACGAGCAAGTAACATCATGGTTGCTGGTTCGCCGTTAGTTGACACTAAAGTATATCGCGTGACGGTAAATAGCTTCTTGGCAAATGGTGGTGACAACTTTACGGTATTAAAAGAAGGCCAAAACCGTGTCGGTGGTGGTCAAGATATAGATGCTCTTGAAACTTATGTTGCTAACAACTCACCTTTAAATATTCCAGCTACGACTCGAATTAAAGTTATCAAGTAACTGATTTCATGAAAATAAAGGACAGTATGACGTTGTCCTTTATTTTTTATGGCAGTTTAAAATATTTTTATTCGGTATATAGATTGAGCTCAACACTACTAATATCGACTCCGGTGTTTGCAAAAATAATATCCGTAACTTCATGAAGTAATTCTTTAACTTTCTCATTTTCAAAGTTTAATGCTTCAGAGGTTTTGAGCGAAATGAGGTTACAGCTCATCTTGTCTTTTCTAAGCTTATAAATACTCTTGCTTTTTCCTAGAAATACTCTTTTGATGAGTTTACGGTTTTCAAATTCCGACAAGATTCGATAAATCGTTCCTAGCGTTATTTTATGTTCATTTTTAATTTGCGTATAAATACTCACAGCACTTAAGCCTTGTGGATTTTGATTTAAAATTTCAAAAACCTGTATTCTCGATTTTTTTATTGGTAGTCCATTTAATAATGATTTTGAAGTTGCTGTCATGATTAACTAACCTTAATGTTGAAAAAATATAGAAATTTTTAAAATTATTTTGTCTATACTTACTTGAAAATTATGGAAATGATTTGATGTATAAATCAGAGCTTATTACCCTATAAATAAGCTTTGAGCTGATTATAAGTTTCTGAATAATTTAATATTATTCCTACCTCACTATCTACATGTACGCGTTTGGTGAATAAAAGCATTCTTGAGCTGAACCATATGGCGACCCTCTTCATTAAGTCATTTTCCGACCTCATTCTATATAATGATTAACATATGATAAATATTATCATTTGTGTTTAGCGGTGTATCATATACATATAAGTTTTAATATTCAATATTAAGTAATTATCAAATACATAATGATAACCATTATATATTAATGATTAAATGATGATGAGTTGCCTTCATTCTCTATTATAAGTATTCATTTCCACCCATATAAAAAGCAGATCGATGATCTGCTTTTTATATTTTAAGTAGAATAAGTTAAATCACTATTATGCTAAGGATAGTACATCTTGTTCTTGCATCCATGCATGAATCACTTGTTGTGTTGTCATGACTTGAGCGCATCGTGTACTAGCATATTTTAATGCCATATCGTGCTCTTCGCGGCTAAAGTCAGCTAGTGCATCACCACATAAGAATGGTTGGATGTTTAGCATAAATGCTTCAGCAGCACTCATAAGACAACCAATATGCGCATATACTCCGCAGATAATCAGTTGATCGCGACCAGATTCCCGCATGAGTTGTTCGAGAGGTGAAAATTTAAAAACACTATATCTCCACTTGGTAAGAACCGTATCATTTTTTTGAGGTGAAATTTTTGGCAAAATCTGCGTAAAGCTCGGCTCATTCTTTAAACCAGGTCCCCAAAAATCAGTTAATAACTGTCGATGTTCAGGTGATTGATTGCCCGGTTGTGCTGTATAAACAACGGGAATATTAGATTGATGAGCGGCGTCAATTAATGCTTTGGTGTTTTTAAGGAGTTCTGGAATAGGTTCCTGAGTCAAGTCATAAAAATCTAAAAAATATTGCTGCATATCATGAACCAATAAAACAGCTCGATTGGTATGCAATGGCCAATTTGTTTTGTTGGGAGTAAATTCATGGGCTTGGGGCATACTGTAACTTGCAATCTTTGGAATACTCATTAGTATTTTCCTTTTCTATCTTTAAAAAGATTTGTTTTTTAATTTCAGGGTGTTGTTGTGCTCAAGTAATCTTTAGACCCCAAGCGTAGCTCCCCCGTCTACCACTATTTCTTGCATCGTAATTTGGGCCGCTCGGTCCGAAAGTAAAAAGCTCACGGTATTGGCAATATCATCTGGTTGCGCGAGTTTTCTTAAGGGAATACCTGTTCGGTACTGACTCAAATCACCATCAATTACTGCAGGTGGAGGTGCATTATCAGTCCAGAGTTGTTGCTGCATTTGAGTGAGAGTAGATCCTGGTGAAACGATATTTAGCCTGACTTGATAAGGTGCGATTTCAAGTGCCAGATTGCGACAAAAATGACTCAGTGCAGCCTTAGTGGTGGCGTACATACCAAGTTGCATACGCGGCATGCGTGCACTATTTGAACTAATAGTGACAATACTGCCCTGCCTTTTTGCACAAAAATGTTTAGCAACTTGTTGGCTAATCGCAATAGGTGCCATAACATTGACCGCAAAAAGTGTTTCCCAATCTTCCGTTTTGGCTTTAAGCATGGAGCGCATAATTAATACGCCTGCTGCATTTACTAACCCCGTAATTTCGTATCTTTCTAAAAGCTCTGAAATTAAAGTTTGCGTTTCTTGCTGATAGGTAATGTCTTGTGAGATGCCTTGCCATTGTGAAGTTTGATCTGGCGTTATTGTTTTGCTGATATCCCATTGTTTAGGATTTTCTTGTCGGTCAATACCAATAACATGATAGCCCTGATCTAGTAGTTGCTTGGCAATAGCCGCTCCTATCCCTCTTGCAGCACCTGTGACCACGATGGTAGAGCGCATGTGGATACTCCAATTTATATTATAAAGAAATCTATAAATATAATTGCAAATAATTATCATTCTTATCAAGAGCAAATTAAGATAAAAGATTAATTTATGATCTCAGGCAAATGAGCTTTAGCTTAAAATTTTAAATTAAATTGTTGTTTTATATTAGTTTTATTAAATTTAAAGAACAGAAATATTTTATTATTAATAATCATTTTCAATAAGGCAGGTTTTGGTTTATTCGGCTAAAATCAGGTTTATGGTTTATCGAACCCAGTAACTTTTTAGGGTTCAATCTCCCGCAGGCTCAGAATGAGTTCTCGATAACTCGGACTCTCATAAGTTTGGAAATGCATATAAAAAATGAAAAATTATAGAATCCACATTGTTTCAGTCAGTTGTTTAATCTCTTGAATATCATGACTCACATAAATCATTGGAATTTTTATTTCCTCTTTTACTTTCTGAAAAAAAGGAATAATTTCAGCTTTATGATTCGCATCTAATGCTGATAAAGGCTCATCTAGAAGTAACAGTTTAGGTGAATATAACAATGCTCGACCCAGTGCTACGCGCTGTTTTTCCCCTCCTGAGAGTTTAATGGGCATGCGTTGTAATAAGTGCCCTAACTTTAATAACTCAATAATGTAATCTGCTTCGAAGTGACGTTCTTGTTGAGATAGATGCTTATGACCAAATAATAAGTTTTGCTTTACCGTTTTATGCGGAAAAAGCTGAGCATCTTGAAAAACCAATCCAACATGTCGCTTTTGGGTGCTCAAATTAATGTTTTGATCCGAATCAAACCACGTTTGATCTTGTATTTTAATGAGTCCACTACGCGGTGTGTTCAGCCCTGCAATGGCATGTAAAATCGATGTTTTACCTGAACCTGATGCACCGAATAAGCCAATAACATAAGCATCTGACTGGAAACTAGGTTTAATATGAAATTGGCCCATTTGTAGCTGAAAACGGCAATCAATCAACATAATTCTACCGTCCTAAGCGCTTTTTTTGATAACGATGAAACCACTGTGCAAACCATAGGGCTAAAAAAGCCACGCTTAACGATAAAACAATAAGCCTTTGAATAGCTGCTTCTGTATCGGGCTGTTGCATTAAGCTATACATAGCTAGAGGCAAAGTGCGTGTTTCATTTGAGATATTACCCACAAAGGTAATGGTTGCACCAAACTCACCTAAACTGCGGCAAAAACATAAAATAGTACCAATTAAAATACCACTGCTGGCAAGAGGTAAAGTGACATGAAAAAATGCCCCTAAAGATGAGGCACCTAGTGTCTTTGCTGCCATTTCTAAGCGCTGATCGACCAGTTCAATTGCTAGTCGAATCGATTGCACCAATAGCGGAAAACCCATCACTGCCGAAGCAAGAACGGCACCTTTCCAGTTAAATGCAAAATCAATTCCGAGTGGCGCCAAATATTGCCCAATAATGCCTCGGCTACCAAATACCTGTAATAACAAATAACCAGGAACCACTGGCGGCAGCACCAAAGGTAAAAACACTAAAGTTTCAATGAATGACTTACCCCAGAACTCTTTACGCGCCAAAAACCATCCCACACAAATTGCAGGAATAATACTGATGACAAGACAACTTGCTGCAACCTTACAAGAAAGTTGCAGCACGCTGAGTTCTTCTGGGGTTAAAGAAAACATTATGGCTTGACTGGAGCCAACACACTAAAGCCATATTTTTTAAAGACAGCTTTAGCTTGGTTGCTTTGTAAAAATTGATAGAACTTTGCTGAATTCGGACTTTTTTTAATCATGCCTACTGGATAAATAATTGGCGAATGCGTATTTTCTGGAAATACACCAGCTACTTTCACGTCTTTGCTAATTGCTGCATCGGTTGTATAAACAATCCCAACCTGACATTCACCACGTGCAACAAAGTTTAATGCAGCTCGAACATCTTCTGTTTCGACTAATTTTGGCTCAATACGACTCCACCAACCTAAATTAGTAAAAGCTTGTTTAGCATACTTTCCTACAGGCACACTTTTGGTATCCCCTGTACAAACCTTTCCTGTAAACACTTTATTTGGATCAGTCGTTTTATCTAGTTTTATGTTTAATGACTGCCCTTTTGGGGTAATTAACACCAAACGATTACCTAATAAATTTATACGGTCATTTGCTGCAACTCGTTTTTTATTTTGTAGATAATCCATCCACTGGGTATCTGCTGAAATAAAAATATCAGCTGGTGCTCCAGCTTCAATTTGTTTAGCTAAGGTTGATGATCCTGCATACGAAGTTTTAACTTCTACTTTATTCTGTTTTTCATAAATTTTTTCTAAATCATTAATTGCATTGGTTAAGCTCGCTGCTGCATAAACGGTAACCGATTCAGCCTTGGCTGGAACATTAAAGACCAATCCTATGCTGAGGACTGAACAGGCTAAAGCCAATTTTTTTATCTTCGTATCACTTACCATTATTTTTACCTTTTTGTCGTTTTTGCGGCGATATATACCCAAGAATATAGCGCTACACGAAGATTATGAAAAGCATAATTCGCTAAATATAGATGATCGGAATGAAGGCAAATAGCGCAATTTGTATTTAGAACTTCATTTTGGTGCACTCGGTAGTGAGTACTAAGCATTTAAGAGCACTATATAAAACTTATTTTCTTACAAATGTTAGTGAGTTATTTGATTGGTTTTATGGTTACCCCTATGCCAAAAAACACATAGAGATAACCATAAAGATCAGTCGTTTATGCCAGCTACTTTTTTAGATACGCAATAAAAAACGCCTATCCCAAACCATCTTTTACGATAGTGCAGAATAGACGCCATTGTCTGTGTAACTGAAAATTGCAGCAGTGCTTTTTCAGCGTGCAATTTATATTAAGCAAAAGTTATACCAAATTAAAAGATTTCCTGCCTAAACAATCTTTTATCTTAACCTTTTAAATAGCTACTCATAATTTGATAATCATGTTCTAAGGCTTGTCGAGCATTGATTTCCATTTGGCGATAATGCTGTAAGACTTTCTGCCCTAAAGCTGTAACAGCTGCCCCACCACCATGTGTTCCGCCTGTTTGCGTTTCCACTAAAGCTGTTTCAAAGCACTGATTCATGGTGTCGACCAACTGCCACGCACGGCGGTAACTCATATTCATAGATTTTGCAGCTTGTGAGATCGAACCAGTTCTTTCAATTGCTTCAAGTAAATCTGCTTTACCCGGACCAAATGCGATGTTTTGCTCTAAAAGAATTCTAATTTGTAATTTTAAGTTTTGTTCTTTCATAGACTTAGTTCACAAAATTTCATTTTATGCTCCTTAACATTATAAGGAACTTTGATAGGTTAAAACACATAGAATTTTTAAATCTATACTCTTTCCTAAAAAGAGTTCGATCAAAAAATCAAAACTGCACAAAGTGGATAAAGATCTGGAAAAAACGGATAGAGGCAAAGGCTTAATCGCGGTTCAATCAGTTAAAAGCTGATTGATTGGAGGATTGAGCAATGACCTCATCTAATTTAAAACAATGGAATGATTTTATAGATGGATGTATCGACTTCCGTCCTAACGATGGCGTGTTTCGTATTGCACGTAATATGTTTACCGAGCCTGAACTATTTGACTTGGAAATGGAATTTATTTTTGAAAAGGTTTGGATTTATGCATGTCACGAAAGTGAGATTCCAAACAATCATGATTTCCTAACAGTTCAAATTGGTCGTCAACCGATTATTGTGAGCCGTGATGGTAAAGGCGAATTACACGCAATGGTCAATGCTTGTGAGCATCGCGGCGCGACCTTAACCCGTGTTGCTAAAGGCAATCAATCTACATTTACCTGTCCATTCCACGCATGGTGCTATAAGTCAGATGGTCGTTTGGTGAAAGTCAAAGCACCTGGTGAATATTGTGAAGATTTTGATAAATCAAGCCGTGGTTTAAAACAAGGCCGTATTGCCAGCTATCGTGGATTTGTATTTGTAAGCCTTGATACTCAAGCAACAGATTCACTAGAAGACTTTTTAGGCGATGCAAAACTATTCCTTGATTTAATGGTTAACCAGTCGCCAACAGGTGAACTCGAAGTATTACAAGGCAAGTCATCTTATACTTTTGCAGGCAACTGGAAGCTACAAAATGAAAATGGCTTAGATGGTTACCATGTAAGTACTGTTCACTATAACTATGTCTCTACAGTTCAACACCGTCAGCAAGTTAATGCATCAAAAGGTGAAGAACTCGACACGCTCGACTATAGCAAGTTAGGTGCCGGTGACTCAGAAACTGACGATGGCTGGTTTAGTTTTAAAAATGGACATAGCGTATTGTTTAGTGACATGCCGAACCCAACAGTTCGTCCGGGTTATAGCACGGTTATGCCATATATGGTCGAAAAATATGGCGACAAATATGCTGAGTGGGCAATGCATCGTTTAAGAAATTTGAACTTGTACCCTAGCCTATTCTTTATGGACCAGATTAGTTCACAGCTCCGTATTGTTCGTCCTGTGGCATGGAATAAAACCGAAGTCATCAGCCAATGTATTGGGGTTAAAGGTGAATCTGCGGAAGCACGCCGTAACCGTATTCGCCAGTTCGAAGATTTCTTTAATGTGTCGGGTCTTGGTACGCCGGATGATCTAGTTGAATTCCGTGAGCAACAAAAAGGTTTTCAGGCACGGCTTGAACGTTGGAGCGATATTTCTCGCGGTTGTCAGTCTTGGGAATATGGCGCGACCAAAAACTCACAAGATTTAGGCATTCAACCCGTCATTACTGGCCGTGAGTTTACTCATGAAGGACTCTATGTAAATCAACATGGGCACTGGCAACGTCTCATGCTCGACGGCTTAAACAAGAAAGCCTTGAAAATGCAGGATATTACTTTTGAAAACAATGCCGTAATGGATGAGGTGTAACCATGTCACAAGAACTACATTTTGCTGTATCTCAGTTTTTGTACAAAAAGGCAGAGCTTTGCGATGCTTATGACTGGGATGCCTATCTAGAGCTTTACGATGAAGATAGTGAATATCATATTCCACAATGGATTGATGACCATAACTATGTTCAAGATCCAAATCAGGGCTTGTCTTATATTTATTATGCAGACCGTACTGGACTCGAAGACCGTGTATTCCGTATTCGTACCGGAAAAGCTGCGTCTGCAACTCCGTTACCACGTACGTTGCACAGCATAAACAACATTCGAGTTAAAACATTGGATGATGGATTAATTGAAGCAAAAGTTGCATGGCAAACGCTTTATAACCGTCAAGGTTTAGAAGGCTGTTTTTACGGACACGCTACTTATCTTTTACGCCAAACAGCAGATGGTTTCCGCATTCGTCGTCAGCACAGCATTTTGCTGAATGACAAAATTGATTCCGTTTTAGACTTCTATCACGTTTAAGGGGAATGAAAATGGGACATTCAGTTGCACTTAACTTTGCCGATGGCAAAACCTTTTTCATTTCGGTAAATAACGACGAATTGCTGCTTGATGCAGCAGTTCGCCAAGGAATTAACCTGCCGCTAGACTGCCGTGAAGGTGTTTGTGGTACCTGTCAGGGTCAGTGTGAAACCGGGATTTATGAACAAGAATATGTTGATGAAGATGCATTAAGTGAACGTGATTTGGCCGAGCGCAAAATGTTAGCTTGCCAGACGCGTGTGAAATCAGATGCAGCTTTTTATTTCGATCATGATTCTGCTATCTGTAACGCTGGTGATACCTTAAAAATTGAAACCAAAGTCACTGCGGTTGAGCTGGTTTCTGAAACGACAGCAATCTTACATCTTGATGCAAGCAATCATGCTGAACAACTTCAGTTTTTACCGGGTCAATATGCTCGTTTGCAAATACCGGATACTGAAGACTGGCGTTCTTATTCTTTTGCAAACAGACCAAATGCGACCAATCAATTGCAATTTCTCATTCGCCTCTTGCCAGACGGTGTGATGAGTAATTACCTGCGTGATTGTTGCCAGGTCGGACAAAGCTTACTTATTGAAGCACCGCTTGGTAGTTTCTATTTACGTGAAGTAGAGCGACCACTGGTTTTTGTGGCAGGTGGAACTGGTTTATCAGCTTTCTTGGGAATGCTTGATAACTTGGTGGATCAACCAAACTCACCTGCAGTTCAGTTGTATTACGGCGTAAATAATGAATCCGATTTATGTGAACAACAACGTTTACATGCCTATGCTGAACAGCTACCCAACTTTAGTTATCACCCGATTGTGACTAAGGCAACGGAAGCTTGGCAAGGTAAAGCTGGTTATATCCATGAGCACTTAAATAAAGATCAACTGGCCGAGCAGGCTTTTGATATGTATTTATGTGGCCCACCACCAATGATTGAAGCCGTTAAAAATTGGTTAGATGAGCAAGCTTTGCAAAACTATCGTATTTACAGCGAGAAGTTTTTACAGAGCAATACATCACGTTGAAGTATAAATAATTTAAAAACCACTAAACCTGAAATCATTCAATATACTCTGTAGGGGGTATATTGAATTTTTGCATTTAAATTAAAAGTTTTTATATATCAATAATATAAAATAATAAATTCCGACAAAATAAATTGACCAGCTCACTCGGATTTGCTATATATTTTGATAGATCTTAAGGAATAAGATCATGATGAGATTAACTTATAGCACCTTTTATATCCCCCTATTCTATTTCTCGAATTTACTAAATTGATGGACAAAATCCGATGTAAAAATTTGAGAAAATCACATTAACTAGCGGTTAAATTGGTCTGTATTTTGCTTATATCTCATTGTAATTTGCGAGTAACTTAATTTTTTAAGTGCCGTATTTACTTGCTGTGCAGCGAAGTTTTAAAGCTCTTGCAATACAAGTAAATACAGGAGTGAGCCAAAAGGGATAAATATGAACCAAGCCAACTCCCCAGAACTCAGTGGGCGTCATTTTCAAAATGAGTCTATCTTTACCAATCATAATCTGGTGTTTGATCACCACGATTTAAGCGAAACTTGCCGAAATGTAGGCCAAATTTTTAAACCACATGATCTTAAAATCTCTCAGCAGAAGCGAGATTTCAGTGCAACCATGCACCATGTTAAAACAGGCGCATTGTCTATTAGTCGCTTGGAATATGGCGCGGATGTCATTATTGAACCAGATCATCTGGATAACTTTTACCTCATTCAAATTCCAACTCAAGGCTACGCAGAAATCGAGTTTGGTTCACAAAGGTTTATTTCTTATTCTCACGTTGCATCTCTTATTTCTCCTCAGCAATCGTTACGTATGCGCTGGCACGCGAACTCACCGCAGCTCATTCTAAAAGTGTCAAAGAATGATTTTACTTACCATTGCCGTCAGCACATTGCCGATTCAGAGAACAACTTACTCGTTTTTGATCCAAAATTGGACTTTTCTACACAAAGTGGAGCCTACTTTTTACAGCTCGTTAGAACATTAATGGATGCTTTAGCATGTGAGCAACATCCACTCCATCATCCTTTAGCTTTTAAACAGTTTGAGTCAAATTTGTTTAATGCGCTCATTTATGGTCAACCCAATAACGCATTACATAAGTTTGATCATTATAAAGAAAAAAACAGTCTCTCCTTATTTCGTGAAGCGTATAGAAGCCTATATTAAAGAACATTTACATGAGCCGCTTAATGTCGAAATTTTGGCTGAACATGCAGGCGTGAGTGTGAGAACATTATTTACTGGTTTTAAAAATTATTTGGGGACTACCCCAATGTCTTATTTAAAAGAATTACGTTTTGAACAAGCCCATTTAGAGCTGATGCACAATGAAAATCTCTCTGTAACTGACGTTGCATTTAAATGGGGATTTAGTCATTTAGGCCGTTTTTCACAAGAATACAAACGCCGTTATGGGGAGTTACCATCTTCTACCCGCCGTACTGTTCACAGCGAAGGTTCAGGCTTAATTACTTCAATTTTTTCTTAAAACAAATAGATAAAGCCTTTTATATCAATAAATATAAAAGGCTTTTTTATGACTTAAAAATGATGAACATAGCGAACTTGTAGTCGTGTTCCCTCTGGACGATTTTCAGCATCTTGCTCAAAATAAGCATTTGCGACCAAATGATCATTTTTAGAAAAGCTATACATTGCACCCGGGCCAATTGCCCAGACTTGCTCACGTCTACCTTTGACTTTTTCACCATCGACTTCGGTATCAGTGACTTGTTTTAACCAATAGCCATTGAGTCCTAAGCGAAACTGTTCAGTAATGGCATAATCTGTTGCAAAGTTTGCATGAATTGCTTGCCCAGCTTGCATATCATTAGCTCCAGCAAACGCATAGCTCGGGTCATCATTTTTAAAGTTGTAGAGATAATGGATACGCGTTGAAGCTGTCCATTTTGGACTAAACCAATATGTGGCAGCCCAATAAGGGTCAAATGAAACAGCGTTATTACCTGGATTAATATCTTTTTGCTGGTCGTATTCCCCAGTAGGTAAATTCACCTGAAACTCAAAACGATGTACAAATTTCGGCCCTTGTGCACCCATGATTGGATCGAACTGAATAAAAGGTCCAATCATAATGTCTCCAAAGCCACTTTGGGCCTTAATGGCAGCATTATTCAAGCCATCATCCATGTCCATTTTGCTGACAAAAGGAATTAAAAAATTCATGCCTAGACTGGCTTTATCTTTTACTCGGACATTCGATAAATAACTAATCTGTTCAACCAGTACTTGATAATTTAAATCTGTTTTAGGTAAACCGAGTTTTTGTCCATTGGCATCGACCAGTTTACTGCTATCGTAATTTTGAAAATAGGTTTGAGCATACCAGCCGGGTCCTGCGGGTAAACCGCCATCGAGAAAGCTGGTCATACCTAAGTTTACGGTCGGTAAATCATAGGCATGTGTAACCAATGGCAAACCCAACAATATCCCTGCTAAAAAGCCATGTTTAATTAAATTGCTTTTCATCTTCTTATTTCCTATAAAAAATCACGACCGGATTGATCGTGATTGTGGTGAATTAATGGGTTAATTCTGGATGCTCAGCGGCAATCCGATACTTTCCTGCGTGGAATACCAAAGGCTCACCTTGGCGTTGTTGGTACTGTTCAATTTGGCCAATAAAAATCAGGTGATCTCCGCCTTCATACTGATTTACATTACGGCAAACCAAGGTTGCGAGTGCATTAGTCAAAATTGGAACGCCAGCATTGCATTGTTGATGGGCAATGCCTGCAAATTTGTCTTCGGCACCTCGAGCAAAATGTCCCGAAAGCTGATGATGCTCTTGTGCCAACATGTGAATGGCAAAATATTCAGCTTCTATAAAATCAGACAAACTTGGTGCCGTTTTTGAAAGGCTCCACAAAATTAATGGCGGATCTAAAGACAGCGATGAAAATGAATTGGCTGTCATACCTATTTTCCGGCCATCTTTTCCACGAGTTGTAATCACGGTAACGCCAGTTGCAAACTGACCAAGTAAGTTACGAATTTCTCTTGGGTTTTCAGTATTAATCGCTTGCAAAGCTAAAGTTTCAATTTTGTCCATTTTTAAATCTCCCTTTGATATTTTGACCTTAAGCGACTTTTGCTGCGGTTTTTGAAGCCAAGAATGCTTGAGCCTGATCTGCATCAAACCACCAAGGAGCAAAAGCGCGCGGGTCATCAAAGTTATTGGCCATAATTGAAGCAATGCTTTGGTTTTGGCTTGCAGCTGCTAATAGATCAACAACATGAGGCTCTGGTGGTAACAACAAGCTATTGGTCCAAGCCACCACTTTTTCTGCATAAGCCCAATAACGCTCAAAGGTTTGAACCATCCATTGTTCGCTAAAACTTTGATTATCATTGGCTAAAATGGCATCGAAATAGATTTTGCTACACTTAGCAGCATTGTTTGAGCCTTGACCGGTAATAGGATCATTGACCACTAAGGCATCTGCCATGCCAAGAATCTTCTTGCCAGACGGTAAGGTTAAAACGGGTTTGCGTACTGTAGGTGGGAAACGCCCTGCTAAATATCCACCAGCATCGGTTAACTCAACATTTACGCAGCGTTCATATTCCCAAGGCACAAATTTCTTGAGTAAGTCGAGACTGCATTGCAGGTGCTGTTCGGGTGTTTTGACATCTTGCCAGCAGTCCATTGACCCATTTGGAATACCTTCAAATACCATGATGTCGCAAGGTCCATTGATGGTCAGTGCCGGAAAAGAAAAGTACTCACCGACTTCAGGAATAATATTAAAAGTCACACGAGAGTATGGTGAAACTGGCTTCATATTTTTGACATAGGTCAAAGCCAAAGCACGTTGAGGCTTATCAAAAACACTACGTGCATCATCACGCTCAAATTGTTTAACGACTTCGCCTTTACCAGCAGCGAGTAATACGAGTTCATATTCGTTTGCGAGTTGTTCTAACTCTTCTATACCCACATCTTGAATCACTAAACGACCGCCACGGCGTTCAAACTCTTCCATCCAATATGGCATTTTGACGCGTTGATCGACCGATTGAGCGTAGCGCTCAAGACGAGCACTCCATTCAAATGCTTTACCACCATTTTCAGGATTAACTAAAGCCAGCCCAATGCCTTCAACCGCTGGACATTGTTCTTCCCAAAAATTCAGTCCTAAGTCACGTTCAGTTTGTAAAGCGGTATGAAACATACACTGGCTTGACATGACTTTACCTTGACGGATTTCATCGGCAGTTCGGTTGGTGATCATAGTTACGTCGTAACCTGTATCTAATAACCCCAAACCAAGCTGTAAACCAGACTGTCCTGCTCCAACAATTGCAATACGGCGCATAATCTTCTCCATAATTTTCTAAATGTGCTTTTAAAACGCTGTGCTATTCGGCTAAACGTGGAATAGCGGGCTGTAATCCTTCGGGGCCCATCACTGAATAGCCACCGTCAACTGCGTAATCTGCTCCGGTAACAAAGCTCGCAGCAGGTGACAATAAAAACAAAACAACATTGGCAACTTCTTCGGGATGACCCAATCGGCCTAGCAAGTGATAATCGGCTGCTACACTGTCGGCTTTTTCACGGTTATTGCCACTGACTTCTGCAATGACACGAGACCATGTCCAACCCGGTGAAACTGAATTGACGCGAACACCATCGGCAGCAAAATCCATTGCCATGCTTTGTGTGAGTTGACGTATTGCAGCTTTGGAAACTGGATATAACCAGCGCCCTGTTTGCGCCACTTTGGCCGAGATTGAAGTAAAATTAACGATTGAACCTTGTTGCTTTTTTAGGTCATGGTATAAAGCACGGCTCAGCTCAACGGTAGAGACCAAATTAAGATCGAGTGCTTGTAACCAGTCCTGACGTGAAGATTTAAAACCGTCATCTAAGTAGGTACATGCTAGATTGACCAAGTAACTCACTTCACCTAAATGTTGGTGAATATCCGCCACAGCTTGTTGAATGGCTGCATCACTGGTTAAATCGGTTTGAATAAACATCACATCATGGTTAAAACTTTCAGCAATCGCCTTGCCTTTGGCATCGATATCTAAGATAGCGACATGAGCACCAGCACATACCAAAGCTTGTACAACAGCTTTACCAATGAGTGTTGCGCCGCCGCTCACCACAGCGACTTTTCCTTTTAAATTTATATTCATTGCAGATTCTCCTTAATTGACTGGCTTGCCTTCACTACTTGACCAAGATGGCATCAAAGTATTTGAAGGAAGATCTTCATCAAGAAGTTTTCGAGCGGTCTCTACACCTGCAACTGGTAAGCCTGTTGGGTCGAATAAACCAATTTGAACGAGCACCGACGCTTGGTCCCAATAAATATGCTCATGACACAGCTTTGAACCTCTGAACTGAATTACACCCAACATTGGAATTTCGACGTATTTACCGGTTGGTTTTACACCTGGTAATAACCAGTCAATTTCAGCGTCGTGGGTAAAGCTCATAATGAATTCGTCCACCACTTGCGTTGAGCCAACCGTACGAGAGATCGAGGTAATCTTCATATCTTTCGGATTTTGATGAACAAAGTGATATTGATAAAAACGGGCAAGCTGGCTTTGGCCTACACCACCAGTTAAGGTTGGAATATGATTGACATAAGGTTCTGCGACCATCGTTGCCATGGTTGCTGGTACGTCACGTGTATCGAACTCATGACGTATATGCTCTTCCCATAAGGCAACTAAGTCATATTTCGGCCCAATGGTTTCATGTAGAGCGGTTACTGTACGCTCGTGAGCAAAGCGTGCTGAAGGTTTGTGGTAATGATTGCTTTTTGGTCGTGCAAAAGCATGATCAACACCTTCGTAAACATAGGCTTGTACATTTGAATATTGGTTAGCTGCATCGACAATCGCTTGTCTCGCATCTGGCGGTGTAAATTGGTCTAGTTCTGCAATATGTAAAACCAAACGTCCTTTTACGTTAGCTAACTCATCTAGTGCTTTTTCGATGCCTACACCGTAATAACCTACGGCACATGCCACGTCAGAAAGTCGGCAGCCTGCTAGATAAGCAAGCTTTCCACCTAAACAATAGCCCACCACGCCGAGGCCTGTAGAAGTGTCACATTCTGGTCGAGTCTTTAAAAAAGATAAGCTGTCTTGAATATCTTCAACACCGAGGTTTTCATCATATTGCTGATAAAGTTCAAAAGCTTTTTGAAAATCTTCTGGTGTATAACTCAGTTCAATATTAGGTGCTACACGCCAAAATAAATCAGGAACTAAAACGGTATAGCCTTCTTCCGCAAGAAAATCCGCTTTTTCTCGCATGGCGGCATTCACTCCAAAGATTTCCTGACAAAGCACCACTCCAGGTCCTTTTCCTGTTTCTGGTGTCGCTAAATACGCACTGAACTGCTTTCCAGATGCTGTTTTAATTTGAACGGTTTGACCAGCCATAGTGTCAACTCCTGACATTGTTATGGCTTTATCTTCTATCCGAATATTTTTTTAGGCTGTCCAAAAGCTGCAAGCACTATCCAATCTCTGCGCAATTATCAAAATCAATCAAACTGGATAAAAAATTAAAAACAAAGAAACACCTATATTTCAAAACCTTAAATTAAAAATAAAATGAATGCTTTTTATCTAATTTGGAAAAAATGGATGAAGATTAGGACTTATTGGATAGTGACGATTGGCTAAAAATAGTTCAATCAAGTCATGTAATTAATTTGATTACATAAAAAAGCCCAGTCATTTTCTAAATTAAGGCGTTTATTTATGCATCGACCATGGCCAATTTATGGACAACAAAAAACGTTAATGCTCATCAATATTTTATGTTGTAGTGCATTTTCTACTCAGGCTTATTCAGCGGATGAAGAATGGAAATTTACATCAAAAAATGCATATATAGACAGAAACTATGACAATCCAGATGTAAAAGACACAGGTAGCTGGTCACAATCAGTTTCTCTATTTTACAACTCAAATATGCATGATACGCCGTTAGAAATTGGTGGAACCCCAATTCAAATTGGCGCAAATGCTTCAGCACAATATGCGGTTCGTTTAAGCCAAGATAAACATGTTGCAGATACGGTATTGCCTTTTGATAAAACCACGCAGTCCCAAGCACCTGATTATCTAAAATATGGAGCGACCTTAAAGTTAGGCTATAACAAAACGCTACTCAGCATTGGTGAATTATGGCTGGATTTACCCGTAACCACTGTAGATGCAAGTCGACAACTCCTGACGTCTTATTGGGGAACTAATCTTAAGAGCCAGCTAAACGACAAACTTTTTGCTGAAATTGGCCGTATTGAAAAAGTATCTCCGCGAAATGAAGAAGACTTTCACAGATTTTCTTTTACTTCAAAAGGTGTGACTGGCTACTCCGATGGACTTAATTATATAGATCTGCGTTATCAATTTACGCCTACATTGAAGGGTGAATATTACTTTGGAAATATGGAGGATTTATATAACAAACATTATGTCGGCATTGACCACCTATGGAAAAACGCTAATTTTTCAGTTAATTCAAAATTCAAATATTTCAATGCCAAAGATAATGGACACCTTTTTGACATCGATGCGCAAAATGTAGGTTTATTAGAAACGCTCAAAATAAAAAATCACAGCTTTGGTGTGGGTTATCAACAAATTATTGGCGAGTCTGCCTACCCACTACCTGATGGTTTCTTGCCTGAAACTTATTTCATTAACTGGAATACGACTGGTTTCTTCAAACAAGATGAAAAGTCTTATCACTTCATTTATGGCTATGACTTTAAAGATCATGTGCCGGGCCTAAATACCACTTTGAAGTATGTATACGGCGATCACTTCAAAACAGCAGATGGCTTAAAAAACAAAGAAAGTGAAGCAAACGTTATTGTCAATTATGCCCTTCAACAGTCTTTTCTCAAAGGTTTAGCTCTTCAGTACATCTTCATCAATTACGACGTTAAGCATGGAAATGATTTCTCAGAAAACCGTTTCTTCGTCAATTACAGCAAAAAATTTTAATGAATAAGGAATACATATGAAAACGATAGATGCAAACACGATTATCAATCGCGAAAAACTGTCTCCATTACAGTGGATGGTTTTTATCCTAGGCTTTTTTGTCTTCTTCTGTGATGGTCTAGATACAGGAATTATTGGTTTTGTTGCTCCAGCATTGCTCGATGATTGGGGAATTACCAAGCCTCAGCTCGCTCCAGTTTTAAGTGCTGCTTTAGTCGGTATGTCGATCGGTGCAATCATTTCTGGGCCTTTGTCCGATAAATTTGGCCGTAAAGGTGTGATTGTTTTTACAAGTCTTTTGTTCTCAATATTTACCATTTTGTGTGGCTTTGCCAATTCAACCCAAGACTTAATGATTTATCGCTTTATTACAGGTGTTGGTTTAGGCGCAGCCATGCCAAACATCAGTACGATTGTCTCTGAATATATGCCCGTAAAACGTAAAGCATTCCTTACAGGCCTTGCTGGCTGTGGTTTTATGCTGGGTATTTCTTGTGGCGGTGTGTTGTCAGCTTATCTATTAGAAAGCTATGGCTGGGCAAAAGTGATTATTATTGGTGGAAGCATTCCCTTAATTTTAGTGGTTGCTTTGTTGTTTAAATTACCTGAATCAACTCAATACTTAATCACACGTCATCAACAAGACAAAGCACAGCGTATTTTAGAAAATATTCAAGGTCATTCTTTTCAAGAGCCGGTAAAACTCGTTTTAACTCAGGCTGAAACTGCTTCAGATGAAAATCCAGTTAAAGTGGTTCTAGGAAAATATCTGTGGGGTTCAAGCATGCTTTGGCTTTGCTGCTTTACCAGTCTTTTGGTGTTCTATCTTTTAACAAGCTGGATGCCAACGATTTTAAAAACAGCAGGTTTTAGTACTCAACAGTTTAGTTTAATTGCTGCGATTTTCCCTTTTGGTGGTGTGATTGGCGCAACCATTATGGGGTGGTATATGGATAAACTGAATCCAACCACAGTCATTAAATATTCATATCTGATTGCCTTCGGCCTATTCATTGTTGCAGGTCTAGTAAGCTCAAATATTTTATTATTAGGTTTTACTATTTTCTTAATTGGTGCATTACTCGCAGGCGCTCAATCTTCATTACTGCCACTTGCAGCTATGTTCTATCCAGCAGTGTGTCGTGCAGTTGGTGTTTCATGGATGCATGGTATTGGTCGTATCGGTGCAATTTTAGGCGCTTTCTTTGGCTCGCTCATTTTCACTTTTAACTTAAGCTTAAGCGGTATTTTCTTTATTCTCGCACTACCAACCTTCATCTCATTTATTGCACTTAGCCTGAAAGTGATTTATGAGAAATCTAAAAACAAACAAGTGTTAAAGCTAGAAGAAAGTCTATAAATATCAATCGATAAATAAAAAAACTGATTTAGGCAACTAAATCAGTTTTTTTAATGGGAAAATTAAATATCAGAAAATTTTGCCTTTGGTCTCACTTGGATTTTCACCAAACTCTTCACGATATTCTTGAGAAAAACGACTTAAATGGTTAAAGCCCCAGTCATAGGCAAGCTTTGAAATAGAAACCTTTCTATCTGCACCTGTTGTGCTCAGGATCTTGTAAATTTGTTGGAGGCGATATTTTTTTAAATATGACATTGGACTGGTGCCATAGTATTGTTGAAATTCATCATACAATTTTGATTTTGAAACCCCAGCCAGACGCTGCAAGTCTTCTGCACAGATTTCTTCATGTGCATGTTCAATAATAAAATTACGAACCTTACGGATATAAGCTGGCTCATCCTGATGTGAAAGTGACTTTAAAGCTTCAGAATAGTTGTTTTCTTGAGACAACAATAACGCTTTAATTACAAAATTTTCATAGTCTTCAGATAACATCTGCAAACCATAAAAATTACTATATTGCGATTTTAGCTGTAAAAAATTCTGAATATTTTTCCACCACGCACCAATCAGTTGCTCCGAGTCCAGATGCATTTCAGGATTAAAAATAATGGGAGCTTCTATAGGTTTATTCAGTAGATCCGCAAGAACAATCTGCATACTCCGCTCAGGAATAACCACCTGAAATTTTCTGCAATCTTTATCGATAATCAAATCTTGCTGATCGTTATTAGAAACAATAAGGCCCCTGTTTTCATCAGATTGATAATGAGCGCCACGAATATTAAGAGCTTGTCGACCTTGTATAGGTAAACTAATGCTATACGCTTTTAAATTTGAGATGTTGATGGCAACGTTTGCACCATAACTGATTGTACCGATCGCCATTTTTTTATTAGGCAAACGCATTCCGTCATAGTGAAAATCGAGAGTGTCTTTGTAAATTGTGTCTAGACGGTGTTCACCACAAATTGTGGACATCAAATTCTGCGCAAATTCAGCTTTGCGTGAATAATGATTGAGTTCCATCTGTTGGCTGAGTGATATCATATCCTTTTCACCTAGCTAAATAACTTATTGCTTAAAAAGCAACTTGTATGCCAATTAATATCCTTTAATTGACGAGTTTTCCTGAAAAATATCGAATCAAGAAAGAGAGTAAAGATTACTTTCTCATACTCTATTAAATTTTAAAAATAGAAATAAGTTAAATACCTTTAAAGTATAATTTCATACCTTAACGAATTTATTTTATTAGATTTTTTATAAGCAAATAGAGTAGAGATAAATCATTATTTTGAACAGGAGACTATCGTAAATTTTTAACGAATAAAAAACCGCCTATTTTAAATAAGCGGCTTTTATAAAATACTTAAATTATTGGGAGGTGTAACCACCATCCATAACAACAGCTTGGCCTGTTACCCCACCTGCTTTGCTACTCGCAAGGAAAATCGCATAGTCAGCAATTTCTTCAACAGATAGCAAACGCTTTTGAGGAACCATTGCCAAAATTACATCTTCAAGTGCGCTGTCTAAACTCACATTACGGGTTTTAGCCAAATCTGCAATTTGACCACGGACCAATGGTGTATCTACATACCCCGGACATAAAGCATTTACCGTAATACCATCACGTGCACATTCCAAAGCTGCAACTTTTGTTAGGCCAATTACGCCGTGTTTAGCACTGTTATAACCTGCCTTTCCAGCGAAACCAATCAAGCCATTAATTGAAGCCATATTAATAATACGGCCATATTTTTGAGCTTTCATAATTGGAAGAACATGTTTAATTCCAATAAATGCCCCAGTTAACATGACCTGAACTAACTTTTGAAAAACAGCAGTTGGAAACTCTTCAATAGGCGCAACATGCTGGAAACCAGCATTATTAATTAAGATATCAACTGTACCAAAGGTCTTTTGAGTCAGCTCAATTGCTTGTTCATAAGCATCTTCATCGGTCACATCACATGGTGCAGATAATGCATCAAAACCTTGCTCTTTAAGTGAGTTCGCCGTTTCTTGACACTTTTCAGCATTCATATCAGAAATAACAACTTTGGCACCTTCTTGAGCAAATTTCTTAGCAATCTCTAGACCGATACCACTTGCAGAACCTGTAATAAAAGCGACCTTACCGTCTAAAAGTTTTGTCATTTATTTACTCCTTAATACTTATAACGTGCTGATTTAAACAATACCCGTTACGGTAAAGACCGTAATCACCACAAATACCGCTACCGTTTTAATTACGGTGACTGCAAAAATATCTTTATACGACTGTTTATGGGTTAAACCCGTAACAGCGAGTAAAGTGATAACAGCACCATTATGCGGTAAGGTATCCATACCACCCGATGCCATTGCAACCACACGGTGCATGACTTCTGGTGGAATACCCGCGGCTAAAATCGCGGCGTTATATTGTTCAGCCATCGCACTTAAAGCGATACTCATGCCACCAGAAGCGGAACCGGTAATACCTGCTAAAACGGTTGTGGTCACAGCCCCATTGACTAAAGGATTTGTAAAGGTACTGCTCATTGCATGGCTAATCAGGGCAAAGCCTGGTAATGACGCAATGATTGCACCGAAACCATACTCAGAAGCTGTATTCATCACCGCTAAAAGTGAACCACCAATACTGGCATTAATACCTTCTTTGAAGTTCGTCACTACACGCTGATAATCAAATAAAATTGCAGAAATAATCCCGACAATAAGCGCAAGGCCCACCGCCCAGATTGCACCGGTTTTTGCAACATCAACGGTGTAATCCGCTAGACCGACAGCGGCAAAATCAAAGCCATTTGGATACCATTCTTTGATTGCTTTAGACAAATATTTGTTCATTACTGCAACAAGAATGAGGGGTACAAACGCTAAAAACTGACGCGCCGTACTTCCATTATTTTGCAAGTTCATATCGGCTTCAATTTCTTGAGACGGCGTATTGTCTACACCAAAACCAGAGTAGCCCTCACCAGCTTTTACAGCTGCACGGCGACGCCATTCCAAGTAAGCCAAACCCATGCATAGAACAAAAATTGCACCGATAATTCCTAGAAATGGTGCGGCATAAATATTAGTGCCAAAGAATGTGGTTGGAATTACGTTCTGGATTTGTGGTGTACCAGGCAAAGCATCCATGGTAAATGTAAATGCACCGAGTGCGATAGTTCCCGGAATTAAACGTTTGGGAATGTTTGCTTGTCTAAAAAGCTGGTTTGCAAAAGGATAAATGGCAAATACAGCAACAAATAAACTTACACCGCTATATGTTAAAATTGCACCTAACAATACAACGGTTAAAATTGCTTTTTTTGCTCCAATCCATCTCACAATGGTTCGTGCAATAGACTCAGCAATTCCTGACATTTCAACAACTTTACCGAAAATTGCCCCGAGCAAAAATACAAGAAAGTAATCTTTAATAAAGTTCACCATTTTGGGCATAAATACACCCGAATAAAACGGTAAGACATTGGCTGGGTTAATGAGTAAAACAGCAAGTAAGGCACAAATTGGTGCCATGAGAATGACAGAAAAGCCCTTGTAAGCTGTATACATTAACAGCCCAAGTGAAAGTAGAATTACAAATAATTCCCACATATATTCCTTCTCCCTAAAGAATAGATATTAGGTTCAATAAAATTACCAAAAGATATTTAGGTTATCCCAAACCTATAATGATAAAAATCACAATATCCATGTGTGGTAATAGGTAAATGAGCTTAAAAATAAAATATCACTAAAATATTTAAAAACAATGTAATTTATTTAAATTTTAAAATATACATACAATACAAACAATTAAGTTAATTTGTTGGTAAAATTTTATTATTTAAAAGCTATTATTATTTGATAAAACTTATTAATTGTTGAGCAAATTAAATTAATACCCAACATATTATTTAATAAAGATAATTAAATAATATAGTTTTTAAAATAATTTGATAAATATTTTCTTGGCTTAGATTAATGTCTATTAATAAGTAAGAAAAACCCACTTGATGACGAGTGGGTTTAATTAAAATCTAATATTGCTTGTTTGCTTTAGATAAAAGATCTTACTCTCTTATTTCATTCGAGTTAGTCTTAAATTAAAGTCGGATGGAAGTAAAATGCGATATTCTATCTCTGCCCCTGATTTGACTTCTGTTTCTTGGGAAGTTGCAATATTTGGACACATTCCGCCACCAGTTTCTAATCTAAAGATATAATATTTAGGCTCAAGATAAATGGTAGCTATTTCGTTTGAGCGAATTGAGAATGCTTTTTCGTTATTTACATAAATATCATGAGTACAGCCAGATCCTAGAAAACCTTTATCTCTTAAGAATGTAACTTTTGCTTGTTCAGGAGTCTGTTTCTTTAAGTATTCCTGATTGTACACTCTCTCATTAGGTACTGGCTTGGCTGTATTTGAAGCAACTGGAGCTGTTGAACACCCAATTAAGCTGAGAACTAGTCCTAAAAAAATAATGTTTTTCATGAAATTATCCATTTTAATAATGTGTAAAATTTAACAGCTTAGAAAACGAAAAACCATCAAAAGGTGTCTTAAAATTTAATGATATTTTAGTAGTAAGAGTAAAAACTTAGTTAGTGTTAAATTAAAGTTAAATACAGTACTGAACTGAAACAGTTTTACCTAAAAATTTATAATTAGGATTTGGATTTTTAAGAGCATTTTCAGCAATTAAATGAAGATATCCATAATTTGTGCCGTTGATGATATACCCTATTTGTTTACTAACCTGATTAAAGTAAAGTCCAACTCTAAATTTGCCATCTATTGGCATAGAAAGAGAGATTGCTTTTTGATCAACTCCTTTGGCCCCCGCGAAGTCTCTCTTTTTGATTTCTAGCCAGCGTTTACTGCACATGCTGAAATGGCGATAGTGCCATAAAGGGATATAATCTGTACTTATCAACTTAATTCCTAAATTGCTCACACTAAAAAACACCGAAGTGGAGTTGAAATTATATCTATAAATTAATATTACAATTTGAATGTCCTCATACATTTTGGTTCCGTATCCACCTTGTTCGAAACTTTAATATTTAATCGATATCCATATTCCAGAAACAAAACTAAAAATGAGATAAATAAATGCAGCAATAATTACGGAAATAAAGACTATGATAATTCCGTCAGAAATATGATCTCCATTGGCATCATTCTCAGGATTTTCCTTGGGATTAATTATCATTGGAGTATTTAAAGATTTTTTCGCCTCATAGAATCCCCAGCCTATACCCAGCAAAACAATTAGTATCGCAAAACCAACTCCAAGATCATAAATAACCTCTTCAGCAGTATATTTATCATTTGAAGCTGAAACACATTTATCAAAATACTTTTTTTCAGTTTTAGAAAGCGTAGAGATGGATTTTTGATCATTAAACAGATCTTTAAAATGAATATTACATGTCTCAATGAATTCTTCTTTATCGTCAGTTCCATCTCCCTCGTAATTGCTTGGACGAGAAATATAAAGTGTGCTATGGGTAGTTGTAGCCATATAATTTCATTAAATTTATAAAGGGATATTTAATTAATAGAAAATCAGTCAATTCAGCTATCTTTTTTCAGTAGTCTAGCTATCTTCAAACTGAGTAATATTGCATATAAAGGGCCCACCTTCATCAAACTCTTCGCCATTTAATAAGATATTAAATCTTCCACTGAAAGTACTGAGTGCTCGTACAGATCCTTTCTTTTCTTTTACTTCTAAATCACGACTTAATTTATCTATTACAATGCTAAAGCTTGGAGAGATAAGTGAGGTAATTTCTTTACAATATTTAATAGCTTCATCTTTAGAGGCTTGATAATTTCCTGAATGTTTTGAATATACATAAAGATCTCTCCATATTTTTTCATCAAAACTCTGTGATAGGTAAAAATTCAACCATTTTTTATCATTTGTATGCTCATAATAGTAATCCGAACTTACTGGATTAAATCTTATAGACATTGGACGACCATAAGTTGACGTCTTCATCTCAGGGTATTTTGTTTTTATTTCTTTTGCATAATTTAAAAATAAGCGAGATTTGTAATCCTTGATTTCAGAAATTTCTTTATACGCATTTGAGATAGTAGTTGGAGTTAATTCTTGCTTCACTGGATTATTAACAGATGAACAACCTGATAATAAAATTATGCTCCATAGTAAAAATTTCTTATTCATAAAAATTCCTATATTTCGAGCCTAATAATATAGAATTTTTCCTATATTTTCCTCAACTGGTATTTCCAAATTGTCGCAGCAGGATCCTGCTGAATATGGATGATTCGAAATGAACCTAAGGCAGTTATCCACTCATCATCAATTTTAGGAATCATATTATTTTATTATAAATAACAATAACTTTAGGAGTAAAAACTACTCAATCGAGTGATTTGATATTTTCACCTTCATATATGAAATTCATATTACTTTTCGATAGGTAATAAAAAGCCCACCGATTGGTAAGCTCAAATGTCAAAAATTGATATCGATGTTATCTAAAATAGATGATGCAAAATCTGCTATATCTTTCCCGATTTCTACAATTAAATCTGTTACTTCAACTGGATCAGGGTATACAGAATTAAGCACTGAGTTTTCTTGCTTTTGCTCGTTCTCGGTATCTAATTGCTCAACATTAATAATTTGTTCATTTTGATTTTGCATTAGGCTAATTATTCCTCAAAAGTCTGAAATCGCGGAGGAGCAAATAATGCCGTCTTATCCTTTGTACAAATTCTTTGAATTCTCAAACCAAAATCTGTAGCTGCTTTTTGTTTTTCATCTTCTGTTGTATATAGAGGTGTCTCATAAGCCAAACTACTTACATGACCAAAAAAGTGATTGATATAGTAATTCGTTATTACATTTTCCTTATCTTGATCTAATGGAACCATTAGCTTTTCAAGCAAATCTAGAGACTTAATACCAGACTGTCTTTCTAACATGATTTGATATGCTGCACTATTAAGCTTTTCACAGACTTTTGATTCATTTTCTTCAGCATGTAATAGACTTCCAACTGACATTAAAATTACTATAAGTTTTAGTTTCACTCATCTATCTCCACAAATACGAATCAATATTACAATATCAGCTATATGGAACTCTTATAATATTTACAGACTCAACTGTAACAGACTACTTTATAAAAAAGCATTGGCCTAAATAGAACATGAAAGCCAACTTCATTTTTCATAAATTTAATCCAATAAAAAAACCGGCTTTGATTATGGGTTTTTATTTAAATTATCGAGTACTGGGAATAAAAATTGGATATATGAAATAACTATTATTCTGCTTTTTTGGTTTTACGCATTCAAAATCACTGCATTTATGAATAGTAGCTAGTTGTTTGGTAATATTTTTTTCATCTAAATTAATAATATAATTACTAATTATTTTTTTATCTTCTAATATATGATCAGATACACTAATTGCATAAATCATTGATTTTTTATCAGCTTTAAGATGTAGCCGTCCTTGATAAGTCACCTTACCTTTTTCTATGGTAAAAGGAATAGAGAAGTAGGATGTAGGAGTTAGGCCAAGAGCAATAGTCCAATCATAGAATTCATAATTACCTTCATCTAATTCAATTACTACTAAACGCCCGCGAGGATCACTCCAAATTAAAGGATCGTACAGAGTGTAAAATGTTAAATCCTTTGACTGATTAGTTCCTATTTTACGGAGTTTCCAATAAAAATTAGGAATATCATTTTCAGCAGTGAGTCCTACAGCTAATACTCCTTTGTTGGTACTTTCCGATAGAACTTTTCCCGGTTTGATATTTAACTGAGCACAACCAGAAAGAAATACAACGAGAAAAAATAATATTTTCATTTGAGTTTTCATATCTAACCTTGTTTTTAATTTTCTGAGCTATGCTAATAAATTGAATTATAAGTTAAATATATTCTCTAAGAAATAGTCAAATTTATTAATAATTTAAAATTAAAAGATTATGAATTTAAAGGAGCTCTATTGAGGATTATTTAATACCTTTATGTTTTAGTAAAAGAGCTTTCTGCTCTTCACGAATATCTTTTACCTTCTGCAGTTTCTCAAGGTAGAAAAAATCTCTCTCCAATGCCATTTCTATAGCTATCTCTTCCTTCTGACAGCTACACTCCACGCTTACAACCTGACCTATTTAAAACCTTGTATTTCAAGAGTAAAGATTATTATCGTTTTGAAAATGACAAACTTTAACATCCAGAAATCTTTTGTAAATTTTTTAAAATTATCAAGATTTTGACAAAGAAAGCTAAAGTCAGGCCGTCATAACATATAGTTGTATGAATAAGATAAAAGCTTAGGAAATAGTTATTCCTTAAAGTTTTTAAATCACTACTGGATTAGAAAGACAATCATATAGAAATTTTTTAGTAATGAGTTTGTTAAATTTGTTCAGCTATTAAAAAACCACTCATTGAATGGTTTTTTCAATCAAAATTTGAGTTTAAATAGCTTCTATAACGATATACTTTCCTTCATAGAAAAGGCCTTCGGTGCTTGTTTCTTTTAATTTGCAATAAATGGCAACGGAATGTGTCAGTTTTTGATTTTCCTCACTAGGAATATGAGTAAATCCAGATAGAAAATTTGAATTATTATTTTCTAATTTCCAAGAAGTACCTTTGTTGTCATGCCATTTACTATTTGGATATTTAGAATCTAACCATTCAATGCACTGCTTCATTGTTGAAAAGTTTTTTGTTTCCTCCTTTTCAATTTTTGATGCGGCACTTACTGAAGCTCCAAATGTTAAGAATAAAGCTCCAATTAATGTTGTTCTCATGAAATTACCCTTTATTATTAAAAATAAAATTTAAAGGTACAAGATATAAAAAAACCACCCTTAGATGGATTAGTTTTTAGGAAGAGTTTTGTTAATTTTAGCACTTGTGTTTTGATCAAATTTTAATAATTTGAAACTTTCACAGTTAGCAAAAATACAAAAAAGAAGAGCAACTATCAAAACTCCGGCTATCTTATTCATTTAATCTTACCTTAGAGATTTTAATTATTTTTTAATCATGTCATGGTATACGAAAATATTATCAAAAGCTTAATTATTAAAAATCTACCACAATTCATTACAAAAGTTATTTGTAATTCTTACTTCACTTTTCTACGTCTCTAAATATTAATACCGCTTATGGGCTAAAATACTAAAATACAAAAAGCACCCTAAAGTGCTTTTTAATTTAAAGAAATATCAAATGCCTAATGAAAGTTACTGAATTTGTTTAGAAAGCTCGACAATCAGTTGCTTTTCGTAGTCATTGAGCACGTTGTCAATATTTTCAACCCACTTTGACTCGTTCGCTACTTGAGCTGATCTAGTTATCTTACTATAGATCTTAAATGGCGGACGGTTAGAGTGTTTAGCATCTAAAATCTCTGCATCAATTTCAGAATGAATTTTTATTGAAGCAAAGCCAGGTTGGAACCATGACCAAAATTTATTAATTTTAATATTGAGTATCAGCTCAGCCTATTGTCCCCTGCTTTATTTTTATAATTTTTTCAAAAAACATCATATTAGACAGATTTTCGTATAAATTACCCTTCTAGATGAGTTGGGCAATCTAAAGGAAAGAAATGACACTTAAACAACTAAAAGCTTTTTTAGCCCTTGCACGTACACTTAACTATGCCAATGCTTCTTTAGAGCTACATCTCAGCCAGTCTGCTTTAAGTCTTACTATCAAAAGCTTAGAAGAAGAATTAGGCGGAAAACTATTTAACCGTAATACTCGCCGTGTTGAGCTTACACAAGAAGGTAAATCCCTCATTCCCTATGCAAAAAAATTACTCGCCAATTGGGATGAAATGGAAAACGATGTTAAACAACGTTTTAAGCTCAATCGTGGAACCTTAAGTATTGCCTCAATGCCCTTTGTGACCCATGCAATTTTGCCTGAGGTGATTCATCAATTTTTAGAACTTCATCCTAATCTTAACTTTTCAATTCACGATATTCCCAATGAAACCATTATAGAAAAAGTACAAGACGGTATTTTTGAGCTTGGTATCTGCTTTGAACCTGATCTCACCGAGGGCTTAGAATTCAAGCCTCTGTTTGAAGAAGATTTCTTAGCTTTATTACCTAAGAATCATCCACTCGCTCAATTACCTTTTATTACATGGCATGAGCTTTGTTCAAATCCATTCGTGACCTTACAAAAACCTTCAATTGTTCGTTATTTAGTTGAGCAAAATTGTTTGCGAAATAATATAACGCTCGATTTGAAAGTTGAATGTCATCAAATTTCATCACTATCAAGTTTTGTGGCCTATGGAATTGGGGTGAGTGCAATTCCAAGGCATTTTGCTAAGCACATTGATAAAGAACATAACGTCCTCATTGAATTAAAGGATGAAGCCATTCATAAAACTGTGGGAATTGTTTATAAAAAGAATTTTGAAATTTCAAATATTTCAACTCAATTTATTGAGGCTTTGGTGCAATATAAATTTTAAAAAATTAAAGACTGTATTTTAGGGCGAACTAAGCTCAAGGCTACGTTGAGTTTTTAATTGTTATAATTTTCAATATTTTAATAAAAATTTTTAAAAGTTTAAACGTTATATGTGTCTGATCTTTTGTAGGCGATTTGAAACCATTCATTGATTATACTTATTAATCATTTAAAAAAATTAACTTCTATAACACAAAATGTGATGCTAAAACTAAGATTACTAAGGGATATAGGATAACAATAGAATGAATAAAGTTTATGCCAATGCAGAGGCAGCACTGAAAGATGTTATTGCAGATAATCAAACACTTGCCGTAGGTGGTTTTGGTTTATGTGGAATTCCGGAAAAACTGATTGTTGCAGTTAAGCAAAGTGGTGTGACTGGTCTCACATGTATTTCAAATAACGCAGGTGTAGATGATTTTGGTTTAGGTATTTTGCTTCAAACAAAACAGATCAAAAAAATGATCTCTTCTTATGTTGGTGAAAACAAAGAATTTGAGCGCCAATATTTAAATGGTGAACTCGATGTAGAACTTACTCCACAAGGTACATTAGCTGAAAAGTTACGTGCTGGCGGTGCTGGTATTCCTGCGTTCTATACTCAGACTGGCGTCGGTACACTCATTGCCGAAGGTAAAGAAGAACGTACCTTTAATGGCAAAAACTACATTTTAGAGGAATCTTTAACAGCAGACGTGGCTCTTGTTAAGGCCTATAAGGCAGACAAGGCTGGTAACTTAGTGTTCCGTAAAACTGCTCAGAATTTTAACCCTGAATGTGCAATGGCTGGAAAAATTACAATCGCCGAAGTTGAACAGGTTGTTGAAATTGGTGAATTAGATCCGGATGAGATCCATTTAGCGGGTATCTATGTAAACCGCATTGTACTGAATGCATCACCTGAAAAACGCATTGAGCATAAAACTTTAAGCACGGAGGCAGTATAAAATGGCTTGGTCACGTAATGAAATGGCACAACGTGCTGCAAAAGAACTTGAAGACGGTTTTTATGTCAATTTAGGTATTGGCTTACCTACTCTAGTTGCTAATTATATTCCTGAAAATATTAATGTTTGGCTTCAGTCTGAAAATGGCCTATTAGGTATTGGGGAGTTTCCAACCGAAGAAACTGTCGATGCCGATTTAATTAATGCTGGGAAACAAACGGTTACTGCTCGCCCTGGTGCTGCTTTTTTCTCAAGCTCAGAATCTTTTGCCATGATCCGCGGTGGCCATGTCAACATTGCAATTTTAGGTGCAATGGAAGTTTCCGAAAATGGTGACTTAGCGAACTGGATGATTCCTGGCAAGAAAGTCAAAGGTATGGGCGGTGCCATGGATTTGGTTGTTGGTGTCCAAAAAGTTGTAGTGCTTATGGAACACTGTGCAAAAGATGGTACGCCAAAGATCGTTAAAAACTGTAGCCTACCTTTAACAGGTAAAGGTGTGGTTCATCGCGTTATTACTGACTTAGGTGTAATGGACATTACACCACAAGGCGTAGAGCTGATTGAACTTGCTAAAGATGTCACGCTTGAACAGATTCAAGCCGCTACTGGCGTTGAGTTTTATAAAACCTTAGTCGCGTAAATTTTAATTTTTAGTAAGCCAGATAAGACTTAAGTTAGAAAGTGAGCTTGAGTCTTAGCCCTTTAAAGCACCGGATGTGCTGTCTATAAATAAGAATGAGAAGGATTTTTTCAGCTATGGAAAAACAGCAAGGAATTTTTGAAAGATTTGCTCTTCGGATTAGTGACTGGTCTGAAAAATGGTTTCCTGATTCATATATTTTTGCATTACTTGGCGTCATTATCGTGTCAGTTGCCGCTTTAGGTATTGGTGCGCCTATTCACGATGTCGCGACTTCTTTCGGTAACGGTTTCTGGAGTCTTATTCCCTTTACCCTGCAAATGACGATGCTCATTATTGTAGGTTATGTCGTTTCTGTATCTAAGCCCGTAAAGTTCCTAATCCAAAAAATGGCACGTATTCCAAATTCGGGACGTGGTGCTATTGTTTTAGTTGCAACCGTTAGTTTATTAATTTCACTGGTCAATTGGGCAGTAAGCACGATTCTTACTGCACTTTTAGTGATTGCATTAGCGAAACGTAAAGAGCTTAATATGGATTACCGTGCAGCGGCAGCGGCTGCAATTATTGGGATGGGGGCAACTTGGGCACTGGGAATTAGCTCTTCGGCAGCACAGCTTCAAGCGAATAAAACCAGTTTACCTGAGTCAATTTACAACCTAACTGGCGTTATTCCATTTACTGAAACGATTTTCCTTTGGCAATCAATTGCGATGACCATTATTTTAGTGATTGTTTCAATCGCAATCGCTTATTGGTCAGCTCCAAAAGGTAATAATGTTAAAACGATTGATAGTTTTGATGTGCAGTTTGAAGAAGACAAACCCCATGATGAGAAATCTAATCGTCCAGGTGACTGGTTAGAAAACTCGCCTATCTTAACGATTATTGTGGTCGCATTAGGCTTAATCTGGATGTTTTTTGAGTTTTCAAAAAGCAATCCAATCATTGCTATTTCAAGTTTAAACACCTACAACTTTGTGTTCTTAATGCTTGGTCTAGCATTGCATGGCACACCACGAAACTTCTTAAATGCTGTTTCAAAGGCAGTTCCGGCTGTCTCAGGAATCTTAATTCAGTTTCCACTTTACGGAAGCATCGCCTTTATTATGACGCAAGCTTTAAACAGTCAAGATTTATCACTGTCGCATTATATAGCTGATTTTTTCGTTTCAATCGCCTCAAAAGAAACCTTCGCAATTGTGATGGGAATTTACTCTGTCATCCTTGGGTTCTTTGTGCCATCTGGCGGTGGAAAATGGATTATTGAAGCCCCATATGTCATGCAAGCAGCAAATGATTTAAAGGTTCATTTGGGTTGGTCTGTACAAATTTATAATGCAGCCGAAGCTTTACCAAACTTAATCAATCCATTCTTTATGCTTCCAATGTTAGGAATTCTAAAACTAAAAGCAAAAGATGTGATTGGTTTTACAGTCACTCAGCTCGTTGTGCATTTTCCATTAGTTTTATTTTTATTGTGGTTCTTTGGAAGAACACTTAGCTACACCCCACCTACTTTTTAATTTACTGGCGCCTTTAGTTTCGGCTAAAGGCAAATTTAGCAAATACATCAATAAGAGATATTAAGATGAGTTCAATTGTTATAGTTTCAGGTAGCCGTACTGCAATGGGCGGTTTTCAAGGCAGTCTATCGGCTTTAACGGCACCAGAACTTGGCGCTGCTGTTATCCGTGAATCTATTCAACGTGCAGGTGTTGCACCTGACCAAGTAGATGAAGTTATTTTTGGTTGCGTATTAAGTGCAGGTATTGGCCAAGGCCCTGCTCGTCAGGCGATGCGTAAAGCTGGTGTACCTGATCATGTCGGTGCAGTTACCATTAATAAATTGTGTGGCTCTGCCATGAAAGCGGTGTTAATGGCATCAGATACTCTAAAAGCAGGCAGTGCCAATATTATTGTAGCTGGCGGTATGGAATCTATGACCAATGCGCCTTATATTTTACCCAAAGCTCGCGGTGGTTACCGTATGGGTCACGGTGAAATTAAGGACCATATGTTTTTAGATGGTCTTGAAGATGCAGAAACAGGCCGCTTAATGGGTTCGTTTGCGCAAGACATGGCAAACACTAAAGGCTTTACACGTGAGCAAATGGATAACTTTGCAATTTCTTCACTTAAAAAAGCGCAAACTGCGATTACGGAAGGTTACTTCAAAGAAGAGATTGTTCCTGTTGAAGTAAAAACACGTAAAGGTGTCGAAGTTATCGATCAAGATGAGCAACCATTAAAAGCGAATCTTGAGAAGATCCCAACATTGCGTCCAGCTTTTAGTAAAGATGGGACAATTACAGCAGCTAACTCAAGCTCAATTTCTGATGGTGCTGCTGCATTAGTACTCACCACTGAAGAATATGCTCAAAGTCATGGTTTAAATACTTTAGCAAAAATTGTTGCAACTTCTACGCACTCCCAGCATCCAAGTGAATTTACTATCGCTCCAATTAGTGCTATTCAAAAAGTGCTTGAGCGCGCTGGTTGGTCAGTTGACGAGGTAGATGCTTGGGAAATTAATGAAGCTTTTGCAATGGTGGCAATGGCGCCAATTCATGAACTCGGCATTGATGAGGCAAAAGTAAACGTCCATGGTGGTGCTTGTGCTTTAGGCCATCCAATTGGCGCAACGGGTTCAAGAATTATTCTTTCTCTTATCTATGCTTTAAAACGCCTTGGTAAGAAAAAAGGTGTTGCTGCATTATGTATTGGTGGTGGTGAAGCTACAGCTGTTGCAATTGAAGTCTAAAAATCAAACCACGCAGAAGGTGTAAGAATTTTTCTTACCCCTTCTTTTTTTAAACTTTAAAAAGTTCATAACAGGTTTGACGGAACCATTTATGGCTACTTTTATGATGGCAAGACATATGCCAATGTTGTTTAACATCATAAGTTGGAAAGTCTAGAGGTGCCGGTAAAATCTGTAAATTTTCTCTCACCAATAAGACTTGGCTTAAATAATACGGCACCGTTGCGATCGCATCTGTTTCTTGAACGACTAATCCCACTCCAAGATAACTTGGTAATCGAATTAAAATATTTCGATCTAATCCTTTGTTCTGCAATTCATTTTTAATATGGTAGTGCCCGATTCCCGCATCAATGTCGATATGATACTCGCGCATATAATCATCTAAAGTAAAATTATTTGGGTCTAAACGAGGATGGCTCTTAGAGCTAATCACCACATAATGTTGTTTAAAAAACTTTTGTTGATAAAAGCCTTCTTCTAATTGGGGTAAAAAGCCAATTGCAAGATCAATCTCACCATTTGCCATTTGATAGCTGGTTTCTGGCGTAATCGGCCTAATATTCAAGCGAATTAAAGGGGCTTTCTCTTTTAAATAGTTGGTTAATTGCGGTAATAAAACCAGATGAGAGACATCTGTCATCGCAATTGTAAAAAGCTGATCTGAAGTTAGCGGATCAAAGTTCACACTAAAGTTATTAATGCTTTCTACTTTATCAATCACTTCACTAATGAGCGGAAAGATTTCTTTAGCCAATTCGGTTGGAATCATTTCATTCCCAACACGAATAAAAAGCGGGTCATTAAAATGCTGACGGATTTTGTTGAGTCCATTACTAACACTCGGTTGTGTAAGCCCAATAGCATCAGCTGCCATTGAAACACTTTTAAACCGATAAATATGATAAAAAATATTTAGTAATCTACTATCTAGATCAAACAAAATTGTCTCCGTCTGGATCAAATAATCCATTCAAAAGGAATGAAATCAGGCACAGCATATATAAAATGCTCACTAGATTTCTGAATTATTGATATATGGTCTAAATTAACAAAGAACCTAGACCATGAGCAATGCTTTATAAAGCCTTTCATCATAAAGACAAAGGTATGAGCTCTTTGATTGATTACTTTGTATGTAAATATCTTGAGGACATTACATATCATTATAAATTTTAATCATGCTGAGTTTGGAAGCCCTTCCAGATTTGCTGAACTGATTTGTTATCACTCAAGTTATTTTTAAAAATATAAATATCCTGTGGCAGGCAGTATTCGTTATGGTCCAACATGACCAATTTTCCGGTAGCGAGATCTTCCTCTACATTAATTTTTGGAATCCATGCTACACCTAAACCTTGTAATACAAGCTCTTTCAAGTTGGTGGCATTGTCAGTTTCATATAAGGTTTTATAGATCAGTTTACCTTCAATCAATTGATCGACCAATTTGCGTAAATAAGCATGTTTACTATAAGCAAGTAATGAAAAATTACTCTGAATTGTATGCTTAGGCGTATGATCTGCTTCGGTAGCTGACACTGGAACAATCTCTGTTTCAGCGATCTTGATACCACTTAAAATATCATCACCAACCCGATTAATATTAGATCGATCTGCATAGCAAATCATAAAATCGCAGGCACCTTCTTTTAAAAGAGATAAGCCTTCACCACTATTCGTTGCGACAATTTCAATTTTTAAATCACGCATAAACGTTGGGAATTTTTTTAAAAAAGTGGTTAAAAAACCTGATGCTAATGAATGAACAACACAGAAACGAATCGTAGATTCGGTTTCATTTTTGATATTTTTAATCAGCTTTGCTGTTTCTTCTACCTGCTTCTCAATATTTTTAGACATCACCAGCATAATCCGCCCAATGTCTGTAAATTCAATATTATTTTTATTATTTCGAATAATAACTTCAGCTCCGATCATCTCTTCTATTTGCTGAATTCTACGCGTAAACGCAGATTGACTAATAAATCGTTTTTCGGCTGCTTTTGAAATAGAACGCTCACGCTCAAGTGTCAAAAGGTCTTCTACCCAACGTACTTCTAAGTTCATTTTTGCATTCCCTTTTTATAGTTATGTCCTTAATTTGTCTTGTTGGGAAGCTGAATAAATAGCTGAATAGATGAATGAAAAATATAAAACATGGGAGTACCTGCAAAAATGCGATGGAAGGATGGCAAAGCCAAACGATAAAAGTAAGTATTTAATAATTCTGACATAGAAAAGAGTGTAAGAGAATAAAAGTCTTTCATTTAGCGCAACAACTCATACAAATATAAAATCATTATTCTAAAAATTATTTTAAATCAAAAAGTAAGGTTATATAAATCAAGTAAATAACCATTTAAGCTTTAATAAAAACTAAAAATACCCTCATCGTTTTATCAAGTCTTAATTTTTATAAAAAAAAGTCCGCACCTTGGGGAAGAATACGGACTGTAAAACTAAAATTTTGCTAATTTGATTATTTCAGGATTTAAGCTTTCTGACCTAATCAATTAGTTCAAATCAGAAGATATATTTGCAGTATAGTTCAACTAAATAAACCTGACTATTCTACTAAAGTATCTATCCGAGATTGACCTGAAATAAATTTTTAATATTCACCAATCAGATAATATAGCTTTCTTGAAATTTCAACCATCATATTCGCTGTATATTGAGTAATTTCAAAAACTTGCTTTTTCTGCGGATTGAATACCATATTATCTTTTTCATCACTAAAAAAGATATAAGTGGTGTATTTATCCATGTGATGGATATGCTCTTTTAAGCTTACTTTTTCCCCAGAATTGGGATCATAGGCGATAAACTTCATTCTCATGAATTTTGTCTCTATACATACAGTCTTTTATCTAAATTTCAATAAAATTTAGATAAAACAATATTTTGATGGTTAATATAAAATAGTTAGGCTGAGTAACCGTGGCTATTTATAAGATATTGGTACAATACTATTGGCTTTGTTTACTGAACTTTCAGCAGAAGCAATCGATTGCTCCGCGTCTTTAAGTAAACGGGAAGTTTTAGACTCACTTTTCTCTTCACCATGAAAAAGTACATAGTATGTAAAACTACCCAAAATGATTAATGCGGCTGTGACTTTTAACATAAACTTAAAAACTAAGATTTTTTCGTATTATAGTGTCTTTTATGTGAAATGCATCACATTTTTATATAAATTTGTTAGGTAAACTACACTTCCGTTTTAATTGCCCTCATTAAATTAGTTGATATTTCACTTAAATTAACAAGTCTAAAATTTTGCATGCAGCTCTTTTTCAAATTACATCTTCATTTAGTTCATCATAGAACTTTTTATTTTTAATTTATCTAAAAAGTAAACTATTAATTTATAAAATAAAATTTAGATGTAATGTGTGAAGAAAAAAGTTTTTCTATTTTTAGGTTTAGAAAAGGAAAAAATTGATATGCAAAAAATGCATAATCAACTTGATAAATGCATTAGAAGTGAAGCATTTCGAAATCTAATATGAATTATCTTCTTTACTAATTCGAAGTTTAATGATGAACGCTGAAATTACCACCCGTATTGAGAAGGATCTTATTGGTTATAGAGAGATCAATAATAATGACTACTACGGAGTTCAAACATTACGTGCTCTAGAAAACTTTAATTTAACTCAAAGCAAGGTCGGAAATTTCCCTCACCTTATTAAAGCTTTAGCAATGGTAAAGCTTGCTTGTGCTGAAGCGAACTATAATCTTAAAAGCTTAGATCAGACTAAATTTGAAGCGATTGAATACAGCTGTAATCAACTTATTCGTGGTAATTTTCACGACCAGTTCCCAATTGATATGATGCAAGGCGGTGCTGGTACTTCAACCAATATGAATGCAAATGAAGTATTAGCAAACGTCGCTTTAGAATATATGGGACACGCAAAAGGCCAATATCAATATTTGCATCCTAATAATGACATTAACATGTCACAGTCAACAAATGACGTGTACCCTACTGCGATTCGCTTAGGTTTGTTATTAAGCTTAGATGAACTAAATCTTCCTTTTAACAACTTAATCTTAAGTTTCCGCAATAAATCTCAAGAATTTGCTCATATTCTAAAAATGGGCCGTACACAGTTACAAGACGCTGTGCCAATGACATTAGGTCAAGAGTTTGGTGCTTTTGCAGTAACTTTACAAAAAGACCTTGAGCAAATTAATACGCTTATTCCAAATATTTTAGCGTATATGAACCTTGGTGGCACGGCGATTGGTACGGGAATTACTACTGAATATAGTTACCGTGAACTTGCGATTCAAGCGCTTGCAAAAATTTCTGGTAAGAAAATTAAGTCTGCTCCTGATCTAATCGAAGCAACTTCAGATATGGGTGACTTTGTTCTTTTATCTGGTTTATTAAAGCGTACCGCAACTAAACTTTCAAAAATTGCCAATGACTTACGTTTACTTTCAAGTGGTCCACGTACTGGCATTAATGAAATTAATTTAGAAGCTCGCCAACCGGGTAGCTCGATCATGCCGGGTAAAGTAAACCCAGTTATACCTGAAGCAATGAACCTTGCTTGTTTCCAGATCATTGCAAATGACTTGGCTGTAACTTTAGCTGCTGAAGCGGGTCAATTACAGTTAAATGCAATGGAACCACTTATTGCATTCAAACTGTTTGAATCTATGGATTTGCTTGGTAAGGCAATGGCAATGTTCCAAAGTAAGTGTATTGATACAATTACGGCGAACCCTGAGCATTGTAAAGCTTTGGTTGAAAACTCGATTGGTATCGTGACTGCACTTAACCCATATCTAGGTTATGAAACTACAACTCGTATTGCTAAAACTGCAAACGAAACCGGACAAAGCGTATTGGCTTTAGTTCAAAATGAAGGTTTATTATCGGCACAAGTGCTTGATGATATCTTGTCGATTAATAATATGGTTAAACCAAAAATGTCGGCTTAATTCCTGAAATAAAAAAGGAGCTTTTATAAGCTCCTTTTTTATTTGTTTTATATTTTAAAAACTGAAAGTTGTAGAGAACTGGGCTGTACGTGGATTACCTAAGAATAAATAATCATCACCCATAAATGCACCCACATCACGCCAATACTTCTTATTAAATAAGTTATCAATATTGAATCTAAAAGTTGTGTCATGTCCAGCAAAATTTGTTTTATAGGCAGCACCAATATTAAAGACGCTATAGCCACCTACTTTTGCAGTTCCCTCTTTGTTTGCATATTTACTGCTACTGTATTGCATGCCACTCAATAATCTTAATCCTTCAACTGACGGAACTTTATAAGATAACTGTGCAGTTGCGCGTACTTTCGGTACATTTTGAGTTTGATGACCTTTATAGCTGTCACTATCAATATCAACTAGACGAGATTTGGTATAGGTAATGCCAGAGCTTACGTCAACTGTATCGGTTAATGCACCAGTTAAACCTAATTCAATACCTTGATTGTGCTGTTCACCTTGTTCAATAAAATCGAAAGTTCCATCAGCATTTACTTTGCTATATTGATTGTCTTGTTTTAAATCAAAAATAGCTGCTGTTAATAAGAAGTTTCGTATTTGTTGCTTAACACCAATTTCATATTGTTCAGAATTTCTAGGTGATAATATCTGGGGACCAGTGCCATACATGACATTGTTTGTATACCAAGGTGCTTCACCACCATCCGATAATCCTTTGGCATATGAAGCATAAAGATTAGTCTTAGCAGTTGGGCTATACATAAGCGCTAATTGTGGTAAGAACTTGTTTAAGTCGGTATCACGACTTTGCTGGCCATCTGGCTTATAGGCTTGTTCGTCAAGATGAATAAGTTTTCCACCCAATAAAGTTGACCATTGATCGTTAAACTGAACTCGGTCAGATATGGTAAAAGCAGTCTGATCGCTTTCTAGAGCTTTAAAGCGATTGCCTAATTTTTCAGGTGGCATTTTAAAATCTGATGAATCAGTATAAATATTGCCAATTTCATTCTCAATAAGTTGATTACTCGGATCATAACGCTTCAGGTTTTTACGTGTATTTTGCAATTCAAAAGCTACCTGATGCTCAATATTGCCAGTATTGAATTGACCCTCTAACCCAGCAGAAAACTGATTAGTTATACGTGTGTCATCTGGGCTACGATAGTCATAAAGATCATAGTTTCCATCTTTGTCAAATACTGCAAGTGGATTACCCGATGAATAATAACTTCCATAAGGAAACACAATATAATCATCAATCACAACACGGCTTTGCGATGCACTTAAGCTAGCATTCCATTGATCATTAAATGCATATTGATATTTCAAACTTGCATTTACACTGTTATTTACAACAGGTTTACTCCAAGACTGATAACCCAATAAACGGTCTTGATCTACATTTGTTGGTACTTCTTGCCCATCAAGCAGTTGATAACCTGGTACTGAACGTTGACTTTGATGCTGAGCTTCAATATCAAACAATAATTTAGAACGATCATTAATTTTCCAGTCTAAAGCAACTGAACCAAACTCTCGTTTACCATTTGCATGATCAACATTTGGATGGATGCTTTCATGGGCTAAATTGATTCGATAACCAAAACTATTATTAACAAAGCCGCCAACATCTGTTGCCAGCGTATAGCCACCTTCTGAATTTGCATCTACAGTAATGTTTTTAACATCGGCTGGTCTTTTGGTTACATAGTTAACCACACCACCCGGCGTCGACATTCCAGATTGAATTGCAGAAATGCCTTTTAAGATTTCAACTTGTTCTTTATTTTCTAAAGCCACGTTTTGTTCGCCACGTATAGTATGGCCATTAATGAGATAACTTGAGCCTAAATCAAGCGCAAAACCACGTGCTACAAAATTTGGATAGTAGCCAATTGCAGCATAGCCATCCCCTAAAGAAGAATCGTTTTTAATAACATCAGTTAAAGTTTTTGCGTGTTGGTCTGCTATGCGCTCAGATGTAATAGTTGTAATAGATGCAGGGACTTTCTTTACATCACCAGTTTGAAAACCAGATAAATTAACTTTTTTAGACGTATATAGTGCATCATTATTTTGTGTAGCATTCACAGTAATGGTTGGGAGCTGCGAAACCTCCGCTTCATTTGCATAGACGACAGATGTTATGAGTGCAATAGATGAAGCCAATGCTGTTTTAGAGCATGTCATGAAGTGAAGATTTAACGAACGTCTTTCCATTGAATAACTACCTGCCATACCGTGCATAATTCTAAAGCGCTAGAAATGAGTGCGGAGTCTATTTTTAGCCACGCAAGAATACAGCTACATATATTGAGAAACAATACATTCTGTACTTTTTCGATTAAGTGTATTTGATACAAATTTTATGAACTTATCATTATATAAATTTCATTTATTTTATTAGGAATTGACGCTATAACTTTTTAAGTATTACCAAATATTCAAAATAAACTTAAGCTCGAAATGAAACTTAAAAGGAGAAATAAAATAGAAAAGTACCGTTGTAAATTAGCTCACTGATTTTAAATAGAATTAATTATTAAGTTAAATGAAAGGAAGTGTTCGATCATTGGTAAAATTATCTTTAAATCGAACAAAAGGACGTAATCTTACTAGAAACGAATTTTAAAATTAGAAAAAATGAATAGTTAGGAATTTAAGGAAGTGCTCAGGATTGAGTGATATTTAAAGTTTCATTCTATTTTCTATCCAGCATATCTAAAAATTCCTCATTTTTGTCTGCAAAATGATGGAAGAAATATGACATACACTCAGGAAGAAAAACGTAGCAGAATACGTGGGATTGTAGGCGCAGCCTCTGGTAATTTAGTTGAATGGTTCGACTTTTATATCTATGCAGTATTTGCTGCCTACTTTACTCAAGCATTAACAGCACCTGATATGGATAGTACGACTAAATCTATCTATGTATGGGGCGTATTCGCTGCAAGCTTTTTTATGCGTCCTATTGGTAGTTGGGTATTTGGACGAATTGCAGACCGGCATGGTCGAAAAAAGTCGATGGTCATCTCAATTTGTCTGATGGCTTTGAGTTCTTTTCTATTTGCAGCCCTACCTACTTATGACCAAGTTGGCTTATTTGCCCCTTTTCTTTTACTGGTAGTGCGCTTACTTCAAGGCTTATCGGTTGGTGGTGAATATGGTGCAGTAGCAACATATATGAGTGAATTAGGCTTAAAAGGTCAACGTGGTTTTTACTCGTCTTTCCAATATGTCACTCTATCTGGTGGTCAATTACTTGCTAGCTTACTTGGTGTAATTTTATTAACGTTCTTAAGTGAACAACAATTACATGATGGTGGATGGCGTATTCCATTTGTTATTGGTGGTATTGCAGCAATTTTTTCTTTGCTTGCACGTAGTCGCTTAGAAGAAACACTTTCTCATCAAGACAGCGAACGAAAAGAGTCTGGTAGTTTAAGAGAGCTCTTTAAAAAGCACTGGAAAACCTTTTTATTGGTGGTTGGATACACTTCTGCTGGTTCATTAACGTTTTATGTAGAGACTGTTTATTCAAAAACCTATTTAACCAATTTAGGGATGGATGGAAAAACCGTTGGTTATATCATGACCTTCGCCCTATTTGTCTATATGTGTGCTCAACCTGTATTTGGTGCAATTTCCGACCGTATTGGGCGACGCTCTTCAATGCTGGCATTTAGCTTATTGTCTGCGATTTTTATATACCCAGTCATGGTGATCGGGATGCGTGCCTATATTGATTCGCCGATCATTATTGCCTTGCTACTCATTTTTATGATGATGTTACTCAGCTTCTATACTTCTATTAGTGGTTTGGTAAAAGCGGAGATGTTCCCACCTCATGTACGAGCTTTAGGCGTAGGATTTTCATATGCGGTAGGTAATGCGCTGTTTGGTGGTTCTGCACCTTCGGTTGCCTTACAGTTTAAAGCTGCCGGAATTGAAAATACCTTCTTTATATATGTCATTGTCATGCTGATTATCTGTTTCTTGTGTAGCCTTGCGCTTCCGAAAAAACCAGATTATTTAGAACATGATCATTAAAAAGTAAAAGATAGATATTCTTCTAGAGATTTTTTAGAAGAATATCTTTTTAAAATAATAAGAAAGTCATTTTTGTTCTGTATGCTATAGCTGCCTAGCACATCTAACTTATTCAATTAACTAAAAGTTACTAGTTTTTGATGTTCTTGATCCGTATGAATCAATTTTTTGATGGGATAAAAAAATGGAAAACGAAAAATCCCCTTTACCTGAAAGTATTATTCAAGTCACCTTCTGGCAAGCCTTTTTATTTTGGCTTAAGCTCGGCTTTATTAGCTTTGGGGGGCCAGCTGGACAAATCGCTGTGATGCATCAGGAACTCGTTGAGCAAAAGCGCTGGATATCCGAAAAAAGATTTTTACATGCTCTGAACTACTGCATGTTGTTACCCGGTCCTGAAGCACAGCAATTAGCAACCTATATTGGTTGGCTTATGCATAGAACTGCTGGAGGATTAGTTGCAGGTATTCTATTTGTATTACCCTCCTTATTTATTTTAATTGGGCTGTCTTGGGTTTATATAAAATTTGGAGATGTTCCCGTTATTGCAGGTATTTTCTATGGAATTAAGCCTGCCGTTACTGCAATTGTTTTCCATGCAACTTACCGTATAGGTAGTCGTTCGCTTAAAAATAAGTTTTTATGGGCCGTCGCGATTGCAGCATTCTTTGCCATTTTTGTCTTAAAGCTTCCTTTCCCGCTTATCGTTTTATCCGCTGGTATTGCTGGCTATTTAGCGAGTAAAAAGTACCCAGAACTATTTTCCTCCGCGGCTGGACATAAAGCCAGTCAGAAAGATTATGGTCCGGCATTTATTGATGATGAGACTCCAACACCAGAGCACGCTAAATTCCATTGGTTGCGGTTAGCTAAACTTATTTTTATAGCAATCGCTTTATGGCTATTGCCAATTTTAGCTTTAGGCGCATATTTTGGATGGCATCATTCTTATACTCAAATGGCGTGGTTCTTTACCAAAGCTGCTTTGCTCACTTTTGGGGGCGCTTACGCAGTTTTACCTTATGTCTATCAAGGAGCAGTCAATCATTTTGGCTGGCTTTCACCTACACAAATGATTGATGGTTTAGCTTTAGGTGAAACTACACCGGGTCCACTGATTATGGTAGTGGCATTTGTTGGCTTTTTAGGAGGCGTCAATCATTCATTACTTGGCTCTGAGCATCTATTTTTTGCTGGAGCACTGGGTGCAGTCATTGTGACTTGGTTTACCTTTCTCTTTTCATTTGTATTTATTTTTGCGGGTGCGCCCATTATTGAATCTACACATAATGAAATTAAATTTACTGCGCCACTCACTGCAATTACCGCGGCTGTGGTCGGTGTAATTTTAAATCTCGCACTATTTTTTAGTTATCACGTGTTATGGCCACAAGGCTTTTCAGGGCATTTTGATGTTATTGCAGCCCTCATTACTGTTGCTGCATTTATTGCTTTATTCCGATTTAACGTGAACGTGTTATATGTGATATTTGCATCAGCGCTGGTTGGTTTAGGGGTTTATCTTTTATAAAAATTAGTCATGAGTCTTTCAACGTAACTGCGAAGGACTTATGCCATAAAATTGTTTAAAGCGATGACTTAAATGACTTGCTGAGCTAAACCCACATACTAGCGCAATATCTTGCAAAGAAAGCTGAGATGACTGAATTAACCCCTTTGCCTTAGTTAAGCGTCTTTGCATGACATATTGGTGAGGCGCCATATTCCTGGACTGTTTAAACATATGGGCAAAATGATATTCGCTTAAATTCACAACATTTGCTAAGTCAGACAAAGTCAGTGCTTGGTCTAGATGCCCTTCAATCCAGTCTTGAATATATTTGAGTTTATGAGGCGCGAGGCCTCCTTTAATGACGGGTTGCTGCCACTTCACGTTGCTATATCTTCGAATCAAGTGATTCAACAATAAACTTGCTGTTGTACTCATTTGCAAATGATTTGAAGAATCTTTCCAATCACAATCTAGCAAGAAGAATTGATATAACGCTCGAATCCGTTCATCGTCATTAAACACAACTTCGTTTAGTTCAATTTGATTGGGTTCTTTGTCCCATATTTTTTCGGCAACATCACGCAAATGTTGGTCAGTATAATACAAGTGAACGAATTTAAGCCCACCTCGGATATCCCAAGTCGACTCCTGATGTTCAGGCAATAAGCAAAAACGACCCGGCCCGCCACCATTTTTCCAGCCCGCAGGTGTTTTTTGATAGCTTTCATAGCCATCTTGAATATAAAGACTTAGAGTGTGGTGATCACTACAGACACTTACACGATCTTGCTGATTAGACCAAAATGCAAGTTGCATATTTTCATCAAGCACCACAGTCTCGTGAAGCTTGGCTTTAGATTGCTGTAGCTGTTCTAAAGTTTGATAGGCCATGCAAAATTAAAACGAATATCATTGAGCTTAAGTTAACCATATTCAGCAAAATTCAGCTAGTTTAGATCTATAAAAAACGCAAGATCTTGCATGTGCAACACAAGAATATATACGTGAAAAATGAAGCATTCCTAGATACTTAAGCTTGGTAATCGAGGATGAAGTTATGAATATTTTACTCTATGTTGCGGTGGTGTTGATTTGGGGAACAACATGGATTGGAATTGCCGTTCAAAGCCACTATGCAACGCCCGTTGTCGCAATTTTATGGCGTTTTGCCATTTCAGCCTTATTACTGTGGGTTGTTTTACTATTTTCAGGGAAATTACAGCGAATTGCTTTAAAAGATCATTTGTTCTGTATGCTGCAAGGACTCTGTGTTTTCGGCCTAAACTTTATTTGTTTTTATACTGCGGTTAAATATGTAAATAGCGGTTTAGAGTCTGTCATTTTTTCGATGGCTGTTTTCTTTAATGCCATTAATGCGCTTATCTTTTTTAAGCAGAAGCCTTCCCCAAACTTTGCGCCAGCTGCACTTTTGGGCCTAAGTGGTATTGTTTTACTGTTCTGGCATGACCTGATTAATAGCCAGTTTAATACGCAGTTATTGATGGGTATTGGGCTATGTGCAATAGGTACTTACGGTTTTTCTTTAGGGAACATGATTAGTGTTAGACACCAAAAATGTGGCCTAAATATTTTTTCAACAAATTGTTATGCCATGACTTATGGGGCATTGGTGATGTTAAGTCTAGCTTTATTTACTGGCCAAGATTTAATGCCGCCGATGAATTTTCCATTTTTAAGTTCGGTACTTTACTTGGCTGTATTTGGTACGGTTATTGGGTTCTCTGCTTATTTTTCTTTGGTTGGGCGAATTGGTGCAGCCAAAGCAGCCTATAGCACGTTGCTCTTTCCTTTAGTTGCTTTAACAGTTTCTACTTTCTTTGAAGGATATGTATGGACTTTAAATGCGGTATTTGGAATTTTATTAATCTTACTTGGTAACTACTTAATGTTTAGTAAATTTGAAATTGGAAAAAAGTTATTTAATAGTCAAAAAAGTTGTGAGAAGCAGGCTTAATAGCCTGCTTTTTTATAAATCATAATTAATTTCAGCAGTAGCCCGTTTTTAGCATCAGCTCAAAATCTTTTAAAGCCGCAGCTGCCGTAGCTAAAGGCGCAGATGCTCCTCCACTTACAACAAGTTCACCCATTTCTTGCGTTAACACCCGAATGCATTTATTAGAACCTTGCAGATGAGCAAAAGGATGATTTGCTGCAACTAATCTTAATTCAACACCTGTTTGAATTTGCTGATTCTTAATGTGAATAAAACCGACCAGACGAGGAATTACATTTTCTTTTTTCCAACCACGAATATGTTCAGCCGTAACGTGACTGATTCCTTGTCTTGGAATATCTTGAATTTTTACATCAGCCCCCAAAACAGTATTTGCCAGTATAGTAATTTTTGCAGCGGTATCCCATCCATCTACATCGAAAGAACTGTCAGGTTCCGCAATACCTTTTGCTTGAGCTTTTTCAAGAGATTCTGCAAACGTACATTCATGCTGCAACATATCATTCAAAATAAAATTCGTGGTGCCTGTAAACACACCTTCTATTTCTAAAATTTGGCAGCCAGCCAAGTTATATTCAAACAAATCAACAGTCGGTAAGGCAGCAGCTGTCGCACCGCTAAAAAATAGTTTTTTATTGTGCTGATGTGCCAAGTTAACTAATTTTTTACCATCTACGACTAAAGCACCTTTAGATACCGCAATCGCATTCATGCTATGTGTTAAAGCATAATCTAAATAAAATAGGCCTTTTCCACCTGTCACATAGTCACTTGGCCCTGTCTCAATAATGACATCTGCTTGAACCTGTTCTAAAAACTTTTGCTCTGTTAGGCCTACTTGATATTTTGTTTTATCTAGCCACTTTGAAGCTTGTAAACCTTCTTGATCAATTAAACCTGATGATGAGTTGCAGACGCCCACTAAACGGGCATCAATTTGATATTTTTGTTTATAGTAGGTCGATCGATTTAAAAGAAGCTCTGCAATTTGTTGCCCAATCCGTCCAAAACCACAAATTGCCACATTAATTTGCTTCATTTCACTTTCTCAAAAATTTATATCGTTTAAATCAAATTTCCCAAGAGAATTTTAACATCTCGTCTTTGGAAAATTGCTAATTATAGAGATGGTTAAAATACTATATCGCTCAGATATTTGTTAGATTAACAATCTTAATAACCATATAAATTGCGACAGCAAAAACCATTAAAGCAAAGACTTTTTGCACAATTGCAGACGGAATAAAACGAATAGCTCTGCGCCCTAATAACATACCAACTGCACATGCGAGCGCAAACGCACTGGTAATGCCTACTGGATAGTGAAAACCCTCTGCAATATGCATCACAATACTCATTCCACTAATGAGAAAAATAATCATAAGTGACGTTGCAACAATGCTATGCATATCCAAATTTGTGACTTTTCTAAGCGCTGGTACAATTACAAAGCCGCCACCAACCCCTAGCATGCCTGTTAAAAGCCCAGCAATAATTCCGATGCTGGCAAGAACGCTTCCCGTTTTAAAATTCCAGATAAAGCGTCCCGTACTTGGGTTAACCTGACACGGCGGGTTATGAAAGTCTGATACTCGGTTACTAATAAGTCGATAGCCCACTGTAAACATGACCAAGCTAAACATTAACATGAGCCAAATAGGTGAAATCGCGTTGGCTATTAAAATGCCGATATGTGCCATAGGAGCACCAATTAGGGCAATCCAGATTGCAGCGCGATAACGCACAATCTTTTTAAATAAGCCTTCAATGGTTCCTATGAGAGTAGATAGCGCAACCGCCAACAACCCAATCGGTGCAGCTTGCGCCACACTCCAGCCTTGACTGGTCATGAGCGCGGGTACAGCAAGAATACCCCCACCTGCACCAGTAAGACCAAGTAAAAAGCCAATCACGATGCCTTCAACGACAAGTAATAACATATCAAAAGCCTAAAATTGCATATACATTATTTGCAGTAGACTGCTGGTTAATGAGTGAATAGATCCGTCTTCTTGTGAAACTTTAGTCGCTTCTCAGGACAAAGCGTTGCTTTACTTATCCTCTTAACTCGAACATAGTTCTCGTCTTGCGCTCGGGTAAAGCGTTGCTTTACTTATCCTCGCTCAGGTTTGACCATCCACTCGCGGCCCTTGAGCATGCCTTGCCAGTAAATCGGTGGCAAAATCTGCTCCTTAAGCAGCCAAGCCAAACGAGATGGCTTTTGCCCATCAATTATCCATTTCGGAAAACTTGGAAGTAATTTGCCGCCGTAGCCAAACTCAGCCAGAACGATTTTTCCACGCTCTACGGTGAGTGGACATGAGCCATAGCCGTTGTATTCACATAAATTTTGCTCACCGTTCAGTTGTGCGAGAACATTTACTGCAACGATCGGAGCTTGTGCTCGTGCCGCAGCAGCAGTTTTGGCATTAGGCGCATTCATCACATCACCTAAAGCAAAAATATTGGCATGCTGTGTATGTTGTAGGGTTTGAGGATTCACGCTCACCCAGCCTGCTTCATCAGTGAGTGTGCTTGCACGAATAAAATCAGGTGCTTGTTGCGGTGGAACAACGTGTAATATATCGAAATCAGTTTCGACCAATGCTGCATTTTCATCATTCACGACTTTGAACCATGCTTTCTTTGCAGGCCCGTCTACTTTGACAAGTTGATGGTTAAAATGAAGTTCAGTGCCATATTTTTCAACGTATTGCATTAGTGCAGGTACATATTCCTTCACACCAAATAAAACAGCACCAGTGTTATAAAAATGGATAGAGATATCTTTAAGTTTGCCTTGCTTTAACCAGTAGTCGGCTGAAAGGTACATCGCTTTTTGAGGAGCACCGGCACATTTAATCGGCATAGGCGGCTGGGTAAAGATTGCCTTTCCACCGTTTAGCTGTTGCACCAGTTCCCATGTATACGGCGCTAGATCATAACGATAGTTAGACGTCACCCCATTTTTTCCTAAGGTTTCGACTAAACCTTCAATTCCATGCCAATTCAGTTTTAAACCGGGACAGACGACTAAAGCTTTATATTGAATGGGTTGGCATCCTTCCAAAATAACTTGATTATGCTCAGGGTCGAATCCAGCAACAGCAGCTTTCATCCATTTCACTTTTGAAGGAATCACACTTGCCATTGAGCGTGCGGTTACTTGGGGTTTAAAGATACCACCACCGACCATAGTCCAACCCGGTTGATAGTAATGGGTATCTGCCGGATCAATAATGACAATATCTAAATGAGGTTCACGACATAAAAGACTAGACGCTACAGAAATTCCTGCTGCTCCAGCGCCCACAATCACAACGCTATAACAAGGAATTGTCGCTGGTTCATGATCACGTTTTAAAATACGTGGCACCAAGCCTTTCAAATTAAACCCAAGCTTATTACCCGCTTCTACTAACAGTGCTGCATCTGGTGGAGAAACTTCAGCCAAAGCCCACAAACTGATTGCACGCATACCAGAACGGCAATACGCTAAAACAGGTTTCTGAGCGTTCTGATAAAGCTGCTTAAACTCGGTAACTTGTTGATCGGTAATTTTGCCACTGGTAACAGGCTGATAGATTACGTTTAGGCCATGTCGCTGAGCTGCTTCTTCAATTTCAATCACATTGGGTTGATCTGCACCTTCTCCATCTGGTCGGTTACATATCAGTGTTTTTATTCCTTGGTCTGCAATTTTTGCAATATCGTTGGCAGTAATCTGGTCAGCAACATAAAAATCTTGATTAACTCGTTTAAGTTCCATATTGCCACCTTATAATTGTGAAATTGAGCCGCAAGCCTGATTGGCAGGAAGTGCTTTATCGATTTGTTTTGGATATGGCAGATTTAAGTTATTCATTAATTCAATAAAATCTTCTCGTGAGCGATTCTGACCTAAACGTGAATTATTTAAGCGTTCATAACCAATCGTTGAAGACAGGCGACCTTTGTAATCGTGCCCCGGATACACAATAGTGTCGTCAGGTAGGCTGAAAAGTTGTTTATGAATACTGTCATAAAGTGTGCCTGCATTACCTTGCTGGAAATCGGTTCGACCACAGCCGTCAATTAATAATGCATCACCAGTGAAAACCATGTTTTCAACCAAATAACTCGTACAAGCATTGGTATGACCTGGTGTGTAACGCGCCTCAATACTGAGGTTGCCAACTTTAAGCATGCAACCATCAGTAATTAAAATGTCTCCGCAACTTACTTCTGAGTTTCGATGTAAAACCGATTTGCAATGAAAACGTTCACGAAGTAAATTTGCAGCAGTAATATGGTCTGCATGAACATGGGTATCTAAGGTATAGATGAGCGTAAATTGATACCGCTCTAATTCTTTTATATAAATCTCTATATCTGATGCAACTGGGTCAATTAAAACAGCCTCTTGTGTTTCTTTACACCCAAGCATATATGTATAAGTCGAACTTTCCTGCTCAAAAAACTGCTTAAAGAACATGATTTATACCCTAATAATTTATTTCTTTCCTATATTTTGCAAATAAGATGCCAATTATTTGAAATTAAATAATAAATATAAAAATCAACTATTTAAAATAATAAGTAAAATTAAAGTTAAAAAACAAACGCAGCTTGATGTTCCTTTGAAACTCAAGTATGTTTCAATGAAACGAATGTGAAACACAGACAATGGCAAAGTTAAATTTTGAGTTAGAACAGGATTTTTATATTTTATTTGAGCAGCTTAAAGCTCTATTCCCAAATGCGATTCTGTTTTTAGCGGACACATCTACTCAAGCAATTCACTATAAATTTAATACAGATGACATTTCTGTGGAGAGCATGGCAGCACTTACTCAAGACCATCATAATCAGTATCTTGAAATTAATACTCCTAAAATGAGAAAGCGATTCATTTATCAGGAAAATGATATTTACATCGCAGAACATCGTATTATCGGGAAATTGCATATTCTACAGCCCGTTAGCATAGAGAATGATATTGCTGATCAAGTAGAGCTAACAGAACAATTGCAAGACTTGGCTAAAGTTTTCAATAGTTGTTCACCAGAAATGGCCCGTATGTTTTCAATCATTCAAAGAGTGGCTATTACTGAGTTTCCAGTGCTCGTACGCGGTGAATCTGGTAGCGGTAAAGAACTTGTGGCAAAAGCAATTCATGATTATAGCCAACGTAAAAATAAGGTTTTTGTGGCAATTAACTGTGCTGCCCTTAATGCCAATATTCTAGAAAGTGAGCTGTTTGGACATGTGAAAGGTGCTTTTACGGGAGCAATTCGTGACCATAAAGGCGTGTTTGAACGTGCTGCTGGCGGAACGTTGTTTCTGGATGAAATTGCCGAGATTCCTTTAGAACTTCAAGCTAAATTATTACGAGTGTTAGAAACAGGTGAATTTACTCCTGTAGGTGGTGAAAAACCGATTCAAGCCAATGTCCGCATTATTACCGCAACACATAAAGCTTTACGCGAAGAGGCTAAGGCTGGGCGTTTCCGTCACGATTTGCTTTACCGCTTGCGTGTGATTCCAATTTTTATACCACCACTCAGAGAGCGGAAAGTCGATATTCCACTTATTGTCGATCAGATTTTAAAAGAAAGCTCCACTCAACTCGACACCATGCCTCGTCATGTCAATCAAAAAGCCATGCAAGTTCTTTTAAATTATGACTGGCCAGGAAATGTTCGTGAGCTTAAAAACACCCTACTTTATGCGTTAACCATGGCAAATGGTAAGGATGAAATTGAAGTCGAAGACTTACCCAATGAGCTTTTAAATGCAGATGATTACGTTAAATTGCCTGAGTCAAATACAGAACTTACCCCTGAAAATGTACAAGCCGCTTTAGAAAAATATAACCATAACTTAAATATGGTCGCGAATATTTTTGGAATTAGCCGTACTACCCTTTGGCGATATAGACAAAAGCATAAGCTTTAGTTAGGTATTTAGCTCGTCTAAGGCGTATCATATTGCACTTGGTTAGGTTCATTAGTTCAAAGGCTTTATATGATTGTTCGTGATAAAAGCAATGTATTTAAACTTTTATTTGCTTGGAAAGGAACAATTTTACCGAAGGTTTTGCCAGCACTGAGTTTTGTTGTCCTTATTTCAGCATGTGTGGTCTGGCTCTCTTATTATCATTGGATTCAAATTCCTACCGTACCTGCAATTGGATTTACCATCTTCGGTGTGATTCTGTCGATTTGTACGGGTTTTCGAAATAACGCGTGTTATGACCGTTGGTGGGAAGGCCGCAAACTTTGGGGTGCATTAATTGCCAATGCCAGACATATTGTTAGAGACAGCCATGTTCTATCTAATGAACAACGTGAACATTTAATTCATCAGGTCTTAATTTTTAGTAACTTGTTGCGTGATCGACTGCGTCAACAAACAGTCGAACCCACAAAATTTCTTGAGCATGCCTATTTAAATAATTCTTCACTTAATTATTTAAATGAGCATATTAATGCCCCTCAGTTTGTACTCGAAAATATTCAAAAAGATTTAGTTAAAATACTCAAAGATGGCGAAATTAGTGACATTATCTATAGCACGCTAAATCGACATATTATTGAGTTAGGCAATATTCAAGCGGGTTGTGACCGTATTGCGGGGACACCTTTGCCCTACTCATATTCAGTACTTTTGCACCGTGCTGTTTATTGTTTCTGTTTCATCTTACCATTTAGCCTTGAAGCAGCTTTAGGTATTTGGACACCGCTTATTGTCGGTTTAATTGCTTATATGTTTTTAGGTTTAGATGCTTTAAGTGCTCAAATTGAAGAACCTTTTGGTTTGCAAGAAAATGATTTACCGCTAGATTCAATTGTACGTTTGATTGAACGTGAGTCTCTAAGTTCATTAGGGCAGCCATTACCCCCTATTATTGAAGCTCAAAACAACAATTTACTTTAATAAAAAAGAGCGAATCATCGCTCTTTTTTATAGGTTTAAGTGTCTGTTTATGGATGTACAATAATCTTAACGGCTGACTCATTATTATGAATTAAAGTTTCAAAGCCTTGTGAAATCAAATCATCAAGTTGAATACGCTGCGTAATAAAAGGTTCCAGATTTATTTTTCCTTCTTCTACCAGTTTAATGGTTTCTTGATGGTCATTTACATAGGCAATTGTGCCTCGTACATCAAGCTCTTTCATTACCACACTGTGCACATTAATTGATGCTGGGTGACTCCAAATCGAAACAATAACAATAACGCCTGTTGGTTTCACTGCCGCAACCAAAGTATCTAATACCTTGTTAACGCTACTACATTCAAACGCGACATCGACACCATCACCATTAGTGATTTTCATGACCTCAGAAACAACATCAACTTCTGACGGGTCTAAAATATAATCTGCAACACCCGACTCTTTGGCTTTTTCTTTACGTTTTGCACTTAGTTCGGTAATGATGACTTTAAGACCTTTCGCTTTTAAAATTGCCGAAAGCAATAAACCAATTGGCCCCGCACCGCCAACCAGTGCAATATCACCAGCCTTTGCACCACTACGTACGAAAGCATGGTGACCTACCGATAACGGTTCAATTAAGGCTGCCTGATCGAGTGGAATTTTATTGGAAATTGGGTGCACCCAACGGCGTTTAACCGCAATTTTTTCCGATAAACCACCACCACGACCACCTAAACCAATAAAGTTCATATTTTTGGAAAGATGATAATTATCACCCGGTCCAGTCGGTACATCATCGGCCACAATATAAGGCTCTACGACTACATGCTGGCCAATTTCAATATCATCAACACCTTCACCTACGGCATAAACCACACCTGAAAATTCATGTCCCATGGTAATCGGCGCAGATTCACCTGAAATAGGATGCGGATGTCCACACGGTGGAATAAAAATTGGCCCTTCCATAAATTCGTGCAAATCTGTACCACAGATTCCACACCAAGCTACCTTAATGCCTACAGTGCCGGGAGTGACTTTTGGTTCAGGAATATCTTCAATACGAATATCGCCTCTGTCATAAAAACGCGCTGCTTTCATTATTATCTCCCTCAAATCAGGATGTTGTTTTAGCGATAGACAATTCCGCCGTCCGTTAAAATGGATTGACCCGTTATATAGTCCGAATCTTCACTTGCCAGAAAAGCAACTAATGCAGCTACATCATCTGGTGTTTGGGCTCTACCTAAAGCAATGCCTTCCACATACTTTTTATAAGTTTCACCGATTGCTGCACCGGTAATTTCAGCAAAACGTTTATCGATTTCAACCCACATGTCCGTTCCGACAATTCCGGGACAATATCCATTTACCGTAATACCGTGACTGGCATATTCTTTTGCCGCAGCTTGGGTAAGTGCTCGTACCGCAAATTTGGTAGCCGAGTAAATACCAAGTAAAGCAAACCCATCATGGCCCGCTATTGAGCAAGCATTAATGATTTTTCCTTTATGTTGGCGTTGCTTAAATTTTGCAGCAGCAGCCTGAATGCCCCACAGCACTCCACCAATATTGATATCAACAATTTTTTGAAATTCATCAGGTGTGATATCAGCAATCGCCTGAACTTGGGCAATTCCAGCATTATTAATCATGACATCAAATCCACCAAGTGTCTGCTCAACATGATTTATAGCGACATACACTTGCTCGCGGTCACTGACATCGGCAATAAATGTGCTCGCATTTACACCTAAAGCCTGAATTTCTTGCTGCACATCGTTCAGTCGATCTTGTTTCATATCAACTAATGCAATATGTGCTCCTTCTTGCGCCAAGCGTAGGGCAATCCCACGGCCAATGCCTTGAGCTGCCCCAGTCACTAAAACGATTTTATTTTTTAATCCCTTAACCATGTTCAACTCCTGTAAATGTAGAATTTCTACATATGAATCGCTCGTTGCATTGAGGTCAAAATGGACTCATGCATGGCTTCTGATAAGGTTGGATGTGGGAAAATCACTTGAGCTAAACTTTCATCAGTTGCTTCTAGATATTTGGCAATCGCAAAGCCTTGGATATGTTCAGTCACTTCATGGCCTACCATATGTGCACCAAGTAATTCACCCGTTTCTGCATGTACCACCGTTTTAACGAAACCTGACGCATCTCCAATTGCTAAAGCTTTACCATTTGCAGTTAAAGAAAACTTACCAATACGTATAGGTAGATTCTTAGCTTTTGCTGCATTTTCTGTTAGACCAATACTCGCCACTTGTGGATGTGTAAAAATACAACCCGGTATCTGGCTACGATCGAGTGAATGTACGTTTACCACACCAGCAATTTTCTCGACACATATAATGGCTTCATGGCTTGCTTTATGGGCAAGACACGGTGCACCAGCCACATCACCAATTGCATAAAGCCCCGCTACGTTGGTTTTACAATAGTCATCAATTGCCACAAAACCTTGTGGGTTGAGTTCTACACCTAAACGTTCTAGTCCTAGCCCCGTGGTATTAGGCTGTACACCAATTGCCGAAAGCACGCGGTCAAAAACAAGCGTTTGAATATCATTTGCCGTTTCAACCACACAGTGAACTTGACCATTTTCAATTTGAGTACTTTGAACGACAGCATCGGTTAAGACTTTCATTCCTTTTTGTTCAAATTGTTTTCTGACAAATTGAGCAACTTCTGCATCTTCGGTTGGTAAAATCTGCTTGGCTAAATCAATAAGTGTGACCTGACACCCCAAGTCTTGATAAAGACTAGCAAACTCACTACCAATTGCACCTGAGCCTACAACCAGTAAACTTTTTGGTAATTGCTCTGGAACAAGCGCTTCTTTATAGCTCCAGACATATGTTCCATCTACGGGAAGCTGAGGAACATGTCGAGCTTTAGCTCCAGTTGCCAAAATGATATGTGGTGCACTCAAATCCTGACTATTACCTTGAGCATCGGTCACTTCAAGTTTTTCTTTAGCCGTAAGTTGAGCACGGCCATTAAACACTGTCACCTGATTCTTTTTAAGTAAATAATCGATGCCTTGTACTAACTGAGCTGATACTTGTCGGCTATGTTGCACAAGCTTTTGAATATCAAAATCGAGTTGAGATACCTGAAAACCAAACTGTCCGGCATGTTTAAACTGAGTTGCAAGCTCTGCCCCTGCAAGCAAAGCTTTGGTTGGAATACAGCCCCAATTTAGGCAAATTCCGCCTAAATGTTGCTCTTCTACAATTGCGGTTTTTAATCCGAGCTGGGCTGCACGAATTGCAGCCACATACCCACCCGGTCCCGCGCCAATCACAATTAAATCAAATTGAGCTTCTGACATGCGGGTTCTCCTACACCAAAATTAAAGCAGGGTTTTCAACAAACTGCTTAAAGCTGGCCAAGAATTTCGCCCCAACTGCACCATCAATGACTCGGTGATCGCATGACAACGTCGCTGTGACAATCTCACGAACCACGACATTGCCATTTTCAACAACAGCACGTGATTCAGAAGCGCCTAATGCCATAATTGCACCTTGCGGTGGATTAATAATGGCATCGAACTGTTTAATGCCTAACATTCCTAAATTTGAAATGCTAAAGCTGCCGCCCTGAAACTCATCAGGTTGTAACTTGCCAGTCTTGGCACGGGTTGCCAAATCACGCATGTCATCAGAAATTTGTGCTAAAGACTTCTGATTCGCTGCTTTCACAATGGGTGTAATTAAACCGTTTGGAATCGCTACGGCCACCGAAATATCCGCTTGAGAGAACTGTAAAATTGATTGAGTCGCCTCATCAAATTGAACATTCACTTCAGGTACTTTAATCAGTGCCGCCGCCGCTGCCTTAATTAGCATGTCATTAATAGAAAGTTTCACTTGTGGAACAGTCTCATTAATCTGCTTACGTAGTTTTTGCAAAGCTTCTACGTTTAGATCGACCACTAAGCGGAAATGCGGTGCATTACGTTTTGCAGCCTGTAACCGTGAAGCAATCGCTTTACGCATACCATTCATAGTAACCGTAGTAACAGTCGATTGTGGTTGAGCAGCACATTGCACAAGTTGTTCATTTACCGACGTTGGGTTATTACGATAGTAAACCGCTTCAACATCTTCTTTACAGACACGGCCACGAGTACCTGAAACACGGCAGTCATTTAGGTTAATGCCCCACTGCTTTGCTAAACGACGTGCTACAGGTGTCGCTAAAACTTGGCTATCATCGGCCGTAGATTTAACCACTTTAACTTGAGTTTGCTGCTTAACATCAGGCCACTGACCACCAGCAGCCTGTACAGCCTTCTGGATGTCTTGAACACTAATACGTCCTTCACGACCAGAACCTGTGACTTTTGCCAAGTTTACATTGTGTTTTTCTGCAAGCTTCAATGCATGCGGCGTTGCAAACAACTCATTAGATGTTTGATAACCTTGTAATGACTCGGGTACAGCATAGTCACCTTTAGCGACCTTTGCAGGAGCTGAAGCACTAACTGCTACAGTCTGTGGTTGTTCTGCTTTTTCAGCAATAGGTGCAGATATTTCCGCTTTACTTTGTTCCGAAGGTGCTTCAGGTGCTTGAGCTGCTGAACCGCCTAGTGACGCAATAAATTTTTCAATTTCTGCATCAGAAACTTGGCTTTCAGCACATACGGCAATAAGGCCACCAACAGGTAAAGTATCACCATCTTTTGCTAAAATTTTACGGAGTGTTCCAGCAAAAGGCGCTTCTAATACATTGACGATTTTTGTGGTTTCAATTTCACAAATTTCATCGCCTTTATTAAAGCTATCGCCTTCTTTAATCAACCATTGGGCAATCGTGCCTTCTTCCATGGATAATCCCCATTTCGGGATCTCCAGCGTTTTAATTTCGCTCATCCTAAGCCTCCAATGTTTTTCGCACAGCTTGCTCAATACGCTCTACACTTGGAATCCATTCTTTTTCTAAAACTGGAGAGAATGGGACAGGCGTATGTGGTGGCGTTACGAGTTCAACAGGTGCTTTCAAATAGTGGAAACCTTTCTGTGCAACTAGTGCAGCCACATCATGACCAAAGCCACAGCGTGCCGCTGATTCATCCACAATAACCACACGCCCAGTTGATGCAACAGACTCTAAAATTCCTTCTTCATCCAGAGGTGAAATTGTACGAGGGTCTACCACTTCAACCGAAATGCCATCTTTTGCTAGTTTATCTGCTACTTCATTGGCACGGTGTACCATCAAGCCTAAAGCAATAATGGTCACATCTGTCCCTTCACGGGTGTAATTTGCTACACCAAAAGGAATGGTATAGGCATCATCTGGAACTTCGCCTTTAATGTCATAGAGCATTTTATGTTCACAGAACACTACAGGGTCGTCATCACGAATGGCCTGAATTAATAGCCCTTTCACATCATATGGGCTAGATGGAACCACAACTTTTAAGCCCGGAACCGCGGCAAATACGTTATATGGCGACTGAGAATGCTGAGCTGCCGCAGAAAAACCCGCACCAATCATGCCACGTACAACCATGGGTGCTTTTGCTTTTCCACCGAACATATAACGGAATTTAGCGGCTTGGTTATAGAGCATGTCATGGCACACGCCATAGAAATCCATAAACATTAAATCGGCAACAGGACGTAAACCTGTTGCTGCAGCACCAGCGGCCATACCGATAATTGCAGACTCGGTAATTGGCGTATCAATAACACGTTCCGAACCAAATTCTGTCCATAAACCTTTGGTTACGCCCAATACACCACCGAAACCTTCTAACTGGTTTTCTTCAGTGTTTTTACCGCCGTGCCCACCGCGAACATCTTCACCAACAACAAATACGGTTGGATCACGGCGCATTTCTGATTCAATGGCTTCTTTAATTGCATTACGAAAACTTTTATTTGGCATCTTTACTATTCCTTTAGTAAGAGACATAGACGTCAGTAAGGAGTTGTTCTGGTTTTGGGTATGCCGCAGCACGAGCTTTAGCAACGGCATCATCAACATTTGCCTTAGAAGATGCATCAATCTCGTCTAGTTTGGCTTCATCAATTTTGCCTTTGACTTTCTCGCGGAAAATTTTCAAAGGATCTTTGTTTTCCTTGATGAACTCGACTTCTTCCTTAGAACGAATCAAGCCAGGGTCACCTTCGAAGTGGCCATAAAAACGATTTGTAATGGTTTCAATCACGCTTGGACCTTCACCACGACGTGCACGTTCAATGGCAGTTTGAGCGGCTTCATAGACAGCAAAGAAGTCTGTACCATCAACTTTAACTGCCGGTAAACCGAACCCTGATGCACGACCAGCAATGTCTTTGCTTCCTACAGCGTAATCATGACCAGTCCCCTCACCAAAACCGTTATTTTCGAAAACGAAAATTACTGGAAGTTTAAGTACAACAGCCATGTTCATCGCTTCAAAAGTAAGGCCTTGGTTTGAACCACCATCGCCTGTAAAAGAAAGTCCGACGCCACCAGTCTTTAAGGTTTTCGCTGTCAACGCTGCACCAATGGCTAAAGGAGGTCCACCACCCACAATCCCGTTGGCACCGAGCATACCTTTATCTAAATCGGCAATATGCATAGAACCGCCTTTTCCACGGCATAGCCCATCATCTTTACCGAAAATTTCCAGCATCATGGCGTGGATGTCACAGCCTTTTGCAATACAGTGTCCATGTCCACGGTGTGTTGAAGTGATATAGTCTTTGTCGGTTAAATTTTCGCAAATCCCGACTGCTACAGCTTCTTCACCACTGTATAAGTGAATAAAGCCTGGAATATCACCATTGGTATTTTCTTCATGAAGTCGATCTTCAAATTCACGAATATCACGCATGCGTTTATATGCTGCGAGTAATTGCTCTTCCGTTAATTGCATATCCTTTTCCTTTATTATCTTGATTATTAAAAATCAACCAAGTTTCAGCGAGTGTTATATATTTCGCTATAAATAATAAAGCTCAATTTAATTTAATATGCTATTAGACTAAAAAGTTTTAAATAAGTTTTTTAGCTATTAATTTTTATTTATCACAAACTTACACCACAAAAATAAAATTAAAAAATTTTAATTAATTTCATTCACTTGTGAAACAAACCTTTAACCAACCTTTATTAATTTATAATATTTGCTGTGCACTATACGCATTAATAAATTCTTTATTTCTTATTTATAGAAATAAGGTTTTTTATTATAACCAGTCTAGTTGCAAATTAATTTAATATAAAATGGAATTTTATATATGGACTTAAAAAGGCAAATAGAAACAGGTATTAAGTTAAGAGGAATAGATAAAGTTTCTCGTATTCCCATTAAAATTTTACCTACCGAAGAATTACCTAAAAAGCCTGAATGGATTCGAGCAAAAATAACTGATTTCGAAGAAATTCAACGTATCAAAAATTTATTACGCCAACAAAAGCTACATAGTGTTTGTGAAGAGGCCGCATGTCCAAATCTACCTGAATGTTTTGGCGGTGGTACGGCAACATTTATGATTATGGGAGATATTTGTACAAGACGTTGCCCTTTCTGCGATGTAGCACATGGTCGTCCAATGCCTTTAGATGAAAATGAACCTAAACATCTAGCTGAGACGGTCGCTAACCTAAACTTAAAATATGTAGTCATTACCTCTGTAGACCGTGATGATCTACACGATGGTGGTGCAGCACATTTTGTGAAGTGTATTGAAGAAATCAGAAACCGTTGTCCAGATACGCTGATTGAAATTTTAGTTCCGGACTTTCGTGGCCGTTTAGAAACAGCACTCTCTACATTAAGCTTATCACCACCCGATGTGTTTAATCATAATATTGAGACCGTTCCTCGTTTATATAAAGCGATGCGCCCCGGTTCAGATTATCAACATTCACTAGAGTTACTTAAACGCTTTAAAGCATATTGTCCCGATATCAAAACCAAGTCTGGCCTGATGGTTGGATTAGGAGAAATAGAGGCTGAAGTGCTTGCCCTACTCAACGATTTAAAAGACTATCAAGTCGATCTTGTCACGATTGGTCAATATCTTCAGCCTTCAAAATCACATGCGCCTATTCATCGGTTTGTAAATTTACAAGAATTTGAACGATATACCCGACACGGTAAGCGATTAGGTTTTAAAAATATTTGGAGTGCACCTATGGTTCGTTCTAGCTATTTTGCTGATCGACAATATTTCGGAGAAGAAGTGCCAAAGCCTTTCAGCCGACAAGATGTCTTATCTTAATGATTAGACAATTAACAAAACTTATCCAATAGGATAATGGTCAAGACTTATAAAATTATTTAAGGTAAGGAGATAACTAGGAAATAGTCACAATAAGAAAGTTATAACTGTTGAGCGGCTACGGATACGCCATTTCAATGATAAAGGAATTTCGATATGGATATGTCAGAACAATTATCATCGCCTTTAATAGACACTAGTCCGTCCTTATTTCGGTCGGAATCCTCATCTCATTCTAAACAATTAGGAAAAAAACCATCACTTGACCTTGAAGCAGCACCTTTGTTTGATCTGGGTGAGGAATGGGAACACTCATTATTTGGTCGTTCGATTCACGAGTGCCATCGCAACTTAATGCATATTGCCGAAGATGCCGATATGGCCATTGGTGTGACTGATCCTCATGGTACTCTACTTTGGACATGGAGTAGTCACCCTATGCGCTCATCGGCTGAGCAAGTACACTTTGTTGAAGGTGGTCAGTGGTCTACTCAGGCAGTAGGTCAAAACGCCATTGGTCTAGCATTAAATACACATTCTGCAAGCTGTGTTTACTCACATGAAAACCAAATGAATAGTGTCAGAGACTGGGTCTGTTATGCAGCACCGATTACCGATACAAATACAGGTCAGTTTTATGGAATTATGAATTTATCGACCAAATATCAAAAACATAATTCACTTGGAGTTTTAGCAGTAGAGCGTTGTGCTGACATTGTTAAACAAGCAATTCAGCTTCATCAGAAAAATATCTTATATATTAAAGCTTTCGGTACTCCTAAAGTTCAATATAACCAACACAGCCTTACATTGACTCAACGTCAAATTGAGATTCTGTGTATTTTAACTCTTTGTCCCGAAGGGATTAATCTTGAAGAACTTCACTATGCTCTATATGGTGATCGACCTGTAAGTACCACCACTTTAAAAGCAGAACTTTCTCAACTCAGAAACTTAATACCCGATGTTATCGAGTCACGACCATATAGACTTAACTGCGAAATTCAATGTGATTTTTTAATGGCCGAACAAGCCTTAAACCTTGGTTTTACATCAACTACGCTTACACTCTATAGAGGAAGTTTCTTAGCTAAATCAGAAAGTCCTTTTTTATGCGCATGGAGAGATTGTTTTGACGCTCGTTTGAGTCATGTGATTTATCAAATTGAAGATATTGATCAATTATTACGAGTGGTCAGTCGTGTACCAGACCGTGTAGATGCCGTTGAACGTTTACTTGAATTATTACCCGAAGAAACACCTTATCGAACTAAACTCTTAAAGTTGCTCGAATAAAATAAAAGGGAGAATATCCATACGATATTCTCCCTTTTTAAGGCTAGATCAAGCAGAGGCTTGAAGCTGTACCCTATAGCAGTCGTCCAAAGCTAATTCATAATATCGTAGCCCTTCTTCAGCAGCATGAAATGCTTTTTGCTGCCAGTCAGGACGGTCATTACATAAGCGTTTAATCAACTCCATAGCTTCATAAGGATGAAGATCATCGTAATGTGCATGCGCGCGTAACCAAGCTAAAGAACGTTTATCAATCGTGACTTCAGGATGATTAGTATAGGTATGAATACCTTTATACACCTGAATAGACCAATCTCCAGTTGCCCATTCAATCGCCAAATTTGTTGCAGCCAGACATTCTGCCAAATTGCCTCGATGACTCATATTCCATAGAAAATGGTTTACAGCATTCATAGCAGCGGGTGGTCTTACATGATCAAGTTCTTCAACTGTTAAGCCAAAACCTCCAGCCCAATCGCGATACCATTTTAAGTGTCGCTCTTCCACCTTAATATTTTGAATTAACCAATCTCGAGCTTCAGTAACTCCCGGTTCAGAAAATCCAGTCGCTTTCCCCAATGCTCCAGCCATATATGACGGGAAATGGGCGACTAATGGATAGAAATTAAGTAAAGCATAACGGAAACTATCTAGGCTCAATCCCCCATTGGCCATTTCCGTAAAGAACGGATGTTTACTCACCCGTTCTTTAGCTGGTAACAGGTCGTCCCAGAACCGTTGTGACCATCCATTATGCGGCGTAATTTCTAAATTCATTCCATATTGATTTAGAGCAGTCATTGCTAATTTTCCTATTTATATGACAGCAATCATCTGTATTTCACGCTATAAGTCTATCCGAAAATGATAAAGATACAATCGGTAATAGACCATTTGTAACTTTTTTCGACGGATTGGGGAGCTTTAGATAATTACTAGGCTAATCATTGAAATGTCGTGATTTTTATCACATTTAACATAGATAAAAATCATTACTTTTTTAAAAAATCTGTATTATTATTTTGAATAAACCACACATTATATAATCAATATTTTTAGATGGAACTTTACTTAAAATAAGTCTCATTTTATGACAACTTCCAATATAGAGAGCATTAATTATGAAGTTGCAAGGTTCCAATATATTGGGACAGGAACAAATAGATTTATTAACCACACGAGGACTAAACTTCGTATGGTTTCCAAAGCAGCTTGAAACGATTTATCGTTTTCAATACCAAAATGGCGCTGCCTATGAGTTCCGCTATAGAGCGCCTATTATTTTAATATTATATATATTTTTAAGCTTTGGTATATATCAAGTTTTACCAAGTGAGCAAGTTTTATCCTGGTTTAGCTATTATTCTTGGGTAGGTGTAATTGTTCTTATCGCTTGGATTTTATCATTTATTAAAAAATTAAATCAGTATTTTGATTATTATGTAGGAATTGGCTCGGCTTTAGCGGTAGCAATTACTTTTATTTTAATTAACGTTATTGAGAATGGACAAGATAATGTTCTTTTTCATGCTGCGATGATGTATGCAATCGTTATTATTTATGGTGCTGTTGGTATGCGCTTCTATACGGCTATATTTGCTGGATGGATGGGAGGACTGGTTGGAATTTTAGCAAGCAACTACTTAAATGGTGTGATCGACTGGACGTTCTTAAACCGAACTTACACCTTCAGTAGTTTCTTGGGAATGACCCTTGCCTATGCAACTGACCGCCAACATCGAGAAAACTACTTACAAAACTGCATGATCGAGCTGAATCGCATTGAGCTCATGCAGCAAGCACAGCAATTATCTTTGCTTTCCCAGCAAGATGCACTTACTGGTTTAGCCAATCGACGTTATCTAGATGAAACCTTGGATAATGAATGGCGCCGTGCATTACGACATGAAACCCCACTCACCATTATGATGGTCGATATCGATTATTTTAAAGCATACAATGACACGCTAGGACATCTCAAAGGTGATGAATGTTTAAAAGAAATCGCCATCGCTATTTCTTCTATCGCTGCTCGTAGTGGAGATTTAGTTGCTCGTTATGGTGGTGAAGAATTTTTACTACTATTCCCAATGACAAATTCTCAGCAAGCTTTGATACAAGTCGAACGTTTAATGAATGCGATTAATAGAATTGCAATTAAGCATCCATGTAGTGATGTTTCACCACATGTCACTATTAGTGTAGGAGTCGCAACTACAATTCCACGTCTAAACGATTCTATTTCTGCTTTTGTTGCACGAGCTGACCATGCATTATATAAAGCAAAAACCAATGGACGTAATCAATATAAGATTGCTGTAAACGAAGAACAAATTGTAGATCTGACTTAGAAAGTCAGACCGTTATTCAAAATGACTTTTGAATAGTTATGATCTTTTATAGCTTCCCTCTTTAAATTAAAATGACTAGAAATAATCAATTAGCTTTTCCCAGCCGTTGGAAAAGCTAACATGTAATTTAAATCTAGTACATACCCTACATTTCTTCAATTTAGTCTTAAAATATCTTACTAGAAATAATTTATATAAACCCTATGGTAAATTTATATCATTTATACGTGTAAAATATTTTAAATATTTATCTTTAAAATGATTATTCAACTACTCTAATTTAAAAATGCGCCAGTTCATTAAATTTTTTACTTTTAACTTATTCCAGAGTTTATTGATAAAATTAAGCAATAAACTTTGCTGTATTCTTTGTGGTACGACAGGAATAGTCTCACTTGAAAATGGCAGTATTGAAACAATATTTTCATGTATCGTTTCATAGTTTGGATAAGCTTCTTTTTTAATAATTTCTATAATTTTTTGTATTTCATCTACAGATAAGTTTAAAAACTTCTTAATCTCTTGAACTGTTTTTGATTCAATAGATAATAAAGTGCAAACTCTAGTTACATTAACGATTTGTTCGTCATGAATATTCTTGAAATTCGGGTAACAAACCAGTTTATATGAAATTTTCGTTTCCAAAGAGTCTATAGTGGCTATATTTTTATTATTTGTTATACGCTCTTGATGAGTCTTTTGAAAATATTCATTGTTTTCTATTTCTTTTAAAATATTCAAAAGTTCTGGATAGCGTATTGGTCTTTTCAGCCTATATTGGTAACCTCTTAAAAGTTCGGGATTATTACTTAATACGATTTTAATTTTTTTAGGAAGAAGAATATTGGTATAACCACTATCTAAATCAATAATATGTATATCTGGATTATCATCATTATACACCCAGTTTTCAGATAACTGAGATGACAAAGACAAGTCATGAATAACTTTTATCATTGCCTGTAAATTTTTAGGCAATAGCTTATCCTTTGACATACAGCCAATTCTATATGTGCATTGATTCATTGATATTTCCCCAATTTCAATGATGACTTTAAAAAGTATTTGTTAAAGTAATAAAATTTAAAATGTAAAAAAGTCATATAAAACTAATTTTACTAAAATCAGTTTTAAGAAATAATATAGATATCTGATGTACTAAGTAAATTAATAAAGCTTTAATTTTCAAAGCCAAAAGATAAATATATTCAAAAATAAATCGCCGGTATTATATTTATATAGAGATTATAAGACAAGAAAATAATTTAAAATTTAATAGATCATAATCTAATAAAAAATTAAAGCCCCATATTTAACTTAAATTTGGGGCTTTATTTACTATAGTCATAAATTATGACTAGGGTTCAATCGGAGCAAATGGAGGAACAACATCTGCATTTTGAGCACGATGACGTAAAAAATGATCCATTAAGACAATTGCTAACATTGCTTCAGCAATTGGAGTTGCTCGAACACCTACACACGGATCATGACGGCCTTTAGTTAACACATCAGTATCTTCACGATTTAAATTAATCGTTTTACCTGGTGTTGTAATGCTTGCAGTAGGTTTTAATGCAATGGCGACTCGAATCGTCTGACCACTTGAAATACCACCTAAAATACCACCCGCATGATTTGCTAAGAAACCATGACTAGTTAGCTCATCACGTGTTTCATGACCAAACTGCCCAGCAACTTCAAAACCATCACCAATTTCAACACCTTTAACTGCATTAATGCTCATCATCGCATGTGCAATATCAGCATCTAGGCGGTCAAAAACGGGTTCCCCCCAACCTACAGGAACTTTTTCAGCTAAAATTTCTAGCTTAGCCCCGCAGCTTGTACCTTGTTCACGTAAAGATGTAACCAATGCTTCAAAACGAGGAACAGCATCTACATCACCACAAAAAAATGGATTATTTGGAACTTCATCCCAATCCAGTTTTTGAGCAACTTCATTACCAATTTGTGTGACATGACCGCGAATCAATACACCAAACTTTTCTGCTAAATATTTCTTTGCAATTGCACCAGCTGCAACACGCATAGCAGTTTCACGAGCACTTGAACGCCCGCCACCACGGTAATCACGGAAACCGTACTTTTGTGTATAGGTATAATCTGCGTGACCCGGTCTAAAAGTTTGCGCAATATTGCCATAATCTTTCGATTTTTGGTCAGTATTACGAATGAGTAAACCGATTGATGTGCCGGTAGTCTTTCCCTCAAATACACCTGAAATAATTTCAACCTGATCAGGCTCTTTGCGTTGTGTCGCAAATTTTGATGTACCTGGTTTACGGCGGTCTAGATCTTTTTGTAGATCCTCTTCGGTTAATGCAATGCCTGGAGGCACACCATCAACAATTGCCATCAAACCAACACCATGAGACTCACCACATGTCGTTACACGAAAGAGTTGTCCAATACTGTTCCCTGCCATATGTACAACTCCTTATGCTTGTTGCTGTTCAAATAGTTTTCTATAACGACGACATTGTTCTGCAGTTAAAGCAAAAATGCCAGAACCACCTTTTTGGAAAGTAAGCCAGTTGAAATCAATGGTATTGAAGTTCTGACGCATAGCCCATTCAGAGTTACCCACTTCAATTACAATTAAACCATCTTCAGTTAAGTAATCTGCGGCTTGAGCAAGCATTTTACGCACAAGATCTAAACCATCTTGGCCTGCTGCCAATGCAAGCTCAGGTTCATGTAAAAACTCTTCCGGTAAGTCAGCCATGTCTTCAGCATCAACATATGGAGGGTTACTTACAATCAAATCATACTGGTTTTCAGCTGGAATTTTGGCAAATAGGTCTGATTCAAGTAAAGCAACTTGATATTGTTTATTATGGTGTTCAACATTAATCGATGCTACTTCTAAAGCTTCTTTCGAGATGTCCGTTGCATCTACTTCAGCATCTGGATATGCATAAGCCAAAGCTACAGCAATACAACCAGAACCTGTACACATATCTAAAATACGTTGTGGAGTTTTAGGTTTTGCATTTTCTGGTAGGTTGTTAAGTGCTTCACGCATTTGACCATTTTCATCCAAGCAATATGGTGCAAAACGTTGTTCAATTAATTCTGCAATTGGTGAACGCGGAATAAGTACACGCTCGTCCACATAAAATGGCTTATTAAAGAAGTAAGCTAAATTTAATAAATAAGAAGTCGGAATACGGTCATTAATACGACGTTCTAACAAACTTAAGAATTCTGCTTTTTCACTTGGCAAAAGCTTAGCATCTAAAATCTCTGAGTCTGCTGACCATTCAAGAGATAAGGTTTGTAAAACTAATGCAGAACTTTCTGCAAAATAATCTTCAGTACCTTGTCCTAAATGTGCATCATGTTGACGTAATGCTGATACCCCAAAACGAATAAAATCTCGAATTGTAGATAAATTTTCAGCAGCTTCCTGTAAATGTTCAGGGCTAATCGTCGGTCGCTCCACTTAGGCGTCTCCAAAGGCAAATTTTGCAAAGTGACTATTCTACTGAGTGAGACAAAGCAACGCAACGCTTTGCCTTGTGAAGCAGTGTTTTACACACCTATCTCTAACAATCATAGCTTGAAATCAGAATACTTTGTTTTAATTAAGAAATAATGAACTTTTAAGAAAGGATAGATTTAGTCTATGAAATAAAAAAGCGGTCTTTGAAGTTCGACCGCGTTTTGTGTTTAGTCGGTTTAAAGCTTAAGCTTTTCTGCCACATAATCCGAATCTTTATCTCCACGGCCAGAAAGATTAACCACAATCATGGTTTCTTTCGGCAGCTTTGGTGCTTCACGCATTGCCCAAGCCACAGCATGTGAGCTTTCAAGCGCAGGAACAATTCCCTCAACACGCGATAAGGTCATAAAAGCATCCAAACATTCTTGATCAGTTGCAGTGTTATATTCCACACGACCTAAATCTTTTAAGAAACTATGCTGTGGCCCAACACCCGGATAGTCCAATCCTGAAGCAATAGAATGCACTGGCAATGGTTCACCAGCTTCATTTTCAAGCACGTAACACGCCATACCATGAATTTGACTTGGTTTACCTAAGGTTAAAGTTGCCGAATGCATGTGAGTTTCTAAACCATGTCCTGCTGGTTCAACCCCAATCAATTTTACATCCGAATCATTTAGAAATGCTGTAAAGGCACCGATTGCATTTGAACCGCCACCAACACATGCGACAACATAATCTGGGTTTTTACCAAAACGATGATGCGTCTGCTCTTTAATTTCATTACCAATAATCGATTGAAAATCTCGGACCATTTTTGGAAATGGATGTGGTCCAACCACAGAACCAATCGCATAAATAAAATTTTTAGGGTCTTTTAAATATTCTTCAAACGCGCTATCTACAGCATCTTTTAAGGTTGCTGTACCACGTGTTACTGAAACTAAATGAGCACCCAAAATTTTCATTTTGACCACATTAGGGTGTTCTTTTTCAATATCTACTTGCCCCATGTGGATTTCACATGGAATGCCAACTAAAGCACAAGCCGTGGCTAAAGCAACGCCATGCTGTCCCGCACCAGTCTCGGCAATAACTTTCTTTTTGCCCATATATTTGGCAAGTAGAGCCTCACCTAAACAATGATTAATTTTATGGGCACCCGTATGATTTAAGTCTTCACGTTTTAAATAAATTTGTGCACCGCCTAACTGCTCAGAAAGACGTTTTGCGTGAAATAAAGGACTTGGACGACCTACGTAATTTGAAAAGAGGTCCGATAATTCATTTTGAAATTCTGGTGTATGTCGAATTTCTTCATAAGCAACATTAATTTCATCCATTGCTTCTTTTAAATGCGGAGGAATAAATTGGCCTCCATATTCACCAAAAAATCCCTGTTCATTTGGCAAAGCAATACCATTAATTTGATGTTGCATATCATCCCTCTTTTTAAATTATTAAAGTTATCAAGTTTATCGAGAAAGGTAGCGTGTTAAGTCCTCAATGCCTTTTAAGGTCATTGGATACATATGGTTTTCAAAAATCTCTTTAATCCAACCAATGGTTTGAGTGTAATGCCAATACCCTTCAGTTTCAGGGTTTAACCATGCTGTTTTATCAAAATGTTGACGTAGGCGACGTAACCAAACCTCACCTGTTTCATCATTCATATATTCAACCGAGCCACCTACCGATTTCAGCTCATACGGTGCCATACTGGCATCACCCACCACAATTACACGATAGTCGCGTCCGTAAGTATGGAACAGATCCCACGTATTCATGCGGGTTGCTGTTCTTCGGTAGTTATCTTTCCAAACATAGTCATAAAGACAGTTATGGAAATAAAAGTACTCAAGCGTTTTGAATTCGGTTTTAGCTGCGCTGAAAAGCTTTTCACATTGGGCAATGTGTGCATCCATCGAACCACCCACATCGAACAACATCAGTACTTTGATTCGATTGCGACGCTCTGGCACCATCTGAACATCCAAGATACCTTGTTTGGCTGTTTCTCGAATAGTTCCATCAACGTCTAACTCTTCAGCTGCGCCTTGGCGAGCAAATTTGCGTAAACGTCGTAACGCAATTTGCATCTGACGAGTTCCAAGAACTTGGTCATCATCTAGATTTTGGTATTTCCGCTGTTCCCAGACTTTAACCGCCGAACGTTTACGCCCCGGCCCACCAATTCTGACGCCTTCTGGATGGTCACCAAAAGCTCCAAAAGGTGAAGTTCCACCTGTGCCAACCATACGGTTACCACCTTGGTGTTTCTTATGCTGTTCGCGTAAACGCTCTTCTAGCATTTTCATCAGTTCTTCTAAAGAACCCGCTTTTTGAAGTTCAGCTCTTTGCTCTGGTGTTAAATGCTTTTCGAGAAGTTCTAAATCGAACCAGTCTTTTGGTAATTTATGAACTTGCTTAAGCAACTCATCGATATCAAAAGTTTCAATGCCATCAAAGTAATCTTTCATGGCACGATCAAACTTATCAAAAAATCGCTCATCTTTAACTAAAATAGTTTTAGCAAGCTGATAGAACTCTTCTTGGTCGGCAAAAACCAAACCTTCACTCACCGCACGGTTTAGATCAATGAGTTCACGAGTGGTAACTGGAACACCATATTTACGTAAGGTGTAAAATAACCGCACAAACATGGGTTACTCCCTCCCTTAACGTCGAGACATGAAAGCCAAGCGTTCGAGAAGTTGTACATCTTGCTCGTTTTTGATGAGAGCACCATATAAAGGTGGAATAGCTTTAGAGGTATCTCGATTACGTAATACATCTTCAGGCATATCATCTGCCATGAGTAAGCTTAACCAATCAATTAACTCAGAGGTTGATGGTGGTTTCTTTAAATTAGGAATTTCACGTAGTTTAAAGAAAACCTGTAAAGCTTCGTTTACTAGTGTTGCAGAGATATTTGGGAAATGAACCGCAATGATTTCTCGCATTGTGGCTTCATCTGGAAACTCAATATAGTGGAAGAAGCAACGACGCAAGAATGCATCCGGTAATTCTTTTTCATTATTTGAAGTAATAATTACAATTGGGCGTTGCGTTGCCGTAATTGTTTCATTCGTTTCGTAAACATAAAAAGACATTTTATCGAGTTCATGCAACAAGTCATTTGGAAACTCGATATCGGCCTTATCAATTTCATCAATTAATAATACGCAACGCTCTTCACTGGTGAAAGCTTCCCACAATTTACCGGGTTTAATGTAGTTCTTAATATCGTAAACTCGGTCATCACCTAACTGGCTGTCTCTTAAACGAGAAACCGCATCATATTCATACAACCCTTGCTGCGCTTTAGTTGTAGATTTGATATGCCAAGTAATCAGTTTTAAACCCAAACTTTGTGCTACTTGTTCAGCAAGTAAAGTTTTACCCGTGCCCGGTTCACCCTTAATCAGTAAAGGCTTTTGCAAAGCACGAGCTGCTTTTACAGCAAGCTTAAGACTATCAGTCGCGATATATTGATCTGTACCGGTAAAATGTTGGGTATCAGCAGACATGTAAAGACCTTATTTTTCTATTTCAATGGTTAGATGGAACGCATGCTTTTGTTTGTTGAATATTTTGACCAACAATATCCAATCACCAAACCTAGACCAACTACAAACAGAATTAAAGATAAATTTGACCAAATTAACGGACTATCTTTAGTTAAAACACCAAAAAGAAGTCCAAAAATAGCTGGTGCTACAGATGCATTCGGTCCTTCAGACACTGTTGGTGTAACTAAAATAGCAAATACAATCAACCAGCTAATTGCACCAAAAGTGGTAGGAAGACGGCGCATTAATCGCCACCAACACCACAAAGCAATAATAGCGCCTATTCCATAAGCTGTTAAAGCAATAACACCTTCAGGAATAACATCCAAAAAAGAGAATAACTGATTCATTATTCCAGTTTGATCTTCACGCACCACGTAAGCCCTCTGGTTCAACTGCATTCGGGTTAATTAACCCTTCTGGCGGCATCTGAATAAAGAAACCTTTTGTTTGTAATGAGTCTAAAACATGTAAAACATTAACACGCGCCAATTTACGTGTTGGAGCCAACTCTAAATGCATGACAAACGTTGCACGACCAAACGCTTGTAAAACAGCTTCAGGAACATTTTCAAACGGATCAGCTTGTTCCGTATTGTCAGGATAGTTTGGACGAGCAATATACATGTACATTTCATCTTTTTTGCTCGATCTATAAATATCACAGTGCATTTCAAATCAACTCTTGAACTAAGGACAGCATACATGAAAAAAAACGACACACACACGCAGGTTTGTTTACGCATCAGTCGTTTTTTTAATTCTTGAGAAATATTAACCTACAACATTGATTAAGGTCGATAATAACTTTGTTCCAAACAGGAGTTAGATTTCATAAAAACAATATAAGTTTTTGATTTTAAATATTAAAATACAAAATCTATTTTATTAAAATAAAAGCAGTTCTTGGATTTTAAAAAAAAGTATTCATCATCAAAGATTTGATAATAGTGTTCTTGCAAGATTTATACTTAAGCTATCAAAATAATAAATTTCTTTTTCACCTATTTAAGAATACACACTTGAGTAAAACTTTTAACTACTTCACTACACATCACCAGACGTTACTTAACTCGTTTAATAGCGAGATATGTTTCAATAATAAGTATCTTGTTCATAGATATGGAGGATGAACTTATGCCTCGTGGTGATAAAACTGCTTATACAGCAAAGCAAAAACGTCAGGCCAAACATATTGTTGAGAGTGAAGTAGTTAGAGGCCATTCTTAAGAAGAAGCCGAACGAATTGCATGGTCTACCGTCAACAAACAAGATGGTGGCGGTAAGAAAAAGTCCCATTAATATATAAAAATAAATACTTCTTTAGCCAAACTAAAGAAGTATTTTCTATTTAAGGACGTTTTAATTTTTTTCTAGAAGACGCGAGAGCTTTTTATGTAGTCATCGCTTACTTGATTTAAGGCACTCAAAATAGCGCTATCATCTTGACTTAATAAAGCCTCATTAAGACTTTCCATATAAGCGATGAGTTGGGTTTTAGAAGTATGGGCAAATTCGGTCGTTACAGCTTCATCTTCATATAAGATTACATAACTACGTGCAAAACCGTAGATTAGGTAAACTGCTGCTTTTTCTTTTGTATCTTGAGATTCTTTAAGAGACTGCTCACATGCATTTTTTAAGTCTTTAAATGCATCTGTACCAGTAGTTTGATTTTTGAAAGATAAAAGTATTGTTTGGAAGTTCATATCCATATTCCACTTAAAAAGTAAAGCTACAGAAGAAGATAGAACCTGTCAAATAATATCCTGATTAATATAAATTTAATTGTAAATAAATTTATATTTAATTTCTTTTAACTCACAATAAATCATGCAATAAAAAACCACTCCTTTTTAAGAGTGGTTTAGTTAAAACTATCATTCATTAGAAGCTTATTTCAATTGTGATCGTGGTACCGGAGTGCTCAATATCAGTTGAGACATTAAAACCTCTGCTTCTAAGCTCCTCTTCAACCAGTGTAAGATGATCAGGACTTATAGCATCAACAGGAAACCAGAAAGTTGCTTTTCGTTTCCCCTCCTTAGATTCAGACTCAGTACCAGTTAAAATTTTTTCCAATATGACGTCTTGATTTATTTTAAAGTTTTTAGCATTTTGACGAGCTTGTTCAGCATTAAAGTTGTTAAGCATATTTATCTCTCTAATTATTAATCTATATAATTTTATAGCATAAAAAGGCTATGTAAGTTTTAGTGTTGTGTAGTTGAAACTAATCAAAGATATAAGTTTATTGATTGAATAAACTTTCTACCCATTCAATAAATTTTCTCGCATTTCTATTTTTAAGATTCTCCTTATTTTGAATGTAGTAACACAGCTTTGATGCTACGGCTTTAGTTTTAAACTCCTGTAAAAGATTCGCTTTAACAAACCTATGGGTAAGTGTAGTAGAGCAAAATACTAAACCATTAGCAGATAAAGCCTCATGTATCCCAAAAATTTCCTGATCATATTTCTTAATTGTCATCCTATCTTGGTTCCATTCATTTTCCTCAAGCCAAGCCTCTAGTGGTGGGCTTGGTAACGCCTTATTTTTCCATTCTGTCGTAAATAAAGTTATTGGTTTACTAGAACATTTAAGCGGATCAAGTTTGGATGAACCAAATACATTAAAGGACTCATATTTAACGATATCTTGAGACTGGACCAATGATACGTCGCCATATCGAATAGGTAATGTATATAAGTGATTATCTAAAGTTTCACCTGTAGAAAACTCAACTGATATATTGGGATGCAATTGATAAAATTCATTTATTGAAGGAATTAGCAGCATTGCAGCTAGTGAAGACGTACTAGCGACTCTTACTATGTTTCCATTTACTGTTATTTCATCTAGTGCATCTTCAATTTTACGAAATCCTTCAGAAATTGCTCCAGCAAGTCTTTGCCCTGTCGTTGTAAGGGTTATTTTCCTTACCTGTCGATGAAATAAATCAACATTTAATCTGCTTTCTAGATTCGCAACATGATGTGAAATTGCAGTCGGTGTAAGCGAGAGTTCTTCAGCAGCCAACTTAAAACTACCCAATCGAGCGGCTGATTCAAATGCTTTAAGTGCTTGCAAAGAAACTTGCATGCTTCCTCCCCATTTACATTTATGAATGAATTAAAATCATCTATAAATGTAATTTTCTCGTTTGTCTACTTATGTTTTAAAACTCAAAATAAATTAAATCCTAACCTTTTTGGAATTAATGATGAGTAAAATATTACATATAGATGCTAGTGTCAGAGCTGCGAGTAACCCCAACCCAAATCACAATTCTATTTCAAAAAATATTGCCAGTCGGTTGATCAACTCTTGGAAACAACAATTGCCTATAGATGAGTATATTTATCGTGATGTAGGAATGAATCCACCACCCTTTATTAATCAAGACTGGATTGATGCTGTATTCACACCTGACAATAAAAGGACCGAAACTCAACGTGATGTTTTATCTATATCAGATCAATTAATAGCAGAAGTTTCGAGCTCAGATATTCTTGTAATTTCTTCACCTATGTACAATTACGGCATGCCTGCTCAACTGAAAGCATGGTTTGATCAAATTATTCGTATCAATAAAACTTTTGATTTTGACCTAGCTCGTGGAGACTTTCCCTTACAACCTCTTTTAGCTGGAAAAATTTTAATTATTATCACTTCCAGCGGTGAATTTGGGTTTGAGAAAGATGAGATTCGGCATGATATGAGTCATCTTGTACCCCACATTCGTACACTGAGCAAATATTTAGGCGTAGAAAAAATTTATGAAATTACTTCTGAGTATCAAGAGTTTGGAGATCATAGGCATATAGAATCATTGGAAAATGCTTTTCAAAAAGCTGAAGAAGTTGTTTCTAAACTTGCTGATTCATTTAGATAATATCTGTAGATTTTAATACTCATTTTTAAATTTCATAAAATTAAGTTACTTTAACTAAGCCATATCATTAAAAATAAAAAAGCCTACCCAATTGGGTAGGCTTTTCATTTCTGCACCGAAACAAACTTATAGTTATATATTATATAAATTGAAGTTGTTTTTCTTAAACCCAATAATATACAGACCTGTATGTTTAATCAATTAAATTTTTCTCATTATATAAGTTAATTTAATTCATTATTGAAATTTCAAATTATATTTACTTTATTACATTATTTTATGAATTTTATTAGATTAAATAATTATTTAGATAAACTACAGAAAATCTATTTTTTGTATACTTAGATATTATAATTAGCTCATTTTAAATAGTAATTAATTAAAAATTTAACAGAATGGTTATGCTTTAGTTAAAAAGGCTCATCATATGATGAGCCTTTAAATTTCTAATTATTTATTGCATTTTAAATAGATAAACTTTGTTTTTCTTCTTGAAACAATTGGATTAATGGTTGCGTTAATAACTCATAACGCCATCCTAACAGATAGTCGGGTAAATCCTGTTCATCCCCTTGAGATAGAACATGTTGATGAATGGCGTTTAACCATTTTTTTCTCAGCAACACTTCTTTAGGAATAGAAGTCTCATTTATTGCATGAGCAAGCACCATATCCATTTTATTTAAAGTCTCTTTAGACGTAACCTTAAATGGTTTTGCAATCTTTGATGGCCATTTGCTTTCGACTGGTAAATCTTTAAGAAGTTCTAAAATCGTTTTGCCGTACTCGCGAACTACGTTTGGACGAATATCTTTAACTTGCGAAAGTTGAAAGCTATTGCGTGGGTTCTTTTCAACCATATCAATCATGGTTGAATTTCTAAGAATAAAACTGCGTGGCTGATTCGTTGCTTTTACAATGTATTCACGCCACTCACTTAAATTTTGTAATTGCATTAACTGACGACGTGAATGACGATAATTTCCCACATCTGTATATAGTAACTCATTAGGGGTTTCACTAATGATTTCTTTAGTTAGACTACTACAGTCCTCAAGAACATAATTATAAAGCCCTTTCTGCTTAAGCTGCTCTTGAATATGATGAGCTAACTTCATTAGATACAAAACATCATTAGCAGCATAACAAAGTTGTTGAGGCGATAAAGGTCTAGCTAACCAATCAGATCTGGTTTGATCTTTTTCAATATCAATATCAAGACAAAGTTTTAAAGCACCTTGGTAACTCACTTGCAGGCCATAACCTAAAAAAGAAAGACCCACTTGAGTATCAAACACATTAAGCAAATCTTCTTGATCAGCATAATGATAGATTAAATCAATATCTTCTCCACATGCATGAAAAATGTTTTGCTGTGCGAGGAAGATCTTTTTCCAAAACTGACTTAGATCTAATGAAACACCATCCAACAGATAGACATCACCATTTACATTGACTTGGCATACTCCAAGTTTAGGCCAGAGTGTGTCAACCTTAATAAATTCTGTATCAAGTCCATATATTGAACATTGATCCATTTTTTGAAGAACATCAACCAATTCGGTTTGCTGTTGGATAAACTGAAACATGCTTTCTCAAGTATTGCAAAGAGTGCTTTAAACTCTGGTATATATAACATAGAAGCAGAAAAATGCCACTTAAACCTTTATGAATACTCTATTTTTGAACAATTTTTCGAAAATAGATAATTTTTTGATCTTTTATTTGTACTTTTTAAATTTATCTCCAAATGTTCTTTATTTAAAATTTATAAGACCTTTTTCATTCTTATATTCATATTTTATTTAAACTATCTTTAATAATAAAAGACAGAATAATATTTATGTTTAATAACTGAATTTAATTAATAAATTTAATCAAATTGATAGTACATTCATTAATGAAATAAGCATCGGAATGCTTATTTCATTCTCATGCGGTTATGCACTGCCTGACTTAAAGTATGGCTATCTACGTATTCGAGTTCACCACCCTGAGGTACACCTTGAGCAATACGCGTCATTTGTATTGGTAAATGTTTAGTCGCCTCTACCAAATAATGGGCTGTCGCTTGTCCTTCTACAGTCGCATTAGTTGCCAAAATGACTTCTTCAATAGTACCTTGGCTTAGACGCTGAATGAGATAAGGAATACCAATTTCTTCCGGACCAATACCATCTAATGGAGAAAGATGGCCACCTAAAACATGGTATTTTCCACGAAAGCTACCGCTTTGCTCAATCGCCATCACATCCGCTGGTGATTCAACCACACACAATAACTGATCATCTCTGTCAGTTGAGGCGCAAATATCACAAATTTCATGTTCAGTCAGAGAATGGCAGACACTGCATTCATGTATATAACTTGAAGCCTCATGTAAAGCATGCGCTAATGCAAATGCCCCTTCTCGATTTTTCATCAAAAGATGTAAAGCCATACGTTGAGCCGACTTCGGACCAACGCTTGGCAATATACGTAAAGCTTGAACGAGTTGTTCAAATCTATCGCTAAACACTGAATTTCCTTAGAACATGCCCGCTAAGCCAGGTGGTAAACCCATACCAGAATTTGCTTTTTGCATTTTTTCTTCAGAAATCACTTCTGCTTGACGCACAGCATCATTTACTGCAGCAGCAATTAAGTCTTCAATCATGTCTGGTTCATCTTGAAGTAATTCTGGATTAATTTCGATACGTTTTACGATATAACGGCCAGTCATTGTGACTTTAACCAAACCACCGCCCGCTTCAGCGTGTACTTCAGTTTGAGCAAGCTCTTCTTTAGCCTTTTTTATATTTGATTCCATATCTTTTTGCATGCGCTGCGCTTGCTGCATAAGCATATTGATATTCATAAACCTAACTCCGTATCTCTATCAAATATTTCAAGTATTATTGATAGTCACATAACACTGCAAAACTTAAACTCTTTCTACTCCCCCTATAGATCATCAAGATCATTGAGGTTAGTACGTTTAAATCAAAATTAATCCGTAATTCTGACACAATAAATCAATGTTTTCTATTGGTATCTATGAAACTATTTTCTATGGTCAATCCACTATAAAGCTTTTATATAAAAAACTTTTGATGAATAGAAAAAAGTAAAATTTAGAAAAGTTACTGGGCAGCCTGTAGACTTTTATTGTTTGTTTTATATTCACTTAAAGGAACTTTCTTGAACGAAGTATTGGCTTTTTCTATTGAAAGATCAGCATCTTGAACGGATTTGTTTGCATCATTAATTAATAATACAGTTTCACTCATCTGTGTTGGTTCATCTTTTTGAGCAAATACTTTATATCCAACCAGTCCAATTGCCCCTATCGCAACTAAAATAATTATTGGTTTAAGCATGACTAAAGACTCTCTTTGTTATTTTTATTAAATTTAGAACTTTTATACGTTGAAATTTTAGACTGATTTATAACAATATGTAGACTTTTTATTGCTATTGTTGCTTATTAGTAACACAAAAAAGCCACATTAAAATGTATGTGGCTTTTCCATAACAAACATAATTTAATTAGATTAAATCTAATCCACGCGAGATATCACCAATAATGTCATTAATATCTTCTAGACCCACAGAGACACGAATTAGACCTTCTTGTATACCAGCTGCTTCTTTTGCTTCAATAGAAAGTTTGCCATGAGTTGTGGTTGCTGGATGGGTAATCGTCGATTTCACATCACCTAGATTACCTGTAATCGAGATAAACTTAGTATTATCAATAACCTTCCAAGCACCTTCACGCTCGCCTTTAACAACGAAGGATACAATACCGCCAAAGCCATTTTGCTGTTTAGCAGCAAGTTCATGACCTTCATGAGCTGGTAAACCAGCGTAGTAAACCTTCTCTACCTTTTCATGACTAGATAACCATTCTGCAAGAATTTGAGCACTCTCACAGTGTGCTTTCATACGTAAACGTAAAGTTTCTAGACCTTTTAAGAAAACCCATGCATTAAATGGGCTCATTGATGGTCCAAGCGTACGAACAACACCGAAAACTTCTTCTAACAACTGATGATTACCAACAACAGCACCGCCTAATGCACGGCCTTGGCCATCTAAGTATTTAGTCGCAGAGTAAATCACAAGATCCGCACCAAACTTGAGTGGTTGCTGCAAAACAGGTGTACAGAAACTGTTATCAACCGCAAGTAATGCGCAATTCGCATGGGCGATATCTGCTAGTGCTTGTATATCTGCAATCTCAGCTAGAGGGTTAGACGGTGACTCAACAAAGAAAAGTTTGGTTTCAGGACGTACAGCATTTTTCCATTCGTCTAAATCACACAAATCAACAAATGTAATGTCTACACCAAACTTGGCAATATATTTTTCAAACAAAGCAACAACTGAACCAAAAACTGCTCTTGAGCAAATAACATGATCACCCGCTTTTAGATATGCCATAGCAACTGACAAGATTGCGCCCATTCCAGAGCTCGTCGCTACAGCTCGTTCAGCACCATCTAAAGCTGCTAAGCGTTTTTCGAACATCGATACAGTCGGATTAGTAAAACGAGAATAGATATTTCCTTGAACCTGACCAGAAAATTTTGCTGCAGCTTCAGCCGCATTTTCATATACAAATGATGAAGTCAAAAAAATCGGTTCGCCATGTTCGCCTTCAAAACTACGAGTATGTCCGGTACGAATGGCTAAAGTATCAAGTTGGTATTCTAAATCATCAGACTGGTGCATTAAATGTTCGCCTTTACTGGTCATGTACTAAAAAACTATCATCATTTTGAGTGTCTAGGGTATTTAAGGTCAAGGTAAACCTTAAAATTATCGCTTAGACTTTATTCAACTTTAGTAAATAGTTGGTAAAAGCAAGATGAAACGCTTAAAGTCCCTTGTCTCTGAACAAAGTCAAATCAAGCACCTCTCTACCCGACTATTTCGCCCTCAAACATTAGTATTGTCACAAAGCACTCCGTTTGAAGTGATTGGTGAATTCAATCAAACCCGTATTCGTTATTACGCCGCTAACCAAAAACAATTTAAAGAACCTTTGGTATTTGTTGCACCACTCGCTATTAATATGGCGATATATGATTTATACCCTTATCGTTCTCTTATTAAATACTTCCAAAATGCTGGTTTTGATGTCTATTTGGTAGATTGGGGCCGTTTAAAGTTTAAGGACAGACATCTTACCTTTTTATCATTTATTGAAGACTTCCTTCCTAAAGCAATACAACTTGTACGCACACATTCAGGAAGTGAACAAATCTCGCTTCATGGATGGAGTATGGCAGGTATATTCGTCACTTTATATACAGCGCATAATCATCCAAATTATGTTAAAAACCTTATAGTACTTGGTAGTCCAATAGACAGTTATGCTTCTGGCTATATTGGGAAACTCTATCGAACCATAAACAACGCGATTAGTCGCAATAAAAAAATTCAAGAACGTATTTATTCCGGATTACCAAAACGTCTGATTCATAGCCCAGGAATTTTAAATTCTTTAGGTTTCAAAATTCTCGACCCTAAAGGCTGGTTCGATGGTCATATTCAACTACTAAAAAATCTTAATGATCTTCAGTTCGTACAAGAGCATGCCACTCTAAGTAGCTTTTTAAATAATATGATTGATTACCCGGGGGGAATTAATCAGGACATGTTGTTCAATGTTTGGCTACAAAATCCATTGAAGCGCGGCTTTATTGAGTTAAAAGATAAAAAAATTGAATTAAAAAATATCGACTGCTCTCTCTTAGTAGGCGCGGGTCGTAGTGATCAACTGGTTACCGCTGATGCAGCTCAACCATTAAGCCAGTTAACCAGTAGCCAAGATGTTACGTTTACTCTCATCCCTGGCGGACATTTAGGCCTCATGTCGAGTCAGGCAAGTGCATTGGAGTTCTGGCCACAACTAGCAAAATGGCTCACCGATCGATCAACGCAAATTTAAGAATAAGGTCATGATTCAATCTATTGCTTTTATTCGCTTGGGTGGAATAAACCCTCGTATAACAGTGCATTTACCAATAATATTATTGTTTTAATAGAAAATTATTATTTTCATTATGAAGGCACTTTATTAACTTTTTTATAATCGGATGATTTAAAGTAATTTACAATCATCTGTGCACTTTTTTCAGAAGAGGCCTTGGCCTGCTCCAGTTTTGTTACATAAGGATTCGTCACTATACAGCTCGGTAGTAAACTATTTGTAAGCGGTGGAAACTTTTCCCTACCACCTAGAGTAATTTTTTCGATAAAACTTGCCAACCACATAATGTACTCACTTTTATTCTTATAAGTTGGCATTAAGCTGATATCGAGTTTAACTGTACATTCCTTTGCAGGCTTATTTAAACATTCTTCAAAATCAATAAAGTTATATTTTAGTTTATATGAAGTGTCTTTTATCTCTAGTCGAATAATACTAACTAAGCTATTCAAATGCTCGATCATATCCTCTGAGAAAAGCTTTTGCTCTTCAAATTTTTTATAAACTCTTTCAGCAATTAGTAAAAATTGTGGCATCACCTATTCCTTTAATATTTAGTCTTAACGAATGACTAGATCCTTTAAGGAAGTATGCTATTATTATATGTAAGGGTCTGATGCTATAAAGTAACGACTAGAGCAATTGTGAAAGTGATCCATCTATTTGATCACAAAAATACAATATCGTGTATGATAATTATCATTATAAACCGTTTATTTTTCATGATTTGAAATAACTTTAATAAAAAAAGCCTATTTCATTTGGAGAAATAGGCTATAAAAACAAAAACTATCAAACGCAGCAATTATGGGCCATATAATAAGACTTTAAATATGTAAAATCAATGCATCTTTCAGGTGAATTTTAGTCTTAAATAAAAGTCGAAAATAATTTTGTCTCTGTTTCAATAAGAGAAGCCCATTTCCGTCTAAAATAAATGGGCCTAGTGAATTCCACCAAATCCTAAAATACAAAACGTGATAATTATCACGCTTTATTCTTTGATCATTGCATTAATATCTTTCTTTTCCATTGACCAAAATTCAAACTAAAACTGTCTTTTCAGCAAAAGATGAGTCATGAATAGGACTTTTCTACGAACTTTTTGATTTTTTATTTAATAGAGGTAAGCCCCCTATCTGATTCATTACGAGCAATTACAAGGTGTTAGATAGTACTTAAATTATAGAAAGATATATAAAAATTTAGTTAAGTTTTTGTTTTTATTGTTTATTTTTAAAACATTGATATGTAAAGATTTTATTTATTTTTTGCCCAAAATTCAAACCAAAATGACACTTGAGTAATTAATAGTCATTGAAATATTGGTAAGAAACCTTATATTGAGTACAGGTTCATACCTTTAACTGAGGAAAAGCTCATGAATAAATTTATGGTTGCAGTCTTTACTGGCATGGTGAGCATTGCTAGTTTAGGCGTACAAGCTGCAACACCTGAGCAAGAATGTCAAAAATTGCAAGATGATTACAATTTGATTTATGCGTCAAAAGGCTTTTGTTTTAAAGATCCTGATGCTAAAGAAAAATATGGTAATGAAAACTGTCATACGACAAAACCAAAGTTTTCTGACAAAGAGCAACAACGTCTTGACGCTATTAAAGAACGTCAAAAAGAATTGAAATGTAAATAATTTTAAAGGAATAATACATGGCATATGATGATCAAAACATCTTCGCAAAAATTTTACGTGGAGAACTTCCAGCGATAAAAGTCTATGAAGATGATCAAGTTCTAGCTTTTATGGATATTATGCCTCAAGCCGATGGTCATACATTAGTTATTCCAAAAACACCTGCTGTAACACTGCTGGACTTACCTGCTGAAGCAGCAGCCTATACTATACAAATTGTTCAAAAGATTGCTAAGGCAATGGAAAAAGCGCTCAATTTGGAAGGTATTGTATTGATGCAACTTTCTGGAGCAGCAGCAGGACAAACTGTTCCACATGTTCATTTTCACCTAATCCCAACAAATGTGCATCATCTTGGACGCCATGCTGTTGAGTTAGGGGATCAAGAAAAAATTAAAGAATTAGCTGAAAAAATTAAAGCAGCTCTTTGATTTTTAGATGGTTAAAGCGGAGTTTAGGCTCCGCTTTTTTTCGTCTAAAAACTATAAAAAATACAAACAACTAATTTATTTCTAAATTTTAAACGTCATAAAACTGTCATTTATTCTTCACTTCTCTGTCACAAAATTTACCGATACTGCTTAGCAAGTTGGTGAGCTTTTGTAACTTTTTGTACATAAGTCAACTACAAAATAAATAGTTAGCTAGGCATACGCCATTTTTAAATACCTTTTGGAGAAATCTCAATGAAGAAATTGCTACTCGCTGCCGCAGTTGCAACTTTGAGCGTAAACGCGGTGCAAGCAGCGCCAACTTTGTATGGCAAACTAAATGTTTCTATTAACCAAGTTGATAATAAAAATTTCGATGGTAAAAGTGACGTTACCGAAGTTAACTCAAACTCTTCTCGTATTGGGGTAAAAGGCGAAGAGAAATTAACTGACAAGTTATCTGCTGTTTATTTAGCTGAATGGGCAATTTCTACTGATGGTTCAGGTTCTGATACTGACCTTAGTGCTCGTAACCGTTTTATCGGTTTAAAAACTGAAGGTGTTGGTACATTAAAAGTAGGTAAGTATGATTCTTACTTCAAAACAGCTGCCGGTGGTAACCAAGACATCTTTAATGACGATACACGTTTAGATATTACTAATATCATGTATGGTGAAAACCGTTTAGACAACGTGATCGGTTTTGAATTAGACCCTAAATTATTAGCTGGTTTAACATTCAATATTATGGCTCAAACTGGTGAAAGCACCTCTGATAGCAAACCGGGTGAAACTGGTAAAGACAGCAAAAATGATAGCTTTGACTCTGTATCAACATCGCTTGGTTACGAAAACAAAGATATCGGTTTAGCAATTGCTGCTGCTGGTGACTTTGGTATTAAAGGTAAATATGCAGCTTACGGTCTAAAAGATGTTTATACCGATGCTTACCGTGTAACTGGTTCTTATGATATTGCTAAATCTGGTTTTGTTGTAGGTGCTTTATGGCAACACGCTGAACCTACTGATGACTTGACTGCTTATAAAACGTCAAAAACTACGCGTGTAGATGGTGTTGATAAAACTACAGATACCTATACAAACTACAAAGGTTTAGAAGAAGAAGCATATGCAGTAACAGCTGCTTATAAAATTCCTAACACTAAACTTAAAGTGAAAGCAGAATACGCTTCTGCTGAAACACAAGTAAGCGGTAAACAAGATCGTAAAATTGACTTATACGGTTTAGGTCTTGATTACCAAATCAACAAACAAGCTCGCTTCTACGGTATCGTTGCTCAACAAAAACGCGACTGGATTAAAGAAGACGACAAACAAACTGTTGTAGGTACTGGTATCGAATATAACTTCTAATCAGTTATGTTTGATTCAGATCTAAAATAAAAGGGCTTATGCCCTTTTATTTTTTTTCCTGAGTAAAAAAAGCCGATATAAAACTTATCGGCTTTTTTAAGATTTATATCTTATTTTAAAAAACCACTTACAAGATTCATGACATTTTGAATATCTTGGTTTGCTTCTTGATGATCGGTACTGTCACCTTGAGGTGTTAAAGAGTCAATGACCTGAGGTAAAACCGATGCGATTGCACCATAAACTTGTTCTTTGGGCGCTTGAGCTTGCTCGGCAACTTGTTCAATGTCAGACGGATTAAATAGGCTCTGTAACTGTTGGGTCGGAACTTCGCTATTACTTTGATTTGGATCAACCCAACTTTGAACCTGACTTCCTAAACCAGCCCCTTTTAACTTTTCTAATGCAGCTTGTAAACCACCTTGTTGCTGTACCCAACCTAAAATTAAAGGCACAACTGCAATTAATAAACTTTGTACACCGCCACCTGTTTGAGGTGTACTGTTATTGCCAGTCACTTGCCCTAATACAGAACCTAATACTCCTCCAAGGCCACCTTGAGCGCCCGAAGAAGTATTGCCCCCCATTTGTCCGAGTACTGAACCTAAAATTCCACCTAAACCATCTTGACCTGACGCTTGCTGATTCCCACCTAAAGCCTGCTTAGCCAAAACTTCTACAATGTTGCTTAAATTAGTCATGTGTAACTCTTATGTATGGTTTATACATGAGCATACGCGGATTCTTGTTAAGACAGCAAAAACCAAATTGTTAAATTTTGAAAGAGATTTAAGGCCCTTTTACCAGCGGAATTTATTCCAGTTTTCCGGGTTCGCCCAGAACTTTGAATTAAACCAGTCTGGAACATGTTTATAAGTCAATATATTAAATTGCCATAAAGCAAAATCACTATCATGTGAAGTTTTATCAATAAGTTGAGTAAAACCTAAAGAACGTAATAACTGCTCATCACTGCGTTTACTTACCACTACAATTCGTTTCGCTAATAAATCTCTTAGCTTTACTAATAATTGTGATTTTTGTACATCGCTGATGTTTTGCATTTCATCAGTATCAAACAATACAAAACCCAAGTCATAACGCTGAGTAAAAGGCAGACTTAAAAGCTCAGTTACGGTAAAATAGTGCCATTGAATTGCGTTATTCTGGTCAATTTTCTGGCCAATACAAAGTGCAGTATGAATGGGCTGTTCGTTTGATAAATCGTCTAGCATAGAAGTGATGACATTTTGTTCAGCCATAACTGCAACCCTTAATTGAAAGATGTGAGTTTAAACTTTATGGAACTACAAGGCATTTGCCATAAAATGCATGCAGGCCTAAAAGATGCTAGTGTAACTGATCAACAGACAACCAAGGCAAATGTTGAATACAAATTTGTATTAGACCGTTCAGAAATTGATCTTCCTTTTAATTTAGGACAAGAACTAGAAATCGAATGGACAGGTAATATTTATTGCACTTCTTGTGGCACTAAAACACCAAAGTCTTATTCTCAAGGCCACTGCTTTAAATGTTTTAAGACCAAAGCAGAATGTGACCTTTGCATTATGAAACCTGAAACATGTCACTATCATTTAGGTACATGTCGTGAAGATGACTTTGCCCATAGTGTTTGTTTCCAACCTCATATTGTATATTTGGCAAATTCAAGTGCTCTAAAAGTAGGTATTACTCGCGTTAGTCATATGCCAGGTCGTTGGTTAGATCAAGGTGCAACTCAAGCCTTACCTATTTTAAAAGTTGGATCACGCCGTTTATCTGGTCAGCTTGAAACCATGTTTGGTTCTTTAATTGCTGATAAAACAGATTGGCGAAAACTCCTCAAGGGTGAAGCTGAACCTTTAAATATGGTTGAACAACGTGATCAATTAATCGAAGAGTTCGCCCCTAAAATTCAAACTATTCGTGAAGAATTTAGTCAAAACCTTGAATTTAACGAAACGGTTGAACTACTAGAAAATGAATTGTCACGTGAGTTTATATACCCAGTTGAACAATATCCTGAAAAAATTAAGTCTTTAAACTTAGATAAAACACCAAAAATTCGCGGTGTATTACAAGGTATTAAAGGACAATATTTAATCTTTGATATCGGTGTTATCAACATTCGTAAATATACTGGTTACGAGCTGATTGTACGTGCTTAAGTAGATTTAAAAAGCCCCTAGAAATGGGGCTTTTTTTACTTTTCAAGTACTTTTAGGATTGCTTGAACTGGGTCTTCTGTATTTCCAGAAATGAGCTTTTTATGCATAGTTAAATGTTGCATCACTTGAATTTGAGCGGTTTCTACATTCATCAATTTTTCTATTTCAGCTGCTAAATTTTCTGGTGTTGCATCGGCCTGAATCAGCTCTTCAATTACTTTTTTACCCGCAATAATATTGGGTAAAGAATAATAAGGAATTTTCACCAAGAATTTAGCTATTAAATAAGTTAACCAATGCAATTTATAGAATGTGACCATTGGTCGATGCATGAGCATGGCTTCTAATGTCGCCGTTCCTGATGCTAAAGCAATAACGTCACTCGCGTTCATGACCATACGACCAATTTTCGATTCACTATCCGTATTTTCTAAAATATGAATTTTTGCTTTTAACTGCGGCGCTAATTGTTCAACACCCTGCTCAATCTGTTGTTTACGAGCATCATTAATTGCCGGAATTAAAAATTGAATGTCTGGATGTTTGGTATGCAAAATATTAGCAGCACCCAGTAACATAGGAAGAAGGCGCTCTACTTCACCTTTGCGGCTACCAGGTAACAAGGCAATATGCTTCTGATTTTCATTAAGATCCAATTGCTGTTTGGCAATTTGAATTGGGTTCTCAAGTGGTAATTGTTTAGCTAGCGGATGTCCTACAAATGCCGCTGGAACTTCATATTGTTCATAAAAAACTTTTTCAAAAGGAAATAAGCAAAGTACTAAATCTATACTCTGTTTAATGCCATGAACACGTCCTTGACGCCACGCCCAAACTGAAGGACTCACATATTGAACAGTTTTTATGGGAAGATTCTTTTCTTTAATACTTTTAGAAAGTCTGAGATTAAAATCTGGTGCATCAATACCAATAAAAATATCAACCGGATTTTGAGTCCATTGATTGATTAGACCATCCCGCACGGCGAATAATTTTTTTAAATCTTTTAAGACCTCAACAATCCCCATCACAGATAGAGTTTCCATCGGGTAATAACTGTTAAAACCTTCAGCAATCATTTGGGGACCACCGATTCCCTCAAATTCAGCATCGATTCCCTGTTCTCGAAAACTACGCATAAGTTTCACACCAAGCGTATCTCCAGAAACTTCCCCAACTACAATGCCTATTTTAAGTTTTCGATTTGCCAAGGTGATTTACCCAAGAATTTGAAATAATGCATTCTAGCATAGAGGTTTATCAATCTTGAACTTGATCTATATGTACTTACCAAGAGCAGCCACAGCACAAGCTATCTAAAATTACACTCATTCACCGTCTTTTAATCTAAATTAACAATGCAATTTGAATTGTAGCTTACATTTACAAACAATAAAATAAATGAGAATTATTTACATTATCCTTAATCTTATGAATATCCCACCTCGACCATTTAAGCTTACCGTAATCGCCTGCGCGATTTGTTATGCGAACCTCTCTCATGCTCAGGACTCAGAGGTACAATCTTTACAGACGATTCAAGTTAAAGCATCAAATGCTGAGCAGTCTTCTGAACAAACCAAAGCATATAATGTTAAAAATTCGAGTAGCGCAACCAAGCTTAATATTGAGGCTAAAGAAACTCCTCAAACCATTAACGTCGTTACTCGTCAGCAAATTGAAGATTTCGGACTTACCAGTACCCGAGATATTTTAAGTAATACACCAGGTGTAACTGTAACCGGATTAGAAACCAACCGAACAACTTATACGGCTCGTGGTTTTGATATTTCAAATATTTTGGTTGATGGAATCGGTATCCCTCAAGTTGACAGCTATAATTATAACAATAGTGATGCAGACAGTTATTTCTATGATCGTGTTGAAATTGTCAAAGGTGCTGATGCCTTAACAAATGCTCTGGGAGATCCTGGCGCTACAATTAACTATATCCGTAAACGTCCCACTAAAGAATTCCAAGCAAATGCTGGGGTGAGCTATGGTTCATGGGATACACAACGTTATGAAGCGGATATCTCTGGTTCTCTTACACAAGATGGACGAGTACGAGGACGTCTTGTAGGTTATGAGAAAGTAGGAGATTCTTATCTAGACCGCTATTCAGAAGAAAAAAATGGATTTCAAGGAATTTTAGAAGCTGATATTACAGACACTACGAATGTTTCAGCAGGATATTCGAAAACTCGTCAATACGCTAATGGTTCTCAATGGGGTGCTCTACCCTTGGTTAACTCCAAAGGTGAACCATTAAGTTATTCTCGTAACTATAATTATGCACCGTCATGGACATACTACGATTGGGAAATAGATAATTACTTTGCCAATATTGAACAAAAATTATGGGGAGACTGGAAGTTAAGATTAGGCTATAACCTTAAGAAATCAGATGTTAAAGATAAAATGCTTTATCTCAGTGGCTCTCCTTCTGCTACTGACAATACATCTGGTATTTCGCTCTATCCAGAGATTTATAATCAAAAATTTAAAGAAACTACTGCTAATGCAGACATCCAAGGTACTTTTAATTTATTAGGGCAGCAACACGAAGCAAATATTGGTTATAACTGGTCAAAATATAGTGCTCAAAGTGTTTATTCGTATGGCAGTAGTTTAGGTGTTATTACCACAGACTTACCAAGCTGGACACCTGATGAACCGACTTGGGGAGACTTTACCTATGCAGACCCAGAAGAAAGAACCATGAAGTCCGTTTACGGTGCGACCCGTCTTCATTTAGGTGAGGATCTTAAATTTATCTTAGGTGCCAACTACACTGAAATCGATACTTTAGAATATAAAAAGAATAAAGTTTCTCCATATGCAGGTATTACATATAACTTTACTCCTGAATATACAGGTTATATGAGTTACACCTCTATTTTTAGACCACAAACTGTTATTGATCTTTCTACTAAACAAACAGCTGTACCAGTAGAGGGTGAAAGTTATGAATTAGGTGTAAAAAGCGCGTGGTTAGATGGAGCTTTAACAGGAAATATCGCAATCTTTAGAACAGATGAAGATAATTTTGCACTAAACCCATTATGGGATCCGCTTTATAACAAATACTCATCTCCAATCGGAACAATTAGATCGCAAGGTGTTGAGGTCGGATTAACTGGAAAATTAACTGATAACTTAGATTTGGTTTTTGGTTTTTCAACATTTAGTCTAAAAAATATGGAAACGGGTGAAAGAGGCAGACCTAATATCCCGACTCAAACACTTAATGTTTTAGCTTCTTATACTGTTCCACAGATTCCAAAATTAAAAGTTGGTGCAAGCATTAAATGGCAAGATGATATACATGACACCTCTTACTCAACTGTAAAACAGGATGCGTATGCATTGCTTAACGTTATGGCCAGTTATGATTTAAACGAACATGTACTGTTCCAAATAAATGGAAACAATCTAACAAATGAAAAATATTTGACAGGTTTATCTGGTGGCCAAGGTTACTACGGCGCTCCAGCCAACTATACAGTTGCTGTAAAGTTTAAATATTAATACCGTAGCCAATCCCAATTTAGGGATTGGCTTTACTTATTATTCTTTGTTTATGTGCCAATAAAGATGTCCAAAACTGTAAATCTCCCTGTGTCATATCGTATAAAAGTTTTCTATCGATTCTTGCTAGTTTTCGGTATGGGCTTTGCCTGCATGGCGTGTTTAAGTCTTGGACTCACTGGAATTTTCCTTTTGAATCTGGACAAAGCTGAGGCTATCTATCTCTCAGCATTTATAGCGATTTTATTTTACCTAGTCTTTGTGATTGTTGGGTTCTGCATTCAATCATTAGTACGACTGACCATTCTATCAATCGCACTATTTGCCCTTTTCTTTATTGTGACACGGACGGTGGGTTATGCATAAAGGTATACGTCAATCTATGGCATGGCTACACTCATGGACTGGCTTAATTTTTGGATGGCTCGTGTTTGCCATTTTCTTAATGGGTAGCCTATCTTATTACCGCCACGAAATTAATTTATGGATGCAGCCTGCACTTGCGCAATATGAAGTAAAGCAAGATATTGCTATTAAAACAGCATATCAATATTTACAAGAAAACGCTCCAGATGCCAAATCTTGGTATTTAACAGTTGCTACACCAGAAAGTCCCGTCAACACTATGTATTGGGAAAAAGCTGACGGCGGTTATGGCAATGCCACACTTGATGCTAATACGGGAAAAGAACTTCAACTTTCGGCAACTCTAGGCGGCGATTTTTTTTACCGTTTCCATTACCAACTTTTTGGCATTCCAATAATAGTTGGGCGATTAGTCGTGTGTCTTGCAGCATTTATTATGCTGATTGCTTTGGTTTCAGGCATTATTACCCATAAAAAAATATTCACTGACTTTTTTACTTTACGTACATTTAAGTCTCAGCGTTCATGGCTAGACTTTCATAATATTTCTTCAGTCGTTGCTCTGCCCTTCTTTTTAACTATTACATTTACGGGCTTAGCTATTTTCTTTTATTTATATTTGCCTTGGGGAATGCAAAAGCTTTACCCTGAAAACCCTTATCAATATTTTACCGAAATCCGCACAAAGACTGTACTTGAGAATCAATCGATTCAGCCTGCTCAAAACTTAGCTATTGAGAAGCTGTTGAGCCAAGTTCAACAAAGTTGGGGCAACCAACCTTTATCAACAATGAGTGTAAAAAATCCAAATACCAATCAAGCTCAAATTACATTTATTCAAAAAGAAGACCGCACTATTACTCGAAATCAGCCTCAAATTACCTTAAATGCTTCAACTGGCAAAGTCTTGGCAGATACACGTAATAATAGTCCTATTGCAACGTTAAATGCGGGTGTTTATGGCCTGCACATGGCAACATTTGCTCAGCCTTTACTTCGCTTAGGATTCTTTTTCTCAGGCATTTTAGGCTGTGTAATGATTGCCTCTGGTTTATTACTTTGGAGTCTTAAACGCCAAATTCAAAATAAAAGTAGTCAGTTTCATTTCGGGCACTACTTAGTTGACCGTTTAAATGTTGCAGCGTTTGTAGGGTTGCCGTGTGCAACTGTCGCCTACTTAAGCGCTAATCGATTATTTACAGTTACTTCAACCACAACCAATTATGAAATTTATAGCTTTTTCTTGGTTTGGCTAATCAGCTTAATCATTGCATTAATCACTAAAAAGCAGCATTTGTGGCGAACTCAACTTAGCGTTTTTATTATGCTGTGTCTTGCACTTCCAATCTTAAATCTAATTTATTTACTTAAACATGAGTATGCTCAAAGCCTCAGTGATTATTGGATCTTTGCACGTGTAGATGTATTTTTGTGGCTATTTTCAGCTTTAGCCATTTTTATATTTTGCAAAATTCAACCTATCCAGCATAAAGCTGTCGCAAAAATTCAAAAAAAGCTGAATAAATTAAATACTGAGGTGAGCTCATGATTCTTATAGCTTTCATCTTAATTTTATTAGGTATGTATTTGTTGTTTATGGCGAGCGAAAAATATCGATCACCGAAATCAACAGGTCATTTCAAATCATTAGCTCAAAAATATTACCGGCACTTTAAAATAGCTGCATTCATGCTATTTGGTTTATGTGCATTTATTCTTATTCAACAATATAAATTTTCAATTGGTTTTGTCAGTTGGTGGATCTTTGCAACGCCATTAACTTTTATTCTTATACTTTTAATTAACCCACTAAAGTCATCAAAATAATCATTTTCTTTAAAAAATGATGAAAAATAGTACAAGCTAAGCAAAATTTTCGTTGCTTAGCTTTTTTTTGCATAAGTAAATCATTATTCATGACAACTGTTTATCTCTAAAAGGAATAAGATATCTGCGTTTCGTGATAAGTGGCGATAAAGATGTCTGGTGCTTTTGAATTTATCTTAGCGGGTATGTTAGTTGGTTTCTGTGTAGGGATTACAGGAGTTGGTGGTGGATCATTAATGACACCAATTTTAATTAGCCTTTTTAGAATTGAACCTCATATCGCAATTGGTACCGATTTACTTTATGCTGCAATCTCAAAATTTTGTGGATCAATGGTTCACGCTAGAAAACTCAATATTGTCTGGCCAATTGTTTTATGGTTAGCAGTAGGTAGTATTCCTGCATCTTTCGGTACTTCATGGGTACTTGAGCATTATTTAAGCCAGTCAACACACTATAAAGCTGTACTCACCATGGTGTTAGGTTTTATGCTGACCTTAACTGGTGTTTCCATCATTTTCCGTACGCGTATTGAGAAATTCTTTAATAAATTCAGAACTAAAGAAGTCACTCAAACTGAAAATGAGCAATTGGCAATCCATAAAAAACGTAGCTTTATCGTGATTATGGGCATCATTTTAGGTGTATTCGTAACTCTTTCATCAGTTGGTGCGGGTGCATTTGGGATCATGGCACTTGTGATTATGTTCCCGAACTTGCCAATGATCCGAATTATCGGGTCGGATGTTGTACATGCGGTATTACTTACCCTAGTGGCTGGCCTTGGACACATGAGTGCTGGTAACGTCGACTTTACCCTTCTGATGTGGTTATTGGTGGGTTCAATTCCAGCAATTATTATTGGAACATTAATTAGCTCTCGTATGCCTGAACGTTTAATCCGAAAAATTCTAGGGATTACCCTATTTGCCCTCGGTGTTAACTTTATGGTTCATCCAGTCAAAGCAAAACCGAAAGCACCTGTGGTACAACAACAAGCAGTAGTTGCCGAAAAAACAGGCAACTCGACTGAAAGATAGTAAAATCAATAGGATTTTTCCAATCTGAAATACCATGAGATGTAGTATTTTCATAATTATTTCATGGTATATTCAGTACACAAAACAACCTTTAGTATGATCGAACCAGTGACAGCAATGACTACACATTCAAATTCCGTTTCAAAGCCAGATATCGACGACGTTAATATTAAAAGCATTCAAACTCTTGTAACACCAAATGAGCTTAAGTCAGAACTTCCTTTATCTGATGTTGCTTCGCAAACTGTTCTAAAAGGCCGCGAAACTATTCGTAATATTTTAGATGGTTCAGATAAACGTTTGTTTGTTGTTATTGGTCCTTGCTCTATTCACGACCCAAAAGCTGCTCACGAATATGCTGATCGCTTAAAAGCGCTAAGCGAAAAGGTTAAAGATACTCTATATCTAGTTATGCGTGTTTATTTTGAAAAACCACGTACAACAATTGGTTGGAAAGGCCTAATCAATGACCCTGATATGAATGACTCATTTAATATCGAAAAAGGTTTACGTATTGGCCGTAAACTCTTGCTTGAGTTAAATGAAAAAGGTTTGCCATGTGCAACTGAAGCACTCGACCCTAACTCTCCACAGTACTACCAAGACTTAATTTCATGGTCTGCAATTGGCGCACGTACAACCGAGAGCCAAACTCACCGTGAAATGTCTTCTGGCTTATCTTCACCAGTTGGTTTTAAAAATGGTACAGATGGTGGTTTAACTGTTGCAACCAATGCGATGCAATCTGTTAAATATGGTCATAGTTTCTTGGGTCTAAACGAAGACGGCCAAGTTTCAATTATTAATACAAATGGTAACCCTTATGCACACGTTGTATTACGTGGTGGTAACGGTAAACCGAACTATGATGCAGGCTCGGTTGCAGAAGCAGAAAATGCTTTAGCAAAAGCTAAAGTGAGCAACAAAATCATGATTGATGCGAGCCATGCTAACTCAAATAAAGACCCGTACTTACAACCACTTGTTCTTAAAAATATTACTGAACAAATTTTAGATGGTAATAAGTCAATCGTAGGTATTATGGTTGAGAGTCATCTAAAAGGTGGACGCCAAGATATTCCAGATAATCTTTGTGATTTAGAATATGGTAAATCAGTAACTGATGGTTGTATCGATTGGGAAACTACTGAAAAGACGTTGCTTGAAATGCATGAAGCTTTAAAAGATGTTTTACCAAACCGCTAATTCATCTTTTTAAGATTGAAAATTAAGCCCTCATTTTTTGAGGGCTTTTTTATTTTTGGATGAAACTCAAAATTAAACTAAATAAAAATAACTCAAAACAAAAGCAAAAAGCAGCACGGTTTCACTAAGCTCAATCGCTGCCCCGACTGTATCACCTGTAATACCATCTATCCTTTTTACAAATAAATGTCTTAAATAAACCAGACTGATTAAAAAGCCAATAATGGCGATGAGCCCTTGCCATTCCCAATATAAAGCCAATAACAAAACTACCGCAGCTATTATCCATGAAGTAGTTTTGGGTAAATGGTCTGTCAAAGAACGGCCTAGGCCTTTTTCACGGACATATGGTGTAGTTAAGAATAAAATAGATGGCACCACACGCCCAAAGATAGGAACAAAGAATAAAAATAACGTTTGATGCTGTTCAATCAACACATAAATCAGTGCAAATTTGAGTAAACAAATAATGACTAGACTGAGTACGCCAATTGGGCCACAACTTGGATCCTTCATGATTTGTAAAGTACGTAGTTTGTCCCCAAAACCGCCTACCCACGCATCTGCAGTATCTGCTAGCCCATCTAAATGTAATCCGCCTGTCAGCCAAATCCATAAAGTCATTATGATGGCAGCAAGCAAAAGAACGGGTAATTTAGCTAAAAGACATGAGATAAGAAAAAGAATACCGCCAATAATCAGCCCGACCAGAGGATAAAACAAAATAGCTCGACCATTTTGTTGCGCCGTTGGTATTGTCTTTAGCTCAATAGGCAGAACAGTTAAAAATTGCAATGCTATCCAAAAAGGTGTCATATCCAAGTCTCTAACTGATCTATATCTAAAAACAAATTGAATTATGAAGAAATAAAAATGGGAATAGCAATCCCTATTCCCATTAAAGACTTCAAAAACTGAAAATCTATTGCATTTGATAGCACTGTTTCAATTTCATGTAATCGTAGTAAAAACTGGTTGGTGTGTAACGTGCATAATCACATGCAGATTTAAATAAAGTTTCCTTTTCGTTATAAAGCATTTTTACCAAAGTAGAGCCTTGGCTATTTTGATAAATATCCCACTGTACATTTGCCGCCATAGGTGAAACTACTTCACCACGCCATGTACTTGTTGAATAGTTATAAGTCTGACGTAGTGGTAACGGCTGCATCATATTATACAAATCTAGGCTGGTTGCCAAAGGAATAATAATTTCAGCATGGGCAAAACGTAAAACGGCTTTGTAAGGTTGGGCTTTATTCACCACAGCATCAACTTGTTGGAACAGCTCCTGTTTGAGTCCTTGAACAATTTTACTTGTGACCTGATTTGACTCTGTGAAACTTGGACCTTTTTCATAAAAATCATTCGCATCATTAAATTCAGCATAAAATTTTGCAGCATCTAACGGCATATATTTATCAAAATCAATACCTTTCAACTCATCTTTCATACCACCAGAAATTGAATAGAGCTCATAAATATAAGCTGCTGCATCTACTGCACTAGCAATCGTATTTTTGCCCTTACCTTTTTCTGTAATTTGCTCACCTTTAGGTGAAGTGACTGTAAAAGATCCAGTGTTGCTAAAACTATAACCTTTTGTACCAAGTTTCTTAATAAAGTCTGCTTTAAAAATCGGGCTGAGCACTGTTTGAGCTGTTTTTTCAGCCTCAGTATTTTTTGATAACTCATCTAACTTTTGTGCTAAATCTTTATTATTTTCTTCAAAATCTTGATAGGCCTGACTAGCATCATAAATTTTTTGTTGGCTAGCACTCAGGGGTTGAGCTAAGTCTTCGTCTGCATTCAAACTATGAAAATAGAGTTTGAAACGATCTACGCCGCCATCTTCAACACTCGCCACGCTCTCACTTGATAAATTGGTATAAGACAATGGAAAAATTTTATCTTTCAGTTGCGGTCGTTGTTTGATGAGTTCAGCAGTGAAGAATTTTGCACTATCTACCGCACGATCCACTCCAGAACTTTGTACCAATATAGATGCTTGCGAATTTAAAAGAGTTGGTAAGCGTTGTAATAAACGATCTGCAATGCCACGGTGTTCTAAGATACCAGTCATGGTTTCGTTTCCATAACCGTACTGGCGGATCCCTTCCACGCCATAACCTAATAAGATATTTGCCTTCATCATGGCTTCTAAATCAGCACCTAATTGCTCACCTAAAGGTGTTAAGGCATTTTCTGATTTTGCCTGTTTCCATAAATTATAAAGTGCCAAATCATATTTCAGACTTGAGAGGCCTCTTGAACCGTGACGCGCCACTAGCTCTGTAAAAACTGGCTGGAATCCATTCGGTGCTTGTTCATAGTTTTTTATTTCTTGTTGAGGTTGGTAAGGCGTTTTCGTTTGATAATATTTTGATGGGTTTGTGGATGGTACAGTTTGAGCTTCTTGATCATCATTATCGTTACAAGCTACGAGTAATAGTGATGCGGCGAGCATAGTTGTTTTAAATAAAATATTCATAAGTCAGATGAGTGATTAATAAGAAATGCCAATAGCTTAATTTTTAGCAATGACAGTTCTATTACATTAACTTAAATATCTTTATAAAAATAATAACTTACAAGTGTATAAAAATATAAAACTACTATCTTAATATAAAAGTTAATTGACCATCTGCTTCAGAAAATTCAAGAGAATATAATTTCCCAAGTTCTGCTGGCATTTTAAGTAAATCGTCTAAAGGCTGTTGTCTGGCTAAGCAAGCCAATAGCTTAATTACACCGCCATGAGTTATAACCAGTGCATGCTCTAAGTTTTGTTTTTGCATATGCTCCAGCAAATCCTGAAAACCTTTAAGCACCCTTGTTTGAAACTGGTTTAATGTTTCTGCGCGAGGTGGACAATATTGACTCGGTTTTTGCCAAAAATTTGCAAGTAATTCGGGTGAGGTTTCATAAATTTGCTGAGCTGAGACGCCTTCCCAATCACCAAAATACATTTCTTTTAAGTCATGGTTTAAAAGTAAAGGTAGCTGAGTTGTCTTTGCAAGTTTCTCAGCAAAACAAGCACAACGTTTTAATGTTGAACTTATAATGACATCCCATGACTGATTTGTAACTTGCTCAATGGTTGACTGCATTTGCTGCCAACCTTTTGCCGTTAACTCATCATCCAAATGTCCACGTAAAGTATGGCTATACTGACTTTCGCCATGTCTGAGCAAATCAATTCTGAATTTACCCAATTTTATCCCCGCTTACAGCAGCTTGAGCAAATGTAGCCATCTGGTTGTGTAATACACATGCCATTTTAACTAATGCCAAAGCAGCGCCAGCCCCACTACCTTCACCTAAACGCAAATTCATTTTTAAAATCGGCTCAGCATTGAGTTCTTGTAAAATACGTCGGTGTCCATATTCTGCCGATTGATGGCCAAAAAGCATCCAGTCACGCACGTTAGAATTCATTCGTACTGCGCATAAAGCAGCGACCGAACTAATAAAACCATCGACAATGATAGGTAAACCTACCTGCGCACAGCGAATGTAAGCACCGATAATTGCTGCAATTTCCAAACCACCTACAGCACATAGTGTTTTGAATACATCACCAACAACATGTTTATGGTGAAGTTCAATTGCCTTTTCAATTACTTCAATTTTATGTCTTAACTGATCGGCACCAATTCCTGTACCAACTCCAGTTAATTGTTCGGCAGTATCATTTAATAAAAGACATGCTAAGGCAGAAGCAGAACAGGTATTTCCTATCCCCATTTCACCCGCAATATAAATATCTGCACCTTTAGATTTGGCCGTGTCTACACTGTTTTTACCTAACTCTAAAGCAGCACGACATTCATCTGCATTCATTGCCGCTTGTTTGGCAAAATTTGCTGTCCCAGCACGAATACAATGACGTTCAAAGCCTGCGTATTCGTACGCTTCACCTACGGTTCCGCAATCAATCACTTGCAAATGAGCTTGATGATATTTGGCGATGACACTAATTGCTGCCCCGCCAGTTGTGAAGTTTTGCAGCATTTGACGAGTTACGGCTTGAGGGTATGCAGAGATATTTTCTTCAACCACGCCATGATCGCCCGCAAAAATCGTAATCCAGGGATGACTAACTTGTGGATGTGCATTTGACTGTAAACTGGCAAGTTTAACGGCTATCAGTTCTAAATCACCTAAGGCACCAGTAGGTTTTGTGAGTTGGAGTTGATGTTGCTCTGCTTGTTGTTTTGCGTCCAAATTTGGTTGCTGTACAGACTCTAACCACCAGTTCATTTTATTTCTCACCTTTTAAAATCATTGGAAAACCCGCCACACAAAACACAACCTTATCTGCAATTTGCCCTAGAGCTTGATGTAGTCTGCCTGCTTCATCTACAAACTGGCGGCTTATCTCACCGAGTGGCACAACGCCTAAACCCGTTTCATTACTTACTAAAATAACTTCTGACTCAAGCGTAGGTAAAACTTTTAACAGCTGCTCACACTCAAGTTGTTGAACACTTTGATCATCTAAAAGTAACAAATTGGTTAGCCAAAGCGTTAAACAATCCACCAAAATAATTTGATTAGGGCGATCAATTTTTTGTAGAGCATTTGCTAAATACAATGGTTCTTCAACCAAAGACCAGTGAGCAGGACGCTGATTTTGATGGTGTTCAATTCTACTTTGCATTTCTAGGTCAAGCGCTTGCGCCGTAGCAACATAAGTCACAGCTAATTGCGTATTTATTGCCGTTTGTTCAGCCAGTCGACTTTTACCAGAACGGGCTCCACCTAAAATCAGTTGCAACATGAATCACCTAAAAACAAATGCTGAGATGGATATAACTTACCTTGTAAAGTTTGAGCTTGATAATAACCAAACGTTAAATGCTCGACTTTAAGATCAAATTCAGCGTGTTTGTATTGTACAGGTAATTCAGAAATTTTTCGTAAAATCAAATCACTACTATAGTCTTTTTTATACAACCCCAATGTAATGTGCGGGCAATACTCTAAAGCAGCTATTTCATTAGAAACTAAACCTAGCTTTTGGCGTATTAGAGGTAAGGTATTTTTGATATCTTGGATTTCTACAAATAAAGCACTACTAAAACTATCGACTAAACCAATTCTTAAATGAAACGGAGCAAAATCTTCTTTTCTTAAGATTTCTCTTTGCTGCTCAAATTCACCAAAACTAAAGTCATCACTATAAATTTTAGTTTCATGAGTTAAGAATCCACATATAAATAATGTGACATGATATTGACGGCTATTGGGTTCTAATAAGAATTCTGAAAAATGCGCACGCAATTGATCTAGATAATGAACTAATTTCCGATCATTAATTTCTAGATACCATAAAGCGTAATTTTGACGCCCAAGGTGCCACTCAGGATAATCACGTATAGATGTTGGCACCATGAACCTCGAGGGTTTTATCAGCACAGCTTTAATTCAAAATCATTCAATTTTTGTATTAAAGCATGTTTGCCTTTCAGTTGTAGAGCATTAATTACTTAAAAGAATTTAGGCATGTTGAGCACTCGCATTTTTTGAATTGGTAATTTTCATGTTTAAAGGCTGTTTGCTTTGTTCAGAAAATAAATATTGAACTAATTGTGTTAACTCAACTTCAAGTTGCCCTTTTTGAGCGGCACTCATATCCAGTTTTTGAACTTGGTCGTGTAAATGTTTAATTGCATCAGTCTCTTGAATTTCTAAAAATTGAATCGCATAGGCATAACCTAGCGCAGCACCTTTTAAAAGGTTTTTATAAGGTAAATCATGAGCGATATTCACCCCAATTGATGCAATTACTCTTTCATTATGAGTTAATTTGCGAAGTGGATCTCTTGCCACTCTTTGACAAGGATCTTTAAAAGCATATTCACATGAGTCTAGAAAGCTTTGTGCCATCCGGTCCAAATCCTTCGCATAATTAGGTAATACAATTGCAAGCCCTTGTTTTACGTCTGTAATTAAGTTTTCTGCAAATGCTTTAACTGACTGATCTCCCATGGCAACACCAATAGAATCATGACCTAGTAAAGATGCATACCAAGCAAGCATGGCATGTACGCCGTTCCATAGACGATTTTTGATTAATTGAGTGTCTGTAATCTGATTAACCAAGACAACTTGACGCAACTTTTCGAGTAAAGGGCTGCCTTTTTCTACATAAATTGGCATATCCATTTCGCTATGAAACAGAATTAAGTCCATGCTTTGTAATATATGGCCTGGCTGGAAATTACGGCGCATGTTATCAACATATAAAGATGCCTGGTTTTGCTGGTCTTGAGTCAGTTTATTACAGTCTTCAATTTCGATTTGTTCTTCGTGTTCAACATCTTCTAAATGCTGTTCAAGAAAATTATGCTTAATACGAAGTTGGCGATACAAATTCTGATTAGATAATTTTGAAACCATGCGATTTACAACGGTATCGCAAAAGTAATGTTCTTTTAAAATATGCTCCGTCACATCTTCATCGTTGGTCAATTCTAATAGAGCTTCTCTAAGATGCTTCATAACTAAATATTTCGCGCCGACTTTATTTAAAATAATTAGAAAAGTTAACGGTTCAATACATATTTCAAGTGATGAGTTAAAACGTGCATATAGCCCTTTTGCAATTATTTTTGCCTCAACTTCGATGGCCTGTTCGGGTAAACAAAGTGCAATTAAACTTGAATGGGTATACATCTCCAACATTTGTTGTTCATTTTCAGAATCAACAATGGTCATATTCTCAATACGTTCATCATAAGAAAATTGCCCATAGCGAATGCTATATGTTCCAAATGCATTTACGGCTTCGCGAAAAAGACTATTTCGCGTTGATGCAATAATACGTTTTGGTTTTGTATATCCATCCCAATGTGACAAGATTTGCGCTATGTAACCACCGCCAATAGCACCGAAACCATGTATTCCAACTGTTAATTGGTTGAGACTTTGTGGAAAAGGTTCCTGCATTTCCGGCATGTCCATAACAGGGATAAATTGATCGAGATCGGTTAAAAAGTCATACATCTGATCATAATAAAAATGTGCTTTTTCCAGCATTTCATCATTTGGTTCTTTAATATCTTTTAATAAAATCGTTAAACCTTTTGCAGTGTGGGCTGAAGTTAAACCATTTTCAGAATCTTCAAACATAAGACACTGGTTGGCATCCAAGTGAAGTTGACTAGCAGTTTTTAAAAAGATTTCTGGATGCGGCTTGCCTTGCTCTACTTCATCACCACAGGTAATCACATCAAAAAATTTATAAACATTCGCATTAATTAAATATTCTTCTGCAATTGCCCTACGGCTTGAAGTCGCAACAGCCATTCTCAAACCAGATTTTCGTAAACGTTCTAAAACTTGAACTAAACCCTTTTTGATAGGTACGCCGTGTTTTCGAATATATTCGAGTTCCATCTCATCAGCTTTTTTTCGAATTTCTTTATATGGAACATTTACGCCATATAGACGTTGCGCCAATTGCTCAGCAGTAGTTGCACTTAAACCTAAACATTGCATTAAATATTCGTGTGAAAACTCCTGTCCAATGAGTTCTTGAGATGCTTGTTGCAATGTTTGAAACCGCAATCTCTCAGTATCAAACATTGTCCCATCCATATCGAAGATAGCTCCGTGAACAGGTTTTCCATGAAAAATAAGCACGTTTTTACCTCTTTTTTTGATCATGTTTTATTCAGGGTATACAAAAAAATGGCTAAAAAGGCAGGATGTTAATAAATGAAACATTAGTGGTTATTTTTTAATCAAAAATATAATCGATCTGTTACTGAGTCAAGTTAAACATCCAAAAGAGTTGAAATATATAAATAATTATGAAATCAACTTTAACTACAAAAGCAGCAGGCCATCCTCGCCTGCTGCTTTTGGTTAGTTCTTTTTGTTGCGCTGATAATGTTTATTTTTCTTTGTTCCATTTACCGCTAGTTGAACCTGCCTATTTTTATAATATCCTGCAGGCGCTCACATACCAGAAATCAACTCATATTTTTCAACACCATTGTTATTGGAGTCTCTGGTATAACTTTAAATCGCCTAAAACTTAGCATTACAGTAGTAGACGTTAATCTTAATTACTAGAACGTTTCTCAACTTTCAATATAGATAATGATAATCATTATCAATTATAAATTCAAGCTTTTTCTTTATCATTTTTGCTCATCCCATTTTTGAAAAATGAGATGTCCATAGCACTTGATACCTCTCTTAATACAATATCACCTAAAAATAATGATTAGTTCTTAGCAAATTTCTCTAAGTCTTTTATTAATCAAGCACATCAACAAATTGAGCATTTAAGAGTTGTGCTAGATCTTTCGGGTTTAAGCCAATATCTAGTCCCCGTTTTCCTCCACTCACATAAATTTTGCTGAACTCTTGTGCAGATGCATCAATAACGGTTTTTAAGCGTTTCTTTTGACCTAAAGGACTAATCCCTCCGACCAAATATCCTGTTAAACGTTCAGCGTCTTTAGGATTAGCCATCTGCAATTTTTTACAGCCAAACGCCATAGCCACTTTTTTTAAATTTAATTGGTGATTAACTGGCAATACTGCAACAAAAAAATTCTTATCATCACTCACCATTAAAGTTTTGAATACTTCCCTTACATCTAAATTTAGTTTTTCTGCTGCCTCTAATCCAAAACTTTTAGCATTTGAATCATGTTCATATTCATGAATAGAAAATTCAATTTTATTACTTTTTAACAGTCTATATGCAGGAGTCATAATAGGTTGTGTTATGGATGAAATTATTTCGATTATAGTTTTTTTAGAAAATTTTTAAAATTCGCTTAGGCTATTTACAAGAATTACATAAAAAATCAAACAGCAACTGAATAAAAAATAATCTCAACTTGATATTCATGGCTCGACTCCATATATTTTATTTAGATTTAAGTCTGAGCTGACAATTTTATGAGTTATAAACACAACAATCTGATGGCTATGCGTCACCGTTTTTGGGATGAATCTTCAGATTATGTCTTAAATGAAAAGCAGTTTTTACAGCAGACGTTAATTGAACAAGGCATCTTTAATAACGCAACACTTGAGGATGTTAAGTATTTTTTCTATACCTTACCCAGCATTATTATTGTAAAAGCTCATGCACTTGGTTTTATGCATGATTCAGTCAAACAAATGTTATTACAGCATATTCAGTCCAATCGCCTTCACTTAATGCAGAAGTCTGAATTAAAGATCCAATTTAAAATGTAATTTAAGTTTTTGTGAAAGATCTGTTTTTACCCTAGTTTTACTCACCTGAACGCTGTAAATTTCTTAAATTTTAAAATTGCTTAGGCTATTTTAAAGTTAATGAAATAAAGATAGCCATTTCGACTGATCATTCAGTCTGAGAGAACTATTTTAATACGCTCAAAACATGTAATATTCGTTACAATTTTAGATCACCAGCGTTTGGCTGCATGATGCGCATAGGATTCTATTTTCATGTCAAATCAGAAAGATAAGCTTAAGAGTTTAAAAACTTCTTCCATGGATCGACGCTTATCAATCGCGAAAGCTTCTTTACTTGCAGGAACACGTTGGGCAACTGCAAGTGCCTCTTCTTTATTTTCTAATGAGGAAGAAAAAGAAAAGAAACGCAAAAAAGCGATGAGCGAGCAAGCTAATTATCTGGTTTCTGAAATAGGTAAACTTAAGGGTTCTATTGTTAAGATTGGACAAATGATGGCCCTTTATGGTGAACATTTTTTACCTGAAGAAATTACACAAGCATTAAACACCTTAAATAACCAGACAGTTGCTTTAGATTGGCCTGCAATTAAGCCGCACCTTCAAGAGCAATTGGGCGCTAAATTAAATGATTTAACAATTGATCATGAGCCAATTGGTACGGCTTCTCTCGCACAAGTACACCGTGCAACGCGTAAATCAGATGGTTTAGAGTTAGTTTTAAAGATTCAATATCCGGGCGTTGCAAATGCTATTGACTCCGATATGAGCTTGTTTAAAAACATGCTTAAACTGACGCGTATGGTTCCACAAACCCGTGAATTTGATCAGTGGTTTGATGAAGTACGTGAAATGATGCATCGTGAAGTTGACTATGATGTTGAAGCTGCCACTACTCGTCGCTTTGGTGAACGCTTAAAAGATGATGAGCGCTATATTGTTCCTACAATTGTAGATGAATATTGCACAAATCAAGTGCTCTGCATGACTTTTGAACGTGGTGTGCCAATTAATAGCCCTGTGATGTTGTCATTACCTCAGGAACGTCGTAATCAACTCGGTGAAGCGTCATTAGAGATTGCGGTTCGTGAAATTTTTGAATGGGGTGAAATGCAAACTGACCCTAACTTTGGTAATTACCTTGTTCGTTTAGGTAATGGCCAAGACATTCAAGACAAAATTGTATTATTAGATTTTGGTGCTATTCGCCAGTTTGATGAACACTTGCTATCAGTTGCCCGTCAACTCATTCAGGCAGGTTATGAACATAATAAAGATGCAATGGTCAAAGCCATGACTGGTTACGAGTTCTTTGATGCGATGCCTGAAAGTATTAAACCAGGTATGGCTGATGTCTTTTTACTTGCAACAGAAGCATTCAGTACTCCTGCAAATAACCCAGATATGCCCGCTGGTCTTATGGATGAACACGAACGTTATGACTGGAAGAAAAGCCAGCTTCATAGCCGTGTCATGCAACAAGCTAGTAAATCAATGGCTTCACGTTATTTTTCAGTTCCGCCAAAAGAGTTTATGTTTATTAGCCGTAAATTCATTGGAGCCTACACATTTATGACGGTTATTGATGCAAAAACCAATGTGCGACGTATGATTCGTAACTTTGCTTGATTTAATGAATGACTAGAATGATTCCATGTCATTCTAGTCAATCCTTCTCGGCTCCCCAACATTGCAATTATTTTAAATAAATAAAATCAAAAACTTATAGTTTTCTTATTTTCTATTTACCATTTATCTACTCATTTTTCGAATGTCAGTAACGACATAGTTTTTTAATATAAGGCGTGTCAGCATAAAACAATAACAATGTGTTAGGACACCATAATCATGACAAGTATGATCAATAAAGCTCAGGGTTTGGGTTTATCGCTGATCACCAGATTGGCTGGAAGCGATGTACTTGATCAACTCAAGTTGCGTAAATTTGTTGAAAAATCTCTTTATCAAGGTTCAAAAGCTGGCTTTAGAGCATTAACGCAGACTCAAAAAGCATTTAAGCCCAAGCAAATCTCTCAACAACGTTTACCTCGCCAACAAAAAAATTTATTTGATTTAAGTTTAACCGAAGAACAACAAATGACTTCTGAAGCAATGTCTCAATTTGCTCAAGAGGTTTTATTGGGGTTAGCTCATGATGCCGATCAGGAAGCTCAGTTTCCTGAAAGTCTTTGGCAATATGTTGAAGATTTAGGACTTAACTATTATGCACTTCCAGAAGCACTCGGTGGAGTAGCGGCTGAACAAAATATTGTTAGTAACTTATTAATTGCTGAAAAACTAGCTGAAGGTGATTTTAGTCTTACAGCAGGATTACTCAGTACATTTAGCGTTATTAATGCAATCACACGTTGGGGTTCTGCTGAAGTTCAGTCGATGTACCTACCATGTTTTGCAGAAGACTCAGACATTACCGCAACTTTTGCTGTTCAAGAAACAACTCCAGCATTTAATTCTTATGCTTTAAAAACAAAAGCATCACTTGAAAATGATAAGTTTTTTATTGATGGTGAAAAAACATTAGTCATTTTAGGCGATTTAGCTGATGTATTTTTAGTAAGTGCAGACTTTAACGGTAAACCAGATGTATTTGTCGTGCAGTGTAATGAAACAATTTCAATAAAAAACACTCCGGCCATGGGCCTTAAAGCAACAGAAACAGCAACTCTTCGCTTTAATCACACTCCTGCTCTACGTTTAGGTGCAACAGATTTTGATTACACTGCTTTTTTAGATTTGGGCAACTTAATGTGGTGTGCAATGGCTGTGGGTACATGTGAAGCTGTAAAAGCTTACTGTATTAAATATGCCAATGAACGAACTGCATTCGGTGAACCTATTTCACATCGTCAAAGTGTCGCTTTCATGATTGCAGATATGGCAATTGAAATTGATGCAATGCGTATGTTGATTTTAAATGCAGCAAGCCTTGCAGAGTCAGGCAAGCCATTTCACCGCGAAGCTTACTTAGCTCATCTACTTTGTGCTGAAAAATCCATGAAAATTGGTACAGACGGTGTGCAAATTCTTGGTGGACATGGTTTCACAAAAGAACATCCCGTTGAACGTTGGTACCGAGATTTACGGGCTACTGCAATTTTACAATCTGGCTTACATGCTTAAAAGATCAATCAGAGGATACTTTAATGAATTTACAAAATCCTAAAAAATTCAAAATGATGATTGATCAGGCACATGATGTTGCGATCAATGTTTTACGCCCTATTTCTCGCAAATATGATAAAGCTGAACATGCATATCCAAAAGAACTTGATATGCTTGCCTCGCTCATTGATGGCATGAATGAAGGTGGTGAAGGAATTAATGCTGGTGCTGCGGGTGCTGGAAAGCGCGGTGATACCGACAATGAAGGTATTCGCAATGGAACCAACATGTCGACCGCTCTTGGAATTATTGAGATGTGTTATGGCGATACAGGCTTATTACTGAGTATGCCTCGTCAGGGTCTTGGAAACTCAGCAATTGCTGCTGTCGCAAATGATGAGCAATTAGAACGGTTCAAAGGAACATGGGCAGCAATGGCCATCACAGAACCGGGTTGTGGCTCCGACTCTGCCGCTATCCGTACCACAGCAACCAAAGATGGCAATCACTACATTCTAAATGGTGAAAAGATTTTTGTGACCTCAGGTGAACGAGCAGACTCTGTCGTTGTTTGGGCTACACTTGATCGTAAACTTGGCCGTGCAGCGATTAAATCATTTGTAGTGCCCAAAGGTACGCCTGGCATGAAGGTCGAACGTCTCGAACATAAATTAGGAATTAAAGCATCAGATACGGCAGTCATCAGTTTTATTGACTGCCGTGTACCTGCTGAGAACCTTTTGGGTAATGCCGAAGTGGATGTTGCTAAAGGTTTCGCCGGAGTAATGGAAACTTTTGACAATACTCGGCCTTTAGTTGCAGCAATGGCAATCGGTTGTGCGAAAGCTTCACTAGAGCGTATTAAAGAGATTTTTAAAGATCAGCTTGATCCTGACTACTCGACTCCCTATCTGCATGCTTCTAACCTTGTAGCACAAATCTACCGCATGGAGGCTGAATGGGAAGCTGCTCGTCTGCTCATGTTAAAAGCAACGTGGATGGCTGATAACAAAAAGCCAAATTCTAAAGAAGCTTCTATTGCAAAAGCAAAAGCAGGTCGTGTTGGTAACGAGATCACTTTAAAATGTGTCGAGTTAGCAGCAAGTGTTGGCTATAACGAAGATGAATTACTTGAGAAATGGGCACGTGATTCAAAAATTCTTGATATTTTTGAAGGTACTCAGCAAATTCAACAATTAATTATTGCGCGTCGTGAGCTTGGTAAATCTTCCAGTGAATTAAAATAAAAAAGACGCAAGAGAATCTAAACTCTCTTGCTTCATAACTCTAAGATTTATCTAAAAGATAAAACCCTCTAATCACATGATTAGAGGGTTTGGTATTTCAGGAATATATATTATTTATTCAATTTTTATGCTTCTAATGATTTATCTACTGCACCAAATTTTTTGAAGATTTTTGCACGTCGTTTTGGTGAAATATTCGCTTTGTTCAAATCACCTTTATAGTGATCAAAAACTCGCTTATCCATTATTTTGAACCACAACGAAGGAATTAACGCAGGTAATAACATACTTGCATAACCACTTGGTAATTCTGGCGCCTCATCAAAATGACGTAATGCTTGGAATGGACGAGTCGGATAAGCATGATGATCTGAGTGACGCTGCAACTGGTACAGAAATAAGTTTGTTACTACGTTGTTATTGTTCCAGCTATGCTCTGGCATTGTGCGCTCATATTGACCATTTTCTTTTTTCTGACGCAGTAAGCCATAATGTTCAATATAGTTAATAATTTCAAAAAGACTAATGCCATAAAATGCTTGTGTCGCTAAATATGGAATTGTACTTTTACCAAAAATTCCCACCATAGAAGCATGAAAAGCAGCACTCATTCCCCAGCCTTGTAATAATTCATTATCTGCTGACCAGAACTCTTTTCCTTTACGTTTTAAACGATTTTTCTCGATTTCAATTGCAGACTTAAAAGAACCTACAACTGTACGTGGCCAGAACTCATAAAATGTTTCGCCCATACGTGAAGAAGCCGGATCTTCAGGAGTTGCTGCACGTTTATGGTGTCCATAAGGATGTTCGATACGGAAGTGGTTATAACCTGTAGGAACCAAAGCAAGATGAGATAAAATATGATCAATACGATCATGCTTATGGCTTAATTCATGGGCTGTATTAATCGCAATACCATTAATCGCCCCCATTGAAACACCGAGCAAAATTTTATCAATGAATGACGTGGTTTTACGGCTTGTTAAATAACATGCATAAACATTTGCAGCATATTGCAGTGGAATAAAACTCTTCACAAGACGTGAATAATATGGATCTTTTTCTAAAAGCTTAATTTCTTCATCAGTCGGATTACGTGCATCCTTCCCAATAACAGTATCAATTGCAGGGATCACAACATGTAATAAAAGTGGACCACCTAAAGCGAAAACTTTTTTTAATGGGCGTGGACCAAAATGGTAACCAGCTAAAATACCTAAACCAATTACAGGTAGAGCTGGACTAATCATCCATAAATAGCGCTTACGATCTATCTCACGCATAGACGCTGGCACTGGCATAAGTTCTTGCTGAACATTTACTGGTGCATTCATAGTCATATTTCCTTTTTCTATATATCTATATAGTTAAAGAAATAGTACTTACTTAACAGTAGTAACCGTCCAAAAAACCTATTTCAAAGTCTTTGGCATTTTCTTCCACTTTTTTGTCCTAAAAACACATGTTGATCTATTCTTATACCTCACTATAATTTTATTAAAATAATGATTGATCATTTAAAGATGGATGCACTAAGTAAATTTTTTGATGATATTCACCTTAATAAGTCTGAATACATCTATTTAAAAGCACAAGGAGAATGGGCTTTTAAAACACAAGATCAATCTGCTTTACTTGCCTATATTGTTTTAACTGGTTCAGTATATATTCAACTTAATGCGTCAGAAAAAATAATTGCGACAGCTGGTGATATTATTTTAATTCCTTCTGGAAAGGCACATAATGCCACCGACTCAAAATCAACAGCAACTAAATTAGTAGATTCATTAGATATTACTTCGCTTTTTAACGGCCATAGACAAGACGCAATTGAATTTGGCACCTCCTCTCCTAATAAAACCTTATTACTGTGTTTACGCTGTCAGATTGATACTCATATGGCAGGCCCTTTGATTAATGCATTGCCTTCGATCATGCATATTCAACACGAAAATCAAACCAACCCACCAGAATGGCTACAAATTGGGCTTTATTTTTTAGCAATTGAAACTCAAAAAATCAGGCCGGGACATGACAAAATTATTGATCATTTAGTCAGTATTCTTCTCATTGAGTGCATTCGTGATCATGTTCAACAAATGACTGATCAACAAAACTGGCTAAGTGCGTTAACCCATCCTGAATTGAGTAATGCCCTATCCGCTATTCATAGCCAACCAGAAGTCGCTTGGACAGTTGAATCTTTAGCAGAACAATGCTGTATGTCACGGTCCAAATTTGCAAATCTATTTAATAGTATTATTGGGGAACCACCTCTAACTTATTTGCAACATTACCGTTTTCGTTTAGCAAGTCAGTACTTACGCACAAGTAATTTTTCAATTCAGCAAATATCAAACAAAGTCGGCTATTCATCCGAAACTGCTTTTAGTCAGGCCTTTAAAAGAATTTTTGATTTATCACCTAAACAATATCGACAGCAATATATCGAACATCATCTCGATTAATAGAAAATAAAAAAGCGCCGAAGCGCTTTTTTTATTTGATCAAATTATTATTTAATTTTTGCATGTGATTTTAAATATTGGCTGTAATCTTCCAATATTTGTTGACCACGAGATTGACGATAAAGTTGTTTTAGCTGTTGTAATTGATCAGCAGGAATAGCATTAGCGGCTGATGAATTTACATTTGAAACTGCAACGACTACCAGCTCATTTGGTAAGTTTGCTGTTGTAACAGACCACATACCCGGTTTAGGGGTAGCTAAACTAAATGCTGCACGTTCAATTTCACGCTTTAACCCCTGTGAACGACTAAATACGCCAGCTGATTCAAATGCGACTTTATTTTTAGCAACTACTTGTTCTGCTGGTTGAGTTTTAAACTCAGTCAACATGGTAGCAATTTTTGCTTGGGCTGCTTTACGCGCTTTTGCATCGATAACTTTGGCTTTTGCTTCATTCATCGCTTGCGCTAATGGTTTTACACCAGCTGCGTGGTAATCACGTACTTTAACCCATACCGTATCACCATTTGCTAATTGAATATTAGATGATGCATTACGGTCACCATTTTTCACATCATCATTAAATAGCTTAATTTTGACACTTGGATCACTTAAATATGGGTTTTGAGTTGCTAAAGTTACACCATTCAATGATTCAACTTTTGCACCTTTTACTTCTTGTACAACAGCTTCTAAAGAATCATTACCAACAATTGTTTCATTCAAACTGTTTACGGCATCTGAATAAACAGTAGCAACTTTATTCTTTTCAACCTCAGCCGTTAAACGCGCTTTCTCAGCTTCAAATGAAGGGATTTGGTTAGCTTGAGTTTCTGCTTCAATAATATGATAACCATATTGTGTTTTTACTGGCTGCGAAACTTGTCCATTTTTCAAACTTAAAACAGTTTTATCAAATGCATCCGAGAAAACACCTGGAGCATATGCTTCAACTAAACCACCTTTTGCTTTTGAACTAGGATCTTCAGAGAACTGCGATGCAGCTTGTGCAAACGATAGACCACCCTGAATTTTTGCATAAACTTCTTTTGCAAGTTTTTGTGCAGTTGCATCATCACGAGCATCAGTAGTAATTAAAATATGCTTTACAGTTCGTTTAGCATCTTTTTTCTGAGTTTCAACAAACTTTGCATAAGCTTGCTGAAGTTCAGCTTCAGTTGCAGGAGCTGGTTTAGCCATCATTGATGGAGATAAGACAACATAATCAACATCAACCGAAGCCTGTTGCTTAAATTCATTTTGATGCTTGTTATAGTAATCTGTAGCTTCTTGATTAGATGCAGTTAAACCTGTTTTGTAAGCATCTAATTTAATACTAGCTAAATGTAACGTACGTTGTTCAGTTTGCAAATTCGCAATTTGCATTAGATCAACTTTACTTACTAAAGAGTAATCAGCAAAGGTTGACGTTAACATTTTCAAAGCATGATCTTGACGTAGGCTTGCTATTAAACCCTGACTCGTCATGCCAATAGAACGTAAGTAATTTTCATAGAGTTTTTGTGAGAATTGACCATTCTCTTGCAAACTAGGCTGCTGAGCTAACATTTGCTCAATTTGAGCATCACTCAAAGAGATACCTAATTTTTCTGCTTGCTGTATTAATAGATTACGTGACACCAAAATATCGAGTGCCTTAGCCTGAATGACAGGCAAATTAAGTAAACTTTCATCCCCTTTAACAGCAGCTAAATATTGTTCTTTGTAAGACTGAGTTAAAGTTTCAAGGTCTTTTTTAGATATTTCTTGACCGTTTACTGTCTTAGCAACATCAGCCTTGTTTCCCCTATTAAAATATCCTTCAATACCTACAAGTGCTAAAGGGGTCAAAAACAAAATTAGAAGGACTTTGCCGAGCCAACCCTTAATGACTGTACGAAACGATTCCATAAGTATTCCAATATTTTATTTCGAGGAGAATTTTAACTGAAAAACCACAATCAATGAATGAGCAATATTGGTCAATTCAGATATTTAATAAAAAACGCGCCTATATTGGCGCGTTTATTCATCTTAAAAGATTAAGCTACTGAATCTTTAAGACCTTTACCAGCTTTAAAGCTAGGTACTTTTGTTGCTTTAATTTGAAGCTCTTCACCAGTTTTAGGGTTACGACCAGTGCGTGCAGCACGTTCTTTAACACTGAAAGTACCAAAACCAACTAAAGTTACTGTGTCACCTTTTTTAAGTGCTTCAGTAATTGACGCAATTGTCGCATCGAGTGCCTTGCCTGCATCAGTCTTAGATACTCCCCCTTTTTCAGCAATTGCATCGATTAATTCTGATTTATTCATGAATAAAACATCCTCTTAATATCGTTTGTTTAAGGTCCAAGGCTATAGTTTAAAAGGCCATGACGCCTTTATAGCAATGCTTTAGGGGAAAACGCAATACTAGAGCAGGGCTTTTAGCAAAAATAAATGCTAAAAAACTGTTATATATTTGCTAAATCCCAACATTTTTTTACTTTTTATTCAATTTTGCTTTCAACTGTTGATTTTCTTCTATTAAAGCATCCACTTTAATATGCAGTTGTACGAGCAGTTGTTCGATGTGTTGCAAATCCTTCGGTGTCACCAACCCAATACGGTTTAAAGAGTGATTAACACTCGTATCAAGAATCTTTTCTACTCTGTCTTTTGTTTCAGATACAGATTCTTTTGCTTTTTCTGTGACCTTGCCAACAGTATTGTCTGCCAAGTCTCCAGTTTTTGATTCTAGCTCCTCACCCACTTTAACCAAAGAATCAAAGAGCTTATTTCCCTCTTCTTCCGCACGTGAAAAAGCACCAAGTCCTGCTAGCCAAATTTGCTTAGTATACTTCCTAAAATCTAAAGCTGATTTTCTTGAACTTTTTGATTTTAATTTATTTTTTTCTTCCGACTCTTCTATCTGGGTATCTGTATTTGCATTATCCATTAATCTAAACTCCTAATCAGATGAGAGAAATGATGACTGATTTGACCACAAAATATTTCTATAATATCAAAGTAAAGACTTGATCCATTTACAAAACTGTTCTACAAAGCAAATAAGTCATGTAAATATATTTAACACGACATTGTGTTAAGTTTGGGATAGGATGTCCCATTCTTCGGTTAATTGCTATTTCTAAGGATAAACTTTTATGAGTGAAACGCAACAAAGACAAAAACATCCGCGTCTGTTGCTGAATATTGTTCTAATTATTTTAGAAACTTTTTTTTCATTTATTCTCACCCACGATGGTGCCCTTCGCTTGCAAGCGAAAAAGTTTATTTTGAACAAAACAACGATTCGTATTAATAGCTATTTACCTTTCTTTGACTTCTATGTTCAATTTACAGAAAAAGGTTTGTTATTCGATATTCATTCTTTTGATAGACGTGTTGATCTTGAGATCAATAGTACGCTTATCGATTTAATTAAAATTTTTGGTTTTTCTAACCAACGCAGTCTTAAAAATATGCGTATTGATGGTGATGAGGAAACGAAAAAGGAACTTCTAGATTTAATTTCTCATTTAACTCTTCCAAAATTGCTAGTTGACTGGAAACAGTGGTTTAACACTTCAGATGATGAAGCTGAAACCCTTGCTTCACGTAAACGGATCGCTCCATTACTTGAGAAAATTGATCAACAAAGATCAGAGATCAACTCCCTTCACGTGGAAATTAAACAGTATCAAAATCGAATTACTCGCTTACAACGACGTCAACGAAATATTAACTTCTCCTTTGGTATAATTAGCCTAATATTTATTGTTTATTTCATATATAATTTGTGGGTTGCCTAATTTATTTTTCTATTTTGTTCCTACACTTGAATTAAAAATAAAAAAACTTGACTATTTTAGTCGGGATTCATAAAATCCTATTATCTAGTCTTAACATGTGTATCGAATCATGCGCCTTACAACTCGCGGTCGCTACGCAGTGACTGCTCTACTTGATTTAGCTTTGCAGCCAACTGAACAAACGATCACGCTCGCCGAAATTGCCGCACGCCAATCCATTTCAGTTGCTTATTTAGAACAGTTATTCGCAAAACTTAAGCGTCATGGGTTAGTTTCTAGTGTTCGTGGTGCAAATGGTGGTTACCATTTGGCTCGAAATGCTGATGAAATTACTGTGTTAGAAATTATTGAAGCTGTAAATGAAACGGTTGATGCAACACGTTGTGACCATAAAGGTAACTGCCAAAATGGTGCAATGTGTCTCACTCATGATTTATGGCAAGAACTCTCTCATCATATTGCCGACTATTTAGCAAAAATCTCTCTTGCCGACCTCATTAGCCGAGACAACGTTCAAACTGTTGCATTACGCCAAAATGTGACTGGCACAGATTCAGCTCTTTTATCGGGTACAGGTATTTGATATGAAACGTCCAATTTATCTTGATTACGCAGCAACCACTCCAGTAGATCCGCAAGTTGCAGAACGTATGATGGAGTGTTTAACTTTCGACGGTACCTTTGGTAATGCTGCGTCTCGTTCGCACGCTTATGGCTGGCAGGCAGAAGAAAAAGTTGAATATGCACGTGAGCAAGTAGCAAATTTAATTAAAGCTGATCCACGTGAAATTGTTTGGACTTCTGGTGCAACTGAATCAGATAACCTTGCCCTTAAAGGTGTAGCTCAATTCTATGCATCTAAAGGCAAACATATCATTACAAGTAAAATTGAACACAAAGCTGTTCTAGATCCTTGTCGTGAATTAGAAGAACAAGGTTTTGAAATTACTTATTTAGAGCCAGAACCACAAACAGGTTTAATCACTCCTGAAATGGTTAAGGCTGCCCTTCGCCCAGATACTATTCTTGTTTCTCTTATGATGGTAAACAATGAAATCGGTACAGTTACAGATGTAGCGGCGATTGGTGAATTAACACGTGCCAACAAAACATTTTTCCACGTAGATGCAGCGCAAGCAGCTGGTAAAGTTGATATCGACTTATCTACGATGAAAATTGACCTTATGAGTTTCTCTGCTCATAAAATTTATGGTCCAAAAGGTATCGGCGCATTATATGTACGTCGTAGCCCACGTGTTCGCCTAAAAGCACAAATTCATGGTGGCGGTCATGAGCGTGGTATGCGTTCTGGTACTTTGGCTACTCACCAAATCGTTGGTATGGGTGAAGCTTTTGAAATTGCAGGCAAAACAATGCATGCAGAACAAGAGCGTCTCCGTAAACTTCGTGACAAACTTTGGAACGGTTTACAAGACCTTGAACAGGTGTTCTTAAATGGTCACCCAACTCAAAACGTTGCAAACTATTTAAATGTTAGCTTCAACTTTGTTGAAGGTGAATCTTTAATGATGTCGCTTAAAGATGCTGCAGTATCAAGTGGTTCTGCTTGTACTTCTGCAACTTTAGAGCCTTCATATGTTCTTCGCGCATTAGGTTTATCTGATGAGCTAGCACACAGCTCAATCCGCTTTAGTTTTGGTAAATACACAACTGAAGAAGACATTGACCACGTGCTTACAATTACCAAAGCTGCTGTTGAGAAATTACGTGAACTTTCTCCGCTTTGGGATATGTACAAAGAAGGTATCGATCTTTCTACAGTTGAATGGGCAGAACACTAATTATTGAAATTAGTGTTTTAACCCTCATATTAATATTAGGCTGACCCCGAGGTTTGGAGAAGCGAAATGGCTTATAGCGAAAAGGTAATTGATCATTACGAAAACCCACGTAATGTTGGTGTTTTAGATAAAAACTCTGAAAATGTTGGTACAGGCATGGTGGGAGCACCTGCATGTGGGGACGTGATGCGTTTGCAAATTCAGGTAAATGATAGTGGTGTGATTGAAGAAGCACGCTTCAAAACTTATGGTTGTGGTTCTGCAATTGCATCAAGCTCACTTGTAACTGAATGGTTAAAAGGTAAGACTCTTGATGAAGCTCAAGCGATCAAAAATATTGATATCGCAACTGAGCTTGCTCTTCCTCCAGTAAAAGTTCACTGCTCTGTACTAGCTGAAGATGCAATTAAAGCTGCGATTGATGATTACCGCAGTAAAAAATCTAAAGCTTAATTTGTTACCATTGTAAACGTTGGAGTTTTCATGATTCATTTAACTGAAAATGCTGCGACTCATATTAGCAATTACCTTAAAAATCGAGGTAAGGGTGAAGGCATTCGCGTGGGTGTGAAAACTTCTGGTTGTTCTGGGTTGGCTTATGTTCTCGAATTTGTTGATTCTGTCGATGAACATGACCAAGTTTTCGAACAATTTGGCGTTAAGGTTTTTGTAGATCCGAAAAGTCTTGTCTATTTAGAAGGCTTAGAAATGGACTACGTAAAGAATGGCCTTAACGAAGGGTTCGAATTTAACAATCCCAATAAAAAAGGTGAATGTGGTTGCGGTGAGTCTTTCACTGTATAACTCCCTCTTCTCCTTCCATCCTTTTCATTAAAACAGTGACTTTTTATAGCACTGTTTTAATGTATTTAATTAACGTGGACCTCCTTTCTAATGAATCATTTTGAGTTGTTCAATTTACCCGTAGAACTCGATATCGATTTGGCGAGCTTAAAATCTAGTTTCTTAAGTTTGCAACAGCAATATCACCCAGATAAAGCAGAAGATAAAGATCAGGCATTGATCAAATCAAGTGAAATCAATCAAGCTTTTAAAGTACTTTCGCAAGTAGATAGCCGCGCTGCTTATCTATTAGCGTTAAAAAAGCAAGATCATCACCTCGATCAATCCATCAGTGATTTTGAGTTCCTACAATCAGCTCTAGAGCTTCGTGAGCAACTTGATGAAGCAACTTCACAAGAGCATTTGAGTACTCTTAAGCAAGAAGTTTTTCAGTGGATTGAGGGCTTAGTTCGCGAATTTAAAATTGACTACTCAGATGAAGATTGGGGCGAAGCTCGAGATACTGTACGTAAATTACGTTTCTTTCAGCGCGTTCTTAACGATATTGAAAAAGCAGAAGATCAACTGTTGGATGATGAAGACAACTTTGATTTAGACGATGATTTTTAATTTGCTTTTTTCCAATTTATATTCAAAGGATTTAACTCATGGCACTTTTGCAAATTGCTGAACCGGGTCAATCCAGTGCCCCACATGAACACCGCATTGCGATTGGTATCGACCTAGGAACAACACATTCTTTAGTTGCGACAGTGTTATCAGGCAAACCAAAAGTCCTTAACGACGAAAAAGAAAGAAGACTTCTTCCTTCTATTGTGCATTATGGAAATGATGTCACTCATTATGGTGAAGAAGCAAAACCTTTCATTATTGCTGATCCAAAAAATACAATTGTTTCTGTAAAACGTTTTATGGGACGCTCAAAAGCAGATATCAAATTTCAACACCCATATGAATTAGTGGGTTCTGAAAATGAGATGCCAGCTTTCGAGACACGTTCTGGTCGTAAAACGCCTGTTGAAATTTCAGCTGAAATTTTAAAACAACTAAAAGAACGTGCTGAATCTAGTTTACAAAACCCAGTAAATGGAGCCGTAATTACTGTTCCAGCTTATTTTGATGAAGCACAACGTCAAGCAACACGCGATGCTGCACAGCTGGCTGGGTTGAATGTACTACGTCTTTTAAATGAGCCAACTGCTGCTGCTGTGGCTTATGGTTTAGACCAAGAAACGAATTTAGCTACAGATCATAACTATGTGATTTATGACCTAGGTGGTGGTACTTTCGACGTATCAATCTTACGTTTTTCACAAGGTGTCTTTGAAGTATTAGCTACAGGTGGTCATACTGCTTTAGGCGGTGATGATTTAGATCGTCTCATTGTTAAGTGGGCTAAAAAACAATTAAATATTGATACGCTAAGTGATGAAAACTATGCAGTATTTATTGTTGCTGCTCGCCAAGCAAAAGAACAGCTCTCTACACAAGAATCCGTTCAGTTAAAACTACTTGAAAATGTACTAACACTTGATCGCGCAACCTTTGAGAGCATTATTCAAGTTGCTTTAGACAAAACAATCAGTGTTTGCAAACGTGTTTTACGTGATGCAAAACTTGAGTTATCAGATATTCAAAATGTTGTTTTAGTAGGTGGTTCTACCCGTTCGTATGCTGTTCAGCAAGCAGTTCGCAATGTATTTAACCAAGAACCACTTTGCACAATTAATCCTGATGAAGTAGTAGCGATTGGTGCTTCTATTACAGCCAATCAATTAATTGGAAACAGCCAAGACGGCTCACTACTTTTAGATGTTACTCCTCTTTCTCTTGGCTTAGAAACCATGGGTGGATTAGTAGAGCGTCTTATTTCTCGTAATACAGCTATTCCGGTTGCTCGTCGCCAAGAGTTTACTACGTATCAAGATGGCCAAACTGCCATGCTGATTCATGTAGTTCAAGGCGAAAGAGATTTAGTCGAACACTGTCGATCGTTAGGAAGATTCGTTCTTCATGGCATTCCTCCAATGACTGCTGGTCAAGCACGTATTGAAGTTACCTTTCAGGTAGATGCAGACGGCTTACTTACTGTTTCAGCTCGTGAAACAACTTCAGGCGTACAAGCTCAAATTGATATTAAACCATCTTATGGTTTATCAGAGTCTGACACTGAACGCTTATTAATTGAAGGTTTCCAACACGCAGAAGAAGACAAAAATCTGCGTCATTTAAAAGAAACCAAAGTTGAGGCCCAACGCGAGCTTGAAGCATTAGAACAAGCTTTGAAAGTAGATGCTGATTTACTCAATAATGAACAGCTCGAAGCACTTAAAGCCGCTGAAAACTCGCTTAAAGTACAACTTGAAGGCAATGATATTCAAGCAATTGAAAAAGCTGTAGAACAACTTAAAGTACATAGTGATGCTTTTGCTGCACTACGTATGAATCGACATATTGACCACGCCTTAAAAGGTACAAAACTTGAAGATTGGTCAAATTCAAACTAAAGGTATAGGTGATCAATATGCCCCGCATTAAAGTACTTCCTCACGCTCAATTTTGTCCTGAAGGTGCAGAATTTGAAGTTGAACAGAATGCAAATCTTTGCCAAAGTTTGCTTGATCGAGGAATTAAAATCGAACACGCATGTGACATGTCATGTGCTTGCACTACCTGTCACGTAGTAGTTCGCAAAGGTTTTGATAGCCTAGAAGAAATGGATGATGTTGAAGCAGACCTTTTAGATCGCGCTTGGGGTCTTGAACCAGATTCTCGCCTTTCATGCCAAGTAAAAATTGTTGATGAAGATTTAGAAATTGAGATCCCTAAATATACAATCAACCACGCTTCAGAAAATCATTAATCGTGTTAATAAAAAAGCTGCTTTAAAAGCAGCTTTTTTTATGTTTTATAAACTCTAAACCTGATCTTGCTGGTCTATTTCTAAAGGTTTAACTTCATCTTCAAGTCTTAACTGCGCTATACCTTGAGTATTCACTAAAGTTTGTTGAACTTTAATTCGTTGAATCATTTTTTCAAGCACTTCTACTAGTTCAGGATATTCATAGTTTTGTACTTCCTCTAAATTAAGTACCAAGTGAAAGCCTTTATACTCATAATCAAACCATTGCTGATGATCTGACTTATTCCCTGTATATTTCTCCATCACTTGCCATGTCTTTACGGCACCTTGAATACCTTTTAGATAAATCGGTGTTTTAGGTGCGCACAGGAAATCACTTTTGATTAATTGATAAGTATCATCTGAAATTAAGATTTCATCTATTTCAGCAGCATATTGCAGACGAGCCGCTAAATTCACATCACGCCCCACAATCGTATAAGCCATACGATGGGTTGCCCCATAATTTCCTACGTGGCAATAACCAGTACTAATACCCATCCGGATATGCAATGCTGAGTAACCCATTTTTTTCCAGCGCTCGCGCAACAATTTCATTTGCTGACGCATAGCGATTGCCATTTCTACACATGCTTTAGCATCTTGCTCCACACCTTGTGAATTCGGATCACCAAAAAATATGAGGATGGCATCACCCATAAATTTATCGACTGTGGCTTCATACTGTTTAGCAATTTCTGTCATATGACTTAAATAGTCATTAAGCAAAAATGCTAAATCATCTGGAATTAAAGTTTCTGATAATTCTGTAAAACCCTGAATATCAGAAAAAAACACCGTCATTTTTTTACGCTTATATTCAATCTTTGCTTCAGCCTCACCACGCATAATAGATTGCCATAACTGTAATGGCGCATAACGGCTTAACTGATTAGCAAAAGCAATATAGCGGGTCATTTGGTCATAGTAATGTTGACGCTGCTGACTGATTTTTTTAACCCAACGATGCTGGTAGTAGTTTCCGATAGTAATAAACATAACCAAGCCAAGAAGTGTAATTACAGTCAACTCTTGGCTAGTAGGTTCAAAATATGTATAAAAACCAAATAAAAAGAAAGTACTTAAATAAAAAATAATCGCGCCTAACAAACTGGTCAAACAAATGACTGCGAAAGAAATACGACTATTAATTGCTGAATAAAATAATGCAAAAATTGCAATAAATGTAGGCACCAAATTAAGATGCAAACCTGCTAAGGTAACGGCTACAACAATTGCATCGATTGCAAAGAAAACACTTTTTTGAGTTTTTTTATCGAATTGGTACTGAAGCCAGTGTTCTAACTTCGAACTAATAAAAAGTAGGAATAGGAAAAAAGGTGGAACATAGATCTGATAATTAGTATTAGGTGAGGTAAAAGCATAGATCACTAAAATTAATGACAGAATTGAATATCCCATCAAACGATGAAAATATGCAAACTGCTTAGGCTCTCTATCGATAAACCTCTCTAATTGCACCCTATCCTCCACACCTCAATGTAGCCACATTCATATAAATGTGGCATTGCATTGATTTAGTCCATGCGCCAATCAAATGGCATATCACCTTGACCACGTAACGCAAGCATAAGAGTTTGACGCATATGAGCCAGCACATCATTTGTATAAGGAACCGCAGGTGTCCCCCATACTGGTTTAGGCCATGCAACATCATTCTGATAACGTACCACATGATGGAAATGCAATTGAGGCACCATATTCCCCAAAGCTGCAACATTCATTTTATCAGCACGGAATACGCGAGATAGCTGGCTAGATAACCAACTTGATTCACGTAAAAACTGTTCTTGGTCAGCTTGGCTCAACTCATATAGTTCTGTGATTCCCGGCACACGAGGGATTAAAATCAGCCAAGGGAATTGCATATCATTCATTAAACGACATGTTGAAAGCGGAAAATCGCCTACAAAAAAAGTATCTTGAGCAAGTTGTGGATGCAAACTAAACATATCTTTTATAAATGACAATAAACAATAATGGCTAATACTATCACATCAGTTTTGATGTGAGTATTGCTAGTGTCTGGTTTGATTACAAATAACAATGATTTTATGCACTTATTCCCCTAATAGACCGAGAAATCGTGCATAAAATTCTGTTATCAACATACAAAGGATTTATATAGAATAAAAATCACTTTAAAACACTATTTAAGCATGTAATTCATTCAATAATTTCGCTAATAAATCATTAATAAATTGGATTCGTTTTTCCTGCTCTTCAAGCTGAACCATAACCTTTAAACGTTGACCACCTTCCATACGATAATAGGTTGGATGCTTTTGCATGAGTTGAATAATACTGATGGCCTGAACAGGTGTATCAGGCGAGAATTCAATATTGCCACCTTGAGTATTAATATCGATTTTAGTAATACCTAACTGTTCAGCTTTCAGGCGAATTTGGTGAACACTAAATAAGTGTTTAACTGATTGCGGTGGAACCCCAAAACGGTCAATCAGCTCCATACGTATATTGTCGAGCTTTTCTTGGGTATCTGTATTACTAATACGCTTATAGAATAATAAACGCTGATGTACGTCACCTAAATACTCATCTGGAATCAGTGCAGGAATGTGTAAATTAATTTCTGCTGTTAATGATAAAGGTGCATCAAAATTCGGCGTTTTCCCTTGCTGAATCGCTTTAGTAGCTTTTTCCAGCATTTCCATATATAGGCTATATCCAATTGCCTGCATTGAACCACTTTGCTGTTCACCTAAAAGCTCACCGGCACCTCGAATTTCTAAATCTTCTGTAGCCAGCATGAAACCAGCACCAAGAGTTGAAGCACGTTGAATTGCATCTAGACGTTTTTCAGCATCACCTTTTAAATGCTTTATCGAAGGAACCAATAAATAGGCATAGGCTTGGTGGTGTGAACGTCCTACACGGCCACGTAATTGGTGTAGTTGAGCTAAACCTAGTTTGTCGGCCCTTTCTATCAAAATAGTGTTGGCATTTGGAACATCGATTCCGGTTTCGATAATTGTTGAGCATACCAATACATTGTATTCTTTGTGATAGAACTGTTGCATGACTTGCTCAAGTTCTCTTTCCCTCATTTGTCCGTGTGCAACAGCTACACGAGCTTCAGGGACAAGCACACGAATATTTTCAGCTGCTCTCTCAATCGTATCAACTTCATTGTGCAAGAAATATACTTGGCCACCACGTAGTAACTCACGCAAGATCGCTTCTTTAATAGATGCTTCAGTATGTTCTTGTACAAAGGTTTTAACAGCTAAACGACGGGCTGGTGGTGTAGCAATGATAGATAAATCACGCATTCCCGAAAAAGCCATATTAAGCGTACGAGGAATTGGTGTAGCTGTAAGCGTTAACATATCTACATCTGCACGTAATGCTTTAATACGCTCTTTATCTCGCACCCCAAAACGGTGCTCTTCGTCGACCACCATTAAGCCTAAATCTTTAAACTGCACATTTTCTTGTAAAAGTTTATGGGTGCCCACCACAATATCGACTTTGCCTTCAGCAAGGTCTTCAATATTTTTCGTATGGGTTTTATTTGAACCAAAACGTGATAATACTTCAATACGAACAGGCCAATCGGCAAAACGGTCTTTAAAAGATTCATAATGCTGTTGAGCAAGTAATGTCGTCGGTACTAACACAGCGACCTGTTTGCCATTTTGCACCGCAACAAATGCCGCACGCATCGCAACTTCTGTTTTACCAAAACCAACGTCCCCACAAACAAGTCGATCCATCGGTTTAGCTTGTTGCATATCATAAAGCGTCGCTTCAATAGCATTGGCTTGATCAAGTGTTTCTTCGTACGCAAATCCGCTTGCAAATTGCATATAAAGTGACTGATCGACTTCAAAACCAAAGCCAGGTTTTGACTGACGACGTGCTTGTATATGTAGCAACTCTGCTGCAACATCATGAATTTGTTCTAAAGCTTTACGTTTAGCCTTACTCCACGCGTCAGTTCCAATTTTGTGTAATGGTGCTAAATCTGGATCTCCGCCACTATAGCGGCTAATGAGGTGCAAGTTAGTCACGGGCACATAAACTTTTGCCTCTTCAGCATAGTCTAGTTGCAAGAATTCATAATCTTGCCCTTCAATTGCCAAAGTAATTAATCCAGCGTAACGCCCGACACCATGATCGATATGAACAACGGGAGCTCCTATGCTTAATTCGGTCAAACTACGAATTAGAAACTCTTCTGAAACTTCTTGCTGACGTTTACGACGACGTTGAACTACGCGATGCTCATATAACTGATTTTCTGAAATAACAGACAATTGATCGGTTAAAAGCAACCCACGGTCTAATGGCGCATTCGTAATCGCAATCGCAAACTGACTTTTCTGGAATTGCTCGAAACTATCTACACTAGGAATATCTCCCAGACTGGCACGCAAACCGTCTCTTAAACTTTCACGTCGACCAGCACTTTCTGCAACCAATAAAACAGGATGATTTGCTTCATCAATATATTTTTTAACTACGGCAAATGGTTTGTCTTTTTTCGGATCAACTGGCAACTTAGGTGGTTGCTCAACCTTAAGATTTAGAGCCCCAGCTTTTTCTTCAACTGTTTCAGCGCTCACAAGCATACGTGGGAACTGATTTAAGGCACTTAGTAAGTTATTTGGTGCAATAAATAACTCATCAGGTGGGAGAATTGGCTGGTCTGCGTTATGACGTCTATCTTCATAGCGACGGAAAACTTCTTTCCAAAAACTGGTTAAATCAGCATCCACATCATCATTTGTAATTACAATGCAATTCTTTGGAAAGTACGTTGTAAGTGTACTTTGGGATTGCATTTGGGTTTTATCAAAAAATAACGGTAAATAGAACTCGATTCCCGGAGATGCGATACCATCAAGAACGTCTTGGTAAATTGGGTTTTTCTTAGGATTTGCAGTCGGAAAAAGTTCAGAATAACGGTCTCTAAAAATTGAACGAGCTTCTTTTAATGGGAACTCTTTTGCTGGTAAGACGGTAAAACTTTTTAAAGTAGTTGTTGTTCTTTGTGTTTCTGGATCAAAGAATTTTAAAGTATCAATTTCATCATCAAATAAGTCAATACGGATAGGTGCTTCCTGTCCTGATGCAAAAATATCCATGATGCTACCACGTACAGCAAACTCACCATGGTCGTAAACTGTATCTACTAAATGATACCCAGCTTGTACTAAACGCAGCTTCTGCTGTTCTAAATCAAATTTTTGCCCCACACGAATATCAAAATGCTCACCTAAAACCCAAGAATAGGGTGCAACTCTTTGAGCTAAAGTACTTGCTGAAACGAGCAATACACCTTTTTGCGGCATATTGGATAAAATCGCGAGACGTTCTGAAACAATATCTTGATGAGGTGACAAGCGATCATAAGGCAGAATCTCCCAATCAGGGAAAATTGTCGGCTTTATGCCATAAAATTCAAGTTCACTTTCTAACTGAGCAACATGTTGGTTATTTCGAGCCACTATAACGAGCAAAGATGAATGCTGAACGGCAATTTCTTTGAATAATAATGCAGCAGATGAACCTAATAACGACCCTACCCAACGCTTTTCACCGGCTTTGAGCTGTTGTAAATTCAATTGAGAGATTTCTTGTTGAAACATGTATATGGCTTTTATCAGCTAAGAAGATATGAGCTCAATAGTAGCATGATGTTTTTAGTGAAATGAGTTATTTTTTTGAAAATCAAACTACTAGTTGGCCCTACTTTTTATATTTTTTAATCAATCAACTATGATTATTTATCACGCAAAAACAAAACGTAATATTGATTCAATATTTGTATAATCGCTTTGAGTTGAAGTAGTTTTTCTTGAGTATTTTCTAATCTTGCAACATAACGCTGTGTTGCAATTTCTAGATCAATCTTTTCATTAATTTGTGGCGTAATTTGAAATAACTTTTGAAGATTATCAAAATTCTGTAATTTACGGTTTGAGAAATATTCCAGATGCTCTGACCATTTCTGATTAATCAATACATCATTAATAATAGGCCCACGTTCAGAATCAAATTTTAATTGGTTCTCTTGCAAGTAAATTTGTTCAGGTGTCTCTTTCGAGCCTTGAAAAAGCTGCGTTATCTTTTTAAACATTTCATCACATCATATTTATTTCAATTTAAATGATAGAAGTAACCTAGTCACTTCCATCATTTAAGTCTTCTAAATTAACGACTATTCATCGCCTAAATCATCAAGAAAATCTACAGTCGGTACAAAGAATAAAGTACCTGTTTGAGCAGTACTAAAGTCAAGTAACCGGTCTAGGTTACCATGCTCGTTGCCTAAAAACATGTTCTCAAGCATTTGTCGGGTTGTACTAAATTTACGCGAGTAGCCAATAAAGAATGTGCCATATTCATTTCTAGAAGGATTTGAAAAAGGCATATTAGCTCGCATAATTTTAAGTTCATTACCTTCCGCATCATGAGCTTTACTAACGACATTATGAGCAGTTAAAGGTTTTTCATCATCGCCGAGCTCAACATCATTGAACTTTTTACGGCCAATCACTTTTTCTTGTTCTTCGTCAGTTAATGAACGCCATTTGTCCATATCATGTGTATATTTTTGGATAAAAGCATAACTTCCCCCGATAAAGTCAGGATCTTCATCACCTACTAACGCCCACTGCGCTGCAATAACTGGTTCAGGATTCTCAGTCCCATCTACAAAGCCAATAATTGCTCGTCCGTCAAAATAACGAAAACCATGAACTTCATCAATTGGATACGTTACTTTACCAAGCTGTTGATTAATTATATTGCCCATCTCGTAACATAAAGTCTGACGATCAGCACGTATATGAAAAAATAAATCACCCGGAGTTGAGACAGCTGTGTATTTCGGGCCTCTAATTTCTTGAAATGGCTCTAACTCTTGAGGCTTGGATTGCTCTGGAAATAATATATCCCATGCATTGGAGCTAAAACCTAAAGTGGCATTAAATTTACTATCTGGGTAACGATTAAAGAGACTTCTGGTTAGTGCTGAAAAATTAGCAGCAAAATCTTTTACTTTTTCTATTACAGAATCACCTTGAGCTAGTCCCAATACAATAAATAATGCATTTTCACCAGGAGCACTCGTTACAGGTTGAATTCTCATACATTCCATAAAATATGCCTTTTTAGGTATTTAAGTTTATTAATTTAGCATACTCATATTTTTTTCATACAACCTGTTAAGAAATCTGATGTTGATAAGAGTTTAAGTAAAACGCCTTAAACCCTTACTCAAATTAACCTTAATCAACGTCCATATTGCTTTTTTAAATACTTTACGATTTGAGCCGACTCAAACATCTTCACTCCCGTATTTGAGTCTACCAAGTATGGTACTTGCATTTTATCCTGCATAATAGGCAACAGCTTTTCCCTTTTCCCACCTTCTAAAGGTATATATTTCCCTGGTTTTAAGCGAAGAATAGCAGGTCCCATATCTTGCCATCTCTCTTTTGCTACATTATGCAAAATATATGGAAGCTCAAGTTCAGAGAGTAGACCTCTTACAATTCGTGAATACGGACTTGCTTCAAAACTCCATAACTCAAGTTTTTGTTCAGGTGCAGCTCTATTAACAATTTTTTTATTTATCCATATTCCACGAGCTCCATTTAATATAGTTCCAGCAACTGCAACATAAGGCATGTTTGGGTAACTCGAAAATTTCTGTGGTGTTTTCCCTGTCTTGCCATAATATTTAAATAAATGATGAATAATATCCTGTGATTCATATAGCTGATCGCCAGTATTTTCATCAATTAAAAATGGAAACTGTAATTTACCGCCTTTTTCTTTTACAACTGAACGATACTTTGTTCCACCTTTAGGACATGGATAAATTTCAACGTCCAGATTCAAAAGTGTAATCACTTCACGAACACGACGGCAAAATGGTGAACCTTCAAATTCATATAATTTCAAAGCCTTTACAGGTTGTTGTGGAAATGCTGTTCCTGAAACACCTCTACCACCTTCAGCAATTGCAGATACAACTGCTTGAAGTACTTTAATTTGATGAATCACCATCATGCCTTCCTTTATATTAGAGAATTAGACTAATTTTTCTTTTGCTATCACAATCCCATTATTATCAGCATAGATAAAATCACCAGATTGAATTGTGACTCCACCAAAATACAAATTAATATCTACCTCACCAATGCCCTTACGATTACTTTTTTGTGGAATTGCAGCCAATGCATGTACTCCCAAATCTAAGTTCGCAAGTGCATCAACATCTCTTACACAACCGTAAATCACTACACCATTCCAGTTGTTTTTAACCGCTGACTCAGCAATCAAATCACCCATGAGTGCACAGCGCATAGATGCACCACCATCCACAACTAATACTTTACCTGTACCATCTGTTGCCAATAACTCTTTTACACGTGAGTTATCTTCAAAGCACTTTACTGTTACAACCTGTCCCCCAAAAGTTTTACGTGCTCCATAACTTTGAAAGAACTTGCCATCCATTGATGGGATTACAACCTGTAAGTCTTTTTCAGGGTTATCATCTAATAAATCACATGTTACAAATGGTACTGTCGACACTTTAATACTCCCTTATCGAGTTTGTTGTATGCTCAGATTATCATATCGTTTAAAGGCTTCAATTTGCGTTAGCGCCGCTACGACCATCGTATGAGCCAATTGCTCCGCAGTTACTGGCTTATATTTGAATGGCTTCTGAAATTTATTCTCAATAAGTTTAAATAGACTCTGCCCTAAGTCTTCAATAAACCGTACATCGCTGCGTTTACCAATCAGTAAAGACGGTCTAAAAATAGATAGTTTTTCGAGTTCTAGACTCTCAATATAATCTTCTAATTGTCCTTTCACTTTATTATAGAAAATTGGAGAATTTGCATTTGCTCCAAGGGCACTCACTAGCAGTAAATGAATGTGTTTATCTTGCACTAAATCTGCTAAATGAGCATTGATTTCATAATCCACAGCGTAAAAAGCCTGTTTTGAGCCTGCCACTTTTAATGTTGTTCCCAAACAGCTAAATGCATGGGTATGGCCATTCACATCTTCATCATTGAGTAATAAAAAATCCTCTATAACGAGTTGAGTAACTTTTTTATATGTATTAAGTAGTTGTGATTCTTTTCTGACCACAACAGTAATCGCTTCAAATTCCGGAGTTTGCTCAAGCTGTTCGACAAGCGCTAAACCCACAAGTCCCGTAGCACCTATCACAATTGCTTTTTTAGTACTTATAGTCATTTTTTATCCAACCCTCTTTAAGTTTGTATCAAATTTAACCTTTTCTTACCGTTTTAGCAGCCCCTAAAACCGCTTAAAATGCTCGCAAGGCTTGACTTCACGGTGTTGATTCATCACAATATGGCACTTGTTTACGGGCTGGTGATGGTTACACCAGTTTACTGAATTGACCACAGCCCGCCCAGACCAACTTATTTTCAAGGAGTGCAAGAGTGGCAAACTCTGCTCAAGCTAAAAAACGTGCGCGTCAAAACGTTACAGCGCGTAAACACAACGCAAGCTTGCGTTCTATGGTTCGTACCTACATCAAACGTACTTTAAGTGCAATCGCTGGTGGTGATTATGCTGTTGCTACAGAAGCTTACAAAAAAGCTGTTCCTGTAATCGACCGCATGGCTGATAAAGGCATCATCCACAAAAATAAAGCTGCTCGTCATAAGAGCCGTTTAAATGCTCAAGTTAAAGCGTTAGCTAACTAATTTGAACATGTAAAAAAAGCCCAATAGGGCTTTTTTTATTATCTATCGTTTTTGAGCTTATAGCACTTTATGAAATTTAGCTACATTCAGCTCATAGGCTTTTCCTCTCCAAATCCACTTTAATTTACAATTTGGAAACTCTTCACCTTCAAACCAGACAAATAATCCTTCCATCATTTCCGGCCAGTCTTCTTTCTTAATTTTATTTTCGCCAGAAATTACAGCAACAATTGCTGCAATAATCGTGTCATGACTGACGGCTAAACTAAGACCGCCTTTAGTTTTTGGATGAGTTCGGTAAATAAGCTCTAGTACATCTAAAACACCCGTAATAGGATGTTTCATACCCGGTAATACATTATTTACAAAACTATTAATAAAGCCTAAAGCGCCCTGCTTTTTAAAATAAGGAGCAGCTTGTTGTATATCCAACACAAAGCTACCTGGTTCAACAAGTAGCCCTTGCTCAATAATTTCAATCGTATGAGTATTTGATTGAGGACTTACGTCATCAGCCCCTTCAATCATGAGTGCCGCCGTATCGACACAGCGTTGTATTGGACTTGAAATACAATGCTGAATAACACGATCTGTATTTTTGATTAAGTAATTACCCCATGCCTGCGCAAGCTCACGTCCTTGAGGAGTAAGTTGGAGATCATAACCAGCCAAGCCCTGCCCATCTACAAGTTCTCTTAAAGAATGGCGCGTAAATAAGGTTACAGGAGTTGAAGCATCGGGCAATAAATCAATTGCTTCAAACATACTTTTAGGCAATAAATCGAGTGCCATCTTTATCTTGTCATCTTTTTTCAATACTTTGCCACTATAACATGTCTGGCATAACTCTCAATCTATAACACCTGATTGGGCTAATGCTTCAAATGCTATTTTTTTGCTTTCCTGATCACGAAAAGCGATAAAGCCCTTATTTAAAACCGTGCTTCTTTGGTTATATTCAAAAGGTTTTCCATCAAGAGTAAGTAAACCACCGCCTATACTTTCTAAGAGACCTTGACCAGAACTGGTATCCCATTCAGAAGTAGGATGAAAGCGTGGGTAAATATCTATTTCACCTTCTAACATCATACAAAACTTATAGGCACTCCCGGCTTCTCGTCGAATAATGCGATGTTCTTTTTCAATAGGTTGAATAAATTTTTGGTATTTTGGATTTTTACTACCGTGACTAAGTCCTATTTGTATAGGTGCATCTAGCGGAGTTGAACTAACCTGATATTGATACCATTGTTGTTGGCTAAAGCTATATTTAAAAGGTAAATCTTGCAGATATCCTAAGTACACAACTTGTTCACATGGCACGGCAATAACTGAGAAAACTGTTTCTTTGCCGTTGATCAAGCTTAGATTGATCGTAAATTCATCACGTTCATGTATAAATTCTTTGGTTCCATCGAGTGGATCTAACATCCAACAAGTAGACCATTCATGACGGGCACTATAATCACTTTCTTCAGACAATACAGGCAACTCTGGAGTAATGTCTGCAAGATGCTTTAATAAAAATCTATTTACCTTTAGATCTGCTTGGGTTACAGGTGAATCATCTTGCTTTTCATGAATAGTAAACTCATAACCCGCAGAATAGTTTTGATATTCTTCTAGTAGAATCTGGCTCGCCTGTTCCAAAATAGGCAAAAGTTGATTAATTAAATTATCTTGTGGGCGCGTAGTTGTTATAAACATAAATATGCTCTACATAGTTTCACTTCTATTATAGGTGAATTATGAACAATTCTATATTCGCCAACAGTTTGATTTACTAAAATAGTCATTTATCTTAATCATTAGAACCATTGCTTTCTGCATATGCTATTTAGTTAATATGAATAATTATATTATTTATAAAAGCCTTTATTCCGTACAAAAAACAATCTATAAGTTATGAAAAATAAACAACTTAAATCAGATTTATCCATTTCCTTTTCATATATTTCTTGGTATGGTCAAGGACACAATAACAAGATGGAAGAAAGTGCACATGATGCTATATGGATATCATTTCTCGACAATAGAACATAACTGGGAAGACCTTAAGCCCTTAAATGAGTTTCTACAAACTTTTGCAGATGATGATGGTGATGTTTCAACAAGAGATAAAGAATCTCTTAAAGAAATCATTGCAAAATCAGATACAGCTTTAGCTTTAGCAAGAGAAATGGGTTGGGATGGTAGTTATACAGGATGTCCTTATCTATTCTGGTTACCAAACAAAAGTAGCCAGTCTTTTGAATATGGTTTTGTATTTAAACAGACTTCAGATAATACAACTTTTGTTATTTCACCCATTGAATTAAGTTATCTAGCTCAAGATTCTGAAGTACAAACATTAAGTAAAAATATTGAATAAATAATATAGGTTATTGATTCAGAGTTGATATCAATAACCTCATCTTATTTTAGATAGATTAGTCAAACATGCTTAGCTGTGGTGTCGGTTTTATAACTTTTTCTTTTGGCACATGAGAGCATTCAAATTCTTCAACCGGAAAGCCTTCGATAAAGCTGGAAATATCAGGTGATTCTAAACTTAACCACTCTTCTAGTCGATCATGTGGAATCACAATCACTGATCTTTTGACATCGCCTGGTTCATGAAAGTCTTTCATCATCGGATGGTCTATAGCATCCATCGTCAACATACTTGCAGAACGAATAATCGTTTCATTCATTTTGCAAATTTCGTAGATCGCTGCAATAAAAAAAGCCTGCCCATCTTTACGGCGTACACCCCACCGCTCAGGCTTATCATTTATATACTTACTTTCATAAAATTCGGTCACTGGAATCACACCAAATTTACATTTAAGTGCGGCTTCTTGAAAACTCGGTTTTTGGAAAATAGTCTCATGGCGGGCATTGTAGGTATGTTTTGCTATATTTGTATCTTCAGCCCATTTAGGAACCAATCCAAACATCACTTTGCGCCATTCAAAACCTTGTGGTGATTTGAATAATAGTGGCATTGTTCCTGCAGGATAAACCTCTTCGGCATAGCTAAAGCCGACTACAGGCAACTGAAGTTGCTGTAATTGGGCAAGCGTTAAAGGTTTAAAATTAGCGCACATAGCAAGAATAAAATACTCTACATTTATCTCTCTTATTTTATAAGCATTTACCACATAAACCAAATAAAAAGGCACTCGAAAGTGCCCTTAACGACATAACTTTACGCTCATGAAACGTGTTGAATCCCTTGAGGAATCGCCTGTAATAGTCGTTTAGTATAATCATGTTGAGGATGTGCATAGAGTTCATCTGAATTAGCTATTTCAACAACCTCGCCATGATTCATGACCATGACCTGATCAGAGATATATTTCACAACCGATAAGTCATGTGAAATAAATATATAACTAAGCCCAAACTCATCTTGTAAGTCTTGTAATAAGTTAAGTACTTGTGCCTGAACTGAAACATCGAGCGCAGAAACAGATTCATCACAAATTAAAATTTCAGGCTTTAGCGTTAAACAGCGTGCAATGGCAATACGTTGACGTTGTCCACCTGAAAACTCATGTGGATATCGGTAGTAAGCTTGTTCAGGCAGATTCACTCGCTCAAGCAGTCCAAGGGCAATTTGTTTACGCTCTGCATCATCTTTACCAATGTTATGAATTTGCATAGGCTCTAATAAAATCTGTCCAATGGTAAAGCGTGGATTAAGAGAGGCATATGGGTTTTGAAAGATGATCTGGATTTTCCGTTGATATTTAGCAAACTCTTTTTCAGTTAATGAAAGAATATCTTTACCTTCGATGAAAGCCTGCCCACCAGATGCCTGATGTAAGCGCATGAGTAATAGCCCAACAGTCGTTTTACCTGAACCTGACTCACCAACTAATCCTAAGGTTTTTCCTTTAGCCAGCTTAAAAGAAACACCTTTTACGGCCTGAAACTCTTCTTTGCCAAATAGACCTTTACGGCTATAAAAGCTTTTTTTCAGGTCTTTTACTTCTAAAATGATTTGTTCATCACCATTTAAGCCACGTTTGCGTTCGGGAATTTCTGAAGCATCAAAACTTTGCTCGACCAATACATCGTCTTCTTGACGCATAAAATCGCTGGTCACTGGTAAACGATAAGGTCGTTGTGACATTTGCGGGCGGCAATATAACAAAGCTCTCGTATATACATCTTTAGGCTGTTCAAGAACCTGTTCAGCAGCACCTTGCTCTCTAATCTCGCCATGACGCATTACAATGACTTTATCTGCAATTTCACCGACCAATGCTAAATCGTGGGTAATAAAAAGCATCGACATTTGACGGCGCTTACGCAATGACTCGAGTAAATCAATAATTTGCTTTTGAATCGTGACATCAAGGGCCGTAGTCGGTTCATCGGCAATGAGCAGTTTAGGCTCACATGCAATCGCCATAGCAATCATGACACGTTGTTGTTGACCACCCGAAAGTTGATTTGGATAGGCATTAATTTTAGTTTCAGGTGAAGGAATACCTACTTCTTTAAGCAATTCTAAAACGCGTTGTCGAGCCTGTTTACGATTCAACCCCATATGTAAACACAACACTTCTGCAATTTGATTGCCAACCGTAAAAACTGGATTTAATGATGACATCGGCTCCTGAAAAATCATCGCAATATCTTTACCACAGATTTTGCGCATATCTTTACGAGATAAGCTCAGTAAATCTTTGCCTTCAAATATAATTTTACTTTGCTCATCAATTTTACTCTGACCTACAGGCAGCAATCCCATAGTTGCCAAAGAAGTAACCGATTTACCACTACCCGACTCACCCACTAAAGCAACCGTAGTATTTGCAGGAATATCAAAAGTAATTCCTTTTACGGTTTCAATATATTGCTTATCTTCACCTTTAAAACTTACTCGTAAATTTTTAACATGCAGTAGCGGCGCATTCTTATTTTCTTGTTCTAACATTTGACCTTCCTCTTATTTTAGCTTTGGATCTAACGCATCACGAAGTGCATCAGTAAACATTGAGAATGCCGTAACCAGAACAGCCATTGCGACAGAGGCAGCGACTAACTGCCACCATTTACCTAAAAGAAGTTCACTTTGCGCTTCATTTAACATGCTCCCCCAAGACACTACGCCTACAGGCACACCGAAGCCCAAGAAACTCAAAATAACTTCAGATTTAATAAAAGAAACCACCAAAATTGACATTTGGACTAAAGCGATATGGCTGACATTTGGGAAAATATGAATGAACATACGGCGGAAGTGACCAACACCAATTGCTTTGGCAGCAAGAACGTACTCACGTGCAGTATGTTTCATATATTCGGCACGAATTAAACGATAAACACCGGTCCAGCCCGTTAAACCTAAAATCAGAACAATGGACAATATGCCTTTTTGTTGAAGTACGGCAGCAATCGCGAGAACTAATAATAAATATGGAATTGAGGTAAAAATGTTATAAAACCAGTTGAGAATATCATCAACCCAACCACCGAAATATCCAGAAATTGCGCCTAAAAGTGTACCAATCCCTACTGCGAGTAAAGCCGATATCACCCCAACAATAATTGAAGTTTCAGCACCTTTAATAGTTTTCTTTAAAACGTCCTGTCCCCATTTATCAGCTCCAAACACAAGGGTACTTTTCAGTTCTGCTTGCTGATCTAGTAGATGTCCGCCCAGTTGCTGATCGATCGCTTTCATATCATCGGCTAATGGGTCAACTACACCATAATAATCAATTGCGCTTCCAGAGCTCTTTTCTTGTTTAATTTCAGCCTTAAGCTTGTTAATTACATCTTTTAAAGGATCAACTGGATTTTCTGGTAATTCCTCCTCAATTGCTGCTGAATTTTGTCCAGCTTCTGTTGTCTTGTCTGCCCCTATAAATGTCGGTGGCGCATAACTCACAGCAACTTCTTTATTCCAGTCAGATGCAATCACGCCCGTCATTGATAGAACCAAGATAATAAAATAAAGCAATACAATCACTAGCGATGACATTGCGATCTTGTCGGCCCGAAGACGACGTATGGCAAGTTTCCACAGGCCAGATGAATGAGCTTCGGCTTTTGTTTGTTGTTTTCTTTTTGATAAAACGCTCAGCATAGCCCACCTACTTCAACTGTACACGTGGATCAACCACTTTGTAGACCAAATCGGCAATCAGGTTAAAAATCATGGTTGCAGCTGCGATGTAAACTGTAATTGCTTTAATAACAGGAAAATCACTCCGCTCAACTGCAATAATCACCTCTCGACCAATCCCAGGAATACCAAAAAAACGTTCAATTAAAAATGCGCCTATGAGCAATGCAGGTAAAGTTGACATCACATCGGTAATAATGGGAATTGAAGCATTACGCAGTACATGCACACCTAAGATTCGACTTTCCCCCACACCTTTAGCACGTGCTGTTCGAACATAGTCCTGATTAATTTCATCAAGCACAAAGCTACGATATAAACGTAAAGTCGGTGCAATACTCACCACCAACATGATTAGAATTGGTAGTAAGGCAAACTTAAATAAATTATCAGTAAAGGTGTCGCTCCAGCCTTGCACAGGAAACCAACTTAGCTGATAAGCCAGAACATATTGAAAAACGATGATGTAAACTAAGATGCTGATCGACATGCCAATAGTACATAGCATCATGACCATACGGTCGGTTAAAGAACCACGTACCGCGGCAACAGCCAATGCCAAAATAATTGAAATAACCGTCTGTAAAATAGTCAGTGGAATTAAAAGCGTGAGCGAGGGCCCTAATCGAGTTAAAATAATTTGAGAAACAGGTTCGCCAGTACTCCAACTTGCACCATAGTCAAAAGTGAGAATCTGCTTAATGAAAATCCAAAGCTGAACGTAATAAGGCTGATCGACACCTAACTGCTTACGAATGTTTTCGATCTGCTCAGGATTAGACATCTTGCCCGCTAAAATATAAGCAGGATCTCCACCTACCCAGTTAAAAAGAATAAAAATAAGTAAGACTACCCCCAACATCGTTGGAATCATCTGCCATAAACGCCGAATAACATATGCCAGCATAGTGATAATTCCTTATTTAACCCGTTGTCCGGTAATTTCGTTAAAGAATGCTTTATTGTCAGGATCACGGCCAAGGAAATCTTTAACTAATTCAGCTGCTGGTTTTTGGCTACCTTGCGATAAGATCGTTTGACGGTAACGTTGCCCTACTTGCGGGTTATTAAGGTTGTCACCATATGCAGAAAGCATGTCTAAAGCTAAAACCTCAGACCACATATAGCCGTAATAACCTGCTTGATAACCGCCCATCAAATGCCCAAACTGCCCAGGAAACTCTGTTGTTGGTACATAACCCAAAGCTGTAGCAGCTTCCATTTTTTGCCAATTTTCTAAAGGTTTTACTTTTAAGGCATCAGCAGTATGCAATGACATATCATACTGTGCATAAAGGGTCTGACGGGCATAACGCAAGCCACGACCATAGTTATGTACAGCTTTTAAACGGGCAATTAATTCATCGTCAACACGTGGACAGGCTGGATCACAATAATCAGCCACTTTAGATAAAGTCTCTTTACGGCGTGCCCACTCTTCATACATTTGAGATGGTGCTTCTACAAAATCACGCTCTACGGATGTTCCAGACTGACTGGTATAGCGGGTATTTGACAAAATGCCGTGTAGAGCATGACCAAACTCATGGACAAACGTTTCAAGCTCATCGCTATTTAGCCCTTTACGATTAAAGTTCGTAACTAGGGCTGAAACTGGTAAGCGGTTTGTTAATGTACTACCACCATATACTCCCCAAACAGCGGCATGGCCATACTTCCCTTCACGAGGGAATTTATCCATATATAAGCCACCAAGGAGTTTTCCTGTCTTCTTATCAACTACATCGTAATATTCAACTTCGTCCTGCCATGCTTTAACTTTGACAGGTTTAAAATCAATACCATAAAGGTCAGATGAAATGGCAAATAACCATTTTTGAGCAGCTAAAGTTGGAAAATAATCACGAAGTTTTTCCTGATCGATTTGATATTTACTCTTACGAAGTTTTTCACTCCAGTAAGCTTCACTCCAACGTGTTATCTCGGTTTTTTCTAATGGTGTTTTTAATGTTTGTGCTTTAAATGCTCGGAGTTCTTCTACTTCTTTGCGTTCTAGTGGTGCTACTGTTTTTTGTACTTCTGCTAAAAATTGATTTACAGCCTCAGGCGTTTTAGCCATACGGTCTTTTAAAACCCAATCTGCATAACTTGCTTTTCCAAATAACTGAGCAAGCTCATAACGCAAATCAATTGCCTGTTTAAGTAGTTTTAAATTTTGTTCAGTACCACGTCTAGTAAAGGCAATTTGATATCTTTTTCGGGCATCATCATTATCTGCCAACTCCATAAAAGGACGATACTCTGGATATTCAAAACCTAATAAATAATTACCTTTAGCATTTTTCTTTAATGCTGAAATATAACTTTGAGGTAAGCCTTTCATCTCTTCAGGAGTAAACTCAAGTTTTTCCGGATTATCACGGACGTTACGGGCATATTCTTGTTCGAGTTTGGTCAACTCATCCAGAATAGCTTTCATTCGTGCACGTTTTACTGGCTCAAGTTGAACGCCTGTGTCTTCAAACTGATCTAAGATATCTTGACGATATTTTTGGCCTATCGGATCAGTAGCTTTTGTATTCTTAATGACGTTATATAATTTTGAATTTTGAAATATATCAGTATGAAACTGATTAATTTTGATTTCACAGTCTTCTGCTGCCTTACGTAACTTTGCATCTGGGTCTACGTTACTATATAGACTTATAGGACCTGAGAAATCTTCAAAATGCGCAAAAACTTTATCCCATTTTGCCAATATAGGCGCCGCTGCTGCATTATCTTTAACAGGCGTTTTTTCAAAATTTGAAATCTCTTTCTGAATCTTTTTTAAATTCGCATCACACCATGCTGGAAGTTGTTGTGCTTTAAGTAATGGCAAAATAGGACGTGTTGTCTCTGCCGTTGCAAACTGACTTACACCTATGGTCAACATACATAAGGTTGTCATTTTCAGTGCATTATTTTTCATCGTATCTCCAATTTTTTTCATTTAATGATTAGATTTAGTATTTGTATCAATATCGAAATACATCCACTCTGCATGTAAAATTGGATGCTTCTTATATCCAATGATTTTTGGTTGAGCCAGCATATTCCGGTAGCGTGCATATGAGATTTGAACAGGCATATACACTTCTAACAACCGTGTCATTTTTCGATAAAGCGCATCTCTCTCAGCACCTGCTTGCATTTGTTGCGTTTGGCGATACAACTGATCAAACTCTGGTGTAGAACCACAAGACCAGTTCGTCATATGTGTATTGGGTCCATAAAAATTTTGCATAAAATTATCCCCATCTGGATAATCGGCTATCCATGCAGAAGACCCGAACATCCCTTCACATTGTTTTTGCGCACGAATAAGATCTGCAAAGAGCATGGGTTTAAAGACCATACGGATATTCAAACTATCAAAATTTTTCTTCCAGAGTTCAGCGCTTTGCTGGCCAATACTGTCACTACGCGCCATATATTCAATGACCAGAGGTTTCCCATCTGGTTGAGTACGCCAACCTGAGGCATCTTTTTTATAGTGATATCTATCTAATAGTAAATTTGCTGCTTTCACAGAATATGGGGTACTGGTTCTGTATTGAGGGTCATTACCCACTACACCTGGTGGAATTGAAAAATGTAGACGCTGTGCATCATCATTTCTTACTAGTTTAATTTCTTGATCTATCGAACGAGACATCGCAATCGCACGGCGTAAAGCAATTTTTTCTTTACTCATTCCGCCAATGACTGGATTTTTAAGATTCCAATAAATATAGCTAATTTCGGGGTCAACAATGCGAGATAACTGCACACCTTCTTTAGCAAGTTCAGGTCTTAATTTACCGTCTTTAACCGCTTTTGCGACCAGTTGGCCTTCAAGCTGAAATATATCAACCTCACCACGCTGAAATGCTAGCCACCGCGATTGGTTTTCTTCCATCACCTGAATATCAATTGTGCCGATTTGAGGCATTTTTTTACCTTTAAGTCGCTTCACAATTGCCTGATCTTCAGGGCTGCTGGCATTAAAGTTCCAAGTAAAACCCCGATAATCAGGATTCGCTTTTAAAACAATGCGCGATGCTGGTACCCACTTGCTCAGCACATAAGGACCTGTACCTACAGGATGGCCCATAACATAACCGGCTTTGTCTTTATACTTTTCGATAACTTCGCGTGCCACAGCACTTGTCGGGTCATGGGCCAGTAATAACGGAAAGTTATAGTCTGGCTTAACTAAACGAATCACCAAAGTGTATTTATCAGGTGTTTGTAAACCACTTACCTTTTGATCATAGTTAAATTTTCCGGACTTATTGGCTGCTTTGACTAACGCATCCATACCTTCAATTTTGTTTTCTAATAGCCAGCTATTTGGAGAGCGCAGATTCGGGTCTAATAAACGCTTAAAAGAGTACGCATAATCATTGGCTGTTAATTCTCTAGGTTTGCCTTTAAAAACAGGGTCTGGCGTAAAATAAATTCCCTTTTTAATTCGAATGGTATAGCTCAGACCATCGGCACTGACTTCTGGCATAGCAGTTGCTATTTGCGGAATAAGCTTTGCCGGCCTCGCTAAATAATCATAGGTATATAGAGTTTCAAATATCGAAGTGGTTACATGCGCCGAATATAAATCATGGATATAAGCCGGGTCGAAACCTGTCTCAGCTGTTGGAAATACATAACGTAAAACTTTATTCGGATCGGCTGGGCTTTTCGCAAAAATACTTGTAGATCCCGTTAAGGCCATACTAGCGAATAGCAAGCTGATACTACAGTGCTTGAGCTTTTGTTTTAAATTTTCAGTCATCATGATCTTTATCTAAAATTATTTTTTAATAGGAGTAATATCAAGATATTGCCAGTTTGTATTCATCATAGGATGGGGTTTAAAACCCTGAACTTGTGGCCGTACTAACCAGTTACGAATGCGAGTTACATGAACAATCCATGGGTTATCAGCTTCAATCTGGCGGTTGAGCTTTTCATAATATGGTAGACGTTGTTGCGGTGGTAAATGAATGGCCTGAGTATAAAGAGCATCATACGTTTTGGACTGATAACAAGCATGGTTTCCCTGTCCAGCATTTGGTCCGTATAATAATTGTGCAAAATTATCTCCTTCAGGATAGTCAGCAATCCATGCCCCACTCCAAATCATATATTTACATTGAGTTGCGGCTTTTAAGTTATCTGCAAAATTACTCACCTTAAAGTCAGCTCGAATGCCAATCGCATCCAGATTCTTTTTCCAGAGTTCGGAGTGGATAACTGAGGCCGAGCTATTTTCTGTATTAATTTTTAAAATCAAAGGTTTCCCGTTTGGCTGGGTTCTATAACCGTCAGCACCTTTTTTATAACCATAATAATCAAGTAATTTATTTGCTAATAGCGGGTTGTATCCTACGCTACTTTTATATTTCGGATTATAGCCATTCACACCTTCAGGTATAAACATTTCAGCCCGAACAGCTTGCCCTTTGTAAGCCTGTTTTATACTTTCTTTTTGGTTGTACGACAAAGTAATTGCTCTACGAAGAGCGATCTTTTCTGGACTAAAACCACCAATCACCGGATCACGCATGTTCATCATGGTATAGGTAATCTCGGGGTCTTTATTTGGATAATGTTTAATTCCTCTTTTCTTGAAAGAGGCTTTAAGTTGATTTCCATCTAAAGCTTGAGGAACAGCATCTGCTGTAAGTTTGTCAAAGTCTAGTTGCCCAGATTGAAAAGCTAACCATCTTGACTGTTGTTCTTCAATAATACTGACCACCACCTTTCCAATTTGTGGCATTTTCTTTCCAGACATTTCCTTAACAAGCTGGTTATCCCAAGGTGTTCCTGTCGACTTAAAGTTCCAGACAAAACCACGATAATCAGGATTAGCAATCAACTCGACCTTACTTCTTGGTACATATTTACTTAACATGTAAGGGCCTGTACCTACGGGATGCATACCAATACGGTCACCGTAATAATCAACAACCTCTTTAGCAACTCCGCCAAAAGTAATATAGGCAAGAATATAAGGAAAATTATAGTCTTGGCGAGTTAAGGTAAATTGTAGAGTATATCGATCAAGCGCTTTGACTCCTGCAATTGGAGCAGCATAATCAAATTTTCCAGTTTTCTTTGCTTGGGCTACAACCGCATCGGCACCTAGTAACTTACCATCAATGAATGAAACAGACGGTGCTCTATTTTTAGGATCTAGAATCCGTTTAATTGTATAGACGTAGTCTTCGGCTACTAGCTCACGGCGTTTACCTTTAAAAGCTGGATCATTGGTAAAATAGATACCTGGCTTAATTTTAAAAGTATAAACTTTACCGTCTTGTTCCACTTTAGGCAGACTCTCTACTGTATAGGGAGCTAACTGTAATGGACGTGCCAGATAGTCATATTTGAGTAAAGGCTCAAAAATTGCCTCAGCAATATTAGCACTATAGAAATTGGTAGTTTTAACCATATCGAAGCCATCATCTGGAGCTTCATAGGCAACATGCAAAATTTTGTTTGGTTGTGCTGGTGTAATTGCGTAAGCACAAGGAACTGATGTAATAGCCAGACTTAAAATGGCGAGCTTAAAAAATTTTAATTTCAAGTTCATACCCACGTAATTAGTTTTTTAAAAGATATTATCCTTTTGAGTAACATCTAAATCTGCATAAGAAAAGTTCTTTTTCAACAGATAAGCCTATTTGGGTTTAATTCTTTACTTTTCTATAAGCGTTTTTATTTGAACAAATGGAAAAACAAAGTCAAAAAACCCAATCTTTTGTAACTACTGAAAATAAAGCGAATTTCATGCCATTTATTAATATTCATCACAAAATAATTAATAATATTAGAAATTCATATTTTTATTAGGTACTTAAAATGGTTTGAACTATATAAATAAAAGTAACTTTTTGCCAAATATTATATTTGCATATGTTAATCATCCAATACCTTAAATGCACAAATAAAATACATTAATGACACATTATGATTCATATTGAGACAAGCCAAATTAACAAATAAATATAAAATAAACAATTGATTTAAAATAAAAAATTAAACAAATCCCAGCATTACAAATAGTATAACATTACATATAAAAAGGTTCTAAAACGATACATTTTTATTTATTAAGCATGTGAAGAGTCCAGCAATGTATATTTTTTATACAAAAAAATTTGAAACTTTTGGCCAGCGTTCAAAAATTTTCCAAACGGAAAATTTATTTTTGTTTAATAAAAGATGAACCTTCGTGCTGAACCATAATAAAATCAATATATATCAATATTTTGCATAAACTAAAAAAAGAAAAATATATAGTTGGCACTTGCTTTGCTTAAAAACTTTCCAGCAATATCGCTAACGACAACAAAAAGGGATCAAATCCACGATGAAAAAAAAATACAATGTTCGATCTCAGGCAACCCCCAAGATCAGCAAAACAATTCTTAAATTAAGCACCCTTAGTTTAAGTATGATGTGTCTTACCCTGGCACAGGCAGCAGAAACTGAACAATCAAGTACTGATGAAAAACCAACAAAAGTCGTAAAAGTTGCCGTTACAGGTTCTTCAATCAAAGGAGTTGCAGCACAAAGTGCTTCCCCCATTACCATCGTAAAAGTTGATGAAATCTTAAAACAAGGGGTAACAACAACAGAGGAAGCATTAGCAAAGATCAGTGCAAACCAATCGAACTTTGTGACTGCAAGTAATGTAGGCGCAAGTAAGACGGTGGGTTCAGCAGCGAACCTTAGAGCCTTAGGTGCCAATAAGACACTTGTTTTACTTAATGGCCGTCGATTGGCTGCAAACGCCTATGACAGTGGCGTTACCAACTTAAATATTATTCCACTCGCAATGTTAGACCGTATTGAGGTTTTACGAGATGGTGCCTCTTCCATTTATGGCACTGATGCAATTGGTGGGGTAATTAACTTCATTACCAAAAAACAGTTTACAGGACTTAATCTGACTGCTGGCTATCAAAAACCAGAACAAAAAGGCGGTGAGCAACAAGACTACAGTATCTTTGGCGGCTTCGGTGATTTAGACGAAAATGGCTACAATGTTTTTGGTGTTGTGGACTATCGCAAAGGCGACGATGTCATGGCCAAAGATCGTAAAGTTAGTCGACGTGGAGGCATATTACCTGAATTAGGAATCCATAAAACTAGTAGTGGTTCATTCCCTGCCAATATACCTGGATTAGGTAATCCCTATGCATCTACAGGTTGTGGTAATAACCCTCTAGTAGAGACTGATGGTCAAATTTGTAAATATAACAGCCAAGCAGTAATTGGTATTGTTCCAAAGACAGAAGACATCTCAGCTATGGGCCGAGCTACTTTTAAATTAAATGATAATTTTAACGCGATTGCAGAATATTTATATGCAAGAAATGAAGTTACAACGTCAGTCGCACCAGATGTATTTTTTGATTTGACGCTTGACCCTAGTAGTAAATATTATCCAGGTAAAGGTATTACTCCAGCTTTAGCAGGCGCTACTGGAACTATCCCTCTATATTTGCGTTCACAATCAGGTAATCGTGTAAGTAATAGTATTAATCAATCACATAGAATATTTGCTGGTATTGAGGGTGAAACTCATGGTTGGGACATTAACTCCGGCGTTACCTATGCTCATAGTAGTGCATCGGATGCAGTAGTAAGTGGCTATTTAAACTTTGACAAAACACAAGAAGCTTTAAACAATGGTATTTTAAACCCATTCGGACCGCAAAGTCCTGAAGATGCCAATGTATGGAACCAGTTAGGTGTTGAAGGTAAATATTTAAAAGCCAATCTTGATACAACTACAGTCGATTTCACTGCAAGTAGACCTATATTTAAATTACCAGCAGGAGATGTGGCTTTTGCAGTTGGAGCAAGCTATCGTTATGAAGATTGGACTTCAAAAGTCGTTACTGATGTTGCCCGAGTTGCACCTAGTACAGGTGTCGATCCTGATGAGCCAGTAAATACTGGCGATCGTAATATTAAATCGGTATTTACCGAATTTCATATCCCCCTTCATAAAACTTTAGAAGCTCAAATCGCTGCTCGTTATGATGACTACAACGATTTTGGCGATACGTTTAATCCAAAATTTGCACTTCGTTGGGAACCTATTAAACAGTTAATGTTCCGTACGACTTATAGTACGGGCTTCAGAGCTCCAACACTTTGGGAAGTGAATGGACCAAACTCCGTAACCAATACGGGTGGATACTATTATGATCCCGTACTCTGCCCAGGGAATGTCTTAAAACCAGGTGGTGTAAGAGAGCGTGATTGTAATATGCAATTTGATAGACAAAATGGGGGAAATAAAAGTCTTGATCCGGAAGAGTCAAAGTCTTTTACTGCTGGCTTAGTATTTGAACCAATTAAAAATTTAGCCTTGACTCTCGACTATTTCAATATTGAAGTAGATAAGCAAATTGCTACGCTTTCAGAAACTGCTATTTTTGATGACCCTGTGAAATATGCAGACAAATTTGTACGTAATCCTGATGGCTCATTAGATTATATTATTACAACACAACAAAATTTAGGTGGAATTAAAACATCTGGTTTCGATGTGGGCTTAAGTTGGGTTTCTCCAATGACTGCTACAGGTCGTTTTGGTTTCAATATTGATGGAACATATATTACGGATTACAAATATCAAGCCGAGCAAAATGGTGAATGGAAAAGTGTTGCAGGCACTTATAGCGGTCTAGACTACCAAGCTATTATTCTTCGCTGGAAACATACTGCAAACCTAAATTGGAATTATGAGAATTGGGCTTTAAACCTACAACAAAATTTTTCACGCGGTTATGAGGATCAAAATTCAAGTTCTTCTGTTAAGGCAGGCTATCGAAATCACAAAGTGAGCGACTATACAACCTATAATATTTCAGGCACATACAAAGGCTTTAAAAATCTAGAAGTTACAGCGGGCATTAAGAATATCTTTGATGAAGACCCACCAGCTTCAAATGTTGGCGACAACTTCCAAATGGGATATGACCCACGTTACGCAGATCCTTTAGGACGTACTTACTTTGTACGAGGTACATATAAGTTCTAAATGGTTGTTCTGCAAATATAACTCTCAACGGTTAGTTTGCAGAACAAATACTCATTCTTAGCCAAACAGTCATTTTAAAAATTGTTTGTCTACAGTTTCAGGAGTAACTATGGGCATGACTTTTACAGACATAGAAAATAAATCTGCCAAACGCCTAATTGGTATTGCTGCAGTTATTTTTCTGCATCTTCTTGTTGCCTATATTCTGATGTCAGGTTTAGCAAACAATATTCAAAAACCAGCAGAAAAACCTGTGGAATTACAAATTATTCAGGATATTAAGCCGCCTCCTCCACCAAAGCCGGAAGAGCCGAAACCAGAGGAAAAACCGCCTGAGCCACCAAAAATGGTAGAAAAAGTTGCCAAGGTTCCTGAGCCGCCTAAACAAGTAGAGAAAGTAGCAACACCGGTACAAAAAACGACACCAGTGGCTCAACCGACTAAAGCGGCTACCCCAGCTCCTGCGGCACCTAGTACCCCATCACCAAGCCCTGTTGCCGCACCTGCTCCAGTGGCTGCTGCGCCAGCCCCCAAACCAGCTGGTGTAAGTCGTGGTGTTTCAGAGGGTTCTGCTGGTTGTGAAAAACCAGAATATCCACGAGAAGCACTTATGAATGAAGAACAAGGGACAGTACGTATACGTGTTCTGGTTGATACATCCGGCAAAGTTATTGATGCCAAAGTAAAAAAATCGAGTGGCAGTAAAATTTTAGATAAGGCGGCAACTAAAGCTTACAGCTTATGTACGTTCAAACCAGCAATGAAAGATGGTGTACCTCAGCAAGATTGGTATGAAATTGAATATCCATTTGTAATTGAATAAACAATTGAATTAGCAAGAAATTAAAAAATATTGGAGATATATGATGAAAAAATCAACTCAACCGTTAGTTCGTTTCGCTTCTGCAAGTCTAATCGCAGCTTGCTCGTTACTTCCATTAAGCTCAGTTTTCGCAGAAGAAACAAGCAATACTCCTGTGGCCACAGCAACTACTGAAGCTACATCAAGTACAAATACTCCAACTCCACCACCGAAACCCGCAACGAGTGAAACTGTTAAAAACCCTTATGGCCTAGAAGCCCTTTGGCGCGAAGGTGATTTAGTTGCTAAGTCTACTTTATTTATATTAGTACTCATGTCGATTGGAACTTGGTACATCATCATCTCTAAACTATTGCAGCAAGGTAAAGTCAAACGCCAAGGCAAAGAAGCTGAAAAACACTTTTGGGAAGCGACTTCCCTTGATAATGCTGCAGAAGGTTTAGAACAAAGTAGCGCTTATCGCTTTATTGCAGAAAAAGGCATTAATTCAACTAAATCACATGGCGGTTCTTTACTTGAACGAATCGATTTTAATACATGGGTGAGCATTTCAATTCAACGCGCAATTGAGAAAATACAAAATCATTTAGGCGGTGGTTTAGCCTTTTTAGCAACAGTAGGTTCTACTGCACCATTTGTTGGTCTTTTTGGTACTGTATGGGGAATTTATCACGCATTAACAGCCATTGGTATCTCAGGTCAAGCATCTATTGATAAAGTTGCAGGCCCCGTTGGTGAAGCTCTCATTATGACAGCGATTGGTCTTGCAGTCGCAGTACCTGCTGTACTTGGTTATAACTGGCTTACTCGCCGCAATAAGGCCGTTATGGAAAATGTCCGTTCATTTGGTTCAGATTTACACGCGGTTTTATTAAGTGGAGAAATTAATACCAATAATTCAGTTAATCGCAGTATTAAATAATCAGGAGCAAATATTATGGGTATGAGTGTTGGTTCTGAAGATGATGATGAAATGATTGGCACAATTAACACGACACCTTTGGTTGATGTCATGTTGGTTTTACTTATTATTTTTCTTATTACTATTCCGGTAGTCACACATACGGTTCCAGTGAAACTACCAGAAGAAAAAAATACTCCATATGCAACCACTCCTGAAAATATTCAACTCTCAGTAAATAAGAAAGGCGATATTTTCTGGAACGAAAGTTATGTGCCTAGTAAAGAGATATTGCTGGCAAAACTTCAAGCAGTTGCACAAAAAAGACCTCAGCCAGAAGTTCATATTCGGGGTGATCAGCTTACTCATTTTGAAGCGATAGATCAGGTCATTAGTACGACCAAAGAAGCTGGTATTGGCAAAATTGCTTTTGTTACTACCCCTCCAGCCTCCCCGTAATTAACTTAAGGAGAATTTTATGGGTATGAATGTCGGTTCAAATAATGATGACGATGTGATGTTAGAAGTCAACATGACACCTCTCATTGATGTCATGCTGGTACTCATTATTATGTTTATTATTACCATACCTGCACCAAACAACGCGATTAATATTAATTTGCCAAATGGCACACCGCCACCAACAAATGAAAAACCACCTGAAGTGATTGATGTAAGAATTGATGCAGTAGGCAAAGTATTTTGGAATAACCAAGAGGTTTCTGACCGAAAGGCACTAGAGACTTTATTTCAAGGTGTTGTTGCTAAAAAAGATCAAGACCAAATCAAACTCAAACCAGACCAGATGGCTGAATATAAGAATGTAGCGATGGTCATGGCTACAGCACAACGTTTAGGTGTCAATAAAATTGGAATTGTGAGCAGTAACTAATATTGCTTTTCAATATATTTAATTCTATTAACTCCTGCGCTAACTTGAATCTTCAGTTAGCGTTTTTTTTAATTAGAAATATTCAACTCTAAAATAATATCTCCACACTCATCATATTCTCCAGTTTCTTGAAAACCCTTTTTTTTATAAAGTTTTCCAGCCACATAGTTGGATGATTTATACATTGTTCGAATACGCTTAGCTCCTTTTGCAGCCATTTCATCAATCGCTATTTGCAATGCAATGGTACCACAACCTTTAGCCTGATTATTTGCATCAATCATAAAACGAAACAACCAAAATAATGTCTCATCAGGTGGATCAACTTCGATACAATACATTAAGAATCCAATGACTTTATCATCCGAAAAAATCACTCTTGGACAATAATGTGCTTCCACTTTAGACTCAGCAATAGAATATACATTTGGTGCAACATAATCTTTTTGAGAATCATCTAATGATAATTTTGCGCATAGAAGCCAATTCTCACGATCGAGATCTTTTAGACTAATCAAATTCAAAACCTTTTAGCTATAAATTCCCTTTCTATAAGCACAAAATATACCGAAAATAAAAAAGCCTCCGAAGAGGCTTTTTTTCAAAACAGGATGAAATTAATCACCTGTATAACCTTTTAACTTCAAACGAGCCGCATGAAGTAAAGGCTCAGTATAACCAGAAGGCTGTTCACAACCTTTGAAGATAAGATCAGAAGCTGCTTGGAAAGCAATATTTGTTTCAAAGTTAGCTGCCATTGGTTTATACAATGGATCATTCGCATTTTGCTCATCAACAATTTTTGCCATACGTTTAAGCACTTCTTCAACTTGTTCACGAGTCACAATACCGTGACGTAACCAGTTAGCAACGTGTTGAGAAGAAATACGTAATGTTGCACGGTCTTCCATTAAGCCCACGTTGTTAATATCAGGAACTTTCGAACAACCCACACCTAAGTCAACCCAACGAACAACATAACCTAAAATACCTTGGCAGTTATTTTCAAGTTCATTGTTGATCTCTTCTGCTGACCAGTTTGTATCTGGTGCAAACGGCGGGGTCAACAAGTCATCTAATGATAACATTTCTTCAGCTTTTAACTGATCTTGACGTGCTTTTACATTCACTTGATGGTAATGCATCGCGTGAAGTACCGCACCAGTTGGAGATGGAACCCAAGCACATGAAGCACCAGCATTTGGATGTGCAGCTTTAGTTGCTAACATATCTTTCATGCTATCTGGTTTTGGCCACATGCCTTTACCAATCTGTGCTTTACCTTGTAAACCACATTTCAAACCGATTGCAACGTTACGATTTTCGTAAGCAGCAATCCATTTTTGTGTTTTAACCGCTTCTTTACGAACAACTGGCGCAGCTTCCATAGAAGTATGGATTTCGTCACCCGTACGGTCCATAAAGCCAGTATTAATAAAGATCGTACGGTCTTTTGCAGCAGCAATACAGTTCTTCAAGTTTACAGACGTACGGCGCTCTTCATCCATAATACCGATTTTTAACGATTTAGGTGGTAATCCAATCGCCTGTTCAGCACGCTCAAATAACTCTACAGCAAACGCAACTTCTTCAGGACCATGCATTTTTGGCTTAACAATATACATAGAACCTTTACGAGAGTTTTTATTTTCGTTTGTACTACGGATATCAGCAATTGATAACAATGGAGTTACCAATGCATCCATAATACCTTCAAAAATTTCTTCACCATCTACCAAAATAGCTGGGTTAGTCATTAAGTGACCTACGTTACGAAGTAACATAAGTGAACGACCATGAAGTTTTGTTGTACCACCAATTAAGTTTTTAATTTCGCGATCTTTATTGAGATCACGAACAATCGTTTTACCATTCTTTTCAATAGATTCTTGAAGTGTACCCTTCATTAAACCTAACCAATTACGGTAACCTTCAACTTTTTCTTCTGCATCAACAGCCGCAACCGAGTCTTCCAAATCTTGAATTGTGGTTACTGCCGCTTCAAATGTTAAATCTTTAACACCCGCTGGATCAGTTTGTCCAATTGGGCTATTTGCATCAATTTCGATAATGACATGAAGACCATTACTTAAAAGTACAACTTCTGAAGGATTTGCTTCTTCACCATTGAAACCAACAAACTGAGCTTCATGTGCTAAACCTGTTTTTGAACCATCTTTCAAAGTTACAACGAGTTTATTTTGCTCAATTGCATATTTTGTTGCATCTGCATGTGAACCTTGAGCAAGCGGGAAAACTTCATTTAAGAAATTCTTAGCGAACTCAATAACTTTTGCACCACGAACAGGATTATATCCTTTACCCTTTTCAGCTCCACCTTCTTCAGAAATTACATCGAAGCCGTAAAGTGCATCATATAAAGAACCCCAACGGGCATTTGCTGCATTTAAGCAATAACGTGCATTACGTACAGGTACAACTAACTGTGGCCCTGCCAACAACGCAATTTCTTCATCTACATTTTCGGTAGTAATTTGAAAATCTTCAACTTCTGGCAATAAATAACCAATTTCAGTTAAGAACGCTTTATAAGCACCTAATTCAAATTTGTTGTTACGGTGCCATTCATCAATTTTTGCTTGTAATTCATCACGCTTAGCCAATAATGCTTTATTTTTTGGGCTAAGATCGACAACAACTTGCTCAAAGTTCTTCCAGTAAGTTTCACTATCTAAACCAGAACCTGGTAAAGCTTCATTTTCGATAAAATCGTAAAGTTCTTTAGCAATCGCTAACTTGCCTTTTTGAATACGTGCAGTCATTGTCTTTCCTGAAGTTGCTACTTTTTATACCAAGAGAATCCTAGTATACCGATTTAAATTAAGCTGAATACTAATATCACATTCCTAAATAGTAAGCATTTTCCATTGCAAAACTATTGACAAAGATAAATTTTTCTATATAGGAAATATTAAAATTCTAACTAGGATTCCCATCAATTTATTCAATATTTAAAGATACTGAAACTAGACTTTTTGTTAACAGACAAAAAAATTTCACTATCTTGTTTTTCTAAAGCGTATTTAGTTATATCAAACTTTACAGCGTGAAAAAGCACTATTTAACTAAATTTATCAATTTTTGTTGTAAAAAAAGCGCCCAATTTAGAGCGCTTTTCATATCTACTTTCTTAAGAAGTTTTAGTAGCATCAATATGACGATGTTCAGAATGTAAATATTCATCAGATTGCATTTCTAGCAAACGTGAGCGCGTACGTTCAATTTCAAATGCTAACTTTTCACCTTGATAAATATCAATAATACTATCTTGAGACGTTAAAAGTAATTTCACACCTCGATCATAGAATTCATCGACTAGATAAATAAAGCGACGAGTACCTTCAGACAAGAAATCTGTCAAATGAGGAACATTACTGACTAAAACCGTATTATAAATATTTGCAATTTCAATGAAATCTGCTGGGCTACGTGGTTTAAAGCAGAGTTCAGAAAACTCACACCACAACACATCTTCTGTATGCCCCAGAGTCTCGACAACACGATTATTAATCACAATCGGCTCTTGAGAATGAGCTTGTGTATGAGTTAATGCACTAAAACGTTCAGCCATCCAGCTTTGTGCTTCATTCGTTAATGGCGATTTGAATAATTGAGCTTGTTTTAGTACGCGTAAACGATAGTCCACACCTGCATCTACGTTTAAAACAGCACAGTTCTTTTTAACCATTTCGATGGTTGGCAAGAAACGATCACGGTGAATACCGTTTTTATATAAGCCATCTGGTGCAATGTTTGATGTTGCAATTAATGTTACACCACGTACAAACAATTTTTGGAATAAATCGCTCAAAATCATTGCATCTGTTACGTTTGATACAAAGAACTCATCGAAACAGATAACGACAGCATCTTTATAGATTTGGTCAGCTACGATTTCAAGTGGATTACGCTGGCCTGAAAGCTTATTTAGCTCTTTATGAACATGTTGCATGAAATGATGAAAATGCATACGCGTTTTACGGCGAAATGGCACAGACTCGTAAAATTGATCCATAAGCCAAGTTTTACCACGGCCTACTCCGCCCCACATATATACACCTTTAGGTGAAGTTTGGCGACGAAAACGACGGAAAGCTTTTTTTGAGGCTTTATAACGGTTTAAAAGTTCTTTCCATACGCGATCTAATTCTTGCACTGCCTGTGCTTGCGCTTCATCTGCCATAAATTGACCTGAAGCTAAAGCCTCAGCATAGCGTTCTGCTGGGGAAGAAGGTGTGAATGCAGTACTATGAGAAGATTTTAAATTTAACATATCGTTTTATTTCAATTTTAACTGATGAGAGTATAGCGAACATTTTGTTCAACCACATTAGCTTTTAGCATCAAGAGTTACGACGATGACTCTTTTGCATATTGTCGAGGACTCTGTCCAAACCATCGTTTAAATGCATGATTAAATGCCGCTGGTTCAGAATAGCCGAGTAATTCGGCAACAACTTCTATTGAGTATTCCCTATATTCCATAAGCTTCAATGCCTTATTCTTGATAATTTGTTCACGAATTTGCTTATAACTCGTATTTAGCTGTTGCAGTTGATGCCTTAATGTCCTTTCAGGCATTTTCAATGCAAAAGCCGTTTCCGCCATGCTCGGGATAATTCCTTGTTGCAGTTCAAGATAATCTTGCACACATTGTATGATATGTGGAGTTTGATGATCTTGTTGATTTAATCTTGTTATTTCTGCTATACATTTTGATTCATAAATACGATGTGTAATGATATCGGAAGAAGGAATCTTGATTTCAAGTACATCCTTACTTAGGCTAAATGCCGCATATTTACCATTAAAATGCACATCTTCGCCATAATATGCAAAATAGCGTGACAAAGTATCTATATTAGTAGGCTTTTCAAATGGAAGTTCTATACGCATCGCAGGCATTTGCAATCCCATCATCGTATAAATATCTTGAATAAACTTATAAGTTCCTGAGACTTCACATTGTGCCCGTAACTGCCCAATTTCCGTTTTTAAATCAACAGGCAAATAATTTAAAATGGTCCGCTCATCAGTTTCGTATAAAGCTAAGCTACCAAATAAATGCGTAAGCTTTTGATATTTTATACCCTTATTTAAAGCAGTTTGAATATCATTACTTGTGACAAGTAGCATAAGCAATGGGCCGTAACCGGCTAAAGCATAATGCTGTCCAATAAATAAACCCTTTTCAGGCTCTACATTTTTACTAATTATTTGTTGAATGTCCCATTCAAGACGATCATGAATTGTAGAGCTCGGGTCTAAAGCATCAACTTTAATACCTATATCAGCCAAACGTGAGTCGACATCAATGCCAGCATTGCGCATTCCTTGAATTAAATAGATTAAACCAAGTATCGACCGTTTCATTCTTCTATCAATTTCCCTAGACTGAAATGTTTTACTATAAAGAAGCAAGAAAATTAATTGCCGAATCTATCAATTTTCACGTCGTTACAATCATGTTTAAACTGATTAAAAAACGTTAGTCTTGCGAGCAATCCTCTTTTCAGCTTATGCAGGGTTTCCAATGCTAAACACAAAGCAATATGCTATTCAAAAAACTAAAATCGCTATTATTGGTGCTGGCTTTGGTGGCCTAGCAATGGCAATCCGTTTACTACAAAATCAACAGCAAGAGTTTGTTATTTTAGAAAAATCAAACGATGTCGGCGGAACTTGGCGAGAAAATCGTTATCCAGGTGCAGCATGTGATGTTCAATCTCATATGTATTCATTATCTTTTGCACCAAAAACAGATTGGACAAAACGCTATGCTGAGGGGCCAGAGATCTTTAATTATATTCAAGACATTACACAGAAATATAAAATTAAAGATTACTGCAAGTTTAACCATGATGTAACTCATGTCGAATATGATGAAACACGTCATGTGTGGATTCTAGATTTTAAGAACCAACCTTCTATAGAAGCGCAATTTGTAGTTTTTGCATCTGGTCCCCTACACATCCCACAAATTCCTCCTATCAAGGGGATAGAGAAATTCAAAGGAAAAGTATTTCATTCATCAAAATGGGAACATGACTATGACTTAAACGGAAAGTCAGTTGCATCTATTGGTACAGGTGGTAGCGCAATTCAATATATTCCTGAAATAGCCAAAGATGTTAAACAGCTCTATGTATTTCAAAGAACAGCTGCATGGGTAATACCACGAGATGAGCGTAAATATTCAAGCTTAAGTAAAGCATTATTCAAATCTTCTAATATTTATCGCCAGCTTCATCGTAGTCGACTTTACTGGAGTAATGAATCTCGCGTTGTACCCATTGTTCAACCTCAAATCATGAAGTATGGCCAAAAATTGGCAGAAGCATTCATACGTTTTCAAGTTAAAGATAAAGAGTTAGCAAAAAAACTTACACCTGATTTCGTTATGGGATGTAAACGTATTCTTATCTCAAATAAATACTTTCCTACTTTTAACCGAAAAAATGTTGAGCTAGTAACTGATAGTATTCAAGAGATTAAAGAAAACAGTATTATTACCAAAGATGGACAAGAAAGAGCTATTGATTGTTTAATTTACGGTACAGGTTTTATTACTGACCCACGTATTTATTTAAAACATTTCACATGTATCGGACGTAATCAAATCGAGTTAAAACAAGCATGGAAAGATGGCGCTGAAAGCTATTACGGAATTATGACCAAAAATTTTCCTAACCTATTTCAATTGGTAGGTCCTAATACAGTTCTAGGTCATAATTCGATTATTTTTATGATTGAATCTCAAGTAAATTACATTTTACAGCTTATTCAGTTAGTAGAAGAGTCTGGTCAAAAAGCAATTGAGATCAAACCAGATGTTCAAGATGCTTTTAACGAACGTGTTCAAAAGCAGCTTCAAGGAACTGTATGGCAAGCTGGTGGGTGTAGTAGCTGGTATCAATCTGCCGATGGTAGAAACTTTTCACTATGGCCAACTTACACATGGAAGTATTGGTTAGAAACTCGTAAAGTTAAGCCCAATGACTACTTACTTTTAAATAAAAGCTCACAGAGCTATGCAGCTTAAAATGTTCAAGACATAATAGGTAGGTTAATAACAATCTACCTATTATATGCAATCTTTTTATCTCATTATTCAAATCTTTTTAGCACTTGCTTCCGGTTATTTCCTAGCACCCAAACTATCTCTAAATATCCGACACTTTATATTTAAAATACTGCCCTATTTTTCTTATATTCTTTTAGCTAGTGTAGCTTTTGAATTAACCTTGGCACTTGATCAAATCGAGAATCCTTCTGCCATACTTCCACCCGCTATTATCATTGCTCTTACAACATCTTTTGGTTCTTTCTTTACGTGTTTATTTGCTTATACAATTTTTGATAAACAAAGTGTTAAAGGCAAAATTTCCCTACAACTTTTTGTAAATGCTTTAAAGAATATTGCGAAGGCTTTTCTTGCACTAGGTGTCGGTGTTTTATTCGGCGCTATCATTACTCAATTCACCTCACATATCGCATTTAATAGCTGGTATTTGTTATTACTTTTTATTTTTTTAATTGGTATCGAACTTGCCTTCACCCACTTTAACCGCACATGGTTAAGCTGGAAGATTTTAATTGTACCCTTAGCTGCTTTTATAGGGTCATGTATAGCGGGCTTTTTGAATTACTATTTGCTCAACAAGCATTTTACACTTAATGAAACTTTAGCTTTAGCACAAGGCTATGGCTGGTATTCAATGTCAGGGATTTTATTTACGCAATTACATTCGGCAGAGTTGGGTGGAATTGCTTTATTAACTGACTTATTTAGAGAAATTGTTGCCATTTTTCTAATGTATACCATGGGTTGGCGTTTTCCACGCCCTGCTATCTCAAGTGCAGGCGCAACCTCCATGGATGTTACCTTAGCAATGGTAAAACAGTCATGTGGTACACATTATGTACCACATGCCATGATGAGCGGCTTACTATTAAGCCTACTCGCCCCATTATTAATTAGCTTATTCCTAAATTTTTAGGCAATCGAAGCAAGAATAGACTTCAACATTTCTGTTGGCTTTTCTGCTTTAGTAATCGGTCGACCAATTACCAGATGCGTAGAGCCATCAAGCATAGCTTGCTTTGGAGTTACAATACGTTTTTGGTCGTCTGCATTAGAACCTTCTGGACGAATTCCTGGTGTTACCAGAGAGAAGTCTTGCCCGATCAATTCACGAAGAATCTTAGCTTCTTGAGCAGAACAAACCACCCCATCCAAGCCACTTTCTTTAGTTAATTTAGCTAAGCGCTTCACATGCTCTACAGGTTCAACATCTAAACCAATATCTTTTAAATCTTCCCGACCCATTGATGTGAGTACTGTCACAGCAATAAGTTGGGTTTGATAGTTACCCGCTTTTAAACGCTCCACACAGGTTTCCATCATTTTACGGCCACCTGAAGCGTGAACATTTACCATCCATACACCTAAATCAGCCGCTGCACATACTGCTTGAGCTGTAGTGTTTGGAATATCATGAAATTTAAGATCAAGAAAAACTTCAAAATTTTGTTCTTGCAGTTTTTTTACAACAGATGGGCCTTCATGAGTAAAAAGCTCTTTACCCACTTTTACACGACATAAAGCAGGATCAAGCTGTTCAACAATTTTTAAAGCGTCATATTGGCTTTTTGCATCTAACGCAACAATGATACTCAAGAGACTTTCTTCCATCATATAAAATCAGCGTTATTATAATAGACAACTCATGAAGGAATAAAGGAATGTAGAGAGCTGCTTTCCAAAATTAAAGCGATAAGAACAAAAGCATTTATATTTGGAAGAATAAAAGAAGAAATAAAATTTAGAGAGATACTACTCTTTACTCATTAATAAAGAGTAGTACGGGGATTATAGCGGAGTAGAATTTTTATCTTGCGGATAAATATCTACAACGGTTTTTTCATGTCTTACATTTGCAGCTGCTTCAGCCGCTGCTAATTGAGCACTTTGGATTTGTTCTTTTCTTAAATGGTCAATATCTTTACGCAGGCGTTTAATTTCCCAACCTTTTTGGAATACTCTGAAAACCTGTACACCAAGTAAAAGACCGACCACTGTTCCTAGTACTAATGTGAGTAGCAATAATAAGCCTAAACGCATAGCTGGAACTTGGGTAAATAACAAATCAACAGAAAGTTCTGTTGGATTCTGCAAAACAAGTGCTAAAGAATAGCCAAATACAACAATAAGCAATGCAATTAAAATATAACGCATAGGCACCCCGACTTATAAATTTTATTTATTTCCCAGATTCGTTTACTGCGTCACGAAGGGCTTTTCCGGGTTTAAAATGTGGAACAGCTTTAGCTGCAACTTCAACTGATTTTCCTGTTTTAGGATTGCGACCAACTCTTGGATCGCGGTGGTGTAAAGCAAAGCTACCAAAACCACGGATTTCAATTCGATTATCAGTTGATAGTGCTTCTATCATTTGATCAATCATAATTTTAACCGCCTCTTCCACCAAAGGTTCAGCTAAGTGTGGGTTTTTTAGCGCAATGCGTTCAATCAAATCAGACTTATTAAGAGCTTCAGTAGTCATCTACGACCTCGTTATTTATTGCTACTCTATGTCGTTCGATAATAACCTGTTTAAATACAAAACGGTAGCGCAGTATGTTGAATACTAGGCTACCGTTTACAGTAATTTGTATAAAAAGTACAATTCCGTTACATGAAACTGTACTTTGTTAACTTATTACTTCATTTGTGCTTTGATCAAGTCACCAATAGTCTTAGGACCATTGTCTTGACTTGTAGTTGCTGTACGTAAGCTAGCAACTGCTTCTTTCTCTTCAGCTTCGTCTTTCGCTTTGATAGACAAGTTGATAGAGCGAGATTTACGATCAACATTGATGATCTTCGCTTCAACTTCTTGACCAACTTCTAAGAATTTAGTCGCATCTTCTACGCGGTCACGGTTGATTTCAGAAGCTTTAAGAGTTGCTTCAACTTCGTCCGCTAACTTAACAGTTGCGCCACGAGCATCAACTGCAGTTACAGTACCTTTAACTAAAGCACCACGTTCGTTAGCAGCTAAGAAGTCATTGAACGGATCGCTGTTCAATTGCTTGATACCAAGGCTGATACGGTTACCTTCAGCGTCTACAGACAAGATAACTGCTTCAACAGTGTCACCTTTCTTGTAACGACGAATAGCTTCTTCACCTTGCTCGTTCCAAGAAATATCAGACAAGTGTACTAAACCGTCGATACCGCCGTTCAAGCCAATGAAGATACCGAAGTCAGTGATAGACTTGATAGTACCAGATACTTTTTCGCCTTTCTCATGAGCTTTAGCAAACTCTTCCCATGGGTTAGCACGAGTTTGTTTGATACCAAGGCTAATACGACGACGTTCTTCATCAACTTCAAGAACCATAACGTCAACTTCATCACCAATCTGAACAACTTTAGATGGGTGGATGTTTTTGTTAGTGTGGTCCATTTCAGAAACGTGAACTAAACCTTCAACGCCTTCAGCGATTTCAGCGAAACAACCGTAGTCAGTTAAGTTAGTTACGCGAGCTTTAACGATAGAACCTTTAGGGTAACGGCTCATGATCGCTAACCATGGATCTTCGCCTAATTGTTTAAGGCCTAAAGATACGCGGTTACGTTCACGGTCAAATTTAAGTACTTTAACAGTAACTTCTTGACCAACTTCAACAACTTCTGAAGGATGCTTGATACGCTTCCAAGCCATATCTGTGATATGTAGAAGACCATCAATACCGCCAAGATCAACGAATGCACCGTAATCAGTAAGGTTTTTGATTGTACCTGTAACTGTTTGACCTTCTTCAAGTTGAGCAAGTAATGCTTCACGGTCAGCAGAAGATTCAGCTTCCATAACAGCACGACGAGATACAACAACGTTATTACGTTTAGCATCAAGTTTAATTACTTTGAACTCTAACTCTTTACCTTCAAGGTGAGTAGTGTCACGGATAGGACGAGTGTCAACTAATGAACCTGGCAAGAATGCACGAACAGGACCGATGTCAACAGTGAAACCGCCTTTAACTTTACCAGAGATAACACCAGTAACGATTTCGCCATCTTCAAAGATTTTTTCAAGTTTAGTCCAAGTTTCAGCACGCTTAGCTTTTTCACGTGATAAAACTGTTTGACCCATACCGTTGTCAAGAGCTTCAACAACTACGTCAACAGTATCACCAACCTGAACTTCAAGTTCACGTTGTTCATTTAAAAATTCAGCACGGTCAACAATGCCTTCAGACTTTAGGCCAGTGTCAACAGTTACCCAGTCGCTATCGATGTTTACAACAACACCTTGGATGACTGCACCCTTTTCAACGTTGAGGTTTAATTCACTTTCTTCAAAGAGGGCTGCAAAAGATTCGGTCATGATATACCTGATAAATTCAGCGGTCTTGGATCAGACAAGGCCGGTTTAGTTAAGTATCAACATAGTCTTTATAGACTGATCAAGCTATGCTTCAACTGATAATTCTATTTACTAAATAGTACGGCTATCGACATAATCAACCATTAACTTAAATACCTGATCGATCGTTAATTCCGAACTATCAATGATATAAGCATCTTTGGCTGGCTTGAGCGGAGCAACTTCTCGCTCCATATCTCTTTTGTCTCGTGCCTGTATATTAGCTAAAATGTCGTTTATTTTAGCATCTAGCCCCATACCCTGCAACTGTTTTACTCTTCGCTCAGCGCGCGACTCGGCCGAAGCTGTCAGATAAATTTTGGCATTAGCTTCTGGAAAGATAGATGTTGCCATATCACGGCCATCTGCAACTAAACCAGGACTTTGCGCAAAAGCTCTTTGTCTTTCAAATAGTGCCTGTCTAAGCTCTGGAACCACTGCAACTTTTGAAGCGTACTCACCAACTCGCTCTGTACGGATTGTTTGAGATACATCTTCTCCATCCAAGAAGACCAAAATCCCTGAGGTAGATGTTTCAAATTTGATGTCCAGTTGACGTGCATATTGAATACATTCATCAAGCTGACTGTCTAATTTCTCTAATAAATCGTGTTTATGTAATGACAACCCCAATAAACGATATAAGGCACCCGAATCAAGTAAATGATATTGATAATGTGCTGCAATTTTTGCGGCCAATGTTCCTTTACCCGAACCACTCGGACCATCAATAGTAATAATTTGAACTGTCATTGAACTCTCACTAAGAAGCAAATGCTTTAGCTAATCTCGAAAAGCCTAGTGTAATGGCTAGTTTTAGCTGTGCAAGGATTAATTTACTGACCACTGGCGCTTTTGCCGTTAACTCGATGCGGTATGTAACTAAGGTAATGTATGGAGTAATCTCAGAAAACTCGATTCTACCTAAATGGTGTTTAATCAAAGGATTGTCTATTAATTTATACTCAATACTTTTATTTTCTTCCAACAATGTAATTTCTTCTTTAAGTGGCTTAATTGGACCAAATCCCATACGTCGAATTGAGCCTAAACCATCAGGTCTTTTAGAATCTGCGGAGTCTTTAACACGCACAACCTGTAAAGGTGCAAAAGCAGTATTGTAAGTTGAATGCTTAGAGAGCAAATTAAATACATCAGTCAGAGGAGCATTAAATTCTTTTTCTACGGTAATTACATTACGCATTGGATCGTCCTTATTAAATAGAATCATGACATTAAAACCGCGTTAGTTTGCCATAAGAGTATGTTAATTTTTAATCATTTAAGGACGTTTTTTTGTTGTTTATCTTGTTTCTTTTGCTCACGTCTTCGTTTAAAAAAATGGCTAAGCTGTTGTGCACATTTTTCTTGTAGACAGCCATTCTGAAATGTAAACCTATGATTATAATAACCTTGCTGTAATAACTGACGCGCACTCACCAAAGAGCCTGCTTTAGGTTCTGGTGTACCAAAAACCACATGTTTAATTCTTGCATGTACGAGCGCACCTACACACATAGTACATGGTTCAAGAGTGACATATAAAGTTGTATCTTCGGGTAATCGATAATTTTCTAAAGAGGAACACGCTGCACGGATAGCTTGAATTTCTGCATGTGCAGTTGGATCTAATAAAGTAATTGGAGCATTATAACCAGATCCAATTACTCGATTTTGGCTCACCAGAACCGCTCCAACAGGGATCTCACCCTGCTGAGCAGCTAATTCAGCTTGCTCGTAAGCAAGCTGCATCCAGTATTCATCACTATATTCAGTCATTTATTTTAGGTGATCACACCGTGTTGTCTAAGTAAGGCATTCCAGCTATCAATTGAAGTTACTGGTGGACAATCAGCCAATATACCTCTCAAGCTTAGATCGTCACATGGTTTCCATTCAGGAGATAAATCCTTATCAACTAAGCGTGCGCGAACACCTTCCACAAAGTCAGGATGACGTATTTTCCACTCAGAAATCTGAGCCTCTAGATCAAAGACCTCATCCCATGAGTGAATTTGTTTGCCCCATTGCCACAGTAACCAAGTAATTGCTGCAGTACTAGGAGATCCTTTTTGCAAATTCTCACTCGCTTGACGTAACCAATCACTGCTCGCATCACGTAAGCTAACAATAGCTTGATAGTCTTGTTCAAAATTAAAACCACGGCAAACGCTATGAATTACATCAAGTGAGTTTTGCAATGGACCTGCCGCAACAGGACGGTGCAAACTATTTAAAGTATCATCAATTGCTCGGAAATCCCCTGCAGGATAATGAGCCCAATTAATATTTAAAACTTTTTGCAAAACATTATCACGCTGTGCTTCACAAATATGTGTTGCCCAACCAATGCTATATGCTCCAGCAGCGGTCATGATTGAACCGGTTAAACCCGTAAACAAACCTATTGGACCACGATCTGCCAAGAAACGGCTCGCACCAACGTCAGGATATAAACCAATATTAATTTCAGGCATTGCTAAACGTGAATATGGTGTCACTAGACGGAATGGTGCAGCCATAAACAAGCCTAAACCACCGCCCATTACATAACCTTCTCCCCAAACCACAACCGGTTTAGCATAATTATGTAAAAGTAGATCTAAAGCATATTCCTGCTGGAAGAACTTATTTGCAGTATCGACTTCTTGATTTATAACAAGTTGGCGTAATTTTCTAACATCACCACCTGCACAAAAAGCTTTTGGTGTAGTTGAGTCTAACCAAATTGCTTTAACCTGTTCATCGTCACGGAAATCTTCAAATACACGCAATAATGCCGTTACGATTGATTCGTCTAAAGCATGTAACGATTTAGGACGATTCAAACGTACTATACGCCAGCCATTTTTTGCTTCTTCAACCACCAAGTCCGGGTGATAGTTATTTACATTGGGAGAGTTCATCATGCGTCCAATTGCCAGTCTATGGGCTCAATGCCATGTTGTTTCAAATATTGATTTGTTTTTGAAAACACTTTGCATCCAAAAAATCCCCCTCTATTTGCAGCAAGAGGTGATGGATGTGCGGCTGTTAAAACCAAGTGTTTATCTCTATTTATACGTTGTCCTTTGCGCTGTGCATAAGCACCCCACAAAATAAATACTATATGTTGTCTCTGTTCATTAAGAACATCAATAACTTCATCAGTAAAGGCTTCCCAACCCTGCTTTTGATGTGAAGTCGGCTGTCCAGCCTCAACGGTAAGCACACTGTTGAGTAAAAGCACGCCTTGCGTAGCCCATTTTGTTAAGTCACCATGGCGAGGAGCCGGAATACCCAAATCTGTATGTAATTCATGAAAAATATTGCGCAAAGATGGTGGTAATGCAATACCTTTTTGAACAGAGAAACTTAATCCATTCGCTTGGTTTGGCCCGTGATACGGGTCTTGCCCTAAAATCACAACTTTCACATCAGCCAGTGGTGTGGTATTTAAAGCATTAAAGATCTGTTTACTAGGCGGATATATTATTTTCTGAGCTTGTTTCTGTTGAAATAAGAAATCGCGCAAACTATCCATCTGAGGACTTAATAGAAAAGGTGCTAAAGATCTTTTCCAACTTTCTTCTAATTGAACTTTACTGAGTTTATCTTGCTGTTGCTCAGTTAATTGCATTAATGTCATCCTAGATCAATTTTCAATTCTACAAATAAAATAAGTAATTCGATTTATACTTCGACTTGCAAATCAACTTGAGGATTATTAAATTTAATCCCTTTTTTCAAGTCTTCATACATTTGTGGATTTGTCCACTCTATCTGAATTTGTTCTGAAAAAACAATTCCATCAAGGCTTAAAATACCCATTTGTTCGTTTTGAATATCTTCAATAAAGCTCTGAGCATATCCAGTATCAGTCTCATGAACAATAACAGAATATACTTCAACATCACCTTCCCCATTTTGAGTGACTGTTGATTGTAAAACTTGCTGAGCTAGATAAAAGAAAATACGTGAAAACTGTTCAGCCGATGGTGAAACAGGTAAAGAAATCCAACGAGCACTAAAAGTCTGACATGCATCAATATATTGAGAATCATCTTTTTCCCAAAAACAGATTGCGTGATCAAAGCTGTCGAATAGGTCTTTTATTACTCCTTTTAGGAGTCCAAAATCATAAACCATTTGCCCATGATCTAATTTCGAAGCTTTAAGCAATAACTCAACTTTATAGCTATGTCCATGAATTGATCGCTTACAACGATCCGATGTACAGTTACGTACAACATGTGCATTTTCAAACTTAAATAACTTACGAATTAACATGTGCCAAATCGATCATTCCTTCTAAGAACATTATTATAAAGCAAAAGACGAAAATTTCGCACCACTTTTCAATTAGAAACAATTAGCAAAAAGTATGATAAGACTGATGAAGAAATATTGAATATAAACATATAGAAAATTTATATTTACTTTAACGTTTAACTTGAGAAAAATTTATAATTACAAACTTAAAGAACATCAAAAGTAAATAAATCATAATTTTTCAATTAGTTAAAAGGCACTATATTTCTAGAATATACATAAACCTGCTTATCACTGCGCATTAAAGCACTTGTAAACTGTCTTTTTCTATTATTCAACACAACCTCAATTTGTGCTTGAAAAAAGTTCGACTTCACATCTAAAAGACTATTAACTTCAGTTTTCTTTTGTGGATCAACTGTTGAAAAAGCATTCAATTGCCATAATTCATCAATATTTTGAAAGAACTTTAAATTCTGTTGGCGTAATTGAAGTTCTTTTTCTATAGTCCCTAAATCTAATTTTTGATCAATACTCGCTAATACTAATGGTGATGCGGTATTAACATTCACTTTTGTATTTTCAGGTAATGCAGAAATATATGGTGCTATTAAATCATATTTCTTGCCTTCAAAACCTCTTACCAATTTCAACTCTTCTATACGATGAAATTTAGCATTTGAAGCCAAATAGCCAGGGTCAAGTCCTTCATAATAGTTACTTTCTGCCCCCATAGGGCCGCTTGGTTCATCATCTGGATCTTGCCAATCAATAACTGCTTGACTTAACTCTGCTGGCAATCCTACACGCACAAGCAATCGCTCAAACCAATTTTTAGCAGCTTCGTTTACCTTGCCTTCATTGGTCGTTAAATTGTTTAGATTAAATTTTCCTGACTCATCTAGTAAGCGCCCCGATACGGCTCCATCTTCTATTGGAAAAGGTGGCATTGGCTGAGCCCAACTTTCCTTTAAATGATCGATACCACCAGCATTATTTGCATCTTGAATTAATAATTCAGAAAAAAAAGCTTCTGCACTTTTTGCATAGAGTAATGACTGATTTTGACGCATCAAATAACCCGTATTTTCCATCGTATTAGTTTGATGCTTTGCGATAGAGGCAGCTAAAATTGTAGCCAAAGCAACCATTATCAAAATTGTGAGTAACGCTACACCTTGCTGATTTTTTTTATAGAGTAACATTTATTGACCTCCCTGTTTGGAGAGCGATAAGTCACCTTGGTTTAAGCTATAAATCCACTCATAACTTACACCTGCAACCGTGAGTTGCATTTTTATTCCTTTTGGCAACTTCCTAAATTCATCAGGTTTTGTAGGGTCAATGTTAACTTCAGGCCACTTTGTTACTTCTTGAGGTGTCAAAACCATAATTTGAAATTGTTCAACTTGGCTCAACAGCGTACTTGATAAGGGTTGCTCTCTATTTGAAGTATTTAAGTTACTATATTTTAGGCGATAAAGCTTTTTTTGATCAGGATCATATCGATATTCGATACGCTCAAAAGGTGATAATCCTTGCTTTAATGGATCAGTAACACCCGCCTTACTAAAGCGGAGAACTTGATTATCAATCTCTAAAGCTGGACGTAATTGCCCGCCTTGATTGGCTGATAAAGGTATAATTTGCAATGTATCACGCAAAACTTGTTGATAAGCATCTTGTAATTCAAATAGCTGCACTTCATGTTGAGTATTACGATCGCGAACTTTTAATAAATAGTCAAAAACCTTCCACCCCAACAAAGATAAAATAGCAAAAATTGCAATTGAAACTAAAAGCTCAACTAAAGTAAATCCTGAGCGAGGATTAACAAAGCGAAGCTTTGTCTGAGCGGAAGACGAAGAGCTTTGCTTAGAGTAACCCCTCATCATCTGCTCCGATCGTACCGCAAGACGGGAAGCTGAGCTTGGAGAGCGAAAACTTTTATTCTTTATCATTATTTTGCTTTCATTGGATAATTAAAAAATACCAAGTGAGTAATACCATTTTGAACTTTGCCCTTATCAGAATCATATAAGCTAATTTGTAAATCTACTTTCTGAACATTCGGGCTAATTGTAGATTGTGCAGATTTGTCAATCTGCCATGTTTCGCCTTGAGAAGTAACTTGCTTACTTTGAGTACCTTCAAGCCATTCCTGATTTATCTCCATTAAAGCAATTTCATTCATTGCTACAAACTGAGCTTTGGTTCTAAGAATTGCATTTGAGGTAGATTGAGTATATTGCATGGCTACTTTAGTTAACGCGACAGCCGCTACTGCAAAAATTGCTAAAGCAACCATTACTTCTAATAGAGTAAAGCCTTTAGATTTCATTTATTTTACCCAAATGATCAATTTGTATTTCTGAACCAATTGGTTTTTGTTCAAAGTAAAACTGTATTTTCACAGTTTTAGCTTCACCGTTACCGAACCAGATTAACTGCGGAGCCTGCCCTCCAATTAAATCGGTATTCGTAGCTTTTGAATAGTTTTGCTCATCTAAAGGTTGTATTGTAAACGATACATGTTTAGGCAACTGGCGTGTATTAAACTCAGAATATTTCTGCCAGCGATTTTTTAAATCTTGGACCTGTAATTTACTCTGGTCGTGATACTCATACAATTCATAAGAAAATGGTGAAACATCTGTTTCACTGAGAGTAGATAAAGCTAAAACACGAGACTGATCAAGCGACTCTTTACCAATTTTATGCATATCAAGCAAAAATAACTCTCTTGCTTGCATCGCTTTCTTTTGGTCAACCCCACCTATGTTGAGTAGAACTAAAGAAGTCATAATCGTCATAATAACAATCACCACCATCACTTCTATGAGAGTAAAACCTTTTTGGGATTTAAGTGGTGATTGAGATTTCATATCGACCTAAGCATATTGCTCAACAGCTTGTTTAGGTAAGGCTAAAGCCTGATCAATATAAGCCACTCTTAAAGTGTCTCTTGAACCTAAATATCGTTGATAAAAACTTGAATTGAGAATAGCTGCCGCACCATGAGTTAATGACCAAATAGAAGCAAGATAATCTCGTGTAGGCATACTGCTTTGAATAGATTCCAGGTAATGGTCTGTCATGCGAATGATAATTCGCAATCTCTGTTTACGCACTTGATAAAGTTCGTGAAAAAGATGATGTACGCCTTGAGCAGTGATTGAGAGTTTTTCCTCAATTTGATGAAATAAAACTGTTCGTTCAGGATGATGTAAATGATGCAACATGAAAAAGGCCAAATGCTCTGGAAAGGCTTTTTCAGTATCTTGAACCATTTCAAGTAACATACACTCATTACGAATAATCAACAGCATGTACAACTCATCTTTACTTTGAAAGTGTTTGTACAAAGTTCCTTTTGCTAAATCAAGCTCAGCAGCCAAGACATCGAGTGTCATTCCGGCTTCGCCATTTTCTAGCAATAATTGTTCCGCAACCTGAAATATTAATACTTCTCTTGCTCGGAACTGAGCCTGACGATCCATCTTCACGCAATTACTCTCTTATATAGTTTCTATAACCTAAATCGCTTTTAGCAAGTTCTCAAAATTTTGTGAGGTGATCATTGCAATTTCCTCAACCGATTTATCATATACATCACTGAGCGCTTTGGCTACATAAGGCACATATTTTGGTTCATTTGTTTTACCACGATATGGGACAGGTGCTAAATACGGGCTATCTGTTTCAATTAAAAGGCGATCTAGTGGAACCTGTTTAGCTACATCGCGCAAATCCTGTGCATTCTTAAATGACACAATACCGGAAAAAGAAATGTAATAACCACAATCAAGTACAGCTTTAGCAGTTTCCCAATCTTCAGTAAAACAATGCAGAATCCCATGTGTTGAGTGTTCAGCACGGATAATATCTACCGTATCATGCTTTGCTGATCGGGTATGAACGACAACTGGTTTTTTTACAATTTTTGAAGCTTGGATATGTCTTGCAAAACATGCTTTTTGCTCTTCAATAAAATCAGTACTGTGATAATAGTCCAGTCCAGTTTCACCTAAAGCCCATACTTTTTCTGATTGAGCCAATTCAACCAAATACTCAGTTGTTGCACGTGCCATTGTGCCCACATCCTCACAAGGGTGTACACCTACCGTATAACCAACATCTGCATGTTTATTTGCAATTTCAGCCAATGCAATATGGTCATCGAGATCAACGGAAATTGCCATAAACTTAGACACTCCTTCTGCTCGCGCCGCTGCAAGCGCAAGGTCCAGATCACCGTTATAAGGTGTTAAATCTAACATCGTTAAATGGCAATGCGTATCAACAAACACTTTTCTTTCCTATTTAATTACATCGTATAACTTGGACGGTCTAGAGACATACTACCAGCCAAAACTCGTTCTGCCTCAGTTTTATAGTAAATTCCCTTATCTCCGCTTAACTGAATAGCAAAACCTTGAGGTTTAAATCCACTTTGCTTATGGGAGATCCAGATTACTTTGCCTGTTAGAGGAATTTTTTGAGACTGCTCAGGCAAAGTCGCTAAAATGAAAATTTCTTGTCCCATCTTTACCTTTTGTTTTGATGGTACGAATAGGCCTCCACCTTGCACATATCCCATATAGCTTGCTTGCAAAGTAGCTTTATCAGGAATATTTACCTGAATAATCCCCCCCATTTGCGGCTGCATAGTTTTCCCCTTAAATATTCATTAACGTTATAAATAATTGATCAATAATAAGTTGGCTTTGTACATTTTGTTCAACAAGCTTTTTTGCTTGCTGTAATTCACTATAAATATTAAATAAGCTTTCTAAATCATAATATGGGCTTAACTGATCAAAATCTAAATCAGTATTTTTCTGTGGTTGGTTTAGCTTGACACAAATTAAATCACCCAACAAGTATTCAAAAAGCATTATAAAATCATTAAAACTTAATTCTTTTTGCCATTTGCCTGAGAAAAATAAAGGCATATTTTTTTGAGCAACAATTTTAAGCCAATCATTTAAGAAAACTTGCCTTTTCGCAAACCAGTCACTTTGAGCAATTTCTATTGCTTGTAAAGGCATATCATTAGATAAGCCAAGCAGTAAATCAGGCTGCACTTCCGCAAGTTCAGATAAATGCTCATTCAAATAAGAAGTAGCTTGCTCATATGAAATACGATCTAAAGCGAAATGTTGCAATCGGCTACGAATAGTGGCCGGTAGTTTAAGATAGTGATCAGCTAATAAAATTAAAACAACACGCTCGCCTGGTTCTTCTAAAGTCTTTAGCAAAGCATTTGAAGATGCCAAATTAAGTGCTTCTGCAGGCTCAATCACAATAACGCGCCAACCTTCTCCCGTTTGTTGTACGAAAGGTAGTAAGTCACGAATCTTTTCTATTTTAATTTTTGCATTCTGTTTTTTATTTTCCTCATCCGTTGTGATATGAACATAATTGGGATGAGTGTCTGATTTTAACCATTGACAACTACTACATTCACCACAAGCGCCCTGTGGCTGCTTATTTAAACAAAGTACCCATGCCAAAAACTGCTTAGCAAAAGCATGTTTCCCACAGCCTTGCTTGCCGTAAAACAAGAGACCATGTCCAATATTGGGAAACCTTGATGTCAAGGTGTCCCATGTTGTTTGCTGCCAAGGATAAACCTTTGAAGTAACATTCGGATTCATTAAAAATTAACGCTTATTCGAAAGATTCAACAGACATACTATTTAAGCGATCAAGATCAGCTTGAGTGTCCACACCTGGTGGCAAATTGGCTTCGGCTACAGCAATTGCAATTCGATGACCATTTTCCAAAACACGTAATTGTTCAAGGCTCTCCAACTTTTCAAGCTTCCCCATATCCCATGTTACGTATTCTTGTAATAAGTTCACTCGATAAGCATATAAACCTAAATGACGAAATGCTTGTGAATGTAAAGTCGGTTTATCATGCTTAGCCCCATCTCGATCATAAGGAATGGTAGCCCGGCTAAAATATAAAGCTTCATTTTGTTTAGACATGACTACTTTTACAATACTGTCACGCTGGAACTCATCTAAGGTATGAATCGGCTCACACAACGTAGACATTGAACAATTTGGTTTATTAACCAAAAGTTCTGCAACTTGCTGAACAAGTTGAGCTGGCAATAAAGGTTCATCACCTTGAACATTTACAATAATATCGTCTGCATCCCAACCCTTAATGCGAGCCACCTCACTTAAACGGTCTGTACCCGAAGGATGATCAGCACTGGTAAGAACTACATCAATTCCATCTGCACGGCAGATCTCAGCAATACGTTCGTCATCTGTTGCCACGCATAAATCATCAAAACCTTCGACTTTTTTTGCCTGATCCACTACACGTAAAATCATAGGACGGTTATGAATAAGCAACAATGGTTTACCTGGCAAACGCGAACTTGAGAAGCGTGCTGGAATGACGATGTGTTTCATTTTTTCTTCCTAAGATAATTGAATATCAAGTTCTTGCAATTGCATTTTTAAAACCTGATAACACTGTGTAGACAGGACAGCTTTAACAGGAACTACCCAAATAGATTGTTTAAATTCAGGATGTTTTTCAAGTAATGGTAATAGTTTAACTGCATCTTTTTCAGTTGTAATAAGTGGCAGCTCATCATTAAAAATTAAATCATTGATTGTGTAATCATGATGATCGCGAAATGCATGTTCTTGGAATTGCTTCACCCCTAGATCTTTGAGTGTTTGATAAAACCGTTGAGGAAAACCAATACCAACTACAGCATGATAATTATTCTCAAGATTAAGGCTTGGTTTAGAATTAGATAAAGGGTTAAGTAAATATGGCTGTCCTGTCTCGAGATGCATGTTTAATTCTGTATCAGGTTTATGAGTATGCTCAATCACTGTTCCAGTTTCTAAACGTTCAACAGGCTCTCGCAGATAGCCTTCAGGTAATAGTTTTTTATTCCCTAAACCACGATTTTGATCCAGTACAATCCACTCGATCTGTCGATCTAATGCCCAATGCTGCAACCCATCATCACTAATAATCAAATCTATTTCTGATGACTCAAGCAATAACTCTATTGCAGCCTGTCTATTGGGACCTACCGCCATTGGTACACTTGTAGCCTGAACAATTAATGCTGGCTCATCCCCCGCCTGAGTTACCTGGGCACCCGAGGTAACCAGCATTGGAAAAGGACCATTACCCCCATATCCCCGACTAATTACCCCCACTTTTACATCATGCTGCTGTAGATAATTCACTAGTTGTATGAGCAAGGGAGTTTTTCCACTTCCGCCTACTGTGATATTACCTATAACCATCACAGGTACGGGCGCTTTATAAACTTGCTTAAAACCTGAATTATAAAGATTACGATTTAGTAAAAACCCAGCCCGATACAAACAAGACAATGGACGTAAAGCAATCAACCAACTCGATTGTTTATTCCATGCATTCTGGATCAGCTGGGCTAATGACATGCTTAGTTATCCTCGAAATTACGCTGATGTAATTGATAATAAGCACCATGTTTTGCGAGGAGTTCTTGATGAGTACCTTGTTCAACAATTTGTCCTTGATCCATCACTACAATACGGTCAGCATTCTCAATTGTTGATAAACGGTGAGCAATGACAATCGTAGTGCGGTCTTGCATCGCTTCATCAAATGCTTGCTGAATAAAATGTTCAGATTCATTATCAAGAGCACTTGTAGCTTCATCTAAAATTAATATTGGAGCATTCTTTAAAATTGCTCGAGCAATAGCAATTCGCTGACGCTGACCACCAGATAAGTTTAGGCCCTGTGCCCCTAAAACAGTATCATAACCATTTGGTAAGTTCATAATGAAATCATGTGCATATGCAGCTTTTGCAGCGGCATGAATTTCCTCATCTGATGCACCTTGCAACTGACCATACGCAATGTTTTCACGAACAGTACGATTAAATAATACAACTTGCTGATTTACCATTGCGATTTGGGTACGCAAACAAGAAAGATCAATGTCATTAATTGGCAAACCATCTAAGTAAATTTGCCCACTTGATACTTCTTGGAAACGTACCAACATATTAACTAATGAGCTTTTACCAGCGCCTGAACGCCCAACTAATGCTACAGTTTGACCAGGGAGAATATCTAAAGAGAAATCTTTAATAGCTTGTACGCCATCAGCATAATTTAATGCCACATGATCAAAACGAATCGCACCATTTAGTTTAGGTTTCAACTGACCATTATTTTGCTCTTCAGGCAAATCTAATAGTTCAAAAACAGAATGAGCTGCCGCCAAACCACGTTGTAACTTTTCATTAACATCAGTCAGGTTTTTTACTGGTTTTGCTAATAGACCAGCAGCTGTAATGTAAGCCACGAACTCACCAGCACTGGTATTACCTAAAATCTGTGGTCGTAAAGCTAACCATACAATAAGGGCCATCGCACAAGCCATCACTACCTGAACCACAGGGCTATTCAGGTTTTGTACAATTACCATTTTTAAACCACGTTTTAAGTTTTCTTCCGATGATTTATAGAATCGTTCTTGTTCAAACTCTTCACCAGCAAAAGTTTTTACTACAGCATTACCATTGATACTCTCTTGCACAACGTGATTCACATCACCCATCGTATCTTGAACCTGTAATGAGAGTTTTCGCATACGTTTTGAAGCTTTACGTACCAATACACCAATTACGGGTAAAAATACAAAAATACATAGCGTAAGACGCCAATTTGTATAAAACAGATAACCCAATAATCCTAGAGTAACCATCCCATCTCTAACGATGGTTCTCAATGACTCTGAAGAAGCTGCCGTTAGCTGCTCAACGTTATACATAATCTTGGCAGTAATATGGCCAGATGAATTATCTAGGTAATATTGTGCCGGTAGTCTTAAAAGTTTGGCATATACTTCTTGGCGAATACTAAAAACTAAACTACGTGAAATCACCGCAGTATAGTAACCTCCCATAAAAAGGCCTAAGCCACGGAAAAAAACCAATAAAATGATTAATAATGGGAACCAATCCAAATTAGCTCTACTGCCATTTTGGATTGCATCAATAATAAATTTAATCAATTTAGCAACGGAGACTTCTGTTGCTGAGTTAATACCGAACCCGATAAGAACTAATAAGGCCACGCCCCAATAAGGTTTTAAATAGGCTATGAGACGCAAATAAACCTTAAAATCTTGATTCACTCAGAAAAACCTCTAGAAGGAACTTTGGTACTAATATTGATGTTAACAAAACCGAGCTGTCCTGCTACATCCATAACGCGAATTACATCCTGATGAGACGCTTTGGCATCCGCAGCAATGATGAACATAAAATCACGGCGCTCTTGAGCAACTTGCTTAATCGCAGTACTCAGATCAGCAACCTCTTTAGACGAAAGTGCCTGACCATTTACAGCATAATGACCAGAAGAGTCTACCACGACTTCAATTTTGTGATCGTACTGTTTTGGTGGAACACCTTGTGCATCTGGTAACGTTAAATTGAGGCGACTTGGCTGATTAAAAGTAGTCGATAGTAATAAAAAAACCAAAATGAACAACAAACAGTCAATCATAGGCGTTAAATTGATATGAATGTCTTCAACCTGAGAACGTTTAAATTTCATCTGGCTATTCACCCATCAACCAACACGACGATGTTCTGCTATAGACGAGGAACGTTTATAGAACAATGAGGCATGAAATAAAGTCGATTGCTGCTCTAGTTCAGCAATATAATCTTGTACTAATCTTTGAAAATAGCGATAAGCAACTAAAGCAGGAATCGCAATTAACATTCCCACAGCTGTAGTAATAAGCGCTTTAGAAATACCCGGAATCATTAAACTTGGACTACCTGCCGATCCAAAATCAATCACAAGGAATGACTCAATAATCCCGACTACTGTACCAAGCAGCCCTAATAAAGGCGCCACAGCACTCAAAGTCCCCAAGAAATTAATATTTTTTTCTAAATAAGAAATTTCTTGAGAAGCGGCTACTTCCATTTGTGCACGTGCAAATTGCTCGCCATGCTCACGATGATCAAAACCTGCTTTTAAAATGTGAGCCAATGCGCTGTTTTGCACTTCTACATTTTGTTCCAAATTTTCCACAATATCTTCAGTTCTTAACGAACTATCATCAATTAATGCTTTGGGTAGAACTTGTGAACGTCTTAACCGAACAAAACGTTCAATGCTGATCGCAACAGTTAAAATTGAGCATAGAATTAAAGGCAGCATCAACCAGCCACCCGCTCTCACAAGTTCCCACATATCTTCTTCCCCAAGAATATAAAATTAGAAATATATGACCCAAATGTAAATTAATCAGGCAAACAAATATTTAAAATGCCATCTAACTCATCTAAGGTATGGTAATGAATAACAAGCTTACCCTTACCTTTTTGATTATGATCAATTTTCACATTAGCGCCAAAACGCTCTGATAATTTTTGTGTCAATTGTTCAATATCTGGTGCTACAGGTGCTTTTTCCTTCTCCTGCTTCGGCTCACTTCTATCACGCACCAATTGCTCTGTTTGACGAACAGATAGTCCTTTTTCAATTACGATTTTAGCAATGTCTAATTGATCTTTACCCTTTAACGTCAAGATAGCTCGAGCATGCCCCATATCAAGCTGGCCTTGCTGCATGAAATCTTTAATTTCATCCGCTAAACTCAACAAACGAAGTAAATTACTTACCGTAGTACGTGCTTTCCCTACTGTGTCAGCAATTTCTTGATGGCTCAAACCGAATTCATCATGAAAACGCTGCAAGGCTATAGCCTGATCAATCGGATTTAAATCTTGACGCTGAATATTCTCAATAAGTGCTAACGCAATGGCAACCTGATCATTTAAATCACGAACAATTGCAGGAATTTCAGTTAAACCCGCAAGCTGCGCTGCACGCCAGCGTCGTTCACCCGCAATGATTTCGTATGGATGTGATTCATCATCAACTGGACGAATTACAATAGGTTGCATCACTCCATGTTTTTCAATAGAAGATGCTAACTCTTGCAAATCATGCTCATGAATAAAGCGACGTGGTTGATATTCACCACGTTTCAATAAATTTACATCAATTTGTTTCAACTGTCCGTGGTCAAGTGCCTGTGCTTCCAGCTGTAATTTTTCTTTTTGAATTGAACCAAGTAATGCATCTAAACCACGTCCTTTAGCCAATCCGCGTTTTTTGATGCTCATACTTTACTTCCTTTCTTCACTTTACTTTTCTTCAACATCTCAGCTGCAAGATTTAAGTATGCAACTGCACCTTTAGAACTTTTCTCAAAATAGATAACAGGCAAACCATGTGCTGGCGCTTCTGCTAGGCGAACATTACGTGGAACGACAGTATCATAAAGTTTTTTACCGAAATACTGTTCTAACTCAGCAGATACATCACGTGTTAAAGCATTTCGTGCATCGTACATTGTACGTAATACACCAATAATTTCTAAATCAGGATTTAATGCCTTTTGAATACGATCAATAGTCTGGGTTAAATCAGCTAAACCTTCTAGCGCATAATATTCGCATTGCATTGGAATGATTACACTATCTACAGCTGCCAAAGCATTAACAGTAATCAAGCTCAAGCTTGGCGCACAATCCACTATGATAAAATCAAATGAGTTTCGGATTTCATTCAGAGCATTTTTTAGAATAAATTCGCGCCCTTCTTGCTCTGCAATAGCAAGCTCAACACCGGAAAGTTCACGATTAGATCCTAAAACTTTATATCCAACTTCTGCTTTTTGAATAGCTGTTTCAATTGGTACTTCACCAAGTAGAACATCCGTAATCGAATACAAAAGATCGTTCTTTTGAATACCGGACCCCATCGTAGCATTACCTTGTGAATCCATATCTACAAGTAATACACGTTTCTTTAATACAGCTAGAGACGCTGCAAGATTTACTGCAGTCGTTGTTTTACCAACACCACCCTTTTGGTTTGCAATCGCAATAATTTGAGCCATGGTAACCCTAATACTTTTTATTTAAATACGTTGAAGTAAAAGTAAATGACGTTGTTCATCAAGTCTTGGTACGCGCAGCTCAATCACTTTACATAAAAAGTCCTGCTTAAGTTGCTCAATTTCCTCAACTGGCACAACTCCTTTCATTGCTGCAATTATACTGCTCTGATGCAAGTATGGCTGAGCTGCATCCACAAAATCCGTTAAAGAAGCAAAAGCGCGACTTGTAATCACATCAAATTGACCAAGCTCATCAATTGTATCTTGATTTTCAACACGTGTTTGCACGGCTACTACGTTTTTTAACTTAAGGTCAGCAATAAACTGTTTCAAAAAACGAATTTTCTTACCATTTGAATCAAGTAATACACATGAGCGTTCCGGCTGACATAAAGCAATGATCATGCCCGGCATACCACCACCTGTACCTACATCAAGCAAACGGCCTGCTGGCAAATCTTTCAAAATACTTAGGCTATCTAACAAATGCTTCACTAACATTTCTTTCGGATCACGAATCGCTGTTAGATTATAAGCTTTGTTCCAAAGTACCAAAGCATCTTGATACTTCAACAATAATGTCAAAGCTTCATCGCTAAGCGATAAACCTAATTTTTGACTACCCTGTTGTAACTCTTGAAAAAACGGATGCATAAACAGATAACATCTAAGTAAAATTTAAAACAAAGTATACCCATTTATGCATCGTGGAACACTAGTTAACGATTAGGGATTACACACTTAATCGTAGAAGCCTTCACGAATTTGCAAATCTAGCTCCATTAAACGCTCTGGCGTCCCCACATCTACCCATGCACCCTTAAGCTTTTCACCAGATATTTTTTGATTGCGCATCGCTTGCTTTAACAGTGGGGCTAAAGGACGTTTACCAGCTTCCAATCCATCAAAAAGCTTAGGATGAATAACAGATACACCACTAAAAGTAAGATTCTCACCCTCCACGTCTTGATCGAATGCAAAAGCGCGTCCATCCAATAATGTAAAGTCGCCTTCAGGATGTTGTTTCGGATTATCAACTAACACAAGATGTGCCAAATCATCATTTAGCTTAATATGGCGTAGAGATTCAAAATCCATTGTGGTCCATACATCTCCGTTCACCAGAATAAACGGATCTGTTCCAAGCAGTGGTAAAGCATTAATAATTCCACCAGCTGTTTCCAGACCTTCTTCCTCTCGTGTCCAACGGATATCCACACCAAATTGAGAGCCATCGCCCAAACTACTGATGAGTTTATCGGCCAACCATGCAGAATTGATGACTATTTCAGTCACACCAATTTTCTTAAGTTTTTCAATATGCCACACAATAAGCGGTTTACCACCCACCTCAAGCAGAGGCTTTGGTGTATATAGCGTAAGTGGACGCATACGATTGCCCAAGCCAGCAGCAAGAATCATTGCTTTCATTATGCTGCCACCTCATAGCTACCATATTTCTCGATAAATTTAGGCATCACGATGTTATTCATAAATACCATAAACTCTTCAAGCTCAGCGTAACCACGGCTTTCTTCAAGTAAATACCACATGACACGTGGTAAATCCTTCAAATAACCCGACTTCCCATCACGTTCAAACAAGCGAACAAAAATACCTAGAATTTTAATATGGCGTTGAATCGCCATTAAATCTGCATCACGTTTAAATTGATCAAAGCTACGGTTTTGTTTAGTCGACGCTGGCAACAGGTCATAAAACACTTTAAACCATTGATAAACACGATCAGCGTTCCATTGAACATACGCATCACGAGTAATCGAAATTAGGTCATATGTATCAGCGCCAATAACAGCATCTTGGAAGTCGATTACCCCTAACTCTTGCTCATCGGTAATTTTCATCAAATTTCGACTATGAAAATCTCGATGTACAATAACTTGAGGTTGGGCTAATGCAGCATGAGCCAAGAAATCAAATGCATTATCAATCGTTTTTTTCTGTTCAGCAGTCGGCTGGATAGAAAGCGACGGTAACATCCAGTCTGTGAGTAGCTGCATTTCCGACATTAATTTTTCGTAAGAATAAGCTGGGAACTGATTAGTCCCGTCAATAGACTGCAATTGAATAAGCTGTTTAAAACTTTGTTCGTAGTATTTATCAACAGTTTCATTAGTTAATAATGTCGACAAAAGCACATCACCAAAGTCCTCTAACAATAGAAAACCTTGAGCCAGATCCTTCGCAACGATCTGAGGCACACGCACACCATGGCTCGCAAAAAACTCGTCAATGGTCACAAACGGAACACAGTCTTCTTTTTCTGGAGGGGCATCCATGAGCATATACGTTTTATTTTGTAACTCGATACGCGCATAACGGCGGAAGCTTGCATCACCTGCTAAAAAAGCGATCTTAAATTGATCATTTTCAAGAACAGATGTAAGCCATGTATATATCAATTGTTCACGTTGTGTATTCATTTGCAATAAAATCTAAAACAAGCTGAGATTTTTGAAGGGTTAAGTGTAGCCACTTATAAACTTTTTCTCTATGATGCGACAATAATTAATTGTGAATTAGCATACTTGGTTAATGAGACAATGAAGCATCAGTTTAAATTTAATCCTTTAGCGACAGCTATTTTTACGCTCTTATGTGGCTCCATACAATCAAGTTATGCTGAGTCAACTGATGTTGTCTCCAATATAGACAATAATCAACTTAAAGCGAGCATCAAGGAAGCTTACCCAGGTCAAGAATTCTTTCAGCAATATTATGTTGATAAATCTGCACCTGAAGCTCAGCTTCGTGACAATAAATATTTAAGCTCGGCATTTTGCCAAGGCACATGGGTTACACCGATTAACCCTGAGACCAAAGCTTTAGATGCCGACAAAGCGACTTCTGTCGTTACGGCTAACTACGGACATTACAATCCAGCGGGTGATTCTGTTTTAGAAGGTGATGTCGTTATTGATCAGGAAGGACGCACAGTTCGTGCTGACAAAGTAACGATTGATAAGACCCAAACCTTTGCGCATGCACAAGGTCGAGTACAGTTAGCTCAAGGCGGGTTACTTTCACAGAGTGATGAAATTAATTACAACCTAAAAACCCAAACCGGGAATTTAGACAATAGTTTTTATATTTCTGAACAGCAACATGCCCATGGTCACGCAGGAAAAATCGAAAGAACCTCACCAAACGTTATGGTTCTTAATGATGCAACCTATACCACTTGCCCACCAGGCCAAAAACCCGGTTGGAAAATCCAAGCCAATAAAATTGAGTTAAATCAGGAAACTGGACGCGGCGTAACTCGTGGAACAAAATTATATGTTAAGGACGTTCCTGTTCTAGCTGTTCCCTATTTTAACTTCCCGATTGATGACCGCCGTACTACAGGTATCCTCAACCCACAATTTGGTTTCTCAAACGATGGTGGTGTTGAGCTTTCAGTTCCGGTTTATTTAAACCTTGCGCCTAACTACGATCTGACACTTACTCCGCGATATTTAGCAGACCGCGGTGCAATGCTAAAAGGTGAGTTTAGATATTTAACCGATGGCTTTGGTGCTGGTGAAATGTGGGGTGGCATCTTACCATCTGACAAAGGTTATGATGATAAAGACCGTAAAGATTTCCATTTTTTACATAATTGGGATATCAACGATCAGTGGTCTACTAACCTCGAATATAACTATGCATCAGATAAAGATTATTTCTCTGACTTAGATAGCAGTCCTAACTCTAAAACAGATCTTAACTTACGTAGAGCTTGGGAACTTAACTATCAACATGGTATTCCGGGTTTAAAAGCACAGCTTAAGGTCGAAGATTTCCAGACGCTTGATCCAGAAGTTGCGGATGCAGATAAACCATACGCGCGTTTACCACAATTCTTATTAAATTACGTCACAGGTAATCCACAAGGACTACAATACGAATTTAATAACGACACTGCTTACTTTAAGAAATCAATTAATGATGATTCTGCTCAAGAAAGTAGTGGTACACGTATTTATAACCAGTTCGCAACACGTTATAACTACCGAACACCAGCAGCTTTTGTGATTCCTGAAGTCTCTGTACGTTCTATTCAAACGTTTTATGATAAAGACACTCAGTTAAATAACCCTGGCGGTTCTGAAAATAAATCAGTCGTTGTACCTCAGTTTACTTTAGACACTGGGCTAAACTTTGAACGTGATGGTAAGTACTTACAAACACTTACACCACGCGCTTTCTATGCGTACGCGCCTTACAAAAATCAAGATGGCTACCCTAACTTTGATTCGACAAGTGCATCAATTAGTTATGATCAGCTATTTAACCCATATCGTTTTTATGGACATGACCGTCTTGAAGACAACAACTTCTTATCATTGGGTGTAAGTTATAGCCTCTTTGATACAGTAGGCTTAGAACGCTTACGTGCAAGTGTTGGTCAAAGTTACTATTTCGAAGATCGTCGTGTCACATTAAAACAGCAAGATGAATTTGATACCGAGCGTAACACTGGTCCTGTTGTAAGCCTATCAAGCCAGCTTAATCAAAACTTTACCATTGCTGCCAACTCAGCATGGATGTCGAATGGTGACAATGCTCAACGTGACTTCCAACTTTACTATACTGGTGATAAAGGAAATCTATATAACTTAGGCTATTTCTATCGTAAAGATATTCCTGGTCGTCAAGATACTTATGACCAAGTTGTTGCATCGTTTATACAACCAATTAAAGACAATTGGCGTATTATGGGCCACGTACAATATGACATGGACAATGATGTTGCCCGTGAACTCTTGCTAGGAGTTAACTATGAGTCATGTTGCTGGGGTATTTCTGTCTATGGCCGTTCATACTATAACGATCTAGACGATCCAAAATCTCCAGATGTTAGTGAAAAGCGCGCGATCATGGCCGAAATTACACTAAAAGGTTTAGGTGGTTTAAACAATAAACTCGCGTCTTTACTTGAAAATCGCGTTTTAGGTTTTAACAAAATTAATCAATCTTGGACACAACGTTAATGAAGACAAAGCATCTTAAACAGTTTTTTAAAGCAACTACACTTGCTGCCCTAATCTCTTCATCAATGCATAGTTTTGCCCAACCCGCTGATGAAGTTGTGGCAATTGTGGACAATAGCGTAATTTTAAAAAGCGATCTTCAACAAGGTATGGCTGAAGCAGCTCATGAACTGCAAGCTCAAAAGAAAGAAGTGCCACCTCAGCAATACTTACAGTTTCAGGTATTAGATCAATTAATTTTGCGTGAGGCACAACTTGAACAAGTTAAAAAATATGGCATTAAACCTGATGAAAAGAGCTTAAATGAAGCTGTACTTAAAGTAGCAGGTCAATCTGGCTCTAAAAGTTTAGAAGCTTTCCAGCAAAAGTTGGATGCTATGGCACCAGGAACTTATGAAAGTTTACGTGGCCGAATCGCTGAGGATTTAGCGATTAGCCGTTTGCGCCAACAACAAGTGATGTCTCGTATTAAAATTAGTGATCAAGATGTAGAAAACTTCTTAAAATCACCTCAGGGACAAGCTGCGTTAGGTAATCAAGCACATGTAATTCATATGCGCATTTCAGGTGACAATGCACAAGAAGTTCAATCTGTAGCTCAAGAAGTACGCTCAAAGCTTGCGCAAAGTAATGATATAAATGCTTTGAAAAAACTTTCAACTGCAAATGTAAAAGTTGAAGGTGCTGACATGGGTTTCCGCCCACTGTCTGATATTCCTGCTGAACTTGCGGCTCGTATTACTCCATTACAAGATGGTCAAACAACTGACTTAGTTTCAGTACGTGATGGTGTACATGTTTTAAAGCTTCTTGAACGTAAACAAAATGAGCAAAAAGCTTTAGTACCTCAATTTCAAACCCGCCACATTCTCATTCAACCATCTGAAGTAGTCACTCTTGAGAATGCTAAGCAAATTATTGATAACATCTATAAACGCTTAAAAGCTGGTCAAGATTTTGCAACACTTGCAGCAACCTATTCAAATGACACAGGTTCAGCACGTGATGGGGGAAGTTTGGGTTGGGTAACACCTGGAATGATGGTTCCTGAATTTGATAAAAAAATGCAGGAAATTCCTGTAGGTGAAATTAGCGAACCTTTCCAAACTCAGTTCGGCTGGCATATCTTACAAGTAACGGATAAACGTGAAAAAGATATGACGCATGAATATCAAGAGCGTATGGCACGTCAAATTTTAGGTGAACGCCAATTCAACACTGAAATTGATAGCTGGTTACGTGAAGTACGTGCAAATGCATATGTAGAAATCAAAGATCCAAGTCTAGACAAAAAGAACTTACAAAAGTAACTCTTTTTCTCTTTATTAAAACCTGTGTTTGTCACAGGTTTTTTATGCATGAAATTTACCTAATAAAAAAACCGGTTATATAAATAACCGGTTCCTATAAATTAAACCCTGACGGGAATTATTTATAACGATCAACCATTTTCTCTAAAGAAATCGGACGAATCTTGTCAGCATTTCCAGCTGTACCAAACGCTTCATAACGATCAATACAAATTTGCTTCATTGAATCTACAGTTTTAGCAAAGTATTTACGTGGATCGAATTCAGCTGGGTTTTCAGCCATAAACTGACGAATTGCACCAGTAGATGCTAAACGTAAGTCTGTATCGATATTGATCTTACGCACACCATGTTTAATTGCTTCTACAAGCTGCTCAACAGGTACACCATAAGTCTCTTTAATATCACCGCCAAACTCATTGATTACTTTCAACCACTCTTGCGGCACAGAACTTGAACCATGCATAACAAGATGAGTATTTGGTAATGCCGCATGAATTTCTTTAATGCGGTCAATTGCCAAGATATCACCTGTAGGTGGACGAGTGAACTTGTAAGCACCATGTGAAGTACCTACAGCAATCGCTAATGCATCTACATTAGTATCGGCAACAAACTGAGTCGCTTCTTCAACAGAAGTAAGAAGTTGTGAGTGATCAAGTACACCTTCTGCACCAACACCGTCTTCTTCGCCAGCCATACCAGTTTCAAGGCTACCTAAACAGCCAATCTCACCTTCGACAGAAACACCACATGCATGTGCCAAAGCAACAACATTACGAGTTACATCAACGTTGTATTCATAAGAAGTAGGTGTTTTACCATCTGTACCTAATGAACCGTCCATCATCACTGAGCTAAAGCCAAGCTGAATTGAACGCTGACAGATATCAGGGCTTGTTCCATGGTCTTGATGCATTACCACTGGAATATGTGGCCATTCTTCAATTGCAGCCAAAATAAGATGGCGTAAGAATGGAGCGCCTGCATATTTGCGAGCTCCAGCTGATGCTTGAACAATTACAGGTGAATTGGTTGCATCCGCGGCAAGCATAATTGCACGCATTTGTTCTAAGTTATTTACGTTAAATGCTGGTACGCCGTAGTTATGTTCAGCAGCGTGATCCAAGAGCTGGCGCATTGAAATGAGTGCCATAATATCCTCCCAGGTAGTGCGGCTTATTCTACCCTGTCATTTATTTCAATTCAGCAACAAATCACAGTATTTCAAAAAAAATCCCTGCATTTGCAGGGATTTTTTAACAAAAAACAACAAATTAATGTGTTTCTGAAGCAGCAGCCTCACTTGGCGCACTACCTTCAACCACATCTGTATTCTTTTCATCTAGAACTGGCTTATCAATCGCATCAATTGCTGCTTGTTGCTCAGGCGTTACTTTTTCAGAAACAGCAGTAGATGCAGCTGATTCTTGGCCCGCTTGAGATGCTTCATCTTTCTTAGCACAAGCAGTCAACATCATTGGTACAATTAACATAGCAGCAAATGTAAGCTTTAAATTCATCACTATTTTCCACAGTTGGTGATTTAATACTCGACATTTTATTGCAAATATATGACAGTTTAATGACTTATCAATGAAAAAGGGATTGGTTACCCAATCCCTTCTTATTTCTATATAACAGTATTAAGCACGTTCAAGCAAAACTGCAACTGCTGGCAATGTTTTTCCTTCAACAAACTCAAGGAATGCGCCACCACCTGTAGAAATATAACCAATTTGATCAGCTACGTTATATTTATCAATTGCAGCTAATGTATCTCCACCACCAGCGATCGAGAATCCTTCCGATTGAGCAACCGCAAGAGAAAGCGCTTTCGTACCTTCACCAAATTGATCTACCTCAAATACGCCTACTGGACCATTCCAAAGGATCGTTTTTGATGTTGTTAAAATATTAGCGAATGCTTTAGCAGTTTCTGGACCAACGTCTAAAATCATATCATTTGCAGTCACATCTTCTACTTTCTTCACAACAGCTTGAGCTGCTGCTAAAGAACCTAAGAAATCTTCAAAATTAATTTGCGATGCATCAGCAACTACAACATCTGTAGGAAGTGGAACACTTACTTTAGCAGCAATTTGTTTAGCAGTTTCAACCAAGTCAGCTTCATATAATGATTTACCAACGTTAAAACCAGCAGCTGCTAAGAATGTATTTGCAATACCGCCACCAACGATCAGTTGATCACAGATACTAGAAAGTGAGTTTAAAACATCGAGTTTAGTTGAAACTTTAGAACCAGCAACAATTGCAACCATTGGTTTTTCAGGAGTTTGCATTGCACGGCCTAGTGCATCTAACTCAGCAGCCAACAAAGGACCAGCAGCAGCAACTGGAGCAAAACGAGCTACACCTTCAGTAGATGCTTCTGCACGATGAGCAGTACCAAATGCATCCATAACAAATACATCACATAATGCAGCATATTTTTGAGCGAGCTCTGGATTATTTTTCTTTTCGCCATGGTTAAAGCGTACATTTTCAAGCAATACAACTTGACCAGCTTCAACCTCAACGCCTTCTAAATAATCAGTTAATAATTTAACTTCTTGACCTAATACTTCTGTTAAATAAGCAGCGACTGGTGCAAGTGATTGTTCTGGCTTTGGTTCACCTTCAACAGGACGACCTAGATGTGAACATACCATCACTGCTGCACCTTTATCTAAAGCAGCTTTAATAGTTGGTAATGCTGCACGTAAGCGAGCATCGCTAGTAATCACACCATTTTTGACAGGAACGTTTAAATCTTCACGAATAAGGACACGTTTGCCTGTTAAGTTAAGGTCAGTCATACGCTGAAAATTCATGTAAAGCTCTCTTTATGATTTTAAAAACGCGCCAATTTTAAATGATTACATCAAAAAAGGTTAGTTTTTTTGCATAAAAGCTGTAGAAAGCCCCAGTTTTGATTATGATAGAGGTAGTTATTTGATATTTCACCCATTATGTCTATTCATCCAGATCCACAAATCAATCGCTTAAATGTTTTAGGGGAACCTTTAGCAAGTTGTTGCTTTGACCCTATTACAGGCTATTTTAGAAATGGTTTCTGCCACACAGCAGTAACAGACCTTGGTCAGCACACCGTATGTGCACAAATGACCTCTGATTTCTTAAATTTCTCTCAGAAAATTGGTAATGATCTTATTACTCCTTTGCCAGAAGTAGGTTTCCCTGGTCTGAAACCGGGTGATTTCTGGTGTATCTGCGTAACTCGCTGGGTAGAGGCTTATCAAGCTGGTGAAGCTCCTCCTATTAAAATACATGCATGTCATCAAGCTGTATTAAGCTATGTACCTTTAGATGTATTAATGGAATTTGCAGTGTAATGGTTCAGCCACAAATTATTTTGGCATCGAGTAGTCAAACTCGCAAAGACTTAATGGACCGTCTTGGAATTAATTATATTTGTATTAGTCCCGATATTGATGAAAGTCCTCGCGATGAAACCCATGCCGATGAACTTGCAAAAAGACTCGCTTTCACAAAAGCTCAGGTGATTGCTGAACAGAATCCATCAGCCATCGTTATTGGTTCAGATCAAGTTGCTTGGCGAGAGCATACCCCGCATGACTTTATTGGCAAACCGATGACTAGTGAAAATGCCAAAGCACAACTAGCCGAAAATTCTGGTCGAATTCTTTTTTTTAGTACAGCTCTTAGCGTGCAATGGCTCGATAGAGACTTTGAGCAAACGCTTGTTGAACATTATCAAGTTAAATTTCGAAACCTGAATCAAGCTGAAATTGAACGATACGTTCTATTAGATCAGCCACTATATTGCGCAGGTAGCTTTAAGTGTGAAAGTTTAGGAATTAGCTTGTTTGAAAAAATGATAGGCCAAGACCAGACCACTCTTATGGGTCTTCCTATGATTCAACTTTGCCATATTTTAAGGCAACTTGATCTACAAATTCCTTAATTCTAGATATTTTATAAATAGGTTATTTCCATGACAGAACCTTTAACAGTTTTAGGCGGTATTACTGCCGAGCAATTTTTAGCAGAGTATTGGCAGAAAAAACCTTTACTGGTGCGTAACGGATTACCAGAAATTATAGGTCTTTTACAACCTCAGGATGTGCAAGAACTTGCCTTGGAAGAACATGCAAGTGCCAGACTGATTCGCCAAAAAGATAAAAATCCAAATGAATGGCACGTAAAGTCTTCACCTTTAACCAAAGGTGATTTTCAAAAGCTACCAAAATTATGGTCAATTTTAGTACAGGCAGTAGATCACTACTCTTTTGATCTTTCTGAACTTTGGAAAAAATTTCCTTTTATTCCTCAATGGCGCCGCGACGATATTATGGTGTCTTATGCCCCTAAGGGTGGTTCAGTTGGGAAACATTTCGATTTTTATGATGTGTTTTTAGTTCAGGGTCATGGTCATCGTCGCTGGCAGCTAGGTCAAATGTGCGATGTAAATACTGCATTTGCACCCAATCAACCATTAAAACTTTTGCCAGAAATAGATGTGCAATTTGATGAAGTTTTAGCACCAGGTGATTTACTCTATGTTCCACCTGGAATGGCACATTATGGGGTTGCCGAAGATGACTGCTTAACTTTCTCATTTGGCTTTCGCATGCCAAACGTTGCAGGAATGATGGAACGCATTAGTGATCAATTTTCAGCTAATACTTTACTTCAAAATCCTGTTATAGACATCGCACGCAAACAAATGAGTCAAATTGGTGAAATTAACTCAACTGAACTAAGCTATCTAAAAGACTTAGTTTTAGCTCAGTTGCAAGACTCTGCAGCACTTGATGCAGCAATCATGTCTTATATGAGCGAACCTAAATATCCAGATAATATTCCAGAACCTGATGAGATCGAAGCCGATGATCTTCAAGAGATCTTACATGAAGGTTATGAAGTTCTATTAGAACCTGCTTCTCGCCTACTTTATACAGAAAGTGATGGAGTTCTAAGCTTCTGGGGAAATGGCGAAGCGCTATGTATAGCTGAAACTTTTGCACCAAAATTAAAAGCTATTGCTGATGGAGAAAGCTTAGCTTTCGATAACGACTTTAATGAGCTTGAAATCCTTGAAAATGTTGTTTATTTACTCAATGAATCTATTTTGATGCTTTTACCCCCTTCAGAGTAAGAAACTTTAATAAAAGTGGACTTTTCAAAGCAATGGGAAGTCCACTTGTAAATTGGTCAGTAAAATCAAAAATAAATTTGTTTTTTATTTATTAATTTCCCTTTTTAAAATTTTAAAGCGACCTATGGCAAAAATATTGGAGTTAAAAGATTTTGAAAAAGGAAGTATAATTATTTAAATATATAGCCTAAAACTCTTTACCATTTCCTTAAAAGTAAAACTTCAGCGTTTAAAAAAATAATATCTTTTTTCTATCAATAACAAACAATACCTTGTAAAATTAAATTATCTAGATTCTCATTGATAAAGATCACCGTTCAAGCTAATAGCAATTCATTTGTGAGAGGCTAAAATATGTCGAAAAAAGATGATATTATTAACACCGCATTAAGACTTTTTAACTCGTATAGCTATAATTCTATAGGTGTAGATCGCATCATTAATGAATCTGGCGTTGCAAAAATGACTTTCTATAAGCATTTTCCATCAAAAGAAAAATTAATTGAAGAGTGTCTACTTCTTCGAAATACGCTTCTACAAAACTCTCTTACTTCTGCCTTATCAAAACATGATGAGTTAGATCCTCTTGCAAGAATTAAAGCAGTATTTTTATGGTATTCTGACTGGTTTAATAGCGAAGATTTTAATGGCTGTATGTTTCAAAAAGCCTTGGAAGAGGTTTTAAAACAATATCCTTCAACACATCAACCTGCCACTTTGTATAAAGCTTGGCTGACCCAACTCATGCAAAATCTTCTTAACCAGTATGATGTAAAAGAGCCAGTTCCCCTATCTTTACTACTCGTTAATATTTTGGAAGGTATGACCATACAGGCTCAAGTCGAACATGGTTCAATAAAAATTAATGATTACTGGACTCGAGTAGAAAAATTAATCGATTTCGAAAGAGCAGCCTAAAAATAAAGCGTGATATTCTTCTTCTTATATTTAATGATTCTTCTTATGTATCACGCTGCGTCTGAAAGTCATTTTGGTTCACAATTAGACGTTTTTTTCGACCTTACTGAACCAAAATATACAGACCTGTCTGTACAAAACAGATTATATATTTAAAAAATAAAAACTCAATCCTTTTTTATGATTTGTCTCAAGATAAATTAGATTTAACTATTTATCGAAAGCAAATTGAAATTGTTTTAGGTTGACTTCGTTTCACTTATACTTAACAATTACACTTATAACACAAAGCAACACTTTAGACACAAAAGAAATACAAATAGTTGTTTTTAATTAGAAAGACTACTTATTTATCAATTCCGCTTATATTGCTTTTCAACAAAAACAATTGGATTGATTAGTTTTGCTACATTCATTTTCATAAGATCAATCTATACTATGCCCGCTATATTGATATAGGTATAAAGTATGAAAGATGGACTCCAAATCGAAGAAATGAAAAATGCGGCTGATTCAGTCGTTGGAATTCTTAAATCTTTGGCTAATACAGATCGTTTATTAATTTTATGTCACTTAGCTTATGAGGAGTTAAATGTTTCTCAAATTGAAGAGAAGACCCAAATTACCCAGCCCACTCTTTCACAACAACTTATGATGCTACGCAAAAGTGATGTTGTATCAACCCGTCGTGATGGCAAGCAAATTTTTTATTCAATTAAGGATGACAATATGCATTCAATTTTAAATACGCTTCATCAGCTGTACTGTGCAAGTAAATAATATTTTTTAAATTATAAATTATAATAATAGTAGTAACTTCCTGAAATATGCGATTTTTCAGCTTGAAAGCTTAGAGTCCAATCCAAGCACAAAGTTTTGAAAATTCGCGTAGCTTTTCTAAAAAGCTCAACCATATTTAACTTTTTGCCACCCTATTTTCTTTAGCCTATTCCATGCTTTCACAGCTTTTTGATATACCTAGTTTTTTAATGAGCAATTAACAAGCAAAATCACCAACTCCAAAATTAAAAATATTAAATTAAGGCCAATAAAAACAAATATTTAATATTACCATTAAGTATAAATACTTCTAGGTGCTATAAAAAAGCTTAAGATTCACATCACTTAAGTATAAAATACTCCGCTTGTTCAACCTTTAGCCATGATTAGGTTAATAAGGCCTTTATATGCTTGCATTCTTTTCTCGATTAAGCTTAGTCACTAAGATTATTATCGCCATTATTCTAGGGATAGGCGTTGCATTACTATTTCCGAACGTTACGCCTTACTTAAGTTTATTTGGTGAGCTTTTCATTAAAGCCTTAAAGTCGGTTGCCCCTATTTTAGTTTTTGTATTGGTGCTTTCTTCTATTGCCAACTTCCAAGTGGGTCATAGCGCCAATTTACGCCCTATTATGATTCTATATGTGGCAGGTATGTTGCTTGCAGCTTTCACAGCTGTGATTGTCAGTCTTTCTTTTCCAAGCACATTATTCCTCAATACAGTTTCGCATAATGATTTACAAGCGCCTGGTAGTCTCGCAGATATATTAAAAAACTTGCTCTTAAGCTTTATTGCGAACCCTGTTCAAGCAATTAGTGAAGCTAACTTTATTGGTATTTTAGCTTGGGCAATTGGCCTAGGTTTAGCTATGCGTCATAGCTCAGACACTACAAAACAAGTGATGCAGGATGTTTCACATGCTGTAAGTGCTATTATTCATAAAGTAATTGCTTTTGCACCAATCGGTATTTTCGGATTAGTTGCAGTGACTTTTGCCGATGCGGGCCTTGCAACACTTGAAAGCTATGCACAATTATTAGTGGTATTGTTAGGTACCATGTTCTTTGTTGCATTAGTTATCAACCCTATTCTTGTTGCCCTTACTATACGTGGAAATCCATACCCTCTCGTATTTAAGTGTCTAAAAGAAAGTGGTATTACAGCTTTCTTTACTCGAAGCTCAGCAGCAAACATTCCAGTTAACTTAGATTTGGCAGAGCGTTTAGGTGTTAACCCATCTACAGCTAGTGTGTCTATTCCTTTAGGTGCAACAGTAAATATGGCAGGTGCAGCAGTCACGATTACTGTACTTACATTAGCTACTGTACATACGCTTGGCATTCATGTTGATTTTGCGACAATGGTTATTTTATCAGTTGTTGCTACTGTTTCAGCTTGTGGTGCTTCTGGTGTTGCAGGTGGTTCTCTACTTCTGATTCCAGTAGCTTGTAGTCTATTTGGTATTTCAACAGAAATTGCTATGCAAGTTGTAGCTGTTGGTATGATTATCAGTGTATTGCAAGATTCTACAGAAACAGCCCTTAACTCATCTACAGATGTATTATTTACCGCAGCTGTAGATATTCGCTCTAAGCAAACGTCTTAAACAAAATGCCATTTCAACGTCTACCAAACTGGTTCCAACTTGGAGCCTTTTTGCTGGCATTTAATGCCGGAATGATTAATGTCTTAGGGTTAATTACTCTTTTGCATCAATCTATTTCACATATGACTGGCAACGTTAGTATGCTGGCTATGAGTTTGGTAGAGTGGCAACCAGAACATATCATTTTTTTACTTCTGGTGATTATTTGTTATGTTTGCGGTTCATTTTATAGTGGTTTTATTTTAGGTAGTAGTCATTTTCGACTAGGTCGTCGTTATGGCTTACCTTTGAGCCTTGTTGCCTTATTCATTTTCCTTTGCTGGCTATTGCTTCCTTATTTTCCACGCTATGGATTATTATGGGCTTGTACGGCAATGGGGTTACAAAATGCGATGGTAAGCCACTACAAAGGAACGATTATTCGCACTACTCATCTATCTGGTGTGCTGACTGATATTGGTTTAGCACTTGGATATAAAGCCAGAGGCTTAATTGTAGAAAATCGACGTATTGTTTTACATTTACTTATTCTTGTTGGCTTTCTGCTGGGTGGAATTATTGCTGCTTCAGTACATCCATATTTGAAATTACAATCATTTTTATTGCCAGCAATTTTAAGCTTAGCCTTAAGTATTTCTTACTGGATAGTTTATCTCTATAGTACTTCAACTTCACACAAGGACTAAGACATGGTTAAAAATGCCTTACAAGCACAGCTATTAAAAGCTGGTTTAGTTGATAATAAAAAAGCAAAAAAATTAACAAAGCAAGCTCATCACGAACAACGTCTTGGGCTAAATAATGAAGCTGAAATCAAAGCAAATATTGAAAAAGCTCAACAAGAAAAGTTAGCTAAAGATCAGGCTTTAAATTTAGAAAAACAGAAACAGCTTGAAGAAAAAGCACTTAAAGCATCAATCATTCAGATGATTAAGCAGCACAAGATTACTGATTTTGCTGGGGATGTGGCTTATCAATTTATTGATGAAAATAAAATCAAAAAAGTGTATCTATCTCAGCAAGTTTATAATGCACTTGTTGCAGGTAGCCTAGTTATTGCTAAAGATCAAGATCAATACGCCTATCTTCCAAAAGCTTTAGGTGAAAAAATTGATCAAAAAATGCAAGGCTTCATTTTGATTAATAATGCTGAGAAAAACGAACAAGCCACAGATGAGGAAGATCCATATGCAGCATATGTTATTCCAGACGACCTAATGTGGTAATACAATACTTAGGCCTTTAGGATATAGATCTAAAGGCCTTTTCTAATACGTGTAGCTGTAATAATTTAACAAATGTTCAAAATACTAAGAAAAAATACTTAAAGCATAAATTCCTTCCCCCTTTATCTATTAATCTCGATATAATGAATAATACTTTTAGTCCTCGCGACGTTCTTGAAGGTTTCTTCAAGTCTCCTTTTTTACGTCATGTATTAATTTAAGACGTACAACATTATCAGTTCATGTGTATTTGCATATATTCACAAGATCAAAACCCTAAGTGATATTGATCTAACTGACTTTTTGCAAATTAAATTGCAAAGATTTAATTAAGTGGCTTTTGTCTCAAAGGTAGTAATTCATGCTGAAGTGGTTTGAAAAACTTGTAGATCCCTACCCAACTAAAGGTTTAGATGAACCCTTACCGACTCGTTTTTTTCCATTTGTGTGGCAAGCTACGGAAGGCCTACGCCCTTACTTATTCTTACTTATTCTTTTTACAGCAGGTGCTGCAAGCTTTGAAGCCTTACTTTTTTCAAAGATTGGACAACTCGTAGACTGGTTAAGTAAAAGTCATCCAGAAAGCTTTTTAAGTCAGCATGCTACTGATTTACTCATTTTGATTGCGGTCTTATTTACCAACATCTTTTTTGTAAATATTCAATCTATTATCAAACATCAAATTTTATATAGCACCTTCCCAATGCGTTTGCGCTGGCGTTTCCATAATCTTTTATTGAAACAAAGCTTGGACTTTTTCCATAATGACTTTGCAGGACGACTTTCTGCTAAGGTTATGCAAACAGCGTTAGCAATCCGTGAGTTCTGGATTATTTTGGGTGACATGTTGGCATACGTCAGCATTTACTTCATTACAGTCAGCATTGTTCTTGGCGCAATTTCACCAATTTTACTTATTCCACTTTTAGTTTGGTTAAGCCTATTTTTATTAAGCGCATGGTTCTTTATCCCCCGCTTAAGTAAAGTTTCTCAGCAACAAGCCGATGCTAGAGCGATCATGACGGGCCGTGTAACAGATGCATACACCAACATCCAAACGGTAAAACTATTTGCCCATGCTGGTCGTGAAAGCCAATACGCAAAAGCATCTATGAAAGAGTTCATGACTACAGTCTATGCTCAAATGCGTTTAGGCACCCTCTTTGAAGTCAGCATCAATATGTTGTCTGCTGTTTTGTTTGTAGGTGTAATTGGTACTTCTGTTTGGCTATGGACCCAAGGTTTAGCAGCATTAGGTGTAATCGCAGCAACGACTGCAATGATTTTAAAACTTAATAGTATGGCTGAATTTATGATGTGGCATATGTCAGCCTTATTTGAAAATGTTGGAACCATTCAAGATGGTATGCAAACATTAGGTAAAAAAATCAATATTCAAGACAAACCAGATGCGAAACCACTTGCAGTGACCAAAGGTGAGATTGTATTTAAAGATGTAAGCTTTGCTTATAACAATAAAAATGTGATTGATCACTTCAACTTGCATATTAGAGCAGGTGAAAAAATAGGAATTGTGGGCCGTTCTGGCGCAGGAAAGTCTACGCTGATTCAGTTGCTTTTACATTTTTACCATCTTAAGCAAGGTGCTATTTTAATTGATGGCCAAAACATCGAAGATGTAACTCAAGATAGTTTAAGAGCTAATATTGCTTTAGTTACTCAAGATACGTCTTTATTACATCGCTCAGTTGCAGAAAATATTAAATATGGTCGCCCAGATGCGTCTGATGCAGACATGGAGAATGCTGTAAATAAAGCCAAAGCTGCTGAATTTATTCCACAATTAGTTGATTTAAAAGGACGTAGTGGTTATAACGCTCAAGTAGGTGAACGTGGCGTCAAGCTTTCTGGTGGTCAAAGACAGCGTATTGCTATCGCACGTGTTTTCTTAAAAGATGCTCCTATTCTTATTTTAGATGAAGCAACTAGTGCATTAGACTCGGAAGTTGAAGCAGCAATCCAGTCAAGTTTAAATGACCTAATGGTTGATAAAACCGTTATTGCAATTGCACACCGTTTATCTACTATTGCACAAATGGACCGTTTAATCGTTCTTGATGAAGGTCGAATTGCTGAGCAAGGAACTCATGAAGAGTTAATTGCGCAAAATGGTATATACGCACAGTTATGGAAACGTCAAACAGGCGGTTTCCTAATTGAACAAAAAGTATTACAGGGTCAAGATTAATGCTTTATTTAGAAGATTTGAAAATTGGTGATCGTTTCATTAGCCGTGAATATGAAATTACCTTAGATGAAATCAAAAAATTCGCAAGCTCCTATGACCCTCAACCCTTCCATATAGATGAAGAACAAGCTAAGCACGATCCAATTTTTCAAGGAATTGCTGCTAGCGGTTGGCATACTTCTGCAATTACTATGCGGTTATGGACGGAATGTATGCCGATTCATGGCGGCCTGATTGGTTCAGAGTCTAGCTTACGGTGGCCACGCCCTACTCGACCAGGTGATAAAATTCATGTGGAAGCAGAAATTTCAGCAATCACACCATCCAAAACAAAATTAGATCGTGGTATTGTAAGTTACGTTACGCAAGCCTTAAATCAAAATGGCGACGTATTACTTATTTCAACAACAAAAATTGTTGTCTTTAAAAAGAATGTTTAAAACATGGTTGATATGATTGTCTAACAGTTTTTATAAACTCAGATTATATTTCATGACAAGATGTGTAAGAAATGCATGTGACAAATTGATGAGAGCAATGGAACGCATATGAAAATTACCTCAGCTCGTCAAGATCAAGGTATTCCGGGTGTCTATGGCTTATTGCTATTAGATGTTGTTTCGCGTTGGGGATATAACGATGAAACATTATTTGCTCCATTTCATCTTACTAGTGAGCAACTGGCCGATCCTGATTATCGTATTTCTACACCTGTAGCAAACGAACTAGTTAAACACGCGCTTAATTTAACTGGTGAAACTACGTTGGGTTACCACCTTGGTACTCAAATGCGTATTTCGATTCATGGCTTTATTGGCTATGCGATTATGACAGCCAAAGACATTACTGAAGCAATTGCCCTTGCAGCACGCTTTATTCAACTACGACTACCTTTTTTACAACTCTATTTTTCAACGTTTGGGCCAAAAGCTACCCTACAATTACAGTGTGACATCGAACTTGAACCTCTAAGAACAGAAATCGTTTTAGGTTTGACCATTGGTATTATGAGTATGGCCAAAGCGATTACGGGTATCGAAGATTTAGCTGGTGATGTAGATTTGGACTTTCCTGAACCAGAAGGCTTTGAAAAGTATAGAAATAAACTAAGCAGCACAATTCGCTTCAACCAGCCACATCTGATTTCAAGTTTTGATAAAAAATACTTAGGAATTAAATTAGTTAATGCTGATCCTATCGCAAGTCAGGTTGCTATTAATCAGTGCGAAGCAGAACTTTCCGCTTTAGGTGAGCGCCGTCGTTTAGCAATGCGAGTTCGTGATATTTTAAGTAATTCTGAACAACATTATTTAAGCATTGAAAATGTAGCTGAATGTCTACACATGTCAGACCGCACACTAAAGCGCCAATTAGCAGCGGAAGGAACATCATTTTCAACTTTAGTTGATGAAGTACGCTATCGACACGCAACATCTCTGCTTTCACGTACAGATTACAGTCTTGAACAAATTGCAGATGAACTTGGCTATTCAGACGTTGCAAATTTTAGCCGTGCTTTTAAACGCTGGAGTGGCCGTAGCCCAAGCAACTGGCGTAAAGACCCATACTTATAATGTTAAAAACTATTGGACACAAGCTTAAGGAGTTACCATGAATCATCCTTCGGAACTGAAGTATGCACGTACACATGAGTGGGTAAAGATTGAGGGTGATCTTGTTATTACAGGGATTACCGATCATGCACAAGATGAACTTGGCGATTTGGTTTACGTTGAAACTCCGGAAGTTGGGAGTAAAGTTACTGCTGGCGAACAAGCTGGTGTGGTTGAATCAGTAAAAACTGCTTCTGACATCCATGCTCCTGTTTCAGGCACTGTAGTAGAAGTAAATACTGACCTTGAAGATGATCCTGATTTTGTAAATGACGATCCATATGGAAAAGGCTGGATTTATAAAATCAAACCAGACAACATTGCAGATGTTGAAAAACTTTTAACAAATGCAGAATATGAAGCTGGCTTATAAAAGATAGCTATAGCTTTTCATATTTAATAAAAACCAGTTTAGTCTTAAACTGGTTTTTTCTTTATCTATTATCTATTCAAAATCTATTCAAATTCAGTTTTACGAATCGGTGACTTCTATGACAAAGCTTGTTGTATTCTCTGGCGCTGGCATGAGTGCTGAAAGTGGAATTAGCACTTTTCGTGACAGCAATGGCTTATGGGAAAATTACGACATCCAACAAGTTGCCACACCTGAGGCATGGCAAAAGAATCCTGCTTTAGTTCAACGCTTTTATAATGAGCGACGTAAAAATATTTTAGAGGCTGAACCTAACGAAGCTCATCAATATATTGCCGAACTACAAGACTACTTTGACGTACAAGTGATTACTCAAAATATTGATGATTTACATGAACGGGCTGGAAGCTCTAACGTTTTACATTTGCATGGAAATATTCGTTTAGCGAAAAGCTCTGGCCCAAATGCACAATTTGCAACAAAGTTTTACGATATTAATGGTTGGAAGCTAGATTTAGAACAAGACTTTTGCCCAGATGGCTATCCGCTGCGTCCACATGTAGTCTGGTTTGGTGAAGCTGTACCTGCCTATGAAGAAGCAATTCAATTAGTACAAAGTGCAGATATTTTTATTGTGATCGGCTCGACATTAAGCGTATATCCGGTTGCAGCTTTAGTTCATGAAATTTCAAATCAATGTAAAGCCTACTATATAGATCCAAATGCGGATCATCTGCGTGTTCCTCATCAATATGAATTATTAAAAATGTCAGCGACTCAAGGAATGCATAGACTTTTTGAAAATTTAATCGGCTAATTGCTATTTTTAGACAGTAAATAAGCTTAATTTGAATAAAAAAAATTATTAATTGAACAAAAAATTGTCGATTTTTTTAACTTTATTCTAAATTTCTATAAATTTTTTTTGAGCAATAGCCTATTTATGACTGAATATAGATTTATTTTTTTAGAAAATGACATTTTTTTGCTGAAAAAAATTAAAAAAATAAATATTAAAAAATTATAAGTTAATGATTAATATTATAATTTTATATCTCTAAAATCAATTTATTTCAAGTTACACAATGATACAAAAGTATAATACAAAAATAACAGTGCAAAAAAAATCTTTTGTGGTTGAATCTCAACCTCTTGGATGCCGTACAAGAAAACAGCGACCTGGATTAGGTTACAATCACGGATTATGGATATAAGGACACACATCCATTATGAGTTATTTTGATCCCACCCTCATCATGTTTATGGTGTACATCGTAGCAATGGTTCTTATCGGCTTATTTGCCTACCGTGCTACAAGCGACTTCTCAGATTATATTCTCGGTGGTCGTAGTTTAGGCAGTTTCGTAACTGCATTATCCGCAGGCGCATCAGACATGAGTGGTTGGCTGCTCATGGGTTTACCAGGCGCGATTTATCTTTCTGGTTTATCTGAAGCGTGGATTGCAATTGGTCTTATTATCGGTGCTTGGCTTAACTGGCTACTGGTTGCTGGTCGATTACGCGTTCATACTGAAGTCCAAAATAATGCACTCACGTTGCCAGATTATTTTACAAGTCGTTTTGACGATCAGAAAAAAGTACTTCGTATTTTCTCTGCCGTTATCATCTTGGTTTTCTTCGCAATTTATTGTGCTTCAGGCATGGTAGCAGGCGCCCGTTTATTTGAAAATTTATTCGGAATGTCATACACCACTGCTATTTGGCTCAGCGCAATTGCAACCATCAGTTATGTTTGTATCGGTGGATTCTTAGCGATTAGCTGGACCGATACGTTCCAAGCTGGCCTAATGATTTTTGCTCTGTTATTAACACCAATCGTAACTTATCTTGCAATTGGCGATACAACACAATTTGTGACACTCATTGAAACTGCTCGTCCACATGCGTTTAACATCATCTCAGATTTGAGTGTTGTGGCGGTTCTCTCCTCCATGGCATGGGGTTTGGGTTACTTTGGTCAACCACATATCCTTGTACGTTTCATGGCTGCTGACTCTGTAAAATCAATTCCTGCTGCGCGCCGTATTGGTATGACTTGGATGATTTTATGTTTAGCTGGTGCAGTCGGTGCTGGTTTCTTCGGTATTGCTTACTTCCAGCAACACCCTGAATTAGCAGCAGTTGTAAGCAAAAACCCTGAAACAGTATTTATGGAATTGACTAAAATCTTATTCAATCCATGGATTGTAGGTATCATTCTGGCTGCGATTTTAGCTGCTGTGATGAGTACATTGAGCTGCCAGCTTTTGGTATGTTCAAGTGCATTAACAGAAGATTTATACAAAGGCTTCATTCGTAAGAATGCATCTCAAAAAGAACTTGTATGGGTTGGCCGTATCATGGTTCTTGCGATTGCTGTTCTTGCAATTGCTCTTGCTGGTAATCCAGACAGTAAAGTTCTTGGTCTTGTTGCTTATGCATGGGCTGGTTTCGGCGCTGCATTTGGTCCGCTTATCATCTTATCATTGTTCTGGAAACGTATGAATTTACAGGGTGCTCTAGCGGGTATGATCGTTGGTGCAGTTGTAGTGATTGGCTGGAAAAATCTTTTCGCAGACACTGGTGTTTACGAAATTATCCCAGGCTTTATCCTTGCATTTATCAGCATCATTGTAGTGAGTCTCTTAACTAAAGCGCCAAATACGACAGTAACTGGCCGCTTTGAAAAAGCAGATGAACTCTACAAAGAAAGTGTATAAGTTATTGAAATAAATCAAAGGGGCTTCGGCCCCTTTATTTATTTTTAGTTTTGATTTTAATTTTTGAAGTATCTTTTACAACTTGCATGACAGGATAACTACGAGTCTCTTTTACCCCTGGTAATTGCCACAGTACCTGCCCCGCAATTCGTCTAAACTCTTCCATGCTGCCACTTCGTAATTTAATTAAAAAATCAAACCCACCACTGACCATATGGCATTCAACAATTTCAGGATAGTGAACAACAGCATCAATAAACTCATCTAAAACATTGGGTGTTGTTTTATCTAATAGCACCTCTACGAACACCAAAAAATTTGCATTTAACTTAATTGGATTCAATTTCGCTTCATATCCTAAGATGAATTCATCTTTCGTTAATTTTTGAACTCGGGCCATCACTGCTGTTGGTGACAAGTTAACAAGTTCGGCTAATTTACTATTAGAAATTCGCCCATCTGTTTGAAGAATATCCAAAATTTTTAAATCAATGCGGTCAAGGCTTAATATTGGGCCATTCATCTGAATTTTCCTCTAAAAAATTGGCAAAATATAGTGAGTTATTCGGTGTTTCTTCTGTAATGATAAATTATCTAAACCTCTCTACTCAAGATGGCAGTATGAGAGTTGCTTGGCGGAAACAGATATGAACACAATGGATACTTTTCATCAAATGGATAAATCTCACCAAGGCTATATCACCGAATTTAACGATAAAAGTGAGTTTGAACAACGCATTAATACAGCTTGGCGACGTGCTGAACCAGAAGCTGTAGAAGAGCTATTACAAGCTGCCGCGGTATCTGATGATTTAGATCATAAAATTTATGACCTTGCTTTTAATCTTGCCAATAATTTACGTGAACGTAAGACCTCTTCCGGCAAAGCAGGTATTGTTCAAGGGTTATTACAAGAATTCTCTCTTTCTTCACAAGAAGGCGTGGCGCTCATGTGTCTAGCCGAAGCTTTGCTTCGTATTCCAGACTCAGCAACACGTGATTTGCTTATTCGAGATAAAATCAATCAAGGTAACTGGAAAGAACATGTTGGCCAAAGCAGCTTAATGTTTGTAAATGCTGCGGCATGGGGCCTCATGTTAACTGGTAAGCTGATGGAAACTCCTAAGCAAACCAGTCTTTCAAGTGTACTTACTGGCCTTTTAGCACGCAGTGGACGTGGCATCATTCGTAAAGCTGTTGACGTTGCAATGCGTATGATGGGTGAACAGTTTGTAACTGGTGAAACCATTGAAGAAGCTGTAGACCATGCGAAAGTACTCGAAGACAAAGGTTTCCGCTATTCTTACGATATGTTAGGTGAAGCAGCCTTAACCGAACATGATGCTGAACGCTACTTTAACGATTATACACAAGCCATTCATGCAATTGGCAAAGCGTCTAATGGTAAAGGCGTTTATGATGGCCCAGGTATTTCAATTAAGCTTTCTGCTTTACACCCTCGTTATCAACGCGCGCAAATTGAACGTGTTCATCAAGAACTTTACGGCAAAGTATTTGAACTCGCTCGTTTGGCTAAAAAGTACAATATTGGCTTAAATATCGATGCTGAAGAATCAGAACGTTTAGAAATTTCTCTTGAGTTACTAGAACGTCTTTGCTTCGAGCCAGAACTTGCAAACTGGAAAGGTATTGGCTTCGTTATTCAAGCTTACCAAAAACGCTGTTTCTTCGTGGTTGATTATATTATTGACCTTGCTAAACGCAGCCAAAAGCGTCTCATGATTCGCCTTGTGAAAGGTGCGTACTGGGATAGCGAGATTAAGAAAGCGCAAATCGAAGGTATGGATGACTACCCTGTCTTTACTCGTAAAGTACATACAGACTTATCTTATATCGCTTGTGCTAAAAAATTACTTGCAGCACCTGAGTTTATCTATCCGCAATTTGCAACTCATAATGCTCAAACATTGGCAACGATCTATCATTTAGCTGATCCAAGCAAATATTATGCTGGTCAATATGAATTCCAATGCTTACATGGCATGGGTGAACCGCTTTATGAACAAGTTGTTGGTCCACGCGAGCAAAATAAATTAGGCGTGCCATGCCGTATTTATGCACCCGTTGGTAACCATGAAACTTTGTTAGCTTATTTAGTTCGTCGTTTACTCGAAAATGGCGCGAATACTTCATTCGTTAACCGTATTGCCGATAAAACACTTAAAGTTGAAGACCTTATCCAGTCTCCAATTTACGATATTCGTCATGCAGCTAAGCTTGAAGGTTCAGTTGGCTTAAAACATCCATCTATTCCTCTACCTTTAGATATGTACGGAACACTTCGTAAGAACTCTAAAGGTTATGATTTAGCAAACGACACTCCACTTGCAGCTTTAGATAACACAGCTCAAGAATTACGTAATCGTATTTGGCAAAGTCATCCATTATTGGCAAATAACGAGTCGTTAGAGCAAGGTCATTCTGTTGCAATTACAAGCCCAGCACAAAATGATGAAATTGTTGGTTATGTGCAAGAAGCTGATCTTAAGCATGTTGAAATTGCACTTAATGCAGCTGAACAAGCTCAATCAGAATGGTCAAATACGCCTAAAGAACACCGTGCTCAATACTTAAAACGTGCAGCTGACCTAATGGAAAGCCGTATTCAAGAGTTGATGGTATTACTTTGCCGTGAAAGTGGTAAAACTTATGCCAATGCGATTGCAGAAGTTCGTGAGGCTGTAGATTTCCTACGTTACTACGCAACTCAAGTTGAGAATCTTCCTGCAAATACAGCTATTCAACCTTTAGGTACTGTACTTTGTATTAGCCCGTGGAACTTCCCTCTTGCAATTTTCTCTGGTCAAATTGCTGCAGCATTAGTCAGTGGTAACTGCGTTATTGCTAAACCTGCTGAACAAACCCCATTAATCGCAGCTCAAGCAGTTCAGATTTTATGGGAAGCTGGTATTCCACATGGTGCTGTACAGTTACTTCCTGGCCGCGGTGAGACAGTCGGTGCTCAGCTTAGCCAAGATAGCCGTATTGATAGCATCATGTTTACTGGTTCGACTGAAGTTGCAAAAATTTTACAGAAAACCGTTGCGAAACGTTTATCTGAAAATGGTCAATCGATTCCTCTCATTGCAGAGACTGGCGGTCAAAATGCAATGATTGTGGATTCATCTGCATTAACTGAACAAGTCGTACTCGATGTTGTAAGTTCCGCTTTTGATAGCGCGGGTCAACGTTGCTCTGCTTTACGTATTTTATGTGTGCAAGAAGACAGCGCTGCAACCGTTATTAAAATGCTTAAAGGTGCAATGCAACAGTTAATTGTAGGTAACCCTGCAATTTTAAAAACTGACATTGGTCCTGTTATTGATGACGAAGCAAAACAGACGATTGATCAACACATCCAAAAAATGAAGTCGAAAGGCTATCCAGTACATCAGTTAATGTTTGGTGCAACAAGTCAGAATGAACTAGATAAAGGAACTTTTGTTGTACCAACAGCAATTGAACTTCCTAATCTTGATGACTTACAACGTGAAGTTTTTGGTCCAGTTTTACACATCATTACCTATAAGTATGGTGAGCTTGAACAACTCATTTCACGCATTAATGCCAAAGGTTATGGTTTAACAATGGGTCTACATACCCGTATTGATGAAACCATCCAAACAGTCATTCAGCATGCTGAAGTGGGTAACCTTTATATCAACCGTAATATTGTTGGTGCTGTTGTTGGTGTACAACCATTCGGTGGTGAAGGTTTATCTGGTACAGGCCCGAAAGCTGGTGGTCCGCTTTACATGTATCGCTTGATGCAGCAGTGTTCAAACAAAGTATTAGCAACACCATTTGCTATGAAGACTGAGCAAACTGCTTTTGAAGGCTTTAACCGTGAGGTTTATCAGAGCTTACAAAATTGGGCGAAACAGCATTTACCGCAAGCAAATCTTGAGATTGAACCATTTGGTGTAGGCAAGTTTTATGAGTTACAAGGTCCTACTGGGGAAAGTAACCAATATATTATTTTGCCACGTCATCGTGTTCTTTCTATCGCTGATACAGAACAAAATCAGTTGCATCAGTTGCTCGCAATTTTTGCAGTGGGTAGCCAAGCGGCCGTAATGCCAAATAGTCCGTTATTGGCAAAACACAAACAAACATTGCCAAAAGATGTGCTTGCTGCAATTACTACAGTTAAAAATATCACATCAGATGATTTTGATGCAGTTTTACATCATGGTAATCGCGAAGAGATCTTCTCATTACAGCAAGAGATTGCTACTCGTTCTGGTGCAATTGTCGGTATTACCCATGTTGAGCCGAATGAAACTATTCCACTTGAGCGTTTAGTGATTGAACGTGCAATTAGCGTGAATACAGCTGCAGCTGGTGGTAACGCAAGCTTAATGACAATGACTGATTAATATATAACTTTCTAAAAAGCCCAAATCTCAGTATTTGGGCTTTTTTATTTAATAAAGTAAGCTATCCCTAAATATATAAATTTTATCAATTCGAGATTCTAATAATGATCTTTTTAGAACCAGAACAGTATCAACAAAGATGCACTCAACTTTTTAATTCATATCAAAAAGAAATTTCCACACTTCTACCATTTGCCAAAATTGAGCATATTGGTTCATCCGCTATACCGAATACAATTTCAAAAGGTGATTTAGATATTTATATTGAAGTTATACCTGAGCAATTCGAATTCACAATAGAACAATTAAAAACACTTAATTTTATCGAAAAACAAAATACATTAAGGACACATGAGCTTTGTATGCTCGAATCACTCAACAATGATGATGTAGCATTTCAAATTGTAGTCACGGATTCAATATTCACATTTTTCTTAACATTTAAAAATAAGCTTATAAGCTCACCCACATTGGTCAATGAATATAATCAATTAAAATTACAGTGTAGCCATTTAGACCCCGATCAATATAGAACAATAAAATCAGACTTTATTAATCGCGTTTTAAATCATCTCTAGTTTAGGTACCTGCTTTCTCTTATGAATATCTGGTTAAAATTGGCTCCTGTAAGTTCATTTTTTTTGATACCATTCACTATTTGATTCTGTCTAAATTTTCTTTGTCTATGACCTCTTCTTATCGTCAACAACTTCAAGCTAAAATTGAACGCATTACTACTCAATTTTCTGAATTTACACCACCTACATTAGAAGTGTTTGAATCACCTGAGCAACATTTCCGTATGCGTGCTGAATTTCGTATCTGGCATACAGAAAATGATATGTTCTATGCCATGTTTGAGCGTAACGATGACGACAAGCAAAAAACCGTTGTACGCATTGATGAGTTTCCAATTGCAGATCAAAGCATCAATGATTTAATGCCAAAACTTTTGGAAGAACTCAAGGCTGAACCTAAGCTTTCTAATCGTTTATTTGAAGCTGATTTCCTCGCAACACTTAGCGGAGAAATGTTGGTTACCCTCATTTATCACCGTAAACTGGATCAAGAATGGGAACAAGCCGCTAAAGCACTTGCCGATAAATTAGATATTAAAATTATGGGCCGTAGCCGTGGCCAGAAAATTGTTATTGGCGATGATTTCGTTGTTGAAGAATTCGAGCTTTTAAATCGTTCATTTAAATACAAGCAAATCGAAAGTAGCTTTACCCAGCCTAATGCACAGGTTTGCAAAAAAATGCTGCAATGGGCATGTGACGCAGCTGAAGGATCAAAGAAACACTTATTAGAACTCTATTGTGGTAATGGTAATTTTACGCTTCCGCTCTCTTTAAAGTTCGAACGAATATTGGCTACCGAGCTTGCAAAATCCTCTGTTTATGCAGCTCAATGGAACATTGAACAAAATCAAATCGATAATATTCAAGTAGCACGTCTATCGGCTGAAGAGTTTACTCAAGCTTATCAAGGTGAGCGCGAATTCCGTCGTCTACAAGAAGCAAATATTGATATTCAAAGCTATGACTTTGACACCGTATTTGTAGATCCACCGCGAGCAGGAATTGATGATGAGACTTTAAAACTTTTACAAGGTTTTGAACGTATTATCTACATTTCATGTAATCCTGACACGTTATATGAAAACTTAAAAACTCTCAGTCAAACTCATCGAGTGACTAAATTTGCCTTATTTGATCAGTTCCCTTATACGCATCATGTCGAGTCTGGTGTTTTACTTGAGAAGATTTAAACAAAATCTTTCATTGTAAAGTTTTAAATAAGGAGGTTATATACCTCCTTATTTTTTAAAGTTTTATTATTTAAGTATTTAAATTTTCAAAAAATATCAAGTCATCTGTGTGTCATAATTTCGTTTAACTCAAGCATTCCCATCGAAAATTCTCGAGTTCAAGTGGTGGATTTATCACTTATAGAGTCTTGTATTTTATTTTAAATTGGCTATATTTCGAGCTATGTTAGGTTGTATATGAAGGCTCTATGAGTTTTTGGCAAAAGCTGTTCTTGGCAGATCAACAGCATAACGAGCATAAAAACCAAACTGCTTGTGTTGAAAATGACTGCTCATGTAAAACTAATGAACAACTTCTAAGTGCACTTGCACAAGCAACAGATGAAGATGTCATTAAGGGAATTAAAAAAGTTCTTATTTCCCGTGGTTATAGCCGAAAAGAGTTAAATGAACTCACTCATAAACCGTCTATTCATTAATTAAAAAGCCAGTCTTGTACTGGCTTTTTTATATTTCACTTTAATGCACAATTAGACTCATCCACCCAACCGACCATTGGTCCCATTTGAAATTGCTGATCATTCCGATTGTTCTTTTGCATATATAAACTAGAAATAGAACCATCGAGATATAAAGCCTGCTCCACCTTAAGGTTTCTTTGAAAAAACTCGGCAAAATTATAGAAATTCACCCTATTTTTCGATATTACAAAGTAGAGTTTATTATCTCGAATACCAACTCCATTACGAATTTTCTTTGATTGAGAGTCCGTTACAAAAAGAGAGTTTATCTTTCCATCAATAATTAACATCGGGCCTGATTGAGTTGCATAGTCAACTTTCAAGTTTTTTTGGCTATATTGCTGTGTAGTTAAAACAAAGGCCTGTTTTTTGTTCCAAGCCAATACACCATTCGGTTGTAAAAAGAAATTTCCAAACCCTTTATTCTTATTTATAGGATGGATCACCTTAGCTCGTTCAATATACAACCCTACTGGAGAAAACCCTAAATGAAACATGCCTGCATTCATTGCAAAGCTAAGTTGCTCACATTGTTTTAATTGTTCCTGAATAGTGTTAAAGCTTTTATAGTATTGTTGATTGTGAGGATTTTTTAAAAATAAGCGCAATGCTTTAAAATCGCTGATCGAGACCACATCGTATTGATCACCTTCCACCGTTTTAACCTGCTGATGTGCTATAGCATATGCAGACTGAAACAAAAGCCCATAAAAAGCTAAGCACCCGACAACCCATTTCATTGAATAACACCTGACATGACATTTATCCTTCATATTAAGTAACTAAATTATATACAAGAAATATAAATAGATTGGATATGCATCAAACTCATTCATTCGACGTAATCAATACACTCCAAATTGCTGATATTGGTTATAATCTTTAGCAGCTTTTCAATAAAAGCCATTTACACTTTATTGGATCAGCGTAAGCATGCAACAACCGAATAAACGCTACCCTTTAGGGGCTCACCTCATCGTAAAGCATCTCGGCTATAGCCATCATGGTATATATGCAGGGAGAGGTCGAGTTATTCATTATTCCGGCTTAGCTCATTTCATCAAAAAACGCCCGATTGAAATCACTTCAATAGATGCTTTCTCACATGGCAAAAAAATACACGTCCGTTCTTATGACAAACCTCGTTATAAAGGAAAGATTGTCGTTCGCCGAATGCGTTCACGTATGAATGAAAACCACTATCATTTGATTATTAATAACTGTGAACATCTATGTAGTTGGGCAATTACCGGCATTGAAAGTAGCACTCAAGTTGAACGTATGATGCATCGCTTAACGACTATTGGCTATGTAAGCTCAATCATGAGCTATATGAATGGTATGATGCTCACCGTTGCAACTACATGTTTTGCTCTGGTTCTTTATATTAAAAAGAAACTGCGCGATCAGGCAAAAAGAAAAGTCCCTACTTACCAGTTCTTAAGAGAAAAATCTCAGAAAAGAAATATCGATCCTTCAGCGCCTTTAGTATTTATAGACCCAGATAAAAAAGAGCCAGTCTAAATAAAAAAGCCCTCATATTTGAGGGCTTTTTAGAAAACTTATAACTTATTTTTTAGCTGCATTAGCGGCAGTTGCTTCTGTCGTAATGTTTACAGTGATCTTATCACCAACGTTCGGTACATAACTTCCTAAACCAAAGTCAGAACGCTTGAATGAAGTTGTAGCATTAAAACCAATCGCTGGAACTTTAGCCATTGGATGCTCGCCCTGCTTGTTTAAAACAGCGTCCAGTACAACTGGCTTAGTTACGCCTTTAACAGTTAAGTCACCAGTAATTTTAAAGTGCTTTTTGTCTTTGGTTTCAACTTTAGTACTTTTAAACGTAATATTTGGATATTTAGCAGCATTAAACCAAGCTTCTTCTTGGAACTCTTTATCTAAAGCAGGTACGTTTGTATTTACACTGCTTAAAGGAATAGTCACATTTACAGATGAGTTTGCTGGTTTAGCATTATCAACTTTAATTACACCTTGGATATCCGAGAAGTTAGCGCTTGGAGTAGAGAAACCAAAGTGATTCCATGAGAAAACAGTAGCTGTATGTGTTGGGTCAATTTTGTAGTCTACTGGTGCAGCTAAAGTAACTGAACTAGCTAATGCTACTGCCAAACCGAAGCTTAATGTTTTAAGATGCATTTTTCGTATCCTTTATTGATATAGTCGTTAGTGTATACATCAAGTAATTTAATTCACTATTCTTTATAAAACGATATGTTTCATCCATGCAACAATAAAAGCGTTACAGTTGTTATTCAAAAACAATATTATAAAGTATAGATATTCTTCTATTCGAAGCTTCAGATTTATTAATTTTTATTACGATTTTATTGATGAATAACAAGGTAAAACATGGTTAATACAGCCCAAGCACAAAGTACTTCTACCCCATATCGAGTAACTCTTACCGATCCTTCAGGTCATCAATGGTTTGCAGATGAACCGACTGATAAAGGTGGACAAGATACAGCTCCGAATCCGGTTCAGCTTTTATTAGCCGCTTTAGGGGCTTGCACTACAATTACATTAGAAATGTATGCGAATCTTAAAGGTATTAAGCTTGATCATGTTCAAGTGGATTTAGCATTAAACCCAAGTGGCGAACCTGAAAAAGGCCAAAATAATATTGAGCGTAAAATTACGCTCAAAGGTGAATTTACTGAAGACCAGCATAAGCGATTACTAAAAGTTGCAGAGAATTGCCCTATTCATAAGTTATTAACCTCTCAGATTAATATCCAAACAGAACTCACTAGTTAACTTCTCAAATAAAAAAAGCGCTCTATCTAGAGCGCTTTTTTACACTACTTTAATATTTAAGCAGTTAATTCTTTTACCGCTGCAACAACAGCTTCAGTCGTAATACCAAAGAATTGGAACAAATCTTTTGCTGGTGCAGACTCACCATAAGTTGTCATACCAATTACTTTGCCATCAAGGCCAACAAACTTCCACCAGTAGTCAACATGAGCTGCTTCGACAGCAACACGCGCACGGATATGAGCTGGCAATACTGCTTCACGGTATGCGGCATCTTGCTTCATAAATTCTTCTGCACATGGCATAGAAACTACACGCACACCTTCAAGTTGTGCATAAGCTTCCATTGCTAAAGAAATTTCAGAACCAGTTGCAATAATAATTGCTTTTAATTCGCCTTTTTCTTGAGCAAGTACATAACCACCTTTTGCAGCGTTTTGAATTTGCTCTTCAGAACGTGCTTGGAATGGTAAGTTTTGACGAGAGAAAATAAGTGCTGTAGGGCCATCTTTGCGTTCTAAAGCAGATTTCCAAGCAATTGCAGTTTCTACAGTATCCGCAGGGCGCCATGTATTTAAGTTAGGTGTACCACGTAATGAAGCAATTTGTTCAATCGGTTGGTGAGTTGGACCATCTTCACCCAGACCGATTGAGTCATGTGTATAAACATGAATTACACGTTGTTTCATCAAAGCAGACATACGTACTGCATTACGTGCATATTCCATAAACATTAAGAATGTTGCAACGTAAGGAACGAAACCACCATGCAATGCAACGCCATTAGCGATCGCAGTCATACCAAATTCACGTACGCCATAATATACGTAGTTACCAGCTGGGTTTTCTTGAACACCTTGGCAACCTTTCCAAAGTGTTAAGTTAGAACCTGCTAAGTCAGCAGAACCACCTAACAATTCAGGTAATAAAGGACCAAATGCTTGTAATGTATTTTGGCTTGCTTTACGAGTTGCAATTGTCTCGCCTTTCGCATTTGTTTCACGAATGAAAGCATCTGCTTGCGCTGCAAATTCTGCTGGTAAGTCACCACTGATACGACGAAGTAACTCAGCCGCTTCAGTTGGATATTTTGCTTGATATTGTGCAAATACCGCATTCCAAGCCGCTTCAGATTCACTACCTTTTGCTTTTGCATCCCATGCAGCATATACGTCAGCAGGAATAACAAATGCTTCTTCGTTCCAACCTAATGCTTCACGAGTTAAAGTAATCTCATCTTTACCTAATGGCGCACCATGACAGTCTTCTTTACCCTGCTTATTTGGTGAACCTAAACCAATAATCGTTTTACACATAATGATTGTTGGTTTCTGAGTTTCAGCTTTTGCTTCGATTGTCGCTTGACGAATCGCATCAGCATCATGACCATCTACACGAAGAACTTGCCAACCATAGGCTTTGAAACGCTCTTCTGTATCGTCGCTGAACCAGCCTTCTACTTCACCATCAATTGAAATGCCATTATCATCATAATAAGCAATCAATTTACCAAGTTGTAATGTGCCAGCTAAAGAACATACTTCGTGAGAAATACCTTCCATTAAACAGCCATCACCTAAGAAACAGTAAGTGAAATGGTCAACAACTTTTAAATCATCTTTATTAAATTGAGCAGCCAATGTTTTTTCTGCTAAAGCAAAACCAACAGCATTAGCAATACCTTGACCTAAAGGACCAGTTGTCGTCTCTACACCCGGTGCATAGCCATATTCAGGATGACCAGGAGTTCTAGAATGCAATTGACGGAACTGTTTTAAATCTTCAATTGAAAGATCATAACCTGTTAAATGAAGCAAAGCGTATTGCAACATTGAGCCATGGCCATTTGATAAAACGAAACGGTCACGGTTTGCCCATTGTGGATTTGTTGGGTTGTGATTTAAAAACTCACGCCAGACGACGTCAGCAATATCTGCCATCCCCATTGGAGCACCTGGATGCCCTGAGTTTGCTTGTTGCACAGCATCCATTGCCAATACACGAATTGCATTTGCAATACGACGTTCGTTTAAAGGGGTCGTCATAGATCAGAATCCAATTTTAATAGATTGATGAAAAGAAGAAGATGAATAACCATTCAATGCCGCTATATTGTCTTAAAAAAAAGGCCTAGGGTAAACCCCAACACGGTATATTTCTTTATTTTTAACCGTTTCTTGGTTACACAAAAAACATTTGAATCTTTAAGTTATACAAAACAGTGTTCATTTTTCTGCACAACGACTAAATGTAAGAACATTAATCTTGTTAGCTTTTGATATATAGATAAAATAATTAGCTAATCTTGTATGCGTTGATCATGTTTCTTTACTTTAAAATTCAAATTCTGATATTTAAGATTTTTATTAAGTTATATGTTTAAAAAACACACTAGCAACAAGTTGTTAAAATATAAATACTTTAAATTAAAGCTTTCTATATCAATTTTGCTAATACACTTATCAATTAAAACACACTATAAATGAAATAAATTCATGCTTTTTAGTCAGTATGAACTGGTCCTAAAGCTCAAGTCGATGTAACATATTATGTCTTTTGAAATAACCAAGATAGGACTTTCATGCGCGAGTACGCTGTTTTTACCTCGGAATCTGTAAGCGAAGGTCATCCCGATAAAATGGCCGACCAAATTAGCGACGCTATTTTGGATGCAATCTTAAAAGAAGACCCATACGCACGTGTTGCTTGTGAAACACTGGTAAAAACAGGCGCTGTTGTACTTGCTGGTGAAGTAACAACGACTGCTAATATTGATGTTGAAGCTGTTGTTCGTAATACTGTTAACGGTATTGGTTATCACCACTCTGATCTTGGCTTTGATGGATCAACGTGTGCTGTAATCAATATGATTGGTAAACAATCTCCTGAAATTGCTCAAGGTGTAGACCGTCAAAAACCAGAAGATCAAGGTGCTGGTGACCAAGGCCTAATGTTCGGTTATGCAAGCCGTGAAACAGACGTGCTTATGCCTGCGCCAATTTCTTATGCTCACCGCTTAATGGAGCGTCAAGCTGAACTTCGCCGTTCTGGTGCCCTGCCATGGTTACGCCCAGATGCAAAAAGCCAAGTTACTTTTGCCTATGAAAATGGCAAGCCTGTACGTCTAGATGCTGTTGTTTTATCTACTCAGCATGATCCTGAAATTTCTCAAAGCCAGCTTAAAGAAGCAGTTATTGAAGAAATTATCAAACCGATCATCCCTGCTGAAATGTTCCATGCAGCTACTAAGTTCCATATTAACCCAACAGGTATGTTCGTTATTGGCGGCCCTGTAGGTGACTGTGGTTTAACGGGTCGTAAAATTATTGTTGATACATACGGTGGTATGGCTCGTCACGGCGGTGGTGCTTTCTCTGGTAAAGATCCATCTAAAGTTGACCGTTCTGCTGCTTATGCTGGCCGTTATGTTGCAAAAAATATTGTAGCTGCTGGTCTTGCTGACAAATGTGAAATTCAAGTGAGTTACGCAATTGGCGTAGCAGAACCTACTTCAATTTCAATTAATACCTTTGGTACAGCAAAAGTTTCTGATGAGTTGATTATTCAACTTGTGCGTGATCATTTCGATTTAAGACCGTTTGGTATTACTCGTATGTTGGATCTTCTTCAACCAATGTACAAACAAACTGCGGCTTATGGTCATTTTGGTCGCGAAGGTTCTGACTCTGCATTTACTTGGGAAAAAACTGATAAAGTTGATGCTCTTAAAGATGCTGCTGGCCTCTAAAATAAAATCATAAAAAAGCCCGCCATTGAGCGGGTTTTTTTATTTATAGTTCAAATTTTATGGTATGTAGGGTTTAATCTTCTAGCAATCATCCTTGATGCCATATCATTTGTAGCTGTAATCAAAATCTATTGTCTTGTCGTTTTATCATCCTGATTTAATACATCCAGTAAAGTTGACTGCGTTGGAGTATCTTGATGGTTCTGGATATAAATATGGACAACTTTAAATACAACGACAACAGCTAGACAAGCCATCACACAAAACATCCATAAGCCATACGGGCTTCGAATATGTTGTGAACCACAATATGGACATGATTTATCAGTCGATGCCACAACTTTGTCGCAACACGCACAATGGTATTGATATAGCATAGGTAACCCTCCTTCCCTCATTTCAACCGTTGTTGTTTTAATAGGTTTGCTACATTTTTTAATTTATACATCCTTTATATTTATCCTATGTGAAATGAATAGATAATTCAATCTGGATGAACAATTGAGTCAATTAAAAAATATTAATTAAAAACATATATATAAGTTAAATATTATTTTTATAGGACTATTTTTCTTATTTTGATATTTTGCCAAATTTGTTAAAATAAGCAAATAATCTCACATTTTAGGCAAATGCATGTCACATACAAAGCTCATTAATAAAGGTGGCTTTCGCGAACGAGCCAACCGAAGCCGAGGTTATCAACAATCTGAGAATAAGCAAACAGCCTTAGCTTCAAACAAATACCAACCTCAAACAAAATCACAAGAAAGCCCAACTGAAGTGGCTCAAACAGATTCTGTTGTGACTGAACATCTAACTAAATAATTTATATCTTCTTAAAATAAAAAAGGCCTAAACTTTAGAGGTTTAGGCCTTTAGATAAGGTATTTATTAATCCTTATTTTTATGTTCAATTTTCTTGTGATCTGGAGTGACTTCTCGCGCTTCTCCGTCAATAATGCTTGAATCACGGTATTGACCTTGACTACCACCACCTTGTTGATTCTGCATATCTTGCATTTGGCGCATTAGATCTGCAAATGGATTTTGCCCACCCATATTACCGCCCATACCACCCATCATTTTATCCATCATAGCTTGTTGGCGTTTTGCAAGAGTTCTCATGGCTATATTACGGAAAGCAGTTTGAACACCAGGGATCAAAATTAAAACCGCTAACACATCAGAAACAAGGCCTGGCAACATTAATAAGAAACCTGCAAAAGCATAAGCAAGTTTTTTAGTTACTGTTGGGTCATTACCTAGTTGGCCAGTCATCTGCATTTGCTGTAATTGAGGCATAATACCAGCAGTACTTCTGCGAATAAGCCCCAAACCAATAAAGAAAGCAAGAATGAACCAAAAGAACACATACCATCCACTGATGAACTGTGCTACGCCAATCCATACGGCAATTTCAACAATCGCGCCCAGAACTACAATAAGAAGTAAATTCATGTAAAACTTTATCTATCTCAAAAAGAAAATTCATTGCAGTTTTATTTGCCCCAACCCTATCGAATCAGCCAGAGTCTGCAATACTAGAGTACATTTGATTTTAACTCGATAAAAACAAACATGCTTTATTATTAATGAGTGCTGTATCAAGTTTATCAAGTGTGACTTCTATTAGATTTTAATTTTTTTACTTTAGTTAAACGGAAAGTCCTTCAAGAAAGCAGTTTTTTAGTCTAGTTGAAAACTTAGATTCTTAGAAAACATGGATATATTCCTTTATTTATATAGTTGTTTTATAAAATTTTAAAAAGTAGTACATAGATATAGAATTTCGTAAATAACTTACATTTTTTCTATCTAAAAGGACTTCTATTCAAGTTAAATTAAAGAATAACTCTTTTAAACCCACATAGACTCATGACTAAAAAAGCTCTTTTCTTTGCCATTGGTACGATGTTTTTATCGGCATGTTCTTTTAATACGGTAGAACAGCATCAAATACAGTCAATTTCTACCAATAAAAACTCAGAGAAAATTAAATCATTGTTTGATCAAGCACAAACTGAAGGTGTTTTAGTTATAAAACGTGGGCAAATAGAGGAAGTCTATGGCAATGATCTTAAAAGAGCATCAACCGAATATGTTCCCGCCTCTACCTTTAAAATGTTAAATGCTTTGATTGGACTTGAGCATCATAAAGCAACGCCAACTGAAGTGTTTAAATGGGATGGGCAAAAGCGTTTATTTCCCGATTGGGAAAAAGACATGACATTAGGCGATGCTATGAAAGCTTCTGCTATTCCAGTTTATCAGGAACTAGCTCGACGAATTGGCCTTGATCTTATGTCTAAAGAGGTAAAGCGCATTGGTTTCGGTAATGCTGATATTGGTTCAAAAGTAGATAATTTTTGGCTTGTTGGCCCACTTAAAATTACACCTCAACAAGAAGCCCAGTTTGCTTATGAACTAGCCCATAAAACTCTTCCTTTTAGCAAAAATGTGCAAGAACAAGTTCAATCTATGCTGTTCATAGAAGAAAAAAATGGACGAAAAATTTATGCTAAAAGTGGTTGGGGATGGGATGTTGAACCACAAGTTGGTTGGTTTACAGGCTGGGTGGTTCAACCACAAGGAGAAATTGTAGCGTTCGCACTTAATTTAGAAATGAAAAAAGGAATACCTAGTTCTATTCGAAAAGAAATTGCTTATAAAGGATTAGAACAATTAGGTATTTTATAATTTAGACCCTATAGCCCAATTTAATTTCATCATCATGAACTGGGCTATTTGCTTAAAATTTGAAAGCTTTATTATTTATCCGTCAACTGGCGTATGCGGTGTATTTAAATTTAACTGATAGAAAGCAGCATCGAGCCACTGGCCAAACTTAAAACCGACTTGCTTAAAAGTACCTGCATGGATAAAGCCCATTTTTTCATGTAAACCAATACTTGCTTGATTGGTTGCATCGATACAGCCTATCAATACATGCAAATCTGCCTCTTGAGCACGCTTAATCAATTCATGCATTAGAATTTTGCTTAATCCGCCACCACGATGTTCATGATGAATGTAAATACTATGTTCGACCGTATATTTAAAGGCAGGAAAAGCTCTAAAGGTTCCCCAGCTTGCAAAACCTAATAACTTATTTGTCTCATCTACAATACCAATCACAGGAAAACCATTTTCTCTTTTAACTGCAAACCAACTTTTCATTGACTCTTCAGAGCGCGGCAAATAGTCATACAAAGCGGTAGAATTGATAATTGCTTCATTCAAAATATCTAATATAGCCTTTGCATGTGTAGCTTCATGACAATCAATTAAACGTAAATTTGGATTAAGATTTTTAATCATGAAGATTCCTTAAGAACAGAGACGAGCTCATTACATACAACTAAAATATAGCGAGCGGTTTTAGAAGAAGGATTGCTGTATATGATCGGTTGACCTAATTGCATCGCCAAACAATCACCCTCATGTAAAGCATAAAAGTTTTCACCCAATTGAATATCGATTTGTCCCTCAATTACCCAAATCTGCTGTAATACAACCTTAGAATTTACACTTGTTTCATACGTAACTCGAGACTGAGCAGGAAATTCAATTTCAACGATTTGAAATGGAGATTTCCAATTTGGAGGGGAAACTTGACGGCGAATATACCCTGTTTCTGGATCTTTCCATTGTGATTGTTGATTACGTCGCACCATAGGTTGAGGCGATTGAGTATTCTGTGGGCTATCAAATAGCTGAGTCAAAGGCACTCCTAAACCATTTGCCAGCTTTTCAAGGACAACAGCTGTAGGACTCGCTTCTCCTCTTTCAATGAGTGAAATTGCAGAACGGCTTACCTGACATCGACTAGCAAGAACATCTAGAGTATATCCACGCGCTAGACGTATTTCACGCACTTGCTGCGCAATGCGGATATTAATATCTTCCATCTACCGATAAAATTTAATTCCAAAATTATAGATAAGTATTCCACTAAAATAGAATTACATCAAATTATTTTAAAGATATAAATTAGTCCCATAAAAACCGAAAAATAACCATTCATCGCAGCATTCTTTAAATTACGCATGCAGAACCTTTTTGGCTATGTAACAATACTCTCTAAACTATTTATATAAGTCTTCACATGGCACTGATTATTGGTATTGACCCAGGTTCACGCTTAACAGGTTATGGAATCATTGAAAAAGATGGTAGTAAACTGCGTTTTGTTGATGCTGGTACAATCCGAACAGAAACTCAAGAAATGCCAGAACGCTTAAAACGTATTTTTGCTGGCGTTGAGCGAATTGTGAAATTTCATGGTCCAACTGAAGCTGCGGTTGAGCAAGTCTTTATGGCTCAAAACCCAGACTCTGCCTTAAAACTCGGACAAGCGCGTGGTGCTGCCATAGCCGCATTAGTGAATTTAGATTTACAAGTTGCAGAATATACTGCCCGTCAAATTAAACAGTCTGTGGTTGGTTATGGCGCTGCCGATAAAGAACAAGTCCAAATGATGGTGATGCGATTACTTAATTTGACCATTAAACCTCAATCCGACGCAGCCGATGCCCTTGCTGCTGCTATCTGCCATGCTCATGCATCGGGAAGTATGAGCAAATTGTCTGTTTTAAACGCCTTAGGTGGTATGGCACGTGGACGAAGCCGCTCTAGCAGTCGTAGACGTTAAAAAAACTTATTAATTTACAACCTGAGTAATGGCTTGATTCATTTGGTAGGCCTGTAAACCACGCATACCATTTTTTGCTAAGAGGTCTCCAGCTTGAGCATGAAGGGCAACAATCTCATGTAATGCAATACCTTTGTGAAACTGGGCTTTTAAGCTTGCAATCATTCCTGCTAACACATCTCCCATTCCACCAGTTCCCATACCAGCATTACCTTGCGTACAAATATACAAATTATCTTCTAAAATTAAGCTACCCGCTCCTTTAAGTACCCACTGGCCTGCATATTTTTGTTGTAAGGCATAAATTGCAGCAATTCGGTCATTTTCAATTTGCGCTGTAGAGCAACCAAGTAAAGTTGCAGCTTCTCCAGGATGAGGTGTGGCATAAATATGTGTATTTAACTTTTCAGGCTGTTTAGCCAGAAACCATAAAGCATCTGCATCTAAAACAACTTCTAGGCGTGTACTATGACTTAACAATTTAAACCATTGTTGGTAAATCTGCTTTGCCCAATCGTCACGGCCTAATCCCATTCCAAAGCATATTGCATCGACCTGAGATAGAATCTCTTTAATACTGTTTTCATCTAAGGCATTAATATCACGAAGCATAATATTAGGCGCCCGTGACAAAATAGCATGATGATGATTACGGTGACAGACAACCGTCACTTTGCCTGCTCCTGCATGAAAGGCCGCTTCAGCAGCCATAATAACTGCACCGCCCATTTGCTCATGTCCCCCCACCACTAAAACATGCCCGTAACTTCCCTTATGACCAAATGCCATACGCTGAGGAAGTTTAATATTTGTGGGTGACAAATAAGCTAAGGGTTTCAACTCGTGGTCTGTAGGAATTAAATTAATTAAATGAACTTGTCCGGCGTACTCTTTACCTTGTCCTGTAAATAGCCCTGCTTTAAGACCTAAAACAGTAAAGGTATGATTAGCTCTTACTGCACAGGGTAAGACTCGTCCTGTATTTGCTTGTAAGCCACTAGGTATATCAATCGAAATTTTTAGGCCCAATTGTTCATTAAACTTTTGAATTACTTGTTGCCAATCTATATTTAATTCTCTGTTTAAACCTATGCCAAATAAAGCATCAATATGACAATCAAATGTTCTTTTAATCTCAAAATTTGAGTGAATTGGGACTTTTATTTCTCTAGCAAATTGCGCTGCACAATGTAAATCGGCTGACTCACCCAATTGAGCTGCAAAGATTTCAACATTAAATCCAGCTTGTTTAAGGTAACTTGCTACAAAGTAACCATCACCTGCGTTATTACCCTGTCCACACCAGACCGCGATATTCTTAGTGGCATGATTTTCAAAAAGTACGATGAGCTGTTGAGTGATTGACCAAGCTGCTTGTTGCATTAAGCCTAATGATGAGTTTTGCGCAGCAAACCAGCGCCGCTCCCATGCTCGAATATCATCGCTATGGTAAACTACCGCCTGCATATTATTATCCTCTTGCATTTTGGTTTATGACATCTTCCGACACATCACGCATTACAGTGCAACAAATTGATCCACATGAATTAAAAGCATGGATCAAAGCTCAAGCATTAGACTTGGGTTTTGCTGATTGTGTCATCGCAAAACCAGATGCTCAAGAGCAAATGCCACGTTTTTTGGAGTACCTTGAACGTGGTTATCATGCAGACATGACCTATTTAGAAGAAAATCTAGAAAAGCGAGCTGATCCAACACTATTAGTGCCTGGCACAAAAAGTATTATTTGTGTCCGCATGAATTATCTTGTGGAATCTCCAAAACCGCGATATGTACCTTTGGAACCTAACTCTGCCATTATCGCCCGCTATGCACGTGGGCGTGATTACCATAAAGTCATGCGTGGCCGATTGAAAACTTTAGCAACACGAATTCGTGAAAAAGTTGGTGACTTTGAATCTCGTCCTTTTGCAGATTCGGCGCCTATTTTTGAGAAATCATTAGCTGAAAGTGCTGGAATGGGTTGGACAGGTAAACATACTTTACTCATTCATAAAAAGTCTGGTTCTTTTTTCGTATTAGGCGAGTTATTTACTTCACTCGACCTACCTTTTGACGAGCCAGCCACAGCACATTGTGGTTCTTGTAGTGCGTGTATTGATATTTGCCCGACGCAAGCAATTGTCGAGCCCTATATGTTAGATGCAAGACGTTGTATTGCTTATTTAACTATCGAATATAAAGGAATTATTGCTGAAGAATTACGTACAGGTATTGGAAACCGAATATTTGGCTGTGATGACTGTCAGTTAATTTGTCCTTGGAATAGCTTTGCCAAAACAGCTTCTATTTCTGATTTTAATCCTAGACATGGATTAGATAATATTAGTCTACTTGACATCTGGCAGTGGGATGAAGCAACTTTTTTAGCCAATACGGAAGGTAGCCCTATCCGCCGCACAGGTTATCAATCATTTAAACGTAATATTGCAATCGGATTAGGAAATGCTCCTTATTCAAAAGAAATTGTAGATCAACTACAAAATGGCAAAAATTTACATGACGAAATCGTCAATGTGCATATTGATTGGGCAATTGAACAGCAACTTAATCAACTTCAGCTATCAAATTAAAAAAATGATGTTTTTTGCCCTATAGCTTTAATACGAATTCTGTATGATTATGTATAGTGAATTAATGCCATCATCATGGATATGACAATGACTCTACGTAATGATTGGAATCGTGAAGAAATCCAAGCTTTATATGAACAACCTTTTTTGGATTTAGTTTTCAAGGCTCAACAAGTACATCGTGAGCACTTCACTGCCAATTCAATTCAGGTCAGTACCCTTTTATCTATTAAAACGGGTAAATGTCCTGAAGATTGCAAATACTGCTCACAATCGGCACATTACGAATCAAAACTAGAAGCAGAAAAACGTATTGCTGTAGAAAAAGTGATTAGTGAAGCGAAAGCTGCAAAAGATTCCGGTTCTTCACGTTTTTGTATGGGTGCTGCTTGGCGTAACCCACATGAGCGCGATATGCCTTATGTTTTAGAAATGGTACGTGAAGTTAAAGCATTAGGTATGGAAACCTGTATGACTTTAGGCATGCTTAATCAATCTCAAGCAGAACGCCTAAAAGTTGCTGGTTTAGATTACTACAACCACAATTTAGATACATCTCGTGAGTATTACTCTCACATTATTAGTACTCGTACTTTTGATGATCGTTTAAATACCCTTGATTATGTTCGTCAAGCTGGTATGAAAGTTTGTAGTGGCGGTATTGTAGGTTTAGGCGAAACTCGTGAAGACCGAATTGGTTTATTACATGAACTAGCTACCCTACCAATTCATCCTGAATCTGTGCCAATCAATATGCTTGTTCCAATTGAAGGAACACCTTTAGCTGATGTTGAAAAGCTTGATGTTATTGAGTGGATTCGTACTATTGCTGTGGCGCGTATTATCATGCCGTATAGCTATATTCGTTTGTCTGCTGGTCGTGAGTCATTAAGTGATTCAGACCAAGCATTAGCATTTATGGCAGGTGCAAACTCATTATTCTCTGGTGATAAACTACTAACCACACCAAATGCCGGTGAAGGTAAAGACCAAGCTTTATTTAATAAACTAGGTTTAACGGCTGAAAAACCAAAGCCAACAGTTGCTGATTTATCAGTAGATGCAATGAGTGCTTAACTCAAATTAAAAAATTTAAAAGCCCTGATCATTCAGGGCTTTTTTCATTTATATAGAAGTTACTAATATTCCGTAAGTAGCATTCAGAAAGGTTCCGACTCGAATAATATCCTTTCCTGCTGCATGCGTTACTGTGAATTCTTGGCTCAACACATCAAAATTAAAAGAATCAAAAACATCTTGATGGTGTAAAAGCCAAGTCACCGTATCTGCTACATTATCATCCGCAATATAAGTTAAGGCCTTGAAGTCTTTACTCATAAATAACTCTTAAAAATAAATTTTATGAATTTTATATGAGTTCACTCTACCTTAAAAGAAAATCTAAGCTGCTTTAGGATTTACTAACGAATGACCTGATAACAGACTTGCCAAGGCTTGAGGTGTAAATTCTAAAGAAAGCACATGATTTTTGAGATTGACTGAATGCTTACTAATTAATGGAAGTAAGCCATCTTCTGTTTCAAAGACATATTCATCTGCAATATTTAAGATACCTTCAAGGTTTGTCGTACTTGAAGCAAGATCATGGCTAAAGATGTCATAAATCGTTTGCAAGTTAAACGTTGTTTGCTGCTCCGTCGGATGCTTGATGAGATAATCCTTTAAAAATAAAACTAATTTATGAGCAAAGAAAAAGTAATTAGGTTTATAGCTATACTTCATAGTATTCATGGAACTGAACTCCAGATTATCTTTTATTGAATTACAACTAAAACAGTAGGAATTGAACCTTAAAAAATTCTTAAAAAATTAAATATATTTATAAGATACACACAAAACAATTTTATCATTTAAAAACAATGGTTTAATAAAAAAATATTAAATATATATTATCTTAAATATTTTAAAATTTCATTAATTCAATAGAATACAATTACTTAGATATTACTAATTTTTAAATTCTATTTTAGATAAAAACTAATTAATTATTTTACCAAATGATAAAAAATAATTTTTTTAATTTTCATTAATGAAAATAATTGATCAAAATATATATAAATATAATGTTTTTCTTGTTTTTTGATTGAAAAGTGATATATTTCCTTCGCCTTACTTAATCAGAATAAAATTACTGAAAAGTAATGGGTTTTATTTTAAAAATATATTTTGGGGATTTTATGAAAAAGTTTATTTTTGTGGTGGGGGTTTCTCTCTTAAATATAGCAAATGCACAAGCAGCAGATGGCACAATTACTATTAATGGTCTTGTCACGGATAATACTTGTACTATTGATACTGGAGATAAAAATTTAACAATCAATTTACCTACTGTTTCATCTCAAACCTTAAAAAATGCTGGTGATGTAGCTGGTCGCACACCTTTTCAAATTAATTTAACGAACTGTACCGCTGCAGGTAAAGTCGCAACTTATTTTGAACCAGGCGCAACCGTTGACTTTAATACGGGTCGTTTATTAAACCAAGCAACTTCTGGTGCAGCAACAAATGTAAATATTCAGTTACTTGGCAGTAATAACGCTGTAATTCCTGTACTTGCTACAAGCACAAATGAAACTCAAACGAATTCACAATGGGTAAATGTTTCAGCAGGCGGTAGTGCTGATCTTAACTATTATGCTGAATATTATGCTACAGGTGCTTCTACTGCTGGTACGGTAACATCGCAAGTAAAATACACGATCATTTATCAATAAACTTAAAATTGAAGCTTCTATTCATGAATAGAAGCTATCTCCTTCCTATTATTTATTATTGAGAATATGACTGATGCTTTTTCGTGGTCGTAAATTTTTTTGGGGATTAGTTTGTCTGCAAGTAGCGCTCACTACTACAGGCCATACTGAAATTGTTTTACATGGTACTCGTGTCATTTACCCTTCAAATGCACGTGAGATCACATTACAACTAAGTAATAACGGCACGGCCCCGTCTCTTGTTCAAGCATGGATCGATGATGGAAATGCAAATTTAACACCAGATGAAACAAATGTACCTTTCATTATTACTCCACCAATTTCAAGAGTAGAAGCAACTAAGGGGCAAACCTTAAGAATTACAGCGTTGCCTACTACATCTCAACTAAGCCAACAACAAGAATCTATTTTTTGGCTTAATGTTTTAGATATACCTCCTAAACCTGAAGGGAGAACTCAACAAGGTCAAACCACAACAACCTCTAACAATTTTTTGCAACTCGCTGTTCGTTCGCGAATTAAATTTTTTTACCGCCCTATAGATCTAAAAGAAAATATTGATCAACTAAGTGACAAAGTCGAGTGGAAAATAAATGATCAATATCTAATGATAAAAAATCCGACACCTTTTTTTCTTACTATTACCTCCATTTTTCAAGGAAGTGAAGGCCATAAAACAGACTTATTGCAACAAGGCTTAATGATTGCCCCTTATTCAGAGGATAAAATTAAACTAAAAAATAAAAACTTAGCCGATATGAGCTTTGTATATATCAATGATTACGGTGGACGAGTTGAACACCCAATAAAATTCTAACCTCATTGTATTACTTAAGAAAATTTAAAACCTATCATGAATAGACTCTAGAACTATGTCTAAATGGTTTATACCTTATATATGTTTAAAAAGCCCCTTTACTTGGTATGTCGTCTCAAGTATTACGCTATTCATGCCTGTGGCTATATATGCTGAAAATAATACTGATGCTCCACATTTTACAAAGGCTGAATTTGATAGCAATTTCTTAGTAGGTAATGCACAAAAAATTGATATAGCTCGCTTCAAATACGGAAACCCGATCTTGCCTGGTGAATATAGCTTAGATGTCTATATTAATGGTCAATGGCTGGGTAAACGGCGTATGCGATTTACTGCCTCAGCTCCTAACACAAATGCTGAAACATGTTTTACAGAAGCCGCGTTGCTTGAATATGGCGTAAAAGCTGATGTTCTAAGTCAACATGATTCTAATTCATCACCTTCATGTAAAGCTCTCGCGTCATGGATAGATGGTGCTTTTTATGTATTTGATAGTTCCCGTTTAAGAATTGATATTTCGATCCCGCAAGTCGTCTTAGAAAAAAATCCGCAAGGCTATATCGATCCACATTTATGGGATCGCGGTATTAATGCAGCTTTTTTAAGCTATAACGCCACAGCATATCGAATAGTCAATGAACAACATCAAAATAGTTATGCTTTTATGGGAACCAATCTTGGAGCAAATTTAGCAAGGTGGCAGTTTCGCCATAATGGACAATGGAAATGGCAAAGCCAATCTAATAATTCTTCTTATACATCGACAAATACATATATACAAAAGGCGTTTCCCGATATTCACGGTGTTGTGACTTTAGGAGATTATTTTACTAATAGCGATTTTATTGACTCTTTGCCCTATCGTGGAATGAATATTTCAAGTGATGACCGAATGCTTCCAAATAGCATGCTCGGTTATGCTCCAAGAGTTCGAGGTTATGCCAAAACCAATGCAAAAGTCGAAGTTAGACAACAAGGTAATTTAATTTACCAGACCACTGTTCCACCTGGGAACTTTGAAATTAATGATCTCTATCCCACAGGATTTGGAGGTGAATTACAAGTTTCGGTACTTGAATCTAATGGAATAGTTCAAAAATATTCTATTCCATATGCTTCTGTCATTGAAATGTTACGTCCTCAAATAAGCCGATATTCATTCACGTTAGGACAATTTCGAGACCCAAACATTAAGTTAACTCCATGGCTAATACAGGGTAAATATCAACGCGGAATCAATAATTACCTTACAACTTATAGCGCAATTCAAGGAACGCAGCAGTATTTCTCTGTATTGTTAGGTACAGCTTTTTCAACGCCAGCTGGTGCTATTTCTTTTGATGCAACTCAGTCAAATGCCAATTTTTCCCATCAACCTAAAATGACAGGGCAAAGTTATCGTCTAAGTTACAATAAGTTATTTTCTCCAACGCATACTAACTTAACACTAGCAACTTATCGTTATTCAACACAAAACTATATCAAGCTACGAGATGCAATTTTAATTCGGGACTTACAAGAGCAAAACATTGATAGTTTTTCGGTAGGTAAGCAAAAAAGTGAATTCCAGATTAATTTAAATCAAGCTCTTCCAAACCAATGGGGAAATTTCTATTTAGTAGGTTCGTGGACAAACTATTGGAACCAGTCTACTACTAATAAGCAATTCCAATTAGGTTATAGCAACCAATTTAAAGATTTAACTTATAGTTTCTCTGCAATTAATAGTGAAACTATTGAAGCTGGTGGGCGAGCTGACCAAGATACTCAATACCTCATTTCTCTATCCTTTCCCTTAGATTTTAAGAAAAGCTCTTTAAATTTAAATAGTCTTCTAAGTAAAGATAGCCAAATTTTGAGTTTTAGCGGTTTTACAGGAAACCGTTTGAATTACGGCGCATCAATTTCTAGTCAAGACCATGGTCAAACAAACCTCAACATTAATGGCAACTATAAGACAAACTACACAACATTAGGTGCTTCATTCAGTTACGCTGACTCATATCAACAAGAAATGCTTAACTTGAGTGGCAATATCGTTGCCCACTCCGAAGGAATTCTATTTGGGCCAGATCAAGCACAAACAATGGTTTTAGTTTATGCACCAGATGCAACAGGAGCACAAGTCGGTAATACACCAGGCCTCAGCATAAACAAAAATGGATATGCGGTTATCCCCTATGTTACGCCTTACCATATGAATGACATTAGTCTTGATCCGCAAAACATGTCTACTCAGGTTGAGCTAGCTGAAACTAGCTTACGTATTGCTCCCTATGCAGGCTCAATCACTAAAGTTCAATTCACAACAAAAAAAGGTTATGCACTTTTTATTAGCACGACCACTTTAGATGGCTCACACTTACCTTTTGCAGCACAGGTATACAACCAAAATAACGAAGTGATAGGTATTGTTGCGCAAGGCAGCCGTATTTATTTACGAACCCCTTTAACACATGACCGTTTATATGTGAAATGGGGTGATAAGAGTACTGAAAAGTGCGAGCTTGAATACGATATCACGGATCAAATAAAGCATAACAATCAGTCAATTATTATGACAAAGGCAGCGTGTAAATGAACAATATCTTAAAAAAAATTGGATTTTTGGCGATGAGTCTATTTGCATATAGTCATACAAATGCAAATTGCATTCTAAGTAAAGGGTTTAAAACAATAGACATTATAATGACAGTTGGAACAATTGTAGTTCGTCCTACGGACCCTATAGGGACTATCTTACAGAAAAGTACATTTGCAATTTCTCCAAATGACTCAACTGCAACTTGTAACCGTCCCGGTGATCTGATTAATGCCATCCTCCCTTTAAATTATCCTATTAGTCCTATTGGAAATAATGTCTTTGCGACAAATATACCTGGTATTGGTATTCGTCTTTATCGCGAAACATCAGATGTTTCAGATTTTACAGGATATTATCCATACTCACAGCCATTACCTCCAAATACACCATATACGCTTTCACAAGGATATTTCGTTATGGAGATAATTAAAACTGCTGAAATTACTGGCTCTGGAGCATTAGTAGCTGGCCGTTATAGTAGTTATTATGTAACAGGACAACTAAATCGACCTTTATTAACAACAACTGTATTAAGTAATGCTCCTATCCGAATTGCATCTTCATCGTGTGAAATTCAAAATGGTGTGGATATACCCATTCAGCTCCCAACTGTTACAAAGTCAGGTTTTAAAGCGATTGGTTCAACCCAAGGAGAACAGAATTTTAATCTATCAATTTTATGTAACGGCGGCGAAAATACTTCCGGTATATCTACAAGTAATATGATCAGTTTAAGTTTTGATTATACTTCTGACTCTACAAATAATCAGGTCATTAATAATAGTGCCGCGGACTCAACCAAAGCCAATGGTGTGGGTGTAGAATTATTATGGAATATGAATGGTGCCACTACCCCAATTCAAAAAACAATAAAACAAAATATAGGCATAGTCAGCTCTAATCAGACTATAGAGTACGATATCCCCTTAACTGCTCGTTATTATCAGACCGCCACCAATGTGACCGCAGGTGAGGTTAAAGCCACTGCGACGGTGACTATTCAATATGATTAATTTATCTCTTAAAATTTACTAAAAATAATTAAGCTTAGCTCAGCTAAATAATCTTAAAACTTAATATTTCCAAAATTTTGTAGTTATATTAAAAAGTCCCATAAAAAAATGCTCATAAGCAAAAATAGCAAATGAGCATTAGTGATAACCACTTAACCTGAAATACAAATTGTGGGAAATAGATCACAATTTGCATTACTATAATTCCAAAATTTAGCTTAAAAATCAAGTCTTTTTTTTAACAAAAATTTAAATAATCACATTAAGATATTGTTTTATAATAATTAAAAAATTAAATTTATATTTTAGAATCCTATTTTATAGTGTTTCTAAAGAATTATCATTCTATTAATTAATAAAAACTTAATTTTAAGAAAAAAAGAAAGAAAGCGATACATATGACCTAAAAATAATTTATTTTATTTTCATAAGCTTAATAGAAAATGAATTTTATAAAATTATAAAGAATTACATAATCTATAATAAAAAAAAACATAAATAAATTTAGAAATCCCCTTCAATTACAAACAATATTCTTAGGCTTTTATCAGAACGTAACATGCTCATTTTTTGGAAAATATTATGTATTGTTTTACTAAGTCTAGGAGCTACAAGTATAGGTTACGCGATCAGTAAAATTGATCTTTTTCTTTTCCTCATAGGGCTACTTTTACTAATATCTTTTATTTTAGCTTTAAAACAGGCACGTGAAGATGCAGGCTTTTTTTCTGATAACTAGATGAAACCACTTGGGTGTAACTATCAATTTCTACCTTGTTTATTAAAGAAAATTTATATTTTGAAAGGTTCGAAGCAGCTTACTAGAAAATCCATTACTACACGTATTGCAGGGCTATGCCTTAAATCTTCGTGTGTGACTAACCATATTTCAGCACTCATCGGATAATCATCTTGTAATCTGACCAAATTACTAAGAGCTCCTAAAAAATCTGGTAAGACCGCTAAACCAATTTCTCCACATGCAGCTCTCCACTGTAACTCGGGATTATTGGTAACCATTATCGGTTCTTTATGATTTAACCTTTCTTTTAACTTTTGCTGTTTTTGACCATGCACTCCCCCCACTTCTACACTAATCCATTCATAATTTTCAGGATCTGTTGAAGCTAAATAATTTGGACCTGCATATATTCCAAAAGGTATTTCACCTACTTTTCGAGCAACTAAATTTTCATCCTTAGGACGTCCAAATCGTACCGCAATATCGGCCTCACTATGCTGTAAAGAAACATAATGAACATCACCGAGCACCCGTAATTTTAATTGCGGATAATGGCGATAAAATTTACCCAAATGAGGCATGATGAGATGTGCAGCAGTTAAAGGAGGCATACTAATAGAGACACTTCCCATTACTTCTTGCTGACCTGCTTGAGTTAAACGTTCAATAGAAAAAGTTTCTTCCATCATACGAGCAACTACTTGTGCAAGACGTTCTCCGTCAGGAGTCAGAATGTATGTCCGTGGCCTACGATCAACTAATTTAAGTTTTAAATTTTGTTCTAGCTGGGCAATTCTTCTAGATACAGTTGCATGATCTACTCCCAATTTTCTGGCAGCAGCAGAAAGTGACTTTTCTTCTGTAAAAACTGAAAAGTAATGCAAATTTTCCCAATCAATCATTGTGCAAATTTTCACATTAGAAGTGTATTAATATGGAATTGTACACCTTTATAGATTTGTCGAGAATAAAACCTTTCTTAATGGGAGCCTGTCCATGAACAGAACGGTGGCTTATGCCTATGCTGGTGTTGTCTTAACGATGTTTTTTTGGGGATCTGCATTTAATGCAATGTCTTATATTATTCAACATATGCCCCCGTTATCTGCTGCGTCTGAACGTTTTTTTATTGCAAGTCTAGGCTTACTCTTAATCTTTTCAATAACAGGCCAGCTTAGATGGACAGCCTTAAGACAGAATCTAGCTATCTATCTGATTATTGGTATTATCGGAATTGCGGGATTTAACATTGGCTGTTTTTATGGACTTCAAACCACATCAGCTGTTAACGGTGCTTTAATTATGGCAACCACGCCATTAATGACTCTATTAATGACAATCCTTTTAGATGGTGAAAAACTTACTACTAATAAATTCTTAGGCGTTTTATTTGGCTTAAGTGGCGTGTTACTGGTGATTAGTCAGGGACATATAACGACTTTGCTGCACCTCAAAATAGACATTGGAGATCTATTTATATTATTGGGCGCATTTGGATTTTGTCTTGCAAATGTACTGTCTCGCCGTTATGTAAAAAATGCTACTCCCTTAGAAACAACAACTTTTTCTATGCTGTTCGGGGCAATAACACTTGGTTTGTTGAGTGTGATATTTGAAGATCCTCTTACAGCGATTACATCTGCCCCTATAAATGCGCACTTAGCCATGGGATATGTTGTTATCTGCTCTACCATGATTGCTTATTTATTCTGGTTTAATGGTATACAAAAGTTAGGAGCTGGTCGTGCTTCTGTCTTTTTTAACTTTGTGCCAGTGTTCAGTATGATAATTGCTCTACTTACTGGACAAGCCCTCAATATCTGGCAGTTAGTAGGAACAGTTTTAGTGATGCTTGGTGTAATGAGTAGCGGAGGTTTTTTTAAAATTAAAAGCACTCCACTTATGGCAAAACATTGTACAAAATAAGAAATATGCTGCTACATTAAAAATCTATTCTTAATATGTAGCAGCATTTCAAATATATAAATTATTCCTCAACAATTTCTTTAAATTCTTATATTTTCAAAATATTTTTTTACAATTGTGATGGCTTATACAAAAGCTCATCTTAATTATTCCGTTGTAACAAATACTGTATGTTTCTTTAAAACTTAATAAAAGATTGCCATATATAGTTTTGAAACAATCAAAGGAGATATTAAAATGAAGCTGGATTTTACAACAATTGAAAAGCAAGCCAAATTGCTACAAGAAGAGCAAGAAAAGATCGAGCAACGAGATCATGAATTTCAAGTTGCCTTAGATAAACACAGAGAATCCCTTAAGAATTTATTTAAAGATCTTTTCTCCGACCGAAAAATTAAGACTGAAAATGGAGGTCACTTCTGTGTAACCTTCGGAGATTTCAAAATTTCCTTATTGATTGAAACTGCTAAATTTGAAAATGGTGTTCCTGTAAAATTAAACTCTGTAAATCCTGTTATTATTAAATGCAAGAAAGATAAGCCTATTGCAAAAGCACAGTTTACAGATGCAACCCAATATCTAGATAACCATTTAGACACTCCAAATTATCAGTATTATTTTAAGCAAGACGATAAGACCCAACTGGTACAATTTTCCGAACTTCCCACTTATATCCAACTTGTTTTAGACGCAAACGCATAAAATTGAGCCCTCTGCAGAGGGCTTTTTCATATATTATTTTTTTATCATTTAACTTTTAAAAAATAAAATCAGTCAAATACTTTTTCTATTTATCTATGAATTATTTAACTCAATTTTAACGTCCAATACTTCAAAAATATTTGATTCTCCTTAAAATTACTTGTATATACATGATTGTATTTGCTTATACAAATATGAATGAATAAGAATAGGATGGCTCTTAAAGGATAAGGAGAGTGAAATGGACTCATCGGCTGGGAAACCTAATAGTAGTTTTATAGAAAACCGAAGCATCGACTTTATTCCTGAAAATGAAAGACATGGCGGAGTATTTGCTCAATTCACCCTATGGTTCGGTGCCAACTTACAAATCACAGCCATTGTGACAGGCGCGCTAGCCGTTGTGTTAGGCGGAGATGTTTTTTGGTCTATTATCGGCTTATTAGTAGGACAATGTTTTGGTGCTGCCGTCATGGCACTGCATGCTGCCCAAGGTCCTAAACTTGGTCTCCCTCAAATGATTTCAAGCCGTGTGCAATTTGGGGTTTATGGCGCTTGTATTCCAATCATACTCGTTTGCCTTATGTATATTGGCTTTACCGCAACTGGAGAGGTATTAGCGGGTAAAGCAATTGCACATTTGGCACATGTCAGCAATACAACTGGTATCTTAATTTATGCAAGTTTAATCATTTTATTCGCAACAATTGGATACCGTTTAATCCATTTGGTAGGCAAAGTAGCCAGTATTATTGGTTTGATTGCTTTTGTGATTATTTTGACTCAGATCTTCGCACTTTCTGATTTTTCTGAACTCTTAGCAGTACGTCATTTCAGCTGGTCTTCATTCTTGTTAGCAGTTTCCCTTTCTGCTTCTTGGCAAATCTCTTTTGGTCCCTATGTTGCAGATTATTCTCGATATCTTCCAACTAAAACATCTTCATCTCGTGTTTTTTGGGCTGTCGGCTTAGGTTCTTTAATTGGCTCACAAATTTCTATGAGCTTAGGCGTTTTAATCGCTCAGGTTGCAAACGGCAATTTTGTCGGAAATGAAGTTCAATATGTTGTGGGTATGAACCCAATTGCCATTGTCGTAACCTTTCTATATTTTAGTATCGCTTTTGGGAAAGTTACTCTAACGACCTTAAATGCCTATGGCAGTTTTATGTGTATTGCTACGATTTGGAATAGTTTCAAATCGACAAATCAAATCTCAAAAATAACAAGATTACTGATTGTTCTTACTATGGTTGTAGTCTCAACCTTTATTGCAATTATAGGTGAGCATACTTTTTTAACTGCCTTTAAAGCATTTATTTTGTTTTTGCTTACCTTTTTTATTCCGTGGAGCGCCATTAATCTTGTTGATTATTACTTTATCTCTAAAGAAGAATGTGATGTAGATGCGCTCTATGATCCAAATGGTAAGTATGGCCGTTGGAATCGGATTGGTATTACCTGCTACTTTCTAGGTATTTTGATTCAATTACCATTTATTGATAGTAAATTCTATACGGGTCAAATTGCGGCAATGCTAGGAGGAATCGATTTATCGTGGCTTGTAGGACTTATCTCTGCAGCAGTGATTTATTATATTTTCGCCAAGAAAGCTCAACTCAAGTTTTCAAAACAGTTAGTCATTGATCAAATCAAATAATGAAACTAGATAAGCTATCAACGTCGATCACCTTGATAGCTTATAAAATAATTTTACGGTTATTCTGATAGCGCTTTAGCCTGTGCCGAAATAGGCAATCCAAATAACTTATCAAAACTCCAATTAAATATAAAAGTATAGACAGGAATAATGATAATAAAGGCCACATCTAACCAAAAAGCAGCAATCAGTGAAATATCCATCCACCATGAAATAAGCGGAATTAAAAACAGAACCAAAGTAAGCTGGAACCCGATGGCATGTCCAACTCTACGCTTAACTGTACGGATATGACTGCTTTGTTTAGCTTCCCATTTCTCATATAAAATATTGTAGATAAAATTCCAAGTTACAGCGATGGTCGTAATCATGACAGATAGTGGTCCAGTATGTTCAACACTATCACCCGCCAAAATCGCTAACCCTACTGATGAAATAACCATTCCGATTATTTCATAGGAAGAAACATATACAATTCGACGCTTTATACCTTGCATAATCAATAAACTCTGCTTCATTCCTTATATTTTAATTTCAGTCAAAATCATATATAAAGTTAATAGCTTTCAGTTCAGCTGATATTAAAATGAATTTTAACAGTGAAAATATTGAACTTTTCATAACCGTACTCGATACGGGTTCTTTCTCTGCGGCTGCTCGTAAACTAAATCGAGTCCCCTCAGCAGTAAGTATGGCCGTTGCTAATTTAGAAGCAGAATTGGGTTATATATTATTTGAACGGACTCCTCGAAAGGTCATTCCTACAGCTACAGCATTAGCCTTGGAACCTCAAGCACGGATCATTTCTGAACAACTTAGGCTATTTAGCACTCATGCACATGAACTTTCTTTAGGACTTGAAAGTAAATTGCGTATTGGCGTTGTTTCCGATGTAAATACAAAATTATTATTCCATTCAATAAAGAAACTAGCCGATAAATTCCCTTTACTGAACATAGAAGTTATTACTGCTCCCCAAGACGACATTGTTAATTTACTTTATACGGAGCAAATCAGTCTTTGCTTAGCGGGTTCAGACCTCAATATAAAAATGCGCGAGAATCTACAATTGGTAATGACCGAAACAGTGGCGGCTACGATTTCTTCTAACCATGCTCTTCTACAAGATAGAACAAAACGCTTTTCTATTGAGGAATTAATTAATATTAGACAAATTGTTGTGGCGAGTAGTGAGCATGAAATGACAGATTCCCGCTCAATTATTGGTGCAATGTACTGGAAAACCAATAGTCTACAAACAGCAATTAATATGGTTGAAGCTGGACTTGGTTGGGGAAATTTTCCCTTATCACTAGTACAAGATAAAATTGATCAAGGTCACTTAGTCCTTTTAGATTTTAAAAATACGAAAAATCATTTACCTCTATCTATTTATTTAATTTGGCTCCAAGACCGCCCTTTACCTAAAGCAGCTAGAGAGTTAATTCAAATTATTCAAGAAAATTTATAAAACTTTATAGGTTAGTTCTGAAAGTCTAAAGATTTTTTATAATTTTTATTTTTGTTAAATCTAGTTTATTTAAAGCTTAAGCTTATTACTCTGTACCATCTCTCTAAATACTACTAAAAACAAAAAGCCTACTTAGAAAGTAGGCCTCTTGTTGTATTTCAGGATTAAGCAATAATATTTTGTTTTGTAAAAAATACACTTATACTTTATTAAAACCAAGTGTTTTAGTCAAGAATAAAGTTTATAAGATACAAACATTTGTATTCTTGTGAAGACAATCACAATTTAGGTTTTATATAGAAAATACTTTAGAGAAGGAAAGATATTTTAGTAATAAAAATTTCTATTACCACCCTTAACAGCTTTTTTTTAGAAAAAAACAACAACACTTTAAGAAAAAGTATTATATTTTAATTAAATTTATTTGCATCAAAAAATATTGAATCCGTTTATTCGTTACTTTTATGTTTCATTATTAAAGTTGCTAACTTTATATGTTAATTTTTACTTTTCATTAAGTTGAATTTAAGTTTCACACCTACTCTAAAAATTAATAATATTATTTTTCTTAAGTAATTTGGGCCTAATAGTCTATATTTTTTACTACATATAGGCTAGAACTCTATTAATAGAATTATTGTAACTATTATTTTTCGAAATATATAATTAAAAAGGCAATCTACCATATATCTAAAGCTCAACTACAATATAAAAATATATAATATTTTTAATCACCATTTATATTTATCTTAAATAAGTTTTTTCTAATTCTATATTTTCACAACACACAAACAGCACATCTACAATTCCTGCTCATATTTTAAACAAAATTTATTTTATATAAATTAATGTCTCAAACTACAAATACAATTAAGTCATCGTCACAATAGATTGTTGGAATAAATTCTAATTGATCGATAAATAACTTCCCCCACTTTACTCTTGAACTACACATAAGCTAGAATCACTATCGCTTGAAATATTAACCAATAAGACACAATATTTTTGGGTTTAGTTTGCGTCTACTTCAGAAAATGACTTGTGTTTAATTAAAAAATTGATTAGTATTGCACGCACTGAAAAGCATTGAGATTAAAAGCTTTTCTGCCTTATAGGGCCTATAGCTCAGTTGGTTAGAGCAGCGGACTCATAATCCGTTGGTCCACAGTTCAAGTCTGTGTGGGCCCACCAAATACCGAACCTCATAAACAAAAAGTTTATGGGGTTTTTTAATATATATCCAAATAGAATATGCTTTGCTCTTATAAAAAAACTCAAATTTTAAATTTATTTTATCCCTAAATTTTAGATGTTTTAAAATACACTTACGTTCCGTACTAAATATCCATCTTTCATCTATTAAGCTAAGATTTGCTTTCGCATGGGCTCAGAATTCTCTAATTGTGTATCCCAGAACTTTTCCCATAAATCACAATACTCTAAGCACAATTTTTCAATATAGTTATAGTCTTCTTCTGTACAAGCTTGCATCAAGACATACCATAAATCTTCTTCATGATCATCATCTGCTGCTTCGGCACTTTCATCTTCAGAGATACCATGTACATGATAATAACCACCACCCTCCACATCTAGACCAACTGCCTTAGTTGCTCTACGTAAAGGTGGACTATACAGAATGACTTCTTCTTCTGCGACTGCTAATAAGGCTGAAACAGCTTTATAGTCATCATAAGCATTTTCTAAAAATACTCTAACCTGATCTGCAATTTCAGTCGGATGATAAGTTAGACGATCTTGTTCTGTAATACCAAAATCATTCAATATATCTTCAAATAAGGGATAATGAGCATATTCAGGATTGCCCTGATAGTAGCCGTCTTTATCTAATCCTGGCCGAAATCCAAATTCATCAAAAATATTTAAACTTAAAAGAAAACGCGGGAACATTTTTGCACCAGCATGCAATCTCGGCTCTAATTGTTTAGTTTGAAATTGAGCCATGAGCAATGCATCAGTAAAAGTTTGCACAATTGCATGGCGATACTCTAAATGAATTTTTTTTAAATCTTCTTTATTAATTTCGCCATTATTTAAAGTATCTATTGCAGGATGATGAGATACAGGATGTTTCGCTATCTTTGCTCTTAATCGGGTCAAAAAGTTTGAATTTTTTTCCCATAGTTCAGCTGAAATGCTTTGTTTCATCCCTGCGAGTGCTTTCTTTCTAGGATTATTAAAATTCTCAAATTTCTTAGGCATATCCGCTCTCATTAAACTTATTGAAGCATGATCGATTTTTACATATTTTATTATAAAAACAATGACTTAAATTAATATTTAAATATGTTCCTTCATTGATTAATATTAGAATTAAAATCGTACGAAATCAAATAAAAAATTTTAAAAAATCCAATTAATGATAATCATTATCACAATCTCAACTTGAATCAAAATCAGTTTTTTATTATCATAATTTGTATTAAAAATTTAATATTTTAGATTAAGTTATAATTAGTTTTAACTATATGGAATAGTAATGTCAAAAAAAGAAGATATTATAAATACTGCTTTAAATTTATTTAATCAGATTGGGTACAATGCTACTGGTGTTGACCGTATTATTGCTGAATCAAATGTTGCAAAAATGACTTTTTATAAATATTTTCCATCAAAGGAAAATTTAATTATGGAATGTTTGCAACATCGAAATATAAATATTCAAAACTCAATCAATGAACAATTAAGTTTACATCAAGATGCTAGTCCTCTTGAGCAAATTCATATTATTTTTAATTGGTATATTGAATGGATCAATAGCGAAACATTTAATGGCTGTTTATTTAAAAAGGCATTTATTGAAGTATCTAAACAATATACTTCAATTCGTGAACCATTTTATGAATATACAAAATGGTTGACTAATCTATTACATGAAAAGCTTAATCAATTAGGTATAGAAAATCCAACGCCCCTTGTTCATATCATTATTTCTATTATTGATGGGATGATTATTGATGGAACGACCGATAAAAACCTTATTAACCCTGAAAAAATTTGGAAATATATTGAATATTTAATTAATGAAGAGATACCGCAGCCAGTATCTTAATTTTAAAATTATCTAGGTTTATTACTTTCAGACGAAGTTTGAGAAAAATAAAAAAAGAACTTTTAAAGTATTTTAGAACTTAGATAATCCTTAACTTTTGTGCTCTACTTTAGCTTTCATAATTTTTCTAGGCTTTTTTACAAACTCATATTAGAATCCTGAAAATTTATCAATTTGCACTGATGTATGAAAAAATTTCTAGGTAACTCTATCTTTAAAGCCGTTGGTTGGACCTACAATGTAGACCCACAAATTCTTGAGAAAAAACAAGTTATTATTGGCTTTGAACATACCTCAAATCTAGATGCAGTGCTCTCGATTGCCCTCTTCCAAATGTTAGACATCAAAATTCATACTCTAATAAAGAAAGAACTTTTCAAAGGCCCACTTAAGCCAATTTTAGAAAAATTGGGTGGCATTCCTGTTGATCGTAAAGCAAGTAAAGATATCGTTTCGCAAATGGTTGAACAATTTCAAACCCATGAAACTTTTAACTTAGTGATTGCTCCAGAAGCTACACGTGCTAAAGATGGCTCTGAACGTAAGCCTATCCGTACAGGTTTTTGGCATATTGCAAAAGCAGCCAATGTTCCTATTGTTTTAATGTATGCCAATGCTCGAAGTAAACAAGGTGGGATTTTAGGTAAAATTTACCCGACTGATTTACAAAAAGACTTGGAAACCATTAAAGAGCTGTACGCTCAATTTGGTATAGATGTAAAAATTAACTAAATCAAATTGGACTTGATTTGACCTAATCTCAATCATTAGGTCTTAAGCTTATTGTTCTTATTCAATTGGCTAACAAAACGCAGGGCAACAGTTTTCAACAAAACCAAGCCTATGCTAATATTCCAGCACTTTTGCATTTTCTTTTTTTGGAGTTCACGTCCATGGCGGGTCATTCTAAATGGGCCAATATTAAGCATCGTAAAGCTAAACAAGATGCAAGTCGCGGTAAGGTTTTTACTAAATATATTCGTGAAATTGTGACTGCTGCCAAACTTGGTGGTGGAGATCCTGCTAGCAACCCTCGTCTGCGTGCAGTAGTTGAAAAAGCTCTCTCAGTTAATATGACACGTGACACCATTAACCGTGCTATCCAACGTGGTGCTGGTGGTGAAGATAATGATGATCTAAAAGAAGTAACTTATGAAGGTTATGGTGTTGGCGGGGTTGCTGTTCTTGTTGAAACAATGACAGATAACTTAAACCGTACAGTACCAGACGTACGTCACTGTTTTAGTAAAACAAATGGTAACTTAGGAACTGCGGGTTCTGTATCTTATCTATTTACTAAACGTGGTGAGATTACTTTTGAAGATGTTTCTTTAGAAGATAAAATCATGGAAGTTGCTTTAGAAGCTGGCGCTGAAGATATTGAAGTTTCAGAAGATGAAATTTTGGTAATCACTTCACCAGAAACTTTCGGTGAAGTACAAGATGCCCTTACTGCTGCTGGTTTAAAATCTGATAACGCAGAAGTTGTGATGAGCCCATCTACAAAAGCTGAAATTACAGATGTTGACCAAGCAAAACAAATTCTTAAAATGATTGATATGTTTGAAGATCTTGACGATGTACAAAACGTTTATACTAACGTTGAATTCTCGGATGAGGTTTTGGCTCAACTTGATGCTTAAATCAAACATTTGAATCAAAGAAAACGCACCAAATGGTGCGTTTTTTTATAGCTTGTTGAGCAAGTTATAGCAATTGAACACATTATATTCTTTAATGACAAAGCTAGAATGCAAAGCAACTACGTTGTCGATTTTTCCAATACGTCTTAATAAAATTTCACTGTAGTCATCCATGTTGCGTGCTACAAGCTCTAAAATAAAATCGGCACTCTGACCCGTTACCAAGAATGCATTGGTTACTTCTGGAATTGCTTCTATTTCAGACAGAAACTTATCAAATGTTTCACTATCATGTTTACTCAATGAAACTTGCAATAAAATATGTAAAGTAAAACCAAGCTTACTAAAATTAATTTCCCTTTTGAGCTGCCCCATGATATTGGCTTCAATCAGGTGCTTAATACGGCGATGCACAGAACTGACTGACAGATTGATCCGTTCTGAAAGTTCATTCAAATTTAAGTCTTCATGAGACAAAATTTCTAGAATTTGTTTATCAAAACGATCTAACTCCACTCTTAATCTCCAGCCAGAATTTCACAGTAAAGACAGTATAACCCTATACCACCACCTCTGCATTGAAAATACAAAGGTTTATGGACAGCAAAACTCTTTTTCTTTTATAGAGCTTAATTCTTTTATGCCTTTTAAACGTGCAAGTAGTGTCAGAGGCGGTTCATTTTAGAGAGTCAGTTTTATGCTTAAATCTGATTTATCTATTCAGAATCCTTATTCTCACTACCATTTAAGGCTAAAAAGGAAGTAATCATCAAAAATTGACTATTTTTAAAGCTTCGTAAAGTTGGCATCATTTTTGTTATGTATTTGCAGGAAAATTTTTATCCATGTCGGGGGAGTTCCTGTGAATAAGATCAAAACACTAGTGTTAGCAATGAGTTCTTTAGGTGTAATGAGCGTGACGATGCCTGTGCATGCCGCTACAGATGCTGAAGTTAACGCCTTACGTGATGAAGTAAAGGAGTTAAAACAACTCGTTCAGAAACTATCTGATCAACAAAAAACAGCTTTAACTGTCACTGCTCCAGCAACAAGTCCCGCACTACCTGCCACCCCTACACCACCTGCATCAAAACCAGGTTGGATGGCTATGGTCGATGGACAAACTCAAGTCAAGCTTTATGGTAGTGTTCGCGCAGATGCAACCTATGACTTTAAAGGTTCAAATGGCAGTATTTCAAATGGTGCCAATTATCCACTGAATAAAGATGACCCTAAACAAGACTCACTAAATGTATCTGCAGCAACTTCACGAATTGGCTTAGATATTACTCGTCCAACTCAATATGGAGATTTAACAGGTAAAATTGAAGCCGATTTCATGGGTGGGAATGGAGATAATGGCAATGGTACTTTCCGTGTTCGCCATGCCTATATGTCTTTAGGAAAATGGTTAGCTGGTCAAACGACCTCACCTTTTGTAAATACCGATACATCACCAGAGACAGTAGATTTTAATGGCGCTATTGGTACAGGTACTACACGAACAGTACAGGTTAGATACACTCAGCCAATTAATGCACAACAGAAAATATTAGTTGCCTTAGAAGGTGGTGATGTTGAAAAAGCTGGTAATGCTGCTGGTGGAAGCCGCTTTCCTGCTTTAACAGCACGATATGATTTCAAAACTACGAATAACAAAGGCCTATTACAGTTACATGGTCTTGCCCATGAAAACCGTGTAGCTCCAAAAGATAGTGCTTCAGAAGAAAAATTTGGTTGGGGTGTAGGCGTTGGTGGTAAATATGATTTAACGCCCCAAGATAGCGTGGTTGCTAACTACTATCATGTTAAAGGTGATGGCCGTTATTTACTTTATAGCAATTCAGCTTATAACTATGACACCACAACACAGGATATTAATTTAGGTGAATTTGATAGCGCAGTAATTGGATATCAACGTAAATGGAGCCCTATTCTACGTTCTACTTTTGCTGTAGGCGGTATTCAATACAAAGATGATAATGTCTATGCAAATAACAATTTAACCAATACCAGCTATAACAAAGAAATTTATAACGCTTTAGTCAATTTAATCTGGAACCCAGTTAAAAATATTGATTTAGGAGCAGAATATACTTACGGTCAACGTGAAACTTTTGCAGGTGACAAGGGTGATTACTCACGTATCAACCTGCTAGCAAAGTATAGCTTCTAAAAATTAGATATAAAAAAAGAGCCTTTAATGGCTCTTTTTTTATTAGGGTTATTAGTGCATCGCCTGAATTTTTTCTAAGAAAAGTTTAGCACGCTCATGACGAGCTTCTAAATTATCAAAGAATTCATGGGTTGGGCAATCTTCTAAAATTTTACCTTCATCCATAAAAATTAAACGGTTAGATACTCTTTTAGCAAAGCCCATTTCATGAGTAACACACATCATGGTCATGCCTTCATGTGCGAGCTGCACCATAACTTCAAGAACTTCACCAACCATTTCAGGATCAAGTGCAGAAGTTGGTTCATCAAACAACATACAGATTGGGTCCATAGACAAGCCACGTGCAATCGCTACGCGTTGCTGCTGACCACCCGACAACTGCCCCGGAAATTTATCTTTATGAGCAAGTAAGCCTACACGCTCTAAATATTTCAGACCTTTTGCACGAGCATCTGCAACTGAACGCTTTAACACTTTAACTTGAGCAATCGTCAAATTTTCCAAAACAGTCATGTGCGGAAAAAGTTCAAAGTGCTGAAAGACCATTCCCACTCGTGAACGGAATTTAGCAAGATCTGTTTTTGGATCTTTAAGCGAAATTCCATCAACAACAATGTCACCTTGTTGAAATGGTTCTAAAGCATTTACTGTTTTGATGAGTGTCGATTTTCCTGAACCAGATGGTCCACAAACAACAACGACATCACCTTTTTCAATACTCGTCGTGCAATCTGTTAAAACTTGAAAATCACCATACCATTTAGAGATATGTTGGATGTCTATCATTGGCATTTAAAATCTCCAATTAGCGAATGATGGCAATTTTTTGCTGTAAGCGTTTGACTAAATGCGACAGCACAAACGAGCTACAGAAATACACTACAGCGACGATTAAATAGAATGTTGCTTTCGTTTCAGGTCCATAAGTATTAGCTAATGTATCTGCACGACCTAAAAAGTCTGGTGCACTAATCACATAAACTAACGACACATCCTGAAACAGAATAATGGTCTGAGTTAACAATACCGGAAGCATGTTGCGAAAGGCTTGAGGTAAAACCACGTAGCGCATTGATTGACCATAGGTAAAACCAAGCGCGTAGCCTGCATGTACCTGACCTTTTGAAATAGACTGAATTCCAGAACGTACAATTTCCGAGAAAAAAGCTGCTTCAAAAATGGCAAAAGTTACAACGCTCGAAAACAACGGACCCCAATAGGTATCAGATTGGAACTCAAATATTTTCGGCAACAAAAAGTAGAAGATAAAGATCACCTGAATCAGTGGAATACCACGAAACAGATCAACATAAAATTTTGCAAAATTACTTGCGATGGCATTGCTAGATAAACGCATCATTGCCAATGGGGTTCCAATTAGGATACCGCCCATCATTGCTAATACCGTTACAGTAAGCGTAAAAATGAAACCTTCTTTGAGTGCCGCGATCACATCAGGGTTTTGTAATAAAGAAAAATCCATGATTACTTCCCTCCTGAACCTAAGCCAGGTACAGCCATTCGTTTCTCAATCCATGCCATCACAAACTTAATGCTATAAGTGATAATCAAATAAACAGGTGTAGAGAGAATAAGAATGATAATGTCCTGAGAAGTTTCTTCACGCATGGTTTTCGTGTAAGCAAAGAAATTCAACACACTCAACGCATATAAAACAGCTGAATTTTTAAAAACGTTCATTGCTTCAGATGTAATCGTTGGCCATACGGTACGATATGCAACCGGTAAAATGACATAACGATAGCTTTGTGCAGTAGTAAAACCCATAGCGGAAGCTGCGAACTTCTGTCCACGAGAAACGGTATTAATTCCGGCACGTATGTGCTCAGATACACGGGCAGCCGTGTAGAGACCTAATGCAAAAACACCAATAACCGCAGGTTGCTGATTTAAAATATTTTTCCACCAACCACCAGCAACTACATCCCCACTACCTGCACTTAAGCTGTCCGGTAAAAACTCGGGAAAAACAAAAGCCCAAAAGAATAGTTGCACAATAAGTGGAATATTACGGAAAATTTCAACGTAACAATTGCCGATAAATGCGAGAGGTTTGTTGGGTAATGTACGAATTACCCCTAGGAGAGAACCTAATAAAAATGCGATAAGAAAGGCTATAATAGCTGTCCAAACCATAGTGAACACGCCTGAACCTAACATTTGTAACCATGTGGGTGCCTCAGCATAAGCATTGTAGCTTGAGCTACCAATAGCTTTACAAACTGATTCTGCCCATGCGGCTTTATCGACACCATATTCATTAGACTCCGCACAGAATATAGTCCAGTTTAGCGAGCCGACTGACATGTTTGCCCCTTAAATTAATATCTTTAGAAAATAGACCACTTGTGCAAATGAATCTTTACACTTACACAAGTAAATTTAGGACAAAAAGATCCAGTTAGATTCCTGCATCTGTTGGGTTAGCTTTTAATTTCTTATAAGATGAACTTTGTTGCATGTTCAAATTCGTGTTTTTTGGTGGAATTGGAGATAAGAACCACTTCTTATATAAAGCGTCCATTTTACCAGTTTTCCACAAGTTATTTACAGTACGGTCTGCAACCGCTTTAAATTTTGGATCATCTTTAGCAAGCATAATTCCATAAGGTTCAGATGAAAGTACCGGACCTACAATTGCGAAAGCTTTAGGTGTAGAAGACTTAGCAATCAAGCCTGCTAAAATATTATCATCCATTACAAATGCAGCAGCACGGCCAGATGCCATCATGGCAAAAGAGTCAGCATGATCTTTACCATAAATATTTTGAACATTAACTGCCTGACCTTTTTCATTCATCTTGATGTATTTGTCAGATGTAGTTCCTTGAGTAGTAACAACTGCTTTACCATTTAAGTCCGCCAAACTTTTAATACCAGAGTTTGCTTTAACAGCCATGCGCACTTCTGTTGCATAGTAGTTAGTTGAGAAACCGACTTGTTGCTGACGTTGTTTAGAGTTTGTAGTGGTACCACATTCCATATCGATATTGCCTGCCAAAAGCTCAGGAATACGTGTTGATGAAGTTACTGCCTTGTACTCAACTTTTAAGCTAGGCATTTTCAATTCTTTTTTAATGTCATTTGCAAACTGGTTACAGATATCGACTGCATAACCTACTGGTTTACCTGCAACAACATATGAAATTGGATCTGAGGATTCTCGATGACCAATTACGATTTTTCCGGTACTTTTAATTTTAGCTAATGTATCTGCTGCTTGAATTTGAGAAGTAGCGCCAACCGTACAAAGCATAACTGTTGAAATAATGAGAGAGGTTGCAGAACGTTTCATAAGAACTCCTTGATGATCATTCTCTCTATTTATCTATAGAATCATTCATATAGAGCAATAGAGTGATTTTTTATTAAATTGCAATTATCGAGCCAACTTTTCCAAGTCGGACCCATCCATTTGCTTCACTTATTCTATTCAATCTGTTTTGCAGAATTAATACCTTTAAAACTGCTCACATGTTTCTACTTTAATCTATGTTTTAATCTTCTGTCTATTATTAAGCTCATCTATTTACACTTAAATGTGGCAATTATTGATTACATTGTAAACACATGCACAATAAAGTAGCTTAACTTTGGCTAAAAATAGTATTTAGAAAAATTGTATTTTCCAAAAAATCATAAAAATTAAAGTTATTAGTCATTTAGATAAAATGGAATTTATATTGTAGAAAGTAATTTTGGCATCAAAATAATATAAACAAATGGCTTAATAAAAATCATTTAGAAAATTGATAGTAATATCTACATTAATAAAATAACTAGCAAAGATAAAAATAAGCCCCGATTTTCTCAGGGCATTTTATAATTTTAAATTCCGCGCCAATCTACTCGCGCATTACGCTCAGTTTGATATATTCTTAAAACATACTGACCTAGAGGTAAATCGAGTAAATTTTGTTGATAGTTATTCCATTCTTCCGAAACACCTTCAGCCTCTTCCCGCTCCCACGGTGTACCCTTTATTTCTAATAAAGGAGCAAGCATAGAACATACAGAAATATCAGCAAGACTTAAGCGATCACCTACCATATAACGTGCCTGATTTTCGATTAAGCAGTTATTTAGTTCATTTATGAGTTCATCCATACGTTCTTTTGACTGGTTGACTAGCTCTTCTTCAAGTTTATAGTTCTTCTTTACCAGTGTTTTGAGAAATGGCTTCGATATTTTTTCAAACTGACGTAAATAGCCTTGTTCACCCATCATAATTTCTAAAGCATGGTCTCCATGCGCCAACGTATGAGCTAGAGCCCAACGACGGACATGAATACCCAGCTCATCAGCCAAGCTATCTATTTTTAATGTTTGCTGTCTTAATTGTTCATCACGACGTAACAGTGAATGCTCTGGATAAGTATCATCCAGATAAAGTGCAATTTTAGTCGACTCAGCGATCCATTGATGATCATCTTTCAAAATAGGCAGTAAATTTTGGCCTGTTTTGAGTTGTGCAAAAGCACGATGAAAGCCTGGAATTAAGTTATGAGCCACATAATCAAGTTCTTTATGGTCTAACAACCAGCGAGCTTTTTCACAATAATGGGACAAAGGAAACTGATACAAAACCCGCATAAAATCTCCACGTTTATTTTTATTTGACTATTTGTACAAAAATGGTCGTCGGTAAGTAGATACTTTAGAAGCTATTTTTAGTTAAAACAATGGATATTGTGCTCATTTTTCACTGACACTTAAGTCTATTTTTTTTATATCTTTTTTTACCGTACTTATTGCTCTTTTTCATATTAAAACCAATTCTATTATTATTTTTCCGCATAACAAACTTAAACTATTGTTTTTTATAATCTTTCAATATCTCTATTTTTTCATTAAAAAGCAAAAAAAATGCTTTGCACTTTATTTCATAAGCTGAGCATAAGTCCTCGTTTAGTGGAAAAATATTTCTTTTGTAAGGTAATGACAGCAATACAAGGTGTCATTATGTCTAATTCTCTATCAAAAACGACTGCATACGTCCAAATCATTCAAAATGATCAACAAGCGATTAATGCTGCTTATCAAGTGGCGGATTATGCTTTAGAGGGTCGTAATACACGTGATCAACAACGCTTATTACCGCATGAGCAAATCGAAAACTTTAGCCAAAAAGGCCTAGGTGGTATTCGCATTGCAAAAAAATACGGTGGTGCTTTTGTTTCCAATAAAACTTTGGCTCAAGTTTTCCGTATTTTGAGTAAAGGTGACGCGAATGTTGGTCAGATTCCACAAAATCAGATTAGCCTGTTAAACCTGATCGAAATCATGGGTACAGAACAACAAAAACAATTTATCTTTTCAGAAATTTTAGCAGGTAAACGTCTTGCCAACGGTGGGCCAGAACGTAATACCCATGATTCAAAAACACTAAAAACCACTCTTACTGTTGAAAACGGCAAATATATTTTAAACGGCGAAAAGTTTTATTCGACAGGTACGAGCTTTGCGCACTGGCTCGCGATTAAAGCAATTCATCCTGATAGTCATGTGGTTTTAGTGATTGTTAACCGAGATGCTCAAGGCATTGAAGTCATTAATGACTGGAATGGATTTGGGCAACGTACGACAGCGAGTGGTACGGTTAAATTAAATCATGTTGAAGTTAATCCAGAACTCATTTTTGATGAACGCTTATTAACTAAAGCCCCTACTTATCGCGGTGCTTATTCTCAGTTATTACAAGTTGCCATTGATGTGGGGATTGCAGAAGCTGCATTTGACGATACTTTATCGACTATTCATAAAGCACGCCCGATTATTGATGCAAAGGTTGAAAAAGCCAGCTTTGAACATTACACACTGCAAGAGGTAGGTAAGTTAAATATTTTACTCGACGCGGCAATTTTACTGCTTGATGAAGCTGCTGAATATTTAGATGAACTTGATCAACTTCAAACGGTGACTGATGAACAAGTAGCTAAAGCTTCAATTTTGGTCGCTGAAGCGAAAGTGTATGCCAATGATGCTGCCCTACAAATTTCTGAAAAGTTGCTAGAACTGGGCGGTAGCCGTTCAAGTTTAAGCCAACACAATTTAGATCAACATTGGCGAAATGCCCGTGTACATACTTTACACGACCCTGTCCGCTGGAAATTACACGCCATTGGCAATTATTACCTTAATGGTCATTTCCCTGCCCGCCATGCTTGGATTTAAGGAGAAATTGTCATGACTTCATATCAATCAGTTCAAACTAAACAAACCTCGGCATCTGGCCAAGCACACATTATTCAAAATGATGCTGAAGCTTTAGAAATTGCCAAACAATTTGCCGAACAATTTAAAAAAACCGCTGTTGAGCGAGACGCTAAGCGGATTTTACCGTATACAGAAATCGATGCTTTGAGCCAGTCTGGCCTATGGGCAATTACAGTGCCAAAGCAATATGGCGGTGCCGAAGTTTCAAGCCATACAGTTGCTAAAGTGATAGCACTTTTAAGCGGTGCAGATGGTTCAATCGGACAAATTCCACAAAACCATTTTTATGCTTTAGAAGTTTTACGCAATACTGGAACAGAAGCTCAAAAACAACGATTATACGGCGAAGTTTTAAATGGTACCCGCTTTGGTAATGCCCTTGCTGAATTCAAAACTAAAACTTCTACTCACAAACAAACCAATATCCGTCCTTATGAGAATGGATATTTGATTCAGGGTGAAAAGTTTTACTGCACAGGAAGTTTATTTGCTCACCGTATTCCAACCTTAGTTTTAGACGATGCTGGGCGTGAGTATCTAGCCTTTGTAAAAAGCGGTTCACAAGGATTAAAACTTGTTGATGACTGGTCTGGCTTTGGACAGAAAACCACAGGCAGCGGCACGGTCAAGTTTGATCAGGTTTTTGTCGATGCAGATGATGTTATTCCTTTTGATACTGCATTTTTACAGCCAACCTTAGTGGGCCCTTTTGCCCAAATTATGCATGCATCAATTGAAGTAGGCATTGCACGTGGAGCCTTTGAAGAAAGCTTGCAAAGAGTGCATCAAGCGCGCCCATGGATTGATTCAAATGTAGAAACTGCAAACCAAGATCCTTTAACGATTTATGAGCTAGGACGCATTGCCGTAGATGTACGAGCAAGTGAAGTGTTATTAAAACAAGCAGCTCAATCAATTGATGCCGCAAAAATTGAAACCACACCTGAAAACATTGCAAAAGCTTCAATTGATGTTGCCAAAGTGCGTGCTCATAGTAGCGATATCGCACTGAAAGCATCGTCTAAGCTGATTGAACTTGCTGGAAGCCGTGGTAGTCAATCACAAGATGGCCTAGATCGCTTCTGGCGTAATGCACGTGTACATACGTTGCATGATGCTGCGCGATGGAAATATTACTTTATTGGGAACTATGTTCTTAACGGTGTTCTACCACCTCGTCGGGGGACATTGTAATGGCAGACTTTAAACCAAAAGAAATTCTACTAAATACCTTTGACATGAACTGTGTTGGGCATATCAATCATGGCTTATGGACACATCCACGTGATGAATCACATCGTTTTAACGAATTGAGCTACTGGACAGAACAAGCCAAAACCTTAGAAAGTGGTTTATTTGACGGTTTGTTCATCGCCGATATTACAGGTGTATATGACGTCTATCAAAATGGTATTGATTTGACTTTAAGAGAGTCCATTCAGCTTCCGAGCCATGACCCATCTACACTTATTTCAGCTATGGCGGCAGTTACTCAAAACTTAAGTTTTGGGGTCACTGTGAATTTGAGCTATGAACATCCCTATCAATTTGCTCGTCGCTTCGCAAGTCTTGACCATTTAACTCAAGGACGTATTGGCTGGAATATCGTAACGGGTTATTTAGATAGTGCTGAACGCTTGATTGGTCAAAAAGGTTTAAAAGATCACGATTCCCGCTATGAGCAAGCCGAAGAGTTTTTAGAACTTTGCTACAAATATTGGGAAGGTTCATGGGAAAACGACGCCGTTAAAAAAGATAAAGCACGACGTGTTTTTACAGACCCGTCTAAAGTTCACACCATTCATCACCACGGCAAATATTACCAGAGCGAAGGTGTCTTTCAGGTATCTCCTTCTGTGCAACGTACTCCAACGCTGTTCCAAGCTGGTGCTTCACCCAAAGGTATGCAGTTCGCTACTCGTCATGCTGAGTGTGTATTTATTGGCGGCGACAAACCCGAAAAAATACGCGAACAAGTGAAAAAGATTCGTGCTCTTGCAGAACAGCAAGGCCGTTCAGCAGATGACATTAAAGTCTTTGTCGGTATAACTGTTGTTGTGGCCGAAACACATGGTCTCGCTGTACAGAAACTGAATGAATATCGTCAGTATGCAAGCCCTGAAGCTGGCTTAGCGCATTATGCGAGTTCAACTGGCATCGACTTAAGTAAATTTGCCGACGATGAAGCGATTCCTTACCAAAAAAGTAACAGCATAGTTTCGATTACCGAAAAGTTTAAAGAGCAACAAATCACGAAAAATGACTTAAAAGCTCAGCATGTTTTAGGTGGTCGTTATCCCCTCATCGTGGGTAGTGGTGAAGAAGTTGCTGAATACTTAATTCATCTTTTAGATGAGACAGATATTGATGGCTTTAATTTGACACGTACAGTTGCACCTGAGTCTCACCACGACTTTATTCGCTTGGTCATTCCTGAGCTACAACAACGTGGTCGCTATAAAACTGCATATAAAACGGGTTCACTGCGGAACAAAATTTTTAATCGGGGTGATCAATTACCAAAACAACACCCTGTTCAAGCGTTCCGATGTAGTCCCTATAACAACAGCGAAAACTTAACAACAATTGAAGAAATAACCGCTTAAATTTGGAGATAGACATGGCTCAAACAGCCTCAAAAAAATGGCTAGGCGTAGGCTTAGTCGTTGTAGTCCTTATTGTTGCTTTATTCTTTTGGAATAAACATCGCCAAAGTGGCTCAAATGAACTTGTGATTGGTATTAGCCCACCATTTGCAAAAACTTTACAAGCTGCTGCCGATGAAGCAAAGAAACAGGGTTTAAATGTAAAACTGGTCGAATTTTCTGACTGGAATACACCAAACATTACTTTAAATCACGGGGATATTGATGCGAACTTTTTCCAGCACCAACCTTTCTTAGACAATGCAATTAAAGAAACAGGCTTTAAATTAAAGGCATTTGCAGTGGGTGCAGCATCACATGTGGGACTTTACTCAAAGAAGTACAAAAGCTTAGATGAATTGCCACAAAACGCGCGCGTAGTCATTCCAAATGATCCGGTGAATCAAGGTCGTGCCCTGCTACTCTTACAGCAAGCTAAATTAATTACGCTTAAAGATTCAAATAATCATTTATCTGCACTTAAAGATGTAGTTTCAAACCCTAAAAATTTGCAATTCGTAGAGGTTGAAGGACCACAAACTGCTCGTGCAATTGATGATGTTGACTTGGCTTTTGGCTATCCGCATTACCTACGCTTAGCAAAAACAGCTGACCCTGAAAGTGCACTTTTACTTGATGACAATACCAATAAACGTTATGCAATTTTGTTTGTAGTGCGTGATGACTACCAAGATAAGGGAGACAAATTAAAGAAATTTGTTGAGATCTATCAAAACTCGCCAAAAGTTAAAGCTGTGTTAGATGCCGAGATTGGGCCAACACTTTGGTTCCCTGGCTGGAAGTAATAACGGAAAGATTATGGCGATTCAGTTCAAACAGCATAAGCCTTGGTTACTCGGAATTACGATTTTGATCGTAATTCTGGGCCTCGTCGGTTACCGTTATATTAAAAATAAACAAGCCGATGATGTTTTAACGATCGGTATTAGCCCACCTTATGCTGAGCTATTACAAAGCGTAGCCAATAAAGTAGAGAAGCAAGGCGTTCATGTCAAACTCGTTGAATTTTCTGATTGGCGAGCACCCAATGTTGCCGTACAAAACGGCGATATTGATGCAAACTTTTTCCAGCAAAGCGTATTTCTACGTAATGCTGTTAAAGAAACAGGTTATGACTTACACGCATTTGGTGTGGGTTCAGGAAGTCATGTGGGTTTATATTCAAAAAAATATAAATCACTTGAAGACTTACCTTCAAATGCCCGTGTGGCTATTCCAAACGATCCGGTCAATTTAGCTCGTGCTTTAATTTTATTGCATCGTGCAGGTTTAATTCAGCTTAAAGATATAAATAATGAGCTTTCAACCACTCAAGACATTATTGCTAATCCTAAACAGTTGAGCTTCGTTGAAGTTGAAGGCCCACAGACAGCACATGCCTATAACGATGTCGATTTAATTTTCGGCTTCCCCCACTACTTAAAAATGGCAAAAGTAACCGACCCACATAGCGCATTATTTTTAGATCCAATCGATAAAAAATATGCAATTTTGTTTGTGACCCGTCGCGATTACCAAGACAAAAACCAAAAACTTGCAACCTTTGTTAAAGCATTCCAGAACTCAAAACAAGCACAAGACATTCTGGATAAAGACTTTGGTAAAGGTATGTGGTTTCAAGGCTGGAAATAAGGAGAATGATGATGGTGAGTTTTGGATCGCAAGTTGATTTTTCTCTACCCCATATCAAAATTCGCGGTTTAAATAAGTTTTACCAATCGCAAGGTCAAAAACTGCATGCATTAAAAGATATTAACCTTGATATTCCTCAAGGTAAGATTTTAGGCATTATTGGTAAAAGTGGTGCGGGAAAATCTTCCCTACTCCGCACATTAAATGGCTTAGAACAAGTAAATACTGGCAGCATTCATATTCATCAACAAAACATTGCTGAATTGAGTCATTCAGAGCTTATTCAAACTCGCCAACGCATTGGAATGATTTTTCAACATTTCAATTTAATGTCTGCAAAAACGGTCTGGGAAAATGTGGCATTGCCCTTAAAAGTTTCCAATTACAACAAAGCAGATATCGACCAACGTGTAAATGAAGTTCTAGCACTCGTCGGTCTTGCCGATAAGTCTGGCTACTATCCATCGCAACTTTCAGGCGGACAAAAGCAACGTGTCGGTATTGCACGTGCACTTGTTCACCATCCAGAAATTTTACTCTGTGACGAAGCAACCTCTGCACTTGACCCTGAAAGTACCGCCACTATTCTGGCTTTGCTTAAAAAGATTAATCATGGGTTGGGTCTAACGATTGTACTCATCACTCATGAAATGCAGGTCATTCGAGAAATTTGTGATCAAGTGGTGGTGATTGATCAAGGTGAGATAGTAGAGGCTGGACAAGTCTGGTCTGTATTTTCACGACCAGAACAACAAATTACTCAAGAATTGTTAAACCTTGAGCAAATTACCCTGCCTTTTAAAATCAGTCCTCTACCCGATGAAGATTCGACTCATATTATTGTAAAACTGAAATATGAGGCTGAAGCACATCAGGTTCCGGATATTCAAGAATTACTTGCCAAATTTAAAGCACCTGTCAATTTATATCAAAGTCAGGTCGATACCATTCAAGGGCATATTATTGGTTCACTTTTAGTCGGTATTCCTAACGTAGAAATTAATATTTCATCTATACGACAAGATGCATTAACTGCAATTGCACAATTTGAGGTACTTGGCTATGCACGACCAGCTCATTGATTTATTAATTACTGGAACTGTAGATACCTTACTCATGGTAGGTGCATCTGCGTTTATTGCTTTTTTAATTGGCTTACCGATTGCTGTTGTTTTAGTCAGTACTTCTGAGCACGGCATTCATCCGTCACAAAAGATTAATCAAGCTTTAGGTTGGGTCATCAACATTACTCGCTCTGTACCCTTTCTTATTTTAATGGTTGCGCTTATTCCGCTTACTCGCTGGATTGTGGGTACAAGTTATGGCGTTTGGGCAGCCGTTGTTCCATTGACGATTGCGGCAATTCCCTTCTTTGCGCGTATTGCAGAAGTCAGCTTACGTGAAGTCGACCAAGGCTTAATTGAAGCTGCTCAAGCCATGGGTTGTAACCGTAAACAAATTATTTGGCATGTGCTTTTACCAGAGGCTTTGCCGGGTATTGTGGCAGGCTTTACCGTGACTATTGTGACTATGATTAACTCTTCTGCAATTGCCGGTGCTATCGGTGCAGGTGGATTAGGAGACATTGCTTATCGTTATGGTTATCAACGTTTTGATATGCAAATTATGGTGGCTGTCATTTTAGTCTTAATTGTTTTAGTCATGTTGGTACAAGCGACTGGCGATGCATTAGCCCAGCAACTTGATAAACGTAAAGTTTAAACGCAATACAACCCTGCTCTAGCCATGACTTTGTCATGGCTTTCATGTAAAATCAGCGACAATTTTTAATTTACACATTTGTGAGTGGTTTTCATGGGTTTTAATTGCGGTATTGTTGGTCTGCCAAACGTAGGGAAATCTACCCTTTTCAATGCATTAACGAAAGCAGCGATTGCAGCGGAAAACTTCCCTTTCTGTACCATTGAACCAAACACAGGTATTGTTCCTGTACCAGATCCACGTTTAGACAAACTTGCTGCGATTGTAAAACCACAGCGTATTTTGCCTACCACCATGGAATTTGTAGACATTGCTGGTCTTGTTGCTGGTGCGTCAAAAGGTGAAGGCTTAGGTAACCAATTCCTTGCTAACATCCGTGAAACTGATGCAATTGCACACGTTGTACGTTGTTTCGAAGACGAAAATGTCATTCACGTAAATGGTAAAATTGATCCATTAGACGACATCGCAACTATCAATACTGAACTTGCACTTGCCGATCTTGAAACTGTTGCAAAAGCAATTTTACGTTTAACTAAAGTTGCTAAAGGCGGTGATAAAGAAGCTGTAGCAACTAAAGCAGTTTTAGAAAAAATCCAACCGTTACTTGACGAAGGTAAACCAGCGCGTGCAGCTGATTTATCTGATGACGAACGCAAATTAGTTCGTGGTTTTGGTTTAATGACTTTAAAACCAACTATGTATATTGCAAACGTTGCAGAAGATGGTTTTGAAAACAACCCGCACTTAGAAGCAGTTAAAAAACTTGCTGCGGAAGAAAACGCAATTGTTGTTCCTCTTTGCAACCAGATCGAAGCTGAAATTTCATTATTAGAAGATGAAGATCGTGCTGAGTTCCTAGAAGCAATGGGTATGGAAGAACCAGGTTTAAATGTGGTTATTCGTGCAGGTTATGCGCTTTTAGGTTTACAGACTTATTTCACTGCTGGTGTACAAGAAGTTCGTGCATGGACTGTAAAAGTTGGTGCAACCGCTCCTCAAGCAGCTGGTGTTATTCACACTGACTTCGAAAAAGGTTTTATCCGTGCTGAAGTTGTTGCATATGATGACTTCGTACAATACAACGGTGAAAACGGCGCTAAAGAAGCTGGAAAATGGCGTTTAGAAGGTAAAACTTACGTTGTTCAAGATGGCGATGTAATGCACTTCCGTTTTAACGTTTAAGTTTAAAGCTTAAAAAAGAAAAAAGCCCCAGTATGTTGGGGCTTTTTTATATTTAATGACTTAAATCCATCGTCTCTCGTTTACTACGCGCCTCTTGTAAAATACGCGCATGCAAAGGCTTTCTAAAACCTAGCATAAATATAAATTCTGCCAATACAAATAATGGTCCTATCGCAAGTCCTATCACATCATCAACAAAAGCAGGTTTTTTCTTTTCAAAATAATGCCCTACAAACTGAAAAGCCCATCCCACAACAAAGAAACCAATACTTGCAGCCAACCATTGTCCTAAAGAAAGTTCGGCAATTTGGCTCGCTAATGGATACACAGCCACCAATATCATGAGCATGATTAAGCCAAAAACTTTATCTAGAAATAAATAATAGATCGTACTAGCTGCAATCAGTACCATAGCTAAAGTAACTTTAAAATTACCAATATCGATTCCTGCCCTCGCTGTTAAACATAAAATTGAAAACACGATGAGTGGAATGCCTATAAAATGCGTCAAAATATTTTGATGATTTAAATGATAAGCCGCATATTGGCTCAGTTTCTGCTCCAGATTTGACATGAGTTATTCCCTATTCATCAACATATAGTCATACTGTACAAATAAGGAAAACTTAAAGTTGTCAGCTATTTGACAAAGTAAAGAATTTTTTCATGGATGACCGAATTTTGGATCTAATTTATATTAACCGACTAAAAGAAAACACTTGGTTTAATGTGCTTCCAGAAACATTCCAAAATTTTATTTTAGAACATGGCAAGCAAATTATTTTTGATAAAAATAGCTACGTTTTCCACGCTCAAGATGAGTTTGATGGCATTTATACTGTGCTTGAAGGCTCAATTAGCTTGGGTTATGTCGATGTAAATGGTAATGAAGCTCTTTCTGCAATTGCTGAGCCGATTATGTGGTTTGGTGAAATATCGCTAATTGACCATAAACCGCGCTCACACGATGCCATTGCCTTGAAAAAAAGTACAGTTCTACATATTCCTGCAAAACCATTAAATGATCTACTCAAGGACAATCCATATTATTGGTATTTTTTCGCACGTTTAACGAGCCAAAAACTCAGATATGTTTTCTTAGAACAGATTGCTATCCAAACACGTAGTATTTCTCAACGGCTAGCTCAACGTCTTCTGTTCATTTTAGAGGGATACGGTAACCATATTCTTATTCAAGATCATCAAATTCATATTTCTCAAGAACAGTTGGCAAATATGCTGACCACATCTAGACAGACGATCAATCATGAGCTGAGCCTACTCGAAAAACAGAAAATCATCAAAATTGCTTTTAGAAAAATTGAGATTCTAGATATTGAGAAATTGAAAGTAGTTGCTCAAGCACAATGCTAATTTTTTAAAAGCGGCTAAATAATAAAAACTTAAAATTAAATTAAAAAATTAGATAACACTGCAAATCAAAACATTGTTCAAACTCTATTTCCACAAAATAAATGTGTTAAAGCAGATATTTTCACCCTACACTCAAGCTGAGCAACAATACTCAACAAGGCACTGATTAACATGAAAAAATTATCAACAATTCTTACAGCAGGCGTATTGGCTATGTTAAGTGCTTCGGCATTTGCATGTCCAAAAGGAACTCAACTACAAGGCGGTACAGGACCGAATCACAAAGGTGGAAAATGTGTAGTGGTACATGGAAAAACTACAGCTCAAAAAGCCAAGAAAGAGGTAACTAAAACTAAACAGGATGTTAAAAAAGACTTAAGCACTCAAAAACATGATGCAATGACCAGCGCGACACATGCTCAACATGAATCACAGCAAATGACTCACCAAATGAAACAAGACGCTGTGAAAACTGCCAACACCGCTAAAGCTGCCACAAAACCGTAATTCACATTCACTCATTATCGTTTAAAAGCAAAAAAAGCGAGATTGATCATCTCGCTTTTTTATATTCATTAGTTTTATTTTGGCGAAGTATTTCCAAGATTTGGCGTATCGATCGCATCCTTACATTGAGCCTTATCTCGCTCATAGTCCGCTTGTTTTTGGGCCACTGAACTATTGTTTTCTAGTGTTTCGCGTGCCCATATATCTAAACTTGTCAGGGCTTTACGACAGAGTGCATATTTCCCTTCTGTCACTGAGTCCGTCATTTTTACATTAATGCGCCAGTCTGTACTCAATTGGCGTAAAGGTTTACGAACTTTGTCATCAATTTGGCTGAGTTGTTTTTCATAAACTAAATGCTCAACCGTGTTAATCAATGTCCATGCTTTTTGAGCATAAACAGTTGCATCATTGGTTAGTTTCGGTGCTGGCTTAATTTCTACTTTTTTTTCTGCACCCTGATTACCATTATCACAGCCCTGCAATGTAAAAATACCTGCACTTATCATGGCGATATAAACTAAACGAATCTTTGCCTTGAACATATCAAACTGCCGATTAAACATTTCGGCACTATGCTATTAAATTCGGCTACAATACTCAATCTTTCAAGTATTTTTATCATTTGGTTTATTGCCAAGGTGTATTGTGTCCGAACAACAATTGATGCCTGCCCAAACAGCAACTTTTTGGCAAGGCGCCAAAGATAGCCAAGCTATCGTACTCACCTATTTACCCGTTTCTTTTGCCTTTGGCGTTTCTGCATCTCAGTTTGGTTTTACACCATGGGAAGCTTTTTTTCTATCTTGTTCAATGTATGCCGGCGCTAGCCAATTTTTGGTTGTTGCGCTTTTAGCTAGCGGTTCATCCATTTGGCTAACAGCATTAACAGTCATTGCACTAGATATTCGCCATGTCCTTTATGGACCTGCTCTATACAACCTGATTCCAAACAAATTAAATCTTAAGAAAACGGCAATATGGGCTTGGGGCTTAACGGATGAAGTTTTTGCCAGTGGAATGATCCAACTTTCACAGCGCAGAGAACAATGGTCCGAGTCTTGGATGCTTGGCCTAAGTTTATTTAGTTGGATGGCTTGGGCAAGTGGCTCTTTGTTAGGTGGATTATTCGCCGATCAAGTTGCTCATTTACCAAAGTTTTTACAAGCAGCTTTAGACTTCTTATTACCTGCTTTATTTTTAAGTTTTTTATTAGCGGCATTCGAACGAAAGCATAGCCTTGTTGTTGCTGTATCGTTAGTAGTTTCAGCTTTGGCATGTTATTGGATTAACTTATCAGCGGCTATCTTTATTGGTATTTTTTCAGGCATTTTAGCTGGTCTATTTAAACATTATGTGCTGAAACAGCATGATGAGGTTGAGGCTTAATATGAACCTAGAAATTATTCTGGTCGGCATTATTGTAGGCATAGCCAATTTTGCTTCACGCTTTGGACCTTTTTTCGTAATACAAAAACTACAGGGCAACCAACAAAGACGCGGCTCAATCTGGATCAAAATTGCCTTAGGAAGTATTGGAATATCTGCAATTAGTGCCATGCTTGTAGTTGCTACTCTTCCACCTCTCCTTGAAACTCCCAATAAGAGTTTCGCAATGCTTATCGGTTTTTTAGTTTTAGCAGGTCTTTATTTTAAATTTAAGAAAATCGTACCGGCAACTTTAACTGCCGCAATTGTTTATGGCCTGATCTATACTTATTTACCTTTATAAATAGATAAACTCATCTTCCTTATATAAAATAAAACCTAGCCAGAAGCGTTTAAGATTGAAACTTCTGGCTTGGAAAATTTAATTTTTGAATTGATTAAAAAGATAACCTTAGCTACTTAATAGAGATAAAAATGTCACAAGTTAAAATTTATGCAAATGAACAAACCATTATGCAGTACCGAGAATTACTTTCTCATGCAATCCATCAAGCGCTTATTGAAGAATTGAAATATCCTGTTGAGAAAAGATTTCAACGTTTTATTAGCCTTAAACCAGGAAATTTCATTTACCCTTCTGACAGAAGCCAGCATTACATTATTATTGAACTTTCAATGTTTTCAGGCCGCAGTCCAGCCACTAAAAAGCAGCTTATTCAAACCTTATTCCGTAATATTCAAGAACAATGCAGAATTTCTCCACAAGACATTGAAATTACTATTTTTGAAACACCAAAAGAAAATTGGGGCATCCGTGGTAAAAATGCGGATGAATTGCTTTTAAACTATCAGGTTAATATCTAAAAACCACTTTTTTAATTGTCCGACAAAATTACTTTTTTTATGCATGATAAGGCTTAACTCCACCATAAGTTCTGCTATGCTTAAAAAAATAATTTTGTCAGGATGATTCGCATGAGCGTGACACTCGGTACCCCACTTCAATCTTCTGCATTTAAAGTTTTATTGTTAGGTTCAGGAGAGCTTGGCAAAGAAGTTGTAATTTCCTTACAACGCCTTGGTGTAGAAGTACATGCAGCCGACCGTTATGATCACGCACCAGCAATGCAAGTTGCACATTTTTCTTATGTGTTAAACATGGCAGATCCTGCCCAATTAAAACAACTCATCGAGAAAATTAAACCAAATTTAATTGTTCCAGAAATTGAAGCAATTGCGACAGAAGTTTTACTTGAAATTGAAGCGAGCAAAGTAGCAGCTGTCATCCCTTCGGCTAAAGCTGTAAACCTGACCATGAACCGTGAAGGCATCCGCCGTCTTGCGGCTGAAGAACTTGGCCTACCTACTTCTGCGTATCGCTTTGCTGATACGCTCGAAAGCTTCCGTGCTGCTTGCGATGACATTGGTTATCCAAACTTTGTAAAACCGGTCATGTCTTCTTCTGGTAAAGGACAGTCTCGTGTAAAAAGTTTCGATGAAGTCGATGCAGCTTGGGAATATGCAATGCAAGGTGGCCGTGTTAACCAAGGCACGGTCATTATTGAATCTCAAATTGATTTTGATTTTGAAATTACATTACTTACCGTTCGCGCTAAAAACCCTGAAACTGGTGAAATTGAAACTCATTACTGTGACCCAATTGGTCACCGCCAAGATGCCGGTGATTATGTAGAAAGCTGGCAACCTCAACCAATGACTGCGGCAGCACTCGAAGAAGCAAAACGTATTGCGAATAAAGTGACAACTGCACTTGGTGGCTGTGGTATTTTTGGTGTAGAACTGTTTATTAAAGGTGACAAGGTTTGGTTCAGTGAAGTTTCACCTCGTCCACACGACACAGGACTCGTAACTTTAGCATCACAATTTCAAAGTGAATTTGAACTGCATGCACGTGCAATTTTAGGTTTACCTGTAAACACAGCACGCCACAGTGTTGCAGCAAGTGCAGTAATTTATGCTGGAGTTGATGCCAGCAATTTAAGTTATAGCAATCTCAATGTAGCTTTAACACACCCAGACACCGATTTACGCCTGTTTGGCAAACCAGAAGGTTTCAAACGTCGTCGTATGGGGGTAGCAACCGCTCGTGCTGAAAATACTGATCTTGCTCGTACTTTAGCGAAAGAAACCGCTGATCAAGTAAGCGTTCAAACAAACTCTTAATTTTTACTTATTGGTAGACCCATTTTCATGATCAATATATCGCCATTGTTGAACTATGTCTCAAGTCATCATGATATTAAAGCCATTAATCAATGGCGAACGGATGTAGAAAAGCAGTTGCAAGATTCATATGAAAATGGGCAATCTATTCGCGAAATCATTAAAGCCCGTTCAGATTTAGTAGATGAAGCACTGATCTTTTTATGGAAACATGCTGAACTCGATCAGACAGAACTGGGCCTTTTTGCTGTAGGTGGTTATGGGCGCCGTGAAATGTTGCCCTATTCCGACGTCGATATCATGATCCTATCGGAGCATGAAATTAACGAAGAAAACGAAAAACGTATCTCTACATTTATTTCCTCTTTATGGGACGTTGGTAATTTCAAACCCGGCATTAGTGTTCGCACGATTCAAAGCTGTGTTGAACAGGCCGCTACCGATTTAACCGTTGCAACAACTTTAATTGAGGCGCGGTTAATTACTGGCAATAGTCAGCTTGCGAAATGGCCTCGCCGTATTGTTTCGCAGACATGGACAGATAAAACATTTTATGACGCAAAAATGGCCGAACAAGCCAAGCGTTACCATCAACACAACAATACTGAAAGTAATTTAGAACCTGACATTAAAAATGCACCGGGCGGTATTCGTGACATTAATCAAATTGGCTGGATAGCCAAACGTCACTTTCGTGTAAATCGTATTTATGACTTAGTGCATTTAGGTTTCATTTCAGAGTTTGAATTGGCAGTTTTAGAAGAAGCAGAAAGTTTTCTTTGGGAAATTCGTCACCATTTGCACCGTTTAGCTAAACGTGATGAAAACCGTTTACTCTTTGACCATCAAAGGGAAATTGCCGCTAAATTTGGTTATGTTCGTCAAGAAGGCCAACCTGTAAATTATGGTGTTGAGCAGTTCATGAAACGTTACTACCGTACGGCGCAACAAGTTTCAACACTCAATGAAATGTTGCTGGCGTATTTTAGCGAGTCAGTGATTACCCCTCGCTTACCCAACTATGAACGCAAAATTGAAGTCGTTAACGATCACTTTAAAATTGTCGATAATAAACTTGCCGTACAACATCATAAAATATTCGCCGAGCATCCAAGCGCAATTTTAGAATTGTTCTATATTTTGGCTAATCGGCCAGATATTGAAGGGATTCGCGCTCGGACTTTACGCTTACTTATTCTTGCTGCGAAACGAATCAACCAAAGTTATCGTGATAATCCAGAGCATCAAGCACTATTTATGTCGATTATTCGCTCACCATATCGTTTATACGATACCTTGGTTGCGATGAAACGTTATGGGGTTTTAGGAAACTATATACCTGCTTTTGGCCAAATTATGGGCCTTATGCAATATGACCTGTTCCATATCTATACGGTCGATGCTCACACATTATTATTGCTGCGTAATTTAAATCGTTTTAGAGAACCTGAATTTGCCAAAGAATTCCCTGTAGTAAGTTCAGTTTTCCAACGTCTTGCTCGTCAAGATATTGTATTTATTGCTGCTTTATTCCATGACATCGCAAAAGGTCGCGGTGGTGACCATAGCGAACTAGGTGCAGAAGACGCGATTGAGTTTGGTCGTGCACATGGCTTTACAGAGCGTGAATGTAAATTAATTGCATGGCTCATTCAAAACCATTTGCTCATGTCTTTGACTGCTCAGAAAAAAGATATTTCTGATCCTGATGTCGTGAAAGATTTTGCAGAAAAACTTGGCGACATGGAGCATCTTGATTATCTATATACCTTAACAGTTGCAGATATTAACGCCACAAATCCAAAACTTTGGAACACATGGCGCGCATCGCTTATGCGTCAGCTTTATACGCATGCCCGTGATGTAATCCGTACAGGTTTAGGTCGTCCTGTTGACTACCAAATGTTAATTGAAGACACCAAATTTGCAGCAAGTGAATTACTGGTAAATAACTTCGCATTAGCAGATGTCGAAAAAGTATGGCAAGAACTTGGTGATGAATACTTCATTAAAGAATCAGCTGATGAAATTGCATGGCATACACAAGCAATTTTAAAACATGGCGATAATCCAGAGCCATTAGTCCTCTTGCGTGCTCACCGTAAAGCAGCTCAAGATGCGGTGCAAATCTTTATTTATACTCGCGATCAACCTAACCTATTTGCTACCACCGTTGCCGTTTTAGACCGAATGAACTTAGACGTTCAGGACGCAAAAATTATCACGGCCAGTACAGCATTTAGCTTAGATACCTATGTAGTACTGGATCGTTTCGGTACATTGCTTACCGACCCAGAACGTGAAGAAACCGTTAAAAATGCATTAGTGAAAGCCCTTAGCCAACCAGACCAATATCCGGGACTCATGCAACGTCGTATTCCACGTCAATTACGTCATTTCGATATTGAAAATACAGTCGACGTAACATTAAATGAAGCCTTACAGCAAAATATGGTCGAAATTTCAACACTCGATCACCCCGGCCTACTTGCACGTGTGGGTGGTTTATTTATGATGCAAGGTTTAGACATCCATTCAGCTCGAATCGCAACTTTAGGTGAACGTGCCGAAGATATTTTCTTTGTCACCAAAAAAGATGGGAAACCGCTGAATAACGAAGAGGTCAAACTCTTCTCGGAAAAACTGAAAGCTGCATTAGATGAAGCATCTAATCAAATTTGTCAGCACTGAAACTCAACTACTTGGTAACTGTTTAATGAACTCTAGCTTGTCGTTATTACACCCGTATCCATTTGAAAAGTTAAACCAACTTTTTAAGGATACTACTCCTGCTAACCTTCCCTTGATTCCTCTATCAATTGGCGAACCTAAGCATCCAGCACCAGAGTTTGTTAAACAGGCTATTATTGATAACTTTAACCATTTATCAACTTATCCAAACAGCAAAGGCTTACCTGAGCTTCGCCAAAGCATTGCAGATTGGTTAACTAAGCGCTTTAAACTTAACAGCATTAGCGCTGAAAACCACATCTTGCCCGTCTCTGGTACACGTGAAGGCATTTTCTCTTTTGTACAGGCATTAATTAATCGTGAAGATGCACCTTATGTGGTGATGCCGAACCCGTTTTATCAAATTTATGAAGGTGCAGCTTTACTTGCAGGTGCAAAGCCATACTTCATTAATTGCACGGAAGAAAATGGCTATTTAGGTGATTTTGATGCAGTACCAGCAGAAGTTTGGGAAAAGACAGCCCTACTTTTTGTATGTACACCGGGTAACCCAACAGGTACTGTGCTTTCCAAAGAACAATTTAAAAAGCTAATTGCCTTATCTGATCAATATAATTTCGTTATTGCTTCTGATGAATGCTATTCAGAGCTTTGGTTTGACCAAGCACCTACTGGTCTATTAGAAGTTTGTGCTGAGCTTGGCCGTGATGACTACAAAAACTGTATCGTATTTCATTCACTTTCAAAGCGTTCAAACTTACCGGGTTTGCGCTCAGGTTTTGTAGCGGGTGATGCCGATCTGTTAAAGCCATATTTGCAATACCGCACCTATCACGGCGCTGCAATGCCAGTACAACACCAGCTTGCTTCAATCGCAGCGTGGAACGATGAAAACCATGTTGAAGAAAACCGTAAGCAATATCGTGCAAAGTTTGATTTATTCCAATCTGAGCTAGGTCATCTCCTCCCATTACAAAAACCTGATGCCGGTTTTTATTACTGGTTAAAAGTCGATAATGATGAAACTTTTGCCAAGATGCTGATGGAAAAAGCACACATTAAAGTTTTACCGGGTCGTTACCTATCTCGTGATACCGAACAAGGTAATCCTGGTGCCAACCATGTGCGTATGGCTTTAGTAGCAGATTTGGCACAATGTGAAGAAGTTGTTAAACGTTTAAAAGCGATTCTTTAAACCCAGCAAATTGCATAGCCTTCAGTATTATTTAGAAGGCTATGCAATGCATATTAACTATAGACAACCAATAACACTGCGAAAAAAATGAAAGCCAGACTAGAGCAATAATATATTCCTCTAGCAGAACGTTTAATCTGTGCTAATACCCGCTCTTGACGCAATAAACGAACCAATAATAAATTCCAGCCAAAAACTACTCCTGTCATCCATATACTCATTAGTAATTTTTGAAATAAGCTAAATTCCTGTTGAATAAGTAGCATTAAACTACTATAAAACATAATATTTTTAGGATTAAGAAGACTGGATTGCAAACCCAAAGCTAAGCTTTTAACTTTACTCTTATAACTAGACTCTTGTTCAAACAAACTATTTTCAGCAACTGTAATATTTAAGATTGTTCCTTGAGTGGCTCTAAAACAAAGAAAACTCAAATAAACTAAATATCCAGCCCCCAGCCATTTAAGTACTAAAAGAATCGTTGTGCTTAAATTGCCAAGCACCATAAATCCAAATATACACACCATTAAGATAACAGCATTACCCAAAGTAATTCCCAGAATAACGCCATAGGTATAACGCGCTCCTTTTTGCAAAAGACTGGTCAAAATAAGAAAAAAATCTGGACCTGGAGATAGTAGTGCTAAAAAGTGAGTAAAGGCGATAACCAAAAAAACTTCCATAACGATTTCATCTTTAAAATTGTATGGAGTAGCTTAAAAATAGAGAAAAATAATTTCTTGTAAATTATTGCGCGGCTGCAAGTTGAAACTGTCGAGGAGTAATTCCCGTATGTGCTTTAAAAGCTTTATGAAAATGGCTTTGATCACTAAAGCCTAAATTGACAGCTAGCTCTGCGAGTGAAATCCCTTGCTTTAATTGAGCTCTGGCTTGATTAATCTTTAAATTAATTTGAAATGCATGTGGAGTTAAACCAACATTGGCCTTGAATAAACGAATGATTGCATATCGACTAAGACCAACCTGTTCTGCAAGCTCTTCAAGAGAAATAAATCGTTCTGACGATTTAATAATATGAATTAAGTCCAAAAAATCTTCATACAAATATTCAGTTTTTTGTATTTCTTGTAATACGAAATGAGGGAGTAACAGCTGGGTAAGGCAATAGATCAGCGACTGTTCTTTTTCAATAATTAATTTTTCAGGATCAAATAAAGTTTCATTCATATCAGAAAAAGCCTGATATAAAGTTTCTTCTTTTATTATGAGCGGCTTATGCTGAGGCAGAGGCAAATCGAGACCATGTTCTCGAAATTCTGAATACAGCTGATTTAACCACCTTATGTCCAAATGTAGCATCTGGTAGCTCCAAGCCTGATCTGGCAAAGGGTTACATGAATGCTCAATATGTGCGGGTACGATCACCAAAGTACCAGCATCAATCTTTTGCGGTGTACCAAATGTACTTTGAAAAACGCTATTCCCCTCGTCTATAGCCCCGATAGAAAACGTTGGATGACTATGAGACTTATAACACGTTCGGCTAAAACAGGATCTTCTGGTTTCAACATACGGCATTCGCCCATCTTGCCAAAACTCAAAAGCTTGAGGAATAGCGTTCATTTAAACGATTAACTCGCTAATGCTTTTTCAATATCAGCTTCTAAAGCTTCTGGCTTAGTCGTAGGTGCATAGCGATTTAAAACAGTACCATCTTTGCCTACCAAAAATTTGGTAAAGTTCCATTTAATGCTACTACTACCTAAAATACCTTTAGCTTCACGTGTTAAATATCTAAAAATTACATGGGCTTCCGGACCTTTTACATCAACTTTAGCAAACATGGGAAATTTTACCCCATAGTTACGCTGACAGAAGCTACCAATTTCTTTATTGCTTCCTGGATCTTGCCCACCAAACTGGTTGCAGGGAAAACCTAAAACTTCTAATCCTTGATCTTTATATTTTTCATAAAGTTTTTCGAGGCCAGCAAATTGTGGTGTAAAACCACATTTACTGGCGGTGTTTACAATTAGTAAAACTTTACCTTTGTAATCAGCCAATTGCTTAACTTCACCCTCTAACAGCTCAGCTTCAAACTGATAAATATTACTCATGGATAGGTTTCCTCATCATTTTTTTCTTCTGTTTTCAGTTGTAATGATGCCGAGTTCACACAGTAGCGCAAACCAGTCGGCTGTGGTCCATCTTCAAATACATGCCCTAAATGAGCTTCGCAATCATGACAAACTATTTCAGTTCTGACCATACCATGCGTTAAATCTTCATGTTCATCAATGACAGCACCATTGATCGGACGGAAGAAACTTGGCCAACCGCAACCGCTATCATATTTGGTATCCGATGAGAATAACTCCGCACCGCAGCAACGGCAAACATAGGTACCATGTTGCTTAGTATTCCAGTATTGCCCCGTAAATGCAGGTTCAGTGCCTTTTTGTCGTGTAATCCGATACTCTTCTGGTGATAACTCTCTTTGCCATTCCCGGTCTGTTTTATTGACTTTTCCCATGACATACACCTTTATTCTGAAGTAAACATTTCTAATGATCGAGTTTTATATTTACGCCATTCATCACAAAAACACTAGTCTCTGAACGTAAAATTTGTTGGAATTTAAACATATAAAGAACGAAAAGCAAAAAGTAAGCAAAACACAAAATCAAAAGTAAGCAAATTTATTACTAATCTTCTTTAAAGCAAGCAAACATAGTGCTATTCTAAGTGCGCACGGTTGTATAGGACAGAACATGTCTCAGAAAAAAAGTGTGGTTTTCCAACAACTACTACCAATTATCAAACAATATCAACAATCGGGTTTTACCCATGAAAAAATTGTTGAACTATTGAAAGATCAACATGATCTAAATTTGGTAACAGTTAAAACATTTAAAAGTTATTTATACCGATATGCAAAAGTGAATCCCGTTATGTCTAAAAATACTGCTACCCTCCATTCCATGCCATCTACTCGAGAAATCAAAAAATCATCGAAGCTTGAGCATGTTTGTTATGACATCCGTGGGCCAGTTTTACGAGCCGCCAATGAAATGGAAGAGCAAGGACATAAGATTATCAAGTTGAATATTGGTAACCCAGCTCCTTTTGGATTTGAAGCACCACAAGAAATTATTAATGATGTTGCTTTAAACTTACCAAACGCAATTGGTTATGTTGACTCAAAAGGTATCTTCCCTGCTCGCAAAGCAATTTGTCAGTATTACCAGCAAAAAGGAATTCTCAATATGCATGTCAATGACGTGTATATTGGTAATGGCGTATCTGAGCTTATCGTAATGGCTATGCAAGGCTTATTAGATGACGGAGACGAAATGCTTATTCCAATGCCGGACTATCCGCTTTGGACAGCAGCCGTTAATCTTTCAGGCGGCACAGCAATTCATTATAAATGTGATGAAGAAAATAGCTGGTATCCAGATATTGCTGATATTGAAAGCAAGATTACTCCGAATACTCGCGGTATTGTCATCATTAACCCGAACAATCCTACGGGTTCGGTATATCCACGCCACATTCTTGAACAGATTGTAGCGATTGCAAAAAAATACGATCTAATTTTATTTGCTGATGAAATTTACGACAAAATTATTTATGACGGTATTGAACATGTTTCAGTAGCGTCATTAGCGGGCGACCAGCTTTGTGTATCTTTTAATGGTTTATCAAAAGCTTATCGTATTGCAGGCTTCCGTTCAGGTTGGATGGCAATTACGGGTGATAAAAGCCGTGCTGCCGACTATATTGAAGGATTAGACATGTTGGCGTCAATGCGCCTATGTGCAAACGTTCAAGCTCAATATGCGATTCAAACTGCCCTAGGCGGTTATCAATCAATTAATGACTTGATCCGTCCTGGTGGCCGTTTATATGAACAGCGTAATATTGCTTGGGAAATGCTTAATGAAATTCCAGGTGTAAGTTGTGTAAAACCAGATGGAGCAATGTACTGTTTCCCGCGCCTTGACCCGAACATCTACCCAATTGAAGATGATGAAAAGTTAATGCTTGATTTGCTACGTGCAGAAAAAGTTTTATTGGTACAAGGTACAGGCTTCAACTGGCCAACACCTGATCATTTCCGCGTGGTTTTCTTACCTGCTGAAAATGAATTACGTGAAGCTATTACCCGTCTAGGTCGTTTTTTAGCCAATCGTCGTTAAAAAAATGCATAACAAAAAAGGCATCTCTAAATAGGTGCCTTTTTTATAATTCTATTTTATTCATTTTTATAAAAGAAGAATCTCCCAACCACACAACAACCTTATCTCCACAGAATAAATAATTAAAATTTAAGTAATTTTTATTAAATTTACACTTATTTCAACTATTAAAATTAGTTAATTTTTTGATTTATATATTTTTTACCATACGTTTAAAATCACTTGATTTTTTTAAATCTACTCAAACTATATTATGCAAAAAATGCATGGATCAATATTTTTTTGCATTTCACACCGCATCAAAATCGAGCAACAATCCATCTCCATAACAACATCACCATATTCGATTCGGTTAAAACAGATACAGATCTTGGAAGATAACATCGTTAGAACGACCGAACTGAACTAACAAGGAAAGCTTTCAATCATCCAAATCCCATCAAAGGATGATTGAATCAAATGGATAGAGGTTCATATGAAGCAAAAGAAATTGCTCAAGTATATTGTTGTTGCTATTTTACTTGGCATACTGACAGGTTGGATTTGTCACCACTTCTTTAATGAGGGTGAACAATTGAAGCAAATCGCTTCTTATCTCAACATACCTACAGATATCTTTTTACGCCTTATCAAAATGATTATTGCTCCATTGGTGTTTGCCACTATTGTTTCAGGCATTGTATCAATGGGGAAATCTACATCGATCGGCAGTATCACCCTTAAATCAATGACTTGGTTTATTACTGCTTCGTTCGTATCGCTTGCTATCGGTATGGGTCTGGCAAACTTTTTCCAACCAGGTGCAGCTTTAGATTTAGTATTACCAACTGCGCAACAATTGAGTAGCTCTTCTGCTCCAGCGACTACAGGCTTCACTCTACAATCATTTTTAAGCCATGTTTTCCCACGCAGTATTGCCGAAGCAATGGCAAATAACGATATTTTGCAAGTCCTTGTTTTCTCTATTTTCTTTGGCTCAGCCCTTGCTTTTGTAAATCAAGGCAAAGAAAAAGATTCAGTTATCATTCGTTTGACTGATGAACTCAGCAAAATCATGTTCCGTATTACTGATTACGTCATGATGTTTGCACCTGTTGCAGTATTTGCAGCAATCGCTTCAGCAATTACAGTACAAGGTTTAGGCTTGATTGTTGACTATGGCATTTTAATCGCGGAGTTCTACTTTGGTCTTTTATTACTGTGGATCATCTTATTCTCCGTAGGTGCAATCGTACTTAAAAAAGATATTTTCCGTTTAGGTAAATTAATTCGTGAACCTGTAACGCTTGCTTTTGCTACAGCTTCAAGTGAATCAGCCTACCCTAAAGTAATGGATGCACTAAATAAATTTGGCGTGCCTAAAAAAGTAACGAGCTTTGTATTACCTTTAGGTTATTCATTCAACCTTGATGGTTCAATGATGTACACCACGTTTGCAGTACTCTTTATTGCTCAGGCCTACAATATTGACCTTAGTTTCACTCAACAAATCTTAATTTTGTTAACTCTAATGGTAACAAGTAAAGGTATTGCAGGTGTTTCTCGAGCTTCTATTGTAGTTATTTCAGCGACGCTCACTATGTTCCACTTACCTGAAGCTGGCATCCTTTTATTGCTCGGTATCGATCAGTTCCTTGATATGGGCCGTACCGCAACAAACGTAGTAGGTAACAGTATTGCAACCGCAGTTGTTGCCAAGCTTGAAGGCGATAAAGTGGTTGATACTGAAGAACTACCAGAACCAGTATTAATTAAATCAACTCAAGAACAAACGACCGCTTAAGTTTCTCTTTTCTCCCACTCTCCCAACTTAAGAGCAATTTTATATGACCTTATAAAATTGCTCTTTTTTTATTTTAAAATTATTGGCAGAAATTCACCTATATTTTTATATTAAATAATGACTTTAAACTGCTATTAAATTTTCTTAAATCAAACCTTAAAAATAGAATAAAAATGATTCAAACAAATTTTATATTTTTAAAAATAAATACCAAGTGATTAAATTTTAATTCAATTTACAAAAATTAAATTATATTAAATTAATGGAATTATTTTTCAATTCATACTGAAAAATTTAAAACCATCTTAATATTAAATTATAACAATAAAAATCAATAAGATAAAAATATCAAATGGCAAAAAATTACTCAAACACATCTATTATTTTTTAATTTTATACAGATAAAAAAATCATTTGCTTTATTTATATTAAAAAATAAACAAATCAAGATAAATTAGAAAAACTTAATAGATTTTTTATTTTATTCATGTTATTTATTAGCGCTAAATAAAAGCAATGACTAAGCAATTGTTGATGAAACAAAATGCTATTCAAGGATGCTTCTTATTCAAACAAGTTATGAATATGTTTTACATGGTATGTATTTTGCTTAGGAAAAGCAGTCATATTCAACAAACTTTTACTTCGTCACTTCATAAGGATATTTTCGATGTTGACTAAAACTGTTAAATCTTTAGGTTTAGCGATGGGCTTATTAGCCTGCTCTCTCCCACTTTATGCAAAAAATAATGTTGTTGTAGTTGCGACTGGCGGTACTATCGCTGGTGCTGGCGCAAGCTCGGCAAATAGTGCAACTTATACTGCTGCAAAAGTTCCTGTTGATACGCTAATTAACGCAGTTCCACAAATCAAAGATTTGGCAAATGTAACTGGTATTCAAGCATTACAAATCGCTTCTGAGAGTATTACTGACAAGGAATTATTAGAAATTGCTCGTCAAGTGAATGAGCTTGTTAAAAAGCCATCTGTTAATGGTGTCGTAATTACACACGGTACAGATACTTTAGAAGAAACAGCATTTTTCTTAAATTTGGTTGTTCATACTGATAAACCGATTGTACTTGTTGGCTCAATGCGTCCTTCAACTGCTCTTTCAGCTGATGGTCCACTTAACCTTTATAGTGCAGTTGCTTTAGCAGCTTCTGATGATGCAAAAAATAAAGGCGTTATGGTTCTTATGAACGACTCTATTTTTGCTGCACGTGATGTAACTAAAGGCATTAACATTCATACCAATGCTTTTGTTAGCCAATGGGGCGCTTTAGGTACATTAGTTGAAGGCAAACCATACTGGTTCAGACAATCTGTAAAACGCCATACAAATGCTTCAGAATTTAATATTGAAAATATTAAAGGCGATGCACTTCCAACTGTACAGATCGTTTATGGTTCGGACTCTATGCTTCCAGATGCATATGAAGCGTATGCAAAAGCTGGTGCTAAAGCGATCATTAATGCAGGTACTGGTAACGGTTCTGTACCAAAATATATCGTACCAACCTTACAAAATCTTCACGACAAAAACGGTATTCAAATTATCCGTTCATCACGTGTCGCACAAGGCTTCGTATTACGTGATGCAGAACAACCTGACTCTAAATATGGTTGGGTAGCTGCACATGATTTAAACCCTCAAAAAGCGCGTCTTCTTGCAGCTTTAGCTCTTACTAAGACTAATGACACGAAAGAAATTCAGCGCATGTTCTGGCAGTACTAAGTTTTTCAACCAGCCCAAACACAAAGTTTGGGTTGGTTCTATTTCTTAAAATAAGCTCTTTTATATTAAATCTGTACAATAGATATTCAAATCATTCTTCTTAAATAATAAAATCCTTAACAGTTTGCCAAAATATTAAGCATTTCGTTTTAACTTTGCGTGCTAAACTATGCTGCAGTCGTATTAAGGATTGGTTTATGCAGTTTGTTCATCTCGGTATTTATACAGAATTTTCGATTACAGAGTCGATAGTTCGCATACCTGACTTGGTCAACGCTGCGGTTAAGGACCAAATGCCCGCGCTGGCATTAACCGATCTATCAAACCTTCATGCAGCAGTAAAATTTTATAATTCTTGTTTAAAAAAAGGAATTAAACCGCTTTTAGGTAGCACAATTCGCCTTGACGATGCTCAACATCGTGCAACTTTACTTGCAATGAGTAATGTAGGCTGGAAAAGTCTTACCGAAATCGTTTCACGCGGTTTTATTGAAGGTCAACAACTCAGTATTCCATGTGTAAAAAAAGAATGGGTACTTGAACAGCATCAAGATATTATTGTTTTACTCGGCCAACATAGTGATGTGGGTCAGATGCTTTGCTCATCTAACCCTCAAAAAGCAGCTCCGCTTTTAGAAGCATGGATCGAAAAATTTGGTAACCGTGTTTATCTGGCTTTAACACGCACCGATCGTCCTGGTGAAGAAGACTTTATTCAAGAAGCCGCTAAACTTGCTGCCCAATATAATGTCGGTGTAGTTGCGCATAATGATGTGCACTTTGTAGAAAAGGAAGATTTTGAGGCCCACGAAGCACGTGTTTGTATTGCTGATGGCTATGTATTAGCAGATGACCGTCGTCCACGCTTATATAGTCCTGAGCAACATTTTAAAACCTCCGATGAAATGATTGAGTTGTTTTCAGATATCCCAAGTGCTATCGAAAACACCTATAACATTGCAAAACGCTGTAATGTTAGCTTACAACTAGGCACCTACTTTTTACCTGACTATCCAATTCCAGATGGCTTTACCATCGACACCTACTTTGAGCATTTGTCAAAAATAGGTCTAGAAGAACGTTTAGATTATCTCTACCCTCTCGAAAAACGTGGCGAAGACTGGCCGGAGATTCGTAAGCCTTACGATGAACGAATTGATTACGAAGTTGGTATTATCCTCAAAATGGGATTCCCGGGTTACTTCCTTATCGTCATGGACTTCATTCAGTGGGCAAAAAATAATGGCGTTCCTGTAGGACCTGGTCGTGGTTCAGGTGCGGGTTCACTCGTTGCATATAGCTTAAAAATTACTGACCTTGATCCACTTCGTTACGATCTACTTTTCGAACGTTTCTTAAACCCAGAACGTGTTTCGATGCCCGACTTTGACGTCGACTTCTGTATTGCCGGACGTGACCGCGTTATTGATTATGTTTCCCGTACTTATGGCCGTGAAGCCGTGTCGCAAATTGCAACTTTCGGTACGATGGCGGCAAAAGGTGCAATTCGTGACGTTGCCCGTGTATTGGGTAAGTCTTACGGTTTAGCTGACCGTATCTCAAAAATGGTGCCTACGAAACCACTCGGTGTGGACTTAGCCACTGCTATCGAGATGGAACCTCAGCTTAAAGATATCGTTACCAACCCATCTAACCCAGATAATGATGATGCGAGTGAAATCTGGGAAATGGCATTAAAACTAGAAGGTATCACCCGAAATACTGGTAAACATGCCGGTGGTGTTGTTATTGCACCCGGTAAGATTACCGATTTCTCGGCTGTACTTTGTGATGAAGATGGAACTAGCCGTGTTGCTCAATATGATAAAGACGATGTAGAAGCAGCTGGTCTCGTCAAATTCGACTTCTTGGGTTTACGTAACTTAACCGTTATTGAAGACGCAATTCAAAATATTAATAAAAATCGCGATAGTAATGATCCGCTCATTATTTCGCATGTTCCACTTGATGATGCTAAAGCATACTCTGTCTTTGCCGATGCAAATACAACAGCGGTATTCCAGTTTGAATCCGTCGGCATGAAACGAATGCTCAAAGAAGCACGTCCAAGTAAATTTGAAGAGATTATTGCATTCGTATCATTGTATCGTCCTGGTCCAATGGATCTTATTCCTGACTTTATTCACCGTATGCATGGTGGAGATTTTGAATATCTTCACCCACTTCTTGAAGGTGTATTAGAGCCAACTTACGGGATTATGGTTTACCAAGAACAGGTGATGCAGACAGCACAGATCTGTGCGGGTTATACGCTCGGTGGCGCGGATTTACTACGTCGTGCAATGGGTAAAAAGAAACCTGAGGAGATGGTTAAGCAACGCCAAATCTTCTTGGCAGGTGCTGCTGAAAAAGGAATTGATGAAAGTACAGCCAACCATATCTTTGACTATATGGAAAAGTTCGCAGGCTATGGTTTCAACAAATCTCACGCCGCAGCTTATGCCCTCGTTGCTTACCACACTGCCTGGTTAAAAGCACATTATCCTGCTGAGTTTATGGCAGCAGTAATGTCATCGGAAATGCAGAACACTGACAGTGTTGTATTTTTAATTGATGACTGCCGAAATAATGGCCTAGAAGTTTTACCACCATCAGTCAATATGTCGACTTATCATTTCCATGCGAGCGATGATAAAACTATTGTATATGGTTTAGGTGCAATTAAAGGTGTCGGCGAACAAGCGATGCAGTCAGTTATTGACTCTCGTCGACAATTTGGTCCTTATACAGATTTATTCGATTTTTGCCATCGTATTGATTTGAAGAAAATCAATAAGCGTACTCTTGAAGCTTTAATTCGTGCAGGTGCACTCGATTGCTTGGGAATTGAACGTGCAAGCTTAATGGCACAATTGCCTGAAGCTGTTCAAGCTGCTGAACAAGCGCGCAGTAACCGTGAAAGCGGTATTATGGATTTATTTGGTGAGGTTGAAGAAGTTCAGCGTAAGCCAGCTAAACCTGTTAAACCGTGGAGTGACGAGGTTCGTCTAAAAGGCGAAAAAGACACGCTTGGGTTATATTTAACGGGCCACCCAATTGATGTTTACCGCCAAGAGCTTAAGGCTTTTATTCCGGTAAAACTTAATGAAATTACGGCTACACGTCGTGGTGTTACAACAGTCTATGCGGGTTTAGTCATTGACGTCGCAAACTTTCCAAATCGCGTAGTTATTGTACTAGATGATGGTACAGCTCGTATTGAAGTAAGTTGCAACCATGAACGTTTCCAACGTTTTAAAGATATTATCCAAGTTGAGCGTGTTGTCGTCTTTGAAGGCGAAATTTATGAAAGAGAAGGCTTTGAACGTCCAATGGGCCGTTTAACCAAGGCTTTTACTTTAAATGAAATACGACAAAAACGTGCTAATAGCATTCAGATCAAATTAACAGAAGAGTTTATGCAAGCCACTTTGGCAAAAGATTTACAAAACATAATCTTGCCATTTTGCAATGTAGATATGCATCAACATATCACTTTACAACTCCTGATTGATCAACCTTATGCTCAAGCCGAGCTTCAACTTGGTCCGCAATGGAAAGTTGCTCCTCTCGATGAATTACTTGCTAAACTCAGAGATTATTTTGGTAAAGATAATATTTATATTGAATATCAAGTAAAGTCGAAAGCAGCTAAAGCAGCAGAACCTGCTCGTCCGCAAACCGTTGCTTCCCCTCCCGCGGACATGACTATGGACGATGCATTGGATTTATACCAAAGCGAAGTTTCTCAATATTCGTAATTTCTGGAAATCTTATGAGTTCGTTTGATCACAACACTGTGTCAAAACAATTAGCACAAGTGCGTATTGTCATGGTAAACACTACCTTGCCTGCCAATATTGGCAGTGCTTTACGTGCCATGAAAACAATGGGGCTAATTAAATTAGTTCTTGTTGCACCTAAAACATATCCTCACCCAGACATACAAGCGCTTGCTGCTGGTGCTCAGGATTTATTTGAACATCTTGAGATTGTCGATACTTTAGAAGATGCTATTAAAGATTGCCATTTAGTGTTTGGAACAAGTGCACGTAGCCGCACCATTCCTTGGCCTTTACTTGACGTAAGACCTGCTGCCAAAGAAGCCATTAAAGCCACCTCTCAGGGACAGCAAATTGCGATTGTTTTTGGCCGCGAAGATCGTGGTTTAACTAACGAAGAATTAGCCCTAGCAAATTATCATTTAACAATTCCTGTCAATCCTGACTATGGTGTATTAAATGTTGCGCAAGCAATTCAAGTGGTATGTTACGAGCTTCGCATGTCAGCTCTGGAACAAGAAAACGTGGATCAAGATGCAGATGAAATGCCATTAGTCCAAGGTCAAAGCATGCAATGGGATGAACCATTGGTGACTCAAAAACAAATGGAAGAGTTTTATCCTCATCTAGAGAAAATGCTAACCGAAATTGAATTTTTAGATCCAGATAATCCACGTTTGTTACCTTTACGCTTGCGTCGTTTATTTGGTCGTATACAATTAGATCGTATGGAATATCATTTACTTCGCGGTATTTTTAGTCGTGTACAAGCCCTAACCAGTGGTAAATGGAAAAAAGCATTATCTGACAAGGAGGATCAACCCAATGCTTAAACAGCTGAAAGAAGATATAAAGGCTGTATTTGCGCGAGATCCTGCTGCCCGCAATACACTCGAAGTTCTCACGACCTATCCTGGCATTCATGCGATTATGATGCATCGTGTTGCTCATGAATTATGGCAAAAAGATTGTAAAGGTGCTGCTCGCCTTCTTTCTTCATTTAGTCGTTTTGCAACAGGCATTGAAATTCATCCTGGCGCTAAAATCGGTAAACGTTTTTTTATTGATCACGGTATGGGTGTTGTGATTGGTGAAACTGCTGAAATTGGTGATGATGTTACGCTTTATCATGGTGTGACCCTAGGTGGAACAACATGGAATAAAGGTAAACGCCACCCAACTTTAGAAGATGGCGTTGTTGTTGGTGCGGGTGCAAAAATTTTAGGTCCATTTACAATAGGTAAAGGCGCTAAAGTCGGTTCAAATGCTGTGGTGACTAAAGCTGTTCCTGCTGGCGTGACCGCTGTAGGGAACCCTGCTCGCTATATTTATAAAGATGCACCTGACAAGAATAAAGATGAAGAACGTCGCCGTGATTATGCGCAAAGTATTGGTTTCGCTCCATATGCGACAACTGCTGATCAGTCTGACCCTATATTAGAGGGTATGCGCGTTTTACTTGATCGTATTCAGCATAATGAAACGCGTATGAATAATTTATGCCAACGTTTATCAGAGCTAGACCCGAGCTTCAAAAAAGAAAGTCAGGATGAACAGCCTTTTAGTGATGAAGAACTGAAAATTATTGAAGAAGTTCGTCGTGAATGCGGTGCGCAAGATAAGACATCAAAAACGTAATATTCTTGATTCATAATGTAACACGCTTACCCTTGCATGTCTGTTTAGCTTTTCCTAGACTTACCTGTACCAAATCTGACTTTACTAAAATGAACGGAAGATCCTATGAATTTTAAGCCTTTGGCATATATAATCCTTGCGACCTCAAGTTTAACCGCTTGTACAATGGCACCCGTAAAAGAACAAAAAATTGAGCCTTTTGTTTTCAAGGAACCAGAGCTTACTCCTCCTTTTTATGCGCTAAACCCTTTTAACTATGATCAGCCACCGGCATTTGAAGTTGCATTAAAAGACGCTGCTGCACAGCCTGTAACCAAAATGGTCGTTAATCGTCAAGATGATCCAACCAAACAGCTTACTCTCGACGTCAATAAACTGATCGTTCCGACTGTCAATAATTCACAACGTTCAATGAAATACGCAGTTTTAGCCGGTGAAAATGAAATTGACGTGACTACTATTGATGACTTCTTACAGTTAGTGGAAGGTAAAGCACGTCACTACCCACCTCGCTTTACTGACCGTCAAGAACGTAAAGGCTTTGAAAGTAAACTTAAAGAAGTAACACAACAACTTGATACACTTGCTGCAAATCCAAATGCATCATTTGATATTTTAATTCGTGCTTTTAAAGCAAGTGTTCTTGCACGTAACCTTGATTTAGGTACTGTTCATACCACTAAATCTTTAGAATATGCTCAAAGACTTTTAAAAATTAATCCAGATGATGCGGAAACAAATTTCTGGTTCGGTTTTGGTTTATCTGAAGGTGGCGGTCAACGTGAAGCGATTCCATACTTAGACAAAGCCATTAAAGGTAATGTTCAAGAAGCATATTTAGCTGCTGCAAATAACTATATTGCAATGGAGCAAAAGAAAAACGCGATCCAGACGCTAAAGAACTATAAAGTTAAATATCCAGATGAAGCGGAAATTGCTGACCGTTTAATTCAAGAAATTGAAAAACAAGGTCGTTGGAACGTATGGCAAGTTTTAACTAACCCAGCAATGTCAGCAACTACTCCTGCTGCACCTAAAAAATAAGCTTAATTCTATAAAAAAGGGCTGTTTTGACAGCCCTTTTTTATATTTGATCATTTGAAAAATATTTTAAAATTTGTATGATCTACCTACCATTGAGCCACTATATTTTGACCATAATGTTTTCAATAAAAAGAAGCAAAACACTGTTGACGGTCATACTACTCGGTTCAATTCTGAGTGGTTGTCAGGTCGTAAATGTTAAACAGCAAGCTTTGAATGTAACGATTGCAAATGAACGTAATAGTATTCTTACCCAAGATAAACTTAGCGAAGCGAGTCTGAATGTTTTATCAATGTCTGGTCAGGAAGCTAAAGTTTGTACAGATACACCTGAAACCTGTGTAAATCAACTCAAAAACCTTCCTCAAATTTTAGATGAACAGTTCTTATCAGCAGCAAGCGAAATGTATCTCGCAAAAGCAATGGCTTTATCAGATACATCTGACTGTAAAGTAAGTAGATTTACTAAACATAAATCTGAAGAAGAACAAAAGAATATTCTGAATAGATATGATGATTGCTTAGACCAGCAATTGAGCCTATTAGATAAAAGTATTCGTTATAGCTATGCCTATCTATTTTCAACAAAACGTAAGCCTAATGACCGTATTTTTGATAATAGACAAGTTCAAATTCGCGATTTCTATAATCAAGCAATCGCCAAAATGGTCGGTGTTTACGACTTAAGACATCCAAAGAAAAATGTTGTTGAACCACAAATTCATATTGGTAAGAGTATTTATTCAATCGATTTTGAATTTCATAAACAATTAACGGGTCAAAAACTAGAAAAATTAATTTCAAGTTATAACCTGAATTTTTCTGGCTTAAGAACCATTAACCGCCGCGATGGTTTTGGCTCCGAATTTGTGGCTGTTTTTCCGAGTTCAGGAAATGAAGATATTAATGAATATATCCTAGACCCACTTAAATATAATTATAAAAATGGTGTTAATCCAAATATTCATAATGCACGCTACTTAGCTGCGACTATTGTAGCTGAACCCAAACACGCGACCACTGTCGAAGAAATTATTAATAATCCAGAATTCGTGATTCGAGTTTATGACCCATATCGAACAGATAATATTAATGTAGCAGGCAAACAATATCCTCTAGCAGCTAACTTTTCAGCACCTTATGGCCTATGGTTAGCCGAAAACAATTTAGGGGTTGCAGCTTATTTAACTCTGATTGACCGCGATCAGCATTTAACTATGCCGCATTTATATATGCTTGAACCGTATAATCCGAACAAAAAAATTATCGTGTTGGTACATGGTTTAGCAAGTAGCCCCGAGGCATGGATTGCACTGACCAATGATGTTATGGGCGATACGGTTTTAAGAGACAATTACCAAGTTTGGCAGGTTTTCTATTCGACCAACATGCCAATTTTGGAAAGTCGTTTTCAGATTTATGCACTCTTGAAACAAGCTTTTGGTTCATTAAACCCAAGTGACCCTGCCGCGCATGATGCAGTCCTTGTTGGACATAGTATGGGAGGTATTATCAGCCGTTTACTGGTCAGTGATGGAGATATTACTAAACCTGCCTTAGATTTGATGACGATTCGTCAGCAAAACCGCTTTAAAAAACATCCAATGGTTACTGAACGATTGCAAATGCATTCAATCAATAATTTTGATCGTGCAATTTTCTTGGCTTCTCCTCATCGAGGTACAGATTATGCAGATCGTTGGTTTACCTTGGCAGCACGTAAAATTATTCGTTTACCCGGTGCATTCTTGTCAGCTGTAGCGACTTCACTGACAACTGAAAATTTAGATGTTAAAGATTTCTTGAGTAATATTGATAATGGTTTGATTCAAAATGGACCAAGTGATCTAAGTCATCAATCTAAATTTATGGAGCTGACTAAAAATATTAACCCACACCAAGGATTAGTTTTCCATTCAATAATGGGAAATATTACCAAGAGTGATGATCCTAATGTGATTACCGATGGCATCGTTCCGTACAAAAGTGCTCACTTAGATGGAGCAAAGTCTGAGAAGGTTCTTCCAGGTGGCCATTCAATTCAACTGACACCACAAGCTGTATTAGAGTTACGTCGTATTTTACGAGAGCATTTAGTCGAACACGGTTTATATAAACCATAAAAAGAAAAAGAGCCAAAGGATATCCTTTGGCTCTTTCGTTTTGGACTTAAATTTTACTGCCCAGAACGGATGATGTAATCAAACGCAGAGAGCGATGCTTTAGCACCTTCACCTGTAGCAATAATGATTTGCTTGTAAGGTACAGTCGTACAGTCACCTGCAGCAAATACACCTTGCACATTGGTTTCGTTGCGGTCATTCACAATGATCTCGCCACGGTTGGTTAACTCAACTTCACTGTCTTTCAAGAAGTCAGTGTTTGGCAGTAAACCAATCTGTACAAAGATCCCTGCAAGCTCGACTACATGCTCTTCATCAGTCGCACGGTCTTTATATTTAAGGCCAGTCACTTGTGAACCATCACCTAATACTTCGGTACTTAAGGCATTCATAATCACCGTTGTGTTTGGCAAGCTATGCAATTTGTTTTGCAAGACTTGGTCTGCACGAAGTTTGGTATCGAATTCAACCAGAGTGACATGCTCAACAATCCCTGCAAGGTCAATTGCTGCTTCAACACCTGAGTTACCGCCACCAATCACCGCAACACGTTTGCCTTTGAACAATGGACCATCACAGTGTGGGCAGTAGGCAACACCACGGGTACGGTATTCTTGCTCACCCGGTACATTCATTTCTCTCCAACGTGCACCTGTAGAAAGGATCACAGTTTTCGATTCAAGTTTTGCACCGTTTTCAAGTTCAACTTCAACCAAGCCATTTTCAGTTTGGTTTGCACCCGTGATTTTGCTGACACGTTGCAGGTTCATGATATCGACATCATATTCACGGACATGTGCTTCCATCTCGGCAGCAAACTTAGGACCTTGAGTCTTTTGCACAGAAGTGAAGTTTTCAATATCCATGGTGTCCATGACCTGACCACCAAAGCGTTCAGCGACGATACCCGTGTTAATGCCTTTACGTGCAGCATAGATTGCAGCTGTTGCACCTGCAGGACCACCACCAATCACCAATACATCAAAAGCATCTTTGGCATTGAGTGCTGCTGCATCTTTTTCAGCTGAGTTGGTATCAAGTTTTGCCACAATCTCTTCAAGGGTCATACGACCTTGACCAATGTGCTCGTTGTCTTGGAATACCATCGGTACAGCCATGATTTTGCGTTGTTCCACTTCGTCTTGGAAGAATGAACCATCAATCATGGTTGCCGTGGTGTTCGGGTTGTAAATCGCGATCAGGTTAAGTGCCTGTACTACATCCGGACAGTTATGACAACTTAAGGATACAAACACATCGAAGTTTGCTTTAAGGTTTAAACCTTTAATTTGATTTAAAACTTCATCCGACACTTTAGGTGCATAGCCAGAGACCTGCAACAGTGCCAAGATCAAAGACGTAAACTCATGACCCATTGGTAAGCCTGCAAAGAACACACGAGGCTGTTCACCTGCTTTAGCCACACCAAAGCTTGGACGACGTGTATTATTACCGTCAAAACGGGCTGTTACCTTGTCAGAAAGCTCAGCGATTTCACTTACCAACTCTTTAATTTGAGCTGCTTTGTCTGATTCATCTAAAGCAGCAACTAATTCGATTGGACTTTCTAGACGTTCTAAGTAAGCTTTTAATTGAGTTTTAATGTTTTGATCTAACATCTGTTTTTTCTCCAATGCATCCAAATTCTTTCAATAGATGCATAGTACGTGAAAACATAAAATAGGTAAAACAGTATGTTTTTATATATTTGATCGGTTTTTTAGATTCAATTATTTACTTCATTAAAAAAAACCAACCTGAACTCATCCAGCGCAGGTCGGCAAACTGGTTAAACTAGAGTAAGACCACACCAAATACAGCCCCAGCAATCAAGACATGTAAAGGATGAACCTTTTTAATTAAAGATAATAAAGTCGCAATGACTACCATAATAATGAGTAACGTATTTATTGCCGCTGCCTCAGAAATAATCCAAGCACTAGCAAGTACAGTTCCCACAGTGACAGGTTGTAAAGCAAGCTGTAAAACACGTCTCCATTTTTTATCTTTAAATTTTGACCAGCCTCTCATCACAAATACAGTAATAAGAGATGAAGGTAAAAATTTAGCGGTAGACGTTACAAGTAGACCTGACAACCCTGCTACATGCCATCCCACCAACGGTACAATCATCATGTTCGGACCGGGTGCAGCTTGGGCCATGGCGAACAATGCACTGAATTCTTGTGCCGTCATCCAGTGATGAATATCAACTACTTGGCGTTGCATCTCAGGCAAAATCGTATTTCCACCACCAAATGCAATAAGAGACAATTGAGTAAAAATGATCGCTAAAGTAAGTAGAACTGCACCCATTACACACGTCTCCAAATGATTGCCGAGTAAAATGCCAACAAAATCAGCATAGTCACTAGTAAAGAGATTTTTAGAAAAGCAATACTGATAATTGCAGCAACCACTACGCAAATCGCTAATGGATTACGTAACAATGGCTTAAGCATTTTTAAACCTGTTGCAACTAGTAGCCCAGCCGCAGCAGCAGCTAAACCTTCAAAAAGATGCTTAACCATTAAATTATCTTGGAACTGCTCATAAACATAATGTAAAAGTACAACAATTATCGTAGGTGCAAGGATCAGACCAATGAGTGAGCTCACTGCCCCACGAACACCGCGAAACTCCATGCCAATCGCAACCGATAAATTAATAATATTGCCGCCCGGTAAAAATTGACACAGACCAAGTAACTCAGTGAATTTTTCAGGGCTTAACCAATGCCTTTGCTCTACAATAACTTTACGGGCTAAAGGCAGCACGCCACCGAATCCAATTAAACCTAATGTTAAAAAACCTAAAAATAACTCTGTGCAGGTCGGGACACTCTCCTTCTGCACAGCAATCTCAACATGGTTCATTTTCGTTACTTTTCACTTTATCTGACCAAGATAGAATGATACTTTTGTGATATATCTACAAATGCTTTTATTTTCATTAACCATACCATAAAGGTATTCCTATGCTCGATTTACATAAGCTCCATGCCTTTGTTGTGGTAATTGAAGAAAGGAATATTACGCATGCCGCAAACCGATTGTTTATTCAACAACCGCCTCTAACGCGTTTACTTAAAAAACTCGAAGAAGAACTTGGTACACAATTACTTATTCGCCAGCCTCGAGGAATTGAACCAACTGAGGCTGGTTTAGCCTTATTTAAAGAAGCACAACTTTTATTAGAACATGCCAGACATATTCCAAAATTAGTCCAAGATGTTAGCCAAGGTAAAACTGGACAACTCAATATTGGTTTTACAAGTTCCGCAGGTTTACACCCGCTTATTTCACTCGTATTGCGGTCATATCGAGAAATATATCCAAAAGTACAAACCAAACTTGAAGAAGCAGGCAGCCAAAAACAATTAGATCGACTAATCTCAGAGAAACTTGATATCGCTTTTTTAAGAGCACCAATCAGCCGTGATATTGGGTTAAAACATCACCATATATTAGATGAGCCAATGATGGTGGCATTGCCTATAGGCCATTCACTTACACAAAAAGAAAAAATTAGTTCAAATGACTTATCAAATGAAAATTTTGTTTTATACCGTCGTTCTTCAGGACAAGGTTTATATGACAATATTTTATATAGTTGCTACCAAGCAGGTTTTAGTCCACGCATTATTCAAGAAGCGCCTCGACCTACCGCTACATTAAATTTAGTCGCTGCTGGAATTGGTATAACGATTGTGCCGGCCTCAATGCATAATTTTTGGGAACATGAAATTGTATATCGCGAGTTTGATGATTCAATAAAACTAAACGCGCCTATTTACCTGATTACACGAGAAAATGAGAGTTCAGCCAAAGTTTCAAACTTTATTGAACTATTGCAAAAACTTTTGCCCACAATGGCCTGAATGTAAAAGCTAAACAATAAAAAGTGCCCCGAGTGGAGCACTTTTTTATAAAACTGTTTATTTTTGATTTACTCGTTTTGCCAGCTCTTCTGCCGACTCTTTACGCTCAGAGTAGCGATCTGTCAGGTATTGTTTTTGCCCACGTGTTAATAAAGTGAACTTATACAACTCCTCCATAACATCAACGATTCGGTCATAGTAAGAGGATGGTTTCATACTGCCATCTTCTTCAAACTCTAAAAAGGCTTTAGCAACTGAAGACTGATTTGGGATGGTAATCATGCGCATCCAACGGCCTAAAATACGCATTTGATTGACCGCATTAAACGACTGCGAACCACCACTAACTTGCATGACTGCTAAGGTTTTACCTTGAGTTGCACGAATTGCTCCGGCTGCCAAAGGAATCCAGTCAATCTGGGCTTTTAAAATTGAACTCATCGCGCCATGACGTTCGGGTGAACACCACACCATACCTTCTGCCCAAGCCAAAAGCGCATGTAATTCTTGAACTTTCGGATGATCTGTTTCTGCATCCTCAGGTAAAGGTAAACCTTTAGGATGAAAGATTTTGACTTCAGCACCTAAGTATTCAAGAATTTGCCCAGCAGTCAGCACAGCAAAACGACTATAAGAACGTTCGCGATTAGAACCATATAGCAATAAAATGCGAGGTGGATGCTCAAGCTGCTGCGCTTGCACTTGCTCAAATGTAGGTTTATCTAAAAGATCTAACGCTACATTTGATAAATCATTATTAAGACTGTTCATCTGAGAAATACTTTTTCTTTAACCAAAGAGAAACGGTAACGAGTGAAATTAAAACGGGTACTTCAACCAATGGTCCTATCACTGTGGTAAATGCCACAGGTGATGCCAAACCAAATGTTGCAATGGCAACCGCTAAAGCTAACTCAAAATTGTTACCAGCCGCAGTAAACGAAATAGCAGTGGTACGTGGATAGTTATTCCCCATACGTTTACTCATAAAGAAGCTAATAAAGAACATCACCACAAAGTAAATCGTGAGTGGAATAGCAATACGCAATACATCTAAAGGCAAGCTCACTACATCACCACCTTTTAGGCTAAACATCGCCACGATGGTAAAAAGTAAAGCAATTAAACTAATTGGGCTGATTTTTGGTAAAAATTTAGTTTGATACCATTCCAACCCTTTCGACTTGACTAAAATCAAACGCGTCAAGAACCCCATTAAGAATGGAATACCTAAGTACACCAAAACCGCATGTGTGATAGTCCAAAAATTCACATCAATGACTTGCCCTGCCACACCAAAATACGGAGGTAAGAAGGTTAAGAAAAGCCAGGCGTAGGTACTAAAGAACAAAATTTGGAAAATACTGTTAAAGGCAACCAAAGCTGCAACGTATTGGTTATCACCACAAGCTAGACCATTCCACACCAAAACCATTGCAATACAACGTGCCAAACCAATCAAAATCAGGCCTGTCATGTATTCCGGATAACTATGCAAGAAAACTATCGCAAGTAGGAACATTAAAACTGGAGCAATAATCCAGTTCTGTACCAACGATAAAGTTAAGGTTTTCTTATCTTTAAATACTTCTGGTAACGTAGCATAATCAACCTTTGCTAAAGGTGGATACATCATCAAAATTAAGCCGATTGCGATCGGAATATTAACGTTATCTACACTTAATTCATTTAAAGACACAGATGCCTGAGGAAAGAAAACTCCAATCGCTAAGCCTAAAGCCATGGCAATAAAAATCCATAGCGTCAGGTTACGGTCTAAAAAAGAAAGCTTTTGCTTAGTCATCTCGGCTCTCTTACTCAATATGAGAGATTTTATTAATCTCAGCAATCAAATGTGAACGGTTTAAGTTCGCAACATCAAGTACAAACAAAGCATCTAAACGACGATTAATATGAGCTACAGTCTCTTGGAATGCTTTAAGCTTTTCTTCTTTCGGCAAGTCTAAGTGAGATGGGTCACTTAAACCCCAATGTGCTTTGATTGCACCACCTAAATATAGTGGGCATGCTTCTTGCGCAGCGGAGTCACAGACTGTAATAACAACATCTGGTTGATATTGTTCACAGTCATCAATCGTTTTACTCCATAACCCATCTGTTGAAAGACCTAAGTTTTCAAGAGTTTCAATCGTTAATGGATGTACCTGTCCTGATGGTTTACTCCCAGCGCTATACGCTTTCCAGCCTTCTGGTGCACAACTGTTAAATAAAACTTCTGACAAAATGCTACGGCAACTGTTTCCAGTACATAAAAATAAGAATTTCATGGTCTTACTCACAATAGGTAGAAATAGAAGAAAACTGTGAAGATGATTGATTCACTAAATTTTCATCTTGGTTTGCTATAGTTTTCAAAACTTCAACAGCCCAATTGGGTAAATCTGGATTGACGCTGTAATACACCCATTGTCCCTGTCGTGCATCAAGTAAAATGCCATGAGTTCGTAACAAAGCTAAGTGTCTGGAGATTTTCGGTTGGCTCAACTCAAGCTGTTCTGTTAGCTCACAAACACAAATATTTTGTTTGTTTAGAACTAATTTAAGAATGTTTAACCGAGTTTGGTCAGATAGACATTTAAAGAAATCGACTTGGTTGATCATATCTTCAGCAGAATATATTCGTTATTGCAAATATACGGATATCCATATATAAATGCAATATCTTAATTTGACAATAAATTTACCATGACTGAGCTAGTGAAGATTTACCATAACCCTGCTTGCGGAACCTCGCGCAATACATTGGCGCTTATTCGTCATGCAGGAATTGAACCTATCGTTATTGAATATTTGCAAACACCACCAAGTAAAGATGAGCTAATCCAACTCATTAAGAATTCAAACTTAACTGTACGTGAAGCAATTCGTAAAAATGTTGATCCATATAAAGAGTTAGAGTTGGAACAAGGCCATTGGACCGATGAACAGTTAATTGATTTTATGGTTCAGTACCCAATTTTAATTAATCGCCCATTTGTGGTTACACCAAAAGGCACGCGACTTTGCCGCCCTTCTGAGATTGTATTGGATATTTTAGATACACAAAACTTAAGCTATTTTGCAAAAGAAGATGGCGAAGTAATCATTGATGAACAAGGCCGCCGTATAAAGTAATTGAAGATATTTATTAATATAAAAAGCTAAATGGCATGGCACCATTTAGCTTTTTCTGAATGAAACGGATTAAAAATAGGATTTAATAAAAGGAAGCAGTTGCTCTCCTATTACCATGCCTAATAAACCTACTAATGCAACAAGAGGTGGAGCTGGTGACTTAACATTTAAAACATAATATAAGACACCAACAAGCAACCCTACAGCCAAAGATAACAAGTACATTTTCATCGTACATACCTTAGAGAATCAAGCCATTTAATCAGCAGGTTCCCATACTGTTTTATTTAAAATGCAAAACACGAGCACCCAAGTGCGCCCCAGAAAGATTTTTTGTCCTTATCATTTACAGGCACGTCAAGCATCCAAGCGTGGCTGTGTCCATGCATGCCACAGCTGCTAGCACATGCACACAATGCACTTTGTGACTGTAATGATTGATTGGAAGGAGCATTACGGTTTTCAGATAAACGCCACTGACCACCGAAGCGTTTTACCGGCGACCATGTTGGAGATGCTGGCGGTAACGGCGGATCGTCGTGCTTAAACTCTGCCCCTGCGTACACCACTTTGCCACCTAAAACAGTAAGTACAGATTCAATCCACTGGATATCTTCTGCTTCAACTTTAAAGTAGTCATCAGATAATACGACCAAATCAGCAAGCTCTCCTGCTGTTAGTGAACCTTTGACATCTTTTTCACCTGAGAACCAAGCTGAACCTTTAGTCCAGAGTTTGAGTGCTGTTTGACGGTCTAATAGATTTTTTTCATCATAGAGAGGTAAACCGCCGACTGTTTTACCAGTACTTAGCCAATACAAACACACCCAAGGGTTATAAGAAGCAACACGAGTCGCATCTGTCCCCGCACCCACAGGAACACCAAGTTCTAACATTTTCTTGACTGGTGGCGTTGCCTGAGCGGCTTCGGCACCATAGCGTTTTACGAAAATCTCACCTTGATATGCCATACGGTGTTGAATGGCAATACCACCACCCAACGCGCCAATACGTTCAATATTACGCTCAGATACAGTTTCGGCATGGTCAATAATAAATCGTGTCGCAAATGGCTGTTTTGAATTTACTTTTTCAAATACATTCAGTAAGCGATTAATACTTTCATCATAAGTTGCATGAATACGGAATGGCCATTTCTTTTCAGCCAAGTGCTCTACAATAGCTTCGAGTTCACCTTCCATTTTTTCTGGTAAATCTGGACGTGGTTCATAGAAGTCCTCAAAGTCCCCCGCTGACCAAGTCAGGTTCTCACCTGCTCCATTCATTCTAAATAGCTCATCACCATCGCCCGGAAATGTCATTTCTGTCCAGCGACGATAATCATCAAGTTCTTGGCCTGCCTTCTGAGCAAATAGGTTATAAGCAATACGTACGGTCATTTGATTTTGATCGTGTAATTGCTTAATCACATCATAATCTTCAGGGTAGTTTTGACCACCACCGCCTGCATCAATTGCTGAAGTAATACCTAATCGGTTCAACTCACGCATGAAATGACGAGTTGAATTGACTTGGTCTTCAACTGGCAATTTCGGTCCTTTACCTAAGGTCGAATATAAAATCATAGCGGATGGCGTTGCGAGCAACAGTCCTGTTGGCTCACCTTTTTCATTTCGTACAATCTTGCCGCCAGGTGGGTCCGGTGTGTCTTTGTTAAAGCCCAATACATCAAGTGCAGCTCGGTTCAACAAAGCACTGGCATATAGATGTAAAACAAAGACAGGAGTATCTGGTGCAGCTTTATTAATTTCTTCTAAAGTCGGTAAACGCTTTTCGGCAAACTGGAATTCAGTCCATCCGCCTACGACACGAACCCATTGTGGAGCTGGAGTATTGTCTGCTTGTTCTTTGAGTAAGCGTAACGCATCGGCAACAGATGGCACACCTTCCCAGCGCAGCTCCATATTGTAATTTAGGCCACCACGAATAATATGCAAATGACTGTCATTTAGACCCGGTATAACGCGACGACCATTTAAGTCTACAACTTTGCTCGTCGCTGTTGCGAGCTTCATGATCTCTTCATTTGTACCCGTGCGTACGACTTTACCCTCTGCAATCGCAATTGCTTGTACTTCTGGATTTTTTGGATCTAAAGTTGTGATTTTACCGTTTTTGAGTATGAGATTTATTTCGGTCATTCTGAACTCCATTCTTGTGAATTATCGTTCTAAAAAATAAAGGCATATCTGTATTAATATCACTTAAATATTGAATACTAGACATGCCTTTACCTAAATCAGTAGTGTTTTATTTTGCAGGAACTGGTGCAAGTACTTCATGTTTTGATGTTGTACGCTCAGGTGCCTTATGTACCATCGTATAGGCATAGTCCACACCCATACCGTAAGCACCAGAGTGTTCACGGACAATCGCCATAACTGCATCATACGTATCACGGTGTGCCCAATCACGCTGCCATTCAAGTAATACTTGTTGCCAAGTTACCGGAACAACACCAGCTTGAATCATGCGTTGCATGGCATAGTCATGAGCCTCTTTCGATGTACCACCTGAAGCATCCGCGACCATATAAATCTCATAATCCCCTTCAAGCATCGCACCAAAAGCAAAGGTGTTGTTGCACACTTCAGTCCACAAACCTGAAACAATCACTTTTTTACGATTATTTTTTGCAAGCGAATCACGTACTTTTTGGTCATCCCATGAATTCATTGAAGTACGCTCTAGTAATGGAGCATCTGGAAATACGTCTAAAAGCTCTGGATAGGTATGACCAGAGAAGCTTTCCGTTTCAACCGTGGTAATGGTGACAGGAATATTGAATGTTTTAGCTGCTTTTGCTAACCCTACAGTATTATTCTTTAATACTTGGCGATCTATTGACTGTACCCCAAAAGCCATTTGTGGCTGATGATCAATAAAAATAACCTGACAATTGGTTGGTGATAGTTGTTCTAAAAGTGATTTATTCATGGGTAAACTCCATTATTCCTTATGAGTAATGCATTAGAATTGCTTACTGGTTATTATGAAAACAGATAAAAATGTAAAAGCATAGACAGCAAATCACCACGAATCTGTATTCTGTACGAATACAATCAAAACAATGATTGCTTTTTAATTTTTATAGTTTAATCATTGATATATATTTTTTACCTTTCGCTTATCCATGGATCGATTAGACTGTATTTCCACTTTTGTAAGTGTTGTAGAACATGGGAATTTTAGTAGCGCAGCCAGAGCACTCGATATTTCTCGTGACTTAGTTGCCAAACGTGTTTGCTACCTCGAAAACGACCTCAGAACCACACTTTTAACTCGAACAACAAGACAGATGAACCTCACCTCTTGTGGGGAAAAGTTTTATCAACATAGCAAAGTCATTTTAAGTGAGTTCGAATGGGCTGCATATGAAATTAGCTACAATCAGCAGTACCCTGAAGGCGAACTCAAGCTCAATACACCAATGTCTTTTAGCAACATTTTTCTTCAACATATCATTTCGGACTTTATAGAGAAATATCCGAGCATCAAAATTGATTTATTCATGACTGATCAGCTATTAGACATGAATAATAATAAATTTGATTTAACCATTCGTGTAGATGGCTCTCCTCCAAATTTGGCAAATAGTAAAATATTAAATACCTATCAACGATATTTGTATGCAACACCTGAGTATTTTAATCAGCATGGATTGCCAGATTCATTAGAAGAACTTAAAGAACATAAGTTTCTAATTTACTATCAGGATAGCCGACATAAGAAGTTGATCTTTCAAAAAGATCAAAAAGAAGTGTCCTTTAATTGCTTCCCTGTGATGACCTGTAATAATGGTGAATTATTATTAGATATGTGCTTGAAAGATCACGGTATTGTTTTTCTTCCAGAGTTTATTGCAGAGCCTTACTATAAAGAAGGTAAATTACAAAAATGTTTGGAAGACTACACCAGTCAACCGCTTCACCTATATGTCACATGGCCAAACCGTAAGATTTTATCGAAGAAAGTAAAACTATTTATTGATTTTTTAACACGTCAAATCGTTCCTATAAAATAACTAATCCGGGCCTTTTCCATAGGAAATTGGCCCATGATTTTCAGTTAGTTTAAATGGTTTCAATCTTCTTATTTTTAAATAAATTTAATAAATTTTGCTCTGCTGTTGCTGTGCTGTCTTCTTCAATAAAGGTCGTCGCGTAGTGTTCTAAATGCTCTTCCATCAATTGAGTGGCTCGTTTTTCATCGCCTTGTTCAATCGCATCTAAAATTGCACGGTGTTCATCTGCCGAACAATTATTATGTTTTGGAATTTCATATAAGCCAATTAATAATGAAGTCCTTGCAATAAGCGTCTGCAAATAACTGGTCATAATCGTATTTTGATTTGCTTCAATCAGCTTTAAATGAAATTGCCCCGATAGCTTAATCCACTCGGCCCAATTGCCAGCTAAACGCTCATGAGACTCTTGATCTACTAAGCCTCGAAGCTCACTAAAATCTAGGTTATGTGACTTTTGAGCGAGCTTTTTTACAGTGGCGATTTCAAGCATGCTGCGTGCTTCAAAGACCTCTTTTGTCTCATGAGCGCTATGTTTTGCGATGAGTGCCCCACGATTGGGCTGAATTTCGATGACCTTATCATGGGCAAGTTTTACGAAAACACGTCTTAACACTCCTCGCGTTACACCGAATGCTTCACACAAAGGTGCTTCTACTAAACGTGCGCCAGGGGCAAGTTGCCTATTTAAAATAGCATCTACAATTGCGTTATATATATGGTCATCAATTTCATCATTGCTCATTTCTAAGGCTTTTTTTGGTGCATTCGATGGCATTGATTTCTCCATTTTTATTAACGCCTCCTCTTTTTAAAACTTTATCTAATAACTGTAGTGTAAGTTTAACTTAACCTTTTGGGAATATTACTCTCATTTCCACAGCAACTATGTGCTGCTGAACAATTCAAAAATAAACCTTAAAATATCAACTTATACACCTAAATTTATTTACTTTTTATAAAAAATTAAGCACTTATCATTTTATAAATCTGTCTCTTCATATTCCAAAATCGTATCAAGCGAAATCAATCATCAATACCACATCTCAAGTTTGGCATAACTTTTGCTCAATATAATTGTGCACAATCCAAATATCACATTGTGCACAATTTTAACTTCATTCTTTTAGCCAGAGTTTCAAGCTGCTGAAGAACGTGCCCGCCCAACATAAGGGAAGTGAGTGTTCAAGATGAATAATACCGAAGCAATAATTAAACCTTCTTATGATGCAAAGCTAACAAATCAAGACCTAGCTCCTTTAAAAAAGCAAACTTGGGGCGCTTATAATATTTTTGCCTTTTGGATGTCTGATGTTCATAGTGTCGGTGGCTATGTCATGGCTGGGAGCCTTTTTGCACTTGGGCTAAATAGCTGGCAGGTACTTTTATCTTTACTCATCGGCATTGCCATAGTTCAGTTTTTTACAAATCTGATTGCCAAGTCTAGCCAACAAACAGGCACACCCTATCCTGTTATTTGTCGTGCCACTTTCGGTGTGCTTGGTGCAAATATTCCTGCTGTTATTCGTGGTCTTATTGCTGTCGCATGGTATGGCATTCAAACCTATTTGGCCTCAAGTGCATTCTTATTGGTCATTTTAAAGTTCTTTCCAGAATGGTCAGCCTATGCTGATGTTTCAACTTACGGCTTTCTCGGGCTTTCCTATTTAGGATGGGTTGGCTTCATGCTGCTTTGGCTACTGCAAGCGATTGTTTTTTGGTCTGGCATGGACAGTATTCGTAAGTTTATTGACTGGGCAGGCCCAGCTGTCTACGTAATTATGTTTGCGATGGCAGTATGGCTGATCTGGAAAGCTGGCTGGCAAAATATTGATTTAAACTTGAGTGGTGTTCAATACAACGGCTTTGCGGTTGTACCAGTCATGATTGGTGCTATTGCGCTTGTAGTTTCATATTTTTCAGGGCCGATGCTGAACTTTGGTGACTTCTCTCGTTATGGTAAAAGCTTTAACGCGATTAAAATGGGCAACTTTCTTGGCCTACCGATTAACTTCTTAGGCTTTTCTTTACTTACTGTGGTGTGTATTGCGGCAACGCTTCCAGTCTACGGCAAGCTCATTACAGACCCTGTCGAGATGGTTGGAAAACTGGATAACACATTTGTAGTCATTTTAGGTAGTTTGACCTTAATGATTGCCACCATTGGGATTAATATTGTCGCTAACTTTGTTTCACCTGCCTTTGATTTTTCCAACGTTTCACCGAGCAAAATTAGCTGGCGCATGGGTGGAATGATTGCAGCAGTTGGTTCGATCTTCATTACCCCATGGAATTTGTTTAATAATCCTCAAGTGATCCATTACACCATTGATATTTTAGGTGCATTTATCGGTCCGCTTTTTGGCGTATTGATAGCCGATTTTTACCTCGTTAAAAAACAAAAAATTGTGGTAGATGATTTATATACCTTAGATACCAAAGGTTCGTATTGGTACAAAAATGGTTATAACCACTCTGCCTTTTATGCGTTAATTCCAGCTTCATTAATTCCTATTCTCTGCGTACTTTTACCACAACTGTCTGGGCTGGCTAATTTCACATGGTTTATTGGGATGGGATTCGGTTTTGTCATTTACCGATTTCTTAACCAACCGCTTGCCCATGCTAAATCGGCAATGACTAAGGTAAAAGTACAATGAAAATTAAAATTATTAATCCTAATACCACCCAAAGCATGACTGACAAAATTGCTGCATCAGCAAAGATAGTCGCAAATTCTGATACTCAAATTATTGCTGTGAGTCCTCAAATGGGCCCTGCAACAATTGAAAGTTATTATGATGAAGCCCTAAGTGCCATAGGTGTGCTAGAGGAAATTCGCCAAGGTGAACTTCTAGATGTAGATGCTTACGTTATTGCCTGTTTTGGTGATCCTGCGCTTTATGCCGCCCGTGAAATCAGTTCGGCACCTGTGATTGGGATTGCCGAAGCAGCTATGCGAACTGCAAGTTATGTCAGTACTGGTTTTAGTGTGGTCACAACCTTACAACGCACAGTAAATATGAGCTGGCATCTGGCTCATCGCTATGGGGCTACACCATTTTGCAAAAATATTCGAGCTTGTGACATTGCAGTTGAAGAGTTAGAGCTTCCTGACTCAGATGCTTATCGGACCATACGAGATGAGTGCAAAAAAGCACTCGCAGAAGATAAAAGCGATGCAATTGTTTTAGGCTGTGCAGGTATGAGTGATTTATGCCTAAAACTACAAAACGAATTGGGAGTGATTGTTATTGACGGCGTTGCAGCAGCAGTTAAACAAGCTGAAATGTTAGTTCAGTTAAATTTAAAAACCAGCAAAGTTGGTGATTGGGCCTCACCTCCTGTAAAGAACTACACAGGCATATTGTCAGGTTTTGGAGTACGCTAAAGATTTACTGTTTCAATTCCAGCTCAAAACTCAGAGTTGGAATTGAAACGAAAAATAATCAAAAGAATTAAGCCTCTGCTAACTCTGGCTGTTGTTCTTCTTTATAAAATGGCACATCGCCATTAATAGTTGCGCGGTGCATAATTCGATGGGCGTCGCCATAATCAAATAATGCTTTATGTTGTGTGCAACGGTTATCCCAAATCGCGACGTCACCGTCTTGCCATTTCCAGCGTAAATGAAATTGCTCTTGGGTCGCATGTTCAAACAAGAAGTTAAGTAATTGCTCACTTTCTTGCTCGGGTAACTCATTAATGTGTGTGGTAAAACCCTCGCTTACAAATAACAAAGGCTCACCTGTAACCGGATGAGTACGTACCACTGGGTGAACTACTGGCGGGTTACGCTTAAAGGTTTGTAAAAGCTTTTCACGCTCTTCTTCGTTATGGGCAAAACGCTCAAGTGGAAAAGACTTACGAATATCGTGTGTTGCAGTTAAGCCACGCAATTTTTGCTGTAACTCAAGCGGAAGCCCTTTAAAAGCTGCTGTATTACTCGACCACAACGTGTCACCGCCTACAGATGGAATTTTAATGGCTTGCAACACACAACCTAAAGGTGGAGTTTTACTAAAAGTCACGTCTGTGTGCCAAAGTTCATTGTCACGCAAATCTTGTTTCCAACTGTCGAGTACCATCACCTCAGGTACATCTTCAATTGAAGGATAAATCGGGTGCACATGCAACGTGCCAAAACTACGGGCCAAGTCTGCTTGTGCTTGCGGAGCTAATTGTTGCTTTCGAAAAAAAATGACTTGATGATCAAGCAAAGCCTGCTGGATTTGTTTCGTTGTCTGTTCATTTAACGCATTCAAATCAATATCGTGAATAATTGCGCCAATGGTAGGCTTGATCACTTCTATATTTAAGTTTGCTACTACTGTATTCATCTTCTTTACTACAACTGCTGACCATACCAAGGAGAAAACTGTTTTTGTAACCAACGTAAAAACAGCTCAAAACTAACTGCGACAATCGCAATCACAATAATGCCCAGAATCACCGTATCGGTAATTAAGAACTGTGCTGCCGATTGCACCATAAAACCAATACCACGGTCCGCTGCAACCAACTCAGCTGCAACTAATGTTGACCAGCCCACCCCAAGACCAATACGAATACCGGTAATAATATGAGGCAAAGCGGTTGGTAAAATGACATGCCAAAAGACTTGTGACTGACTTGCCCCTAATGACAATGCCGCACGTTCACGATTAAGCTGATGGCTTAACACACCATGCGCACTACTAATAATGACAGGCGCCAAAATCGAGAAGAAAATCAAAAGTACTTTTGTGGTTTCACCAATACCGAACCAAATAACAAGTAATGGCAAATAAGCTAACGGTGGAACTGGACGTAATAATTCAACCAAAGGATCTAGAACAGCACGAACCCATTTGTTCAGCCCCATCCACAAACCCAGCGGAACACCAATCACAACGGCAGCAATCAAAGCTAAAAATACACGAGAAATGCTGGCTGCCAAATGTTGCCACAAAGTTGCTTTCATAAAGCCTTCTTGGCTGACCGATATAAATTTTTGCCAGACTGCCTGTGGACTCGGTAAAAAAAGTTCAGGTACAACATGCAAAGCAGTAATGAGGAACCAGAGTGCAACTACACTTCCCACACTGATTATGCTGACCGCCAAAGTACGATGCTTCTCAAAAAATGATGATAGAAATGAAGCATTTTCTGTTTGCACATTTAACTCAGGTTTAAGCTCTGCTTTGTCATATTCATAGACGTTATCTTTAGTGTTCATGTAGGTAACGCCTCCTTACCGCTTTGTTTTTGTGCCCTTAAACTTTCAAATAACTGTTCTCTGAGCTGAATAAATTGAGGATCCGATTTAATTGAACGAATAGACTCGCCCTGACGATATCGTTGAGCAAAATCGAGGTGTAGAGTTTCTACAATTTTGCCTGGATGCGCTGTCATTAGTACCAGCTGATTGCTGAGTAATAATGCTTCTTCAATGTCATGAGTAATTAAAAAGAAGCTTTTATTCTGTTGAATCCATAAATCGAGCACTAATTGCTGCATGTTTTCACGCGTAAAAGCATCTAATGCCGCAAAAGGTTCATCTAATAAAATAAACGGCGCATGACTGATCAAAGCTCTGGCAATACCAACACGTTGTTTCATACCACCGGAAAGTTCCCAAATATTGGCTTTTTCAACGTGACTTAAACCTACAATTTTTAAAATTGCGTTTACTTGTGTTCCGATCTCTGCACGCTTTAAACCTTTTAACTGCAGAGCGAAGCCAACATTATCTGCAACATTCAACCAAGGAAGTAAGGCGTGATCCTGAAATACAACAGCGCGAGTTACATCTGGTCCAGTTACGACTTCATGATTTACAAGCACATCCCCTGAACTCGGCATTTGAAACCCTGCCAAGATATTAAGCAAAGTTGTTTTACCGCAACCTGACTCGCCTAAAATCACGGTTAAAGAACCTTCTTCAATCGTTAAATTAATGTCTTGTAAAACTGGCTTTTGCTGTTTAGGAAAAGTCAGATGAATATGTTTGGCTTCTAGTACACTCATGACAACTCCTTAAGGCTGCAAAAATGAAGAATTCACATTGCCTTTATAATCGGCTTTCAGTTGATCGACTTTGCCCTGACCTTTTAAGAACTTCGCCGTATCAAAAATATTTTGTGCAAATTCACCATCTAAAGTTTGTTTTTGCTGAGCGTGGTCAAGGTAAATATTTCCACTTAATAAAAGTGGGATATCTTTTGTATCAGAACCTGTGAGCTGCGCAATTTTTTGCACGTTATCGGCATCTTTAACGTAAGCGGCTGGATCTTGATTATATTTTTCAAGCTGCTCAAGCGTAGTTTTAACAAAAGCTTTTAAGAAATCAGGGTTTTTCTCTGCAAAATCTTTACGTACAACCCATAAGTCATAAGTTGGAGCACCCCATTCACCGACTTGTTTCGAGTCAGTTAAAACCGTACCAGATGCTTTAGCTTTACTTAATGCAGGTTCCCAAACATAGGCAGCATCAATATCACCACGTTCCCACGCCGCTGAAATTTCAGGTGGACGCAAGTTAATAATTTTTACTTTGTCTTCTGGAATGTTCCAATGTTTAAGTGCAGACAAAAGGCTGTAATGGGTTGTTGAAACAAAAGGTACAGCAATGGTTTTGCCAATTAAATCTTGAGGGGTTTTAATGCCTGATTTATTACTCACCACTAATGCTTCAGACCCACCAATTTTTGAAGTAATTAAGAATACTTCAATTGGTAAATCACGGCTTGCCGCAGCAGCAAGTGGGCTTGAACCAATATTACCAAGTACCACATCACCTGAAGCAAGTGCATTAACTACATCTGAACCCGCATCAAATTTTTTCCATTGAATGGTACGTTGACTATGTTTTTCATAATCTCCGTTAACCTGTGCAACTTTGCTTGGGTCAACCCCAGTTTGATAAGCAATCACGACAGGTTTGTTGTCACGAACTGAAGCACCCGTATTATTATCTTTCTTATTTTGCCATACGATAAATGCAACAATTGCTACAACCACAATTGCCGTGATAATCAACGGTTTGGTCTTCGTGCTCATAATTTCATGATCTTTCAATAATATAAGCCCATGGTATGCAGCCGGCTTTATAATGAAAAATAAAAAAATATGAGTTGCTTATCTAATTTTTATAAATAACTTTTCCTTATAAGTTTTTATCTTTTGGTAAAAAGCAAATTTTAAGTAAACTTACAGATTAAAATAAAAATTAAAATACTTATATATCAATAATTAAAAACGATATTCACAAATCATATGATGAGAAAAACCTGACAAATGCCCTCTAAGTATTTTATCCTCTCGTATTTGAGCATTTTTATTTTTGCTTATTGCATCCAGAGTTTTGCATCTAATTAATTTTTATTCTTTTATATAAAGTTCAGATTTTATTATCTTTTTATCTTAAATCTTCTGCAAATATTGAGATTTGGGCAAATCTTTTTCTGGTTTATACATGACGCAAATTTAATTTTTATTTTTAAGAGGAGAAAAATTCTTTTGTTTAAACATTCTCAAATTTTGAAAAAAACATTAATTACAACGTCTTTAATTACATTCAGCCTCTCAAGTCATGCAGCGCTTACCTTTGGCAATGCTGAAGAAGGTGAACTTAAAGTAAGTGGTACTGTTCGGGCTAAATATGTTTATGATTTTGACTCTGAACCCTCTACCAGTAAATTTTCTTTTAATGACGCCGTATTATGGCTAGATTACAACTCCTCGAAATGGATTGGCCGCTTAGATTATCGGATTTATGAATATTACGGGCATTTAGGCGATGCCAATTGGCTCACCGATGCATGGATGGGTTATAAAATTAATGACAACAGTAAAATTATTGCTGGCTTAAACCCCGTTCCTTTTGGCTTGGGTCGCTTTTGGGGAAATACTTATTATTTAGGCATTGCCAATAGTGCTGGTTGGGAAGATGTACACAACCTTGGGGTGAAATATGATTTCAATGATGGAATCAATGAAGCACAACTCGCCTTTTATCCTACCGATGGTGGCACCTATAGAGGTAAAAGCAAAGACTCGAGTCGATTTAGTATCAACCCTGTCAATGCAGATGACTCAGTACCAGAAGGCACCAATACTAAAGAAAAGAACTCCATTGTTGTTCGTGGTGCTCATACCTTTAAAAATGTCTTAGGCCAAGAAAATTTCTCTACCCAACTGGGCGCCTCTGCGTGGTATTCCACTATTGAAAACAAGCGTTCAGGGCAAGATGGAGATCGCCAAGTCTATTCGGTTTTTAGCAATACCAATTATAATCAATGGAATTTACAGCTTTTGGCTGGTTATCAAGACATTGATAATGCCGACACTGAATATAAAGACCACCTAACTTTGGGCGGTTTCGATTATTCATTTAACTCGGCAACCAAAGGTCAGATTTATTCAGCCGAACTGAGCTATTTATTTCCTCAGCAATTTGGCCCTATTACCTCTGTTCGTCCATACCTAAACTATAGTTCTTATCGCAAAGAGCAAGATGGCTTTAAAGACTCCACCCGTTTTATTCCGGGTATTGCGTTTAATTATCAAAAATTGACGGTACAAGCCGAGTTGCTGATGGGTAAACATGACCCATATTTAGGCGATAGCGAAGGCCTTGCGGCTGGTGGAAGCAATGATAAATGGAACAAAAAAGCGTTTGTGATTTTTGCTTATTACTTCTAACTCCAAGAACAAAGGCCAACAATTGTTGGCCTTTGTTTTCATTTAGATATCTATTTTTACTCTAGTCGATTACAGGTGAATTATTGAGAGGAAGTTCTGTTTTATCTTCATCAATAACATCGACATCTTGGGCGGTAGGCTCAAACTTAATCAGCAATCCAATCACAATTAAAGGAATAAATGCAAAGATAGAAATAATCAGGTAAACATCGGTTTTATATCCCGCCATCCAGATTGGTAAAACAAACAAAGCGATTGCTTGAGCAACACCCGTTACTGCACGGTTAAAGCCAACACCAACGCCACGAATCGAAGCTGGATAAGCCATGGTTGGATAAACCATCATTTGTGCCCCTGGCCCAAAGCCTTCGGCAAAAAGCCATAAACCGAGCATGCCAATTGCGGTATAGAGTAAAAAGCTATTACCGGGTTCACCAATTAATGCTAAGGTAATAAGGGCTATAAATTGGAGTAAAAAGCCTGTAAGCAACACATGACGAGATTTAAATCTGCTAGCAACAAATACGCCTAACAACCCGCCCGTAAATGCAAATAGTAAATTGAGTCCGAGCGTTGTAGTAATCGTCGTCAAGACATCGGTATGAAAGAAACGCGTTAAAATAGAAGGTAAAAAGAAAGCAATGGTCGTGTACTGAAATGCCACCGAAATGTGAATCACAATTGCCACAATCGTTCTTGGTAAATAGGTTTTATTAAATAAAACTGCAAAACCCTCGCGCTTTTTCTTTTCAGCAGTTCTTTCTACTTTTTCAACTGTAGCGACTGCATTAATTGCATAGGATTCTTGTAGAACTTGAGCTGCCCCTTTTAAATCGCCTTGGTTTGCAAGCCAAATGGGTGACTCAGTTAAATATTTACCGCGAATAAAAATAATGAGTAACGCTGGCACTGCTCCAAAAATTAAAGATGCTCGCCATAACCAGTTGCTATGCTCAGGTGGTAAAAGAAAATAAAGTGCCAGAACTAGACCAAAACACACCGAAGAAGCGGCATACCACATTGGGCACCATGCAGCTAAACGCGCTGCCTTATTGCTACTCCCGTTAAATTTTGAAAACTCAGATAAGTATGACATTGCAACAGGCAAATCGATACCAACACTAATCCCCATAATAAATCTGGCTAAAATCAAAACCCATACATTCGGTGCAAAACCAGCAACAATTGCCGCAATAACAAAGAGCACCATGTCTGCCATGAAGACTCGATAACGGCCGATTTTATCTGTCAGCCAACCACCAATCAGATTACCTACAATGGTTCCGCAGACAATTGCTGAAGCCACCACACCAGTCATGACAGGGCTTAAGGAAAATTCTGAGATAACTTGCTCAATACCGAAAGAGAGCGTTGTTAAATCATAGGCATCAATAAACACGCCAATTAGTGCCAACCAAATAACTTTATTCGATTTACCCTTCCCTGCAAACTTGGAAATTAATTGTGAAACATCATCGGGAGATTTAATTTCATAACGATGGTTATGATCGAGTTCTTGTGTGCTCACTTAATAATTCCTAAACTTTAATAACAGGAACAAAATAATGATTATTCATATAATACAAAAACAAATTAATCTGATGTTTTAATCTAAATTATAGAATTATCTTTTCATTATTAACTCAGCAATAAAACCGATATAAAAAGACAAAATAAAAGCTGGTATTTAACCAGCTATTTATTTAAAGGCTTCCTAAAATATTAACTCGCCTCAGCAAGTTTTAACTCTTTTAGATTACGATATTTTGCACCGCGGTGATTTTCAGGCAAATATGGCCCGGCACCAAATAATTTTTCTCTTAATGTTCCTTGTGCATAAGAGGTTTGATATACCCCTCGTTTTTGCAACTCTGGCACAATAAACTCAACTACATCGGCAAAGGTTTGATGCGCCAAAATATAGGCAAGGTTAAAGCCATCGACATCTGTATCTTCAACCCATTGCTGTAGAGCATCCGAAACGGTTTCTCCCGAACCCACTAACACAGGCCCATTACCGCCTAAGCTGTTCCAGTTTGCAATTTCTTCAATGGTCCAAACACGCTCTGGATCTGCATTTACATAAGAATCTAATAAAGATTGAATGGCGTTGGTTTGAATATATTCAACTTTATCGGTGGGTTGATATTGTGAAAAATCAACACCCGACCAGCCAGATAGCAATGTTAAAGCGCCATCGTAGCTTCCATAGGTTTGATATTCTTTAAACTTAGCCTGTGCTTTTGCATCGGTTTCATCAGTGACAATCGACAAAAGTGCATAAATTTTAACTGAGTACGGGTCGCGGCCTTCTTGAGCCAATTTTTGGCGAATGCCCTGTACCACTTTTTTAGTGGCAATTTTAGACGGCGCCGCTATGAATACGCACTCGGCATTTTGACTGGCAAACTTCTGCCCGCGTGAAGATGCACCTGCTTGGTAAAGTACTGGTGTTCTTTGCGGTGATGGTTCACAAATATGGATGCCCGGTACAGTAAAGTATTTACCTTCGTGCTGAATTGGATGCACTTTTTTATGGTCAGCAAAGATACCGCTTTCACGGTCACGAAGTACCGAACCTTCTTCCCAAGAACCTTCCCAAAGTTTGTAAAGGACTTCTAAGTATTCATCAGCAATATCATAACGATTGTCATGATTGACCTGAGTTTTCAGGCCCAAGTTTTTCGAACCACTTTCCAAATAAGACGTCACGATATTCCAACCCACTCGCCCTTTGGTTAAATGGTCTAGCGTGCTAATACGCCTAGCAAAAGGATAAGGATGTTCAAAGGAAATCGAAGTTGTGACACCAAAGCCCAAATGCTTGGTGACTGCGGCCATCGCTGGCACAATCTGTAGCGGATCATTGACCGGAACTTGTACTGCACCGGTTAAGGCATGTTCAGCACTTTGATGATAAACGTCATAAATACCAAGCACATCTGCAATAAAAATACCGTCAAAAAAACCACGCTCAAGAATTTGTGCTAAATCTGTCCAATATTCTAAATCTTTATATTCAACAGATCGATCTTGAGGATGTCGCCATAATCCAGGAGATTGGTGGGCAATACAATTCATTTCAAAAGCATTAAAACTAATTTTCTTAGTCATAAAATATCAACCAGCATTTTATTTAATTTTTATACTAAAGCAATTTTTACATTTTCTTTATAATATATACCCCAAACAAAATATGATTTTATTCTAATAGATTTTTATAATTTAATTTTAATAATCAAAATAATATTAAGCCGCTAAAAATAGCAGCTTAATATCTAAAACTATAATTTATTGTTTATCAACATTCCCTATTCGCCATTGATACGGTGGTAATGTGCCGTTCACACTAAAATCACCGACAATTCGATTTTTAAATACTCTCGGGTTATGTGAAGATAAAGTTCGTACATTACGCCAGTATCGATCTAGGCCTAAATCTTTGTCTGTTGCAGAAGCACCTAAAGCATCAAATAAAATTGTAGAAGCATTTAAAATTAGATCGGTAATGACCGTTTGAGACTGCGCACTTTCAAGTTCGGCAAGTGCATTTTGCTCTTCTTCAAGCTGCTCATTATTTTGAAATGCAGCCAAATAAGCACGTTGCAAGCTTTGTGCAACTTTTTCAACAATCGCTCCTGCACTGTAAGCCGCGCCACGGATTTGACCTACGACTTGTAAAATTTGCGGATCCTGTTTTACAAATTGAGCATTTGCATGCGTGTAGTTTCGGGTACGTTTAGCAACAGCTTGAGAAACATCATAGGTTGCAGCACGTCCTAGACCTGTAATGATTGCGAGTTGAACCAGTTGGTAGTAAGCCGCTGAATATTTAAAACGGTCATCATCAGGTAAAATTTCAGTTTCATCGACCAACACATCATGGAAATATGCTGTACCACTCGCGGTGAGTTGCTGACCAAAGCCATTCCAGTCATCAACAATTTCGACACCTTCATCTTCACGGCGAACAACAACGGAGCCAGACTCACCCTTTAAATCTGTTACACCAACATCCACCCAGTCTGCATATAGACTCCCTGTGGTGTAATATTTTTTACCCTTAACGCGAATTTTTCCTTCACTGTCTCGATACAAATGAGTTTCGAACTGATCAATTGACTCTTTCCCACCTTCAGACCATGCACTACCGACTGTTTCCCCATTTGCAATTCGGCTAAGCCAACGCTGTTGAAACGCTTTGTCTTTACTTACCAAGACATCTTCAGTGAAACCAAAATGTACACGCAAAGCTTGCGGTAAGTTTGAATCGGCCTCGGCAAGTTCAATGAGCAATGCAAATAGTTCAGGAATGGTTGCATCAAAGCCCCCCTGAGCTTTGGGAAGTCTTAACCGTGTAAAACCAATATCTTTAAGCCACTGAAGTTGTTCATAGGGCAAAATATGCTGTTGCTCACGAATTAAAGCCCCTTCTTTAATACGGGCAAAAGTTGGTCTGAAATTTTTTGCCAACTCATCATAACGTTCTGAAGGCCCTTCTCCCCACACGCGAGAAATGATTGAAGCCTGACTAAGTGCTGCATGCGTTAGTGAACCGAGATGATGCTCAAAATTTAAATTTGTCATGTAAGTAAAACCAATAATTGCTTTGCTTTTACCATAAAATATTTATTTCACATGAAAACGATTATTTTTTTATAACTGTATTCATTCTTTATATAAGCCCCCCAAGCACAAACATAAAAAGCTCATCTCTCAAGCCCTAAGATAGCTCTTTTTGTCTAATGCTCTGCTGGCTTTGCAGAAGTGTTTGTATATATTCTGAATAGACAGATAATTTTTCGAAAATATGCTCCGAATAAAACATATCATCAATTAAATGTGTCATTTGAGATGTCGTGAAAGTGTCACACAGCCCTACCAACTCTGCGTTCATTTGAGCAAATTTCGCGCATAATTTGACATAAGTTTCATCTTTATTTTTGAATAATAATTTCCGCATTTCTAAGCTATTTAGGTTTTTTAAGTCATCATCTTTTGTGGTTTTAATCCAATAAATTTTGACTTTTAAAAATTGCTCCAATGCTTTTAAATGCTCGACATCTATCTCTAAACTCGTAATTAAAAAAACGGTAGAGAGATCACTTCGGCATAGTGCCTTGATTAAGCTTAGATAAATAAATTCGACTTCATTAAGCTCTGCAAGTTCCAAATCTATATAAATTTTTAGACTTTCTAAAACGTCATCTACTTTAAAGAGTACTTTCTTTTCAGCTTGGTAATATTTATTAAGAATAGAAAGCACAGGCGCAGTTGCAGGCGTTGTATAAATAGCGGCCTTGTTTAAGTTAGCAAAAATAAATGGTGAAAATAGATAGGCCACACTACTTTGCTGTGCCTCAATATGAGATTGAATTAAATATACAGTTTCAGATTTAGAAAAGTCTCTGAGTACTTTCGCTCTTAATAAAGTAGCTTCAAAATTAACGTAGGTTTGCTCTAATTGAGCCAATATAGATACAGGAATAGGCTGATTTTTAATAATTTTATGCAGGACATTGAGTTGAGAAGTAATAAACATTTTTTAACATCCAAGCTATTTTAGAAGAGCTACACTTAAATCAGGTCTTTAATAACCTACGTAACAACCAGACCTCACGCAAAACAACAAGGGAATAAAAAAGAAGAAATTATTCTGCACTTATTACCCAAAGTCGCATTCACTGTATTTTGAAGAGTGATTTTGGCCATTCGTAAATCTTGTTCATTTATTTTGGACTTTTGAAGAATGGATACATAGCTACAGATAATTGAAAAAAAACTATAGCACACCTCATGTCTGCTGCAGACTGTTATAGTTTTATGAAAAATTTCTGTATCTACATATACAAAAATAGTAAGTGCATGATTAAGGAAACTTCTTAAGGTAGGTAGTTTTCATGAGACGATCTATTGCATATCGCCAGATATTTCATCAATGTTTCAATGCAACATGCTTTTTTACAAATGCAACATCAAGCATAAACTTTATTAATAGATTGAGAACAATCAATCAGTCTATTCTCTTGAAATATCAAGCAATTATATTGCTTAACCCTGTTGGCATTTTACTTGCTAAGAACATTTATCACAGATGCAAGTTTAATCGTCAGAATACTTTGTTGCCTGAAAATAAGTATTTAACTCATTTAACCATCATCAGCTAGTTTACAGGGGGAAAGTTTATGAGCCTCGGTCTAACCGCTCTAGAATTAGCGCGAATACAATTTGCTTTTACAGTATCCTTCCATATTATTTTTCCGGCCACCTCCATCGGTCTTGCGTGCTTTTTAGCAGTGTTAGAATGGAAATGGTTAAGAACCCAAAACCCGATTTATAAAGATCTATTTAAATACTGGATTAAGATCTTTGCCGTTGCCTTTGGTATGGGTGTGGTCTCGGGCGTGGTCATGAGTTACCAGTTCGGTACGAACTGGAGTGAATTTTCACGTGTCGCCGGAAGTATTACTGGCCCTTTACTTACCTATGAAGTCTTGAGTGCCTTCTTCTTAGAAGCAGGTTTCTTAGGCATTATGTTATTTGGTTGGGGACGTGTTGGTCCTCGAGCCCATTTCTTCGCAACACTTATGGTTGCCATCGGAACATGTATTTCCATGTTCTGGATTCTATCTTCAAATAGTTGGATGCAGACACCTCAAGGCTTTGCCATCGAAAATGGCATTATTGTGCCAAAAGACTGGTTTGCAATTGTCTTTAACCCATCCTTCCCTTACCGCTTTGCCCACATGGGTGCTGCCGCCTTTTTGGTTTCATCATTATTGGTCGTCGGAACATCTGCATGGCATTTAGTAAAAGGCCGTCGTGATGAATTGGTGAAAAAATCGTTCTCGATGGGTCTCTGGATGGTGCTTGTGACTTCATGTTTACAAGTGGTAATTGGCGATAACCACGGTTTAAACACCCGTGAACATCAACCAGCCAAACTTGCAGCAATGGAAGGACACTGGGAAACCAATCACAATGAGCCGATGCCATTATTGCTATTTGCAATTCCAGATATGAAAGAAGAACGTAACCACTTCGAAGTGGGTGTTCCTTATTTGGGTAGCCTAATTTTAACGCATAGCTTAGATGGCCAAGTGACAGGCTTAAAAGATTTCGCACCTGAAGATCGTCCAAATTCAACGATTGTTTTCTGGAGCTTCCGTGTGATGGTGGGTCTTGGTGTACTCATGGTCACTCTATCTTTAATTGCGCTTTGGTTACGTAAACGCGGGAAACTCTATGAAACATCTTGGTTCCACAAATTTGCTTTATTAATGGGCCCAGCAGGTTATGTTGCATTACTTGCAGGCTGGGTAACCACTGAGGTTGGCCGTCAGCCATGGGTGGTGTACGGCATTATGCGAACTAAAGATGGACTTTCACATACGGTTTCCGCAGATCAGGTCGGACTGAGCCTGTTTATTTTTGTGGTGGTCTATACCATCGTTTTTGGTAGCGGTATCTACTACACCTTAAAACTAATTAATAAAGGCCCTGTATTTATCGATACACCAACTATTGAATCTGGTGGTGTTGGACACTTTAAAACACCAATGCGTCCACTCAGTGCTGTCGATGAAAACATTGACGATAATCAAAAATCTGGGGAGAACCGTCATGATTGATCTTTCTTTAATATGGGTCGGTATTATCGGTTTAGGTGTCATGATTTATGTGGTCATGGATGGCTTCGACTTAGGAATCGGAATTATGTTCCCCTTCATTAAGAACAGCCAAGAACGTGACGTGATGATGAATACCGTGGCTCCTGTCTGGGATGGTAACGAAACGTGGATGGTTCTCGGTGGTGCTGGTCTATACGCAGCATTCCCACTGGTCTATTCAACAGTTTTATCAGCACTATATTTACCGATCATTTTCATGGTCATTGCCCTGATTTTCCGTGGAGTTGCTTTTGAATTCCGTTTTAAAGCTCATCGAACCAAACACCTTTGGGACTTAGCTTTTATTTGGGGTTCAGTTTTAACCAGCTTTCTTCAAGGGATTATTTTGGGTGCTTATATTCAAGGGATTAAAACCGAAAATGGTATTTTTGCTGGTGGGTCTTTTGATTGGCTTTCCCCGTTTACGATCTTTACAGGTGTTGGCGTAGTTGCCATGTATGCCACTTTAGGCTGTGGATGGCTTATTTTAAAAACCGAAAAAGGTTTGCAGCAACGTATGTATGAGCTTATGCCAAAGCTGATTATTGCACTGCTCATTATTTTTGGTGGCGTAAGTTTATATACGCCGTTGACTCATCCTGAAATTGCAGATCGCTGGTTCTCTTTACCAAATCTGTTCTATTTTAGCCCTGTGCCTATTTTGGTCTTATTGTTTGTTGGTCTGATTTTATCGGCATGTAAAAAACAGGATCATGACCTCAAACCATTTGCATATACATTGGCCCTCGTTTTCCTTGCATTTACTGGTTTTGTAATTAGTTTATGGCCTTATATTATTCCGCCATCAGTCACCATCTGGCAGGCTGCAGCACCTCATTCAAGCCAAATGTTTGCTCTGGTCGGTGCGCTTATTTTGATTCCAATCATTATTGCTTACACCATTGTGTCTTACTGGGTATTTAGAGACAAAGTCCGTGTAGGTGATGAAGGCTATCATTAAGTATGGAGGGTTTTATGAAAAAGTCATCAGTTAAACTCAATCAAACCCAATGGTTTATTCTACTATGGCTCGGTGGTTTTTTAGCCTTAGCTGTGATTGCGGGTTTGTTTAAAGTGATATTGATTTATGCAGCCCCTTACTTAAAGTAATTCCAACTTTCTAAACAAATGCCGTTTGTAGATTCTGCAAACGGCATTTATTATTGATTCAGTGCATCTTTTTTTATTTCGTGCAGCTCATACATGTATAAATCAGAACAACTCGCTCATAGCATTCGCCAACTCATTGAAAGTGGCACTTTAAGTGCGCATGAAAAATTACCGTCATTGAGAGATCAGGTACAACGCTCTGGCTTTAGTTTAATGACCGTAATGAATGCTTATCAGGAGCTTGAATCACAAGGTCTGATCTATTCAAAAGAAAAATCTGGATACTTTGTTGCCGAGCAAATTGCACTAAAGCCACTCGAGCAATATTCAGTTGTTTCACTGAACTCTAAAATTGAAATTAATTCATTAGTTTTTAAATATCTTAAGTCAATCCAACACGAGTCCGTCGTACCTTTTGGTTCAGCTTTTCCAGACAGTCAGCTTTTAACAGCCCCCAAACTCATTCAAATTATGGGGCAACTTGCGCGCCAAAGACAAAGTTATGACCAGACCACGAGCCTACCGCCAGGCAATTTAGCCTTAAGAAAACTGATTGCTCAGCGCTACTGTATGCAAGGCATACAGACTGATCCAGATGACATTGTCATTACATCTGGAGGTTTAGATGCATTGAACCTTTCGCTACAAGCTGTCGCTCAACCCGGCGATTATATTTTATTACAGCAAACTGTGTTTTATGGGGCTTGGCAAGCCGCCGAGCGTTTAGGGCTTAAAGTGATTACCATTCCTGAACATCCTCAGCATGGTTTTGACTTAGAAGCTTTTGAACAGGTCATTCAAACATATCCAATCAAGGTGTGCTGGCTCATGCTGAATGCCCATAACCCGATTGGTTTTACAGTCAGTGATGACATTAAATATAAAATTGCTAAGTTGCTTCACGAACATCAAATCTATTTAATTGAAGATGATGTGTATGAAGAGCTTTTTTATGGTGGCCAAAAACCACTTTCAATGAAGTATTTTGACCAACAAAATCTGGTGCTTCACTGCTCTTCTTTTTCTAAAACATTAGGTGCAGGTTTTCGGGTTGGTTGGGTCTATGCGGGTAAATTTTCAGATCATATTCAACACTTGCAACTCATGAGCACCATTTCAGTAAATGCTCTCATTCAAAATGCATTGGTTGAGTTTTTGTCTCATCATCATTATGAAAAGCACTTGCGTACACTTAGACTTTCACTTGAGCGTTATAAAAAGCAGTTTTATCACTATTTAAAGCAGCATTTACCGAGCTCTTGCGAAGTGTATTACTACCCAAGTGGCTATTTTCTATGGATCAAACTCCCTAGTACGTTAGACAGTATGCAAGTTTATGAAGAGTTGATTCAGCAAGATATTGGCGTTGCGCCAAGCCCTCTGTTTAGTGTTTTACCTGCACAGCAGCATTATTTGAGAATTAACTGTTCTTTTGAATGGAACACTAAAATTCAAAGCGCATTAAATCAGGTTATTAAAACCATTCAACAAAGAGTTGAAGCAAGCCTCTAAAGAAATGCTTCGACCTAAGCACAATTTTATAGACTTTATTTTGTGGTAACTTTATAGCTCAAATCTATAGTTTTATAGGGAAACAGGTTCAAAGGATTAATATGGAAATTGATGAAGAACTCACCCTTAAAAAAATACAGATTTTTTTGGCTTTCATGCGCTGTGGAAATTTGTCTAAAACAGCCACAGAAATGCAGTTAAGTAATGTCAGTGTTCATAAAGCCTTACACTCTTTAGAAAGCGCTTTACGTTGCCCTCTTTTTAAAAATGAAGGCCGTAACCTCATTCCTTTAAAAAGTGCTTATGTCTTTGAAGAACGCGCACAAAAAATCGTACAAGATATCTTTATCACCGTAAATAAAACCAGAGAAGCCGCTGGCTTTGCAGCTAAGGTTTTACATTTAGGTTCTCTTTATTCTTTGACAGTAAACACAATTCCAAATGTGATTAGCGGTCTTAAGCTCAGACGTAGTGAGCTTGATATTCAGCTGTTGCTGAGTTCAAATCAGGACTTGGTGAAAAAGCTTAAAGCAACTGAGCTGGATGCCATTATCGTTGCTTTAAATGAAACCACTCAAGATGATAAATTTGAAATTTTGCCGATGTTTTCAGACGACATTTTTCTGGCAGTTAATAAAGATTCAAAATATGCCGATTTTAAAAATATTGATTTAAGCCTTTTAAAAGAAGAAACTTTTTTAACTTTAACTAAGGGTTTTGCAACTCATAACGACAGCGACATCATTTTTAAAAAAGCTGGTTTTTCACCTAAAGTTGCTTTACAAGTCAATGATATCTTTACCCTAATTAGTATGGTCAGCTCAGGCGTAGGTTTTGCACTATTACCCGGCCGTATTTCTGCGGTTTATGAAAGTTCAGTTAAACTTATTCCACTAAAACAGCAATATCATATGCAGCAAGAAATTGGTCTGGTCTTTTTAAAAAGTAAAGAACGCGACCCAAACTTACTTGCTCTGATTGCTGAATGTCGAATGTTTGCCTCTAATTTTAAAAGATAAATATCGGCAACTTATTAAAGAATAATGAGTTGCCGTTATAGGATTTTCAAAAATTTATCCAAAAATCGCATTAACCGTTAAGAAAAAGACAGAAGGTCCAAGTAAGCACCCTAGTCCTGTATAGAAGGTTGCAACTAAAGCGCCATAAGGTACCAATCGTACATCTGTACCTGCCAATCCCGCAGCTGTACCACTGGTTGTTCCTGCCAAACCGCCAAAGACCATGGCAGAGCGTGGACTTTTTAGATACATAAATTTAGCAAGCAGCGGCGTACCGACCATAAAGAAAACTGACTTGATTAAACCAATTGCAATAGAAAGTGCGATGACATCAGAACTCGCGCCAATTGCAGTGCCAGTAATTGGACCTACAATATAAGTCATTGCGCCTGCACCGATTGTTGTCATCGAAATTGGATCTCGATAGCCCATAACCCATGCAACCATAACCCCAATTGCAAAAGGCACAACACAACCAAGCATTAATGCAATTAGACCAATTTTGCCTGCTTTCTTCACTTCTTTCACATCAACTTCAAATGCAGTTGAAGCAATCGCTAAATCACGAATCATGGCTCCGCCCAACAGCGCAAAACCAGAAAAAATAGCGATGTCAGAAACGCCTTTGGTTCCTTGCGTATAAACCCCTGCGAAGTAAGCAACAACCAAACCTAAAGTAATCGCGATTGCAGAACTTTGTAATTTTCCCTTCGTCAAATATTTTGAGAGTAGATGGGAAACGAACATCATTAAACCCGTTACGGCAAGAGCAGTAACTAATGCATTTTTTGATAACACAGCAATTATAGCGTCCATCATTTAAATCCTTTTTGATTGAACTTTTTGTAGTTTATGTTGCTTAGGCTATTTTTTCCTTGGATTCTATCGTCCATTCATAGGTTTCATAGTCGCCACTAATTCTATTTAAATAACGGATGACTAAAACCGTGCCGATTAACGATGCAATAGAGACAATCAGTCCTAACATGCCCCCTGATAAAGCGGCAACCACATTTTGACCTGCTGACATCGCAACTACGATCGGAATATACATACCTGACCAATACAAGACGCCAAATTGTGTGACTTGAGGTAAGTAACCTTTTTTTGCCAATAACTCTTTAGATAAGATTAACAGAATCATCGAAATAGCCACTCCACCGACATTGGCTTTAACGCCTAATACCATGCCTAAGGTGTTGCCAAGATAGTCACCTAATAAATGGCAGATCGCTAATATTGCTGTTCCATAAATAATCATTGTAAATCCCTCATATCCTTGGGTTATTACTCAATTTTTAATTTGTATTGTAATTACAAAGAAGCATTATTTTCGTTTTGCATTGCCAATTGAATGCTGTCTAAACGTGTTCCCTGAAATGACAATACAGTTCCTTCTTTAAACGTTCGATGTGCAAGTGTAGTAAGTACCGTTCCCGGCAAAGCTTCGATCTGTAACCTCACACCTCGCTCCCATGCAGCTTGGATGGTACTTTCCCAATCTATAGTTCGACTCATATTAAAAGCCAAGTCATCACCAATCTGTTCTGGCCTGCTAAGCGTACGAGCCGTTGTACCACTTAAATATCGTATTTTAGGCTGCTTTAAAGTCACTCCCTCCATAGACGCTGCAAGTTGCTTTGCTTGCTGACTTAATAATTCACAGTGCGATGGCACCGATACATCTAATTTTTTTGCCACCACGCCTTGTTGCTTTGCCAAAACAGCAACTTGGTTCATGGCTTCAAAGCCTCCTGAAATAACGATCTGGTTATATGCATTAATATTTGCGACAAACACCTCTGGCGTTATTTCATAAATTTGTTTGACCCATGTTTCAACAGCTGCACAGTCTGTACCAATTAGGGCCATCATGCCATAGCCTGTTGGATAGGCGTTTTGCATGAGTTCACCTCGATAGGCAACCAAACGAACGGCATCCTCAAAGGCTAAAACTCCTGCTACAACCGCAGCCGACCATGCGCCAATTGATAGACCCGCTACATAATCAGGTGTTAAGTTTTCCGCTGTTAATAAAGCTGAACTCACCACACCTGAAATCAGTAAACAAAGCTGTACTGCACGTGTCGACTGCAATGCAGCCGGGCTATCTAGCATCAAGACATCTTCTTTGAGTGCATCCGATGCACGCTCAAGGTATTCTTTAACTAGAGCGTTTTGAGGTAAGTCGTGCAGCATATTGCTTCGTTGCACACCTTGTCCCGGATATACCCAAATTGAAGCCATGATATCTATTCCCTAATTCCATGGGTTTTCTACTAAAACAGCACCCTCAGGACGTTTCAATAGAACTTTTCCACTGTTCCTAGCCCATTCTTTTAACGCCAACCCACCTTGTGGAAGTTGAAGCTGTATATCCACATTCAGCCCGGCTTGCTGAAAATTTTCGAGTAACTCAACTGCCTGCTTTTTGGCAAAAGGCTGTTCAGCTCGAATCAATAAATCTATGTCACTTTGCTCAGTTACTGTTTTAATGCCCGTTGCCAGTTCAAACCCAAAACTTCCTGTATATCCCCAGCATTCTGAAAAGTTTTTCATGATGCTGGAAATGCTCTGTAAACGTTCTGCCAAGTGCTCAAACTGTTGCTTATCTACGTGAGTCAGAGCTTCTGGCTTAAGCTGTTTGCTAATTGCAGATCGTGGCATTTGAGCTGCATATCGTTGATAGCGAAATTGCCCTCTTACACCCACAGCCACCTGATTTACAGGACTGATTGCACGCCGAACCACAACAGGATCGCCTCGTAGCAATACTTGTTTCACCCAAAGTGGAGCATCATCGGCCAAGCAATCGACCGTCATACCCCACAGTAAATCATGGGCTTCGAACTTAAGTTTCATGACCATTGCTCACGCAATAATTCACGGACTTTTTTAGACATTTGACGGTTTTGGCCGTGAAGTCTTTGTTCCAATCCTCTAGATTGATCAGCATTAATTTCTTTAAACGCTTGAGCGATCACCTGCTTCGCTAACAAAAGATCATCGGTTGTCGGTTGTTCAGGATTTTCAACAGATAACAGTTCAGATAACAAACCAAGCGTGGCATAACTTTCAATATCATAAGCCATTGGCGGAATGCTTGATGCCAATTGCTCTAACTCATCAACCGATCGTAAGGTAACGCGTGCAGCAGATTCCTTACCCATCGCATGCACCATAACACCTGAATCTTTTAAGGCAATAATACGATTGGCTTGGTATCCATGCGCCAGAAAAGCACCCGACATCGACTTACCAACCAATAAACTCACAATAGGATGACCTGCCAATCTGGCTCTAGCATAGCTATCTACTGCACCCGCTAAAGCTTGATGAATACCTAATAATTCTTCACGGCGTCCATAAGCCTGACTTGGAACATCAACCAAACATAAAATGCCGCGTTTAGTTTCCGCATCTGTATCGGCTTGAATAATGTCATCAACCGCTTTTGCTAAATTCCAGCCTTCCAGCAGTCCAACTTCACCTTGTTTTGCCCGTGGGAACAGATTATTGCTGTCTTGGACAACTGCAATCACACGTACTGCTTGCTGATCAATCTGACCATCAGCCACCCAAACAGAAGCTGGAAAACCTTCAACTGTCTTAAAGCCTTGTGTCAGTGCTTTAAACCAATGTGCACCACGAGTAGATGCTTTTAATGTATCAACGGCGATATTCATGCTTGCTCTCCTTGATACAAAGCTTGAACCTGTGCTGGGGTAATTTGCTCAGCAGTATCGACTTGTTGTAGCTTCGCTAAATAGAATGAGTAGTTTGAACTACGATGCTGCTGAGGCACGCCTTGAATTAAATAATCGATGACTTGCTCACGAATTTTCTGGCGATCATCGTCAACATAAGCATCTGCCAAACCACTAGTGAAACGCTGATTACCACCAGTAATACTCCATATAAATGGACGATCTTTGGAGTTATATTCTTGCACGCCAGCTTCTTGTTCGATCACTTGCGGGCCATTTAAGCCTAAACGTCCCTCTTGTGTCATTACAATATAGCTACATAGGCCAGCCGCAATTGACATACCGCCGAAGCACCCTACACTGCCAGCAACGACTGCAATCACAGGTTGATACTGACGTAAGTTCACAATTGCAGCCTGAATTTCAGCAATTGCAGCTAAACCCAGATTTGCTTCTTGTAAGCGAACACCACCTGTTTCCAAAAGTAAAATTGCCGCTGTTGGAATCCCTTTCAGATTGTCTTCAACTGCAAGTTCTAAGGCACCCGCAATTTTAGCTCCGCCTACCTCGCCTAAACTTCCGCCTTGAAATAAGCCTTCAATAGAAATTAAAACCACTGGGCATTCTTGAATAGATCCTTTTACAATCACTACACCATCATCGGCTTGCGGGACAATATTTTGCTTAACGAGCCAAGGCGACATAACACGTGCAAATGGGTCAAGTAACTCTCGAAAAGTCCCTTCATCTAATAGCGCTTTGGCACGCTCTCTGGCGCTGAGTTCAATAAAATCTTGTTTATTTAACAAACTCTGAATATCAGTCATGAGCAATTTCCTCCAATGCTTGTTCTAGACGTAAGCGAACGACACCGGGAGTTGCACCAAAGTCATGAATATCAATATTGACCGCTGGCGGTATTTGAGCGGTAAAAATCCGTTCAAAAAGATTGTGCCAACGCGCTGCACTGCCATCTACCGAAGTCACTACCTGAATAGAAGCTTTTCCTGTTTCACCAGGTTCCATCAAAATTTCTAAATCACCCGAGCCAACACATCCTACCAACGCTTTTTTTATTGGTGGCTCTGTAGCCACAAATTCAAAATGAAGTGTTTCCATCATCAAAATCCCTCTTTATTTTTTAAAGATGACTGCTGAGCACGATCTATAAACAGTGTTGTTGCCAACAAATCTGCGGCACCACCAGCGGAAGCTTTCATCCGAAGCAGATCAATCTCTAAAAGATGCAAAGCACGTCGACCTTCTAAGCTTGAGCTACCGCCCAAATCGAGCACTTGCTGAGCACCTTGTTGCATACGCTTTAAGCCATTTGTTCCAGAGCGATAAAGCACACAGGTATCGGTCAGGTTGGTCATCATGGCAAGTAAGGCATCTAAGCGAGCGAACTCTTCTTTCATTGGTTTACTACGACTTTGGTAAAGCTGCTTTAAACCAAAATTCACAATAGTTGGAAAACCTTGTTGAGCCTGTTCTTTGGCACCTAAGATGCCTAATTTCTTTTGGACTTGCTGACCATGACTCAAGGTCTGCTTTGGAATAAAACGATCTTCAAGCTGAGCAATCTGACCTGCTAACTGGCATAGTTCAACAGCCGATAAATATTGTTGATTGGTGCGCGCCAATGCTGCTGCCGTAACCATTAAACCCAAGGCCCAAATTGCACCGCGGTGTGTGTTAACACCATCTGTTGCCAACATCATGGTCTTTTCACCTTGGCGACCAATTTCGCCAATGTCTTCACGCAAGGCCAAACAGACTTTTCCATGATGCTTTGCAGCTTGAGCCATCGCTTCAAACATGGGCCCTAAACTTTTCGCAGAGCGCTCCATTAATTCAAAAGTCAGGTCATTGTGTGCACCACTGCCGCGACGATCAACCAAAGCTGGTTTCGGTGTCAGATTAACTTCATCAATTAACGCTTCGACTGCTAAACTTGCCAAAATCTGACTATCGCTAAGTGCTTGATATTGAACTTGTGCCATCATTACCAACTCCTAAATTTTGCAGGTGGTTGATATAAACCATCTGACCATGTCACCAAGTCGGCAATATTTTTTGCAGCTAAAAGCTCACGTGTTGCATCGGTGCAGCGAATACCTAAGTCTTCAGGAAATACCACCAGACCTTCACGTCTTAAACGTGCTGTTGTTTTCGGATCTTGAGTTAAACCAATACTGGTCACACCTGCCACCGCAGCAATCATGGCTTGACGTTCTTCTTGGCTGCTTGCTTTATATAGATAAGCAATGCCTTCTTCGGTGAGTAAATGGGTCACATCATCGCCATAAATCATGATCGGGGCTAAAGGTAAGCCTGCCATTTTAGCCACATCAATCGCATCAAGACGATCTACAAAAGTTGGCTTGCCACCCTCTTGGAAGGTTTCCACCATTTGTACAACTAGCTTTTTACCACGTGCCAAATAGGTTTCAGTTTCACTGGCACCTTGTAAACGCATATCTAGCCATGCTGGCGTATCGTGACGACGTCCCCGTGGATCATGCCCCATGTTTGGTGCGCCACCGAAACCAGCTAAACGACCTTTAGTAACAGTCGAAGAATGGCCCATGCCATCAACTTGCAAAGTTGCGCCAATAAACAAGTCAACGGCGTACTGACCTGCAAGCTGACACATCATACGGTTGGAGCGTAAAGCGCCATCACGACCTGTAAAGAACACGTCGGGACGAGCAGCAACATATTTTTCCATACCGAGTTCAGTACCAAAACAATGCACGCTTTCAACCCATCCCGTTTCAATTGCTGGAATTAAGGTTGGATGCGGATTCAGAGTCCAGTTTCGGCAGATTTTTCCTTTTAAACCTAAAGATTCACCATAGGTCGGTAAAATCAGTTCAATTGCCGCAGTGTTAAAACCAATACCATGGTTTAACGATTGCACATTATGCTTTTCATAAATTCCGCGAATTGCCATCATCGCCATGAGCACATGCACTGGCTTGATATGTTTCGGGTCACGAGTAAATAACGGTTCGATATAAAATGGCTGATCTGCGACCACCACATAATCCACCCAAGAAGCAGGAATATCGACACGGGGTAACTCTGAGACGTCATCGACCAATTCATTGACCTGAACAATCACAATACCGTCACTAAAAGCGGCAGGTTCAATCAGTGCCGGAGAATCTTCAGTACTTGGCCCTGTATAGATATTGCCTTGGCGGTCTGCCATAAAGCCCGCTGAGAGCACCACATTTGGAATGAGGTCGACTACCAAACGTGAATATAGTTCGATATAGGTATGAATCGCACCAATCTCTAGTAAACCATCTTCAATTAACTGACTAATGCGTAAACTTTGCGGGCCAGCAAAAGAAAAATCGAGCTTACGCGCAATGCCTTTTTCAAACAGATCAAGATGTTCCGAACGCCCTACGCTTGGCATGATCATATGCAAATCATGCAAAATATCTGGATTGGTTTGAGCCAAAGAGCGCGATAAAAAATCAGCCTGTTTTTGGTTATTTCCTTCGAGTACAACTCTGTCACCCGGAGTAATCAAGGTTTCCAAAACTTTAATAATGTCTTGAGTTGGAATCACCACACCATCGGTATATTGGTTTGCCATCTCTAGTTTTAGTTGTTTGGCATGACGCCGTTTTGTCCATAACCGTTCTTTATTCTGAACTGATCCTTCCATGTGCTTACCTATAGATCGCAGTTTTGTTCTGAATCTATAAAAACGCTTTATGGAATTTTGATCAATCAACCTACATCAATGGTTATTAACCTCAGGTTAATGATTTATTTTAAGGTGGCTGAAAAAGAATTTGAGAAAATAGACTTATTTAGAAAAATTGGGGGGCTTCGATTGTTTTGTATTAAACTATCAGATGATAGAATATTAAGTCCGATTATTCAGCTGCAATTACTTGATAAAAAATAGTTTATGCCAAAGAAATATTGTTATAACTACCGCCAAGAACATCTCAACATTTTCAAGCTGAGCTGTTGATACTTTCTTCCTATATAAAAACTCAGCACCCAGACTCATCGATTAACACATATAATTAAAGGCTCTCATGCTTCAAAATACGATGCATCGCCAAGTTCTTATTTTGGCGAGTTCTCAGTCACTTTACCAAACCGTATCGATCATGGTCATGACGATTGGTGGTTTGGCTGGGGCAAATATTTCTAACACACCGATACTAGCAACTTTACCCATCGCATCTATGTTTTTGGGTACAGCTTTAATGATGTTCCCTGCATCAATGTTGATGGCACATGTGGGACGGCGTAAGGGTTTTCTTTTCGGCGCTTTTTTAGGTGTAATTGGCGGTATTATTGCCGCCATTGGTATCTTTTATAGTTCACTTACTTTCTTAGCCTTAGGCACGTTATGTGTCGGAGTCTACCAATCCTTTGCTCAGTTTTATCGTTTTGCTGCCAGTGAAGTAGCAGATGATGCGTTCCGTTCACGTGCTATTTCTTGGGTTATGGCAGGTGGAATTGTTGCCGCACTGATTGGTCCGACTTTGGCGCGCTTTGGTGGCCCATTATTTCAACATTTAGAATATATCGGTTCATTTTTAATTATTAGTATCATTTCACTTGTGGCAATGGGCATTTTATCTAGCCTACATATTGCCAATACAGTTGAGCAAAAGTCTGACTTTACTGCTGGTCGTCCATGGCAACAGATTGTCTTTCAACCGACCTATTTAGTTGCTCTGTTTGGTGCCGTCACAGGTTATGGCATTATGATTTTAGGTATGACCGCAACACCCATTGCCATGCGACATTCACACCATGAACTTGGGTCAATTACGACAGTCATTCAACTACATGTACTTGGTATGTTTTTACCCTCATTCTTTACTGGACATTTAATCGCTCGATTTGGTGTGCTTAAAATCATGTTTGCAGGTCTTTTATTATTTACTTGCTACATTGGGTTTGCTCTCTCAGGTAGTCAGTTCGCATCTTTTGCTATTTCTTTAATTTTATTAGGCGTGGGTTGGAACTTTTTATTTATTGGCAGTACTTCTTTACTCACAGGAACCTATGCCGTGGCTGAAAAAGCCAAGGCCCAAGCCATTAACGATATGACCGTTTTTGTTGTCGGTTTGATTTGTTCGTTTAGTGCAGGTGCTTTACTCGATTTATTTGGCTGGAAAGCAATGAATATCGCGTTAATACCATGGTTGGTGATTGCTGCAGCTTCTCTCTTCTGGCAGAGCCAAAAAAGAGAAAAGCAGTTTGTTTAAATTCTTTTTAACGCGGTTTGCTCAATAGCCATTCTAGATTTTGACGGACCGCAGGCCACTCATGTTTCAAAATGCTATAAACATGAGTGTCCCGCAAAATATCATCTTTCACAATTTGATGACTTCTTAGCACACCATCGAGTTTTGCACCTAAGCGTACAATCGCGGCTTGACTTTGAACATTTAAAGAAGATGTGCGTAACTCAACCGCAATACAGTTTAAAGTCTCAAATGCATGAGCCAACAATAGCTTTTTACATTCAGTATTTACAGGCGTACGTTGTGCAGACTTTCGATACCATGTTGAGCCAATTTCTACACGGCGATGGGCTTCTTCAATATGCATTAAAGTTGTCATGCCCAGCGCTCGCCCCGTTTTTCGGTCTTCAATATAAAATGGCAACATAGAGCCAGATTTTTGCAAATCAAGACGTCTTTCAATTTCAGCAGTCATCTGTTCAGGTCTTGGCACACGGGTATACCAAAGATTATAGAGTTCCCCATCGCAAACGGCCTCTTTGAGCGCTTCAGCTTGAGTTACATCTAACGGCTTTAAAATAACGTGTTCACCTAGCAACTCAACAGGTGTAGTCAAAGACATCTTTATCTCCTCAATTGATATTAAGCTTTTATATTTTCAAAATTATTTATTTAACTCAGCCACACTGTACATGGCATTCGCTATAGTTTGATGACCAGATTTCGATAGGCCATCTGCCGCGCCCAAAATGTCTCGACGTTCTTTGTTTTGCCCAAGTTTTGATTTGCCTTGTAGCTTGGTAATCTCAATTTCTATTCCCACAATCACCTTTAACATTGGTTCAAGATAGTCCTTTGGTGCATCGGACATTTTCCATGGTTCAGGTTGAGATGCTTCATGGGTACGGGTTAAACGAGCCACTACACCACGAACATAACGCTCATCATCTCGAATTGTCACTTTGCCATAAGCATGCACAACCCTATAGTTCCACGTCGGTACTTGTCTGTGCTGTTCATGTTTGGATGGATACCAGTTTGGTGAAATATAAGCATTGCCTGCTTGAAACACGACGAGTACCTCATCTCCATTTTTAATGTCCTGCCAAACAGAATTATTTCGTGACACATGGGCATGTAGCATGCCAAATTCCCCTTCATTTTCCTGCAACTCAAATGGAAGATGATTTGCATCTAAGCCATTACTTCCATGAGTAAAAAGCACTCCAAATGGATGTTCTGCAATAATAGAATGCAACACATCCAAACGGTTTTCTGCAAAATCATCAGGGATATACATGACTAAAACCTCGCTGTAAATATCAGGGTTATTTATATTTTGTGTTGTAAATTTTCTGGTTTCTGTGGTTTATTAAAAAGAACCACTTTGTATTTTTTTAAGTAGACCAGAATTATGGCAAGAATGGCAAAAGTTGTTGAACTTCCGTCTATTGCAAAGATTGATAAAAGCAAAGGAAAGATAAGTGCTCAACTGACTCAAGCTTTACGTGAAGCTGTACAAAGTGGTGATTTACAACCCGGCGATCCATTGCCTTCTTCTCGTGAACTGGCTTTAACCCTAGGTGTCGCTCGCGGAACCATTATTGAAGCTTATGATCAGCTTTTAGCTGAAGGTGTGTTTGACTCTCAACCACGAACTGGCACTTATGTGTCTCATGCTTTGGTTAAAACACCTGTAATACAACATTCATCAAAAGAAAATAAACCTAACTCGATATCTTTGACCAAATCGGCACGTTCATATGCCAAAGTGCTTGATGAATTTAAACCACTTCCCCATGTTCCTTTTGCGGTATCTGTCCCCGTTGGACGTACTCAACCAAGTGATATTTGGCGTAAATTTGGTAATAAATTTAGATCACGGGGAGCAGGTGCTCCATCAGGTTATGGTGAACCTCAAGGTGTATTATCACTAAGAATTGCTATAGCAGACTATATACGACGGTCACGTTCTGTCCACTGCGAACCTGAACAAATTGTGATTACACCTGGCATTCAACAGTCACTTTATATTTGCAGCCAAATTTTATTTGAGGCGAAAGATGAAGTTTGGGTTGAAGATCCGGCTTATCGCGGTACAACAGCCATTTTTGAGCATACTGTACAAAACATTCGAATGGTGCGTGTTCCTGTTGATGAAGAAGGCATTCAGGTTGAAACCGGAATTAAACTTTCTAAACAAGCGCGTGCTGCGTTTGTAACACCCTCTCACCAATATCCATTGGGTATGCCGATGAGTCTAGCAAGACGCACGGCATTATTAGCTTGGGCAAAACAGCAAAATGCATGGATCATTGAAGATGATTATGACAGTGAACTTCGTTACAACGGTCAGCCCTTCCCATCTTTACAAGGCATGGCACCTGACCAAGTCATTTATCTTGGGACTTTCAGCAAAGTCTTATTTCCATCGCTTAGGCTTGGCTATGCAGTGTTGCCTAAAGAACTGGTAGCTCCTTTTTGTGGGCTTAGAGTATTAATTGATAGACACCCGCCTGCTGCCGACCAACACGTTTTGGCTGCTTTTATTCAAGAGGGTTATTTAGAACGGCATATCCGACGGACTCGGAATGTCTATGCGGAAGTCCGTGAATACATTATTGGCTTGATTGAAAAATACATACCTCAAGAGTTTGCTTGGTTACAACCGGGCGATCAAGGCATGCACATGGTGTTATGGCTTGCTCAGCATATTAATGATATTGACGTTGCAAGCTCGGCAGTCGATGCAGGTATTGCCATCAAAGCAATTTCACCGACATTTTCAAAAGAGCGGCGACGTTCGGGTTTAATTGTCGGCTTAGGCGATTTTGAACCCGAACTGATGCAACAAGCTATCAAAAAATTATCAAAGATTATTCAACAATATGACAGGCCTTTTTAGATAAGGCCTACAACAGCAACCATAGATGAATGGCAAATGGCCCAATGAGTACCATTAAAATGCCAGCAATAACCATAGTTAAACTGGCAATCACCCCTTCTTCACTATTTCTTTGCTGTGCTCTGACTGTACCAAAACCATGCGCTGCGTTACCCAAGGCGGCACCATTTGCCACATTAGAACGGATTTTAGTAATTGCCAAAATTGCATCGCCACAAATCATACCGACCAAACCGGTAATAACAGTAAATAGGGAAACCAATGCCGCCGAACCATGAATATCTTCAGCTAAAATCATGGCAAAAGGTGTTGAAATAGAACGTGCCATCAAACTGTTGGTGACTTCAGGGCTAAAGTGGAACCACTGCGCCATTTTATAGGCAGTCATCACGCCTACACTCATGCCCACAATAATCGCAATCGTAAGAACTCCGAGGTTTTTACGAATCGTTTCCCGATAGCGATAAATCGGTATGGCGAAAGCTACCGTTGCAGGACCTAATAAATTAACAATCCACTGGGTATCTTCTGAATAAGTTTGGTATGAAATTCCAAAAATCGTCATCAAAATGATGGTAAGTACAGGCACACTAATTGCGGGTGATAACCAAAGTTTTGGATGTTTTTGATAGATTCGCTTTGCCACAACATAAGCGACCAAAGTCCAGATGAGACAAAGAATTGACCAGATATTCATGTCATTATGCTCTTTAGATATGCTTATGTTGAAGACGTTTTCGAGCCTGTAAGTAAGCCTTCAAACGATTGTAATAATGAATAGTCAGTGAAGTGCTTAACATGACTAAAATGGTTCCAACCGCAATACTTAAGACGATTTGCCATCCTTCGGTCATAAACAAGGTTTTATACTGGACAACGGCAACGACTACAGGCACAAAAAACAGTAATAGCTCACCTAAAACCACAGTTGCTCCCATTGCCACCTGATCCATTTTGATAATTTTAAAGAACAGGCATAAAAGCAATAAAAACATACCTAAAATACCTGCCGAGACAGGCACACCGAGTTTTTGGTGTAAGAGATATCCGATCCACCAAAATCCAGCCAAAATGAGAATTTGTTTAACTAACACGAACAGTGATGGTTGTGAGGGTGTTCCAGAAGCAGATTCAGTACTCATTTTTCGAAATTAAATGGTTAACTACACTATTATGCTAGCTTGGTTAAACCTGCTAAATATGAATTATTCATGTTAATATTATTCCAAAATGGAATAATCTATTCTTTATTATGCTTTCTCTAAAATCATTACAGTGCTTTGTTACTCTGGTTAAAACTAAAAGTTTTACCCGTACTGCTGAAGAGTTATATCTGACTCAGCCCACCATTAGTAAAATATTACAACAACTCGAAGAGCAACTTCAGGTACAGCTTTTGGTTAAACCCGATCATGGACGAAAAAGACAAATTGAATTAACCGAAATTGGAGAGCGTATTTATCAACATGCGGTCGAACTTCTTCAGGCAGAGCAAAACATCTTTCTTGAGATAGAAAACTACCAACAATTAAAAACAGGTACTTTAAAACTTGGCGTTCCACCTTTAGGTTCGCAGCTCCTAACGACTGCCCTATTTGACTTTCATCGTCAATGGCCAGATATTGAATTGGCTTTTATGGAAGTGGGTTCACGCGGTATTGAACAGGCTTTACTCAATAATGAGCTAGACGTTGGTGTTTTATTGCAGCCTTTTGATAAACAAACTTTTAATAGCATCGAATTATGTAACTACCCTTTAATGGTACTTTTACGTCGTGATGCAACTTGGGCAACCCGCAAAAAAATAAATCTAGAAGAGCTACAACACCAATCATTTTTAATGTTTCCTGAAAATTTCTCTTTAAACAGTATTATTCTCGATGCTTGTAAGCAGCATGGTTTTTACCCAACCATTGCTTGCCGTACCAGCCAATGGCATCTCTTGGCAGACATGGTGTTACAACGTATGGGAATTGCGCTTCTCCCTCAATATTATACCGACATGCTTGACCCTAGTTTATTTGCAGCAGTGCCACTCGAAAAACCAAATATTCAGTGGCACTTAGTGATGGCTTGGAAAAAGAATCTTCCTGTCTCACCAGCAGTACAAGCTTGGCTTAGCATTGTTCGTCAACATTTTCAGCACATTAAACCCTAACGTTGACCACCGAAATAGCTTAGTTCAAAAACCGATAAAGCTTTTCCACAAAAAAGCTACCCAATCTTGGCTTAGCTCACTTAGACTAGACCCATCTGTTTATCACACGGACAATAACAATGAATAACGAGCATTTTAAGCTGTATACAGATTCACAATTTCTAAGTCCCTATGCATTTACAGTTTTTGTAGGACTACACGAAAAACAAATTCCATTTGAAATAGCAACCATCGACTTAGCTCAGCAAGGCCAGTTTGAAACATCTTTTGTAGAAAAGTCATTAACAGCTAAAGTGCCTGTACTTGAGCATAACGATTTTGCCTTATCAGAATCTTCTGCCATTTTGGAATATTTAGAAGAACTTTATCCAAACACAGCTATTTATCCGAAAGATATTCAAGCTCGCGCAAGAGCACGACAAATTCAGGCATGGCTCAGATCGGACTTAGTGGCACTAAGAACTGAGCGTCCAACCGATGTTATTTTTATTCAGCCCAAGTCCACTCCACTTTCAGAAGAAGGCAAAAAAGCAGCCGAGAAACTTTTCTTTGTTGCAGAAAAACTTCTTGCGTCTGATGCTGAATTTCTTTTTGGTTCATGGAGTATTGTGGATGCTGAACTTGCCCTGATGTTGCAACGCCTTATTCAAAATGGTGATGCTGTACCACAGCGTTTAAAAACCTATGCATTACAGCAATGGCAACGTCCGAGCGTACAAAAATGGCTTGCCTTACGACATAACTAAACCCTTATATTTACACCAAACATGAGATAAAAAATGAGTGATTCAAACTATATTCCTCCACAAGTTTGGCAATGGACTGGAGAAAAAACCGATTTAAACCAACCTACCTCAGGTGCGCGTTACGAGCATACACTTCCAGTAGGAAAACATCCGCTCCAACTCTACTCTTTAGCAACGCCTAATGGTCAAAAAGTTACTATTTTGCTTGAAGAGCTTTTAGCGTTAGGACATAAAGATGCTGAATATGATGCTTGGCTGATTAAAATCGGAGAAGGACAGCAATTTGGCAGTGGCTTTGTAGAAATTAATCCCAACTCTAAAATTCCAGCATTGGTTGACCATAGCCAAAAACCGCCATTAAGAGTATTTGAATCTGGCTCAATTTTGCTTTACTTGGCTGAAAAGTTTAAAGCGTTTATTCCGACTGATATCGCTGCACGTACTGAATGCCTCAATTGGTTATTCTGGCAAATGGGCAGTGCACCTTACTTAGGTGGTGGTTTTGGACATTTTTATGCTTATGCCCCTGTTAAAATTGAATATGCGATTAACCGCTTTGCAATGGAAACAAAACGCTTACTTGATGTATTAGATCAGCATCTGGCAAAAAACGAATATTTGGCTGGTTCTGAATATAGCATCGCTGATATTGCAGCGTTCCCTTGGTATGGCGGTCTTGTTAAAAACTGGGTGTATAACGGCGCGGAGTTTTTAGGTGTCGATCAATATAAAAATGTTCAACGTTGGGCAGATGCGATTTTAGCGCGCCCTGCGGTACAACGTGGCCGTATGGTAAATCGTACCTTTGGTGATTTAGCTACGCAGTTGCATGAACGCCATGATGCAAGTGATTTTGAGACCAAGACTCAAGATAAATTACAGAATCAGTCTTAAAAATATCATTCAGTTTTTGACTTACCCGCAAGATATTTCATTTTTGCGGGTATTCAAAGTTGGCAAAATAACTCGTGTATAACTCACTCAGCCAAGCTACAAAAACTCGTACGCGTGGTGAGAGCTGCCGATGCTGCGGATATAAAGCAGAAACTGACATCTTCGGAATTTCCCACTCAGATAAAACCTCAACTAGACGTCCATTTTTTAATTCATTTGCCACATGGTAGCGCGGTACTTGAATTAAGCCAGCCCCTTGTAAGGCAGATAATACATAGTTTTCAGCGTCATTTACCGCAATCCAGCTTTTCAAAAAATAATCTTGTTTTTTACCATTCACCATTAATTCAAATGGATAATTTCGCCCGCCTGATGTCGAGAAGAAATTAACACAATAATGTGATAACAAATCTTCTGGTTGCTCTGGCGTTCCATGTTTATTTAAATAGTCAGGACTTGCACAAATGACTTGTGGCATATCGACCAAATGTCTGGCAATTAAAGTGGAATCATCTAAACGCCCCGCCCTCACTACGCAGTCTATCCCTTCCCTAATCAGATCAACCAAGCGATCCCCCGTACTGATTACCAGTTCAATGTCAGGGTATAACTCGTGAAATTGGTCGATATTGGGTAAAACAATTTTAGTTGCATGTGCTCCTGATAAATCGACACGTAATAAACCACGGGGCTGAGCAATTACATTGCGTAAAGATGATTCGGCATCATCAAGTTCCGATAATATTTGTGTGCAGCGTTCATAAAATGCCTGTCCATCTAGTGATGGCCTTACATGCCGAGTCGTCCGCTCTAGTAAACGGCACTGTAAGTTATTCTCTAACTCCTTAATGGCATTACTTGCTGTAGCGCGTGGGATATTTAGCTGATCGGCTGCCTGACTAAAACTACCCAGCTCTACGATGCGGGTAAAAAGTTGCAAGGTATCAAATTTGTCCATGGTGCTATCTTTTAACCCTACCCATTATTAATGTTTATGGAATTATCTTATCCAATTCTGATGATTTATCCCATATTTCTATATTATTAAAATAAGCCATACTTACTCAAACAGGCAATCTAAAAATGAATATTTCAAGAAAAACAGCTCTGGTTACTGGCGCATCACGTGGTATTGGCCGTGCTATTGCAGAACGCTTAGCTCAAGATGGTTTTTATGTGATTGTTAACTATGCTGGCAATAAAGCGCATGCCCAAGCCACTGTAGAACATATTATTGAGCAAGGTGGTCAAGCCTCAGCTATTCAAGCGGACGTTGCAAATGAACATGAGGTGAGCCGTTTGTTTCAAGAAGCAAAGGCCATTAACGGTCGGTTAGATGTGGTAGTTCATAGTGCCGGTATTATGCCTATGGCAAAAATTACACCTGAAAGCCTGCCAGATTTCGACAAAGTGATTCATACCAATTTACGTGGCGCGTTTTTAATATTGGCACATGCGGCCGAAACAGTGCCAGATGGTGGTCGGATTATTGCGCTTTCAACCAGTGTAATTGCCAAATCTTTTCCGGCATATGGTCCTTATATTGCTTCAAAAGCAGGTGTCGAAGGTTTGGTACATGTGTTAGCAAATGAGTTACGTGGACGCAATATCACTGTAAACGCCGTTGCACCCGGCCCGACAGGCACTGACCTTTTTTACAATGGAAAAACTGACGAGCAAGTAGCGGCTATTGCAAAACTTGCTCCATTGGAACGAATCGGGACACCTGACGAAATTGCTGGCGTAGTAGCCATGCTGGCTGGTCCAGATGGGCGCTGGGTAAACTCTCAAGTCATTCGTGTAAATGGTGGATTTGCTTAATTTTAAAAACCGTGCGGATTATTTTAATCTGTACGGTTTTTACTAAATAATAAAATTTCTTAAATCTATTTTATTTTAATAACTTTATAAAATTAACTAATACTAATTTATATAAAATATTCACCGCTCTTATTTATCAAAATAATATATATAAATAGATATTCCTTATTTTTGCTTATATTTAAAACCGCGTAAATTGAACCTTAACAATCTGAATCAAAGATAAGGATATATTCAATGAACGCTAAATTAAATACTGAAAATCCACAAGGTTTTATCTCAAATGGTTCAAATACATCCTTTTCGGCCGAAGATATTCTTGCTAAAGCACAGCAATATGCACAAGAACACGAACTAAATTTTAGTGGCAGTTTATCACCTGTTGACGCATGGCAACTCGTACAACAAGGAGAAGCTGTTTTAGTTGATGTGCGTACCAATGAAGAACGCAAATTTGTGGGTTATGTCCCTGAAAGTATCCATGTTGCATGGGCAACAGGCACGTCATTTAATCGTAATCCACGCTTTTTAAAAGAACTTGAATCAAAAGTTGGTAAAGACAAAACCATTCTTTTGTTATGCCGTAGTGGCAACCGTTCAGCACAAGCTGCCGAAGCCGCATTTAATGCAGGTTTTGAACACATTTATAACGTTCTTGAAGGCTTTGAAGGTGATCTAAATGAACAGCAACAGCGTAATCAGAAAAATGGCTGGCGCATCCACCAACTTCCTTGGCAACAAGACTAATACTTCAATCAATTTTCAGTGAATCAAGGAAAGCTTGTGACTCAATGGAACATTAATGCGGTTGTACAAGGTTTACAACAAGCAAGGCATGACTGGCGTCAGCAACAGCACAGAACAAAAGAATTTGGAGGCCGTGAACTTCCATCTAAAGAAGCTTTAAAGGCCATTTTAGATGACCTGTGCGGGATTTTATTTCCAATGCGTTTAGGCCCTGCCGACTTACGCCAAGAAACTGAAGATTCTTATATTGCCTATACCTTAAATCGGGTGCTAACAGCTTTACATGCTCAAGTACAACTGGCTTTGAATTATGAAGCGAAACGACATTTGAGTCATTCAAGCCCAGTGCAGCAGCCACAAGAACTTGCTCAAACTATTGTGCAGGATTTTGCCAACACTTTGCCCTCTATACGGCGCCTTTTAGACGGCGATGTGCGGGCGGCTTATGAAGGTGATCCAGCAGCACATAGTGTAGACGAAGTATTACTCTGCTATCCGGGCATATTTGCGATTATTTATCACAGAATTGCCCATCAGCTCTATGCTCAAGTGCCTTTATTGTCACGTATTATTTCTGAGTTGGCCCATTCTGCTACGGGTATTGATATTCATCCGGGTGCGCAAATTGGTAAAGGATTTTTCATTGATCATGGTACGGGTGTGGTGATTGGCGAAACTTGTGTGATTGGGGAACGCGTTCGTATTTATCAGGCCGTGACCCTTGGAGCAAAACGCTTTGAAACCAATGATGATGGCGCTTTGAAAAAAGACTATATACGCCATCCGATTGTTGAAGATGATGTCGTGATTTATGCAGGTGCCACTATTTTAGGCCGTATTACCATTGGTCGAGGGTCAATTATTGGGGGAAATGTTTGGCTAACCCATAGTGTTGCTGCAGGTAGTCAGATTTTACAGTCACCGAATGAGTCTTATCAAAAAAATCATATAGCCGGTTAAAAACTATAGATGTGAAATAAATAGATAAGGAGATAAATAAACAAAGAACGTGCAGATTAATAAAATGCTTATTTCTAGTTTAAATATATTTTTATTTAGAAAATAGATAACTCATTAATAAGCTCAGTATTTAAAAAATTTATAACGCGATTTTAATTTTAAAACCAGAACTAATTCTAGTTTATATGCATCCTAGAATTTTTATTTTCAAAAAGCCAATGTAATAAGGAAAAATGATTCATGGCGAAAAATACAGACAAAGCCCAACTTGCACTTGGGGACCATGCGGCCCGTCAATTGGCCAATGCAACCAAGACAGCTCCCCAGCTTTCTACAATTACTCCCCGCTGGTTGACTCACTTACTTCAGTGGATTCCTGTTGAAGCAGGTATTTATCGCCTAAACCGTGTCAATAATACCGATGATATTCAGGTGGCTTGCACACAACGTGATGAAGCCACTTTGCCACAAACTTTTGTTGATTATGACCCTGAGCCACGCGAATACTTTTTAAATGGTGTATCTACAGTTTTAGATGTGCATACACGTGTAGCCGACCTTTATAGTAGCCCACATGACCAAATTAAAGAACAACTTCGCTTAACCATTGAAACCATTAAAGAACGTCAAGAAAGTGAGCTCATCAATAATCCTGAATACGGTTTACTGGCAAGTGTGACAGATGACCAACGTATTTCGACTTTAAATGGCCCACCTACTCCAGATGATCTTGATGACTTATTACGTAAAGTCTGGAAAGAACCGGGGTTTTTCTTAGCGCATCCTGATGCGATTGCAGCATTTGGACGTGAATGTACACGCCGTGGTGTACCACCTCCAACGGTTAGCTTATTTGGTTCGCAATTCATTACATGGCGCGGAATTCCACTCATTCCATCTAATAAAATTCCTGTAGAAGATGGCAAAACTAAAATCTTGCTGCTTCGTGTAGGTGAAAAGCGTCAAGGGATTGTTGGTTTGTTCCAACCAGGTCTTGCTGGTGAACAGTCACCAGGGCTTTCAGTACGCTTTATGGGAATTAACCGTAACGCGATTGCGTCGTATCTAATCTCGTTATATTGCTCACTTGCAGTACTCACTGATGATGCGTTGGCAGTATTAGATGATGTGGAGGTGGACAAATATCATGACTACCCAGTTAACTACAAGTAATCTGCAAGGTAGTCCAACGGGGCCTGAAGTGACTAGTGTTAACCCACCAGCCAACTTCCCTGATGAGTCCACCATTGCTCGACTTGCTAATGAGTTTTTTTCAGCATTACCAAGCTCAAGCAGTTCGACTTCTTCATCGGGCCTTAACTTGGACTTACCTGTCGGAGCGCCACCGCACCCTCCACAACCGGGTGAACCATTCTCTGCTCTCAGTGGTCGTGCGCCCAATATCGCCTTTCAGAAAAGTCTTAATCCAGAATATCCTGAGCATATTCCAAATTTGCCAGACTACCCTGAACGTCGAATTGTAGCGTCTGCGCCTGTGGTTGGTGGAGCTAATTTGCCGCGCCCACCATTTGAGCCACATTTACCACAAGCTGCTCATAGTGAACCCAATGTGCCACGCATTGAACCAAGCTTACCAACGGGTGCAGGTGAATCACCTTATTATTTTTTAAATGATTTTTCTGCTCTAAATGCAGTAGAACCATCTGTTAAAGGTGTTGAAGATAATTATTCGATTGCGCAGTCTTTTCAGTTACCACATGGTGACCAGCTGAAATCATTGCTGACGGAAGATCGTTTTGCAACGAACAAGACTCCCCAAAGCTCGGCAAGCTCTGCATTTTATTTTTTAGACTTGCCTCAAAGTGGACAAAGTTATAGTCACTATCAACCATCGCAACCCACTTTTGTAGCAAGTAGTGCTCAACCACTCGATGTACATGCCATACGTCGCGATTTTCCAATTTTACAGGAACGCGTCAACGGTCGACCTTTGGTCTGGTTTGATAATGCAGCGACCACACAAAAACCGCAGCGTGTGATTGACCGGATTGCTTATTTTTATCAGCATGAAAACTCAAATATTCACCGTGCTGCCCATGAGTTAGCGGCTCGTGCAACCGATGCCTATGAGCATGCAAGAAATGTAGTTGCCCGATTCATTGGTGCACCCTCTTCTAAAGAAATTATCTTTGTTCGAGGAACAACCGAAGGCATTAACCTGATTGCAAAAACATGGGGTGAGCAAAATATTGGTGAAGGTGATGAAATTATCGTTTCTCACTTAGAACACCATGCCAATATTGTGCCTTGGTATCAACTCACTAAAAAAACTGGAGCGAAATTACGAGTCATTCCTGTGGATGACACGGGCCAGATTATTTTAGAAGAGTTGCCAAAACTGATTAATGAGCGCACTAAACTGCTATCGATTACTCAAGTTTCGAATGCTTTAGGAACAGTTACACCTGTTGCTGAAGTCATTAAAATTGCCCATGCCAAAGGTGTACGTGTTTTAGTTGACGGCGCGCAATCTGTTTCGCACATCCCTACCGATGTACAAGCTCTCGATGCAGACTTTTTTGTATTTTCTGGACATAAAGTGTTTGGGCCGACGGGTATTGGTGCGGTCTATGCAAAACCAGAACTACTTGAAAGCATGCCTGTTTGGGAAGGCGGCGGTAACATGATTCAGGATGTGACCTTCGAACAAGTGGTTTACCAACCTGCACCAAACAAGTTTGAAGCTGGAACTGGAAACATTGCCGATGCCGTTGGTTTAGGCGCTGCACTTGAATATGTCGAAAGTCTAGGTATTCATAACATTGCTCGCTATGAACATGATCTACTCGAATATGGTCAAAATGCACTGAGCAGTGTGTCTGGTTTACGTCTGATCGGAACCGCACATCATAAAGCCAGTGTGATGTCCTTTACTTTACAAGGCTATTCAACCGAACAAGTCGGTAAAGCTTTAAATCAACATGGCATTGCGGTACGTTCTGGCCATCACTGTGCACAGCCAATTTTACGTCGTTTTGGTGTAGAACAGACCGTGCGTCCGTCTTTGGCTTTTTATAATACGACTGAAGAAATTGATTTATTGGTGTCGGTGTTACATCAACTGACGCGTAATAGGCGTACTAGTTAAATTTATTTTTTTGAGAAAAGACTGCTTTTGGGCGGTCTTTTTTATGGATTATTTATTAAAACTACTTGAGCCCAAAAGTTATATATGAAGTAACAAGTCAAAGTAGCTATTACAGTGGAGTCTTATTATTTTAAATTCGATTTCTGAATTAGCCTTCGGCTAGACTTACTTTGGTTTCGCCCAAAGTAAGCAAAAGCATTTTCATCTGCAAAACCTGTCCTCTTCTTATATCTAATCGATATATCGCAGAAACATAAACTATTTAATACCATGCAGGTTGCAGATGATTTTAGCTCAAATTAAGAGTCATCAATAGTTCGGACAACTCAAAGTAGTTATCACTGCGGAGTCTTGTTATTTTAAATTCGATTTCTGAATTAGCCTTCGGCTCGTGCTAAGAGTCATCTACAGCCTGCCCATAATTTATAAAAATAATGTTTTTGCAACATTTCCTGATAGATGAAAACAGTGAACAGGTTCTGTAGATGACAAAGTTTTTTGGTTACTTTTTCCAAAAAAAGTAACAGAATTAGCTACTTTATTATGACGTATAAACGGTAAGACTCCGTCGCGCCACCCCATCCACTTATAAATAAAACCAACTTAATTAAACAATCCCCAAATCAATCTCAATGCAATCCCAATTAATAAAACTCCCATCACCCGCTCAAAATACACTCCAAACTCCAAAAACCGTTTACGTACAATAGGCTGTGCAAACAGTACACTCACCACCATAAACCAGATGGCATTGACCATACACATCCACACACCATAAAAAACCTGAACTTTCATTGGTGTGGTTGTACTTACAATCGTTGTAAAAATTGCCAGAAAAAAGATAGTGGCTTTTGGGTTTAACGCATTGGTAAGAAAACCCATCGTAAAAGCTTTAAACAAATTTGGAGCATCACTATCAGTTTGGTTATTGATCTCAAGATTTGTATTCGGCTGGCTACGTAAACACTGCCATCCTAAATAAATCAAATAAGCTGCCCCTGCTGTTCTGATCAGAGACATGAGCCATTCACTTTGCTGAATCAAAAAGCCAATACCAATAAGTGTATAAAACACATGCACTGAAATCCCGACACCAATACCAATTGCGGTTAGACATCCAATCAGGTAGCCATAACGTACACTTTGCCTTACCGTAATCACAAAATCTGGTCCCGGTAAAATCACCGCCATAAAGTGAATAAGAGCTAGCGTTAAAAACTCATGTCCATACAACTGCCACATAACAATTTAGTTTCCTGAAAATCACCTAAAAGATTGTATTGCGATTTTTTAGACGCGATAATCTAATCAAAATCCAAATAACTTTTGCCTCATGAGCACAAATCAAAGTCTGGTTCTGTTAAATGAAATGGCGACCTTCGTTAAGGTGGTCGAGTCAGAAAGTTTTTCTGAAACCGCAAGGCAACTCGGAACTACGCCTTCTGCTGTTAGCCGTGCGATTGCTCGATTAGAACGTGCTTTAGGCACCCGCTTACTCTATCGGACTACACGGAAACTTCGTTTAAGTGAAAGTGGACAACAGGTTTATCAACGTTGTTTAGATATGGTGAATGCTGCGCAAGCAGTCATGGAAAGTTCGGGCCAATTCCATGTCGAACCCGAAGGTATTATTCGCATGAGTGCTCCCAAAGCTGTGGGACATTTTATGATTCATCCGCATTTACCCGAATTTTTAGAACGCTACCCGAAAATTGATATACAAATGCTTTTAGAAGATCGCTATGTAGATCTCATTGATGATGGAGTCGATTTAGCGCTTCGAATTACAGAGCAACCACCGGGTGGCCTTATGGGTCGAAAGCTGATTGATATTGACCATTTAGTTTGTGCTACACCTGAGTATTTGGCCAAGCATGGCACTCCGAACCATCCTCATGATTTAAAACAGCATGAATGTATTTACTTGGGCGAACAAGCCAGTGACTCAAAATGGAAATTTCAGCAAGGAAACAAATCGATCAGTGTGGCTGTGCGTGGCCGTTATGCTGCAAACCATACGGGTGTGCGTCTGAGTGCTGCATTACAGCATTTAGGTATTGCGAGCCTGCCATACTTCGTTGCACGCCATGCTCTACAACAAGGTACCTTAGTTCAGGTTTTACCAGACTGGTATTTTAAAACCTATTATAGTGGCGGGCTGTGGTTACTTTACCCACCGACACGGCATGTCCCGCCTAAATTAAGTGTATTGATTCAATATTTGGCAGATAAACTAGCAGCAGAGCCAACTTTAAAAATCTAGTCGGCTCCTAACTCGAGCAAAGACTATCTAGAGTTCTAATCGTTATTAGCACGATTACTCAACTAATAGATCTTTTGGATTAATCGTATCGCCATAGACTGGTTTTAACGTTTTTTCATAAGCCTGATGAATCACACCTTCTTTTGCCAGTTTCTCTAAATCTTGGTTCAACCAGTCCAATAACTCTTTATCCCCCTTTTTCACTGCTGGTGCAATTAAGTCCTGCTCACCTAAATTGGTAATGCCAACGGTGTAATTTGGATTTTCTTTAGCCCAAGCTAAAACCAACAAGTTATCATGGGCAAGCGCAGCACCACGACCATCTTTTAAAGCATCAAAAGTTTCAGTGTTTTGTTCATACTTTTGTAGTTTAATTTCAGGATGAGTCTTGGTGAAGAATGAATCAGCCGTTGTACCTTTGTTTACCAACAAAGTTTTATCTTTCAGTTGGGCCACATCGGTTATCGGATGACTTTTAGGAGAAACCACACCCAAAGCAACTTTTAAATAAGGTTTAGCAAAATCGACCACTTCTTTACGTTCTGGTGTGACAGTAAAGTTGGCAAAAATAATATCTACTTTATTGGCTTTTAAATATTCAACGCGGTTAGCCGCTTCAGTTAAAACAAACTCCACTTTGTTTTCATCACCGAGCAAATCTTTAGCGACATGCTTGGCAATCTCTACATCAAAGCCTTGGTTTTTACCTTGAGCATCTAAATATCCAAACGGCGGTTTATCACTAAATACGCCAATTCGTACCACACCATTCTTTTTGATCTGTTCAATACTCGATACAGTTTGTGTGGTATTGGCCGTTTTTTCAGTAGATTGAGTTCCTTTATCACATGCAACCAAACCTAAACTCAGTAAAGACGCAGCTAAAATATGCTTCACGTTTTGAAATGTTAATGTTGTCATTATTTCACCCTCTCGTTCTTGTAAAAGTCTTATTTAAAAATAGCAGCGCCTAATTTTAGACACTGCTCTAGCGATATCAAAAATTATTGGCCTACATCTAAAAACACATTCGGATTGACCGAGTCGCCGTAAATTGGTTTCAAGGTTTCATCATAAATTTTCTTAATTTCACCACTTGTTCTGAGCTGCTTGATTTCAGTATTGAGCCAATTCAATAATTGGGTATTGCCCTTTTTCACTGCTGGTGCAATAAACTCTTGATCACCAATAGACTGAATACCCGCCACATAACTTGGGTTCTTCGCGGCCCATGCCAAAGCATAAGTACTATCTTGTGAAATCGCGTCACCACGACCATCAGTTAAGGCTTTGAAAGCATCTGAGTTTCTTTCAAACTTGAGTAAATTCACTTTCGGATAATGCTTGGTAAAGTAGGTATCTGAACTTGTGCCTTTATTGACAATTAAGGTCTTACCTTCTAATTGGGCAATATCTGTAATCGGTTTGGCTTTAGGCGAGACAATACCAAAAGCACCTTTTAAATAAGGCTCAGCAAAATCTACAACTTCCTTGCGTTCAGGCGTTACCGTAAATGTCGCGAATACAACATCGGCACGATTTGATTTTAAAAACTCAACCCGATTTGAAGCTTCAGTCACAATAAACTCAACTTTCTTTTCATCACCGAGCAAATCTTTAGTTACCCGTTTTGCTAAAGCCACATCAAAGCCCTGATTATTCCCCGCACTATCTACATAACCAAACGGCGGATCATCAGCAAAAACAGCAACGCGTAGAACTCCATTTTTTTTGACTTGCTCTAAAGAATGGTCTTCTTGACTATTGCTTGCCTGTTCAGTTGATGGCGTTTTACTACATGCAGTTAATAAAACCCCAGCTACCGCAAGACTACTTAATATTTTTATTGAATTACGTTTAAACATTCACTTCCTCATGATTCAAATAATAAAAATTTAGTACGACAAAATATTTAGAAAGGCTTTCGCTCGTTCTGTTTTCGGCTGTTCAAAAAATTCTTCTGGTGAAGCCTGTTCAATAATCTTGCCCTTATCCATAAAAATAATGCGGTCAGCAACCTTGCGGGCAAAGGACATCTCATGTGTCACAATCAACATGGTCATTCCTTCATTCGCCAATTTGAGTACGACATCGAGCACTTCTCTGACCATTTCTGGGTCAAGCGCAGCAGTGATTTCATCAAGTAAAATGACTTTAGGTTGCATAACTAGCGAACGCACAATAGCGATACGTTGTTTTTGTCCACCTGAAAGCTGGCGTGGATAATCAAGTTTTCGCTCAAATAGCCCCACTCGCTTTAACAACTCATCTGCTACTTGTTCAGCTTCATCACGATGACGTTTTTGTACTTTGAGGGGTCCAAGCAAAATATTGTCAATGACATTCATATGCCCAAATAACTCATAGTTCTGAAAAACCATGCCAATTTTCTGACGAGCATTAGTCCAGTCCACATCTTTACCGAGTACACCTGAGCCAGTTAAACGAATTTCACCACCCTGAATCGGTTCTAAGCCATTAATACAACGCAGTAAGGTACTTTTACCGCAGCCCGATGGGCCTAAAATAACAACCACTTCTCCTTGTTCTACATCCAGATCAATGCCCTGTAAAATATGACTTTGTGCAAATGATTTCTGTAATTGTTGTATCGATAACAAAGGCATAATTACTCCCAGACCTTTTCTAAATGTGCCGCCAAACGAGATAAGGGATAGCAAATCAGAAAGTACAAAATAAAAATAAAGCCATAAATCCAAAGAGAAGCGCTCGGCACGGTCAACAGCGAATTTTCAATAATTTGCTGACCAACTTTAATGACCTCAACCACCCCAATCAGGACTGCCAAAGAGCTGGTTTTCACCATTCGGGTAAATAAGTTAATCGCGCCTGGAGTTACTCGTTTTAGACTTTGCGGAAAAATGACGTAGACCAAGGCTTGAACATGGGTAAGTCCGAGCGCATAGGCTGAATCGCGTTGATGCTGGTCAATTGAAGTAATGGCTGCACGAACCAAATCGCCCATTTCTGCCGTACCCCATAAAACAAACACAACAACGCAGACCCACATTGCGGAAAACTGCCAGTTAAACCATGTCGCAAAGCCGAAATAAAACACAAACAGCAAAACTAAAATTGGAATGATTCGAATCGCTTCTAAGTACAGGCGGCACAATGCTTTAACGACTATGTTTTTAGAAGTCATAATGACGCCGAAAACTGTGCCAAAAATTGCAGAGAAAAACACTGAAATAAATGCAATTTTTGCAGTTACCCAAAGTCCCCACATTAAACGTTCGAGGTGACTCGCTTGAAATAGATAATCAAGTTCCATGGCTCACCTTCCGACTTCTGTGCTCCAGATAACTGGTTAAAATAGACACGGGTAATAAAATAATCAGATAAGCCATGATGAGTAAAAACAAAGCTTCGGTGGTTTTATAGTCCATGCCAATTAAGTCTTTGGTGACAAAAAGCAGTTCAACAACAGCAATGGCACTAACCACAGAACTTTCTTTAATCAGAAATAGACAATTTGCCCCTATTGCCGGAATTGAAATAGCCAGTGCTTGAGGAAAAATGACATATCTAAAAATTTGAATCGGTTGTAGACCAATACTTTTTGCAGAGTCAATCTGCCCTTTTGCAACAGACTGCAAACCTGCTCGGAATGCTTCGGCCATATAGCTTCCACCTAAAAAGGTCAATCCGATCACACCACAAGCGAAACCATCGATTTTTATACCGAGTTTTGGCAAACCGTAATACAAAAAGAACAGTTGAATTAATAAAGGGGTATTTCGAGATAACTCAATATAGAACTGGGCAATTCTATTTAGCACCCGCACGCGATATGTGATTAAAATGCTGCAAATCAGCCCTACAATAATGGCCAGAATAATGCTGATAATTGAAATTTTCAGCGTGGTCAAAGTTGCAGAGAAAAATTGCGGCAACACACTATGGATATACTGCCAGTTCAAGGAAAATTCCAACAAATAATATTAAAACGTTATAAATATTTAGCTTTCGTCAGCTATTAAATATTTGTGCAACGAGTTTATTTTTTTCCCAATTGGTCTAAAACTATTTTTATTAGATAAGCTTTTCTATAAGTTTGATAAATTCGATCTGGCAATCGAAAACCTTCGAATCAATTGAATACAACCGCTCAAAACATATTCACTAAAACAAAGATGAATAATAAAACCAATAAAAAATCGGACACCAAGGCCCGATTTTTATTAAATGATTTTCAATCTATTGTTTATTTTCTAAGTACATCACCAATGCTTGGGTCTTTATCAAAAACCGATTTAGCATATGGGCAAAGCGGAATTACTTTTACGTCTTTTTCACGAACAAAAGCCACCAAAGCATCAAGTAATTGGCGACCTACGCCTTGTCCCCGATAATTTTCATTTACATCTGTAGCGTCAATAATCAGCATGCCTTCGCCTGCCCATGTATAAGTCATTTCACCCGCAACGGTTTCACCATCAAGTAAGCTAAAGCTGCCGTGTTTTGCATCATCTTTTTGTTGAATATTCACAATGAATTCCTCGTATTATGGCTCAAATTTATTTAAAAATGACTTTATATATCTTTATCTATAAGAACAAATTTAAGTGTAAAAAAATAGACTATTTTTAGCAGTGAGTCTGTATGCTTTTTAAATACAATCGTCAATTAAATTAGTGAAACTCTTGTACCAGACTATTAATGTGCGCCACAGCAGCAGTTCGGTTTTCAACGCAAAGTTTTTCAAAAACATGCTCTAAATGCTTGTTCACCGTCCGTGGGCTCAGCTCCAAAATTTCTGCAATATCTTTATTGGTTTTGCCTAACAACAACCAGTGCATGACTTCGGCCTCACGTTGAGTCAACTGTGGGCAATATTTCAAAATATCAGCCATTTCCAAAGCCGACGTAGAAGTCTTAATCTGTATCAGATAATTTTTTGCCACACTTGGTTCAGTTTGCCACGGCGTAAGCAATAAAAGCTGTAATTGCTGAGATGGCGTTGAATAAGAACAGCTTGTTATTTTTTTGGGGTCTTTTTCTTGCTCTAAGTCTGAAAACCAAGCTTTTAAGCCTGCTTCAAAGCCCTCTAACTCAGGTAAATATTGATTCAGTAAATCACTGGCTTTTTGGGTTTTCCAAACAATTTTACCGTGAACATCTAGCGCAAGAATGGCTGTTTCCGTTGCATCAATCACCTGTTTTTGTTGCTGCAATAGTTTGGCATGTGCCAAATGTGTTTTTACCCTTGCTAATACTTCTTCAATATTCAGAGGTTTGGTTACATAGTCTACCCCACCGACCTGAAAACCACGCACAATATGTTCTGTCTCAGACAAACCTGTCATAAAAATGACGGGAATAAACTGCGTAATTGGACTCGCTTTAAGTTGTATACAACTTTCAAAACCGTCCATATGTGGCATATTGCCATCGAGTAAAATCATATCTGGTAAGCATCGGTGTGCTATTTCAATAGCACTTAACCCATCGGTTGTGACAAGTACGCGATAACCTGCCTGATCTAGACTTTCATGTAGCAAGCCTAAATTTTCTGGCACATCATCCACAATCAGAATAACAGCTTGCTCATTTGGTGAAGCTTGCTGAAAAGAAACATGTTGCGTACTCATTGCTTATCCTGAATTAATCGTTGCGCGTGTTTTAAATCAAACTTTTGAATCGCCTGTTCAAGCTGTTCCCATAACTCATCATGCTCCGGAAAATTTTGACGGCATTGCGTTAAAGTCTGTTGAATTCCTCGAATGTAACCCTGCCCAATTAAATCATTTAAATGCTGCAAGCTTTGCGGTAAATCGAGCAGATCATTATTTTCTGGTTGTGTAATTGATGTATGAACAGTGGCTTGCTCTTGCTTAAACACTTTTACATCCAATGCTTGAACTTCATTATTTTCAAGGTGTGCATCTGATTTGGAATCAATCCATGTCAAACCTAACTTATCTCCAATTTTACTGAGCAACAAATTCAGGTCGATTGGTTTTAACATAAAGTCTTCACTTAAGACCGCATCTTGTGGATTGACTTCACGCTCGCCTGCATTGGCCGAAATAATTAAGATCGGTACATTGGTAATATTATTCTGACGTAACAAACGCGCAGTTTCCCACCCGCCCATCAAAGGCATATTTAAATCCATCAAAATCAGGTTCGGCTGAAAAATAGGTACACGTCTTAAACAATCAATGCCCGACTCGGCTTCTTCAATCATAAATCCCAAAGGTTTTAGAAAATTAGCGACTAGGCCTCGGTCCACCGCTTCATTATCGACAACTAAAATTCGTTTTCGTTCGCCTTGATAACCAGTAATCTGGTTGGAATAAACATTAGAAATTGGATGAACCACTTCTTTTGAAGGTAAGTAAAACTTAATCTTAAATTGTGAACCCTGATTGAGCTGACTAGTCACAGATAGCTGTCCACCGAGTAAATCGACCAACAATTTTACAATGGGTAGGCCTAGCCCTGTTCCGGTAAATCCACCTTGCACTACATTGCTGCCCCGTTCAAACGGGTTAAAAATTCGTTCTAAATCTGCCTCGGCAATACCACAGCCCGTATCTCTAATTTCAAAATATGCTGTTTGAAATCTGTACTCGACTTTCAATGTAATTGTGCCGCTCGTTGTAAACTTTAAAGCATTGCCTAGTAAGTTAATAAGTATCTGTTCTAAGCGTTTTTTGTCGGTACGAACATAGTGCGGCAGGTTATCTCCAATTTCATAAACAAACTGCAAATTCTTCTGTTCAAACTGTGGCTGAAACATTTGAATAATCTGTTCTATAAAATTGGGGAAATGAACATCCACCACATTTAAAGAAATTTTGCCTGTTTCAATGCGTGCTAAATCTAGTAAACCATCAATCAGTGAAGTCAGATGTTGCCCACTACGGCTAATCACCCCGAGCGCCATTTTGCCTTGTTCTGAAAGCTGCTCTTGTTTTTGAAGCAATTGGCTATAGCCTAAAATACTATTTAGAGGCGTTCTTAGTTCGTGACTAATGCCAATGACATAACGGCTTTTTGCATCATTTGCCCGTTCTGCTGAAATTCTGGCATCTTGCAGGTCTTTTGAAGTGACTTCATGGGCAGCAATTTCATCAATCAATAATGCAGTTTGCTGATGCGTTTCGATTTCGGCATTGCGACGACTTTCATCGTTTAACACTAACCACCATGCAGCAACACTCATTAATAAAAATAAAATGGTGTAAATTTTGACAAACAGTGTAAATAACTGAGGAACGGCTGCGGCATTAATGGTTTCTAAATAGGTTTTTTCTTGGATATAAACCAGACTTAAACTCACTGCCAAAACAATAGACAGCCCTAAAGTCAATAATAAATACAAACTGACCCTGCTATTTAAACGGCTAGCCCAACGTTCTGGTAAATAGTGCCAGATGGCTTTTTTGAGCTGTACTGACCAACGTGCATCGGGTTTACATAAATCGTGACAGCGTGCTTCAAGTGAACAGCATAGAGAGCAAATCGTACCGTTATAGGCTGGGCAACCCGCCATATCAGCAAGCTCATAATCCCGTTCACACACGACACAGTTAGCAACCGAAGTCGCCTGAATTTTTTCAGGCTGGCGTGCAATGTAATATTTGGCTTTAGTTAGGTAAGCAATAATAGGAACGCATAACACCGCACTCCCCAAAGCAATGAAACTTGCTAAACCTTTCGCCATGAGACCGAAAAAGCCCAAATAGCTCAGCATCGATAACACTGAAGCGATGAGTAACGCGCCTACACCTACGGGATTGATGTCATATAAATAAGCACGGCGAAATTCAATTCCCTTTGGGCTTAAGCCTAAAGGCTTACAGATAATTAAATCGGCAACAACGGCGCCAATCCATGCCAAAGCGATATTGCTATATAGTCCCAAAATACGTTCAACCGCATGGCTAATGCCCATTTCCATCAAAACAATGGCAATAAAAACGTTAAAAAGAAGCCAAACAATTCGCCCCGGATGGCTATGAGTTAAGCGCGCAAAAAAGTTGGACCATGCCAATGAGCCAGCGTAGGCATTGGTCATATTAATTTTAATTTGCGCCAAGCAAACTAGCGCTAGAGTCAATATTAACGCTAGCTGAGGATTTGGAATAAATTGTTGATAGGCGACCCAATACAAATAAGTCGGATTATCTAGTTCAGAGACAGGAATAAACAACTGAAAAGCCAACACCATCAGCAGCATGCCCATCAAAACTTTTAGAAATCCAAAAATAATCCAAGATGGACCACCTAGAAAAACGGCAAAACGCCATGCGGTTCTGTTCTTTTCTTTTTGCGGTAAGAAGCGTAAATAGTCAGCTTGCTCACCAATTTGGATCACAAATGAAAAAATAAGAGTGCACGCCGCACCAAAGTAATACAGATTAAAATCAGTCGAGTTTGAAACCGCACCAACAAAATGCAAACTACTACTTAAAATTTGTGGTTGTTTCCAAAGTACAAAAAACCACGGTAATAACAGCAATAAGAGCCAGATTGGCTGTGTGATTGCCTGAACTTTATTAATAAAACCAATACCTTTGACCACTAAAGGCAAAATCACTAATGCCGAAATTAAGTAACCAATGACTTGTGGAATACCTAAAGCCAGCTCAAGTGCCATCGCCATAATTGCGGCTTCAAACGCAAGCAAAATAAAGGTAAAGCTGGCATAAATCAGAGATGTAATGGTTGAGCCAATGTAGCCGAAACCTGCACCACGAGTAAGCAAATCGACGTCTACATTATATTTTGCGGCGTAGTAACTAATCGGCCAACTGGTTAAAAATATAATGGTACATACGACTATTGCTGCCCATACTGCATTGCTAAAGCCATACTGCCAAAGCATAGTCGCCCCAATGGCTTCCATCGCCAAAAAGCTAACGGTCGAAATTGCGGTGTTGGTCACAGTCCAAGGTGACCATTTACGTACAGAGGTGGGTGCATAGCGGAGCGCATAATCTTCAATACTTTCATCTGCCACCCAAATATTATATTCACGGCGTGTTTTGATCACACGTTGTGGGGCTTGTTGGGGGCGTGAAGAATCTGGCATAACACTCATGTTTGGCTTGTGGCTGCATTAAACCCAGCAATCCTTATGCCAAAAGTCAATTATCATGGCGATTTTCTCGAATACGCACATATACGCAAAATAACGTATTTTCAATTTTTCCCAAAAATCACACACTCAAATCCATCAAAAAACAATGATCAATATTTGTGTTGATTGACCGAAAATGATTGGGAGATTGATGTTATGAGTGTATCTGAACATCCAAATCTGGACACTGTGCAAGGTACAGATTCACAAAAAGCAGTGAATGAAACCTTAGAAGATTATACTTTACGTTATGCTCCACACAGCTTTCGGCGCTGGAGTCCCAAAGTTGTCGCTATTACTGCACTTGGTGGTATTGCCTATCTTGCTGACTTTTCTATTGGCGCCAGTATTGGTATGTCTTACGGAACAACCAATGCTGTTTTCTCCATTTTATTTGCAGCGATTATTATCTTCTTAACAGGCATTCCTTTAGCCTACTACGCAGCGCGCTATAACATCGATCTTGACTTGATTACCCGCGGTGCAGGTTTCGGTTATATCGGTTCAGTCCTGACCAGTATCATTTTCGCCAGTTTTACCTTTATTTTCTTTGCCCTTGAAGGTTCAATCATGGCGCAAGGGTTATTGCTCGGTTTAGGTATTCCGCTTTGGGCAGGTTATCTCATCTCAACCGTTATGGTCATACCGCTGGTAATTTACGGCATGAAAGCCTTAAGTAAATTACAAGTCTGGACTACCCCGCTTTGGCTGGTTCTGATGATTGGTCCTGTGGCCTATCTGATTTATCAAGAACCTACCTTAGTCAGCCAGTTTGCAACTTTCACAGGTAACGAAGGTTTTGCAACTGTAGACATGGCTGCAATCATGTTGGGTGCTGGTATTTGTTTATCTCTCATCATGCAAATTGGTGAGCAAATTGATTATTTACGTTTCATGCCTGCAAAAACAAAAGAAAATAGCAAAGCATGGTGGACTGCGGTTATTTCAGCGGGTCCGGGTTGGGTGATTTTAGGGGCGATTAAACAAATTATTGGGGCATTTTTAGGGTTCTATTTACTCACTAAAATACCGGGCGTAAACAGCACTGAACCTGTTCAACAGTTTAATGCAGCGTTTCATGACATGCTTCCGGGCTGGGCAGCTTTAACACTTGCAGTGATTTTGGTGGTTATTTCTCAAATTAAAATTAATGTGACTAATGCTTACTCTGGTTCCCTTGCATGGACAAGTGCCTACACTCGTATTAGCAAACATTATCCTGGTCGTATTATCTTTGTGATGGTGAACTTAGCAATTGCGCTTGCTTTGATGGAAGGCAATATGTTTGCGGTACTAGGTAAAATCTTAGGGTTCTATTCAAACTTTGCGATTGCTTGGGTTGTAGTTGTCGCAACAGACATTTCAATCAACAAATATGTTTTAAAACTTTCACCTAAAGAGCCGGAATACCGCCGTGACATGTTATACAACGTAAACCCTGTCGGTATGGTTGCATTCCTTGTATCAGCAGGCCTATCAATTGCAGCATTCTTCGGCTTACTCGGTAGTTTCTTGGCGCCTTACTCACCGCTTATCGCACTTGTACTTGCCTTTGTATTAACACCAATCATGGGGTTATTAACCAAAGGAAAATACTACATCAAGTCACACGATGACGGTATTAAAGAACCACGTTACGATGCTGAAGGCACTCCTGTTGCTACCGTCTATCACTGCCGCGTATGTGAGCAAGGCTACGAGCGTCCAGATATTATGTTCTCTCATAAACATAACGGTACGATCTGCTCTTTGTGTAAAACTCTTGATGCTTAAAATTCTATACCAACTAAAAAAGAAGCTTTAAAGCTTCTTTTTTTATATCTGATGATCCTTAGCCAATCGGGAATAAACGTTCAGGTACTACATCTTTCATCACAATGGTTGAGATGAGTCGTTGCACACTTGGAATAGCTGATAATTTTTCATCATATAACCGCTGAAAAGCAGGTAAATCTTTAGCCACCACATGTAGTAAATAATCTGGCTCACCAAACAAACGCTGTGCCTGAATAATTTGCGGGATGTCTATCACGGCATTTTCAAACTTCTCGACTGCCTGTTTATCGCCCTCTTTAAGCGTGATAAAAACAATCGCTGAAAATTCAAATCCCACTAAGTTTGGGTCGAGTTCTGCCCGATAACCTTTGATAGCTCCTGACTCTTCTAAAGCCTTTACTCGTCTATGACAAGGTGAAATGCTCAAACCGACTTTTTCTGCCAACTCGGTGATAGATAATCGGCCATTTAATTGCAATTCAGCAAGAATCTTTTTATCTGTGCGATCCATTTAGAAAAATTTACCCCAAATGAGTGTGATATGAGCAAACATTTAAAAGCACATTCTAAATACATGAGCATATTATTTTCAACAAGCTCGAATAAATAGGGATTTTTTCTAAACCACGAGCGAAACCTTTGGAAAATAGTTTGCTGAGATAAGCATATGGCTTTTAACATTTTTATTGCATTTTGGAGTGTCTCCATTCTTTTTATTATTACGCCAGGGGCAGACTGGGCCTATGCCATTTCAGCAGGGATTAAAGGCAAAGTCGTCGTACCCGCCGTCGCAGGTATGCTATTTGGACACTTTATTACGATTTTATTGGTAGCGGCTGGTGTTGGTCTGCTTGTAGCAAATAATCCAACTGCTCTAATGATTCTTACTGTTGCGGGTTCTGCTTATTTGTTATGGATGGGTATAAATTTATTACTTACCCCTCCTACTCCGAACGAATCTGGTTCTGAAAAAGCTCAGTCATGGTTGAGCTGGGCAACCAAAGGCGTTTACGTGAGTGGATTAAACCCGAAAGTTTTTTTACTCTTTTTAGCCCTGCTTCCTCAGTTTATTGATACTACTGCTTCATGGTCAGTAACAACACAAATTCTTGCCTTTGGTGTTGTTCACATGATTAGCTGCGCGATAATTTACTTAATGGTGGGTTATGGTTCAGAGGCTATTTTAAAAACCAGACCACAAGCAGCACAGTTAGTTGGTCGTTTTTCAGGTGGTTTGATGATCATTATCGCAACGTGCTTATTGATTGGGCAAATTTAAAAGTCATTCAACAAAAGTTACTGGCCTCGATTTCAGGTCAGTAACTTAAATAATAAATATAAGAAAAAATTATCTCATTCGTTTGAGGTTATAAGTCACCACTCCCCAAATCACCAGTTCTTGCCCCTCTTCAATATAAATATTCTGATAATCAGGGTTCTCTGCTTTCAGCCAAACTTTAGGTGGATGAAATTGACTATCAATCATTAAGCGCTTCACAGTAAAATCATTGTCGATGAGTGCAATCACAATATCACCTGATTTAGCGGGAATGCTACGGTCCACAATAAGCGGATCATTAATATCAATTCCAGCATCTAACATGGATAAAGAGTTGGCTTTAACAATAAACGTGGCATTTTCATTTCTAATTAAATATTCATTTAAATCGAGTGCTTGCTCAATATCATCTTGCGCAGGTGAAGGAAAACCTGCCGCAACACGTTCAGTTGCCAGAGGAATGTGGTAAATTTTATCGTTATTTGGGTGAACCTGTTGGACATTAAGTTTTGAGTTAAAGTCGGTCAAGTTATTGGTTTTGACATTATTCAGTAACCAATTTTTGATAAATTTAACTTGAGACTCGGGAACACGAATGACTTTGGTGGGTTCATTGAACTGTGCTTTACGTCCGGCATTTTCTCGTGCACCGCCATGCTCGAACTCTTTTTTCTTTGGCATATTGCCTCCATTCCACTGTTCAAATCCTACACAAACAATGTAACTTGAAAAAGTTACATTTTCAAGTTGACGAAATATTTTTTTTGCATAACAATAAATCTCATGATCAGATTTTAATCCATTTTGCTTTTAACAGGGATGTTTTAACCAAAATGGCAATTTGAAGAAAATCAAAACCTATTTCGGAATAGTCGTTATCGCTGACTGTTTTTTGATTTTTATCAAATGAGATTCTGAACACTTAACATTCTGGTTAAATTCAGTTTTTTGGTATGGAGACATGCGAAATGAAAAATCAACGTGATGCGGTTTTAGGTTATGCAAATGAGCAACATGCTTACTATATCCGCCTAATTGAAAATGATGCGGTTTTAGGTGAAAGCTACGGATTATTTTGTGAAAATCCAGATAGCGAAGCAGCCGAAAGTATTATGACGACACTTTTTTTGAAAAAATCTTTTTGGTTAAACGGTTCTGAATACCTTGATATTGTAAAAGGCCTACAACCTCTCCCTCAGTAAATACAGTAAGTAAGCTAAAAACAAAGGAGGCAAAAGCCTCCTTTGTTTTTAAAACATTCTGCTTAAGACGTAAAACGTCCGTAGGCATCACGTTTTTGATTACGAGAGTTTTGACCACGGCCATCATAATCATCGTCGTCATCACGGCTGCGACCTCGGCCTCGTCCGCCTGAACGGCCACGATCGTCATCATCGTCGTCATCACGGCTGCGACCACGACCTCGTCCGCCTGAGCGGCCACCGCGATCGTCATCATCATCGTCATCACGGCTGCGGCCACGGCCTCGTCCGCCTGAACGGCCTCCGCGATCATCATCATCGTCGTCATCACGACTGCGACCACGACCTCGTCCACCTGAGCGACCACCGCGATCATCATCATCGTCGTCATCACGGCTGCGGCCACGGCCTCGTCCGCCTGAACGGCCTCCGCGATCGTCATCATCATCGTCATCACGGCTGCGGCCACGGCCTCGTCCGCCTGAACGGCCTCCGCGATCGTCATCATCATCGTCATCACGGCTGCGACCACGACCTCGACCACCTGAGCGACCACCGCGATCGTCATCATCATCGTCATCGCGACTGCGGCCACGACCTCGTCCACCTGAGCGGCCACGATCGTCATCCTCATCGTCATCGCGGCTACGACCTCGGCCTCGTCCGCCTGAACGGCCGCGATCGTCATCTTCATCGTCGTCATCATAACGGCTGCGACCACGACCTCGGCCACCTGAACGGCCACCGCGATCATCGTCATCATCATCGTCACGGCTGCGACCACGACCTCGTCCGCCTGAACGGCCACCGCGATCGTCGTCATCATCATCATCACGGCTGCGACCACGACCTCGTCCGCTTGAACGGCCACCGCGATCATCGTCATCATCGTCGTCATCACGGCTGCGACCTCGGCCTCGTCCGCTTGAACGGCCACCGCGATCATCGTCATCATCGTCGTCGTAACGGCTTCGACCTCGACCGCCTGAGCGGCCACCGCGATCGTCATCATTGTCGTCATCATCACGACCGCGGCCACGACCATTACGGCCATCATTTTTATGGCTTAATGCACCCGCTTCACGCGCTTCTTCAGACGTAAATTCATGAGCGTTACCACTTGCATGGGCTGCTCGGCCAGCTTCACGAGCTTCTTCAGAGGTAAACTCATGTGCATTACCACTCGCGTGAGCAGCTCGCCCACCTTTGCTGGCTATTTCTCGTACTCTTTCAGGATCCATACTTGCAAATCCACGATTTGAAGTACCTGTTCTATTGTTATCATCATCTTCATATCTAGTATTAGCCATAGTTATATCTTCCTATATTTAATTATAGTCACTACCGCTTTTAGTTAACGGATTTAATAACAATAGAATATCTATAATATTTTCCCACCCAAGTGATGTATCAATCCTTTTAAATGTATATCAATCAAAAAATGAAATTTCTTATAAACACATTATTTTTAAAATATTTTAAAAATTTTAATTATTAATAATTTTACTCTTTAAATATTGGATATACTCATTATTACCTAAGGGCACACTACAATATATTTTTACAAACACAGTTAAAATAATTTAACTGATAACAAAAAATTTCAAAACGTACAAAACAGTAAACTAACACAACACCAGATCTATTGAGAAAATAACAAGCAAACAATTTTTTTAATTAAAAAACAATAACATATATCATTACATTTTCAGAATTAATTTACTTGAGAGATTAATATGAATATTTAAAACTAATTTTAATAAGATGGTTTGAGTAACTTAACTATGCAATTAAAAAATCAACAGTCAGCTCTGCAATATATCCATATTTCTATCCCTGAAATTTTACTAGGACATATTAAGTCCAAAAACTCATGGCAGGACTATGACAAAGAATGGAGCTATAGATTAGACCCACCTCATGCAAGTCATCCCTTCCAAAGAGACTTATATATTATTAAGTCAGAAAATATAGAACATGAAGATATAAAACTGTTGCTAGATAATATAGCTATTAAAAATAATAAAAATTCAGAAAATATAGATGGAGCAAAAGAAATTATTAAAAAAATATTAGATTTATCTAATAATATACCGATAGAAAACTGGTTAGAGGATACAGGAAATAGATCTATTATTGAAAGTATGATTGATAAAAACAAAATCAAGGTAATCGATATTATTTAATCCTTAAATATAAAAATATTTTTTTACATCCTTATAAATAAAATAACAAAGACAACTTATTAAAAAATTCATTTTACTCACATTTACGCGGTAACAGCTCACTATATGAAAATTAGATATTACAACCGAGGTATTTAAAAATGGAAAACTCAACAAACCAGTATCCAACATCTGCCCCCGCACAAGTTCAATCTCATCAACCAGGCGATCAGGAAAAAATGCACCCTGAACCTGAGATTATAAAAAGTACCCATAAAGGTAGCGATAAGCTAAAAGGTAAAGTTGCGGTTATTAGTGGTGGCGATAGCGGTATCGGGCGTTCTGTCGCAGTATTGTTTGCCCGTGAAGGTGCCGATATTGCAATCCTTTATCTTGAAGAAGATCAAGATGCTGAAATCACTAAACAACTCGTTGAAAGAGAAGGACAGCATTGTCTTTTATTAAAAGGTGATATTTCTGATCCAGATGTGGCAAAACTTGATATTGATAAAGTTCTACAACATTACGGTAAAATTAATATTTTAGTGAATAACGCTGGTGTGCAATATCAACAAAAAGAAATTGAAAGCATTAGTAATGAGCAATTAGAAAAAACTTTTAAAACTAATATTTTCCCAATGTTTTATCTTACTAAAGAAGCCATTCCTTATATGGAAGAAGGCGACAGTATTATTAATACAACCAGTATTACCAGCTATCAAGGCCATGATGAGCTCATTGATTATGCAAGTACCAAAGGTGCGATTACTACTTTTACGCGTAGCTTATCGAACAATTTAATGAAACAGAAAAAAGGAATTCGGGTAAATGGTGTTGCGCCAGGACCCATCTGGACACCATTAATTCCAAGCAGTTTCGATGCAGAAACCGTTAAGGAGTTTGGTAAAGATACCCCAATGGGAAGAATGGGACAACCAAGTGAAGTTGCACCTGCTTATCTTTTCCTTGCCTCAGATGATGCAAGTTACATTACAGGTCAAGTCATTCATGTAAATGGTGGTCAAATCGTAAATGGTTAATCCCTAAGATATAAAAAAGCCCTGAAAGTTAAAACTTTCAGGGCTTTTTTGTTTGTTAAGCCGGTATCTGAGCAGCTATTTGTTCTCTTGACCAAACACGATGAGCCATAATCAGATTTTTGAAATTTTCAGCAATCGGCTGGAATTCATCTCCAACTAGAGTGCCTTCATCGGGAACTAAACCTAGCGGTTCAAGCAAATCAGATTTATTACCTAAAAACGCAATTGGTTTTAAATGCTTGTAAGCTTCGAGTACATAGTGGCGCGCTACGCCATCTTGCAGCACGACATTTAAGTTATCGCCATCAGGAATGATTACCGCATCGTAAGCAATTGAAGGTTCAGCCATTTGCATACCATCAGCCGTAATAATACTGTCTTGATGATCTTTTACAGGAGCTAAGCTTGGCGCTAATAAATGAAGAGTCACCCCTTCTTTAATTGCCCAGTTTTTCATCGCTTCTAATGCATCAGATTTCACTAAATTATGAATAAGTACTGCAACTTTTCGACCTTGAATATCTTGGGGCGGGAAAGCCAAGAAAGATAATTTAGCCGATTTTTCAACTGCAGTTTTTTTATAATCTAGCGTCAAATCAGGCACTTCAATTCCTAAATTAGCGCCTACTTGTCGTGCTAAGTCAAGATCAATATTTGCTAAAATTTGTTGAACTTGACGCTCACGAATGTGTTTTCGTTGCACTTTACTTAATTCAAAAGTATAGGCATCGACCACATGCTTTTGCTCATGAGGGGCAAGGCTCTTGTAGTAAAGGCGCGGTTGAGAAAAATGATCAGAAAAAGTTTCGCTTCTTTGACGAAGTTTATGTCCGCTAATCTGTTCAGGATAGCTTTCAAAACCGCCGTTTGAAGCAGCAGGTGGGGTTTCGGCTGGCCAATCATTATCAATTGAGTTTGGTTGATATGAAGCCTGCCCTTTATGAATCGTATGCTGGTGAATACCATCACGTTGATTATTGTGGAATGGGCACACAGGTTTATTGATCGGAATTTGATGGAAGTTCGGTCCACCCAAACGACTTAACTGTGTATCGGTATATGAAAATAGTCGTGCTTGTAGAAGCGGGTCATTTGTAAAGTCAATTCCTGGCACAATATGTCCCGGACAGAAAGCCACCTGCTCTGTTTCTGCAAAGAAATTATCTACATTTCTGTTTAAAACAAATCGTCCAATTGGTGTCACTGGAACCAACTCTTCAGGAATAATTTTTGTCGGGTCCAATAAGTCGAAGTCAAAGTTCATCTCGTCTTTTTCTTCAACAATTTGTACACCGAGTTCCCATTCAGGATAAACCCCATTTTCAATGGCTTCATAAAGATCGCGACGGTGGAAATCTGGATCTTTACCAGCAAGCTTTTGAGCTTCATCCCAAACTAACGCACTTAAACCTTGTTTAGGGGTCCAGTGGAATTTCACAAAATGTGATTTTCCTTCGGCATTAATGAGACGGAATGTATGAACCCCAAACCCTTGGATTGAGCGTAAATTACGTGGAATTGCACGGTCTGACATTGCCCAAATCACCGCGTGTGCTGACTCAGGTACTAAAGACACAAAATCCCAAAAAGTATCGTGTGCAGATGCTCCTGTTGGCATTTCTGTATCTGGTTCAGGTTTTACAGCATGAACGAAGTCTGGAAACTTAATGCCATCTTGCACAAAAAACACAGGCGCATTGTTACCGACTAAATCAAAATTACCCTCTTGGGTATAAAATTTAATGGCAAAACCACGAATATCACGGACCGTATCAGCAGAACCACGTGGTCCCTGCACTGTTGAGAAGCGTACAAAAATTGGAGTTTGAATGGTTGGGTCAGTCAAAAAACCAGCTTTTGTTAAGCGCTCATTTCCTTCATAAGCCTGAAAGTAACCATGAGCACCCACGCCACGCGCATGCACAATACGCTCAGGAATACGTTCATGGTCAAAATGAGTAATCTTTTCTCGTAAAATAAAATCTTCTAATAGTGTCGAACCGCGAATACCTGCTCTTAAACTATTCTGGTTATCAGCAATTTTAACCCCTTGATTTGTGGTTAATGCTTCATTGGTTGCATCATCTCTGACTGAGTCTAATTGTTCAGTTTTTTGGGTAGTATTGGCTTTATTTGCAGCGTCAGCACCAGCCATTTCACTTGTTTTATTTGTTGATTTAACATTATCAGTCATGTTCATTACCTATGTTTTAAAGTTAAACGTGGGGTGAATTAAAAACTTCAAGAGTTAGTTTTGTTAAAGGAACTTAAATATGGAAAAAGGAGCTCGACATATTTACGTGTGCTCCAAAGCCCAATGCTTTTATGGTGTGAATCTGGGGCCAAAAACGGAGTCAGCTTGCATATTTTTATGGCAAGATCAGGTGTCTGACGTATACGCTCTTGGAGTGCATCGAGTTCGCCATCAGAAATATAGCTAAACAGATAATCTTGAATACGCTGGCTATTCTTTAGTTCTCTGCTGTAGGCCAAGTAGTTAGAAGAATGATCACTTCCAGCAATCCAGTCATGAATAATTTGTCGTTCTACAGGGTTAAATACCCCAAACATTTTTCCATTTTCTTCATTAATCATTCGCCAGAATACGCTCTGTTCAGGATCGGTATTCAATTTAATCCACTTGTGATCAATGAGATGTGTAACTAAGCCTTTAACGTCTTCTGGATTTGATAACCATTGGTTAATGGTTTTGCATCCAAACTGTCTGGTTTCGTTATGTATTAGCTGACCCACGAGCGCTTTTCTTTTTAAAATTTTGAGGACTAAATCTTCAAGATTTAAATTTTTAATAATTTTTGAAGAAGAAACACCATGGTTATTAAGAGCAAAACCACGTTTTAATTTATTAAAGAAAGCTTCTTTATCTCTGTATTTATCGTAAATATTTTCTATAACTTTAATTGCTTTATCTGCATGTCCGTTATCAATGTTGTCGATAGTAATGTGCAAATTAAAATATTTAGAATCAATACCCAGTTCTGCAAGCTCATAATTACTAATGAGTAAATGCAGTGGCAGTTGCTCATAACCTAAATTGAAACCGACAATTTCGGGAATAAACTCAGGTGGAGCATAACCAAGCGCCAGCTGAATCACGGCATTATGATAGTATTCATCCTCTAAAAGCAGATCAAAGCTATCGAGTCCTAGACTACGCAGCAAGTCTTCATAGATACAGACGTGATTTGCTTTCGGCTCACCGAGTCCAAGCTCTTCTAGATAGGTAATAATAAGGTCATGAAAAACCGGATCGTTCCAGTAGTGAACTGAACTATATAACCATGCACCATCTACCTTTTTAGTTGGAGAGACCTTAATTAAAAATTCAAATGCCTGACCGACATTCTGGAAATACTCTCTCTCACCCCCACTTTGTCTACGGTTTAAATAGGCCTGAAATAACTCACAATTTTGTTTATTGTCATTTACACACCATTCTTTAACCGTATTTATAGTTGCAGGAAAATCTATTTCATTTTCATTTATTTTATCTATTTCTTTAACAAGGAAATCTCGTGCTTTCTTCTCTTTTTCAAAACTAGAAATATCAGGATCAAGGAAAAAAACGAATAATTCGTAATAGTTCTGTTGATTATCTTGTAATAGGTCTAATAATCTTTTTTTCACTACAACAGGCATTTCTATTCTCCTTTAGTGAGATATAAATTACCATACTTTAACCAAACTATAATCCCAGCGTATCTTTGTTATATTACGTTATTAAGAAATCTCATATATTTTTAAATCATTAAAATTCAATGACATAAAAAATAACACAAACTTACATTCTCAACTTTAGAATAATTTAACTATCTGTTTTTATAAAAAATATATAAATAACAAACTAAATTTACATTTGATTTACTTTTAAAATTATAAAGGCTAAAAACTTAACAAAAAGAAATTAAAAATAATTTTATAAATAAATTAAAACAGTTTTAGGGAGAAAACAAATGTTTAACTCATGTTGCAAATTACTAGCACAGGAAAAAATTAAAATCGCTTTTTTTGAAAGTGCTTCGGCGGGTTATCTCGCTTACCGTTTTTCTTTAAGCCCCTATTCTGGTGACATTCTTATTGGAAGCTTAGTTAGCTACGACTTACGTGTAAAAGAAAATACTCTTCACATTTCACCTGAACTCATTGAAAAATATACACCTGAGTCGATGCAAGTCACTGTAGAAATGATCAAAAAAGGTAAAGAACTTTTACATGCTGACCTTTATATCGCTTGTACTGGGTTATTAAAAAAAGGAGGCTCTGAAACTCAAGAAAAACCTGTAGGCACCTTTTTTATTCTATTTATTATAAAGATAATTTTTATAATTTTAGACGTATATTTAAAGGACCTCCTAGCCTTAAGCTTATACAATTACTCTATTACATTACACAAGATATTAAATGCATAATATCAGATAATAAAAAATAGAATTCTTTTATAAAAGATAACAAATACACATTTAGAAATGATCATAGTTTTTATTTAACCTCTATGTACCCAAATGTAATTTTAACTATATTCATATTAATTATGTTTAATCATTAAAATTACATTTTATAGAAATCAAGGTTTTATTTAATTTTTTAAATTTACATTTAAATATAGGGTAACACCCCAACGCTACACATTAAAAATTTTCATGTTTTAATGAACCTATCTGAAGCTCTCAGATAAAACACACATCATAAATGATATGAGGTAATTAAAGATGAGCACTACTAATAATCAAAGCAATCAACGCAATAATCAGCAGCAACAACAACAGCAAAACGACAACCGTAACAACCAGCAGCAGCAAGGCAACCAACAGCAAAACGATCAACAGCAACAAAACTATCAGCAACAACAGCAAAATGACAACCGCCGCCAACAACAAGGCTCTAATCAAAAAGATTCAGGCCAACAAAACTCAAATAACAATAATCAGCAACGCTAATCCGTTGTTGAATTAAATGTCATTTGATGCGGTCATTCATTTTATTTAGGAAGGTGCCCTCACCTTCCTAAATTTAACATAAGCATAAAATTAAATAAGAGAAGAGGAAAAACTGATGACAGATCAAAATACAGACCATGCTCAACTTGTAGCTGGCGACCATAATTATTCTGACTCTCGCTGGCGAGAAAGTTATCTTACTCGACCTTATTATCAAGAAGCTCAATTAACTACGCCAGATCTGGATTATGATCGTGATTTTTCTGCAGCTTATGAACTAGGTCATCGTGCCCGTTCAGAATCTAAAGAAGGAACTCAGTTTGAAGAGATGGAAGGTAGCTTGCAACAAAAATGGGAAGAGCTCAAAGCTGAATCCCGATTAAAATGGGAACATGCAAAACAAGCCATTAAAGATGCATGGGATGACATGTAACATCCTTAATTGGTCCAAAGCATATAGCTTATTTCCTATTGGCCCTGGGAAATAAGCTTTTTTATTATTTGAAGTATTTATATTAGAAAAACGGCGGCATATTAAAATTATTACTAAGATATTGATTGGCTTGGTTCGGATCATCAAAAATTTCTTTTTTAAATTGTACATCCGGCGTTGTAGATAGAGTATGTGTTGGTTTGATCGTAACTTCTACTACATATCTGTTTTGTTCTTGCTTAGCTTTCACACCATAAATTTCAGAGTCATTAATGCAAGTTCCATCAGTAAAATATACAAACATACCGCCACCTTATCTCTTAATTAAAGTTACTGGTTTTTCCCATTTATTTAACGTAAAAGCCTAACAATAAACTTGAGCCGTACATAAACAAAATATCAATTTTGGTTTTTCTTAAAATATTCAATAATTTCTTCCCCGTTATTCACGGGAGTTTCTTTAGCAGGATATGTTTCTTCATAAGCATATGCAGGTAATGCAACTTTATCGCGAATTGGCGGTAACTTTTCTTGGCCACCTGTAGTAATACGCTCAATAAAACCTGCAAGCCACAATACAAATTCTTGTGTGTTTTTACTCTTCGGAATAATACTTAAATCTAATTTAATTTTAGATTCCTGAAGAGGCTTAATCAGCAATTCAGCAAAATCAATATAATTGTATAAAAGTTTAAGTTTTGTCCCCTTAATCTCATGTCTAAGCTCAATCATTAAATTGTTAAGATCTTCCATAGGATCATCTACAAACCCTTTTTTTCCTTAACATTTTGATAGATTTTCTCAGCTATTTTTAAGTACTGGGGCATATCCTTACCTTTAAAAATTGTTTTCACTAAAATGAATTTTGGATGAATATAAGTAATTTATTGTGTTTATTTTATTAATTTTTTGAAACTATAATTTACTGAGGAAACAATTCAATAACAACAAATTAATATAAAGGCTATAACACACTAATTTATTGATTAATTTTATATTTTTATATAATTGCTTTTTTTATTATGTTACATATTTTATAGAAAATAACGATAAGAAAACCCACATAAATGTGAGTTTTCTTAAGCGAAATAATTATGAGTTTTTTTCCATTTGTTGAGTAGTTGCTGGGTCATTCGAACCATGTGTTCCATCATCATCTGTTGAATTTCGATCTTGGCAGGCACTCATACCCATTGCGATTGCAACTACCATACTCACTGCACAAAAAATTCTTAACATTGAGGTCACCCTTATAAATCTTAAGATGTAGGCTTATGAATAACATTATCTTATGTTGGCCTACCGCTATGGTTCTCTTAAGTTTTGTAGGTTGTGCAAGCTTTTGTAAAAATCTAAATAATATAAATGTTAAAAAATTACTTTTCTTGCAATTGATATTTTAATTAAAATTTGGCAACGGCTATTTATTTAATTACATGATATTCATAAAATCAAAATTTCCCGCTCTTTTTTGACTTATGTTGAAATAAGTCATTACTTGCAAACACTATATAAATAAACAATTAATAAATATTTGATATATAAACATTAAAAATTATTTTTTAACCTCTATTGAACCATTATTCAATATTTTCAATTCTAAATAACTCATTATTTTATTAATGAAAATTTAAAAATATTAATATTTGTTTATATAAACCAATCTTTTATTTTTGCAATTGACCCGCTTTAAGGCTCAGCTTATGATGCTCCGGCTGACCTATTTTGTCAGTCGGTTTTAGCAGACCGTCTACCTAAGCGCACTAAAAACAAGTTTTTTGGTGTGTAGCCCCTCGTGCCTTTGACGGAGGAACGGGAGTGGGACACCTTCGGGTGTGCTGGTTTCTTAGGTATCAGTCTGCTAACCCTCTTTCGTTTCACCACCATAATTAATAGCAGTGATTGGGCGCAACTTCTTTTCATCAAGGAGTCTCTAATGACTATTATTTTATATCGTGTTTTTTCTTCTACTCTTCATCACGTTATCGACTTAACTGAAAATATTTTTAAGAAAATATCCTACAGTTTTATGTTTCTGCTTTCCTATCTTTTCAGAGTAAATATTTCCATATTTAACTCTCGATAAAGACTAGAAAATTTCTATAAACATGACTTAACGATAACAACAACCAATGAAGAGCAATAATGATGTTTTTTTTATATCGTATTGTTTTAATCTGCACCCTATTAATAAGTTCTATAAGTTTATTAGGTTGCAGGTCTATCAGTAAAAATGAATTTAATACACATTGTGTTTGGGCAGGTCGTGCACTTTCACAATGCAACTGTATTTATAACTCTTTAGAAAAACATTATTCACCGCAGTTTGTAGAGAACTTACCCAAAGTAAGCTTACAAAATATTAATGCGAATATGCACTTTGTGGAAACTATGAATGAAACTATGCACCAATGTCAGTTAAGCGCAAGAAAAGACTCCATTAACTAACTTTTGTATGCTCTACCAAGAAATCTAAAAAAGCCCTTACTCGCTTAGGGACATATTTATCATGTCCTATCCAAACAGCATGAAATTCTTCTGAAGCCTTGATATTCCAGTCTTCAAGGATTTTGACCAACTGTTTTTGTTCTAAAGCTTTTTTGACTTGGAACTGGTTAAGCTGTGCAATACCAGCACCTGCAAGCGCTAACTGTAAGATGGCTTCTCCATGATTTACTCTTAAAACCTTAGTGGGAGCAAGTGTGATTTCTTGATCGTCTTTTTTAAAAAGCCACGTTTTATTTTGACGTTGGTAACTTACGTCTAAAAGCTGATGTTCGTATAACTCTTCTGGATGCTGCGGATAACCATTCTTTTCAATATAGGTAGGTGAACATACATAATGTTTCTGAGTGCTTCCGAGTGAGCGAGCAACCAAATTTGAGCTTTTCAAAGGTCCCGTGCGAATTGCGATATCAATTCTTTGCTCAACTAAATTAATGACTTCATCACTCAAATGAGCCTCTAATTCAATTTGTGGATAGCACTCGTTAAATAGAGAAATACAAGGTAATAAAAAGTGTGTCCAATATGAAAGACTGGTATGAATTCTAATTCGCCCTTGCGGCATGTGATTTACAGTAACAGATTGTTCTAGTTCATCTAAGTTATTGAGTATGTGACTACCTTGCTCATAAAACTGACATCCTTCACTGGTGAGTTGGAACTGACGTGTTGAGCGATTAAGCAACCTAACGCCAAGTCTTTTTTCCAACCGAGAAATTAACTTACTCACCGCAGACGGCGTCATGTCGCAAGCTCTTGCGACTGCTGAAAAGCTTCCTAACTCGACCACTCGAATAAAAATTGCTAACTCACCAGACCGATTAATATCAAAATATGACATAACAAAATCTATTTATGAATTTCATTCACAAATCTTATTCCGCTTATGTTGCTATAACAAGCCAGTAATTTGTTTCAAGATAACTTTAATTTCTTTTAAAGAGTTTACGAGATGAAACTTTATCAACCCACCCTATTCTCTCTTGTTTTATTTACGAGCTTTGCACAAGCAGAAGTACAAAAGAGCCAGTGGGTTACCACTTGGGCAGCTAGTCCACAAAAAGTCTGGAATAAAGATTTCTTTTTCCCGACCAATATTCCAGATCAAATATCGAATCAGACCATTAAGCAAATCAGTCAAATTAGTTTAGGTGGTGAAGCGGTTAGGCTCGTTTTTACCAATCAATATGGGGATCAACCGCTTTATATTGATAAAACTACTGTGGGGTTAGTCAAAGGACAAAGTCTTAAATCAAAGAGTGCTTATCCAGTTTATTTCTCTGGAAAGCTTAAAGCACAAATTTTACCAGGCAAACAACTGATCAGTGATCCAATCCCGCTCCCTGTTCCAGATCATGCACAGTTAATGGTAAATACCTTTATTCAAAAGCCCACTACATTTAAAACTTTTCATTGGGATGCTAAACAAACCAGTTGGCTCATTACGGGCAACCAGGCTGCGAACTTAAATACGCCTAGCAGTGCCAAAACCACAACTGCACGATTATTATTATCGGCTGTAGAAGTAAAACCAAAGCGTAAAGCCCATGTTGTTGCTGTCATTGGAGACTCAATTACCGATGGAGCAACTGCAACTTTAGATGCAAATACTCGATGGACCGACTTTTTAGCTAAGCGCTTATCACCACATCAAGTCGCAGTAATTAATAGTGGAATTTCAGGAAATCGACTACTCACAGACGGTATGGGTGACAATGCTTTAGATCGTTTGAAAAAAGAAATATTTCAATATTCAGGTGTGAAAACATTAATTGTTCTGGTGGGTATTAATGATATTTCATGGCCCGGTACTGCTTTTGCACCTAAACAACAAATACCGACTTTTGAAGCACTCACCCAAGGTTATAAACGTGTTGTAGATGAAGCACATCGCCAAGGTATTCAAGTGATTGGAGCAACCTTATTACCATTTTCGGGAGCTTTACCCAATACTCCTCTTGATAACTACTATCAACCGAATAAAGATGAATTACGCCAGCGCATTAATCATTGGATCAGAACCAGCCATACATTTGACGGTGTACTTGATCTTGAGCAAGGCTTAAAAGACACTAAACATCCCGATCGATTAAATCCAATTTATGATTCGGGTGATCATTTACATCCGAATGACCGTGGTAATCAACAAATGGCAAATCTGGTTGATATAAACCAGTTACTCAATAATTAATGTCTAGATACAGGTAGGAATTTGCTCCCCTACCTGTATCAATATGGATTAATTACCCTCTAACTCGACATTAAGTTTTGGTGTAATAGGCTGTTTTTCAGTTGCATATCGTCTTAAAACCATGACGGCGAAAAGCGCTAAAATTGCAGGAATTGCGATCATCACAAAATTCATCTTATGTGGTAACTCTAAACCCAATAACAGGCCCGTTAAGATAGGTCCAACAATAGCTCCAATTCGACCTACACCAGAGGCACAGCCAATCCCAGTAGAACGCACACTTAGTGGATAATATTGTGCAACATAACTATAAAGAAGAATTGAAGTACCAATTGTTGCTGCTCCTGCAACAGTCACTAAACCATATAAAACATAGGCTGGTGAGTTAAAACCTAAACCGACTAAAGCGACAACACCTGCCAGTAGCATTCCCATAATTACAGGTTTTAAATGGAATTTATCAGACAAAATACCGCCACCGATTGAACCGATCATTGCCCCCACATTTAAGGCAAGCAAGAATAAAATACTCTTTCCAAGCGAATAGCCTGCTGCTAGCATGAGTTTTGGTAACCAGCTACTTAAGGCATACACCATGAGTAAGCACATAAAGAATACAAGCCAAAACATGAGTGTATTGAAAGCACGGCCTTGCTGAAATAATCCCTTTACAGAACTACCTGTGGGTACATTATCCTCATTAAGCACTAAGTAAGTATTAATCGTTAGGTTTTGTTCAGGTGAAATCTTTTGAATAATGCGCTGTGCTTGCTCAGTCTTACCCGTCTTAACTAAAAAGGTTAAAGACTCAGGTAAAAACTTCCAAATGACAGGTAATAAAAATAGTGGAATACCGGCAATTAAAAACATAATTTGCCATCCTTGACTTTCAACCAAATAACTACCAATTAATGCTGAAAGAATCCCGCCAATTGCATAACCACTGAACATACTCCCCACCAGCGTACTTCTTATACGTTTAGGCGCATATTCGGAGGTAAGTGCAACTAAATTTGGCATAACCCCACCAATGCCTAATCCCGCCAAGAACCGAAGTACCCCAAACTCAAGTGGGCTTGATGCAAAAGCACCTAAAAAGGTGAAACCACTAAAAAAAGTCACACAGATTAAAATTACCTTTTTACGGCCTATTTTATCTGCCAATGTTCCAAAGAACATCGCCCCAAACATCATTCCGCATAGTGCCGTACTTGCTAACATCCCCGCCTGTACAGCTGTTAACGACCACTCTTGCATTAGCAAAGGCAATACAACGCCATAAATCACCAGATCGTAACCATCAAAAATAATAATTAATAAACACCAAAGTAAAATACTCCAGTGAAAAGGGGTAAATCTGGCCTGATCAATAACTTCATTTACATTTAATTTAGATGTTGTCATTTACTCACCTCCTTTGTGAGATAAATTCATATTCAATTTTTTAAAACGACATACTGCACCCTAAAGAAAAAACAAATTATTCAAGGTTTTATTGAATAAATTAAAAGTCATAACTCGCCATCATATTGAAGCGGTTATCAATCCCGTTACGTCCATCAAAAGTTTCTCGTTCGCCATACACATATTCGACGCCCAAGGTAATTGGTTTGTATGGGTTATACAGTGCATTCACCCAGCTTTGCCAAAGCTCTTTGTTTTGAGTGGTGCTATTACGTTGTAATTCAGCAAAACGGTTATCATCTTTGGCTTTCATATAGCCGTAGCCTAAAGTCGAGCGAATTTGCGGTGTAAATTGATGAGTAATACCGAAAGAAACGGTATCAAATTCATTGCTATGCATATTGTTTTGATCATCTATTGCATAGCCGCTGTTACTCCATAGCAGGAAACGCCCATCTCCTTTGACATGGTAATAATCGGCTTTGAGTAATGTATCAGGTGTAATTTGGTATTTACCGCCGAAGCCTACGCCCCAAGCGACTTCCTCATCATGATTAGTTCTTTTTTCAGCAACAAAACTACGTCCCGATAACATCGATCCATTAGTAAATTTATGATTTAAGCGCCCTACCAAGGCTGGTAAACGCATTTTATTATCTGGATCTGAGGTCGCAGTATATTTCGGATCTTCAACCGATATTGCAAAGCTTGTATTTGCCGTTAAGTTATCGCTATAGCGAACTAGCGGTGATCTTAATAATGCACTGCCTACAAATGTTCCCGCATCAATCGTTTCCGGATAATATTCAGGTGCGATAAATGTTGACCACGTTTGACCGATAAGCCATTTATCAAACGTTAAATAAGCATGGCGTATTCGAAACTGATCACGAGTGGCTGCCCCAAAGAAGTCCATTTCTAACTTTCCGCCCACATCACCCACAGCAGTTGGGGTTTTAAAATTCAACCCGAAACGTGTCACATTAACCGTACTGTGCAACTGGTCTTTTTGTGCAGATTCTTCTGGCGTGTTCTCAAGTGGAACACCGCTAATATTGTTATACATCGTAGATGCCCCTTTCATTTGATAAGAAGCATCTGCCCGTATATAACCATATAAGTTAAATTCTGCACCAGACTTGGTTAAACCTTGCTGTATTGGTGGTACGGGTACGGCTTGAGGAGTCGCTGAATTTGCTAGTTCCACTCGTCCTTGCGATAAAGATTCTTGCGCCTGCATATTGGCTTGTAACATAGCCCGAAGTTCTTTTACTTCTTGGCGAAGTTGTGCTATTTCAGGATCTGTTTGACCTGCAAAAGCAGAAGACACAAACAGGGTCACAGAAACAGCCAATAGGCTTTTTGGAACCGTTTTATTTAAAACTTTCATCATGAAATTTTCCTTTTGATCTTTAATTCGACTTAAAGATCTCGACATCCTTTTTGTTATGTACCTATCTAAAATAGGTGCTTAAAATTTGCTTTTCTTTCACAAGAAAGACCTTCAATCATATTTTTTAGACAAAACCTCCCTAAAGCGGCCTGAAAACCACTTTTAATTTGTTTTTAAGTAAAGCTAAATCTTCTAATTTTTTTCAGTTTTTATATTCTCTTCCTCATTGAGAATATGTAGGTTTTATATCCGTATTAACGCTTTCCGAAATCTATTATTTTTTTTGCAATAAACCCTTGATACGTCAAAATTTGTGTATAAGGCTGCACACTTTCAAAACCAGTTTTTTCTAAAAGTTTTATATACTCTTCAGTGGTTAGGCTAAAAAAGTCTTGCGCCATACGCTCTAACATTTTTTGACATTGTTCTTCTGTTAAGCCTTGTGCTAAACATAAATAATGTAAAGCTTGAAGATGCTGTGGATTTACACACGTCATTAAATCGTAGGTCAGCAAAACAGCATTTTCTTTTAAACGATCATAAATATCTTTAAAGAAAACAGGTTTTATATCATCTGCAATAAAATGAGCCACAAGAATAGAAAGTGCAGCATCAAAGCAATTCTCAAGAGGTAAAGCTGACGTTTCACCGTGAACAAAGGTGACTTGAGAAGATTTATCTAAAAGTTCAACCTGTTCCTGAGCTTTTTGCAGCATAGTCAAAGATGGATCAACTGCTGTAAATTTCCAGTTTGGATGACGTTTAAGTAAATATTCGAGTTCATACCCCGTGCCACAACCCACAATTAAAATATGAGCATTTGGTGATAACACTGATTGCAAAATGGCATCCACCTGTTGATGGATCACCTCATAACCCGGAATTAATTTACGAATATGTTCGTCATATCCTTCGACTACCTTTGGGCTATTAAAGTCTTTTGCCATTTTGCTTATCCTCTATTTAAGCTGCCTTTCAACTTATAGTTTGCTGCACTTTGACCAAACTTTTAACCTCTTTAGTCAAAGACATTTCCAGTTAAGTTAAGTTCAGCTCGCATAATTTCCTGCAATTTAAACTTCTGCGCTTTGCCTGAAGCTGTCATTGGAAACTCATTAAAGAATCGGACATAGCGCGGCACTTTATTATGAGAAATATGCTCTTTGCAGAATTGGCGAATGCTGTCTTCATCAATTTGATGATGCTCATGCAAAATAATACAAGCACAGAGTTCTTCGCCATATCTGGCATCTGGCAAGCCAATGACTTGGACATCGCTTACATCTGGATGAGTGTATAAGAAATCTTCAATTTCTTTTGGAAAGAGATTTTCCCCACCACGAATCACCACATCTTTAATACGGCCTTTAATTTTAATAAAACCGTCTTGATCCATTTCGGCAATATCACCTGTATGCATCCAGCCAGCAGCATCAATCACTTCACGGGTCTTTTCTTCTTCGCCCCAATAGCCAGCCATCACTGAATAACCGCGAACGCATAGCTCACCCAAAGTTCCTTGCGGAACAATCTGCCCTTCTAAATCGACAATTTTAATTTCAACATGCGGATGGACATGCCCAACTGTGCTTACTCGTTTATCAATCGAATCATTTACCGAACTTTGTACACTCACTGGCGAGGTTTCAGTCATACCATAACAAATCGTGATTTCAGACATGTGCATGCGGTCTATAACCCGCTGCATAATTTCTCTTGGACAAGGACTACCTGCCATAATGCCCGTTCTTAAGCTCGACAGGTCAAACTCATTAAACTGTTCATGTTCTAAGGTTGCAATGAACATGGTGGGCACGCCATAAGCTGCCGTACAACGCTCTTGATGAATCGCTTTTAAAGTTTCTAAAGGATTAAATACCGCCGATGGATAGACCATGGTTGAACCATGCGTAACGCAGGCTAAATTCCCCATCACCATGCCAAAACAATGAAACAACGGTACAGAAATACAGACTTTATCTTGAGGGGTTAAACGAATGCCTTCACCGACAAAATAGCCATTATTTAAAATATTATGGTGGGTCAACATGGTCCCTTTAGGATTACCCGTTGTACCTGAAGTAAATTGAATATTAATGGTTTCATCAAACTGGAGCTGTCTGGCTAATTGTTTTAATTCTTCTAGCTGTTCAGGAGTTGGTGTAGTGACTAAATCACTAAAGCGATGAATACCCGTATGATGCTGGTCATCAATTTTAATGACAAATTTTAAATGTGGTAGTCGAGCTGAACTCAGCACTTTATCTGGACTGATAGTTAACTCAGGGGCAATTTTTGTAAGTAACTCTTGATAATCAGTCGTTTTGAATTGAGAAGCAATAATCAATCCTTTACATGAGACTTTATTCAACACATATTCAAGTTCATGGCTTTTATAAGCTGTATTTAGATTGACTAAAATAATCCCTGCTTTAAAAGCTGCAAATTGGGTTACCGTCCATTCCACACAGTTAGGTGACCAGATGGCTAATCGATCACCTTTTTTTAATCCCAATTTTAAAAGGCTACAAGCAAAAGCATTTACTTCATCCTGTAAAGCTTTATAGGTTAATCGTCTGTTTTGATGAAAACTAACGATTGCTTCCTTTTCAGCATATTGCCGACAAGCCTGATCAAATTGTTCACCAATGGTCATACCCAATAAGGGCTGCGTGCTTGGTCCCGAGGCGTAGCTTAACCGTTCTTGTTGCATTGAATCATTCTCCTTGATTCTTTTATTCTCTTCTTACCTGATCTAATTGTTGTTACTGCAACTATTTTTCTAAACCGCTTTTTTTGTGTTGTTTTATCCTTTATATGCTCTATTTCCTCTGCACAGCATCTACACAAAAGTCAGCAATCTGTTTTGAAAAATAGTCTTTATGCGCATGATCAAACTTTGTATTTTGAGCTGGGTCTAGGGGTTCAACCACCACATAGGTCATGGCACCGACAACACAAAGTGCTGCTGTATTTAAATCATCCAAGACAAACTCACCACTTGCATTTCCATCCGCAAGTATTTTTTTAATACTTTGTTTGATCAATTGCTTCACACGAAAACGCTCATGTTCAACCGTTGAATCGACAGGTTCAAACATGAGTGAATATGCAAGCTGAGGACTATTGAGTGCCCGTTTTACAAAGGTTGCCACAGCCTTATGTAATTTCTGCTTTGCCGATAAGTCACTTTCAGTAATCGAATCAATCACTAATAGTTCCGTATTAATGGCTTCGGACAAAACTTCAATCAGCACTTGGCTTTTATTATCAAAGTAGCGATAAACCAGACCACTTGATACGCCCGCTTGCTCTGCAATTGTTTGTATTTGTGCGTCTTTAAACCCTCCCTCTGAAATTAACTTTCTGGCTGAACTCAAAATCGACTTACGATTTTGCTCCATCCGCTCTTGCATTAAAGATGATCGTTTATAGCTCATAATTTATTCTCTAACAAATAAAATGAATTGTAAATCATTTTATGAATCAGTATTCACTTTTTTAAAAAATCATTGTATGGTAATTATCAAATACCCACAAAATATTTTATGGACAACAAATATAACCAATAGGATGAAGATATCATGAACCTACGCAGCTTGAATTTCGGTCTAGATGAAACTTTAATTGCGCTTCAAGATTCAGTGGCAGCATTTTGTGCAAAGGAAATTGCACCAATTGCCCAACAAGTTGATCAAGACAACAAATTCCCTGCACATCTCTGGAAAAAATTCGGAGATATGGGCCTTTTAGGCATGACGGTTTCTGAAGAATATGGCGGTGCCAATATGGGTTATTTAGCTCATATTATTGCTATGCAAGAAATTTCTCGTGCTTCGGCAGCCATTGGTTTGTCTTACGGTGCTCATTCTAATTTATGTGTAAACCAAATTAACCGTAACGGTAACGAGCAGCAAAAACAAAAGTATTTACCAAAATTGATTTCCGGTGAATATGTGGGTGCCCTTGCGATGTCTGAACCGAATGCGGGTTCTGATGTCGTCAGCATGAAATTACGTGCTGAACAAAAAGGTGATCACTTCGTTTTAAATGGTTCAAAAATGTGGATCACTAACGGCGGTGATGCAGATGTATTGGTGGTTTACGCCAAAACTGACCCACAAGCTGGCGCAAAAGGCATGACTGCTTTTTTAATTGAAAAAGGCATGAAAGGCTTTAGTCATGGCAACCACTTAGACAAACTCGGTATGCGTGGCTCTAACACATACCCGCTGTTCTTTGACAATGTAGAAGTTCCTGCTGAAAACGTACTCGGCGGTGTCGGTAACGGTACAAAAGTACTCATGAGTGGTTTGGATTATGAACGTGCAGTTTTAAGTGCCGGACCTTTAGGCATTATGGATGCCTGCCTAGATGTGGTAATCCCATACTTGCACCAACGTGAACAGTTTGGCCAAGCTTTAGGTGAATTCCAGCTTATGCAAGGCAAACTTGCCGATATGTATTCAACTTGGTTGGCATGTAAAGCTCTTGTTTATGCTGTTGGTGCTGCATGTGATAAAGCTGACCATGACCGCAGCCTACGTAAAGATGCTGCAAGTGCCATTTTATATGCTGCCGAAAAAGCAACATGGATGGCTGGTGAAGCAATCCAAAGTTTAGGCGGTAATGGTTATATCAATGAATTCCCCGCTGGCCGTTTATGGCGCGACGCAAAACTTTATGAAATTGGTGCAGGAACTTCTGAAATTCGCCGCATGCTGATTGGCCGCGAACTCTTTAATGAAACCAAATAATAATTATAAATAAGGACGCATCTTATGAACCAATTACAAAGCAAGATTAATGTTCGAAGTGAAGACTTCAAAACAAACCAGCAAGCCATGCAAACATTGGTCACAGATCTAAAACAAGTTGCCCAGCGTATTGCTTTAGGCGGCGGTGAAAATGCCCGTCAAAAACATTTGGCTCGAGGTAAACTTTTACCTCGTGAACGTATTGATCAACTCATTGATGTCGGTACGGCATTTTTAGAAATTGGTCAATTGGCAGCGTACAACGTTTATGAAGATGATGTTCCTGCTGCGGGTGTAATTGCGGGTATTGGTCAAGTCAACGGCATCACTTGCATGATCGTTGCCAATGATGCAACGGTTAAAGGCGGAACGTATTACCCCCTTACGGTTAAAAAGCATCTACGCGCACAAGAAATTGCTGAACAAAATCACTTGCCTTGTATTTATTTGGTGGATTCAGGCGGTGCCTATTTACCAATGCAAGATGAGGTTTTTCCAGACCGTGATCACTTCGGGCGTATTTTCTATAATCAGGCACGCATGTCGAGCTTAGGGATTGCCCAAATTGCTGTGGTGATGGGTAGCTGTACCGCAGGTGGTGCATATGTACCTGCCATGTCGGATGAAACGATTATTGTCCGTAATCAAGGTACGATTTTCTTAGGCGGCCCTCCTCTGGTAAAAGCTGCAACTGGCGAAGTGGTGAGCAGCGAAGATTTAGGTGGTGGTGATGTGCATACACGTCTTTCAGGTGTAGCTGATCATTTAGCTGAAAATGATGAACATGCAATTGCGATTGCACGTAACATTGTCGCTAACCTCAATAAAAAGCCAAACGATTTAAATAAACAAGTTGATGAGCCTCTATTTGATGCATCTGAACTCTATGGCGTGGTGCCAAGCGATGCGCGTAAACCTTTCGATGTACGTGAAGTGATTGCACGCATTGTAGATGGTTCTCGTTTTGATGAGTTTAAAGCACGTTTTGGTTCAACACTCATTACCGGTTTTGCTTCACTCTATGGTATGCCGGTCGGCATTATTGCCAATAACGGGATTTTATTTTCTGAGTCTGCACAAAAAGGTGCGCACTTCATTGAGCTATGCACACAGCGCAATATTCCATTGTTATTCCTACAAAACATTACGGGCTTCATGGTCGGTCGCCAGTATGAAAATGAAGGGATTGCAAAAAACGGTGCCAAATTGGTTATGGCAGTTGCCACAGCAAATGTACCAAAACTCACTTTGATTATTGGTGGTTCGTTTGGTGCAGGTAACTACGGTATGTGTGGCCGTGCTTATTCGCCACGCTTTTTATGGACATGGCCGAACTCTCGTATTTCTGTGATGGGCGGCGAACAAGCAGCAAGCGTACTCTCAACTTTAAAACGTGATCAAATTGAGCAAAAAGGTGCCGATTGGTCAGCTCAGCAAGAAGATGAATTCAAACAACCAATTCGTGAACAATACGAGCGTCAAGGTCATCCATATTATGCTTCTGCCCGACTTTGGGATGATGGTGTCATTGACCCAGCGCAAACTCGCCAAGTACTCGGTTTAAGTCTTGCTGCTGCTATGAATGCCCCAATCCAGCCAACCAAATTTGGCGTGTTCCGCATGTAAGAGGTGTATATGAGCTTTCAATTTTTACAACTCGAACAACAAGATCAGGTTACCTATGTTTGGCTGAATCGCCCTGAATTGCACAATGCATTCAACACCACAGTCATTGAAGAACTACATGCCTGCTTTAAGCAAATCCATACACGTGATGATATTCGTGTTGTGGTTCTGGCTGGTCGCGGCAAAAGCTTTTCGGCAGGTGCCGACCTCAACTGGATGAAACAGGCTGGTCAGGCATCTTCAGCAGAAAACGAAGCAGATGCATTAAAACTTGCGCAAATGCTTGATGCACTTGCAACGTTAAAACAACCGACCATTGCTCGTGTACATGGCATTGCCTTTGGCGGCGGTATGGGTTTGGCATCGGCATGTGATATTTGCATTGCCAGCACGGATGCCAAGTTTGCAACATCTGAGGTTCGTTTAGGGCTTGCCCCATCTACCATTAGTCCTTATGTGATTCGTGCGATTGGTGCAAGACAAGCTTCTCGTTACTTCTTAACTGCCGAGCGGATTTCAGCACGTGAAGCCAAACAAATTGGCTTGGCACATGAAGTTGCAGATGCCGAAGACTTAGATAAAAAAGTTCAAGAAATTGTTGATGCTCTATTACTTGGTGGCCCGCATGCTCAAGCGGCCTCAAAACAACTCATTCAAATGGTCAGCAACCAGACCATGAGCAATGACTTGCTGCAACAGACAGCACATCATATTGCTCAAGTTCGTCAAGGCAGCGAGGCAAAAGAAGGTCTGAGTGCCTTTTTAAATAAACAGCAGCCTGCTTGGGTTTCTAACTCGAATAACAACAATTAAGGACGATCATCATGTTTGAAAAGATTTTAATTGCGAACCGTGGCGAGATTGCCTGCCGCGTAATTCGCACAGCTAAAAAATTAGGTATTGCAACGGTTGCCGTTTACTCAGATGCAGACGCAAATTCACAACACGTCAAACTTGCAGATGAAGCAGTTTATATTGGTCAGTCCCCTGCAACTCAAAGTTATTTACAAGCTGACCGCATTATTCAAGCTGCCATTGATACAGGTAGCCAAGCGGTTCATCCAGGTTACGGCTTCCTTTCGGAAAATGACCAGTTTGCACTCGCTTGCCAACAACACAACATTTGCTTTATTGGGCCACCAGTGGATGCCATTTTAGCGATGGGTTTAAAAGCCACCTCGAAAGCTTTAATGGAAAAAGCTGGTGTCCCTTTAACACCGGGTTATCACGGAACCAACCAAGATGCCGACTTTTTAAAACAACAGGCAGACCGAATTGGCTATCCTGTTTTAATTAAAGCCAGTGCTGGCGGTGGTGGTAAAGGCATGAGTCTGGTTGAACGCAGTGAAGATTTTCTGCATGCTTTAGCCTCTTGTAAACGTGAAGCCAAATCGAGCTTTGGTAATGATGATGTCTTGATTGAGCGTTATGTGATTCAGCCTCGCCATATTGAAGTGCAAGTGTTTGGCGATACACATGGCAACTATGTACATTTGTTTGAACGTGATTGTTCCGTACAACGCCGTCACCAAAAAGTGCTAGAAGAAGCCCCTGCTCCACAAATGCCAAGCGAAAAGCTAGATGCAATGCGCCAAGCGGCAATTGATGCTGCGCGTGCGGTAAATTATGTCGGTGCCGGTACAGTTGAGTTTATTGTGGAACAAGACGGTACAGCCTATTTCATGGAAATGAATACGCGCTTACAAGTCGAACACCCTGTCACCGAAATGATAACAGGTGAAGACTTAGTTGAATGGCAACTTCGTGTGGCTTATGGTGAACCTTTACCTAAACTACAAAACGAATTGCAGATTCATGGACATGCGCTTGAAGCGCGGATCTACGCCGAAGAACCTGAAAAAGGTTTTTTACCTGCCATTGGTAAAATTGACTATCTGCACTACCCAACGCAAAACCAATATGTGCGTGTAGACAGCGGTATTGTTGAAGGCGATGAAATCACGACCTATTACGACCCAATGATTGCTAAACTGATCGTATGGGGTAAAAACCGTGAAGCTGCGCTCATTCAAATGCAACACGCTTTAAGTCAATTCCATGTCGATGGCTTAGGTAACAACATTGCCTTTCTTGAAAAGATTGTTCGTAGCGAATCTTTTAAACAAGCCAAGCTTGATACCAACCTGATTCAACGTGAACAAAACTTCTTGTTTAGTCCTGAAGAGATCAAACCAGAACTGGTGGTAGCAGCGGCATTTATTGAGTTTTTAAGCCAACTTAATAACAACAGCTCAAGCCAAAAACAGCTTTGGCAAGCTCAGCCACTTTGGCGCTTAAATATTGCTTATCAGCACAGTATTAAGCTGAATTATTTAAACCAAAATATCCAAATCAAGTTTGCCTCAAATGAAGGTGGCTTCACCGCAGAATATAACGGTCAAAGCTACCCAATTTCAGGTCAATTGATTGATACGCATACTGCCTCTGTTCAAATTGGTGGGACTCAGCAAAAACTTTCTTTTAACCAAAGTCAGCAAGGCATTACCTTGTTCCAAAATGGACAAAGCTATAAGTTTGCTTATATTCGTCAGGACTTTAATCAAGCAGATAGCCAAGCCGATGAAGGCCACCTAAAAGCACCAATGCCGGGTGTAGTCACTCAAGTTTTGGTAAGCGCAAATCATAGCGTTAAAAAAGATGATATTTTAATGACGCTTGAAGCCATGAAAATGGAATATACCATCCGCGCCCCTAAAGACGGCGTGATTGTAGACTCTTATTTCCAAGTCGGTGATCAGGTCAAAGCTGGTGACGAGCTTGTGGAATTTCAGCCTGCTCAGGAGGAAGTTGCATGAGTGAGTTTGTCAAAATTGTGGAGGTCGGTCCCAGAGACGGCCTCCAAAACGAAAAGCAGGCTTTGACTGTCGAACAACGCTTAAACTTTATTAATGACCTAATCAGTGCGGGCCTAAAATCGATTGAGGTCGGTTCATGCGTTTCGGCAAAATGGGTACCGCAAATGGCCCAAAGTGATGAGCTATTTAAGCAACTACCCCAAACAAGCGATGTGCAATTTAGCCTGCTCACCCCCAATATCAAAGGTTTTGAAACTGCTCATGCGGTAGGATGCAAAGAAGTTGCGGTGTTTACCGCAGCTTCTGAGAGTTTTACTCGTAAAAATATTAACTGCTCAATCGACGAGAGCTTTGAGAAATTTAGCGATGTCATGGCTGCTGCAAAAACCCATAACATACGGGTGCGAGGTTATGTCTCTTGTATTGTCGATTGTCCCTATGAAGGCGCAATTGCCCCTAGACAAGTGGTAAAAGTTGTTAAACGACTCTATGACATGGGCTGCTATGAAGTGTCTTTAGGTGAAACTATTGGCACCGCAACACCAGATCGTGTTCAAAAGGTTTGGCAGGCCTGCCTTGCTGAACTCGACAGCAAGGTTTTGGCTGGGCATTTCCACAACACCTACGGCATGGCGATTGCCAATATTTATCAGTCTTTACAGCAAGGTATTCGTGTTTTTGACTCATCTCTTGCAGGACTCGGTGGTTGCCCTTATGCCAAAGGAGCTTCGGGTAATGTATCGACCGAAGATCTGTTCTATTTGCTGTCACACATGGGCTTTGAAACTGGCATTGACTTAGAGAAACTGATGCAAGCCAGCCAAAATATTAGCAACGTATTAAACCGAAAAAGCTTGTCGAATTATGCAAATGCGTATTGGCAAACCAATTGTGCATCGTAATCAATTAAAATAGCTCAGCATCTGGTATAAAGCTGAATATTAGGCGAAGTACCAGATCATCCTATCTCATTTTTATCTCATTCTGTTCAGGAATTGGGACTAAGTTCCTCATGCAATTTTTTTAAAATCTATTATTTATCTCTGTATTAAATGCCTCTTTCAAAAGAAGCATTCTCTACCCTATTTTTATTCTAAACCGTATTATTCTTCATCCTTTTCTATCTTAGTCCTTAAAAAATTTATCTTATTATTTATAAAAATAAGATGCATCCATTTCAATTCTTGGGGAAATATATTCTTCCACCCAATCTAACCATGCACGTGTTTTGGCATCGATAAAATGGCGCGAAGGCAATAAGGTATAAACTCCTATATCGGGCGAACGCCACTCTGGCAAGATATGACATAATCTTCCATTTTGAACCGCATCTAAAGCCGAAAACATCGGCAATAATGCCACGCCCATATCTTGTTGCACTACATCTAATAATAACTCAGGGTTATCTGCAATGAGTTGCCCGCCAATGTCGATTTGGTAAGACTTACCACTTGTATTTAATAAGTGCCAATCTGGTGTAATAGACGGGTTTACCAAGCGTAAACAGGCATGATCTTTTAAGTCTTCTGGGGACTTCGGCACACCATGTTTTTCTAGGTAAGCAGGTGATGCACATAAAACAGAAAAAATAGTGCCAATTCTACGTGCAACAAAACGAGAATCTGTTAATGATTCGGTCAGATACAGACTGACATCCACCCCTTTTGCCAACAAGTCTGGAACGTACTGTGAAGTCGTATATTCCACGGTTAATTCGGGATAATGCTTACAAAACTCGGCCATCACTGGAAAAACATAATGATGCCCAAAGCTTCCCATGCTTAACACACGTAAACGTCCTTTGGGTTTAGATGCCGTCCCTGTTACTTCTGATTCTGCTTCATCCACCATTGAAATGACTTGGCGACAGCGCTCTGCATAAGTCGCACCAATATCGGTCAGTGCCTGCTGGCGCGTTGAGCGTTGTATTAATTTTGTACCTAAGCGTGTTTCTAGCTCGCTGATAAGACGTGAAACCTGTGCTGTGGTCAGATCCATCTGCTCAGCTGCTGCTGTGAAACTCCCGCTATCAATCACTTTCAGGAATGCATGCATTGCATGCAATAGTCCACCATCGAGATTTTTGCGCATAACGTAAATATGTTTTCCTAAATTACGGATTGTTGCACCAGTTTAGTTCAACCACAATGACTAAATGTACATACATTGGCACTAATTCTTTTTAAGAAGAGGAACCGATCTTTTTTTATTTCGTATGTCACTTGCTCCAAATATTCAACTGGATGTTGAAAAAAGAAAGTAGTCCGAGCTACTAAAAATTCTAAGGAGATATAAATGAATATAGCTACAAAAGTCACTCCAAATATTATTGCAACAAAGGATGTGTCACTTGAAGATAAATATGTAAGTGATAACGGTACAGCATATATGACCGGCATTCAGGCACTTGTTCGTTTGCCTCTTGCCCAAACTCGCCGTGACGCGATGAATGGTTATCATACTGCTGGTTTTATTTCTGGTTATCGCGGTTCTCCTGTTGGTAACTATGATAGTTTCCTTTGGCAAGTTCAAGGATTACTTAAATCCCATAATGTTGTATTTCAACCTGGTGTAAACGAAGACTTGGCTGCTACCGCAATTTGGGGTACCCAACAAGTTAATCTTTCAGGCCAAGGCAAATATGATGGAGTGTCTTCATGGTGGTATGGTAAAGGCCCGGGTGTTGATCGTTCAGGCGATGTGCTCCGCCATGCTAACTTAGCTGGTACCTCTGAACGTGGTGGTGTTGTTGCTTTATTTGGTGATGACCACTCATGTAAATCTTCTACAATCCCGCATCAGTCCGAACATGTCATGATTGGTTGCGGTATTCCAATTTTCTACCCAACATCCGTTCAACAAATTTTAGACTTTGGTGTTCACGCCATTGCTGTTTCACGTTTTTCTGGCGTTTGGTCTTCAATGAAGCTGGTCAGTGAAATTGTAGAGACTTCTGCGTCAGTTCATGTCGACCTAGACCGTGTTACTCCGGTTATACCTGAAGATGTCAATTTCCCAGAGGGTGGCGTTAACATTCGTTGGCCCGATCATGGTATCCAACAAGAAGAACGCCTTTATAAGTATCGCTTACCTGCTGTTTTGGCCTATACCCGTGCCAATAAAATCAATACTGTTACATGGCCTTGTGAAAATGCCCGTGTTGGTATTGCCGCAAGTGGTAAAGGTTATTTAGATACCATTGAAGCCTTACGCATTTTAGGTATTGAAGATGAAAAAGCCCAACAGCTTGGACTACGTGTTTATCAGGTTGGACTGATTTGGCCTTTAGAACCACAAGGCATTCGTGAATTTGCCGAAGGTTTAGAAGAGCTAATCGTTATTGAAGAAAAACGTCCAATTCTTGAAACACAAATTAAAGATGAGCTGTACTCACTGCCTGATGACAAACGTCCTCGTGTGATTGGTAAAGCAACTGACGGCAAAGGCGAATGGAGTACTTCTATTGAAGAAGCACCGCTCATTGGTCACTATGAGTACCAGCCTGAACCTATTGCAAAAATGCTGGCTGCTCGCTTCTTAAGACTCAATATTCCAGAAAGCTTAAAAACACAAATCCAAAGCAGAATCGACTTACTATTAAAAGCAGAGCAAGAATCAAAACGTGTTATTGATCTTGCAGAACGTAAACCTTATTTCTGTAGTGGTTGCCCTCATAACTCTTCAACCGTAGTTCCTGAAGGTAGCCGTGCATTAGGCGGTATCGGTTGTCACTATATTGCCGTTTCACTTGACCGCGGTACAGAAACGTTCTCTCAAATGGGCGGTGAAGGTGTAAGTTGGGTGGGTGCATCACCATTTACCAATGAAAAACACATTTTTGCTAACCTTGGTGATGGAACCTATTTCCACTCTGGTTACTTAGCAATCCGTCAGTCTATCGCTGCAAAAACCAATATTACCTACAAAATCCTCTACAACGATGCAGTCGCTATGACAGGTGGTCAGCATGTAGATGGACATTTGAGTGTTGCGCAGTTAACTCGTCAGCTTGCTGCCGAAGGCATTAAAAAACAAGTTATTGTTACTGATGAAGTTAAACTATTAAACGAAGAAGATGGCATTGCACCGGGTGTCGAAATTCGCCACCGTAATGAACTCGATACAGTTCAACGCGAGCTTCGAGAAATTACAGGTGTGACCGCTTTAATTTATGTACAAACCTGTGCCAGTGAAAAACGCCGTCGTCGTAAACGTGATGCCTATCCTGACCCAGCTGAGCGTTTATACATTAACAGTGATATTTGCGAAGGCTGTGGCGACTGTTCAAAAAAATCAAACTGTTTATCTATTGAGCCAGTAGAAACAGCTTTAGGCACTAAACGTCAAATTAACCAAAGTAGCTGTAATAAAGACTTCACTTGTGCCGAAGGGTTCTGCCCTAGTTTTGTGACTGTTCATACACGTGATATGAAACGTCCTGCTAAATTTGAAGGTATTGGTGCAGGCTGGCCAACATCACCAGTTATTCCTCAGTTATATGACGTTCCAAGTCGTATTATGGTTGGCGGTATTGGTGGTACAGGTGTTGTAACTATTGGTGCACTTCTCGGTATGGCAGCTCACCTAGAAGGTAAAGCCACACGTGTTATGGACATGGCAGGTCTTGCCCAAAAAGGTGGTACGGTTTATTCATACGTTCAACTTGCGGCAACTGATGAGCAAATTTCTTCTACAAAAATTCCCGCGGGCCAATGTGAATTATTGATTGGTGCAGATGCCGTAGTGGCTGGTGGTAGCGCTGCTCTATCTCGCTTAAAAGATGACGCTTTGGTTATTGTGAATGAAGACAGTACCCCTACTTCTGAATTTATCAAATCTCGTGACTGGTATGCACCTATTACTGATTTAATTGATCGTCTTCGTGGTCGTGTTCGTCAAGGTCAACTGGTTTCTCTGCCAGCAGCTCGCATCGCAACACTACTCTTAGGTGACTCAATCTATACCAACCAGTTATTACTCGGTATGGCATGGCAATCTGGTCGTATTCCGTTATTACGTGAAAGCATTGAAAAAGCAATTCGTTTAAATGGTACTGCTGTTGAAAAGAACCTCGAAGCTTTCCGTGTAGGTTGTCATCTTGCAAGTGACCCGACTTTAGCTGCTCGTTTACTTGCAGCAATGCCAAAAACCAAAACTCCGCAAACTTTGGCTGAACTTGTTGAAGACCGTTCTGCTCGTTTAACAGACTACTGGAATGAAGCTTATGCAGCTAAATACCGCACGCTTGTAGAACTTGCAGCTAAAAAGTTACCAGAAGAATTAACGGGTACCATTGCAACTCAGCTTTATAGAGTCATGGCTTATAAAGATGAATATGAAGTTGCTCGTCTTTTAACAGGTAAGAGCTTCAAAGAATCGATTGAAACCCAGTTTGGTAAAGGCTTACGTTTAACGTATCATCTTGCTCCGCCAGCGTTGCTTGGTGGTCTGAAAAATGTCCGTAAACGTGCGTTTGGTTACTGGATGCGCTTCCCAATGATGATGCTTGCTCGCTTACAATGGCTTCGTGAAACTTTCCTTGACCCATTTGCACGTCAAGAAGAACGTCAACACGAACAAGCATGGCGTGATCGTTACATCGCATTTGTTGAAGCACTTGTTGAAGCACCAGACAATCATAACTTGGCAGTTGCTGAGCAAATTGCAAAATTACCAGCAGAAGTCCGCGGTTATGGTCATATCAAAATGAAAGCAATGGACGCTGCAAAACAACGTTGGGATGAACTTACACCAACACTGCTAAAAGTCCGTAACTAAAATTAAATCTCAAAATAAAAAAGTCATCCCTAAGGATGACTTTTTTATTGGCTCAAAAATTTATTCAGTCATTTTACGCAAAGTCAAAATCTGCTCGCTTCGTCCAAATGGGCCATATACATCATGTAAAACTGCACTGGTTAAACCAATACCATCCGAACCATATTGCTGAACGGTTTCCAAACCTAGCCATTTCCCTTGCGGATAACGGTGCATGTGGATTTGTAAATCAAGATTTGGAAAGCCCCAAGTAAATTCGCCTTCTTGTCTTGGGACAATGCCGTTTGCCGCATCTACCATGCCAATTAAATGGGCAAAATCTGTGGGCGGCTGCCCTTCAACCATTTCTTTGTCATTGTTTAGCCAAACAATGCCTTTGCCCGCGCGATGCTGATCATTAGTTTTAGTGACTAATGTCTGGATAAAACCACCCGGCCACCTTTTCATGCCCGACCATTCAGTAAAGGTATCGGGATGATGAATTGGTTGATCTTCAAGCCCAGCAATATCGGAACTATCTTGAGTACACATGCGCCATGCTCTAGCCACAATACAAGTTTTACCTTGTGCTTGCATTTCAGCTTCAATCAGTTCAATGGTTTTACCGGCACGAATGACATGTGTCTTAATCGTAAACTCACCAAAGGCAATCAATCCAAAAATATCAAAACTAATTCGACCAATTCGCATATCTTGTCGTGGTGAAAATTGCTCTAACTCTGCTGCGATTACACCACTTGCAGGCGCCATGTGCTGTTCATGAGGATTCCAAGCTCCTTGTGCATGAACAATTGAGCAATAATGAGCAATAACTTCACCTTGAGGACCAATTGTTCTATTCAGTAATTGATAATAAGCATTCATGATTTTCTTTCCGTAGTCCTTGTCCAACATCAATATTTGATGAAAATTCACATTATAATGCTTATGTTAACCCTCTATTTCATTGGCTCAACTGGTTTTTCCTACCAAAAACTGATGAGTCTAAAATTACAAATTTAATCACTAGGTAAAATTTCGCATGTCAATTTCACCCAGTGATTCTAAAAATGACTATTCACTAAAAAGCAAAAGCATCTTGATCGAGCTCCATCACAGCGTCAGCACCAGACTCGATAGAAGCAGCATGACTCTGTGTACGATGCAAAAGCTTTTGATAGAAAAACTTAGCAGTAGTTAATTTTGCTTTATAAAAAGCTTCCTCTTGTGTACCCAATTCTAATTTTTCATGGGCAACTTGTGCCATTCGAGCCCACAAATACGCGAACACGACGTAACTGGAAAAATAAAGATAATCTACTGAAGCGGCTCCTATTTCTTCAGGGTTGTGCTTGGCTTTCTCTGCAATCGATTTGGTCAGTGACAGCCATTGCTGCTTAAGCTCAGCTAATTTTTCTAGATAAGGTTTCAGCACTTCATTTGATTGCTGTTGACCAATAAATTGATCAATTAAGTCGGTCATGTTCTTTAAAAGTTTGCCTTCCGACTTAAGGACCTTACGTGCAAGTAGATCTAAAGACTGAATTTCGGTCGTTCCCTCATACAACGTTGAGATACGCGCATCACGTACAATTTGCTCCATGCCATGCTCAACAATAAAGCCATGACCGCCAAATACTTGAACGCCATGTTTGGCAGACTCATTACCTGACTCTGTTAAAAAAGCTTTAGCAATTGGCGTTAAAAAAGCCAGTAATTCATCGGAGTGTTTTTGCTGTTCCTGATCATTTGAACTTTCGACAATATCGACATGCTGAGCTAAAAAGTAAGCTAAAGCACGACCGCCTTCAGAAAAAGCTTTTTGTGTCATTAACATTGAACGCACAGCAGGATGCACAATAATTGGGTCGGCATTCTCCTCAGGATATTTAGGACCAGATAACGAACGCATAGCGAGTCGCTCTTTGGCATAACTTAATGCGCCTTGAAATGAAATTTCAGAAGCAGCGAGCCCTTGTACTGCCGTTCCAATGCGTGCGGTATTCATAAAGGTAAACATACAATTGAGTCCGCGATTTTCAGGACCAATCAAATAGCCTTTGGCGCCATCAAAATTCAGTACACAGGTGGCATTTCCATGAATCCCCATTTTATGTTCAATCGCACTACAAACGACTTTATTACGGTCAAGCACCTGAGCGTCATCACTCACATTAAATTTAGGCACAATAAATAAAGAAATACCTTTGGTCCCTGCAGGTGCCTGAGGCAAACGGGCTAAAACAATATGAATAATATTTTCGGAAAGATCGTGTTCCCCCGCCGAGATAAAAATCTTTTCGCCTGTAATGGAGTAGCTACCATCCGGATTTGGTTCTGCTTTAGTTCTAATTAACCCAAGGTCTGAACCCGCATGTGATTCGGTTAAACACATGGTTCCGGTCCAGACACCGCTAATGAGTTTAGTTAAATACTGCTGTTTTTGTTGCTCAGTACCATGGTGTTCAATGGTTCTCATCGCGCCATGAGACAAGCCCGGATACATTGCCCACGCCCAATTAGAACCACATAACATTTCAGAAATCGCAATCCGCAACAATGTCGGCAAGCCCTGCCCACCATATTCAGGGTCGGCGGTTAGTGAGGTAAAACCTAGCTCGGCATATTTTTGGTAGGCTTCTTTAAAACCTTTCGGGGTTGTGACTATACCTTGATTTAAATGACAGCCTTCCTGATCACCATTTTGATTTATGGGCGCCAATTCATTTTCACAAAAATCTGCTGCTGCTTCTAAATATTGATCAATTAATTCTCGATTTACGCTTTCCTGATATTTGCTTAAACCTTGATAGTTTTGTTCTGTTTGAAGCATTTCATGCAATACAAATTGCATATCACGCAATGGAGCTTTGTATAAAGGCATAGTTTTTTTCCTTTCACCTCACTGCCTGTGTCATGGGCAGATATCGTTTTTCCTTAAAAATGGACTTTTATTGTTTCAATCTCACCAAAATATCAAAAAATTTCTTATAGCAAAATATATTTTCACTAATTTAATAAAATTATCGTAACTCATAAATGAAGATAAGACATAAATTCATGTTTTAAAATAAAAATATAGTATTAAAAGTAATTAACATTGCTTAATCAGAATAAATTTAAATTTTGTATTGCAAAATTTTATTCCGTAAAAAATCAATTTATAGTATGGTGATTTAGATTGCTTAATCATGCAAGGACGATTTATGGAAAGCCCGAAATACACAGGTCTTGAGTTTTTAACCGCTTTAAAAAATGGTGAAGTTTCTCCGTCACCTATGGCTCACACCATACCAATGGAACTCATTGAAGTTTCCGAAGGTAAAGCAACTTATAAAGTTACCCCTCGCAAAGAACATAGAAATATACAAGGCGGTGTACACGGCGGCTTTTGCGCTACAGCTTTAGATACAGCAACAGGCAGCGCAGCTCACACGTTACTTGAACATGGTGTTGGCTATGGAACCATTGATTTAAATGTAAAAATGATCCGTCCCATGCAAGTTGATACTTCGTACTATGCGACAGCCGAATTAATTAATGCGGGCCGTAATATTATTAGTACCGAAGGAAAAATCGTAGATGAGAACGGCAAAGTGTATGCTTTTGCTTCAGCAACCTTAATGATTATTCGCAAATAATAAAATATCTAAGCTCCTATTTATGGAGCTTTTTCTTGCTTTGCTAACTTGTTCATTTCATAAAAATCTAAGCGATCAATCATAAAACTCACCAATGCCATCGCTAAGCCTAAAGCAGCACACGCTTCCCATCCCCAGTGTTTCCATGCATACACCGCAATAAAAGAACCCAAAGCGGCTCCACCAAAATATAAAGTCATATAAATTGAATTAATACGAGAACGCGCCTCAGCCGAAATTCGATAGACCAAATTTTGGTTGAGTACATGAAATGCCGACAAACCAAAGTACGCCATAATTACACCAACAGCATAGGCAACCAAAGACTGCTGGGCAAAAAATAGTGGTATCCATGCACTTATTAATAACCCCATGCAAATCACTGCAATTTTATTTTCAAGACCCGCTGCAATTTTCTTACCTGCCCAAGGAGTCGCAAATACACCTGCCAATCCAACAATCCCAAATAAACCAATCTGGAAATCGTTAAAGTGATAAGGCTCATTCGCCAAAATAAAAGTCATAGTGGTAAAAATCAGAGCTAAAATTCCAAAGCCAATTCCACCAGCAAAACCACGGCGTAATAAATGCGGCTGGTGAACAGCTAATGAAAATAGTGAACCATAAATCTGTAGAATATTGAGTTGGTGAGACTTACGCGCAACTGGCAACTTCACCCACATCACCCAAGCAAACACCAAAATGACAATTCCACTAATTAAATAAACCGCATGCCAAGACCAAACTGTAGAAAGTAAGCCTGCAATGGAACGCGCTAATAATATTCCTAAGAACAAACCACTCATGAGAGTGCCTACAACTTGAGGGCTTTTTTTCGGGCTGGCTAAACCTGCGGCGAAAGGAACCAAAACTTGAGTTGCAATCGAAAAGAATGTCGCTAAAAAGGTAAAGCCATATAAAGCTGGCAAGGTTTGACTTAAAGATAGCCCTACTTGTGCAAGCCCCGTACAACACATGAGCAAGCAAATATAACTGCGCTTTTCAAAAAAGTCGCCTAAGGGAACCAATATAAAAAGGCCAACTGCATATGACAGTTGGCTAATCACAATAGTTAAAGCGACTTGATCAGCATTAACTTTTAATGCTTCTGCAATTGAATAGATTAAGGGCTGGTTATAATAGTTTGAACCCGCACAAATTCCACATGTCATTGCCATGATAAAAATAAAGCTTTTTGACAGTATATTTTCTGCATTGGGCTCAACTATTTTTTCCATTTTTAACTACGCCCTATTTTAAAATTTATACATCGATACAAAGTTTACGCGTGATACATCAGCGGTTCTGCCATCAAATACTTCTCGTTTGCCTTGGTGATATTCCATCCCAATATCCATTTGCTCAATTGGTGAATAAAAGACGTTAGCTGCATAGTCAGTTAAGCGTTTATTAGCATCTGGGTTGAGTTTGGCATAAGCCGTGTCGTCATCATAATCAAACATTGAAGCCGATAAGTTTGCACGCCATTGCTCATTAAATTTATATGAATAGCCAATATTGATGCTATTCAACTTATTCATAACCAAATCTGTTTTATCTTCGTTTAATGAGAAATCACCCGCGGCATTTAAACTTGCTGAATTTGCCAACCCACTTTGGGTGGTGTACGGCATAAATTTTTGATCACCGACAATATATTGATAATTTGCTTGTACCGATTGTTTTGGTGTGAGTTGATATTTTAAGCCGCCTCCAGCACCCCAGCTTACTTTCTTCACTGTGGCAGTTGCGACATCTGTAGACTTTTCATTAATAAAGCCTTGTGCAAGTGCCGTTAAAGGCCCTTGTTTAAAGGTGTAGCGCCCCGTTAAAGTTGGAAATGCCGAGACTCTCGAACCTGTATATTCCAAAGCTACTTTTAAATCATTATTGGCATCAATTTTCCAGTCATAACGAATTTGAGGAGTACGCGTATAGGAAGTTCCCACAAATTGGGTGTAATCGACAGCTTCTGTACGGGTTTCCATGTTAGACATGAGTGACCATGTTTGACCAAAGGTCCAGTCTTTATAGGTAAAAAATGCATGGCGGATACGGAATTTACCATCCCCCGTTCCCATGTTAGAGCTATCAAAGAAATCGGCTTCGATATTCCCTGTAACCGCTTTATTTGGGCTATTAAAATAAACACCTAATCGGCTTGCATTAATCATGGCATCGGAACGTGCATGATTTGAACGTTTTTCACTTTCAAAAGGTGTTCGGTACAGACTGCTGGTCGTTCTACCACCCGAATCTGGTGAAGATTTAAAATCGACCGCCGCATCAATACGAGCAATACCGTAAACCTTCACATTATCCGTCCAAGTCACCCACGAAGGAGCAACAGGCTTCTCTGTTACAGTCGCTTTAGTTTTTTCGATGTTCTCTTCAATCTTTACCTGTTTGACCTGTAAATTATTTTGAGTTTGTTTCTGAGCAGCAAGTTCTGCTTTTAATTTTTGCAGCTCGGTTTCTAGCAAATTAATTCTTTGTTCTGTGGTATCTGAAGAATTTGCAAAAATAGTCCCTGAGGCCGCAGCGCAAGCTGCAGCTAAAATTAATTTTTTCATCTTTTAATCCTTAAAGAAGCATTTTTTCCGTGTGTAATTTAGGCTACACGTGCATCTATCAATTCACAGTCTGTGACAGCCTGTAATTCATCGAAAGTTAAGCCTTCGACTATTTCCGTGACATAAGCTTTTTGGTCTTTGAGTTCAATAATGCATAAATCGGTATAAATACGATCTACACACTGCTCACCCGTCATTGGATATGTAATTTCCTTTACAATTTTGGGCTCACCTTTTTTGGTGACATGCTCCATATAGACATAAATCGTTTTTGCGCCGACTGCCAAATCCATAGCACCGCCAACTGCGGGTACATCATCTGCTTTACCGGTATGCCAGTTTGCTAAGTCTCCATTTACCGCAACTTGGAATGCCCCAATTACGCAAATGTCCAGATGGCCGCCACGCATAATGTCAAACGAGTCACCATGATGCATAAAACATCCGCCATCTAACAAAGTGACAAGTTCTTTTCCGGCATTTACTAAGTCTTCATCTTCCTCACCCGGTTGTGGTGGTGGGCCAAAAGCCAAAACCCCATTTTCCGAATGTAAAAAGATTTCTTTGTCTTTGGGCAAAAATTTAGCAACGTTGGTCGGCAAGCCAATTCCTAAATTGACATATGAACCTTCCGGAATGTCATTAGCAATGAGCTTGGCAATATCTTCACGAGAACGTTTTTGAACTGACATTAGATATCTCCTACTTTTACAACGTGCTGAACAAAAATTCCCGGTGTAATAATGCACTCTGGGTCAAGCGTTCCTAGCTCTACGGTGTCATTCACTTGAACAATCGTGGTCTTGGCGGCTTTTGCCATGATCGGCCCAAAATTGCGGGCTGCTTTGCGGTAAGTTAAATTGCCCCAGCGGTCGGCTTTATCGGCATAAATCAGTGCAAAATCAGCTTCAAGTGGATATTCAAGCACATAATTTTTACCGTTAATGGTTCGGGTCTCTTTACCCTCGGCAACTTTGGTGCCATAACCAGTCGGCGTAAAAATAGCCCCTAAACCAGCCCCAGCGGCCTGAATCCGACAAGCCAAATTACCTTGTGGAACTAGTTCTAACTCAATTTTTCCCGCTCTATATAAATCTTGAAAAACGGTTGACCCAGCAGATTTCGGAAATGAACAAATCATTTTCTTTACACAGCCAGCAATAATGAGCTTGGTTAGGCCACGATCACCAGAAGCCGCATTGTTATTTACAACGGTGAGTTCTTTTTTTCCTAAATCGATTAAGGCTTCAATTAATTCAGCAGGTTGCCCAGTCACACCAAACCCGCCTGTCATGATGGTTGCCCCATCAGGAATAGCTTTTAAAATTGGTTCAATGTCACTGGTGATTTTATTTATCATCTCACTTGTCCCTTTTCATCCTTAATTTAAGGTGACAGATTGATCTGTCACTCTGCCTTTTGCGGGTTAAATAGTCGGTCTTTAATAAATAACAATGGGATTACACCGCAGATAAAATAAGCTGCAGCCATCACCAAAAGCCCTAAGCCAATAGAACCATTTTGCGATAGATAACCAATTGTTAATGGAGAGAAAATAGAAAGTACTTTGCCAATGTTATAAGCACCACCCACTGCCGAGCCTCGAATCGAAGTCGGGAAGCTTTCTGTCATATATGTGGCATTAATGGCGTAAGGAATACCGTAAAGGAAACCGAAGAACAGCATCATCCATAAAATATTGGTTGGTGTATTTAAATAGACAATCACTGGAATAAATAAAGCTGTACCAATAGTTCCAAAAGCAAATACAGCGCGGCGTCCTAATTTATCGGCAACGATCCCTGCGATCACTTTAGCAAACATCATAATCAGGAAAGTACCGACCATATACATGGCCATTTCTTTAAACTTGATGCCAAGATCAGACTCTAAATAAGCAGGTAACCAGTTACTCACGCCGTAATAGCCAAACTGCAATGCACCCGTACTAATAATCCAGAGAACAAACATGGTGCCATGTTTTTTATCTTTTAAAATCTCAAAATATGGATTTTGACGTTTTTTAGGTTGGTTACTTTGAGCAACTTCTAACGCTTTTAATTGACGCGCTTTTTTCCAAGACTCAGGTTCAGGTACACAAAAGTGCATTAAAACTGACAACACCACAGGCGCAATTGCAATCCAGTAAAGGAAACGCCAGCCATGTTCAGGAATAATATGTCCAGCTAATAAGGTCGCGAGTAAAGAACCCAGTGTATAACCAGTCATGAGAGTAGCCAAAACGGTCGAGCGATGTTTGGTTGGCACCATTTCAGACATTAAAATATTACAGGCAATATAAAGTGCGCCTAAGCCCATCGCTCCAAATGTTCTTAAAACTGCAAATTGCATATAAGAATCAGTAAAACCCAGCGCACTAGTTAAAACTGAAGAATAAGCAATAAAGAACACAATAATGCGAACTCGCCCAAAACGGTCACACGCCCAGCCGCCAATCAGACCGCCCACAGCGGAACCGAAAAGCGTTAAGCTGCCTAGCGTTCCAGCTTGTACACCCGTCAAATGAAATTCTGTTTTAAGACTGGTCAGGCTCAATGCCAAAAAACCTAAGTCTGCCCCATCACACAACAATGTTAAAAAAGCGAATATAAATGCGGTAATCCAAATCTTTTTTGGTGTTTGGATAGCTTCACTGCTAGCCGTATTTTGGGTAACTGTTTCTGTTGTCATGTCCATATCCTCAGAAGGAACATGAGGCATCCAATGCCTCATGGCATTTGTTTTTTATTAGGCTGTAGCTTCCCTAATCATGTTTTTAGCAATAATAATTTGTTGAACTTGCGTGGTTCCTTCATATAAGCGGAACAAACGAACATCACGATAAAAACGCTCGATGGCATATTCACTGATATAGCCCGCACCACCGTGAATCTGTACACAGCGGTCAGCAACGCGTCCGCACATTTCAGTCGCAAACATTTTTGCGCATGATGCTTCTGTGCTAATGTTTTCGCCATTGTCACGGCGGCGAGCTGCATCTAAAACCATACATTTAGCTGCATAAATCTCAGCTTTTGAGTCGGCAAGCATGGCTTGAATCAACTGGAAGTTCGCAATAGGTTGACCAAACTGTTTACGCTCAATCGCATAGTGCAGTGCGTCGTTTAACATGCGTTCGGCAACACCCACGCTATAGGCACCAATGTGCAAACGCCCTTTATCCAGCACTTTCATGGCCGTTTTAAAACCGACACCTTCTACGCCACCAATCAATGCAGAAGCAGGCACACGGCAATTTTCAAAAATTACATCACAAGTGTGCGAGCCCTTTTGCCCCATTTTTTGGTCAATTTTTCCCAACGTAATGCCCGGTGTATTTGCTTCGACTAAAAAAGCTGAAATACCACCAGACCCTTTAATTTCAGGATTGGTTCGAGCCATTACGGTAAAAGTTGCAGCATGAGGTGCATTGGTAATAAAACGTTTTGTGCCGTTTAACACATAAAAGTCACCATCTTTAACTGCGCTGGTTTTTAAGGAGGCAGCGTCAGAGCCAGATTCAGGCTCGGTTAAACAAAATGAACCAATAATTTCGCCACTTGCGTAACGAGGTAAATATTTTTGCTTTTGCTCTTCTGTGCCATCAATCAAAATTGCACTTGAGCCAATACCGTTATTAGTCCCAATTAAAGAACGGAAAGCCGGTGAAGTTTGTCCAAGTTCAAATGCAACTCTGACTTCTTCTTCCATAGTGATGCCTAAGCCACCATATTCTTCGGGAATTGTTAGGCCGAACAAACCAAGCTCACGCATTTGCTGCACAATGTCATCCGGAATTTTGTCTTTCTCTACCACTTCGTTTTCACGAGGGATCAATTCATTTTTTACAAAATCTCGAATTGTTGAAAGTAACTGCTCCAACATCCCTTCATCACGGATCATCTGTGATCTCCCTTTTTATGTATTTCCATCGTACCCATCAGCCATCTCCAGCTTGTCTGGATACCATGTTTTAAATCTTGTTTACTGCGGATGTGTTTCATAGTACGAGAACGAAAATACAAATTTCAAGCTTTTTTGAAAATTAATTTCGTTTAACGAAATTTAAAAAATCACCATTACTAAATATCAATAACTTAGCTTATTTAATAAATCATAATTGCTCTAATGGACTAAATAAGACTTGAAATAAATTCCAAAATAAGCATCATAAAAGGAATACAGTTTTGATATGCGAAACAAGGAATTCAAAAATGAGTGTATTAACAGGGAATAATTTCGTAGAAGTCGACTTTTCTATTCAAAAAATAGCGATTGTAAAAATAAACCGACCTGAAGCAAAAAATGCACTGAATACAGAGGTTCGCAAACAACTAGCACAAGCTTTTACCGAATTAAGTTTTAACGATGAGATCAATGCGGTTGTGCTCACAGGTGGTGAAGAAGTCTTTGCCGCAGGCGCAGATCTAAAAGAAATGGCAACCGCAACTTCCACAGAAATGTTATTGCGTCATACGGAACGTTACTGGAATGCGATTGCTCAGTGCCCTAAACCTGTGATTGCTGCTGTAAATGGCTATGCATTAGGTGGTGGCTGTGAACTTGCAATGCATGCTGACATTATTATTGCTGGTAAAGGCGCGACTTTTGGTCAACCAGAAATTAAAGTCGGTTTAATGCCGGGTGCTGGTGGTACACAACGTTTATTCCGTGCTGTCGGTAAATTCCATGCCATGCGCATGATTATGACGGGTGCCATGGTGAAAGCCGAAGAAGCTTATATCATCGGTCTTGTTTCACAAGTCACCGAAGATGACCAAACTATTCCAACTGCGATTCAAATGGCACAAAGCCTCGCAAAAATGCCTCCTATTGCCCTACAACAAATTAAAGAAGTTGCCTTAATGAGCGAAGATGTTCCATTAAATGCAGGCTTAACGCTAGAACGAAAAGCATTCCAGTTGTTGTTTTCTACCGAAGATAAAAATGAAGGCGTTCAAGCTTTTATCGAAAAGCGTAAACCATCTTATCAAGGTAAATAACTTAAAATCATAATAACAAAGGAATGAAAATGGCCAGAAAAGTATTGATTAGTGCAGGTGGCTCAGGGATTGGACGATGCATTGCTGAAGTCTTTTTAAACAATCAGGATGAGGTTTTCGTTTGTGATATTAATGCTAAAAGCCTAGAACAATTTCAAAAAGATTATCCAAAGCTGCACATATATACCTGTGATTTAGCTAATCATGAGCAAATTAAACTCATGTTTGGTCATGCAGTTCAGAAACTTGGCGGTATTGATATTTTAGTTAATAACACAGGCATTTCAGGCCCGACTGTTGCCGCAGATGAGCTAAGTTTTGAAGATTGGAATACAGTTATAAATTTAAACCTGAATAGCACTTTTTTAATTACCCAATTAACAATTCCCTATTTAAAGAAAGCAGAAGCAGGCGTGATTATTAATATGTCATCTATTGCCGGACGCTTAGGCTATCCATACCGATTAGCTTACTCCACCTCAAAATGGGGGCTGATCGGTTTTACCAAAACCCTTTCTATGGAACTCGGTGCAGACAATATTCGAGTTAACGCTATTCTTCCGGGTGCAGTCGATGGTGATCGGGTTCAACGCGTATTACAGGCCCGTGCCGATGTAGCGCATACCTCACTTGAAGAAGTGATTCAAAATGCACTGAAAAATCAGTCACTCAAATATTTTGTCAATCCAAAACATATTGCAGATTTATGCCTATTTTTAGCATCAGATAGTGGCCGCTCAATTTCAGGACAAATCTTACCAATTGATGGTGATAAACAATGTTTAAGCTAAATCACCCAACCCTATTTTTCCGTTTAATTTCAAATATAGATCAATAATCAGGATGATCGACATGACTTATGATATTAAAAGCATGGCTGTGATTGGTGTAGGTGTCATGGGCAGTGGTATTGCTCAAATTGCTGCACAGTCAGGTCATACCACTTATTTATATGATGCCAAAGCCGGTGCAGCAGAACAGGCAAAAGAAAAACTGGCTGCTACATTTCAAAAGTTAGTCGACAAAAATAAAATTACATCTGAGCAAGCGACAGCGGCAAATAACCATTTAATTGTTGTTCATCAAATTGAAGATTTAAAAAATTGCGACCTGATTGTAGAAGCAATTGTTGAACGTCTTGATATCAAACAAAGCTTGATGCAGCAACTTGAAGATATTGTTTCGGATAATACTATTTTAGCCTCAAACACCTCTTCTCTTTCTATTACAGCCATTGCGGCAAACTGTAAAAAGCCTGAGCGTGTTGTGGGTTATCATTTTTTTAACCCAGTTCCACTCATGAAAGTGGTCGAAGTCATTCGTGGTTTAAAAACAGATCCACTTATTATTGATGCTTTAAACGATCTGTCTCGTGCATTTGGTCACCGCCCTGTTGTAGCGAAGGACACCCCTGGATTTATTATTAATCACGCGGGCAGAGCTTATGGAACAGAAGCGCTTAAAATTTTAAATGAGAACGTCTGTGATATCAGTGAAATTGATCGAATTTTACGTGACGGCGTTGGTTTTAGAATGGGTCCTTTTGAATTACTCGATTTAACAGGTCTTGATGTTTCTCATCCAGTCATGGAGTCGATTTATCACCAATACTATGAAGAAGCCCGCTACAAACCAAACCCGCTCACCAAACAAATGCTAGATGCCAAACAACTTGGACGTAAAGTTAATCAAGGTTTTTATAACTATGAAACTGGTTCAAAAACAGGTGAACAACCTGCGAAGTTTGTAGAGCGTTTAGCACAATATCCAAAAGTTTGGATTGCGGCAGATTTTTTAGACGATAAAAAACAGCTCGAAGATTATTTAACTCAGCAAAATATTACCTTAGACACCAATTCGGAACCACAAACAGATAGCTTATGTTTGCTCGCTTGTTACGGTGAAGACACAACCCAAGCGGCGACCCGACTAGGGATTAACCTCGAACAAGCCGTTGCTATAGACATGCTTTATGGCATTGCAAAGCACCGCACCTTGATGCCTTCACTTGTTACCAAACCTGAATATCGTCAAGCAGCTCACTCTATTTTCAATTTAGATGGAAATGTGGTGAGCATGATTGCTGAAAGTATTGGCTTTGTTGCGCAGCGCGTTTTAGCCATGGTCATTAATTTAGGCTGCGATATTGCACAGCAAAATGTTGCCACTGTAGATGACATTAATGCCGCGGTACGTCTTGGTTTAGGTTATCCATTTGGCCCAATTGAATGGGGCGATCAAGTCGGCAGCGAAAAAATCTTACTCATTCTGAACCGTATCACAGCACTTACGCATGACCCACGTTACCGCCCTAGCCCGTGGTTACAGCGTCGTGTCGCACTTCATTTACCTCTTACTTTTACTCACGAGTCTTGAAAAGGAATTTCTCAATGTTAAATGCATATATCTATGATGGTTTGCGTAGCCCATTTGGCCGCCATGCAGGTGAACTTGCCTCAATTCGCCCTGATGATTTAGCTGCCACTATCATTCAAAAACTACTAGAAAAAACTGGTATACCGGGCGCTGATATTGAAGATGTGATTTTAGGCGACACCAACCAAGCGGGTGAAGATAGTCGTAATGTGGCACGAAATGCACTATTGCTTGCCGGTTTACCTGTCACTGTGCCGGGCCAAACGGTAAACCGCCTATGTGCTAGTGGTTTAGGCGCTGTGATTGACTCAGCACGTGCCATTACTTGTGGTGAAGGAGAACTGTATATTGCAGGTGGTGTAGAAAGTATGTCACGTGCACCCTTTGTGATGGGTAAAGCTGAAAGTGCTTATAGCCGTGATGCAAAAATTTATGACACCACCATTGGCTCTCGCTTTCCAAATAAAAAAATTATTGCTCAGTACGGCGGTCATTCAATGCCTGAAACAGGCGATAACGTTGCAGCCGACTTTGGTATTAGCCGTGAGCAAGCTGATTTATTTGCAGCTCAATCACAAGCCAAATATCAAAAAGCCAAAGAAGAAGGTTTCTTTGCTGATGAAATTACTCCAATTGAGGTTTTCCAAGGCAAAAAATTACCGCCCAAACTCGTTTCAGAAGATGAACACCCTCGCCCAAGCTCAACTGTTGAAGCACTCACAAAGTTAAAACCTCTATTTGAAGGTGGCGTGGTTACAGCTGGTAATGCTTCAGGCATTAATGATGGTGCAGCAGCCCTATTGATTGGTTCAGAAGCTGCGGGTCAAAAATATGGCCTAAAACCAATGGCAAAAATTTTATCAGCGGCAGCTGCGGGTATTGAACCGCGCATTATGGGTGCAGGCCCGATCGAAGCCATTAAAAAAGCAGTTACTCGTGCTAGCCTTACTTTAGATGACATGGATATTATTGAAATTAATGAAGCCTTTGCTTCACAGGTTTTATCTTGTTTAAAAGGTTTAAATGTTGATTTTAATGACCCGCGTGTGAACCCCAACGGTGGTGCAATTGCAGTTGGTCATCCACTTGGTGCCTCTGGCGCTCGTCTTGCGTTAACAGTAGCGCGGGAGTTAATTCGCCGTAAGAAAAAATATGCCGTGGTGAGCCTATGTATTGGTGTAGGCCAAGGTCTTGCAATGGTGATTGAAAACGTTTCATAACCATTGAACCAGATATCCATTCATCACAACAGCGCAGTGATGAATGGATTTATTTTGCAGAGCGAAATATAATGGCAAAACTATTGCTTTAATTATATTTGAGGATCGAATGTCTCAAAACACGGAAACTGAGAAACCAATAAATTTTGATGAGATACGTTTAGATCCTATTTCGCATATACATCGGGAAAATAATCCGCAATTTATTGCTTCTTTAGCGCGCGGTTTAGAACTTTTAAGATGCTTTTCTGCAAATAATCAGGTGCTTGGCAACCAAGAATTAGCAAAAATGACAGGTTTACCTAAACCGACCATTGCACGTATTACCAATACCCTTGTGTCATTAGGTTATTTAAAACAACTGCCTAACTCGACCAAGTACACATTAGATATTGGTGTCTTATCTTTAGGATACGCAGCTTTATCTAACATCTCGATTCGTAATATTGCTCATCAATATATGGAAGAGATGAGCCAGTATGTTCAAGCGCCTGTGGCGATGGCAACACGTGACCGCTTAAATATGGTGTATATCGATGTTGTGCAAATTGAAACAGCCTTAAATATGCGCCGTCCAATTGGTTCGACTTTGCCAATTCATAGTAGTTCTATGGGCCGAGCATGCTTGGCTGCGACCCCTGAACGTGAGCGCAATTTTCTACTTGATGCGTTGAAACAAAAAAATCCCGAAAACTGGCCAGCCATAAAACGCTCATTAGAACGAGCTTTCCGTGATTACCAAGATTATGGATATTGTTTGTCTTTAGGTGAGTGGCATAAAGAAGTGAACTCAGTGGCTGTACCTTTGGTCAGCTCGAAACACGGTCTTTATGTTTTTAACTGTGGTGCGCCAAGTTTTCATTTAAATCCGGAAAAACTTGAAGGTGAAATTGGACCACGTTTAATCCACATGGTGCACAATATTCAAGATGCTTTGAATGAAACGCACTAACAGTCGTGCTTAAAACAGTCATGGTTGTATTGATTAAAGTTCCACTTTCATTATGACTAAGGCATGATGAAAAACGCACTCTATACCCCAACCATTATTTTAATGGCGATTGCCGCAGGCATTTGTACAGGTGGAAATTATTTTAGTCAGCCACTTATTCATTCAATTAGTGTAAGCCTAGATTTAACTGAAACAACTACAGCGTGGGTGCCAACTCTAGCCCAAATCACCTACGCATGTGGCTTACTCTTTTTAATGCCGTTGGGTGACATATTAGAAAAGCGCAAGCTGCTATTTATCTTTATGTTATTGGCTTCAAGCGGATTAATTATTAGCGGGTTTTCGCACAATATTTATCTTTTACTGCTTGGTACTGTCATTACTGGCCTATTTTCTAGTGCAGCCCAACTGTTGTTACCGCTTGCTGCAAGTCTGGTTCCAATTCAACAAAGCGGTCGTGTCGTTGGCTTTCTACTGAGTGGACTGATGATGGGGGTTTTACTCGCCCGCTCCCTTTCTGGGCTAATGTCTACACTTTTTGCATGGAATATTATTTATCTGGTCAGTGGTTTTCTGTTACTCATCATTGCCATTATTTTGCATCGTAATATTGGGTTATTTCCACCGACTAAATCTGAAAATTATGTAAAAACTATTCGCTCTCTTCCACAGATTTTTATTCAAAATCGACGGTTAAGAACCAGAACTTATATTGGTGGTTTTACATTTGCTTGTGTAAGTTTAACCTTTACCACCATGTCTTTGCTTCTGGCTCCAGCGCCCTATTTTTTTAGTGACTTTACCATTGGCCTTTTCGGTTTTGTTGGCGTGTTAGGAACTTTCGTTGCCAATTTTTCAGGCAAATTTATTGACCAAGGCTATGTCCATAAAATTTCAATTTATTGTGGCGTTGGCCTTATTTTAAGTTGGGTTCTGTTTTCACTTTTACCCTACCATTTCGCCTTTTATATTATTGCCTTACTCATTCTCTACGCTTCTCTTTCTGCGGTACATGTCACCAACCAAAGTATTGTATTTAAACTTAATCAAGAACTACGCTCACGTTTTAACGCCATTTATATGACGGGTTACTTTGCTGGCGGTGCTTTAGGCACAACGGCAGGAAGTTATGCTTGGAAACACTTCGGATGGACAGGTGTCTGTATTTTGGGTTTAATTTTTGCCGTTTTATGTCTTTATTATTGTGTACATGATGCAAAAAATCAGCACAATTAAAGCTTGTGCTGATCTTATATAAAGTAGGTTAATGGTTCGTTATAAAAGCCCTAATAATCGACCACGAATAATGTCTTCTGCCTCTTTGACAACCCGGCTAACCAGTTCATCGCATGTCGGAATATCATGAATCAAGCTAGCCACTAACCCACATGACCATGCACCTGCATTTACATCGCCATCAATCATCACTTTTGGATAAACCCCTGCAACTTCTTCAATAATATCTTCAAATTTAATGTTATCGCCAAGTGCTTTTTCTTTTGCTACGATTTTTTCTACAGCAGCATTATTCATGACACGTTCTGTATTTCGCAAAGCACGCATAATTAAACGCGTATCTCTTTCGGTTGCATTCAAAATCGCCTGTTTCACATTTTCATGTACAGGTGCTTCCTGAGTCGCAATAAAACGGGTTCCCATATTAATTCCATCGGCTCCCATCGCTAAAGCCGCAGCAAGTGAGCGCCCATCTGCCATACCACCAGAGGCAACAAACGGGATGTCTAATGCATCGGCTGCTAAAGGTAATAAAATCATATTTGGCACATCATCCTCACCAGGATGCCCACCACACTCAAAACCATCTACAGAAACCGCATCACATCCAATTTGCTGAGCTTTTAAGCTATGTCGAACCGAAGTACATTTGTGAATTACTTTAATACCAGCAGCCTTTAAATATGGCATCACCTGTTCAGGATTACGCCCTGCTGTTTCTACAACCTTGACTCCACCTTTAATAATTGCCTCTACAAAACCCGGATAATCAGGAGTATTTACGGTAGGTAAAAAGGTTAAATTTACCCCAAAAGGCTTATCGGTCATTTCTCGGCAACGTGTAATTTCTTTTGCCAGATTTTCAGGCGTACGCTGAGTTAGGCCAGTGATAATACCTAACCCGCCCGCGTTTGAAACCGCAGCTGCAAGCTCTGCAAAACCAACATAATGCATACCGCCTTGAATAATTGGATGCTCAATTTCAAATAATTCTGTAATTTTGGTCTTCATATTCTTTCCACTCACTGTTCTATAGCCAGCCTCTTATTTCCTTAGCAGGGCTAGATGCTTATTTACGCATAAATCCTATCAACATTTAAAGTAATTTAAGTTAAAAATTTCACAATACAAAATTTTATACCACAATATAAAACAAAATAATTGATAACGGAATTATTTTTCGATAGCATCAGTTTAAATTTTAGACGGAAAATTATTTAAAGGAATGAACGATGCAGCAGAACAACAAAACCCAAAGCGAGCTTAAAACAGGCACAATTCATAAGTATTTTGATAGAAATATACTAACGCTCACCATGAGTAATGCCACTAAAAAGAATGCAATTAATTATGAAATGTATGCAGCTTTAAGTCAGGCATTAGATCAAGCTGCAACCAATCAAGACATTCATGTGGTTGTGCTGACTGGTGAAGACTCCGCATTTACCAGTGGTAATGATGTAAATGCATTTGAAAAACGCGATACCACCAGTTCCGAACCACCCGCTTCGATTGTTTTCTTAAAAAGCTTAGCAACGTTTCCAAAACCGATTATTGCTAAAGTAAATGGTGTAGCAATTGGTATTGGCAGCACCATGCTTCTACATTGCGACCTTGTGTATGCAAGCCAAAACTCTATTTTCCAATTCCCCTTTGTGAATTTGGGACTTGTACCTGAAGCGGGTTCAAGTTACATCTTGCCAAGACTATTGGGCTTTGCTCGTGCTTCTGAGATTATTTTATTGGGTGAAAAGTTTTCGGCAGACCAAGCAAAGAATTATGGTCTGGTAAATGAAATATTTGAGGCAACTGAGCTGGATCAAGCGGTTGAAGATGTGGCTATTAAACTTGCTCACAAACCAAGCCAAGCCTTACAACTCAGTAAAAAGTTACTAAGAGATATGCCAATTGATGATCTACTCAATCGTATTGATCATGAGTCGACTATTTTCTCGCATTTTTTGCAAGGTTCTGAGTTTAAAGAAGCATTAAATGCTTTTAAAGAAAAAAGAAAACCGAACTTTCACAACCAAACAGCTTAAAGCTCACCCATTAAAAAGCCAGCATTGAAAATCAAAGCTGGCTTTTATAAGTAAATCAGATTGGTTTAGCTAATCTCAGTACGAATATTATTCACCATGTGTAAAAGACGCGGTGCAATATCTTCTTCGAGTTTTTCACGATTCATAATAAAGCTTGGGCCGCCACAGTTGAATACCAGCAAACCATGTTGTTCATGAATCAGTGGAACTGCAACTGAATTGACATCTTTATGCCATTCACCGATTGAAAAACAGTATCCAAAATCTTGGTAGTCTTTAAAAGCTTTGTCTAGATCACGGTTAATTTTGATCCAGTCTTCTTTGTGCTTGCTACGAATGGCATCAAGTAAAAACTCTCGCTCATCTTCAGGCATTGCCGCTAAACATGCACGCCCCATCGAACTTAAATGAATCGGTAAATAAGTTCCAACTTGACGACGCATGGTCATATTGCCTTTGCCTTGCACCACATCAAGATAAATCATGTTCAATCGATCACGTGTTGCCATGGCTACAGCAGCGCCAGCATAGTCTGCCAAATTTTTCATATATGGATGAGCAATAGAGCGAATCGATACGTTAGACAACATGGAGTAACCAAACGCAAGAACCCCTACTGAAAGCTGGAATTTGCTTGAGTTAGGTACTTGTTTGATATAACCCAAACGCGACAAGGTATGTGTAAGGCGAGTAATGGTTGGTTTTGGCAAACCGGTCATCTGAGCAAGCTCTTGGTTACCCAAATGCTGATGCTTAGGCGTAAAACAACGTAATAGCTCTAAACCACGTGCTAATGCAGTAATAAATTGGCGATCATTTTCATCTTGCATGTCTTCAATCGGATGTAATAATTCATGCCTTAAAGGCGCTAATAATTTTTCTGTCTGTTCTGCATCAACTGCGTCGTTCATTGTCATACCAATCCATATTTTGTTTCGCACTGCGAAAATTATAATCTATTTTTTCTATAAATAGCAAAAGAGCAAACATCCGAGTCTGCATCTAAAAGATAACTTCATTTAACTCATTAAAGCGAAAGATTAAATATTTTATTTTCTGATTTTAAATATAATTTTAACCTTCCGCTTTTAAGCCACCTACCCAATTACACCTTTTTCTTTGAGCTCAGCCAGTTTTTCTGAAGAAACCACTCTTCCCAAAACGGCCTGCGTATGTTCTCCCAGCAGCGGTGGTGCTGTTTTGTATTCAACAGGTGTTCTAGAAAGTTTGATTGGTGACCCAATTACCTTCAGTTTTTCACGTTGAGGATGATTCATCTCGACTAACATTTCTCGGGCAATTACTTGCGGTTCTTGAAAAGCTTGTTCCAAGTTATTAATCACACCGACGGGAACTTTAGCGGCATAAATTGCATCTACCCATTCATCTGCTGTTTTTGTTAAAAAGTGAGTTTGTAAAATCCCGATAATTTCATCACGATGCTTGATTCGGTCCGCATTTCGAGCAAAACGTGCATCATTTGGTAAATCGGGTAAACCAATACTTCGACAGAGTTGAATAAACTGAGTGTCATTTCCACACGCAATAATGAAATCACGGTCAGAAGCTTTGAACACTTGATAAGGCACAATATTGGCGTGTGCATTGCCATAACGCTTAGGAATATTACCCGATGAAAGATAATTCATTCCCTGATTTGCCATTGTGGCAATTTGAACATCAAGCAAAGCCATATCAATGTATTGGCCTAAACCTGTCACATGGCGGTTGAGTAAAGCAGCCTGTATGGCAATCGTAGAATAAAGTCCTGTAGCTAAATCAGAAAATGCGACCCCTACTTTTTGTGGACCACCGCCGGGCAAATCATCACGCTCACCCGTAACAGACATGAGTCCGCCCATGCCCTGAATAATAAAGTCATAACCGGGCTCTTCTGCTCTTGGACCATTTTGACCAAAACCTGTAATCGAGCAATACACCAGTTTAGGGTTAATCGCAGATAAAGACTCGTAGTCTAAACCGTATTTTTTCAAAGAACCCGCTTTGTAGTTTTCAATCACAACATCGGTGTCTTGAATAAGAGCTTTAATCAATTCTTGGCCATCAGGACTGGCAATATCGATGGCAACCGATAGTTTATTGCGGTTGGTAGACTGATAATAAGCAGCTTCTTGAGTGTCTTGGCCTGAGTCATCTTTCATCCAAGGCGGCCCCCAAGAACGGGTATCGTCACCGACTTTTGGTCGTTCAATCTTGATTACTTCTGCGCCTAAATCGGCAAGAATCTGCCCACACCAAGGCCCAGCCAATACCCGACTTAAGTCAAGTACCCGAATTCCATTTAAAGCACCCATCTTCATCCCACTATATTTTGTGACTTATTTCCTATAGGAAAACTTATCCATTTAAAATTTCGCATAGCGATATATATTTTTAATATACACAGCTCTTTTTAAAAATCAAACTTTAATTTTCCACTAAAAATAATGATTTTTTATAAGAAAATATAGCTCAAATAAATCAATAAATTAGCCAAACATAAATCAATAACAAAGTATCGCATTGCGAAATTAACTTTCAAAATATATTGTTTTGCGTTCATCGTTTGATTACTATCGCTTCAAATATTGGTGATTTTACGAACATCACATTGATGTTTTTAGTATGTAGTAAAAGGACGAGACTATGATTCGAGATCAGGAAACCTTAAATCAACTTGTTGATATGATTCGACAATTTGTTGAAGGTGTATTAATTCCTCATGAGAATGAAGTCGCTGAAACGGATGAAATTCCTCAAGATATTGTTGAGCAAATGAAAGCTCTCGGCTTATTCGGTTTAACCATTCCTGAAGAGTACGAAGGTCTTGGACTAACAATGGAAGAAGAGGTCTACGTGGCTTTTGAATTGGGTCGTACCTCTCCTGCTTTTCGCTCTCTGATTGGAACCAATAATGGCATTGGCTCAAGTGGCCTGATTATTGATGGGACCGAAGCACAAAAATCATTTTTCTTGCCACGTTTAGCACGTGGTGAAGTGATTAGTTCTTTTTGCTTAACCGAACCAGATGCGGGTTCTGATGCAGCCTCTTTAAAAACCAGCGCAGTAAAAGAGGGTGATTTTTATATTTTAAATGGCACCAAACGCTTTATTACCAATGCTCCTCACGCTGGTGTATTTACAGTCATGGCACGTACAAATCCTGATATTAAAGGTGCTGGTGGCATTTCTGCTTTTATTGTCGATAGCCAAACTCCGGGCATTTCTCTTGGCAAACGCGATAAAAAAATGGGACAAAAAGGTGCCCATACCTGTGACGTTATTTTTGAAAATTGTCGCATCCCTGCTTCAGCGCTCATTGGTGGTATAGAAGGTGTTGGTTTTAAAACTGCTATGAAAGTACTCGATAAAGGCCGTTTGCATATTGCGGCTTTGAGTGTCGGCGCAGCAACACGAATGCTAGACGACTCTTTAAATTACGCCATCGAACGCAAGCAATTTGGACAACCGATTGCCGAATTCCAACTCATTCAAGCCATGCTTGCCGATTCAAAAGCTGAAATTTATGCAGCTAAATGTATGGTCTTAGACGCTGCACGCCTACGCGATGCAGGTCAAAACGTTAGCACCGAAGCCTCATGCGCAAAAATGTTTGCAACTGAAATGTGTGGCCGCGTTGCTGATCGTTGTGTACAAATTCACGGCGGTGCGGGTTACATCAGTGAATATGCCATTGAACGTTTTTATCGAGATGTTCGTTTGTTCCGTCTCTATGAAGGGACCACTCAAATTCAACAAGTGATTATTGCCCGAAACATGATTCGCGCTGCGTCTTAACCAAATTTTAAGCACTTTAAAACGACTTGAAGTGCTTTTTATCAAATGTAGGTAATGGATTATGGCTACAAATTACAAAGAAGGTCTTTCTCGTATACAGCCTCATACGTGGAAAATAGCTTTTACTTTTGCTTTTCTAGCACTGTTGGTAGATGGTGCAGATTTGATGATGCTGTCTTATAGCTTAAATAGTATTAAGGCAGATTTTGGATTAAGTTCAGTACAAGCAGGTATGCTTGGCAGTTTCACATTGGCAGGCATGGCTGTTGGTGGCATTTTTGGGGGATGGGCGTGCGATAAATTTGGTCGTGTGCGCATTGTGGTTATTTCTATTTTAACTTTCTCGCTCCTCACCTGTGGCTTAGGTTTCACCCAAAGCTTTCTTCAGTTTGGTATTTTAAGATTTTTCGCATCACTGGGTTTAGGTTCACTTTATATTGCCTGTAATACCCTCATGGCCGAATATGTCCCAACCCGTTATCGCACCACAGTACTGGGTACTTTACAAGCAGGTTGGACGGTTGGCTATATTGTTGCGACTTTGCTTGCAGGTTGGATTATTCCTGATTATGGCTGGCGCATGCTGTTTTATGTTGCGATTATTCCGATCATTATTGCTGTCCTTATGCATATTCTTGTACCAGAACCAGAAGCATGGCAAAAGTCTCGACTACAACAACCTGTTGTGACTCAAAATGCTCAAAAAACTTCAGCATTTAAGCTTATTTTCCAAGATAAACGAAACCGCAATATGTTTATCTTATGGGCATTAACAGCGGGCTTTTTACAGTTTGGCTACTATGGTGTAAACAACTGGATGCCGTCATACCTTGAAAGTGAATTGGGTATGAAATTTAAGGAAATGACTGCCTATATGGTAGGTACATATACCGCCATGATTTTGGGTAAAGTTCTTGCGGGCATGATGGCCGATAAATTAGGACGTCGTTTTACCTATGCCTTTGGTGCAATCGGCACTGCTATTTTCCTACCTCTGATTGTTTTTTATAACTCGCCAAGCAACATTCTATATTTACTGGTGACCTTTGGTTTCCTCTACGGCATCCCGTATGGCGTAAATGCAACCTACATGACTGAAAGCTTTGCGACCGCTATTCGCGGTACAGCCATTGGCGGTGCTTATAACGTTGGACGTTTAGGTGCTGCTTTAGCCCCTGCAACTATTGGTTTCTTAGCCTCTGGCGGGTCAATTGGTTTAGGTTTTGTCGTGATGGGTGCTGCCTACCTGATTTGTGGCGTGATACCAGCCCTATTTATTAAAGAAAAATTATATGACCCTCAAAAGTCGTAAAAGATCCATCACAAAAAATCCTATAGGTCCTGTGTCTATAGGATTGATGGTACTAACGATCTAAACATGTGTTTTAGATGGTTAGCAGGAAATAAGGAATTTACCTCTTAAAGTTACTCCTTATTTCCACATATGTAGAGTGTATCTACTCTTCATTTTAATTTTTTAGGTAAGCTTAGCTCCCGAGGGAGCTAAGCTTAAAAAAGATATAGACCTAAACTTTGTTTAAGGTCGTTCACCCTGCCCCAAACGGCGTTCAATATCATCTAAAACATTTGGCAAATCAGCAACACTATCAATCACATAGTGCGCGCCAGACGCATTCATTTTTTGGTATGCCTTATCTTTTAGAATAATCTGTTCATCGGCCGATAGCGAACTCCACTCTTCATAGCTTAAACCGACTTCATTACCACTAATCGCAAGTCCTACTGTCCAGCACCCTGCGTTTAAACCTTCGTCAATACCCACCACTGTATCATCTACTTTTACAACGGTTTTGATGTCAGATACGTCGAGTTGAATTAAGTTTTTCCATAGCATTTCAGGATATGGACGGCCAAATTTCACGTCACTTGCCGTAACGATACAGTCCGGTCGATAACCCTGATCGGCAGCATCTTTGACCAAACGACCAATCATCATGGATGCATAACCCGTGTTACTGCCGATTTTTGCACCACGCTTTTTAATATTCTCAAACGTTTCTAATGCACCCGGAATTAAAGCAGAACATGTTGGAATCGATTTTAATTGATAAGGAATAAAATCTTTATATAACCGATCAATATCTGCTTCAGTTGCAGGCTTCCCATATACTTCCTGCCATGCAGTCGCTACACGCGGCATTTTTAAAACTGCTGCAATATGGTCACGTTTTTCTAAACCCATTGGCGCACGCGCTTCTTCAACCGTAATTTCAACTTTATTGTCTTTAAACAAAGCCATAAAAGCTAAAATTGGTGCACGTGAGCCAAAATCTACAGTTGTACCAGCCCAGTCAAAAACCACAGCCTGAATTTGTGTATTGTTGGTCGTCATGAAGTATTCCCTTTAATTCAAATGTTTTAATAAAAGTTATGCTGTTACAGCTTGGTTTAGGTGGTTTTCACAGTAGTTCGCAATCGCAGCAAGAAGCCCTTCAATGTCATGAATATAAACTTCGCCAATATTGCCAATACGGAAGCAGTTAAGGTCAGTGACTTTGCCCGGATAAATTACGTAGCCTGATTTTTTCAGCGTTTCATAAAATGACTGGAAGCTAAATGACTTGGCTGTTGGGTAAAGAAAAGTGGTAATGATGGGTGATTGTGGGCACTCTTCACCGAGTACCAACTCAAAGCCCAGTTGTTGCATACCTTGCGATAAGGTTTGTTGGTTTTGTAAATAACGTTGATAACGTGCAGCAACTCCGCCTTCTGCCTCAAGCTCAAGTAAGGCTTGATAAAAAGCACGTACCACATGGGTTGGCGAGGTAAAACGCCATTTACCGTTATACTGCTCCATTGTATTCCACTGGTCATACAAATCGAGACTTACCGAACGAGATAAACCTTTACATGCTTCTAGGCAATCACGCTTTGCCAAAATAAAACCAAAGCCCGGAACACCTTGAATACATTTATTTGCACTTGAAATTAGAAAATCAATTTCAAGCTCAGCAATATCCATGGGCACACCACCGAATGAACTCATGGCATCCACAATCCAGATTTTTCCTGCTGCTTTAACTAAACGGCCTATCTCTTGAATTGGATTTAAAATACCTGTGGTGGTTTCACAGTGCACACAAGCAACATGGCTAATAGTTTTATCTTCTAAAACACGCTCAATTTCTTGTAAATCTGGTGTTTGGGTTTCTAAATAATTCAGTTCTACAACTTCAATATTTAGGCAACGCGCCATTTGCACCATACGTGCACCGTATGCGCCGTTATTAATAATCAAGATTTTGCCATCACGTGGAATAGCTGACCCAAGCACAGACTCCACAGCAAAACTTCCACTGCCTTGCATTAACACAGCCGTATATTTTTCAGATTGGCTGGTTGCCAACTTTACCAGTCGATTACGAATATCTTGTACCAGCGAGTTGTATTCTTGGTCCCACGTACACCAATCTTTTTGCATTGCACGGCGTACTGTTGCCGATGTTGATAATGGTCCTGGAGTAAGAAGCAAATATTTGTTCTCTAAATCCATATCGAGTTGGGGTTGCATGTTCATAATGTTACTCATTTCTTTCACGTTCATTTCAATATACATCAATCTGGTTTAAACCAGATGAAAACTAGTAAATATTTTCTTCTAATATTTCTTTCATAAATCCGGCCCCTGTGGTCATACCTTTGCCAGCAATTGCACTCACCAGAAAGATATTTTTTTCAGCTTCAGTGACACAGGCCAACTCATCTTCATGAGTCAGGTAATAACCATTCCAACGTTTTTGAATTGGAGGTAAAGTCAGCCCTAATTTTTCATGGCAGTAAGCTTGGATAAATTCATTAATCTCTTCACGCTGCTCGAACTGAGGCGCTTCATCAATTGAATGATATTCGTGGCTATCACCTACGATGAGTTCGCCAAATTCGTTTTGTTTAATCAGAATATGAATACCGTATTCTTTAATGAAACCTTGTTGTGACGCTTTAACCAACTCCGCATGACTTGGGCAAATTTCAAAAGCCGGATAACGTGAAATAGATAAGCCTGAATAAAGAGAAGCATTTAATTTTTGGTAAAACCGTTGAGTTAGGGCCATTTGTAAGCCACACCGTTTCAAGTTCAAACTTTGTAAGAGATCTGGATATAAAACATCGATGACTTCACCGTGGCAGATCAAAACTTTATTTGCCCGATATGCCTCGCCATTTGCCAAGCGAACCTGACAACTTTCATGCTGATATTGGGTTTGAACAACACAGGCATTGGTATAAATCTCTACACCTTTTCTTTGTACATATGCCAATAGTCGTTGCCCAACCACATGTGGTTCGACCGAATAATCTTCTTCAAAAACCAAACCACCTTGAAACTTCTGCTCGGGGTTCAAATAGGAAAATTGGGTGACCAATTCATCATGACTTCGTAAATGCACAGGTATTTGATAGTTACTTGCACGCTCGGCAAACTCATTTAAAACCTGCCATTCAAGTGCAGTGTTTGCCAGATACACACCTTGGCGTTGAGCAAACGAAATATCGGTTTCAGCTTGAATACGCTGATAAAAAGAACGCGTTTCAAGCGCGTAGTTTCGCCACTGCTGCTCTGGATGGGTTAAGGTCGATGTTCCGACCATGCCAAAATTACGGCGAGTTGCACCCACAGGTTTGGCATTTTTCTCGAAGATACAGACTTTTAAGCCTTGCTCTTGCGCCTGTATGGCAGCGGACAAACCTAAAATACCGGCGCCGACAACAATTAAATCAAACTTTGCGTTATTCATAAGACTTCCAATTTTCTAAATTTAGGATGAATAAACCCTTGCCTTGTTGAACAAAGCATTTCGTTTCAGTCGGTTAAATAAAAATTGTGTTTAGCTAAAACTTAATGGGAGCTTTCGCGCCATTGCTGACTTCTTGCCATAATTTTTCGGGTAAATAACCAGTGAATGAGTTTTACAACACACGAGGTGGTTAAAATGAGAATGCTCATCGCAACAGCAGCAACCGTGTCTCCTGCATCATCCATATTTAAAACAGCTACCGCAGCTAAACTGGTGTCTGGTGAATAGAGGAAAATGGCAGCCGACACAGTCGTCATGGCATTCACAAAAACATAGACCGATACATCGCATAGCGCAGGAAAACACATGGGCAAATACACTTTCCAAAAGGTTTTCCACTTCGATGTTCCTAAAGTTTCTGCTGCCTGATCGAGCTGTAACGGAATCTGTTTAATAGCATTGGTTAAAGTCAGGTGTGGGACGGTGTAATAATGCACGATGGTTGAAATCACCAAAATGGTCATGGTTCCATACAGCACATTTAAAGGGTTGCTTTGCTGGTTAAAAAACAAAATATAAGCAATACCTAGAACCAACCCAGGTACAGCAAGTGGCAGTAAAACCAAAGCTTGCACATAGTTTTTAATGAGTGGGTGTGCCTTAAAACGTTCGGTTAATAGTGCCACCATAAAAATCAGTGCTGTTCCAAAAACCGTACTAAAGAGTGCCATACGAACCGAGTTAAAGTACGCTGCCCAACCGCCGCCATCGACATATTCAAAACTGTAATGTGCTAAGGTTAAAGACAAATCATAAGGCCAAGACTGAATGAATGAAGCCAGCACTGCAGTAAAGATAATGAGTAAAATCGCACCTGAAACTAAACCACAAAATAAGCCCAGAACGACTTCAAGTTTTTTATTCGATGCTGAAACATAAGGTTTAGCCTGAAAAGCTTGAAACCGTGCATGGCGTTTGCTTTGAATACGATCGAAAATAAAGACGAACACTGCTGGTAGCAATAACAAGATGGAAATGACCGCACCCATGCTCATATTTTGCTGACCAATAATCTGTTTATAGACATCAAGCGCCATCATATTAAATGAACCGCCAATGACTTTTGGAATACCAAAATCGGTCAACACATAAATAAAGGCCACCAGACTTGCGCTGATGAGTCCATAGCGAATTGCAGGTAGCGTGACGTGGTAATGTGTCTTCCAGATATTTTTGCCGAGCGACAAAGATGCCTCAATTAAACGCTGATCAACACTGCGAAAAGACACCATCATCAACATCAAAATTGCTGGAAATAGCCAAAAGCAATAACTGATTAAAATACCGATTGGACCATAAATTTGTATATCACCCAGTAAAGGTTTAAACACACCTTGCTTACCAAATAAATAAACCAATGCCAAAGAAGGCAAAAGTGACGGCGCTAAAATGGGTAAAAAAGCCACCAGCTTAAAGAAACCTTTGCCTTTTATATTTACATTGGTCAGGGCAAAAGCATAAATACTGGCAAGAAATACTGTAATGACAGTAGCAGTACAAGCAACCCACACCGAGTTAAATACAGAGCTGAGTAAAGCTGGACTTGCAAAATAATTATAAAAATTTTCAAGGCCAACAAAATTTTGATTTTCATCAAAAAATGCCGTTTCAAACAGCATCATTAAAGGAGCAATAATTGCTAAAGTCAAAGCGATTGCGACCATAGCTAAAGCAATATTTGATCTTAATGAATATTCAGTTTTTCGACGCGGCTGTGTTTTTAAAACCGCTGAAGCAGCTTCATTTAACATAGTGAGTACCCTTGTTCGTCAAAGACATGAATGAGCTGATTAGGCACTTTTATAAACATGAGTTCTTGCAAGGACTTGAACTTGGTATTTTCAATTTCAATTTGCAAAAGGTGTTTTGTCTGCTCAATTCCATCGATATGAATAGCGCAAAATAAACGGCGTTTTGCACCTAAAAATTCAGTGCTTAATACTTTAACCGGCAAATACAACGACTCTTTATCACTACCGAAATCATCAACCAACTCGACGGCTTCGGGTCTAAAACCAATGCTGTAATTTTCCCCTGCTTTAAGTTTTTGTTGCTCCAAATTTAGAGGAATAAAACCTAAAACCTCGAGCTGATTAACGACCGAACAAGTGGCTTTTAAAAAGTTCATCGTGCCAATAAACTTAGCAACGAATTGGGTTTGTGGCTTGTAATAAATATTGTGCGGTGTATCAATTTGCTCAATGACGCCATGATTCATCACCACCACACGGTCAGAAATGCTTAATGCTTCTTCTTGATCGTGTGTGACCATAATGGTTGGCAAATTAAGCTGCGTTTGAATCGAACGGATCTTTTGTCTTAGGTTTAGACGTACCTGAGCATCGAGTGCAGACAATGGTTCATCCAACAGTAAAATATCAGGCTTCGGTGCAATTGCCCGAGCAAGCGCAACACGTTGCTGCTGCCCACCCGACAATTGATTTGGATATTTTTTAGCAATATCGGGTAATTCAATCAGTTCTAATAATTGCTGAACTCGTTGACTACGCTGTGCCTTATCCCATTTCTTTTTGTCTAAGCCAAACGCAATATTTTCTTCAACGTTTAAGTTTGGAAATAACGCATAGTTCTGAAACACAATGCCACAGTGACGCTTTTCAGCACTCAACAAAGTAATGTCTGCGCCCTTTTTTATAACCTTTCCATAATCAGGTTTTTCTAGACCCGCAATTATGCGTAGCAATGTGGTTTTACCGCATCCAGAAGGTCCCAAAAAGCTCACGAACTCGCCAGCGTTCAGGTCTAAATTAATATGCGTTAGGGCCTGAAAGTGTTGAAACTTTTTTTGGATATCCACCACTTCTAAAACCGAAGGGCCATGTTCAGGATATTTATAGGTCGTTAATGTCGACAATAAATGCCCTGCTAACTCGGCCTTTTGGTTTTGACCCAGCAGCGATGATTGCAATGACGAAGGAATTTGCATAATAAGGCCCTTATCCAAAAGATCACTTTTCAAAACGCTTTGACCATTCAGCCAAAATACGTTCACGCTGCTCTGCCGCCCAATAAAAATCATTTTTTACGAGCATTTGGGGAAGGTTTTTCGGGAAGTCCATAGTGGTATTTTCAATGCCTTTGTAGGCCACCATTGAAAAGTTATGGGCATAGGCTTCATTTGCCGCTTTGCTTACCGACCAATTTATAAATTTTTGTGCGCTACTTAATTTCTTGGTTCCTTTCACAATTGCTGACGCTTCCATTTCCCAACCTAAACCTTCAGTTGGATAAACCACTTCTAAAGGTGCACCCTCTGCTTTTAATTTAAAGGCTGGATAACCGAAGGAAATTCCAATTGGGATTTCGCCCTGTGCAGCCATCTTGCAAGGTTTTGAGCCAGAGTGAGGATATTGTGAAATGTTTTTATCTAAAGCCTGCATATAGTCCCATGCCTGCTTTTCGCCCCAAATTTGCATCCAAGCCGTGACATCTAAATAGCCTGTGCCACTCGAAGCCGGATTTGGCATCACAATCAGGTTTTTATAAATGGGGTTGGTTAAATCTTTCCAAGTTTTTGGAATTGGTAACTTACGTTTTTCTAATTCGACTTTATTTACACAAATTGCAGATTCCCATGCATCCATACCCGTCCAAGTCGGTACAGGTTTTTGACTTACAAATTCTGGTTTTAAATTTTCAATGCCTTCTGGTTTAAAAGGCTCAAGCATGTCTTTCTTTTCCATGACCAACAAACTGGTTAAAGCAACACCAAAAACTACATCCGCTTGTGGGTTTTTCTGCTCTGCCAAAAGTTTAGCGGTGATCACCCCTGTTGAATCACGTACCCATTTTACTTTTAGCTCTGGATAGGCTTTATGTAATTCTTCTTGGTACTGTTTGAGCTGATCGGCTTCCACTGCCGTATAGACTGTAATTTCTTCTGATTGTTTTGATGTTGCTGATGAACATCCCATTTGAATAGCGACCACCACACCTAAAACTGATGCAGTGCCGAGTTTAATTGTCTGTTGAACATACTGTTTCATCTGCAAACCATCGAATGCAATTAGTTGATGATCGTATTTCAACAGCTTTATATGACAGTTTAATTAATCTGGTTTAAACCAGATTGTATTTTTATGCTCGCGCTTCAAAATGCAAATCTAAAACATCATGTAGCCAATATTCTTGGTCGACATCAGTAATCACGCCTTGTTCATTTCTATTACTACGACGAATATATAAACCCAGTGCGCCCACATTGACATGCAGTGCTTTGGCCTGCTGTTCCGATAAAGCGGTTGGATAGAGGTTAATGTCGGCTCTGGTGATATGGCAGTTATATTGATTTGCCATGAGTAAAGTAATCGATTGCTTAAGATCATGAGTTAAAAACTCAGGGAAAAACTCGGCATTCACCCGTAAATGCTCAACCAAAACAGGTCGTCCATTAATACAACGACGTCGCCAAACTGAATAAATCGGATGCCCTTTTTCAACTTTTAAATGCTTGGCATCCCAAGAAGTAGCCTGAGTCAGTTCACTCGAAATCACTTCTGTCGAAGGTTCATAGCCTTGTTCAATCACAAACTGATTAAAGTTTTTTGTCGATTGCGGGTGATAAATAATACGAGGAGAACGAACATACCAACCACGGCGGTCTAAACGATAAATCAAACCATCAGTTTCCAAAGCCAATAAAGCTTCACGCGCAGCCACACGAGTGGTTTGGAATTGTTCAGAAAGCACCCTTTCCGAAGGGAGTTTTGCGTGGGCTTTTAATACGCCAGATTCAATATCGTGGGCAATTGCATCGCGGATAGGAATATATTTAGGTATGCGAGCTTGGTCCTGTTCCATACAAACTTAGAATTTATAAATAAAGAAATTAATAGCAATATACTGAAAAAATGTGACAAAAGCTTTTATTAATGCTGATCTTTTAAGCAAAATACATCCTATTACCCGCTTTTTTCCAATTCATTTTTTCATAAAAAAATAGACCATGTTAATAGTACGATCGTGATGAAAAGTAGAAATTCCAACAATACAAACTCACACCCCCACCTGCGCTATGCTTAAAACAGCAATAGATAAGAACAAAAGCGGTGGAACATAATTAAACCATGATGCTCTTTGTATAATAGTTTTTAATTTTCGCGCCATTGCTCCAACTGTCACATTCACACAAATACCTCCAAAATTAAAAATTAGCCCATATAAGAGAAAATACAGCCAAGCAGGGTGAGAATCTGAAGGTACAAATTGTGGTAACAAGCTAACAAAAAAGAGGCCAATCTTTGGGTTAGATAAATTAATCAATATCCCTTTGCTAAATGTATGACGGACTGATTCTGAAGAATTTTGAGAAAGAATATTTGGGCTTTGTATTGATTTACGTTTGGGCCAAGACAGATATGCTAAATAAATTAGATACAAAGCACCCATAAATTGAATAATTTTGTATAGCATAGGAGTTTCTTGAAAGATAACCATTAACCCAAATGCCGTTAACAAAACATAGAAGAAGACACCAAACTCAACCCCTGCTGCTGCCTTTAATCCTGCTTTTATTCCATATTTTGATGATTGATTTATTACATAAATCATAGCAGGACCTGGTGATAGATTAATAATCAACACAGTTATAACAAAGGTTAAAAAATTATAATTCACACCTATTCTTCCATTAAGTATTTCTTAAAAATATAATTATTTAGAGAAACTTACTTAGAGTTCACCTTCATTAAAGAAGTTAATTTGACAATTTTAAATAAGAGAATTCTTGGGTATCCATCCATCTACTCATTAATAATTATTTATTAATATTTTCATAGATGAGCTTTATATTCTAACCACCAGACTTATCAAAAAGCTCATTATTTAATCTTCCAATAGATATAGGGATTCACTTAAAAGTTGATTCTTAGATATCGTTTACAATTAACTGATATCTACACTACTATCTTTCAGAATTAAAATATAATAATAAATAAAAACTTACAACCACATTCACAACTATAAAAAAACTATTTTTTCATTAAAGTTATTATATACTTATTATCTTTATTAAAACTAAAACACTTAAATACCTCATTAAATACACCTTAATAGTTTGATCTTAATTTAGCCATAACAGTGGATAAAAAATTAGCTCAAACAAGGAAAATAAAGCCTTTAGTTGCGTTGTCTCATGAAAATTTAAATCTCAATTTTACTACCTAATGTCAGGTAATTATTTATTTTGACTAACAAATATTTTATTTAAAAAAATAAATTAATTTATTAGTAATTTTTAAAAATAAATCTTTTGCTTAAAAATTGAGCAATTGTGTCATAGCACTCTAAAATTATTTTATTTTTATAAATCTACATATTCAAAATCCCAAGAAAAATTTTATCAAAAAACATTAATTTACATATATTTAATCAACAAACCATCAAATATCAAGTGATAATAAATATCATCTACAAAGTATAATAGACTAAATTCCAACCAAAATAAAACTCTATATTTTTTAAAAAATCATAATTTTTATAGAATTAAATAAAAAAACAATAGGTACAATTAGATTAAAAAAATAACACTTAGAAAATATAGTAAATTTTTCTATTGTTTTTTTACGGATGTATATTTAGATTTAATTAATATGATTTAAATCATGACAATATTTTTTAATAAAATTAAGGTGGCTTTAGGCTCGCTTAATACTTCTCATAATATTTTAAGGAGGAAATATTATTACGAAAAAATATATGATTTCGCAAAACAAATTAATTGTATTGCTGTAATTAATCATAGAAATATACCGAAAGGTAAAATATATTCAATTAGGAAAGATTAAAAACTCATGAAACTTAAAACAAAATTTTCTCATCTCGCTTATAGTTGTGCATTAATATTATTCGGTTCGGTGCAATTTGCTCATGCAGCTCCCTTACTTACTCCCCATGTTACAAATGAAGTAAGCCCTGCACCTACAGCAAATGCATGGATAGAAATTGATACTCAAGCTTTTGAAGATAATATTAAAAGGACAAATCAGTTACTTAATGGCAAAACACAACTTTGTATAGTCATGAAAGCTAACGCATACGGCCATAGTATTGATCTACTTATGCCAAGTGTTATGAAGTTAAACGTATCTTGTATTGGCATTACCAGTAATGCTGAAGCGGCTATGGTGCGCAAGCATGGCTATAAAGGCAAAATTACACGTTTACGTACCGCCACAGATAGTGAAATTATCAACGCACAGGCTTTAAATATTGAAGAGCTTTTAGGTAATTATGACCAAGCCGCTCGTATGTCTAAATGGGCAGAAACGAACAATACAACTGTTCATTACAGCTTGGCTTTAAATTCAGGTGGTATGGATCGTAATGGTCTTGAAATGTCTACGGCTTTAGGCAAAGAACAAGCTGTGGCGATCACCAAACTTCCCCATCTTAAAATTGACGGCATTATGACCCACTATGCCGTAGAAGATGAAAAATTTGTCCGTGAGCGTCTGGCGCAATTTAATGAACAAACCGCATGGTTGATTAAAAAAGCCAAACTGAATCGTAAAGAATTAACATTACATACAGCTAATTCATTTGCTACCGTAAACGTTCCTGAATCACATTTAGATATGGTTCGTGCAGGCGCAATTATATATGGGGATTTTCCTAATCACCCTGAATTTAAAGGCATGATGGCATTTAAAACACAAATTGCCGCAGTGAATAATTACCTTAAAGATTCAACTGTAGGTTATGACCAAACTTATACTTTAAAACGTGACTCTAGACTCGCAAACCTCCCTGTAGGTTATTCGGATGGCTACCGTCGTAGTTTTAGTAATAAAGCTTTTGTATTAATCAATGGACAAAAAGCACCAGTGGTGGGTCGAGTATCAATGAATACTGTTATGGTTGATGTAACAGATATTCCAGAGGCCAAAGCAGGTGATGAAGTTGTATTATTTGGTCGTCAAGGCAATGCAGAAGTTAAAACGAGTGATTTAACCAGTCTTACAGGCCATATTTTGACAGAAGCCTATATCCCTTGGAGTAACTCTAACCCACAAGTGATTAAGCCCCTTCAATCTCAGCAACAAGTGATATTAACCAATAATAAAGTTACGGCAACCGCTGAATAAACTTTAGGTGAACAGATAGGTAGCCCTATATATTGAAAAGTATCGGGCTACTTTTAGCCAAATCACATCTTTTAAGCGATCTTATTTCAGCCAGTTTTTTATATAAAAAAAAAAGAGCATTTACATGCTCTTTTTACTTCTTACCTAGTCTTTAGCTTGCGTGCTTAAAACTATCAATTTGCTTAATTTCATAAGGCAAACCGACATAGTTTTCGGCCAATGTGGTTTTACCTGCGATCGAGCCAAGCACATAACTTAACTCGGCTTGTTTAATCTTATGATCAAACTCACTTTCAGTTTCAAAACGATGCAATAAATGAGTCATCCACCAAGAAAAACGCTCCGCTTTCCATACACGTTGTAGGCATTTTTCTGAGTATTCATTTATACCTTGCTCGGAACCTTCGACATAATATTCAACAAGCGCACTTGATAAATAAGCAATATCGGAAGCCGCGAGATTGAGGCCTTTTGCTCCTGTCGGTGGAACAATATGCGCAGCATCACCTGCTAAAAATAGTTTTCCGAAACGCATTGGTTCGGTCACAAAGCTACGTAACGGCGCAATACTTTTTTCAATAGAAGGTCCTGTCACTAGCTTTTCACGGCTTTCAGGGTCTAGGCGGTTTTTTAACTCATCCCAGAACTTTTCGTCTGACCAATCTTCTACATGATCTGTTAAAGGGACTTGTAAATAATAACGGCTACGTGTTTCTGAACGCATACTACATAAAGCAAATCCACGTTCTGACTGTACATAAATGAGTTCATCGGCTACAGGTGGAACATCTGCCAACACCCCTAACCAGCCAAACGGATAAACTTTTTCGAAGGTTTTAATTTTGTCTTCAGGTACGCTGGCACGGCAGACACCATGGTAGCCATCACAACCAGCAATAAAGTCACACTGAATTTGAAAGGCTTTACCTTGGTACTCAAACTCAACTTTTGGTGCAGTGTAAAAATCTTTCACTTGTACATTTTGAGCTTCATAAAATGAAGTGAGCTGCTCTGCTTCACGCGCAGTCATTAAATCTTTAGTCACTTCGGTCTGACCATATACGGTCACTTGTTTGCCACCCGTGAGTGCTGCCAAATCAACGCGATGTAATTCACCATTGGTTAAGATTTCGATGCCCGAATGTGGTAATCCTTTGTCTTTTAAGTTTTGGTCAACGCCTGCTTGTTTCAGTAAGTCGACCGAAACTTGCTCTAAAATTCCTGCACGAATCCGTGAAGCCACATATTCAGCACTACGTTGCTCAACAATAATATGGTCGATGCCAGCTTTATATAGAAGTTGTCCAAGCAATAATCCTGCTGGTCCAGATCCAATAATTGCAACCTGTGTCTTTAAAATATCCATAACTTCATCCTTGTTTCATCCTGACTTTTAAATTACTGGCTTTAAGTTTTGTGCACTATGTATCCAAGACGAAAATAACCGTTTATCATTTAGTTTGTCCGGATAGCGGACAGAAACAACCAAAATAACAGGAATGAAAGGATGCCTTCTCTCGATGCTTTTTTAGAGCACCCAAACTCGCATGAGAAAATTCGTCAAGAAGACTACATTGCAGGCTTAGCAAAAGGCTTAGCTTTACTCGAAGCTTTTGGAACAGATCGCCAGCGGCTTAATGTCACTCAAGTAGCCGAGCGAACAGGCATTAGTCGTACAGCAGCAAGGCGTTATCTTAAAACTTTAAAATACTTAGGCTATTTAGAAACCGATGAACATTACTTTTGGCTCACGCATCGCGTGCTGCGCTTTTCAAGTTCTTATTTAAGCTCTGCCCACCTGCCTAAAGTTGCTCAATCATTTTTAAATCTTTTGTGCGCGCAGACATCTCTGACTTTTTCGATTGTGGTGTTAGACGATAACGAAGTGGTGCCGATTGCCCGCAGTTATTTACCGCAGCAAGATAATTTGCGCGTTAGTCCTTATGGCATGCATTTAGGAAACCGACTGCCTGCCCATGCAACGTCTACGGGTAAAGTATTGCTAGCAGCACTGTCTGAAGAAGCTCAGCATGCATGGGTCAAAACTTACGGTTTAAAACGCTTAACGCCTTTTACCCTAGTAGATGAGTCTAAGTTTTTTGAAGTGCTTAAAGGTATTTCGTTATCGGATTATTGTCTTTCCAAAGAAGAACATGAGCTTGGTGTGATTGCGATTGCAGTGCCCGTATTTAACGCCCAAGGTCAAGCCATTGCTGCGCTTAACTGTATGTCTCAAACCAACCGTGTACAAGAAGACTATTTAGTTCAGCAAATTTTGCCATTACTGCGTAACACGGCAAATGAACTTAGAAATGTGATTTAAATAGACTTAGAAACTCTTGTCATCAATTAGAGGTACAAGAGTTTCAGCTCATGATCTTAAATGGCAAAGTCTTTGACTTGCTGGTTTGCCAAATCTAAAGAGTTGCTGCGATAGGCCTGCATGTCTAAGCCTTCGGCATAGATAAAATCGACATCATGAATGCCCATTAGCCCTAACACCGCTTTGAGATAAGGCGTGACTGCCTCAGTTTCTTGACCAACATGAATGCCGCCCCGACTGCTTACTACCACAGCTTTTACCCCTTCCACCAAACCTTGAGGATAAGTTTCGGTGTAGCGGAATGTTTGTCTTGCGCGTGCCACCAAGTCAAACCAGTTTTTGAGTTGAGTCGGGACATTTAAGTTGTACATGGGTGCGCCAATAATTAGTAAATCAGCACTTTTTAATTCAGCAATTAATTCGTCCGACAAAGCAACAATCTGCTGAATGTCTTGATTTATATTTTCAGCCCCACGAAGCGCCTGAAAGATTTCTAAATCTAATACAGGCAGGTTCATTTCAGCTAAATTGCGTATGGTGATGTCATCTTGCAAACCTTGGTCTTTACGGTGTTCAAGCATGACATCGATTAGGCGATTGGTTTGTGAACCCTCACCCATAATGCTGGATTTTAATACCAATATTTTAGCCATGACCATCTCCACGTTTTTGATGAAGCCATATTAACTCCACAATAAATTCAACAGTGGTGATATTATTTCTTATCATTGGTTCCTTTTAGGCAACAATAATGCAACATGAGCTAAGTGCAATATCTATATTTGTGACTGTGGTTGAAGCTGGAAGTTTTGTAAAAGCTGCCGAGCAATTGCATTTAACTCGCTCAGCCATTAGTAAAAATATTGCTCGCCTTGAAGATCAGCTTGGTGTGGCTTTATTTAAAAGAACAACACGTTCACTCAGCATGACTGACGAAGGTGCTTTATTTTATGAGCATAGCCGCCGAGCGTTAAGTGAAATACAAAATGCGGCAGCTTTATTAGACCAAAGGAAAATTAATGCAACAGGCCGGTTAAGAATGTCTGTGCCAGTGCTGTTCGGGCAACTCTTTGCTGCCCCGCTCATGGTTAAATTTGCTCAGCAGCATGCGGACTTACAGCTAGAAATTTCATTTAATGATCGAACTGTAGACTTGGTCGAAGAAGGTTTTGATTTATGCATCCGAATTGGTTCACTACCTGACACCACTCAGCTCGTTGCCAAACCGATTGGTGAACATCGAATGCTACTTTGTGCCTCACCTGACTATTTAAATGAAGCAGGTCCATTAGAAAATATTGAAGACTTAGACCACCACGCCACGATTGCCGATCCGCATTTTGGTCAAATGCAAAAATGGCGACTTCAAAAGGAAAATACAGAGCCTTTATTTATAAAACCCAAAGCAAAACTTCTTTTAAATGACTTACAAGCTATTAAAAATGCAGCGCTTGCTGGAGCTGGTATCGCTTGGCTACCCGACTGGCTCATTCAAAATGAATTACAGGAAGGTAAGCTGGTACAAGTGTTAGAAACCATGTCGAGCATCGCTTTTCCGATTCATCTGGTATGGCCTACGCTGCCTTTTATGCCACTCAAAACCCGCCTTGCAATTGATTATTTGGCGCAGCATTTACCCCCTGAACTGAACAAATAAGCTTAAAATAAATAAGGCCTCTTCCACTTGAACAAAGCCTTTTTTAATATTCAAAGCCAACGTTTATTGCTTATATTTAAATGCATTGACCGCCTTATTCGCATTAAGGAAACAATCCAACATCTTTTCCCGATCAATTGCCCCATCTGAGCTTAAAAGCTGAATAATTGTGCCCTCCACCATATATAAAAATAGTTTGGCGTCTTGAAAAGTCGCATCGGTTTTTAGTTTTATCAGCTGGCTATAGATTTCATTCAGCAGCCATGTGCGATATCTCACTGCGGTGATATAGGCTTTTGGATAGGTCAGTTTCGTTTCGAACATGGCTTTAAATAATAGGTAGTACATCCCCTCTACCTCGGTGTGTAAGAAATAAAGCTGTTTGAGTTTATCGGCCGCGCTTGTATCTTGGGCGTACTCTACAATTGAGACCACTTTTTCTTTTAATCGTTCTTTCTGCACGATTAAACAGATTTCAATAAACCGCTCTTTCGAGTGAAAGTAGTTATAAAAAGTCGCTTTGGGAATTTGGCACTCTTTCACAATTCGGTCGACACCAACCGTGTGAAACCCAAAATGGTGAAATAAATTAGTTGATGTATTAATAACTTGTATAGCACGTGTTGGGAGAACTAACTTTGGCATGTTTTTACCGTTATAAATTCTTGTTGTTTCTAAATGAGATACTTTTTTGGGAGAAAAAAGGCACAGCAAAGCCGTAAAGACTGTGCGTGGCACATCTCGAGTTTGTTATTGCTAAGTTTTAAATAAAAAGACTTAAAACCTGAGAACCTTAGGGCAATCAAGCTGCTTTAAAATTTTAAGCTGTGTTGTTATAGCTTTTGGCAGTGAGAGCCAAGAAATTAAGAATGTGCAAAGCCAACTCCTTTTTATGGGGAGTTCTGCCGACATGAATAGAAATTATGGTGGCAGAACGAGAAAGGGTTCGCGGACTGGTACAACAACCAGCACACCCGAGGGTGTCCCTCTCCCGTCCTACCGCAACGGGAGGAGACAAGGAGATGCTCACACAAAATTATCCCTCAGAAAGGAATAATTCTGATGCTGTTGTAATCGGTCCGCGACGACCGTCTGGCAATGTAGGCCAGCAGGCAAAGAATAGTGCCCAACCCTATTGCAGTCAAGCACGCAAAATGCCATTTGTTTTAAATTAAATCATTAGAAAAGTAAGGCTAAATAATGAGGGAGTTATTGTTAAGTGGGGATTGTGGAGGATGTAAAAAAAACAGCCTTGGGAGGCTGTTTTTAAGTATAGGTGGGTGCGTGGTATTGCTTATATGAGAATTAAACAAATTACCGTATTAACTAACTATTTCAATATCCTTTGAGTTTTGTTTTTTAAATTGATCATCCCATGTAATCCTAACAGTAAACTTACTTGGAAAGTCCATCCCTCTTGAATAGGAAAGCTTTCCTGAATGACCCGAAACAATATTCATAGGGAAAATTTCATCAATATCCCAAAAACATCCAATATAGGCGCTATCAATTAAAACTTCTAAATAAACGTTTTCAGCAGTAGCCTTACCAGCATTGGTTATCATCACCTGATAATTTCCTTTTGCCCCTGTTTTGTATGCTCGAATGTCAGCTTTATTTTGTTCATTAGAGTAGTCTTTTTCTTTAGTAATTAAGAGGCTATTGATTTCAACCTGTTGTTCTAGAATCTTCTTGTTAAGTTTTTTAAAAGAAAAAAAACTATATATTGAAAATACTATTGATATACCAGCAAAAATAGCCGAAATTCCCGCTATTGTAATCTCCCAATTTATATCCATGAATTACTTATTTCCACCCTTTACCTTTAAATATCTTTTTCATTTCTTGAGCTAAATCTTTGGCTATCTTATTAGTGTCTATCTTGTCTGTAACATGATTTTGATCAATTAGCTCATCTTTATGAAGCGTTAAATTACAAGTAGCACATGTAACTATTTTATTTTCATCCATAGAAAAAAGTGTATTCTCACAATTAGGACAAACTAAAGTAATCTGTTGATCTGGAATATTGAGTTTCATATTTATAATATCCTGAATTAAATACTAAATTTATAAAATATGTCACCCAAAAACAATAGTAAAATATAAACAATGCGACAATAAGTGTCGTGCATAATATATCCATCTAACATAATGGGCATTATCTGAAGTATAAAAAATAAAAAAGTGTTCCTCCCTTCTTTCTAGCTTTCACAAAAGAGATTTTTATTAGATACAATCCAATTTAGCGTGCAGGTAAAAATTTTACTTGAGCTTAGAGTAAGCTCCAACCTTAGAATCATTATAGTATTTAGCAATAGAGGTACTATTTGATGAAAGTAATTTCCACTATCGTTGTATTCTCTGTGTTCATCCTTTTATTTCATCATAAGAGAATTGAAACAAAAATCATTATAAATCAGCCAATAGAACATGTTTGGCAAACCTTCACATGTACTTCATTGTATCCGAAATGGAATACGTTATTTGGTATTGATAGATTCCCCACCCATGTAGGTCAACAAATTAGTGTAGATTTATATGATGAAAACAAAAAAGTGCAATTTCAAATGCAACCAGTAATAAGAAAACTTAATAAATATCACTTAGAATGGGAAGGAAAATTATATATAAATGGATTATTTAATGGTCGACATCAATTTATTTTCACTAAAATTGATGCCAATACAACTCAATTAGTTCAGGCAGAAGATTTTAATGGACTACTTGTACCTTTTTTAACTTACTTTGTTATCCAGCCTACAAAGATAAATTTTGATAAAATGAATATATTCTTCAAAAAATATATTGAAGGTCAGATCTTAAACAATGATAGCTGTAAAATATCCGAGTTAAAAAATAAGGGCTACTGAATGAATATTAGTCAATTTTCAAAAAAATACGGACTATCATTAGATACTTTACGTTTTTATGAAAAATGTGGTGTATTAGTTCCCGATCGATTAACAAATGGCTATAGAAACTATCAGAATATACATGAACAGAAAGTTAAGCTAACTATAGGTTTAAAAAGTGTTGGATTTACACTAGAAGAGATAAAACAACTCATTGAACTTGAAACAAAGCCTCCTTCTGAAGAATGTAATATTATCTCCAATCAATTGATTGATAAAAAAATAGAGGTGATTAGTCAGCAAATTAAGTTGTTAGAATATGGAAAAGATATTCTTCAAGATGTTAAAAAATATATTAAAGATAATTCTTTTGTTAAAAATCAGGAAATCATTCAAGATATGATTGAAAACTTATATAAGCTTTCAAAAAATTAAATTTAAGAAAGAACAAAATCTATGTGTGAATGTCAAAATGTCGGTGAATTTTTTGTATGCCCTGACAGCTTTTCAAATATTTTCAGCAATAGCTATGAAATGAAAAATAGGTTTCCTCACTACATCATTGAAGAAGCTCCATGCGAAGAAACTCTTCCAAAATTTGACTATGGTGAGTTTTATTATGTCTGCTCTGAGTGTGCGCAAGCATGGTATTTTGAGTGTTATCCAGATACACCAACAGCGCCTATTTTTGGAATTAAACTTTCAGATGTGAACCAAACCTTGAGCCAAAATCGAATAAACAGTATGAAGCAATTCTTAGTTGTTTTAGCTCATGAAGGCTTTTCAGAAAACAAGTGCTTTCATAAAGGCTGTACGGACTACTCACTTAACGGAATTAACGTATGCCTTAATCATTTTGGTTATAAGTTGAGTACCTGAAAAGTTTTCCTTTCAACTTAACAGGTACTAGGCGAAATATCCAAGGAGAAAATAATCTGAATTTATAGACTTAAATTTTTTGATAATTTTCATCGATAGAAATCAAAAGATCCTGAGCTGGAAACCATCCATTTGCTTCTGCTTTTTGTAACCAATATTGAGCTAATGGAATGTTTTGATCCACAAGATCTCCATCGAAATAAAGCAATCCTAAACTCCACTCAGCAGCAGCAATACCTTGTTCAGCAGCAATGTTATAAAGTTCAACAGCTTTATTAATGTTCTGTTCAACACCAGAGCCGTTTTCATATATATCAGCTAAATTATTTATTGCTGGATAAAAATTTTCTTTTACCGCCTTTTGATAGTATTCAATAGCTAACATAGGATCAGGTTCTCTAAAATGAACACCTAGCATGTAAATCGCTGCCAAATTATTTTCATTTGCCAACATTTGTAATTCTTCTAAAGAAATATCTTTTTCAACTTTATAACAAGGCTTACTTGTCCATGTTAAAGCCCAATTATACTGAGCAATAAAAGACCGATAATATGTAGCTGCTATCCACAACCATGCTCGCCCCTCATTAATGTCTTGTTCATGTCCATTTAATCCTAAACAATAATTAATCCCTATAATCATTTGTTCGTGGACACTAAAATGCTGCGCTTTATCAGCTACTTCTTTTACAGATACAAAAGCCACTCTGAACCCTTAAATTAAAAAAATAATTAAATATAAGTAAATTTAGCTATTAAATATAATTCAATGTTCTATAAAACATAAGCCCAATAAAGTTAAAAAGATGATTTAAGTCGAGGGAACTAGATAAAATAAAAGCAGCATACTGATAATAGGCTGCTTTTATTTGGGCATATATGGTATTTCACATAAAGTGGCTAAATCTAAAAATTAATGACCTATGACAGATGATCTATTTCGATCACTGAGTTGACCAACCCCTGCTTCCATGAGCTTACTAGCTAATTCATTTCGTCCATTTTTCATAGACCATTTCATTTCTTCATCCGTAATAACTATTGCGACTAGAAACTCCATTTTCCCATTTGGAAGTTGTGTACCATGAGGTAGAGGTTTTTGGGCTTTGGTGATTAAGACATTAATTTTGTCATTCTCATTTTCTCCAACTGATATGGCTTCTACAGTCAATCCATTATACTTTTCAACTCTTTTGAGAAAGCCTGCATCATTTAACAATTCAGCTTGTACTGCCCATTGTAAAAACCAAAGTGGCCATTCAGCATTTTTATCTTTAGTCATTAATATTAATTCATATCCATAACCTGCTGCACCAGGGAGAGCCGCGGTTTGTGTTTTTGATTTTATATTTGCTGAACTTGAAACAACTCGCCCTAAATTATCTTTCTCAACTTTTACATCCGAAACAGTTGCTTGAGCTGGCATATCAGAGTTTGTAAGTCCAAAGGTAGAATAAACAGTAATATCTTTGCCAATTTTATCCGCTGGAATTACATATAAACCACCACCAGGCCAAACACCAGCCATGTGAGCTATTTTTAGAATATCATCCGGTAATTTACCTATATTTTCTTCATAATATTGAGTTCTAGTGTTGTATACATTTTGCCAGACAGCTTCTTGATCTTGTTGAGCGCAACTTACTGTAGAAAGTGATGTTAAGCCGACAAGTCCTATTAACTTCTTTAATTTATTAAGCATTTAAAAATTTCTTTTAGCATTTTCTAGTTTTATTATTTTATTAGTCAATGATAGATAAAGCAAAAAGAATCTATTTAATATAATGAAATTTATAGAAAATCATAAAGGGGATAAATTAAAATCATTATAGTGGTTATAAGCTGTTTTTAGGGATTTAGCAGAAGCTTCTATGTTAGTTTTATATTTTCTTAAAATCACGGAGCATAAATTTTAATGAATCAACTAGAATTAATTCTAAAAACCTTTCATGAGTATGAGTTTAAGGAGGGTTTAGATGATTTATTCTATTTATCGGGTAACTTTCTCAAAGAAATTTATCCAACGATTATGCTCGAATATGACCAAGATACAGCATTCTTCATGGCTTTAAAAACCTTATTAGAAAGTGGTGATATTTCTCTATTTTATAATCTAAACTTTGAAGACCCATCTAGAGATGGCGAATTGCTAACTGGATCAGCAGAAGAACAAATTAAGCAGTTAAAACAAGTCTGGATCGGCAGTGATGCTATCAATAAGATGGATGAGGTAAATAATTACATAGGATGGTACTTCTTAATACAGTGCCCTTATGCATTAGCTCACAAAATTTATGATAAAGATGGAAACTTCGAACGTTGGTTTTGTACTGGCTAGTTATCTTTAAATCTCTAACCAGCAAACAATCGCCTATCACGGCGCAAGTCTGTAACACGTAGATGTAAATAAAGCGACTCTATTATTCAAACCGTCTACTATCAACACTTCATAATGCGCGAATTTTTTACTACTGCCGACCTTGGTTGCCGTTGCAAATAACACTCTATCTTTCGCACCGCTCATATAGCGAATATCCGCCTGTAGGCCCGTATATGGCGCATCCCCTGCATTACAAGCCATCGCAAAAGCGATATCGGCTAAAGAAAATATGACTCCGCCATGCACGCCGCCCAATGCATTCATGTGCTCGTCTTTCACTTTAAGCTGACAACGCGCTTCATCAAAACTTCGATGCAGCACTTGAACACCCAATAGCTCTGCGAATTGATCAACCGCTGTAGTTTCCATTTTTTGCACAAACGTCTCCCTACTCGTGCGAGTATTCCTTAAGTGTTATAAATCTATCTGTATTGAAATCGACTGATTAAAAGCCGTTAAACACTATCTTGTTTAATCTGATAGTTTGAAGAACTAAAGTCCTTATAGGTCAGGCGGTCATCTGACTCTGAGCTTAAAGGCTGAACTTCTTGCATTGAGTTTAAGCAGCGCTGCGCAAGCTCAATGTATTCTTGCGTGCCTTTGGTTTTCCACTTTTTTTCTTGTTCTGATAAATCGCGTGCAACTTTGGCAGGACTGCCCATTGCCAATACATTTGCCGGAATAACATCTTTAGTTTTGACCAGACTATTTGCGCCAATAATAGTGTTTTCACCAATTTCGGCATAGTCCAAAATTACGCTGTTCATGCCGACCAGAACATTTTTACCAATGCGGCAACCATGTAAAGTTGTGCCATGCCCAATGTGTCCCATTTCCTCAACTAAAGTCACGCTTTGCGGAAAACCATGCACGGTGCAGCTATCTTGTATATTGGCATTTTGCTTAATATGAATACGTCCAAAATCGGCACGCAATGAAGCAAAAGGTCCTACATATACACCCGCTTCGATAATCACATCACCAATTAAAACAGCAGTTGGGTGTACAAAAGCCTCTGGACTGACCACCGGAATAACACCGTCAATACTATAACAAGGCATGATTTAACCTCTCATTTGTCGCAACCAAACCTCCGAAACGGCGCCAGTAATGTGCTGTGGCATTTGGCATAGGCCCTTCTGCTGTTGCAGCAACAGACAAGAAGTATTCATCCGCAGGTTCAAATACTTTTTTATAAATGTTCATTGATAAAGTTCGTGCACTAATCGCCGGCCAATCAGTTGGCAACAACTCAAGCGGTAGTGCTGGGTCTTTCAATAAAATCCGTCGATAATAATGAATCAGCAAAGTTCGAATTTGAAAGGCCTGAACAGGTTCGAGTTGTTCGTTTTCTTGCATCAGCAACACGCCAATTTCTCTAAAAATATCGAGAAACTGTAAATATCTTTGGCGCAATTCATCGATGGGCCAGTTGGTTCTGAGCATACGACCAATCGTATCGACCGAATTATTAAAAAGCTGCAAGGTTTCGGCTTTAAACACCACCACCTGCTCACTCATATTTAAGTCAACCAACAAGCGTTGCAGTTCAATACGGTTACAACCCGGATAAGCCATTAAGTTTGTCGAAATATTGGCAAATCCTAACCATTCGAGTTCTTTCTTTAACAACGCTTTATTTTCAGTGTCGAGGCTAGACATCAGAATAAGATCCCAATAATGGTCCCACTCTTTCATCTGGTCGTTGTAAATGCGTTGCTCGGCTTGCAAATAAGTCGAACGGCTCGAATCGGTGATTCGATAAAAACTGGTTCTGCCGATTTTGTCTGAACATAACCAATCATTTTTAACTAAACGAAAAACAGAGGTTCTTACAGCGCGGTCATTAAAACCAAACAGCTCCAATAACTGAATCAGGCTTGCAAGACTAATGTTTCCACCCCGATGAAGTACTGAATCTCCAAAAATTGTCGAAATAAGCGAAGTTCCACTTAAGGTTTCATTCTTTACAACAGAATCAATTATTTGCTGTATTTTTGCACTCATACTCATGTCTTGGCGTTTGGTTTCAGGGTATAAATTCTATACCCTGAATGATCTTGATGTTAAGCAATCTGACGCATATCGATTACCCGCTTTGCCTTTCCTTCCGAACGAGGTAAGGTCGCTTCTGTCACAACTTCTACAGTAACGCTAATCCCAATCATGGTTTTAATGCGTTTCATCAACTCCTGAGCAAGTTGATTGGCCTGTATAGTACAGTTATGACACATCTCTGTACGAATATGCAAAGTATCCATATGGCCTTTTTTAGTCACCAAAATTTCATAATTTGGAACTAAATGCGGAACTTGCAAAATTTGCTCTTCAATTTGAGTCGGGAAAACGTTCACACCGCGAATAATGAGCATGTCGTCACTACGGCCCACAATTTTATCCATCTTACGCATAGCCAGATTTTCACCCGGTAGTAAGCGGGTCAAATCACGAGTACGGTAACGAATAATCGGTAAGCCTTCTTTGGTAATGGTGGTAAAGACTAGCTCGCCAAGTTCGCCATCTTTGCAGACTTCACCCGTTTCAGGGTTAATAATTTCTGGATAGAAATGATCTTCCCAAATGGTTAATCCCTCGCCCTCGCCTAAGCATTGCATGGCAACACCCGGCCCCATCACCTCAGACAAACCATAAATATCGAGTGCTTTAATATTAAGGCGTTCTTCAATTTCACGGCGCAGTTCATTGGTCCACGGCTCGGCACCAAAAATACCGACTTTTAAAGACGTATTACGTGCAGTACCAAATTGCTGTTCCAGCTTTTCAATAATGCTTACGCAATACGATGGCGTAACCATAATTGCAGTCGGTTTAAAATCTTGAATAAGCTGAACTTGCTTTTCAGTTTGCCCGCCAGACATTGGAATAACCGTCGCACCTAAGCGCTCGGCACCATAATGTGCACCTAAACCACCTGTAAATAGTCCATAGCCATAAGCCACCTGAACCATATCTTTCGCGGTTAAACCTGCCATGCGTAAGCAACGCGCAACAATGTCCGACCACGTATTAATATCTTTTTGGGTATAACCCACTACTGTCGGTTTACCCGTTGTGCCCGATGATGCATGTAAACGCACAATTTGCTCTTGTGGCACAGCAAACATTCCAAACGGATAGTTGTCTCTTAAATCCTGTTTGGTGGTAAATGGAAACTTCGCCAGATCGTCTAAAGTGACGAAGTCATCAGGATGTACACCTGCCTCATCGAACTTTTTCTTATAAACCGGACTATTTTCATATACAAAAGTCAGGGTTTGTTTTAACCGTTTAGTTTGCAGCTCTCTAAGCTCTGCAAGTGTTAATTGCTCAACATTATCCGTTGTAAGGCTGTCCATCGCCTATCTCCTCATTATGTAATTTTAAAAACCGTCTGAATTAATTTAAGTTTTCCAAAATCAGTGCGACGCCTTGTCCAACACCTACACACATTGTGCAAAGTGCATAACGTCCACCTCGTTTTTTTAGCTCACGTGTTGCCGTAATCACCAAGCGAGTACCACTCATACCGAGCGGATGGCCTAACGCAATCGCACCGCCATTTGGATTCACGCGTTCATCGTCATCTTTTAAACCAAGTTCACGCATACAAGCCAAAGATTGGGCTGCGAATGCTTCATTCAACTCAATCACATCCATCTGATCTAGCGTTAAACCTGTCTGCTTTAAAATTTTCTGCACAGCCGGAACAGGACCTATACCCATATATTTGGGTTCAACACCTGCACTTGCAATGCCTATCACGCGTGCTAAAGGTTTTAAACCATGTGTATCTGCAAATTCACGGTTGGTAATTAACACACACGCAGCACCATCATTTACACCAGAGGCATTTCCGGCAGTCACCGAACCACCTTCTTTTTTAAATGGGGCTTTTAGTTTTGCGAGTGCTTCAAGTGTCGTTTCACGCGGATGTTCGTCTCGATTAACTACGTTCACGTTTTTCTTACGGTCTACAATCTCGACAGGCAAAATCTCATCATTAAAGAAACCGTTTTGTTGTGCAGTAGCCGTTTTTTGTTGGCTACGCAATGCAAACGCATCTTGGTCTTCACGACTAATCTGATATTTTTCAGCTACATTTTCGGCAGTTTCCGGCATGCTGTCGGTGCCGTATTGTGCTTTAAGTTGTTTATTTACAAAACGCCAGCCAATGGTGGTGTCATAAATTTCAGGCGTACGGCTAAACGCTTCGGTCGGTTTAGCTTGCACAAATGGCGCACGGCTCATCGACTCCACACCACCTGCCAAAACGAACTGTGCTTCACCTGCTTTAATTGAACGTGCTGCAAGTCCTACCGCATCTAAACCTGAAGCACATAAACGATTGACCGTCATCGCTGGTACAGTATCAGGTAGGCCTGCCAAGAGTGTTGCCATACGTGCAACGTTACGGTTGTCTTCACCTGCTTGGTTAGCACATCCTAAAAACACTTCGTCTACCGTATTCCACGGTAAGTTCGGGTGTTTATCTTTTAAATATTTGATCGGCAATGCAGCTAAATCATCTGCACGTACAGCACTTAAGGCACCTGCATATCGTCCAATTGGGGTACGAATAAAATCGCAAATTAAAACGTCTTCCATGTTGACTCCTGATTATGCAAATTCGGCCATATCACTTGAATATTGAGTAGCAATGTTTTGAGTTTTCGCTACATATTGCTTGAGGTAGATACTCGCGCGATATTTTTCCTCTCCATACAGTGCATATAAGTTATTTAAAGTTTGGAGCACATACGCACCGCCCATTTGTGTCAACCACTGGTAAGGACCCTTAGGATAATTCACTCCATATTTCATGGCATTATCAATATCTTCCAGACTCGCAACACCATGTAAACTTGCTTCGCAGGCTTCATTAATGAGTAAGGCGATGGTGCGTAAGGTTAACAGAGCTGGATGGTCTTTAATCCACATCACGCTGATACCAAACTGAGCAAAATAAGCCTCAACTTTAGCCAGATCACTTGCTTCACAAAGCTCGTTATGACTGAGTACTAAAGCCTCTGCGTGCTCAAAATCATGATGCCAATCCATCAAAACCACTTTACGGCTTAAGTAATGAATATTGGCTGACTCACCTTGGCTTAAACGCAAGTCGATATCATCAATTTGGAGGATATTGTCGTCACTCGCAGATCCGCTTTTTAAACCTAAACGCGTTAAAAAAGCAGGTAGCTGAGACCAAGTCCCTTTTAGCTGAATATGAGCATCAACTGGTTTGGCAACAACAGCTTTAGGCTGAAATGTCTCGTACTGATTTTTTTCGTTATAACTATAGAAACCCTGTTTTGACTTACGACCCCAAGCACCTGCATCGACTAATTCTTTTTGAATGAGGCTTGGGCGGTAGCGCGGCTCGTAAAAAAACTCTTGGTAAACGCTTTGGGTCACTGAAAAGTTAACATCTTGCCCAATGAGGTCAGTAAGTTCACACGGTCCCATCGCAAAACCGCCGCATTGCTTCAAGGCATAATCTAGCTGGTCATAGCTGGTAACTTGTTCTTGCAGTGCTCTAAAGCCTTCTGCATAAAACGGACGAGCAATTCGGTTAACAATAAAACCAGGAGTCGACTTGGTGAGTACCGGAATTTTTTTCCAGCCTAACATCAAGTTTTTTAAGGCCAAACATAAGCTGTTTGGGGTTTTTAAGCCTTGTACAATTTCGACCAGTTTCATCACTGGCGCAGGGTTAAAAAAATGTAAACCCACTACGCGCTCAGGATGAGCAATGCCCGCCGCAATTGCAGTCACTGAAATTGAAGATGTGTTACTTGCAAAAATGGTTTTCTCACTACAAATTTCAGCGAGTTGCTTAAATAAAGACTGTTTAACTCCTTTTTTCTCAACGACCGCTTCAATAACTAAGTCAGCGTCTCTTAAAGCTTCAATTTGATTGACCACCGTTAAACGTGCTAAAGCTTCATCCGCTTGCTGCTGTGTGAGCTTGCTCTTTTCAACCAGCTTTTTAAATGTCTGCCCTAAGCCCTGAACGGCTTGTTGCGCTTTTTGAGCATCTAAATCATATAAAACGGTCGAATGCCCATTAACGATCGCTAACTGGGCAATACCGATGCCCATGGTGCCAGAACCAATGACGGCAATTCGGGCACGAGATAAGTCTAAATCTGTCATGCTTAGCGCCCTTTAAAATTTGGTTCACGTTTATTCATAAAGGCTTGTACCCCTTCACGATAATCTTCTGAACGACCCGCAATACGTTGTAAATCTCGCTCTAACAGCATTTGCTCTTCAAAGGTGTTATTGCTTGATTGATGAATGGCTTTTTTAATAAGAGATAGACCAAATGTAGGCTGTTTCGCTAAACGTTCAGCGAGTTCAGTCACTTTTGTTTTAAGCTCGGCGTCTTCAACCACATCCCAAATCATGCCCCATTCTTTTGCGGTTTCTGCTGGGAGCTTGTCACCTAACAAAGCCAATCCCATCGCACGCGCATGGCCTACAGCACGTGGTAAAAACCATGTACCCGCCGAGTCCGGAACCAGTCCTAAGCGACAGAATGCTTGTACAAAGTTTGCCGATTTAGCTGCAATCACCAAATCACATGCCAGTGCAATATTTGCTCCTGCACCTGCTGCCACACCATTTACGGCGCAAATCACAGGCTTTGGCATATTTACAATCGTTTTAATAAGCGGGTTATAGTAAGTTTCAATGGAATATCCTAAATCTGGAGCTTCAGCGTTTGGGTCTACTACACGGTCACCTAAATCTTGCCCTGCACAGAAGCCACGGCCTTCGCCACTAATCACAACACAGCGAACATCCGGATTTTTGGTCCATAGGTTTAAAACCTCAGCCACTTCACGATGCATATCAACGTTAAAGCTATTCAGTGCTTTTGGGCGGTTAAATGTCAGGTAGCCAACACCATTTTTTTCTTCAGCAATAATATTTTGATAGTCCATCACTCACCTCTAAACACTGGCTTTCTTTTCTCCAAGAAAGCATTAATCCCTTCGTTTCGATCTTTTGTAGCCGCCAGCCAGACAAAGTTTTGACGTTCAAACTTGAGTCCCTGACTTAACGTTGTTTCATGAATACTTTTAATTGATTGTTTAATCGCGCGAATCGCTAGAGGCGCTTGTTTGGCAATTTTGGCTGCAAGTTGAACCGCATATTCAACGGTTAATTCAGTTGGCACCACTTGACTGCAAATGCCATGTTGCTCTGCCTGTTTTGCCGAAATAATTTCACCTGTCATGGCCCAGCGCATGGTGAGTTGTTGTCCTACCAAGCGCGCTAAACGCTGTGTTCCACCTGCACCTGGCAACATGCCAAGGCCAATTTCAGGTAATGCAAAACGGGCATTTTCACCGCAAATCACCATATCTGAATGCAAAACCAACTCAAACCCAGCGCCTAAGGCATAACCATTGACTGCACTAATCAGTGGCTTACTAAACGCATCAATTTTTTGCCAAAGCTTTGGACGAATATCGAGTTGCAAAGACACGGCGTCCATTGCAGCCAACTCGCTAAGATCTGCTCCAGCCGCAAAACATTGAGCATTACCCGTTAAAACCACCGCTTTGACTTGAGCATTATGTTCAGCTTCTTCGAGCAACTCGCATAAACACTGCAATGTCGCATTGTTTAAGGCATTTCTTTTTTCCGGACGGTTTAGGGTTAATAACAAAACACCGTCAGCAGCTGTGCTGGCTTTGATTAACTCTTGCATGACAGCCTCTATTCATCAAAACTCAAGCGAACATTTGAGCCTTTTGGTAAGGTCTGACAGCTCAGCACATAGCCCTTTTCAACTTCGTCTTCTTCAAGACTATAGTTAAGGAACATGTCAACTTCGCCAGAAAGTACCTTACAACGACAGGTTGCACACACCCCACCTTTACAGGCATACGGTAAGTCAGCACCCGCACGTAAAGCCGCATCCAGAATACTTTCATCATCTTGAGCCACAGAAACAATCAGTTCACGGCCATCTAAAATGATGTTTACTTTTTCTTCTTTACGGTTTGCATCCGCTTCAACACTACGTTTACGCGCTTGGCCTGTATGGAAACGTTCGGTGTGAATGCGCTCTTTGGCAATACCAAGGTTCGGTAAAGTATTTTCTACGGCATTCATCATTTCGTCTGGACCACAGGCAAACACATGGTCAAAACTTGTTTCAAGCACTTCAAAATCAAAAAGTTGTTTAAGCTTTTCTTCATCAATACGCCCATTCATCAGTTCACTATCGTTGAACTCACGAGAAAAAATATTGATGAGCTGAAAGCGTTCTTTAAACTGATCTTTCAAATCCATAATTTGCTCGGCAAACATGGTTTGTTTCCATGAGCGATTGCCATAGAGCAAGGTAAATTTAGCTTCAGGTTGTTCAAATAAAACTTGCTTAACAATCGATAAAATTGGGGTAATACCACTGCCCGCTGCAACGCCTAGATAGTTTTGTCCGCCCATCTTGGCTGCTTTTTGAAAAAACACGCCTTGTGGTGGCATCACTTCAAGCACATCGCCCACTTTCAAATGGTCATTGGCCCAGTTTGAAAATTGCCCTTGATCAATTTTTTTAACCGCAATGCTGATGTCTTCTTTACCCGCATAACTACAAATTGAATAGCAACGGCGGATTTCACCCGCTTCAGTTAAATGGCGAATGGTTAAATGTTGCCCCGGTTGAAATTGAAATTGTTCTTGTTGTTCAGGTACAACGTCAAATGCAATACAAATTGCCTGATCGGTTTGCGGCGTAATACTTTTTACTTTTAATGGTACAAATTGGCTCATGGCTGATTTCCTTATCTAAAGACTTAAATACATTTGAAGTAATCAAAAGGCTCAAGACAGTCCTGACATTTATAAAGTGCTTTACAGGCGGTAGAACTAAACTCTGTTAACAGTCGGGTATGTCGGCTTTTACAACGTGGACACTCGACACCATCATTTAAATGAACGTGAGTCCCACACTGATGCGCCAACCCTTCAGGTGGTGCAATGCCATAAACTTGCAGTTTCTTTTTACCCGCTTCAGACATCCAGTCCGTGGTCCATGCTTCTGATAAATCGACCATGACTTTGACCGGTGTCAAAGCTTCTGCGGTAAATGCCTCAACAATTTGTGCTTTGAGCATATCTGTTGCTGGGCAACCGCTATATGTTGGCGTTAGACGAACAATAATTTCTTGTTGATCGTTAAGCTCTACACCGCGAATCATGCCTAAATCCACAACCGATAAAACCGGAATTTCAGGGTCACTTACCGTTTGTAGAACATCCCAACATTGGTCGATGCAATGACGAATCATTTGCATGGCTCACCTCCTTGTCTTACCAGGTCATGCCCGGATAAGTTCTTTGAATACATTGCATTTCAGCCAACAAATAACCTAAATGCTCGGTATGTAATCCTTGTTTCGCACCACGGCGATAAGCACCGTTCACAGCAACATTTAATTCAAAACGCTTAAGCTCAGCTGCAATGGTTTGGTTCCATTGTTCTTTTTCATTTGAAAAATCTGGAATCACACCTTCTGCAACTAGTGCTTGCTCGTCTGGATTGAGTTCAAATAACTCAGCAGTAAAGCGCCATAAATTATTTAAACCGTCTTGTACACGTTGATGTGCTTCATCTGTGCTTAAACTTAAACGTTCCATCCAGCTTGTTGAAAAGCGGATGTGATACTTCACTTCTTTTAAAGATTTGACAGCAAGCGCGCTTAATTCAGGAAGTGAGCTTTGCGCTAAAGCCGTAAATAAATGAAGATGGTAATGGTCCATCAACCACTGGCGTACAATCGTTTGTGCAAAGTCACCATTGGGTTGTTCACACAACAAGAGGTTTAAAAACTCACGTTCTGTACGGAAATATGCAAGTTGGTCTTCATCACGCTTAGCTTCATCATATTGACCTGCCAACGTCAGAAAGTTTCTTGCTTGACCTAACAAGTCCAAGCCGATATTTGCTAAGGCAATATCAATTTCTAGCTCAGGTGCATGCCCGCACCATTCAGCCAAACGCTGAGATAAAACCAGTTGGCTGTCGCCAATATGTAATAAGAATTTAGATAAAACTGAATGATTCATTTGCCATTCCCCTTACATGTGCTCAATGCCGTCTGGGATATGGTAAAAAGTCGGGTGACGATAAACCTTGTCTAAAGAAGGATCGAAAAATTCAGCTTTTTCATCTGGCTGTGATGACTTAATGAGTTCTGAACGAACCACCCAAATGCTAATTCCTTCATTACGGCGCGTATAAACATCACGAGCATGTTGTAGTGCAATTTCATCATCCGGTGCTCTTAAGCTGCCTACATGACGGTGGCTTAAGCCTTGTTTACTACGTACAAATACTTCGTAGAGCGACCAGTTGTTTTTATCTTCCATTTTGATTTCCTCAAATTTTTCCATAAATCTTGTTAAGCCACTTTGTTCGCTTCAAGCTGCTGTTTTTTCGCGTAGACTACTGCTGCATCACGAACCCATTTGCCGTTTTCCCATGCTTTACGGCGTGCTTCGATACGCTCGTGATTACATGGTCCACGTCCGGCAATCACTTCATTAAATTCGTGCCAGTCAATCTCGCCAAACTCATAGTGGCCTGTTTCTTCATTGAACTTTAAATCTGGGTCCGGTACTTCCAAGCCAAGTTGCAACACTTGCGGTACGGTGTTATCGACAAATTTTTGACGTAATTCATCGTTACTAAAGCGTTTGATTTTCCATGCCATGCTTTGTGCGCTGTTTGGAGAATGCTCATCACTTGGGCCAAACATCATCAGTGCTGGCCACCAGAAACGATTCACTGCATCTTGTGCCATCTGTTTTTGTTCTGGTGTACCGTTTGCCAAAGCCATCATGGCTTCAAAACCTTGACGTTGGTGGAAACTTTCTTCTTTACAAATACGTACCATTGCACGTGCATATGGCCCATATGAAGTACGGCAAAGCGCAACTTGGTTCACAATGGCTGCCCCATCGACAAGCCAACCAATTGCAGCGACATCTGCCCAAGTCAAAGTTGGATAGTTAAAGATTGATGAGTATTTCATTTTCCCATTAATCAACTTTTCCATCATGTCATCACGGTCAGCACCTAAGGTTTCTGCCGCGCTATACAGATATAAACCATGACCCGCTTCATCTTGTACTTTCGCGAGTAAAACTGCTTTACGTTTTAAAGTTGGCGCACGTGTAATCCAGTTTCCTTCAGGCAACATACCTACAATTTCAGAATGGCCATGTTGCCCGATTTGACGAATCAATGTTTTGCGGTAGGCATCGGGCATTTGATCCTTAGCCTCGATCGTAATTTCATTGGCAATATTTTGTTCAAATTTCTGGTAATTGTTTTCCATTCTTTCATTCCCTGTAGGTATCACCCTTCAATCTATTTTTCGATACACCAAAAACAAAGTCAATCACTTTTTTAGTATCAAATTAAATCCAACCAACAAACAAGGAATAAATATTTGAAATTAATAAATATTAATTAAAAACAAAAAATCTTTTTACGTTTACAAATCAAAATAAAGTTGACTTTTAGACAAATTAATCTGAAATTATGAATCATATTTTTGCAATTTTTATAATTGATGTATCAAATAAAAAAGGAGTTTGGTCATGCTTGAACAAGCACACCTAGAAGGAACCTCAACTGACACAGATTTTCAGCAGTCTGAGCATCAACTGCCTCATCTTGCTTCTTATGTCTATGGAACATGGCATTCGACGAGTGAAGAACTGCGCCCTGTTTATCATGCCATTACAGGTGAATCGATTTATGCCGTAAGTAGTCATGGCATTGATATGAAACGTGTTGTTCAATATGCCAAACAAAATGGTACAGAACTGGCTAACTGGACATTTCACCAACGTGCAAATGCGTTAAAACAAATTGCCCAACATTTACTTGAGCGTAAAGAAGAGTTCTACAAACTTGCTTATGCCACAGGCGCAACTCGTAAAGATGCATGGATTGATATTGAAGGTGGCATCCAGACGTTATTTGCCTATTCAAGTCTGGTTCGCCGTGAACTCAATGACGAAAAAATTATTACTGAAGACAGCTGGATTCAATTATCTAAAAATGGAACTTTCGGCGCTAAGCACATTTTAAGTCCTAAAGCAGGTGTTGCCGTTCACATTAATGCTTTTAACTTTCCAATTTGGGGAATGCTTGAAAAGATTGCACCGACGCTACTTGCAGGCGTGCCATGTATTGTGAAACCAGCAACCGATGGTGCCCAATTAACTCAAGCAGTTGTAAAAGCCATTGAAGAAGCACATGTGCTACCGAAAGGCTCACTACAACTCATTTGCGGTCAGACTTATGACCTGTTAGAACAGTTAGGCCCACAAGACTGCGTTACGTTTACAGGTTCGGCTTACACAGGCCAAAAACTACGTAACCACCCTCACCTCAATAAATATTCAATTCCATTTAGCATGGAAGCCGACTCGGTAAACAGTGCAATTTTAAGCCCTGAGGCAAATGAAGAAACTATCGATTTATTTGTGCGTGAAGTCTTTCGTGAAATGACCACCAAAGCAGGTCAAAAATGTACTGCGATTCGTCGTGCATTTGTTCCTGAAAATTTGTTAGCGACTGTGCAAGAAAAGCTAACAGCCAAACTTGCTAAAGTTGTGGTGGGCGACCCTCAAAAAGAAGAAACCACCATGGGTGCTTTAGCGAGCATTAAGCAAAAACATGACGTTGCAGAAAAAGTTGCCGAACTCAGCAAAGACGCAAAAATTGTTTTTGGTGGCAACGATAGCTTTACATTTAATGCAGATCATCCTGAAAAAGGTGCTTTTTTCGCTCCAACTTTATTGCTTTGCGAACAGCCTTTACAAGCGACGAATGTTCATACTACGGAAGCGTTCGGTCCGGTATGTACACTCATGCCATATCAAAACATTGAAGAATTGGCTGACCTCGTGTCACGTGGTGAAGGTAGCCTAGTGGCTTCTGTCGTTAAAAATAACGATGAGAATATTGAGCAGATTATTCAAAAAATCGCGCCTTGGCATGGCCGTGTGCATGTACTCGATTCAGAGTCTGCAAAAGAAAGTACAGGACATGGTTCACCACTTCCACATTTAGTACACGGTGGCCCTGGCCGTGCAGGTGGCGGTGAAGAATTAGGTGGTATTCGTGCAGTTAAACACTATATGCAGCGCACTGCAATTCAGGGTTCTCCAAACAGTTTGACGCAAATTACTCACTCATGGACTGCTGGCTCAAAAGTTAATGAAGACCGCGTACATCCATTTAAAAAGTCTTTTGATGAGTTAGTAATTGGTGAACGTTTATTAACGGCGCGTCGTACAGTCACAGAAGCAGATATTGTCAATTTTGCTTGTTTAAGCGGTGACTACTTCTATGCACATACCGACAAAATCGCAGCGGCCGAGTCTTTCTTTGGAGAGCGTGTGGCACACGGTTACTTCATTGTGTCTGCTGCAGCAGGTCTATTTGTAGATGCAGCACAAGGTCCTGTGATTGCCAACTACGGTATGGACAACTTACGTTTTGTTGAACCGGTTAAAATTGGTGACTCAATCCAGGTTGAACTCACCTGTAAACAAAAAACACCTAAACCACAAAAAGACCCATCTCAACCTGCGCATGGCGTTGTGGTATGGGATATTAAAGTCAAAAACCAACGCGGTGAACTTGTCGCAACTTACGACATTTTAACCTTAGTTGCTCGTGAAGCTTAATGTTTAAATTGTGATGGGGTCACCTCGTCCCCATCTCATTTTTTTTAGCACTCAATTGCGTTAACAGCGAGACCACCTTTTGAAGTCTCTTTATATTTCTCAGACATATCTTTGCCTGTTTCCTTCATAGTCTGGATCACTTTATCTAGGGTGACAAAGTGTTCATCGTCATCATGAAGTGCCATTTGGGCTGCGTTAATGGCTTTTACAGCCGCAATTGCATTTCGTTCAATACAAGGCACCTGAACCAAACCACCAATCGGGTCACACGTTAAACCTAAATTATGTTCAAGCCCAATTTCAGCCGCATGCTCCACTTGCTCAGGAGACGCTCCTAAAATCTCGGCTAAACCTGCCGAAGCCATCGCACATGCTGAGCCGACTTCACCCTGACACCCTACTTCTGCACCAGAAATAGAAGCATTGAGTTTACATAAAATGCCGACGGCTGCCGCACTTAGAAAAAAGCGAACTACTTTGTCTTCGGAAAAGTCTTTAGAAAAAGTTACGTAGTAATATAAAACTGCCGGAATAATCCCTGCTGCACCATTTGTGGGTGCCGTCACTACTCGCCCGCCAGCGGCATTTTCTTCATTTACCGCTAAGGCAAATAAATTGACCCATTCCATCGCATGAAAAGTCGTCACAATCAGGTTTGAGTTTTTCTTATTTAATAACTTATCATGAATTTTTTTAGCCCGACGTTTTACGTTTAATCCGCCCGGTAATATGCCTTCATTAATTAATCCGTTGTGAATACATTGCTGCATCACTTTCCAGATTTCCATAATCTTGCTACGAATCTCAGCTTCACTCCGCCAGCTTTTTTCATTTTCAAGCATTAACTCGCTCACTGATAAATGATGAGTCTTACATAAGCTTAAAAGTTCAGCCGCACTGTGAAACGGATATGGAACCTTAACGTCGTTAGTTTCAGTTTGAGTTGTTGCTAATTGTCTTTGGCTAACAATAAAGCCACCACCTACTGAATAATAAGTTTCTGCATATAAAATTTCTTGAGCCTCGTTATACGCAATTAGTTCCATTGCATTGGGGTGATAAGGCAAAGATTCATCTAAAAAAAGCACATCATGCTTATAGTCAAAAGCAATACTCTTTTGCTGATTAAGCTGGATGGCTTTATTTTCAAGAACATCTTCAATCAAGCTTGTACTTACTTGAGTATCAATATGTTCAGGGTCAAAACCCATTAAACCTAACAGAACAGCCTTATCTGTCGCATGACCGACACCGGTTGCCGACAGCGAACCGTATAACTTCACCTGAACTCTAACCGTTGCTTGTAAATCGCTTTGCTTCAATAAATCTTCCACAAAACTGTATGCCGCTCGCATGGGTCCAACTGTATGGGAGCTAGATGGGCCGATGCCAATTTTAAAAAGATCAAATACACTAATAAACACGTGGTCCTACCTTCGATTCATTATTATTCGTATGTTCGTCATTATTGTGTCCTTTCGGATAGCTCTAAAATTATCATTAAGCCATCTATAAAGCACGAATAACACTTGAGTAGTAGCACAAAAAGACAACGGTTGAACAATCACTATAAAAGCCCCCCCTTTATTAAAACAGCTACACGAAGTTGTACAAATAAAAAACTACAAATATTAGCCATTAGTCGCACCTCCCTATTTTTATTCATTTTTGCTGGTAAAGTGCTTTACATGGTTTGATACAACCTACTTAACTCAGATGCATAATTCACCTGTTCTTGCATCTGATGTTTTTCTGCCTCTAGTCCGCTAGGGGCTTTTTTTATTATTGATTTAAATACTGATATATTAAATTTCTAGACATAATTAAAGACAAGAAAATGGATCGAGTATTCAAATTAAGTGTTTTAAGTTGCCCGGTTTTATTATTAAGTGGTTGTATTGGTTGTTATAACCCGACAGGCTGTAACCGTGATGATTCGCCTTATTTCTATACAACACAAATCACTCAAGTCAAAGGCATAACAGTTCCTGTTGGAACGAAACTGGTTTATAAAACTCAAAAATCTAAACAGAAAGATGAGCAAACTGCACCACTTAAAGAAGAACATATAACAGGAATAAAACTACCAAAAGATACCGCTATACTTTGGGGAGGAATGCCTACCAATCATCTCCTTCAGTTTGCTAATCCTGAAATGCAAGGATTTACAGCCTACCGAGCACAAGAAACTCCAGCTGTATATTCCAATCAATTTTTAAAACTCTGGAAAGAATGCGATAGTGATTTAGATATCTCGATCAAGAATAAAAATGATTGGAGCTTTAATCCTGCAAATATGAAAATTGTTGGATGCGGAATTAACTATCAAGAAAGAGCATCATACAACACCGACAATCCAAGCCAAGACAAAGTGGATCTTTTTCTCATCAAAATTAATCAAACTTTACAGCAGCTACCACAACAAAAAGAGTATCCCGTTATCCATTATTCCGAAAATTAAAGTAAAAAAAGCCTGCATTTTCAGCAGGCTCTTTTCTTTAAAATTTGATTTAGCAAACTTTAATTAAACATATTAACCACAGGTTGCCTGAGTAATTTTCTTAGAAGCAGGATCAATAGTAACTGTAACTCGGTTTGTACGATAATCCATAGTCATTGGTTGACCTGGAGCCACTTTACGCACAATTTCTGATTTAGTTTTTTGTTTAATTTGATCATCAGTAAGGCCTGATTGACCGACTAATTTTTGAGCTTCTTCTGCTACACAGTTTGCTTGATTATCACGGAATAATTTCCATTCTTCGACGACTTGGCCATTTGGTAGATGACAATACCCAACCTGACCATTTGCTTCATTTCTGATTTCTAATTTCCCACCTTGTTCAACACAATATTGACTAGCTGGGTTTGGTGAACCAATTTTTGGTGGAGTTGGATCTTTATGTTGTACAGATGAACAAGCCGTTAACGAAACAAGCGCTAAACCAAGAAAGATAATTTTTTTCATAAATTTTTTGCTTCTTAATAAAAAAACTAAAGATATCAAAAAAAGTTATCTTCGATGTGACTTCTTTACAATAAAAAACTCACTTAGAAGTTCTATTAACCATATATTTAATTTATTGGAATTTAAGATATTCCCTCCTAAAAATAATTATTGAAATATTGCAATTAAGGCCTTTCCAAAATTCGTGGCCCAGATCCCTCTTGCCCCAAAACATCTTCTGGATTTCTTAAAGGGCATTGCTCTAGTGATAAGCAACCACAACCAATACACCAGTCCATTTCATCACGGAGTCTGGTTAATTTTTGAATACGATCATCGAGATCTTTTCGCCAATGGCTTGATAACTCTTTCCACTGTTTAGCTGTTAATTTGCTTCCCATAGGATATGCGCTAAGAGCCTCTTTAATTTCATTTAAAGGAATTCCTACTCTTTGAGCAACTTTAATAATCGCAATATATCTTAAAACGATTAAGGGAAAACGGCGTTGATTACCATTGGTTCTTATACTTTTTATAAGCCCTTTAGCTTCATAAAAATGCAAGGTGGAGACAGAAACTCCACTTCTTTTGGCGACTTCTCCTACAGTCAAAACTCGACTAGATTCGGCTTTTTTATTCTCAATCATCATCATTGCCCCCAACTTTACTCGAGGTTTATAAGAGAGCATCTTTGTTTTGTCAAACAAATAAACAGAACGCTTAAACCTTCATAAGGCATTTTTCGAAGCTTATAAGTCTTATCTAATCTTTTCTTTAAATCTTAAAAGATAAATTTAATGTGATTATTAATTCAGTTAAATCTATAAATACCTTGCTGACAGTTAAAGTTGAGGAATTAACTTTGTAGCGTACATGGACATCCACATATCCAAAACATGTTATAAACAAAAGGCATTGGTGCTCCTAATGGATAGACCTTAGCCTGTTCGATTTTATATGTTTTTTTACGTGACTCAATGTGAAGTATATTATCGTAGCGGGCAACCACAATTCCCTTTTTATATAATTTTTTCCTTTCATTTTTTGCATCAAATTTATATACCAAAAAGTAAACTTTTTCTCCTACGCTGATCTTTGAATGATTAACCATAATGTAACCATTACAATACTTACATTGCCAATCTTTCATATCTCAAATTATCACACACTTAAATTTAAAAAAACATCGAATTTTATAGTATAGATTTATTAAAGCTACAAATCTAAAGAAATATTTTAATTGAAAAAATAAGGTTTATTTGTGACACATATCACAATAGGAGCCATAAAAAATTACAAATTATATATAGAAACATCAATAACTTATCAAACATTATTGTGAGTTTATTATTTTTAATTAATATAAAATTGATGTGTATTTTATATTTTTAGATAGTATATTAGTTAGTAAATTTAAATACGAATATATAAATTACTTTTAGCATATAATAATACAATTATTTCAATATATTTAACTTAATCTCAAATAAAGTAATAAATAATTTTAGATATCAAATCAATTTCATGTTTAACTGAAAATAATTCATTTCAAATTAAATAAAATATAAATGTATAATTATTATAATTGCAATTTAATTTTTTATTATGTCAACTCAACGTTTAAAAATAGAACTCCCATCTGGACATGATCAATTATTACTTCACTCTTGTTGTGCTCCTTGTTCAGGAGAAGTTATGGAAGCATTAATTGATTCTGGAATTAAATTTTCGATATTTTTTTATAATCCTAATATTCATCCGGTAAAAGAATATCTCATCCGTAAGGAAGAAAATATTCGTTTTGCAGAAAAGCATAATATTCCATTTATCGATGCAGATTATGATACGGATAATTGGTTTGCTCGAGCAAAAGGTATGGAAAATGAACCTGAACGTGGTATTCGTTGTACCATGTGCTTCGATATGCGTTTCGAGCGAACTGCCCTTTATGCACATGAACACGGCTTTAGTCTCATCAGTAGTTCGTTAGGAATTTCTCGTTGGAAAAATATGGCTCAAATTAATGATTGTGGAATTCGGGCAGCATCCCATTATCCAGATATTCAATATTGGGATTATAACTGGCGAAAAAATGGTGGCTCTAGTCGAATGATTGAAATCAGTAAGCGAGAGGAATTCTACCAACAGGAATATTGTGGTTGTGTATATTCTTTACGTGACACCAACCGTTGGCGTATGAGTAATGGTCGAGACCGAATTAAACTAGGTGTTAAGTTTTATAGTAATGCCATGGAAGAAGATTAAATCCTATTCTCCTTAAAAAATTAATTCATTCTAAGCTGTATTTATTCCTAATAAAAAAAGGCCACATCTGGAGAATGTGGCCAAAAGGTGTACTGTACTGAGCTTTGATATTATTAGAATAATGAAGTTAGCTTAAAATAAGATTAATAAATCTTTTAAATTTAAATTTTTTAAAATTTCATCAAAATATTAAAATCGAATAAATATTTTGCCCTTCTCATTAAAAATAAAATCACTCTAAAATCCTGATATAATTTTGAAAAGTTTAGCTATTTTACTTTTTGATACTGATGGCTAGTCTCTTAATATTTTCCACCATTTCCTCAGGTTGATGTGCAGCATAGCCCAACAGAACTGCTGCTTTTTTCGACTCAAGTTGACAATATCTTGATAGAGGTTGAATCTCCAAATCCAATGCCGAGCAATGAGAAATAAACTCCTGCTCAGTCCATGATGCTTTTAACCAACATATAAGATGAATGCCTGAATCTGTTGGCTGAACATCGAGTACATCTGAAAGGTATTCATTAATAGCGTTAATCAATACTTGTTGACGCTCATAGCATGCTTTTCGAACTTTACGTACATGTCGAGCATAGTGGCCTTGTTGAATGAATAGAGCTAAAGCGACCTGCTCTAAATATGAACTTCGCACGTCAGTATAATATTTAGCTGCACTAAAGGTTTCAATTAATGCTTCAGGTACAACCATGAACCCTAAACGAAACTCTGGAAACATCATCTTGGTAAAAGTGCCAGAATAAATGACTCTTTGCTGCTGATCTAAACCTTGTAGTGCTTGAATTGGGTGAGTGCCATAGCGAAACTCACTATTATAATCGTCTTCAAAAATCCATTTTTCTTGTTTGTTTGCCCAATCTAATAAAGCAAAACGGCGAGCTAAACTTAAAGTTCCCCCTAAAGGAAACTGATGTGAAGGTGCTGTATAGACCAGTTTGCTTTTGAAGTAATGATCAGTAATGTCAGAAATTTGCATTCCCTCCTCATCACTCTCGATCAAATTTATCTGCGCACCAAAACTTCGAAAAATCTTAAAAGCTGCATCATATCCCGGCTCATCCAAACAGACTTCATCATTTGCTTGAAGTAAGGCATAGGCCGTTAAATGAATAGCTTGCTGCGTTCCGTTTACAATAATAATTTGCTCTTCGTTGCAGTTTAGCCCTCGTGTGGAGTGAACATATTCAGAAATTGCCTGACGCAAAGGTAGATAGCCACGTGGGTCGTAAAATTGACCAAGCTGATAATACGACTGCCGCCAAGCTTGTGTTAATAACTTGCCCCACAGTTGATGAGGAAATAAATCAATACAGCCTACCCCTACATGAAACATTTTTTTCTTTTTACTTAACCATGACTGCTTTCGCCATGAATCTAATAAAGCTTCAATATTCGGATTAATATTTAAGGAACGATGAGTATTTTTAGACGTTTCTTTTGAATTTTTTTGAACATGTATTAACTGATCTGGCACAACCTCAGCAACATAAGTACCCGAACTTGGTTTGGTAAATAAATATCCCTCATCCAGTAATCGTTCAAGAGCCGCCAATACAGAATTTCTTGAAATTGACATCATCTCTGCCAAAGCACGACTTGAGGGTAATTTTATTCCGGCAGTCAGTCTTCCATCTAAAATTGCATCACGCAAAGCCGTATATAGTCCATCTTTAATCTGGCCTTTTGGCAAAATTAAATGTGGAAAAGATGCAGAAATTGGAGCGGCCATATCAAAACTGGTACTGTGAAAAATATCAAAAGTGTATCTTATAAAAATACCACTATCAAAACTACACTCTAATTGTCGATTTTTTTATTACTTTAAAATAGAGTGTAATTATTATGCAAAATCAAGGTCTTCAAATCGTTCCTGTTCAGCAGCAAGATTATTCACAATGGGAGAAATATTGGCTTGCTTACCAAAATTTTTATCAGGTGAATTTACCCCTTCATGTCACAAAAGTAACATGGGAACGTTTCTTCGATGAGAATGAACCTATGTACTGTGCCGTTGCCAAACAAGGTGAGCAGGTTTTAGGAATTGTGCACTATGTTATTCATCGTTCAACATGGGCAAAAAATAATTACTGTTATTTAGAAGACCTCTATGTTTCACCTGAAGTTCGTGGACAACACATTGGTAAACAACTCATTGAATATGTGCAGAAGCAAGCTATCGAACACAACTGTGACCGTTTATACTGGCATACTCAAGAAACCAATGTAACAGCGCAAAAGCTTTATGACTGGATTGCACAAAAACCAGGAATTATTGAATACCGTATGCCTTTGAACTAAAAAAGTGAAAACACCAAAAGTTGGAGTGCTTTTGGTGTTTAAATTTTAGTACGAATAAGCTTAATCACTTTGTCATTAATAGTTGAGCATTGATTAAACGCAGCAAAACGCTTGAGCTCTTGTTCCAGTTCGAAGAAGAAGAGCTCCTTATTTTTTACTGTTTTTTCCAAATGTAGGCTAATTACTTCTAACTCTTTGATAGAGCGATGCGCTTTACAATCTAGTCGGCCGACTAACTCGTCTTGATATAGAATCGGCAAACAAAAATAACCATATACACGTTTGGCCGCTGGTACATAGCATTCAATGCGGTAATCAAATTCAAATAAAGAAGCTAAACGGTCACGATGAATAAGCGAGTTATCAAAAGGTGAAAGTATTTTTAAACCGAACTCAGTATTAAACTTTTGTTCTAATGCAGCGACCTCCACATATAGCATTTGACCTTTCTCAAGCTTAATTGCTGATACAACACCTGCATCAATATGTTCTTTCAGAACGACACGCATAGTTTCTTTTAAATCATTTTTCTTTAGATGAACTAATTGTTTCCATGTAAATGCACCATGTGCTCGAAGCGTATTATTAAATAAATACTGCGCATATTCATAAAGCGTAGGCATACTTAAATCAATATTTTCAGGCAAGCAGCGCTCGGTCAAATCAAAGACCTTTTCCATTCCGTTGCGCTCACAGATCATCAGGTCACCCTGCATATATAACTGCTCAAAAGCACGACGGCCTGGTCCGGTATTCCACCAGTTTCCCAAACTCTTTTTATTATTTTTATCAATATCACGTAGACGAATTTTTCCTTCAGCACGAACACGCGCCAAAATTTCATTCATAAGGTGTTGATCACCTCTATTGAAATAACGGCTTTCTCCGTTCCTGACAGACATCATGGCAGGCAATGCATAACGATAATCTTTCATAGGAAGATAAGACGCTGCATGATACCAATATTCAAAAATCTGCCGCTCACCAACCAAACTATTGAGATGACTTAACTCATAATCAGGTACTCGGCTCCACAATATATGGTGATGAGCTCGCTCTACAACCGATATGGTATCAATCTGCACATATCCTAAATGCTCAATAGCCTGTAAAGTTCCATCCACGCCTTTTGCAAATCGACTGGTTTTTCCTAAGCCTTGATTAAATAAAGTGAGCTGTTTCAAAGAAGAAGTCATAGAAATCAAATATTGTTGTATTCATTTAGAAGCTGAAATTTTCAGTACTATCGTATCACTATTTCCTCATTTGCTTGTGCTTTAGCATCAGTAATTCTTTATAAAAAGAATCTCGGCTAACTCAACATTTTACAGACTCATCTTAAAATAACTTTTAGGAGCCAATCTAATCACTAAAATAACAACCAATGCCACGCTGGCTAAATGAAAAAGCCATCCTGCTTTGTAACCCCCAGTAAAATCATGCAAAATTGCAATAATCCACGGCGGAATTGCTGCCAGTAAAAAACCACCGCCTTGCATCAGTGCAGATAAAGCACCTGCATGAATGGGTTCATCAAAATGGTCTAATGCAACTATAAGCGTTAATGCAAAACATCCTCCTAAGCCAACGCCTAAACAAATTGCCCAAAGCATAGCGGCAAACTCAGGCATAAAAACTATTCCTGAAAAACCAACCATTTGCATTGCTAACGTAAACCATAGCCATGGACGTCGGTCTTTATATTTCCTAGCTAAAACAGGCAAAATGAGTGCTGAAGCTGCTTGGCTCAAGGCCAGAAGAGCAAGTAATTTCCCACTTTGTGCTGCGCTCCAACCGTGATCTTGAAAAGAAGGCGCTAACCAAGCTACGACTGATGAGTAGCCACCATTTACAAGTCCAAAGCACATCATTAATAACCATGTTCGAGGTTGATTTAACAACTTGCGTACAGGCGCATGATGAATGGATGAACTAACTTTTATAGGTAAAAAGACAAGCGCCAATATAAATGCAAATAAAGCTGGAATGGTAAAAAAAGCTAGGCCAATCGACCAGACACCCGTTATATTTGAAATTATGGGAGCTAACCATGCACCTAGTGCACCTCCTCCCATGAGCATAGCCGAATAAAGCCCCATCATCGGCCCAATGAATTGGCTAAATTCTCGTTTAATCATGCCGGGAAAAGCCGCTTGTATCATCGCAACTCCGAATCCAATTACTATTGCACTAAGAATTAATCCTTCGGATGTAGGCAATAAAAATCGGATAGCACATCCTCCACAAATGGCCAGCAATGCACCAAGAATAGCGCTTCGTTCACCGATCAGGTTCTGCAATATTGGGCCAACAAATGCAACAATCCCCATAAGCATCATCGGTAGCAAAGTAAGTAGTGCTATCCCTTGTAAGCTTAAACCAGTGGCTGTTCGAATATTGGCAATCAATGGTCCAATACTTGTTATAAATGGTCTTAAATTAAGGCCAACTAAAGCCACAGTTACAATGAGCATCGGCTGGGTCAAAAAAGCTCCAGACTGCTTCATTATTTTGAGCCTGAATGATTGGCTTGATAATTCTTCCAATGCGCATAAAGATCAGTGCGGTTTTCAACTCTGATCGGTATATATTGAATTTTCATTGATTGCTCAGCAAAGGGCTTGGCAAGCTCAATATATATTTCAGCTGTAGACAAACCAAATGGTGTTCCATCTTCATTAGAATAAGCATAGCTCACCGACTTTATACCGGCTAAACGCATTGCAGCCATACACATTGGGCATGGATGTCCACTTGCATACACAGAACAGCCTTCTAGGTTGGCAGATCCTAAAACTTGACTGGCTGCACGAATCGCCAGTAATTCAGCATGTGCGGTTGGATCATTCGTTACCAGAATCTGATTTACGCCTGAAGCAATAATTTCTCCATTCTTTACAACCACAGCACCAAATGGCCTGCCACCTTTTTCGATATTGTTATAAGCAAGCTCAATCGCCTTACGTAAAAACTGTTCACCTTTTTCCATCACATATTCTCACTTTCTATTTTGCACCAGCTGCAAGAAGTCTTTTTTCAATTTCGCGGTATCCTCGTGACCGCGCATGGTGTAAAGGAGTTATGCCGTCTTTATCAGCCAAGTTCGGATCAGCACTTGCCTTTAATAAAAGCTCTACAATGTGTTGATATTTGGGTTCTCCATTTCCCAAAATGATGGCCTCAAGTAATGCTGTCCACCCCAAATTATTCACATGATTAACATCTACACCGGCCGCAATTAATGTACGGACTGTTTCAACATGGCCTCGTTCCGCTGCTGGAATTAGCGCAGTTCCACTGTAACGGTTAATACTTTTTAAATCGGCACCATGCATGAGTGTCATTCTTAGAATTTTTAAATATCCCTGTGCACCAGCATATAAATATGGACTGTCTTGAATATTATCTTTTGCATTTACATCCGCACCAGCCTCTATCAGCATATAAGCAGCATGTATATTATTTGCTCTTGTAGCGACCATCAAAGCAGTTGAACCTGTTTCATCTCGCTCATCAATTAAAGCTTTTTGAGATAAAATCTGTTTGATAGATTGTGTGTCATTATTTATCACTGCCTGATGTAAAGGATACTCACCCATTGCATTCGTCATATTTGTAAAAACCGAAGCCCCTAATGCGACAATCAGATTCATCCATATTAGTGACTTACGCATGGTGGCCTCCCAATAGAAATTTTTGGCTAAACATTTTATAAATAGAATAAAGATCACCAAAAGTATTTGGAAATTAAATTATTTAATCGATAGTATTAAGATTATAAATACTTATCTTGTTGGCTTTTTAGTGTGGCGGTACCTAATATGTTTGATCCTCGCCTTTTACGTGCTTTCGTCACTATTTTTGAAACTGGCGGTTTTACCGCAGCTGCCGAACGATTACACCTGACTCAATCAACAGTTAGTCAGCAGTTAGCACGACTTGAAGAATCTGTCGGTCATGCCCTTATAGATCGGACAGCAAGACCTTTCAAATTGACGGCATCTGGAGAATATCTAATTGGTTATGCGCAAAGGATTTTGACCCTTCAACAAGAAGCTGAAGCGCTACTTAAAGATCCAGCAGGAAGTATTCCCATTCGTATTGGTTTACCAGAAGATATGATGAGTCAAGCAATGGCCGAAGTTTTTGGTATATTTGCCAAAGAGCATCGTTCCATTCGTTTAGACGTAACCTCTGGCTTGAGTCGCAACTTAACAGAACGTTATCGGAATGGTGAGTTCGATATTATTATTGTCAAAGAACCTGCGGCCAGTGCTGATCACCACGCTACATTCCCAGAAGAAATGGCATGGTTTGAAAGTGAGAATTCAACAACTGCATGGTCTGATCCCATAAGTTTAGTGACCTTTCCTCAAGGCGGACTTTATCGGGACGAAATGTTCGCAACGCTAGAACGCGAACGGCGACGTTGGTATATTGCCTTTACGGGTAGTAGTCTAGAAAGCGTGTTAGTCAGTGTTGAAACAGGATTAGGATTATCTTTACTGCCTGTAGCTACGACCAACGGACGTAGAGTACGTCGATATGATTCATTAGGAGCTGTGCCTCCTATGGCCGTTTCAATTTACACATGGGAAAAAGCTGGGATAATTTCCCAGCTTGTAGATAAAATGACAACTGTTTTAGAAGAACGTTTTCAATCCTCAATCAATATTTAACTTATATCATTCGAACTTTCAGCAATCAGTTTTTCTGCCATTTCTTGAGTTTTTCTTAAGCCCGGCATACGGAACTCGGTATGCCCATAATCTTGGATAGATTTCCAACGTCCACCCCAAGTTAAACCAACCGATTCAGCGACTTGCCCATATAACCGATAGCCTTGCATTGCCCACGGATCTCGCTCAGAAATAACCACTTTTCCATTTCGTTTAAATGCTACATCAGCAGCTAAACCAAATTGGTGATAGCTTTGATAACCTCTCGCTCTAGTCGTGTTAGGATTGCCCGCCAACATATTCTGACGTGCTGGGCTACGATAGCCTTCCAATAGAACCAACTCATAACCGTACTGCTCTTTCATGATTTTAAAGACCATGAGTAAACGCTGTTTATATCGTGGGTTCATTTTGTCCCATTTACGATCAACTAAATTTGTATCCAAAATAGCTCGACCATCGAAACTGGTGTTATCAATCGGTGAAGAATTAATAGCTCCACTATTTTGAGACGAATATTGCTGCTCTAACTGCGTGGCCTCAACAATTGCGGCTTCAATTAAGCTTTCATCTACTTCTGGCGGTGGTGATAATATTTCACCATTTAAAAGTGCATAAATTTGAGGATCTGTTTTTTTCAGATATTCAGCTTCAATTCGGGTTGAACTAATCGGACGAGTAAAAGCAAAAACTAGTATACTGGCAAACAAGAAAAAGCCTGCAATTACAATCCACCATTGCTGTAAATGCCAATGAGATTGTAATTTTTCAGGAGCAGCTGCCTGATTCATGGTTTGAGCAAATTGTTTAACCTGATTAAGCTGTTTACGCCCTTGGGGCAGTAATGACAAAACAAAATCTTTGCTTCTACTCCTGAGTTCATAAGACATTAAAAACGCTAAACCAATTGCCAAACATGTAAAGCAAAAGAAAATGAGAAAGATCATCATCAGTTCATTAATTCACGGCAAAAGGACTTCGTGTAATTTTAATATCTACCGATGCCTTAGGTGGCTCAACCTCAGGTTCTGGTTCGGCTGGAGCTTTACTCTCAACTACGGGTTTAGCCTGCACCACTTGTTGCTGCTGCGGCTTACTTACAGGCTTTTGCTGAGCTGGCTGTATTTTAGGTTGAACCGCTTTAGCTGCAGTCGTCTGTAGTTGAGGCACAACCTGAACTTTCTTTTCACCTGTTAGCTGTTCATCAAATGGTGAAACTCGTTGTTCATTCGTAGCAACAGGTTTATGTGGAACAGGTTTAAAAATATTGCTTAACTCATTATCTTTTGGCTGTTCAAAGCCATCACGACTCATTGAGTCCGTCTCGTTGTCTTGACTTACAGCAACCTGATTTTGTTCATCTGAAGAATGTACAACATCTTGATTTAAAACTTGCTCTTCCGTTGATTTACTCTCAATTGCTGTTGATTCTGGCGAATTCGGTTGAGACAAGAACAGGAATAGCGAGATGCTGACAAACACCCCTGCAATCACACCAATCACAATATAAAGTACTGGTGATTTCGGCTTTTTTTTATTCGATTGTAAAACTCGAATAGAAGTTGGTTTTTCCTGAGCCATTTCGTTCCATCATCAAGGTAAATAAATTGTAATATGTGCTTGCTCTTGAGGAGCAGAAATCACATTTTGATAGTTAGATAATGCTTTATCATTTTGATTGTTGAGCATAAATCTTAAGCCTGCAAAGGTAAGTAATGCAAAAATCAATAAAAAGATCAAAATCCAAAAGAAAGGTACTTCGCGATGAATAATATTTCGTATTTGATCGGGAATTGCCGAGAACGGCGAAAACGCAACTTTTTTCCCTTTTAAATAGTCAATTTCATCACCCACTCTTGATACGAGGTGGTTGAGACTTTCAATAGATTCAATTCGGTACTTCCCCTGAAAACCGAGCAAAAGGCAGTAATGAAATACTTCGAGAGCGGCTAGACGTTCTTTTCCACGACTTCGCAATTGCTCTAAAATTTCAAAGAAACGATACCCCGCTAACTGAGAACCAAACAAGCTCAATTGCAATGGGCTAATTAACCAAGCATTTTGCAAATTAAAATAGCTTGGGTCTTGTTGCGTTACGATAGTTTCATCAATCAAAGCACAAAATGCATATTTCGCATCATGAATATCATCAGCTGAAAATTGCAACTTTTTAGCCTGTTGCTCAAATTGATTGAGTAAATTTAAGATTTTTTCACGAAACTGCTGAGCGTCTGCCGGCACATACTGATTTCGAATCAAAAAAACCAAATAAAAGCCATCATGCAATAAATCAATCAGATTGATTGCCTGTAGTTTTGCTTGAGACTGGCTATTATTATTCCCACCCGTTCCAATTTGCCCATCGTCAAATAAAGAAGGAGCACCTGTGGATTGTGACATTTTTCTCTCCTTTACCGTTAAGCGTTCATAACCGCAATCAGTTCAATACTGATATCTTGGAATCCAGCTGGAACATAAATACAAATCGTCTCTGAATCTAACATGCGCTGGTATAATTCATGATGTGGTTCAACTTCAAAATAGCTCACACCAGAACGTACAGGGATCGCGGTTGGAACCTGAATCAAGTGATGCAATGGAATTGCAGGTAATGCAGCAACTACACGTTGCTCTACATCTAAAGTACTACCAATCTTGAATCGTAAAGGTACAATCTGGATCAACTCATGTGTCTGCATTGCACTACTTGATACTGCAATATAAAGTCGAGTGTCTCGAGTAATCTTATCGGTCTCAAGACTTCCCACCCAATATGAAGGGCGGATTTCTTTAAGTGCAATACTGATGTAACGGCTCGAAATAATTGTATCGAGTAAATCACGTAGAATTGTGTCTAACTGCGAAAAACTTTCTTGTAAATTATGGTGTTTATAGGCAGGCAACTGATCAACATCATACGCCGTCGAGAAGGTTAATAAAGAACCTGCTAAACGTAACAATTCGAAGAACAACCGTTCTGGATGGATCTGTGGATATTGCACAAAATGATTCAGGCCAGCATGAGCTGTATTTAAGGCATTTACTAACCAGAATGAAACGATATCACCTGAACGGAATTCAATTAACTTCTGTTCATTTTCTCGGTTATTGTTTTGAATCGTCTTAATTTTTGCCTTAATAACGTTCAGTGTTCTTTTTAAGTTTGAAATGAGTGATTCTGAGGCATCCACGTGCAAAATTGGCGGAATAAACTTTCGATCAATTTCAAAAGCGCCAGAGCTTTGACGCTTAATCTTTCCAATCGGCAGATATAAGAAACCATCTAGATTGTGGTCTGGATTACTATGTACATCTAATAATTTAAAAACAGCACGGCGGCGTAGCAAACTAATATCTGCTTCGGTAGCATTCGTAAATAGATCATGCGTTTCGACAAGGTGAGATTGATATCTACCCTTTTGCGCTTGGTTTTGATCAATTAGATTTTGCTTATTTGCTTGTAAAAGTGGCAATGCTAAATAGATTAGCATCTCACCACGTAAATTAAGATCGTCTAATAAAATTGGTTCAGGCAATAGATCATATGCAGGTGCCTGATAAATTTCACCGTCTTGCCAGATCATCTCTACAGACTCAAGAGCAAGAATATGCGTACTCAACTGAGCTTCATCGAAACTTAACTTTTGAATGCCATACGAAAAAGGCACAACTGCGCGAACCGTATGATTTAGGCGTTGTTCATGATACGTATCTTGAATTTGGAAATGTTGAGGTCTTAAAAATAAACCTTCGCCCCACAGGACTTTTTCAGCTTTAAACATATGTCTTTACCAATCTTTATTCATATTCATTTTTAGGCTGCACACCTAACATTTCCTGAACCATTTGTAATGGATGCTCATCTTTGATGACTTGCGCTAACCATTCATGTAATGGCATTTGACTCCATTTAATCGTTTTTTGAAGCATATAGCTCACAGGGCTATGCGGTTCATTTGCTTGGAAGTAATCGGCAATCTCTTGCAGCACTTTCATTGCTTGTTCACGGTTCGCCAAGTGCGTTTGTGCTTGAGGCTGAAAAGCTGGCTGATCCGAAACAACTTGTACAGGCACTTGATTTTCCATAGATGAACTCGTGATAACAGTAGCCTGTTCTTGGATTGGCGCAAGCCCAGTACCAAAAGCTTCTGCTTTATAAATCTTACGTAATGTGCTGTGAATGGTCTCAAATGCCGAATCAATAGCAGCAAAACTCGGCGAATCTAATCCCATTAAATGATCAAGAGTCTGTTTTAAAACATCCCACTCGGTTAAGACTGAACAAAAATCTTGATAATTAGAATATTGAAAAGTTTTAGAAGTATTAAAAATGGCTTGGTCGAATTGCTCTAATTCAGATGGTCCCGACTGGCTGTCATACTCTTCAGTTTGTTTACGGCGAACATTTTCGTGATATAGAAAATTATCGTAATCAAGCAAATTATAATAAGGAGCCGTATTAGTTAAAGAAACTTTCTTTAACAACATCGGAAGTTGATTAATTAAACCCTGTAATAAACCAATGCGTTGATCTAAGTCATCATCTTCAATAACAGGGTGAATTTCCTGCCAGTATTGATTCAGCATGGTATGGCTTAAAGTTAAACCTTTAGCCATACCTTCAAAACCATAAAGATGAGTCCAAGCCTCTAAGAGCCAAGTTAATAGACGGATATCTTTTGTTTTATCTTTTAGCAAAACACTCGTGTTCTTTGCTACAAAGTCCCAATCGGCTTGTTTGCGCTCAGCAACCCAATCACCTTGATCTAGTAATAGATCATCTTGTGTCTTCGCTTTTTTTATTTCATGAAATTCATTAGAAAACGAAAAGTCATCACCACAAGGTAAACTATCATTAATGGGTTCGAGTAGTTCAGAAATATCAATATTCATCTAATTTTAGCTCTATTCAATTTTAAACTTCTGACTTCAATTTTTTACTAGTCCTTTTTTTAGCAGGTTTTACAACTGGGTCTAGTACATATTGAATTTCGTCATCTTTAGCATCAATCATGATAATTTTTGGTAGTTTTTGCTCTGCTAAAGCCACCAAAATTTCTGTAGCCAATGCAGGTAACACTGTAGAATTTAAAATATTATCAACGTTACGCGCACCACTATCGACTTCTGTACAACGGCTTAAGAGCAGCTCTACCAAATCATCAGAATACTGGACTTGTGTTCCGTATTGTTTCTCAATTCTTGCTGTGATTTTGCCTAGCTTATGTTTAATAATTCGTACAAGTAGATCATCATGCAGTGGGAAATAAGGAACAACTCTCATTCGGCCTAAAAATGCAGGCTTGAATTGTTTATATAAACTTGGTTTTAAGTGCTCGATCAACTCTTCAGCTGTAGGCCATTCTTCTACAGGTCTATTTAAGCAAGCCTGCATAATGGCACTTGAACCAGCATTTGAAGTTAACAAAATAGTCGTGTTTTTAAAGTCAATTACTCGACCTTCACCATCTTCTAAAGTACCTTTATCAAATACTTGATAGAACAGTTCCTGAACATCGCTATGAGCTTTTTCAATTTCATCAAGTAACACAACACTATATGGGTTACGACGAACAGCTTCTGTTAAAACTCCGCCTTGGCCATATCCGACATATCCTGGAGGTGCACCTTTTAGCGAAGATACAGTATGAGCTTCTTGATATTCAGACATATTAATTGTGATTAAATGCTGCTCACCACCATATAACTCATTTGCCAACGTTAATGCAGTTTCAGTTTTACCTACACCACTTGGTCCGACCAAAAGAAATACACCTTGTGGCTTATTAGGATCTTCAAGTTTTGCTTTTGAAGTTTTAATCCCTTGAACTAATTGTGTGAGTGCATAATCTTGCCCCATTACACGCTCGCCCAATTTATCCTCAAGCGTTAATATCTGTTTAATTTCATCATTGACCATTTTTCCAACAGGAATACCTGTCCAATCAGAAATAATTTCATTAATGATTTGAGAATTTACTCTTTCAAATACTAATGGTTGCTGGCCCTGAATATCAGCAAGATCTTTACGCAGTAGATTAATCTGATCGAAAGCTTCAGACTCATTAGCATGATTCTGTGCTTCTAACTCTTGAATTTTATGAACAAGTTCTAATTCTTTTTGCCACTGCTCTTCGGTTTCATGGATCTCTTTTTGCAAAGATTCTAAATTAGCTTTTAAAGCTTCCAATCGTTCATGATGTATTGGAATCTGACGATGCTCATTTTCTAAAATTTGCTGCTCAAGCTTTAAGTTATGCTCTTGGGCCTTTAACTGATCAAGCTTTACAGGTTGAGCATTTTGAGTCAAAGCAACACGTGCTGCAGCCGTATCAAGCACACTAATTGCTTTATCCGGAAGTTGGCGACCACTAATATATCGATGTGAAGAATGAACCGCAGTAACGATCGCCTCATCATCAATTTGCAATTTAAAATGCTGCTGCATGACTGGAATCATCGCCCGCAACATATCTACTGCAACTTCTTCAGTTGGCTCTTCTACTTTTACTACCTGAAAACGTCGGCTCAATGCAGCATCTTTTTCAAAATATTGTTTATATTCTGCCCAAGTTGTCGCAGCAATCGTACGCAACTCACCACGTGCAAGTGCTGGTTTTAAAAGATTTGCAGCATCATTTTGCCCTGCTTGTCCACCTGCACCAATTAAAGTATGTGCTTCATCAATAAATAAAATAATAGGATGAGTAGAAGCTTGAACTTCTTGAATAACCTGTTTTAAACGATTTTCAAACTCGCCTTTAACACTTGCACCTGCCTGCAACAACCCCATATCCAGCACATGTAAATGTACATTTTTTAGGGCGTTTGGTACTAAACCTTGAGCAATTTTTAAAGCCAAACCTTCCACTACAGCTGTTTTACCAACACCTGGTTCTCCGGTTAAGATCGGATTGTTTTGGCGTCTACGCATTAAAATATCGAGCATTAAGCGAATTTCATATTCACGCCCAATAACTGGATCTATACCACCTTTTTTCGCTTTTTCAGTGAGATTAATCGTATATTGGTCAAGTGCAGGTGTTTTAGCTACTTGGGTATTTGCTACAGTCGCCTCTGTTGAGTCAGCTTCATCAGAAGGTGTTTTTGTTTCATCTTGTTGTTCAAAACTCTTCTCACAAATTTCAAGAAACTTATGTTTCATTGAATCAATTGGTAAAAGGTCAAATAAACTCGAAGCTCTTGTTGCAATTTGATATAAATCAGGCGCAGTTAATAACGCAACTAATAAATGACCACTACGAATAACTGGATTTTGCTCAGCCGAAGCTAATAACCAAGCTTGTTCAAACAAACGAACAATAGATTTAGCAAAAATAGGAGTTCGAGTATTACCTTTTGGTAATTGAGAAATTGTTTCTTTTAAATCATCAGCTAAAGCTTCAGATGAAATTTTATATTTCTTTAATAAAATTTTTAAATCATTCTCTAAAGATTGATTAAGTAATTCTAAAAATAAATGCTCAATTTCAATTTCATAATTTTGTTGAATAACACAAGCATTAGCCGATTTTTCTAAAGCAGTTCGTGCAACTGTAGAAAGTTTTGTAATTAAAATTTTTAAATTACTCATCATTACTCTCAATATTTTTATATAATTTAATGCTTAAAATCATAATGCCTGTATATTAACAAAATTCAGCTTTATCAGACAAACTACTCATCATTTCAAGCATTAATATGTTTTAGTAGATATTTATATCTATATAAAAATATCTCTACCCTTATCCTTGATTAACTAAACTCTGTTTTGGCAATAATTTACAGCCACACGATAATGAATCATTTACACGCGCTGCGGATTTTCCCATGACAAGCATATTTGGATCGCCCGATACAATCGTAGATACCGTTAGATGAGCAGGACAAGTAGCCTTATCCCCTACACAGGCAATTGCAATTCCATCAATTAAAAATGTACTGTTTCCTGAAATCACTTGCCCTCCACCAGTTGTTGGGCATCCAATCGTAATGTAAGGGCTAGCCATGTTCTTCTCCTTATATTTATAGAACAGTAAACTCAATCCGACGGTTTTTCTTTCTTCCTTCCGGAGAAGTGTTATCTGCAACTGGCTTAGATGAACCTAAACCTTCTGTAGATAAATGGTCGGCAGGAATACTCTTACTAATCAAATAGTTTTTAACTGCTAACGCACGATCTTGGCTAAGTTTCAAGTTTTTAGTCGCATCACCAGAACTATCAGTGTGACCAATAATTTTGACTTTCTTGCCACCAACTTTGTTTAAAGCAACCGCCATCTCATCTAGAATTTTTTGACCAGCATCAGTTAAAACTGCGCTACCAGATTCAAACTCAATAATTCGATTTTTAAGTGCATCATCAATAATTTTCTGCTCAGCCTGATTGACTGATAATTGTGAATATAGTTGATACGGCGGTTGCACTAATCCTTGAAAAGATTGAATTGTAGGCTGGATATCTGCTGGGTTCAGCATTTTCCCACTCAACTCAAAACGTGTGCCGTTTACGCTTAATTTGCCTTGTGAAACCTTTTTAAGATCAGGGGTAATCACTCGAGTTACTGAATCACTCCACCCATTTGGAGCAGCTACAGGTCTCACTTGTATTTTATCTACAACCTGATCAGCACCATAAACAGACTGCATTTTTAATAAGATAGCCTGTTTACTCGCCTCATTAGGAACGACTCCTTCTACGACAATGGGCTGAGCTAAAGCATAGTTAGCGATTGCATAGATAAAACAGCCTTTTATGAGCTGCGAAAGTTTACTTTGATATCGTTGATTCATTATTATTCACCCAAAAAAGTCTGTCTAAATAGTTTTAAACCTTGATTTAAGCTTAATTGGCGTTGGCATAATGATTGTTCTAGCGTAGCTAAACCAGCATTCTGCTCCAAATAAGTATCAATCCATTGTGCTTCTATTAAAGAAACCCAGTGTTTACTATCCATATTCTGAGTAAAAATATCGCTCAAGGCTAAAATATCAGCCCCTTGAAAACCGAAGAATAATACAGGCTGCTCTCGATGTAACAAACCTATCAGCACTTCAGTATTATGTTCTTTTAAAAAGCGACAAATAATACTGACCCAAAATGCTGCTATTTCATAACTGTAAGCGGGATTATTAATAGGCAAAATTAAAACTTTATTTAATCGACTGGTTCCATTTTGTAAAATTGGCTGTAGCAATAATCCCAGCCCAATCATACTTTGCGCTAACTCATAAATACTTAGCTTCATTAACTGAGCGAATGAGTGCATCGTATGATTTTCATAGAAACCCACACATTCACGTTCAGTTAAAACCTGAATTTGATTTTGTAAGTGACCTAATTTTCCAAGTAACAGATCTGAATCTTTAATTCCTTTTAAAGCGCGATTGTTTTGAAATAAATCAACTAATACATGTTTATAGCTATAGGGCGCATACAACAAATTATCATACGGTAAATCAATTTCTAATAAATGGCTCAGTACCATTGGAAAAGATCGCCCCGAACTATCTTCACTTGCAAGAAGGTTCGCCGCTAAAAACATATTTTCTTTCGGATTCGCAATAAAGAAATCCAGCGAAGGCAACGTGTTATAAGCTTCTTTAAAGCTGCCTGATTGCATTGCATATTCCAATGCTTCAGTAATCCACTGATCAAGCAACTGTATTAGAGCATTCTGACCTTTTGTTTTTAAAAAGTCGCCTCGTGCAGGACTTTTGCCGTAATACAAAGGAGTTGTTTTTAATGTTTGCATTATTGCTCCTCCTTTCGCATAGAGGTTATTTTCCATGTCATGGTTTAACTCCCGCAGAAGGCTGAGCAAGTGCAGAAACAGGATTTTCAGTTCTTGCTGGAGCAGCTTGAGCTGGTGCTTGCTGAGCAGACACCACACGAGCAGCTTTATCAGCAGTGACTTTATCAACCAGTTGCATACCTGCATAACCACGGCTTGAACCGATACTGCCTGAATTACTGCTAATTAGACGGAAATTCATTTTTACAAATAATGATGGATCAGTTTTACTACGCCAAAGCATTTCAAATCCGCCATTTTGTTCCTTACGTTGAGCGCTATCAATTAAACGGTTAATACCGTACTCACCTGGCTCATCAAAAATCGTGTGGGTTTGGCCTTGTAAATCTACAGCGGTAATACGAGCACCTGGAATACTGCCTTGGTTTGGCCAAATGAAGTTAACCCATTGCTGAACACCGTTTTCATAAGTCATACGCTGACCATCAATATCAACGGTATATGAAAGCAATTGTGGGTTTGGAATTGGGTAGAACTGGAAGTTAGATTGGTTAGTCGCTGGAGCAGCTGGTGCTTGAGCATTCAACTCACCAGTTGCCATACCATTGGCTGGTGCCACATATCTTTGGAAATTCATAACGAATTGAGGATTTAAACTAATGCCTAAATCTTTCCAAGTTTTAGACGTTAAGGTATAGCCACGACGAATCACAAATGGATCCAGACTTTCTTTTACAAAGCGAGAAATACTACCGTTCTCACCCAAGATTTGACCAATTTCACTACTTGTTGCCTGTAAAGAAGCTGATGAGTTAAATGGATATTTCTTAGCAAGATTTGCTGTAAATGGTTGATAGGCTTGCATTACCCATAATTTATTAATTTCGTCTTGCGTCGGTGTAATTAAACTCTCAAAAGCCTGCGTAAGTGGGCTAACCACCAGTTTTTGAAGTAAACGCTGATCAATTTCATTGAAACCAACCGCCATTTTTTCATCTACAATTTTTTGAGTTTGATTAAATACAGACGTTTGCTCATTTAGGGTCTGTTTAACTAATGTCATTGCATTAGGCCCAATTTCGCCCGCATTTTTAAGCTCGTTAAACTTACTACGAACGAGTGCTAAATTTGTCATATATTCATCAAGCAATGACTTACCTTGTTGATCATCACGCTTGCGAACCAACTGGTAGAACATTTGGTATTCTTGAGAAATAGCGCCTTGGGCATTGTTTGCCACTTGATTAGCAACTTGCTTGTCATCATGATTTAGAACTTTACGTTTAAACCATGCAATGAATCCTTTTTGTGGAGCTGCAAGCTCAGCTTGAACAACCGGATTATCCCAGTTTGTTTCGACTGCAACCCTTTCAATTAATGTTCTAATTGGAGAGTTTTGTGGTTCACCTAAAACATCAATATTTTTTACTTGCTGAGCAAATTGGCCGGCTTTAGCATAATGAATACCACTTAAGAATTTTCTCCATTCCGCAATGTATTCTTGCTTATAAAGCGCTGTTAGCTGCTTTCTAATTTGCTCTGGACTGCCTGAGAAAGTTAAATCATCAGATTGACGACTATTTAACACCCAGTCTTTACTGTCTGTTGGCTTATCTGCAGCTTCTTCAATTGCCTTTTCTACATAGTCATTCCAAGCTTTTTGGGTAAATACGCCTGGTAATGCATAACTACCCAATACAATATTTTTATTTGCCTCACCCACAATCTGACTTACAGTCAGTGCTGGAAAACGTACCGCAGCACGCATTTTTATTTCGTTATAAACACGATCACGCGCTGGCATCCCTCGAACAACAGAGAGTAATACTTGACGAGTTTGATCAACAATTTGCGAATCTGCTTCTAAAACTGGGAATTGTTTATCATTTGCTAAGGTCATTGCATACGACAAGATCTGTTCAGCTTCTTGAATCATATCTGCACGCGGCATTTGACCTTTATTTGCATCTAACCAAGAGCGCCAGAAACGCGTAACCTGATCGCTTAGATGACTAGCATCCATATATTGCGGATTGCTCATCATTAAATAAGCTTTTAAAGCATTATAAGCATCTTGAGGATTGGTATCTGAAGGTTCCAAATATTGTTGAGATTGAGCAGTTTGCTTGATCTCAACATTCGTGTGGTTCGCTTTTAATGTTGCTTCATTATTTTTTACACGTTGCAAATATTGAGCAATATTTTGCTGTGTTGGTGTTAACACAATCTGCTTAACACCTTTTAAATATTCAGCTTTTAGCTTTTCACGAAGCTCATTGCCCTGATATAAACCAAAACTAAACTTAAGTGGTCTATTTTCATCAAACTCATCTAACTGCTGTAGACGTCTTTGAAGAATCAGCAAAGCTTCTAATTGGGTAGACAGTTGCTGACCAGAGGCTCTTTCTAATTGAACCACCTTATTTAAATCTGCTTGAACTTCACCAATTAATTGCTGGTTATTACGATAAGACCAAACCCATACACCCAAAATAATTGAAACGCCCGCTAAAGCACCAATAAATGCAATGTAACGTTGGCGTTTTCTGCCCGTATTTACATGCTGCTTAACGAGATCTTTATCTTTTAAAATAACATCTGAAAATAGACCATTTAAGAAATAGCCATGGTTAGGAGTAATTTTTGTATGGTCTTTTAAATCATTTTGAGCAATTTGAGTCAGCTGGAATTCTTGTGCAATTTGCTCAGTCATTGGACTTTCAATTACACCTTCTTGCAAAGCACTGGTGAAGTAAAACCCACGGAAAACTGGTTGAAATTGATATGGGTTATCTTCAAAAAGTGTACCAATAAAGCTTTTTAAAGCTGGTTTTAATGTTTTAAATTCTAATGGGAAAGTCATTACGCTTGGTGAGATATTCTGCGAATGACGGCGACTTAAATGAGTCGAACTCACGCCTTTTAGACCATCGTAAAGAATAGTGTAATGTTTTTCGAACAAATCTACCGCGTTATGAGAAGAGTTTTGCTCATATGGAAGCGTTGCTCCCCAAGCTTGGTTATATTCTTGAGCTTCATAAAATTCAAAAAACTCAGTAAAACCTGCAATCAAATCCATTTTTGAAAAGACTAAGTAAACAGGTACTACCACTTCTAAACGTTCAGTTAGATCTTGAATACGAGCACGTAAATTTTTAGCAAGCTTTAATGAATTTTCAGGACTTTGACTAATTAGCTCAGCAATACTAACAATTAGAATCAAACCGTTAACTGGTGCTTTAGAGCGGTTCTTTTTTAAAATATTTAAGAAACCTAACCACTCGGAATGATCTTCGCTATAAACAGAATAACGGCCCGCTGTATCGAGCAAAATACCTTCTGTAGAGAAGAACCAGTCACAATTTCGAGTACCACTTAAGCCAGCAGATACCATTTTCTGATGTGTTTCTTCAAAAGGGAACTTTAAACCAGAGTTATAGATAGCTGAACTTTTACCGGCGGCTGGGTTACCAATAACCATATACCAAGGAAGTTCATATAATGCAGCATTCCCTTTTTTATCACCCAACTTAGATTTACGAATCAGTTGAATTGATTCTTTCATTTGTTGACTAACTAGCTGAAGCTCTTCTTTATCTTTATTTTTGCCATATTCAGCTTGGTTATCTTTTTCGATTGCCTCAGCTAACTCTTCACCTTGAGCAGCATGCTTTCTTCGTTGAATAAGCCAATAGATACCATAAACAATAAGACCCAAAGCATAGGCAGTTGCTAAAGCCCAGAATATATGACGAGGAATTGAAGTATATGAAGACATCAATGCCACGAACAATGACAAGGCGATAATTGCTTTAGGATTCGTGATGTACTGCCACAAGTAGCCTAAAATTGTATGCATTCTATTCTCGTTCTAAGTCCAAAGTTTAAATTAGTTATTCAACACCATCGCATCATCTTCTGAGTTTTCAGTGATACTCTGCACAAACGTATGTGCTGACACCGTATTTTCTCCAAAGACAAAAGGAATGATATGTTCAGGGAAATGCATGCTCAGCATAAAGCCATAAATATCAGCTAAATTCTGGGTATGCCCTAATGAAGATTTCACATAAATATAGTGATGCGGTTCTACAGGCGTTTGAAGAAAATGTTGTTGCAATTTCTTCGAAACTTTTATATCGGTTTGATCTGACAAAATCAGTACATAAGGCTCATCACCTTCATGCTGAGGTAAATCATTAAATTCAAAATTATTAAAAAGCTTCGCTGTATCTTGTTGACCTACTACTACTTTCAGTGCTTTAGTCGGTTCTAATTCTTGAATTTTTACTAAAGGATCTGCGAGTAAACAGCTTGCTGCAAATTCAGCAGGAATATAATCTTTAATCATCCAAGATTTTTCATCAACTAGATCTTGATCAATTTCCGAATCGGCCACGACCAAAAAGAACATCTCATGCTCTCTTTTATGAATACCCTTTAATAAATGCATTAACTCTTGGTAAGCCAGTTGCTCTCCAAAAAAATGATATTCAATATGGATTTTTTGAGCAGGAATACCAATCTCAGTAAAAAACTCTAAAATTAATTCATTACTGTGGTCATCATTCCAGATATGTAACAAATCCTCCGAAAGAAGGATGTGTAGATTTAAGCGATTTAAGCGATAAACTTCTACGATCGGCATTTCAACATCGTCATATTCAGACTCGGGATTTACCCATGCCGGATGCATATGATATTCAAGGGCTTGCTGCGACTCATAAAATAAAGTTGAACGCTTTAAATGCTCAGCTAGAAGATATAAATTTTCTATATTTTGATCGAGTTGCTGTCTTATTAATGACATCATACGAACTTGTCGTGGAGATGAGTAATCACTCTCCTCATGATTCTCTTCATCCAAATCTTTAATACGGTAAGATAAAAGAGGTAATCCGTAAGAATTTAACAGTTGATCATCCAGCTCTGGACTTCTAAAATTTTGTAGCTGCTCAATAATGCTTTCATTCTCACCAAAAGCATGTAAAGCAAAACCAGAATAAATATTAAAATCTAGCTGTTCTAATGGTTGATCAGTTACCGCAGTTTGTTTTGAATTAACGTCATCTTTATCTTGATTTATAGCTTGCTCTTTTTTGTCTTTATACGTTGTATAAGCGCTATAAATTAACCATGGCGATAAAATCACCAATGTAATTATTGCTGGTAAAACTAAGAAATAAAGGAAAAAATCTCCTTTATCAGGGTTATATTGAACATCGCGCCAGTAGAAAATAATTATTCCACTAACCACTGGAAAAATAGCAATGAATGAGAGTAATATTTTTTTAATCATATTGTCTCTCCAATAAGGCTATAGCAGGTTTCATGACTATGTACTTTTGGTTGTCGTGATATGAGAAAAGAACCCTGCCCTAACCCACTCTGATTCTTATGAGTGAGACAAATAGGTTGTATTTCTGATTCATCCAAGATAAGCCGTAAATCTATTGATAAAGTTGGACTACACCACGTTTCTACAAGTTTTTTAAGCTTTAAGCTTAACTCTTGATTTGGTAAGAAACTGAGATATTGATGACGTTTTAATGGTCCAATTTGAATTTCAATTTTTCCGTCAATTTGCTGAATGGTTTCCCCACAAAAAGTATTAACACCAAGTAGGCTCGGCTGACTTCCACCTAAAGTTGTTAACTGATCACTCGCTAACTTAAATGATTCTTGTACAAATTCTTTAATCGTAATTTCATGTTTAAAAATACACGACAGCATCGTTTTTAATGCATGAACTGTATTATTTTGCCCCTGCATTAATCCAGAGAATTCTGCAAAATATTCATCAAGATCAGCTTGTTGATGCTGTGAACGTACATAACCATTCAAAGCATGCAGAATATCTAAATAGTCATTTTTATGTTCTATCTCATATCTAATCGGCAGATTATAAGTAATACTAGACTCTACATATTGAGCAGTAAGCTTATGATTAAATAAGCTTAAAAACTCTTTGGTCTCAGCTCGTTGCTGACGCGGAGCTTGCTTAATCTTATTCGTATACGTATAAGGTAAAGCACCTTGTATACCCGTAAGACCAACGATTAAATTCGTGATATAAATCCGGTCGTCCGTTAGTTCTAAATTTTCAATCTCTGTAGCAGGAAAATTTAAATTAAAGGATGTCTCAAACTTAAAATGATCACTCCAAAATGAACTAACTGTACGACTTGAATCGTGTCTTAATAGCCGTGTTGCTTGGATAAACTCAAAAGACTTTGGCTTTGTAAAGAGCTCAGCTGTTACAGAAGAGTCTTGCCACCAACGTTCTGACTGCATTGGTATAACTCCTGCTGAGATGAATAATCCTTAACAACCAAATCAACAAAACTATTAATTTGAACCTTTAAATTAAAAACACGACTTAATAACTGACTAAAAATGTATAGGCTATGACCTCTAAATACCGATGAATCAATTTGTAACTCTGCCTTTACTCCTCTTACAAACATTGGGAATGGCTTTCCATCTACAAGTTTGTGAGTAAGTGAAAATTCAAGATGTTTGATTGACTCAATAATTAGATAATTTTCTTTTGATAAAGGTAAGTTATATAAAGCAAGTAATTCTTTAATATGAGATACCGCATCACCTTTCATTAACGCTAAACTATTTAATGAAAGGTGTGAAATAACACGCCACTGCTCACTCTGGCTTTGACCAAATTGATAAGGCTTCGTAGGTCTTTTTAAAACAATGGCACGACGAGCCAGACTACTATCATTAAGGTTTAATATATTATTGGATTGCCCTAATGCTTCATGCGGCAAGTCACGATTTGAGCATAATAGTTTTGTACTAATAAAATCCGAACGTGTTGACGAAGGATTTAAATTTTTAGAAATAATTGAATAACCCATTTCGACAAAATTGGGTTGTAGCTTTTGATAGTTCACTGAATAGAAAAAACGCGCCGTGTCAGCATGATAATGACTCATGGCAAAAAAAGGCAGCACCGGAACATAGCTTTCTTCTTGACTCGTTTTTTCACGAACCATATTCATTTCAGTAATTGAATACACCTGATAAAACTCAGGATGATGAGCATCTGTAATCAGCGGATATTCTAATTGCTTATGTACAATTTTTTGTGGTTCAGCGTATTTTTCAAATAAATTAATAACTGGTGTAGTAAACAATTTAAAATTAGCGACATTTAATTCAGAATAATTTCGCACTACAGCTTGATCATTTAAATTTAATTTAAAATGTATAAGCAGTTCAAAATTACTATCTTCTAGGGATAAGCGCTTTAAAAAACCTAAATCAAGTTTTAGATAATTAAATTTTTCAGGAAAACAAAAATACTCCATCAGCAAACGATAAGCATGATGAGTATGCTGATCGAGTGGTAATAGACTTTCTTGCTCAGAAAAACCTGTTAACTCAAATGGATTTTTATCCAGTTCAACAATTTTCTGTCCTATTTTAATGGCAAAAGTTGTTCCCTTCTTAAAAATACTGTCTAGTACTTGAAGTGGAAAATTAGAAATTGCATCTAAATAAATAGGTAGTTTTTCATTTATTAAACATACATGAGCATGATTAAAAATTTCAAACTTAAAAGTTAAAGTCGCATTTTGGCTTAAATGCATGTGTGCACTAGGTGTGCTTTTAAACTCTAGCGCTTGTAAATTTATAGGGAGTAATTTGACTTCTTGCGTAGTATTAAACTCACACTGGACCCCTTTAAAACTGCGTGACTTCAAGACCGTGTGAGCAGGAACAATATGTGCCTCTGTGAGCTGCTTTATTTTATTTATATCTTCAAAACTTATTACTGAACAAGCCGGAAAATGACGTAAATATTGAGGGAACATCACCTCAAATAAAGAACGGGTAAATACGTCATAACTATCAGCAAGCTTCTTATCAATACGAGCAGAAATTAATGAAAATGCTTGTATAAGACGTTCGATATGCGGGTCATCAATCTGCTCTTGATTTAAAGATAAACGCTGAGCAATTTTCGGATATTTTTGAGCAAATTCACGAGATTGCTGACCAAATTCCTGTAGTTGTTTTTCGTAAAAAGGTAAAAGCTCTTCTATCACAACACACCCACTATGCCTAGGTTCTCGCTGAAATTACATATTGCTGCGTTGTCGGTTTTAACAATGCATCAAAAACGACAGGTTCATACAGTGGATGAATATTTAGATACGCCTGAATGCTTAAACACAATGCCCCCATATTGTGCCCATCCAACAACATCTCTACCCGTATTTGTCTTAACCGAGGTTCATGAGCTGCAATTGACTGTTCAATAGATTGGCAAATCTTGTCACGATCTAGCGGATTGGCTGTAGAAAGCCCCACAAAATCAATAATACCGAACTGAAGTATAGATTTTTTAACTAGCGGGTAATCATCAACTACATGATCCAATTTAGCGACTCGACTGTTAAGTAAGTCTTCTAAATCTTTTGCTACCGATTCTCTTAATTGCTGAATAGAAAGACCTTTTGCATAATCTTCACTTTCAGGAATTAAGCGATCAAACAAAGTTGAACGAAATCCATATGGATAAAGCCGATCTAAATTCATTCGAGTTCACAACAAGCATGCTTAAAGACAGCAGAGGCTAACTTTAAGTCAGCCTCCACCAAATATTCACTTAAACAATTACGCTGCGTAAGAAGCAGTATTGTTAGAAAGTGACCATTTCTTAGTAACAGCACCTTTAGCAGTACCGTTAATATCTTGTTGATTGTAAGTCCATTCAACAGCTGCGTATTTCAAACCAAACGCTTCTGTTGGAACACCTTCTTCATTAACTGTTGGAGTTACACTAGACACTAGAACATGCTTCAATTTGATTTGTAAGTACTTGATGCGCTTATCACCATTTGCACGGTAGAAGTCAATTTGTACTTCATCAAATGTATAACCAGCTGAACATGCTTCCCATAATTTCGGGCTAGTTGCATCTAGATCTTTAACAAAAACCATATCTGAATGTTCAACACGTTCAGCAGTATGACCACCAACACTACTTGAAGTAGCAGATTTAGGTTGACGAATGTTATGAGACCAAGAGTTAACTTCTAACCAGCCTTTGTGCTCAGAGTCACGAGACTCTCCATCAACTTTGTATTTACCGCGAAACTCAACGTATATATCTTTCATTTAGAACTTTCCTATTTGTAATTTAAAGTTATTCTTTCGCTGACCTTTATTAATTTGAGGACTGAGGTAACTCAGTGACAAGTCGTAAAGAAACTGACAACTCGTCCAGCTGGAAGTGTGGTCGCAAGAAAACCACAGATTTGTAGTGACCTGGTTGAGCAGGATCTTCTACAACTTTTACAGACGCTTCACGTAAAGGGTATTGAGCTTTTGCTTCCTGAGAAGCGCCATCGTCAAGTAATACATACTGTGACAACCACTCATTTAAGAATGCTTCAACATTTCCAGCAGAAGCAAAGCTACCCACTTTATCTCTCATCATTGCTTTTAAATAATGAGCAATGCGTGAAACGGCCATGATGTACTGAATTTGACTCGATAAAGCAGAGTTAGCATTTGCTGTATCATTGTCATATTTTTTAGGTTTTTGAGTTGATTGGGCACCAAAGAAAGCAGCGTAATCAGTGTTTTTACAATGTACTAAAGGAATAAAGCCTAAATCGCTTAATTCTTTTTCACGGCGATCAGTGATTGCAATTTCGGTTGGGCATTTGAATACAACTTCACCATCTTGTGTTTTAAAAGTGTGTACAGGCAAGCCTTCGACTAAGCCACCACCCTCAACACCACGAATTGCAGCACACCAACCATGCATATCAAATGCATTTGTTAAACGAGTACCGAAAGCATAAGCAGCGTTCATCCACAAATATTCATTGTGATTTGCGCCCGAAACATCTTCAGCAAAGTTGAAGCCTTCAGTAGCTGTTCCTTCCTTTGGATGATAAGGAAGACGACCAAGCACATGTGGCAATGTTAAAGCAACATAACGAGCATCTTCACTGTCACGGAATGAACGCCATTGAACATATTCAGCTGTTTCAAAGATTTTTGAAACATCTCTAGGACGATCAATATCTGTAAAGGACTCTAGACCAAGAATGCTTGGGCTAGCGGCCGAAATAAATGGCGCATGGGCTGCAGCCGCAACATGAGAGATTTGCTCAAGCAAATACATATCAGAAGGCGTACGGTCAAATTCAAAATCACCAATGAGCGCTGAATATGGTGCACCACCAAAAGATCCGTATTCTTCCTCATAGATTTTTTTGAATAAGGTGCTTTGATCGAAATCTGTAGCACCTTGGAAATCTTTTACCAACTCTTTCTTAGTCGTATTTAACATACGAATTTTAATAAGAGGGTTAGATGGTGTCTCTTGACAGAAATAATAAAGACCACGCCAAGTTGACTCAATTTTTTGGAATTGTTCATTGTGCATGATCTGACTTAATTGACTTGAAATCAGCGCATCAATTTCTGCAATACGCTTATCAATTGATAAAGTCATATTTTCAGAAACGGTAATTGTTCCTGCCATTACTTCTTTAGCAAGCTCACCGATTAAGCTTTTTGCACGTGAATGTTCTTCTTCATTTCGGGCAATACGGCTTTCTTCAACAATCGAGTCTAAGAGATTAACCTGTTCATTTTCAACAAGAGGCATTGCTGCAGATTGAGTATTATTCATGATCAGCCTCCGCACTTAATTTACGAATCTGATCTGTATTTTTAAGAACTTCATCAAGTAAGTCTTCTAAACGTTCACTGTTAGAAATTTTGTTTCTTAAGTCAGTTAAACGCTCACGAGCTTCAACAAGTTTCTTTAATGGATCAACCTGTTGAACCACATTTTCTGGACGAAAATCTCCCATTGACTTAAATGTTAAATCAACAGCGATCTTACCGCCCTCTTCTGTCAAGGTATTGTCTACTTGGAAAGCAGCTCTTGGAGATAATGACTCCATAACTTCATCAATATTATCTAAATCAACATTAATGAATTTTTTATCTTTTAATTTTGTACGCTCAAGCTCAGATGCAGCCGAAAAATCACCCATCACACCCACAACGAATGGTAGTTCTTTCGCTTCTTTTGCATCACCAATTTCGACATCATATGTAAGCTGAACACGTGGAGGTCGAATTCGCTGAAGCTTCTTTTGTACGCTCTCTCTCTTAGCCATAAGATTCTATTCCGGATTATTTAATTAAAGGGTCAAAAGGCGAACTTTTTGATTTATTAACAGTGGCTGCAGGTGCAGTTTTAGGTTTTACGGTAGCCGTCTTAGTTGGGCTTGATACTCGTTTATTGGACGATTTAGAAGTACTCACTTTATTACGTGTTGCGTACTGTTTTTTATAACTTCTTTTTTCATTATCAGCTGAGCTACTTTCGGAACTCGCCTTAAAACTCGATGGGTCCGGAGCAGGCATAGCAGTATGAATATTTTCAATTAACTGCTTTGCAGGAGGATAAGTCACATCATTGCTTAAATATCTCATTTCCTGAGTACGCATTTGCTGCAGAGAATTATTTGCAATGCTCACACCAGATAAAAACAAGACATCTGTTATTAATGAACCGCGTATATTTTGACTTTGCAATTGACTTGCTAAATTCAATGCTTTAACTGGTTGATTGGTTTGATAAAACCGCATAGCAGCTTTAGCTAATAAATCATTTTTTTGAGTTGTATTATCGCTATCACAAACTTGTTTAAAAATATTCAATAGCTCAGGATCATTTTGACCTTCAGCTAAAGGGTTCTTCTTAATACAACTTTTTTTAAGTTTTACAGGCTCTAGTTCTGCTGCTTGAGCATATGATAGACCGATAATGTTTCCAGTCAGAAAAAGTATCAAAATACTTCGTTTCAACACAACTTTCATTCCTCTGTTTTCTTATTTATTCAAGGCTTTACCGAAAATTTAATATTCTTAAAACATTAAAAAATCAGTCTAAAAACCTTATATTCAAAAAATTTAGGCACAGTTTATCATATAAACAAACATATTTTATATAAAAATCATATCAACTTAAACTAAAAGTAAATAGTTAAGATGCTTATAAAATATAGCTTAATAAAGTTATTCTTATAAAAACATAATATTGTTATTTTTTGTAATTAAAAATAAGTTGTTGAATTTAAATAATTAAATAAAAAATTAAACTAAACTAAAAATTATCATAAATATCACTTAGTTAAGATTTACGAAACATTTTCTTAAAAAGATTTTAGTTGATTTAAAAGATAAATAAATTAAATGATTGTAAAAGATACATTTCAAATTTATGAAAATAGAAACCCAATATTAATAAAAATAAAATTGTCAAGACTAATCGGTCTATTAAGTATATTTTTATTACACATTGCTAATGTGACCCCATAAAGTGAGCAACCAAGTTCACACAGACCACAAATTTTTAAGAATTATATATTACTGAATCTTGCCTACATCACATTGGAAATTGATAAAATAATAAAATTACAGATGAGTAAATGATTAAAAGGAACTTGCAGCAAGATTATAGTTTAAGTAAATATTTTATAAAAAAAATGTTAAGACAAAGAATTTATAGTCATATATTTGAACATTTACTCTTTAGAAAAGTGAATTATTTCTACATCCGAATAACAAAACCTCTATTTATATCTCTTATGTCTCTTACTAAAATAATCAAATCACTACTCAACCACATGATTTTTAAATAAGATGATTAAACAAAATTTAGCCATCATTCTACTTTCGAGTATTACGTTGACTGCTTGCGCAAAATCAACAAATAATACAGAGCAAACCCAAGCATTTACAACTAAACAAAATCTCTCATCAGAGCAACAAAAGAAGTTACAACAACTACTTGATAAAACTAAAAAGAATCTTGTAGAGATTAAAGGTGGTACTTTTATGATGGGGGATTTTGGTGAGCAAAAAAGTCCGAATAACTTACCGTACGATAGTGATGCTGATAGCAAACCTTTACATAAAGTCACTTTAGATAATTATGCATTAAGCGCAACAAAAGCAACTTATGCTGACTTTGATATATACACAGAAGTTACTGGCCAAGAAAAAATTGGTAAATTTGATGAACTATCAATTCAAGATCGAATTCCCAATTCAGCAGCAGGAGTCAATTGGCAACAAGCCCGCAATTATTGCCAATGGTTAGGAAAACAACTTAATTTAAAAATGGATTTACCGACCGAAGCTCAATGGGAATATGCTGCGCGAAATCGAGGACAATATATTCTTTATCCTACAGACAACGGTAAAATCGATAATGGTAGAAATGTTTGGAGTTTTGAACAACGTCAAAATCAACAAAATAAATTAAACGCTTTTAGAAATATTCCTGAGTTATTAAAGTTTCCCGCAACCCCTCTAGGCCTTTATGACATGATTACTGATAATTATGAGTGGATGCTAGACTGGTATGATCCACAGTATTACAGCAAATCTCCTGAAAAAAACCCTCAAGGACCCACAAAAGGTAGCCTCAAAGTTGTACGTAGCTCAATTCCTTCTGAAGGACAATCCCTACAAATGTTTGGAGGCTTCACTTTTAGTAGGCATGCTATTCACCCTATAGAGGATCCTAAAGCTGCTAAAGATGAATTAACAAAAAAACATCATCTTGACTTAAATCAAAATAATTCTGTTAGATGTGCGGTTAATTAAACCGAATTATATGAAACATATAATACAGCTACACATTATATGTTTCATATTTATCTGTATCATCTTGATCAAAAGGCGATAAAACATTTGAATTACTTGCCATGAGCGTTATTTCCTCTGAATCACCCCATACACCCTGCTGTATTTCTAGCTGTTTAAATCGACTATCATCCTGATTTTTTACCAACATGTAATTCAAAGAACCTGCTATCTTTTTTGCTCCTTTACGATATTTTAAATAATCCTGAAGCCATGCATTAATTTGAGTACCTTTATATTCGATACCAGAATTTAGACAACGGATTATATCTTGTGCATATTTCTCATCACTTCCATAATTAAGAAAGCGAATAATATCTCCCTCCACTTTACCCAATTGAGCTTGAGTAAGCTTATTGCCACGTGGATGAATATGTTGAATCGTATTTTCCCACTCTTCTGTAGAAATACATGTTTTAAAAATATTGATTACTGCTGTCTTACGAGTTGGGAAAAATTCAATTTTCATATCTGAGAATTTAACATTCATATCAAAAATAGGAGCAGTTCTATCTGTCCAATGAGTTACTGCGTATAATAATATTCCTTTAGTCTCTGGTGTAGCATATAACAACTCCTTCTTTCCAGAACTAGAGTTAATATTCTGTGCAGTTTTATAGCGCCCTTGATCAATATCCAGCCTTCTAATCCAGTCTCCATATGAAGCTGCAATTCTATTTATATCACTGATTACTGGATGATTCTCCCCTATACAATAAGCCAGAACTTGTGCAGCTAATAGAAATGCTGTTTGATTTATATATAAAAGTGTCTTAAATCCTGCATGGGCAACTTGGGATTTTATAAAACCAAGATAACTTAAAAAATGCTCTGTTCCTACAACGAATGATGCAACTCCTTTCGCTCCCACACCCCAACACAAATGAGCTGCTACCAATATTTTAAAATTACCCGAAGTTTGATCATAGCCAATTTGAAATTGACCTTGCGCCCCCGCACCCGCACTTACACCACCCCCAGCTGCAGCTGAAGCAATCGCAACAAATTCGCCTTCACCACTACCATCACCTTTAGGCTTAAACCACTCTATAGCGCCTTTAAGTAAACCTTGTATTTGAGCTCCAGCAAATGCATTAATACCAATATTACCTTGATTCTGCGCATTTTCCTGATTATCACCAATTATTTTCAAACTTCCTTGCGCAGGTTGAAACATAGGCTTTTTATTACGATCTACCATCTGACTCATTGATCTTTCTGGTGGTCTTACCGCAGCCTTTATGACTTGAGTTGTGCCTTGATAAGAAATATCAACAGATAGATTACCAGCGATCCCTAAATTTGCTCCTGAAAAACCAGATATCTCAGCCCCAATTAAAAAACGGATTATTCCCAGATCATAGTTATCATATTCAAGTTTCCAACCTGTTTCACAAGGATAAAATTTCCGCCACTCTTTCACTCCTTCAAATAATGTCCATTTAGTAGACATATCTCCAGAAGCCTTAATACTTACCCCTTTAGGTGCAGCACTTATTGAGCCTTCACCGCTTGCCCCAGCGACCATGCGCATCCATTGTGCTTCTTGGGTAACGGTAATATCCCTACTATTTTTATACTCTTCAGCAATTTCGCCACCCAAGCCTCCTATCAGGTTATAAACAGCTTTTTCATCACTTCCAACACTCCCTTTTGCTGTCAAAAGTTGCTGGGAAAGTTTTTCAAAACTACTACGGATTTGTGCAGGTTGTTGTACTGTATATTGATTCGCAGTTACATCCACATTTGTCTGAGGATTTCTACGCTTTGCTTTTAACTCCTCATATTCAGTAACTTTTAAATAACGTCGTTTTAAATTATATTTAGATGCTTGTTCGTTTGTTTTACCACTGCTCTCAACCACCCATACTTCTCTTAAATCAGCTCTTTGCTTAAATTCACCATTAATCTTTTCAATGGCCTTTTCCTGATTTATATTTAAACGCTTTTCCAATTCTTTAATTTCTTCCAAATCACGACTTTGGATTGCTTGTGTTAGATCCTTATTAGACTTGTGAACTTCCTTTACTGCATCAGATAATATCTTAGTTTTTTTATCAAATTCAGCATAGACTGCAGGCGGCAAAACAAGCACTTCATTGGTACACGGGTTAATCACAATAGGTGGTTTTTGTCTTGCACCCATATTTTCCTTATGATTAATATCAGGTTGAGTTACCGCTGTTGAAGTCGGAAAAATAATCTGATAAATAACTTGTTTATCTACACAAGTTATTGGCTCATACCATTCACTATTTTTTTTAGTAGTTCCTAAAGTATATGTAACTCTACTCTTCAAATGCGTATAAGCTAATTGGGTATACCCTTTTTTATCAGGTGGTCCTGGTTTCAAGTTTACTAAGGGCTTATCCTGACCTTGTCCAAAGATTTGATAATCTACAATTGGAATCCCATTCCCAGCGCTATCAATAAATCTATATAAAGCATAGTTTTTAAACTTAAGATGTTTAGTTTTTTTTACAATATGAGTATTCTTCTTTTTATATTCTTCATAAGACATATTAATTCTTTCATTTAATTCTTCTGCTAAATCTAAAGGAAAAGTTGGTTGTATTTTTGATAAATTAAAAAAGTTTTTTTGTTTAACTGATTTAGCATTTTTTCTTAGCTCTTCTAAATCTTTATTTGCTTTGCTCTGCTTGAGTTCATACTGAGCTTTTGTTAAGAAAAAAGCATTTTTTTTAAGGCTTATGGAGTTTACTTCAACTATATTGCTTCCTTCAGCCAAAATAGGCTTTATAGTCTTTTTAGGGCCGAAAATAGTTTCATGCCCCTCAACAAAAATATGCAATTTTCCATTTTGATTTAATGAAATTGGTTTTGTTTGTCCTTTTGGGTTTGTGGCACCCTTATAAGTCTCTTTCGTCCCATCTTCACAGAAAAAGATTATGCTGTATTTTACATTTGGTAATTCTTTATTTCTTTGATTATAAAATACTATTGTATATTCAAACGTAGTATAAGGAGTCATTATATCTCTAACCTTTTGCCGCTAGTTTATATTTAGAAGCATTTTCATCACTAATATGAATAGAAATTTGTTCTGAGCCATCAGTTTCAAATCTTTGAGTTAAACCTTGGGCATTAGTTCGCCCCTTTTGCCGGCTACCATCCATTCTAAATGCAATATACTCTACATTTTTCGCTGGCTTTCCATCTAAATCAGTAATTTCAAAAGTCAAATAATAAGGCTTATTTTCCTGCTTTTTGGGAGGAGTAACTTGTTCTCCCCCCATAAACAAATGCTGTCCTGCTTTCACCTCAAGCTTACCACCCGTGACTGGGAAAATACCTGAACCATTCAGCTTAACTTGAGATCCGTTTGCTGTCAGATTAATTTCAGTTGGGCTAGTAATAAAAACTGTGTCTTCAGTTGAAGTAATTTGTACACCTTTTCGAGCAATCACATCTAAGGCATCACCTTGAGCCTGAATTTCTACTTTGCCCTTGCCAGCAAAAAGTCGAGCACCTTCTTGGGCAGCAAATAGACTTATTTTTTGACTCGCATGACTTACTATATTCTTTTGCGTACTAATATTAATGCTATCTCCAGCACTTTGAGTGAGCTGACCATTTGCACTGAGGTGTATATCTTCATTACTACTTACAGCAATACTTTTTGGAGATGCCAGCAGCATCACTGCTGATTGAAACTCAGCAGCTTTTTTAGGATCTTCTTGTTTAAGAACTTCTAGGAAAGTCTGAATATTCTCAAGCATATCTAAGGGGTCAGTTTGCTGATTTTTAGCAACTTCGCTGAGTGCCTTGGCATTGTTGAGGCCGCCTTCGATTTGCTGTTTAGCCTCATTTGCATCAAGGTGTCCGCCTTGAGCCTGATCCTGTTTGTGAGTACTAATGAGTAAGCCACTACCAGCTCTTACCGCGCCCCACTGATCTGTTCTAAGTTCAAACCCTTCTCCACGACCTTCACTCTCTGCCTTGTCTTTTGGGTGGCTTAAGTTACCCAAGTTTACTTGGCTTGCGGCATGACTACTTTGGAGCTGGGCACTAATTTGCCCCGTGGTGTCATCAAAGCGTAGCTGGTTAAAGCCCTTACCGTCGACTTCTTCTGAGCGGATGCCGCTAAGTTTTTTAGTGTCAGGGAGCAGGCCTTTCTGATCGAACTGAGTTGGATGACGTTCAGCCTCATGAATACGTCCCACCACAAATGGACGGTCAATGTTGCCGTCAAAGAAGTCGATGACCACAATCTCACCGACACGTGGCAAGAAGCGTGCACCATAACCCGCGCCTGCCCACGGGGTGAGTACATCTACCCAAGCAGAGTCGGTGTCGTTGTCGTTACTTCCTGCTCCACCGTCATGGCTATGGTCATCAGTTCGGGTAAACAGGAAGCGAACTTTAATACGTCCCCATTGATCAACATGGATACTTTCGCCCTCTAATCCAACCACTCTAGCGCGCTGCGGGTAAGCTGCTGGTCGGTGCTCTAACGGGTGATATTCAGGCACCGCTTTAATATTTCTACGCGATAAGATGAGCTCATTACCCTGACGCTCGGTTTGGTCATTTAACTCGGATTGATCTTTTTGCCATTGGCTTTGGCTAAAAAGTTGATTGATTTGCTGTTGCAAATCCTTAGGCAAATTATTTTGTAAATAGAAGCTTTTACCAATAATCAGAAACTCTTTGTCTGATCCGCTATGCGTATCTATTTCAGGATGTTCATTCAATTCAAACCAATAGCCAACTTGCGTATCACGTACCGTAGTTTGTGCACGGAAATATTTTGATTGAGACGCATAATAATCAGATAGATTATTGTTGAGTTTTTCTAGCTGCTGGTGACCCGATGCAGTGGCTTGGTCTTCACCCTTTAAATCTTGCATCCAAGCAGGGCTGACATGCCATGCCTGCTCTAGACTTAAACTCGCATTATCCTGATTAGCACTATGACTATGCTTTGACTGAACACTGCCCATGCCTTCTTCTTGACTTAAAGCATCAGCCTGCCAGCGTTGTACATGCACGGCTGTAGATTGCAAGCTTCGAGTTGGCACAAGGCTTATCATACTGTCTTGTTGTTCAACAGCGCTACTACGGTGATAACGGATATTTCTTCGGTCTAATGCTAAATATGATTCATTATTATCAATTAAACGTAACTTTTGCGGTTGAATCTCAACTGAGCTATGAGTGGCAAACAACTGAGCTTCATCAATTAACCAGTTAATGCCTTCACTACGCCAAAGTCGGGTTAAAAATTCATAATCCGTTTCATTACTTTGCATGATAAAAGGTCGAACATCGTATTCTTCGGTTAGACCTTTTAAATCCAATGTTAAACCAGAAGTAAACAACGGGCTTTTGTTCTGCCATTCTGTAAATAGAATTTCAGTAATGTCCCGTACACTCTTATTCATAAACACACGACTATTGCGGCGTTTATGCCATAGTGCGGTTGGATCTTGCAATCTCAGTTTATACAATGTTAATGAACCATCACTCTGCCCCTGACTTGCTTCTGTAATAATTCCTGTAGTTCTGAATAGCTGCCCCTGATCAGTGATTTGATCGACTGCAACCTGACAACCAATAAATTGTTTTAATGAAATATGGGCATTGGTAGAAAGACAAAATAAATCGGCAGTCAGTCCTTCATTTAGCTGATGCCGTCCTTCAATACTTTGTAAAAAGACTTGAGTATTCAACGATGGATTAGAAAACTGAATATGAAGCACGCGTTTTTGCGAGCTGATACCCAAATCTTCTAGAATTTTGTGTATATGAGATAACATCTTTTTTTATGAAAACTTTGTCAGGATTGGCATTATTTTATAAAATATAGAAACATCTGTCTATTTTGTAATAGGGAAACTTAACCATATGAATACACGAATGAATGAGAATACTATCCGTGATAAATATAAAAAAAGTGAATTAACAACTTACGCTATTAACTCACTTTTAACGATTATTTATTTTTTAGTATTCTAAGAAATTCATTTTTAATTTAAATTTATTAATAATATCCACAAATTTTTGACTTACTACATAGATATAAGGTTTATCCGTAACTCTAGCAATAAAAAATTCATCTGTTACAAGATCTTTTTTTATGAAGTCATCCTCATCTAATAAATTGTTTTTTCTCTTAATATACATAGCATAAATATCTACCTCTTCATTCCTCACATAGCACTTATAGAAATCACACTCATCTTCAAGAATTTCTTTCATTTCATTAAAAAATCTTTTTGAAAATAGTAAAATTCCAGAAGATGAATAATAAAAATCAGTCTCTAATATCTCATTTAATTGATCAGAAAAAATATTATCATAATCTAAATTTATTCTAGGTTTTTTTAAAAATTGATTACTTAGGTCAAATTTAAAATAATTAATGGCAATTTCTTGCTTCCCTTTCAAATCAAAAGAAAAATCTCTATCAATATACTCAGACGGATAAATTGTATAAAAATTCACAAAGCCAAAAACTTAGTTAAAATATTTATAAATATTTTTCAATTATACATTAATTAACAGTCAAAACTTTAGAGTATTTGACTGTTAATTTTTTAATTACTTACAATTGAATAAAGTTTTTTTCATAAAAAATATTATTAAAAAAGCTATTAACTGAATCCCCAATTTTGCAAAAATAGTCATCATAACCACCATAGAACTTAAATGATGGATCTATAAAATATGTTAAATGTTCACTATAGCCCAATCCAATTGGTAAAAGGTCACTTCCTGCCTTTAATGAATACTCCTCAAATATCCAGGCAGGATCTATACCTTCTGTTGCTTTAATAGAATTGAAATACGAAAAATCTTTTTCTTTTCCTCTATATGCCTCATGAGCTATATTTAATCCATTAAAACTCTGGACAAAAACTATAGCAGAATTAAAAATTTTATATTTATCCGCTTTCCATGCTTCTATGATGTGTTCGCTATCTATTTTTCTTCCTGTATACCAACCACAATTGATTAAATATTCTTCAATATTAGCATTTAAATCAAAATTGGATTCTTGCATTTATTTCTTTCCTGTTAACACTTTGTCATATTTAAAAGTTACTTGACAGTTCCTACAACAAGGAAATGCTTCTCCACTTCTAGTTCGAACAGTTGCCATTTCCAAATCTCTTCTATTAGAACCATCTTTTAATGCTTTATTTACAGCATCAACTTCCGCACAATTATTGGGTGCCCAAGGCTCAATAGATGGAGAAGGCAAAGAGACACTTAAATCTGCATGAATATTTTTAGGTTGGGTACCACTTGTACCATAATATACTTTACCTGTACGTTTATTTACTACAGCACAGGTTGCAGTTGGTAGACGCCCTCCTGCTTCTCTTATTTGTTTTGCCTTTTTAACTGCCTCATCATATGCATTAGGACATGTTTTAGAGGTTAGCCCAAGTGGATCAATCCAATTATTAGGATTCGGTGCATAAGAATACACATTAAATCCACCCAACAATCCAATCGGGTCTTTACTAATAAACCGCCCTACATACGGCGAATAATAACGATAACGGTTGTAATGAAGCCCTGTTTCCCCATCAAAATATTGACCTTGGAAACGGATATTATTGCTAATAATTTCTGACTTTTCAAAGAAATCTGACTTAGCCTGTTCTACCTTACACTCACCCCAAGCTTTATATTGAGCTTTCCAGACAATGGCGCCTGTCAGGTTACTCATTTCTTGCGGTGTACCTAAATGGTCGCAGTGATAGAACCATACATCATCAAAACCTTGACTTTGTTTTACTGTATTCCAAAGAGGGTCTTTATAAATGCTATATGTTTTTTCTGTCCAGTCTTGGGTTTGATGTAGCTCAATGGGGTGATGATACGCCGCTTGCAACAAAGGCACGAAACTATCTTTTTCGTAGAAATAGTGTTTAGTTATATCAGCGCTAGATTCATAAGCTAAAGTATCACCATCCCAACCATAAATAATGTTCTGTTCTTGTCCAGTATGGTGATGCTTACTTCTTTTTTGAATACGTCGGCCTAAAGCATCGTAGCGATATTCTGCCGTGTATTGATTGTTTCTACTACGAACAAGACGTCCCAACACATCCCACTCAAGATTTAAATCACCTTGTGATGACTTTTGTCGAATCAGTTGACCAAAAGCATCATATTGATATTGTTGGTCAAGATATTCCTGCACGACATTATTAACTAAGCGGTTATAACCAAGACCTTTTTCAGTGACAGCGGGTTGTGAGGATTGCTCTTTGGTACTGTTATATCGATCTAGAATATTACTTGCCGGGTCAAAATTAAAAGTCTCTTTCCCAAGTTTACTGGTCGCTTCTAATAAACGCCCAACAGGATCATATTTATAATGAATAGCCCCACGACGAGTATCCTTAATGAGCGTTAACTCACCTGTTTTATCGTAGTGATATAAGCGTTCAATCAATTGGTTGGTATGCTGGATAGCATTATTTTTAGTTTGGGTCTGATAACCTTTGTCATGCTCATTCAACATTAATTGCTGAGTTAAGCGGCCTACTTCATCATAACGTTGTTGTTGGCTAAGACCATTTGCATAGTGGCGTAATGTCTCTCTATGTAAATCATCACGTTCAAAGCTAACAATATCTTCATCATTTAAAGCTACGCCATAAACATGTCCACTTCCATAAGTCAGCCAATCTATTTTCTGCCCATCAGGTCGAATAGTTGTGGTTCGATTATTTAATTCATCATAGACATGTTTCCACACAGCTGTTTTCTGAGTTACAACATCTTGATGATGTTCTTTAATTAAATTGCCTGCTGCATCGTAAAACCACTGTAAGTTGGTTTCAGCATTTTTAGCTTGAACTAGATTACCTAAGCCATCATAAGAAAATTCTTCTATTTGCTTTTCTTCAAGCTCTTGCCCTTGATAACCATATCCTGCTGTACGTTGTTCTAAACGTCCCATGCTATCAAAAATAAATTGCTGAATACGGTCTTTAGGAGCAGCGCGATCTTTGAAATCTTGACCATAGGCAGAAGCGACCTCAATGCTACTAGTTAAACGACCATTATATTCATCGTACGTATAAACAGTTTCTTTGCCATCAAAATCAATTTCTTTTACTAATCGACCCGCCGCATCATAGACAAACTCGTAACTTGCGCCATTTTCATTAGTTAAACGTTTTAAGCGACTCAAGCGGTCCCATTGATATTTTAAGGTTTGATTTAATGGGTCAATACGCTTAGTAATTAAACCAGCCGCATCATATTCATAACGTGTCTGCTGACCTTTAGGGTCAATATGAACTAATAATCGACCTTCTTCATCATGAATAAAATGCTCTTCAGCTCCATCAGCGTGTTTAATTTTCTCGAGTTGTCCAAAAGCATTCAGCGGTAAGCCTTTTGCTAGAGGTTTTCTTGGTTCAGCAGTTAATTCCGTATAGAAATATTCAACTTTTTGCTTTAAAGCATTTTCAATAAATTTGACACGCCCGCGATCATCATAATGCCAGTGAGTTTCTTTACCAGAACAATCCGTATAAGTAACCAAGTTCCCTTGATCATCATATTTAAGTGTCTTCTTACCGCCTTTAGCATCTTTAATGGAGGTTACCAATCCCATCGCATTATAGGTATAGGCTGTTTCATGCTTCAGCGGATCAATTTCTTTAATTATATTCCCTGAAGCATCGTATTCTTTAAACCAACGCCCCTGTTCAGCATCAACAAAACCAGTCAGATTATCTTTTTCGTCGTATTCATAATAAAAGGTTGAGCCATCGGCCTGAACCATACTTAAGACATTACCGCGTTCGTCGTAGGTATACGATGTTTCTGTTCCATCTGTAGCAATATGCGATGTTATATTTTTTGCTTGGTCTCTAAAGAACCATTCTTGCAAATTGTCTGGATAAATAATTCGATAGGTGTAACCCGTAATACCATAATAGTATTCAGTCACGTTACCATCGATATCCATGACTGAAGTTACGCGAACATTTTCATCCCAATCTAATTTAGTAGCGGAACTATAGTCATCGGCCCATTCTTCAATTGCTTTTGAGCTAGGTAAAACGCCATCCCACTTTAAGTTCATTCCTCTTTGAGTAAGATCAGTATAACGAGTCAATAAGTGAGCTTGGTATTGATATTCATAAGAAGCAGCAAACTCATTGGTTGCCTTAATTAAATCGCCTTGCTCGTTATATTGATATGCTGATAGTTGTCTAATGAGTTGACCATCTTCAACCAACCAAGCTGCAACAACTTTTTGCACATCATTAATTTGTAATGCAACATGCGCCAGTGTTTGTTGTTGCTGTTTAAATATAATGTCGGATAAATAGCTATCACCATTTTCTAATTCATGGTCATAACGCAGCCCAATACTAAATCCATTTTGACGTTCAATGGAGACTAAACGAAACTCATTTTTATATTTTTGATAGAAGCGAGTTTCTGAAACACCATATGAAATTGCTCTAATTTCAGGTGAGACAACTGTATAAGTAAAAGTTTCTACTTCATCATAGTAACTCTGCCCAACTTTTAGCTCTGGTAAGCGAACAGGACGGCCATCGCTGCCAATATACTCCCAGCCCTCTTGCTCAATCGGTTCTTTAGGTTCATTAATGTTGTAACGAGAACAACGAGCAATCTTGGTTGTAAAAGGTGTAATCCACCGCGCTCCGAAAATCGATTGATCATACTGATATAAGTTTGATACATACGTTCTCGAAAATTGCTCTATCAATAATGGATGAATTTGTGCATCGGTATGATTTAAAAATTCAGTACCCATGGCAAAGGTAATCGATCGTTTAGTCGCCCCCCCTTTACAGTTTTTACATGCATTCGCATTATGAGTCGCAGCATGTTCAGTATTTGCCTTTTCTAACTTATCATTCTTCTTGTCATGTCTAACTTGTGTGGTTTGGGTTGGCTTAACTTGGCCGGAGGCTTTTTTTCTAAATCTGGCATTACTTAAACGTAATATTTCAAATAACCAGCCAATTGTTTGCGGCTGCGCTGTATTTCCCAAGCCCTTAATTTTAGTATTGGCAGTGATACCAATTTTATTAATCGTTGCACCTACATTTAATATCGGCTGCTTTAGATGTGCAGGAACTAAAGAGGTAACAACTTTAGCATTCGAGTTTGCTCCTGTTTTAATAAGAGCTTTTCCCAAGTTTTCGGTCATGTAAACCAAGTTTTTTCCAGCTCGTGTTAAGTCACCACTTTTTATTCCTTTAATAACACCAGCAGCTTGCTGTTGAGCTCGATTTGTATTTGACCCCGCATTTGTAAATACTTGGCCTTTTGTTACAACTCGAACAATACCACCATTAATTTGTGTTGTGGCATTTTGAACGGTTCCACCACAAGTGGCTAAAATTGAATTTAACTGTTGAAGGCCTGTTTTACAGAATTTATCAATTTGTCCCGCAACCTGATCATTTAAATGATTGGAGATCACTACGATAACTGCTTCTCCCAAAGCAGCTTTACCCACACGTTTAACTTCTTGACGGACTAGAAACAGGGCTGGACGAGCAGACATACGAATTGCTGTTGTTCCTGGTACAGGTGCAATCCCAATAAGGTCAATACCCATTGTGGACCAATCCATAATATCGGCATTTTGAAAACCTTTATCGTAGATATAGCAAATGTCGGAGACCACATCGATAGCAGCCATCACATTTCCAATAATTGGAACTGTCCCCATTACACTGGCTAGCAAGTCTAATGTCACAATTTGATGTGTATGACTCTTTAACCAATTATCTATTTTTTGTTTTGAATGACTAACATCTTTAATAGCAACTTCTGTTAATGGCTTAACAACTTCTGTTTTTCCAGACATTTTCTTTCTCTATGAATTCTTTTTAAAAGGACTTTGCAAATATTGAGGAAGCGCGTTAGTCAGCAAACTACCGCTATCAACAGAACTTAATTTGCTGATGTCATTTATTTTCTGAATTGATGCAAGATCAATATTGTTCCCTATTTTTCGACCTACTTCTGAAATAGGTAAAAAGCTTTTCACTTGATCAGTCACTAATCCCTGCGCTTCTATTTTTAATATTGGCATTAAAGCCTTTGCTCCTTCAGATTTTATGCTTTGTGCTGTCTGAATATTTTCCATAATATTCGCAGGATTGGTTAATTGTTTAGATAATTCACCAAGTTTGGACTGGGCTGTTTTACTCATTTGTGCAATTAAGGAATCTGATTGCTCATTATCCGCATCATTCTTATTTGGCCACTCAACTGGACGTTTAAAATCACTTGCTGCATCCCAAGGATCACGGTGATCTGGTTCAAAGAAGACTTTTACTGCACCTGTTGCTAAGCCAGAAATTCTTGCAAATCCCTTATCATCTAGCTTGCCAGTGACTTCTTTTCCTAAGTTGTCGACAACCGTATAGCTTCCACCTTTAACAAACTCACCATGCGCATAATCGTGGATGAGCTCTAAATTTCCTGGACTACGTTTTGGCGGAGGCGGTAGTGAAGAACTAAAATTCGCACTTCCTCCCCCCATAAACAAATGCTGCCCAGCTTTTACCTCAAACTTGCCGCCAGTGACAGGGAAAATTCCTGAACCATTAATCTTGATTTGAGATCCACCCGCCGTGATAACGATTTCTTTAGAAGCACTAATCTCAATTTTGTCTTCAGTTGAAATAATCTGAACCGCTTTACGGGCAATTAAATCGGCTCCATCACCTTGTGCTTGTATCTCGACTTTGCCTTTGCCTGCATAGAGTCTTGCCCCTTCTTGCGCTGCGAAAAGGCTAATTTTATTTTGGGCGTGTGCAATCAGGTTCTTTTGCGTAGTCAGGTTAATGCTATCACCAGCAGTTTGACTTAACTGAGCATCTGCGCTGAGGTGAATGTCTTCATTACTGGCTAAAGCGATACTGTTAGGTGCCGTTAATATCATCAAGGCTTGCTTAAAAGCGGCAGATTTGTCTTGATCTTTTTCTTCAATTTGCTCTATGAACGTTTTTAGGTTCTCAAGCATTTCCAATGGATCAGTTTGCTGATTTTTAGCAACTTCACTAAGTGCCTTGGCATTGTTGAGGCCCCCTTCGATTTGTTGTTTGGCCTCATTTGCATCTAGGTGTACGCCTTGAGCTTGGTCTTGTTTGTGAGTACTAACGAGTAAGCCACTACCTGCTCTTACTGAGCCCCACTGGTCTGTTCTGAGTTCGAAGCCTTCACCACGGCCTTCACTTTCAGCCTTGTCTTTTGGATGGCTTAAGTTACCGAGGTTTAATTGGCTTGCTGCATGACTACTTTGTAGCTGGGCACTGATTTGACCTGTCGTGTCATCAAAACGTAGTTGGTTAAAACCTTTACCGTCGACTTCTTCGGAGCGGATGCCGCTCAGTTTCTTGGTGTCGGGTAACTGGCCTTTCTGATCGAACTGAGTTGGGTGACGTTCAGCTTCATGAATACGCCCCACCACAAACGGGCGGTCAATGTTGCCGTCAAAGAAATCGATGACAACGATCTCACCCACGCGAGGCAAGAAGCGTGCGCCATAACCGGCGCCCGCCCAAGGAGTCAGCACATCTACCCAAGCCGAGTCGGTGTCATTGTCGTTACTTCCCGCTCCGCCGTCATGACTATGGTCATCAGCTCGGGTAAACAGGAAGCGGACTTTAATGCGTCCCCATTGATCGACATGGATGCTTTCACCTTCCAGCCCCACGACTCTAGCGCGCTGCGGGTAAGCGGCTGGTCGGTGCTCTAGCGGGTTATATTCAGGGACAGCTTTAATATTGCGTCGAACCACGTTCAGCTCAGCATAGTGGCGCTGCTCAGGGTTTTGGCTGTCGAGTTGCGCAGCCTTGAGCTTGTCTTTTGGCAACAGACGTTCAAGTTGCTGTTGTAATTCTTTCGGTAAATTATTCTGGTTATAGTAATGCTTGCTTAAGATTAAGAACTCTTTGTCCGCACTGTCATGTTGATCGAGTTCTGGATGGTCATTCAGCTCAAACCAGTAACCCACCTGTGCATCACGGACGTTGCCCGAAACCGTAAACTGTTTAGAACTCAGGTGATGGTAAGCATTGATGTGCTGGTTAAGCTGTTCAATCTGGCTATTACCTGAAGCTGTGGCTTGATCTTCGCCTTTTAAGTCCTGCATCCAAGCGGGGCTAACGTGCCATGCATCTTCAAGGTTTAGGCTGGCATTGTCATAGTGTTCGCTGTGCTGCTGCTTACCTTGTACACTGCCGCTGCCTTCTTCTTGTTGCAAAGCATCGGCTTGCCAACGTTGAATATGAACCGAGGTTGGTTGTAAGCGGCGCTCTGCCTTGACTTGGGTAATGGTATCAAACTGTTCTGTCGCACTGCTGCGTTGGTAACGTAGACTACGACGGTCAAGCGCCTGATAGTTTTGGTTATCATCAATTAAACGTAAGACTTGTGGCTGAATGGAAGCATTCTGGTCAGCGACAAAAAGCTGTGACTCATCGACCAGCCAGTCAATGCCCTCACTACGCCACAAACGGGTTAAAAAGTCATAATCGCTTTCGTTTGACTGCATCACAAACGGACGCACATCGTAGTCTTTGCTTAAACCAGATGTATCAAGGGTTAGGCTTGCGGCAAATAACGGGCTTTTACCCTGCCATTCTTTAAACAGAATTTCGCTAATATCCCGCACACTTTTGTTCATAAACACGCGACTATTACGGCGTTTATGCCAGAGTGCAGTCGGGTCTTTTAAGGTGAGATTATAAATGGTGAGTGAGCCGTCACTTTGCCCTTGGCTCGCTTCGGTAATAATGCCCGTAGTTCTAAAAAACTGCCCCATGTCAGTGACTTGATCGACGGCAACCTGACAGCCAATAAATTGTTTTAATGCAATATGCGCGTTTGTCGATAAGCACAGTAACTCAGCAACGCTACCTTGGTTGAGCGTATGTTCGCCCTCAATGCGTTGCAAGAAAACTTGATTGTTTAATGATGCGTTGGAAAATTGCACATGAAGAACGCGGTTCTGTGCGACCAACCCTAAACTATCTAAAATTTGAAATATTTTATGGGACATCATTATTATAAAAACTGAGTCATAATCATCGATATTTTATAAAAAACAGACAGAATTGTCTATTTATATAAAATAGCTTATCTTCCCCTAATTTACATACTTTTTAGTTTATCTAAAAGAAAGATAAGGTATTAAAGGAGAAAACTCATGTCTAATCAAATGGATCAAGCCATTCAAAGTGTCATTGACCTACATGTTTTAATAGAAAATGTATTTACAGGAAAAAATGCAGAGCAAAGTCTGAGCCCACTTTTAGATAGCTTTGATCAAAATTTTAAGATGGTTACGGTTCAAGGTCAGATTATTGGTTTAGCCGAAGTTAAAAGCTTATTTAGTCAAAATATTGGAAAGAAACCCTCTTTAAATATCGACATTATTAAGAGTACAGCTTTATACGAATTTGAAAATTATTGTTGGGTGCAATATCAGGAACATCAGCAAACTGATGAAACGGAGACAGTGCGTACCTCTACGGCCTGCATTAAAGTAGAAGATAAAAAATGTTATTGGGTGTATTTACATGAAACTTTAGTTCCCTCGTCTTAAGTCATGTAGAGCACCTTAAAGATGGCACCTATTTTGCTTAACAATATTACGTTTTATGAAAATCGTAATACTGATCAAAATGGGGAGCTCTCAATATGGGTTATGTTGCAAAGGAATTTACGCGAAAGAACAAGCTGATTCTCAGTATTTGTTCTTTTGTTATTCCAATATGTCTTTGGTGCGCAATCAGTTACTTACCTTTTGTTTGGCATCCTCAAGTACAAATCACAAGTTCAGGCAGTGTTCCTTACTTACAAGTAGGAAGTCGCGTTGATAAAAATGTGTTCTATCTCGAAGCACAAAATGCAGTCAATCGAAATTCTGCACCACCGCAAGGTATTTTAGTCAATCCGATTTATTTACCCGCTCCCCATGAAGTCGCTAAGGCTTTGGTCACCGCCTTTACCACGCCACCAGAGCAACCCGATTCACCGTGGTTTCACCAAAGTTTATGGCACAGTATTAAACTGGTTTTTTCAGCCTTTTTTATCTCTTCACTGATTGGGATTCCACTGGGTATTTTGTGTGGTTTTTCTAAACGAATATCACTGTTAACAGAGCCTTTTGTCGAATTTTTCCGTTACTTACCCGCACCTGCTTTTGGCGCACTTGCAGTGGCAATTTTAGGGATTAATGACGCACCTAAAATTGCCATTATTGTGATTGGTACGCTATTTCAGCAAATTCTAATTATTGCTAATACCACCCGAATGGTAGATCGAAGCTTAATTGAAGCTGGCTATACGCTTGGTACCAATAAGCTCAAAAGTTTATTTCACGTGGTGATTCCTGCGGCCTTACCTAATATTTACCGTGACTTACGTGTGTTACTGGGCTGGGCTTGGACCTATTTAATTGTTTCAGAGTTGATTGGTACGACCTCGGGTATTACGTGGTTTATTACCCAACAGGCTCGCTATCAAAACTTTGACAATGTCTATGCGGCTATTTTGATTATTGGGGTGATTGGTCTGGTCTGTGACTGGCTATTAATGAAGTTAGGTGAGCGGATGTTCACTTGGAAAGTAGGAGCAAAATAATGAACGATTCAACATTTAACGCACATGAATACTTTCAAAAAATTTATGAACGTCCTGTTATTTTGGAAGCTAAACAACTGAGCCAAGTCTTTAAGCATGGTCACAGCGAACGCACTGTTTTAAATAAACTCGATTTAAAAATTCATAAAAGAGAATTTATTTGTGTGATTGGACCTTCTGGCTGCGGCAAATCGACTCTAAGCCGTGTTATTGCAGGTTTAGACCCATACCATAGTGGAGAAGTTTTAGTAGATGGCGAATGCATTACGGGTCCATGCCCTGAACGTGGCATGGTGTTTCAGGGCTATACCCTTTTCCCGTGGAAAACCGTAAAAGAAAACGTGATGTTTGGTCCGCAAATGCGTGGCGCGAGTCAAATGACAGCCGAAGCTCAAGCACGTGAATGGATTAATATTATTGGTTTAGAAAAATATGAAAATCAGTATCCACACCAACTTTCAGGAGGAATGAAGCAACGCGTTGCGATTGCTAGAGCTTTGGTTAATCAACCTAAAATTTTACTTATGGATGAACCTTTTGGTGCGCTCGACCCACACACACGTCAAAAAATGCAAAAGCACTTGATGGATTTATGGCAAAACATTGATATCACCATTATTTTTGTCACCCATGACATGGATGAAGCCATTTTACTGGCAGACCGAATTGTGGCACTCAAAGCCAATCCCGGTGAAATTAAGGAAATTATTGAAGTTAATTTGCCGCGTCCACGCTCACTCGACTTGATGAGCACACCTGAATTTAAACAGCTCCGTTCACGGGTAGATTATTTAGTTCACGCTGAAGAAGATGAGCTTGACCCTGCCTTACAAGACTTACCGAAAATACCGCGTATGACTCAGGTCAGTACAGAAAAATAAGAAAGACATTAAAAAGCCCAAGTTCATCTTGGGCTTTTTTATTGATTGGGCTTATTTGAGCTGTTCTATGAGTTTTGGATAAATTAGCCCATCTACATTTTGTTCGGTTTTATAAATACCGTTTTCAACGTTAAATTTATTGACGTGATAAGTAGAGCCATAAATCGAGTCAAAGCCTTGAGATTTAGCAAATACTTTTTTATTGGCATTGATATCTAGTAAATGCGTACCGCTAACCATCAACTCATATTGTTTGGGGTCGACTCCTGAACGGTTTGCCATAATTTTAACCGCATCGGCATGGGTTGCAGGGTCATTAATATATTTAACTGTTTTATCCCACACTTGAATGATTTTTTTCCATTCCTCTTGATGAGCAGTTAAATGACTCATGTTGACTGTTAAGGTATCGTAAATTAAACCTGGCTTGTCTTTAGAGGTATAGATAATTTTAGAGCCTGCCACTGCTTTTAATGCCTGACCTGCAACAGGTTGCCAAACAGCAATCGCAGAAATATCGGGGCTATTAAACACTTGAGGTAATTGGTTCGTCGCTGAATTTACCAGCTTTACTTCATTCGCTTTAATATTATGGTCGGTTAAAGCAGTTGCCAATAAAAGATGATCAACCAGGCCTTTTTCGACACCAATCGATTTTCCTTTTAGGTCTTGAATGGTATTAATGCCCTCTTTTGCAATAATGACATCATTGCCCGCAGAATAATCTGTTGCCAAAATCATCATGCCTTGCGTGCCACCTGAGGCCGTTACCAAGTTATCGCCATTGGTGACCAAAACAGCGTCGAGCTGATTTGCCGAAAAGGCTGAAAGAGAAGCCGAATAATCAAACCATTTAAACTCTACATTTAGCCCTGCTTCTTTTAACCAGCCTTTCTCAATAGCCACTTGCCAAGCCACCCAGCCCGGCCAATCGCTATATCCAATGGTAATTGGTTTTGTATTTGTGGATGCCTGAGCATCTTGTTTGGCCTCGGGCACTTTAGCGGTATTGTCACACCCACCCAATACAACTGCCGATAAAATAGATACGGATAACAACGCTTTTTTAATCATATAGAAACTTCCCCAACATTTTTACTAACACTTTGAGCGGTTTGATCGAGTGACTGTATATAGGCTCGCCAGCCTCCAAAATGGCTAATATCGGTTGCATCTTGAATGGCATAAGCTTCGCAAATAAAGCCTTTGACCCATGTTCCATCTTTTAATTTGAGGTTCCCAATACCAAGTGGTGCAGGCACTTCAGCTACAATGGCTCCAAAATTTGCTAAGGGAACATTCCACACTTCAACTTCAATAGATGCCCCTGCTTCATCGAATTGCAATCCCGGTTTTGGTGGCGTGGTATTTTTTAAGGCAAAGAGTTTATAGGTCTCTGCAGTCTGTGTTTTCTTAAGCAAAGTGGCATTACGGCTAGTGAGCTGAAAATTAAGGGGCATGCCTGTTAAGTGCGCTCCCACCACAGCTAGCTGTACTGAATGATTTGATTGGATCTCTAGACTTTTTTGATAATGTTGAGTTGATTTACCTAAACCCAACGATGTTTCTGCTTGCCAAAGCTGCGCAAAATTAGCGAGTGCCTGATCGTGCCAAGCTGGTGCAATAAAGGTTACACCGCTTGGTAGGCCATCTTCACGAAGTACATTTGGTAAAGCTAAAGCAGAAAGATCAGCAAAATTAACAAAGTTGGTATAGGCCCCCATGTGCGCGTTTTTAGTCAATGGGTCGGCTTCAACTTCGGCAATGGTGTAAATGGTTGGCGCTGTCGGAACCATCAAGGCATCAAAAGGTTGTAATGCCGAATTAATTTTTCGAGCAAGCACGGCGCGGTTATATTCAGCTTGAAGTGCATCTGTTGCCTTGAATTTATCTGCCTGCGCAATAATTTGAGCAATAACAGGATGAGCCTTTTCACGTGTGGTCATGCGTTCAACGGCGACTGTTCTTTCCGCTACCCAAGCATCGTTATATAGTGCGGCAGCAAGTTCATTGAATGCACTGAAATCAATACTCTCAACGTCATAGCCCAGTTTTTTTACACGCTCAATTGCCACTAAAAAGGCTTTTTCAGATTCAAGATCACCATAAAACTCAAGCTGAGCTGGAATAGCTATTTTTTGTTTAGAAAATTGAGTCGGTACATTAGCTGGATGTGCTCGTGAATATTCATCTGTTTCATCATAGCCCTGCATTAAATTCGCAATGGTCCACGCATCATCAATATGCAGCGCAAAAATAGAAATGACATCAATAGTTCGACAGGCTGGAATTAAACCTGTGGTAGAAAACCAGCCCTTTGTCGGCTTAAGGCCCACAATATTGTTATGGCCCGCAGGAACACGCCCTGACCCCGCCGTGTCTGTCCCCAAACTAAAAGGCACAATACCATTGGCAACCACCACTGACGAACCAGAGCTTGACCCACCGCTAATATATTCAGGGTTAAAACTATTTTTTACTGCACCATAAGGTGAACGAACACCAACCAGCCCCGTTGCAAACTGATCGAGGTTGGTTTTTCCAACCACAATCGCCCCTGCTTTTTTTAGCTTGGCAACTACGGCAGCGTCTTGCTTAGCTAAATATTGAATCTCTTTACAGGCAGCAGTCGTGTGAAAGCCAGCGACATCAATGTTGTCTTTAACTGCAAATGGCACACCATATAAAGGTAAGTCAGCAATATTCTGGTCTTTTAAAATATCAATTTGCGATTGAATCTGCTCGTTCGATGCAATTTCAATCCACGCACTATCATCATTTTTAATTTCTGCAACATAGCCAATCAGATCTGCAAGATAGATTTGCCCGTTTTGATATGCTGTTTTCCAGTCTTGAATTGTCCATAAATTTTTCAACACGCTACTCCTCATTTAGTCATTTTGCTGTATAGGCGGCATGACGGCATCCATCAGTTCTAAATGCCCTTTAATCACCCCTTTCAACACAATAAATTGCTGGCTAATTTGTCTGAGTTCAGAACTTGCGCCCTGCATTAACATGACTTGCAATATCTTTTGTTGGTCGAGCTGGATATGAAGTGAACTAATCACCTGTGCTAAAAACTGTTGTTGTAAATCGACCAATTGATTACGCAAGGTCATTTGGCTAGCGTCATAAAGCAGCGTCAACGTGCCTACCATGACTTCATTGGCCTGTGCTTGCTCTGCAATCAGGTGTTTATTAATCATGTCGACTATGGCTTGCGAGCGACTTTCATAGTTCTGCTCGACAATTTTTTGATCGAGTGCGTTAAGTGTCGTTTCAGGTACGGTAATACTGATTCGAGCCAACTTTTGTTTTGCCACAGTCTTATCCTTTTGTTTTAGGCGGCTGATTGTTTTGCTTGATATATACGCCTGCACGTACGCTGAGCAATTCGACTAAAAAGGCTTTTAAAGTTGGCTTTGGTTGAACCACAGGTTTTACATCATTCATATCGCACCTCTAGTTTGGTATTACCAAATTCAGTTTTTGTATTACTAATATGAGATGCAGAATATGTGCCAGTTTTTAAACATGGTTTTGATAGGCTTGACAGAAATTTATGAGTGATTTTTGGGCAAAAAAAAGCCCCATGCACAGGGATGGGGCTAATATTTATATTTTTAAAAAGTTAATTTTTCATCTTATGACTGATTAATCATTGTATGCGCCCATACTGATAAAGACTCTAAAACAGGCTTAAAAGACTGGCCTAATTCGGTCATTTCATAAACCACTTTAATCGGTGCTTTTTCACCATAAACGGTTCGAGATATTAAGCCACTTTGCTCTAATTGTTTAAGTTGAAGGCTTAAGGTCATTTCTGTGATGGTTGGCATTAATTGATTGATTTCATTAAAACGTTTTGGCCCATCTTTTAGATAATACAGAATAACGCCTTTCCATTTTCCACCCACCAAATCCATAGCCATACTGATATGACATGGATAGGTTTTTCCATTCATGGTGATTTCACATTTATTTTCAGTATTTGCCATTTTTCATGCCACCTATCAACTTTGATAGTTATTGTACACCCATACTATAAAAATTATAGTGACTATGATTTTTATAGCTACAAGGCATTATTATGGCTTTACTTATTTTGGCCCATCCCTACTACGCTCAATCAATTGCAAATAAAACGATAGTGAATGAACTTATAAAAACCTATCCGGACCTTGAAGTCCGAGATATTTTTCAGCTTTATCCAGACTATAAAATTGATGTACGTGCTGAACAAGAAGCGTTGCTACGCCATGACACCATCATTCTGCAATATCCTATGTTCTGGTTTAATATGCCGGCAATTTTGAAGTTATGGTTTGATGAAGTTTTTACTTATCAGTTTGCTTATGGCTCTCAAGGCGACAAATTAAAAGATAAAAAAGTCATTATTAGTATGACGGTCGGGCAAAAAGAAGCCGATATGGTGAATGACCGAGAAAACTTAGCGGATAGTTTTTTAAAAGCGGTTCAATATTCAATTCAATATACACAAATGCAGTTAAGCGCCACCTACTTGCTTTATGACGTTTCGCCTTTATCAGGTAATCCAGAGTCGAAAATTAAATTAGAAGCTGTTGAACATGGTCATAAAGTATTAAAGCATTTGACCGAAGCATAATATGAAAAGAGAGCATCAATATTGATGCTCTCTTTTGGTTTAAGCGACAGGTGCCAAGGTAAATAACACTTGCCCCGTTTTTACGGTTTGCCCTTTTTCAATGGTAATGGTTTCGACCTTCATACGTTCCGGCGCAATAATTGGAATTTCAATTTTCATTGCCTCAATTACCGCAAGGGTTGCGCCTTCTTCAACTATATCTCCCGATGCACATTCAATTTTCCAGATTGAACCCGGCATGTGCGATTCGACTGCGCAGCCCCCTTCAGGAATAACCACGGTTTCACCTTTATCAACAGCATCTAGGCTTTCAGAGATATATTCTTGTAAGCCCGCTTCGTGCCAACGGCGGCGTTCAGCCTCAAAATTGGCTTGTTGCATGTCTTTAAAGGCTTGAATGCTGTCTTGATGTGTTTTTAAAAACGCGTTGTACTCTTTTAAGTTGAGTACGCCATCTTCAATACGAAGTTTTAAACGACCCGCCTTGAAGTCTTCACGCATTTGCAGAAGTTCAGTCTCAGAAACTTCATAAAACTTCACTTGGTCAAAAAAGCGTAATAACCACGGTTTGCCATCTTCAAAATTGGCATTTTTACGGTAACGGCTCCACATTTGAGTGGTACGGCCAACAAACTGGTAGCCACCCGGCCCTTCCATACCGTACACACACATATAAGCCCCGCCAATGCCGACCGCATTTTCAGGTGTCCAAGTTCGTGCAGGGTTATATTTTGTGGTGACTAAACGTTGGCGTGGGTCGAGTGGTGTCGCCACAGGTGCACCTAAATACACATCACCCAAACCCATCACCAAATAGTTTGCACTATAGACCACATCTTTAACTGCTTGCTTAGAAGCTAAGCCATTAATACGACGAATAAACTCGACGTTATCTGGGCACCATGGTGCATCTGGACGAACAATTTGCGTATAGCGCTCGGTGGCAAGCTGAGTTTGTGAATCTTCCCAAGCCAAAGGCAAATAGACCGTCCGTGAAGGCACCTGTATATTTTGAATGTCAGGTAATTCGGCTTCTGCTTGTTGAAGTTTCTGTAAAAGCTCAAGTTGATCGAGTTGAATTGAATCAAAATGAATTTGTAGTGAACGAATGCCCGGTGTTAAGTCGATAATACCCTGAATGTTTTGATCTTTGACCCATTGCATGAGTGCATGAATACGGAAGCGTAAGTTTAGGTCGAGTACTAACTCGCCATATTCCACCAACAAATAGCTATTTCCTGCTGGTCGATAGGTCACGCTTGGTAAGTCAGCTTTACCGTCTAAAGTAGCTAAAACTGCATCTTTTAAAGTGTCGGGTTCTGCTTGAATGGCTGGGTTAAAATCGATCTGAGTTGTATCAGCCGCAGTTAAGCTTTGATAATATTTTTGATCAAGTGCTTTTGCTTGCGCATAACTCACGGGTACAAATTTGACCTTATCGCCTGCTTTTAGCTGCCCGATTTTCCAAAGCTCGGAATGAATGACTACCGCAGGGCAAACAAAGCCGCCTAAGCTCGGACCATCTGGACCCAAAATAATTGGCATATCACCCGTAAAATCAATTGCCCCAATCGCATAAGCGTTGTCGTGAATATTGGATGGATGTAAGCCTGCCTCACCGCCGTCTTCACGTGCCCACTCAGGTTTTGGCCCAATTAAGCGAATGCCTGTACGGCTTGAGTTATAGTGAATTTCGAACTCATTGGCAAAGAACGTATCAATATCTTGTTTGGTGAAAAAATCTGGTGCGCCATGTGGGCCATACATGACGGCAATTTCCCAGTTTTGGGTAAAGCTAGGAATTTGTGCTTGAGCTAGAGCTGTGGTCGATTGAGCGGAATATTCAGTAATCGGCAGCATATCGCCAATTAATAAATTACGGCCTGCATGCCCACCAAACTGCCCTAAAGTGAAAGTCGCCTGTGACCCTAAATAGTCAGGAACATCAAATCCACCTTTCACACCTATATAGCTACGGCAACCTGAACGGATAAGCCCACATTTTAAAACTTGGCCTTTTTTTACATTGACGGTTTGCCACATCGGCACAAGTTCGCCATCAAGTTTTGACGGCATATCACCGCCCGTAATGACAATTTGGCTGTCGCAGTGAAACTTTAAGGTCGGCCCTTGCAAAGTACATTCAAGCCCTGCGGTATTTGGTTCATTGGCCAAAAGCTGGTTTGCCACAGTTAAACTGAGCGGATCGATCGCACCAGATGGCGGCACTCCGACATCCCAATAACCTAATCGCCCTGTTACGTCTTGAATGGAGGTTTGAATACCAGCTTGCAACACCTCAATTTTTTGAGTTTTCCATTCAAACGTATTTAAAAATCGGGTGGTTTGAGTACCTAAAGCAAACACATCGCAAGCAATAATGTTTTGCAAATATTCCAAATTGGTTTCGATACCAGCCACTTGTGTGTTGGCAAGGCTAGCACTCATTGCCTGTATGGCTTGGTCCCGTGTTGCAGCGGTCACAATGATTTTGGCAATCATTGGGTCATAAAAAGACGACACTGTTGACCCTGTTTCCACCCATGTTTCGACCCGTGCTTGTGGGTCAAATTTAACATGAGTGAATAAGCCTGCACTTGGTTGGAACTGTTTAATCGGGTCTTCTGCATAAAGACGAACTTGAATAGAGTGTCCTGTTGGCTCTAACTTTTCAGTCGGTGCTGACCAGTCACCGCCTGCCAAGGTAACCATCCACTCGACCAAGTCGACACCAAACACTTGCTCGGTCACACCGTGCTCGACTTGCAAACGGGTGTTCACCTCTAAGAAATAAAATTCTTGGGTTCCGGTGTCCATAACAAACTCAACTGTGCCCGCCGAGCGATAGTTCACCGACTGCATCAGTTGAATCGCAACTTTTTGCAGATAGTCGCGTTGCTGTTCATTTAAGTGTGGTGCAGGTGTTTCTTCAATGACTTTCTGATTACGGCGTTGTACCGAACAATCACGCTCACCCAACGCTAAAACTTGCCCTTTCCCATCACCAAAAATTTGTACTTCGATATGGCGTGCATGTTGTACAAATTTTTCTAAATATAAACCTGCATCTTTAAAATTGACCTGCGCTAAATAAGATACGGTTTGATAGGCATCTTTTAATTCAGTTTCATTCCAGACCAGACGCATACCAATACCACCGCCACCCGCGGTACTTTTCAGCATGACTGGATAGCCAATACGGTCCGCTTCGGTCAAGGCGTCGGATTCATCAGCAAGTAGTGAACTACCCGGAAGTAAAGGTACATTGCTTTGAATTGCGAGTTCACGCGCGGTATGTTTTAAACCAAAATCGAGCATTTGGCTTGAAGTTGGCCCAATAAAGGCAATGCCTTGGCTTTCACACAAATCACAAAACTCGGCATTTTCAGACAAAAAACCATAACCGGGGTGAATGGCTTCTGCTCCCGACTGTTTTGCAACTTCAAGGATTTTTTCAATATTTAAATAACTTTGATGGGCAGGCGCAGGTCCAATCAAGAAAGCTTCATCGGCCAAAGTCACGTGTAAAGAATCACGGTCGGCTTCGGAGTAAACTGCAACCGAAGCGATCCCGAGTTTTTTAAGGGTGCGAATTACGCGACAGGCAATTGCACCGCGGTTAGCAATCAGAACTTTTTTAAACATGCTTACACCCCTTCCGCTTCACGGACAACCAGTTGAATTTTGGTTGGGTTATAGGCATTACATGGGTTGTTTAGCTGAGGACAATTGGAAATTAAAACTATTAAATCCATTTCTGCCCGAACTTCGACATATTTACCCGGTCCTGAAATTCCGTCATCAAATTTAAGCTGACCGTCTGGCGTAACAGGCACATTCATAAAAAAGTTAATGTTTGGACCGATGTGACGCACATTTAAGCCATGCTTTTTTGCAATCGGATGTTTTGCCAAGGCATACATAAAGTTGTTACGGCAACTATGCATAGGATACGTTTCATGTGCATAGCGAACTGTATTACTTTCACATGAACAGGCACCGCCAATGGTGTCATGGCGCCCGCAGTTATCATCATGAATAACGGCAATTGGACGGCCAAAGTTACTATAGAGCTTGGTGCCCCTTTCTAAATAGATTTGTTGGTTGATAGCCAAAGTGTCCATTGCGCTATAACGCTCAGTTGGATTTTCGGCACTCATAAACAAAGTATCGACCGCTTGGTTTCCTTCCAGATCAATAATTCGAAAATATTGGCCCTTTTTAACCTCGCACATCCACGCTTCGCCAGCAGGACAAACTTCATTTAAAACTGCTTTTTCAAATGATTGTAAAACTGTCATGATGCTTCTCCTGATTTAAATATTGCTAAGCGCGTAGTAGCGGGCTGTGTTTTGAAAGGCACGCTGATTTTGTGAACACGCATCACGACAAATATCGCTGTCTGTTAGTGAATTGGCTTTAAATAAACTGAGTTGAATATCGGCGGGTTGATAGATTGGGCTGGTGTCTAAACCATGGGGCGCGGCAGATAAAAATAGCAGGCAGTCCATTTCAAAACGCAGTTCAATGGTTTGATCAGTATTGTCAGAACTGACATATGACAAAGCGCCGTTTTCATCTGGTACAACTTTAGAAAATAGGTTAACCGCGGCACTCAGGTCTTGGCTGGCAAGTCCGTATTTACACATTTCAATGAGTAAACTGTCTAAGCCGTTTTGGTACATATCATTGCGGGCATCTTGAAATGTGCGATTGCCGAATTGCTTTTCAATTTGCTCAGGTCGGCTTGGACCACAAAGCGCATCATTCCAACCATGGTCATCATGAACAATAGAAGCCATCACACGGCCAAGGTCTGAATAGAGCACATTGGAAGCTTTTAAATAGGCAGTGTGTTGCCCTTTTAAACTGTCGGGCATGTTAAAACGTTCAAGCACATCGGCAGCATTTACACAAAACAAAGAAACATTTGCCTGAGCGCCTAGGGATGTAAATCTAAGAATAGTTCCTTTTTGAATACGACCCGACCAGTGATGTCCGCCGGGTAAAAGTTCGGTCCAAATCGCCTGATTGTTATGATAACTTGCAGTGTTCATAGCTACTCCTGTCGGATAGTTTTAGACTTCCTCCCGGGCTTTTATCCCTCCGTGTAGTTCGCTAGGAACCGTGAACTCTCGGTCCAGACATACGTGAAGTATCGGAACCCTAGATCACTTTTGATTGCTTAAGACTATGCAAAGGACATGCCAGCTTAGTATTACGTTTTTGATTAAAAGTAATACTAAGATTGGGCAATTTGAGTGCGATTTAAAACACAAAATAAAAAGCTGCACTAAAAGTTGTGCATTTCAAAATAAAAAAGCCCCTTTCACTAAGAGGCTTAAGAATGAATTATAAGATTGAGAATGTTAAGGAAGCAGAATCACCTTACGGCAGTCCTCTTCTCTTTCATTAAAAATGCGATATCCCTCTGCGGCATCTTCTAATTTCATTCGGTGGGTAATAATCGTTTCAGGTGTTAATTCACCACGCTCAATCAATTCTAACAGTTGCGGTAAATATTGATGCACATGGGTTTGGCCCATTTTAAAAGTCAGTCCTTTATCAAAAGCATCGCCAAATAAGAAACCATGAATCGGGCCTGCATATACACCCGGTACGCTGACCACTCCACCACGGCGAACCGCGGCAATACATTGACGCAGTGCTGCACCACTTGAACCTTCAAGCTTTAAATTAGTTAGAACTGTTTCAATCACACTGCCTTTCGCCTCGAAACCAATGGCATCAATCACCGCATCGACACCGCGGTAATTGTCGGTATGTTGAATAATAAATTCGGCCGCATCGACTTCGTCAAAATTCACTGGAATGGCACCGTATGTTGCCGCTGCATAGTTCAATCGATAGTCATTGTGATCGACCATAAATATCTTTTCAGCACCGAGCATCTTGGCACAAGCAGCGCTTAACAGTCCGACTGGACCAGCACCATAAATTGCAACGGTTGAGCCACGCTTCACTTGGGCATTGGTCACGGCTTGCCAAGCGGTGGGTAAAATATCGGTCAAGAAAAGTACTTTTTCATCTGACAGTGAAGTTGGCACTTTAAAAGGGCCTTTATTGGCTTTTGGCACACGCACATATTCCGCTTGCCCGCCTGGTACACCGCCGTAAAGATGGCTATAGCCAAACAAAGCTGCACCTGGTGGAATCTGCTTTTTATTAATAATTGCGCCGCGCCCTGTATTCGTAGTTTCGCAAGCAGCCGTTAGATCAAGTTGGCAAAAGAAACATTCCCCACAGGCAATCACAAAAGGAACAATGACACGATCACCCTTTTTTACTGCGGTGACAGCTGGACCGACCTCTTCAACCACGCCCATAAACTCGTGCCCAAAGATATCACCCTGCTCGGTTCTAGGGATTTTGCCTCGATATAAATGTAAATCAGAGCCACATATCGCTGTGGCAGTCACGCGTAAAATAATGTCATCCGGTTCTTGAATAATAGGGTCTGCTACTGTTTCTACTCGAACATCTTCGGCACCGTGGTAAGTTAGAGCACGCATATTGTTATTCCTCTATTTTCTATCATGTCCTTTGATTATGAGGAGGCTTTCTTTACGGTTTGCAACGATTCTTACTTTTCACGTAAGGCATATAGTTCAAATGCAACGCGATAGGAATTTCAGTAACATTTAATGAATATAGGATTGTTTCAGGTAGGAATGTTTTTGTTATTTACCCCAACAAAAAAAGCCAATCATCTCTGCAATAAAATGATTGGCTCTATTCTAATATTTTGAATTAATCTAACTTAAGTTGTTGTCTGAGCTTTAAGATATCGACCAGACCTTTATTTCTGGTTTCATATAAATCGATATCTTTATATTGTGTTAATAGCTGATTGGTTTGTGCTTCCAATAACTCTGTTGTCTCGTCTGAATGTTGAAATGCGTGCATATCATTCCACCATTCTGTCATTGGTGGGCCTAAATGATGAATTGCTTCTTTAAAGCCCTTTTGGTTGGCAAGCTGCATATTAATGTAGGGACCAAATAGCGCCCACCTTAAACCCGGCCCACTGGTAATCGCGACATCGACATCTTCGGCAGAACACACGCCTTGTTCAACCAATGAAAAAGCTTCTCGCCATAGCGCAGCCTGCAAACGGTTTGCGACATGCCCTTTTACTTCTTTATTTAAAACAATTGGATTCTTGCCCAACTGTTTATAGAACTCAGAAGCCTGTTTTAAAATTTGAGGATCAGTCAGATTACCACCAACGATCTCGACCAAAGGTAAGAGATGAGGCGGATTAAAAGGATGACCTAATAAAATACGTTCAGGATGTTGCGCCTCTTTTTGGAAATCAGACACTTTTAAGCCCGATGAACTTGAAGCAATAATAGTATGTTCAGGGCAATATGCCGTGATTTCTTGATATAGCTGTTGTTTCACATCGAGACGTTCAGGGGCATTTTCCTGAATAAAATCTACGTCTGAAACTGCATCTTTTAAATGATTAAAAATTTCCAGATGAAGCAGTACATCTTGCGGAGAATAACTGTGTTCAGCGTTTTGGTCTAAAGCCAATAAATCATTTAAATTTGCAGATATTCTTTTTTTAAAGACCGCTTCATCTATCGGATACGGGTCGTAAACATTAACTTTAAATCCTTTATATAAAAATAAGGCCGTCCAACTCGCACCTATTACACCAGCTCCAACAACACCAACCGTTTTAATGACTTCCATATTTTCCTCGTACAAATGTTGTTTTATCCGAAATTTCTTTACTCAAATGAATGCTTAAATAAACATAGCAGATTCAACCAATCAATAAATTTAATTGTTTATATTTTATATAATTTGTCCTATATTCCTTAGCTTGAAAATTTATTCCTTTGATTAGTACAACCTCATCTTTTACCCTTTTTTAATCGTTATTTACTGAATTTTATGTCAAAAAATCTAGCAACATTGATTGGTTTAAGCGCCATTCTCATGTGGGCATCTCTGGTCGGCTTAATGAAACAAGTCAGTGCCGCCATTGGGCCTGAGCTAGGTGTTACCTTTATTTATTCTTTAAGTGCGCTACTGTTGCTTGCCATTTTCAAAGTTCCAGATTTTAAGCAGATCTCTAGAAAATACTTAATATTTGGCACAATTCTGTTCGTGGCTTATGAGGTGTGCTTTTCATTTGCGATTGCTTATTCTCAGACAGCAAGACAAGCAATTGAAATTAGTATTGTTAACTATCTGTGGCCGAGTTTAACGGTTTTAGCTTTTGTTATTTTTAAAGAATTAAAGTTTAATTTCCTTATTATTTTAGGGCTAATGCTTTCAATTTTCGGCATTATTTTTATTCAAACTGGAAGCGGTGATTTTAGTCTAAATAGTATTGTCGATAATTTTCATAGCAACCCACTCAGCTATATTTTGGCATTTGCAGGTGCCATCATTTGGGCTTTTTACTGTGTACTCACCAAAAAATTAAGTAATGGGCAAAATCCAATTTCCATTTTCTTTGTTGGTGTCGCGCTCACTCTCTGGCTCAAGCTGCTTGTCTCGGGACAATTTTCCATTCCGGCAATGGATATTCCAACAGTCATGACCCTTTTAGTTGCTTCTGCTGCCATGGGTTTTGGTTATGCTGCTTGGAACATTGGCATCATTCATGGAAACATTACCGTGCTTGTGGTGGCCTCTTATTTCACCCCGATTATCTCGTCTATTTTGGCGATGTTTGTTTTACAAACTCAACTTTCAATGAGCTTTTGGCAAGGAACAGCAATGGTGACGGCTGGTTCCTTTATTTGCTGGGTTTCAACCAACTGGTCTGTGATTCAGCCCTTCTTTAAAAAATTAAGAAAAGGCCAAAAAGCATTGTAGATGTACCAAAGTGAATTTTTTAAGTATGCGATAACTCCGACGAAGAAGAATTCCCCCATTGCCCAAAGCGTGCTAACATCCAAATTCTGACAATTACCAATGTCAAAATAATTTCTAGAGGGAATAAGATGTTAAAAACTCAAAAAATCAACATCGTACAAGAATTTGATGCACCCGTAGACAAAGTCTTTGCAACCTTAAGTGAGCATGAAAACCTAAGTAAACTTTTCGCTCCTGCTAAAGTGACTCGCATTAGCAACGGAAAAGACGCTCGTAATGGTGTTGGCTCTGCGCGCAAAATGTCTATTCCATTGACCCCTTCATTTGTAGAAACCAATTTAGTCTATAAAGAAAATGAACTGATCGAGTATGCAATTACGAGCGGGATTAGCCCAATTAAAGGTCACCGTGGTGTCATGAAATTTACTGACTTGGGAAATAATCGTACTCGTTTGGATTACACCATTAGCTTTAAAGGTCGCGTTCCTTTTATTGGCCCGATTATTAAGGCAGCCTTACAAAATGGCGTGAGTCGTGGGCTTAAAAAACTTAAGTTTTAATCGACCAATATCTACAAAAAAGCCCAATCACGGGCTTTTTATTTTTTAAAGTTTAAGTTGAATGCTCAGATAGCATAAATAAAAAGTAATTTAATAATTTATCCCGTTCATCTACGCTATTGGCACTTAACAGCTGAACCATTGCCCCATCAATTGCAAATAGAAACATGTGGGCATCTTTTATTGAAGCGGTAGTTTTGACGGTAAGAAGCAGCTTATAAAGCTCATTTATAAACCAATTTCTATAATCAACAACCACTCGATAAGCCGTTGCATAACACTTTTCAATTTCAAAAATTGCTTTAAATGGTAAACGATAAAAGCCTTCTAAATTGGCATGTAAAAAGTAAATTTGCTTGAGTTTATCGAACACCATAAGTTCGCTGTATGAATTGATAATTGAAAGGACTTTTACTTTGAGCGCATCCGTTTGAAAGGTTAAACACATCTCGATCAGTCGTGCTTTTGAATGAAAGATGTTATAGAAAGTCGCTTTGGGGATGTTGGCTTCAGCAATAATTCGGTCAACCCCGACCTTATTAAACCCATCTTGATTAAATAAATCTTTTGCCGTGTGCAGCACCCGTAGTGCTCTAAATGAAGATTCTAAATTGTTCATGTATACCGCTTAAAATAATTTTTTGTTGTATGTAAAAGAGTTAGAAATGCCGTCACTCTTAAATTGAGTGCTAAAAACAGGCATGTAAGAGCGGCACAATAATGGTGTGCTCGCCTATCTCGGGTTTATTGTTGCTATGTTTTAGTCGTAACGATGTTTAGGCGTAAAAACCTAGAGTCGATTAAACCGATTTACAGATTGTTTAAACGGTATGGATAGAAAGACTTTGGCAAAAGCCAATAAATGAGAAGAATTAGTACGCATAGCGGACTCCTTTGGCTATAAAGAAGTTTCACCGCATTACTGCTAAATAATGGTGGCGAAACGAAAGAGGGTTAGCAGACTGGAGCCAAAGAATCCAGCACACCCGAAGGTGTCCCCCTCCCGTTCCGCCGCAGAGGGGGCACGCAGGGATTTCCACAAAAAAGTTAATACTTTTTCGTGTACTTTGGCTGATGGTCTGCTAAAACCAACTGGCAATGTGGCCAGCACGCAAAGGATAGTATTCGCTCTTGTTGGCGTCAAGCGTAGGAAATGACAATTGTATTAAAGTAGAGCGGTTGGGTTGAGAGCAGATAAATGTTTTTACGATTTAAAAAATTAATTTAAGCTATTTTTTAACATTAAATAAAAATATATTTACTGATCAATTAGTTTAAATAAACAAAAAAGACTTTATCAGGTTAATTTTTAAACAAAATTTAATAAATCAATTTATTCCATGGAGTTAACAGTATATTTACAAAAAATCTGATTAGATTGTTTATTAGAAAGAGTTGATTATTAAATAAATAATAATCAGGAAATAAGAAATGAAAAATATAATTATTTGCTGTGATGGGACATGGAACACAACGGATCAACAAGATCAAGGAGTATTATCACCAACTAACGTTGTACAACTATACAATTCATTAGCAGATCAAGATAGTAATGGTATAGCACAACATAAATATTATCACCCTGGAGTAGGTACAGATGGGACAAAATGGGACAAATTAATTAATGGCGGAACTGGCGAGGGATTAGATAAAAATATTAAAAGCGCATATCGCGAACTATGTGAATATTATGAACCAGGAGATAAGATTTTTTTATTTGGATTTAGCCGTGGCGCTTATACAGTAAGAAGCTTAGCTGGATTAGTACATCATTCGGGGCTATTAAATATTAAAGGTTTAAATGAAACTGAAATATGGGACAGAATCGATCGTGTATTTAAACAGGGTTATAGAAAAAAAATTGAAACACAAGATACATGGATTTCCTTAGGATGGAAATTAAAGACTAATTATAGTACGCCAGTGCCTATTTGGTTTATTGGTGTATGGGAAACAGTTGGATCTCTAGGAATACCCGATTATTTTGGCTTATTAAATCTTATTGATAGCTTTGAAAACTATACTTTTCATGATACTGAATTAAGTCCCATAATAATTAATGCACGCCAAGCTTTAGCTCTTGACGAAATGCGCGCAAGTTTTCAACCTACTCTATGGAGTAATCCAAATGCCAATACTAAACAAGTTTGGTTTGCAGGCGTTCATTCTGATATTGGAGGAGGTTATAAAGATCATGGATTATCACATATCACTCTTAGATGGATGATTGATGAAGCAAAACATCTTAATTTAGCAATCAATCCAAAGTTTGAACAACAAATTACACCTCTTTTTCAGGATACATTACATAACTCCTATACAGGTATCTTCTATACATTTCCATCTTTACCTCGCAGTTCTCCTCAATTAAATAATTCTATTGCTATCCATGACTCTGTAAGAGAGAGACTTAATACACCGCCTATTAAGCAAAGTCCTTATAAATTTATTCGGACATTACCTTGTAGTTTAGATATTTATGCGCTTAATCCTTGGAATCAAACTGGTATTTGGCTAGAAAAAGGTAAAACCTATAGTTTTAGTGCTTCAGGTGAATGGACAGACAGTTCAATTAAATGTGGCCCAGCTGGTACTAAGGATGGTGACTTTCAAATTGCTGAAATGATTCAAGTTGCAGGATCTCTTTTAGGCAAAGCAGAGGACTTGTTTAAAAAAATAACTGGTAATCATTCTGCGGATTTCAAATTCACAAAAAGACATGAAAAATTGAACTGGTTTAGTCTAGTTGGGGCAATTGCAAATGGAAAGGTCGATAGTCAAGGTAATTGGATACCACATGAAACTTTCTTAATTGGTGACGGATGTAAATATACGCCTAAACAGTCTGGTTATTTATATGCGTATGCTAACGATGCTTGGAACTGCTATGAAAACAATCGTGGCCGCATACGCTTACAAGTTGAATAATTGTAATAGTAAGATAGGAGGAAAGCTCTTCTATCTTAATAATTATATAATGAAATCAAAATATAAAATAATTACTTAGGAGAAATAACAATGAAATTCTTTCGAAGTTATAAAAATATTATTCTCTTAATATTTATTGCAATGATAATTGTTAATACTTTAATAGTATTAATTCCTAAAATAAAAAGTGATACAAAAAATCAAAATGAAGAAGCTATAAAAATGTGTTCCGGAGGAATGGATAGTAAAACAGAAAGTCAAATTTTGGGGGAAATGGCTAATTTTTTAAATATAAAAACGAGTGCCTCATCTATAGAAGCTAGCCGAGGTGAAATTATTAAAAATATAAGATCAAATGAATATGGTGTAAAAATATTCCAAGCTTACTTAGACTGTTTAGATAAACAACGTAATCCCCACAATGAAGAAAAAAAAGTTATAGTCCCAAATGAAAAATTAAATGAAGAAAAAAATTATATAGAGATAGCTACAAAGCTAAATGAAATTAACTCAAATTCTCCTAAAGAAAAGATAGTTGAAGTTATGGGTCAACCTTTTAGTGAAGAACCGCTAAGTGATGAAGATATAGATCCATCAATAACAATTTCAAGATACCAATATAAAGATGCTTATTTTGTAGCTGACTATCATGAGGGAATGAAGCGTCTGGGTTTAGTAATAGGTTATTTAACCCCCTCTAAATATACACAAGCGGATGTTAATATTAAAAATCTTCAAAACACACAGCTAGGTACAATCATTACATATTGTATGTCAGAACCTGAAATCTCTTCTCACTTCGGAATCTCAACAGGTATCTGCGGAGGTTCTCATGCTGACAATTATGAATATCAAGTATATTTCTTCTCAATGGTAGATAGAAAAAATGTAGATCCTATACTTGATAAGAACTGTAACCCATTAGAGTCTAAAAATTTTTCTGAAACACTGCGCAACTGTGACAAGCTAGATAATACAAAACCATATGCCGTTGCTTTTAGTAAAAACGAACAAGATCTAAATTTAGTGAAAAATTTATTTACTGATGAAACTGACGTCGGTAATAATTTTAACTTTCATCCAGTAGAAACCCCTTAGTTAAAACTTTCTCTTATAAGCTTCTAATTAACCTTTTCTAAGGAGCTAAGCAACCTAAAACTACTCAACTCCTTAGAAAGGCTTAATCAATCCATCAACTTTTTACGGCGATACAATCCACAGTTCCCAGAAAATAACGCAGCCAATAAACACGTAATGATGGCATACGTGGCAACATTCATTCCAAATAGTTCAACAGCTAAAATAATAGACGTTAACGGTGCCTTACTCGCCCCTGAAAACAGACTTACCAAACCTAAGCCAGCAAGCAATGAAAGTGGTAAGTTTAAAACCGCCCCTAAAGCATTACCTAATGTCGCACCTACATAAAACAACGGCGTAATTTCACCACCTTTAAAGCCTGAACCTAAAGTGATGGCTGTAAAAATAGTCTTGTTAAAAAAGTCGTAAAACTGAATCGGTACATAAAAAGATGAAATGATTTTATCTGTACCCAAACCATTATATTGCTGATGCGCGGTGAACAACGTAAGTAGCATAATAACAATACCACCCGCCATTGTTCTTAATGGCAAATAACGCACATATTTATAAAAGACGTCACTCGCAAAATGTATGGCCGCAATAAAGAAACGCGCGACTAAACCAAAGATCAGACCTGCCACAATTAAGTTCATGAGCGTGCCAAAATGAATGGCTGGAAACTCACTAATCACATAAAAAATATGCGGATGAACAATATCAAATAGCTCAGGGATCGCCGATGCAATCAGAGCCGACACAAAGCATGGAAAAATAGCAGAGTATCTTAAATTACCTAAAGCAGTAATTTCTAACCCATAGATTGCACCCGCTAGAGGCAAGCCAAACACCCCCGCAAAGCCTGCACCAATACTGGCGATTAAACAAATTTTTCGGTTGTCTTCCGAGATTTTTAATATATGGCTCAAGTGGTCAATTAAGGCACCCGAAAGTTGAACCGCTGGCGCTTCACGCCCTGCCGAACCACCAAATAACTGCGTTAAAATTGAAGTAATAAAAATGATGGGGCTCATTCGTTTTGGAATAAACGACTTCGGCTGGTGAATTTCATCAATCAGTAAATGGGTTCCCCGCTCAATCGGTGATCCATATTTTTTAATGAGATAACCAATACCAAAACCCACAAAAGGCAAAAAGTAGATGAGCCAGTGATGCAGACTTCTGACTTTGTTTGAAATATCAAAAGCCACAAAAATTAAAGTCGAGGCCAACCCCGCGACGACTCCAATCACAATTGAGATGACGAGCCAATAGACACTGTATTTTAGAATTTGATCATATTCAGATGAAGGTAGAATTTTCATTCGCTTTCTTCAATTCGCCTTTGAGTGAGTGCCAAATTCTCAAATTGTTTTTATGCTGCCAGCTCATTAAGTGAGAAATGCTTAAACTGGGCTAAAAATTAAAGCCCGCATAAGCGAGCTTTCAATACAGTGATTAATTTTCACATCACTAAACTGTGATAAATATCTCACAATTAGTGCTGATTTTCAAGCTAAAAATGGTTAACGAGTACTGTGAAAAATAACAAACCGAGTGAATAAATAAGCATTCGATTTGACCCAATTAAACTAATGCTTAAGTGAGCCAAATCATTTATGCAAAACTTAATTAATACTCGCAATCACAGTTTCTGCATGGCAGGTCGCGCCCTTCTCTGCGCCAATCTGAATAACACCACTACGATGTGCCAGTACCTGCACTTCCATTTTCATGGCTTCCATAATGGCAACTACTTGGCCTTCAGTGACTTGCTCACCATTTTCGACTTTCCAAGCGCTAATCACACCATTAATTGGGGCAAGTAAATGCTCAGCGCTCACTTCTGGCTCGGCTGTTTGTGCTTGAACGGCGGTTGCTGGATCTTGTGCAAACATACCCGCAGGTAAACCTAAACGGTGTAACTTGCCATCAATTTCAATGTAGCTCAGCAGCATTGGTTGTTGATGGTTTGGAATGCCACGTTTAGTTGGCTTTAATTCTTGTTTAAAGTCATTTTCAATCCAGCGCGTATGTACATTAAATTCCTCGGTAAAGTCAGGTTCATTAAGTACCGCACGGTGAAAGTCTAAAACCGAAGCCACACCTTCAATTTTAAATTGCTTTAAAGCACGTTTAGCGCGAGCAATTGCAACTTCTCGGGTTGGACCAGTGACAATCAACTTTGCCATGAGTGAGTCAAAATGGCTAGACACTAATGACCCAGTTCGAACACCTGTGTCGACTCGTACACCGTTACCAAACGGCGCTTCAAATAAACTCAACACACCAAAGGCTGGAATAAAACCACGTGCTGGGTCTTCGGCATTGATACGAAACTCAATGGCATGGCCTTGCGCTTTCGGTGTTTCTTTAATGGAAAGCTCATGGCCCTGTGCCACGCGAATTTGCTCAATCACCAAATCAACTTTTGAGATTTCTTCAGTCACTGGGTGCTCAACTTGCAAACGCGTATTTACTTCTAAAAATGAAAGCTTGCCGTCACGACTTAGTAAGTATTCAACTGTTCCCGCACCCACATAGTTTGCAGCCTGACAAATGTTTTTTGCCGAGGTTAAAATTTGCTGATAAATCGCATCGCTAATAAATGGCGCTGGTGCTTCTTCAACTAACTTTTGGTTACGACGTTGCAACGAACAATCACGTGTGCCAAGCACTACAATGTTTCCATGTTGGTCGGCTATTACTTGCGCTTCTACATGGCGCGGTTTATCGAGATATTGCTCGACAAAACATTCACCACGACCAAAAGCAGCTTTTGCTTCACGTACCGCCGACTCATAAAGCTCTTTGACTTCTTCGAGTTTCCACGCGACTTTTAGGCCACGGCCACCGCCACCGAATGCGGCTTTAATGGCAATGGGTAAACCATATTGTTTGGCAAACTCTAAAGCTTCATCTGCATTATTAAGTGGATCTTGCGTACCCTGAACCAAGGGCGCACCAACCGAAGCTGCAATTTTACGTGCTTCGATTTTATCGCCTAGTTTTTCAATTGCACTTGGTGATGGACCTACCCATTTTAAGCCCGCATCAATCACGGCTTGGGCAAATTCAGCACGTTCAGATAAAAAGCCATAACCAGGATGCACCATGGTCGCTTTCGATTTCTTTGCAACTTCGATAATGGCTGGAATATTTAGGTAAGTCTCGCTAGCAGTCGCACCAGCCAAACCCCATGCTTCATCTGCAAGTTCGACATGCATGCTGCCAATATCGTCATCTGCATATAACGCGACTGATGAAATTCCCATATCACGGCAAGCATGAATAATACGAACGGCAATTTCACCACGGTTAGCAATCAATAATTTTTCTGTATTCATCTTTCATTCTCAAAATCTGTAAATTCGGCAATTTTTTTAAATTTGATGCGGCAACCTGCTGGAATCTGTGCCACCAAGTCCCAATAGTGTTTAGCAACAGAGCCAATGACCGGATATCCGCCCGTTAAAGGGTGATCATTCATAAACAAAACGGGCTGACCACTCGGTGGAATCTGCAAAGCACCAATACATGTGCCTTCACTTTCCAGTTCATGGGTAATTTTGCGAGTTAAAGGCTGTGCACCTGAAAGTCTTAGCCCGACTCGGTTGCTTTCATTGGTCACGAGCCATTCTTGCTGACATAGCAGTTCAATACTGTCTTGTTCGAACCAATCGGTACGTGGGCCCATCACAATATCTAGCTCAACGACTTCGCCAGCTTGTGGCAAATCGTTTTTACCAACTTCATTTACGCTAATATTGGCTGCCTTTACTTGCCCTTGATAAATGGTATCTCCAAGTTTTAAAGGCTCTGGACCTAACACTGCCAAGCTATCAAACGAAGCACTATTGAGTACTGGCTCAACGTCTATTCCACCGCGAACAGCCAAATAATTTCTTAAGCCTGCTGTTGGTGGCTGAATTTGAAATTCATCGCCTTCATCCAAATCAATCGGTTGATAGCTTGCAAAGTCTGCGGTTTGACCATCGGCAAATTTCACCCGAATGTTTGAGATAGCCCCAGCCACTGCAATAACGCCCGCATGCTGCATTTTGGCTTTTAGGCCGCCATTTAAAACTTCAATGACAGGTGTATCGGTTGGATTACCGACAATACGGTTAGCACTGTGCATGGCAGATAAATCCATTGCACCCGCTACGCCAACCCCAATATTGGTCTGGTTTAAGCGCCCTTCATCTTGAATGAGCATTTGTAAACTTGGCGCAGTGATCGTAAATAGTGGCACCGATTGTTTCAGCTCAACCTTACGTGTAATTTTCTGCGGTACATTCACAATGGTTGGATTATGCGTCACATCTTCAAAATATACAGTCATGCCCGGTAACAGTAACGCAGGGTTTTTACGCTCTAAATCCCACATTTTTTCTGATGTGGTCCCAATAAGTTGCCAGCCACCCGGACTGTCTTTTGGGTAAATACCAGAGTATTTTCCAGCCAAGCCCAACGAGCCTGACGGTATTTTTTTACGCGGAACCGTTAAACGTGGAATATCGGTAAAAGGCTTATCGGGACTACTCATATAAGCAAAACCCGGTGCAAAACCAATAAAAGCCACATTCCACACGCTTTGGTGATGTTTTCTAATCACATCAGCCACAGACAGCCCTTGTAGTTCGGCAACTTGCGCAAGGTCTTCGCCATCGTAACGAATCGGTACAATCACTTCTTGGCTACTACGCTCAAATCCAGAATCAACTTTGAGACCCTGAATTGAAGCAACCAGCGTTTTAAAGTTGGTTTCGATCTCATTGAAAAAAACCAAAATTGTTTTTGCAGCGGGGACTAAGTCTTTAATTCCATTCAATTGCGTATTTTGCAATTTATTGTACAACGCCAAAGTTTCCTCTAAGCTCGCAAGCTCAATCAGAAAACAATCGGCGTTTACCGATAAAAAACGCATTTGTTTATCCTTTTAATTCTTCTTTAGTCCAATTAGCCAATCCAAGCACGGTCAGGAATGTCGGTAATAAACATGTAACCTGGCGCATGACTAATCGCAAAAGGAATTTTCGAGTTCATGACGGCAGCTTGCGGCGTTACTCCACACGCCCAAAACACTGGAATTTCACCCGCTTCAATACGAGAAGCATCGCCAAAGTCTGGCTTATTTACATCCAAAATTCCTAAGCTTTCAGGGTGCCCAATATGTACAGGTGCACCATGCACGCTCGGCATACGTGCTGTAATTTGTACCGCTTCACTAATTTGATGCGATGGAATTGGTCGCATTGAAACCACCATATTTCCTGAAATACGGCCTGCTGGTTCACACTGAATATTGCTTAGATACATCGGCACATTGGTGTCGTCATGAATATGACGAACTTCAATGCCCGCTTCTTGCAAAGCTGTTTCAAATGAAAAACTACAGCCAATTAAGAAAGTCACCAAATCAGGATGAGCGTTATAAATCTCTCTTGCATCGGTCACTTCATCGACCATTTCGCCATCTTTCCAAACGCGATAACGCGGGAAGTCAGTTCGAATATCTGAATCTGCCGCAAGCTTAGTTGCATAGATACCTTCTTCGAGTACATCAAGCACTGGGCAGCTTTGCGGGTTACGGTGTGCATAGAGTAAAAAGTCATATGCCCACTCTTTTGGCACCGAAATCATGTTGACTTGCGTCATGCCCGCAGCCATGCCTGCTGTCGGTTTATCAAAACCTGCACGGATTTTTAAACGCGCTTCTAACGCGGCTTCAAGCTGAGCTGGGTCGACTTTAATATCCTTATACATGGTGCTCATCCTTATGCTTTATTTACAAACGGGCGAATTTCAATATTATTTTTTACAAGCTCGGCTTTAATGGCTGCCGACATCTCTAGCGCACCGTCGGTATCACCATGTAAGCAAATGGTGTCGGCCTGAATTGGGGTAAATACGCCGTCAATTGACTCAACTCCACCATTTTTAAGCATAGACACCACACGGCTCGCAACAAATGCCGAGTCGTGTAAAACCGCACCTTCTAGACGGCGAGACACCAATGAGCCATCGCTGTTATATGCACGGTCTGCAAATGCTTCAGACACAACTTTTAAACCCGCAACTCGTGCCTGTTCGACTAAGTTCGACCCAGCCAAAGCCACTAAAACCAGTTCAGGGTTATACATTTTAATGGCATCAATCACGGCTGCTGCCTGAGCTTGGTCATGTGCAATGGTGTTGTAGAGCGCGCCATGTGGTTTAACGTATTGCACTTTTGAGCCTGCCACTTTAGCCAAGCCATCGAGTGCAGAAATTTGGTAAAGCACATCGGCAATCAATTCGTCACGTGACAAATCCATATTACGGCGGCCAAAGCCTACAAGGTCTGGGTAAGACACATGGGCTCCAATAGTCACACCAAGCTCAACGGCTTTACGAACCGTTTTTAAAATGCCGAGTGGGTCGCCAGCATGAAAGCCACAAGCAATATTGGCACTGGTCACGACAGGTAAAATCTGGTCATCATTACCCATTTTCCATGAGCCAAAGCTTTCACCCAAATCACTATTTAAATCTACAAACATGGCATTATTCCTTTATTACTTAACAACGTCTGGCTTAAAGCTTGGTCAAATAGTTAAACACAGTCGTAAACGACATATAGCCCATCCACCACGTTAACAGACATGTTAATCCACCCAAAATAAGCAACCATTTTGGATAGTTATAATTACCCATCAAATCTTTACGGCATGCGGCAACATACACAAAAATTGTAAGGCCAATTGGCAACACCAATCCGTTAAAACCACCTACGAAAATAAGTAGGCCTGCCGGAGTTGCACCCAATAACACATAAAGCAATAAAGCCAATGCGATAAAGGTAATGGTCGTATAGTTGGTTTGTTTTGGTGTTAAATTCTTTTTAAACGCAGTAAAGAATGAAACTGAAGTATATGCTGCGCCAATGGTGCTACTAATACCCGCTGCCCAGAAAATTAAGCCGAATAATTTAAAACCAAATGTACCCGCTGCATATTGGAATGCTTGAGCTGCTGGATTGGCGTCATGGCTGGCTAAATCAATGGTTGCACCGCTCACCACCACACCTAAAAAAGCCAAGAACAACACATAGCGCATGATGCCGACTACAACAATGCCCTTGGTCGCAGCTTTAGCAACTTCATCAATATTTTCAGGGCCAACAGCGCCTTTATCGAGTAAACGGTGTGCACCCGCATAACAGATATAGCCACCAACCGTACCGCCAACAATGGTGGTAATAATGGCAAAGTCGATCTGATCTGGAGCAAAGGTTTGATGTACAGCTTGCCCAACTGGAGGCATCACAATGACAGCAACGATAATAATCAGGAGGATTTTAAGTAATCCCAACACGATCATGCTTTTATCCATGGCAAGCGTTGCTTTTCTTGAGGCAAAAATCAAAATGGCTAAAGCACCACTTAAAATACCGCCCCACTTTGTGTCGAGGCCAAAAAGCGCATTTAAACCTAAAGCTGCACCGGCAATGTTACCGACACTAAAGAAAAACCCGCCCAAAATCACCAGAAACGCCAGTAAATAACCACTACCCGGCAATGCTTTATTGGCAATGTCTGATGCACGCATTTGAGTAAGTGTCACCACTCGCCAAATATTTTGTTGAACCACATAATCAATCAGAATGGAAACTAAAATGGCAAAGCCAAATGCCGCGCCTAACTTGACTGTAAATACAGCAGTTTGGGTTAAAAATCCGGGTCCCATTGCAGAGGTCGCCATCATAAAGATCGAGGCCACAATGGCCCATTGGCGATCTGATAAAAAAGAAGATTTCAGTAAAGACATATTAATGCGTTCCTCATCCATTTGAGCTTAACAACGCTATTTTCAAGTTGAACCAAGAACACCATTTTTCGTCCCAAACGATATTCTTTAATCCTTTAAAATGACAAAGATTCCCTGTTCCCCAATTAACACAATCGGTGATCAAATCTTGTGTCTAAAATAAAAACATAGCTAATCCCTACGGACAATAAGACTTTTTACATAAAATTAAATATTCAAATATTTGATTTTTAATAATTTATTAATTATTAGAAGATCAGGATAAGCTTTACTTATTGAAGTTAATAAGCTGCCTTTATTGTTTTACATACAAAACAGCTTATTTTTTTATTTGCTCATTGAGTCTTTTCATAGCGCATTCAGAGACCTTAACCGCAACTTCAGTCAATTTCTCTTTTAAGGCAACATCGTTTCCTTGAATGTAGATCGAGGTAAAATGGAACGTTTTTAATTGAATAGGTGTATTTAATATTTCTAGTCGGCCATCAGTAATTTCTTTTAGTGCTGTTAAGGTCGGCACCACAGCAATGCCTAAGCCCTGCTCGGCTAAACGTAACAGCGTTGCCAATGAATAACTGGTAATTGAAAGTGGTTCATCAATCCCTTGCTCTTTCATTCGTGCTTTCAATTCTTTATAGGGATAGGTAATTTTTGGATAAGTTAAAATGGTATGCGACATCAAAGTTTTAAAAGACATTTGAGCAACACCACCTTTAAATGAAGGTGATGCCAAGAAGCTTAGTTCAAAGTCACACAAAGTCTGTTCAATACATTCAAAAGCTAAAGTTGGTCCAAGCAAAAAAGCCATGTCTAAGTCGCCTGTCCGAACGCCTTCTTGTAAGTTAGGCGTAAGGTCCACTACGATTTCGACTGAAATTTTTGGGAACTCTTGTTGAACCTTTTCGATATATTCAACGAGCCATGTATAAACAATAGTTTCGGAAACTCCCAAACGAATAGTACCCGTTAGGTGCTGGTTTTCTGTCAGTTCTGCGACCAGATCTGTTTCTAGGCGCATAAATTTTTCGGCATATTTAAATAAAGTTAAGCCTTTATGAGTCGGCTTAAACTGCCGATAGTTTCGATCTAAAACTTTAAAGCCTAATTCATTTTCAAGAGCTGTGATTTTTTGAGAGACCGCAGGCTGTGTGGTTTGTAATTTAGTCGCCGCTTTATTGAAGCTATTTAAAGTCACCACCCAATAAAATGCTTCAAGATTCTTTAAATTCACGTGTCATCCTGTCTTAAAAAACTCCTCTACTTTTATAGTATGGGAGTTGTTAGCGTAATTAGGCTAGCAATAAATAAATTTTTAAATAAAATTAGCCATCAAAACTTTTAAATGCCTTAGAAAGCTGACTAATTGTTTTGATCTGTTTTGAATAACGGCGGCATGAGCGGCACGCCAATAAATGCAGTTGTAAACCACTTTGCTCACGTAATAACAATGGTCTGTCTTGCTTTTCAGACAACAGTTGAGTGGCTTGTCGACATGTCAGCATGAACAATCCTCCTTCAATAACCATTTATTTTCTAAACATTCACGTAGTCGGGTACGACTCCGATACATCAACACATTAAAGTTTGAGATAGATAATTCCAACTTGCTACAAATCTCATTAGAACTCAGCTCTATCACCTCTCTCATCATAAAAACTTGAGCATATTTGGCAGGTAAATGATTTAAACAAGCTTCAAAAATTATCCAGAAATCTGCCTGCTCCATCATCTCTTCAGGGCTTTGCCACGCTTGAGGCGCTTCATATTTGTGCCAATGTCCAGAAGCATCAAACAGTGCATCAATACTCAGTTCACTTTCCTCATCTTTAAATAATTCAGTCATTGCGACCAAGCGTGACTTTTGCCGAATCACATCAATAATTTTATTTTTTAAAATGGCAAATACCCATGTTTTGAACGCAGCCTGCCCTTTAAATGAATCTAAATGCTGGAAAGCACTCGTTAATGCCTCTTGCACCACATCTTCAGCTTGAGGAAGAGAAGAAAGCTGTAAAAAAGCAAATTTTATCATTTGCTGTCTTAAGTCTTGTAAAAAGGCTGGATTATGCAACTGATCCCCTATTTCTTCATGATCTGATGCCACGGCTGAAGTCATCCTTATACCTCTTTAAAATCATGGGGAGTTTGAATCAATCGCATTCGAGTTAACAGTGCTTTTAGTTCTTGAATCTGCAGATAAATATCATGTTCAGATAAATCAGTGAGTACAGATTGAATCAGTGTATGAATATCTTGGTCAGTTAACTTTACATTTTGAGTCAACTGTTCAATCACCATAGCAAACAAAGGCGAAAGCTGTTGAATACATACTTTGTCTCGTTCATCTCGCCAGACCATAATTGCTCCAGGCATAGGCTCGGCCTGTTCTGGAGTCATTAAAGTTGTCCACCTATAAACGGGATATTGATAAACCAATACCCATACCTTCGTGGTTAACTGCCAATTACAGTTTTCTTGCAAGACTACTTTTTCAATTTCAAGAGTGTCTAAATACAACTCAAGCCATTCAAACTGCAACAACTCAGCCAACCACGGATATTCTTGCAATATCGGGTGCTGCTGATCTGTCAAATATTCTCTAAACTCAAGAGAAATATCATTATACAAAGGCGAGCGACACTGGGCTTTTTGAAAAAACTCCGAGAGTAATTGTTGCCACTTTAACTCTGGCAACATCGCACGAGCCACGGGATAAACTAAATCAATAAATGAACAGACATTATTAAAAAGTAAGTCTCGATAAATATGCATTCGTTCGGCAGGAAGAGCTTGAGGTAATTCCAAATCAGGATCACGAATCCAGTCACAAAACTGTTGTTGCATGGTTTGGAAGGATATTTGATTTTCCTTCATAGCCACTCTCCTGTTGTTGAATTATTTTAATTTTGGCTAGCTCCTCTTCTAGCTCTTGCCATGATGGAATATTAAAGTCGCGTTCAAGTAAAGTTGCCTTCACACCACACACTTGATAGGTATATCTCAATAGTTCCCATACGCGATCACAAACTTCTGCGCCATGCGTATCAATTAATAAATTTTTCTGAACTTTTTCATGTCCAGCAATATGTAAATAACGGATTCTTTCTTTTGGCATGTCCCGAATAAATGCAAATGCATCACTGCCATGGTTAATGCTGTTAACATAGACATTATTTACATCCAGCAGTAAATCACAGTCTGCATATTGAAGGACTTCACGGATAAATTCCGCTTCACTCATTTCAGCATTGGGCATTAAATAAGTAGAAACATTCTCTATGACTAATCGTCTTCCTAAAATATCTTGAACACGTAAAATACGTTCAGCGACATATTTAACAGCCGCTTCGGTCATAGGAATGGGCAACAAATCATATAGATAGCCCCCATCATTTGTGTAACTTAAATGTTCAGAATAAACAGAGACATCATATTGTTCTAAAAAGCTTTTTATTTTGCCGATAAATTCAAGATTGAGTGGATGAGGACCGCCAATAGACAATGACAAGCCGTGACAAATTAATGGAGCTTTTTCAACACACTGTGCGAGTAATTTCGCGTGTCGTCCACCAAAACCTAGCCAGTTTTCAGGAGCAACTTCAATAAAATCTGGACATGTTTTTGCATCTAAAAACGAGTCTATAAAATCCCGCCTTAAACCCAGCCCTACGCCTGACAAATCCATCATGGGGATTTCTCCTTTTAGAAACGATGCCGACACTTACCAGAAGGTCGACATCATCCATGATCAGATTGTTTACTTAGCGCCGCACTTACCGTCAGCGACTTTTTTATCTGCACCGCACTTGCCGTCCGCTGCTTTTTTGGTTGCTCCACATTTACCATCAGCTGCTTTTTTATCTGCACCACATTTTGCTTCGGCAGACTTTTCGTGGTTTTTCATTTTGCTAGCACCGCATTTTGCTTCACCGCATTTTCCATCTGCTGCTTTGGTTGCATGTGCTTCGGTTGTTGTATGGGTTGCTGCTACCGCCACTTGTGTAGCGCCAGCAACTGAAAGTGCTAATAATGCCGCCACTGAAGTCATTGAGTTGAGTTTGTTCATTTTAGTATTCCTTTAAAGATAAATTCTCGGTTTGTACATTTGTACGTATAGTTAGACGGACGAAATCCTTTTTTATTACACCGTAAATAAAAATTTTTTTATGTAAGAAATACAGTCTTTATCCGACTAATTAATATTCAATCGCATCGGATGTGAAATTATCATGAAGAATTTTATTTATGGCTTATCTCAATATTATCAAAAACTGGGTAAAACTCTACAACATGCGGACGGCATCGCAGCTCTGGCTCTTCGATTGTATTTAGTTCCTATATTTTGGATGGCAGGCACAAATAAATTAATGCACTTTAATGACATTGTAGAATGGTTTGGCAACTCAGATGGAGGTTTAGGACTTCCCTTTCCGTATGTAATGGCATTACTTGCAACAACGGCGGAGCTAGCAGGTGCAATACTATTAACATTTGGCCTCTTTACTCGCTTAATTAGTATTCCCCTCATGATTACCATGTTGGTTGCCATATTTACTGTCCATATACCAAATGGATGGCAAGCGATTGCTGATCCAAATGCACCCTTTGCAAACATGCAGGTCTTGGCCTCGGCTGAAAAGTTAGAGAAAGCTCGTGAAATATTACAAACCTACGGCAATTATGATTGGCTCACTTCCAGTGGTTCGTTTGTAATTTTAAATAATGGAGTTGAGTTTGCCGTTACGTATTTAGTCATGCTACTCGCACTGCTTGTTCTTGGGGGCGGCCGTTATTTCAGTTTAGATTATTGGATTAAAAAGAAACTGCTCTAATTAATCATTACGCCAACAATCCTACTGACAGCCATATAGAACATCTTTTTCCTAGTGTGTGCCATGTCTGGTTCATGACACACAATCAATATTGAGGCAATTTGGTCAAACCAGAAGCTGGTATCAAATTATCGAACTCTGACAAAAATAATATCTAGGTCTTTTTTAGGTACAAACTTAGTCTTTGTCATTTGAAATTGAGTTGGACTAATCTTTTTAACTGGCCCATCCCAACAAAATGAAACCAGTTCATCCTTATCACGCTCAATAGTGAGCTTAAAGTTTTCAATTGGCTTTGCCCAATTTGCACCCGTCGTTAAAATATAGCCCAAAGCACTAAACGGCGAATTTTCTGCACTGGCTTTTTTTAAGCCCTGCTTAAATTGTTTATCCATACAAAATTGCTGGTTATATTCATCTGGATAGAGAGCTACAGAGCCACCGACCAAAGGTTTATATTCATGATGAATCTTAGTCAAACTATTGGCTTTAAAAGTCTGCTTCCAACTATAGATCACTTGAGATGACCACGGAATCACATCATCTTTTTTAAATTTGGCCAAAATTTTCTGTATTTGCGGCTTATTACATTGTTTTAGCTTATCTACATAATATTCATAATCATAGTTAGTACGAGTCCATGGATTTAGCATGTCTTGTTCACTAAAACCACATTGCTTAAACTCATCTGTTGCATCAATCAGTGGAGATTTTTCATCTTTTTGAATAAAGGTTCTGACATGCATCTCCGGTTTTATATTTTTACCATCCACCACAATTTTAAAACTTTTTAAAAGCTGTTCGGTGTGAGCAAAATCAGACTCAAAAAAATTATCAATGCGTGGTAACGGAAATAAGATCGTTTCCGTTACGTCTTTATTGCTTAAGTTTTTATAGAGGTAGTCGACCTTAATCAGTTTTTTACTGATGAATAGATCTTCACTTTGCATGGCAATCTGTGAGTTTTTAAGATATTGAATCCCACCTGTACCCACGTAACCCGTAGAGTCATTGGCTAGACTATAGGTAGATAGTGAAGCTAAAACAGCAAAGGTTAATACAAACGTTTTCATTTTAAAGCGCTCTGTCATTTTCTAATTATGAAATATCGATCTGTAATAAAGCATAACTGTTTAAGCACAGATGCGGTTAGTTTTTTAGTAATGACTTATATCGCTTTAAATCTAAAAACTTTAATGAAAACTTAGCTTTTGTCTGGTCATCTTTTTAGGCACACTAATTTTTCCAATAAAGTTGGTTAGCCATAAAATGCATTCATCACGATGTTCAAAGTGAGGCATCAAACTAAGGTCAATTTTTATATCTCTATCTGCTAAAGGCAAACTCAAGCAATATTCAAAGTCAATCGACTTATATTTTAACTTTAGGTCTTTTTCTTGGGCCTGTTTTTTGATTTCCGCCATGATGCGGTTAAGGTTAACAATCAAATTATTTGAAATTTGATTATTCTCATAGACACGTTCATAGACGTTTTCAGCAACGTCAATGTATTTTATAAGCTCTGCATTTTCATTCATATCGTTCACTTTCTCTTTTTTTAAAGATTATGAACTGCTAAATGTTTAATTGCGTTACTTGGTACTTTAGTAATGTGAAAAATGTATTTTTTACTTTACCGACAAATATAATTAAGCAATTGATATTTATTAAAAACATTTTTTATTTTCATATTTATATACATTTAAGACTTTTGTTGAAGTTAAATTTTTCTAGTTATCACAATTAAGTAATGATCAATTTTAAGTCAAAAAAAAACCGCCCCAGAAGGCGGTCGCTGAATTTAAACCAGCAGATATAGAAGTAAGGTGGACGTTTACTTCTATATTCTTTTATGAAGGAGTTTTATTAGTTTTAATAAAATCCTCAGATTTAAAATAATTGATAATCATGTCTGCATGCTCTTCTTTTGGAGGAGCAACAGTGACCGGAAACGCATCTTTCGACATCTTAAAACCTGGTGGTAAAAAGTGCGAAATTGGCGGTAACTTTGGTTTTCCACCTTCTGTGATTCGCTCAATAAATCCAGCTAACCAAAGAAGATATTCACCTTCATTTACGAACTTTGGCATAACACTCAGATCAATTTGAACTTTGCATTCACTTAACGGTTTCGTTAAGTTTTCTTCAAAGTCGATATAGTTGAACTTGAGCTTAAACTCAGTTCCTTTGATGGCTTTTCGAATCTGACTAATTAAACAGTTAAGGTTCTGAGTAATGTCATCAGTGAATAAGCTATCTTTTTTTATATTTTTATAAACCTTTTCGGCTACAGCTAGATACTTTGGCATTAACCTCTCTCCGTACTATTGTTATAAAGTTCTGATCTATGAATGTTTTCTGTCTTTGATTATGCTTAAAGTAGTGTAATTAAAGGTAGCCTTATTAGAGTGGTTTGTAAGTAGTTAGTGCTTTATGTAAATTGCACCATAAAAACTCTTAAAAAAATTAAGGTTTTGATAACTCATCCGCAAAAATGCATGGTTGAATAGAGATAATTAGAAACATTTATTTTCATATTATTTTTACCATTTGGTAAAATTAATATATTTTCATTTGCTTATCTCGTCTTACCAGCCCTAAAACAGCTCGACGCACTCGTATTTCTTCTTCAGAAAAAGGTAAATGTTCGATGAGCTCGTAAATTGAGAGAGAATTATTTTCAATCAAGAAACAGTCTTGCTCTGTTGTCCAATTAGACGTAGTCAATTCAGTTTGTTTTAAATAGCGTTTCATATTTCCTAGCAGACTTGTTTAAACATACAAAAAGCCTGCCTTTAGGCAAGCTTATATTTCAGATTTTGAATTGGTGATTATTATAGCAGTCTATAAATGATATGTTCAGTTAATATTGTAGCTGCCCTAACTAAACATTATAAAAAAAAGCCCACTCACTGTGGGCTTCTTAATGGTTATTGTGCGGCGTTTACCCCAACAATAAACTGACTACAATTAGAGCCTTCAGATGCATTGCCTAATTGTTTTTCAGAGAATTTAAATTTAGAGGCAACTGACTCGTAATCTTTTTTAAGGGTTTGGCCAGTTAACTCTCCAAGCTCTTTGACTTGTTCTGGTTGCAAGATGCCATGTTCAACCGCTTGATTTACCATGACACAGGCTGTGGTCATCGCGTCATAACGCGCAGCAGTTTTAGAGTAACCTAGAGCACCAATTACGCCACCAACAACTAGACCAATAATTACCGCTAAAGTTACGTGCATTTTATTCATTTTTTAAATACCTAAAAAAATCTAACTAAACTAAAAAGGAACACTTCAAAAGATTGTGCTCAAGCCCAATTAGGATAGTCGCCTTTATAGGTTATAAAAAGTTAGATTCTGTCACATTTATTGATAGATTGAGTGAAATGCGTTTAATCAGTTCAAAAGGAAAATATCAGACCTTCCTAATTCTCTTTCGTTTTTTGCTTGGCACTTCTAAAGGAATTGCCACCTTACCTGTACCTAACCCACGGAAAAAATAATTAATGATATATAAAAATAACAAGCCAAAATAAAAAATAGGAAATATACTAAATACAGTTATGATGATTTCCCATATCATCACTCCGACTCTGTAATTATACCCCAATACTATAAGCCCTCCTCTACGTCTGGGTCTCTGCTGAGTAATATCATCCTCAATAAAGTGAAAAATTCCGATAATAAAACATAGGGCAAATAAACTTGAGACTAATGTTTTTTTGATTAAGGGGTTCTCTAACCAAGGGTATTTTTTTGAAGATTCAAATTCGGCTTTAAAAAATATTTTATAAATTTCCTCTTGATACGCTTTATTAACCCCATATTTTTTAATAAAAAAATAGGAGATAACACAACCAACAAAGAACATGACTATGGTTATGTAAATGCTATAAAGAATCGTAAAAAACGGTAATGGGCCTTTCGTACCAACAGTCACATGCATAGTTTGTGTGATGTATTGATATAGCTCGTAGTGCCATTCATTTTTAGGATAAGTAGGAAATACAAATAAAGGAATAATAAAAAGAATAGAACATAGAGCTATAGTTCCTTTGTTCTCTTTACTTTTCAGTGCAATCGTAGAAAGAAAATTTTTAGAAGACATATCTATATTTTACAATTTGGAATCATGTGCTTAGCTTTATAAAACTCATCAAAAGCCTTCATATCATTTAACCATGGAGAGATAGTTTCCAGATTACGTTTATTAATATTTTTTGATGCTAATAGCCTTGGTGAAGAATAATTTTTCTGCTGAATTTTTTGATTATATTGTTGTACAAACATAAGCTTTAAGCATAATCCTCGAATGCCCTTATTACCAAAATATGAATACTCAGAATATTTATTTAAGACATCTTTCATCTCTTTATGTTCACCATTCCAAACATAAAATGAGCTTAATCCATTCAAATCGTTAATGTATATCTCATCATTAATGGAGTTTAACTCTAGCCCTTCTTTTAAAATAATACTGTTTATTTCCACTTCATCAGATAAGTCCATCCAAAAAAAAGAAGCCATGACTTCTTCTGAAAATCTTATTCTGGCTTGCTCTGTATCCTTAGGATATACAATAAAAAAATAATACAATCCTAGAAAAATAATAAAACCTAATATAATAGAAAGTAATCTCCAAAAATTAGTACCTTTTATAATATTCATAACAAGCCATTCATTTTATTTAATATCTTGTGAACGCACTTTACTTTATGTTTTAGATGAAATCAAAAGAAGAGAGAGAGAAAATTTCTTTGAATGAAATATATGCTCACCTTTTTAAATTTCTTTGTTTGTGCCCTTTCCTGTTTAAAAGAGCACTTTTTTTAAATACTTTATTAAGATATTTCTAAGTCATTAAGGTAAAAATGGCTTTGTTAGAAACACAAATCCGACAGAGAAAAAAGCATTATCATGATGAGACATTTGGTTGCCGTAACTTGCGTTTAATTGAACAAAATCTTTATAGACCATGTATCGAAAACCTGTTTGGTAAAAGGCATCATTTCGGTCATTACCATATACTTCGGCAGTGAACGTTAATGGGTTAGCAAGTTGTGTTTCGGTTCCAATTCCCCACGTGGTTTGATTTTTATGTGTGGTATTTTCACGTAACCATCCCATATTGGCATGGATTAAAAATTTATCATCCAAAGTAGAAAGACTTAAAGGAACATTAACCGTCCAATCTTTCTTTGAAGAATCCTTAGTATTGATTTGAGTGCCAAAAGAAAAGCCGATTCCCCAATCATTTGTTTCTAAAGGTTTTAATAAGGTCTTGCCTTGTAGAGTTGCATAACTGACATGCTCAGTATCATCATTTACTCTCCCCATCCCTACAGCAAATTCAAAATTGCCACCAAAATTACAGGCTGGTGTTGCCCAATATTCTTTGCTGTCAGAGTTATGCTGTGCCCATGTTTCTAGCTGACAAGTTTTTGGAGAAACAAGAGCGGCATCGTCAACAACCATAGGTCGTCCACTATAGCTTGCATTAGATAATGTGAATAAACAGAAACCAGAAATAAGTGAGCGTTTCTTTAAAGTAAATAACATTGGCATCACTCCCATAAGTCATGGAGCACATGCAAGTACTGCAACCCAACATGATTAGATCATGGGTTAATAATAGGAATGAAAAGATGAAAATAAAAAAACCTCTTCTTGCATCCACAAAAAGAGGTCTGTCAGGACTTCAGTGGATACTTAGACTATTACCGATCGACTACTGTCACTCGAACAAGTACTCACATTGAAGCTCCTAAAAATTAGTTGGGCGGATTCTAAAATTCCCGTTGTTAAATATCAAGTTAAAATTTCATGACAATCTAAGCCATAGAAAACTGCTTATTTTTGCTCGGTAAGATGCTGAGTTACCGCATTAAAAAATAAACTTTTTTCATTATCAAGCTCAGCAGAAGGCATCGCGGTTTCCCACGTGCTCCACTGCATCATAACAATCTGGTCTTTAGGGTTAATGGCTAACATCTGCCCAAAAATACCCAGTCCCCAGAAAGTTTCATCAGAATTTTGTGTACTTAATGGTAAACCTTTTTTTGCATGTGAGTTCCACCATTGAAAACCATATATTCCTTTTGGATAGTTTTCTGAGACAGAGCCTTTCGCTTGATTCCATTTGGTCGCTTGTGCTGTCCAGCCATCAGGTAACATCTTGTCGCCATTAGAAACACGTCCTTCATTCAATATAAATTGTCCGAAACGCGCATAATCACGTAACGTTGCATTAAACCCATGGCCCCCCATGTCAACTTGATTGCGGGTATACGACTGCCAAACACCTTCTCGCTCCATACCTACCCGTTTCCAGACGTTATCTTCTAGGTATTTAGCAATATTCTGATGTGTTGCTGCTTCTAAGACTTTACCCACCAGATATGCCCCACCTGTGCTATATGACCATACCGTTCCCGGTTCATATTTCGCTTTCAGGTTTTTCACATTTTTATAGACACAAGCATCTGGATTATTAGCTGCCTCACAGTAGGTCATTTTTGCAAAATCTGAAGTTGGATCTTTATAGTTTTCATTCCATTCAACGCCTGATGTATGCTGCAAAAGCTGTTTTAAGGATACTTTTTCCCAAGCAGTTCCTTTCAAATCTGGTAAGTATTGAATGATTGGATCATCTACTGATTTGATTTTACCTTGTTGAATAGCAACTCCAATTAATGTTGCTACAATAGACTTTGCAACTGAACGAGAAGTCCATAAAGTCGTTTCATTGTTCCCTTGTCCGTAATATTCATAAGCAATTTTGCCATCTTTTAATACAATCAGACCTGCAACACTTTGATTTTTTAAGTAGTCATTTAAATTATAATTTTTGCCATCTACCGAGTAATGGATATCCTTATTTTTAATGCTGTTCTTTAGTTTTGGAAGTGCCAGCACGTTTTTCTTATCAGGATGAAAAACACTGCCATCATAACTACGGAATGTATTTCGAAAGCCCACCACCCTTTGCTGTTGCGTCCATGTCAACATATCATGTGGGTCAGGTAATTTTTTATCCACGATCGTTGGACAATCCTTTAGTTCCAACTGCTGACAGCTATATTCAGCACAAGCGACACTACTGACGAATAGACCAGTGAACAGTAAGCTAATTCTTGTAATCTTCATCTCTTTTTTCCCTTAGTAGAGCTTAATTTGAGTGACTAAACCGACAATCACATTGCTATTGAAGGCTTTTCCTGTAGAGCGGTAGTAGTTATCTGGATTCCAGATGTATTGTACGAATGGGCTTAGAGTTAGGCGTTTGTAATTAATATCGGTATCTAAAGAAAGAAAAGAGGTTGTTTTATTATTATTACCATTAATTTTCTCTGTCATTAAAACATAATCATCATTAAGTTGAGACTGACCGAACTTCACGCCTAAATGATTCTTTCCTTGATTAATTTTATAGCTTAATCCTAATTCCCAATAATTTTTATAAGGCTGATTTTTCTCATCAATATATGAGTAAGCACCAAATACTGTTGGAATATTCTGATTATTAAAATCATGGTTAAACCTAAAATTCAAACCATCTGTACCATTATATTTTTCTTGAGTATAGGCATTACGATATTCAGAATTATTATAAAAATATAATAACTCTGCTTTAGTGTTTTTATCTTTATATCCCACACCATATACTTGGGTGTAACCTAGTTGATGATGAAAGGAAAAATCTAATCCTTTTTTCTTATAGACATAATCATCTGTGTTGACCTCAAAAAGCCCTGCATGCATATAGATAAGGTCTGATAAATTATATTTGGCATAACCGCCCCAATACGCATAGTTAGTCGGCAATGAACCCATTGCCCCTTTAATCGGGTCAGTACACAACAGGATATTTTGACAATTGTTATAGAGGAAATATCGTCTTAGATTGGTACGCCCAACGGACGTATAGAGTTTTTTATCATTCCAATACTTATCCCAAGTCAGCAAACTGAGTTGGGATGAAGCCAAATCATTGGCAGCAATTGCTCCACCGACATAACTTCCTACTCCGCCAAACCAATTGTTTGAGGTATTTAACTGTGCATCATCATTTAAACCATTAAACACATATTGTGCTTTTAAAACCCCAAAGTCATGGCTTTCATTCGCCAATTTAATTTCAGTATTTAAAAACAAACCTGCTGAATTAGTAAAATTGTCATCTACAGCACTTTCTTGGCTATACATCGCTAAATCAATAAAATTAGCTGTAAACTTAAAATTATCTTTTAAGTTAATTTCTGCATTTGTACTCATACTATATAAAAGCACGAGTGTACCTATACATCCTTGTTTAGATATATACATAGAATCCTTTCCTTTAAATATGACCAACTATTTTCCAAGTCTTCGATTTTCTAATTAATGACTTGGAAAAATAATTATTTTCACTCAATTTAATATTTATCAATTCTGATATCTTTTGAATATCCTCCACCACAAATTAATAAATTATATTTAATAAATATCGATAATTTTTGGCTTACTTATTTATTTCAGCCCCATTTGATAAATCTGATTTCAACATATTTATATTGGTTTGACTTGTGTGCGAATGACATCAATCTTGTCTAAAAATGACATACTATTTTTTAATACTTAGGCTATTAGATAATCGAATAAGCTTCTTATTAATTTTTAAATATCAAAAACTTAAACTACAATGATTATAGTTATATCTTTTAATTCAAATAAATAAAGGCTTGAATCAGATCAATTCAAGCCTCTTTGGTTTCAGACAAGTGATAAATATATTGTTAACTTAAAAGATCTTTCTAAAAAGCTTCTACTTATTTTAAAAACTCTTTCACAGTTTCTTGCATACTTGTCGTTGCACGGCCAATGAGCTGATGCAGATCTTTGCTATCACTATATAAACCGTCTTTAGATACGCCTTCATCCGAATCTGCCAATATATGAGCAAAGCCTTCAGGTACACCAACCTGTACTAAAAGTGCTTTATATTCTGCTTCAGGTAAATCTTGATAAGTTATATCTTTTTTAGTGATTTCGCTTGTCCATTTTGCAACATCATCAAGCGTATAACTTGTATCACCTGCCAGTTCATAAATCTTATTTTCATGCCCGTCTTGCGTTAATACCACAGCGGCCGCAGTTGCATAATCTAGACGTGAAGCAGAAGAAATTTTACCGTGATGAGTTGCCCCAAAAATTTTGCCATGCTCTACCGCTTGTTTAAGACCCATTGCATAATTTTCGTTGTACCAGTTATTACGTAATAACGTGTAGGGAATATTTGATGCTTTTAAATATTGTTCAGTTTCAACATGTTCTTGTGCAAGTAAAAGTGGTGTTACATCTGCTTTTAATAAACTTGTGTAAGCAATAAATTTTACATGTGCGAGTTTTGCTGCATTAATAATATTTTGGTGTTGTACCGTACGTTGACCAATTTCATTTGATGAAATTAATAAAAGCTTATCAATACCTTGTAGTTGCTCTGAAAGTTTTTCTAAGTCATGAACATAATCAAAAGGACGAACTTCTACCCCTTTTGAACTTAAATCTATAGCTTTTTCTGGATTACGGACTAATGCCACAATATTTTTTGCTTCGGTCCGTTCAAGTAATTGAGAAATAACGAATTGACCAAGTTGACCTGTTGCACCAGTAACTGCAATACGCATGGTGATCTCCATCTGATGTAGTTGAAATATTTCAATCATCGTAGTATCTTCACTTACTAAAAGTAAGTACTTACCTAAAAGTAAGTTCAGCATTAAATGTAAACTTTTGTAATGCAGGTAATGAGCAATGAAAGGTCAGGTTTTTGCAGCAGATTGTCCATCTAGAAAAATTTTATTGACACTAACAAGCCGTTGGAGTGTTTTAATTTTAGTTGCACTACGTGATCAACGTTTACGCTTTAATGAATTAAAAAAAATAATTGATGGCATTAGTGAAAAAATGCTGGCACAAACCTTAAAGTCACTTGAGCAAGATGGTTTTATTTATCGTCAGGATTATGCCGAAGTGCCCCCTCGAGTAGATTATCAATTAACGGACTTTGGTCGAGAAGCTTCCGAACGCCTTTTTGATTTAACTGATTGGCTTGAAAATAATATATCTCGGTTATTAGAAAAGCAGCCTCGTTCAGACTTAGTTTTATAAGCAAATTTCAGCATATTTAAACTCGCTTCACGACTGATATATCTTCATCTAACTTTGATCAGCAAACGTAGAGTCCGACTCTATCATATAAACCCCAACAAAAAACACTCAAGCACTCTCTCCCGCTCGATTGCCACATCCGAGCTTAAAAGCTGAATAATTGCACCTTCAATCATATATAAAAATAGCTTAGCGTCTTGAAAGGTAGCATCGATTTTGAGTTTTATAAGCTGGCTATAAATTTCATTAAGCAGCCATGTTCTATATCTCACTGCCGTTATATAGGCTTTTGGATAGGCCAGTTTAGTTTCAAAAATTGCTTTAAATAATAGGTAATACATCCCCTCTAAATCGGCGTGTAGGTAATAAAGTTTCTTGAGTTTATCCTTCACGTTTGTACCTTGGTCGTACTGAGCAATTGAAACTACTTTTTCTTTTAAACGTTCTTTTTGTACGATCAAACAGATTTCAACAAATCGCTCTTTAGAGTGAAAATAATTATAAAAAGTGGCTTTCGGAATTTTTGACTCTTTCACGATTCGGTCGACTCCAACCGTATGAAATCCGTGATGGTGAAATAAATCAATCGACTTATTGATGACTTGTATGGCACGTGTTGAGAGAACTAAATTTGGCATAGTCTTACCGTTATAAAATTATTGTTGTTTCTAAATGAGATACTTTTTTGGGAGAAAAAAGGCACAGCAAAGCCCGTAAGACTGTGCTTGGCACATCTCAAGTTTTATTGTTGATTAAGTTTTAAGACGAAGTAATTTAAAGCCTGAAAACCTTACGGCGATCAAACTGCTTTAAAAGTTTAAGCTGTGTCGTTATAACTTTTGGCAAAGGCTGCCAAGAAATAATGGATGTGCAAAGCCAACTCCTTTTTATTGGGAGTTCTGCCAGACATTAGAATTATGGTGGCAGAACGAAAGGGGTTCGCAGACTGGTCAAACGAGGCCAGCACACCCGAAGGTGTCCCCCTCCGTTCCGCCATAGAGGGGGCACGAGGGCTCAACACTAAAAGTATGAAACTTTTAATGCTCGTTTGATTCGGTCTGCGACAACCGACTGGCAATGTAGGCCAGCAGGCAAAGAATAGTGCCCAACCCCTTTGCAGTCAAGCACACAAAATGACATTTGCTTTAAAATAGATCATTAAAAAGTAAGGATAAATAATGAGGAAGTTATTGTTAAATTGGGGTTTATAAAACGTCTATCAATCAAAGCTCTATCGAGGTCTTAAAAGAGAAAACTTGCAAAAAATCATCTATAATAATATTTTAGAGTAATTACTCTAAAATGAGATCTAATAATGAAAACTAAAAGAATTGGTTCGTATCACTGGATGCAAGCTACCAATGGTCAGCTCAGCTTCAAAGATAAAATTAAGTTAATTCAAAAAATTATACTGCCAAGTGTTATGGCTTCTATAAAAATAAATTACTTTCGATTCAAAACTTCTCATGATTTTGATATTGATCAGATCGTAATACCAGATAGTCAAATGGTTAAAGTCGCGCTTGATGAGCTCGAAACTAAAGCAAGTATATCTATCTATAATCATTCATGGCGAACCTATTTCTGGGGAGCTGCCCTAGGCCATATACAAAAACAGCAATTTGATGATGAATCACTTTTAATAGCCTCACTTTTTCATGATATTGGCTTAACTGAGCAACATATTCATAGTAAAGGTTGTAACTGTTTTACCTATGAGAGTGCTAAACAATTTGAACTAAAGGCCAAAGAACATAACTTTGATGAGAAGAAAAGTGAAATCATTAAAGATGCTATCTGCTTACATATGAACGGCTATATAGATCATTCTGACCCTGCAGAAATTACGCTATTACAGCAAGGTGCATCCTGTGATGTGATTAGCGATGGTCTATATAGAATTCCCCTATCTTTTAGAAATGAAATTCTAGAAAAATATCCTAGAAAACAATTTAATAAAAAATTTATTGAGCTTATTGATTTAGAAAGTAAGAATGTGCCAAATTCTCGAACTAGTTTATTAAGTAGTCTTGGTTTACCGCTCATGATTAAGTCAAATTTATATAAAGAGTGAATTTAATTTGAGCTATTAATCGTACAAAACCTATTAAGTCTCAGCTTGAAAGTTGAATCGATTAAGCATTTACAACATATTGATCTAGATTCTTTAACGCAAAATGGATCACCTGAGAAAGCTCTTCTTGCGAATATCCATCTCTTGCCTGAACTGATAGCCCATGCAGAACAAGCGCGTAATATTGCCCTAAGGTTTTAGGGTCAGCCTCTGCTACCAATTGTCCGTCTGATTTTGCTTGAACAAATCGATCGACCAGACTTTGGCCCCGTGCAATACGCTGTGCTTTCATCCATTCCAAAACAGCTTGGTTTTCTTCACCTAATACGCTCGCTGCCGACACAACCATACACCCATACGAATGGTTGGCTTGCGTGTAAAGCGCTAGTGCATCTGCAAATAGTTGACTGATTGCATCCTTAATATTTTTTTGCTTTAAAGCATTTAAGGCGAAATTACCTTCATTTTTTTCGTAGTGATTTACAGCTTCTCTAAACAAAGCCTCTTTCGAGCCAAATGCTTTATAAATTCGAGCAGAGGCAATACCCAAAACTTCAACTAAATCTGACATGGATGTACCTTCATAGCCGTGAAGCCAGAAGAAATCTCTCGCTTTTACGAGGGCTTCTTCTCGATCAAACTCTCTTGGTCTGCCAGCCATAATGACCCTTTATCAAATTTAGTACCTCTTTTCATTATTATTCGAAAAAAATATTTTCACAAATAAATCAATGAGATTTATTAAAAATAGTCTCCCTTTGTTTTGATTTTCAAATAAAAAGTTGTTTTTCTCAAAAATTAAGCCTATTGTTTGTCGATCGACAACTAATTAGGTTTTATTATGAAAACCATCAAAGGCCCAAGTATTCATCTTGCTCAATTTAGCGATGATGTTTTCCCGTTTAACCGTCTAGAAGATATTGCTGCTTGGGTATCAGACCAAGGATTTGAAGCGGTACAACTTCCCGCTTGGGATAAGCGTTTATTTGATGTTAATTTGGCAGCAGAAAGCCAAGATTATTGCGATGAAATATTAGGTACTTTAAGCAATCATGACTTAAAAATTAGCGAGTTAACGACGCATATCTTTGGGCAGTTAATGGCTGTGCACCCTGCTTATGACTCAATGTGCGATAACTTTGCCCCATCTCATTTGCATGGTAATTCAGAAGCTAGAACCGAGTGGGCAAAACAACAAATGCTCGCTTCAATTCAAGCATCTGCCCGCTTAGGTCTTAAAGATATGGGGACATTTTCAGGCTCTTTGGCATGGCCTTATGTATTTCCATTTCCACAAAGACCATCAGGACTCATCGAAACGGCGTTTGATGAATTAGCACGTCGCTGGCTTCCTATTTTGAATGCTTGTGATGAACATGACGTCAACCTTTGCTATGAAATCCACCCCGGTGAAGATTTGCATGACGGCATTACATTTGAAATGTTTTTAGAGCGGACTCATAACCATCCACGTTGCCATATTCTTTTTGACCCAAGCCATTTTGTTTTGCAACAACTGAACTATCTGGAATATATCGATATCTATAAAGATTTCATTCGCATGTTTCATGTTAAAGACGCCGAATTTAATCCAACAGGCCGCCAAGGAATGTATAGCGGCTATCAAAGCTGGGGAAATCGAGCGGGTCGATTCCGTTCTACGGGTGATGGTCAAGTTGACTTTAAAGCGATTTTTTCAAAGTTAGCGCATTACGACTACGAAGGCTGGGCCACATTAGAGTGGGAATGTTGCCTCAAAAATAAAGACGATGGCGCACGTGAAGGTGCCGAGTTCATTAAGCAAAATATTATTCATGTTACCGATAAAGTGTTTGATGACTTTGCTGCTGCCCCTGTTAATCAGACTCAAATTAATCAGCTATTGGGTATTTAAGGAAGCGTAAGAGAAATCAACATGAAAACTCAATTATTCAATGAAAACTCGCATCACGAATTCGATCATCATTACATTCACATCGAAAGCAAAAAATTACACTACGTCACCTTAGGTGAAGGTCCAGCGGTATTACTAATTCCAGGCTGGCCACAAACATGGTACGCATGGCACAAAGTCATGCTTGAACTGGCAAAACAGGGGTATCGAGCAATCGCTGTAGATTTACCCGGAACGGGAAATTCAGCTCCACTGGATGGAAGTTACGATACGGGACGTATTGCCAAAATTTTATCGATGCTCATGACTCAACTTGAATATCCAACTTATTCGGTTGTTGGTCACGACATTGGCATGTGGGTTGCCTATGCGCTTGCATCTGACTTTCCTGAATCAGTGACTCGACTTGCGGTCACAGAGGCTGTGATTCCCGGTTTAGCGCCCGCACCTCCTATTTTTGTTGAGCCGAGTGAAAATATTTTTCTTTGGCACTTCATGTTTAACCAAACCCTAGATTTACCCGAAGCTTTAATCGCGGGCCGTGAAGATACTTATTTAAATTATATGTTTGATAAATGGTCGTGGCACAAAGATAAAGTTGCAACTGAAACTTATATAGAAGCCTATAAAATTCCGGGTCGGTTAGCAGCGGGGTTTAATTATTATCGCTCTATTCCAGAAACCATACGTCAAAATAAAATGAGAGAAACTAAAAATTTAGACATGCCAGTTTTAGCAATCGGTGCTGAACATGCTACGGATAATGCCCCTTATGAAACCATGAAAAAGGTTTCGTCACATTTAACCAGTACGATTGTCAAAGACTGCGGTCATTTCATTATGGAGGAACAGCCAGAAATATTCAGCTCACTCATTTTAGAATTTTTGCAGCAGGAAAAAAGCCATGCCTCTACTTGCTGAAATTGAAAACTGGCTTAAATCCAGACCTACCGCACAAGGAGTAAACTCGTTACAAGCGCTAAGGGAGCAAGTAAATAAAGACATTATTGATCAGCAAGGCATTCAACAAGATGCAAGCTATCAACAAAGTTTTTATGTTGCTGTTTCAGATGGCGCGGAAATTGAGGTTCGGGTGTATGTTCCCTATTCTCTCGAAAACACTGAGCAACGGCCCGCATTGGTTTTTGCTCATGGTGGAGGTTGGTGCCTCGGAAGTTTAGATGCATGGGACCGCGCTTGTCGTTTATTGGCAGAAACCACTCAACAGGTTGTATTTTCTGTGGACTATCGTTTAGCGCCAGAATTTAAGTTCCCTACACCTTTAAATGATTTTTTTACGGCATTCCGTTATATCTACGAGAACGCATCACAGTTTGGAGTTGAACAAAACCGCGTGGCTGTAGGTGGAGATAGTGCGGGCGCCAATATAGCTGCCGCCACATGTTTAATGGCAAAACAACACCCAGAAATTAAGGTGAGCCATCAACTTCTTTTTTACCCTGCTTTAGATGCCACGATGAGCAGCAAGTCTTATCAACAATATGCCGAAGGTTATGGTTTGGACTCATCCACAATGGTTTATTGCTGGGATCAATATGTGCAGCATGAAAGTGAAAAACAGAACGAACTTGTAAGCCCATTACTCGCTCAGTCTTTAGAAGGACTGCCTGACGCAACCATTTTTGTTTGTGAATATGATCCCGTTCGTGACGATGGTGAAAGATATGCTCAAAAACTGTGGGATGCGGGTATTCAGGTGAACTTTTATTTATTAGAAGGAATGATTCACGGCGCAATTCACATGCTGACGATTAGTCGCGACAAAGTAAAATCTATCTACCGTAATATTCGTATGTAGATCTTTTTATTATTCAAATATATTACTTAGTTGGGCCACTCTTCAAAATTGTTTAATGACATTTTCGGAGTGGCCTAATTAAATTTTGACTATGGATAATAGTTATCGTGCGTCCTTATTAAATATTTTTGAAATGAGCTAACTGTTTTAAGAAATCATTTAAAGGCATCGGACAACCCCACAAATAGCCTTGAAACTCAGTACATCCGTTATTTTTAAAAACACTAAATTGTTCAGTCGTTTCGATGCCTTCTACTAACACGCGGAGGTTCAAATCTAGTCCAATTTTAATAATACCAGTCACTAATTTATTACTGCGTTTATCATCCAATGCTGCCTGTACAAAACTACGATCAATTTTGATTTATCTGATGGGCATTTTTTGTAGATAGCTTAAAGATGAATAACCTGTACCAAAATCATCAAGAGAAAGCTGAACTCCTTGATTAGATAAAAAGTTCATTTTTTCGATCATGCTTACACAATTCGTTAAAGCAATATTTTCAGTAATTTCTAATATGAGCCGAGATGGATTGACCTCATATTTCTGAATCAGCCCAATCACAGTTTGCTCAAAATTTGGTTGCATGAAGTGATCAGCACTAATATTAATTGAAAGCGTAAGATCTTTAGTCTCGGCTTTTTTACTCCACTCTTGTAGAACTTTGCAGGCTTGAGCCAATACCCATTCTCCAATCTCCGGCATTAACCCAAAAGTTTCAGCTGCTGGAATAAAATCTTTTGTGTGAATATATCCTAAAACAGGATGATGCCATCTTAATAAAGCTTCTGCGCCAATTAGCGTTTCAGAAGCATTAATTTGCGGTTGATAAAAAAGCTCAAACTGTTCTTTAATAAGCGCTAAGCGTAAGTCTTGCACCATAGTACTTTCGGTTTGTATCTCTAATTGCATGGTGTAAATTGAAATACAGATCATGAGCGTAGCGACACAAGTTGCAATCCATCCCCCATGGTCACGAATATCTTCCGGTAAAGGTATAGCGCTCTCAAGATTAAAAGAGCTGCCACTAAAAAATATAAAGCATCCGATCGACAAAAGAATTAAAGCAGCTTGTAAAAGGCTTGGATTTCTACGGTAATTTAAATATCCCAATATCGCCCCAGCGGGTAAAAACAATTGAGCCACTTGCGGACGATCACTTGTAGCGACATCAAAAAATAAGCAAAAAATGACTGGAAAAACAAGCAGAACGACTTGAGATAAAAGAATACCCGCTGAAATGCGGTTTATATAAATGAGAAAAAGGCTAAATATAGAGATCAGTGTAAAAATGATATCCATACCCACAATTAACCACATTTTTGCAAATATAAAATATGTGGTCCAAAACAAACAAAAAATAATACAAATAAAGATATTTGCTTTTGCTGCGATTGTAAGCTGCTGATCTTTTACGGTACGGTAATTTTTTTGCGTTTTTTAAAATAAGACGAAGCTATCATAAATAAATCAACCGTAAAATATTTCTTCATAAACCCCAAGCTTGATCAGTGATATACCCTGTCAGTTTTCATCAATAAAACCTCATGTTTTATTTAGTGTTATAGAACTCATCTTGAGATTGGTGTTGTTTTAATTGTGGTGGCACAGTCCGGTTGTTTAATTGAATAATTTTGTTTTTCAGTCACCTTATTATTTTAAAGTATTATCCCCTAACGATACATGTCTCTACTAGGCTACACAAGGTTTGAGTGCGAACAGCGATCAACTTATTTAATGAGAAATACTATTTAGCGACTACAGATAGCTCAGTGTATATTATGCGACTCGGCTTCTGGTTTATCTAATTCTCATATGAAAAACGCATTTTCTGACAGCAATCAAATTAGAAAAGTGTCTAGTTTCTCTGAACTTGTAAATACACATTTTCAAGGAGAGACAAATGCGATCTGCTGGCACAGAAATTTGGTGGGTGACTTTAAAGAAATTGTGAATAAACTTCAGTTAAAAGAAAATATTACAGAAGTTTCTATTGAAGAACTGTTAGTCCTGCAACTTTCAGAAAAAGGCAATTTGGCAAGAGCAATTATTTTAGAAGATATCGAGCTGTTAACTGATTTTGGCGCATCGCCAGTACTTAACTTACTTAAACATTATGAACGCGATGAAGAGCTAGATTTCATTTCAACAGATGTATATTCATTTCATGTTGATCGCTCGCCCATTGAAACCGATACATTCTTATGTACCTATCACGGCGCTGCTAGCGATATTGTACCCAACGATCAGGTTAAACAAAAAGTTTTAATTCCAGAAATTAGAGAAAAGCTCAAAGAATTACATGACGGTTCTGATGCTGAATTTGAAGCTTTTTTGGCAGAGTATTTTTTTGATTTGCATTATCAGCCTAAACCCGATGCTCAACCTGTAAATTTAGGTACGGGACATATTTGGCGTTTAGCAGTAGATCATCCCACTCAAAAGGTTTTACCTTGTGTTCATCGAGCACCTGTTGAAAAAGATGGCGAGTATCGATTGCTGTTGATTTGTTAAATGTTTATTCCATATATCTTAATTGAATGTGGCCTCTATAAAATTTAAGTTTTAGTTTTATTCTTTTCTTAAATACTTTGATTTAACTCACTTTAAGTCAATCCCGTTATTTAAAACAGACTTTAGCCCTTTGAAACAGAATTTTTAATGCACACAAGAACTCAAAATAATTTTTATAACTTTTAAGCTCAACGAATCAGTTTATTTAAAAATTTATTAGTCATAAATTATCTATAAATATTCCATCAATACTAGCAATTATAGTAATATCACGCTCGATCAAATAGACACTGTAAATACTTCATTTTAAAATACTTTCTAAAAATGGAATCCACAACAAATGAGTAAATTTAATTTAAGATTAGGGGTTACCTTAATAGCGATCGCACTTTTACAGGCATGTGCAACGACGCCACAACCGAAAATAACGAATAAACAAGCAAAAGGAGTGCTGGAAACTATAAAATCGGATGAAAAACTAAATCCTATTGTACTCAGTATTAGTTTTAATAGTGGAATAATTTATCCTTCTTTAAAAATAGAAAGCCTTACAGAAAAAACGGCAATACAGAAAAATAATAAAATTTATGAAATTAAAATGATAAATTCAGATGTCTCTCGCTCTACATTTATTTATAGTGGACAACTACCAGCTGGTGAATATCGCATTGTTGAATTGAGCAACTATCAACCATCTCCAAATCCTTTTCTTTCAGGTAAAATCCAATTTATTAATTTAAATGATAAAGATAAACCTCACCCGATGGGTACTTTTAAAGTACTAGAAAATACCACAACTGATTTAGGACGTATTAACTTAACACATGCTAACGATGCCTACTTCATAGCAAGATCTGAAAAACATTCTTCAAATAAGGATTTAATTAATAAATTAAAGAATAGTTATCTAGAAGCAATTTATAAAGATAAAATTTTGAATGGATGGACACAACCAGTTACAACTTTAGAAAAAAATATAGGTGATGAAAGCAAGATACTCCCCTTTGGTATGCAGTGTTTTAAAGAGCTAAAAGATAATACTATTATAGCATCAAGCAAAATTGGCTCAGTTTTTTTCTTACCCTCACACGATACTAATAAAAAAACTAAAATTTTTCAAAGTAATGATAACTTAGCTTTTGATTGTATAACTGTAAAAGAAAATTATAACTTTGATTTTCTAGCTTATGGTGAAATGAATACTCTTTATAAACACTTAAAAGGAAGTGATGTTCTTACCCCAGTTGACAGTGGTAATTTACCAATCGGCGTAATTTCCTCTATCGTGGGTGATGATCAAAACGGATGGTTTCTATCTCATATAGTAGGTTATAAAGCTACAGTTTATAAAAGTAATCGCTTAGAAAATGGTGATTGGCAACCAATTGTACAAAAAGAAATTGTTGATAATTTTTGGGGATTACGTGGATTTTGGTTATGGGAGGATGATCAAGGATTTAGCTATGCGGATATGTATGGAAAAATTAACCATTATGATTATATAACAAAAAAATGGTCTGAAAATAAAGTACCAGATAATGAGAATATCTCTCAATTAATAGTTAACCCAGATAAATCAATTAGCGTAATTACTTCAAAGCGTGGTTTTGCAGGTATATTTTCAAATCTATTTAACTCTAATGATCATGGTATAACATGGCAAAAAGTTAATAGCCCTTTTAAAGTAAATGTTTTCCCTGCCCAAGTTTCAAGACAGGGAGACTTATATATATCAGGTGCACAATTTAATTGGGACAAATTAGCAATTTCAGAAGATGCAGGTAAGACTTGGCAAATGCATGAAATAATGGCTCCTAGTTCTATCGTTACTTTAAATTCAGGAGCACTTCTTAACATCCTTTATTCTGGCCAATATGCATTGGTTAAAATATCGAATGATAAAGGTAAAACTTGGGAGACTCTTTATAGTACCCATAACAGAAATTTAAGAGACTTATCAAAATAGTATTATGTTTAATTTATAAACATAATTATTATACCTATTACTTAAAGATTAATACTGTTTAGAGAAACCTCTAAACAGTATTTTTTAATTTCTCTAACTACTTACTAATGTGAAATCCTAGATGATTCTTTTATACCAAAAATACTAGTTTCAAAACTCATCCCCTGTCACCGAAAAGAGCAATCCCTAGACCTATCAGCATGACCACTGTTCCAACTAGTTTAATCATGGAAACTGGTCGTCCGGCCACCCCTAGTAATCCAAAATGATCAATCAACAATGACGAGATAATTTGCCCAGCAATTGCCAGCCCTAGCAAAGCCGATAATCCGATTCTAGGTGCAAGGACGACATAGCTCAGCAGTGCACATGAACCTAGAACCCCTCCTAAAAGGGTCCACCACGGCTGGGTTGGAATAGCGAGCAGCGAAGGAGTTATTCATCCCCGCATTAGAGAATAAATCCCAAGGCATATGGCACCAGCAGTAAACGAGAATAATGCCGCTACAACAGAATCTCCGCCTATACCTTTTGCTAGTTGGCCATTCAACGTGGTCTGTAGAGTAATCCCCAACCCTGCAGCAAAGGCCATAAGGTAATAGATAACATTTATAGACATAGTGTTTGCTCCCTCTTAGACAACTTATTCAAGAGGTAGAAACGTCTCGGCAAAAATATCTGGAGCATAACCAGCCGCAACGAAAAGATGCTGGCGAGATTCATCAATCGCTGCACGAAGTTGCTCACTGTCCACACCCCACACTTTACCGTCACGTTTAACGATTCTTCCACCAATCATCACCGTATCGATATTGCTGCGTTCAGTTGCATGAACAACCGTGCCAAAAGCATTACCAGACGGATAAAGATTAGTGTCATCCGTTCGAATTAATATCAGGTCAGCTTGTTTACCGGGTGTCAGGCTGCCGATTTTTTCTTGCAGACCTGCACAAGTAGCACCATCAGCCGTTGCAGCTTTGAGAAGGTTTTGCGCCTGAAAGGTCACTGGCGAATGTGCTGAACCACAACATTTGTTTTGGTGCATGCCCATTACACGCTGTAAGTAAAATGCTACGCGCATTTCCATAAACATATCGCCACTATAAGACGTTTCATTATCTACACTCAAACCGGGTCTAATGCCATGACGTAGAGCCGATTGCATGGCAAACATACCATCTTCGATACCATAGTGAGCATCTGATCGTGGGCATACGTTTACTCGCACTCCAGCTTCGCGCAAAATTTTCCATCCAGCATCTGGCAACGAGGTACAGTGGTTAAAGATATTATCTGGCCCTAACAGACCTTGTTGATGTAGACCCTCTAGTGCAGCAGCCATTTCCCCACCAAAAAATTCAGTAATGATTGGTAGCCCTAATCTGCGTGCCTCAGCCCATAATTCGGGTTCTAACTGAGCCATGGCAGCTAATGACACCAAACTGTTTTTACTATTTTTAAAATATTTTTCTTGAAGACGTTCGAGATTACTAGGCCAGTTCGCTCTATCCCAATCTCCTGTTACTGGTGCACCAGAAGCGTGTACAGCCCGAATACCAGCATCTAGCAAAGCTTCAACAGCCGCATCAGAGTGGGCCGCACTGCGACTATTGTGTGAGTTATCAATCAATGTTGTGATACCCGCATCTATACAACCTAGAGCTGTAAGCAAATTACCGATGTACATATCTGCTGGGCGATAATACTTGGCAAAAGAATAATGCGTCGCGTTGCAATAGTCTTCTAAGCTTTCGGCATTCGGATTAATCCGTCGTAATTGTCCTTCCCATGAATGTCGATGGGTATCAACCATACCCGGCATCGCAATCATATTGGATGCATCAATAATAGCTGCGCCTTCGGCTTCTAAATTTTCACCAACGGCGATAATCGTACCGTTCTCGATAAGAATATCTCCGCGAACCATGTTCCCAATTACGCTATCCATGCTTAGGATCGTCGCCCCGCGAATCAGTGTTCTATTTGGTGAAGACTTAGTCAGCTGCACTATGTTTCTGTTGTAATCAGTCATCATTATTCCAACTTCTCAAATGTATGCTGAAAATCTATCTGAAGTGATAATGCTGAAAAAGCTGGTTAAACTGTTTTTATTATTCAGTAAAAACGAATAATCTAAGAGTGTGAGTATAGTATTGGGACAAAGGTATGAGATTGGATCGTATTCAGGCAATGCAGATTTTTGTTCGGGTGGCAGAAGCTGGGAGCTTTATCCACGCGGCAGAAGCACTTTCACTACCCGCTTCAACAGTCACCAGCACAGTTAAAAATCTTGAAAAGTATTTACAGGTACGCCTATTAAATAGGACAACGAGACGGGTTAGCCTGACTCCAGAGGGAGCAGAATATCTCATCCAGTGCCGAGAAATAATCGACCTCATTGAACACACCGAATCCAACCTGACTAACGCCATCAAACAGCCACAGGGCCGATTACGAGTTGATATGCCTGCGGGCATTGCTCATTCGGTCATCATGCCCAATCTGCAAGAGTTTCAACAGCGTTACCCTGATATTTATCTCATGATAGGTGTCAGCGATAGACAAGTAGACCTGATTAAGGAAGGCGTGGACTGTGTAATCCGCATGGGAAATTTAGAGAACTCCACGCTGGTAGCCCGCCCTCTTGGTGAGTTCCGCTGGGTCACATGCGCTTCAGCTGCATATTTAAAAGAAAATGGATTTCCACAAACTCCCAATGATTTGGAACATCACCGAGCTATTCATTATTTTTCAGGGAGCCACAGACACGCTGGAGAAATGCGCTTTGTACGAAATGAAGAGAAAAAAACCGTACAAATGAATGGTACTGTTGCCGTTAATGAAACTGAGCTTTATATCAAAATGTGCCTTGAAGGATATGGCCTCGCTCAACTTGCAGAAAGACTTGTGATAGATCACTTAAAAGAAAAACGACTAATCGCAGTATTACAAGACTGGTGTCCACCACCTGTTGCCGTGACTTTACTTTATCCACATCAGCGTTTTCTTTCACCAGCAGTACGGGTGTTTTCTGACTGGATAGACGAGATCATTAGGAATTATTAAACCAACTCACTTTAAAAGACCTTTTTTAAGATCTTGCAATGAAACTCAGGTAATTATTGAAATAAAGAGATAAATTCAAATATTTACTAAAGCAAAAATAATGAAAAAATATGATTTAAGTAGTTGACCCTCACGTAACGTAAGCCCCTAGCATAAAACACGCCTAAGGAAGAAGGAGCTAAAAGATGCTGTTAAAAGTTGGTGAATTGGCTAAACAAACAGGACTTACTGTCCGTGCTCTTCATCACTATGACGATATCGGTTTACTTCAGCCTTCGGTCCGTTCCGATGCTGGTTATCGACTATACACCCATAAAGACATTACTCGTTTGCATCAGATTCAAGCATTACGAGGACTGGGAATGTCGTTAGCCGAAATCCATACGGTTCTTGAAGACCCCAATCTTGCACTTTTACCGATTATTGATCAGCAGATTCAAGCAATTGATCAACGGCTGACAGAGCAAAAGAAATTGCGAAATCAGCTCAGCAAACTTAAATCTCAGATCATAAGTGGTGAAGAGCTTGGTTTGGAGGATTGGCTAAAAACACTGGAGCTTATAGCGATGTTTGAAAAATACTTTACAAAAGAAGAGCTTGAAAAACTGACTTTCTTACAAACAGGCAGTAAAAGTCACCAAGAATGGCAAGAGTTAACTCAAGCAGCAAATACACTGTTTAATGCAGGCGAAACACCCAACAGTGAAGCCGCTCAAGACTTGGCTCGGAAGTGGATGAAAACTCTTGAGCACAATACGCGAGCTAACCCAGAATGGTTAGTTAAACTAAATGCCATAAACTCAGCCGAGCCTGAATTTCAGGAAAAATTAGGCGTAACGCCAGAAGTTGTTGAGTTTTTACTTAAAGCTTTTTCTGAGAGTAAGCTGAGTATTTTTGCCCGTTATTTATCTGACGATGAGTTTACTTTCCTAAAAGAAAATTACATTCGTGAGATGAAAAAATGGCCTCAATTATTGGTCGATATTGAAAAATTGATTGATGCCGAGGTCACACCTGATAGTGATGGAGCAAAGCATTTGGCACAACAATGGCTCTCTATGCTACAAGGCTATGCTGGCAAAAATCCAACTACTCAAGAAAAAATCCGTACAGCAATGCAAAGTGAACCAGGCCTTGCTGACGGTACTTGGCTCAAACCAGTGACTCTACAATTTCTGGAAAAAGCAGTAGCAGCACTAATGCGTGGTGCTTAGTTCTATCAAAGCAGCTGGCTACACCATAATTTGGTGTAGCTTTTTAAAATATTCTATTCTGCCCTAAAAACAGATTTTTTATAAATTAGTTTTTGATATTTATGATTATTTTGTTTTTCACGATTAATATATAACATTCACACGAACCCAATCTTCATACTTAGTCGCCTGAACATTCGTAGTTGATATGATCGCTCCATGAATAGGAATATTTTCTTTCATTCCTGTCGCGATTCGTGAAGGTATTTTACCTGCCGCTCCTCCCCAAATTTGAGTATAGCCCGCATCTTGATACAGTACATATGCAACAGATGCTGGGCTGTTAGCAGATTTAAGTTCAAAGTTATTGTCAGAGGTTACAGCCAATTGATAGGGTGTATTTTTGCTGCATTGCACAGTTACATCAGTTCTTGCAGTAGGAACTGGCTGAGCACGTTCAACCGAACCAAAATCTAAGTTTCCTTGTGTGGAAACTTCACAAGTTTCTAGAATGGTTAAACTGACCCTCAATGATGTAGATGCATTTCCAGCATCTGCACTATTTATTGTCAACATTCCCATCAGAGAAAATAAGGCATGTCTAATGACTTTCATTTCTTCTCTCCTTAACTTTTTGTTCTAATGTCTATTCATCTTTATATTGTGTTTTTTCTGTTCCTATTAAAGAAACAGCTTTCAGGATTGTTTAGTTATAAGACTTAATATTGCACAGTGTCAATCTATACTAATCACATGATTTGCATATTATTTTTATTATTTGTGATGAGTTACACGCAATCTAACTAATTTAAAAAGTAGTGGATGTTTTTTATTTCTCCTAAGCGTAAATTTTGTCATTATTTATCAAACTGTATGCAGTTTACTCACCCCACTACTTCTAAAAATTATCAGTAATTTATAATCTGCTTTTAAACCTTGCTTAATCATTCTGTCCATTCTCGCAATTGCATAAAAAAACCGATCAAAATAATATCCAAACAAATAGATTATAACTTTGCATATTATTTAGCTTATAGATTCAATACTAAGAAAATTGTGAAGTTAAATTTAAAATGAATAATTCTGGCCTTTGAAACCATTTATTTTTAATTCGAGAAACCATTGATATGAAAAAATATTTATTATTAATTTTATTCAGCCTTTATTCGGTTCATTCATTTGCATCGGACAAATTACATGGCAGTGTTTGGAAAACCATTGATGATGCAACCAATCAACCTCGAGCGCTGGTAAGATTTAACCAAGATAAAAATGGCAACCTCTCTGCAAACATCGAAAAAATACTTGTTCCAAGTGAAGCCAACAAATGTACGATGTGTGAAGGTACTTATAAAAATAAATCTTTGATTGGCTTAACCATCGTCAAAAATTTAAAAAGTGTGGGTCAAAATAAATATGACAAAGGATCTATTCTCGACCCACAGTCAGATAAGACCTATCGCTTTAGCCTAACAGTATCACCAGATGGTGAAAAACTTACTGCTCGTGGATACATTGGTATCTCTGCGATTGGTCGAAATCAAACGTGGTATCGAGTTAAATAGCTCATGAAGTAGCAGTAACCAACTCTTTGTAACAACTTACCGATCATAATTACAGTCAATATGCGCATGATGCATATAATAGTTTTTATGATCGGTACTTAGCTTGAATCATCAGCATAATAATGACGAGTAGCGAAGGTATTGCAGCAATCACAAATAAATGAGTAATAACCAGAAATTGAGAAAGATACCCACCAAATAACGGCCCAATGACCGAACCCAAACGGGCAATTCCGATACTCCAGCCCACTCCTGTAGTACGAAGTGAAACTGGGTAATAACTAGCAGACAGTGCATTAATGGCAGGTTGCCCACCAACAATGGCAAAGCCAGCAATAAAAATGATAATAAATAATAAAACAATATGGCTAACAGCATAGCCAATTAAAGCAACACTCATCACTGCTACCAAAAAAACAGGAATTAATACTTTATAAAATCCTGTTTTATCGATTTTAAGGCCCATCACTACACTACCAACCGTACCGCCTAATTGTAGAGTGGAACCGATCATCAATGCCTGATTTAGTGAGAGCCCTGATTCTTTAGCCAAAGTCGGGAGCCAGTTCGCCAGAAAATATAGACTGATCATATTTAAAACACTGATGATCCAGATGGAATAGGTAAAAAACGCACGCTGATTTTTAAACAACTCAAGCGGCGACTTTTTAACCTCAACTTCAGTGTTATTGATGATTTTTATTTCTGAATTAAATGTTAATGCGGGATAAAACTTCTTTAACCAAAATAAAATCTTAGGATTATTTTTATGATCTTCACTCAAAAAATATAAAGATTCTGGCAGCTTAAAGTATGTGATAAAGAAAATAATTAAAGGAACAATACCGCCAAAATAGAAAATTGCCTGCCAGCCTCCCCAAGGAACTAGTAAGGCGGATATACCGCCCCCTAACATTGCCCCTACCGTATAGCCACAAGAAATGACCATCATGGTAAAAATACGAGATTTGAATGGAACAATTTCGGAGCTATAAGCCATAACATTTGGCATGATACCTCCTAAAAAAATTCCTGTAACAAAGCGGATTGCAGTCAATTGCTCAATATTGCCCACATGTGGCGTCACCAGCATCAACACCGAGAACATAAAGGTTGAGATCAGTAAGATGGGACGGCGGCCAAAACGATCAGAGAGTGAACTTAATAAAAATGATCCAACAAACAAACCAAATAAGCTGGCGCTAAACACAATTCCTAGCATGGATTTTTGAACGCCCCATTCTTCTATAATCATTGGGGCCGCGTAAGCCATAGACTGGATGTCATAGCCATCCATAATCATTAGTAATAAACAGGTGATCAGAATAAATTTTTGATAGCGTCCAACTTTCTGCTGATTGATCAAATCACTTAATGCAACTTCTTTCATGGTATTCCCTTCTCCATGACATGCTTTAAATTAATTCATTTTAATTATGCAATACGTAATCAATTTACGATTAACGTAAAATAAAATAGCAATAATATGCCAATAAAGTCAAAATATTATTTTTTTACAATATAAACAAAAAGTTAGATCGGATGATTTGATTCTATCGGAGTAATGATCTCAACTTATTGCACAGGGGCTATGGTCTGCTCATCTAATAAAAAACAAGCAAACCATACATTCTATTATTTAAATTATTTTTATATTCAAACAGATGATTAAAAAAACAATCGAAAATCTTTTCCCTCTCGTCCGCCTGATCTGAGCTTAAGAGCTAAATCACTCCCCTCAATCAACATTCTCCTTTTCAGCAGAAGATCCATTACTTGATGGTTTAGAAGAGCCCAAAGCCATACTTGAGAATACGCCATCGCGATAAATCCATGCATGTAATAACGCAGCGGACAGATGACCAATAACCACAGCAAATAATAACCAAGCCAAAATTCCGTGTAGAGTACGGAACCAAGCATAAAGCGTAGAGTTGGTGGGTGCTATAGGTGGAAGATACCAACCCGGAAATAAAGTTACAGGCCAATTACCTGCTGATAGCGTTGCCCATCCGAGCAATGGCAAACTAAACATCAAAAGATAGAGCAGCCAATGTGATGCATGGGCCATAAATGCTTGCCAGCGCGGTACAGTCGGCGGCAAAGGTGGAATTGGAAAATAGAGTCGGTTTATTAATCTTATGATGACCAATAATAAGATTGCGATTCCTAAAGGACGATGGATATCGATTAACCACGGACGCCAAGTGATTGAGGTTGTCATTCCCACACCAATAAATAGCATGGCCAAAATCGCTACTGCCATAAGCCAATGTAGAATTCGAGCAGTCAAATTAAAATGACTTGGAGCATTATTGTTAGATTTATTTTGCATGGCTGATCTCTCCTATTTGCCCACGGCATCCGTTGCTTTACCAAATCCAATTTCACGTAAGCGAACATTGTAAGATTGTGAATAGATGCTTGCTCGTGCTGCGAGTACCGGATCATCTGATAACTCAATTCCCGGTGGAACTAGTGTTGGATCAAAGTTAATGTCACGGCAAACGCCATTTACCTGTTCAGTTACATTTTTGACTTCCAATGTTCCTGCTATCACTTCTTTACGTTCTTTTGGCCAAGGTTGAGATGGGTCATTCACAGGGTCACCCGGCTCGGCAAGTTGCAGAACCAAATCCCAATATAGCGGCCCTTCAGCTAAACGTTTTTTGATGTCTTTAAATAAGAAATCATGGCCAGCTTGATCACGTTGTTCTTTCGTCAGACTAATAAATTTTGAATGAGGACGCATAGACCAACGAACTGGCTGTTCTTGTCCATTGGCGGCCCGCAATATAAAAGCATTTACGACATAAAATTCTGCGCCACTAAAACTACCGGTTAATGGCATCTTTGCCTTCTGCTCAATAGACTTACGTGCTTCTGGATATTCTTTTAAGAAAGCCTCAACAAGGGCTGGATCGGGTTTGCCAGTAGCTGGAACTGGTTTAAATGCTTTTTGCTGCGCCAAAAAACCTTCGGCATTTCGTGTAGGGAAATAGGGAAAGTTGTTTAATTTCATGCGCCATTGTGAATGATCAGCTGCGGAAAGTAATAAAGCCATACTTACTGTTGCTGTCGAATTATCTGCCGCATGCGGGTTACCACTTCCAATAGAAAAACGGCCAATTGCTGGTAGATCAGACTTGGCAAATACAGTGGCTTTAGAGAGTGCCGCTGCGGAACCATTACTGTGGTAAGTGCCATCAAAACAAATACCCTTACCGTGTGCACGTCGATATCCGGGATCAAAGTTATTTAATGAGTCTCCCAAAAAAGTTTTGCTTGTGGTGCGATGTCCAAACAGACCGGCGACCCAAGCAAATGCCAATACTAAGGAGCCCGCGATTACAGCAATACCCACGAATCGCAGCCAATACTTCTTTAGAGTTTTAAAATTCAAATTATTCATTCTTCATCCTGTGTAAATTGTATGGCTGCATCCCTAAAAAAGAGTTTGGTCATGTAAAAAGTGTATTACTTACATTCATGGAACCAAATTCAAAATTAGCTGAGTAAATAAAATCTCGAAAGTTCTGGATCCAATAGAGATAAGCCTTAATATAATATTTATTTCCCGATCATATAAGGTACGCACCTCGGGGTTAGTATTCATCTTATTAACAATTGAGTGGAGATAAATAAAGCATGGGAACGAAGAATCTAGAAGCTCCCACATTGACCGAAAGAGTCCGAAGAGGTGATCTTTTTAAAAGCGAGCTCGTTAACTAGTGATAATTAATAGTAGAGATGAGAAAACAATCTAACACTCTTTCTCTCTCATCTTTCTGTTCTGAACTTAAAAGCTGAATAATTATGCCTTCAATCATATATAGAAATAGCTTGGCGTCCTGAAAAGTCGCATCCCTTTTGAGTGCTCTAAGCTGGCTATAGATTTCATTAATGAGCCATGTTCTATATCTCACTGCTGTTATATAGGCTTTTGGATAGGTCAGTTTTGTTTCAAACATGGCTTTAAACAATAAATAGTACAGTCCCTCTAAATCGGTATGTAAGAAATAAAGTTTCTTAAGTTTTTCCTTCACGCTTAAGCCTTGGTCGTATTCAACAATTGAAACCACTTTTTCTTTTAGACGTTCTTTTTGTACGATCAGACAAATTTCAATAAACCGCTCTTTTGAATGAAAAAAGTTATAAAAGGTCGCTTTGGTAATTTTTGACTCTTTCACAATTCTGTCGACCCCAACCGTATGAAAGCCGTGATGCTGAAATAAATCAATCGACGTATTAATAACTTGTATTGCACGGGAGGAAAGCACTAACTTTGGCATAGTTTTACCGTTATAAAAATTCTTGTTGTATATAAATGAGATAAAAAACCTGTGCCTTTTCTGGGAGAAAAAAAGGCACAGCAAAGCCTATAAAGACTGTGCTTGGCACATCTCAAGTTTTATTGTTGAGTAAGTTTTTTGGTCGTGACGATTTAAAGCTTGAAAACCTTAGGGCAATCAAACTGCTTTAAACGTTTAAGCTGTGTCGTGATAGCTTATGGCAAGGGCTGCCAAGAAATAATGGATGTGCAAAGCCAACTCCTTTTTATTGGGAGTTCTGCCAGACATTAAAATTATGGTGGCAGAACGAGAAAGGGTTAGCAGACTGGTGAAAGATATAACCAGCACACCCGAAGGTGTCCCTCTCCCGTCCTACCATTACGGAAAGAGACAAGGAGCTTATATATCTATGTTTACTTATTCAATGTTATTTAACTCCATTAAGGCCTATAGCAAACTTGCCACCCATTAATGTTATGTTATAACATAACATTAACATCACAATATAAGCCGCTAATAAATGAACCTTGTTCTCCCAGATATATCTGCCGAGCCAACTTTACCAAATGCCTATAGCCACCGCCTTGATTGGGTTGGCATGGAAAACATTGCATTACCCGTTCGAATTGAAAATACCTTATGCCCAAGCCACGTAAATGCTTATGTCAGTCTGGATGACCCTTTAGCAAAAGGCATTCATATGTCGCGTCTTTACACACGACTTTTAGAGTTAACATCACTCGAAAATATAAATATGCCTGATTTAAAATTAGTTTTAGAGGACTTTTTAGACAGCCATCAAGATTTATCGCAGCATGCCAAAATTGAAATTCACAGTAAACTTTATATCGAGCGATCAGCCTTAGTCAGCAAGCTTTCAGGGTGGAAAAGCTATCCTTTTGTTTTGTCAGGCCAACTTTCTAATGATCAATTTGAGGCAGAATTAAAAGTCGAGATCCCCTATTCTTCAACCTGCCCATGCTCTGCGGCACTTTCAAGAAATATTATTCAACAACGGTTTGAGTCGGCCTTACAAAATCAAGAAATTCGACTTAGCCAACAAGACATTATGAACTGGTTAAATACCACAGATGCAATTGCAGCAACGCCCCATAGCCAAAGAAGTTTTGCCCTCCTTCAATTTAAATTAGATCAAAATCTTCAAAACATTCCACTCATCGAATTTATAAACCAAGCTGAACTGGCATTAATGACTCCTGTGCAAACTGCCGTGAAGCGTATTGATGAACAGGCATTTGCGGTTGCCAACGGTCAAAATCTAATGTTCTGCGAAGATGCATTAAGACGCCTTTATGGTTCGTTTATACATCACAAAAATATTCATGGTTTCAAATTTAAAGTGACTCATGCAGAAAGCCTACATGCGCATGATGCTGTGGCAAAAGGGTCATGGCAATGGTAGGACATTTTATATATATATGAAACTGATCAAGATTTTTACAAAAATGACTGTTGTTTGTCACAAATTAAATAGTTTCAACTTACTACCCTCAATATCCCAACTTAAATAAACAGATTTAAACGGTAATCCAATGCTACGTAAAAATCCATCTGGCCATCTCCCTGTTATTGATCAATCAGCCTATGTCGATCAGACCGCTATTATTTGCGGCAAAGTCATTGTTCATGCCAATGTGTTTATTGGCCCTTATGCGGTGATTCGTGCAGATGAAACCGACGAAAATGGAGAGATGGAACCTATCATTATTGGTGCAAATTCCAACATTCAAGATGGTGTTGTGATTCACTCCAAAGCTGGTGCATCAGTTGTAATTGGTGAAAATACATCAATTGCTCATCGTTCAATTATTCATGGGCCTTGTGAAATTGGTCATCATGTTTTTGTCGGTTTCAACAGCGTCATATTTAACTCTAAGGTCGGTCATCACAGTGCTATTCGTCATAACGCAGTCGTCGATGGTCGTGATTTACCGAACCATTTTTATGTCCCTGCAATGAGCTACATCAACTCTAAAACCGACTTAAACCAATACCCTCCGGTTGATATCTCTATTAGTGAGTTTTCCGAGAGTGTTGTCTCAACAAATATTGAATTGGTCAAAGGCTATAAGGCATTACACAATGAGTTTTAAACCCTATTCTAAAATCATTATCCGAGATGCCAATTTAGTGAATGAGGGAAAACAGGAATTTGTAGATGTACTTATTCAAGATGGTCGAATCGAAAAAATTGCTCCATCAATTTCTCATGTTGTTAATGCTAAAACCATTCATGCGAACGGGAACTGGCTGATTCCAGGAATGATCGATGATCAAGTCCATTTTAGAGATCCAGGTTCACCACATAAAGGCAGTATTGCTTCGGAATCTATGGCAGCAGTCATTGGCGGAATTACCAGTTATATGGATATGCCAAACACCAATCCCCCAACAATATCTTTAGATGCCTTTATGCAAAAAAGACAAATTGCCGCCCAATATAGCATGGCAAATTATGCCTTTCATTTTGGAGTAAGCTCCCAAAATCTAGATATTATTGAGCAGCTTAACCCCAAGCTCGTCAGCGGTGTAAAAGTTTTTATGGGAGCCTCTACTGGCAATATGTTAGTTGATGACCCGCAAATTCTTGAACGATTGTTTGCCAATGTCCCTACCATTCTTTTAACGCATTGCGAATATACACCTCGCATTAAAGAAAGAGAAAATTTATATTTCGGGAAATATGGTGAATATATTCCAGCACATATGCACCCTAAAATTCGAGATAAACAAGCATGCTTTGAGAGTTCACGTTTAGCGGTGTCTTTAGCGGAAAAATATGGGACCCAACTGCATGTTTTACATATAAGTACAGCCAAAGAATTGTGTTTGTTTAAAGATTTACCTTTAAATCTAAAGCATATTTCTGCTGAAGTATGTATTCACCATCTTAGTTTTGATGAATCAGACTATGCTGCGCTTAGCCATTTAATAAAATGTAATCCAGCAATTAAAACTCAACAAGACAAAGATGCACTCATCACTGCGATTGCTCAGTCCAATCGCTTAGATATTATTGGTACAGATCACGCACCGCATACATGGGACGAAAAACAACAATCTTATTTAAAAGCACCCGCTGGCCTGCCTTTAGTTCAACATGCTGTTCCAGCACTCATGGAACTTGTGGCAGATAAAAAAATAAGTATAGAAACAATGGTTAAGAAAACATCACACCAAGTCGCTGATTTATTTAAAGTCAAAAATCGTGGATATATCCGTGAAGGTTATTGGGCAGATTTGGTTCTACTTAAAGAAAATAAAGAGGCTATTGCAGTTAAAGATCAAAAAAACTATATGCGATGTAACTGGACGCCATTTCAAAATAAAACCTTCCGCTATGACGTCGATACAACTATTGTGTCAGGGCAATTGGCTTGGCATCAAAATCAGTTATTTTTAAGCTGTCGAGGCAAAGCATTAGACATAGACAGATAACACCGCCAAATTTTAGAGTAGAAAATATAATTAAAATTTATTGTTAAATTGCGATTTATAATGAGGCTTTTATCTGCTTAAAGTAGGAGGCAAAATCCATTAACGACTATATAGCGGATCTTCCTCAACAAAAAATACCTCACCCGATGAAGGTAAAACCCATTGATAAGTTCCTTCTATTTTCTGCATTTTTTCTTTAAACGTATTATATATTGCTACAAGGTTATGTTTTTCATCATATTCACCTATATAGCCACGTTCCTTTTCCTCATGAAAATCTCTAAACATTTTATGCATTTTTACGGCTCTAAGTTCCATCTCTTTTGACCTTCTTATTATTAATATAATTATTATGATCTCTTTTTTTACTTTAAATATCAGAAAAATGTACCAAATTATATCCTATTGATATATCAAACAAAAAAAAGCACCTAAGATGCTTTTTTTATTTTTAAAATATTATTGGGCAATAATATTAGTAGCTGTAAGACCTTTTTGTCCTTGAGCTATATTAAAACTAACACGTTGACCTTCATATAAGGTTTTAAACCCTGAACTACTGATTTCTTTAAAATGTGCAAAAACGTCTGGGCCTGTATCTTGTTGAATAAAACCAAAACCTTTAGTTTCATTAAACCATTTCACTGTACCGATTGCTGTATTAGACATAATATATCCTTTGATTTTTAATAATATAAAGCCAAATTTCATGACTCATTAAACTTTGAAAAAATAATAACGAATTGAGTTTAAGATCTTAAAAAAACGAAGTATTATGAATAAAACTACGATACTAAAAGAGGATTTACTAATAAGTCTTTTTTTCTAGTTAAATTGAGTATACGCCAAATAAATATTTATACAACACATTTAAAAAATATTTATTTTCGACCGTTATTTAAAAATAATAACTCCTAGATACAGAAATACTTTTCACAAAACCCGCCAACCAAAGAATAAATTCATGTTCATTATCAAAATTAGGGAGAAGGCTTAAATCAATTTTAACAATACGCTCTTTCATTGGCCTATTTAAACAACTTTCAAAATCAATAACAGGATATTTTAATTGTAAATTGTTTATAGCTGCTTCTTTTTTAATTTCAATTAACAGTCTATTTAGACAGTCAATTAAATCCTTAGAGGACTGATTTTTAAAGTGAATATTGTTGTAAACACTTTCAGCCACATCAAAATATTTTTTCATTTCATCATCCATATTTCCCTCATTTTTTAATTAATTTGATTGAGTATGCATGTAAAACTGTATCTTTATGTTGTATAAATATATTTACAGATCGAATCCCGCACTTTAATTAAAAATATTCCCTCCACTTAAGAAATTAAAATAATATATTTAAATAAATTATAATTATCAAAAAACCATTAAAAACAATAGCTCTCAAGCTATATGTTAACTCTTGTATTTGATTAAAATTTTCTTCCACTTATATATCAACAGTGTATTTTATTCAAAGAAACATTATGTCGAGAATTAAACACTTTTAGGCACATATCTCTACGTAGAGTTCCTACAATTACTGCAATGTAAGCGAATTAAAGGCCTACGATAAAGCTTCCTTACTATTATTAAGAAGTTTAAAATGTCTGATTTCAAAGAATTTTCAAAAAAAACCACACAAAACCAAAATGATTCTAATGCGCAACCTAATGAGGATAAAACTGAAAAACCTGTACAATCGCCTGAAGAAGAAAATAATCCTACAGAAAATAACGATGAAGCAAAAAAGAAATAAAATAATTGATAGCTCAAAAGCTCTATATTAAATAGAGCTTTTGTTTAACATCATATTAATTAAAACGTTTTATTCATTTTCCACATTGAATCTAAAAAAATATTAATACATATATTTATTTTAATTTAAACAAGTTCTAATCTTTTATTTAATATTAATTCAACTCTTCTTTGTGCATCACAAAAATCAATCTCTTCACTTATCCAAAATGTATGAAGCTGCCCATGTAGATGAAAATGCTCTTTATTATATTCGGATCCATGATCAGAATAATGACTATCTACTCTGAAATGATTTTGATCGTCTTTTCTTTTTTTCCCATCAAGTATACCGCCAATACAGATATCCATTTTAATGCCAATAATTAATCGAAATTGACTATAACACATAGTGCACTGTGGCTTTAAAAAGACTTGTTACTATTATCTTTACAGCATCATCAAAAACTTATGTTTGCAGCATATCTCCTTAAATTTAAAGAGAATAAATATATATTCTGCACATCTAAAATACTTGGATATGTAATATAAATGTTGATTTATCTAAAATTTATAACATTTTCAAAATAATTCTTCTTACAGTAGATAAATCACTATATGCTGCATACACCTCTTACAGAAATTATTCTAATGTCACAGCAGACTCTGCTACAAGAATTGAACTCCAGAATCGACTATTACTCCACCAGAACAGACTACCCACTACGAAGAATTTTGATAGGTTACCGAGCATATGCAAAATTGATGTTATGTTCAGCTTTTTCAGATGAAGTTATAAATTCTGCAATTGACCCCAATAAACGGAAATATAAGAAGTTAAAAATTAAAGTCACCAAAGATGACGACCAACTCGACCTTGAATGAATCAATCTAAGTAATAAATGAATATTTCCTTGTGCTTATTTACCGCTTCAATGATCGCGAAATGACAATGACCAATGCCGGCAATATTGTTGTAAACATCTAGATAGTGATGCCCTACTGCTGCGGCTTTGAACCAAGAAAATAATTTGCTGTCAAACTTATTTTTTCACAGGAAGTAGTAAAACAGGGTCTTCAATATCGTAACCAGTTTCTTCTGGAACTCCCAGATATTTAACGACAACCAACCTCTTATTGTGTTTAGGCACGCTATAATTTTGGGAAATTTTTATTGCTTTGGTGTAATGAACCGCAACATGGGGCTTACTTTGTAAGGATGGCGATTTTACAACATATTCTGTTTTATATTGCGTGATCTTTCCTGAAGGATCAAACCAAGACGATACTTGATTCTGATGAGTTTTTAACGTCTGAATTTTTACATTCTTACTGTTACTTACGATCAAAGGAGTTAAATTCTTTTTAATTTTATTTAGAGCTTTATCAAACGCTCTACTATCTTGATCATAATCAATCTTATGTGTTTTTGGATTGATATAGAGAGATTTAACTTCAATCAGTTTATCAGGTGATTTACTATTTAATAGATAATAATATAGTTGTGGTAGACGTCCTCGACCATCTTCGTAGTGTCTTAATACATAAAGTTTCTTCTCTTTTTGCTGATAGCCCAATACTTCAATTTTTTGTCCACCGCCCACTGTCGCATAACTATGTGCGGATAAGGTAAGAATGGTGCTAAAAGTTAGAAATTTTAGAAATTTCATGAGTTCATATCCATGTGATCTGGTAACTATATTGTATAAATATCAATCAGATTAAAATGATACTTGAGTAAGTATTACTTGCTGTTTTTATATTCTTTTTGTACACAAGCAGCCTTTCTAAGGGGGCTCTATTTATTATTTACCCCCCTTCAAAACGACTCATCCAGCTTTTAGAGATGCGGCATCATAGATGAACAGGCTTTGCAGTATTACGTTTATAAGAAAAATAAGAACATCCCGCACACGATGCCATAATAATTGTTATTCCAATGATCTGAAAACTGTTTAATCGTTCATCTAAAATCAGCCATCCAGCCAAAGCACTCACCGCAGGTGATGCACTCAATAAAATTCCAAAAACACGTGGATGCAGTTTTTTCATCGCAATCATATCTAATATGAAGGGAATCGCACTTGCTAGCATCGCCATGAGTAAACATGTCAAAAGAATCGTATAACTATCAAAAATATGGACAATGTGAGATGCCCCTAAAGGCGTTGCAAACAAAGCTGCTAAGAACATTCCTGTCGCAACAGAACTTCCACCACCTTTTGCAACTTTAGAGCCGTAAATAATATATAGTCCCCAACCCACTGCGGCTACTAAAGCATACGTCATACCAATAAAGCTAAAGTTATTATTTGAATTGCCCATAGGCAAAAGAAGCAAACCAATCATAGATAATGCTCCCCAAAAATAATCTAATTTATTTTTAGACATTAAAATAGCAACCGTAAGCGGTCCCAACACTTCAATGGAAATCGCGATCCCAACAGACATATAAGAAAATGCTTTATAAATTAAAGTATTCATTAAAGTGAGGATGGCCCCATAAATAATGAGATTTTTCCAATTGGTCTGTCTGTTCCAATCTCTCCAAGGTTTATAAACAATCCACAAGAAACATGCTGCTAAAGCAAGTCGAGTTAAAGTTACTCCTTCTGCACTAAGAATTGGAAAAAGGGCTTTTCCTATTGATGCTCCTATTTGCACAGAAACTAAAGATAGAAATGCGGCTGCAAATGCCATGCCTTGCTTGGAGTTTGTCTCAATCATCATATTTACCGCTCTGGGAATGATTGAAATTTTAATTCTATATAATCAATATATTTCTTCTATTTCTCTCAATAAAACGATTAAATAACTCTATATTTAAAGCTTAATGAGAGATTTACTCATGTCAGATATTTCTTTAGATAATTTTGACTACGCAATCTTAAGAATACTGCAAAAAGACAATAAGACTTCGCATCGAGAAATTTCTGAAAAAATTGGTCTATCGTCCGCTTCTGTTCAAAGACGTATATCTCGTATGGAAGAAAAGGAAATAATTTTAAAAAATTGCGCTATCTTAAATCCGCTTAAATTTGGTGAAAAAATTACGTCTATTATTGAAGTCCGCCTTAGCGAAGACCGCTCTGTAGTGATGGACAGAGCGAAGCAATACTTTGCTTCTGTTGAAGAAATTCAACAGTGTTACTTTGTGAATGGAGGCGTCTCTTTTATCATTATTATGCTGAGCAATAACTTATCTCATTTTGAAAGTTTGGTTAGAAAACATTTTGCTGATAATGAAGATGTAAAAACATATCGAACCTTAATTGTTTTAGACCGCGTAAAAGTAAACTTTGAGTTAAATATTTAAACTTTTCAATTTTGGCTTCTAAACGTTTTAATAGTCTTATAAAGCTTAAAAAAGAGGCCGAAGCCTCTTTATATTTATCGCAATCAAACTCAGTCATCAATCATCGCGAACTCTTGCTCAGGCGTGCCTTTCACTAAATGATGACGGCTATATAACAAGTAATAGAGTATAAATCCGACATAAATCAGCGCGGCCAATAACCAAACTTTTGGATTTACCATTAAACCTGCAACTACAGCAACAGCAGCGAGAACCAAGGCAATACAAGACGTCCACATTCCACCAGGCGTTTTATACGGGCGTGGTAATTCAGGGCGAGATAAACGTAATTTGATATGTGAGAGCATCATCAACACATAAGAAATTGTTGCGCCGAATACAGCCATTAAAATGAGTAAGTCACCCTCACCTGTTAAAGAAAGTAAGAAGCCGATAATGCCCGGAATGATAATGGCCCAATATGGCGCTTTATTTTCATTGGTGAGCGATAAATTTTTTGGCAAATATCCCGCACGTGACAATGCAAAAATCTGACGCGAATATGCATAAATAATTGAGAAGAAACTTGCGACAAGTCCAGCAAGACCTACAAAGTTAACAAAGCTTGCCAACCATGTGTGCTGACCATATACCGCAATGAGTGCATCAACTAAAGGTGCTCCTGAATTTTTTAAAGCATTTGAACCCGCTGCACCTGCTCCCAAAAATAAGATTAAAAGTGCAAACGATGCCAATATTAACATTGAACCAATCAAGCCTCGTGGCAATGAACGTACTGGATCTTTTGCTTCTTCAGCAGCCAGTGGTACCCCTTCAACTGCAAGAAAAAACCAGATGGCATACGGTACTGCGGCCCATATTCCCATATAGCCAAACGGTAAAAAGCTACTCGCACCTGCATGAGTGCTGACTGGAATATCAAATAAACGTGCGCTGTCAAAATGTGGAAGCATCGCGACAATAAATACGACCAGTGCAATACAAGCAACGGCGGTAATTCCAAACATGATTTTAAGTGCTTCACCTGCACCTTTCAGATGAATACCCATAAAAACTAAATAACAAATTAGATAAACAGCCCAGCCGCCAATTCCAAAGAGTGATTCGCAATATGAACCGATAAATACGGCAATGGCAGCAGGTGCAATTGCATATTCAATTAAAATTGCAGTCCCTGTGAGGTAGCCTCCAAAAGGACCAAATGCAACGCGGGCAAAACTATAGCCACCACCAGCAGTAGGCAACATCGTTGACATCTCAGACATTACAAAGCTCATGCAGAGATACATAAACGCGACGATGACTGTTGCAATAAAGAGCCCACCCCAGCCGCCTTGTGCCAGCCCAAAATTCCAACCCGCAAAGTCACCCGAAATGACGTAAGAAACACCTAGCCCCACTAAAAGTAACCAACCTACTGCCCCCTTTTTTAACTGACGTTTTGCAAAATACTCTGCGTCCTGTTGTAGAGCACCCACATCTACGTTTAATTCTGACTCTTTCATTGTCGTATTGCCTTATCGACTAAATTTACACCACCAATAGTTGCGCAAAAGATATTCATAAAACTTGACAGCAAAACATCTCCCCGACCACTTGAAGTCAAGTTGATTCATTTTTTCTTTTATAAGATCGACGGCATCTCAACACAGAACGTGTTTAAAAATTAAATTGAGGAGTTGGGTTATGTCTGTAGAACAAAATGAATTTTTAAGCCAAGTTCAATTACAAATACTGGCAGAACAAGCAATTAAGCAATATCCCTCGGAATATCAAGGACAGGTCAAACTGCTGTGTCAGTCTGAAAATGCAACCTTTCAGATTTCAACTGGCTCTACCCGATATGCACTTCGAATTCACCGTCCCAACTATCACAGCAAACTCGATATACAAAGCGAGCTTGAATGGTTAGATGCTTTAAATGCGAGTGGTATTCAAGTTCCTGTTGCGATTGCAGATCAATCAGGTGAGCGTGTCATTACTTTAAAACTATCGAATGATATTTATCGTTATGCAGTCCTTTTCAACTGGGTTGAGGGCGATATGCCGACTGTTGAAGTTGACCCCACTGCATTTGAGCAATTAGGGCAAATTACCGCAAAGTTGCACGTACATAGTAAGACATGGCAAGCGCCTGAAAACTTTCAACGTATTGTGTGGAATCATGAAACCATGATCGGTGCGGATGGACACTGGGGAAACTGGAAAAATGCACCTCATTTAAGACCTCAAGATCACGGCGTGATTGAAGAAGCGATTGCACAGATTTCGAAAGATTTAAATTTCTTTGGTAAAACCCAAGAACGCTATGGCCTAATTCATGCCGATTTGCGTTTAACCAATTTATTACTACAACAAGAACGTATCGGTGTGATCGATTTTGATGACTGCGGCATGAGCTGGTTTATGCATGATCTCGCCGCTGCAATTAGCTTCAATGAACATTATGCAAATGCACCTCATTGGGTTGATTACTGGTTAAAAGGCTACGAGCGCGTAGGTCATATTCAGTCTGAAGAATATGAAATGATCCCAACTTTTATCATGCAACGCCGCATTCAAATGATGGCTTGGAATGGTTCTCACGCACAAACAGAAATGGCTCAAAGTCTTGGAAACCAATGGTCCAATGAAACTGTGCGTCTTTGTAAAAAATATCTAAACGGTCAAATGCCTGTAGGAATTTGAAAAGTGATTTAGATCGCTTTTCTTCATTTTCAATTTTTAGTTTTTAAATTTTATAGAATTTAAAGGAAGGGTTTATGCAAGCTACCCATCAACTGAGCAAAGTTGCCAAAGCACTATTACTCACCAGTAGTCTGGCAAGTATGCTTGCTCTAAGCGCATGTAATTACAACCCTATACAAAGTACATCTCCCGCAGTCGCTATTCCCAAAAAGGAATATATACAAAAAGGTCAATGGGACACTTTTAACTTTGACCAACTTAACCAATTGATTGCTACTTATGGAAAAGATAGCCCTAATTATAATCCTGAAAAACGCCCATATATTGTCACTGACTTTGACAATACTTCGGTATTTTTAGACATCGAAGAAGCAACGTTAATTTATCAACTTGAACACTTAGCGTTTAATGTCACGCCAGAGCAGCTTAATCAGATTATTCGCAAAGGAATTAGCCCGCAAAATTTTGAAGCAGCCTACAACAACCAGCAAGGCCAAGTCGTCAATATTGATAAAATTGCCCCAGATATTATTGCCAGCTACACATGGCTTTATCACCACTATAACGGTCTAAAAGGTAAGCAAAGTCTGGATCAAATTAAACAAGATCCGCATTATCTCGATTTCATTACTAAAATGAGATATCTATATGCGGCAATTGGAGACACGTTTGATCATGAAGTTGCATATCCGTGGGTCACTTATTTATTTACTGGGCTTACCGAACAACAAGTCCGTAATTTGGTGAAAGCAACGGTGGCTTGGCAAATGCAGCAACCGATTGGACCCGTGACATGGACCTCTCCCGCTGCACTTTCGGGTCAAGCAGGCGTTGTGAAAACCACTTGGGAAAATGGTTTAAGACCATACCGTGAAATGCAAAATCTATTTAAGGCCTTTCAGGATAATGGCATTGATGTCTATGTCTGTTCGGCATCTTTTATTGATGTGATTAAGGAAATTATTTCTAATCCAGAGATTGGCTATAACATTAATGAAAAAAATGCCTACGCCATGGAGTTAGAACGAGATGCACAAAATCGAATTTTACCCGAGTTTCGTCATGGCTATGCACAAACTCAAGGTAAAGGCAAAACTGCAACCATCCAGCGTTTTTTAGTCTCTAAATATGGTTACGGACCAATTTTTATCGCAGGTGACAGTGAGGGCGATCAAAATATGATGCAAGATTTTGCAACGACTCAGAAGGTTCTGATTATCAACCGATTGCGCAGCCCAAACTCTGATATCGGAAAGTTTTCTCAGCAGGCTGTGCAAGGCTATGGTCAAGCCAATACTAAGTTTTTACTACAGGGCCGCGATGCCAATACAGGTCAATTTAGACCTTCAATGGCCAGTTTAAGTTATGGTGCGCAAACGGCAAAAACTACAAAAAATTAGTATTTCACTTATTTTCTCATGCCTACAATACATGTTGTATGCATGAGAAGCCGCTTAATTTCTTGTTTTAGTTCTGCCCTTTTTGCCTATCTCTAATGCATTTTCTGCCTTCTTTTAGTTCGCTACCCAACCTAAAGATATCCTCTTAAAGAATCAAACCTGAAACTTAAAACAGCAACATATAAACCATTATTTTATAAGTACTTTTAACCACACAAAATCATGGACGCAAGCAAAAACTGGTATGGCTTTTGCTTAATATAATAATAGTTAGGAATAAATATCATGAGACTTGACATGTTACATCTCAATCCAGCTCATCTTGTCGATTCAAATATGTGTAATCAAGGTGTATTGTCTGCAGCCGCCTCTGGATTAAGCGAGTTTATTCATCAAAAAGGTGCAGATGTTGATCGTGTTTTAGGAATTAGTGGTATTAATCCTGAACTTCTAATCAGCCCAACTTTGAGCTTACAACTACCCAATTATTGCAAGGTGTTAGAACAGGCAGCCTTGGTTTCAGGTTGTGATAATTTTGGTCTGCATTATGGTCAACAGTTTCAACCGAAATCATTAGGGCTTATTGGTTACATCGGTCTTTGCTCAAACACATTAGAGTCTGCACTCATGAACATGACCAATAACTTTTATTTGCATCAGAAAGATACCCTCAATCGAATGGTCGATTTAGGAGATAGCTGGCGCATAGATTATCAAGTCCAACACGGCGCGATTTTAACTCGTCGCCAAGATGCTGAACTGACCATGGGCATGTTTATGAATGTGATCCGTGAAGTGATGGGCCCTCATTATTCACCACGCGCCATTCACTTTGAGCATACTCGACCTGAATTCTGGCAAGAACACAGCAAATTATTTAACGCACCTGTTTATTTTGATCAGCCATTTAACTCCATCATCATTTCAAAAAAAGACGTCCAGCATACTATGCCGGGCCGTGATTCTATTTTATTAACAGTGATTCTAGATACATTACACCTACTCAATCGCGCTTCACCAAGTCAATGTCTTGCAGATCAGGTTCGCTCTCACATACAACTTGAACTCAGTGAAGGTGAACCAAACCTTGAAAAAATCGCTCATGATATTGGTTTAAGTAGTTGCACCCTTACCCGCCGTTTAAAAAATGAAGGACTGACCTTCACCCATTTAGTCGATCAGGTTCGTTGTGAGTTGGCCGAGCATTATATTAAACAGAAAAATATTCCAATTTCAGAAATGGCATTCTTATTAGGCTATTCAGAAGTAAGTGCGTTATCTCGTGCATTTAAACGCTGGTTTGGTGTTACACCACGTCAATTAAGACACTAAAACATTGCAAATACAGGCCTTGAATAAAGGCCTTTTTATTATTTAAGCAATTCTAAATAACTTTTACAGCTACAAAATAATTGAACAACAAAATACCCTTCAAATTAGATTTAGCATCCAACTTGAAGGGTATTTTTTATATTTAGAGTGACTTACTTTAATTTTGTTAAGGCTTGATCTAAAGCACCGACTAACCAATCGATATCTTTTGTTTGGAAGGCCAAAGGTGGGCGCAGTTTCAATACATTGCCATAAGGACCTGCAACTGAGGTTAAAACTCGATGAGTATTTCTGAGCTCTTCAATAAGGTTCAAAGCCAATGCTTTATTCGGTTCTTTTGTGCCTCTATCTTTAACCAGTTCAAATCCTATAAATAGACCAGCGCCACGGACATCGCCAACCACCTCATGTTTATCCATAAGTTTAGTGAGTTCTTTTAGAAGTAGCCCTCCCACATATTTACTATGGGTTTGCAATTCTTCTTCCTGAATGACTTTAAGTACAGCCTGTGCCGCTGCCATAGAAACAGGATTACCACCAAAGGTATTAAAATATGGAATTTTATCGCTAAAAGCAGCAAGGACTTCACTCTTAGCTAAAAGCCCTGACACAGGGACACCGTTACCCATTGGTTTACCAGTGGTAATGATATCAGGCACAACATTGTGACGGCCAAAGCCCCAGAAAGAATCGCCAGTGCGCGCGAAACCTGGCTGTACTTCATCGGCAATAAAGATACCGCCATTTGCATGGACAACATCAACCGCTTTTTGTAAGAACCCAACAGGATTAGGCATCACACCGTCAGAAGAAAATATGGAGTCCGCTAAAAAACCTGCAAACTTGATGCCTTTTGCGTTCATATCGTCAATTTGCTGTTGAATCTGCTGTGCGAACCATTCACCTAAATCATCAGTTTGAATCCGATAATAATCAGGTGCCGGAACTAAGCGGGTTGTATCATCTAAAGGTTGTTCAGTTCCAAGTGCTGGAGAACATCCTGATGTTAAACTACTGGTCCCATGATAGGCTTCTTGAGAAACAATAATTCCTGTACCGCCGCTATATTCACGGGCAATACGAATCGCCAAATCATTCGCTTCCGAACCTGTACACATATACATGGCACGGTCAATTTCATCAGGAGTGGTTTGTAAGAGTTCTTCGGTATAATCCAAAATATTTTCATGTAAATAACGGGTATGCGTATTGAGCATTTTCATTTGCTCATTTACCGCTTCAATGACCGCAGGATGACAATGACCAATGCTGGCAACATTGTTGTAAACATCCAGATATTGATGACCTGCTGCATCCCATAAATATTGTCCCTGTCCTTTTACCAGATGCACGGGATTACGATAAAACAAGCGATAGGATTCACCTAAAATTTTATTTCTTTTGTCTGTCAGTTTTCGGGTAGCATGATCCAGCTCAGCAGCATGTTCTGGACGAAAGCTATTGGTATCCATAATGGTTGAACGCGTACCCATGAATGACTCCTCTATTTATATTCAGCATACTTTTGCACAAGACAATGACTGACGTAGGCAATTCATACTCTGATTCAACATATTTCAGTATTTGATTGAAGTTACGCAAACCATATTGCTTAAGTATGTTGAAAAAAACTTGACCTCAGACCACTTAAGCCACAATTTGAAGTCAACTTATTGGTCTTATACTTCAGAGCTCCACTACTCTTTTTTTCAATAACTCAAATTTGTTACCATTACACATCTGGAGTGACTCCAATTCGCTTTATACTATGGATGCCAATTTTCAAAGTTCATCCAGTTGTGTTCTTTTCTTGAATGACATTCATTTTTAAAAGACTTGAAATTGGTTAGATGACCAAACGTAAAATATTACTGATTTTTTAAGGGTTTAATACGCATGAATAGCGCTGAAATCATGGCTGACTTATCTTCTCACACACCTATGATGCAGCAATATCTCAAAGTTAAAACGGACTATCAACATGCGTTGCTGTTCTACCGTATGGGTGACTTTTATGAACTCTTCTTTGAAGATGCTCATTTAGCAGCCAAACTTTTAGGCATTACCTTAACCCATCGTGGCAAAGCCAGTGGCCGACCTATTCCAATGGCAGGTGTTCCCTATCATTCGGCAGAAGGTTATTTGGCGCGTCTTGTTAAAGCTGGGCGCACGGTAGCCATTTGCGAACAAGTTGGAGAAGTAACAGGCAAAGGCCCTGTTGAACGTAAAGTTGTTCGTATTCTGACCCCGGGTACATTAACTGATGATGCATTACTCAGCAGTTATCAATCATCTAATCTCGTTTCATTGTGCATTCATCAAAACCAGATCGGTTTTGCTTTACTCGACTTAAGTGCAGGCATTTTTAAAGTTCAACAACAAGATTACAAGCCAGAACAATTACCTATTGAACTTGCGCGTTTAATGCCAAGTGAGATCTTGATTGATGAAGATTTGGTCGACACCAATATTATCGAACAAATTAAAAAGCATTTAGATTGCCCTGTTACTAAACGTCCAAATGTAGACTTCAATCTAAATAATGCACAAAAAACCTTATGTGACCAGTTTACAGTATCAACACTTTCAGGTTTTGGTTTAGACCCATTACCTTTAGCCAAGGCTGCTGCCGCTGCGCTTATTCACTATGCAAAAGAAACCCAAAAAACTGCATTACCGCATATTCGTTCAATCCAACTTGAACAAAGTACAGACTTTATTGCGCTCGACCCAATTACACGTCGCAACTTAGAAATTATCGAGCCATTATTTGAACACGGAACATCATTATTTCAACTAGTAAATGATTGCCAAACTGCAATGGGTGGCCGTCTATTAAGCCGCACACTCATGCAACCTGTGCGTGATACTGCATTGCTTGATGCTCGTTTAGATGCGATTGAGCAACTCATTCAGGGATATCACGAAAACCCAGTTCGTTTAGTGCTTAAAGAAATTGGTGATATTGAACGCGTGCTTAGCCGCGTTGCGCTAGGCAGTGCGCGACCACGTGATTTGGTGCAACTTCGTCATGCATGCGCACAAATTCCAGCTTTAAGAACGGCGTTAACTCCAGTCATTCAAGCGAAGAAATCTAAGTTATTAGTTCAACTAGATGAAGAACTTGGAGACTTCAAAGCGCTTCATCAACATTTAATGGCAGCAATCGTTGAAAATCCACCTGTATTACTTCGTGATGGCAATGTAATTGCAGAAGGATATGATGCTGAGCTTGATGAATTACGCCAAATTCGAGATCATGCAGGTCAATTCTTAATTGATCTTGAAATTAAAGAGCGTGAACGTACAGGCATTAATACCCTTAAAATCGGTTATAACCGTGTAAGCGGTTACTATATTGAACTGACTCGTGCTCAAGCAGAACAGGCGCCAGCCGACTATATCCGTCGTCAAACTTTAAAGAATGCTGAACGCTACATTACCCCTGAGCTTAAGAGTTTTGAAGATAAAGTCCTGTCGAGCGAGTCACGTGCACTCTCTCGTGAAAAAGCACTATTCGAAGCTTTGCTTGAAAACCTTCGCGAAAATATCGCTCACTTACAAATGATGAGTTCAGCAATTGCTCAAATTGATGTCATTGCAAACTTTGCTCATCAAGCACGTTTAAACAATTGGACGCGCCCTGAATTTACTCCGGAAACGGGCATTAAAATTCAGGCTGGTCGTCATCCTGTCGTTGAAGCATTAAATAAAGCGCCATTTACCCCAAATGACACTTTCCTTGATGCTCAGCACCGCATGGCCATTATTACCGGTCCAAACATGGGCGGTAAATCAACCTTCATGCGCCAAACGGCATTAATCAGTTTACTTGCTTATTGCGGTAGCTATGTTCCGGCTAAAGCCGTCAAACTTGGTCCAATTGACCGAATTTTTACACGTATTGGTTCAGCCGACGATTTATCTACAGGCAAATCAACCTTTATGGTCGAGATGACTGAAACTTCGCAAATTCTGCATCATGCCACCAACCAGTCGTTGGTATTAATGGATGAGGTTGGCCGCGGAACCAGTACCTATGACGGTTTATCTTTAGCATGGGCATGTGTGGTCGATTTAACCAAGCGCGTAAAATGTTTATGTTTATTCGCGACTCATTATTTTGAGTTGACCGAACTTGGTAGTGAAGCAGGAATCGATAACTATCATGTCACGGCGCAAGAACTGAATGGCAATCTGATTTTATTGCATAAAGTTCAACAAGGCCCTGCAAGTCAAAGTCATGGTTTACAAGTTGCAAAATTAGCGGGTATTCCTGCCAATGTTATTAAAGAAGCGCAGAAGCGTTTACGCATTTTAGAAAAACAGCAGCAACAACATCTACAAACCAGTTTTCAAAATGATTTGTTTGCTCCACCAGATGCAAACTCTGGTTCACAAATCATAGAGAAAGTTGTCGAAATTGAAGTTTCATCCCCTGCTCTAGATTTACTTAAGCAAATTGAAGTCGATAACTTATCGCCTCGTCAGGCACTTGAACAACTCTACGAGTTAAAAGCTGCACTCAAATCTTAATAAAGCACTTCCGAATAAGCAGGCTTAGGTCTGCTTATTCATATCGGAGAATAATATTTATATGATCTTAAGATCTTTGCAAAGTTCAGAAATTGATCTTATTTGGCAGCACATTAGCCGCCGTGAATTAATCACTCAAAACTACATACAAAAACAGCAACATCTAGACTTAGTTGATTGTTTTTTTGATGTACAAAATTGGGATTCATATCATTTAGAAAATGACCCACCTAAACTCAAACAACTCTTTGCACAAGGTTCAATATTTGTCGGTGCATTTGATGCTTCTGAAAAGCTCGTTGGTATAAGCGTAGTCTCAAATCAACTTATAGCGGATTACCCCCAAGCAAAATTACTCCACTATTTCTATGTCGATGCAAACCAACAAGGTCAAGGCATTGGCGCTAAGCTTATGCAAGCCGCAAAAGAGTCAGCCAAGCAACTCGGTGCAGACCAACTGTATATTTCAGCAACCCCAAGTCGATGCACTGTGGACTTCTATATGAAACATGGCGCGCAACCGTTAAGTGCTCCAGATCAACAACTTTGGCAGCTCGAACCTGAAGATATCCATTTACTATGTAAGCTTTAGCTCTAAAAATTTAAGTTTTTTTAGGAAAAAAACCGTAAATCAAAATTTGTAAAAGAAAAAATAAAAAGTTAAGGCGTTTAATAAAATAGATGCCTTGACTTAAATGACATCTAAATAATTAAATAAAATATTTTTTAAGTTATTGTTTTATAAAATATATTATTATTTTGATTTTATAGATTACGCTCTATTCACCATAGAAGATCTGTTTGATTATCAACGTATTAACTTATCTTCATATGCATGAATAAAGAATATCAATAAAAGCAATTGTTTGTTTACCCCTTTTTTGCCTAAAATAAGCTATTCGAAATGAAACCATATTTTTTAGGTAGCTGTCGCCATGACCTTTGTTGTCACTGAAAATTGTATTAAATGTAAATACCAAGATTGCGTAGAAGTTTGTCCTGTAGACTGTTTTTACGAAGGTCCGAATTTCCTAGTGATTAATCCGGATGAATGTATTGACTGTGCATTATGTGAACCAGAGTGCCCGGCAAATGCAATTTTCTCTGAAGATGAGCTACCTGAAGGTCAAGAAGTATTTATTGAATTAAATGCTGAACTTTCTCAAAAATGGCCTAACATTACTCAAATTGGCGATCAACCAGCTGACCGTGAAGAATGGAACGGCAAACCTGATAAATTACAATATCTTGAAAAGTAATTTCAAAAAAGATCAGCACCCGCTGATCTTTTTTTATACCCTATTCAAACATTTCATTGCAAATTCCTCGTAATTTGTGCACTGTTTTGCATTAAAATACCCGCAATATTTATAAGTGCTTAATTTTTCTTATGCGGAAGTTTTTGCAGAGTCTGGTGCCCTTATGCATAATCCCAGCGGTTATGGTAGGTTGTGTCAGCTCTCCCCAACACACAACAACAGGCAAAACCTCTCCAAGTGGTAAACGAATCTTTATTCCACAAGAGCGCGTTATTATCGAGCGCCCAATTCCCCCTAAAGTTGAGCCTGCATCTTATCGAAGTTGGTTAAGTTCTGGTGAAAATTACCAACGTGTTCGTGAATACGAAAAATTCTTAACCCGAAATAACGTTGCAGGCATTGTGCCAAGCTTTGAGTTATTACGTTCAGCGCGTGATTGGCAAAAATGTGGCCGCTCTGAATATGCTGTACCTAATCGCGAATTATGGGGAAATTCTTTATCTACCCTACGCGTATTTAAATATTTAGTTGCAGCAAAAGTTCTTACCGACTTTGAAGTGACTTCGGTTTACCGAGATTTACCTTTAAATGAATGTGCAGGTGGCGCAAGCTCATCTAAACATTTATTTAACTCGGCAATCGATTTCCGTATTGGTCCTGAATTCCCACAAGCTCAAGATTATGCATTTATCGAAAATACCAAGTTTAAACTTTGTCAGTTCTGGGCTCAGCATGGTCAAAGCTTAAATATGGGTATTGGTCTATATAGTTCCGGGCAAATTCATATTGATACTCAAGGCTATCGTACTTGGGGCCCTGACCTCACCCGAAACAGTTCGATGTGTAATTTCTAATAAAAAAACTCCTTTCAACTGAAAGGAGTTTTTTTATTGTACATTTCCCAATCAACCAAAATTTCTTGAAACGAAGATTTTTGCACTCTATGCATAAACGTTTAAAATAGCCCGATCAACATATAGGTAAATTTGATTATGCAGCAGATGTGGACAGACATTGACCAATATATCGATTCACATTTAATTCCCGAAGACCCGCGACTCGAATATGCATTAAAGAATACCGACGAACACGGCTTTTCAAATCATCTTGCAGTAGCTCCTAACCAAGGTATGTTCTTGCAGATGCTTATTCAAATGAATAAATGCAAACGAGTTTTAGAAATCGGAACCTTTGCTGCATACAGTACCATCTGGTTAGGTCGTGCCTTACCTGAAGATGGTTATTTACTCACAATAGAAGGCCGTGCTACTCATGCAGAAATGGCACAAAAAAATATCGATCATGCCAATCTTCCTGTAAAAGTTGATCTTCGAGCTGGTCGTGCTGCAGATATCCTTTCTGCGATTGATCCTCAATCTATCGAGCCTTTTGATTTTATTTTCATTGATGCAGATAAACAGGGTTATCCTGAATATTTAGAATTGAGTCTGAAATTCTCAAGATCAGGTACGATTATCGTACTCGATAATGTAATTCGAGCAGGTGATATTTTAAATCCTGACAATAAAAAACCGAGTATTGAAGGCATCCGTGAAATGTTTAAAGCCTTAGAAAATCATCCGCAAATATTGTCTTGTACAGCCTTACAAACAGTTGGCTCAAAAGGTCATGATGGCTTCGCAATTGCAATTGTGAAATAATGGTTAAAAAATCATCTTTTTTATTTTATTATTTATAATCAATTAATTACTTTTATTACTGTTGCTTTTCCATATAGTTATCCACAAGATTTGCGGATAACTATATGCAAATCTCATCATTTAGCCACAAGTAATGGAACAGTCGCGTTTCGGAATATGGTTGTCGCAATACTTCCCAAGAAGAATTGATGAATTTTGCTATGACTAAATGCCCCTAACACAATGATTTGAATACCGTGTTCTTGTTGGTACTCTAAAATATTTTGTGCAACATCACCATAACGGTAAACGGTGACTACATCTAGACCCGCTTGTTTAAGATAATGTTCTGGTTCATTTAATATTTCTGGATGATCACCTACATACACCAAATGACATTGCAGTGTTCGCAATAAGTCACTTTGGGCAATACGGCGCATCATTTTTTGACAAGTTGGCGAATATTCATAAGCAAAGATAAATCGTGTTGGCACTTTAAAGTTTTCACCAATGGTCAAAACAGTACAGTTCGCACCGCGGATGAAGTTTTCAACATTGCTACCGATTGGTTTGTGTTTCTCGGCTGCTCTTTCCCCGACTCGACCTAAAATAACGATGTCATTTTCATGTAAGAGATTAAAACTTTGTTCTAAAAAATCACCTTTTTCTTGAATTTTTGAGCTGGTAATTCCGTGCTTTTCTTGAATAAGATCAGAAATATGGCGGAGTAAATTATTACTATAGTCTAACGCGAGTTCACTTTGTTTTTGCTCTAGCTCAGCTAACTCTTTTAGCAGCATTGCATTGCTTTCAAAGCCGATTACCCCACTAATTTCACCAAGATGGTAACTGGCTGGGTAATAGTCCAGAATTTGTAATAATACAAGTTCCCGTCCGGTCGCTTTAGCAACCCATGCTGCTGCATCAGCAATAGCATTAATACACGGTGATGAGTCAATACACGCAATAACACGGTTCATGTTAGCCTCTCTTCTTCAGGTCTATTGCCTTGGAGATTATTATTAAAACTTAGCTTTAACTTAACATAGATAAAAATTGGTATGTTAAGGTTTATGTATAAAAATCAACTTTTTTGTTTAAAGATCAAACATTTTATTACATTCTTGAGACTGCATTATTCTCTTAAACGAATAAATTTTGCGGGATTTCCGCCAACAATATGGTACGGCTCAACATCTTTAGTCACCATACTATTCATCCCGACCACAGCATGTTTACCGATTTTTATACCGTCTTTAATCCCCACATGCGCACCCAACCAAACGTCTTGCTCAATTTCAATTCCTTTAGAAGTAACTGGCTGCTGGTAAAGTGGACGGTCTAGTTGCATCCCATGGTCAAATGCATATAAATGGCAATACGCGGCAATACGGACTTGGTCATGCAACTTTATGCCCGTTCGTCCCCCATCTAAAATACAATGATGATTAATCGCGACTTCATTGCCGATTTCCAGCGGTCCATGCAATGTGCAATCAGCCGCAATAAAACTATTATCCCCAATAATAATTTTGCGGCCTGGTTCAGCAAAAATATGTGCTAGCGGTGAAATAAAACAATTTTCACCAATCTCAACTGTTTCCATATCCATTAAATAAGCTTGATATTCCTTTTGCCACTCTTCAGCCCAAGCACGGTTTTTAGGTTTCAACGTCCAATATAACCATGGCATATAGTTTAAGCGGTGCTTATGTTGCTCACGATATTTAAGTAAGGAATCAGTCATCTGTTAATTCCTCTTCAATTTTTAATTCTTCACGACCACGTGTTACGTCTCTGAGTTTTAAGGCAAGCGGTTCAATTTGATGTATCTGTAGTCTCGCTTCAATATCTACACCTGTTGCCGTGTAGGTTTCCTGATATTCAATCTGTTGTTGAGTCAGCTCATATTGAAATATGGCCCATTCATTAAAATAACACGAAAAGTGAATTGTCTTCTTTGCAATGAGTTCAATACGTTCAGCCAATAATAAACATTGTCCAGCACAGCCACCGTATGCTCTCACAAGGCCGCCCGTTCCAAGTTTTATACCGCCATACCAGCGGTTAACCATCACAATAATATTCGTCAGGTCATTCCCTTCAATAGTCGCTAATATTGGACGGCCTGCTGTTCCTGACGGTTCACCATCATCGTTAAAGCGTACGTTATGCCCAATTTTCCAAGCCCAACATTGGTGAGTGGTCGAGATATCCTTGTTGTATTCTAAAAATTCTTTAACCTGCTGTTCATTTTCTACTGGCGCAGCAATGGCCTGAAATCTACTTTTTTTAATTTCTTCTTCAAATGTAATCTGTGATGCAATCGTAAAAGCCATAAATAAGATAAAGCACAATAAAAATCAAATTATAACGTGAATTTAATAGAATCAAACCTATAAAAAAAGCCCCGAATCTCGGGGCTTTTTTATTATCTTTCTCGTAACGCTTCTTTGGCTTTATTAAATGGTTTAAGTAAGTAATCAAGTACTGTTTTTTGACCAGTACGAATATCTACTGTTGCCACCATACCCGGTGTAATACCAAACGCTTTACCTTCTTTATTGTAAAGCTTGTCAGAATCAGTGCGGATATAAACACGATAATAGAATTGGTCCTGTTTCACTTCATCACGAATCGTGTCTGGTGAAATAACCGTAACTTTACCTTTTAAACCACCATAAATTGAGTAGTCATAGGCCGTGATCTTAACCAGTGCTTCTTGTCCCGGACGAATAAAGGCAATGTCGCGCGGTAAAATACGCGCTTCAATCAGCAGTTGTTCGTCAATCGGTACAATCGTCATCAGTTTACCGTTTTGAGGAACAACACCACCACGAGTAGTTACCGCAATTTCTTTGACCACACCACGTACCGGTGCTCTGAACACTGCGCGATCTAAACTGTCACTACGACCCAGTACGATTTGTTGTTGCGTTTCGCTATCCGTATTCGCTTTAGATAACTCTTCACGCGCTTTCACATAGTACTGGTTTTGCGCATCATTCATTTTATTTTGCAAATCATTTGCTTCACGACGTAAACGTAAAACCTCAACCTCACTTGCTGCACCTTTAGCCACAAGCGGTTCTGTCATCGCCAGTTCTTGTTGCACAAGTTGCAACGCCTGTCTTAAACCTGCAAGGGTTTGTTCAAGATCAGCACGACGCGAGCGATATAATGCAGTTTCTTCTTGTACTAACTTTGGTTCTTTCATCACAATTTCAGGAAAAACCAAAGGTGTACCGTTTACTTCCGCACGCAAACGCGCTGCTGTCGCCTGAGCAGAGATCAGTAAAGATCTTGATTCACCAACATTTGATGCAAAACGGGTTGGATCAAGCTGCGCAAGAATTTCGCCTTTTTGAACAATGTCACCTTCTTGTACATTCAGCTTAGTTAGAATACCGCCTTCTAAAGACTGGATGACCTGTTCTTTAGAAGATGGAATGACTTTACCCGTACCAGTAGAAACTTCTTCAAGTTTAAATACCCACGCCCAGATAAAGAAAATAACCAAGCCAATGCCCACAATCCAGATCACTAAACTGGCACGTGGTAAGGGTGGCTCACTATAAGAGACATTCATTGAACGGGTGAGTTGTTGTTCTTGTTGTGGTTCGCTCATGAATTACCCCCTTGGCTCACTTGTTTTTGTTGGGCTGTTGATTGATTGAGTACCTGATCTCTTGGACCGTCCATCACGATTTTGCCTTCATTCACGACAATAATGCGGTCCACCAGTTCTAAAACAGCGCGGCGGTGGGTCGCAACGACCAAAGTACGATGTGCCAGCCAACCTTTTAAATGATCAATCAGTTGTTTCTCTGCCACGTCATCAATGGCTGCTGTCGGTTCGTCTAACAATAAAATGTTAGGTTGACGAATCAATAGACGAGCCAGTAACAACGCTTGTTTCTGACCACCAGAGAAACCAACACCACCTTCTAAAATCAGGTGATCTAGCCCTTCTTTTTTCTCTTGAACAAAAGGTAATGCACCAGTCACTACTAACGCACGAAGAATTTCTTCATCCGTTGCAAGCGGCGCGCCTAAAGTGAGGTTTTCACGAATCGTACCGTAGAAAAGATGCGCATTCTGGTTAAGTAAACCCATATCACGACGTACATCAGACGGATCAATTAGTGAAAGATCGAGACCATCTAGATGTACCGCGCCTTGAGTTGGAACTTGCATACCAGATAGAAGCTGGAGCAGTGTCGATTTACCTGCACCATTACGTCCCAATATGGCAATTTTTTCACCAGCACGAATTTTTAAATGACGGATTGCCAAACTTGGTTTCGGGTCTTCTTCGCCATATTGGAACAAGACATTTTTTAATTCGTAATCGCCATTTAAAACTGCTTTGTGTACCAGATGCGAACGGTCAGCCTGATCGATCGGGCGTTGCATGAGCTCATCAAGGCTTTGTTTGGCAACTTTTGCTTGCTGTAAACGACCTAAAACACCTGTAATCTGTGCAATCGGTGCCAACATACGTGAAGATAGAATGGAACAAGCCACTAACGCACCTGTAGTCATTTCACCTTCCATCACCGCAAAACATCCTACCAACACCACAATTGCATAGGTTAAGCCCTGAAGCATTTGAGTCCATGCCATTAAGGTACCGACAATTTTACGCTGTCTCATCCCGATATCGGCTGAAACTTCGTTCATGTGGTTCCACTGGTTTTGGAAGCGAGACTCAGCACGTAATAGCTTAATGTCTTCAATGCCCTGTACCGCTTCAACAAGAATAGCGTTACGGATTGAAGACTCTCTCATACCCTCCTGTGCGAGTTGCGCTAACTTCTTCTGTGCCAGAATACCCGGCAAAAGCATAAGTGGCACAACCAGCAACATCACCCAAAACAGTTTTCCACCGATAATCGCAAAAATGATCAGGAACAGGAAAAAGAATGGGAAATCGGCAATTGCACTAATGGTGGTTGAAGTCACCAGTTCACGAACACCTTCGAGCTCACGAATCTGGGAAATAAAACTACCGGTAGATTTTGAACGGTCTTTATTTTTGATGCGTAAGGCATGACCAAATACACGATCAGACACCCGTAAGTCAGCACGCTTACCAATAATATCGGATAAGTACACGCGTGATATACGTAAGGTAAATTCAAAAAGTGCTGCAATGAGTACACCACCTGCCAACACCCATAGGGTAGGGATAGACTGAGATGGAACAACACGGTCATACACTTGCATTGAGAAAATAATGGTTGCCAGTGCCAAGACATTGGCAATGAGTGAGGCAAACATAATATCAACGTAGCGTTTCCAGTCTCTTAAAACAATCGACCAGAACCAGCTTGCTTCGTATGGTTTGATATATTCGTCAATACGCGCATCGGGAATAGACGTTTCAGGACGCAGAATATAGACATTCTTAATTGTTGTTTTTAAGACATCTAAGCTTAAATTTTGGGAAAGGCCGTGATCTCCACTAAACTGGATACTGACATTTCCTTGAGTATCGGCCTTATCAATTACACCAACTTGTCCGTCGTTAAACTCGACCATGACCGGTAAACGCCATGGGTTAAGTAAATCTAATGAAAAAGGTACTTTACGTAAATTGAGTCCAACCTGACGGGTCATTAACTGCAAAACATCATCAAGGTTTTGATTTTGGTTCCAGTCAAGTTGTAAACGAATTCTTTCTTCTGAAGGCTCAATTCTATAATGTTTAGCAATCGTTAAGACCGCCTGTAACCAGGGCTGGTAATTTATTTTTGTCATCATGGTTGTACTTCGAACCCCTGAATTGAAATATTATTTAAGTCATAAGCTTGGCGGGAACGTCCTGTTGCTGCAATGTACTGAACAATACTGCTGTAGATGTCATAACGTGCAGTTTCAAGTTCCGAATTGGCACTATGAATCGCCTGTTCAGCATTCAATAAGTCAACCAATGAACGGGTACCGAGTTTGTACTGCTCTTGATAGAGTTCGCGTGTACGAACTGTTGTCGCTTGGCGGTTTGCTAAAACCTGCATTTGACGTTGTTTATTTTCAATTTGCTCACGGCTGGTTCTGATCTGATCGAGCACATCCAGATACACAGAATTCACTTTAGATTTAGCGGCTTCCTCTGCATAACTTGCCATTTTTACCTGAGAAGAAACTGCCCCACCTTGATAAAACTGACTGGTGGCCTCAAGCATGATGGAACTATATAAACCGTCGTCTTCATCATTGTTTGGGTTTTTTCCATTAATGGCCTGACTCACCGAGCCTTTCACTGCCAAAGTTGGATAACGTGTTAAACGGGTCTGTTCCTTTTGAGCTTTAGCCACTTCAATGCCCGCTTGTGCAGCGATCATTTTTGGAATGGTATTAAACTCAGGTTCGCCATATAAATCAGATACTTTCACCAAATCATCTGAAATAATCCAACCTGTACGTGAAACATCAGCACCCAACAATGTTCTTAAATGTTGTTGGTACTGACGTAATAAAGATTGCTGTGCAATCAGACCAGATTGAGCAGCTTGTAAATAAGACTGAGCTTGGATCGGGTCAGCTTGACTACTAATACCAGCATTTGCACGTAAATTAGCGATTTCCTGAATTCGCTGAATACCTGCAATTTGCTGCTCGGCAATTTTATTTAATTGGAGATAGCGCTGAATGTTGATAATCGACTGTGCAACATCAAGTGCAATATCGTCAATGCTGACCAACACATTCGCCTGTTCGACTTGAAGTTTGGCTTTCTCAACCGATACACCTGATTTGACTTTACCAAAATCATAAAGCATTTGAGTTGCGTTTAAAGTCAATAACTGCCGACCACGCTCGCCACTACTCAAGTCACCTGTGGTAATACCACCTGAAATTTGAGGATAATAACCTGCCTTTGCAACATCAATACCGGCGTTTTGGCCAGCTAAAGTTGAAATGGCTTGGGAAATATCAGGGTTACGCTGGATGGCGATTTTCACCGCTTCCTGCAGAGTCATTTTCCTTGATGGCAAATTTGAATAAGATGAAGCTGCTCTATCATTGAGTTGAACAGTCGGAAACTCCTGCACTCTAGAACGATCTAGCCTAAAATTACTCAACTCTTGCATCTTAGCGACTTTAAATTCATCACTACTTTTAGGGGCAAAAAGTTGTGATAAGTTGTCTTTTAATGTGTGATATTGCTCACTTGGTTTAGCGGCATATATCACCATAGGTACATGCAGTGAAGTTAAAAGCATCAACCCTTTCAGGAAAGCTGGCTTTTTACATGTCCTTTTTACTCTTCTCTGGTTATATCCAATCATGCTTGTCTTGTTGATCTTGTTTGTTATCGTTTAAAAGCTTTTACATTCTACATATTTTTTTGCATAAAGAAGCATAAATGCAGGAATAATTCACACATTATTTTTTCATCAAGTGAACCGTGTAATTTATTGTTTTTTAATAATTAAATATAAAAAGCTAAAAAGAAGCATTGACCTCTTTTTAGCCAAATAGATTAACTTTTTTATTTAAACTGTAAAATCGTCACCTAAGTAGACTTTACGTACCTGTTCGTTATCCAGAATTTCTTGTGGCGTGCCTTCTGCAATTACCGCACCTTCGCTCACAATATATGCACGTTCACAGATTGCCAAAGTTTCACGTACGTTATGGTCTGTGATAAGCACACCAATACCGCGATCTTTTAAGGTTTGGATAATATCTTTAATATCACCCACCGAAATTGGATCGACACCGGCAAACGGTTCATCAAGTAACATAAACTTAGGATCAGCAGCCAATGCACGTGCAATTTCAGCACGGCGACGCTCACCACCAGACACACTCATTCCCAATGAATCTTTAATATGACTGATTTTAAAGTCATTCAATAATTCAGTAAGACGTTGTTGGCGCTGTTGCTTATTTAAGTCTTTGCGTGTTTCTAAAATAGACATAATATTTTCAGCAATTGTCAGCTTTCTAAAGATAGAAGCTTCTTGCGGAAGATATCCGATTCCCTTACGTGCCCGTTCATGCATTGCCAAATCGGACATATCAAGATCATCAAGGTGAATTTCACCTTTGTCCATACGCACTAGCCCAACAACCATATAGAAGCTTGTTGTTTTTCCTGCACCGTTAGGACCAAGCAAACCAACAATCTGTCCACTTTGCATACTAAAAGATACGTCTTTGACGACCCAACGTTTACTATAGTTTTTTGCTAAGTGCTTAATACACAAAGTTTGGGGTTGAAGAGCTTGTTGCATTAGTCACGCGCTCCTGGGAAACTTTTTGAAGTTGATGGCGGAATAATAATTTGAACACGATTTGACGATGAACCTTGAGCTTCAACATCGCCTTTGTTCATACTATATTTCAATGAGTTACCACGGATGCTTGAACCATCTTGATATAGATATGCACCACCAGTCAAAGTAATAATGCCTGTATCTGCATTATAAACAATGGTTTGACCCTCGCCTCGTGCAACGCCCTTGTCAGCACTGATTTGCTGTTGGAATTTAGACGGTCTACCTTTGGCAGTAATCGTTTGAATTTCACGTTTAGAGTTTAGCGTAGCAACAATTGAGTCGGCTTGAAGCTTCATCGTACCTTGTTCAATCACGACATTACCCGTATAAGTCGTTAAACCCGTTTTCTCATTATAAGTTGCACGGTCTGCCACTAACGAAATTTGTTGATTACGGTCAGACGGTAAAGCAAAAGTCGAAGCAGATGATAAAGCAACGAATGTAATTACCGCAGCTTGTTTTAGGAAAGCTGAAGAACGTTTTAAATTAAGACTTTGGTGCATACTTTCCTCGAATATTAAAAAATTCGTACTGACCATTATTCAAATTAGCTTTTAACCCTTTGCTGACAAACTCGGCTTGCGGAGATTGAACAACCACTTGGTGATCTGTTTCAATTTCTCTGGTTTTTGGATATCCAGTTAACTCATCAGTTTGGAATTCAATCTTCCCTTGTGGCGCCAGTTTAGTTGCGACCACATCACCCGATAAAATAACTTTACGGTTATCATCATAACCATTTGCCTGTTTTGCAAAGAATGTCGCATCAACTTTGCCATCTTTATACATCAAGGCATTAAGTTGATCCAACTTTGATGTTTTTTGTTGCATATCCTGTTCAAGCTGACGAACTTCAGCACGAATATACAAATTGCCTTGATCATCAGTTTGAGTCAAATGGACGCCCTGCGCTGAATATGTCATATTCTTCGCAGAACCAATGTCTAGTTTTTTTGCCTTGCCACTATAGTAGTAGTAACCACCACTTATAGCAGCAACCACTACAGCAACAATTGATAAAACTCTGGTATCCATGAGCAGGAATAGCCTACCTTTTTAAGTAATCTTATTATTAATGCGGTACTGCAAGATATTTTTCAAGAAGTTCTTGGTAAATGCCTTTTGCGATCAGCAACATATCACAGACTTCACGAACAGCACCACGCCCACCCATCGATTGCGTAACTAAATGCGCACGGCGACGTACTTCTTCATGACCATTTGGCACAGTAACACTCATACCTGCGATTGCAAAAGCAGATAAATCAGGCCAATCATCGCCCATATATAAGCAATCAGACGGCAAAATATTAAACTGCGCACATGCTTCACGAAGTGCTGAGCCTTTGTCTTCACGGCCTTGAAAAACGAGGTCTACACCTAAATCAGACATACGTTTTTCAACAATATTACTTTTTCTGCCTGTAATAATGATAACTTTCATGCCGGCTTGCTGTGCAAGCTTCATTCCTAAACCATCACGAATATCGAATGATTTAATTTCATCGCCACTATTAGTTAAGGTTACGAAGCCATCACTCAAAATACCATCAACATCCAGAACCAATGCCTGTAAATGACGTGCTTGTTCTAACAATGCATAAGATGCCATTGATTAATTTACCCCTGCCTGAATAAGGTCATGCATACTAATTACACCAATCACTTTGTTTTGGTCATCTACCACCACAAACTGACTAATTTTTTTCAGGTTCAGCTGTTGTAGAGCTTCTACCGCACGTGCTTCTTGAGAAATCGTTGATGGTTTTTTTGTCATCACTTCTGAAACAGGCAAATTCACATCGAAACCTTGCTGTTTATCAATTAAACGGCGCAAGTCACCATCGGTGAAAATACCAAGCAAATGTTCTTGTTCATCTACAATTGTCGTCAAGCCTAAACGTTTATTAGAAATTTCATAAAGTACTTGATTCATTGGTGTATCTGGTGAAACTTTTGGCAGTTCATCGCCTGTATGCATCAGATGTTTTACATGTAAAAGTAAGCGTTTACCCAACGCACCTGCTGGATGCGAACGAGCAAAATCATCTGCAGTAAAACCACGCGCTTCAAGTAAAGCAACAGCCAGTGCATCACCCAAAACTAAAGTTGCTGTAGTACTCGACGTAGGCGCTAAACCTAATGGACATGCCTCGTCAGACTCCCCTAAAGTTAAAGCGATGTCGGCATTTTGTGGCATTGGGCCTTTATCATCACGGCTAATGGTAATAAGAGGAACGCCAAGATGTTTAATTAAAGGCATCAACATCATGATTTCATCACTTTTTCCAGAGTTGGAAATCGCAATTAAAACATCACCACGAACCAGCATTCCCAAATCGCCATGCCCAGCTTCGCCCGGATGCATAAAAAACGATGGAGTACCAGTTGAGGCGAAAGTTGCAGCCATTTTACGGCCAATATGCCCTGACTTACCCATGCCAGTGATCACAACACGACCTTTGCACTGTAACAATATTTCACAAGCTCGGTTAAAACTGTCACCAATTTGTGTTGCTAACACGTCTAAGGCTTGTTGCTCAATACGCAATGTTGCTAATGCGCTGCTTTGGAAATCTGTAGGATTGGGCATACGAGTTTGACTCAAAATAATTGATCTGATCTCTTGTGAAGATCGGTGATTTTAATCAAAAGATTTGGGGGCATTCTAACATAACTCAATCATCTACACGTTTTTAAATGTATAAGATTTCACAAGCTTATAAAATTCTTGCATAAACCTTTGTGAAAAATGATGCATCAGTTATGATGTAACACTGTTTTTGTTGAGTGTTTGAAAACCCTTATGCAACCGTTTGTTTTATATAACTCTGAGCAACGAAAAAAAGTTGAATTTGTACCTCGCAAAGAAGGTCACATCGATATGTACGTCTGCGGTATGACCGTTTACGACTACTGTCATATCGGGCATGCTCGAGTTATGGTTGCATTTGACTACATTATTCGTTTCTTACGTAGTCAAGGCTGGAATGTTCGCTACATTCGCAACATTACCGACATTGACGACAAAATCATCAAACGTGCGAATGAGAATGGTGAAACAATCCAACAACTCACCACTCGTTTCATCGATGCAATGAATGAAGATGCAGCGAACTTAGGCTGTTTAGCACCTGATGAAGCACCTAAAGCGACTGAATATATCGACCAGATGCAAAATATGATTGGCAATTTGGTTAATAAAGGCGCTGCTTACCCTGCTTCAAACGGCGATGTTTATTTTGAAGTGACCAAATTTGAAAAATATGGTCGCCTCTCTGGCCGTAAGCTTGATGATATGCAAGCTGGCGCAAGTGAGCGTGTTGATGTAGAAGTTGAAAAGAAACATCCGTTTGACTTTGTACTTTGGAAACATGCAAAAGAAAATGAACCGTCTTGGGCATCTCCTTGGGGTAATGGCCGTCCGGGTTGGCACATTGAGTGTTCTGCAATGTCGACTTGCTGCTTAGGCAATCACTTTGACATTCATGGTGGTGGTTCAGATTTAATGTTCCCGCACCATGAAAATGAAATTGCGCAAAGTGAAGCTTCGACTGGTGAGCAATATGTAAACTACTGGATGCATGTTGGCTTCATTAACGTTGATGGTGAAAAGATGTCTAAGTCTTTAGGCAACTTCTTTACGATTCGTGACGTGATGGAGAAATTCCACCCTGAAGTGATCCGCTACTTTATTGTGTCTTCACACTATCGTAGTCCTGTGAACTTCTCTGATGTGGCACTTAAAGAAGCAAAAACTTCTTTAACTCGCTTCTACCATTCATTTAAAGCTTACCAACAAGTGTACGGTCAAACGACAACTGAAACGCTTGATCAAAGCTTTATTGAACGTTTTAACAATGCAATGTGTGACGATTTCAATACTGCTGAAGCAATGGCTGTATTGTTTGAACTTAACAAAGAGTTAAACCGTGCTGTAAAAGAAGAGCAAGCTGACCAAGCGACTGTGCTTTATTCGACATTACGTCACCTCACCAACATTTTAGGTTTGGTACAACACAATGTAGATGATTTCTTAAAATCAGATATTGGACAAGAAGCGCTTGCTTTGTCTGATGCTGAAATTGAAGATTTTATTCAACAACGTGTGGATGCGAAAAAAGCAAAAGACTTTGCGAAAGCAGATGGTATTCGCCAGTCTTTGCTCGACCAAGGTGTGGTACTTGAAGATACACGTCAAGGTACAGTTTGGCGTCGTGCTGATTAAACGTTCAATTAGATCACAAGAGTGTTGACACTTTAATGAAACACTCTATAATGTGCTCACATTGCGGGAATAGCTCAGTTGGTAGAGCATAACCTTGCCAAGGTTGGGGTCGCGAGTTCGAGTCTCGTTTCCCGCTCCAAAATTTGTTGTTAAAAATCAATAAGCTGAAAGGTTCTAGTAACTTTTCGGCTTGTTTTTTATTGTCGATAGGTCAGCTATGGCTATTCAAAATAGTCATATTTCACATTAAAAAACGCTTTATATTTCCGTGCCGCCGCCAGAAAAGTGGGTGTCATTTGTACATCTTCAATTTTTGTCGGCAGTGCGCCACCAGAAATTTGGAGTGTTAAAAATGCAGAAACCGACCCGTCGCGGCAACGCTTGGCGTATTGAAGTTCGATTCAAAGGTAAACGTTACGCAGCCACACGTGACACAGCTAGTGAATGTGAACAGTGGGCAGCAACCAAACTACTAGAATTACAATCTGAACAGCCTGTTTCAGAACCCGAAAAAATCCATATCTCTTTTCAAGCCCTCTTTGATATGTACTATCAAGATGAAGGCCGCAAAATGAAAAGCGCCCGTTTAATTGTTCAAATGCTCAAATGCTTAAAGAAAAATTGGGGCGAACTAGCTGATGAATCTATACACGATCTAACCCCTACTTTAGTTAAGCAATGGCGAGATAAGCGCTTAAAGCAAGTAAAAGGCGCAACTGTCATTAGAGAAATGGCTATGTACAGTTCAGTTTTTGACTTTGCACGAAAAGAACTATTTTTAACTAAAGAAAATCCATTTAAAGAAATTACTAAACCATCAGCACCCCCGCCAAGGCATCAACGTGTTAATCAGGATCACATTGATAAAGTTGTAAAAGGCTTGGATTATGAATGGGGTAAGACACCCACGCAGCCAAGACATCGTGTTGCATGGTCATTCCTATTTGCCCTTGAAACTGCAATGCGCAAAGGCGAAATACTTAGTGTACAAAAGCATTTAATTTTTACTGACTTCATCCGTCTATTAGACACTAAGAACGGCTCTTCGCGTGATGTACCCTTAACGGCAAAGGCAAAAGAAATGCTTTCTTGGTTGCCAGAGGATCCAAACGATACGCGAATGGTTCCACTTACATCAAACGCCTTCAGGTTAATTTGGCAACGTAATTTACGTCGCGTTGGTTTGGATGGGGTTATTACATTCCATGATTCAAGACATGAAGCAATTACAAGATTCGTTCATGAATACCGTTTACCCGTGGAAATTCTCGCAAAAATCACAGGTCATAAAACAATTAGTGTTTTAGTGAATACTTATTACAACCCTACAGCATCGGAAATTGCCAAGATGCTAAACGCTGCATAAACAAAAAGCCCCTTAATTGGGGCTTTATTTTTGTACTGGTTGTTTCTTATCGAAATGCCACCAAGTCCTTTGAAAATAAACTTCATAACGCAAGAAGTTAATTTTCAGTTCATTACCATTGTAATCATAAATATTGGTAACTTCGCCATTCTTATCAATGTCGGCAACAAGGTCAACATTCCTTGTATTTGCAAAGTCGTGAAGTTTGATTAGCTGACTAGACATTAAAGCGCTCCTTTTTTAAATTATAAGAAAAGATTAAAAATAATTCAAAATAGTGTTTAATTAATAATTATCTATATAGTTTAATAAGTCGAAAATACTTATAGAAACTCTTTCTTAAATGCGAATATTTAACAATTAATTAAATGTTAAATTAACTCCTAAACTTACAGGTATGCAAAATGAAAAAAGAAGAAGTCAACACATCTGAAATTGCTCTAACTACAACTGAAAATATTATAAGGACTTCATTGGAAGGTGTGGCAGAAGGTATTGCAGTTGATTTAATTAGTGCTATTCCTTTTACCTCAACTTTAGTTGCAATTGGCAAAGTAATAAATAATCTTAAGAATCAAAGATACTATAAGAATTTGCATGCTTTTATAAATGAGTCAGAAGCGCAGGAGGAGTTTTCAAAAAAATTTTTTACCGAAAAAAGCAATGCCGAGATAGGATTAGAGATATTGAGTTTAGTTGAAAAAACTTACTTAGAAAAACAAGCAAGAATGATTGCAAGAATCACAAGGATGTGGAAGGAAACCAAAGAAATAGACAAAGATCAATTTGATGAGTATGCAAATATTATTATGAGTTTTGATAGCTACTTAATTAAACAGTTTGAAAAATATATGCAATACAAGAAGCCTGAAGAAAAAGTATCTTATGCTGTAAATATCACACCAAATAGCATTAAGCCTGGTAATCAACATGATGAAATGTTCATATATCCCAACATGAATTTTGTAACACATGGTTTTCTAAGACAAAATACTCAAAAAAAAGTTTTTATGGCGGGTGCTTTTCAAAAAGATTCCCATTACTCAATAACTGAAAAAGCACATTATTTTTATTCAAAAATTTTTAAAGATCATTAAATTAATATAAAGTACATGCATTAAGCATGTACTTTGTTTAGTGCATTTTATCAAGTTCGATTAGCAATCCACCCGTAAAAGAATTGCTCTTGCGTTGGATTGCGCTCACAGATTTCGATATAGCGCTGCCCCTGCATAATGTTCAGTACTTTCAGCATTACCTTTTCGCCGTCCTTGCCACGTTTAGCAAGGAAGATTTTTAAAGCCCCTAACGTAGCAGAACCATAAATACCATCAACGGCTAGATCGGGCCAACCGCCTTTACCTTGGTTATTCAGTAGATTCAATGCACGTTGTAATAAAGGCTTTGCAAAAGCTACGCCGCAGTTAACACCAGTATCAAGCAACTCTTCAGCAATTAAAGGAGATAAAGCATTAACCTGGTCAAAACGCGGGTTAATCCAATATTGCTGTTTATAAATTTGCTTTGCCAAATCCAAAGGCAAATCACGCATTGGACCCTTCCAACCGTTTACCCGTGCAACGGCTTCAGTGATTCCATAATTAGTTGCGCCGCCACGATCATTAGGGTTATTTACATAACCACCTTCGCGCTTGATAAGTTCATCAATATATTTATCTACTGACATGTCACTCTCCTATTTAAACAAGGCTTTGAACGATTCTTTAATTTCAGAAATTAATTCACTCATCGTTTTACCCTTCCACAACCTAATGGCTTGGTACCAGATACCAATTAGGAGCATGCCGAAAACAGCAAAAATCAGCATGATAAAACCGTGGGTCATTGGGTGAAGATTCCCTAAATCTTGGTATTCAATAAAAGCTGAACCACCGTAAAGGCTGATTGTGATGCTGATAGATAATTTCAAAATGACACTAAGGTTAATTTTAATCTTTCCTTCAATGTCGATATCACCGCTTAACATGAGAGCAAAAATGCCGCCCATGACTGCCGCCCATATTTTGATAATCCAAGGCAATGATTTAATAGTTAAAGGGTCGTTCATTTTTTCCACCAATCTAATGTTTTCATCATTTTATTGATTGGTTTAATTTCTGTATCGAAATCTGTTGACAGTAAAAAGCCCCAAAACAATTGGGGCTCTATAGCACTAATTGCAAAGGTTTATAAATATTCAACTGTAATATAGAAGTCAACCACTCCAGATGTTATTACCCCTGTTCCACTCAATGACGCAATAATATTTGTAGTAGCTGTCCAGCTCGCGTATTTACCATTTTTACCTCCTGTTAATAATGAACCAAGTTCGGAATTCGCATTACCAACCTGCTTTGTCGTGTCTACTGCTGCACTAAGTAAATATTCAGTACCACTATTAGCAGTGCCAACGGTTATAGCTGGAGAAGTCGTTCCACCAATCGGGGTAACTACATCCATAATAATGTCGCAAACTCTTGCTTTCGCAGGAATCTGCATAAGTGTTTGATGAATACTAGTTGCAAACTTAGTGTAATCAACTGAAATTTTGAACGCTCGACGCTGTAAAACAAGCCACTCTTTTATCGTTTGAGTTGATATTAGATTTGCTTGTTTATGCGAACGATCGCCACGTCTAACATTGTTTACTAGAGTTGTTTCAGTGCGAGGTGTAGTTGATCCAATAAATACATTGTTTTCTTCTGTAATATCAAGGATATTATTCTGATACCACAATCCATTTTTTGAATTAACAGACTTGTTTCTACGAATAACAACATCATTAATATTAGATGTTCCATCCGCGCGTAGATAAAAGGAGATTGGATTGACCGAAGCACCGACATTGACAGGGTTCAAATGTTCGTTTTCTTCAATCACTAAACCAGAAAATGAAGCACCTGTGTTGGGGGCATAAACATATATTCCGTTATATGTACCAATCCCCACATTGCGCCTAATCTTAAAGTTAGTCATAACTTCTGCAGTAGCAACAGGTTGAGTTAATAAGTAAACACAAGCAGAGATATTCTGCATTCCTGTATCTGTCGTTACTGTATTATCAGAAATATCAACACTATCAATACTTAATACAAAGTTTGCACTACCAAATACACCTGCTTTATAAGTTGATTCTGTAGCATACAACTTATTATTCAAGTGTATTTGATTTCCTTTAATCTGAGCATTTTTAATCAGTGTTTGTGAAAGTGTAGCTGTTGGTTGGCGCCACAACCTGACACCACCAAGGAACATATCAGACATAATATTATTGTTAATTTGAATTTGGTCACATGTCGATGTCCAGTTTGAGTTCACAATTGCGCCATTAAAGTAGGATTTAATAAAGTTATTGTTAAATGTTTGTTCAGACCCGTGGACTTCAAAAGCATTTCTTGCTCCAGGCCCATCAAAAACAGTCGGGCTGGTATTTTGGATGTAAACACCGTAATCGCATTTAACATTATTAGCGTAGCCAAATACCGCCGTAAAGTCTTTGGAATCAAGCCCATTATCAACATGTATGTTGTTGCATAAATTCCAGTTTTTACCAAGTATTGCAACAAAAACTCCCTGTGTTACCCCGACTATAATATTGTTTTCCCCCGGGTTATTTTTAAAAATACAGTTATTAACATCTACATTGTCACAGTATGCAGAATTTCCAAAGACACCAATGAAGGCTTGATTGTAACGTGCCGCACCTTTGTGATTATTTTCGGCATTCCCGTCAAACACAATGCCATTAATGCGCCAATCGTGTTTGTAAGTCGCAGTATGAAAAAGCGTGTACCACTTAGGTGCCGCTAACGAAGACACATTATCAATGATTTTAAAAACTGGCTTACCTTCACCCTGAATATCCATGTAATCATAAATATTAAGAGCGTATGTACTGTCACTTGGGAATGTTGTATTAAACTTCCGCGGATCAATTAAGTATGTTCCCCCGCGAAACTTTAATTGCTGCTTTTTTGATGCTGTGTCTTGAATTGCTTGTTCAATAAGTGAAGTTTGTTCAATAGGATTATTAGGTATCACCCCATACTGATCAGCATAAACTACTTGCTTATCTATGCGTTCATTAAATAATTTTTGAGAATCATTAATATGTTCTTGAGTTTCTCCATTGTGAATAACAAATTTAGAGGGTAATCCAACTACTGGGTACCCTAGAATTGAGCTTGCAATTCCGTCAATGTAAGCCTTTAATTCAGCTTCTCGTTGTTGGGCTAAATCATCATAATCAATATCTGCGAGAATACGTGATTGAGTTTCAAAATCGACTAGATGTTTCCATTCTTGTAAAATAGCAGTTAGTTTATCTAATGCTCTTTCAATAACATCTGGATAAAAATTATCATAATTAGTAATGTCAACTAACTGATCAACAGGAGTTTTCCCTGCAATATAGAAAAATGTCTGATCATCAGGTGCTTCAACAAATGTTACGTAACCTCCAAGATCATCGGGGTTAAACGTGACCGCATACGTAGTCTCATCAAGGAATTCAAACTCATTCCCAACCTTTACACGAACAGCTACACCTGTTTCGTCTTCTTGGTCGAAAATTCGAAATGCAAAATCAAACCGCGTATTTACCCCATTCCCAACATAAAGTTGGCTGAGCCGGTCGGTAACTTGAACTGTCATAAGCTCACCAATAAAAAAGGCCGTATTCTCTACAGCTAATTTTAGGTAAGCTTACAAATAATAGGAGGGTTGTAGGTCGGGACGTGTCAACAGGTGATTATGTAAAATAATTAGAAAGCTAAATCTAAGGCTTCTTCTTCAGTATCGGCAAAACCAACAACAACTTGTCCTAGGTTTTCAATACCTTCCCACAATAATTGATTGCTTTCGGCATCGTATTTATATGTTTCAGCACCTATGAGCATTTCTTTATCGCTTTTAAAAACGATAAATTCTTTACCACCTTGTCTGACGTTGCCTTTACCTAAGTAAAAACCATTGCCCAAGTCTTTAGTTACTAAATAATTCATGTTTAAAACTCCATAATTTGGTTAGATATTGAACTAACAAAAATGTGGAGTCAACTATAATTTTTAGGCAAATTGTTGTTAAATAACGGGAAATAACAGTTGATCATGCTGAATAATTACTTATCATCTTCAGGCGCATGCTTCCCTGTAATCGTTCCTCGGGTAGCATCGTAAATACTATCTGGCGCTTCTTTCTTACCTTGTGCAATTGCTAACCAATACCCAATAGGCTTACCAAGAACAGCAAACGGAATACCTGTTGCAAGGGTTGCGGTGTTCAACATGTCTTTTGCTGCTTTACCTTGGTTTACTTCCTTATCTTCATCTAAAGCACGTTTTGCATGTTGGATTAATGAAAGCCCGCTTTCGCCCATGCTAAACACTGGTGAAGCTGTGTAGCGGTCATTTACAACGCTATCGTCTGTATTACTGATTGCAGCGTTCACCACATTACCCGCATAAGGCACAAATGCCGAAAGCATCTTTAACTGTGAAAGCGCAAGTTTTGCGGATAAGTCATCCCATTTATCGCCGTCATCGTCACCATCTTGTAAACCGCCCGCAAATATCACACTGAGCAATTCAGATAAAATTGAAGGTATAGAGATCATCATCAAAGCGATATATGCCAAACGTGGCGAAGCTTGAACCCATGAACCATTGCTTGCTTCAAGCGCTAACTTAGCTTCTGAACTAGTCGTATTCCAAATCATGTTGAACCAGTTGTAAAACATCAAGAACATACGTTTAGCAGGTGTGCCGCGTTCAAGATTTGAAATTCCCTCTGGTGACATATCTGTCATGTACTGACGAATAACCGCATCCGCTGCATGAACGGCATCATATTGTGTCATACCTTGTTCGGTGTAATGGTTGAATGCAGCTTGCCAAGAAATCATTTCCATTGGTCGTTGTATCGTTGTTTGCAATACATAGGCGTGTTTCATGGTGAAAGCTTTCACTGTTTGAATTGCGCCCTTTTGGAAAACAATTTCGTCCACGGCATAACGATATTCATCGGCCGCACGATCGAACCGTGTTTTCATGAAGTCAGACATTTCCATAATGTTATTCGCCATGTCTTCACGTGTAGCCACTGAAGTAAAATAGTGCGCCTGCGCTTTCAGCAATTGTTTAGGCGGTACCGCCACTGATACTTGTGTAAACCCTGTGAATTGTTCAATGGCGTTTTTCAAGTTGCCCGCCATGATTGCAATACCAGTATTACGACGTAATACACGGAAAATATTATCTAACAGATGAACCCCTGAGCTTTCATCGACTGTCTGATTAGCGATTGCTTTAAGCCAAGGATTAAAGACTTGTTTCACACCGAACGGCATTACACGTTCAATTTCATTTCGGAAATCTTTATTAAGCAATAAACGCCCTACTTGGCGAATCTGTAATTCAAGATGAATATAGCGCAGCTCTTTATCAAGATGACTTGGTAAACGAGACATATCTAATTCAAGCTGATCGTGGTAACGATCTGCACGTGACTTGGTAAAGTTAGCGCCAGTCGTTGCGATATCTAAAGCCTGTAAGTTATTTTCGGCTAAGTTTTTATCTTGAATGCGGTCTTGCTCATTTGAGCGAATACGGTCATAAGCAGCAGGCACATAACCGCCTTCATATTCTCCGAAAGGCGTACTCACTGGTGTACGTGGCAATTCGTCAAAATACCGACCATTAATTTTTTTATGGGTAACTTGCGCTTGCTCTTTGTATTTATCAAAAAGATTCCAAAGTTTTTGTATGTTATCCATGTCCTCTTTAGTAATCACATTTTCAGTGATCATCCGGTTAAAGAACTGATCCCATGCGCTGAAATCAACAGAGCCATCTTCTAAGCGTGCGCCCCAACCATAACCCAAAACAAGGCGCTCTTTGTTGCTCATATTGCCCGTATGCAGAATTGCATGCAGTAAAGATTGCTTGCCTACGAAAGTAAAATTATTCAATTCAGGCGCAGCAATTTTTGAATTATCGAGTTTGCCAAAACCTTCAAAAATATCGACTACATCTTTAAGCATCTTAGCTTTTTCAATTCGATATTTAGCTAAGGCATCTTGCATAGGGTTGATTAAATACTTACGGAATTTACCAGTTGGGCCGCCGTCTAGCCATGTAATAACCTGGTCAACACGTTTTGCAGATGCACCTAGTTCCATGAATCGTGCTTTAAGTTCGGCTGTCTTATCTCTACCCAATAAAGTTTGCTGAATTTTCTCAACGCTTTTCTTGCCGCCTGATTGTTGTATTAGCTCTTCACGGACTTGTTCGCGTTCAAATGCTTCATCGGTTGTATGCCATACCTTGTTTTCACGTGATCGATGCCATAGCGTTTCGACCGCAGACATTACCGCATTGAATTGCTCAAGTGTTAATTCGCGGTAGCTTTGGTTTTCAGGTAAAGCACCGATGTTTTGAATTTCAGCATAAGTGGTCGGGTCGTATTTACGAATCAATTCTAGTTGATGCTCGTAATTAGTAGATTCGCGGCCAAGGTCATATTTACCCAGAATGCCACGTGCTGCAGTCACGAAATCAAAGTCACGGTTTTTTGATAATTTCTCGTTATTACCAAAAACCTTTTTAACTAAATCAAGGTTTTTCTGAATCTGGTCTTTTGCGTCATAGCTGTATTTGGTTGCATAGAACTGTACTAATTGATTTCGTTTATGGCGGGCCGCTTCGACTGTATTACCCTTACGAAAAGAATCATTAGCCATACGGCCCAAACGAGCATCATCTTGCGCACGTACATGTGGTCGAATGTCTTTAATTTTTTGGCGTTGAACAATATCTTGAGCAACTGTTTTTGCTGCTTCATTCAAAGCAGACTTACGACCAAGCATACCGTTTAAAGCAGCCATTTCAGCCGACAAGAAACGCGCACGAACATCATTGTGCAAAGCGGCTTCAACAGCTTCAACAATGCTTTGCTGATCAAAAAATTCGGAATATTGCACGGCCATGCGCGCATCAGTGAGTTCATCAATTTTTTGCTTTGGACTTGGTGAGTTAAGCAAATCACGAATCAATGCGTCACCGCTTTCATAACCGAACATCTCAGCAACTACATCGGGATTTTCACCACCTCGCTGTGCAAAGCCGTAGGCACCTTTTGAAATACTTTGATAAATAGCACTGTCACGGCCGTATTTGGCTTCAATCCAATCTAATGACAACTTGCCTTTGGTCGTGCGACCTTCTGCATAACGTTGCAGCAAGTCCATGTCTTGCGAATAATCTAATAATTCAGGATTCACTTGCGTTGAATATTGATTAACGCCGCGCAACTGGTCTGTAAATTTATCTTCAAGTTCGCGTGTATCAAATTTGCCGTGCTCATCTAAAGTTAAATAACCTTCTTCGCTAAGCTTCTCAGCCATTGATTCAATCGACAGGCCTTTTAATTTTGACTTTGAAGAACGTACGACAGGTTTATTGCCAATGCCTGATTTGGTTTTGGCAGCTTCATCAATGCCCCACGTGCTTTCTACTTCATTTGCATCAAGCCCGCCAAACTTTGCAATTGCTTCAAATAGATTATCGCGTTCAGGTTCAACTTTGGTTGAATCGCGCTTAGCAACTTGGTCAAGCGGTTGACGTAAAAACGCCATGGCTTGATAAACGGGTTGTTGTGAAATTTCCTTTGCCATATCTTCACGAACCGCGGCCCGCTTTTTGTCAGCTTCTTTTTGCAATATTTTCAAATACTTAGACTTTTGCTTTTGGTACCAAAGCATATTGCGCAGGGATTTCTGCTCTAATGTATTTATAGATAATTCTGTTGCAATTTCATGGTCTTGGCGCATTTCGTCATAATCTTTTGGCGAAATTCCAAGGCGCATTGCATCATCTTGATGAATTAACATTTCAAGATTTGACGCGGCTTGTGCTTCAGCAATGGCACTTGATGATGCAAGCATACGGTCCATTACACCTGTAATATCGGCATTCAATTCTGCACGGTCATTGATGCCCATAAACTTTTCAATGTTCCGGTACACAGCAATCATGAATTGACGGAATCGGTTGAAAACCTGCTTTAATGCTGCGCTTGGTGCTTTCCCCGTAAAAACATATTGCTCAAACGTTTCTGCAAATTTTTCGTGAACTTCGGTTTTTTCCGCATCGGTGAAAAAATCCCATTCGCCAAGGTCCGTTGTTTCTGGTGATGCCCACTTCATTACCGTTTCCATATCTGCACGGACTTGCACGGGTGCATCAGGACTTAAAGCAATTTGCATATTCATTTCTAAGAAATGATGCCCTAACTCATGCACGAAGGTAGAAAAGTCAGCATTTTTGCTTAGAACAATTGTTGAACCATCTTGACCAATGGTGAAAGTAATTGAACCGCGTGTACCCCCATTTGCTTGATTATATTTACGACCATTTGGTGAACGGTACATACTTTCAGAAATTTCATAATCTTTATTGCGGCCTTTATTCTCAACAAAGCCGAGTTTTTTATAAAAGCCTGTAAGTCTGTTTTTGTTCCCGCCAAAATCAGAACTTGGGGTAAGCGCAATCGTTTTATTTTGCGAGTCAGCATAGTTAATAATATCCTGCATTGCTTTGGTGCCAGTTCCTTGATTCCGCATAGCTTCAGGCACAACGATTTTATGCAATGAAAGAATATTGCTTGTTGGACTACCTTTTAGACCTAATTCAATTCCATATTGTTTTTTAATGCCCTTAACAAAATCATCTACTGAAATTGTTTGTTCAGGTGTAGCACTTTGATTAAACGATGTGCCCTTATCTGTTGTCGGTTCATCAGCAATACGGATTGGGAAGCGATCAAAAGCATCTTTTGCACTAATGCCGAGTTTATCGCCTAAGGTTGAATAGAAAGCAGAAGTTAATTCGCCCGCAGCACGATTATATTTTGCAGTGAATGTGCCAACACTAGCCAACTGCTTTTGAACTTCTGTAGCGACCAATTCTTTAGCATCTTCGGCATTTTCAAAACGCGCTTGCTCTTCCATAAATATGTTGGCTTCTTGCTGCATTTGTTCTGTTGTTTTTGCAAGGTTCTCTTGAGCTTCACGATAAGTTGGCATGTTCGGATCAGAACGTACGTTCTCAACAAAGTCTGTTGGACGCTCAACAACCGACATGGCAGAAACAAACTCATTCACTGGAATTTGCACAGTGCCGTTAAATGTTTCCGCTGTGCCCAACTGATCTTGCAAGCTTGGTGCGCGTTCGAATAAATCAGAAGGTTCAATATTACGGTCACGTAATAACTGGTTGAAGGTCTGACCGTCTATATAAACTTCTTCAACTGCGCCGTGTTCTTCAATGGCCTGTTTGATAAATGCTTGGCTTGCGGAGTCATCACGCTGTGCTGTCTTACTTTCCTTGTTGCGGTCAATAAGGTTATTTAGCACAGATGCAAAGGTACTTGAACGCACGGCATCTTCTTGTTGATCTTGGCGTAATTGGTCTAATGCAAATTGTGCTGTACGTTGGTTTTTAACTTTTGATGCAGATGTAATGGCTACTTCAGGCGCAGATGTTGCAACTTCTAACAAACCTTCTAATGCCATTTCTACAGGGTCGGCTTTTTCACCAACCGCATCGGCCGCACCTTGCACAGAGTACATGCCTGCCGCTGATTGAATGACAGCTTGACCGCCTACAGTACGCAAAGGGCCGCCAAAAGTTACAGGCATTAATGCACCGCCTAAGGCTGAATATTTTGCTGAGCCCCAAGTTTTTGCAGCTGCATAATCGATCTGCTCTTGTTTGGTTAAAAACTTCTCACGTGCTTCTGCCATGTTCTGACCATAAGACACGATAGCGTCAGCAGTACCCGCACCCAATGCGCCTTGTGCAGCATTCCCTGCCACAGTAACACCACGAACCAATGTAGCGGCCTTCTCCAAGTTCATGACCATTGGTGCATATTTGGCGGTGTTTCGGATAAGTGAATTTGTTAAAACACCACCTACCCCCGCGCCTGCATAATACCCGGCTAATGCGGGAGGTGCTTGTTCAATTAAAAACTCACCGACCAAGCCTGCATCGGCATTACTTATCAATTCTTGGGCCGCACCTAGCACACCTGCATCATTTGTCTGCGCAGCAAGTTGCGCCTGGTAAAGCGCTTGCGACATTTCTTGTGATGGTGCAGCTCTGTTTTTAACACGTGTTGCTAAATTAAGTAGGCTATCGTTTCCAGTAGTTGCATTGATTAATGCACCTTCAGTCTGACCAATTGCGGCAACAGCACGAAATGCGGCATTAACGTAGCGATTGCCTTGCTCTTGAGGGCTTACAGGTTCAGCGCTTGCCGTATGTTCCATCCAATAAACTTGATTCTCATAATATTTTTTGAATCGTTCAGCAGACATTACCCCCGCCGTCTTTTTAATACGGTTGTAATGCTCTTTGAAAACTTGGTCCGATGTTTGGGGGACTAATGTTGAACTGAACGAATCAATTAAATTGGTGTTCACGTTTGGCTTAATTTTCTTTTGAGGGTCTTCATAAACCCCAAGTTCTTTTAAGCGTTGTTTTTGTTCTGGTGAAGTGCCTTTATTCAAAACGTTTTGAATGTCTTCATAAGAAACACTTTGGTATGGTTTTGAGAGACTCGAGCCAAGTAGAGAAACCTTACCGCTAATGTCTTTTAGGTTTTCAAAGTCATCTAAAGACACAGCAGCTTGATTTGGATTAAGTGCATATTTACCGAGTACAGGATCACTTGCGACAACATCATTCACGCGTTTTTGCGTGTTGATCTCATCAGCTACAGAAACAATTTGCTCAGGTGTTTCTGTCATCTTGTCATAATCCAAGCCCAATGATTTAGCAGCTTTACGCGCATGGGCTTCAGAATCTGCAATTTGAGTTGGGTTCTTGCCTTGGTTTAATTCAAATAATTGACCAATTGTAAGATTTGCATTTTGATCAGACATAATAAAAGCACTTAAGACTACGGTTATTTGTAATCTTAAATGCTGTTATTGGTTAGACAGCCGTTTGCTGTTGACACTGCATAAACGTGTTATTGAATATAAAAATCTAATTTTTCTTCCAAGCGATTATAAATTTTTAATTTAACCTCTTGGGCTTCTTCATCCGTTAAATTTTCGCCTTTTTCGATAGAAGCATAAGAGACCCCAGTGTTATAAGAATTATTAAGTAAAGAATTGCATTTTTCTAAAGCAATATCTTTTAACTTATTTTTATTCGCAACTGAATACCTTTTAGAATTTACAGCATCCTTTAAACACTGATCGGTCTTTATCACAGAAGAAGTGAACTTTTCAAAAGGCTGATCTTTCATTGCGGGGATTAAATCTTGGCACATCGCATGAAAAATGTTTCCGCCGACTGTTTCGGGAATTGCATTAATTTTTAAAGGTGTTGAAGGATTAAATGATTTAACAACTTTATTCTTATTATTATAAGAAACCATAGAAATTAAATTTAATGCTCTTTGTTTACAGGCGATATCGAAATAAGTTTTTACTTCCACTACATCGTTCAATTTTGGTTTGCTAATATTTACTGTGTTTTTAACCCATATTTTTGCTTTTTCATTTTCTAAATCTATATCCATTGATTCTTTATCTACAGAGTAGACTTCTTTGCCATCCTTAAAAATATCAATCCATTCCGCATTAGCAGACGGAGTGAAACATAAAAAAGATGATAACAGAATTAAAGTTCTCATTATATTAAAAGCCCCTTCTAGCCATTGAGTAATAAGCATTAAGATATTCCGCCAGTGTTACTTTTGATAGGTCACGACCTTGCTTTTTAAATAAATCGTCAATCTTTTTCTGAGTATTAGGAGCAATATCATCTTTGCTTTTCACAGAGTATATGCGATTTAGTGTGCTTTCAGAATCACCAACTGAAACGCCAAACAAAGAACGTGACGTTGTGATTTTGGTATTTAGTCCAATTGTTTTAAGAACAGCTCGGCTAAACTCATCCTTGGTCAGTTTACTTCCTTTTCTAGCTTCAGCTTCACGCAATGTTTGAGTCACATCAGCCTGAACAGCAGCATAATGATCAATCTGATTCTTATTGGTTTTATTAGTTATGCCAAGCATAGGTAAATAAGGATTTAAATAATCTGAAACGGTTTTCGGACTAACTTCTAGAGAATCATCTTTTTTTCCATCTTTCGAGGGAGAATTAACATCGATGAACATTTTTGTGACTGCTCGATAGTCTGAAGGTGATAATTTATCAGCATATTGATGTAATACAGATTGGGGCTTACCTTTAAACAATTCTTCTTTGTTTAGCATAATCATACTGTAAACAGTCGAATCGGTTTTAATGTCTTTTTTGAATTTTGCATTACTAACTGATTCAAGGCTTCTAATTTGATTTGGCTCTAAAGCATTAATATCAACAGCGGGAATTTGGTCATAAGAGAATTTCCCAGCATTAATGCCCTTGAAGTAATAATCATAAACTTGGTCTTGTTTTTCCTCTTTGGCTTTATCCAAACCACTGTAATATCTATCTGTAAAAGATAATGCTTTATTTTTAACGTCAAGAGGAACGTCACTATTCCAAATTTCTTCCTGAGCCTGCTCGCGAGTCTTTGCAGGCTTCTTAGCATAATCTCCAAATTCTTGAGAAAGCCATTTATCCATTCGTGCGAGGTAACCCCGACCTATAGGTCCCTTTGGCTGACCACCTGCTAAAACTCTACGAGCATCGTCATCCCCACCATGGTAATAGGCTGCTATAACCATCGGGTCTTTAGTTTTAAATTTCTTACTAATATCAGAAACAAAATCTAGTGCAGCGTCGATTGTATCCGCAGGGTTATCAATATCTCGTTCTCTTCCAGATTGACGGTCCCATTTATAACCATTTTTTTGCGTATCCGATCCATGCCAAGTAGATGGGATGAATTGCATAACTGAACGCGCACCTTTATTGGAGACGGCACTATTATCAGACCTTTCACCCGCTAGTCGTAGACCTAACAATAATGGCGCAGCCCACTCCATACCTTTTTCTTTTGCTGCATGTACTGTGTAAACATCTAAGCGCTGATCATTGTATTTAATATTTTTCATTTGCTCAGGTGTTAAGGCTTTCAATTCTTTGGCAATTGCCGCAGATGCCTGAGGAGGAGTATTTAACGCAGGGTTACTATATTCTTGTGTTCCGGTCGTAGCTCTATTTACTAAAAGCTCAACCTGTTGTTCTTCTAATTTTTGGTGAATGCGTTGGTCAACTCTAAATCTATCAGCAAGTGAGATTTCTTCACCGTATTTACTCTTATAAGTTACCGCTGATTTTAATTCACCATTCTCAATAAAAGCATTGATGTTGTTAAGGTGTGCGCCTGAAATAGATTTCAAGTACATGTTTTCAGCTTCAGTTGCAGATTTACCGTTGAGCGACATTAGCTTGCCCAAAGATGCTTTTAAATTTTCACGGCTTTCATCAATCTTGGTGAAGTCCGCAGGGTTTTCATTTATCTCACGAACAAAACGCTCAGCAGAAGATGAATAAACACTTTGTTGATACACATCATTTTCACGCACAAAGTAATTTTGCAAAGTGCCTTTGAATTGTAGTGAATCACGCGCATAAATTTGCTGAAACATAGCGCGTTGACGACCATTGCTTAACTTGCTTGCAATTTCACCTGCACCATCTTGATAAGCTCTTGAGTAATAATCAACAAAGCTTCCACCTTCACCATCATCAAAGCTAACAACTTCAGCACCTTTTTTCTTGATGTAGCCGTCTGTGTCGTTGTTTTCGAGGTGCAAGCGCAATTCAGAAAGTTTATTTTGCGCGTCAATCACGCGTACACGGTCGTTTTCGTCTTGGTATTCTTTATATTTATTGGCAACTGTATTTGCTAGATTTGCAAAACCGTCTACTTTACTGCCAACCATATCGACAGCTTGACCAGGTGTAACCCCGCCGCTAAGTTGGACATTGGGCATATCGCCTTCAGCGACTTGTGAAGTAAACTGAGGTATACGCATTTACGATGCTCCCATCCAATTCCAATTGTAGTTCTGCCACGATGCGCCTTGCTCATTGCCATAAAGCGACATTGAGAAATTACTGTTAGTGTTATACGAGCCGTTTGTAGGTTGTGACATAGTAAGTGAATCACCGCCTTGCATTGGACTACCAGAGCCGCCACCCATTAATGAAGATGCAAATTGGTCCATAGCAGCAAGTTCAGCATTTAAACGCGGACGTACCGATTTGGCTTGAGCTTCAAGAGAATTTTTCTGATTAATATAATTCGTCTCTTGAACACGATGACCCCAAGATTTCATAGCCGCATTGTATTTGATAGTGTCGATATCACCTTGCGCAAGCATTTCCGTACTTGCTAGTAAGTCAATCGCAGAGCCTTGCGTAACATCAATACCGTTATCAGCAAGCGCGTTTATCTGGCTAGATTTAAAGCCTGAAAGGTTGCGTTGATAATCCGTGACAGTGTTTCGGCCATCATCAATTGCATCGCGTGCTTGGATATCGGCAAGTGTAGCGTTAGCACCTGCCAATTCAGCTTGTTGTTCTAAAGACTGTTTAAGCGCCTTTAACTTTAAATAGGTTGTACCACCTTTTACCGCAGCTGTAGCAATGGCCTGATAGAGATTACCCCCACCCATTTGACCGCCGCCACCTCCACCGCCGCCGCCCATTCCACCCATCATGATGCCACCGTAATACTAAACGGATGAAATAATTCACCGTTAGCCCCATGAATAACAGGTTCTTTAATTGAAAAACCTAGGTGCTTTAAAAATCGTATTGCTGCATCATTTTTGATGTATACATGATTTTTAAGAGCGTCATAATTCGCAAGCATTTCTCGTAAAATGCTGCGGCTTTGCTTCACAAACTCAATTGGGTATTTCTTAATGTGTGTGGTACCAAGTAACCAAGGGCAACCAACATTACCAATTAGACTTGTAAGCCCAACACCACAAATGAAAAGCAACTTACCATTTACAACAACGGACCATGCGTCACGCGAACCCTTCACACAGGTTTTAACGATCCAATCATAGTTATCACTAAAATATGCTTTTAACTCTTCTTGATCCGCAGGTCGTAAATTTTCAACGAGAATACGAATGTCGCGTTCAGTCGGTTTGCGAATCTCAATATTATTTCGTCTCATTTAATTTCAACCTCTAAGGCCAATAATTTCATAGGTAAAGGTTTATCATGTTTTACAGTAATTTGAACGTCTCGCTCGAATGTACTGGCAACAGGAACTTCAACAATACCGTCAATTAAGTCTAATGGTCTGCCGTAAGGTTCACGGCTGCGTGGTTTATATTCAGTTATTGCTGTAGGCTGCAAAATATCTTGGTTAGCACCTACAAGAATATTTTGAGTACCAAGAACACGCAGAAAAGCTTTATTTAAAACTTTGGGTTTTACTGGATTAATTTGTTGATTAAGTATTGGTAACGTCTGCATTTCTGCCACATAAGGCAAACCAATCCAAACGTTAGATAATTCGCGGGATAATTGGATTGTTCCATTGGTTACTTTAACAGGCGGTTTTACACCACCGTCAGCAAAAACAGATACTGTTTGACCTTCAAGCCAATCTAAGCCAGATAGAGAAGTAACTGGTGCCCCTTTATATTGATGTCCACTATCTAAAAAACACTTGTCTTGCATGTCTATGGGTTGTCGGGTAAGCATGCGTTCAATATTATAAAAGCCGTTACGCTCAATTAGTGCATATAAAACTGTTTGATTTTCTTCGGGAATTGCTGCAACAGATAAGAATTTACCGTCTGTATCATGCTCAGCCCATGCCCATACTTGTTGTTGTGGTTCATAGGATAACGATAATAAAACCCCATCTTCACGAACAAAATATATAATATTCATAGGGTTACGCAATAATGCGCAATCAATTATTTTATGCCCATCAAACAATTGTGGGCACAAAATAGATAAATCTAATGTTTGATAAGAAACAGTGTACGAACGGGCAAGTGAGATTTCGTGAATGTGCCCCGTTTGATCTGAAGCAAAAATTGCAGCTCCTCCAATCTCAACAGGTGTTACATCATTTGCCCCTTCTGAAGATTGTTTATTAACGCTTACACTTGCTGCTGTTACGGCACCATCAGAAGAAAGCCGCCAAACAGCACTGCTTGTAAGAATCATTAAATCGCTCATAGGAACAAGGTGTTTTACACCGTTGCCATCCCGTGCAGCAAAACGTATTTGAATTGAGTCTGTATCTTGAAGTGGGATGTGATAACCAAAATTATCATCGGTAGCAGTCCGAGACATTCGCAACCATTGTGGTGATTTATAGCCACCGCCGTAAACCTTACGTTGTCCAAAATAAGCAACGGCTGTTGGGTAGAACTCAAACGGATTACGAATTAAAGGCGGTGTAATCGCTCCATTCGTTTCAATGTAGTCATCCGTAAAACTTAATTCAGTTGTTTCACCAATATAACTTGCAAGGCCTGAGCGAAGTTTAAAAACGTTGTAACGCGTAGCTCCTGTTACAGCATCCCACGTTAGAACGTTTGTGTTACCAGATAATGTTAAATCATTTTTTAGAATTGGAGATTTAGCCGATGCTTGAGATTCATTTTCATCATTTACAGCTGTAACCTGATACACATAATCGCGTTCAATATAGCCAGTAGTATTAGGTTTATTTGCGGTACCTGTTAAATTTTGCGGTGCATCTAAACCGTACCCAACAGTAACAACTTCAGTTGTCCATTCCGTTGCACCTTTACGAATGATTTTACGTGGCGGGTAGTCCGGGTGAGTTATTGTGATAACGTCAGCAGATTGTGCATATCGTAGCTGCATTAAATGCTGTTCAGCATAAGGCACAACAATTTCTAAAGGTGCATCGTTATCATCAAGCAACATCCCACCATCAGCAAAGAAATTTACCGCACCGGCACGGATTGCCAAAACAACCGTTTGTTCTTCACTAAAGATAAAAGGAATAAGGCGCATCTTGCCTAATGTTTTTTCATAATGGTGAACGTAACGGAAACCCGCTCGATAAGTCAGGCCGCCAAACAATTCAACATAGAAGTTTTTGCATTTAGCTACACCAGTTTGATATTTGGCTTGGTCAATCCGACCAAACATATCTGGTGATATAACGCCACCATTAAATGAAAATTGCATTATCGTACCTCAGTCATTGAGCCTACATGCTCAGGACGTTTTTCAAGTCGATGCTGTTGAAGATCAATAAAAATTGCTTCACCTAGTTTCTGCCCAAATAAAGCCATCATCTTCATTTGCATCTGTTCACTTTGAGTCAAAGGACCTGCAATACGACCTGCTAAAAGATATGACAATGCAAGTTTAAAGCTGTCAGGCATCAATGCTAAGTCTTTTACATCATGGACATATCGAAGAACTGGCGCAGGGTCATCAGTAAATAAATGGTTGCCTTCAACGTAGAAACGAGTACCAGACTCGAGCTGAAACAATCGCACTTTGTCACTTGGCAAAACATAGGCGGTGCCGAACTCATAACCCGCATCGACATTCAATCGAACCCGTTTGACCGCAAAGGTCCATTGGTGTTCGTTATCAAGCAATTCGCGTCGGCAAATTGGGTAATATGTATTACACAGATTTGCGGGTTTTGTTGGTTCTGTAATCTCATTTACAACATAGCCTTGTGCGAGGTGCGACAAGGCCAAATTGCAAAGATCAACGATTGATCTCATGGGGCTATCCTGCTTTAGAACTGTTTGTCTAAATCAGCTTGATAAAGTTTTTCTTTCAACAAGTACCCTTCAAGCTGCCAAATTTTTTCGCGAGCATTTTTATAGGCAATTTCTTTGCCGATGAATGGGTCAAAGTTTTCAGGGCTTGCGCATGCGCTTTCACCTGTAACCGTAAAGCCGTTTTCCAAAACGATTGTGCAGAAAGTTAAACAACGTAATGTTTGATATGTCTTTTCATCCATTGCCTGTTCAGGGTCAATGGCTGCTAAAGGTGAAAGGTAATAAACATGCTTAACTTTTGAATCAATGTGAGAAGGTGTAATGCGTGGAGCTGTTAAACCTTTCTCTTGAATTTGCTGTTCAATTTGTTCTTCAGACATTTGGTGCACCTTTTAGCTACGTTTGCTTTGTGAGGTAAAAGCCCGTACTGATACGGGCCCTTTTTTAATTATTCAGCTAATAGAAGCTCAATGATTTGTGCTTTTGTCTCTGAGCCATCCAATTCAATACCCTTATCTAAAGCGGCTTGAGTTAGCGCTTCCTTATTCATAGATGAAAAAGGATTTTTAGTCTCAGGTTGTTTTGGCTCAACATCATCAAACCAGAGTGCTGTTTCTTCTTCAGGTACAGAAAAAACTTCGCCTTCTTGAATTAAGCGATCGTTATAGAATCCTTTTTGATTCGCTCGAACTTGCTTATATTCCATGATTAAGCCCCCGCATAAACTGGATAAGCAGTGTTAACATCACGACTATCAGAAATGTGTGAAAACACAGTTCCTGCTGTGAATGGCCCACTACCAACAGAATAGTTCAAACGCACGTAACGCTTAGGTTTAACGGGCAACATGACTTCAGCAATAACACCCGAATTAAGCTCAGCACCTGTATAAGCGCGGGAAGTTTCAATGGTTTCCCAAGAAACGTTGTCACTTGATTGTTGAAGCTGCACAGTAATGGTTGCAGTAGTTGGGGCCAAGTTTTTGCCCCGCACCAAAACAGGCAAACGATTTACACTTGTTGATGCCTTCTGCAAATCAAGTGTGTCTGTAGAAGTCGCTGTGACAGTAATAGCCTGATCAAGCGACATCACCAATAATTTATCAATAAGCATAGCTAAGCTACTCCTTAAACCACACGTGATTCAGTGTTTAAAATCGCATCGACACGACGAATAGGGATACCGTCGAACTTAGTAACGCTACGACCGCCTTGCTCTTCTACCGTGATGCGCACGTTTTTATTGTTAACGCTTTGACGACGTAGGAAGGATGAAATAGTACGGTTGGCATAAATCGCAACACGACCACTTGTTTTACGCGGCAACAACTCAGCAGCTTGGGCCAATAAGTCAAACAAGTCTGCACCCGCACTTGCATCTTTAGTAAGCGCAGCAACATCAATGTTTGCAATACGAACTAATGCACGCCAATCACGAACAGTAACACCTGCATTCCAAACGAAATGAGTGCGTAGAACTTGGTGCATCAAGCCGTTTTGGTCTTTATCTGTTACCTCACCAAGATTACGGATTTGCAATCCTGCTTTAGTGCCTTTCGGATAAATCCCGTGAACGGTATCTTTATGCCAGACTACAAACCAAATTGAAGTATTGTTATTACCTGTACCGCCTGCATCTAAGATATTTCGTTTATTTGCAGGATTAGATTGAGAAATGTCATTGAAACGTGGTGCAAAACCAGTAAATGCCGCAGGGGTATCGCGCGCATTACCATAGACTACGGTTTCACCCATAGTTTGAGACATACCCTCAACAAATGCAGCATCTTCACTAGCACGCCATTCTTGAGGGTCTTGTTCCATATCATAAAGTTGCTTATCAACTTCAGAATAAGATTCGAGCAAACCGCACGTATCACGTACAGCTGCAGTTGCAGATTTTTCAGCAGGAACACCATAGTTTAGTAAACGCCAAGCACCCTTAGGTAAACCTGTACGAATTGTTGTTTTATGACCAGTACCGTCATTTGCTTCAACCCAAACCATGTCATCAAGTAATTCATTACTTGCGCTAAGGATTTCAATAACTGCACTTTCGGGTGTTTTTCCGTAGCGTGCAGCTAAATCCATCAAGGTCGGTTGTAATTGTGCGATTACAGACATATTCAGCCCTCTGTTAGTTATTTATCATCGCCATACCAAAGTTTGCCGAGACTGGTACCTGTTGTATTAGTTCCCTGACCATGAGTAATGCTGTCAGGTTCTAACAACTTGCCAACTTCTGTCATAAAGCCGATAACATCAGGATGATTACCTAGTCCGCTCTTATGAAGAATATTAGAGATTTTGTCGCCACGCGGTAAGCTGAAGGCGCGCTGCGCTGTCAACAGGTTCTTTTGCAGATTTTCCCCGCCATACTCTTTGTCGGCTTTGGCTGCATCGACCCATGAAGCAACGGTTTTCAATTGCTCTTGTACTTGTCGTTGCTGCATTTGAACGCCTAAATCAACAAGCTTTTGCACAGCTTCTTGTGGCATTTTGAATTGTTGACCAAGTTCATGAAGTACAGTTTGATCTTCAGGATTTAATGTAAAACCTTCAGGCATTTGAAAATCAGTGTATTGAACTGGTTGCTCAGCAGGCGGCTTTTCACCACCAAGTAAAACGTCTTGTGTTTCTTCAGTTGTGTCAGTAGCAGTATTGCTAGGCGTAGTTTCAACCGTTGTTGTTTCAGTAGTTACAGGCGTAGTTGCTGTATCTGTTGTTGTGGTTGCTGTATCCGCAGTTGCCGCAGTTGTGGTTGTAGTTGCGGTATCAGTTGCTGTCGTAGTCGTTACTTCGCTCATGGCTCACCTTCTCTTTAAGTTCGTTAAAATGTTGTTTTTGCATGTCTAACCATGCGTCAGTATTTGCTTGTGTAATTTCACCGAGAATGTAGAGACCAAACTCTCTACGACCTTCAAAAAATGCGAAATCGCTTGTGTTTGCACCTACCCCATAAGTCGGCTGTAATAGATTTGCTCTATTGAGTAGTCGCATTAAAAACCGTTTGCCCTGTTCAGTTGCGAGGATAGTGCGCAGGTCATTTAGTTCCTGGTCACGCTTACGCTTGTTTTCGTCTGCTTTCTTGTCTAATTCACTCATGCGCTACCACCCATAAATAAATCAGATACAGTTTCCGCATTGGTATCACCAACCGTTTTAAGCGTGTTTGCATTCGCGTTTTGCGTTTGTGCCTGTTGTGCAGCAAGCGCTTGCTCTTGTGCTATTTGCTGTTGCTGCGCACGTTGTCCACGGATTTGATCAACGATGCGTTGAGGTCTAAATACATTTGGCGATACGCCGTTAATATCCATGTATTCATCTAGGAATTTATCTGTGTCGAATTTGTCTAGTACTTGCTGATCAACTTGCGCAATTTGACCAACCATTGCTAACGCGCGTTCAAGCACAGCTGATCCTGAAGACTTTTGAGCAAGGGCAAGAATTGATACGAAATTGATTTCGACATTGGCATTTTGGATAGCAGCAGGTGCAATCTGACGAAGATAAGCATTGCTTGATAGAACGCGATGAACACAGATTTCTACGAGTGGTCGCAGTAACTCATCAATCTGGCGTTCAACAACCGGCCCAAGCATAAGCATCTTTTCTGATTTACGCTCATAAACTTCTGTTGCAGTCATTTTTCCCTTGTCAAAAGCATCGAGCATCATGAATAAGTCAGTGTGAAATGAACGTTTTACCCGCTCTTGGCATTGTGCGATTAAAGCCATTACACCTTCCAAGTTGAATTGAACATTCAACATCGGTTGAACTTGGGCAACTTGATTCGATGGTGACTGTTGATAGAAAGCAATACCATTTGGCAATGTCTCACGCTCTTGGCCTTTCAGGTAATCAGGTAAAAGCAAAGGTGGGCGAACTTGATAATCAACACCTACTGCAATTTGTTGATGCCCTTTTTGAAGTGCGCGTAAATCACCTATGCAATCACTTGCAGGGCCTTCCCCATACACATCACTACTAGAAACGGTCCAACGCCCACAAATAACTTGAAAGCTCATCATTCCACTTTCACGTAGCAACTTGTCATTTGCGTTTGGTTCAAAGTAGATCGATGCAAACGGCATGTTTTTAGGACCATGCCCTTTTGCATTTTCACGCTCATAAATCGCATGCTGAACTTCAAACTCTTGTTCAAAGTTATTGTTGTCATACGCGCTTTTAACTGAGTCAGAAACGTTATTTAAACCGAACTGTTTGACCATATTTATCGTGGTCAATTTGAACTTGCGATATACACCATTGGGTTTATTAAACTCATCTGTGGTGATGGCAAATTCACCGAAGGTCATAGGGATTAAATCCATAAGTGCTGCTTTGGATTTATCGCCATGATCAGGCGCTAATGCTGCACCGATACCGAATGCACCTTCTTGCATGTAGATATGATGCACAGCGCGGTATACATTACTTTTAGAAAATGCCACATAACAAGCATCCTCAACCGCCTTAAGCCATTGTTTTACCTCAATATCTTTTTGTAAAACTTCATCTGAAGCTTGAAGTGTGAACCATTTACGACTTGGCGAACATGTACCTGATACCATGCCCGCTGCCAAGGTTTTTAACGAGTCTTTACCAGTGTTATCAACGATCTTTGACCAAGCCGACCGATCATGCTTTTCTTGGTTCTTAATCGTTTTGATAGCAACTGGTAAAACGTGCAATGCTAACTCAGCACAATAGTCGTCCTGATCTGTGACACGGTTTTGCCACACAGCATCAAACCGTTTTTTCAGCGCTCTGATATCGTCTTGTTGCATATTAACCGCCACTACCTAAAAGAGTTTTTTTACCTAAGCGTAAATTCTCGTCATCAACACCTGTTGCATCGGTATACAAGGTATTTGCAATACCGCCTGACATTGAATTTTGTGCATTCTGAACACGGTCAATCGTTGCCGATGCGTCTGGTGATTTAGCATCCTGACGTACTGGCTGTTTAGGCGGTGCTTGTATCTCTGCCTTTTTGGCATCCATACCAAACAACTTAGCCGTTCTGTCTAGTACGTCATTACCGCCAAATAAAAAATCGCTACTGCACATTGCTAAACTCCAATCAAGGTTGTCTTTTCCAACATTATGCTTTTGTGAAATGCACAAGGCCCCGTTTCCTGTTGACACTACGCGTAAGGGTCGTAATCACGTCTTGCACTTGAACCATGAATGGCCTGCATGACTTGACGTTTAGGTGTATCGATTTGCGCGTTGATAATTGCAGAGCCATAGTCGGGGCTTCGGCCAATACGCTTAACGATATCTTCACGTGATTCGACTTTGATGTTTGTGCCTTGCAGGCCCCAACGCGGAGCAGTTAAGTCTGCTAAAAGCTCAGGTTCGGGCGGTAAAGCAACGGTGCTTCCGTATGCAGGGTCTAATGATTCGCGGAATTGCCACCAAAGCTGTGATCGAAGGTTGAAGAAGGTCAAACGACCAGAACGGTCGAAAGAATTTGCCGCATTGCGCACATCGACGGGAATAACATGCATACCTGATTGTTTTAAGAAATCGTATGTACTTGCACCAACACCAATGACATCAACATGAATTGGCGCACCATCACGCACATGTGATACAGCAAACGATGCGCTTGCAGGTCCATCTTTAGACTGAATGCCTTCAAGTACATTTGCACGGTTGTACCACAAGCCATGACGTGCATAACCAATAGTGTTGTCCTTACCGCCGCGTGCAACGTCTAAGCCGTATGAATCCATTGCAAACACACCCTTGTACATAAGGCGCATTTCATCTTCTGGCTTCCACCGTGCTTGTGCAGCTTCTACCCAAGCGGTCGGGATAACTTGCCAAGGATCATCTTCAATACCCGCACCAAAGTCGCCGTATAACATTTGCGACCGTAACGGCTCAGGTAATGCTTGTAATGTGCTCATATAGCCTGTCTCCATGTAATACTTGTTATCTGTTACACGTGCAGGAATGAACGTGCGTGACTTCGGTGTGATGATGTCTTCAGGCTTGTAATCTTTTGGCTCAAAGTCATAAACGATTTGATTATCAATAAGTACAAATTGTTTATTGCTTTCAACCTCTTGTTCTTTACCGTTTACCCTTGCAAACCAACGTAGTTCGCCCGGCTGAGCGGGGTTCGGGTATCCTTTCTTAATCCAAGGCGCAAAGAAATCAATTACCCATCGGCCTTCTGCTGTAGTGGGTGGGTTGAATGTCAAAAGGCATTTGGATTTGATTGTTGGATCAGATGAACGGTTCCACCCCATAACGAAACGTGCTTGCCATTCACGAATTTCAGTAGCTTCATCAAGTGCCTTCAAATCATGAGCACGGCCTTGCCAACGTTTCTCGTCACCAGGATTATCCAAGCCGCCAAACTCAATTAATTTCCCTTTACCTAAATTCCAGAATGATTTTTGAGAGTTGTAGCCGTTCTTATGACCTAAGATTTCCTCAGCTCGTTGAATAATCCCCTCGGTTTGTGCTTTTTCACGCCGTACAACCAATACGCGCTTATGAATATTGAGTGACGAACCGACAATTAAATCCGTTTTGCCACCACCTGCCGCACCACCGTAGCCAATCACATCGGCTTGAGATAAATACGCAGCCATTTGTGGGCCTTCCAATGGGAACCAAATAGGCGCATCGGCAAGTAGTTTTGCTATTTCCGCTTGTTCATCTTCATCGAGCGTCAATAAATATTGCTCAATCTCTGATTCATCCATTTCAGCAAGCAATGCAAGGATTTCGTCATCAGTGGTTTTGGTCATCAATTGTCAGCCTTTTTGTCATATCTCAGCATTTTCATAATCAGCTTATGCTTTAACTCTTTGTTCTCAGCTTCTAATTTTTCAATCCTTTCGAGCAGTGCCTTTTTGTCTTGGGGTATTCGATCAAAACGTTCAAACCCGATATCAATTGATGCTCCAATCTTTTGATCTGACAGCAATGACACTCCAAAATTAATAGCGTTTTTTTTAAACACTCCGCCAAGTAGATGATCAAGTTCTTTTCTTTGCTTCCTAATCCACTCAATATCCATCTTGATTCCCCTTGCAACATGGGCACTCTTCAAGTTCTGGTGGGATAACCTGATCGTTAGAATCAAATTGCAATTGCCCTAACGCAGACCAATAAATCTTGCGCAGTTCGGGCGTGTCTTGCAGGCGATGAAATGCAAGTTCAAATTGATAGGTGCATGAAGTGTTATGCCCATGTGGGTTGTTCTGGCATAGTTCCCAAGCCAATTGCACAGCAGCGATTTTGTATTGCCCATCTTCATAAATAAAAAGGCGCTCACCATGTTGAAATACAAGTTTTTGATAGCTTGGAGAATTCTTAATATTTAGTTCAAATTGTTCACGCATCATCATTCCCCTTTGCTTTATCGGCCTTAGCCTTTGCTTTTTTTAGTTTGGCAAGCGCAGCAAGTTTTCTGCTTGATGCTTTGGTGTCAGTTAATGGGTTTTCAGGGTCGTTGCTGTGTTCTACACGTTCTTTGAACATGCCAATGTGCTGACCTGCTTTAATCAAAGCCGCCACTTGGTCATTCATTTTGATTTCAATGCCGTGTTGAGATTCTTTAATGCCCGCATAAAGCATTTTTGCTTGGGCACTTACACGTGTTGTATCTGCAACAGTTACATACCCGTTGCCTTCCCCTTTACATTCAGGGCAATCAGGGTTTGGCGCTTTGGTCTTATCAAAGCCAAAACCACCATCACAGTCTGGTGCAGGCTTCTGGTTTACTCTCGCGTTGTAACAAGCGTTGTGATACTCGCCTTTAGTCCATTGGTAATAGTGATCTTCACCCCAACAAAATCGGCAATTCACACGCACATATTTGATTAGCTCGTTAGGGTCAGCCGTTGCCATTTCCCAAAGTCGATTTAATACCTTGTCTTGAGTGATCTTGTTTCGCTCTGCAAGCTCGTTTTCACCTTTGGCAATAGCTTCCTTAACCTTGTCATTTCTCAGCATGCGTGAAGCCAATGAAGCAGCTACATCTTCGTTTTTAACCTTGTATCCTGCCCGTATGTATGCTTGAGTTGCATTACGATCTATCAGGTACTCATCTACAAAACGTTGTTGTTTTCCACTTAGAGCCATTTAAAACACCTCCTTGTAGCAAAACTTTGTGCAAATACGTCTGCACATTTCATGAGAAATATCGTACTTGTTTGCTAGCTGACGATAAGACAAGCCTTGATTGTGCAAAGTTCTAATATTCTTTACATCTAATTCAGTCACCTTTGGTGTTGAATCTCTTTTTACCTTGTCTTTCACGACAAATTCAGGCAGGAAAGCAAGTACTGGCATAAACATTCCTCCTATACCCACATTCCCCAAATCAACATTCCCGCATCGCGTTGTTCTTGATTTGTTCGACCTTGCCAACCTGTAATTCGATTGAACTCATCAGAGTTGACTTTGGTTTTAGTGGGTTTTACTTCGATAACTGCCAACCCCATGTGTTGAGCCATTTGAACGAGCAATTTACCTGTTGCATGATTTTCACCAACACGTTTTGAAATCTGCTCATTCACAGCAAGGGATTTATTAGCGCCATTTCTGAAATTAGCTTTTTTGTTTAGCCAACCTGCTTCGATCACAACTTTTTTGATTAGGTCCTGTTCTGCTTGGAATAATTCAATCACTTCAGCAAAATTAAGATTTTTTAATTCAAATTGTGATTTCCCAAGTACTGCAACACCCGATTTATCTAAATCAGGATCAATCCCAATAATGATTTTAGACATGGGTACCACCTACACGAGCATCAGACCAATTGCACTCAACAGTGTGTAAACCGTCATGCTGAAAGCGTGACCATAGGCGGTCGCCTAAATCTGTTTTGAGTTTGTTCATTGAAAAATTTGAAATCAGCATCGTTGGTTTTTTACGGTCATAACGTGCTGTCAAAATCTTATGAACAAGCTCTAAACGCTTGTCACGATCATGCAAACCGTATTCATCAATAATTAATAAATCGTATTGGGTGAACTCAAAGATTACCGATGCTTCTGATTGATCTTTTGTGTCCTTATCCCATGCATTCATGACACGCTGCGCAAGCTCTTCGCTTGTGATGTATCGAACGTACAGGCCTTTTTTGAGAAGTGTTGATGCAGTAGCACAACCAAGATGCGTTTTACCCGTGCCAGTTGAACCAACCATGATGAAATTGGATTTATTACCTGCAAGTAATGCTTGGGCATACTCGATGCATTTGGTAAGCGTATTTGCTTGTGCTTGTGTACGTGTTTGATAATTTGAAAATGAAGATTGAGCATGGCGTTCAGGTAGCATTGCACCGCCAAAATGCTTGTCACGTACCATCTGATCAACACGTGATTGGTCGCCTTGCTTTGAATCGTGAACATGGTCAATTGCACAGTGTGGGCAAATTTGATGCGGTCCCGCTTGCACTTTTTGCACCTGGTGGATTTCACAGAATCCTTCAGCCATTTTGAAGCCGTTTAAAATATTCACCATCGCATTCATCTTAAAAATCCTCCGGTATGTTCACGGTTCCTGTGAACGGGCGATCATCTGATTTAGGCTCATCTTTCCAAGCGTCATTGACGTTTCTAGAATCATTAGCCGAATTGGTTTTAACAGCGGGTTTGCTTTTCGCCAGACGGCTTGCTTTCAAAGCATCATCTTTCACCCACTGGATATATTTCGCGTAAATCTTGTTTTCAATGAGACGACCTGAACGAATTTCAGGTGCGTAATGCGGGAGGAAGGTAATCATGAACGTATCAAACTCTTCCTGAGTTGTTTTCGGTAACCCTGCTCTTTGTCTCCATGAGTTAATTTCATGAAGTGAGGGTTTCCACAAACTCAGGTCTTCATCGAGGGAATTTGGCGATTCTGATTGTGTATGTATATATATAGATGAAGGTGACGATGAAGGGCATGTCTCAAGCATACCTTGAGCATTGCTTGCATCATGCTTATGCATTGCTTGTGCATATGCATTAGCATTGCTAGATTGATGCTCAGTAGATGCATTAGTGTTGCTAGAATCTTGCTCTTTGTTCCATCGTGCTTCCGCTGCTTTCTTTGCGCGCTCTGACTTTGAAGACTTATTGCTTTCAGCTTGAGACTTTAAATCGTCCAAATATTTTGAAGATAATTCACTGTCTTTTACTTCAAATAAATTTGAATTTATCAAGATAGTTTTTAAAGCCTTCGCCTTACTCAAATTTGAACGAATTACGCTTGCAATAACGTTGTTGTCATCTGGTATTGCACCATTGCGCCAATAATCCATCATGAGTAAAAATGACGCACCGATTTGCTCGGTGGTCATTCGAGTGGTCTTAGCAAGCATGTCGCCAATATAAATTGGCATCCAAATATCTACGTCTTGGTTGCTCATACCACCTCACTTGCTCGATACATAACTTGTCGGCCAGATATTTCACGTGAACCAAGCAAGCCTGCACCAATTACCCTACCTTCACAGGTAGCGCACATAGGACGATTAGCGCTTGGTGTATCAAGTAAAATCCCTGTTCCTTTCCCTGTGCCACCGACACACATGGTCATGCCGCACCAACAATGCACGGCAAAATGTGATTTATTTCGGAAAGTAATAAGCGTGACGTGGCGAACTCGATGTGTGTATTCACCACGACGTGCTTCAACAAAAGGAACTGATTGTTTTATTGCTTTGCATTTTTCAGAGCCAAAGCCTTTACGTCTCATGTAGCGGCTTGGTTGTAGGGTAATCATCGCTGTCATGATTCACCGCCTTGGATAACCTTAAATTCGACTACCCAAACCCACGGATTTTCTGTCCATGAATCAGAACCGTATAGAGATTCCCATAACTGCATAAATTTAGGCTTTTTACAGTCACGTAGGATTGGTGATCCAACCCCCTCTTTTAAGCAATCCGCCTCTGAAATATCATTTAATCGCTCAACACGAATAATTGTGATTTCAAGCAAGATGCGTGATGCCCAGCGTGGCATGTGGATAGATGGGCGTTTCCTCGATGTCCAAGGTGCAAATAAACCATCAGCATAGTAAGCAGCCTGTTTTTCTGGGAAAAACTTAAATTCATCTTCTGCATCTGGATAAGTACGACCTATTGTGCCTTTTTGGTACCACGTTTCACGCACCCAAAGATGGTCACCGATTTGACCAAATGGGCAATGCATTGGAAGGTCTTTAATTTTCGGAGATAAAAGACCATCAAAACTTTTAGTAAACCATTTACCATCAAGAATACTTTCAAGGCTATGGCCTAATGGTTGAGGTTTAATAGGGCGACGAGTCTGAGTTTTACGACCTTCTAAAATAGCCTTAACCATATTGGTATTAAAAATAATAGGGCGTTCTTTCATGACTGCACCTCGAATACATCTTTCAGTGCTGCAACCACTTGCTTTATTTGTTCTTCAGTGCGCCAAACTCCCATGTCAATTCGATTGAAATCTGTTTGTTCAGCATCGTTCGTATCCCACTCATAACCCAACTTTATGTTTTGGTTAATCCACCAATATTTTTCACCAGCTTCTGGCCTAAACGGTGCAGGAACTTCAACACCATTAATTAAAATGGTTTTAGGCTTAATGCGGAAAAAGACTTTTTGCACATCTTGCGACATGCCAGTAAAGAAAACTTTAGTTGATAGATCATCTTCAAGAGGATTGAAGGTATCCCAATTTTTTTCTTCCCAAGGCTCAACGCTGATTTGAACTGTTTCACCTGTCAATGCAGCAGTTAAAGCAGCCTTACCGTCAACTAAGCCTTCTAGGCCTTCAACTTTGATTGTCTTGTATTCAGTGGTAATTTCTTGGTCTTTAGGAATTACAGTTAAACTATTCGTTATGTAATTTTCATAATCATTTGACTTGTTAATAGCTGAATAAAGCCATTCACCATCCCAGTAATAAATAATCTGGTCGCTTGTTAAATAAATGAATTTTTTTTGGTTATCACAATGTGTTGCATCATGTACATTATTACGATGCAAAATCACAAGGTCGCGGAGTTTAGGGATAGTGAGTTCTTTAAAATCACATTCGTTGAAATCATCAGAACAATTGCCTGACCACAAAATTCCATCTTCAGCATAAACAAGGCGCGCGCTAGACCAGCTATTTTTTACTACTGCACCATCCCATTTATGTTTAAAACCGAGCTCAAAAAACAATTCCTGAATCTCTTTGCTCTCAGCCCTGCCTTTTGCTTTGATTTTATAATTATTCATGACACCTCTCCCATAGCTACAAAAGCACGACTGAGATGCACAGATACATCGCAAGAAAAAACCTGACAGTTTTTTGAAACATGATTTTCAATGTGACGGTCATCGCCCATATCTTCAATTTTTCGCATTTCCACAGGTTGAACTAAACAGTGATTACACTGCTCTCCTTTAAACTCAGGACATTTGTTTTTGCACTTATGTTCTGTTAAATTAGTCATGTGATTTAATCCTTCTGGTTAATGAACAACTAAGCCTGATTCGCGAGATCAGGCTTTTTTAATATCCAAGTTTTTCTTTTTGACCGCTGATCTCGTCATGAAATAGGTCATCAACGGTTTCAATACGATTCATCCAACTTTTTGACATCACCAAAAGAGCAGCTACCCGTTCTTTATCAATACTTTGATAGTCCTTTGGTACCACCTTCAAACCTAAGCAGCTCAATAGCTCGCAATAGTTTTCAATTTCAGTTAAGCCATTGCTTTTCTTGTCGTTTTTCATTCTCGACAAAGTGCTTGCATCTACATTTAGATGGTCGGCAATTTCTACATTTTTGTTTGATGCAAGCGCCTGCAATATTCGGGAGACGTCATTTCTGGCGCTTGCAGATAGATCGACTGATAATTTGTTCATGTGAGTTCCTAAGCAGATTTAGTCTGCATGTCAGCCTTAACTTGTCCCTTGGTTAAGACTTGAAAAGTTGCTTGTGTACTAGTGGGAATCCCCCCACTACGCCAATAGGAAATTGTTGATCTAGGGCGCTTCAACTTGCGCGCTAAATCAGCATCACTTTTGACTTTGTAGAATTTAATTAAGTCATCAACAGTCATGTTTAGTTTCCAAAACTATTATGTTTAGTTTATTGAACTATAAGTTTAGGAACATGTCAATTTAATTGTTTAGTATTTTGAACAAGAGTTTAGGAATATTTTTATGCAAACTACTGCTGATAGAATCATTTTAAGAATGCAGGAACTAAAGGTTCAGCATAAAGATATCGTTGCTGCTACGGGAGCAAGCAAGGGTACTGTTACTAACTGGATTTCAGGTGTAAATGAACCGACAGGAAAGCGACTAATTACCCTTGCTTCTTTTTTGAAGACTTCACCAGATTGGCTATTGACTGGAAAAAACGATGAAGGCAGCAACGGTAAGATTACAAATGCTGAAGTGCAGATATATGATGAAAATGATCCCGTACCAGAGGGTTTTACAGCGATTGATTTTTATGACGAAATTTATGTAAGTGCTGGAAATGGACACTTAAATATAGAATCTCCTAGTACCAATAAGTTTTTTGTACCTACTGGTTTGCTTTATGAATGCAATGTTGATTCATATTATGCAAAAGTAGTTAAAGTTTGTGGCGATAGTATGGCCCCTGATCTTTTAGATGGGCAGCGTATATCAGTTGATATCTCAGCAAAAAAAATCTTTGATGGCGAAATCTATGCATTCCAAGTTGGAGATGATACTAAAATCAAATATTTGTTTAATTGGAATGAGCAAGGTCCTGGTGGATTTAAAGCAGTATCAAGAAATGAAGATAAGCTTAGATTTCCTGATGAGTATTATTCACCTGAAAGAATTGAAGCTGAAGGGATTCACGTAATCGGGCAATTTTGGATGAAACTTGATACTAGAAAAATAAGAAGATAATCATGAATTTAAAAAATATTTTGATTGGGTTTTTATTGGTGGGTTTAGTTGGTTGTGGAAAGCCATCAATAACGCAAGAAGATTATGATGATATGGTTTCAGAAAAGGATCAGCAAATAGCTGATTTGGAGGACCAAGTAACCAAATTACAAGAACATATATCAAATCTAGAAGCTAAAACTGAAGAAGTTAATAGCCAATTTCAAAGATTTGAGAATGAAAATTGGCGTGATGTTGTGCCTGATGCAGATAATGCAGTAGAAGAACTAAATGCTGAAGTTGAAAACAATCCAGACGCATCCTATTAAGCTTTTATAATTTCACAAACCCGCTTTATGCGGGTTTTTTATTTTGTTTACTAAACAAGAAATAAAAAAAGTTCATTTTTCTGAACAAATCTATTGACCTATTTTGTTCAGTTTACTAAACTGATTTCACCAACTACTAAACTCAAAAGTTAGGTGAATGTTATGCCAGCTAAGAACACTTCATTCAGTCAAACCCTAGCAAATCTGCAACGTGGCGACACGATTGAACAACTTGATTCGCTTTTGACTGAAGCACTTCAAGCTTCAAATGACACAGGCAAGGTTTCAAAAGTAACGGTTACTTTGACAATTAAGCCTAATGGCCGTGGTACCTACAAAATTCAGGACGATATTAAGTCCACTCTTCCTAAATTCGACAAAGAACCAACTGTTCTATTTACAGATGGCGACCAACAGCTTGTGCGTGAAGACCCACGCCAACAGAAATTAAATCTTGAGCACATTGATGCGGGTGCACCTGTCGAGCTCAAGCAAGTTCCAACAGGCGACAAACCAACAATTAAGTCTTTAAGTTAATTAATTAGATTACTTAATAACTGTTTTTAATAATTTTTTCTAAACAAGCCATTACAGGAAAAATCAATGAGCGAACTTAACAATATTGCAGAAACTAACTACAAGCTTGGTCAAGCAAGCTTAAAAACAGCTACCAAATCAACAGACGTTTTGCCTTTTATTGTAGTGCCTGAAGGTAGTGAAGTACACCCATTTAAAGAGTTATTAGCTCGTCCTATTAACTTAGAGCAAAGTGTTTCTTTAAATACAGCTAAAGACTTTATTGCGTATGTTTCTCGATATGCGGACAAGAACTCTTTAGTTTTTGTTGATGTGTTGGAAGGTAAATTTAAAGCAGTACTTGATTATCACAAAGTTGATAACTCTATTGAAAATGAAGGTGCTGAACTTTCACCACGTCATTGCAAACATATTGCTCGTTTTGTCGCAGAAAAAACCCCTGAATTTAAGAAAATTGAAAATCACTCTGGTCGTAAATTTTCGCAAACTGAATTTGCTTTATTCCTAGAAGATGTAATGCCTTACATCAATCAGCCAGATGCAGCAGTTTTGTATGAAATCGTACAAACATTGAATGCAAAAACTAACGTTGATTTTAAATCTGGCATCCGCACGGATAACGGCCAAGTTCAGTTGACTTACAACGAAACAATTGAAGCGCGTGCCGGTACCGCGGGCAATTTATCAATTCCTGAACAAATCGTTTTCGGTATCCAAGTACATCGTGGCGGCAATCACTATGCCCTGCCTGCGCGTTTCCGCTATCGCATTAAAGAAGGTGTGATTACGTTCTGGTACGACTTAGACCAACTTGAAAAAGCTATCGAAAAATCAATGGAAGACACCGTTGAGTATGTTCGTCACGGCAAAACTGTTGGGAATGATGAAGTTCAAGGCCAATTAAACGGCATCCCTTCTTATGTGCAAATTCTGGAAGGTTCAGTTTAATTTTTTCTAACTTTTAGACATAAGAAAGCCCCGAAATTTTGGCGAAGGACGGGGCGATCTAAACAAGCATTACTTCTTCACTGTTATTCAACAGCTAAAGATAACGGGGTCATTATGGAACAGAACATTATGGTTAGTCAAATTTCAAATAATCATCGTAATCTGATTAAAGGATTAATTCGAAAACAAAAAGTAAAGCGGATTAAAAAAGCTTTGCGTAATAAACGCGACCAATTAATTGCGGCAATTAAAGACGCATATAAAAACAGCCCTGCTTTAGGTTTTGGAACATGTTTTATTGGCGGGATTGTGGTTTTGGTGGTGACGATGAGTTTTGCGCTAGCGTCTGCTCACATGGCTTATAAGAATTTAGGCCCACAGCAAATAAGTATTTTTTCACCTATTTACACAGTCGATGACTTGGATTTAGGACCTTACAACGACTGCCACGTTGATTGTCATGCATCAATTCTTACCAGTGATATGCGCTTTCGCATTGAAGTTGGTTTTGACTTCTCAGGATATGACAACAGCAATGGTTTTAACCGTGCTACAGGCATTCAAATTGACCGCTTAGAGCCAATCAATGTTGTTGATGAAGAAGGTGTTGTAAATGCCTATATCGACCGCTTTGAGCTTGTAAAGATCAATGAAGCGCTTGAAGAATCAATTGAAACTAAATTAGCAAAGTTGGGTGGCTAATATGAAAATTCATTCTCAACCTATGGACCTAAGAGATTATTTCGCTACAGCTGCAATGCAAGGATTTATCTCTGCTGATTGGAAAGACCGTACGATTATTGCGGAAGCAGCCTACAACCAAGCAGACGCAATGATTGCTGAACGTGAGAAAGGCACTAATGAAAGTGTCGATGCAATGAAACAAAAGCTAATTGAGGCTATTCAACGCAAGCATTGTGGTCTACATCCAAATATGTATATGGCAGTCGAACATCTTATTTTTCAGCTTGAAACTGGCTTGCCATTATAGGAGCTTTTATGAATACACATGTTGATCGTGAAACTTTCCTAGCAAACCGTAAAAATGGTATTGGCGGTTCAGATGTAGCAGCCATTCTAGGTTTTAGCCCTTACAAATCACCATATCAATTATGGCTTGATAAGACAGGTCGTAGTGAAAAATCAGATCAAAATGAATCTGCTCACTTTGGTAATTTGCTTGAAGATGTAGTTGCTAAAGAGTTTTCACGCCGATCAGGTATGAAAGTACAGCGTGTAAAACAACAGTTATTTTTGGAAGATCACCCTTGGGCGCTTGGGAATATTGACCGTGCCGTGATCAATCCTGAAATTTCAGGGACAGTACGCTTTAAAAATGGTGCTTTGACTACTGACCAATTGCTTGAGTGTAAAACAGCTAGTGAATACATGAGCAAGTTGTTCGGTGAACAAGACACCGACCAGATACCAGACTATTACCTAACTCAGTGTCTTTGGTACCTGATGATTACAGGCTGTCAAGTTATTCATTTAGCTGTGTTGATTGGCGGTAATAAGTTCCGTATGTACCGCATCGAACGCGATGAAGATTTAATTAAATCTATTTTCAACCAAGTAAAAGCATTTTGGTTTAACCATGTGCTTGCAGACGTACCACCCGACCCGACTTGCTTTGATGATGTTCTACATCGTTGGTCTAAACACGTAATCGGCAAACAGGTTGAAGCCAATTTTAATCAAATCAAGCTTACCGAAGAACTCATTACAGTTCAGCAAACAAAAAAAGATGCTGAAGCACGTGAAGAAGCAATCAAACTTGAATTGGTTACTGCTATGCAGGATGCGGAAATGATGATTAGCCAAGGCAAATCAATCTGCACATACAAAGAACAATCTTCAACACGCATTGATAGCAAGCTGTTGAAGAAAGAACAACCCGAATTATTCGAGAAATACAGCAATACCAGTAGTACGCGCGTATTTCGTATTTCAACCAAATTTAAAGAATCTCTAATTTAAGGAATTTTAATTATGAACACAGCAGTATCTAATTTTAATCAAGGCATTTCAGCTCAATCAGCTCAACCCGCACCAATTTCAGCATTTGAAATTTTAATGAATCCTGAAATGATGGCACGCTTTGAGAAGCTAGCTGAAACAATGGCTGCTTCAAAATTCTCTGTTCCTAAACATTTGCAAAACAATCCAAGTGACTGCCTTGCAATTATTATGCAGTCTATTCAATGGCAAATGGATCCTTTTGCAGTTGCTCAGAAAACACATCAAATTAATGGTGTGTTAGGTTATGAAGCTCAACTTGTTAATGCCGTAATTATTAATCGTGCACCTGTTAAAGAGCGTCTTAACTATGAATGGTTTGGCGACTGGTCAAAAGTTAATGGTAAAGAAGATAAATCTTATGATCGAGGTGTAAAAGTTTGGGCAACTTTACGAGGTGAAACATCACCGCGTGAGATTGTGCTAACTATGGGTCAAGTAGGCCCTGTGCGAAATTCTCCAATGTGGATTGCTGATCCACGCCAACAGATTGCTTATTTAGCTATTAAACGTTGGTCACGTTTGTATACACCAGATGTAATTTTAGGTGTTTATACACCAGACGAAGTTATTGAACGCGAAGAAATGGACGTTACTCCTGAGCCTTCAAAGACTCCTAAACATAAAGGAACAGCAGGGTTGAAAGCTCAGATGGCTGAACGCGAACAGTCAAATGAGACCGTGATTGATTTAGCTGTGTCATTCAATGTTGAAAAATGCATTCAGGATATTGGGCAGGTTGAAAACCTAGCAGATTTAAAAACTCTTGGCTCAACCATTCCGTCTGATCTTGGCGAACCGGCACAGACTGATATTAAAAACGCATACGCAAATCAGAAATTTTACCTTCAGCTTGTAGATGATTTGGAAATTGCAAACTCAATTGAAGCAATCAATTCAATTATGGAAAAGCAATTTGAACCAAACACATCATTCTTAACTGATGCACAGATTGATTCTGTCAGCGCATTGTTTGAAAGAAAAACGGCTGAATTAACCGCGTAACTCATTAGCTCTTTTTAAATAAATTTTATACGAGCGCCCTTAATTTTAAGGGTGCTTAGGGAAATTCACCCATGAAACCAACTATTGAACAAAAACAAGCCATTGATATGGCAATTAATGGAGAGTCTTGCAAGGTTACGGCTTATGCAGGCGCAGGAAAAACATCAACACTTAAATTAATTGGTAATGCTAAAAGCTATCAATCTGGTATGTACTTGGCATTTAACAAAGCAATTGCTACAGAAGCAGAAAGCAAATTTAATCGAAACGTTCGCTGCAAAACATTCCATAGTCTTGCATTTAATTCAGTACCGCGTTGGTTTACCAATAAGCTTAAAAATCGTCGCTTAATGTCGAATCAAATTGCTTCACGACATGACCTTGAATCGTATCAAGTACCCGTGGCTTTAACTAAACAGCGCGGTGAAGATGACCAAAAACGTTTATTCAACAATAAGCGCATGGCTACTTCTTTAATTAATGCCATTGGTTATTTTTGCCGATCTAATTATTCAGAAATCCAGTTAGCACAAGTTTATGCAGCTCTACCTGATTGGATGGAAGAAACACACCGAGCTGAACTTGCAAAAATTCTTTTGCCTAAGGCTAATGACTATTGGCAAGACATTCTTGACCCGTTCGGTGTAAACCGTTTAGAGCATGACCACTATCTAAAATATTGGGCACTCAGTAAACCAGTCATCAACACAGATTTTATTTTGTTTGATGAAGCACAAGATGCTGACCCGATCATGCTTAACGTTCTAAATAATCAAAGCGCTCAGGTCATTTATGTTGGTGACAGACACCAACAAATTTATGCATTTCGTGGTGCTGTAAATGCAATGCAATCGCTTGAAATACCTGAAACACGACTAAGCCAGTCATTCCGTTTTGGTCAAGATATTGCGGACCTAGCAAATACAATTTTATTCAATGTGCTTGATGAAGAAATTCCTTTACGTGGCTTTGAACAAATTGAATCACAGGTATGCGAAGTTCATGACAGTGTGGCCGATGCAATTATTTTCCGCACTAATGCCGCTGCGCTTTCACACATGGTTGAGCTTATTCAATTAGGCCGTGAACCACGTCTTGAAGTTGATACAGATTCTTTAATTAAAAATATTGAAGATGCCAAAAAAATTAAAGCAGGTGTTCGCGTAGCCGATGGAAGTGCATTTGAAGGCTTCAGCACGTGGGAAGAAGTACTTGAATACAGTCATGAAGTATCAAACAGCGACATTAAACCACTGGTGAGCCTGATTGAAAAAGTAGGTGAAAACGCACTCATTGAAGCCTTATTAAAAAGCAGCTCTAACGACTATGACTGTGTTGTGACAACTGCTCACAAATCAAAAGGCCTTGAATTTAACAAGGTCAAATTAGGCGGTGACTACTTCTATAAAGAAGCAGTTTCTGAAGGTGAAAAACCTTTAACACCAGATGAAGCACGTTTGTTATACGTGGCCGCAACCCGTGCAAAAAAACAATTGGATATCACGGCCCTCAACCCTCTTTTCAAAAATATTAAATCGGGAGTTGCAGCATGATTACATCAACCGTAGTTGTTTCATTAGATCAAATTAGAGCTGTGCTTGAGTCAAACACTACCAATGCACATGCAGAAGTTATGGCCCTTTTAGAAAAGCCTTTATTAGCGGAAACGTTGATAAAAACACGTGGCAACCAAACCAAGGCAGCCGAATTACTTGGCTTGAATCGTGGAACCCTGCGCCAACGTTTGAAAGCTCACAACATTTTAAAAACGAAGGTGACAGCATGATAGACGCAGAAATTGAAAGAAGTAATTTTGAACTATATGAACTAAGCAAAAGACCTTGCGCTAAACCCGAAAGCTTATTTGAAAGATTCGATTCAAATGGACTTGGCGAGTCTGAACAACACTATGTTGGAAAGTATGTTGATAGTTACATGCAAGAAAAATGGGAGTTATGGAAAAAAGCCAAAGCTCAGGCGGTGCCAGAGGGTTACAAACTTGTACCAGTTGAACTTAGTGAAAACATAGCGGAAAGACTAGCGTTTGAGAGAGTTCCAAAGCCGAGACCAGAGAATGACCCTGTTTGGGTTGAAATTGCTGAACGAGCATACAAAAGCAATTTGTTAGCAAAAAAGTGGGAATTAGTTCGGGAATACAAAATTTTGACTGAAGCAAGCGAATCGGGAGCTGAGGGATGAGCAGTAATTTTCAAGAATTAATAGACAAATCGGTTGAAGAAATTCGATTGCAGATTGCACAAACAGCGGGCCATTTAGCAGTTGCTCACCAATCTTTTGCAAATGAATATCTTCTTAATGTGGCAAATCAAGCCTTATACATGTTTGGTTCTACCATTTCTGTTAAGGACTTTGAAGTTGAATTTGAAGAGTTAAAAGCACACTTAATGAGTGCATTAAGTGAACGTAATCAGGGAGCAGAACAGTCATGAAACCATTTTATTTAGTTTGGAGTGAAGGTCGCGGCAATCCAACTTATAAGCATGAAAGCTATGCGAATGCTGAACGTGAAGCACACCGATTGGCAAAACTTAATCCTGGTGAAGAATTTCATGTTTTGGTATCAAGCTGCACTCTTCATATTCCTGACCCAGTTATTAAAACAGAGCATTTGGAAGACATGCCTTTTTAAATATTTCTAATGAACATTCTTAGCAATGTTCTACAGGTGTAATCGCATTGCTGACCCTCTGTGATTACTCCTGAGAACATTGCTAATACATAAGGTGTATAAAGATGGGAAAATATATTGTTGTTGTAGAGTCAGAAAAACCACCACAGATTTTTATACATGACGATGTACCAAACATCGGTAAGGTTTTAGAAATTAAAGCGGAGGAAATACCAAACCGTGTGCCGGTTTCATGGTTAATGGAACGGTACAATTTATCAAGAAAAACCATTATTGATGAATTAAGAGCGTTTAATCTTGGCGGTGATGGGAAGCACCTTTATAGTCCCGCAACCGTCATGCCGATTTTAGATAATCTAAATAAGGCTAAAGCCCAAAGGCAAGCTAGACGAAAAAATTAAAAAAAGGCGCTATATGCGCCTTTAATTATAAATATTCTTTTAAAGCTTCATTTTGCAAGGCTGTTAGGCTTTCAAAACGGGTATGCTCATTGACAAAAGCGTCAATTTGATCTTGAGGTACATTCGCAAAATCTTCTGAAGTTTCGACACTAAATCCAGCCTCTAAGAAGAGCAATTTAAGACTTTCAAATCTAGTATTGGCATTTACAAAATTATTTAGTTTATTAATCAAAACTTCGTGGTTATTTTGGTTAACCCTTTCAATTTTTTGTGCTAAGTTTTCAAGTGCGCTCAAATTAAAGCTACGGCTTATCGACATTTCGAACCTCTGATATAAGTAATTCTGATAAGAATACACATTTTGCTTATAAAATAGATAAAATAAATATTTTATTACAATAAAACTACCCTGCCACCATTGCGCCACCACTCTGTTTTAAATAGTTGATTTATTTAAATTATTATAACCTTGCCAAGGTTGGGGTCGCGAGTTCGAGTCTCGTTTCCCGCTCCAAAATTTAAAAACCACTTAATTCGAAAGAATTAGGTGGTTTTTTTATTGCTTTTCAATTAACTAAAATCAGACTACATCTGATTGTTTCTTATCTAATGGATCTTAATAACTAATATTTAAAATTATTCTGACATAACCAAAAAAATTAATCTGAAACTATTTCAAAGTAAATTTATAGGTTCTAGAACCACTTTATAGAAAGAAAAAAATGGCCTTAATTAATTGTAAAGAATGTAAGAAAAAATTTAGCAATCTTGCTTATGCATGTTCTAAGTGTGGTGCACCAACAGTATATTCAACAGGAACAAATGAGGTATCTATCCAAACGAATACTCCCTCTTCTTTTGATTTACTTGAGAGGGAAACTCACAATCAAATCATGACTTATTATTGGAGTTTACATGATCAGATCGCTCGGTTAGGTGGTGACGTGCCAGAAAAGCCAAATTATCCTGAAGAAGAGATTGTAAGAGCAATAATTACTAGAATAATGCACTCTCAAAGGATGTTTTTAACTATTAATCATTTTGATGGAAAACCTCAGCTTCAATTCATTCCGAATGATTGTTGGATTTTGACTAGTGAGAATATTGTAAAAATTATTGCTGACCGCGAAGGTCCTAAAAAAGAGCTTTTACCCGATATTATTCAAGCTGCAGTAAATCGATTGGCTAAAGCACCCTAGGGTGCTTTTAATTTTTATTTACTTTTTTTAAACTTTCTTAAGCGTTTAGCTCTTTGTTCAAGTGTTTCTTCGCCCTCTATTTTTTTACCCTTCTCGTCATAGTAATATGGTTCATATGAATCAATACTTACCTTATAAATTGCATAACTATAAAAAAGCATAGTAAGACTGAAAATGATTAAAAAATAGTTATCGTAAAAAATATCTGGTATAACTCCTTCTATCCAACCATATAATAAAGGTAATACGACAAACATCCCAATGAATGTTAGAGCATTAAAATGATTAAAATAATAATTCCGCCCTTTATACTTCCACCCTATCACCCTATGCTCCTATAAGAATTTTTTAAGTAAACTACCTCTTATTTTAATCGTTATATATGATTAAAATTCAGCATTTCAAGAACTAAAAACCATCCAATGAGGGTTCTTTAGATTAGTCTGACTGCTCAGCTTTATCAGGCTCATTATTATCAGGTTTATTTGAAATAGTGTACTTTTCAAATACTGTTTTTTCTATATTGCCTATATCATCTTTACTATTTAACTTATCTTCTGTATTTTTTGAGTTTTTAACACTATTACTTTCCAAATGCTTTGAAGTTGTTTCAGTAGAAAAACTAAAGAAATTTTCCTTTTTAATTTTATACATTCCCCCTAAACTAATCAATAAAATTGCAGAGAAACAAATTATCGATTTTGTATAGAAATCTACTCCCCAATTTTTTTCTAAAATATTTTTACCTTGTTTATGATTATTTGATTTAGACGTTGAATTAATTCCTCTCTTTTCTAATTCCTCTTTAAGATTATTAATAGAATTTACCCATTTAATCAGCATATTAAGTAAGGTTAATAAGCAAATCATCAACAAAGCGATAATAAAAGTTAAATAAGGCCATCTTGAATTAGCCTCTAATAACTTCACAGTTGCGCTAATTAAATTTACGCCACCAAAAAGTGTAAAAATAATTGAGGCAAAAATCCCCAAAATTGCGATATAATTAGCAATTGTAGATTTAGCTTGAGCATCCGCTTCACTCGCAAGGTCTTCAGCTTTTCCTGCTAGCTCTTCAGCTTTAGTTGCTAGCTTTTCTGCTCTTTCAGAGTCATCCTTTGCTTTATTTGAGATTTGTTGAGCATTATTAGCAATAGTTTGAGCATTATTAGCAATAACTCCTGCTTTTCTTGCTTCTTTTTTTGTTACTTCATCAATATATTTTTTTTGAAAGATAGCCAATAATAAATGTCTTCTGAACTTTCTAAAAACCTTTTCTAAGGTTTTTATATCATTATTATCATAGTCAATAATTTTACTTTCAATACATTGAGCAAAAAGATTTAATCTATCTTCTAAGACTACATATTCGATTTGTAAGTCATTTGAATAAACATAATCAGTAATATACTCATAAGGAACTTCAAACTCAAATCTTCTTGATTCTGAAAGACTTATATATTCAGCAATACACTTTACGCTTTCCAAATCTCCATTTCTCATTTTAAGAATTGCAGAAGAAAACTCCTCTTCACTAACAATTTGTATTTCACGAGAAAAAAAATTATTTTCTTTAAATAAGTTAAATTTTAAAACAGATTGGATAAATAAATCAGCTACTGTGTTTGTCGAACGAATACTATCAGCTGAGTTATTGAAATTTTTCAATAACTCAGTGATTATAACCTGTGTTACGGTTTTAACATCATTAGGAAGTGATTGAGACATTTATATTTTAAAAAAGTGGATTCTCTTTAAAGTATTGTGCAACTTCTTCATTACAATATTCAATATCTCTTATACCATTTAAAATTTTTTCTTGATCTCTCGACCACATAATTTCAGCATGTGTTTTATTTACAAGATCAAAAGGTCGTTCATCAATTAAAAGTTCTACTACTTTACTTATATGATTAAAAACCAATGAATCTACAGCAATTTTAGTATGGTCAAAATCATCAAATTTAAAACCCAACCCACCTTCTTCACTTTGTTGAAATGAAAATGTACTCCGTGGTCTATCTATATGACTAATTCCGTAATCTTTAAATTCGAAATAAACAGAAGGGACTACAGGTCCATATTGCCATTTTTGTATAGCTTCATTAAACAATGGGCGATTATGATCTGCTAAAAAAGTCCCTTGCACATAATAAAGTATTTTTTGCAATTTTAATGGAGTCAAACTTTTTCTATTTAAAACATTGTTTGCATACCAAACGATAAAGTTTGCAACATCCATAGCACTATAATTATTCATAACCCACCTCACATAACTAAAATTAATAAATCATTAAATCTGTCAAAAATAGGATTTAAGATTTAAAAATATAGATGGATATTCATTACTTTCTTCTTTCTAAAAAATTTTGTGGATAGCTTTATAAATTAAAGATTTGAAATCTTCAAAATCAGAAACTTATATAGACAAAAATACCCTGTTATCAAATGATAATAGGGTCTGTAAAGATGGTATGTACTAATGACATTTTTGTCAATAAGAAATAGAAACCATTTGTCAAGCTTTTGTAGCTCTTAAAAAGTAACAACCGCTGGATTTTCATTTGTTTTTAACAATTCTCAACTAAAAATTGCTAATTTTTGACATTACTAGATTTAACAATATTCTTACTGCGCTTCCTCCAAACACATGTCGTCTATATACCTCAGCACAATGTCTAACTTTTCTTAAATCAGCAGATTTATGGAATAGCAGTCCTAGTTTCATTATGTTTTCATAGGTTAATAATCGATTTCCACATTTCCCATTACCACCCTCAAATATTTTTAGCTAATTCTTTTGCCAAACATTGTTCATGCCACGTGGTTTGAAAGTTCTCGACAGCTTTTGACTTAATGAGAGGGTCTTCAAATAGCTTTGAAGAATATGCAGATTTGATAAGCTCTTGATAAAGTTGTTTGGCTTGTTGCTCTTCAAGATGATTGGCTATGTCGTGTAACTCTTTAGCGGGCACTTTATGTTGTCTTGCATCCATCACTCCACTCGCTGCTTTTTTCACAGTTTCACAGTAATGAAGTTCCATTGCTTCTGATGCTGCATAACATTGAATTGAAATTGCGCTGATAAAGAGGAATATAAATCTCATAATCTCACCTTAATTTGACGCGCAAGGGTACCAACTAATCTGCCCAAATTTAAGTTAAAAACGGTTATTTTTGTTTTCTCTTCTTTTATTTCACCTTTTGCACTTGAGTATTAGAAGCTCTCAGCACTGTTCCATCCGCCGCGACTGGTGCCATAAATGGAATTTCTTGTCCTGTATTTTTATCAATCAACAGAGAATGGCGCTCACCATTTTCAAATAGGTTTTGCTCTCCCCATTGTCGTAAAGCCACAATCACTGGAAACAGACTCTCCCCTTTATCGGTCAATACATATTCTTGATAAGCCGTGCCATCCGAAGCATCTTGTAGTTCAAGAACACCAGCATCAACTAATTTTTTCAGTCGATCTGAAAGAATATTTCGCGCCACTCCCAAGCTCCGCTGAAAATCTCCAAAACGGCGCATTCCATCAAAAGCATCGCGCACAATCAGCAGTGACCAGCGGTCTCCTATCAGATTGACGCAACGCGCAACAGGACAAGGCTCGTCTTTTAACAATGTAGAGTTCGCCATCGAGTTTCCTTACCAATCATCAGCAATAAGCCACCTAGTTGCATTTTAAAACTAGTAGACTTAATATTCAACCAGTTGCATTTTAAAACTAGATTAATTGGATTTAGGACAATGAAAGCTTCTCTTGCATCTTCAACTTCATCCGCCGAAAGTGATAAACCGCTTTCAAGTATGCCTCGTGGCGTAATTTTGCTATTTGCTATAGCAAGTGGTGCAAGCGTAGCAAATGTCTATTATGCGCAGCCCTTGCTCGACATTTTGGCGAGTGACTTTAATGTTAGTCATGCCGCTATTGGTGGTGTAGTGACAGCCACTCAAATAGGTTGTGCGCTAGCTTTAATCTTTTTAGTGCCCTTGGGTGATTTGGTAAATCGGCGTCGGTTAATGGCCCTACAGTTACTAGCCTTAATATCTGCATTGCTCGTGGTTGGCTTTGCCCATTCTACGATTATTCTTTTGGCAGGAATGCTTGCGGTGGGTTTACTCGGTACAGCCATGACTCAAGGACTTATTGCCTATGCTGCAAGTGCTGCTCTCCCACATGAGCAAGGACATGTAGTCGGTACTGCACAAAGTGGTGTATTCATTGGTTTACTGCTTGCCCGTGTATTTTCAGGGGGAATTAGTGATGTGGCGGGTTGGCGCGGCGTGTACTTCTGCGCAGCTATCATCATGCTCATGATTGCATTGCCGCTTTGGAAACGTCTGCCTCATTTAAATATTCAACCTAGTGCCATGCGCTACCCGCAGCTTCTAGCCTCTATGTTAAAACTACTACGCCAAGAAAAAGTGCTACAAGTGCGCGGTGTGTTAGCTTTACTCATGTTCTCGGCATTTAATATTTTCTGGAGCGCATTAGTACTGCCGTTAAGTGCCCCGCCTTATAGCTTCTCGCATACTGTAATTGGGTCTTTTGGACTCGTCGGAGTTGTAGGTGCTCTGGCTGCTGCACGTGCGGGTTACTGGGTAGACCGTGGATATGCTCAGCGTACAAGCTTGGCAGCACTGTTAATATTACTGCTTGCATGGGGTCCGCTTTCACTCATGGCCTACTCGCTCTGGGCACTTGTGATTGGCATCGTATTACTAGACTTAGGTGGGCAAGCTTTGCATGTGACCAACCAGAGTATGATTTTTCGCACTCGTCCAGAAGCGCATAGCCGTCTTGTTGGTCTATACATGCTCTTTTATGCAGTAGGTAGTGGATTGGGTGCAATCAGCACAACAGCGACTTATGCTTATGCTGGTTGGCTTGGCGTGTGTGCACTCGGTGCATGTGTTAGCCTTCTGGCATTATTATTTTGGTGGATGACCCGTCATATCGTGCCTCAAATCACTCATGAAAAAGATAACAATATACAAATAAATAAAATATAATAACCCAAAGTTTTATAAGCCCATGAATAAGAAAGTTTAGTCTTTAAATCTTAAGTTCGAACGGTAATAGAATGAAATCTTCATTAACAATCTAAAGATTGATATGCAACTTTAGACAATTACTATCAAATATATGCAAATCCCTATAGGAACAAAATTGGGTATTAATAATAAATTACTTTACACGGCTGTATTTGCCCTTGTTGCAGGATGCCACCAGCAAGAAGCAAACGACAGTACCAATGCTATGAAACTCCCAGCCTATCAGTACGATGGTTTCTCTGGTTCAGCACGCTTAAAAGGAAACTTAGAGTTAAAGCAAGGATGTCTTTATGTGAAAGATATACTCATTGTCTTTCCAGAACATAGTGCTCAGTGGGATGCTGAAAAAAGCACTTTAAGTTATAAAGGTCAGCAGATCGGCTTAGGGGGCATATTAGATATTGCTGGAGGTATTGGTAATTTTGAGCAAGACAATCTACGGATTAAACATTTGAGTCCCATGTGTGATCATCAGAATATTTGGTTTGCAGGATAATCTTTTGTGAAGAGTATGAGTAAAAAAGCCCCCGTCTGGGAGCTTTTTCCAAATAGTTTATGCGCTGTTATTTACAGCTTAAAAACTTAACTTGGGTGAATTTCTGCCGTCAATCTTTGCAAGTCATGACCCGAAGGTGCTTGGTAAACACGTAAACCAAACTCGGGAAGAATCGCAATTAAATGGTCAAAAATATCTGACTGAATTGCCTCATAAGAAACCCACGCAATCGTGTTGGTAAATGCATAAATCTCTAGTGGCAAACCTTGGCTTGTCGGTTGTAACTGACGAACAATAATAGTTTGATTTTGAGCAATGCCCTTGTGCTGACGTAAGTAAAATTCAACATAGGCTCTAAATGTACCAATATTGGTTAGACGGCGCTTGTTGTAACGAGATTGATTGCTTAAATGCTTATTGAATTCTTCAATTTCAGAATTCTTTGCATTTAAGTATTGATCTAGCAATAAAAAGTCTTTGAGCTTTTGTTGCTCTTCATCACTCATGAAATGAACGCTACTTTGATCGATAAAAAGTGAACGCTTCATTCGACGGCAACCCGAATTGCTCATACCACGCCAGTTTTTAAATGTATCGGTCACGAGCTTATTGGTCGGAATGGTGGTATAGGTTTTATCGAAGTTTTGAACAGTCACGGTATGCAGTGAAATATCAATTACATCACCATCTGCATTGAGTGATGGCATTTCAATCCAGTCGCCAATACGCACCATGTCATAAGAGGCAATTTGTACACTCGCCACCAAAGACAGAATAGTGTTTTGGAAAACCAGCATTAATACCGCTGCCATTGCACCAAAACCAGCGAGTAAAGTGAACACATCCTTTTTAAGGAATGTTCCCAAAATCATGAGGCCACAGACAACAAATAAAATGAGTTTAACCAGTTGCAAGTAACCTTTAATCGGTTTGTTTCTAGATTTTGGATTACGCTGATAAATAAGATTAAAGATATTTAACAGCTCGCTAACCGTAAGCGCGAGTGTAAGAAAAATGAATGCTTGCGCAGCCATTTCTACAAAAGCAATAAACTTCGGAGATAGATGAGGAACCGTTGCAATACCGTTCATAATCACAACGGCAGGAACAATATTTGCAAATTTCTTTATAACGCTATGCTGAGCGAAAATAGACTGATTTGGTGATTTGAGTTTTGTGACTAAATGTCGAACGCCCCGAACAATAATGCGTTTGGCAATAAAATTTGCTATTGCAGCAAATAAAATCAAAATCGTGAGTGAAACCAACATTTCTAGCCAAGGATATTGACTTAACTCACCCCGAATATCATGGAAAAAATTTAAAAAATCCAAACCTATACACCTTTAAAATTTCTTTTGTAGAATTTTAGGGGTTAAGAACGTTTCTCATAAGGTTTGTTTACATATGTAGTCATAAATACAACAACTAAGTTATATACCCTGCCCAAGTTTAATTATGATCCGTTAATTTTAAAGCTTCATTTGCTTATGTTTTAGACCAATTATATAAGCTAGATCGGGCTTATCAGTTCATTTAGAATAATCCGTTAAACGAATAACTCTGGTTTGAGTGAGTGAAATTTTCTGTTTTTTTGACTTTTATTGGAACAGTCTGGTTCAGCTTATTGTTTATCTATATTGCTTGGACATTTTTTCTTAAAAATCAGGTTCAAAGATTTTTAATTTATAAACGAGGAAAGATGACTTCTGCCGAGGTCGTATATTTTCAAGACTCATTAGCTAAGGTGCAATATCGCCCTTTATGTTATGTCAAATTGAAATTTCAAACTGAGCAAGGCCAAGTCATTACTGAAAATCTAAAGGTGCTTATTGCTAAGCAAGATCACTATAAATATAAAGTCGGTAGTATTATTAATATTAAATATGACCCTAAAAACTTAAAGAATATTTCGATATTGGGCGAAGTGATGATTTAGGTCATTAGAGATTATTTAAAAAGTACGATAAACCTTGAGGTGCGCGTCCATTTAACCGACTACTTGTGGTCACTCGCACCAGATTGCTCCAAGTAATATTGCAACAATGCTTGATCAATTTTTTGATTAAAGACACGTCTTCATGACATGAAATAGGCTCAAAGCCACCAACCAACAGATAGACCTCTGCACTAAAACTTAAATTTGCCCCGTGAATATGCGCGTGATCCATCTGATCTTTATAGTGCGCTAAATATTTTTGCTGTTTCGTTATAGAGAGATGACTAAAATCGTCTAGCGTTACAGTACCGCAAATTGCATCTGTTGGTTGGTGCTGGATTTGATAGCGCAGCCAATCAGGACTCACTACGGTGTCTGCATCGGTACAGGCAATCCAAGTTACACCACACCCGATTAAATGACGGATTCCCAAATCCCTCGCCTTGCCGACACATGCATAGTTGCATTCAATCCAGTTAATGTGATGGCTTTGTACAATCAACCGCGACTGATCTGTACAGCTATCGAGTACAACAAGCACTTCTACCTCATAACCACTAATGTTATCTATGGCGACCTGAATAGATTGCAAACAGGCCGATAGATAGTGCTCTTCGTTATGCGCTGGAATGACGATACCTATTTTCATCTTAGTTTTTCCTGCTGAGCTAGAGAGGAAGTGTTCGCCGTCCACAGATCAATCATAAAATCCGGATCGTTTAAGCTGAGGTAATGATGAAATGGGAAATGTTGCTGAAAAGCTTGATGGACTTGTTCAGCGTCTAACTCAAAATCTTGAATTTCATGGCGCCAGTGACAACACAGAATCTCGCCATCATCATTTAAACTATGCTTTAACTTTTCAATAAACTGATGCAATTCATCCTTGGATAAGTAATAGGCCATCTCACTAATTAAAATCAGGTCAAACTTTTGAATTGAGTAGTCTTCGGGTATTTTTCTATTTTCAACCACAACATGCTCGAACTCTTGTAGCCGTGCGGACGCCAATTGAACAGCACGCTCAGAGACATCTATACACACTAACTCATCAGCTCTTTGCGCCAAATGAAAACTTAAATGTCCATTTGAACAGCCGACTTCTAGCACCTTTAGGTAGCGGGGTTTTGTCAGCAGCGCGAGACAAATTTGTCTTTTACGTGCTTCATACCAATGAAAATCATAGCCCCATGGGTCATTGTTATGACGATATAAATCTTCAAAGTACACGCGAGAATGAATCACTCAAATAAACCTCATAAGGCATTAAAAGACGTTTAATCGCACTTGGAGAGAGAACCGCAGCATTACCCGTAGTTTCATCTGCTTCAAGTTGGGTTTTAAACTGCAAAATTGCTTGATGTTTTTTAGTTAGCTGTTCTTGTGTTAAGGAAAATGCTTTTGCTCGGTGCCAATCAATGCGCGGGTCTAAAGGCTCTGCCCAATGCCAAGCCCAAATTAATACGTGTAAACAGAGTAGTTGCTTAGCGGTTGCATAGGCTTGTACGGTTTTACCCACTGCTTCATGGTCTGGGTGCCCATCAAATTCATAGCTACAAATCAGAATATCATCGGCTTGAACTAACTTGTCTAAACTCTGCCACAGTTGTTCGGTTTGCAAATGGATCTGTCCATCTAACAAATTAAGCTCTATATGCTCGGTTGACTTTGCTACGCCTAGACAATTTAAGGCTGCCAAGCTTTCTTGCGGGCGAAGAATATTGAGCTGATCTGGAGAATATTTTGTAGAGTTAGGATGGCTTTGTGTGCCGTTACTTACTGCTAACACCAAAATCTTGCAGTTCAGTGCAATCAGCTGCTGCATTAATCCGCCACAGCCAAGCACTTCATCATCCGGATGTGGCGCAACAATTACCACTCTTTTTGAGCGAAATAACTCAAGATCTAAAGCTGCTAACGGTTGTTCTTTAAATGCCTTTAACCATTGCTCTTTGGCTGTCCCCTCACCCAAAATAACGCGGTCTTCAACCAAAGGATGTTTTAAAGTTCCCATAGGCTTTGCTCCGACACACAGAGTTCTGCAATTTGTTCATAGTCAAAAGCAGCATGACTTTGCCTGATAAACACAGGCAGATCAGCCATGAGCTGAGCAAATGTCGCCTCTTCACAAAAAGGACGTGCACCCAAGGCTTTCCCTACTCGCTCAATAACGCTCAGGCAACATTGTTCTGTTTGAGCACGTAATATGCGTATTTCCCGCTCATGACTTAGCATTGGTTTCTGGTCTATAAGCTTGCCAACATATTGAAAATATTGCTTGGTGATTTCTAGTTGCTGAGCGACCTCACCTAAATACAATTTTTTATAAGGATTCGGATTTGCCTGACAGCTTTCTTGCAAAAAGTTAGCTAGACGCACGGCGGCACCATACCAACAGGCCGCCACACCTGCTGCACCATGCCAAAAACCTGGGCGTTTTAAATAACTATTTGGCGGACCAATCAATTTAACAGGTGTATTTTTAAAAGTTACTTGCGCAGTCTGTGTCGCATGCATGCCTACAGCGTGCCAGTGGCTTAAATCGGTTGTAATGGATGGATGACTTAAGTCGACAATACAAAGCTGCGCCTGCCCTTGTTGGTCTTTATAACTTATTAAAGCTTTTTGAATAAATTCAGCACCAGAGCACCAAGGTTTTATGCCATTACAAAGATTGTCTTTTATTTGCAATGGGGCTGGTCCACCGTCTGCTGCCCAAACTGCCCAAGTCTGGTCATCTATTTCTTGCTGATAACCCAATTCATTTAAAATGCTTAGAGCATCACAATGAGACTCAAATAGCTTAGCTAGACTTAAGTCGACTCCAGCAATCTGCGCAAAAAGTTGCCAACGTTGATAGGTTTGACCCGAAGCTGGATGAGGCAAATTTTGAGTTAAATTTACAAGCTGAAAAAGTAAATTTATACGAAGCTTACTTTTATCTTCAGCTAAGGCAGCTTCAAATTCACTCAAACTGCTCAGTATCGTCATGTTTATAGGTATTTTAATATTCATTGCAAATAATTATTTATAAGACTTAACCCAACCATAACTAAAGATTTCTGTATAGATAAACATATAAATTGTAATAAAAAGAAAAATATTATTAGTTTTATATCTAATTATTTCATTGTTACTCAAATATCACGATTAAGTGAACTTATAATCCGATCATGTAAGGTTTATTAAAAACTCAACATTTAATCTATTATTTAAAGTAGTTTAGTTCTTACCGTTTTTCTATTTCCAAAGAAGAGGTCTAAAATGAACACTTTAAATATTAATGATATTAAAAAACACGCAGATGTTATTGCTTCTTGTGGTACTAAAGTAGGTACTGTCGATCATCTCGATGGTGAAAACCAGTTAAAACTCACCCGAGACGAAAGTGGTCAACATCACCTCATTCCTACTGGATGGATTGGGGAGGTAAAAGAAGACCAAGTTATTTTGAATAAAAACTCAGAAGAAGTTAAAGATCAGTGGCAAGCGATCTAAACTTCTAAGCTAGCTAGTTTTAGCTAGATTAAAATAAAATAAATTTATAATTAAAAATTTAAATTATAAAAACCAAAGCTCCTTTTTATTAAGGAGCTTTTTTTATTCATCTCATACTTAAAATAAAAAAGCTTACCCTCGTGTTGTGTTAAATATACCCAATCTTTAACAGAGCTGCTTTTATCTCTATAAACCTTTTTGAAGCTCATTTTGTCCCTTAAGCACATGGTGATCAATTTTACTTAATGCTAAAAATTGTCCATTCGCATTAAATGAACAATTATGAATAGGGTGACGTATATGATCACAGGGAATCATCAGCTTAAAGCAAGAAAGGTCCATTTCGATTTTACCGAATCATCGGTCTGTTGGATGCCGAATGATCCTCTATGCTCGCATGTCGCCAATGGCATCAACATGCTCTTGCCCGCTGGTGAATTTTGGTTTTGCCGTGTGTTTAATAAAACCCTGCCCTTGATTACCGATGAAGCACTAAAACAAGAAGTGATTGGATTTGTCCGTCAAGAAGCTGCTCATGCACGTGCCCATGAAAAAGCACAAGACTTCTTACGTGAAAATGGTTACGACATTCAAGAAACACTCAACCGTGCCCATTTTGTTTTTAACATTTTGTTGGGTGACAAACCTTTAGGCATACCATTTTTAAAAGGCGAAAAGCTTGATGAGTATTGGTTACTTTTCCGAGTAGGCGTGATTGCTGCAATCGAGCACTTTACGGGAACCATTGGTCAATGGACGCTGGACAGTAAATCTTGGGACCAAGCTGACCCTGCTATGGCAGATTTGTTCCGTTGGCATTTGGCTGAAGAAGTAGAACATCGCTGTGTTGCTTATGATTTATTTGAGCACCTTTTAACAAACAAGTTTGGGTTTTATGTGTCGCGCCAAGTGATTATGGCGGCGGTTTTCCCACTGTTTATTTACTTCCTTGCTGACTTTGCCCGTAGTTTAGGTAAGCAAGATTTAGAGCATGAAGATATTCAAAAATTGATGCGCCGTGGCTACTTCAAAATTATTCGAGAATTTGAAAAAACTGCGACTCGCTCAGACAACTTACCGACTATTAAATATTTGTGGAAAGCGACGTTAAGATGGGCTTCTCCAAAATTTAACCCAATTCATGAGGGAGACACCGAGCAAGCTCTAGCTTATATGGCTCGCTCGCCTGCAGTTCAATATTTTGAAGGAATGGCACAGGCTGCAAAACCTGTGTAATCAAGCTAAGCGCTTATTTCAATACAAAGTAAAGCCTCCTTTTTGGGAGGCTTTCTTTCGTTTAAGTGTTATCTAGAACGACACAGATTAAAAAGAAACAATCGAACTAGCGCGCTTTCATCAATGCTGTTTTTTTCAAAAAGTCGGAACATCGCCCCGTCAATCATGCATAAAAACATGTAAGCATCTTCAATCGAAGCCGTAGTTTTGACAGTTAAAAGTAGTTTATAAATTTCATTGATGAGCCAAGTTCGGTACTCAATCGTAACGCCATAGGCCTTGGGATAGACTCTTTTAATTTCAAACAATGCTTTAAAGGGTAAATGATATGGCCCTTCTAAACTCGCATGTAAAAAATAAATTTGCTTAAGTTTATCCAGCACCATGAGTTCATTGTAAGAATAGAGAATTGAAAACACTTTGTCTTTTAGCGTGTCTTTTTGGAAACTGATACACCTCTCGATTAGCCGTTCTTTTGAGTGAAAGGCATTATAAAAAGTGGCTTTGGAAACCTTGGCTTCACTAATAATTCGGTCAACACCGACCTTATGAAACCCATATTGATTAAATAAGTCTTTTGCTACGTGAAGCACTTTTAATGCTTTAAAGGAAGATTGTAAATTTGGCATAGATATACCGCTTAAAATAATTTTTTGTTGTATGTAAATGAGATAGAAATGCCGTCACTCTTAAAATGAGTGCTAAAAACAGGCATGCAAAAGCCGCACAAAATGGCGTGCTGACCTATCTCAAGTTTTATAGTTGCTGTGTTTTAGATTCTTAAGGTGTAGAAAACCTAGAGTCGATTAAACCAATTTATAGAGTATTTAAACGGTATAAATAGTGAGACTTTGGCGTAGGTCAATTTAGAAAAAGTAGGCATGAATGAAATCCTATATGCATAAAATTTCTGCCAATCACTGCTAAATGATTATGGTGGCAGAACGAAAGAGGGTTAGCAGACTGGGCATATAGAACCAGCACGCACAAGGCGTCCCCCTTCCGTCCTACCGCTACGAATGGGGGACGAACGAGTTCGCCACCAAAAAATTGCTTTTTTGATGCGCTATACGCTCTCGGTCTGCTAAAACCGACTGGCGATGTAGGCCAGCAGGCAAAGGATAATCGGAGGGGTTTTAGGTGTCAATGTGATATTGACTAGAAAATGGATAAATAATTTTTTGTTTTTCATTAGATTAGATTCATTAATCTATTGAATAGAATATATTATATTTTCTTAACTCACATTAACTTATAAATATGAATACTATCTCAGCTACTCTTTTATTTGAACACCCGATGGCGGGATGCATTAAAGACGCAAATGGCAATTTAAAACCTTTCCCTATTCTCGCAATTGATAATATTCCATTAAATATATGGGTGCACCAAAATACACATATTACTGATCTCGCAGAAACTTTAGTTCCAGCGCAAGGTTGGTTATATGATTATGATAGTGAGCTAGCATTAAGTAATGCTTGGAAACTTCTTAAACCAGAAGCTTATGAAAATGTAGCAATTTCAACTGTAGTTCCAATTTTAATTTGCCCTGATGATTTAGATCTAGTGTGCAATGTGGTTATGGTGGAACAAGTTGTTTCAGCAGATCAAGTCGTATGGACTCGTTTTGGTTACGCATTTAACCATATTCACGATGTTGTGACATCCGTAGTCTGGGAAACCTCGCCTTCTACTCCTCACCTAAGTTTTCCGTTGAGCGAATTTGAAAAAGCATATAATGATTTAAAAGAATTAGACAAAAAATGGAGTGAAAATTTTATATAGTTTTCTTAAACATAAAAGTATATTGAAAGATGCTGCTCTTAGTTCCTCTAAATATCATGTAATAAATTTAGGTTATATAAATGTCTAATAGTTATAAATTTCAATTAAAATTGGAGCTAGATCTAAAATTAATCACACCTGAAGAAATTCAGGACTGGGCCATGCATGCTCTAGAAGATGATCCAACAAATGAGCTAGCTTTAGACATCTGTTTTTTATCAAATACTGAGCAAGTTTTACAATACTTCAGACTAACTGAAAGAAGTGAATTTAGTGAAACTTTGATAGATAAAGTAACAACAAAAGTTTTGGAAAATTATATTTTTAAGCATATAAATACCGTGAATCATAAAGACCAGATATATTCCTTTTTTCAAAATATTTTTTCCATAAATCTTTACTTAGAAAAAGAAGAATTGCGTTTCTTAATTTACTCATACGAGGGTCAACTAGAGATGGCATTAGAAGACTATTCAGAATTAGAGACTGAGGCACTATGGGAAAATTTTAAAATAGAGTTAAAGAGATATTTTTCATCTGCTAATAATTTTCATAACTAAAATATGATCACTAATAGAGCCAAAATTAGATATTTTTTATATTACAGAGCTTCTTAAAATTTATTTTCTAGTTTGTTGGCAGATTATATTTAGTGATACACCGACAAAATGAACAATTAAGTCCATCTTATCGGCTTGCTAGAATCGGTTTTTAAAACCTTATTTTTTTATTTTTTAATATAGTTTGGAAACTCTTTTAAAACCCTACTACATAATTGACCTTTTGTATCTTCTTTCTTACGTTCTTCAAATTGATTCATGCCGAATCTCATGACTTCTTTACCATATTTATCACCTAACTCATGTTTAGTGCATTTTTCAGCTTCATGAATTAGTGCCTCTGATGAATAATGATAATTACAATCAAGTTGAGCACGGCTTAAAAAACCATGCAGTTCTACTGTTTTCTCGCATTGTGTTTGCCCTACAAGACTTTTAGATTCTTGAGCAGCATAAATTGATGTTCCCACGAATAGAGTGAAAATCGTTACTAAAAAATTACGCATTATTTCCCCGACAAAGTTTTTAAAAGTATTAGTGATAATATTGCGGGCGTATTAAATAATAATTACTTATAAGTGTCTATTAATAATAAAGAAAATTAGATAACCCTCATCTCTTTTGAATACTTAATCACCTTACAAAAATTGTGTGATTAAGTTTTAACAAATGAATGATATTAAATTTTTTTATAACCATCTTTAATATAATTAGAGTTATTCGAAAAAAGAGTTCTAGTGATATTTAATTCATTTCAAATCTACTAAAACCCTTATTCATGACACCACGTTAAAACCCTAATTTCTTAAAGACAAAATAACCCACATGGCTTTCAAAGCTACCGTCATTTTGAATTTTGAAATATTTCTTCACAAGGTCAGATGAACCTTCCTGCAAATAACGTAAAGTTTTGATTTGATCTTCAGGCGTTTTCATTCGCTTTACCCAACTATCAAAGTCTAACGCAAGCGTTTGTTTATCTAAACCCACCAAGTCAAAGCCTGTATCTTCAATAAAATAGACCCACTCTTTTACACTATAATTTCGTACATGGCTTGGGTCTCGAATAGTTTCGATGGTCTGCAAAAACGTATCTAATATGGGCGAGCTAGAACTAATAATGTCTACAAAAATAACAATACCATCAGGCTTAAGCACGCGGTTTACTTCTTTCATGGCAGTCGGAACATGTTGCCAATGATGCGCAGAATATCGGCTAATGACCACATCAAACTGCTGATCACTAAAAGGCATGTCCTCAGCAATGCCCTGCTGCACAAAAATGTTTTTTAATTTGCGTTGGCTAGCCGTCTTAGACACGGTGTCTAACATTTCATGAGATAAATCGTAAGCAAAAACAAGGTCGGCATGCGGAGCAACATTATAGGAAACATGACCACCACCACAGCCTAAATCAAGGACTACAGCCTTTTCAATTTTCTGAATTTCATTAATAAATTTATTAAATTCAACGCCTTCAGAATGAGCTTGGCTATTTAAATAGTCGAGAGATTTATTTTGATATTGTTTTTGATTTATATCATGCTGGGTGATCATAACCTTGCTCCTCCTTTGTAATGGAATTACATTAAAGGAAAATTTAGATAAAAAATAATGATTAGTTTTTCTTCAATTGATAAATAAAAGTTATTATTTGATTTGTTTTGATATGTCATGCCATTTAATAAAAATAGATTTAAAGATTAATAAGAAATCCGCAAAGAGCACTGTTTAGTCACCCTTACTGAAACAGTGCTCTTTGCTCCATCCCAACCTCTATCCAGAAAGGTTCGATGCATAGAAATAGTGTATGTACCTTTGACTCAAAATGTTTCCTGTATTTTTTAAAATTTTTAAACATTCACAGCATAAAAATGAAGTATATTAATTTTTATCAGAAGATTCTTCTTTGGTTTATATTTTGAACAGAATAGAATACACACTAGATCGTATAGATCGGAAAATTTTATCTGCATTAAGTGGAAATGGCCGTTTAACCGTTGCTCAACTGGCCGAAGAAGTAGGGCTTTCATCTTCTCCGTGTTGGACTCGACTGAAACGTCTGGAAACTTTAAAAATTATTGAAGGATATACGGTAAACGTAAACCAAAAAGCGATTGGCATTCATGAAGTTTTTTTTATTGAAATTACTTTAGAGCGCCACGATGACGAAATGCTAGAAAATTTCAGTGAAGCATTAGCAGATATACCTGAAGTAGTGGAAGCTCATCTCGTCACAGGTGACTATGATTATCTAGTTAAAGTAGCAGTCAAAGATGCTGACCATTACGAACGATTTTTAAGAAAGAAGCTTTATTCAATTAAAGGAATACGCCACACCCGTTCGACCTTTGCCCTACGCCCTCTCAAATCTGCTAATACAGCCGATTTAATGTTAATCGAATAGAAATGCTAAACACGTACAGGAAATTCATTAATTTTTTGATTTTAAAACCCTTATTAAGATAAAACCTAGAAAATATAACAGATCATAGCTCTGTTATATTTTTTTTAAAAAATTCTGTATCTATCATTACAGCCTTCACTTCTTCAAAATATAATTAATCTGAATTGGAGGCATCGCCATGAACATTTTGAAGAAAAAAAATAAGGCCAGTTTTGTATTCTTTATTATTACTCTCTACTCGTTTATTGGGTTTGGCTTAGGCTTCGTTATTTGGGAATACTTTTTAAAGGCCTAGTTTGCTAAAGAATACTTAACTCACCTCAGTAATAATTTCTGAAGTGATTTCTTTACTACGATGATATGCGGCCTTCATAGCTAAACGTATATCATCAGATACATTTCCTAGCTCAAACATTCTGAGTGCTGATTCGGTAATCCCGTTAGCCAACGTCACCTTGCCACACAGATCCGTTGGCGGGACATTACTTTTACGGACCATTTCAACTGCGCCACTAGCCGCTTGGAGTGCTAAATCTAGAGCAAATTGTTTATCAAGTCCTAAAGAAACCCCTGTCTTTATCATGCTGTCTAAAATATAGAAAAAGTAAGCCGGCCCAGAACCAGACAAAGCAATAATTGCGTCTGACTGCGTTTCAGACGGCGCCCAAAAAGTCTGACCCGTTGCAGAGTACAGCATTTCGATTAGGTCTTTATCAAGCTGGTCCATTTGCTCTGAAGCAATAAGCACATGTGTCCCCGTATGCGTCAGCACAGGCGGATTTGAAATTACACGAACAATTTTTTTCGAACCCGTAAAACGAGTCAAGTTTGCAATATCTACTCCCGCCATCATAGAAACTATAATTTTACTAGCTAACCATTTTTTTAGCGGTATAAGTGTCTCTTTTAACTGTTTAGGCTCTAGTAGTAAAACAACAATTTCAGCTTTTTTTAGTCCATTTTCTTTTTGCTTTAAAGCATTTGTATCATTAATCTTTTTCTCTTCAATAAGGTGTATTTTTTCTTTTTTAAATCCTTTTAAAACCAACCCTCCTATTAACGCTAAAGCTAGATTACTACTGCCAATAAAACAAATATTAGGTTGTACTGCACTTAACATTTAAAATGTTTTCCTTTCTTAAGAGAGGTTTATAACAACAAATATTATCTATAATTTAATTATGTATATTGAATTAATGATGACCGTCTGAATAAAGAACCCACTTTAATAAGATATATTATTAAAGTGGGTTTTGTTTTATTCGCGCAATAAATAAAACAACTTTAGATTAAGCCTAATGTATTACTATTGTTAGTAAATACCACAAAAAAAATGTTAAGCTGTGTAACATATACAAGAGTATTGTAAAAAATTCTGTAACGAATTCTATTAAGCTAATATAAAAAATATCTATTACTTAATAAGAAAATCTTTAAACCAAATTAAGGCACGGAAGTGTTCTAGTTCAAACAACTAAAGAGTTTCTTTCTTATTCGCTAAAATTCTCTCGGCTTTTCTGATCGCCTGTTGTAAATCAATATCTTCGCATACCCAAAAGGTAAATATTTTTCCAAATAGGTGGAAATGCTGTTTAACATACTGAGAGCTATTGTCTGAATAGTGCTCTTCTATCTTAAAAACATCATTATGATTTTCTATCTTTTGACCGTCTAAAATACCGCCAATACAAATATCCATTTTAGTACCATACACCTAATTAGTTATATTTTAACAAAAAATTTAGAAGCACTTTTAAGAGCATATTTTTATTCTGCTTTTTATTTTTAAAGATAAGCTTAATTAAAACTTATAAAAAACCCACAACATAGAGTGGGTTTTTAAACTCTTCTAAAGCGCTTTAGCCTTAAACATATTCTATTTAAATAATATATTTAAAACAACTCTAGTCGCTCTATGAAATTATGAATTCTGAAGAATCACAATATTTGAAGCTTGCGGGCCTTTTTTACCCTGTACTACAGTAAACTCAACACGTTGGCCTTCTAAGAGAACTTTAAAACCTTGTGTTTGAATATCGGTAAAATGAGCAAAAATATCCTTACCTTCATCAGCCGCAATAAAACCAAAACCTTTAGTTTCATTGAACCATTTTACTGTACCAGTAGAAGTAGACATATATTTATCCTAAATTTTAAAATATTATAACTTATTATTGGGGAAACCAATTTAACTAAAAAATAGACGTGAAAACTTAAATATCTGAATGAACCGAAGACTTATAAATAAAACTGCGAAATAGAAATTTATGATGACAAGAATATTTTGTTAGTTATGCTCGACTATACACGCTTCAAAATCATTTGCAATCGATATTCAAAATAATTAAAGCAAGAAAAATTCTATACTGCTGGTTCTACATCTTTCATCTTGATTTGATTAAAGATCCTTTCAATTAAAAATCTAATATTCTATATTTTAATTGAAAGAAGTACTTTTAATTCTTGAGTTACTGACGCCATTAATAGAATTTCTGTTCACCAGCAGGACGTGTTTTAAAGCGTCGATGAAACCACATGTATTGTGTAGGGGCAATGCGAATTTGGTTTTCAATAATCTTGTTTACCCTTTCAGCGTCACTGACTTCACAGCCACTCGGGAAATTTTCTAATTTAGGTTCTACTAAAACATGATATTGCGGATTACGAATATCACCACTACGGTAAAAATATAAAGGCACGGCTGCTGCTTTTGAGATATCCATTAGTCTGCGATGCGCTGTAACGGTAGCTGCCTGAATACCGAAAAATGATGCCATTACGCCTTGTTTTAAGCCAAAATCCTGATCTGGGCTATACCATATCGCATGCCCATGTTTAAGGTTTTGTATGAGTCCACGCATGTTGTCTCGAGCAATTTGGTTTTTATACACTCGCGCACGACTACGATGAATCAGAAAATCTAAAAACGGATTGTTTTGAGGTCGGTAAACCACGTCCATATTAAAAAATAAAGTACACGCCGCTCCACCTGCATCTAAAAGCGTACTGTGGGTACCTAATAAAAGTACGCCATTTTCCTGATTATTGGTTAAATTTTCTAAACCATCTATGTGAACACGACTTTTAAACCAATTTGGGCAATACCAAGCATTTAAAGCTTCAAATACACCCGTTAAAGTATCAACAAAAACCTGTTTAGCTTTTGCCTCAATTTGCAAAGGTGTTTTTTCTGGGAAACATGCTTGTAAATTACGTAGTGTAGTTTTTCTTCGAGAACTTAAAGATTTCCACGCTATTTTTGATAGTAAGTCAGCAAGGCGCCATTGAATAGCCCAAGGTAACATCGCAAATAACATTAGAATAAAAGCTAAAAACCATATACCCCAATATTTAAACGCTAAAAAGGAAAATTGAAACTCGCCAGATTTAAACTGCCGTTCATTTTTCGTCATACTATAGATTTCTTGAGGTATAGACTTAGTATACTAACATGCTCAATTTTTAACGTTGTGTGTTTATGTTGCTTTCACTTTTATAGTTTTATATGCCCTATTTATTTATACAAATCTATATTTTAAATATTTAATCTATTTAAGGCTTAAATATACATAACCTTCTGTATACAACAATTATTTTCTCATTTAAAGTAACCGCACAATCTTGCCTCAATTGATAAATAGGATATATCAGCGTGAGCGGTCTTTTAGTATTTATAACAATAGCATTTCTTACCCTATTAAGCCCAGGACCGGGAGTTTTATTTACTGTCACAAATTCAATTAACTATGGTGTTAAAACTGCTTTGTTTGGAATAAGTGGTTTAATTATTGGTATGTTTGTGATTGCTGTAATTTCTGCCAGCGGTGTAGGGCTTATTATTACCAGTAACCCTACTATTTTTACGGTTTTAAAATTTATTGGTGCATTTTATTTAATGTATCTCGGATATAAAAACTTCACTAAAAAACTTGCAACCCAAGAGTTAATGACCGATCAACAAAAAGATAAAGCTGTAAGTAAATCTAAATTGTTTTATCAGGGCCTATTTGCATCTTTGCTTAATCCAAAAACAATCGTATTTTTTATCGCACTGTTCCCTCAATTTATTGATATCAAGAAAGAGATTTTAAATCAATTTTTAATTCTTTCTTTAACCTTTTGTTTTATTGGTTTTTTAATTCATTTAGTTTATGCAAATTTCTCTTCAATTTTTAAAGAGAAAATGTTAGCTGGAAATAATTTCTCGATGCTCAATAAAATTAGTGGTGCTATTTTCTTTCTACTTGCCATTTTACTTATCGCACAATAAAGCATTGCTCGACCTATTATTTGTTAAAAAGCCTTAACTCATGGTTAGGCTTTTTAACTCATTAGATCTTTAAACATGTTCTCTTCTAATACATTTTTAGAGTGTTACTCTGTTTAATATCCAACCATAAAAGAAATCTTCGTAGTTAGGGTTGTTCTCGGTAATTTCAATATAATGCTGCCCTTGCATAATATTTAAAATGCGCACAAATACTTTTTCTCCCTCTTTACGACGTCTATTTAAGTAGGTCGCCAGTGCTTGCAAAGTTAGAGGTCCGTACTGACCATCTACCACAAGATTTGGCCAATCTTCCTTCCCCTGCTTATTCAGCAGATTTAAAGCACGTTGTAATAAAGGCTTTGTAAAATTGACGCCACAATTTATAGCCGTATCCAGTAACTCTTCTGCAATAGCTGGGCTAATCGCATTAATCTGGTCAAACTGGGGTTCAAGCCAGTATTTTTGCTTATAAATAGATTTGGCGACACTTAAGGGCAAGTCTTGCATGTTGCCTTGATATCCGTTCGATCGAGCGACTACTTCTGTAATGCCAAATTTAGTCGCATGGCCATGATCTGATGGATGGTTAACATACCCACCTTCTCGGTTGATAACTTTTTCTAAGTATTGATCAATATTCATTTTATTCTACCTTTATATTTAAAGCTGTCTTTAGCTATTTTGAAGATCATCTTTTGCTTTTTTTAGGTCTTTAATGACCTCTACAATCGTTTTGCCTTCTTGTTTATTGATGAAGTTAAATATCCATCTCACAATAGCCCAGCCCGGTAAACCACATATGAAGAAAAATCCAGATAGGGTGATCATTCCCCAAATATCGGATACCCATTCATGCAGGTTCCATTTCATAATAATGAATGAGCCGCCTGTCAGGCTTGAAACTACTGTACAGATGAGAGCAACAATCCATTCTTGTGGAGAACGAGGAAACCGCATCATTAATACAACTGCGACAACTAAGCTGACTGCCAGAGCCACCATAATTGCAATACTATAAAAATTTAAAAATGTGGCTAACCCACTGCTAGAAACTGTTTCCATGACTTTGTCCTGCGCTAAAGGGTAAAACTTGAAAACTCATTACGTTGACTAGTTTGTGGTTTTCAATGCTTATTAATACCCTTCGTTTTCTTTATTACAGTCAATAAAAAACACTAACGCTTTACAGCAGCGCTAAATTGCAAGACGAACTTATCCTTGACCCCATTTATTTCAGAGGTCCGAGAAAGAATGTTTGTATGCTAAAGCCTGTTAGTGTACACCGTTTAAGGCTTGTTCAATCAACTCAATCACTGTGATTGCACCAATCGCTTTTTGCATAGAGACTTGATCATCGAATTCGAATGCGTCATCTTCAAGCTCATTTACAATCTGCTTGGCCTCCTCAAGTGCCCTTTTTATTTTTTGTACCTTATATTTGTTTACGTCTTTGGCAATTGTCGGGATATACCCTCCACGTTTTGCATTTTTAAGTTGTTTAGCTCTGTTCTGCATTGCTGTAGTCATTCACTATCTCCAACTCAATGTACTCGTTAGTAAGGCGTCTTTATCGTTTGTTATTCTTGAGGTTTTGATACATTCTTTGAGCAATATAGCTAAGCTATGACTACAAATGTGTGTTCAAAACGTTTCATCTGGTACAACAATCATAAAGAACCAAACTATATGCAATTAAGCCACTAATTTATAAACAAATATTTCCTTTTCTAAAAATGTAAAAAAGTATTAAATTTTGTGGATTTAAGCTTTTTACACGCCTTAATTTTTTGACCAAAAAGTTCATATAAGGCTTTGCCGTATATCGGAAACTTTTGTTAGGTCTCACAATCTTTGTTAAATTCTTCATGTTCTTGATACCCTTTATCGACGAACATTAAGCCTGATCCACGGAATCGGGCTTTTTTTATTCCAATTTTTGTTTTGATAGCCTGTTTGCAAATAATAATTCAGCTATCTCCCTTTTATTTTGCTACCTCTAGAAACAAAATAAATTTAGCTTCCATCCCAAAGCTTTGATAAAGCGATAAATAGTGACTTAGGTACCACTTAAATTTTCTCTATTCATCTTGAGATATAACTGATATTATAACTATAGTTATTATTAGTCAATAACTATAGTTGTTTAACTCTATATAACTTAAGTTATATATTTGTTATAAGTTTACTGGTGTAACCATTATGGCTCTTAAAGACCGTTTAAAAGACTCTAGAATTAAAGCCAAAAAAACTCAGGCTGAAGTGGCAGAAGCTGTAAAGATGTCGCAACCTGCCTATCAGGCTTTAGAGTCAGGGAAAAATTTAAAATCTGCATTTCTTCCTTTAATTGCTCAATTTTTAGGAGTGGATGGTTATTGGTTAACGACGGGGAATACTGAAGATTCTTTTAGAGAAAGTGATGTATTTAGCCCGACTGTAGTAAGTGCAGAATCTACCGATCAATATGTCTGGATTGAAGTTGTAGAAGCTAACTTTTCTTGCGGGACTGGCGAATCTATTGAATTTCACTTTGATGCTATTAATGGAAAAATTCCATTCCCTGCTTCATTCTTTAAAGAAAAACGCGTTGCTCAAGAATGCATGCGTATTATTAAAGCTAAAGGCGATAGCATGACCGACTACATTAAAGACGGAGATTTGGTGGGTATTGATATCTCTCAAACAGAAGTCATTGATGGCGAGATTTATGCGGTTTACTTTGCTGGCGAAGGAATGATTAAACAGATTTTTAAAGAGGCAGATGGCTCTTTAATTTTGCATAGCTTAAATGAAAAATTTAGAGATCGACGCGTAACAGAAGAGAACGGTAAAAACTTTAAGGTTATGGGTCGCCAGTTCTGGCGAGCAGGCTAATTTAGTTATTAAATATAATTAAAATAATAATGCACTTATTTTTAATCACTTCAGCCTTTTTATAACTTTAATTATTTATATAACCTGTAGACATAAAAAAACCTATCTCCTTTAAAAGAGATAGGTTTTCTCGCTTTATTACCATGGTTTTATCAACAATATGTATTTAAACGATAAAGTTGATTAAACCCAGCATAGAAGCTTTTACCATCTTGGTTTAACTCAATTTCTTCACCAGATTGAAGTTGAATTTTTTTACCAACTTCGACCCAACGATATCCATCGAGAGAGTTTTGTTTACGTACATGAGGAACAATCCTCACATTAATTTCGTTGCCATTTACGGCTGTGGCAATGTGCCACTCATTTACTATATTCACAATCATTCACTCATCACTGAGCTCATGTGATTTTACGGTATGTAATTAGAACGCTAGATTTAAGGTATGGACAGTTCGTCTAGAATTTAATATTTAGCTTTATATAGGGTTATTTATAAGCTAATTGCTTTTCATAATTTTCGTATTATGAAAAGTGGTACATCACAGAGCATAATATTTTTGGATGCGGGAGTCGGATTTGAACCAACGACCTTCGGGTTATGAGCCCGACGAGCTACCAGACTGCTCCACCCCGCAATTGGAAGTTAGCTTTATACGCTCATATATTTTATAAAGCAAACTTTATTTTTTAATCGGTTGTAATTATTAACAATTCTCTTTTTATTATTTTTTCATTTTAACCATTCAGTCTAAATTCACTTATCACTTTCAATTTTTAATTCTTTAAATTGTTGTATTTATTTTAAATAGAACCCGATATTCATAGACAGCAATTGCCTTGGTTGGATGGCTTTTATACTATCTAGTTTGGCCCTTTAATTTTTAGTTCGTATGTCTGAACCTCAGTTTTCCCTTAGTGAATATCTCGGCACAGTTCAGGAAGTCATACGTGTGGCTTTTGATGAGCCAGTTTGGGTGAAAGCAGAAATTCGAAATTTAAATATTAAGGGCGGTCATTACTATTTAGAACTCGCAGAAAAAGATACAGAGACGGATAAAGTCATTGCCAGCTGTAAAGCCACAATCTGGAAATTTTCAGCGAGTAAAATTGTTTTAAAGTTCGAACGTGAAACTGGAATTGAGATTTCAAGTGATTTAAATGTACTCATCAAAATTAGAGCACGTTTTGATCCTCAATATGGATTTTCGGTCAACATTGAAGAGATTGACTCAAGCTTTACATTGGGTGAAATTGCTAAACGTTACCAGCAAATTATTGAACGACTTACTCAAGAAGGTTTAATCCATAAAAATAAACTTCTTCCCACTCCTTTTGATATTCAAAATGTTTTAGTCATTGCCCCTCAAAATGCTGCGGGCCTTGGTGACTTTAAAAAAGATGCAGATGCACTTGAGCGAAATGGGGTTTGCCATTTTGTGTATCACACCGCTACTTTTCAAGGAAACACGGCTGCAACCAGTTTGATTGAATCCTTAGGTTCAGGTTTAAGACAATGGGCCAGCACCTTTAACTTTCCACCTGATTTGATTGTGATTATTCGCGGTGGTGGATCGGTAAATGATTTAGCTTATTTAAATGATTATGAACTTGCCGCCCTACTTTGCAAACGTAGTGTACCGATCTGGGTAGGTATTGGTCATGAAAAAGACCGTACAATTCTTGATGAAATTGCTCATCGCTCATTTGATACACCAAGTAAAGTCATTGCTGGTATCCGAAACCACATTGTTGAACGCGTCCAAGAAGCTGTAGATAGCCTGCAAACGATTAAGCTACTTTCTCAGCATCAAATCACGACCTATCAAAGCAAAAATGATCAACTGCTTCATCACATTAAATCTTCGGCACAGAGTCAACTTAGCTCGGCACATCGTTTGCTTGACCAGATGAAAGAACGTATTCAATTTAGCTCACAGCAACAAGTTAAATTTTCATTAGCCCAAATCGAATCTTTGATGAAAGAAATACTTTTGCAAAACCCGAAACAGGTTCAGGCCAAGGGCTATGCAATTGTGAGATCAGAAGGAAAAGCGATTCGCTCTATACATCAAATTTCAAGCCCAGCCATTGCCATTGAGATGCAAGATGGTGTGGTTGAAGCCAACATAACACAGGTAATTCCAAATGAAGAATGAAGAGTTAACGTTTAAAGATGGTCATGACATTTTGAAGAAAAATGCCGAATTACTTGAATCTCAGGAAAGCCCGGATATCGATAATTTAATGAAAATTGTTGAAGAATCTATTACGGCTTATAAAGCGTGTAAATCACGTATTGAAGCCGTACAACAGGCTTTAGATGAGACATTTAAAGAATAAAAAAAGCCCACTCCTACTTCTCATTGAAGGAATGGGCTTAGTGAAATCCACTTAATCCTGAAATGTAAAAATGTGGATTAGGTCACATTTTACACAGGCATAGTCCCATAACCATTTTAGATGTTCAATATTTTAATTGTGTCTATACGTTAGTTTGGCTTAATTTTCACCATCTCTTAACTAAATGACTTCTATTAAGACCGTACAAAACACAAACTTTACTCATGGTTATTGTTAAATTTAATTTAAAAGTTATTCCTCACTGAATGGACCAATTAACTGATAAATTTTGCCGTCTTTAGGGTTTTCATAGAGCAAATCCATATTGGGTAAAATAATATCGTCATTAATTTCAATATGTTCAACACTTTTATGAAGCTCAAGCGCATGGTTATTCATGGGTCTAACTTTTGCCAAAGCAATTGATTCTTTATCAAACTGATCCTTGATAATTACTTTTAATCTTGTCATGAAAATCTCCTGAAAAATAAATTTTTTAATATAAATAATGGGTTAAGTTTAAAATGAGCTAATCGCAGAATAGCCGATTGGCATCGCAAAAAAAGTTAAAATAAATGCAGCCGTACGTTGTAAATTACGTTGGTTTAACCAAGTTACTTTGTTTGAAATTAATACGGTTCCAAAAGCAATCCATAAAAATGCAATGGGTGTAATTAATGATAAAAAAATAGCAATATGCACAAAATAAACGTGAAGCACTTCCCATGCTGCATGTGGAAAAATAGCAGAAGCAAAGAGTAAAGCTTTAGGATTTAAAAGTGTTGCAACAAATAAAGCCTTAGGTGTAATCAGTGGGCTGTCTAATTTGATGTCGTTTGTTGATGTTATCCAAAGTTTAAATGCAAGGTAGAGAATAAAAGTTGCACTTATTAACTTTAATAAGGCAGGAAGCCAAGGGATAAAATGTGAAACTGACTCAAGCAAAACACCCCATGAAGTAATTGCAATCAGATAACCCATCACTTCAGCAGGAATAAGTTTAAGAGACTGCTTCACCCCTGCTTGTATTCCAGCCGAGGCTAACAATGTATTTGTTGGGCCTGGAGTCAACAAAATGGTGACCACAAGTCCAATAAACATAAATGACACCATAGGCAACGAACTCTTTAGTTATGCTAGGCGAAATATGTCAAAAAGGAATATCTATTGTCGACATAATGGTTGTAACAAGAAATATTGAATTTTATTTTTTTAATTTTAAAACAAATAATTAACTCCACCTGACTACAAATTCACTTACTATTTCAATAATTTTAAATATGCAAAATCGATCACAGAAACATAGAATAAGCGCTATTTTTTCTGCTCGCCAAACAATTAAATCAAGCTTTTTTTCACAGAAAAATAAGCCGTTATTTTTAATATTTAACCCTTATTTAGCTTATTTAATAAACGCTTTTTTCTGACTTGAAATTTGAAAAATGATCAATATATAAACAACTAGAAATCGTGATTTTACTGAATATGATGTCCCGTTCCCCATCAATTCTTTGATTGTCGCTTTCATCAAATAAATCAGATGATGGAGGATGCATGATGAATGCTTATGTTCGCCCTCATCCAGATGGTTTTAAATCTTATTTAGGTAAGAATCAGAAAACCGGACTCTACATTGTACGAGTTGGTTGGACGGTTTATGAAATGAATGGCAATGGCTCTGTGCTATACATTGTTAAGAACGAAGATACGATTCCGTTGGATGTAGAAAAGTTTAAAACTGATCGCCCCAAAATTCATGCTGCTCTTCTAAGTGAAGTTCAGTTTCAACGCAAGAAACAACTTGCGATTGATCTCCAGCAATCAAACATCCCTTCTTATGACCGTAAAGCCTACAAAAAACGGCGTGGCTTTATAGACTCTTAAGTAAAGGTTTCACTTTAAACTCATATAGAAAAAGCACCCTTAGGTGCTTTTTCTTTTAACGACCAGTTGTAATTAATACGAGCATACTCAGTATTAAAGTGCTTAATGATCGTTTGCAATGTATGTGGACTTCATGCTCAGCTCCGTGAGCAAATTGATTAACGTTTTCCATTTCGTGTGCCCTTAAAGTTCACACTGATAATTTGCACAATTTTCACACAATAAGAAATTAGCCAAAAGTATTATATCGAATCAAATTTTAAATCTAATGCTGGGCAAGTAGTTTTGAAATTTATAAATGAAGTAGCTAGATGTAACATTCTTATACGAGGTTAAACCCTATTGAGCGTTTGTAGACCTTTCATTTCAAACTCACCTACCAAAGAAATGATTTTATAAAATGAAAAGAGATAACAATATTCTGTTTTTTAATAATAGTCTTCGACAGGAGAACTTTTATGGAAACTCAACAAGAAACCAACTCTTCTTTATTTTGTAATGCTTCTACCTCAATTCAAGCATGTATTGAATGTATGATTGCCTGCAAAACATGTGCAGCTGCATGTTTGCAAGAAGAACATGTGCACATGATGCGTGAATGTATTAAGCATTGCATGACATGTGTAGAAACCTGCCAACTTTGTACGTCTTTAGAACTCAGAAACTCTGAACTAGCAGAATCAGCCATGCAACTTTGTGCGAACGCTTGTCAACTTTGTGCAGCAGAATGCAGTAAACATGACCATGAACACTGCCAAGTTTGTGCTAAAGCGTGCCTTGCTTGCGCACAAGCTTGTCTGGCATATCGTGCCTAAGTGGTATTTACAACTTTAAGCCTACGCAATCTTTAGATCGTAGGCTCATTAAAATATTTTAAATAACATTGAATTAAATATTCTTTATTTAAACTAATTACAATTTTTACTTTTTTATAGGCATAAAAAAACCCGCATCTTGGGGAAAATGCAGGCTCTTAGATCTCCCACAACGACCATGAGTTCATTATTAAACTTGAACTTTAAACCGTTAACCAAATGTACCCTTAATAAAAACAAATTGCAATACAGAAGAGTCTGTATATTTGAAATATTTTATTATTTTTACATTACTTTTTCATAAGTATTTTAAAAATATAAGATATTTCCAAATAAGAAATAGTTTTTTTACAGGCATTAAAAAAGCCCGTTTCACGGGCTTTTCTGCAACGGTGAGCAATATAAGCGTTGTGTCTATCCAACTCTTGTTTGCTCTTTGCTAGCTATATGTAAGGTCTTATCGTATCTTTTGCCCTGTCCCAAGTTTCCCTGTGGAGCGAGGAGATATTACGATTACCTTAGGTACAGTTATAGCACATTATTTATTCATGACTAGTCCTGTTCACGTTTTTTTACAAATGAACAAAATACGATCTAACCTTAATATTTAAGGGTTTTCTACCCCATTTGGATATTGGCGAGCGTCATCACAAATTGGATACCACTTCACTTGTGAATTGACAAAAGCATGAGAGATGACTGGCGTCGATATTTCTTCATTAATAAGTCCGACCCTCAGGCGTACCACTTCTGGCTTATCTAGACGTTCACTCCAGATCGGTGAACCGCAAGTTTTACAGAACACTCTCTTTTTGTTTGGAGAAGCAAAATACGCTTGCAAAAGATTTTCACCCTGTACAATCTCTAAATCGCTTTTTTGTACTTGAGTGATGGCAGCAAAAGCAGCCCCTTGTGCTTTTTGGCATTGCTTACAATGACAAACCATAATAGGATTTAATTCAGCATTAATGCTGAGTTGAACACCATTACAAAGACAAGAAGCTGTATAAATCATGATTTTACCTTTTTATTTTTATGGGATTTAGCTTACACCTACCCCTTTTTCAATATGATCTAAAATGGCACAAGAAGCCTGTTGGTCGCCACAGCAATCATCGGCAGAAGCCTGCAAAATATTAACCATTTCTTGTAGGTGGGCAATTTTTTGTTTTAACTCGGCAATGTGTTTGACGGTTAAGGCTTTCACCTCTGCACTATGCCGATCGGTATTTTTCCAAAGTGAAATAAGCTCTTTCATCTGTTCAGATGAAAAACCTAACTCTCGAGCATGCTTTAAAAAGTTTAAAGTTTTAAGGTCTGTTTCTGAATAGATGCGATAGCCAGAAGCAGAACGCTGAGCTGCTTCAAGTAAACCGATTTCTTCATAGTAGCGAATCATTTTCGCCGAAATGCCCGAATGTTTGGATGCCTGACCGATATTCATCTCACACCTCAAATATTAAATTTGGTTTAAGACCTGCTGTCATGATCTTAAACCAAAAGTTGATTTTCAGCACGCTTACTCTACTGGCGCATGAAAGCGTTTTAAGCGTAATGCATTGCCTAAAACAAAAACCGAAGAAAGTGCCATCGCGCCTGCTGCAAACATCGGTGAAAGTAACACACCAAATGCTGGATATAATGCCCCTGCTGCAATTGGAATTAGGGCTACGTTATATACAAATGCCCAGAACAGGTTTTGACGTATGTTTCGCATGGTGGCTTTACTTAATGCAATTGCATTCGGTACGCCTTTTAAACTACCTGACATGAGCACAACATCAGCTGCTTCGATGGCAACATCTGTTCCTGTACCAATAGCTAAACCGACATCTGCTTGCGCCAAGGCTGGTGCATCGTTAATACCATCACCAACAAAAGCTAAGCGCCCATACTGTTTTTGCAGTTGGCGGACTGTGTCCACTTTGCCCTCGGGTAAAACCTCTGCCACAACTTCGTCAATGTTCAGCTTTTTGGCAATTGCTTGCGCCGTATGACGGTTGTCTCCTGTAATCATGGCAACCTTGAGGCCTAATTGATGCAAGGCCTCAATCGCAGCATAGGTTGTTTCTTTAATTGGATCTGCCACGGCAATAATTGCTGCAAGTTTCTGATCGATAGCAACATAAAGCGGTGTTTTACCTTCTTCACCTAACTGAGCAGCAATCGCTTGGAATGAGCTGGTATCTAAACCAAGTTGGTGCATATAACGATCTGCGCCTATTTGTACTTTTTGGCCTGAAACTTCAGCTTCAATACCTGAACCTGTAATCGAGTTAAAAGCGGTTACGGGTAATAAGTTTAGGCCTTCGCTTTCTGCTGCTTGAACAATCGCGAGTGCAATCGGGTGTTCAGACTTGGCTTCGACTGAGGCAACTAAAGTCAGCACTTGTTTGCGTTCAAAGCCCTGTTGCACATTAAAGTCAGTCAGTGTCGGTTTGCCTTCGGTGAGTGTGCCCGTTTTATCAACTGCAACTACTTGCGCTTCTTGTAAAAGCTGCAAAGCTTCACCTTTACGGAACAAGACACCTAACTCGGCACCACGTCCAGTACCGACCATAATAGAAGTTGGTGTTGCAAGTCCCATCGCACAAGGACATGCAATAATCAGTACTGCAACGGCATTCACCAATCCAAAAGTGAGCGCAGGTTCTGGCCCAAAAATAAACCAAACCAAGAAAGTAATTGCAGCAATTAACATCACTACAGGTACAAACCACATGGTGACTTTATCGACTAAGCCCTGAATCGGAAGTTTAGAACCTTGGGCTTGTTCAACCATACGAATAATTTGTGAAAGTACAGATGAGCTACCCACTGCGGTTGCCCGAATGTTCAGTGTTCCGTTTTGATTGACCGTACCACCGACCACCTGTTGTCCCACTACTTTTTCGACTGGGACAGGTTCACCCGTAATCATAGATTCATCAATGTAGCTGTGCCCTTCAACCACTTCACCATCGACTGGCACACGTTCACCCGGACGAATTTCTACGATAGTTCCACTGACCACTTCAGCAACAGCAACTTCAACCACTTGACCGTCACGTTGAATACGGGCTGTTTTAGGCTGCATTCCTACCAAATGTTGAATCGCTTGCGAAGTACGTCCTTTAGCTTTGGCTTCAAAATAACGTCCGAGTAAAATTAAACTGACAATTACAGCAGCCGCTTCAAAGTAAACATTGACCGTACCTTGTGGTAAAACCTGTGGCATAAAGGTTGCCACGACTGAAAAACTGTAGGCAGCCAAGGTTCCAACTGCCACTAGCGAGTTCATATCTGGTGCTAAACGCCATAGGGCTGGAATCCCTTTTTGGTAAAAACGGCGACCTGGAAAAACGAGAACTAATGTGGTTAAAGCAAACTGTAAAAGCCAGCTATTGTATTGACCAATGGTGTCCATGATCCACATGTGAAAAGCTGGAATGAGATGTGAACCCATTTCCAAAATAAACACAGGTAAGGCCAACACAATCGAAATGATCAAATCTTTTTTAAGCTGATCTAACTCTGATGCTTTTTTATCGAGTTGCTCATCTTGATTTTTTTCAGATGCTTTTGCGTCATAACCTGCTTTTTTAACAGCGCGAATTAAGTCTTCAACATTGACTGATGCATCTGCCTGCACCCAAGCCTGTTCTGTTGCTAAGTTGACCGTAGCTTCTTGAACGCCATCTACTTTTTTAAGGGCTTTTTCAACACGTGCAACACAAGATGCACAGGTCATGCCCTCAATAGACAACTCCACTGGCGCAGCTTTGGGAACATCATAACCTGCTCGTTCAACTGCTTTAACCAGTGCTTCACGCTGAATCGGCTGATTTGAATAAACAACCGCTTTTTCTGTTGCCAAATTAACGTTAGCAATCTCTATATTTTCAACTTTCTTAAGTGCTTTTTCGACACGACCTACACATGAGGCACAAGTCATGCCCTCAATTGAGAGTGTTTCACTATATGCTGGCAATTTTGTGGTTTTTGAGTCCATCAAACACCTCTGCAAATCTGCAAAATTTAATATTCTGTATTGAGCATACAGATTCCCATCATGGGAAGGTCAAGCATATTTTTTTAAAAATTTGGTCTTGACCTTACAATCATGACAAGGTTTAGACTCAGTGTTATCCAAACAAACATCTCATTCTTGATGGAGTATGAACATGAAACTACTTATTGAAAATATGACTTGTGGTGGCTGCGCTCGTGGCGTGACTGCAACGATTCAAGATATCGACCCAAATGCAAAAGTAGATGTGGACTTAGCGACCAAAATCGTGACTGTTGAAAGCAGTGAAAGCGTCGATAAAATTACCGAAGCGCTTGAAGAAGATGGTTTCCCAGCGAAAGTACAATAATGAATAAGGCCTAACGTTTAAAGTTAGGCCTTTATTTTTGAGCTTGTTGATATTGACTCAAAGCTGAAATTTTTTAATTCGATAATCCAGTGCTGCCCGAGTTAGTCCCAATAAGCGTGCCGCTTCAGACACATTATGATTTGCTTTTTTTAAGGCTGTTAAAATCAACTGCCTCTCGTGTTCTTCTAAATTAAACTCTGCCTGCAATAATTGCTCAAAGTCAGTTTTAACAGCTACAGCCTGCTCTGGGTCATGCTTAATCTGTGGGAAAATGGCATTTAACTTAATCAGCTGCTGATCGTCCGTTAATAAAACCGCCCTTTCTAATAAGTTTTCCAACTCTCGAATATTTCCCGGCCATTCATATTGCTGCATAAAAACTTTGGTCTTTTCACTTACACCTTGAATGGTTTTGCCGTACATTTTTTCAAAGCGACGAAGAAAATGTTCAACCAGTAAAGGAATGTCTTCACGGCGCTCTCTCAAAGGCGGAATCTGCACTGGGAAAATATTTAAGCGATAATATAAATCTGCCCGAAATCGTCCTGTTTTCACCGCTTGCTCAAGATCTTCATTGGTTGCTGTAATTACACGAACATCTAAAATACGAGTTTGTGAGTCTCCAACTCGCTCAAATTCACCTTCTTGCAAAATGCGTAATAGTGCCGCTTGCGCACGAGGTGAAAGCTCAATCACTTCGTCTAAAAAAATCGTACCACCATTGGCTCGTTCAAACTTACCCATGCGAGATTGATGCGCTCCTGTATAAGCACCCTTTTCTACCCCGAATAATTCAGACTCAATTAACTCTGGTGGAATCGCTGCACAGTTTACCGCAACAAAAGGTTGGTCTTTTCTTTGGCTATTTTCATGAACTCCTCGTGCAAAAGCTTCTTTACCAACCCCTGTTTCGCCTTGTAGCAAAATAGAAACTTTCGAACCTGCTGCTTTTGTTAGTAATGCACAGACCTGTTTATAAGATGCTGACTTACCCACAGAGCTAAATAATTGGTAATCGACTTCGCTGTCGCTATAAATTGATTTTTTTAATTCAAACAGTTCAGCCTGCAATGCAATCAGTTCTTTTTCCATGGGTTGGGGTGACATGAACTGAATCAGTTCATCTGCATTTTCCCACTCTTCTAAAGGCTTACCGATAATACGGCAGTGCTCATCGCCACAGGCCTTACACTCTATTTCTTGATAAATAATAGTCATGCCCGTCGCAAAACTACTATATCCACATGCATAACCCAAAAGCATCCAGCACGCAGGTTCATCACTTGGACCAAAATGCTCTAAATGCACATCGGCTTCAAAAGAGTTGAGCCAGTTTAAATCGGCATAAAATTGTTTTTTATCGTGGCTTAAATTGAGCTGGTTGGCCTGTACTTGCACCATTCCACGAATGGCGTGCATTTGTGGACCCGCCATAAAAGCATCGTGTTCATTTAAATCGGGACGCATTTTTGTTGTAACTTCGGCATCCTTTAACCCAGCTTGATACCCTAAACGAATAAAGAAACGCTTGGTTCGCTCAAGCCCAATCATGTGCGCTAAATCTTTACGCAAATATCCCATAATGCTGGTGTGTAAAAGTAGCATCCGATATTCATCAAACCAGATTTGGCCATGGGCAGTATCAAAATGCAGTTTAGACAGCAAATCATGAATTTCTTGCGGATGATCTGCGTATCGTCCCGTTGTATCGTATTTTACTCGAGCCATGAGTGATCTGTTTTAATCCATTAAACACATTTGGGTTTTATCTCATCTTATCGAAGAACAAGATAAATGTCCTAGTACCTTAAAGACATAACTTCATACTAAAAAAGTATTTCTAAATCTCTCCATTTAAAGCCTCAAACAATCTAAAAAGAAATTTTTACGACCCTATTCATCAAATCATGAATATCTCTATTTCACCATTCAAAAAAATTCATGAAATGGTGAATTTTAAAAATGCTGCACTGTTAATAAAAACACTAAGCAATTGTTTTTAATTATAAAAATAAATTTGGCATAGCTTTTGTAAAGCTTATAGCGAGAGCAAGGAGCATTCATCAATTTCAAGACCATGTCTTGATGGAGTACAGCATGACGCAATCTCAAGTCGAAGCATTAACCAAATATATTCGGGTCACTGGCGACTTAAATGCAGAGTTTATCGAATTCGATTTTGCCATTCATGACCCAAGTCTATTTGTGGAACTGGTTTTGCCTAAACATGCATTTAATGATTTTTGTAAGACCAATCAAGTGGTTGAAATGACGCAAGAGCAACAAGCTTTTAATGATGCTCAGGAAGAAAAATGGCGCTATGGCACTGAAGCAACCTTAGTCGGCACGCAACGTAATAGCAACGATCACGATGATCAGATGTAAAAATATAAGGAGATAAAGCCATGACTTTAGAAATCAAAACGTCAAATGTCGAACCTATCCGCCAGAACTACGCCTATATCGAAAGACGATTTGGTAGTAAGCCAGCAACTCGATATCAAGAAGTAAGTTTTGATGTACAGGCAGAAACTAACTTTCACTATCGTCCTTTGTGGAAACCTGAAAAGACCTTAAATGATAAAACCCATACTGCCCTGCAAATGCAAGATTGGTATGCATTTAAAGATCCACGTCAATTCTATTATGGAACTTATGTTCAGCACCGTGCGCGGTTACAAGACACCGCCGAAAGTAATTTTGCTTTTTTTGAAAAACGTCAGCTTGCAGAACATTTGTCTGATGAAGTCAAAGCTAAGGTCATTGAGTACCTATTGCCATTTCGCCACGTTGAACAAACTGCAAACTTACACATGATGTCTGGCAGTGCCTATGGATATGGCACGGTGCTTACCCAAGCTTGTATTTATGCCGCAATGGATCATTTAGGAGTTGCGCAGTACATCTCGCGTATTGGCTTAGCTTTAGATGGCAACAGCGGCGACTCACTACAGCAGGCAAAACAGGCTTGGATGCAACATCCTGCATGGCAAGGCTTACGACGTTTGTGTGAAGAAAGCCTCACCGAGCAAGACTACTTCAAACTTTTCTTATTACAAAACCTTGTGATTGACGGCTTTGCGACAGAGCTTGTTTATCAACAGTTTGATCAGTGGTTAGTCACTCAAAATGCTCGCGACTTAGCCATGCTGACTGAATTTATGAAAGACACTTTAGGTGATTTACGTAAGTGGTCAGACACCGTCATTAAAACTGCCGCAGCCGAGTCAGATCACAATAAACAACTATTAAATGAATGGTTCACTCAGTCTTTAGCTCAAGTAAAAGCAGCTTTTACACCTTGGGCAACAGCAGCCTTAACAGCAGATGCAGTTGATCAAGCAGAACAAGTTGTGATTGATCGCGCAAAAAAACTCGGCCTACAACCACTTACAAATGCTTAAGGAGAAGCAACATGTCTAAAGTCTATCTCGCATTACAAGACAACGATACTTCACGCTACATCCTCGAAGCGATTGAAGAAGATAACCCTGAAGCTTCAATTCAGTATTTACCCGCCATGATCCGAATTGAAAGTGAAACTGATTTGGTGATTAAAGCTGAAACCGTATCTGAAAAACTAGGCCAAGATTGGGACATCCAATCGTTACAACTCAACATGATTACGCTGGGCGGCAATGTCGAAGAAGATGACGATACTTTCCGCCTTCACTGGAATTAATCACAACATAGACGTTGTTTAACAAAGATTTAAGGATGATCAATCATGACAACTCAAACGAAAGAAACCAGCAAAAAATTAAATGCTAAAGATCGTTACCGCGCATTAACCCGTGATCTGGACTGGGACTTTTCCTATACTGACCGTAAAGATGCCTTCCCTTATGAAGAGTTTGAAGGTATCAAAATTACTGACTGGTCTAAATGGGAAGATCCATTCCGTTTAACTATGGATGCTTACTGGAAATATCAGGCAGAAAAAGAGAAAAAACTTTATGCCATTTTTGATGCCTTTGCTCAAAACAATGGTCAGATGAATGTCAGCAATGAACGCTACTTAAATGCGATCAAACTCTTTTTAACAGCGGTGACCCCCCTTGAATATCAGGCTTATCAAGGCTATGCCCATGTAGGTCGCCAATTTAGTGGTATTGGAGCACGTATTGCATCTCAGATGCAGTCGATTGATGAGCTGCGTCATGTACAGACTCAAATTCATGCCATGAGCCATTACAACAAGTTCTTTGATGGTTTTCAGGATTGGGCACACATGCATGACCGCGTTTGGTATTTGTCTGTGCCTAAATCATTTTTTGAAGATGCCCGTTCTGCTGGCCCTTTCGAGTTTTTATTAGCCATTAGTTTTGCTTTTGAGTATGTGCTTACCAACTTGCTGTTTGTTCCGTTTATGTCGGGTGCAGCTTATAACGGCGATATGGCAACCGTAACCTTTGGTTTTAGTGCACAGTCAGATGAAGCTCGTCACATGACGCTTGGTCTTGAAATCGTAAAATTCTTGCTCGAACAGCATGAAGACAACGTGCCAATTGTGCAGGAATGGATTGATAAATGGTTCTGGCGTGGGACGCGTTTGCTTTCAATTGTAGGCATGATGATGGATTACATGCTGCCAAACAAAGTGATGTCTTGGAAAGAAGCTTGGGAAGTTTATTTTGAGCAGGCAGGCGGTGCGTTATTTAAAGATTTAAGCCGCTATGGCATCCGTATGCCGAAATATAGCGATGTCATTGTGAAAGAAAAAGAGCATGTCTCACATCAGGCATGGTGGATTTTTTATAACTTTGGTCATGCTGCCGGTTTCCATACATGGATTCCAACCGACGAAGAAATGGATTGGTTATCTGCTAAATATCCAGACACTTTTGATAAATACTACCGTCCAAAATGGGAGTTGGCTCGCAAAATGGAAGCTGAAGGTAAACGCTTCTATAGCGCGGGCTTACCACAGCTTTGTCAGGTTTGTCAGATTCCAATGACCTTTACCGAAATGGGTGATGACCCAACTCAGTTTAGTTATCGCCATAGCATCTACCAAGGCGAACGCTACCACACCTGTTCAGATGGCTGTCATGACATTTTCGAACGCGAGCCTGAGAAATATATACAAGCATGGCTACCTGTAAATCAAATTTTGCAAGGTAACTGTGGTGGTGGTGACCTCGAAACCATGCTCCGCGATTATTACCGCATGAATGTCGGCGCCGACAATCTGGATATTGAAGGCTCGCCAGACCAACAGCGCTGGAAAAAATGGAAAGGCAACGCAGCTTAAACACAAGGAATTGTTCAGGCAGTGATCAAGCTGCCTGATAGAAAATAAGGAGATTGAACATGACTGTTCGCGCAATACACAACAACTATCAATTTGAACCGCTTGATCTACAAAAAAATTATGGCGATCAATTCTTACTTTACGTGGGTTGGGATCATCACACCCTTTTTTGCTCGGCACATGCCATGCTTGCCTCCCCTCAACAAACTTTTGGACAGTTGATTGAGCAACAAATTACAGGTGGTTTTGCCCAACATCCAGATTTTGCCAAAATTGATTGGTCAAAAGTGCAATACACCTTAAATGGTCAAACAATCGAACCAGAGAGTACAAAAACTTTGGCAGAGCTTGGTTTTGGACATAAGTCATTACTTCGTTTCGTTACGCCAGAGTTAAATGGCTATAACGACAGCTACGTTTAATTCGGAGGTGTGTCATGAGTTATCAAGTCACCATTGAACCGATCGGAACAACGATTGAAGTAGAAGAAGACCAAACCATTTTAGATGCCGCTTTACGTCAAGGCGTTTGGTTACCCTTTGCCTGTGGTCATGGCACTTGCGGGACATGTAAGGTTCAAGTCACCGACGGTTTTTATGATGTCGGTGAAGCCTCGCCATTTGCACTCATGGATATTGAACGTGATGAAAATAAGGTGCTTGCCTGCTGCTGTAAACCACAATCCGATATGGTCATTGAAGCCGATGTTGATGAAGATCCAGATTTCTTAGGTCATTTGGTTCAAGACTATCAAGCGACCGTAATTGAAATAAAAGACTTATCGCCAACCATTAAAGGAATCCGACTACAACTAGATCGGCCAATCGAATTCCAAGCTGGCCAATATATCAATGTCCAGTTCCCAAACATTGAAGGAACTCGAGCGTTTTCAATTGCCAATTCACCAAGTGAAGTGGGTATTGTTGAGCTGCATATTCGTAAAGTTGAAAGCGGTGCAGCGACGACTTATGTGCATGAACAACTTGCCACGGGCGATCAGCTTGATATTTCAGGCCCTTATGGTCAATTTTTCGTACGCAAGTCAGATGATCAAAATGCCATCTTCATTGCAGGTGGTTCAGGTCTTTCAAGTCCACAATCGATGATTTTAGATTTACTTGAATCTGGAGATAGTCGCACGATTTACCTCTTCCAAGGAGCACGAGACTTGGCAGAGCTATACAACCGAGAATTATTTGAACAGCTTGTAAAAGACTATCCGAACTTCCGCTATATCCCTGCCCTGAATGCACCAAAAGCAGAAGACCAATGGACTGGATTTACTGGATTTGTGCACGAGGCCGTTGCCGATTACTTTGAAAATCGATGTGGTGGACACAAAGCGTATTTGTGCGGCCCACCCATCATGATCGACTCGGCAATTTCAACACTCATGCAAAGTCGCTTATTCGAACGGGACATTCACACTGAACGTTTCTTAAGTGCGGCCGATGGCGCTGCTGGACAATCGCGTTCAGCTTTATTCAAACATATTTAAACATAAACCTTTAAGCAATCCGCTTTTTCAAATGAGTTTTGTATTTGTAATTTAGAAAGCAAATACAAGGCTCACAGGAGTTCTGCATTCCAAATTTACAGGTTAAACAGACTCAAATTTTTAAAGACCGTTAAGGAATAACGTTTTTTTAGTGACAAGCCAAACAACACAGAATAGGACATTCTATGAATAACAAAATTGCTGCAATCATATGTGGTGTAATCAGCGCCCTTTACCTTCCTTCTGCATTTGCGACAGAAAACGGTTCGGACTCTTTTGCTTTAGGTGCCGAAGGAATGATGGCGGGTGCCTTACCACCTGCTGGCGTCTACTTACTCAGTTATTATCAAAATTATCACGCATCAGAGTTTCAAAATGGTCCCGATCAGTTCCATGTTGATGTCAACGCCATGGTTCCGCGGTTGGTCTGGATGACCGATCAAAAAATTATGGATGGACAACTCGGGTTTTATGCAGCCCAGCCATTGGTTGATCTACGCCTTAAAGTAAATGGGATGGCTGACTCAAACCAAGGACTCGGAGACTTGATTTTGGGTGGTATGCTCGGCTGGCATCAAGGAAATCATCACTGGATTGCAGCCCTAGAAACCGTACTTGGGACAGGTGAATACGACACTCCAAGTACGACACATCCAGTTGAAGCCAATCTCGGAAAAAACTATCACACCATTCGACCTATTCTTGCCTATAGTTATGCCAACGCAGCAGGTTTAGACCTTTCAACTAAACTGTCTTATAGCTGGAATACACGTAACGACGCGACCGACTATAAGTCTGGACAATACATTGCGGGTGACTATAGCTTAGGCTACCGCATTAACCCCAAACTCAAAGTTGCAGTTGAAGGCTATGCTTTTAAACAAACCACAGATGACAAAGTAAACGGAAGTGACATTGGGTTTAAAGGACAGGCTTTTGCAATTGGGCCAGGCATTCAATATGCCGATAAGAACTGGTCTATCGAAGCCAAATTTCTAAAAGAAACCGAAGTCGAATATCGTCCCGAAGGCCATACCAGCTGGCTAAAACTGATTTGGGCTTTCTAGAACCATTTAACGCATAGCTTCAACCTTCTTTGAGGCTATGCCCTCGCTTTATTTAAAAATCGATACCGTCTGAATCATCTATCGGATTCTGATCGAGCGTGAAAACAGTGCGTTTATATGGAATACCTTCAAGATCATACACCTGATAAATACAATCAAATAAAAGCTGTAAGTCTTCACTTCGGTCCATTGCGCGAGCAGTAATAAAAATTGGACTGACTGCGCCATTATCTAAAATCGGAATGTAATTTAAATGAGGAAAACGAATGGTATCGGCACTGGCAGGAATAATACACAAACCTTCACCCGCTGCTACCAAGCCCAAAGCCAGCTGAATTTCCCGTATTTCATGCATATTTTTTGGAACCAAACTATGCTCGGCAAAAATATTCAAAAGCTGAGTCGAAAAATTAGGTTTCGGCGAAGTGGGATACATAAACATCTTTTCATCAATGAGATCGGCCAGATATACCCCTTCAGTACGCTGAGCAATGGGATGACTCGTATGCGCAGCAACCACTAATCGCTCTTTACGCAGCAAAATACGTCTCACCGCAGGATCACTAATTCTTAAGCGTCCAAATCCAACATCAATACGTCCTTCTTTTAATGCCTGTAGTTGCTCGGTTGTACTTAACTCCATCAATTGAATATTCAAATGAGGTTGTTGTTGACGAAATAAATAAATGATTCGAGGCAGTAAACCATAGAGTAAAGACCCAACAAAACCAATCGTCACACTACGTTCAATTAGACCAATACGTTTGGTCATACTTTTTATTTCTTCAGCATTCGACAAAAGTTTAACGGCGTGCTGATAAAAGAAATGTCCGGCTGGGGTTGTCTGTAAAGGACGGCTTCCGCGCTCAAACAGTTGAATTCCAAGCTCACTTTCCAAATTTTGAATCTGTCGACTCAAAGGTGGTTGAGCAATAAATAGTTTTTCCGCGGCTTTTGTAAAGCTCTGCTCTTCAACAACAGCCACAAAATACCGTAAATGTCTTAGTTCCATAAGGCATCCATACCTTTAAGATATAAAAAAATGCAAATTCAGTCTTAGACACAGTTTAACCATTCTTTTAAGGTATATACAAGCAACAAACCGATGAAGTGATGAATTGCTTTGTGAACAAGCCTTCTTGCCAATCTTCCAGTTATTCATCTTCATCAATTCACGGTTAAACACCCAGCGCACTCATGCGCTTCATTGACAATATTAGGATATCAAGACCTTTTAGATCATAGCTAAGGCCTTGGTGACTTCCACACTTTTGGAAAGTCGGAGAACGGACATGCCACGTATTCCTGTAATCAATACTAGCCATCTTGACCGTATTGATGAATTACTTGTCGATAATATCGATACAGGTGAATTTAAACTTCATCGCTCAGTGTTTACTGACGAAGCCCTATTTGACCTCGAAATGAAATATATCTTCGAAGGTAATTGGGTTTACTTAGCACACGAAAGCCAAATTCCAAATAATAATGACTACTACACCACTCACATTGGTCGTCAGCCAGTCATTATTGCCCGCAACCGTAACGGTGAATTGAATGCCATGATCAATGCGTGTTCACACCGCGGAGCACAACTTTGCCGTTACAAGCGTGGTAATAAAGCAACGTATACTTGCCCTTTCCACGGCTGGACTTTTAACAACTCAGGTAAATTGCTTAAGGTTAAAGATCCAAGTGAAGCAGGCTATTCTGACTGTTTTAACCAAGATGGCTCACACGACCTTAAAAAAGTGGCTCGTTTTGAGAGTTACAAAGGTTTCTTATTTGGTAGCTTAAATCCCGATGTTCCTTCACTTGAAGAATTCTTGGGAGAAACCACCAAAATCATCGACATGATTGTTGACCAGTCTGAACATGGCCTTGAAGTTTTACGTGGTTCATCTACCTATACCTATGAAGGCAACTGGAAACTCACCGCTGAAAATGGTGCCGATGGTTATCATGTTTCTGCTGTTCACTGGAACTATGCAGCAACAACTCAACACCGTAAAGAAACTCAAGCTGCTGATAACATCCGTGCGATGAGTGCAGGTTCTTGGGGTAAACAAGGCGGTGGCTCGTATGGCTTTGAAAATGGCCATATGTTGCTGTGGACACAATGGGCAAACCCAGAAGACCGTCCAAACTTCCCGAAAGCAGACGAATACACCGAAAAATACGGTGAAGCGATGTCGAAATGGATGATTGAGCGTTCACGTAATCTTTGTCTCTATCCAAATGTTTATTTGATGGATCAGTTTGGTTCACAAATTCGTGTACTTCGCCCACTTTCGGTTAATCGAACTGAAGTCACTATTTACTGTATCGCACCTAAGGGCGAAGCACCTGAAGCTCGTGCACGTCGTATACGTCAATATGAAGATTTCTTCAATGCTTCAGGCATGGCAACACCAGACGATTTAGAAGAATTCCGTGCTTGTCAGGCAGGCTACGCAGGTATTGCTCTTGAATGGAATGACATGTGTCGTGGTTCAAAACATTGGATTTATGGACCAGACGATGCAGCGAACGAAATCGGTTTAAAACCCATGTTAAGCGGGATTAAAACTGAGGATGAAGGCCTGTATCTAGCCCAACATCAATATTGGTTACAAACCATGAAACACGCGATTGCATCAGAGAAAGAAATTGCTGATCAGGGAGAAACAGCATGAGTGCTCAAGACAAAGCAACTTTAGAAAATATTGCTCAGTTTCTCTATCGTGAAGCTCGCTGTTTAGATGATGAACAATGGGATGACTGGCTTGAATGCTATGCACCAGAAGCTTCATTCTGGATGCCAGCTTGGGATGATGACGATAGATTAACTGAAGATCCTCAATCTGAAATTTCACTTATTTATTATCCAGACCGTCAAGGTTTAGAAGATCGCGTGTTCCGTATTAAAACTGAGCGCTCATCAGCAACCATGCCAGACACACGCACAAGCCACAATATTGCCAATGTTGAAGTCGTTGAGCGCGACGGCGACAAAGTTACTGTTCGCTTTAACTGGAATACCTTGAGTTTCCGTTACAAGACAAATTATAGCTATTTCGGTATGTCACGTTATGTGATCGATTTTTCAGGTGATCAACCAAAAATCTTGAGCAAGTATGTCGTTTTGAAAAATGACTACATCAATCAAGTGATTGATATTTACCACCTTTAAGACATACCCCCTCAGTTAAACGGACTGTTGGCTGAGGGTAAAAGATTCAAATATTTTGTAGGATACATGCCATGTCAAACCACAATATTGCACTTCAATTTGAAGATGGTGTTACACGTTTCATTAACGTAGCTCAAGGCGAAACCCTATCTGACGCAGCCTATCGCCAAAAAATTAATATTCCTTTGGATTGCCGTGATGGTGCATGTGGAACTTGCCGCGCATTTTGCGAATCCGGTAGTTATGACATGCCAGAAGAAACCTATATTGAAGATGCATTAACCCCTGAAGAAGCTGAGCAAGGCTATATTCTTGCTTGCCAATGTCGCCCAACTTCCGATGCGGTATTCCAAATTCAAGCCTCATCAGATGTCTGTAAAACAGAAATTCATAGTTTCCAAGGTACTTTAGCCCGCGTTGAAAACTTATCAGATTCAACCATCACTTTTGACATTCAACTTGATGAAGGCCAACCGGATATTCATTTCCTTGCAGGTCAGTATGTAAATGTTGCAATTCCAGAAACTGGCGAAACCCGTTCATATTCATTTAGCTCAAAACCGGGCAACCGCTTAACGGGATTTGTGGTCCGTAATGTACCAAATGGCAAGATGAGTGAATTCTTAAGCAAAAATGCTCAAGCTGGCGACAAAATGACATTTACCGGTCCATTCGGCAGCTTCTATTTACGTAATGTAGCGCGTCCAGTGTTGATGCTTGCAGGCGGTACTGGTATTGCCCCATTTATGTCGATGTTACAAGTGCTTGAGGAAAAAGGCTCCGAACAACCTGTTCGCTTAGTCTTTGGCGTCACCAATGACTTTGATTTGGTTGCTTTAGAGAAACTCAATGAGTTGCAGGCGAAATTCCCATGGTTTGAATATCGAACTGTGGTCGCAAGTCCTGAGAGTAACCATGAACGCAAAGGCTATGTCACTGGTCATATTGAAAGTGAATGGTTAAACGGTGGCGATGTCGATGTTTATCTATGTGGTCCAGTGCCAATGGTAGAGGCTGTACGCGGCTGGTTAGAAACTGAAAATATCAAACCTGCTAATTTCTTGTTTGAAAAATTCTCTGCGAATTAACAGGTGGAGAAATTATCTATGTCAAACCGTCAAAGATTTACTAATAAAGTCGTGATTGTTACGGGTAGTGCTCAAGGTATTGGTCGTGGCGTGGCACTACAAGTTGCAGCTGAAGGCGGACAAGTCATCATGGCTGACCGCTCTGAATACGTTGAAGACGTTCTCAAAGAAATTCAGAGTACAGGTGGTGATGCTGTTACGATTAATGCTGATCTTGAAACCTATGCAGGCGCGCAAGCGGTTGTTGCAAAAGCCATTGAACACTATGGTCGGGTAGATATCCTGATTAATAATGTGGGTGGCGCGATCTGGATGAAACCTTTTGAAGAGTTTTACGAAGAAGAGATCATTAAGGAAGTGAATCGCTCGTTGTTTCCAACGTTATGGTGTTGCCGTGCCGTGTTACCCGCCATGATTAAGCAACAATCTGGTGTTATTGTAAATGTCTCTTCAATTGCAACCCGTGGTATTAATCGTATTCCCTACTCGGCATCTAAAGGTGGGGTAAATGCTCTAACGGCATCGCTTGCTTTTGAACATGCCAAAGACGGAATTCGAGTCAATGCCGTTGCGACCGGTGGAACTGAAGCACCACCTCGCAAAGTACCACGCAATGCCAACCCGTTAAGTCAAAATGAAAAAGACTGGATGCAGCAAGTGGTTGATCAAACAATAGATCGAACATTTATGGCCCGTTATGGCACAATTCAAGAACAAGTCAATGCAATTTTATTTCTTGCATCAGATGAAGCATCATATATGACTGGCTCGGTTATTTCAGTCGGAGGTGGAGATCAGGGTTAACCCTGATCATTTTGCATGATTGGGTAAATAACATGATTTGCATGGAGGCAATCACACATGGCAACCCTGTTAAAGACATTAAAAAATGACTGGTCCATATCAGCAACAGTTGCTGGCTTTCTTGCGGTTTTAATTTCTTACTCAGGCCCACTGATTATTTTTTTCCAAGCTGCTCAGCGTGCTCATGTGTCCACCGACATGATGGTGTCATGGATTTGGGGAATCTCAATTGGTGCCGCCGTTTCAGGTATTTATCTTTCGATTAAATATAAAACGCCTGTCATAACCGCATGGTCAGCACCAGGCACTGCTCTATTAGTTACCTTATTTCCCAATGTCTCATTGAATGAAGCAGTAGCCGCCTATATTACTTCTGCCATTGTTATATTCTTAATTGGCGTTACAGGTTACTTCGACAAATTACTGAAGTGGATTCCGCAAGATGTCGCTGCGGGCATGATGGCTGGTATTCTTTTTCAATTTGGTATTGGTCTATTTACCGCATCCGATAGCATGCCTTTTATTGTCTTTAGCATGCTTATTGTCTTTCTAATTGCCAAACGTTTAATGCCGCGCTATACCATGATTTGGGTGTTAGCTGCCGGAGTTTTATTAAGCCTCATTTTAGGCAAAATGAATCCGGTTGATGTGAGTTTTAGTTTAGCGATCCCGCAGTGGATTAGCCCAGAATGGACTTGGAGCTCAACACTCAACCTCGCCGTTCCTCTCATTTTAGTCAGCCTAACCGGCCAGTTTTTACCGGGTATGGCGATTATGAAACTCAGCGGTTACGACACCCCAGCCAAACCCATTATTACTGTCACCAGTATTGCTTCTTTAGCCGTTGCCTGTGTCGGCGGTATTACCATTGTGCTTGCCTCAATTACCGCAGCTTTATGTATGGGCAAAGATGCACATGAACTGAAAGAAAAACGCTATATCGCAGGAATCGCCAACGGAATTTTTTATATTTTAGGAGGCTTATTTGCTGGCAGTATTGTCATGCTATTTAGCTTACTTCCTAAAGAGTTGGTTGCAGCACTGGCAGGTTTAGCTTTGTTAGGTGCCATTGCCACCAATATTTCTGTTGCCATGAAAAATGACAATCAACGTGATGCTGCACTTATTACCTTTTTAGCTACCGCATCAGGCATGCATTTCCTTGGATTAAGCTCAGTTTTTTGGGGCATTTGTATTGGTGTAATCGCCCATTTCATTCTCACACCACGCTCAACTCCAGCCACAAATTAAATTTTTTATCTAAGCACCCACCACTAAAATAAAGCCTCAATCGCCACATCAGGATGCAAATAATTCGCTAATTCTGATTTGGCGATTTTTATTGAATATAGATTAAATTTCATTTTTAAGATGAATCTCTAAAATAATTAAATAATAGACTTTAGTATTTTGTTTTTATATTTTCACTTCAATTCATAATATAAAATTAGCTATATTTTTAGCTGTTATTCTCATCAATAAAATCTATAAAAAAGTACCTATAAAATCCTTAAAATTCTCACTATACAATATTTAACCCTATTTTAAACACAACAAAAAACCCTCACAAATGCAATAAAATAAATTATATTTTTCAATTGCTTGTATTAATTTAAACACAATACCTTAAAGACATAAAGATATATCAATTAGGTTTTTGACTCTAATCCAATAACAAAATAGTTTATTTAAAAATAACGCGATGCTTCACAAATTGGAGGTGAAGAAAATGGATACGAGCAAGGTTAATATTAATGAGTTAATTGATAAAGCCAGTTTTACCTCTTTTCATTGGAAAGTTTTAATCTGGTGCTTACTTATTATTATTTTTGATGGATATGATTTAGTTATTTACGGGGTTGCTCTTCCTCTGTTAATGCAGCAATGGTCTTTAACTGCTGTTGAAGCTGGTTTACTCGCCAGTGCTGCTCTATTCGGGATGATGTTTGGTGCCATGATTTTCGGCACGCTTTCAGACAAATTGGGACGTAAAAAGACCATCCTGATTTGTGTCACCTTATTTAGCGGATTTACCTTTATGGGTGCCTTTGCCAAAGGACCAACTGAGTTTGCTATTTTGCGTTTTATCGCAGGTCTTGGGATTGGTGGCGTTATGCCAAACGTTGTGGCACTTATGACCGAATATGCACCAAAAAAAATCCGCAGTACCTTAGTCGCAATCATGTTTAGTGGCTATGCAATTGGCGGCATGACATCTGCTCTACTCGGTGCATGGCTCGTTAAAGATATGGGTTGGCAAATCATGTTTTTAATTGCGGGTATTCCCCTGTTACTGCTCCCACTCATCTGGAAATTTTTGCCAGAGTCTCTCGCCTTTTTAGTGAAATATAACCATAGCGAACAGGCGAAAAGTATTGTGAGTAAAATTGCACCTCAAACTCAGGTAAACGCCAATACTCAACTGGTATTAAACGAGAGCACCACAACAGATGCACCTGTCCGTGCACTTTTCCAGCAGGGTCGTACCTTCAGCACATTTATGTTCTGGATTGCTTTCTTTATGTGCTTACTCATGGTGTATGCCTTAGGAAGCTGGTTACCTAAACTCATGCTGCAAGCGGGCTACTCGTTAGGTGCGAGCATGTTATTCCTGTTTGCACTCAATATTGGCGGCATGGTCGGTGCAATTGGTGGCGGTGCTTTAGCGGACAGATTCCATTTAAAACCTGTTATTACGATCATGTTTATTGTGGGATCAGCAGCTTTAATTCTGCTTGGCATTAATAGTCCACAATTTATTTTATATAGCCTGATTGCGATTGCTGGTGCTGCCACAATTGGTTCGCAAATCTTACTCTACACTTTTGTTGCGCAGTTCTATCCGACAGCACTTCGTTCAACTGGCATGGGCTGGGCATCTGGCATTGGCCGTATTGGCGCAATTATCGGACCAGTTTTAACCGGAGCCCTACTCACACTTGAGCTTCCTCACCAAATGAATTTCTTAGCGATTGCAATTCCGGGTGTGATTGCTGCACTTGCAATATTTATGGTCAATCTAAAAGCCTCTGTTGCTGCACAAACGCCATCAACTTTTAAACCTCAAAACACGCTTACCCAGCAGTAAATATAAATGCGCCGAGGACTGGCGCATCTTTTTGGAAATGGATTATGGAATTATTACACCGCTTTAAGCCATGTGCTTTAACTTTCGCGACCTTAGTGTTGATGTATGGCAATTCATTCGCTGCGAATCCAAATCAGCAAACTGAAGATGAATGGAAATTCACTTTAAAAAACGCCTATATCAACCGTAATTTTGATAATGATGCCCTCAAAGATACTGGCAGTTGGTCTCAGGCAGCGTCATTATTTTATAAGTCGAAAATGCATGATACCCCTCTGCAAATTGCAGACAAGCCTATTACGATTGGTGCAGATGCTTCTGTACAATACGCCGTGCGCTTGAGTTCAGACAAACATGTTGCGGACACGGTTTTGCCTTTTAATAAGGAAACACAATCTCAAGCATCCGACTTCTTAAAATACGGCGCTACTTTAAAGCTAGGGTATGACAAAACCCTTTTAAGCGTCGGTGAACTCTGGTTAGACTTACCAGTAACTGCTGTCGATGCGAGCCGACAACTGCTTGCCTCATATTGGGGAACCAATCTTAAGTCGCAACTTTCAGATCAGCTTTATGCAGAAATTGGCCGAGTGGAAAAAGTCTCTCCACGAAATGAAGAAGACTTTAAAAAGTTTTCATTCACGGCAAATGGAATGACTAAAGAATCTGATGGCCTGAACTACATAGATCTGCGCTATCAATTCACGCCGTCACTCAAGGGTGAATATTACTTCGGTAATTTGGAAGACCTCTACAACAAACACTATGTAGGGTTTGAGCATAATTGGAAACAACCTAATTTTGCGCTTACGTCTAAGTTTAAATACTTCAATGCAAAAGATGATGGCAATACTTTTGATATTGATGCGCAAAACATTGGGGTGTTAGAAACGCTCAAAGTAAAAAACCATACCTTTGGTTTGGGTTATCAACAGATTATCGGTGAGTCGGCTTACCCTCTACCGGATGGTTTTTTACCAGAGACCTATTTCATTAACTGGAACGCAACAGGGTTCTTTAAAGAAGATGAAAAGTCTTATCATGTGATGTATGGCTACGACTTTAAAGATTATGTTCCGGGCCTAAATGCGATGGTGAAATATGTTTACGGCCATGACTTTAAATCAGCCAATGGCGAAAAGAATCATGAAACCGAGTCTAATGTGATTTTAAACTATGCATTTCAACAGCCGTTCTTAAAAGGCGTGGCTCTGCAATATATTCGTATTGATTACAATGTAAAACACGGCAATGACTTTGGTGAAGATCGCCTGTTTGTAAACTACACCAAAAAGTTTTAATCATTTTTGATTCAATTGAAGCGGGCTAATTTTAGTCCGCTTTATTATTTTCGACCCATAAAAAAACGCTCTTACGAGCGTTTTTAATTAATCTAGTAACTTAAGCAACGTGCTTTTGAACAACAATCGAACCTACTGAATAACCAGCACCGAAAGATGAAATCACGCCATATTCGCCATCATCCACTTCGTGGCCTGTACGGTGCAAAGCAATAATAACACCTGCTGATGAGGTATTGGCAAACTCATCTAGAATAATTGGTGCACGGCTTAGATCTGCCTCTTTACCAGCCACATATTTCAAGATTAATTCATTCATATTGGCATTGGCTTGGTGTAACCAGAAACGCTTAATATCATTTGCAGTTAACTGCATTTTTTCCAACTGTGCATTAATGATTTTTGCCACCAATGGACAAACATCTTTAAATACCTTACGGCCATCTTGACGGAATAACTTGTCATCAACGACCGCATCTTCGCTACGGTTTAAGAAACCAAAGTTATTGCGAATGTTGTTTGAAAATTGAGTAAATAAATGAATATCTAAAATTTCAAAACCAGTTTTAGTGGTGGTTTCTTCAATAATAGAAGCGGTCGCAACATCACCAAAAATAAAATGACAATCACGGTTACGGTAGTCTAGGTGACCCGATGTAATCTCAACGTTCACCAATAAAACACGGCGAGCACCTGAACGAATTGCATCTGCTGCTTGTTTCAAACCAAAAGTAGCAGCTGAACATGCAACGTTCATGTCGTAGGCATAACCTTGAATGCCAAGTGCCGACTGAATTTCAATCGCTACAGCTGGATAAGCACGCTGCATGTTTGAACATGCCAAAATCACAACATCAATATCTTCAGCTGTTACGCCTGCATTTTCCATTGCCTGTTTCGCAGCAATGACGCCCCACTCTGCTTGAAGTGAAAGTTCATCATTTGAACGTTCAGACAAACGAGGACGCAAACGATTTGGATCGAGAATACCTGATTTCTCAATCACGTAACGGCGCTTAATACCAGACGCTTTTTCAATAAATTCAGCACTAGAACCACGTAATTCTTCTAGCTCACCTGCTGCAATTTTCTCTGCATTCTCTTGGTTATATTGTTCCACATAAGCATTTAAACTGTCGGCCAGTTCTTCATTAGAAATGATTTCTGTTGGGTGAAATAACCCAGTACCTGTGATACGAATGCCCATGTAAAACTCCTAAAAAAATGAATAGGGTCTGTTAATCTTTCATTTATAAATTGCGTTGTAGGCTAAACAACAGCATAAACAGACCCCGATCTATCTTAACTGATTCCCAAACGATCCCATAACTTTTGCAGTCGAGTTGGCGAAATAGGCATCTTGGTTTTCATCGGTTGAGAAAATAAAGAAATGCGGAATTCTTCCAACATCAAATACAATCCTTTGATTTTGGGGTTGTTTTTGAATTTAAACACCTTGTCCATCCATGGATCGACATCATCAATAGCGGCATGATCTCGCTGTAGATTATTTGGCAATCGATCTAAACGCAATAGCAGCGCTTTTAAATATCGCGGATATTCCTGCCAAAGATCGACCGGTTGGCAATAAACAAAATTGCTAAGTGACATTAAATCTAGCTGATCTTCAATATCATCAATACTGCGTCCAAACACCCCTGCATCAAGTACTAAAAGCTGACGACGGATTTGCTGCCATTGAATATAAATATCACTTAACTGCTCAAGTGCTTTCTGACCATAACTCAAAAATTGCTTTTTGACTTGCTCGAGTAGTTTATTAAATTCATCTGCATTAATTGGCAAAGTTGTAATTGCCATTTGCAACGTAGCATAGACCAACATCTGCTCAAGCTTAGCTTTATCACCCAAAGGTGAATATGCCAAAGCAAGCGGTTTTGAAATCTGCTTTTTCAACTGGCGAACCAAATCGCCAAGTTGCATATGGACCAGACGGATAATCCCTTCACGATGTTGCTTAATGGCTTCAGCCTGATCATTAAAAGTCTGAATAACAACGCCTGAGTCATCTTTAGCTTCAATTTCAGCAAAAGCTTTTGTAGGGACTAAAGCCTGATATTGCTTTACTACAACGCCCGTGACTTTATGAGAGGCCTCAAAAGTAAAGTTTTCAGGAAAGTTTTTAAACTCACCTTTTTGCTGTTTAACTGGACGATGTGTTTCTACGCGGCAACGTGCTTTTAACTCAGGTAAATCACGCCCTTTCGCAATCAGCTTACCTTTTTCATCAATCACTTTAATGAAAGGTACCAAATATGGATCAATACGTTCAAACGAGAAATCTTTTTCAGTAATTTGCTCACCACGCAAGGCAAAAGCTAAATAACTAAAAATATGTTCACGTAAATGTACCGCATCAACCCCTTGCATGAGCTTACGAGCTGTATCAGGAATTGGCACCACATTACGACGCTTGTCTTTAGGTAAAGCTTTGAGTAAAGCCTCAATTAAATCTTGTCGCCAACCCGGAATTCCCCATGACCATATATTTTCATCAACTTGAGGCAGCGCCTGTACAGGAATTTGAACAGTAGCACCATCTTCGTCATGGCTCGGGTCAAAATGATATGTAGTTGCTAAACGCAGCTGCCCATTGTGTAAATGATCTGGGAATTGCTGCGTTGTTGGTCTGTCATTGAGCCAGAGCGCATCATCGTCAATAAATAAATAACGAGGATTACTTGCTTCTACTGTCGCACGCCAGTCTTCAAAACTACGGCGACTCGCGATTTCCTCAGGAATTTTCGACGCATAAAACTGATAAATTGTTTCTTCATCCACCACTAAATCGCGGCGACGCAATTTATCTTCAACTCGCTCTACTTCTTCAAGTTTAAGCAAATTATGTTTTAAAAATGGTGGAACTGTACCCAAGTTACCAGTGGTTAATGCATCGCGTAAGAAAATCTCATGAGCAGCAGGTTGGTCAACTTTCTCAAAATTAATTAACCGCTTTGGTTCAATAATTAAACCAAATAAAGAAATTTGCGCATACGCATTGACGATTCCCGCTTTCTTAGACCAATGTGGCTCAAAATAGTGATATTTCAACAAGTCGCGTGCAGCAAGCAAAATCCATTCAGGGTCAATTTTGGCTAAAGTACGTAAGTACACTTGAGAGGTTTCGACCATCTCAAAAGCCATCACCCAAGAGGTATTGGTTTTATGCAAAGTACTCGCAGGGAAAACTTTAGCCTTTTGCTGACGCACTGCCATAAAGGTATTTCGTTCATCAGTTTTATTGGCAATGAAGGATAATAAACCTGTCAGCAATGCACGATGCAAGTTTTCATAATTCGCAGGTTTTTCATTAAAGCTGAGTTTTAAGCCTTCGGCTAACTCAACCAATTGCTGATGTGTCTGTTTCCATTCACGTAAACGCAACCAGCTTAAGAAATGCTGCTTGGCAAATTGACGTCGTTTATTTTCAGACATTCCTGCTTCGCCTTTAGGATTTAAAGTCTCCCAAAGTTTTAAATAAAACAGAAAATCTGAATCCGCTTCTTTGAATAATGCATGCTTTTGGTCAGCTTGCATTTGTTTATCAGCTGGGCGCTCACGCGGGTCCTGAACAGCTAAAGCACTTACTACAATTAAGATTTCTTTGAGTACGCCAAAATGAGCACCGCCCACGATCATACGAGCGAGTCGCGGGTCAATTGGCATACGTGCCATCATTTGCCCAACTTTGGTCAGCTCATTTTTCTTCTCGTTAAGTGCGCCTAACTCAATCAGCAACTTACGCCCATCATTAACTAGGCGGAAATCTGGCGGCTCAATAAAATCGAAGTTTTCTAACTCACCTAACCCTAAGCTCTGCATTTGCAAAATAACAGATGCTAAGTTGGTTCGTTTAATTTCAGGTTCTGTAAATTCAGGACGACTTAAAAAGTCTTCTTCGCTATATAAACGAATACACACACCCGGAGCAATACGACCACAACGACCTTTCCGCTGATTGGCTGCGGCTTGAGAAATTGCTTCAATTGGTAAGCGTTGTACACGAGAACGGTAGTTATAACGTGATATACGAGCAAAACCGCTATCAATCACATAGCGAATATTTGGAACCGTAAGTGCAGTTTCGGCCACGTTGGTCGCAATAATAATACGACGACCCTTTCCGCCAGGGCTGAAGATCTTCTGTTGTTCAGAAACGGCTAAACGCGCATACAACGGTAAAATTTCGGTATGTCTAGGCCCATACTTTTGCAAGGTTTCCTGCAACTCTCGAATTTCTTGCTCTGTGCTTGAGAAAATCAGAATATCGGCATGTTCAGGGTGACCTTTTGCTTCTGCATCAGCAAAGCATTCTTCTACCGCTTGTACCACTGCACGCGGAAGGTTTTCTTCAAAATCATCAAACTCATCGTCATCACTACCACCAATATTCATTTCTGAAATTGGGCGATAAAGTACTTCGACAGGATAACTACGCCCTTCTACTTCAAAAATAGGTGCGTCATTAAAGTAATTACTAAAGCGATTTACATCTAAAGTTGCCGAAGTCACGATAACTTTTAGATCTGGGCGTTTTGGCAGTAATTGCTTTAAATAGCCCATAATAAAATCGATATTGAGTGAGCGTTCATGCGCTTCATCAATAATGATCGTGTCATATTTAGACAAATAACGGTCATTACCTAACTCGGCAAGCAAAATACCGTCAGTCATTAACCGTACGATAGAGTCCTGCGAACCTTGTTCATTAAAACGGATTTTAAAACCGATAGATTCGCCAAGCTTTTCCCCGACTTCTTCTGCAATACGTTGAGAAACACTACGTGCAGCTAAACGACGTGGCTGGGTATGACCAATCATTCCCGTTAAGCCACGGCCTGCTAGCATTGCAATTTGAGGAAGCTGAGTGGTTTTACCTGAACCCGTCTCACCTGCCACAATAATGACCTGATGCTTTTGAATCGCATCAATTAAACGGTCTGCATATTGAGAAACAGGTAAATCCTGATTCAATTTGATTTTAGGGAGACGTTCAAATCGCTGCCTTACTTTGGCATTAGATTGTTCAAATAATTTTTCAATCTCTGCTGTATTGGCTTTTTTATCTTTACGCAAACGATTTAAACGGTAACGATCTCTTGCCATCACCCACTGATCAATATTTAAATCATTCTGCACAGACAAATTTTCCTGAAAATACAACAATCCTCTATTTTACGCTCTAATGACCATAAGGTAAAACAGTTGGTTTTTTATATATTTTTAATTTTTTAAAATTTTACCCTTGAATTTTGACTAACGAGACTTCATGTTGTTAGGCAAGTTTCTTTTACGATAACTGTCATTTGATTTACATGTTTTTGCAGTCAAATCGAATACAGTGTTTGGGGACTTAAAAATCGTAAATTTATCACTTATTCGATTTTCCGATTTTAGTCATGTAAAAATACTATTTCCCCAATAAAGAATTTTTATTTATTCTACATCTCGTAAACAAGTTTAAATATAAACCTCAATCATGGAGACAATGATGAGCTTGATTAATACTGAAGTTAAACCATTCCAAGCAACTGCTTACCACAACGGCCAATTTGTTGAAGTTAACGAAACTAACCTTAAAGGTAAATGGTCTGTTGTATTCTTCTATCCAGCTGACTTCACTTTCGTTTGTCCAACTGAACTTGGTGACTTAGCTGACAACTACGCTGAATTCCAAAAACTTGGTGTTGAAATTTATGCTGTATCTACTGATACACACTTCACTCACAAAGCTTGGCACGACACTTCTGAAGAAATCAAAAAAATCCAATATCCATTAGTTGGTGACCCAACTTGGACTCTTTCTAAAAACTTCGACGTTCTTATCGAATCTGAAGGTTTAGCTGACCGTGGTACTTTCGTTATCGATCCAGAAGGTAAAATCCAAATCGTTGAACTCAACGCTGGTGGTATCGGCCGTGATGCATCTGAACTTCTTCGTAAAGTAAAAGCTGCTCAATACGTACACGCTCACCCAGGTGAAGTTTGCCCAGCTAAATGGAAAGAAGGCGAAGCTACTCTTGCTCCCTCTATCGACCTAGTTGGTAAAATCTAATCTCTTATTAGATTTTAAAAACTCAAAGAACCATCCCTCATCGGATGGTTCTTTTGTTTTGAATAAGCACATCACATTTTCTACTGATACTTTTACAATTATGCCCTTCCCCATTACATGAAGTTTGAGTAATGTCGAATAAATAACCGTTGTTTTTTGAGCTTAAGTAATATGAAATAAAAGGGGAAAAATTTATGGCGAATACTGTGGCAGTCACTTCATGGAAATACAATGCGACTTCACGTCATCTAAAAATATTTTATAGCGATGGTTCAGGCGAACTTTATCATCCTGTACCAGAATTTATTTATGACAACTTATTACGATCAACAGACAAAGCTGCTTTTGTACATAAATATTTAGAATTCGACTTACACTTTACTCGCCTATCTTTAGTGAATGCTTCATAACATAATGAAATAAGGCCTGCTTTGAACAGGCCTTTATGAATGAATAAATCAGATTTTTAAATGGCTTACCTTGCCACTACAATGCATAAACCAGCGCCTACAGGCAAAATACTGCTCATAAAATTTTCATCTTTTTTAATTAAAGCTAAGAATGAGCTGACTTCAGCCGCATGTGAAATAACATTATCAATAATGAGTACGCCACCTTTTGGCTTCATCAGCCGTTTTAAATCTGGCCAATAATTCTCGTAAGCAGGTCGCTCAGCATCTAACAAAATAAAATCGAAAGTTTCCTGAGTTTCTTTTAAATAGTCGGCTGCATCTCCCACCCAAAAATCTACCAACTCCTCTAATGCCAGTTCAGTCGCATGGCGTTTAGCTTCATTACTACGATTGGCATCAATTTCAAGCGTGGTTACTTTTCCATGAGTAGCTTGAGCAGCCTCAGCAAGCCATAAAGTAGAGTAACCTGTTGAAGTCCCAATTTCTAAAATTGATTTAGCTTGCTGCATCCGAATAAATTGCGATAGTAATTTTGCAGACTCCGCCTCAATATTACGATACCGCAGCAAACGATCTGTCTGCTGTGCATCATGTCGTTTAAAGGTGTCATATAAATCGGCAACTCTTTGTAAGAAAAAAGTATTTGGCATATATTCACCCTTTAAAATCGTTATTTTATATAAAAGTCGTTTGCGTTAAGTGCTTTGAATTAACTTAAAACGCGGCACGATACTTCCATCAGCCATTTGCACCGTTTCAGTAAACATCTCTAGCGGACGTACCCAAGTTGAATAGTCACCATAAAGACACTGATAAACGACTAACTCTTCTTCAGTCTCGCTGTGTTTTGCTACAGAAAAAACTTGATAGAGATTACCTTTATAATGCTGATAAATGCCGCGTTGCAATGACATGAAAGTACCTTTTAATGTTATGACATAAAATCTTTACAGCCATATAACATATATAAATTTTTAAATACTTTCACTTTAAAACACTACAAAACATAAAAAAGAACATTTTAGAGATAAATTATTGATCTTACTTATTAATAGCCTCAACAATTCAAAAAACCGATTAAATCTATAAAAACATACTGTTTTAACTATTTAATGTTTTCACGTACTATGCATCTATTGAAAGAATTTGGATGCATTGGAGTAAAAACAGATGTTAGATCAAAACATTAAAACTCAATTAAAAGCTTACTTAGAACGTCTAGAAAGTCCAATCGAACTAGTTGCTGCTTTAGATGAATCAGACAAAGCAGCTCAAATTAAAGAGTTGGTAAGTGAAATCGCTGAGCTTTCTGACAAGGTAACAGCCCGTTTTGACGGTAATAATACACGTCGTCCAAGCTTTGGTGTGGCTAAAGCAGGTGAACAGCCTCGTGTGTTCTTTGCAGGCTTACCAATGGGTCATGAGTTTACGTCTTTGATCTTGGCACTGTTGCAGGTCTCTGGCTATGCACCTAAAGTGTCGGATGAAGTTTTAAATCAAATTAAAGGTTTAAACCTTAAAGCAAACTTCGATGTGTTTGTATCCTTAAGTTGTCATAACTGTCCGGATGTAGTACAGGCACTTAACCTGATCGCGATTTACAACCCGAACACCACGGCAACCATGATTGATGGTTCATTCTTCCAAGACGAAGTGGAACAACGCAAAATCATGGCTGTACCGATGGTATTCCAAGACAACGAGCACATTGGTCAAGGTCGTATGACCCTTGAAGAGATTGTGGCAAAACTTGATACCAACTCAGCTGAAAAAGATGCAGCAGCACTCAATGCCAAAGATGCTTTTGATGTATTGGTGATTGGTGGTGGTCCTGCAGGTGCAACAGCTGCAATCTATGCTGCACGTAAAGGCATTAACACGGGTATCGTCGCTGAACGCTTTGGTGGTCAGGTCATGGACACCATGGATATTGAAAACTTCACTTCTGTGCAAAAGACTCAAGGTCCTAAGTTTGCTGCCGAGATGGAAGCACATGTCCGTGAATATGATGTCGATATCATGAACCTGCAACGTGTCAGCAAAATCACAGGTGCAAACCAAACTGAAAACGGTCTGGTTGCGGTTGAACTTGAAAACGGTGCCAAACTTGAATCAAAAACTGTGATCCTTTCTACAGGTGCACGTTGGAGAGAGATGAATGTACCGGGTGAGCAAGAATACCGTACCCGTGGTGTTGCGTACTGCCCACATTGTGATGGTCCATTGTTCAAAGGTAAACGTGTTGCTGTGATTGGTGGTGGTAACTCAGGTGTTGAAGCTGCGATTGACCTTGCAGGGATTGTTGAGCATGTAACTCTGGTTGAGTTCGATACCAAACTTCGTGCTGACCAAGTGTTGCAAAACAAATTGCATAGCTTGCCAAACACAACGGTGATTATGAATGCCTTAAGTACAGAAGTGTTAGGTGACGGTTCACAAGTGACTGGCCTTAAATATAAAGACCGTGCGACTGATGAAGAGCATGTGGTAGAGCTTGCAGGGATCTTTGTACAGATTGGTTTACTGCCAAACACTGACTTCTTGAAAGACAGTGAAGTTGAATTAACCAACCGAGGCGAGATCATTGTCAATGACCGCAACGAAACCAATGTACAAGGTGTATTTGCGGCGGGTGACTGTACGACTGTACCTTACAAGCAAATCATTATTGCTACAGGTGAAGGTGCTAAAGCATCACTCTCAGCGTTTGATTACATCATCCGTTCTGGGCAGTAAAATCGGTCAAAATCATTATTATTTATTTCAAGCCTAGCATTACAAAATGCTAGGCTTTTTTAATACTAGAGTTACAACTTTTTAACAATTTTCGATCTTTATTAATCATTTACTTTATGTTTATATTTTAGACATCCATATTTGGATGCCATGAATTAGAAGGAAAAACACAATGAATAAATTACTTGTTGCTTTAGGTCTTGCTGCGACTGTTGCCCTTGTTGGTTGTAATAAAGATAAAGCTCCAGAAACTGGCGCAACTACAGGTGAACACTTAGAAAATGCTGCTCAACAAGCAAGTGCTGATATCAAATCTGCTGGTGATAAAGCTGCTGACGATATTGCAACTGCAACTGATAATGCTGCTGAGAAGATCGATGCTGCAACCGATCACGCTGCTGATGCGACTGCTAAAGCTGCAGCTGAAACAGAAGCGACTGCACGTAAAGCGACTGCTGATACAGCTCAAGCTGTTGAAAATACAGCTGCTGAAGTGAAAAAAGACGCTCAACACTAATCGTCTTTAGTATAAAAAAGCCCCTATTGATTAGGGGCTTTTTTTGGCTCTTAAAATCTTTTATGAAATTAAGCCTTCGTCACGCATCGCAATTTGTACAGATTGACGCTCTGCAACTTTATTGCGTAATGCAATAATGTGCTTATACGGTGTTAAGTCATGCTCAATTGAGTTTGACCAATTTGTTAAAACAAATAGATAAGCATCTGCTGGACCAAAATTATCATTTACCAAATAATCGTAATCAGATTCAGACAAATAGTTATCGATATATTTTAAAAGACGGTCGATTTCAGCATAAGCTTTGGTTTTTTCATCGCTCGTTAAAGGTGCCCCAAAGAAAACTGCATAAGCATCATGCAATTCAGAGTTCAAATAACCCAACCATTCCAATACTTTCGCACGGCCCATCCCTGATGGCGGAATTAAATCCTGCTTAGGATCGTGCTGAGCAAGGAAAGGTAAAATCGCCACGTTCTCAGTTAACATTAAACCAGGGTTAATTTCTAAAGCTGGTACATATCCTTTTGGATTAATCTCGTAATAATCTGTACCTTTTTCTGTTTTATGTGTTTTTAAATTTACTCGTTCTAAGTCAAAATCAACATTAATTTCATTTAAAATAATATGTGCAGCTAAAGAACATGCGCCTGGCGAATAATATAATTTCATATCTGATCCTTGTTATCTCATATTAACGTTTTAAATTGCTTCTAGAAAACCTGCAAGGTTTGCACAATTCTTTAATTGTAAAAAAGCGTAAACTTATAAAATACTTACACCATCTAATATTCTTGAAAAATTTATTCCTTGCAAGTTGTCTTGCGTGACGATTGTTTAAAATATGATAAAACACATTTACGTCACGCAATTTTTCCATTAATTACGTTTAAAAAGCTGGCTAATCCAATTCATTAATTCAGTTAAGAAATCAAAAATACCGTTTTTCTTATCATCATCAGGCTGGCTTGAATCTTTACCATTTAAATCCAGATCAACAATTACCGGATCATGGTCTGAAGAACGATAAGCATCTTCACCATAGAACAATGCCATTTGCTCATCCGTTTTATATTCTTCGTTGTAGTCTAAAACGGTTGGCTCATCTGCATTGATATGCCATGCAAAGGTTCTCACTACTTTTGGATATAGAGCTGCATCAGCAATTGCATGGTCTAAGTTACCCGCTCCACCATTTCCGTTGGCATCACTCGCAACACCAAACACATAGCTATATGCCTGAGCACCCTGTCCTACCTTAGCGTCATTCAGCAAAACTTTGTAGTTTGCTTTTTCAAATGACAAAATAGGTTCTTCCTTTGCATAGCTGTTCATATCACCTACAAGTAAAGCATTTTGCTTTTGCACTTGAGTTGGATTTTTCGCTAACCATTGCACGATTTGATCTACTGCTTTCACACGAGTCGGGTTCCAACAGCCTTGACCATCTTTTTGGTCTGCATCAATAGAGCTAGCATCCACCCCACTACAGCTTTTCGATTTCAAGTGATTTGGAATAATGGTAAACGTTTTATTACCACGAACTGCTTGGAAACTTTGCGCCAATGTTGTTCGGTTCTTGTCACCCAAATCAAGCACAACGGGTTTATTCAAAGGCTTAACACGCTTGCTGTTATAAATAATAGCAACCGCAATCGCATCACCACCTAAATGGTCTAAGTTTTCAGGAACAACGTATTTCCAATCACTACCTAAAGCACTGGTTAAATGAGCAATTGCACTGTTCGGACCATAACCATTGTTCGCAATTTCCATTAAACCATACACATCGGCATCAATTGCTTTGAGAGCACTCACAATTTTACGGTGCTGTTTATCAAACTCAGCTTGTGTGGTTGCACCACGCTCTGTTGGGAAACCAGTTGCACCATTGTCATAGTTCAAAACGTTAAATGAAGCTACACGAATGTGATTAGCATTTTTGGTAATGACATTTTGACGCGGGTTTGTTTGAGTAATTACTTCAGGTTGAATACGTCCAAGCACTGGTTGCACACGCCAACCATTAAAACGATATTCTAAAATCCCTTCAGCATTTTTAAGTTGATAACCCGAACGTAGCGTATTGGCAGCGCTAAAATTTGTCGGTAACCATGGAGTACGGTTTTGGTTGTTATAGCCGTCATCAAAAATAATTTTCGACAATAAATTTTTCTGAGCAAGAGCTTTAGCTTCAGGAGATAACGCTGGATATAAATTGGTTGGAATATATAAGCGACCTAAGCTTAGAGATAATTCACCATAACGGCCATAATTGTAGTTCTCGCTTACCGTTAAAGTCTGAGGTAATTTAACCAACATACCTTGATAACGCTGTGGAGAATGGGTCGAACCACCTGTTAAGCTAGCAAATGGAAGTTCAAGGCTAATCGGCTGCACCTGATTTGCCATATTGCTATTACAAGTTTGAATATTTTGTTGTAATTGATCTAATTGCAATTGGTTTTGATAAGTTGTTAAGCGACCACGCAAAATAACTTCATCACCAACTTGTCCACCTTTTACAGCGCTGCTATTTGGAATATAAACAAAAATAGCATTGCTAACATTCGCACGTGCTTTCGTATCTGGTGTCTGAACATAAAAACCAGAGAAACCATTGGCATAGCGATAGTCGGCAGTAATTACCCCACGTACAGTATAGCTCTGGTTTTGTGCTGCGGTTGATAAATCAGCAATTGGTGTATCGGAGCTTGAACAACTCACCGTTTCAACAGGTGGCTGTGTTATTGAGCCAGATAAATTTGAAAAGTCATTTCGGTTTGTCCAAGCTGACCATGAACGGTCCAAATCAAATGCTGCAGTTGCATCAATACTTAAAGCTGGGTTCTCAGTTTCAATACGCTTAAAACTATTTCCTAAGCTCGAAACGGCTGTTCCCCATCCTGTTTCTGGTCGCTCACCAATACGCCCAAAACGGTCTACAGGCGTACCTTTATAAACAAGTACAACCGCATCATCTCCATTAAAAGATAATGCAGCGATCTGATTTACTTTACTGCCAAGTTCAGCCTGCAACTCAGAACGACCTACTAAAAACTTCTGCTTACTGGTTAACGATCCTTGTAAACGGAAAGTCGCTGTTTTTGCTGTACCGCCATTATTAAATTGTTGAATTTCATAGTCGGCTAAATTAACTGTAGTCCCATCTGGATTATAAATTTCCAAACCTTTGCGGTTACTACTGCCGTCAACATATTGACTAAACATGAGCTGTGCTTGTACCCAAGGACTATATGTAAAAGCACCAAGTGCCCCTAATAGCACAGAAAGTGTGCGTAATTGAAAAGTTTTCATGAGTAAATATGTTCATTTGAAATTTATATAGATTCTTAGATTAAATATTGAACATGACATCTACATGAAGAAAAACACCGAAACATTTGACTTGACCACATGAAGACTTAAAATACCGCATTTGAATTTCAATATTGCCAAGGTTATGTCGATCGATCAGTTAGAAACGCAAATTGCAGACTTAGACAATTTGCCTGAACACCGTGAAATTGTGACGTTTATGCGTCGTTCAGCACCACTTAATACGTCTCAACGCACGGCATTAGAACAACATCGCGATTTAATTTTGGAATATCCTGTTGGTGACTTACGCCAACACTTCGAACATCCAGAACGTCCTTTAACTGTTGAAATCGGTTTTGGTATGGGTCGTTCATTAGTGCTTATGGCAAAAGCCAACCCTGAACGTAACTATGTGGGTATTGAAGTTCACGTACCTGGTATTGCTCAGTGTCTTTATGAAGCAGGTATAGCAGAAGTTAAAAACTTACGTGTACTTGATGCAGACGCGATTCAGGTTTTACGTGAAATGCCAGACAACAGCATTAACTGCGTTCAACTTTACTTTCCAGACCCTTGGCAAAAGAAACGTCATTTCAAACGCCGTTTTGTTATTCATGAGCGTATGCAATTAGTTGAACAAAAACTTGAGCTTGGTGGTACATTCCACGCAGCAACAGACTGGGAACCGTATGCAGAATGGATGCTTGATGTACTCGACAATCGTCCAGATCTTGAAAACTTGGCGGGTAAAGGCAACAGCTACCCGCGTCCAGACTGGCGCCCAGTGACTAAGTTTGAACGCCGTGGTATTGAGTCAGGTCATAAGATTAATGACTTTATCTTTAAAAAGATTAAGTAAATAAAAAAAAAGGCCTAGTTTATTACTAGGCCTTTTTTATTTTAAAACCAATCTAGTGAATAAGTAGAATTAAAAATTAACTGAGTATAAAGATTTAAATGAAAATAACTTTTGAATTATTAGTTATATAAATATAATAATAATCACCATTTTAACTAGACAGAAAATAACAATGAAGCTTTTCGCATTTCTAATTTGCATAATTGTCTCAAGTGGCTGCTTTGCCTCAACTCAAGAAGACTTTGAACTTAAATATTACAAGTTAATGGAACGATACATTCAAACACAATCGGACAGAAATCAAATCATTTCCACAGAAGCAAAAACTGAGCAAGAAGATCTTGTTAGGTCTAATAAACTCAAAGCTCTTGATTGCAAAGGATGGAAAGAAAATATTGAACTTTTTGACTTTATCTTAAGTAGATTTAAAGAATATGAATCAGCCTCAGAAGAGGTTAGAACAATGGGATATACTAAAGAAAATCTACAGGAGGATTCTGAATGGCTGCGCGAGCAATTAGACAAGCCAGAGAACAAATGTAAATAAACAAAATTCAATGAACCGCCGAAGTGAAGTGCGGTTTTTTATTACCTACTAAAAGCGGATACAGACAACGTAACAAGCAGATACTTATTTTACTTCTAATTACCAGCATCCCCCTCTTGAGGTATATTATCTTCCTTTATTCCCCCCTAAAATAAAAAGCTCTCAATCATTATAATTTTCTTTAAATGTCACTTTAGCTATTCTCTAGACTTATTAATATTCATAAATCATGTTAAAAATATAAAAATGAACGCTTCAACAACTAATTACTTAAACTCACGAGAAGTCAGAAAATACTATGTTAAAAATTTTAGGGCGTGATAACTCCATTAATGTTCGCAAAGTCTTATGGTTGTGCGAAGAATTAAATCTTGAATATGAAAGAGAAGATTGGGGACGAGGCTTTCGCTCCGCTCAATCACCTGAATATTTACAATTAAATCCAAATGGTCAAATTCCTGTTGTTTTAGATGGAGATTTAGTCCTTTGGCAGTCCAACAGTATTATCCGTTATTTGGCAAATGCTTACGATAAAGAACATCAGCTTTACCCTACTCAAGCGAAAGAAAGATTCTTTGTTGATCAGTGGATTGATTGGCAAGCCATCGAACTGAATAACAGCTGGACTTATACAATTATGTCTCTCTTGAGACATTCTCCAGATCATCAAGATCCAAACTTATTACAACAAGGTATTGATGACTGGAATCATCATATGCAGATTCTCGATCAACAACTAGCAAAAACTCAAGCCTATATTGTTGGTTCACAATTTAGCTTGGCCGATATTCCAATTGGTCTATCTGTACAGCGCTGGAAGGCCACTCCTTTTGACCATCCAACGCTTAAGCATGTCGACCGATATTTTGAACGTTTAAATCAGCGTGCTGGCTTCTTAAAATGGGGCAATAACGGCGAACCTTAATTTGAAATCACTTTTAGTCCGAGTGATGGCGTTTCACGATGCCATCACTTAAAAGTTGATAAACCTGTTTTAAATCATCTTGATTTGCTTGAGCTAATAAGTCTTGATGCATTGCCAAGATATTCTGATCTCCCCTTACCGCAGGCCCTGTTTGCATTTGCTTTGGATCATTTTCAGTCGCTTTTTTTGCTGTTTCTATAATTAAAGGATAGAGCAAGCTAAAGTCAACCTGCTCTTTATCTACAACCTGCTTTGCCATATCAAAACAATAGTTACTAAAGTTACAAGCAAACACAGCTGCCAAATGCAAAGTTAAACGCTGTTTTGAGGTGTATTGATATACTCGTTTACTTAGGCTATTTGCTAAATCTGAAAGTAGTTCTTGATCAGTATCTGTTACCGCTTCAACAAATAATGGTGTTGCAGACCAGTCAACGTCTCTTTCAAGGCTAAATGTTTGTAATGGATAAAATACCCCTGCTTTTTTGTGCACATGACTGATGACTCCAATATCTGTGCTACCAGAGGTGTGAACCATAAGTGTTTCAGGAAATAATTCATGAATCTGGTTTGCAAGGTCAGCAATAGCACTATCTGAAACCGATAAAATAATAAGATCGGTCAGTTGAAATTCGCGAAGAGACTGACATGCTTTTGCATGAAATTGCTCTGCAAACTTTTGGGTCTTCTCAAAATCACGCGCATAGACTTGTACGATGTGATGTCCTTGAGCCAACAGTACCTTTGCTAAATGAAAGGCAACTCTCCCACTTCCAACCACACTGATTTTCATATCAATCCAACACTATTTGTTCCAACAAAAAAGCTTCTCAAAATGAGAAGCTTTTTTCAAATTAAAATAACTAATTTTTCATAAATCAGAACATTATTGAGCTACTGAAAACTCAATACGACGGTTTTTAAAACGTCCTTCTTCTGTCGTGTTCTCTGCAACAGGCTGATCAGAGCCATGACCTTGTGCAACTAATTTAGATCCATCTACACCTTTAGATGTTAAATAGTCGACTACTGCTTGAGCACGGCGTTGTGATAAAGCTTTATTTGCTGCTGCATTACCCGTCGAGTCAGTATGACCACCCACATTTAATTTTACATTAGTCACTTTACTTAAGAGTGCTGCAGCTTGATCAAGAATGGCTTTGTTATCTGCAGGAATATCGCTTGAGCCACTCGCAAAGTTAATGATTTGTAAGTTAAGTGCTTTTACTAATGCATTTACATCGACATTGTTCGGGTCAATTGAGCTTAAAGCTGTTTGCGAAGCACTTAAACTATTACTTACGGATTGCTCAGTTGTTTGTGGGGCTGTAGAAACAACTTCAGTGTGAGGAACAAGCGCTTTTACTTTAGCAGTTAATGCTGCTAACGCTGCTGCATCACCTGCTTTCAAAGTAATTTTGTCACCTATCCATTCTAAAGATGCATTTGGCACACCTTTCAATGCACCAAGCACGCCAGCAAGAGCATCTTTATCTGTAAATCCAGCTGCATATGTTTGACTGGTATCAACATTACAATCTTGGGTTGATGAGAAAACCTGTTTAACTTGAGTTTGTAGTGTTGCTAAGAATCCTTGATCTCCAATACCTGCCTGACACTGGCTCACAGCACCTTTATCATCTGTGCTTAATGTTAAACTCGCAGGTGCAGCTGCGGTAGTAGCTTCAACACCACTTGCACCCGCTGGTTCTGGTACTGGCACAGCCTCCTTATGTTGGCAAGAACGCCATAACCAAGCAATGATAAGACCCAGAATAATGAGTGCAATAATAGGCAAGAATCCACGAGATTTGCCTGTATTTTCAGTCGCAGCGGCAAGTGGTGGTGCTGTTGACGGTGTAACAGAAGACAAGCCTGCACCAAGCCCTAGTGGCGCTAATAGGCCAACAGCCCATCCCGGTAAATGTGAACGAATTGTTTCGGCATGCTGACGTAAATAATTCACAATACTTTGTTGATCATTTCCGGCAACATCCGAAATTGCATTAAGGCTGGGTTTAATTGCACTATTGAGTGTACTTTCGATTTCATTATTTGGTGCCGTACCGCTTAAATGAGTAAGTACCGTATTCTTGATTTGGTCATTATGAGAAAAGAGGTCTGATAATGAAGGAGTCAAACTATTTTTTAATTGTCCAATAAGATCAGGTTTAGCAGCTAACAATGAAAGTAAAATTGGATAAAACTTAGATAAAGCATTCGATTTTTCGCCTAGGTATCCGTCCTGATTATTTAATATAGTTGATGATACTTTTTCTTTAAGCAGTTCTATAGGGTTTATCGACATTGGTTATTCTCCCGAATTTTATACGTCGTAACCAGCAACTTTTGATTATTCAAATACTTCTCTTTGCTGATAGTTTTTTATTCTAATCTGCGTTCAATCTTTTATTGTTTTTTAAATAATTTATATACAAATTTGCATCTAGTCTTTACAAAACAGGCAGATCTTATTGATCTACCTGTTTATATTTTAAATTTACTTTAAATAACCATTTTATCAGTTAGCAAAAGTTTGAAGTACTTTACCACTAAGCTTTTGACCCAACAATGGAGTATTTTTCCCTTGCGATAAAATCGTGTCTTTGCTTACTGTCCAGCTTAATTCAGGATCGACTAACACCCATCCTGCTTCATCTTTCCAACGCGTAGTCATATTAGCAACCTGCGCAGGTACGCTAGTCACTTTCTCCACCCACTCTAAAGGTTCAAATAAGCCTTCATTAATGAGTTGAATGCCTAAAGATACATAAGTATCAAAAGCAGTAATGCCCGGTTGAGTTTCAGCAAATGGTGCCATTTTTGCGGAGCTGCTTAAAGGTTCATGATGCGTACAAATTGCATCAATCACGCCCTCTTTTAAACCTTGACGTAAAAGTTCTTTATCTTGCTCAGAACGCAATGGTGGACGAACATGTGCTAGCGAATTGAAACCATCAGTTAAGTGTTCAGTTAAATGCAACTGATGCATTGCTACATCGGCAGTCACAGGTAAACCTTTTGCTTTTGCTGCGCGGATTAATTCAACCGATGCACCACAAGATAACAAACCAAAGTGAGCTTTTACGCCAGTTGCTTCAATCATAAGCAAATATTTCGCAATCGCCACAGTTTCAGCAATTGCCGGAATCATTGGCAAACCTTGGCGAGAAGCAATAAAGCCTTCGTGTGCACATCCGTCTTTAGCAATCTGTGGCTCTTCAGCATAAAACACAACCGTTAAACCAAGACCCGCTGCATATTCCAAGGTACGAATAACTACATCGTCATTTTCAAAAGCAGCATTCGCATTAGAAACAGCAGTACAACCACCTTTTTTCAGGCCCGCCATATTTGCTGGTTGCTTACCATTTAAACCTTGGGTCTGAGCACCAATGATATGCATGTGAATGCCCCCATCATGCCATGCCTTTTCAATCAAGCCATGAATGAGAGCACCGTTGTCTTGTACAATCGGCTTTGAATCAGGTGGTGTAATAACATGCAAAATACCATTGGCACGTGCTGCCTTACCTTCCGATTTCAATGTCCCATGTTGCTGTTGACCCGGTTCACGCAAACGCGCGCATAAATCAACCATGGTTGGCATTAACCATTTGCCTTGTCCGTCAATGGTTTGCTCCACTTGCTCTACTGGAGCAACCAACTTGCCATTTTCAATATATACAGTTTGTACGCTGTCTGTTTTTTGGATTGGGTCTAACACACGTACATTTTCAATTTTTACAATACTCATGTGATCCATTCCTTACAACGTAATCGCTTCAATTAAACCTTGCTCTTGGAGTTGGCCTTGCATCGATAACGCCAATACGGCCATACGAACTGCAATGCCATTAGTTACTTGTTTCAAAATAACCGACTGATCTCCATCAGCAACACTTGAATCAATTTCTACACCACGATTCATTGGTCCCGGATGCATCACAATACAGTCTGGTTTAGCTAAACCAAGACGTTCTTTGTTTAAGCCATACATTCTGTAGAATTCAGACTGTGAAGATAATGCTGGAGAGTCAATACGCTCGTTTTGAATACGTAAAGCAATAATCACATCACAATCAGTAATGCCTTCATCCATCTTGTTGAACAAGCGAACGTGCTCGCCATATTCCGAAAAGCCCACTGGCAATAATGTATTCGGTGCAATCACACGAATATCTTTACAACCTAGAGTTTGTAATGCAGCCACATCCGAACGTGCAACGCGAGAGTGTTTAATGTCCCCGATAATGGCAACGCTTAAATCTTCAAATGGTTTTTTAGTTTCACGGCGAATGGTCAGCATATCAAGCATCGCTTGCGTTGGATGTGCATGACGTCCATCCCCTGCATTAATAATCGCGACCTTAGGACATACATCTTTAGCAATAAAATGTGCAGCACCCGAAGATGAATGGCGAACAACAAAAATGTCTGCAGCCATTGCTTCAAGGTTCCAGAGTGTATCGCGTAGAGTTTCACCTTTTGAAGTGCTTGAACGTGCAATATCAATGTTCAGTACATTGGCAGACAAACGTTTTGCTGCTGCTTCAAAAGTAGTACGGGTACGGGTGGAGTTTTCAAAGAAGAGATTCATAACCGTCAATCCCTCTAAGAGCGGACGGTTAATTAAATTATTATTATCATCTAAAAAGCTTTGTGCGGTATCTAAAATCTTGGTGAGGTTTTCTTTTGAAAGCCCCTCAATGGTTAAAAAATGTTTTAAATTTCCGTCTTGATTGAGCTGAACCTGGCTCGGTTGATGCAACGCTGCAATATGCATAATGGATTCCTATGGGTCGAATCGCGAAAACGTGCATAGTGTAGCTGAATTCCGCTCTTTTCGCAGAAGAACTTTACAGAATAAGGCCCTAAATTAACCAGAAAATTTAGGACCTTGATCTAGATTATCTTAAGGCACCAATATAATGATGTGGAACTTGTGCTCGATAAATGTCTTCGGCACTGATTTCTGAATCTTCATCATCGTTAACAACAGTAATTTTTTCTTTTTGAGAAAGCTCCGGTATTGTGTCAACCAACGATTTTAATCGTTCAACGCATCGTTTTAATTCGTCGTCGTCCGACTCTAGTGCAAGCCCAATAACATATTTTGCATAATCTTTATTTTGAACCACATACAGGGCATCTATTACCCGCCCCGTCACCCTACGCATGCGTACATATATTTGTGTAGCTACTGAGAAAGCATCTGCATTAGAAACAAAACCATTCCCCATCATGTCTTTCATTTATAATTACCCCATTAATCTAAAATAATAAAAATGGTTAAAAAATAGCTGTGTTTGTTAAATAAATAACCATTGATAGGATTGACTTAGCAAAATACATACCACTTTTACTGTATTAATCTTTAAAAATCAGTTTATTGGTTGGATTATGATAGGTTGCAATAATTTAAAAACCTTTACACATCAAAATAAGTTAAACTTTGCATCGTTAATATTTATATGTTTTGGTCAATCGAGTTTATGAATACCTCTTTACGTTTAAACCACTATTGGATTACTTGTGCTGATGGTTTAGAAGCCCTCTTACAAGAAGAAATAGAACAGCTTGGCACCAAAGTGACAGAACGTAAAGCAGGACGTTTAATCATTGAAGGGACGCTTGAACATGCTTATCGCATCTGTATGTGGTCGCGTCTTGCTTCACGTGTTTTACTTCCAATTCATACTTATGAACTCGAACATACACACGATGCACGTGATGTAGCAGAAGAGCTTTATGAAGGTGCGATTAGCTTTGACTGGTCACTTATTTTTGCACCACAAAGTACCTTCGCAATTCGCTTACATGCAGAACGTGAAATTAAGGTTAATACTCAATTTGCAACACTTCGAGCAAAAGATGGTGTTGTCGATTCTTTTATGGAAGCTGTAGGTCGTCGTCCGAGCATTGACACCAAACAACCAGAAATTACGTTATATGTTTTAGCAGGTAAAACCGAACATACTTACTGCTTAGATTTATCTGGTGATTCATTACATAAACGTGGTTACCGCCGTTATATGACGGATGCACCAATCAAAGAAAACCTTGCTGCGGCAATCTTACAAAAAGCTCAGCTTCAGCAACGTAAGCCAGAGATTGTGCTCGACCCAATGTGTGGTTCAGGTACATTTATTATTGAAGCATTAATGATTTTGACTGACCGTGCGCCAGGACTTGTTCGTCGTTTTGGATTTAATGGTTGGCATGGTCATGACCGCGAACTTTGGCTTTCAATTAAAGCTGAAGCAGCAGAACGTCATGAAAAGGCACTTGAATTACCTTTACCTAAATTTTATGCCTACGATGCAGACTGGGAAGCTGTAAAAGCAACCCGTGAAAATATTATTGCGGCTGGCTTTGAAAAAGCATTAGGTCAAATTCAGATTGAAGAACGTACTTTAGCTGACTGGCCTGATTTTTCAGCTGAAGGCAAAACTGCATTTATTGTGACAAACCCTCCTTACGGTGAACGTTTAGGTGATAAAGCATCTAACCGCTCTCTTTACCTAGGTTTATCTGCGCTTTTACAAAAACATTTCCCAAATCAATATGCAGCAATTATTGCAGCGCAAATTGAACAAGCCGATGTTTTAGCTTTTGAAGCACCTGAAACTTTACGCTTAATGAATGGTAAATTACCGATTTACATTCGCTTTGGTTCAATTAAGCCAGAAAAAGTTACACAACCATTCTTAGCAACTTGGCAAGCTCAACCTATTGAAATGGAAGAAGCTCAAGATTTTGCTAACCGTTTGCAAAAAAATATGACTGCCTTGAAAAAATGGGCAACGAAAGAAAATGTTTATTGCTTACGTTTGTATGATGCAGACTTACCTGATTTTAATGTCGCTGTAGATTTATATGGCGATCGCTTACACGTTCAGGAATATGCACCACCAAAGACAATTGATCCTGAAAAAGCAAAGAAACGTTTTAATTTAGCACTCGCTGCAATTCGTGCTGTTACTGGTTTAAACCGCGATGCCATCTTTATTAAGACACGAGCACGCCAAACAGGTACAAATCAATATACAAAACAAAGTACTGCCTCAAAACGTTTTATCGTTCAGGAAGGTAAAGCTAAAATTTTAGTTAACTTGACAGATTACCTAGATACGGGTTTATTCCTTGACCATCGTCAAATGCGTTTACGTATCGCTCAAGAAGCTCGTGGCAAACACTTCTTGAATTTATATAGCTACACCTCTACAGCAAGCTTACATGCTGCTTTAGGCGGTGCAGCAAGCACGACAAGTGTAGACTTATCTAATACGTACTTGAACTGGTCAAAAGAAAACTTCGTTTTAAATGGCCTGACTGTAGATCATGCAGATGAACAGCACATGTTCTTTGCGAGCGACTGTTTTGAATGGTTAAAAGAAGGTCATGAACAATACGACCTTATTTTTATCGATCCACCGACATTCTCAAACTCTAAAAAGTTCTACGGTACTTTCGACGTCCAACGTGACCATGTTTCACTCATTAAACGTGCAATGAACCGTTTACATAGTGAAGGAACACTCTATTTCTCAAACAACTATCGTGGTTTTGAAATGGACGAAGAGATCGAAGCTATTTTTCAGGTTGAAGAAATTACTTCTGAGACCATTGGCCCTGATTTTAAACGTAATCAAAAAATCCACCGTGCATGGAAAATCCAGCATCCTGGCCTAGATCAATATTAATAAGACTAGAGGTTATTATTACTTCACGGTAATAATAACCTCACCATGAACATTATTTGATTCAAAATCATATTTGGTAAAGCGGTCTGCTCTTTCCGGTAATGCCATCATTTCCAGTTTCTTCTTTTCCTTACTATCGATAACATGGTTTTGTTTTTGTTCTTGATAAGGTGAAAGTACACTTGTTCTAAGTGCATCCCATCGAACTTGTTGTAAATAATTATCCCCTAATGCCTGACGTGCCTGTTGCTGTTCTGTCATTGGTTTCTTAGCATCGTCTTGAGCTTTCGCAATAATCACAGGTAAAGCTGCATTCACCGCCCCTGTTTGCGTTGCCAAAGCCCCTTCACTTAGAGGCTGCGCAGCCCATACATTAATGGGTATCATTGAAATACAACCTAAAATACACAGCGCAAATCCTTGTTTATTGTTCATTGCATTTATCCTAAATTGTTATTGTTTGTTATATCGAACAAAATTAACAATTTTTTAAACATGTCGCAATGTTATGAATAGATTTCCCGACAATTAACATTAATCAATTTAAAACCAGAAATATTTCCCAAGCATTTTTCAAATATTAAGCCTTTTTATAGATTTTTATCTTCGACTTGAATCACACCTTTAAATCACTTACTGTGATTTTATAATTTTCTATAATTGATTTTAGTTATAAATAAACACCATTCGAGGTGAAATAATGCTTCAGTACTGCTGCCAACTATTAGAAGATCGCCAGCTCAAAATTGCTTTTATTGAGAGTGCAAGTTCCGGTTATTTAACAAGTCAGTTTTCTATTCATAAAAATAGTGGTGCAGATATTTTACTGGGTGGCTTAGTTAGCTACGACCCAAGCATTAAAATTAGTATTTTAAATATCGATCCAAAGTTAATAGAGACTTACACAGCAGAGTCACCACAAGTTACCGAAGAAATGTGTAGACTTGGTCAAAACCTATTTCAACAAGCTGATATTATTGTCAGTTGTACTGGGCTATTAAAATCTGGCGGAAGTGAAACCCCAGAAAAACCTGTAGGTACATTTTTTATTTGTATGTCTTATCAAAAGCATATTTACCATTATCACTATTTTTTATCTGGCCACTCAGAACAAAAGTTAAAGACATTAACTCAGAAAGTTTCAGATGCCATAATTGCTTTACTCACTTCAACCATAAAAACTGATTCACCATAAAAAAAGAGAATATGTTTCCATATTCTCTTTTCGGTTTTAGCAGACAAAGCTTAGCTGAGTTTCATTTTATCGAAGACTAAATGCCCATTTTCGCCTTTGACTAGAATAGTATCACCTGCGACAAAATCACCCGACAAGATTTTTTGTGCTAATGTGTTTTCAATCTGTTGTTGAATCGCACGTTTCAATGGACGCGCGCCATATACAGGATCGAAACCAGCATCAATCAATAAATCAAAAGCAGTGTCATCTACAGTTAAACTCATGTCACGATCAACAAGACGCGAACGTAATCGATCCAACTGAATATCGGCAATGCCACGAATTTGTGCTTTTTTGAGTGAATGGAAAATCACAAGCTCATCAATCCGGTTAATAAATTCCGGACGGAAATGCTGACTTACCGCATTCATTACAATGGTACGCACTTCATCGTCTGTTGCACCCTCGCCTAGCTCACGTACATCTTGTGAACCTAAGTTCGAAGTCATCACAATTACCGTATTTTTAAAGTCTACTACTCGACCTTGTGAGTCGGTTAAGCGACCATCATCCAATACTTGGAGCAAGATATTGAATACATCTGGATGCGCTTTTTCAACCTCATCAAACAACACCACACTATATGGCTTACGGCGAACAGCTTCAGTTAAAACACCACCTTCTTCATAACCCACATATCCTGGAGGTGCACCAACCAAACGGCTAACCGAATGTTTCTCCATGAATTCACTCATGTCGATACGAATCATCGCATCATCACTGTCAAACAAGAAGTTAGCCAGCGCTTTAGTCAACTCAGTTTTACCAACACCTGTCGGACCCAAGAACAAGAACGAACCACTAGGACGATTCGGGTCAGACAAACCGGCACGTGAACGACGTACTGCATTCGATACCGCAACAACTGCTTCATCTTGCCCAACAACACGGTCATGTAAAAACTCTTCCATATGAAGGAGTTTTTCACGCTCGCCTTGCATCATTTTAGCAACCGGAATACCTGTTGCGGCACTAACAACTTCAGCAATTTCATTTTCAGTCACTTTAGTACGAATCAGTTTTGGCTCTTCGTTTTCTTCTGCAACCTCGTCTTGCTCGAGTTGTTTTTGCAACTCTGGAATTACGCCATACTGTAAACGTGCTGCCTCAGCCAAATCACCTTCACGCTGAGCTTTCTCAAAAGCAATACGCGCTTTATCAAGTTCCACCTGAGCCTGTTTAGTACCTTCTACTAAAGTTTTTTCAGACTTCCAGATTTCTTCAAGATCGTTGTATTCTTTCTCGACTTCAGCAATCTGTTTTTCAAGATGAGTGACTTCAGCTTTACTGCCGACATCTTCATCTTTTTTCACAGCTTCCAATTGCATTTTCAACTGGATTAAACGGCGATCAAGCTTATCAAGTGCTTCAGGTTTAGAGTCAATCTCCATTTTGATACGAGAAGCTGCTTCATCAATCAAATCAATTGCCTTGTCTGGTAATTGACGATCGGTGATGTAACGATGAGACATTTTCGCCGCAGCAATAATCGCAGAGTCTAAAATTTGCACACCATGGTGAGTAGCATATTTTTCTTTGAGTCCACGCAAAATCGCAATCGTATCTTCAACACTTGGTTCATCAACCAATACTTTCTGGAAACGACGCTCTAAAGCAGCATCTTTTTCAATGTATTGGCGATATTCATCTAATGTGGTCGCACCCACACAGCGCAATTCACCACGAGCTAATGCAGGTTTTAACATATTCCCTGCATCCATTGCGCCATCGCCTTTACCAGCGCCTACAAGCGTATGTAACTCATCAATAAACAGGATGATTTCGCCTTCGTGTTTCGCCAAATCTTTTAAAACTGCTTTTAAGCGTTCTTCAAACTCACCACGATATTTAGCACCAGCCAGTAATGAACCCAAGTCGAGGGATAAAACACGTTTATTCTTTAACCCCTCTGGCACTTCGCCATTCACAATACGCTGTGCCAAACCTTCAACAATAGCGGTTTTACCTACGCCCGGCTCACCAATAAGAACTGGGTTGTTTTTAGTACGACGCGATAACACCTGGATGGTACGGCGAATTTCATCATCACGCCCAATGACAGGATCAAGTTTTCCAGATAAAGCACGCTCTGTTAAATCAATCGTATATTTATTCAGTGAGTCACGTTGGTCTTCGTGATTATTACTCATGACTTTGTCATTACCTCGAATATGTTCAATTACTTTGCGTAAGCTGTCAGGAGTTACGCCTACCGCACTTAAAATATTTTTAGTTTCGCCAGTCTCTGCCAAACCCAACAACACCCAATCAGTTGATAAAAATTCATCACCTGCTTTCTGTGCATATCTGTCTGCCAAATTAAGTGCTTTAACAGCTTCTGGGTTTAAGTTGACATCACCCGTTGGATTGGCAATTGTGGGCGCATCTTTTATAGCCTGTTCAAGTTTTTGTTTAAGTTCAGGTAACCGTGCACCTGCTTGTTGCAACAAACTAATATTTGATGGCTCTTCTAACAAGGTAGACAAAATATGAATACCTGCGATAGCGGTATGGTCTTTACCCATCGCTAAAGATTGAGCATCTGAGAGGGCTTGCTGCAAGCGGTTTGTAAATTTTTCAAAACGCATTCTTGTTATTCCTCACAACAAATTTGTACTTGTCTAATAGATGGGAACACTTCTTCGGATTTCAAATAAATTTTTATATATTTTTCATAATGTTATAAAAATAACAATGAGTAAAACTCCATTATAATATGGGTTTATGAATGATCTATTTCAAGTATATTTTGTATAATTTTTAAGAGAAAACAAAAACGTGATATTTCTTCTGAATTTTTATCATAAATGGCAATTTTAAAGCCATAATATCTTTATTAATTATCGTATTTAAATTTAAAAATATTGAAGGTAGTCCCTCACTTGAGAGACTGCCTTATAAAATGGCTAATCAATTATGCAATTGATGGAACGGACACTTAGCTTGCTCTGTTTTTTCTTTTGGAATATCTGGCGTCGAGATTGGACGACGCTGATGCTGTTCTTGAATAATCGGGAACACAGATGTAAAGAAGTTTGACCAACCACCAGTGCGTACTCGTAATAAATTATACTGCTCAGGTGATGTTACAGCTTCACTAAATGTTTCTGGATTAGCCACCGTTATTGTTAAAATATTAGATGAACTACCTTGACTAAACTGTTTTAAAATACCAATCAAATCTTTAACACCAAAGTCTTCACGAATGTTAAAGTCCGTAGGTGCTCCATCTGCCATTAAATTTGTACCCCTACCGTCAAAACCTTTCAAAGCACGACTAAACTCAACAGTTTGATGGTCAATCGCTAAATCTGCTGGACTTGGTGATGGGCTTAAATCAGATGCTACTGTCGTACCTAAACGACGACCATCAGCGCTCGCTCCATTCCATGCCCCCATCTCCACATGATTTTCAAAAGTTCCTACACCAGGTTGAATTTGAAGACCAAAAGGATGTTCGTTTGAACCATAGCGCACAGCTAAATCTTTAATGCTTTGCGCAAATTGGGGCCATGGTTTTGTAAATGTTTCGACTGATATCTCTGCAATCATTTGAACAATCTGATCACCTAGTTTATCGACTTCAGAGTTTCCTCGTCCATAACGCGGTTGTGCCAAAGCAATCTCTCGTAAACGCTTATAGCGATCAGCTTGTGCAGCAATACGAGCATGCCCAGCTAAATTACTAATAAATGGCTCAGTCATTTTATAACCCCAGTCACAACATAAGCACTCTAACAATTCAGGTAATGTAGTTACTGCGGTTAATGGATCAAATACCATTGCCTTAATCGCATATAGCGAATTAATGGTATTACTGAGCGAGATATAACATGGTCCATAAATATTATATTTAGCACCACCACTATAAAAATCCTGCCCTTTAGCCAAACAGTCATCCATTAAGACATTTAGAATTGGAGATGGGCAAATATCCGTATTGGCACCATAACCTAGAATTTGCCCATTAAATGCCTTGCGATTGAGCAACTCAAAATGTTGCATGTATAACTCTAATAGATCTTCAAAACTATCAATCTGATCGGCAGGTCTGCTATTTAATGAAACAGTTTGTCCAAACAGATAGCTTTGCCCAGCACTTGAAATTGTTCTACCTTGATTTAATGCACATTCCAAAGGCTGTAATGTCGAGAAGCCACCTAAAGAGAACCAGTTTTCGCCCGGAAATTGTGGTTCATAACAACCATCACAAGCGTAATTCTGCGCTGAACGAATATCGATTTTAGAGTTCCAAATTGGCAAATTAGAGAGCGCATCTCCCCCTACACCATCTCCACTTTGGAGAAGACTAGGAATAAGCTTTTCATCATTTAATAAAATCGGGTGAGCACCACCAGATAAAATTGCATGTGCAGCTTCTTCTAAAATATCTTCAGGAATATCTTTGCGAGTTCTTAAAGACAAACACGGAGCATTTAATGGTAAACGACCTGATGCACGAATGAATAATCGTGTCACATCATTGTAAGCAGGCTCAGTTTTAGAAAAGTCTGCTTCACCGTCAACTTTTGTACCGCCGACTGTAATCTGCTGAATCCATTGCCCCAATGATGCTCCTTGAGGATAAGGGCCAGAACTACCACCCATCGCAAGATTACCGAAAGGTTGATGATCTTCCATGAAAATACGGTTTTGTTGTACTTTTTCATCTAGCTTAATATAGAAAGCATCAATAATTTCTTGTGCCTCTCCGAGCGTAGCTGAATGATTGTCCAAGAAAGGTTGTAACAGTTGATCCATGCGTCCAAATGCTGTTGGTTCACCATTCAAATGCAGACAGCTATGCAATGTAAAAATAAATTGAACTGCTTCAATAAATGTCTCTGGTTTATCTTTCGACAACTTTTCCATTCGTCGACCAATCGCAGTTAAGTTATCTTTTTCGAATTGCTGTCCTTCTTGCATCTGATCTGCAATTTTAAATGCAAGCTTCGAGTAGTTTAAGAAATATTCAGAAATACCGGTTAGCGCCAATCTAGAAGCTTCATAAAAATCTTTTTTCTCTGGAGTCTGCGCATTGCTTGCATGTTTAGCAATTTCCAGTTGTAAACCAGCCAAACCTAAATCTAATGCTTTTTTATAATTCGGAATAACATGTCCAACACCTGATGCTTCACTTAAGTTACGCAAAAAGCCCTGAATACGTTCTTCCTCAGATAAATACTTCATGACATAACGACCTTCACCCAAGGTCAGGTTTGGCATGGCTCCTACAATAATTTCATCAGGCATGATGCGATAGGTATCTGATCCATAAATGACCTTACCATCACATTCACGTCTGTTCGAATATGGAATCATTTCACCATTTTTTAATAAAATTTTTCTTCCACGGAAACCGTAATTTTCTGATGAAAATAACTGTAAACTTAATCGAATAGCCCAGCCTTTGCGCAACATAATTGATAAATCCATAATATTTTCAGGCTTATCAGAAATATTAAACTGGTTAATATAATAATCTATGCCATGCTCAATTTCTTCTTGCTTTCGGTTGAAATACCAGTTGTCTTGCCATAAAGAAAATGTATTCTCAAGTAGACTTAAAATACGGTTTGATGGCGGCTTAAAAAACTCACTATGAGGATTTAGCCCAGTCGCCATATTAAAAAGATAATTACTATGGTTGTAGTACATCAAACCATTATCAGAACTATTCGTATAATGGCGATCAAAACGCGTCCAATCCATACCTGGAAATGACTTCCAATCCAGATTATCGTTGTCGCTCAGATAATTAAAGGTATTTAGATATTCTGATGCTCGATCATTATCTAAATCTAATTTTAAATCTTTTAAACTTGGAATATAGAATATTCCTCCCAAGTCCGAGTGAAGATTATTGAATAGACGGTCATTCATAAAGCCGTTCAAAGCGTCTTGCTTTGAATCTTCCTTTGAATCGTGTCTTGGTCCAATTTGATTTGCCATCACTTCTTCTAAAATGGCAGCAGTTTTTGCAAAACCAGCAAAATAAATTCCTGCTTCATCAGCTTTAGTTACCGATTTTGGCACTCTAAAACTTGAATTTGATTCAGCACGGCCAAACGGTAAACCTAAGCGTAGAATAGGCGTGGTATTTCCATTTTCATCTTGTACACGAGAAGCTTTAATGTGCGAACGGCTATCACGGTCTGGAATAATTGTGTCATCAGTTTTACGTCCAATCAAATCTTCAATTTGATCTTCTGACATCATATTGATTTGATCCCAGTTAATTAGAAACCGTTGGGATAAAACATAAGAACCACCAAAATGATCAATATCTTCTGCACCAATCAAAGTATGCTTTGCTAGCGAAATTGGATCAGATGGATTATTTAAATTTTCAGAAAAACGGCAACCCAGAACCTTACCATTACGACCAGTTTTAGATTGTGAAGCAGTATATTGTTCATTTATTTCTTTGATATCTGAACCTAAAAATTCCTTAATATATTCCTGTAATATTTCACATGCATTAGCATCATCACTTTTTACATGCAACCAAATATCACCATTCGAGTTTTTAAAACTCCCATTAGAGTCCGCAAAAACTTTTGAGATATTTGAATTGTTTTGATCTGGATAATGTAATTGCATTCCTTTGGGTCGCGATAAACGTTCTGTTTTACAAATTTTATCCCAATTATCAAAAGACACACCAATCGACAAAGTTGTATTTTTACTGGAAAGTTCCTCAGTATGATGCACCTTTTGACGCACAGCGATCATTAATTGCTTAATTTTTTCACGTGTAATTTCTGTGTTAAGCCAAACCGTACTAAAAGTTGCATGGGGAGCTGGATAAACCAACCCACGTTGCATATATTTCCATACTTCAGTAAAACGATCGTTATAAGATATATTTAACATTATATTAGTTCCTTTAAAATTTCTTATATAATAATTAAAATTATGATTATAAATTTAATTACAAAATCATTATTCATAATAAAAATTTAAATAACAAGATATTTAAAATATCAAAGCAAAACAGTAAGAATTAATAAAAATTTCAATAAAATATTAAGTTTAGAAAACTTAAAATATAAAATTCCTGAAAACCATAAAATTAAAGATATCTGCATAAAAAAACAATAAATTATTAACATAAAATAATAAATAATATCATTAAAAAAATTAAAACAACCTTTAAGTAAATCTTATTGATATAATCTTCATTATTCTTTGCATAAAAAATAAGGCAGCTATGTTTATAAAAAAGCTTTTCTCCACTTTACTTTTTACATCCATACCCTTTTATTGCTTTGCCGAGCTCCCACAGGACTCCAGACGACCTGGTGGAATTGCAGTTGTTCCTCTAAGTACTGATATTACTCAGGTCACTTTTCAACAAAAGCCTGTTTTAATTAGCCAAGAAGGTCAGCAGCGTTATGCCGTGCTTGGCATTCCATTATCTACTCCAATCGGCAGTATTCAACTCGACACAAATAAAGCCCCGATTCAAATAGCAGTTAAGTCTTATCCTTACGCTGAGCAACGCATTAAAGTCACGAACCAAGATTATGTGAACCCTAATCAAAGTCAATTAGACCGCTACGCTCAAGAAGCAAAAGAACAAAATGATGTGTATACCTCATTTACACAGAGCTCATGGCAAACCCTACCCACATTTATACGCCCGACTTCAGGGAAATTTAGCAACTCTTTTGGAAGAAAGCGCTTTTTCAATAGTGAAGAACGCGCGCCTCACTCAGGTTTAGATATTCCTGCGCCAGTAGGGCAAAAAGTTATTGCGCCCGCAGATGGTGTGGTTATCCAAACTGGATCTTATTTTTTTAATGGACAAACTGTATTGATTGATCATGGCCAAGGCTTAGTCAGCATGTTCTGCCATTTAAGCGCAATTAAAGTAGAGAAAGGCCAACATATCCGCCAAGGAGAAACACTAGGTTTAGTAGGCAAAACAGGACGCGTGACAGGCCCACACCTGCATTGGGGCATGAGCCTTAATAATGCTCGGGTAGATCCTCAGCTTTTTCTAAATACAGCTCGTTAATTTAAAGCTTTACGAAAATACTTTGGCGCTTCGATATAGCCTTCTCTTAGGTAAAATTGATGTGCCAAAGGTCTTTGCATTCCTGAATGCAGTTCGATTCGATCACACCCTCGGCGTCTGGCTTGTTGCTCAGCCTCCTTTACGAGTAAATGCCCTACACCTTTACTGCGCATATTCTCATCAACACACAGATAGCATATTTTGGCAAAGTCACCTTGTAAGGCAATTTGCGGAATAAAGTAGAGAGATAAAAAACCATAAATTTTATCCCTCTCTTCAGCAATCAAAATTTGTGAATTAGCGTCATTATGGAGTATCTCAAATTTTTCTTGAATAAGAGCAAAAGGCTGTGGGTATCCCATCTGTTTAAGTAGATCACATATAGCTTGAGTATCTTTTGATTTAGCAGAACGAATATTCACCTTTCTTCTCCCTATTATTTTTTAGTTATTTTTGACAATAAAAAAGCCAACTCTAATGTCAGCTTTTTTTAATTTCTAGTTAGCAAAAAAATGCCTTATTCCGCTTCAATAATTTCGAAGTCATGTGTAATTTCAACACCACCATCGGAAAGCATTTTACTTGCTGAACAATATTTCTCGGCAGACAATTCAACTGCTTTTGCAACCTGCTTTTCTTTCACAGCTTTACCAGTTACCACAAAATGTAAGTGGATTTTAGTAAACACAGCCGGAATTGCGTCAGCGCGCTCAGCTTTTAAATTACATACAACATTCGTCACATCTTGGCGAGATTTCTTTAAAATGGTCACAATATCAAACGAAGCACACCCACCAAGTCCCATTAATATCAATTCCATAGGACGTGGACCACGGTTTTCACCACCATACTCAGGTGAGCCGTCCATGATGACACTATGCCCACTATCCGATTTCGCTTCAAAAGCAACATTCTCTAGCCAATGTACACTTGTTTGCATTGCAACTACCCAAAAAAAATTATAAATTTAAGCAGGGTCTGTTGACATTTCATCTATGGATTGCGTTATAGCTAAAAATTAATCCAAATAAGACGCAAAACCCAGACAATGGCAATCCTTTGTCCAGTTTTGTAATAAAGTTTGTGAAATTTCAGCCATAATCTGAGTTGCAATTAAAGCAGCGCAGGCATAGCGCAAGACCAAGTTATTTTGTACGTTCCGTTGTTAAGATCTATTTATTTAGAATGGCTAAATTTCATAGTTCTTATTTGGTACGTCTAAAAGAATTGTCTTATGTTGCAACCATCTGTGAAATGTCAACGGGCCCTTGTTTTGTACACTAACATAAAATGAGTTGATAAGGAATTTCATCTCTTCTGTGTAATAGCTCATCTCGAGCTTGTGTGAATTGTTTACCCTATTCGGAACATATTAAGCATGACTTCAAATTTTTCACAACTCAGCACAGATGCTTTATCTCCGGGGCAACTACCTGAATCCGTTAAAGCATTGTTAAAACGTGCTCACATCAACAGATATCCAAAACGAACCACAATTGTTGATGCCGGAACAGAGTCAAAATCTTTATATTTAATTTTAAAAGGCTCAGTTTCAATTATTTTGCGTGAAGATGATGAACGTGAAATTGTTGTTGCGTATTTAAATCCGGGCGATTTCTTTGGGGAAATGGGGCTTTTCGAACCGAACCCTCAACGTACAGCCGAAGTTCGAACTCGTGATGTCTGTGAAATTGCAGAGATCTCTTATGACAACTTCCACGAACTTAGCAAACAATACCCAGACTTAAGCTATGCTGTTTTTGCACAATTAGTTCGCCGTCTAAAAAATACGACCCGTAAAATGACAGATCTTGCGTTCATTGATGTGTCTGGTCGTATTGCACGTTGCTTAATCGATCTCTCTTCTCAACCAGAAGCAATGATTTTGCCGAATGGTCGTCAAATTCGCATTACTCGTCAAGAAATTGGCCGTATTGTGGGATGTTCGCGTGAGATGGTTGGCCGTGTACTCAAAACCTTAGAAGATCAAGGTATGATCCAAACTGATGGTAAAGCCATTCTTATTTTTGATGCATCATTAGAAGAAAACACTGTTTCTGATGATGACTACGACGATGAAGAATAATATTCATTAAATTTTTAATAAAAAGCAAACTTCGGTTTGCTTTTTTTATATGCAACAATGAGTTAATACACAAAACTTACAAACTATTCTAATTTTATGATTTAAGTTGAATACATATTCTCCGTTAGGCTAACTCAAAATTTCCAAGGATTCCGCTGTATGCAATTTAACCCACTTAGTCGCACAGGCCTTAAACTTCCAGAAATTTGTTTAGGCACCATGACATTTGGTGAGCAAAACTCCCAACAAGAAGCTTTTGAACAACTCAATTACGCCTTGGCCAATGGTTTATATTTTTGGGATACGGCAGAGATGTATTCTGTTCCACCAAAACCTGAAACTTATGGCGCAACTGAAACAATTATTGGCAATTGGTTTGCCCAAAATGAACAACGTGACAAAGTCTTTCTCGCATCTAAAATTGCAGGTCCGGGCTTTGGAGGAACACACATCCGAGAAGGCAATACACGCTTTAACAGTGACCATATTGCTAAAGCTCTAGATGGATCACTTAAACGCCTCCAAACGGACTATATCGACCTTTATCAACTGCATTGGCCTGAACGTCATACCAACTTTTTTGGTACGCTCGCTTATGGCAATCAGCAAGCTGAAAATGATTACGACACAACACCTCTAGAAGAAACATTACTCGCTCTACAAGAAGAGATTAATCGCGGGCGCATTCGCTATATTGGTTTATCAAATGAAACCCCGTGGGGCACTATGAAATTTTTACATTTAGCCGAAAAGCTAGGTGTCAGTAAATTCGTAAGTGTTCAAAACCCATATAGTCTTCTCAACCGTACTTATGAAATAGGTATGTCAGAGATTGCTAAATATGAAGATGTCGGCTTGCTCGCCTACTCTCCTCTGGCTTTTGGTTACCTAACTGGCAAGTTTAGAAATGGTGCGCGTCCCGCTAATGCTCGTGTAACACTATTCCCTCGCTTTAGCCGTTACAGCAACCCTCAAAGCGAATGGGCGACTGAACAATATGCACAGCTAGCAGAAAAGCATGGACTAAGCTTAACTCAGATGGCCTTAGCTTTTATTAAACAACAATTCTTTGTGACCAGCACAATTATTGGTGCCACTAATTTAGATCAACTTAAAGAAAATATTCAGGCATTTGAGATTGAATTACCAAGTGAAGTTCTAAAAGGTATTGAGGCCATCCATACTCAACAGCCCAACCCTGCTCCTTAAATAAAAAACGGATGCTTAAGCATCCGTTTTCTTTATCTATATAAAATTTACATCTTATTTACGGCTATTATAAACTGCCATTGCCGCAGGTAAGTTTTTACGCATATCACCAATACGTTGTGAGTTAGATGGGTGAGTAGACAAGAATGATGAACCACCGCCACCTTCAAGCTTATTCATTTTTTCCCAAAGTGTAATCGCTGCATTTGGATTATAGCCTGCGCGCGCCATCAACATTAAACCACCTTGGTCAGCACGACTTTCCAAGCTACGAGAATATGGTAAGCCCACACCCACTTGTGTACCTAACTGAGCGGCAGCAGTACCAAGCTGGCCTACGTTATTACCCGCATAGCTTAAACCGATGCCTAGAGCTAAATCAGTTAAAGCTTGTGCACCGATTTTACTTTTTGCATGCTCTTCTAAAGCATGTGTCATTTCATGTCCCATAACAGCTGCAATTTCAGCATCTGTCAGGTTCAATTTATTCACAATACCTGTATAGAACACTACCTTGCCCCCAGGTGCAACGTAAGCATTAATCGTATCTGATTTCAACACCGCTAACTGCCAGCTAAATGGTTGACCAGTCTGATTCATCTGGTTCGCATATGGTTTTAAACGGTTGAATACAGCATTAATACGGTTATATGTACTAGAACTTGTATCGAGAGCACCCTTACCACGTGCTTCCTGCACCATCTTATTAAAACCTTGAGCAGATTGAGCATTTAAGGTTGCAGTATCTGCACCAGCCATGTCCGCCACTGTTGCACAGCCAGAAATGGTCATCACACTTGCTGCACACAAGCTTAAAAAGAGTTTTTTATTCATAACACGGATCACCTAAATCGATAAAAAGCTGTTTATTCTTTTGCACTTATTATAAGAAATACCACTCATGCTTTGAATGTCTCATTTCTTCATGATCATAGTATTTATGTAACGATCAAGTAGATAAAGTCATCAAATAAATCCAGAAAATTAAACAAATTACGTTTAACCCCAAATAAACATGACTTAAGGTTTTAACTTTCTCTTCAAGATTAGGACTTTCCCGTTTCCAGAGTAAATAACTATTTTGTATGAGTACTACAGGAATTAACACGCATGCGAACAAAACCGACAAGCTCATAAAAGCAGTCATAAAGAAATCTTCATGATACTCCTGTCCATAAATAACTAACATCGCCAGCGTGGGTGAACCACCAATAGCAAATAAAAAAGAATAAAAAATTGTTTTTGAAATAGTTGGTTGCAGCTTCATCCTGAGCCCATCCTCCCTTATCTATATAGAACGTTTTAATCTGAATCTGATAAAACGAAAACTGCACTTTAGTCGGGTATAAAAAAAGCCCCCTTTTCAGGAGGCCTTTTTAATCTTTGCTAATTAAGCAGAGAATGGATGACGTAAAACAATTGTTTCTGCACGATCTGGACCAGTTGAAACGATATCAATCGGACATTCGATTAATTGTTCAATACGCTTAACATAAGCCAAAGCATTTGCTGGTAATTGATCGATACTCGTTAAACCAACAGTCGACTCGCTCCAACCAGGCATAGTTTCATAGATTGGCTTCAAGCATTCAAAAGAAACTGCATCTGAAGAACCTACACAACCTGAATCTGTATTTTCATAACCTACACAGATTTTTACTTCTTCCAAACCATCTAAAACGTCAAGTTTAGTTAAGCAAATACCTGAAAGTGAGTTTACATCTACAGAACGGCGAAGAATTTCAGCATCAAACCAACCACAACGACGTTGACGGCCAGTAGAAGCACCAAATTCATGACCAACTGTACCTAGGTGTTTACCAATTGGGTCACCAGAATCAGCAGCTGCATCGTAAACTAATTCTGTTGGGAATGGACCAGCACCTACACGTGTTGTATAAGCTTTAGTAATACCTAATACATAATCAAGATGTAAAGGTCCCATACCTGAACCAGAGCTTACGCCACCAGCAGTTGTATTTGAACTTGTAACATACGGATAAGTACCGTGGTCGATGTCTAGAAGTGAGCCTTGAGCTCCTTCAAACATTACAGCCTTACCTTCTTTGCGATAGTCATGCAACACTTTAGTCACATCAATCACTAATGGAGCAAGCACTTCACGCCATTGGTTGCAAAGAGCCAATACATCTTCAAATTTAACAGCTTCTACACCGTAGAACTGAGTTAATTGGAAGTTATGTAACTCAAGCATTTCTTGGAGTTTTTCTTCTAACGCTGCACCACCACGAACAAGGTCAGCAACACGCACTGCACGGCGAGCCACTTTATCTTCGTATGCAGGACCAATACCACGACCTGTAGTACCGATTTTAGCATTACCACGTTTCTTCTCACGTGCCTGATCAAGTGCAATGTGGTTAGGCAAAATGAGTGGACAGTTTGGAGAAATACGTAGACGTTCTTTAACAGGAACACCTTCCGCTTCCAAAATTCCCATTTCTTCAATTAACGCTGCTGGTGAAAGTACTACACCATTACCAATTAAGCACAATACGTTTTCACGTAAAATGCCTGATGGAATGAGGTGCAATACAGTCTTTTTACCACCTACGACAAGAGTATGACCTGCGTTATGTCCGCCTTGATAACGTACTACCGCAGCCGCCTGATCTGTGAGCAGGTCGACGATTTTACCTTTACCTTCGTCGCCCCATTGGGTACCAAGTACCACAACATTTTTGCCCATAATAGCCTCATTACATCATGCTGTTAAAATTGGAAACCACCAGTAAAAATTTACCGTTGGCGATTAAATCTTTTCAATATTCCATTGTCCATTTTGCGACACGAGTTGATGGGTCGCATATGGAATAGAACTTAAATCATCATTACCTAACAATTGAACTACACGTAAACCTTGAGCACGTGCATTCGAAATTGCTGAGAGTAAATCCTGTTCTGAGCCTTTTGGAGCAACAACAGTTTCGATTTCAGCGAACTGATTTGCACCTAAGGCATATAAATCACAACTAAAGCCAGTAGCAGGACGTGCGCGGCCAAAGTGCTCACCAATACCATCATAACGGCCACCCTGTGCTAAAGGCGCAGCACGATTCGGTGCATAGACCGCATACATTAAGCCAGTGTGATAGTGATAACTACGTAGCTCTACAACATCAATACCGATATTGAGATTTGGCCAACGGCCTTTAATTTGCGCAAGTGTTGTTTTAAGTGCATCTAATGCTGACTTAAATTCAGCATCTTGTAAGATGTTTGCACTTAAATTCGCCTGCAATGCTTCTAAATCACTAGAATAACGGCCAAGTGCATAGAAATCAGAACCCATATTGAGGTTTTGAGTAAATTCAGCTAACTCTGGTAACGCTTTTCTTTGATAAAGATCTGAAAGCTCATGCTCTTCATTTTTTGACAGTCCAGCACATTTTACTAAACTGCGGAACAACCCTACATGACCCAAATCTAAATGCGCGCCTTGTAAAGTATAGATGTTCTCGATCAACCCCAGCATAACATCGACCATTTCGACATCAGCTTCGATACTGTCATGCCCGTATAACTCTGCACCTAATTGTAGCGGTGCACGTGTGGCATTGAAATTTTGTGGTTTAGTATGTAATACAGTCCCTGAATAACAGTAACGTGCAACGCCTTCAACTGGTCTTACATGTGCATCGATACGTGCAACTTGCGGCGTCATATCAGCACGAACACCGAGTAAACGGCCTGAGAGCTGATCAATGACCTTAAAAGTTACTAAATCTAAGTCTTGATTTGATTCTGATAATGAAGACAACGATTCGATGTATTCGATAAATGGTGTATATACCAATTGATAACCTCGTACCGCGAGGAAATCTAAAGCTTCACGGCGAAGTTTTTCAATGACTTGCGCCTGTTCCGGCAATACATCTGCTACCCCGTCAGGCAGCAACCATGTCTCTGAAATGGTCATATTTCAAGCCTAAAATCTGATCAACGTGGAACGACCCCACATAAAAAAATCGGGAACACACCCGATTTCTCTTAGTGTAGCATGATACTTTGTGCCATGCACCTGACAATTTGCATAAATCTTTCTTAATAAACTCTAAAGTCAAAAAGAAGATTTAATGAATTAATAATAATATTCAATACTTTATTCTCATTCACTCATATCATAGACAAAAGTTCTTCGACCAAAGAATGGGCCAATATCTGAGCTATCTCCTTGTTGCTAGTTAACCAGATTTAATCTTTGAATAGCTTTCTTAAGGTATTTTAAATTTAGAAAGAATCACACAAATCTAATAATCGGTTTGCATAGCCCCATTCATTATCGTACCAAGCGAATACTTTAGCTTGATGGCCAACGACCATCGTCTGAGTTAAATCAACGATGAGTGAATAAGGTGAATGATTGAAATCACTCGAAACTAATGGCTCATCTGTTACCGCCATAATTTCTGCATAGTCTGTTTGAGATGCTTTAATTAGTATTTCATTAATGTGATGCACAGTAATTGGAGATTGCGCGATAAAAGTTAAGTCAATTGCCGCCACATTAATAGTTGGTACACGAATTGAATAACCATCAATACGGTCTTCCATTTTAGGCATAACACGCTTTAATGCGCCGAGTGCACTAGATGTGGTCGGGATAATATTTTGCCCTGAAGCTCTAGCACGACGTAAATCACGATGCGCGTGATCAAGAACAGATTGATCTGCTGTCACTGCATGAATTTCTGTCATAAGCGCAGTTTCAATACCGAAAGCATCATCAATGATTTTGACTAATGGAACTAAAGCCTGCGTAGTACATGAAACGCTTGATATGATCTGATCAGTCACTTTGACTTCATTATGGTTCACACCATAAACAATGGCTGCGTCAACATGATCAAAAGGTGCCGCCCCAATAATGACCCGCTTCGCCCCTGCTTGTAGATGACGTGTCGCATCCGCATGAGAACGGAACAGTCCTGTACACTCAAGTACCACATCAATATCTAAACTAGACCATGGTAAAAGTTCAGGTTGTTTCTGCTTTAAAACCTCAACTTTTAGCGTTCGTTGATTTGACTGAATATTCAAAAAAACTTTTTCATTTTCAATGAATATATCTACATTTCCATTGAAGCGGCCGTGCGTAGAATCATATTTAAATAAATGCACTAATGTCTGGACATCTGCTATATCGTTAATCGCCACGATTTCAAAATGAAATTGTTTTGGGCTTTCGAACCAGGCGCGTAAAACATTACGTCCAATCCGACCAAACCCATTAATGGCGATACGTTGCATGACCAATCCTTATCAACAAAACTACAAACTAAAGAAGGCATATAGTAAAGCACGTCAAGGCCAATTGAATATAGATTTTTAGCCAAATCACAGTTTTGTAAGATATTCCTTTTAAAATCGTTGGTTCGGTGGGGTTTTTCCGCTACAATTTAGCGTTTTTAAAAAATAAGCCCCGTATCACATGCAAGGTTTGGCATAAAACAAACAGGCATTGATACATTTAGCCAAATTCGAAAATATGGAGTGACTTGGTTGTGAGTACTCGTTTAATGACATCTGCTGAAATTCGTGAAGCATTTTTGCGCTACTTTGAAACGCAAGGGCATACACGTGTCGCGTCGAGTTCTCTTGTTCCTGCCAACGACCCAACTTTATTATTTACAAATGCTGGGATGAACCAGTTTAAAGACTGCTTTTTAGGTCTTGAGAAACGTGACTATGTGCGTGCAACTACATCTCAAAAATGTGTACGCGCTGGCGGTAAACACAATGACTTAGACAACGTTGGCTACACTGCACGTCACCATACATTCTTCGAAATGTTAGGTAATTTCTCATTCGGTGATTATTTCAAACGTGATGCACTTAAATTCGCATGGGAATTTTTAACCAGCGAACAATGGCTTGCCTTACCAAAAGATAAACTTTATGCCACGGTTTACCACACCGATGACGAAGCTTACGACATCTGGAACAAAGAAATCGGTTTAGCACCAGAACGTATTATCCGTATTGGTGATAATAAAGGCGAAAAATACGCATCTGATAACTTCTGGGCAATGGGTGATACTGGCCCATGTGGTCCATGTTCTGAAATTTTCTTTGACCATGGTGATCACATTTGGGGTGGTTTACCAGGCTCACCTGAAGAAGACGGTGACCGTTTCATTGAAATCTGGAACAACGTTTTCATGCAGTTTAACCGTACTGCTGATGGCGTGCTTCACCCTCTTCCTGCTCCGTCTGTTGATACAGGTATGGGCTTAGAGCGTATCTCTGCTGTATTGCAACATGTTAATTCAAACTATGATATTGACCTGTTCCAACACTTATTAAAAGCTGCTGCAAATATTATTGGTATTGAAGACCAAGGTCAGCCTTCTTTACGTGTTGTTGCAGACCATGCGCGTTCATGCTGTTTCCTCATTGCTGATGGTGTAAACCCAAGTAATGAAGGTCGTGGTTATGTACTTCGCCGTATTATCCGCCGGGCTGTTCGTCACGGTAATAAACTTGGTGCAACTGGTACGTTCTTCTACAAAATGTTGCAACCTTTAATTGAAGTTATGGGTGATGCATATCCAGAGCTTGCAGCTCGTAAAGATGTGATTGAAGCAACTTTAATTCGTGAAGAAGAACAGTTTGCTAAAACACTTGAGCAAGGCTTAAAACTACTTGAAGGTGAGCTTGCTCAATTAAAAGATAAGACGATTCCTGGTGCCACTGTATTTAAACTTTACGACACTTACGGCTTCCCGACAGACTTAACTGCTGATATTGCACGTGAACGTGACTTTATTATTGATGAAGCTGGTTTTGAAGTAGAAATGGCAGCACAGCGTCAACGTGCTCGTGATGCTGGTAAGTTTGCAGTCGACTACAACAACATTGTAAAAGTTGAAGGCGAAACTCAGTTTGATGGTTACATCAACACCACTGGTCAAGGTCAAATTGTAGCGATCTATAAAGATGGCGTACAAGTTGACGAAGTTTCTGAAGGTGATGAAGCGCTTATCGTTTTAAACCAAACTCCTTTCTATGCTGAAAGTGGTGGTCAGATTGGCGACACTGGTATCTTCAAAAATGAAACTGGTATTTTTGAAGTTCAAGATACTAAAAAGTCAGGTGGTGCCTTTGTTCATCAAGGTATTGTGACCGTTGGTAGTCTTAAAGCCGATCAAAATGTTGAAGCGATTGTTAAAGCAGACATTCGTGAAGCAACTGCACGTAACCACTCTGCAACTCACCTATTACATGCTGCCCTTCGTCAAATCTTAGGTTCACATGTACAACAAAAAGGTTCTCTAGTTGCAAGCGATATCTTACGTTTCGACTTTGCTAATGACCAACCTGTAACTTTTGAACAGTTACAACAAGTTGAACGTTTAGTGAATGCAGAAATTATTGCAAACAGTGCTGTAACAACCGAACTTCTTGATATCGAAGCTGCAAAAGCTAAAGGTGCCATGATGTTGTTCGGTGAAAAATATGGTGATGAAGTACGTGTACTTTCTATGGGTTCAATTATTGATGAGAAAAACTTCTCAATTGAACTTTGTGGTGGTATCCACGTTAAACGTACAGGTGATATTGGTTTATTCAAAATCACTTCTGAAGGTGGTGTAGCTGCTGGTGTACGTCGTATTGAAGCTGTTACAGGTACTAAAGCGCTAGATGTAGTACAAAAAACTGATGCTGATATCCAGCACATTAATGGCTTATTAAAAGCACAGAAAGACCAAACTGTTGAGCGTGTACAAGCCAATGTTGAATTGGTTTCTGCATTACAAAAGCAGATTGAACAGCTCAATCAGAAATTGGCAAACTTCCAAGCGTCAGAATTGATTGATCAGGTACAAACCATTGCTGGTCGTCAAACGCTTATTACCACTGTTCAAGGTGTAGATGCAAAATCACTTCGCAACTTACACGACAGTGTTAAATCGAAATTAGAGAATGCAGTTATTGTGTTAGCTGGTGTAGAGGGTGACAAAGTCAGCTTACTTGCTTCAGTTGCATCACAATACACTGCAACTCTAAAAGCAGGTGACATCATCAAACATCTAGCAACCGAGTTAGGTGGTAAAGGTGGTGGTAAACCTGACTTAGCACAAGGTGGCGCGCCACTTAACGAGAAGTTTGGACAAGTTATCGCAGCATTGCCTGCATGGCTTGAACAAAAATAAGACTTCACTTTTTGTGTAACTGACCCTGAAAAGCCTCTCAGGGTCATGGCTTATATGGAACAACTATGGCATTAATCGTTCAAAAGAATTAATGCCATTTAGCCACTCTAAGACACACTAAGACAAAAACAACAATAAAAGCTTTATTTCTCAATATTTCCCTCGTTTTTAATATAGACATACTAAGACATTTTAGGACAGAATAAGTCTCATTAATTATGTACACATTGGTGTACATATTTGCACTTACCTCTCGCTCAACTAAAATTATGTACACAGGTGGACTATGGCTTTAACTGAAGTGTGGCTGAAAGCTAATAACGGCAAGGCACGTGATAAGGTTGAAGAAATAGCAGATCGAGACTCAATGAGTGTTCGAGTCTCACCTAAAGGTAAAATTGTTTTTCAGCTTAGATATCGTTTTGCTGGTAAAGCTGAACGTTTAGACCTTGGCACCTACCCTCATATCTCTCTCAAAGATGCACGTGTAAAAGCTAGTGAAATGCGTTCACTATTAGATAAGGGAATGAATCCTAAAGTTGAGGTTCGTGTACAGCAGCAAAAATACATCGATGCAAGCACATTTGAAGATGTCTTTAATGATTGGTATGAAAGTTATTGTCTAAAGAAGAAAACATCTGCCCAGCAAATTAAGAATACTTTTGAGCAGCATGTAATACCTGAAATCGGTGATTTACCAGTTGAGCGCATTACTCTGCAACAATGGTTAGCCTTACTTGAAGAATTAGCAGATGATGTACCTTCGATTGCTGATCGCGTATTAACGAATGCAAAACAGGTTCTAAAATGGGCCAAAAAAAGACAATTACTTGAGGTAAATGTTTTATCTGACATCTATGCCAAGGAAGATTTGGGCATTGAGCGAAATAGAGGAACCAGATTTCTATCTGATGATGAAATAAAAATGGTATGGCTGGCTATTGAAGAATCAAACATTTTGCCTAAAAACAAAATTTTCTTAAAACTATGTTTAATGTTTGGTTGTAGAAATGGCGAACTCAGAAAAGCTAAAAAGACTGATTTCGATTTAAATAGAAAGGTCTGGCTTGTTCCTGTAGTAAACAATAAGACAGGAAAGAAAACTGGCCGTGAAATTATTCGCCCTATTTTGCCTGAAATGGAGGCATTAATTGTCGAAGCTTTCGACTATAGCTCATGTGAGTATTTCTTAACGAATGATAGTGAAGAAACACCTATGAGTCATGGATCATCTAATTCATTGCCTCGTTATTTAATGGAGCGCCTAAGAAGACATCATGACTATTTTATGAAGCATTGGTCCCTTCATGACCTACGAAGAACAGCACGAACTAACTTCAGTGCATTTACATCGCGTGATGTGGCTCAACTCATGATTGGCCATGTAATGTCTGGCGAACAAGGCACATATGATTATTATGAGTACCTACCCCAGCAAACTGAAGCATATGCAAAATGGTTAGAAAAAATTAAATTACTTACTAAATAATTGAGAATTAAGAAATGAAATATTGGGTTTACTTTTATATCGAGCATACAATTAAATATGGTGAACCTTTCTATAAAGAATCTGGGTGGTCTTTGGGTTTTAAGAATAATTATATTGTTGTAAGTTTGATGCATAGCTTACGAAGGTTTATTAAATAATTTTAGAGGGATCTTAAAATGTGTGCTAATTACGAACCAATACATTTTATAAAACGAAACAAGTCTATTTTGCTTCGTTTTATATAAATTAAAAATATATTTATTTACATTGGCTCAACATATCAAGTTTGTTATTTACTACCTTAGTTTTTACATCCAGCAAACTTAACAAACTTGGGAATAAATTATCCTGACTTAACTTTTGTTTAGTTTTTTGGCTTAAACAATTCACTTGAGCAAGATTATGTTGGTTCCAACTTTCAGAGAACCACATAATCATTGGTACATGTGTTTGTTGGCTCGGTGCGATTGCATAAGGTGAACCATGTAAATATAAACCATGTTCTCCGGTTGATTCGCCATGATCAGATAAATACCATAAACCTGTCTGATACTTTGATATTTCTTTTAGAGTATTAATCATTTGGCTTAATACATGGTCTGTATATACAATTGTATTATCATAACTATTTAGCAATTCAGTTTGCGAACAGCCCTGTATCGCATTAGTATCACAAGTCGGTTTAAAAGGTTGATATGCCTCAGGTGCACGCTTGTAATATGCAGGTCCATGACTACCCACTTGATGCAGAACAATCAAACGCGGACGATCATCATCTTTGGCAATAGTAGCCAAATACTGCTTTAAGCTGTCAATGAGAATGTCATCATAACATTCGCCATCTTTACACCATTTTTTCTTTAAGTTTTCTGGAATCTGGTATTGTTCAACGCGATCACATGCACCTTTACAACCCGAGTTATTATCAATCCAAGTCACTTGGTAACCCGCACGTTTTGCAATATCTAATAAACCTTCGCGGTGACTAGCTAATTGCTCATCATAATCTACACGTGGCATACCCGAGAACATACATGGCACAGAAACAGCTGTCGCCGTACCGCATGAGCTCACTTGCGAAAAGTTGAAAATATCTTGTTTAGAAAGCTCCGGATTCGTATTTTTTGCATACCCATTTAGAGAGAAACTTTCGGCACGTGCCGTTTCACCTACAACAAGTATCATTAACTTAGGGAGGTTCTTTTGTACTTGCTGAACTTGATGAGCATCTTGACCATATAACACAAGAGGTAGATTTTTCTTCGGAGCCTTCTTATGATAGTAAGACATAAGCGATGAAATACTATTTTGCGGTGAAATCATTCCTTTTAAATCACGGTGTTCACGAAATATTGCAGCAAAATCGACATAGTAGGTAAAAAGTAAAACACCGACCACTGCAAATGAAACTACCAATGAAAATACTTTCTTCAATAATAACCGTGATGCTTTTTCTTGTTTAAATTTAACTTGAGTAATTAAAAAAATGGGCAAAATAACAAAACAAACTGTCCATAAAACAAAGCGTAAAGAGATTAGATCGGTAACTTCCGAAACATCGGTCTGCACTATATTTTGAATTTGGTCGGGTGAAATAATGACACCCAATGTGTTTACAAAATAAGAGCTAAAGCCACCAATAAATATCAATAAAATTGCAAAGATTTTGGCAGTCCATTTCCAATTTATTAATTGAAAAATTAAATTATATGCTGCTATTAAAATAACTAATGTCGCCCCTAAGAAAAGAGCTGACTTAATACTATTATAAGGTGTAAGTTGATAGATTTTTTTAAAAAAACCTATATTCAAAAATAAACCTAGCCAGATAGATAAAAGCGAATTAAAATTTGATAGTGTAATATTACTACTTATCCTTTTGAATTTTAAACAATTTACTAGCATTTAAAAAACCACTAAATATTAAAAACTCGAAATCTTAGCTAGTAAAACTTAAATAGAAATTAAAAAATGAGCTTAGTAACCAATAAGAATACAAAGCTATATTATTAAAAACAAATCTTTAAGCTCATCTTAATTTTAAAAATTTATTGTTTGATAAATTTATCATTTGAGACTCTTAGATGAATAATTCAAGTCATGAAATGAGTGAGTATATAACTAAAGTCCCCCAAGTTACCCTTCTATTCTGGATTACTAAAATCTTCGCAACTACTTTTGGTGAAACTGGCGGAGATAGTTTTTCAATGTCATTGAAACTTGGGTATTTAACTAGTACTTTTATTTTTGCCATAATTTTTATTATCTTATTGATCTGTCAAATTAAGGCAAAAAGTTATAAACCATATTTATATTGGTTTACCATTATTGCGAGTACAACTGTTGGTACAACATTAGCAGACTTTGTCACTCGATCTTTAGGTATTGGTTATAGTGGAGGAAGTAGCTTACTCCTCGGCTTAGTCATCTTCTCACTATTGGGTTGGTATAAAGTTGAAGGCAGCGTCTCCCCTCATACCGTTAATAAACCTAAATCAGAAGTCTTTTATTGGTTAACAATTACCTTTAGTCAAACTTTGGGTACAGCTCTTGGTGACTGGTCAGCAGATACGATTGGATTAGGCTATAGTGGCGGGATTGCTCTTTTCTCATCACTCATTTTATTGATGGTGTTTTTGTATAAATTCACTTCTGCTTCAAGAACATTTTTATTCTGGAGTACTTTTATTTTAACTCGTCCTTTGGGTGCTGTGGTTGGAGACTTTTTAGATAAGCCCCTTTCCGCTGGAGGGTTAGACTTAAGCCGTTTTGCAGCATCCGGAGTAATATTAATTGCTATTTTAATATGTATTTATTTTAGTAAAAATAATCAGTTAGCTAATATCAAAAATGCATAAACTGTGAAAGCCTTCCTTAGAGGGCTTTTACACAAATAACTATATTCACATCACTATTGATTGTATGAGCTGAGCATCCTGATAATAGGATACATAACATCAAAATTTTAAACATCGATTGGCACCATATCAACGGTCAAGCCAGCGAGCTCATGATGACAATCAGTCAAGAATTGAATCTTCCCTTCAGTCAAAAACAGATGGCATCGGCTTGCTGGATAATGGTCATTAACAAGTAATGAAGGTGTAAATGTGGGCTTTTCGACATCACCATTAAAATTCCAAATGCTACCATTATGATGTGCGCCCTCTTTTACATGGAAAGGATGTAAATATTTACACCCGGGGCACTTAAACATATAGATGCCGCTGCTCCAATATTCTAAATATGGCGTAAGCTCTGTTACTGTTTCTGCTTGAGCCATTTAGATCACCACTCGATTGCTGATCCAGCCATAGAAAAACTGTTCTTGACTTGGATTGCGCTCACAGATTTCAATGTAACGCTGGCCTTGCATGATATTAAGAACTCGCACAAGCACTTTCTCGCCGTCTTTCCCACGTTTGGCCAAATAGGTTTTTAGAGCTCTCAGCGTTTCCGAGCCATAAACACCATCAATTACAAGATCAGGAAAACCAGCCTTACCTTGGTTGTTAAGCAAGTTCAAAGCACGTTGTAAAAGTGGCTTTGCAAAACCGGTACCACAATTCACACCAGTGTCTAGAAGCTCTTCAGCTACTGCAGAAGAAACGGCATTCACCTGGTCAAAACGTGGAGCGGTCCAATAGTTTTTGCGATAAATAGCTTTGGCCACATCAAGCGGTAAATCTCGCATACTTCCCTTAAAGCCATTAGTACGTGCAACTACTTCAGTAATACCGTATTTGGTTGCGCCGCCACGATCCGCTGGGTTATTTACATAACCACCTTCACGTTTTATGAGTTCTTCAAGGTATTGTTCAATATTCATTTCAGTTTCCTTTAGATGTAAAAAACCGCCTGAAGGCGGCATTAACTGTTTTCGATGTCTCTTTTGGCTTTCTTAACTTCTTTAATTACTTCGACAATCGTCTTACCTTCCTGTTTATCAATAAAGTTGAAGATCCATCGGACCAAAGCCCAACCGGGAATGCCACAAATAAAGAAGAAGCCGCCGAGTGCAATCATTCCCCAAATATCAGTAATCCATTCGTGAAGCCCCCACTTCACAATAATGAATGAGCCACCAGCCAGACTTGATACAACTGTACAAATCAAGCCCACTGCCCACTCTTGAGGTGAGCGTGGCATACGTGTCATCAATACAACTGCTGCAACTAAAGCGACTGCTAAAGTCACCATAATTGCTGCCCCATAAAATTTTAATAATGCTGTTAAACCGCTTGTAGAAACTGGTTCCATTAATTTCTCCAGATATTTTTAGACAATAAAAAAGCACCCGAATTGGGTGCTCAAAGTTATTTTAAGGTTTAAAGGGTTTGTAGAATTTTCCCTCCGTTAATCAATTGAGTTGTTAGCGGTGCCACTCCAATAATTGCGGTACCACCTGCTCCTGGTTGACCTTCAGTGGTACCATGGTATTGCCAGTTCCACGTTCCATCATTAGTAGACTTGGTACCACGCTGCCCCCAGCCTCCGCCATCACCGGATAAAGGGGATCCATAACGGCCATCATTAGGAGTTCTATATCCCTTACCTGGAATCTCAGCTTCTGCATCTGTAACTTTAACAACCAATAAATAACCCCCTTCCAGATACCAACGCCAGTCCTGAGTATCATTGTAGATTGGCTGTCCTGTCATAACTCGACCAAACGGTGCACCTGCACCACCGGGAACACCTTGCACTCCATAACCTAGTTCAGTGTAAATCCCACTAGGAGTAGCACCTCCACCAGACCCACCTCGAGCCAGTGTTCCGCCATCAATAATGAGGTTCAATTTGCTGTGCCGGTTCTTTAAACCTGGTGCACCTTGGAACCCATCACGGCGTGTTCTGGTAAAGTTATAATTTGGGTCACTTGACCAGGCACTAAATGCCAAATGAGGTAAACCGCCATCACCACCACGCCCGACAACAGAACCTTTGATTGTAAGATTTACGGTAAGGTCAGAAGGAAATTCTCCCGTATCAATTGCGGCTATTTCTGGAGCAGCAGGAACAATAAACTCTTTAGTCTCGTAATTATTAGTATGCTTGTAAACCATTCTGGTTTCAGCTCTAAGTGAACTCGAACTGGATACCAAAGCACCCGCCTCAACCACGAAACTAATTTCACCTGTAGTTGGCAAGTCGCCTCTTTGCATCTGATATAAACGCGCCAGATTAATATCTAACTGGTCATATCGAATGTAAATTGGTGAATCATCAACTGGCACGTCAATAAAGTCTTTATCGTTGAGGTAATACCGCACATCGTAATTGACTGCAGTAATCGTATTTGAGAATTGGTCAACAGGCTCTTTCTTTGCCACCAGATAAGGTAAAGAGTCCTTAGTATCATCATTAACAACCGTATAGATCGTATTAATGAAATCATCTGCACTCAATTTAAGAGCCCTGTTTGGCAACCGCCCTAAAACTACTTTATTCTTGGCAGATCCAGCAGTAACAGGAATTAGATCAACGGTACCATCTCCCATTTGCAAGTAAATGACATAACTCTTGCCAGGTATGAAGTCGACATCATGGCTCAATGTAAGAATTAAGCCTTCTTGCTTTACCACTTCCCCACTTTGATGGATGCCATTGCGGTAATCCGCTACGGCAATACGGTCGCGTAAAACCAGTAATTCTGATTCTGGTGCTGCATCAAAGGTGATGGATTTACGCTGAAAGCGAAGTTTGTTCCAAAGCCGGTACGCATTAAAATGCGCTTGCCACTTATTACGAACACCTACTGATTTTACCTCTTTTGGGTTCTTGGCTCCTTTATCTGGCAAGTAGATATTGATACGGCTATCATCGGTCGGATCCGTGTATTCATAGATCAACCCATCGTAATCATCCATTACACCAAAGGTCAGGTCATGCTTGTAACTATCTGGAATGATATTCCTGAAGTTAAACAGTAAGACCGAGTTATCGGTTGGTCGTTCAAAGTAGATTTTAAGCTTATTATTTTGCCGGTATGCTGTACAAAAGACCGCATCACAAAGATTGGTAACCAGCTCCTCAAACGAAAGGTTTGTATCATCAATCGTTGTACAGAACTCAGCCGCTAAAGGTGTACCAAAATAATCGACTATATCGTTATAGGTACGATAGATATTTTCTATATCAATCTCTTCAATCGTACGGCGGCCAATCTTGTCATCCAGTGCCATTGAGACCAATGCATCAGCAAAGCTTGATGTTGGAAATAGCTCTGTCGTCATTGCTCCATTTTTATAGGTTGGCAACATCCGCTGAAGATCGAAATTGATCTTTCGAGATTTAACCGACAATGCTCCAGTCGTTGCATAAGTACGTGCACGGAAAACCGTTTCATATTCATACATTGTGCTTTGCAATGGATAAGCACCGTACAACGCTTGCCACTTCACCTCATCAACAACTGTTGTGACTGCTGGAGTCGGAGTTAAACGGCGTGCACGTACGCTACAACGCCCCTGAAATGTGACCATATCCAGTGTTGCACCAACCGTTTGCCGTGACTTAGCTGAACCCTTGAGAATAATCTGCTTTAGCATTGGATTACCAATTGCAGCACCCGATTCATTCACAGGAGTAACTTCAATCTCAATCGTGACGTTTACAGCTGCCTGATTGCCCCCTGATGAAACTGTATAAAGTCCATTTGTGGCCACAAAATTACAAAGCACTCGACTACGTTCAATATTGTCTAGTATGAATGGACCTATCCATTTCTCTCCGATGGATACAAGCTTTGGAGAGGCCGCTGCGGTTTGCTGGTTAGATAGCTCTTTTAGCTTTAACCAGTTTGGATTAACCGCAGCAGGATTTGATAATGTCATTCGGTCGTCGGCAACAGATAGAACACTGTAAGTACCGTTTAAATCATATGTTTGCCCGTTATAAGTAAATGAAGCATTTGTGATTTCAATGCGGTCATTACTAACAAACTTTGTTGTTAAATCGGTATTATTAGCAGCTGCCCGAAGGATCTCGTTTGGATATGCAAAAAGAAGGTAATTGGTCCCTTCTAAAGTCTGTGTATCAGCTGGCCGTAAGACCTGACCATTCACTGAGTTTTGATGCTGAACAGTTAAAGGCGGTGTTGTAATTTCAGTACCAACAGAGAAATAAGGTTGTCCAGAAACAATATCGACGCCTGGTCGGAAAACTTCTACTGATGCCCCAGCAATATCAACAATATTGGTTTCACCATCGTACGCGCCATTAATTTGATAGTGGCCACGACCAATACAACCAACAATATGCTCAACCTCAACATTGTTTTCATAAACCTTGTAAGGCACAGCAATCAGATCAGGTGTATTCCATCCAGCGCCATAGTTATCTGTAATGCGACCATTTACCCTCATCTTATTTTCACGATTTGAAAGTTCGTTATTTGCAGATGAGGATTGGTTGTTATTCTGATTGGTTTGAGCAATCGATGGTGCGGGCATTAAAAATGCAACAGCCACACTTAAAACAATAGATACGATTGCCGCAATGAGGGCTGGCATACCTTTCGGGTTTTCAATCACAATGAAAGTACCAGGTAAGAAATCAAGCTGTTTTAAGTCATGGGCATTCTTAGGTGTAACTTCATTGGCAAATGAAATTTCCGCATGATCCATATTACTTGATGTATGAAAAATACGGACATGTTCAGGCATAGATTCGTATTTGGAAGTTAGCCATTGCCCTATTGTATGAGCATGTTCAATTGTCTTCTCTTCAGACAAAGGATCCTGTTTATAAATAATCTTAATCATAGTAACTGACCCGATTAAACCCTATTGCTTTGATGACGTCTTCAGCTAAATAAGTAACCCCACCTTCCATTAAATGCAGTACGCGCCCTAAACGAAAAAGCCCCACATGCGGGGGCTTATTTCTTTGTCTAGGATGGAAGGCGACTATGCAGCCCTCCTTCGGCATGGGCAACGGATTTAAGAGTTTTAATCTTGATGGTAGGAATGTAATTTTACCTTTAGGTTGCATAAATAAATCCAAAGCTTCACGGCGATCTATTCCATATAAATCTAAAGCAGCTTCATGGGCAAAATGAACACAGTTGTACTGCTCTTCATCGTATTGCTTATCAAGCAAATGATCATGACTTTTCATACAGCCCCCTTCAGACCACTAAAGCGATCCAATGCAAAAATATCTCCAGTCTTCGCAGTATTTAATCGTGGTGATTCAGCCTTGAATGTCACAGCTTTATGATTCATTGATACACCTGAAAGTTGTAGTCCTAACAAATAGTGGATTGGTGTATTCAAGTTGTCTGAACTATAGAGCCGATAATTTACGGTAGGCTTAACGTCTGAATATTGCCCTTCAATTACCCGTTCAAACTCATCTGGCAGCACATCACCAAGTCCGGAAATTGAAACTATTAAGATCTGGTCCAGATCACCCAGCATTCCAGATCATTGAATAAACATGGGTAAGTATTCATAAAAGGCCTGACCTGCTCCTTCCTTGTGCTGAACATACACCCCACGATCATCATTACGAACAACACGATAAGTGTTTAGAAAAGATGGATGTGATAACTCAATACACTCCAGTTGATAGATATCAACTTTACGATTGAGAAAGAACTTGGCGTATTCGTTTTCCATTAAACCTCCCAATCTTTGATCAATGCTGCATCGGCAATAAGATTCGGCTGGTTCTGTACAACTTCGAGCTGAGCATTTACCCGGTATAGATTTCCATTCACCTCATTAGTCTTGAACGAGTTCGGTATGAAATTGCATTGGTATTGTTGACGTGTTCCTTGGTCAATGACCAAATCCGCATAAAACGAGGCTGGCTTGGTCTGATAGACACGCCAGAAAGCCATCATTTTGTTGAAATCAGTTTTACTTAAATTCCAGTTCACATCGACAATGTGGCTGTTACGTTTTACATCAATGTAATAGCGTCCACGCCCACCATCCATTTGTTGACGCTTAACATCATCACCCGGTGTTACGCCATAGCCGCTGGTCTGAGGATTTAGCTTTAACTTGTACATAACTTTCCTTTAGGTAATAAAAAAGCCCCAAAGGGGCTTTAAATAATAAGAATCTACAATTTATAAGTTGCCTAACCGTTCCATTTCTTCCCAACTATAATCAGTCAACCAATAAGGTTCGCCTTCTAATTGATCATATTCACGAAGAGGTCTTCGGGCTTCAACCATTTGCCATGGTAAATCAACCACAGCTATTCTAACTGGTACATAATCATTGAAATACTCGTAAAAATAAATTGCGCTCTCTACTGCAGAATCAAATTGTCTAAAGTACTTTAAAAATACATACGTATCTTCATTTTCAGATGGCTCTGTCAGTTTTGCTTTACAGAAATCCATAATCTCTTTAGTTTTATTAATATCTTCATATCGAACATATTTTTTATATAATCTATTAAGTACTAAAGGCCACTCAAAATCATTTGGAAATTTTAAAGATAATTTTGTGAGTGCTTCAAAGAACTTCTGTACATCATTGGGAACACCTGATACATACATACTACCACCACCCCAGAATCCAACCTCACTCTGATGCATCGCAATTTCCCCCTATTTAATAAAGTAGTTAGAACTTAAAAAATCGGTTTAATTACAGTTTCTTTCCCATCTTCAAAAATCTCTTTCACTACAAACTTGCAGTAGATTCCATCTTGAGATGGTTCAGTCAGTAAAGCTGGATTCACCAAATCTTTGATCTGTTTGAAACGGATCAATTCATAATTTCCATTTCTGTCCAATTTATAGTCCATTTTTACATCACAACTATACATAGTAGTTGACCCAATAACAGAAGTAAGCCTGAAAGTTAACTTCTTATTTGCGGGTACTTTAAACTCAAAAAACTCTTCACCATTATTTAAACTGATTGTGGGTTTAGGCATATTTAATTTTTTGGGCTCATGCATAGAACCATACTTTGTTAAATTATTTGAAATCTGCTTTGTTATTAGATTTTTTGAAATTTTTTCACCCTCATTATTTTGATAAGTAATATAGAACTGCACCATGGGTACATTACTTCTATAAACCCTTAAATTCGCTGTATCACCTGCTATTTCATCTTGATACATATTTGTAGATCTTACGAGATTATTTACCGCAGGAATGGCACATCCCGTAAGGCCTAAAAGTGTTGTAGAAATTACAATTATTTTTTTCATGTCTTAACCATCAATTTTAATTCCAACAGACTCTATCACCTTGAAATTTAAATATTATGAAAATGAACCCTCCGAAAAGGGTTCAAATTATTAAGTACGATTTCTTCTCGCTGTCGTATTCTCAGTCAAAGATCGACTAATAGTTGAGTTTGGATTAGCAATTTGATCACTTACAAGTTTAGGTACCTTTCTTGGAAGCTGCTTATCCAGTTCATCTGTAACAATGATCCGGACAGTTTTCTCATCCAATTGTTCAGCTTCAACAGTTGCACTGCTGACTTGATTCACGACTTCAATCTTAAAATTGATAGTTGGAGAGGATTGCTCAAAAGTAGGCATAAACTCAGCTTGAGGGCGATTAGACTGACCTAAGGTAAAGTCCTGCACGCCTTCAAGATTTGAGCGATCCTGAACTAAACCATTTGATGAGAAGTAAACTTTTCCGTCATGGAATAGATCAGAACTAGCAGAAAAAGATGCAGTAGGTACACTGCCATTACCCTTATAAATAATCTGATCATCTTGATAAGACTGATTAAAGATGTTCGAGATATCTCTACTTTGGTTAAATGCTCGTGAACTTTGATTAGCCCGATTCACGATATTTTCAAAAGAGGTGTTATTTTGAGCATAGTTAGAAATAAATGATTTTGGACTTGTAGCCTCTCTCATCTGTTCTACTTTCTCAACACCGCCCCATTTTTTAATATCATCTTGTGACCAAACTATTTCACCTTTATGCACAGCTCCGGCTAGATCATATTTCTTACCCTTACCTGTATAACCACCATCAGCAAAACCATTGCCTTTTAAGACAGAAACGTCCTTCAGCAATTCTTTCTGAGCATTCTGAGTAGTACTGTTTGAAACATTACTATTTTGAATTTTCGAGTTAGAAAAATTAGATAAGTTCGATTTATTGGCAGTAAAAGACTTACTACTTTGAATCGATTTATCTAGAACGTTGCTAAAGCTTGAGTTGTTCCCAGCGTACTGGTTAGTAATGTTTTTAACATCTCCGAATCTTGATGCCGCGTCTTTGCTTGGCTTGAGAGCATTAACGATAATCTGATTATCTTGAGTAGGTTGATTAAAGATATTCGAGATATTTTGATTATCATTAAAAGCTTTTGAGCTTAGGAATGAACGATTAAAGACATTTTCCGCTGAAGTATTGTTTGTAGCATGGTTATTAATAAATGCTTCAGGGCTTGAGCTCTTACGCATTTTCTCAACTAAACCTACACCACCCCAGCGTTTAATATCCTCTTGGGACCACACCACCTCGCCTTTATGAACAATACCCGCAGCTTCGTACTTACCACCAGATCCAGTGTAACCACCATCAGCAAAACCCTGATCTTTGATTGCCCGGATGTTTGCAATAATGCTGACACCTTGAGCAACTGCTCCAGCAATTAATGGCAAGTTATAAGGGAAACCAACTTTTGAGGCTGCTGCGATATTTTGTTGAATTGCAATACCTGCAGCTGCAATTGCATAAGCTTTATCTGCAGCAAACATCAGCTTATAAGCTTTGGACTGTTCACCAAACATTGAACCAAACATTGAGGTAACTGAACCCATCATTTGCCCACCAAGGGCAATCTGAGCGTTCAATCGATCTTGCTGATATTTGTCTTCGATATCCTTGGTGTTCTGAGCATACTCACTGTAAATTTGACTTCGTTGCTCTTGAGCAGCTTGAATAATGGCAGTTTTCTGGTTTTCGAAATCTTGCTGACTAATAAGCTGCTGCTCAAGTTGAGCATTGAGTGTTTCTAATGAGTTTTGTTCATCTAAATCAGCTGCACCAAATTTACTATCTGCCAAATCATTTGCAGCACCCAAACGGCTAAACCGTTCCTGATCCTGTTTAAAGAACTCACTGGAACCATTCATATCAGCCTGAATACCACCCCAATTTTGAACAGCGTTATTAACTTTGTCGCGTGTCTCTTTGTCCTGTGTGGCTTTAGATAATGCGATTAGCTTTTGCCGCTCTTCAATAGAAAGCTTTGTATTCTTAAGAATTTCCTCTCTTTCCAGTCTATAACGTTCCTGCATGGCCTGAGTTTCGGAAAGCAGAGATAAACGGGCTTGAAATGATCGCTGCTCTTGGGCTAATTTCATCAATCCTAGTTCTTGCTGATACTGCTGTTCTAGCAGCTCTACTGCTTGCTTTTGTTCAGATTTACTTAATTCAATGTCATGAGTCGCATTGAACTTTTTGCGATCAAAACTTTCTTTAAGTAAATCAGCCTCGGTTTTCTGGAACTCCTTATAATCCTCAAGTTTGCTTCTAATCGCTTGTTTGGCGATCGCAATATCATTATCTGCACGGCGCTGTAATTCTGCCTTGATTTCAGCAGTACGTTCCGGGGTAAAACCTGCTTTATCAACGTCCTCCAATCTAACTGTTAAGTTATTCTGGATCCGCTGTACTTCACTAGCTACCTCATTTTCAAGTGAACGCTGAGCATCTAACTGACGATCAAGTTGCGATTGAATGTCACCCGAAGCTTTATCACTGCCTTTGCTTGCTCCGCTCTTAACCTTGCTTTGCATACTCGGTGACTGGTGAAGAAGCTTAAGTGACACTCCGTCCTCAAAGATCACCTCGCTAACATAACCACCACCCTTACTGTCATACCATGTCTTGATATCTTTCACGGCGACATTGGTCGTGATTGGCGTGCCTTCAGGCATTGAAAAATCAATACCCTTATGAAATGAAGAAGCCCCTTTAGTAGGGGCTTTTCGTGGACCGTAATTTGAACTGATCTTGTAGGATGACAATGGTTTGCCGCCTGCCTGTAATCGGGCTAGATGTTCATTCGATACTTTCTGGCCAGACATTGAACCGCCATAGCGAACATCAAGATGAGGACCCGTACCAATTCCTGATTTACCCGATACACCTACAAGGCGTTTAGCAATCTTCTCCTGCTGCTCCAGTTCCTTTGTCTGCTTACGTTTGGAGTCAATTAGTTTCTCTTCGCGCTCCTGTTGTTCCTCAATAATTTTGAGGTTTCGCAAAGCACTGTCAATTTCATCTTTAGATAAAATTGCACTCATCCCTTTAGCTTTTTGCAGCTCTAGAATCGCGTTAGCCTGAGCAACGGTATACCCCGAATCAAGCAAACCTGATTTATAGATTGAATCAAGCACATTATCTCTTTGCTTATCCCGATAATCCTGTAAAGCCTTCGATGCTTTTTCTGCTTCAGTTGCTGTATTACCAATTGCATTCGCTTGTTGTTGATGTTGAAGTGCAGCGTTTTGCGCAGCATTCCCAGCTAACTTACTTTCAACACCAACATTCTTTAAACCTTCAACTAACTTAGTACCCTTTTGATAGCCTTCGTCATATTTTTCAACTTGTTGCTTAAGTGCATTATATAGGTCAGGTGGAATTTTCATTCCATTTAATCGTTCAATGGCTTCGGTATAGCTAATAGTACCCGTACGTGCATCATTAGAAATTTTGGCAAGTTCCGCATTACCGACTGCATAGTTTTGAATATTAATTAATGCAGAACCGACAGCAAGCTCAGTCTTTCTCAATTCCTTATTTTGAGCTTCCAATGCCTTGGTCATATCATCAATAGCAGATTGCTTTTCAACTCCTCTTAATTTTTTAAGTTCTTCAGCCGTTTTATTTGCAACCGCTGCTTGCTCCTCTAGCTTTTTATTGGCTTTTTCCGCCTGCTCTTGAAAATACATATAGCCTGCGGCTAAAGCGGAAATACCAATAGTAATAGCACCTATAGGACCTCCAATAAGTCCAAGAGCTCGGCTACCAATACCACCAGCTAATGACGTAGCAGCAGTTAATCTGGTTTGTGCAGCAGTTTGTGCATTGGTTGCTGCTGTCACAGCGGCTTGAGCTTGGGTGTATCTTAAAGCGGCTGCAGTAGCTCCATATTTGGCTTGAGTCTCAGCATTAGTTGCCTGAACATTAGCAAGGTGTGCTTTAGCTGTATTTAAAGTTGCTGCCGCTTCACCAAGTTCTGCTTGAGCCTTAGTTATAGAAGCTTGACGACTAGCCAATGTAGAAACGATTCCCTCTTTAACAGCAGCTCCTTTTAGTAAAATTGCACGGGTGATTAATCCGATACCAGCGATAAGTGCTCCGTCAGCCAGTAAGTTCAAATTACTTGAAAGTACCTGAATCGAACCAGAAAGTACTTGTACGGCTCCTGAGCCTTTCCCAGCTTCTCCTACAAATTTGGTAATTTCATTATTTAAAAGAGTTAGCGATTGTCCAATTGTGATATCAGTTTTACCAAATAACGCATCTACATCAGACTCAACATTTCTTAGAGCTTTCACAATTTCTTGTGAAGTAATTTTTCCTTCAGCTGCTACTGAACGCAACTCTCCTACGGTAATCCCCATACCTTGTGCAATAGCCTTTGCTAATGCCGGAGTTTGTTCCATAACTGAGTTCAGCTCTTCACCGCGTAGTGTTCCACTTGCAAGTGCTTGCCCGAACTGGACTAAAGCTGCATCAGCTGCTTCTGCAGTTGCCCCACTAATAGCCACTGCTTTCGATACGGTTTCCGTTAAACGGGCAGTATCATCCATAGTAAGATTTAATGTTTTGGCGTTATCACTAAAGCGCTGATACACCTGTAAAACCGAATCCCAAGCAGAATAGGTTCTTTGAGCAATCTGAAAAGTATCTTCAGTCGCTTTATTTAACTCAGCTTGATTGTTAGTAACCAACTTCAATCTATTCTGCAAGCCTGTATAGGTATCCATTTTAGATACGGCAGCTCCAACTGTTAACAACCCTGCCATATAGCTAGCAAGTGCACGTGTCGAGACAGATAAGCCATCCATTGACTTTGAAGCATAATCACCTTTACGTTCAATACTATTGAGCTCATTGCCTAGATTACGCGCGTTACGTTCAGCATTTTGCGAATCAATAACAATGACCAAACGAGATTCTTGTGCCATTTTTACTTTTCTCCAGGCAATAAAAAAACCACTCATTGAGTGGGTTCTATTTAAGTTAAATATAATTACCAAGCAGGGTAGTTAAACCAATTTTAAAAAGCACCCTAGGGTGCTTTTTATACAAGATATTATTTATTCTCATGGTAACGAAGAATACTAGCTACTTTTTGAAATAAGTAGCCTGCAAGGAATCCATTAAATATAATTCCGATTCCTGTTGCTATCATAACTCCAGACCAAACCGTTTCTTTACCCTAGTAAGAAGCTACTTCAATTCGACCAAATGCAAGAATAAATAAAAAACCTGCGATAAAGCCGAGAGCTATTAACACCCACCCGATAGCATTACAAACTTCACTTTCTCTCATTGGTTTATATTGTGGTGCACTCCTCTTAATCTACCTTGTTAAAGTTCTTCAAAACTTTGTAAGTAATATCTTGATTAGTGGCATCAATTACTTCCAATAAAGCACCTTTATAACCTATTTGCTTAGATTGGCTTAAATCATATTCAACATCATTATTGAATGCAGGACGTGCTTGATTACTTGAGAATTCACGGTACCCGACATTAATTTTATTTCCAAATTTTCCACTATAAATTAATGTTTGTTGGAAGGAATTATCTGATGCAATTGCTACTGTCTTCATAGTAGCTTGATGTTTATCAGTACAGTTTTTTGCATTAAATACTGTTACTACACAGAGCTTACCTTCAGTATCTAACATAACTACTTTAAATGGGTCAGCTAAAGGGTTTTTCTGAACCATCCCCCCACCACTGACAGTGTTGAATGGCTGAAAATATTGCCCTTTTTCATTTTTGCCTGTTTTTAAGTAAATGCCTGAAGTAAGTGAATAAGCAAAACTAATTTTAATATTTTCAGGGACGTTTAGAACTTCACGATCAACCACCATTCCCTGTTCAAGCATTTGATCCCCTACAAATGCTTTATTAACTGATCCAATTGGCGGTTTGCTTATATTTTTAGGTATAGCTTGATAATTATAGGCTGGAGTAGCGCACCCCACCAACCCAAGACCAATTAAACCCGCAGCCAATATTTTTTTCATGAATTTCACCGTTTGTTATAAAGTGTACTAACTTTAACAAAGCGGTTACTGAATGTCACATAAAGAGAAACCACCCGAAGGTGGTTTCTATCAAATAAAACTAACTAAGCTATTTCACAATTGGTTTGATGCCATGAATGGTTATTTCCATATGAAAAACTAATTTCACTTGGAACTAATGTTCTTTCTTGATGATTAAGATTTTCAATTAACTGTCTTAATTCACCATCACCTTGTACGTGCTCTTGATATAAAGCACGGAGTAATAAATCTGTTGGTTTTCCAATTAACGAACGACCAGCTTCCCAGTGTCGAATACTAGATTCGCCAACACGTAAAAGCCCCGCAAGATTTTTTTGCGATAAATTTAGCTCTTTACGAAGAAATCTTATTTCTTCACCATTGAGTTCTGGCTTATGAGTTATTAAATATAGGCCTATGGCATTATGGAGTTCATGGACAGATTGGATTGATACCAATTCGCCAAATTCCTCATCATTTTCAATAGTAAAACCATTCTGTAGCCAAATATTACTTAAGCCACATTCTTCATAGTGATACATAATTTAGCCTACTCTTAAAATGTAGTAACTACGACTGAAAGGTCACCGTTCGCGGTCTCTTTAAATGCAACTGTAGCGGTAATATATTCACCAGCAGTACGAACAGAAACATTTGCTTTACAAGTTCCACGAGCATCCAAATATGGTCCCTCAGTGATGTCTCCATGTTCAAAACAGCAAATAATTTGCTTCATGGAGATACAGCGTTCTTTCATTCTTTCTTTTGCATGTGTAGTTAACTTGATTTTGCTAGTATCTCTAGCAGATGCTCTAAGTTTTTGTTTAGCTTCAGTTAATGTTAAACACATACAAGCAAACACCAAGGTTCTCAAAAGAGTAAAAGAATGCTGAACCGTCAAATATTGACGGTAAGGTGATTATTCATCATTTGATAATCACGCGCAATACCTTAAAGGTAATTTTCTGTCAATCCAGATCAAGTATTTTGTAACATCGACTGCGTTATTTTGAGTCGCGTTTAAGAGCAACTGCTTAATTGTTTGACGTTTTGATCAAATTGGGCTTTTCAGCCCCTGGCAATACCCAATTTGGTCACTTACCTTTGCTTTTGGAAGAAATCTTTTTAAACGCTTCATCCAGAAACAGGTTATCCAAAGCAAAAATACAGTCATTAAAAATATGAGCAGCCACAGGCAAATCATTATGCTCAGCATAGACATTGATTGCATGCTGGTCTAATGATAACGGGATGCTCTGCTCGTACCGTCTGGATCTGCATATAGTGCTAAATGCCGAAAGAATGGATTCAGCCGCATAAGAATATTCTGGCGGATCCGGAATGTGGCCACCTAAGAACTTGATTTGTTCGATTTCGTGCGGCGTTTTCGACGCATACGTTTTTTGGTATTTGTAGAGCTCGATGACTTTCCCAGAATTAAAGCCTTGTCCTTGTCGGCTTCTTCCTGAATCTTCTGGGCCTGCTCTTTAATGAATAACCAGATTGAAATACCAATGTCACCTTGATTGAGAAGTTTTGAGGCATTCTCAGGGGTATATGGTTTTTCCGATTCAACTGGCTGACCGTCTACAACTTCTGAAAAAACTATCCCCTTCCAATCTTCAATCAGGTGAGCAGCACATGCATCCAGTAATAATTCATGATATAGCTTGGCATTTTCATCTTTTACCATCACATCATAGCCTTTGGATGTGATTTGGTTTCCTGCCTTCTCTAATGCAACTTGAAAGGGCTTATAACCAATTCCCCGGATTTTAAACTCTGCCTGTCCACCTTCAGTTTCAAAAGTGCACCACTTAGCAACATCCGAGCTTTTAATAATTCCGACTTTTAAAGCCATAGCAACCTCTGAAATTTTTGAAATAAAAAAGCCCATGGGATTCCATAGGCTTTGTTACTGATTAAGCTGATTACACAAGAGCACGTACAATCGTTGGAGCTGTACGAACTTGAGCAAAGTTGATGTCTACAGTAATGATGTCATCACCACCACCATCCGGGTGATTGGCTTCCATCACTTCTAATTGAGGGAAGTTAAACGAGTATTTACTGCCTTTGCTGTCTTTAATATCGAAAGTCAATGTAAATACATCTCGGGTTTTAATGGCATCAATCCACCCTGCCGCAGTTGCCGAGAACATGAATGAAGCATTTGCTTCGATATCCATCATTTTTTCAATGTAGAACTCTGGTGTGTATTTGCCTGAGCCGATACAACGGATTGCTTCAAGGTTGTTATTAATTGAAAGCGTAAGCGATTGCATGCACGCTTTACCTTGAATTGATTGACCATTAATAAGCAAGTTTTCCACGTTTGGCATACTGACCAATGGACGGCTTGATGCTGCTACTGGATTGGTAACCGGGTTAACTTGCTGACGAGTAAATGAATTACCAACTAAACCAAAATTACCTGTAATCTTTCCTGTGGTCTGGATCGTAATTTCACCAGTATTTACCTGAACGCCACGGTAAATAAAGACCTGACCTACATCTTCAAAAACTTTAACTAGCGTTAATGATTTACGGACTGTACCACCAATTGTTAAGCTATTTGCAGCCCAGTTATTGAAGGCTAAAGCACTTAAAAATAGATCAAAGGTACCAAGTGACAATTCAAACTCTAATTGGCCTGCTACTTCAGCTTCTGTAACTACACCGCCTTGACGATAGCGTGAATCAACCACTTCGCTGCTTTCTTCCGTAGAAACGTTTTCTGAAAGCCCATCCGTTACACGGCGAACTGTATACCAGATCGGATTTGCTGGAGTTGTCCCTAATACGGCTTCTTCACAAGCATATAATCGAATTTTTGCGCCTGAACTCATTTATAGTTCTCCAAAATTTAGGCATAAAAAAACCCGCTTCATGAGCGGGTCGGTAAAAATAATGGGCGTAAAAAAACCCGCTAAATTAGCGGGTCATTACTTGGTTTCTTCTGATAGTTCTGGCGGGGCTATACCAATCATGGCAGCAGAAACTGCTTCTGATAAGTTAGTTAGCTGGAAGTCGACTGGCGTTTCACTCATCAGTTCTTCAGACTCCGATTCTGGCTCTTCATGCAGTCGGATATCAATCCAACGTGCTTCTGGAATTTCGATAGGGTTGTCGAGATCTGCAACTACTGCAGCAAGTTCAAAATCAAATTTACGTTTACAGGTTTTAATTGAAATGTCGCCATTTTCTAGAGTGTCATACACCACAGCAACGATTGTATTTCCGTTTGCATCTTTTGGCACTTCGATATACCAACCTTCCAGAGCAAAACCTAACGAACCTTTAAGCAGGTATTCACCCACATCGACTTTCTCAAATTCAATCGGTTGTTTATCTGCCTCTTCATTTAGTTCAATATGATCGCTAAATAATTTAACTATTGGCGAGGCTGCTTTAATAAATCCATTAGCATCAACAGTGGTATTTCTTGAACAATAGATTTTTGACCAAGTGTCCCACACGTTGTTATTTTTAATTCTAATTTGGGGGTTATAAGACTGAATGGGATTCCAGAGTTGAATACAATAATTTCCAGATAATGCTGCCAAGTTAATGCATATACCCTGATTTGATCCAACTACACCAGGAGAGATTGAGCCAGCCCACTCTGAAGGTGTTGCAAACATACAATTTACTTTTTTGTCATTTGCTTCACTTGAACTGGCAGTGACCATAGGCGAAGAAACACCCCATCCAAATGCACCAACTTGCATCACATTGCCAACTTGCTCACCAACGGCTTTAGTAGCAGCATCTCTTAATCCCTGAACTTGGGTCCAATCAGGTGTTAAGTTTGGAATACCAGATGCAAACGGCAGCATAAATTGCCGCTTACCTTGAGCAGAGTTATATTGAAATGGCCGATGATCCCATGAAAATTTAAAAACTAGATTTGCCATTATGCTGTTACTCCATCAATCACCTGAAAAGTCAAAGTTTCAGTATGTTGAATAACACCGCCAACTACGGCTTTAATATCCATTTGGCACAAACCCAGAGGCCATGCAGCTGTGCTTGCTCCCGATTTCACGTTAAGCCAACCTTTCTGTGTGCTTTGGCTTAAAGCTGCACAAGTCAATGTGGCAACTGCCGCTCCATCCACCAATGATTTAACTTGCGATGTAAACGTGTAGCCTGTCAGATCAATGGCACGGCGAACATCATCAGGTGGATATTGCAAGGCATCGTCCGTATCGACCAGTTGCAAATTCAAGTTGAATGTGTCACCACGCTTAAAAACAAAATTGCTCATAAGTGATTCCTATAGATATAAAAAAACCACCGATGAGGTGGTAGTGAGTAAAACTAAAAAACCGCCCTAAGGCGGTCTGAATTAGCTATTTAATAATTACTGATTCTTTCTGTGCTCTTCTTTGAGTACCTCTATTTCTTCGTTACGGAATTTCTTCCCGCAATTAGAGCACTTCCATAAATGATTGCCGTCATAACTATGACATGCTGTTTCAACTTGGTTGTGGCGGCAATTCACATCCTCTTCTTCGTCATACAGTTTGAATGGATTATAAATTGACATATCTGGTTTACTTTCAATCATGTTGTGACCTCAACTTTTAATTGGCTTTCGTTGAATTTACACCCACATTTGCTACAAACCCAAATTGATAGATGCTCAATACTTTCTATTCTCTAATATTCAATATTTTTGTGTCTGCATGAGATTTCTTCTATGTCCTTATATTCGAGAACCTCACCAGTAACCGTTTCAAAGTGTATTTTTGTCATATCAATTCACCGTAAATCCTATGGTCACATTGTATTGCACAAAATCAGCGTCTTTACCAACTTTAATCGATTGACCGTTCAAACATTCCAGATCATTAAAAGAGAAATGTTCAAAATGAGCCAATAAAGAATCACCGAGAATTGTTAGAGCTTTTTCTCCAGTATGCAGCCGATCGAAGCATTGGACCATAATATTACCAGTACGACGGTTACAAGGCTTATCTGCTACACCTGAGGTAAAACTCGGGCCGCCTGCAATGGTTAGACTACACCACAAGCCTTCTTTTGGTACAGAAAAGCCTGGTGCATTGGGATACTGGATTCTGTCTTGGGCAATACCAGTAAAGCTTTGCATTCGATCGATAATGGCTTGCCTTGTCTGCTCTAAAGTCATTGCCATCTTAACCACCATACTTTTGAGAAATATAAGTAAACGTAGTGTTGTAAATACCTTGTGGCGCTTGATCAGACCAGCCATTTTCTAAGCGTTCAGCATATGGTTGGTTATTCTGAATATAGACTAAATTACCCAGCTTAAACTTCACGGCTTGAATAGCTGCATCTTGCACAGCGTTTGTTTCAGGTCCACGCACACCATAATCACCTGATCCAATCGAAACAATATGAGAAGCACGATAAGCGCCAGTATCAACAGGACTTGAAACGACCAAAGACTGAACAGCATCCATGGTAATTTTCTTTACCTTTTCCTCTGCCGTTTTAGCCACGTCAAAACTAAATTCAGTTGGCTTTTTCCCCTTCCATCCCATCATTCACCTCGCTTTCCTCATACATTTTAAAAAGGTCTTGAGCGATCGCTTGAATTGAATACGCTTCAAATTCTGAACTAGGCTCTTTTTCTCCCATGAGTTTCCTCACCTTCTGCCAAACATGAACAGCTTCATGTAAAAGCAATCCGTACACTTCAATTAAATTTCTTCCTGAAGTATCGCCCAACTGAACAACTGCATAAGCACCATCAGAATAGTAACTAACTTGAGCCGCTGCACCTTCAGCAGACAAGAACTTATCAACATTTTTCATGTCCTCGAACAACAGATCCATGTGAAGCTGACTTCTAGCAAGAGTGTATTGAACATGTTGAAATGGTGAGATATGCCATAAAGGTACGTAATCTGTGCTTATCATTTAAACTCCTAAATTGCGCCCATTAAAAAACCCACCGAAGTGGGTTTTTATTTAATCTTAAATTCTCGCAAGGAATTATTTATTGTAGAAAGCGTTTCTACAAATCCAGTAAATCTTTCAAAAGACTTTTTGAAATAGAGATTCTCTTTGTCCGCATAAAACGTTTTAACTTCATCACTCTCAAAAATTGTCGTATTATTCTTAAGTTTTTCGTGAGCAGTAATAGCAATATTCATTAAATTTAAATAATTTAACATCTCATACATTAAATCATTAATCTGATTAATAAAGTCATTTGTTTTAGGTTCACCATCAAACGTAATACCTAATTGAGTATTTTGTTCAATTAAGCGCTTTCTCAGATCAAAAATTATTTTTTGAGTATCTTCAACATTTATGTTTTTAATATCCTTTCTAACTTCTGCATCTAAAATATCTATTTCAAAATTAATATCGAGTAAATTTTTTACAATTTTTTCAGCTGCGGTCTCCATTTTGATAGCTAAATGTTGTACCCGCCAATCACTAAATAACAAAATAGCTATGATGGGAGCTATAGCTGTAGCTGAGAAGCTCATTCCATCTTTCACCATATTTTCTAGTGTAGTGTGCGTGATTGAACTAAAGGCTAAGTTAACTAATATATAAGTTACTAGCAAAATTATGAAAAATATTAAAGTAGTCGCAATTTTTTCAGCATTATTTCCTTTTAGTAACATAATATCCCCCTAGTTTAGAAGGATATTAGAACAAGTAATCAAACCTTCCTCAACTGACATTTCCAAATAGTTGCAGCGGGATCCTGTTGAATATGTTTGACACGAAAAATACCTAAGGGTGTTACCCACTCATCTTCCATTTTTGGAGTCATGGACACTTCATTTTGCAGCACTATCGCTTTCTTATCTGTGGCCAGTACTCCAAGCGTTTGTATTTCATATTGACTGTATGAACCAAACAGAACACCACGACCAGTATAGTTTTCTTTAACTTCAACATGAGTTTCTGTCTTAGGATCCCAATTCGTTTTAGAAATCCGCTCACATGTAAAAGAATGAACGGTGTCCTCCAGATCTTCATTAAATGCTTCAGCAAGATCTGCCTGAAGTTCATCGCGTAATCCCATTATTTATGCCCTGTAGAGTGGAATGCCGAAGCCATTAAAACTTGTATTAGGATCTTTCAAATCAAGCGAATCAATATAATCAATTGCTATCTGTTCAAAGCTCGAAATAGCTTCAGTGCCTTCTTGATATTCTTTTTCAGACTCTACTGAATCAGCTTTAACTTTCTTTCGTTTAAGCAGCTGCTCTTTGCCGTTATAAATCACTTGGGCCAGAATACCTTTAATGATTTCACAAGCAGCGTCTTTAAGGAGTGAAACAATAGGATCCGGCACAAAACCTATCCGTTTCTTCATCCAGACATTTGCAAGTTGAACCAGACGAGCTTTATCACTGTCTGGTGCAAAATCGCTGCCCAAAATTGAATTTGCGTCATCTACAGTAATAAAGCTCATTTCATTATTCCTTTGGGATCAACTTAAGTAGTTCTGGTTTTGTTGCAGATGGTTTGTAGCCAATATCTTTACTGGCCAAATATTCTTTTAATTGGTCGTTAGACCAACTTTCAAAATCATTTGTCGCCGTTTCTGTTGTTGAATTTTCTGCCCCTTTTCCAGCTTCCAATTCAGCAATACGCGCTTGCATAGCAGTAACATCATTTTTAAAAGCATCAAATTCTGCTTGGATGCTTACTACCATTACTTCAGCTGCTTTAGTAGCATTGTCAGCCTGGAGTACAGCATCTTTTAAATGTGAGTTTTCAGAAATTAACTTTGAACTATCACCATTAGCTTGTTCCAAGATTTCGATTTTCTGTTTAAGTTGCCCGTTTTCTTCAATAACCTTTTCACAGTCAGCTTTTGCTTTATCAATGACTTTTTGCAGCTCTGGAGTAATACCCACCTCGACATTTACTGTGGCCAAGGTCGTTTTTGCAGGTTCTTCCAATTTGCGAACTTCAACTGGAATATCCAAAGCTTCATAGTCATTTTGGATTTTTGGATAGTCACCATAAATTATTACTTCTTCAGCACTACGATTTGGATATTCATAATAGTCAGGATTTGCAATTGTGCCGACTTCTAAAGCTGCTGCTGCGGCAACACGTGTATAGATTAATTTCATGATGCTTTTCTCTTTATAATAAAAAAGAGGGCTTAATAGCCCTCCAAGAAAATTAGATGTTTAAAGTATTAAGGAGTACCAGACAAATCTAACAATGTACCAGCCGTCATTTTGTTGCTGGTCGCATGTTTCAGCCAGTTTGCACTTGAACCCAGTAAAGAAAGATCAGGATTAATACCTTTGGTTGTATCCCAGCTATAACCAAGAAGATCCATATTAAAGGTACCTTCAGCACGCATACCAATTCCTAAGTTTTCTTCATCATTAATGTCGTAAGCTCGGAAGCCTGGTACTTGTGATTCAGTAACAGTAACAGCTCCCACTTGCAAACCAAATGCATCATCATCGCCCACGGCATCAGTAACCAGTACAGGCTTACCTAAAGTACCAGGTAAACCTCCATAGATAACGATTTCAGATTCACCGTAAATCTGCTTAGTAATTGCATCATCAACAATATCGAAATAGGTGTCTGAGTTCATTACCCACAAACTAATACGGCCAAACTTATCGCCAAACTTACGCATCCCTTTGGTTAAAGCTTTACGACCATCTACTGCGATACTGCCTTTTGCAACCATTTCAGGATTGCTTGTAATCGCTGCTTTTAATGAAGCCAAGCTGTACTGTAAACGCCCTGCAACTAAAGCATCAGCCAAATCATAGCCAAGAATCATTGCAAACTCTTCAGGTGTACGAGCACGGCGCTTGAATGCCTCTTCAGTAGAAGCATAAGGACCATATTTATAGGGAATTTTCACCCCTACAGATTCACCAGCACCAATTTTTTCAGGGTTAACTTTAGCATTTGAGTTCACATCACGATGTTTGATGCTGCCCCCCACTCGGTAAAAGGAATCTTTGCTAAAATCACCTTCAATGATTTCATTGCGATAAACAATCGCTCCAGCTGATGCCTCGTTAAAGACATTCAAATTGTCCTGCAAACGCTCTAAATAAGCAGTTTGCGCCAATTGGTTGTAGATGATCATGTCTGAATTAACTGTTGTAGTCATAACGACTTATCTCCAAATGTTTAATAATTAGTTTGGTAGTTTTAGGAAGGATTCTTGGCCATGTTCTTTGATGTAATCGGCTCTTTGAGATACTGACATCTCGCTTCGCTTCATACCTGAAGGTGCTCCACCTTTGCCCCCACTTTGGAAACCACCGCCATTTCCTTTACCACCTTTAAGGATTAAGTCTTTATGCTGGTATCCACCAACCAAGGACTCTAAAGCTTCATCAACAGTTGCAAGTTCACCAGGGCGGACACGGGAATAAATCTTTTCGCCTTTTTGGTCGTAGGCAACCACTTTGCCTTCTTCGATTTTGAAGTGCTGGCCAAATGTCGCTTGAACCATATCAACTGGTACTGCAATGTTGTCTTGAATGTACTTAGAACGAGCAAAACCACCGCCGATAAGCTCTTTATGTAAAGAAGCTTCAAGTGCATCACGTTGTTGAACGATTGGAGCGTATTTATCTTCAACAGCTTTGATAGCTTCAGCTTTCACTTTCTCAACTTCACCAGCATCCACCAGCTTTTTATCGTCAAGATTTTGCATTGTCTGAATTGCTTTCTTAGCTGCCACTGGATCATCGATCCCTTCAAAAGCTTTTAGAGCTTTTTCTGCCGCTTCTTTCGCTTCACGGTTCGTTTTTGCTTCATTGTTTAAACGTGCAATAGTTGCTACAGAGTGAGCGGCATCATGCGGCATCTCTTTACCATCATCATGAACATAGATAGGTTTATCACCCTCTACTTCCGCATATACCTTACCGTCGATCGTTACTGTTTTAAGTTTCATTGGTCATCCAACCTATATTTTCAAAATGGGCATCCACCCGGTTTCGCCGTCTGCATCCACTTTCGGCAGGCAATAAAAAAGCGCCCCTAAGGACGCTTGAATTCAATTTAATAATTTAAAAGTTCGAAGCAAATATACGGTAGCCTTCTAGTTCCCACAGCTTATTTTCAGCATGCTTTTCTGCATTACCTCGAGCCATACGTTCACCAATTTCTGCATCAAAGTTTTCAGCATTCACACATGCACTAAAACCAGAAGCTAGAAAAAACTTTCCATCTAAAAATGCATGAACAAAAGTAGAGGTTGTGCCTCCGGGACATTGCTCAACCGTGTAAGAAACGCGCTCCATCAATGCATCAATTTGTGTTTTAGTTACTCGAGGTGCTACAGACTTTTCAACTAACTCTTGCTCTGTTACGTCTTTGATCATTTTCTTCTCACAAAAAAAGCACCCTAAGGTGCTATTGAATTAGTAAATTGGGTTAATTAGAAATTGAGGTTTTAACTGTCACACCAGTTAGAAAGTGTTTTTCTGAACCACCCAAACATGTGGCACTTGAAAAATTCGCATAAACATCTTGAATATTTACACCTGTATCTTTTTCAAATTTACTGATTAATTCAGCAATATGGCCTGTTAGTGTTCTTTCTAACTCTTCTTTTCTCTTTACATACTCAGCAACTGATATTTCAGACATTTTTACCACCTTTCGCTACGTTTACTTTATTAAAAGTGCTCTTGGCTCATCACCTACTAAGCGGACTCCATTCTCACCATAAGCCTCGAATGTTACGCTAATCGTTGTTGGTCCATCTTGAGCATCACTATTCATATGAACCGCTTTTTGCCCTGCCAGTGGCATTCCAGTTTCTTCATCACACACAACTAAAAAGCCTTTTAAGCTTGGGTGACGCTTAAGTACTAAATGTCTAACTTTTGATTCAATCATAAGCCCAACTCCTTGAATTTCTGCTCATCCAACTTTCGAAGTTGGTCCAATGTGTAAAGTCGGCCTTCAGGATCAAAGAACTTTTCAAAATCAAACTTTCCTACTTTATAAAGCTTGTACCTCTTTGGCCCAAGCCACTCTTTTTGGAAAAAGTCATCAGTTTTTTTGAAAAACTCTTTGAATGTAATGTTTGCATCCAATTGCCCTATTAATTGGCTGCGCTCATCTTTCGGGATGTCCTTTACTTTGCGCTCATCCATTACAAATGGACGCTCCCCTGGAAGTTTCCCATCTTTCTCAACTGGTACCAAAATGCTTCGGCAATGTGGATGTAACGGCGGTACACGTTTAGATGGATCGTTAATTTCCCATATGGTTCCATCCAATGACGCACATAGCTTTGAGGTTCTACCATCAAGAACACTAATAAAGCGCACATATTCATAACCCATTTGATTAAAGCTATTTAAATAAGATTGATTGGTCACATGACTGCGTACAGTCCTAACAGTACGGTCAATATCATTCTTTGTACCATTTAAGATTCCATCCTCATAATTGAGCCGTTTGGTACCACGAATACGCTGAACAATTTCCTGATTCGTTTTGCCAGTGCTGATACCATCACGAATAGCATATTCAACTTTTTGGCGGGCACTTTCTGCAATTCTTGATAAAAGATCATCAACAAGAGCACCGCCTGTAAGTGGAACCTTTTTTGCTGCAGAATAAAGCTTTTCGCCGTCAGGCTTATTTATAGTTGTACCGAATAACTTTGCCATATAGCTGGCTTCATATACGGCCATCGCAGTAGCTGAAACTGCGAAAGCTGCCGGCAAGCTTGTGTTTACACTACTAAACCATTGAGAAATTAAATCTCTTATTTCCCGGAGGTTTGAAGTTGTGTATTTTCCTCCAGCTAGAGCAATCTTTTCTGATTCACTTAGCTCATCCAATAGGTCACGAAGCATTAAAAGCATTGCGTTCGTATCATCATTGAATAAACCTAGTAGTTCATTTACTGATTGCGAAGAAGCACGATAAAGATACGCCTGATGTTGAGTGAGTACCTCCAAAAGATTTTTATTATCTTTAGTCATATCACCCTACCTATAGATTCACTGTTCCGTCTTTTTCGCCTTCGATGTTGTCCAGCTCTTCTTTATACTTTTGTTTTGGGAACATTCCAGTCTGGTTATATTCCCACCAAGATTTAAATGAAGAACGGCCCTGTAGTGCTGCCTCATACAATTGACGTGCTAGTTCAGCTTGATACCCTTTTTTATTAAATTCCTGACTGATTTCGAACATCAGTTCATCTTTAGTCAGAACATCAACATTAGGCGTTACAAACTTAGCTGCCCATCTTAATGCCATCGAAAAAGCTTCATTCATATTCACAACACAAAGTGAAAGAACGGAATGCTGCACGGCGTCATCACTGTTAGATTCAGTAGCAGTCTTTTTGGCCGCTGAACCCTTTTCAATTAAGCGCGCACCCATCTCTTTCATCTGTTCCCATTTATCCTTCATTGCTTCCCGAGCTAAAGTATTTGGATCTGCTTGTACAATCCCCAAATCGCCGTTTTCAGGTAAAGGTAAAAGGACTTTTGCACCGATATAAATGCCACGCTTTTTGGCCTCGTCGTACCAAGCCCAATTGACTCCCTTTGCATAAAACTGTGGTTGGCCCATATAAAAAACGGACTCTTGAAAGTCCGCACTATCTCTATAATGAGCTAAATTAAGATTAGCTAATGGGAGCAATGGAGGTTTCTTAATCTCTTCGGAGTTATCAATAGCTCCTACAAAAGTGAATGGAATATAAGACCAGAAATCCCCATTATTATCAGTTGGATACTTCTTATCTTCGCCCTTCCATGTACCCTTATCGCCTTTTGTGTATACCTGAACTGTATAGATGAAGTTTCCTTCACCATCAGGCTCTAAACGAAGTACTCTGTACTGCTCTACCTCAGTTTTGCTAAAGCCATCAGCACCTCGTTCTGAAGTAAATTCACGGATGACCACCAAGCAAAGCTTTTTCTGGTTATCGATCATCATTGAATCCCAATTGATCACATCAATGGCATTCAATAAGTGAATCATCGGATAGGCTTTTTGCTGTTTAAACTCTGCAAGATTTCGTGCCGGTGTAACTGTTGGGTAGTCAACATACAGGGCGCATCTGTAATGCTTTAATAAGTGTCGAATACCAGTTTGTGCCAATTGATAAGCACTTAAGCCTGCGCCGTTAGCATTACGCTCTAAATGAGCGAGCTGGGATGGAAACTTAAAGCTTGGATCTGTAGCAAATGCAGCACCCACTAAACTGTTTGATGTTGTACCTGTAACTTCATAAAACACAGCACGTATCAAATAAGCTAAGTAAGCACTCTTATTTGCTGGCGTTTTGTCATGTGCATTAGGCTTAGGTAAATATTTTTCACCTTTAGCCTTAACTGCATCCTCACCCTCACAAACATCATCTAGCTTCTGCCAGTATGGCAAGTTTTTAACATACTCAGGATGTTTAAAAGTTACGTCACTCATCGAGCAAATCCCATATCAGCAAAGAAGGCTTCAAAACCTCCATTCAATTCATTAAATGCATCCGAACCAGCATCAACCTGGTCGTCATGCGTTCCATTCGGAAAATTTCGAAGCTCTTCAATAAAGTCTTTATTCCAATCACCTCTCAGCATTCTGACGTTACCCACGTTAACTTGAGCCGCAAAAGGCTGTGCTCGTGTGAGTTTGTCTCCCGAAACAGGTTTAGCTTTGACGTCATATCCTGCAAGAAGTTTCACGAATGAACTTGCTTGTGATTTGCCAGCTTGTCCAGGATCTTGAGGAATCCTTACCGATACGCCCATCCCATCTAACTCAGTGACTTGTTTTAAGCGTTTATTGACATTGTCTGGACCAAGTTGCCCTTTTGTTACATCGACAATATAAGTAAAGCCATCTGCACCCAAAGCTTCTCTCACACCTGCAGTAAAGTCGCCTTCATTCTCAGTTGCACCAAAGTCCCAAGCTCTTACTTGCTTCACAATATCAGCAGGTAACGCATCAACAATTTCAATATTGTCAGGCTTAAAAAAACCGCCAGCTGGCGGTGAAGGCATTTGACGGTATTGCCCGGCAAAAACATACGGTGCAGCTTTCTCCATTTGCTGCAACTTTTGAATATTATGTTTAGCTGGCCATAAAGCAGAACCATCCTCTTGAATTGCTGAAAGGCAAAGATGATCCCACACCTCACCGTTACCGCCCTCAGCTGGTAAACCGTCTTCTCTCTTCCCTAACAACCAACCAGCCAAATCGTCTTCATGCAATCGCTGCATAATGACAATAATCGGCGTATCAGGTGAGTTAGTACGAGACTCGAGTGTATTTTGGAACCAGTCAATTACACCTTCACGGATAGTTTTTGATTTGGCTTCATCGGCCTTATGTGGGTCATCAATGATGATGCAACCACCAAAGCCTGCACGCATTTTGCCTGCACCGAAACCGGTAATTGTACCGCCTGTACCAGTCGCATAGCAGACTCCACCTGCAGCTGTACGCCAAAAATCCTTAGCTTTACTATCATCACGCAATTTAAGATCAGGGAATACCTTTTTATATGCCTCTTCTTGAACCATATTGCGAGTCTGAAATGCGTTATTTGCAGCAAGCATTGCCGAATAACTGATATGAATAAACTCTGAATCTGGATTCTTTCCAAAACACCAGGCCATAAAATTAATTACGGCAATTTCAGTTTTTGAATATCGAGGTGGAACGTTAATAATTAACCGCTTAGTTTCCCCACGATAAACCTTCATCAAAGCTTCACAGATTTCTAAGTGGTGCCAGTTCTGCATCCATTTATAGTTACGGCGCTCCTTAAACATGTACCTTGTGAAGAAATATAAATCTTCTTGCGCCTCGATCCTTATAGCTTTATCCCGAGCCGCATCAGTACTCATCTAAGACCTCCCTCCGCGCTTTTAAATACTCTTCCATTGGAACTGGCACATCTGAATTAACCGTTTGTAATGGTCCGCCGTCTTTGCCTGTTATTTCTTGGCGGTTGGTAAATTGACCACCAATGTCTTTAGCGGCTTGCTCAAGAATTTTTAAGGCTGTTTTGACGTTTCTAGTCTTCTCAAGCTGTCTTTGGTATTGCTTCAGACGGTAGTACTTATTAGCAATTGGAATATCAATTAAGCCTTCATCAAATCTCTCTCTGGTCGATTCAAAAAGCTCAACAAATTTCTTGCTTAGGTTTCTGCCCGAATATTTTGTTGGGTCATAGCATTCGCATTGGCTACGACTAATATCAACTCCAAACTCTTGCTTGACCTGTTCAACCACTTCTTGAGGGGTATCACGGCATGCAAGAGCTTGAACAATAAATATTTTCACAGGCTCTTTTAGTGCTGCCATAAATTCCCCTTCGTACAGCTACGTACAGCAAACAGGACAAAAAAAAGAGCCCTAAGGCTCAATTGATTACACAGTTTCCGCAGCATCTTGAAATATCTAGATCCGAAACAAACGGCGGATTCTTGGCGACTTCAATAAGCCGCTTAACGTTCTTGCTTGGTCCATAACGTTTAACTACACCAATAAACTCTTCAACATCATGACCAGCAAGATAGTGCTTCGGTAAGCCTGTATTATCGCTATAAAGGATCTCGCCATCTTCATCTTTCATAACGCCAATGTGATACAGCTCATGTTCAAGCAAATAACAGAACTCAGTATCATTGGCCCGCTCACAAAATGAAGCATCGACCGTAATTAAGTAAGTTGGAACCGCTCCAAACCAATCGCGCATCTGTTGCTCTTGTCTAGCTTTACGCCAGCCACCAACATTGAACATGACTTTTTCGCACTGGCCTAAAACCATAGCTTGTTTGCTTTTGTAAGCAGAAGAAGCCCAAGCAAATGCCAAGAACTCTTCATTATCATGAAGCAACTCAGCAATATGATCATGATCCGGGTTATGAAGAGGCCCACCAATCGTTAAGTAATTAGCAATAACCCACTTCTTTAAATCTGGTGCCGGTATTAAACGAATTGCTTCCTCTTCTTCAGCTTGATCAATAAAATCAGTTGGTGGAAATGGTCTGATCTGATCCATCGAATATTTGCCTCTTTAAATTTTTAAGCCATTGGCTAGCGTAATCTTTTCGCATCTGTAGCGGTCCAGACTCATCAATACGATACCTTACCGCTGTCTCAATGCGAACTACGGTGTAGCCCATCTTTTCAGCCACATCGTAGCGATCAACACTCCAAGCTTTATTTTTAAGCTTGCCCTTTCGTCCACCAGACCAAGGCCCACCAGCTATTTCAACTAAAATACGATGTTCGATTAAGTGAAAATCAAACCGCCAATGCTTTGTAGATTTAAACTGGAATTTCTTTTCGTATTTAATTTCAAGATTATCTAAAGCTTGTGTAAATTCTTCTTCAGCTTCTAAGTACTTTTGAGTAGCTTTAGGTAGCGGTCTGGATTTGGGCTTAGTTTTAGGTTCTTTTTTTCGTGTAAGCCAAAAGTATTCTGTAGAATCCATTATTCTAACCCATAAAAAAACCGCCCTTAGGCGGTGGCTAAACTCACAGGCAATATGATATTACTTCTTAAAAGTTGACTTATAGAGCTTTGAATTAAAGTAATCCGTAATTTCTTTACCTTCGTTTTGAATTTTTTCCTCATTTAAGGGTAAAAAATCTAATTCAGATTTCAAGCTCATATACTCTGGAATAAACTTCTTTATAGGCGGAGGTGGTTTAGGTCCACCTTCTGTAATTTTTTCGATTAATCCAGCTAACCATAAAATATACTCATCTTCTGAATTATGAGGAGGAATCAAACTCACATCTATTTTTACTTTACATTCATCTAATGGTCTACTGAACAATTCAACAAAATCAATAAAATTAAATTTTAATTTAAATTCTGTTCCCTCAATTTCTCTGCGTATACATGTCATAAGTAAGTTCATATTTTCAATACAGTCATGTGAAAATAATTCCTCATCTTTAATTTTGTTATAAATATTTTCCGCAAACATGAGATACTGTGGCATTTCAGCAGCTCCTCATTTTTATAAAGTATTTTTTCTTAAGGTAGTCCTATTATAACAATGTTGCAACAAGAAATTTTCCATTTTTAGTTTAAGGAAATTTTAAAAATTATAAAAACGATTATATTCAATAAATTAGTACGAATAAAAGCTATGCAAGTTTGATCTTTCTATTGAGCTTTAAAATGGATTATTGTGTTTAAATCATCAATTTAAAAAGCTTGCCTAGTAGGCAAGCTCCCCCTTTTTTTGATATTTGCGCTGATCAATAAGGTTTAGTGTTACTTAAAGCAACACACTGATAATACTGAAATATTTAAAAATAAAAAAGCCCACTTCCTATTTTTATTCAGAAATGGGCTTAGCGAAAAAAAACGCTTAGACCTGAAATAGGAAATATCTTCTTGCTAATACTTCCTTCTTTAATAATTACATAGAAAATAAAAGGAATCAATATAGCCTATAAAGACTCTCTAGTAGAAATTTGGATTGAGAGTACATTTACACCTTACACTAGTTAGCAAGAGATGAGATATAATTATAAATTACTTCTAATAAGTTATATAAAAATTTAAGTTTAGTCCTTCTATTGAAGAATAAAGATAATTAAAATTGATTTAAAAAAATCATTCTTCTATTAAGACATTGCTATAGCATAAGAACTTTTGAACTATAGCCTTGATATGATGTGAAAGCATTACAGAATATTAACATCTTATGATCGATTTTTCTAATAAGTGATATATCACTGAAATTTGAACTAGGTCACATTAACGGATAAATTAATGTTTTACAACTAACCGAAATTCTAGTTATTCTTTGTTAGTATAGTAGGCGCTAACTTTTTAGGCTTTATATAAAAAAACCACCAGTTGGAGGAATGTAACTAAAATTTTCATATTTTATAATTTCGACTTAATCAAATATTTTAGTTTTTTCATTTCTCAAAAGGCAAGTATATATTAAATTCTAATTTTACTAATAAAGCACACATTCCTAATAATACTCCAATGATAATTACTAAAGCATCCAAAGCTATACTTCCAATTATTATCATTAAAACTGATGCTAACATCAATAAGAGGAAAACAACAACACCAACATTGTTATTCATGATTTATCCTAGAATAAAATAATAATTACGTAATTTACATGAATACAATTTATATACAATACTTATACAATATTGTTTTTTTCAAAATACGAAATATAAATAAACGGATTTTTCAATTTTAAAATTTTAGTTTTGTGATGCAATTATCATATTTAATAGGACAATGTGAAAAATTACATTAAAAATTAATATTAGTTTGACTACTGTTCTCTTATTCTCTTTTTTTTATTAAAGCAATATAGAGTATCCTTCTTTGAATTAAATATAAAATCCAAATACAAACCTGACTTCTATGTACCTTAGAATTTCTAATCTCGCTTGATAGCAATAAAATTGACGTCTTCGAGTATTATTACCTTGTATGATCAAACTCTGCCCAAAGATGGGTTAGAATTAAGCTATTTGGAGCACTGCTAAGCTGCAAAAAAAATTTTAAACTAACATTCTTGAATAAAAGTCAAATAAAATTTTTCGTCTCAGCAATATTATGTATTAAGACATTTAGAACAACAGTACCATTATAAAATTTGCGAGTGAATTTAAACGGTCCAAATATAAGTTTTAGAGCTTTCTCTCAACTATGAATTTCAAGTCATACACACTTAAGTCACTCCATATTTTTTTAAACTGAAATTTAGGAATTATGTAATCTAAAAAAAGTCCGCACCTTGGGGAAGGTACGGACTATAAACTGAATAACTACATAGGAAGTAGAATACCCGTTTAATATAAATAAATTTCACGTTTTTATCAAGTCATATATTAAACTAGTAACTTATAAAAACGTATTGGCAGACCTTTGTAAATCTATTTAATACAGTCATATAAAATTTAAAATAATTCTTTAATCGCATCTTTAGCAATCAAAATCCTTTGATAAAAAAATTACTTTGCTTTCTTCTACTTCGAAACAATTATCTTAGTTGATTTAAATACTCATTTAATAAATCCATTTACAATTAAAAGCTCTTGCAATAATCGATATTTAGCAGAGCTTCTTAAAGCTTATACAGTTTATCGTGGAAGATATCTTTTTGAACCTGTGCTATTAAGGCAGTAATGTCCACCTCTAGGCCCAACACAATAAGTTCCAGATGTGCAATAACAAGAGTTATTAGTCGTTTTACTATAACTTCTTGGAGTCCGTGTAGTAGTAGAACTTCTAGTTCTAGTATTATTATAGCTTTTTGATTCTCTTTGAGGAGTTGAGTAAACAGGCTGCCTGTTATCAAAACTCCCTTTTGAATATCTATAGGTGACTGGTGGAGTATAACAACCAGCAAAACTGCACAAATATTTAGTATCTATCCATTGTTGTCTATCCATATTTGGATTTAATAACGCCCATTCATCTTGGTACCAGAATACATAAACTTCACTTCCCCCTTTCAATTTAAAGATTTCTTTGCCATTTGGCATATCCTTGACTGGAGCGGTATCAACACTAATCCAATTTTTAACTGGATTAAACCTTTCAACTTTTTGCTGCGAAAAGTCTATGGACGGTATAGATACACATCCACTAATACCCAAAGTAATAACTAACCCTATTAAATAATTTTTCATTTTATTAACTTCTTAGAAAGAATAATTTTAATGCGAAGTAAACAATAAGCTACCTAATAAAAGCAACATATACTTTCATCTAATTTAAATACATAAAGAAAAATTAAAAACCCGCTTCTAAAAAGAAACGGGTCAAAAAACAAAAAACTTTCAGCGCAGTATTTAAATAAATCATACACTTCAATATATGTATTTACAATATACCTTAACTTTAAATTTTAAAAAATTTTTAATTAAAAAAACCCATCCCTTTTAAGAATGAGTTTAGTGAATTCCACTGAAACCTGAAATAGTAAGCATTCTATGCATACTAATTTTCAGTTTAATACCTTTAATTCGCATTGACAATTAGTTTAACGTCAACATTTGTAAGTAAAAAACTATTAAATTAATTTTTAGGTGTTCTTAAGATTTCTAAAACCTTTTTAGACATTTCGGGAAAATCTGAGCCATGAGGCAACCAGAATTGATAATTGATGTTGTCGCGGTTGAAAATCTGCTTGTAATACTCAGTTGTGAATGTTGGGTCTATAGCGAAAGCTTTTAATAATCTACCTTCTTTTTCTATCTTTTGCCCATCCAGCTCACCAACTACACAGATATTCATTTTATTTACCAGTTTTTAATCAGACTGGACTATAGCACGAAAGACAACCACCCGAAAAAGGAAGAAAATTTCTTAAACTATTTAGATAGCATATATGTCTGATTTTACTTGATCCCATAAATCAAGTATTTCATCTCTCATTTCGATTGGTTGTTTTCCAGAAATTATATAAAACGTTTTCACTTCTCCTTGGAAGCTTACTTGGGTTCTAAAGTACGACTCTGTTGGCCTTTGCATACCTGTTCTTGGTCCGTACTGCTTTGGAATACTTTCTAACTTCAAATCTGACTCGTCTTTCGACAAGAATTGTCCATGATGGCGACCACCAATAAATAAAGTCATACTTTCACCTAAAAATAATTAATATTTACCAACATACTAAACATAAAACAAAAAATCAAATTATTTTTATTTTTCAAATACTTAGTTCTCAATAGTAAATTATTTACTACCGAGAACTAAATCATCAAATTAATTAAAGAAAAAAGCCCCGCCAATAATCGATATTTAGCGGGGCCCTTTTGCGCCGTAATACGTCCGGCAAACGATAAAACTAGTTTTTAGGTGATCTAATGATATTTAGAACTTTCTCAGACATATCATGTAAGTCAGATCCAATTGGCAGCCAAAAATGATAGTTAATGTTGTCGCGGTTAAAAACTTGCTTGTAGTACTCAGTTTTAAAAGATGGGTCGATATCAGAAGCTTTTAGTAATCTGCCTTCTTTCTCTATCTTTTGCCCATCTAGTTCACCACCAACACAGATATTCATTTTAAGTACCAAATTCTAATTAGACTGGACTATAGCATAAATATAAACATGCTTAAGTGAGCATTCTTAAACGCTTAACATTTAGACAAGCATTCAATTTAGATGATTTATAATGTAACGACCATGTATTTAGGATGAAGACAGCTAATGTGTGGTGTAAATCTAACCATTAAATCAAAGGAACATTACTTAATGCAAAGAAAAGGGGCGCTTTTAACGATTGTACTGGTGGCGCTTGGTGCCCACCACCAGTACAACACAATATCAACTCTACAATTAATTAATATGGAGGTGACACAAACAAATAACTATCATTTCTAATAGAATTTCAGGTGGCGATGTTTGGCGACGAGCCACCTGATTTAATTTTAAATCATAATTGAAATCTAGCAAGTATAAAAACAAAAAGCCCATCAAACGATGAGCTTTAGATCAGTGAATTACTTATACTTCGTCCACTATATCAAAAATATGCCATAAAGCGTCTAGACAGTCAACAAGTCTAAATTATGCTTTTCTACTAATTGAGAAGCTTTTAAACGTTCAACAATTTTAATCATTAGATCATTGGCAGTTATAACGTCGATTCCTTCAAATGCTTTTAGTGTTAATTGCAATTTATTATTAATTACATTTGTAATTATTGATATTTTACCAAAATAATCAGGGTAGTATTTCAAAGTTTCATTAACTTTCTCCCGACTAACGCCTTCATATAGTTTTACAGTGTATGTTTTCATTTGAACCTCCATTTTGTCTTAATCTTTTATCATGACCTAATAAATAAAATCTAGCGCAACTCACCATAATTGCGACCTGAGCTTTAGATTGGTTTGTTTCTTGAGCAACCTTCAACAATCCTTTATTTTCAACCTTATTTTTAATTAAACAAATTAATGCAAACTTAGTTGTAAAATCTGTTTTATCAGAATTTAATAGACTTCGTAAAAGTGCTTGAATTTGATCCGCCTCATAATCACTGATCTCACATCGAATATAAGATTTACTTTTTTGTACTTCTTTGCCAGCTTCACGCATCAACCAGTAAATTTGATTGATATGAAGCCCATCTGGCAAATCACCCCCTTTCATTCTAACTGTTTCACACCATGCGCCAAACTGCTCTAACCAACCGTCAATAGTATATTTAGACCAATCCATTTGTTGTGTTTTTAAAACTGCACTCATTTTTCACCTACCAATTGCTCAATTTGTTTAATCGCCACGCCTGCTTTCACTTGCTCTGTGCTGAACCGTAAAACTGTAAAACCCATCATTGCTGCGGAGTTGTATTTCTCCATATCCCCTATATAGCCTTTGCCCCTTGTATGACGGCCTCCACTCCAGATCCCGCCTTCCACCTCAATCAAAATCTTTGTACCCGTTATTAAAAAATCTGCTCTCCATTTACGTTCAGGATGGAATTTATATTCCTGTTCAAAACTGATCTTGCATGCTTTTAAATGTGTTGCTAATACCGTCTCGCCTTCACTCGGCTGTCTTGTACCTTGCTTTGCTGAACGGCGCTTTTTATTTTTCTGAATAGGAAATAATTCACGATATTCAGCAAGACTCATTGATGACATTAAGCACCGCCCTTTAATAAGTGATCTAATTGATTAGCAATGCCGTTATAAACACGTGATTTATCTAGGTCACCCAAAAGCGTTAATGCATGGGCATCGTTTATAAATTTATCTCTTAACTTTGTTAAACCAGCTTTTAACTTGATTAAAGGATCTATCTCATTTCCATTAACTGCTTCGTGGTCTGCTATAGCCTCCTGAACTCTTTTTATATGAACAACAAAATCTTTATTACCTATTAAAAATTTGATCATTTTGAAATCATTGAAATCAGCAATAAATACTTTGCCTTTAGCAACTTCAACTCCACCAATTTGCTCTATTAGTTCCAACGATTGAACCAATTTTTTAAGGTCTAAAATCTTTGGGGTTACAACACCACCTACTTCAGCAGATCCAATAACAAATCGAGCCTTTTCGATTCCATGTTCCTTCATAAACTCAACTGCATTCATACATTCGCCCCATCAATTAGCTGAAGAATATTTCTAGGGATTGGCATACCCTCCCGACGGCACATCTCTGCGTATTCGTGTGGATTATCGAAAGGATCAGGGCCCAACTCTTTTATAAGCTCAGGCTCTTTTTCTTTTGCCTCAAGTTTTTGAACTGGTGCAGGTTTACGACCATTGATTTTTAATCTTTCCATCAATGATTTGAGATGCTTTTGAGCCTCGTCATTGCTCACAGGAACGTGTTTAGGTTCTTTGTGTTCTAGTTGTAGCGGTGGAGTGTAAAACTCTTGCTGACGGCCTTTTAACTGAGCTTTAGCAACCATCACGTTGTAGGTCCCGAAGAAATTATCTTGAGCTCCTCGCATTTGGCCGGCTTCGATCAAATACCTAACCTCGTCTAAGGCGTACTTAGTGATTTGGGTAATAACCACGGAACGGTCAGTTGTAAACTTACATGCGCGAGACCAAGCTTCTTCTGGAGACATCCAACTTTCACCGATACACCAGGTGCGAAACTCGGCAAATGACGGCATAAAGCGTCCACCTGCTGTAAGTAAACGACCAAGTGCGTTGTTAAATTGGTTTTGTTGAACGCCAACCAGTGTTTTAAGTGCGATTTGCTCAACCACTGACAGAGGAATTGCGCTTTCGCCTGTTGCTGGAAATTGCTTATTGAACTGAGCAGCGTAAACAGTGCGAAGAGAAGCGATTAATTGACGCACTTCGTTCAAGGTAATCTCATGCATGACCTACCTCCTCACTCACTAGAAACTTTTTTGAAGGGGTTACATCCACGATTTGAGACTGGTTTTGTTCTTCAAAAAGATTTGCGAAGTAACCCGGCTCTTGTGTTTTTTGCCCAACTGAAGTGATTTGCTCTTGCTTCTTGCGGTTAGCAGCAACTTGTTTCTCGTTGTTTTGAACCCAAGAGAACCACTTAACCAACCAGATGCTTGGTGTATTCAACGAGCTTGATTCGTTTGCAAAGTACCAGTCACCGAAATTTTGAATCATGGTTCTCAAGTCGATTTCAGGTACAGAAACAAATCTTTGTTGAGCAAGTGAGATGAAATCGTATTGAAACTCGCTGTATTCAGAAATGAATTCACGCATTGAGTAACGCTTGTGATCATCGATCTGATACTGAGCAAATTGGATTGGTGTAAATTGCGAATTTTCTTCACGCGCATTACTACTACTATCTATATATTGGTTATCGGTTAACGGTTTATGGTTAAGGTTTTTTTGGCTTTCACTTTCAGAACCCAAAATTAACCCACTGGGTTTTTGTGGGTTTTCAGAATTAACCGAGTCGCCTTCACTTTGGTTTTCTTTTGGTTTTTCCTTACGTGGACGCCCACCTTTCTTACCATTTTCACGATTTTTATCCCCTACTTTTTGATAAGCGGCGATTTCTGAATCACAACGTTTGTTGTGAAACCCGTCTTCCTCTTCCACAAAAAACTCTTGCAGCACAATTAATACTGCATCCCTTTCTTCTTGGGTATTTGCACGTAACCGACGAAAAACCGACTGGGTTTCTTTGGGTAATGGTTTTTCATTCAAATAATAAAAATCGAGAGCACGGCGATAAAAGCACTCTTCAACTGGGCTAAGGTGCGCTGTAGCAACCATAAAGTCGCTGATATGGTGGAGATATTTATACATCAGTGACTGCTCCTAATTTTACAAGACCGCGCATTTCCAACTGACGAATAATTCTTGGAGGAATAAATTCGTTGTTGATTTTGTAGCGAATACGAGACTTTTCTTTCACCTGAATTAGTTTGTGCCCATCCTTCATGAGACGGCGAACTGCTATAGCCTGCCCCCCCATATGGGTTAATTCTTCAAGTTGATAAAATCTTTCCTGAGCCTCAATTGCGGCATTCATAACTGAAAGTGGCATAGCTGCTAATTCTTTAGCCGAATAGATCTTTACTGGTTGTTCCAGTGGAATTACCACCTCTAGCGGTGTGGTGGAAACGGAAATATCCTGTTTTCTTCTTGCTGCATATCTCACTTTTCACCACCCTTTGGCTTAACATAGCCTCCAAAAGAATCAACCAAACACGCCTTGGTTAAGCTGGTTACAATCTGCTGTGCCAACCACTGCGTTATGCGAAATTGACGAGCCATAGCCTCTGAAAATTCAACTTTGGTTACCGCCGCATTATTTTCGTCATAACCTTTGTTACGTAAATTTTGCTTTTTCACCTCAAATAGGTGCCCAAGTACTCGCAATGCAGGCTCATAGAAAGATTGGATTTCACTTTGCTGGCGAGAATCTTTGATTTGGTGTGTAAAGCTGTTCATGACACCTCCGCTAATGCTTGCTCAGCGCTTGTTAGTCGGCGTTTGGCATTAAGTTCAGCAACTGTTGCTGTGCGGATTTCTTTTGAAGAAACCAGAATCAAATGATTCTCTGATTTGATGGTCCATAAACTAGTCAAAGTTTTATTTTTAACCTCAAATAAATCGTTTGATTTAAAACTTCGACACTCTTTAGTAAGCACTACAACGTCACCTATTAAAAAATCTGGTGAGTTGAGTTCGATTGGTTGTTCTGATAAATTGTTTGTGTTCATTTGATCCACCTCAATTGAATGCCTAACCACTCCTGTTACAGCAGGTAGTGGTTTTTTAATATCCAAGCTTTTCTTTTTGACCACTGATTTCGTCATGAAATAAGTCATCCACCGTTTCTATACGGTTCATCCAGCTTTTAGACATAACTAAAAGTGCAGCAACACGTTCTTTATCAATGCTCTGATAATCTTTAGGAACGACTTTTAAACCAAGTAAACTCAATAGCTCGCAAAACATTTCAATTTCATTCAAGCCATTGTTTTTCTTATCCGTTTTAAGCCGAGTAATAGTGCTTGGATCAACTTTTAATTGTTCAGCAATCTCTTTTTGATTGCTTATATCAAGACCATGCAATATGCGGGATACGCCATTTCTGGCGCTTGCAGATATATCAACTGATAATTTGCTCATGGTTAGGTCCTAAGCATTTGAAGTAGTTCGTTTGATTGGTTCTTTGCCATTTGCCAAATCTCTGATTTGGTATTCGCGAGCTAAAGGAATCTTTTCATTTGGCCACTGGTAAACAGCAGGTGGCTCAATTCCTAATAACTTTGCTAAGCCAACACCATTGACACCAAGCAACTCATAAGCTTCCTGTTTGGTCATTTGTGCAACCTCAAAAATAAGATTTCTTAGTATTAAAACAAAGATAACTTATTTTTGCAAGATGTAAGATAACTTATATGAAGAATCTAGAAACTATGGGTCAGCGTATTCGCGCCTTACGAAGAGAAAAGAAATTAACCCAAGGCGAGTTGGCAAAAATCGTCGGGGTTAGTGCGCCTAATGTCACTGGTTGGGAGAAAGATGCTTATGCTCCTAAAGCAGACCCATTAAGCAAAATGGCCGCTTATTTCGGAGTGTCGACTTCATATATAACTAATGGAGATGAAAGCGGACCTAAGTTGGATAGCACTGTTGCGCAATTGAAAGTTCTGGATATCGAAGCTTTTAAGAAAAAATACAATATTCCCGATAGCGAAGATGCTGTTAAATTTCTTGAATTACCTGTTAAACCATTCCCCACCCAAAAAAGATATGTTCCTGTTAAGGCTTATTCAAAGATGGGCATGGATGGCTATTTCACAGATATGGGTTATGAAGGCAATGCTGGAGATGGGTATGTTCCAACTCACTCAGCAGGACCAAGAGCCTATGGTATTAAAGGCACTGGCGACTCAATGTTTCCAGCTATCCGTAATGGATGGTATGTGGTTTGTGATCCAGATGCGGAACTCGTGCCGAATGAGTTTGTTCAGGTATGCTTGAAGGATGGAAGATGCACAATTAAAGAATTTGTTGGCATAAATGGCGGGGTTTTAAGCTTGCTTTCTGTGAATGGTGGTGAGCGATTTTTCTTTGAAATGGATGAGGTAGAAAGCATTACAGCTATTACTGACATCGTACCACCAAGTCAGCACAGACAAGAACATCCTTATTCGCATTAATCACAGGAAGACTTATGGACAATTCAAAACGACCAATCAACCAGATTATTGCTCGCATCAATGATGCTGCGAAACATGGTGAAGCTTTGGTGCTAACAGCCGAAGAAGTGAAGATCCTCTCAAAGGACATTGGTGATAAAGTCTTTATTCCAGTCCTTACAAATGAACAAGTAGTGCAGTTGGTAAAATAAGGAAAGCTTGGACAGAAAATTAAATAATAAAAAAAGACCGATGATAAGTCGGTCTTTCCATCCAAGGTTAGGAAGGTCTTGGATTGACTAATGTTGGCAGCATTAGCCTTTGCGCCCACCAATATCACAAGATAATTGATAAATTGAGAATAACATATGTTTGGAGAAATTCATGTTGCTTGATAGAGTTTTGCAATTGGAGTTGATGGAAAAAATGGCTTCAACCTACCCTTTAGCTTATGATTTTTCACATGAAGTGTACCAACTTGAAGACGAATCTAGGAAGAAGGTATTTGCAAATTTATATTATCTACAATCCCATGAATTATTAGAGCCTAAAAGTATATTTCTTCAGCTTGGCTTTGGAGCAATACAAAACTCAACATTCACACTTGGGTATACTCGCTTAACCCAAAAGGGTGCAGATTTCATGGCTAATGATGGAGGTTTATCTGCAATATTTGGAGTGGTGACAATAAAATTCGAAGCAGACCAATTTAAAACTTTATTAGAATCAAAAATCATGGCAACCGATTTACCGCCTGCTGATAAGCGCAAATTGATTGATGGGCTTCGATCGCTTTCTGGCGAGAGTATAAAACACCTGACAACGAAAATTGTGGATTTGGGCTGGGATAATCTAGGGACACTAATTCGGATAATTCAAAGCAGCCTGGCTTAGCAATTTGCTTAAACTTTAGGAAACCAATTGGCTTAGTGTAATCACCAACTGGCACATAAAACTCATCACCATCAAATGGAAAATTTTCAAAGTAAATTTGAGTTGAGTTTTGGAAAAGTCTGTTTTCAATAATTACTATATTTTCTAATTTCATAAACTTACCTATCGTGACCCGACACGATCCTTTAAAAACATATCGGGAGGAGTATTTCACGTGAGTAAAATTGTAAATATTAATTCTGAACTAATTAATTTCTATATTGTCTTAAACGATCATGCTCTTGAAATTGATCTTAAAAACAGTGATAGGATCTGCTATACAATGATGGATAGGGATACGATAAATAAATTCATATCATCAACAGACAAAGACCAATTTTATCTTGATAACATTAAGTCAAATAGAAACTTCCGCTCAGAAATTACACTTAAGAAGCACGCTTAGGAGTTGGGTGGTGACCTGCTAGTTTTTCTAACTTTTCAATGGCATCTGAAAAGAACTCGCGTCTCCACTCTAAATCTAATTCACCAGCATATAGCGCTTCTAGCACAATCAGCTTTAGCTCGCCTTCTAAAATTATTGGAGATTCATCCCAAATATCTAGGCGTGCACAACAACTGTTTCTTTTATTCTTAGCGATCATAACAAACTCCATCCAACCCACCCCGTGTGGGTTTTCTTTTGTCTATTAAAGCATAAAAGTAAGCTTTCTTAAATTAAAATAAGATTTCTTATTGACAATAAAACTAAGTTTTCTTATATTTATCTCGTAGACATCAAAAAAGCACACCGCCCCTCCCCAGGTCCGATGTGCTTTTGCAAACTGCGAGATCAATTATGAACGTAAAAGCTACCCCTTTCAACTCCTTTGCATTTGTCAGCATGGCTGCTCTTGCAATTTCTGGTGGTTCTTTAGTTGCTTGCCAATTGCAGCCAGCTTTCCAAGCAAAAGAAGCCCCTTCTCTATTTACCCCTAAGACTCAACCAAGTACTTACGGTGTCTTAACTGCCAAAATCACAGGTAAACATTCTGGCGTTGCCGTAATCAAATTAGATAGTTTCCGTTTAAACGTTAGCTTTGATTTTGAAGCTCATCCAGACAGTTACGGCGTTCCGGGTTCTGAATTCACTGCTGTTGAAATTACTCAACTCACAGTAAATGAAATTACTGATGTTAATGGTAAGTCATATAACGATTTCACCGAATTTGAAGACATCCGAAACATCAATGGCCTTCTAAAAGGCTTCATCGAACGTAACAAGTTGTTGGAGGCTTAAAGATGTCTAATTTCAAAAAACACCCTGATGGCTATAAGTCATATTTAGGCCGTGACAATACTGGGCTTTACTCTGTACGTATTGGATGGCAAGTATACGTCTCTAATGGTAATGGCTCAGTTCTTTACAAAGTTAAAGACGAAATTAAGACGCCTTTAGATGTTGAAAAGTTCAAAACTGAATATCCGAAAGTTTGGGAAGTATTAACTCAAGAGATCAGCTTTCAACGCTCTAAGCAACTAGCTAAAGATCTAGGCGGCTCACACATCCCTTCACCTGACCGTAAAGCTTATAAGCAAAAACGTGGCTTTACTGGTAGTAGATAGGAGAAAAATATTATGGCTTTAAACATTATTCGACCTTCTCAGCCAATCTTAGTAAATGCCATTAAAGTTTACTTCTATGGCGACCCAGGTATGCATAAAACAACCTTGGGCATGACTGCTGATAAACCACTTATTATCGATGCTGACAAAGGTGCTTACCGTACTGGGGCAAATCGCCGTGGTGATGTGGTAGTAGCTGAAACATGGCTTGATATAGCTAATATCACAGAGAACGACCTAGCTCCATACAATACAGTTGTTTTCGATACTATTGGCCGTGTCCTTGATCTGATTAAAGGTTACCTCGCAAGCAATCAAAAAAACACTAAAAGTGATGGTTCTTTAAAGCTGAACGTTCAAGGTGTTGCCAACAACATGTTTAGTTTATTCGTCAATAAACTAATTGGATTTGGCAAAGATGTCATTTTCATTGCTCATGCTACTGAAGATAAAAACGATACTTTGACTTTGGTTCGTCCAGATCTAGGCGGCAAAAACCGTCAAGAGATTTACCGGCTAGCTGATGCTATGGCCTATCTTGCAGAAGAAACTGATGCAAAAGGTAATACCAACAAAGTACTTAAGTTCAAAGGCGGCGAAGGTTTTCATACTAAAGATTCTGGTGCTTTAGGAAACATTATTGTTCCAGATCTACGCAAACCCGAGAACGCTAACTTTATGGCTAATTTAATTCAGCGTACTAAGGACCATTTAAACACCTTGACCCCTGAGCAGCAGGCAACTATGAAATTGCAGCAAGAATGGGAGCAATGGAATAAAGCATGTGAAGAGGCGCAGTACCCTTCTGATTTTAATGTATTGCTAGAAACATTAGATCAAAACCATCCACATATTAAAAACATGTGGGAATGCATGAAGCACTACGCAACTAACCTAGGATTCACCTACAACAAAGAAAAAAGGAAGTGGCTGGAACTGGAAGTTTTACCTTCAACTATTTCGGAAGAGCAGCGTGACGAACTTCAAAACTTTATTGCTGAACGTGGCCTAGATGTAAAAACGGTTTGTGAGCATTTAGGCATTGATGCCCTTATCCAAATTGAAGCAGCAAAACTTACAGCAGTTAAACAAGACATTGAAACATTAGCAAAAACGGGGATGACAGCATGAATAATTTACTAACAGCTTCAGAAGCTTTTGATGCTCTTCAAAATGGATTTACGGTTTTATGTAGACCAGTTGGTGACATGCTGGAGTTTTCGGAATTAGACCAATTCCCTGCAACCATCTTTGCTAAATCAGGCTATGAGTTTTGCATCAAACTTGAAACTATTGAATTAGCTGGTATTACCTTCACTAAACCATTGACAATTGATGAGTATAAAGCGGGTCAGGATGTTTTTGTAATTAATACATATTTACCTTCCATTTATATTGTTGGATTTAAAACCTCTGCACTCATTGAGGCTATTAATAGTGGTTTTGTGCAGCGTGATGCAGAAAATGCCAAGCTTCAATTAAAAGCTATTTCAAAAGCACTCGGTTATGAAATCACTGATGATCTTAGTGTTATTCGTCTTGGTGAGGAACCCAAAAAACAAAGAGGCAAAAAAACAAAAGCTGAAAAGACTAGTGAAGTTATTCCTGCAGAAACTCAGCCTGCAATTGTTATTACTGAACAAACTAATATCACCACTTCTGAGGACCAGTTAGTTCCAGATACTAATGACCCGACATTAGATCCTGAATATCAAAAAAACCTTGATACCCTTCTGCAACGAGTTAGGGAATCAAAAACTCCTGACGAAGTAAATGCTTTTTATCGCTATACACGTGCGTGGACTGATAAGCAAATGGAACCTCTTTTACTTGCTACTCATAAACGGCTTGAAGAGTTGGAAAAAGAAAAGGCTCCTTCAGGTGAACCACCTTCTTTAATGGTCCAGATCCAAAATGCACCAGACCTTACAACGTTAGATGCTTTGGAAATAGACGTGGCTGCACGAGATCCACAGATTCAACCGAAGCTTATGGGGTATATAAGAAAACGCCGCTTCGAGTTAGATAATCCTACATCTAATTCAACCCAAGAGCCTGATTCTGATTATCTATTAGGAGACGGTTACTAGAATGAAAGACCAATTCAAGAAAGTGAATAACAAGCACTTACTTGGTTTTACTAATTACTTGCACTTGCTGGGCTTTGTAATAGTCCAGCAAGGGTTAAACCAAGCAATGCTTTTAACGAAACATTATGCCGTACCAGTAGCTTGGCGCCGCATAACAATAGACTACAACAACCGGTTAAATAAACCCGCTCAGCAGCTTTATAAAGAGTTTGTTGAGTGGACTAAAGAAGAATATTTGAGGGCTCAAAAATGGAAGTAAGAATTAAGTCTGTAAATGGCCCCAGCCCTTTACCAGCAAATTTACAAATGGATGTTGTTTATAAAGCTGTTCGCATAGACGCCAATCGAATGAAAGTAACTTGTGATGATGGTCAAGTGATTACAACAAGCATTTCAAAATCTGGTTATTTAGGCGATTGGGGTGAGTGGGAAATATTAAATGAGGGCATAAAGGAATGAGTAAAGTTATTGGTGAAGTGAATCTAACACCTAATCGTATTGAAGGTACACCTGCTGAAGTAGCAGCACATATCTTTCAAAATATTATTTGCCCAAGTACTGAAGAGCTACTTAAAAACGATCCTGAAGCAGCAAAAGTTTTTGCATACCATATTTTTGGTTTGGCTTTGTCTCAGTTTGCAGAATTTCAATCCACTAAGAATTTTGAGAAAACTGTGAGCGTTACTCTGAATAACTTAGTGATGCGTTTGAAACAAGAACGCAATGAATTGAGGAACTGATTGATGAGTATTTTGGATAAAAACTATATCGTGACTATGCCAGACGAAAGCAAATGGGCTGTACCAGTTCGCATCATTGCTGAGAATCGCGCAAAGTATTATGCAGGTGTTGATGAAATATCTTTCGAAGAAAGTCTAATTACTGACACCGTCCCTCTCTTTGAATCTGATGACTATGAAATTCATGATTGGGCTGCAAACAATATGAATTGGAGAGATGTTAAAGAGCATGCCATCCAAATTGAAAGACCAGGCTTGGATTATGAGGATGGCTGGGTGAATGGAGAGTACGAAGTTAAAGCGGAAAGTAAGGAGAGATAAAGTGGATAAATATCTGACATCCAATAGTGTTTGTGAGATGTTTCATATTACTAAGCGCACTTTAAATCGCTGGGAAGAAAGAACCCCTTGGGGCATTCCTTTTCCTGCCCCTGCTTTTGATTCAGAAGGCGGAACAATGAAACGATATCTCACTTCTGATGTAATCGAATGGGAAAATGAATGCCAAAAGAAAGAACAGTTAAAGAAAGCAATATAAGTAATATAGAAGCTAACAATCAGCAAACTTGATGAAATTAGTCCAGATCAATGATTGTTAGCATATTTACGTTACTATATACTGTCCGCCGAATCACGGCTTGCTAGATAAACTCAGCAATTTCATTTATGTACATAATGGTGTACATATAATGAAACCAAGGAAGCAAGAATATACTTTTCCCGTTTAATTATAAGGGTTTAGGCGATATGGCATTAATCGTTCAAAAATATGGCGGTACTTCTATGGGTACCCCCGAGCGCATTTTAAATGTTGCTCGTCGTGTGAAGCGTTGGCATGATCACGGTCACAAGGTTGTTGTGGTCGTATCTGCAATGAGTGGTGAAACAAACCGCTTACTTGCTCTCGCTAAAGCCATTACCGAAACACCTGACCCACGTGAGTTAGACCAAATGGTTTCAACCGGTGAACAGGTGACGATTTCCATGTTAGCTATGGCACTTAATTCGATTGGTGTGGAAGCTAAATCCTATACCGGACGTCAAGTCGGTATTAAAACTGACAGTGCATTTACCAAGGCGCGTATCGAGTCTATTGATACAGATGTCATGACCAATGACCTAGATGCAGGCCGTGTTATTGTGGTTGCTGGTTTCCAAGGCTTTGATGCTAATGGAAATACCACAACACTAGGTCGAGGTGGTTCAGATACTTCTGGTGTTGCTCTTGCTGCTGCTTTAAAAGCTGACGAATGCCAGATTTACACTGATGTAGATGGTGTTTACACTACTGACCCTCGCGTTGCTCCTAAAGCCAAAAAAATCGACCGTATTTCTTTTGAAGAAATGCTAGAAATGGCATCATTAGGTTCTAAAGTTTTACAAATTCGCTCAGTAGAGTTTGCCGGGAAATATCAAGTTCCTTTACGTGTATTATCAAGCTTTGATAATGACGACGACGGCGTTTTTGACGACGAATTTAAAGAAAATGTTGGTACACTCATTACTACTGAGGCAGAAGATACTATGGAACAGCCAATTATTGCAGGTATTGCTTTTAACCGTGACGAAGCAAAATTAACGATTTTAGGTGTACCTGATGAACCAGGCATTGCTTCTAAAATCTTATCACCAGTAAGTGATGCCAATATCGAAGTCGATATGATAGTGCAAAATGTTGAAGAAGATGGCACAACAGATTTTACTTTCACTGTAAACCGTGTTGATTTAGCGAAAGCTGAAAAAATCTTAAACGAAACTGCTAAAAATATTGGCGCACGTGAAGTTTCAACACGTGATGACATCGTTAAAGTGTCTATCGTTGGTGTAGGTATGCGTTCACACGCAGGTGTAGCGAGCAAAATGTTCACTGCCCTTGCTGATGAAGGTATCAACATTCTTATGATTTCAACTTCTGAAATTAAAGTTTCTGTGATTATCGACGAGAAATACCTTGAACTTGCTGTTCGCTGCTTACATACCGCTTTTGGTTTGGATCGTGAACATGGTGAAAGCAGCGCCCGCGCTTAATTTTACCAACCGGTCAAGAATTCATTAAAAAATGTTTACTTGTCCGACAATAATCAAAGAAAACACAGAGCCGCTATAGTTTTTTTTATAGCGGCTCTGTTATATTAAACGGAAAGTTTTTTGGCAGAGATTATCAAAATATGACTTTGTTCTCATATTTCTGTTAGAATCTGACTGAAAACTGAGGTTGAGCTTTTTATTTGGGTACCAATATTGCAGTTTTAAGCGTTTAGCAAGGAGATAAACATGCTGATTCTGACCCGCCGTGTCGGGGAAACATTAATGATTGGGGATCAAGTCAGTGTTACTGTGCTTGGCGTCAAAGGAAACCAGGTTCGTATTGGTGTGAATGCACCAAAAGAGGTTTCTGTTCATCGCGAAGAAATTTATCAACGTATTCAACATGAACGTGCAATGCATGAACACCTTCAACATCTTGATCAAGATTATCAAGTTTCTTATGAAGATGATAATTATGCACAGAAAAACTTCAATCGTTAGTATGAAGTTGTTCTCTCCCTAATTAAAGCGACTTTATAGTCGCTTTAAATTTTTTAAGTGGTTGTATTTATAGACCTAAAGCACGTTTAACAGGTGCATAACTACGACGATGCTGATCAATCACGCCATGCACGGCAATCGCTTCAAAATGTGCTTTGGTTGGATATCCTTTATGTTTGGCAAAACCAAATAACGGATATTGCTGATCTAATTCCGCCATTTGTCGATCTCGTGTCACTTTTGCCAAGATACTTGCTGCACTAATTTCAGCATGGCTTGCGTCCCCACCAACAATAGCTTCACAAGGAATAATAATTCCTTTAGGAATTTGATTACCATCGACAATCACTTTTTGAGGTTGAGTTTTTAAGCCATCGACAGCGCGCTGCATAGCCAAAAAAGTTGCCTGTAAAATATTTAGCTCATCAATCTCAGCATGTGTTGCTTCAGCAATTGACCAAGCTAAGGCTTTTTCTTGTATTTCAATAAACAACTTTTCACGTTTCTTTTCAGTTAATTTTTTAGAATCATTTAATCCTAAAATTGGATTATTCGGATCTAAAATAACGGCTGCTGCCACAACCGAACCTACTAAAGGCCCCCGTCCCGCCTCATCTACACCAGCAATAAACATCAACTCACTACCTTTAAACAAAAGAGGCTGATCAATAGTAATCAGCCTTCTTTAACACATAATTTATTAATTACTTTTGTAAAGCTTCTGTCACACAAGCATTTACAGTTTTAGAAACCACTTGGTTTACGATTGTAGCACGTGTGTTTACATCAAGTGCAGCTGCAGCTAATTCTACTGCTGTCACACTGTTTGGAGCTTTTTCGCTCACACAACCACATACATTGGTTTGGATGCTATCACGTTGCTCAGCAGTCATATATTTTGTTGCTGTTTTCCAAGCCGCAACATTATTAATCTCTGTAATACATTTCGCATTTACAGCAACCTTTAACGCAGCAACGCCTAATTGTTGAGTTGTGGTTTGTGCAGAAGCAGCACCTGTACCAGTGCCTGTAGTTGTTGCGCATGCTGTTAAAGCTAAAACAACTGGTGCTAGAGCGAGCATCAATTTTTTCATCATTTTTTCCTTTGATTGAACGTTGGCAGCGCGTATTGTGCCTAAACTCAACTTTAGAAGAAACAAATAATTTGATGCATTTATGCAAACTATTTTGCCGAGCGAAATTCAGCTCATCAAATGCTTTTTTTTGGGGTAAAACGTTCTGTTTTTAGCACGCTCTGTCACATTTAAAACATTTCTCAAAATCTGTGCTTTCCCCTAAAATCACAAATCAAAACGACAAAAAAAGGGTCTTCTATGCCTGCTGCTTCATCTCAGTATTACACCCGTACCGCACAAATTCTGCATTGGGTGATGGCAATCATTTTCATCGCAGCATGGGCTATTGGTTTCTATAGTGGTAATTTTTTAAGTTATGATACTAGTACCATTAAAGGTGATGTCATTACGCTGCACAAAAATATTGCAACCACCATTATCTTTTTGGTGATTATCCGGATTTTATGGCGCTATACACATCCAGCTCCAAAATTACCTGACAGCATGTCTCCAATGATGAAAACTCTGGCTCACATTGGTCATCTATTCCTTTATGTGATTTTGGTGGCTTTACCTATCACTGGATGTCTATTTAGTTGGAGTGCAGACCATCCGGCTCCAGTTTTATATTTATTTGATATTCCACGTTTAGTTCAAAAAAATGATGAGCTTTTAGCTATCGTTAAACCTTTACATATTTATATTTCTTGGTTTGCAGGCTTGCTGATTGTTGGGCATGTACTAGCAGCTTTAAAACATCACTTTATTGATAAAGACAATATTTTAAATAGTATGACTAAACAACCTAAATAAATCTGATGTATAAAAAACCGCCTGAGATAGGCGGTTTTTTTTATTTAGATTTTTTGGATTTCTGCAATCCACTTTTGTTTCTCTTCATCTGAAATGAATGAAGCTTCAAAAGAATTAATTGCGAGTTGCTTCAACTCATCATTGTTTAAGTCTAAAGCTTGCTGAATGGCAAAGAAATTATCATTCATATATCCACCGAAATATGAAGGATCATCTGAGTTAACCGTCACGTGTACGCCTTTTTGTAAAAGACGGCGGATATTGTGATCTTTCATATCCTTAACAACACATAGCTTTAAATTACTTAAAGGACAAACCGTTAATGGCATTTTTTCATTAATTAAACGCGCCATTAATTGTTTGTCTTCTTCAGAACGTACACCATGATCAATACGGTTCACTTTGAGTAGATCTAAAGCTTCCCATACATATTCAGGAGGACCTTCTTCCCCAGCGTGAGCCACGATTAAGAAGCCTTCTTCACTCGCCTTAGCAAAAACACGTTCAAATTTAGCTGGTGGATGCCCTACTTCACTTGAATCAAGGCCTACAGCAATAATATCTTGCTTAAACGGCAACGCTTGCTCAAGCGTTTCAAATGCAGCTTCTTCACTTAAATGACGTAAGAAACACATAATCAATTGAGAGCTGATACCAAACTTAGCTTTAGCATCTGCACACGCACGTTTTAAACCATTAATCACAGTTGAGAATGCAACACCACGGTCTGTATGGGTTTGCGGGTCGAAGAACATTTCTGTATGAACGACATGATCTTCGGCACATTTCTCAAAATAGGCCCACGCTAAATCATAAAAGTCTTGTTCATGTACAAGAACATTCGCGCCAGCATAGTAAATATCTAAGAATGATTGAAGATTATGAAAGTTATAAGCTTGCTTTACTTCTTCAACAGATTTGTAAGGAATCTGAATCTGATTGCGCTGGGCAATTGCAAACATTAATTCAGGTTCGAAAGTCCCTTCAATATGCACATGCAATTCGGCTTTTGGTAAGGCGCGAATCAGCTCGACTTGATTCATATTAACTCCACGTCTAAAGAAAAAAGGGTGTGGTCAAAATCACACCCTTTTATAATTTTCTTCTTATTGAAAACTATGTCTAAGATAGCTCAAGAAGAAAATTATAAAAAATCATATTAACCGCCAAACGCGATAAATTTAAATACCCAAAGCGCAGCAATAATCCATACCATGTACGGTACAGTTTTTGCCTTACCCGTGAATAATTTAACTAATGCATAGCTAATAAAGCCCATTGCAATACCATCAGCAATTGAATAGGTGAATGGCATAAATACAATGGTTAAAAATGCTGGAACAGCTTCAGTAATATCATCCCAATCAATGTGAGTGATCCCTTGGATCATCAACACACCAATGAACAATAAAGCTGGCGCCGTTGCAAAACCTGGTACAGATTGAGCAAGAGGTGCTAAAAATAAACAGCAGATAAATAAGACTGCAACTACAACAGCTGTTAAACCAGTACGTCCGCCTGCTGCTACACCTGAAGCTGATTCGATATATGGTGTAGTTGAAGATGTACCTAATGCAGCACCTGCAACGATTGCAGTAGAGTCTGCAAATAATGCTTTCTTCAAACGAGGTAATTTACCGTCTTGTAAAAGACCTGCACGGTGCGAAACACCAACCAAAGTCCCTGTACTGTCAAATAAATCGACAATAAAGAATACGAAAATGACGCCGACCATACTTGCTGTAAATAGACCTTCAAAGTCCATTTGCATGAATGTTGGTGCAATTGAAGGAATTTGACCCACTACACCCTTAAATTCATTTAAACCTAAAGCAGTAGCGATGGCCGTAACCACTAAAATACTAATAATGATTGCACCACGAACTTTTAATTGGTGTAAAACCACAATCATTAAAAATCCGAATAGCGCTAATAATACTGTAGGCTGTTTAATATCGCCCAAACCGACTAATGTCGCTTGGTTATCAACAATGATTCCAGCATTTTTTAGTGCAATCAGTGCTAGGAACAAACCAATACCACCGCCGATTGCAAACTTAAGTGACATTGGAATCGCATTAACAATCGCTTCACGAATTTTAAAGAAGCTAATTGCAAGAAAGACAAGGCCTGAAACAAAAACAGCGGCTAAAGCTGTTTGCCATGGCACGCCCATTCCCATACAAACCGAATAGGTAAAGTAAGCGTTTAAACCCATACCAGGGGCCAGTGCGATTGGATAATTAGCAATGATCCCCATTACTAAACATCCGATTGCTGCTGCCAAACAGGTCGCAACGAATACGGCACCATGATCCATGCCGGTTTCAGATAAAATGAGTGGATTGACAATAATGATGTAACACATCGTTAGGAATGTAGTTACACCAGCAAGAACTTCAGTTCGGAAAGTGGTTTTATTGTCGCTTAGCTTAAATAAACGCTCTAACCAGCCTGCCGAAGAATTGGGCGCCGCCATAAGTAGCCTCTATGCAAAATCTGAACTGTGGAATATTTACGTCTATGTAGGTCTCTGAACAATATTGTTTTTCTGTTCAGTCCTATAAACAAGAATCTCAAATTTAAGAAGCAACAAATATGCCACTCATTTGATTTCTAGCTTTATATAGCAAACAACCACAGCCCCTCTTGAAACACAAAAAAGCTGCATAACCCCTATGCAGCTTTTTTACTATACGTTCAATAAGTTTAACAGATTCAACAGAAACATGATCAAAATTTATGAAAAGATATGACCAATGACACTGTAAAAAGTTAGAAATTTATAGCTCGTTATTGCTAGAAAATAATTTTTTTCTCGCCTATATATTGTTGCATATGAAAAGAAGCTAAATTGCTGTGATGAGCATGATTCGGATTTCGTTCGATACTTTGCAGGTTTTTTTCAGCTTCTTGTATGATCTGCATTAGCTCTTGATGTCTTTTATTTTGAGTATCTAAATAAGCCCAATACCCTAATACAAAGACGATACCCACACACAACACTATTAATACTTTATTGATCATTATTATTATCTCTATGTTTTTAATGTTAATGATCTTAACAAAAAATTATAGCTTTGTGAATATTTTCACATTTATTTACAATAACACACTCTTATTCAAATTATTGAAAATAAAAGTTATTTTAAAAATATCATGAAAAAACCTAATAAATACTAAACTTTTCCATTGAAAAGTAACTTTATTTAATAAGAGCTTATTTTAGTTATTTTTAATATTATCTTTTTATCGGTTTTAACTCTTAAGTTATTTTAAAGATAGAGCATAGACAAATGTGTATATGGCTTGAAATTTGTTTTTATTTGCTAAGCTTTAAATGAGATAAAAAGGAGCTATTTTCGTTAATGTACTTTTCTTTAAAATTGTTTCTTTAGCGACTAATTTCTATATTGCGTGTTTAGCATGGAAAGTAAAAATTCATCTCAAAGAAATCTTCATCTTATTTAAAAAATATTTTTTCTCCGTTGACTCTATTGGTTGACTAGCAAAATTACGTCCAAGTTTCATCGTTCTATAAATCGCACCAAGCTTTCTATTTTCCTAGCTTCATTCCAATAAACGCTACGATAAACTGTACTCAGATAAAAAATTAAATCAGGAGAATACATCATGTTTGATATGCGTTTATCTCACGAGCGTGGTGCAGCACATCATGGTTGGTTACAATCAAAACATAGCTTTTCATTTGCTAACTATTGGGATCCTAAACAAGTTGGTTTTTCGGATCTGCTTGTAATTAACGATGATAACGTTGCTCCATCTAAAGGCTTTGGTACTCACCCTCACCGTAATATGGAAATTATTTCCTATGTACTTGAAGGTGCATTAGAGCATAAAGACTCGATGGGTACAGGCTCTGTGATTGTGCCGGGTGACATTCAGCTGATGAGTGCAGGTCGTGGTGTTGCTCATAGTGAATTTAACCACTCAGCTCAAGAAGGCGTTCATTTCTTGCAAATTTGGGTTGTTCCAAATGAAGTGAATACAGAGCCAGACTATCAACAAGTTCATATTGATGAAGCAGACAAACGCGGTAAATTGCATTTGATCATCTCACCGAAAGGTGGCGAGAAAACTTTATCGATCAAACAAGACATTAATATTTACTCAGGTCTTTTTGATGGTGAAGAAACTGCTGACTTTGTGATTCCTGATGGTCGTTATGTGTACCTACACGTTGCTAAAGGTCGTGTTGATGTAAATGGTAAAACCTTTAACACCGGCGATGCTGCACGTATTCGTGAAGGTGGAAGCTTATCGTTTACCAATGGTGATAACGCCGAAATTTTGATTTTCGATATGCGTCCTGAAGAAGTTCCAACCATGCCATAAGATCAATTAAGCCCTCACATAAACTTTTATGTGAGGGCTTTTTATCGTTACTTGGACTTATAAAAATTCTATCTCAGCTCAGTGCTCTTCTGAACGAGCCATCTCTGTATTGATATAGCTCATGATCATAGTAGTTAGCCCCTGCACCATTTCATCAAAACTAATATAAGGGTTGGGCAAAATAAGATGCCGTGCGACATTAAAAATTCCACTATTAATACAGATATAGGTAATTACAGGCAAATTATTGATTTTTAGGTATTTTGGATTATGCATCATATATTTCATGATGACTTCCATTAAAGCCTGTTCAATTTTGGGAATGTATTTGTCGTACTGCAACTCTCCTGCATAACGTAAAACAGTCAAATAACGGTCATTATTTTTCTTTAATAAATCACTAAAAGTATAAAAAATCATTTCAATAACAGGCTCTAACTCCAACTGTAAAATTGTCGGTGTAAGCTCTGTAATCATGTCCAGAATTTCGCGAACAAAAAAGTGATTCATTGCATCATAAATTTCTTCTTTATTTTTAAAATATTCGTATAAAGACCCGACACTCACTCCTGCAATTTCTGCAATATGACGTGTCGTGGTTCCACTCGGTCCATGAAGTGCCACGGCTATAAAACCTGCTTCAATAATCGTGTCGACAGTGACTTTAGCTCGAGTTTGACGTGGTTTACGCGTAGTCATACGATCTAATTAATAATCCGAACATAAAGTCAGATTAGCATGTAATCTGACTTGGTAGAAATAAAAAAACAAAATCCGAATAGTTGTCAAACTTAATCAGAAAAACTGAGAAAAACAGATCTCAACTTATCAATCAATCGATGCTTTTATTTACTATTTTCCGAGATCAAAAACAAATTTAATCTGTTATATTTCAAAAACATAAATCAAATTTATTTAAAATTATTATTACAAAGAATGTCTATAAAATACTTTTATATATTTAAAAATTTACCCGAATTGAATCCGAACATAATGTCAGATTAATATGAAAAAATTAAAGAAGACTCTTTAAGCAGCTCTTTTGTCTGCCTCGGTTCTTCTTCCGTTATTCAGCCAAATAATCAAACAAATAACGGAGCAACAACACCGTAGTCAATACAGAGAATTATCTGTTTTTGAAAATGGAATTTTACAGTGCTTTGTTGATCATTGAGTTTATTAATTTTCATCAAAATGCACCACTACTTTGCCTCAGGGTGTCGCCATGATCTCGACCGCAGTTAAAAAATCATTCAACAAACTTAAATTTCAGCGTGAAATTGAGCTACCAGATTTTGCTAGCAAAAGCTCAATTCCAATCAGACATTTAAATATTGGTTTTGATGGTAAAGAAATTGATGTCAGATTCTATATGGACAATCAATTTGCTACTTTGTTTTTTGCCACACTTTCGGTGTTTTTAACTTACGGTGAAGATCTGGTGATTGAAACCGCTCGCCATCACCGTGAGTTTATTAAAGATCCAATATTAAAGCAGCGAGTAACGTCGTTGATTGGCCAAGAAGCAATTCATTCTAAATTGCACAATGAATATAACGATGCCCTTCAAGATGCTGAATATCCTGTTGCACTATATCGCTTTCTTGGCTCAAACTTCTTTAAGTATGTTTTCTTAAAGTTTCCACAGCCACTCAAATTATCAATGATGGCAGGTATTGAGCATTTTACTGCGGTACTTGCTGAATACATGATGAAGCACGAAAAGAACTTCTATTATTCAGATGACGAAAAAAGCCGTGCATTGTGGATGTGGCATATGCTTGAAGAATCTGAGCATAAAGATATTGCCTACGATGTCTATCAACTTTTAAATGGTAGTTATGCACTACGCGCGTCTGGTTTCTTCCTCGCGTTATTTACCATTTTAGGTTTAATCCCTGCGACTACATTATTTGTGCCTGTTTTAAGAAAGCCACAAGAGATGCTGACCTTGAAATTCTGGAAAGATGCTCGTCGCGGTGTAGGCTTAATCTTTGGTCCAAAAGATGGAGTTTTCGGCAGTACGATTGGTCAAATTCTTGACTACTTACGCCCAGATTTTCATCCAAATGATCATGATACGACTGAATATCTTGAGTATTACAAAAAGAAATTGCTGACCGAAGGCGGCGCAATTGCTCCTTACTTTGTTAAAGAATTTACCCCACCAGTACGCATGTCTTAATCGTCCTGCATTTCCAGCTATCGAATAGGTAGCTGGTATCTCTTCAAGCTATTTATGGATGAATCATGATTTTATTTGGCAAAAAGAAAGTTAAACCAAGCCAAAAAGCTTATGCTGTAGTGACGGGTGCAGGCAGTGGGATTGGTAGAAGTTTTGCAATTGAACTTGCGAAACGTGGTGGCAGCGTAGTGTGTGCAGATATTAATCTGGAAGCTGCTGAAGAAACAGTAAAACTTCTTGAACAAGAAGGTGCAAAAGCTTTTGCTATGCGCTGTGATGTGGGTAATGCTGAACAGGTTAACCATCTTGCTGAAACTGCTGAAATCTTACTTGGGCATCCTGTGACTCTTGTCATTAATAATGCTGGAGTAGGTTTAGGCGGTAAATTTGACGAACTCAGCCTAGAAGACTGGAACTGGGTCATGAATATTAACCTTTGGGGAGTTATTCATGGTTGTCATGCATTTGTTCCCAAGTTTAAAAAGTTAGGTTACGGCGCGATTATTAATGTGGCATCTGCGGCATCTTACACGGCTGCCCCAGAAATGACTGCTTATAACGTGACTAAAGCGGGTGTGCGTGCGCTTTCAGAAACGCTTTCTGCCGAACTGCGTAAGTTTAACATTAAGGTGAACGTGCTCTGCCCGACGCTGGTACCTACCAATATCATTAAAAATGGTCGAATTCCGGGGCGCTATTCAAAGCTGGCAGACCATGCACTGATGAACTATGCGCTCACCACAAGTGATGATGTTGCAAGATTAACCCTTAATCGCCTTGATCAGGATGAGATGTATACCATTCCTCAAATTGATGCGAAGTTATTCTGGCTCATGAAACGCGCATCCCCAAGCTTGTATACCAAGTTCCTTGGTACATCGTACAAATTATTTAAATAAGAAATTTATAGGTAGTACACATATGACTGCTCAAATGAAAACAAATGCATCAGCAAAAAAAGCTGTCAAATCACCAAGCCATATTTTCGATACTTTTATTGTGGGTGCGGGCATTTCCGGGATCGCTGCTGCCATTCGCCTAGATCAAGTTGGTTATACCAATTATAAAATTATTGAAAAAGCTAGCCGCGTGGGTGGAACATGGCGTGAGAACACCTATCCAGGCTGTGGCTGCGATGTACCTTCTGCTCTTTATTCTTACTCATTTGCACCAAGTGCAAAATGGAGCCATTTATTTGCGCGCCAACCAGAAATCTTGAGTTATCTGGAAGATGTGAGTAACGAGTTTAATATTGCATCTAAAATTGAGTTTAACAACGAGTTGCTTAACGCAGCATGGGATGACTCACGTCATGTATGGATGCTTGATACCACTACTGGTCAATATTTGTCTAAAACGGTTATTTTTGCCACAGGTCCAATTACCGAAGCTCAAATTCCACGTCTTGAAGGCTTAGAAACATTTAAAGGCGAAATGTTCCATTCAGCAAAATGGAACCATGATTATGATTTGACAGGTAAACGCATTGCCGTGATTGGTACTGGTGCATCTGCTATTCAGTTTGTGCCACAAATTCAACCAAAAGCGAAAGAACTGTTTGTGTTCCAACGTACAGCACCTTGGGTATTACCAAAACCAGATACAGACTTGGGCGAGTTTAGTAAATCAGTCATTGCTAAATATCCAGCTATTCAGGCGAGCTGGCGTAAAAGTGTAGCGTTAACACTGAATGCAATTAACTTTGGTTTACGTAATCCACTTGCCCTAAAACCAGTCAATGTATTGGGTAAGCAATTACTTAAATTGCAAATTAATGACCCAGTTCTACGTAAAAATGTAACGCCAAACTTTGATATTGGTTGTAAACGTATCTTGTTTGCTAACAATTATTATCCAGCACTACAGGCACCGAACACGACCCTGATCCCTCATGGTTTAGTGAAAGTTGAAGGCAATACGGTGGTTGCTGCGAATGGTGAACGCCACGAAGTTGATGTGATTATTTGGGGTACAGGCTTTGAAGTATCTCACCCACCAATCGGTAAACGTGTGTTTAATGAAAAAGGACAACGTTTAAATGATTTATGGAAAAACACTTCACCAGAGGCTTACTTAGGAACCAATATTGAGAATGTACCGAATGCATTTTTAGTTTTGGGTCCAAACGTATTGGTCTATGATTCTTTCATTGGGTTAGCAGAAGCACAACTCGACTATATCGTAGATGGCTTATTGAAAATTAAAAACAAAGGAATTAGCAAGTTAAATGTTAAATCTGATGTGATTAAAAAGCACAATGACTTGGTTCAAAAACACCTGCAAACAACTGTATTTAATAGTGGCGGATGTAAGAGTTATTACCTTGATGCCAACGGTCGTAACTTTGCCGCATGGCCTTGGTCATTAAAAAAACTTAAACAGCGTTTGAAAAAAGTAGATTTGAAAGATTATGAAGTGACGTATCAAACGACGAAAACTTACTAATTTGTAATTTCGATCAAATCTGTTGTAAGAAATAGGCAGTGTATTTTAGGTTTTCATGAAATGCACTGCCTTCTTTGTTGAATATCTTCAAGAAATAAAAAAACAGGATAAAGATGAAAGAAGGACAATCAAGCCGTACTGCTGAAGCCGCTGCTGCATTACGAGCCAATCATTTTCAAAATACACAGAACCCTGTATTTTCAGATCCTTATGCTTTTGAACTAACGAGTAAAGGCTGGAAAAAACTGCTCTCTAACCCACTGATTGTTAAAGTGATGAATTCTTCGGTGTTAAACCGCACTTTAGGTTTACTTACTGGGCAAGTGGTTGGGCGCTCCCGTTATGCCGAAGATTTACTTGCTCAGGTAGTTCAACAGAACACTCAACAATATGTATTAGTGGGTGCTGGCCTAGACTCTTTTGCACTACGTGAATCACACCATTACCCTGCTTTGAAAATTTTTGAAGTTGATCATCCTGATACTCAAGCGGCCAAACAAGCCAAACTAAAAAAGCTAGGCAATATTCCTGCTACCGTTGAATTTGTTGCGATTAACTTTGAGAAAGAGTCTATTTCAGAAGCTCTGACCAGAAGTATCTATGATTTATCTGCTCCTGCATTTTTTTCATGGTTAGGTACAACGCACTATTTAAACCCGCAAACGACCTTGCAAACTTTAAAAAGTATTGCTGAATTTGCTGCAAACGGCAGCGAAGTGGTGCTCGACTATTCGACCGATTTTCAGGAATTAAACGGTATTGAGCGACTTGGAAGTATGGGGGTTGCGCAGTTTACCCATTTGTTGAAAGAGCCTTTATTAGGTCAATTTAAACCAATAGACTTACATCATGCAGTGGAGCAGATGGGATTTGAAGTAGTCGAAGATCTTTCAGGTGAAGCCATCACTGAACGCTATTTTAATGGAAGGATTGATGAAATTCGCCACACCTCAGCAACGCGTTTGCTGCATTTGCGTTTAAATAGAAAATAATATTGAAAGCCAACTTAGACTTTAAGTTGGCTTTTTTATAATCAAGATTAATAGCACCATTACCAGCTTGAACGCGGCTCTGGCCCATCGACATGCTGATTTAAAAATTGGCGTAAATGATCTAAAAAGTGCGCGACTTTAGGTGACAGATTCAGTCTCTCTAAATACACCGCATAGACATCTGCTGGTGGTGTTTCATAGTCCGCTAGCACTTGAACTAATCTACCACTTCTTAAATATTTTGCTACGTCCCACTCTGCTCGCATCAAAATACCATAGCCTTCTAAGGCCCAATTTAATGCAACTGCCCCATCATTGGTACTTAGTTGCCCATGAACTTTAACAGTTTCAACTTGTTTGCCATGACTTAACCGCCAATTCCCATAAGCTGAATCATTTTGCCGAATCACAATACACTGATGCTGTGTTAAATCATGAGGAGTGAGTGGTTGCCCTGCCGTTTTTAAATAGCTAGGTGATGCACATAATAAACGGCGGTTGGCTGCCAATTTTTTTGCAATTAGACGTGAATCAGGTATTTCGCCAAAGCGGATTGAGACATCAATGGCTTCATCTGGCAGATTAATCGGGCGGTCTGTTAAATGCAGTTGGACATCGACATCAGGATAGATTTTGGCAAATGTAGAAATCGCTGGCGCAATATAAGAACGGCCAAAGCCTAAAGGAGCATTCACACGCAATACCCCTTTGGGTGCTGCCCGACTACTTGAAACCAAACGCTCCATTTCATCAATCTCTTTTAAAATACGAACCGCATTTTCAAAGTAGACCTCACCTTCACTGGTTAAACTAATTCGGCGTGTTGTTCTATTTAAAAGCCTTACACCTAAACGCTCTTCAAGTTGATTTAAACGTCTGGAAACCGCAGGTGGAGTCAAGTTTAACTCTCGTGCCGTCGCGACAAGACTTCCTTGTTTAACCAATAAACAAAAGAAAGCTAATTCCGTATCTGCATTCATGATTATTAAGTTTTTTGCAATAGTGATTTAACTTTATATCGATTCATCAGTTTTTTAAAGGGTTTAACATCCATTTCAATGTTTCCCGACATAAGCCATCTCTTATTTAAGAGCATAAAAATGTCCGCAGAAGGAATGCTGTGGATGAACGGGAAAAGCCATCTAGCCGAATCAATAGCGGTAAAGAAAGCGAAAACTACCAATCAGGATTGGTAGTCATGAATATGGAGTCATGACATGGAAATGGATATTGAAAAGCGAACGTTACGTCGAATTACTTGGAGAATCGTACCGTTTATTATGTTGTTATACCTTATAGCCTATATCGACCGCGTCAATATTGGTTTTGCCGCACTCACCATGAAAGAAGACTTAGGCTTTACAGCCTCGGTTCTCGGGTTTGGTGCCGGAATTTTCTTTTTGGGTTATTTCTTATTTGAAGTCCCATCCAACATTATTTTGCATAAAGTCGGTGCCCGCATCTGGATTGCTAGAGTCATGGTGACTTGGGGGTTGATCGCAGCAGGCATGGCATTTGTAGAAAGCTCAACCAGCTTTTACATTATGCGATTTTTACTCGGTGTTGCCGAGGCTGGCTTCTTTCCCGGCATTATTTTGTACTTAACTTACTGGTTTCCTGCTCGCCATCGCGCTGGGGTGATTGCTTTATTCATGGCAGCCGCTCCGATTGCTACCGCGGTGGGTTCACCAATCTCTGCCGCATTACTTGAAATGCATGGAATTTGGGGTCTCGCTGGTTGGCAGTGGATGTTCATTATTGAGGCAATACCAGCAATCATCTTAGGCGTTGTTGTTTTTAAATATATGACGGATCGCCCTGAACAAGCTACTTGGTTAAGACAGGATGAACGTGAATGGCTTGTAAAAACCATGAAGGAAGAGGATGTAGGGAAAAATGCACCACAGCATCACAGCATTCTTCGCGGTCTTGCCAACCCACGAGTACTTGCTCTTGCATTGATTTATTTCGGAACGTCGGCTGGGCTTTATACACTCGGCATCTGGGCGCCACAAATTATTAAACAGCTTGGCGTAACTTCTATGACTGTGGGGCTTTTAAATGCCATTCCACCAATTGTTTCTGTCATTGCCATGGTTTTATGGTCTCGACACTCTGACCGCACCAATGAACGTACATGGCATGTTGCTCTTGCATGTTTAACCGCAGCAGTTGGTCTCGCAATTGCAGCAGGCACACACAATGTCATTGGATTAATTGCCGCACTTACCATTGTGAATGTCGGTATTAGTTGTGCCAAGCCACCGCTATGGAGCATGCCAACCATGTTCTTGTCAGGATCAGCCGCAGCAGCAGGCATTGCAACGATTAATTCAATCGGAAATTTAGGTGGGTTTGCAGGCCCTGCCATGATCGGCTGGATTAAAGATCAAACTGGAGATTTCACAGGTGGACTCTATTTTGTTGCCGGTCTACTTATTATCTCGACCTTACTAACACTAGTGCTGAGCTTCTCCCAAAAAGTGAAAGTAAACACTGCTAAAGCCACCCAATAACCCTATTTACATCAATTAAATCTGAACAAGTTTCTTCAAGGAGCACAACATGGACAAAGATATCGCAGTCCAGTCCCTTACGGACACCATGGCCAAATTTACGGCTTATATTGGAAAACGCTTACCCAAAGATGTGAAAAGCAAGTTAATTGAACTTCGTACCTTAGAAACTAATCCATTGGCTAAATCAGTTTATGACTCGATGGAAGAAAATCAGCAAGCTGCAGATAAACTCAACCGCCCAAGCTGCCAAGACACCGGTGTCATTCAATATTTTGTTGAAGCAGGTGCTAACTTCCCTTTGCTTGGTGAACTTCAAGATATTTTGAGCGAAGCTACTGCCGAAGCAACACGCATAGGCCCCTTACGTCACAACGCTGTTGAAACCTTCGATGAAAAAAATACCGGTACAAATACAGGTACCCAAATTCCATGGTTAGATTGGCGTATTGTGCCTGAACTCGACACTTGTACCATTGATGTCTATATGGCTGGTGGCGGATGTACCTTACCAGGTGCAGCAAAAGTTTTAATGCCAGGTCAAGGCTATGAAGGCGTTGCTGAATTTGTGATGGATGTTATTACCGAACGCGGTGTTAATGCCTGCCCACCCTTACTGGTTGGTGTTGGCGTATCGACTTCAGTTGAAACAGCGGCTCGCCTTTCTAAGCTCGCCATTATGCGTCCGGTTGACTCAACAAGTGATAACCCACGCGCTGCCTTGATGGAGCAACTGTTAGAACAAGGTCTTAATGAAATTGGTATTGGTCCTCAGGGGCTCACAGGAAATAACAGCGTAATGGGAGTCAATATTGAATCTTCTGCACGCCACCCATCAACCATTGGGGTTGCCGTAAATACAGGTTGCTGGGCACATCGCCGTGGCAAAATTAAGATTAATCCAGATATGTCGTATGAAATCTTGTCTCATGAAGGAGTTGTACTATGAAAAAAATTCTGACAACTCCTATTAAAGATGAAGATCTTTTAGACCTTAAAGTCGGTGATGTGGTTTATCTGACTGGTCGTTTAGTGACTTGTCGCGACGTTGCCCATCGCAGACTGATCGAACAAGGTCGTGAACTGCCAGTTAATCTTGAAGGCGGAGCGATTTTTCATGCTGGCCCTATTGTGCGCAAAAAAGGTGAAAACGACTTCGAGATGGTTTCGATTGGCCCAACAACCAGTATGCGGATGGAGAAATTCGAGCGGGAATTTATCAAGCAAACTGGCGTTAAGCTTATTGTAGGTAAAGGTGGCATGGGACCAGAAACAGCTGCTGGATGTCAGGAAAATATTGCCGTTCATGCGATTTTCCCAGGAGGCTGTGCAGTACTCGCAGCAACTTTAGTTGAAGAGATCGAAGGCGCTGAATGGCAAGACCTAGGTATGCCAGAAACCCTTTGGATAAATCGTGTAAGAGAATTTGGTCCGCTCATTATTTCTATCGACACCAAAGGCAACAACCTGATTCAACAAAACAAAGTTGAATTTCAGGCCAAGAAAGCCCCGATTTTAGAAAAAATCAGTAAGCAACTAAGCTTTATTAAATAAACCGCTCCTTAATGAAAGGAAAGCAAAAGCGCCTTTCATTTTTTATTTTTGTACTAAACGCATGGCATGAGGTGTTTTCCCATGCCATCTTTTATAAGCATGAATAAAACTGGCAGGTTCTGCATAACCTAACCACTCGGCAATCTGCTCAACCGAAACTTTTGGTAATGCCAAATATTGCTCAGCTAGAACCTGTCTAACTTCTTCACGTATCTGAATAAAAGTCATCCTCTCTGATGCCAAATGACGGCGTAAAGTACGAACATTTAAATGCAAACGTTCAGCCACTATATCCATAGATGGCATTTCCCCGCGCATACTCATCAGCTGCTGTTGCACTAAGGTTGTAAATTTATTTTGTGATTGGCGCTTTTCTAATATTTGACGGCATTGCTCTTCTGCAGTGTGCAAAACCAACTCATTCGCCATGAGTAATTTTTGATCCACTTTTTGCGGATCCAGAATTACAAAACTTTTAGCTGCGCCAAATTCTGGCGTAACCCCAAATAAATTCCGATATGGCTCGGCATCACCTTTGGGTTGGAAAGAAAAAGCCAAATATTGGCAAAAATTGTCCTGCACCAAATCTCGCTGTACCGTAATGAGCGCAGCGGCATCGCGTTCAATAATGAATTGACGTACTAAAGATGGAATATCTTGCTCATCAATTTCAATGCGAATTCCCTGTAAGGTATCAGATACATCAAAGCGGGTAAAAGCAAAGGTTAAAGTAAAATAGGTTAAAGCTAAATCCAGCGCTTCACGAATGCTAGCGCTACTCATCAGAGCCATACCTAATGGCCCAAATGTGGTGAAATGATAGCGCATGCCCACTTCTAAGCCTAATGTGGGCTTGTTTCCTAGTTGCTCCACCAAGTTATGAATCAACTGTAATTCCTGATGGCCTGTCACCACCATATTAGGGTCGAGTAATTGTTGTTGGCTAAGCCCAGTCCCTTTTAAAATCGTCTCATAAGAAATGCCTGATTCCCCCGCAAAATCAGCCATTAACCGAACACTATGTACACTGCGTTCAAAAGCCCATGCATACTTCACTGTATTGCTCAGAATGTCCTCGAATCACAATATTTTGTCCTCATCCATCCTCTAAATCAAGTTAATAAACGTCTATTCTGCATACAGGAAATTGCGATTCTTTCGCTCACTGTTTTTAAGGATTTAGAGCAGCCCATGTTTAACTCGTCGTCTAATTCAAATAAAAATGTACGTATCGCCATTATTGGTACAGGTTTTGGTGGTCTAGGACTTGCCATTCGTCTCAAACAAGCAGGTTTTGAACAATTTACACTCTTTGAAAAAGCTAGCGATGTTGGTGGTGTCTGGCGTGACAATACGTATCCAGGTGCTGCATGTGATGTGCCTTCTCATCTGTATTCTTTTTCTTTTGAGCAAGAGCTAGGCTGGAAAAATCGCTATGGAACATCTCAAGAGATTTATCAATATTTACGCCACTGTGCGGATAAATATGATATTCGTCCGCATGTTCAATTTAATACTGAAATTGCCAGTGCTAAATTTGATGCACTGCAAGGTGTATGGCACATTCAAAGTACGACTGGTGAACAGTTTGAAGCTGAGTTTCTAGTCGGTGCGGTAGGCCAACTCAACCGCCCTGCTTATCCAAAACTTAAAGGCATTGAAAACTTCAAAGGTAAAGCATTTCACTCAGCACGTTGGGACCATGATTATGATTTAACTGGTAAACGTGTTGCAGTGATCGGTACAGGTGCAAGTGCAATTCAGTTTGTACCTGAAATTGCTAAACAGGTAGCACATCTCGATGTTTATCAACGCTCGGCACCTTACGTGATTCCAAAACCAGATCGGGTTTACCAACCTTTAGAGAAAAAGGCTTTCCGCAAACTGCCAATTTTGCAAAGTCTAGACCGCGCCTTGCAATATGGACACCATGAAATTCGCCTACTTGCTTTTACAACTTCTTTAAATGAAATGCCTTTGGTGGAATATTTATTCCAGCGCCACATCCGTAAAGTCGTTAAAGATGGGAAGCTGCGCCACCGCTTAATGCCGGATTATCCAATTGGTTGTAAACGTATTTTAATCTCTAACCACTGGTATGAAACACTAACCCAGCCTCATGTCGATGTGATTAATACAGGCATTCAAGAAATTACTGAAAATGGAATTTTAGATACGGACGGAAATCGAAGAGAGGTTGATACCATTATTTATGGTACAGGCTTTGCCGCAACAGAATTTATGGCGCCAATGCAAATTACAGGTCTTGATGGTCGCACCTTAAAAGACACATGGAAAGATGGTGCAGAAGCTTATCTCGGTTTAACTGTAAGCGGTTTTCCAAACTTCTTTATGCTCTATGGTCCAAACACCAATCTTGGGCACAACTCAATTGTTTATATGATTGAAAGCCAAGTGAATTATATTTTAGATGCCATTCAAACAACCCTACAAAACAAACTTCTGTTCACCAATGTTCGTGCAGAAGTTCAACATGAGTTTAATCAAAGCATTCAAGAAAAAATGAAAAAAACTGTCTGGGCTCAAGGTTGTACCAGTTGGTATCAAACTGCTGAGGGTAAAAATACCAATAATTGGCCAGGTTTTACTCTTGAATATCGTCAACGTACTCGTCGCTTCGATGTTGAAAACTACACTCAGGTTTCGGCTATTTCTTAAACAAGCTTCACCATAGGAAATGAGAAAAATAAACGGAGAATTTTATGAAGTCTTTTAAAAATAAAGTCGCAGCTGTGACAGGTGCGGGTTCTGGTATTGGACAAGCACTTGCCATTGCATTAGCCAAACAAGGTTGCCATCTGGCACTTTCTGACATTAGTGAAGCTGGATTAGCTAAAACAGTCGATCTGATAGCACCCTATTCTGTCAAAGTCACTACTCAGAAAGTCGATGTAGCTAAGCGTGATGAAGTTGCAACTTGGGCCAAAGCTGTTGTAGATGAGCATGGTCAAGTTAACCTGATTTTTAATAATGCTGGTGTTGCAATAGGTAGTACGGCTGAAGGGGTGAGCTACGAAGATCTTGAATGGCTCATTGGTATTAATTTTTGGGGCGTGGTTTATGGCACCAAAGAGTTTTTGCCTTACTTAAAGCAAAGTGGTGATGGGCATATTATTAATATTTCCAGTATGTTTGGCTTAACAGCTCAACCGACCCAAAGTGCTTATAACGCCAGTAAATTTGCTGTTCGTGGCTTTACTGAATCATTACGCCAAGAACTCGATCTACAAAATGCTGGTGTGAGCGCGACTTGTGTGCATCCGGGTGGTATTCGCACCAATATTGCCAAAGCTGCCCGCATGAATAATAGCGTCCAGTCTTTGGGAATGGACCCTCTAAAAAGTCAGGATGCTTTCGATAAATTACTTCGCACCCCTGCTGATGATGCAGCTCAACAAATTTTGGAAGCTGTTCGCAAGAATCGTCGCCGTTTACTTATTGGAGCCGATGCAAAAGCCGTTGATGTGATTCAGCGTATTCTTCCGCAAGGCTATCAAAAGATCTTTGCAGCCGCGACTGCTTGGCAAACTCGCCTACTCAACAAATCAGCAAAATAAAAATAGTGGTCAGCATGCTCTTAATCTTAAGAGATGCTGATTAATCTAACATGCTTAGTATGAGTCCTTATTATGAAGCAGCTTCTTGCATGGACCATCCGTACCACACTACGTCCAGCTTTATCCCCTAAAACACCACTAAGGCTACAACGTTTTTGTAGTAATGCAGCCAGTGCTATTGTGCTTGGGCCACGTGGCTATAAAACAAAAAAGCAAATAATTGCTCAAGTTCCTACACTTCATATCCTGCCTAGGTCTATTAAGTCAGGTCTCGGTATTTTGTATTTACATGGTGGTGCCTATGTCGTGGGCAGTAGCAAAAGCCACGCTAAGCTTGCTGCTCAAATCGGACATGCAGCTCAAGCACAAGTCTGGTTACCTGAATATCGCCTAGCCCCAGAACACCCAAGCCCTGCTGCTATTGAAGATGTAGTTGCAGTCTATAAAGCTTTACTTGCCCAAGGACAAGACCCGAAAAAAATTGTAATCGCTGGGGATTCTGCTGGCGGCGGACTGAGTTTGAGTACTGCAATTGCGATACGGGATGCGGGATTGCCTTTACCAGCAGCATTAGTTTTACTTTCACCTTGGGTTGACTTAAGCCTCTCTGGAAGCACAATAAAAACTCATACTGCTCAAGATGCGATGTTGTCAGAGGACTGGTTAGCTTGGTGTGCAAAAAACTATTGCGGCCAAAAATCGGCAACCGATCCAACCTGTTCCCCACTCTATGCCGACTTAACTGGATTACCTCATATTCTAATTCATGTCGGTACCGAAGAAGTTTTATTAGACGATGCAAAACGCCTTGCTGAACAAACCGAAAAGTATGGTATTCCGACGAACTTGAAGGTTTATGACCGAGTCGGACATGTTTTTCAGTTCCACGCGGGTATACTAAATGAATCTAATGACTCGATTGAGCGCATTGGGCAATTCATTGATAAACATACACAGTCAATATAAAAATATCGCCAGAGAGGAGTCCTCGGCATGACAACAAACAATTATGACTATGATTACCTCATTATTGGTTCAGGCTTTGGTGGTAGTGTTTCTGCCTGCCGTCTAACCGAAAAGGGCTACTCAGTTGCTGTAATGGAAATGGGGCGACGCTGGGAAGCTAAAGATTTTGCTAAAAATAACTGGAATACCCGTCGCTGGATTTGGCGCCCGGGCATGAAACTTTTTGGTTATTTCAACATGCGTTTTTTTCGCCATGTCACCATTATTTGCGGGAACGCCGTAGGTGGCGGTTCAATCACCTACGCCAATACCCTACTTGTTCCACCTGAACATATTTGGGATGAAGGCACGTGGGCAGATGCAGCGGACTGGAAAAATGAAATGCCACAGCACTATGCTGAAGCCGAACGTATGCTTGGGGTTACGGATAATAAAATTTTCGGTCCTGCCGACCACATGCTCAAAAAAATGGGCGATGCAGTTGGGGTTGGACATACGTTTAAACCGACGCGCGTTGCAACTTTCTTTCCCCCCGAAGGTGAACAAGGTGGCAAGACCTACCCTGACCCGTACTTTAACGGCGAAGGTCCAGACCGCGGAACTTGTACGGCATGTGGCGGCTGTATGACAGGTTGCAAGCACAACGCAAAAAATACATTAGATAAAAACTATTTGTATTTTGCCGAAAAAAATGGTGCCAAGGTTTACGAAGAAACCAAAGTTGTTGATGTTAAACCACTTAATGGTAAAGCCGATGGCAGCGATGGCTATGAAGTTACGACTGAATGTTCAAGCTCATGGTTTAACAAACAACGCCGTACATGGCGTGTTCGTAATGTGATTTTCTCAGCATCTTCTTTGGGAACCCAAGAAATGTTGTTCCGTTTAAAACAATCAGGTTCTCTGCCAAATATTTCTGATGATTTGGGTAATCGGGTACGTACCAATGCCGAGTCAATTTTAGGTGTTCGTTTTTTTGGTAAAGATGTCGACATGAGTAAAGGTGTGGCCATTGGTTCAAGTATTTACATTGACCATGACACCCACATTGAAGCAACACGTTACCAAACTGGTTCAGATGCCATGGGTCTTATGTGTACTTATATGGCGAAAGGTAAACCGGGTTGGACGCGTATCTTCTTTTGGTTATGGGCACTTATTTGCCATCCATTTATTTTCCTTCGCATGAGTAATCCGGTCAGTTTTGCACGTCAGACTTTAATTTTCTTGGTGATGCAAACAGCTGATGCCTCAATTAATATGCGCTTGAAACGTAATTGGTTCTGGCCTTTTGGCAAGGTGTTATCGAGCGAAGGTAAAAAGCTACCTGTGTATATTCCGCAGGCCAATGCATTTACCGAAAAAGTTGCCAAAATGTTTAATGGCCACCCCATGACGACTATTACCGAAATTTTGTTTAACGTACCTTTTACAGCCCACTGTATGGGTGGTTGCGCAATTGCTTCAAGTCCAGAGCGTGGCGTAGTAGATGGACAAAACCGTGTCTTTAACTATAAAAACTTATATGTTGTAGATGGTTCAATGTTAGGTGCAAATTTAGGGGTTAACCCAAGTCTCACCATTACAGCTCTTGCAGAACGCGCAATGTCTTATATTCCGGCTAAACATACTTTGGGTGAGCAACAAGATCATAGAGTAGAGGCAGAAACCATAGAGATCACCAAAGCTTCTGCTTAAACTGCGAGTTGTTTTATAAAAAAAGCCTATTAAAAAATAGGCTTTTTTCTTTCGCTTTTTAAATTACACCGCTACGGCTTTAGCACGAGCTGCATGCAACTTTTTATAGCTCTCGATCAGACGTAAATGGCGATCAAGTCCTTCTAGTTTCATGCTTGTTGGTGTTAAACCATAGAAACGAACGCTACCATCGACAGAACCTAATACCGCGTCCATTCGTGTATCACCAAACATACGACGGAAATTAGTCAGGTAGTCTTCAAGCTCTAGTTCTTCATCTAACATTACTTCAAGCACCACATTCATGCACTGATAGAACAAGCCACGCTCAACGGTGTTGGTGTTGTATTGCAAGTAAGTTTCGACGAGCTCTTTTGCTTCTTCAAATTGTTGTAAAGCCACATAAATCAACAGTTTCAATTCTAAAATTGTGAGCTGTCCCCAAACTGTATTGTCATCAAATTCGATACCAATGAGCGTGGTGATTTCAGTGTAATCATCTAGCTCACATTCCTCTAAGCGCTCAACCAACGCCTCAAGCTGTTCATCATCCAAACGATGCAGATTTAGAATATCTTCACGGAATGAAAGTGCCTTATTGGTATTGTCCCAAATCAAATCTTCAACGAGATAAATTTCTGAATAATCCGGTACTAAAATACGGCAAGCGGTCGCACCTAAGTGCTCGTACACTGCCATATATACTTCTTTGCCCATCTCTTCGAGAATGCCGAACAATGTTGCAGCTTCTTCTGCGTTCGACTCTTCGCCTTCGCCAGAAAAATCCCATTCAACAAAGTCATAGTCAGATTTAGAGCTAAAGAAGCGCCAAGATACCAAACCGCTTGAGTCAATAAAGTGCTCAACAAAGTTGTTCGGTTCAGTGACTGCATTACTTTGGAAAGTCGGTTGAGGTAAATCATTTAAGCCTTCAAAACTACGACCTTGAAGTAATTCAGTCAGACTACGTTCTAACGCAACTTCAAAACTTGGATGCGCACCAAAAGATGCAAACACCCCACCCGTACGTGGGTTCATTAAAGTCACACACATTACAGGGAACTGACCACCTAATGATGCATCTTTAACTAATACAGGGAAACCTTGCTCTTCTAAGCCCTTAATACCAGCAACAATACTTGGGTATTTTGCTAATACTTCTTCAGGAACATCTGGAAGTGCAATTTCACCTTCTAAAATTTCACGTTTAACAGCACGTTCAAAAATTTCTGACAAGCATTGAACTTGGGCTTCTGCCAAAGTGTTGCCCGCACTCATACCATTACTTAAGTATAAGTTTTCAATTAAATTTGATGGGAAATAGACAACTTCACCGTCCGACTGGCGCACAAAAGGTAACGAGCAAATGCCGCGCTCTACGTTACCTGAGTTGGTGTCATATAAATGCGTGCCAAGTAACTCATCATCTGGGTTGTAAATTTCAAGACAATATTCATCTAAGATTTCTTTAGGTAATTCACCATTTGGACCCGGTTTAAACCATTTTTCATCTGGATAATGCACAAATTCAGCATTGGCAATATCTTCACCCCAGAACTGGTCGTTATAGAAGAAGTTACAGTTTAAACGCTCAATAAACTCGCCTAATGCAGACGCTAAAGCACTTTCTTTAGTCGCGCCTTTACCATTGGTAAAACACATCGGAGACTGGGCATCACGAATGTGTAATGACCACACATTTGGCACGATATTACGCCAAGACGCGATTTCAATCTTCATACCCAAATTTGCCAAAATAGATGACATATTGGCAATGGTTTCTTCTAATGGCAGGTCTTTACCTTGAATATAGGTATGGCTTTCTGAAGTTAGACTTGGCAATAACAATGCTTGTGCATCTGCATCGATGCTTTCAACTTCTTCAATAATAAATTCGGGACCCGTTTGAATCACTTTTTTAACAGTACAACGGTCAATCGAACGTAAAATCCCCTGGCGATCTTTCTCTGAAATATCGGCTGGTAATTCAATTTGAATTTTAAATGTTTGCTTATAGCGGTTTTCAGGGTCAACAATATTATTTTGCGATAAACGAATATTATCGGTTGGGATATCTCGAGCGGCACAATACACTTTTACAAAGTACGCAGCACACAATGCTGACGATGCTAAAAAATAGTCAAATGGGCCCGGTGCCGAACCGTCACCCTTGTAGCGAATTGGTTGATCGGCAATTACCGTAAAGTCATCGAACTTAGCTTCCTGTCGAAGATTGTCGAGATAATTAACCTTGATTTCCATGCTGGCACCTAAATATTTTTATGTGTCAGCACAGACACATAAAATTCTAAATATTGAAAAATAAGCCGAATCACAGCGAAGAAATTGACTTAAAAAAATGAGAGATTAAAGCCATGTGTTTAATGAACGACTCAAGTGGCTTTAATAAGATTGGCGGTATTATAGAGGGATTTTGTGAAGTTGATAACTAAAGTTAAAACATTGCTGCTCACAATGTTTTAACTTGTCTTTAATTTAATAAATATTGAGTGTTAAAACTTAAAAGTGTAATCAATATTCAACCGCGTTTCATTTGTCGAATGAAAGGTCATATTGGTAGGCATATCGTTGCGATAGTGAGAAAAACGTGCTCGTACTCCCAAACCTTTTAACTTACCTTCAGGAATTTTATAGCCTAAATCAAATTCCATCGACTCTTCTTTAAAACGCTGATCGCCATATTGCAACAAATCAATGTCTTCACCTTTTGCATAGCGGGTCATAAAGCGCAGACCGTTTAACGAAACATCACCTAGTCGTGCATTTTTAAAGTCATATTCATAACGAATCGAATAGACTTTTTCATCTTTATTTGAATAGTCCGAACTCATAAAATCAAGCACAACCGGACTTTCAGTTCCTGACAAAAATGGTAAACCAGTCGAGCCAAATGACTGCATGTAGCCCAAAGAAACCGTATGGTTTTGATAGTTCAAACCAAATAAGCCACTAATATGTCGGTTATCGACCTCTCCTATTTTTTTACTTCCAGTTTCTTCACTATTAAAAAAACGCACGTCGCTTAAAAAATTAAGTTGATCATTTAAAGGTTGTTTGCCGTTAAAACCTAAAAATTGTTGCTGGTAAATGTCTTTGAGTTCAGCATGGTAAGCCCGTAGACGATAATCCTTTAACTGATAGCTTCCACCTAATGTATAAAAAGAATCAGTAGTTGCCGCTTTGTCAAAACGATGGTTGATATTGTCTGTTCCAACATCGGTATAACGAATTGAGTCGCGCTGACGTACTTCGTCGACATAAAAGCCTTCGAGTTGAAGATTTGGAATTTCATTTGAAACAAAACGGATACCACGGTAAGTCTGAGGGAACAAACGCGCTGGCGATGAAAAAATGGTCGGTAATTGTGGAACTAAGTCCCCCACAAAAAGCTCATTTTTTCTAAATTTAGCCTTTCCTGTAATGCCGATTTTTCCATAATAATCATCACGCGAGTTATCGGTATTCACTGGTAATAAGCCACTACGCGCATAGTCATCAGCACGGCTTCCCATCAGGTTAAAACCTGCCATTGCCAGTACATCAACACCAAACCCAACCGCACCTTCAGTATAACCAGACTGTCCTTTAAAAATTAAACCCTGCGCCCAATCTCTACCTGCTGTATAGGGATATGGATCCTTTTTATAGTCTCGGTCAAAGTAAAAATTACGTAGTGTTAGCTCAGCTTTACTGTCTGCAAGAAATTCGGCATGCACAACTTGACTAAATAATGGGCACAAGCATACCCCCACCCATACTAGTGTCTTTTTCATTTTTTATCTCAACTATTTAATTTTTAATGGATTAAGGTGCTATTTTAAGCGAGTAGTTCTGCTCTTTCTTACTTCGGTAAAAAGCACTACCCAAACTTAAAATCAGGAAAATAGCCAAAATAAACACCACACCGTAATAGGCATACAGCGTTGCGGGTGCTATACCTTTATCCAGGAAGATGCCTGCAACCGTTGGCGATAAAATTGCCCCAATTCGTCCAAAACCAATTGCATAGCCCACGCCGCGACTACGGATTTCAGCATCATAAATTGTTGGAGAAATAGAATATAAACCTGCCACACAGCCATTAATGAGTGTGCCAAGTAATAACCCCACCATGAGTGCAATGCTCACTTGAGATGAGACAGCGACAAATAGGAAAACACATGCCGAGGTTAGTCCTAAAAACAGGCTTAAGGCATAGAAGATTTTCATACGTGATGCCAATAAACCAATAATGGCTGCCCCGAAAATCCCTCCAATACTAATTAAAATACCAGTACTTACGCCTTGCTCTGGTGACATTCCCATTGAAATTAGAATTTTTGGTGTCCAGCTCATGACAAAGTAAAAGCCAAACATCACTAAAAAGAATGCAAACCACAAACAAAGCGTTTGAAATCCAAGTTGTCCAGCAAATAATTTGCCCAGTTCACTGCCATTTTGCGTGCTGATTTTTTCATAACGCGGCATAACTGATAGTTGATTAAGACCCATACGATTTACAGTTGTATTAATTCGTTCTAGTGCCTGTTTTGGTCGCTTCGCGAGTAAGTAATCTAAAGATTCAGGTAATAACCATGCGCTGATCAGCAGCATTGCAATGGTAGTAACCCCACCTGCTAAAAAGATTGAGCGCCAACCTAAATGCTCAATCAATGCCAGTGATAGTACCCCGCCAAGTGTCGCGCCAATTCCATAACCAGTAGACATTAAACTAACAGCAAGACTGCGCCAGCGAGCATTGGCATATTCACTTGCCAATACATTACTACTCGCAAGGATGCCCCCCACCCCAATTCCAGTAATAAACCGAAGTGCAGCTAACATGCCGTGGCTTTGTACAAAAGCACAGCCCAGCATGCTAAGACCTGCAATTACAAGACAAACTAAGATGAGTAAACGGCGACCGATTTTATCGGCTAAAGGCGCGAGAAAAATTGAACCGGCAGCCATTCCAAAAAGGCCAGCACTTAACAACAAGCCAATTTGTGCGCCTGAAAGTGACCATTCTGCTGACACGGATGGAGCAGTAAATGCCATTACCATCACGTCAAAGCCATCAATAATATTGAGACAAATACAGATCAAAATGACGAACCATTGATAGCGGCTCATATTGTTTTGATTGATCTCACTTAGAACGTCTCTTTCCATTTGTGTATCTCCCTTGGATAAGACATACACACGACATTGCTGATATGAGCGATTGGGTGGTTATGCACATCCGTATCCATAATGACCTAGAGGAATATTTGTTTTTTGAGCATCCTGCTCTTTTTCTATACTGAATATTTGGATCCAAAAAATCAACTAAAATTATAAACGGATTATTAAAAAGTATATAAACACATAAATTATATAAGTATAAAATTATTAAAAACATAAAATTAGAATGCTTGAATATTTTTATGGATCCATATTAAAAAATCTATTATGATCGATTCCAGAGCATTTTTTAGCCAAAAAAAGCTCAGTTTATTTCCAGGAAATGCAAGATGCATTTTTAAAACATCAAAGGATTGTTGTTATGAAACTCAAAAGAGTAAGCCAGCTTACATTGGGACTTTTTTTTGCCAGCCAATTGTTTTACACAGCGCAAGCAGCACCTCCAAAAAATCAACAACCACCTAATATCATGATTATTTTGGCCGATGATCTTGGATTTTCAGATATTGGTGCTTATGGTGGGGAAATTAAAACCCCTCATATTGATAGTCTGTTAAAGCAAGGAAAAATGCTTTTTAATTTTCATGCTTCATCAATGTGTTCACCTACTCGTGCACAGCTTATGACAGGTGCAGATAACCATTTGGTGGGTTTAGGTGCCATGTATGAAACTTCAAAAAGACAAGAAAAACTGGTTGGAGCCGATAGCCCGCGTGCACTCCTCAAAATTGATGGCTATTCAGGTCATTTAACGCAAAATGCTTATACACTCGCAGAGATTTTAAAGACAAAAGATTATTACACCTTCATGGTTGGTAAATGGCACTTAGGCTATGCTCCCGAACAAAACCCTAAAGCCCGTGGTTTTGATCAATCTTTTGCTCTGCTCGATGGCTTCGATTTACATTTTAAAGACCAACCAAAAAACTATCCGCGTAACACCCAATACACTGAAAATGGTCAAAAGACCACTTTGCCTGACAACTACTACTCGACCGACTTTTTTACACAAAAAGCTTTTGAATATTTAGACAAAAATAAAGCGCAAAAACCATTTTTTGCCTACCTAGCCTATACCGCTCCACACTGGCCACTACAAGCACCTGCTCATTATAGAGACCTATATAAAGGTAAATATGATCAAGGCTACGATGCAATTCGTAAACAACGCTTTGAAAGACAAAAGAAATTAGGATTAATTCCTGCAAATGCAGAATACCCAGTCGAGCGTGGTAACCAAGCTTTAGGCACCAAAAGCTGGAATGAACTCACCCCACAAGAGCGCAAATACGAAGCGCGTAAAATGGAAGTTTATGCGGGCATGGTTACCCAGTTAGACGACCGCGTGGGTGATGTCATTCAATATCTTAAAAAGCATCAGTTATATGACAATACTTTGATTGTGTTTATGTCAGATAACGGCGCTGAAGGTGGTGATCATAATTTCCCAATGGGTGATGCCGACAATCGCTATGAAAATATAGGTAACGCCAGTTCATATGTTTACATGGGACCACGCTGGGCCGAAGTGAGCAGCACACCATTTACCCACTGGAAGTCAGCAGCTTCAGAAGGCGGAGTACGAGTCCCATTTATTGTTAAATCACCTGTTCAGATTTCTAAACAACATGGAATTAACAATAACTTTGCGACAGTAAGAGACATATTCCCAACTGTAATGGAACTAGCGGGTATTCAAAATAATCAGGTTTATCCAACTTCAAGTACCAAAATTAAACCGTCGGGCTTTAGCCTAATTCCTGCGTTTAAAGATAATACTGCCCGTATTCGTCCTGTTAATTATTATGACTTTAAAGAATTGCATGGCAGCCGCTACGCAAAAACTGACGAATGGAAACTTATTGAAAACTCACCTTCTAAATTTAAAAGCCACGGTTGGGAACTCTACAATTTAAAAACAGATTTTAATGAGCAACATAATGTTTATGCAGAACATCCTGAGATTGTCAAAGTCTTAAATGACAAATATTTAAGATATGCCGATGAAAATGGTGTTGTGGATTTTGAGCAATACAACAAAAAGTAGAGAAAACCAGATGAAACAGATCATAATGCTTTCATCTTTCCTGTTACTTTGTGCATGCCAAAAAACTACACCTCAACTAGAACAGACCACCTTGCCCAACTTAGGCAGCAAAGCTAAATGTAATTCTTATTCAGGCCTTCCTTCGGGATGGCCTAACAATAAAGAAGCAGGCATGGCCAAGCTTCCGCAAGGAAAAATTGTTCTAGGCACCACACAAGGTTATGAAGATGAACGCCCATTAAATTTACAGACAACTTCCGTTCCCGCTTTTTTAATTGATGCAACTGAAGTCACCAATGCCCAATTTCAAGAGTTTGTTAAACAAACGGGTTATGTCACCGATGCAGAGAAGCAAGGCGGCGCAGCTATGTTTGTACAGCCAGATCATCCAGTTGAAGAATTACAGTGGTGGAAATTTGAAAAAGGGGCCAATTGGAAACACCCATGGGGCCCAAACAACCCTAAACAACCAGCACCTCACGAGCCTGTTCGTATGGTGACATGGAATGATGCTTACGCTTATGCAAACTGGCTAGGTCATGACTTACCGACTGAGCTTGAGTGGGAATATGCAGCCAAAGGTTTTCAGCAAAATTCCGATATTGGCCCGACCCACGAAGGCCATATTGTAGCCAACTTCTGGCAAGGTGAATTTCCATACAAAAATGTTCAGGAAGATGGTTTTAAGGATGTTGCCCCTGTTGGCTGTTTTAGTAAAAACCCATTTGGTTTATATGACTTGATTGGCAATGTATGGGAATGGACGCAAACACCCTATACAGGTCCACGAGATCACCATATGGGGGATCCATCGAAATATCGGCAAAGTCACGAACAGATTTTGCAATACACGATTAAAGGTGGATCTTATTTATGTGCAACCAACTATTGCGCGCGTTATCGTGCTGCCGCGAGGCATCCACAGGAACTCGACCTTGCCACCAGCCATGTCGGATTTAGAACAGTAAAACGCTTTTAAACGGATTTAAAAATGAAGCATATTTTTATTTATGGGATTTTCTTCTCAGGGACAACCCTTGCCTGTTGTTTAGCTCATAGTGAAGTAGATGTTAATTTTCAAAATACACTCACACTAAAAACATTCAACTTTGACAGACAATATGAAAATGGTACTAGTCCCGATACTCATAGCTTGAGCCAAGGTCTGATTTATCGTGGTGACTGGTCAACCAAGCTTAATGATGTACAGCTCCACCTCAATCCAAGCATTCAATATGCTTATCGCCTAAGTAGCGACCAACACACCAATGATATGGTCATACCCTTTGACCCTAACACCCAGGAACAAGCACAAGACCAAGTTAAATATGGCTTAGGTGCTGGAGTTGAATATCAAAACTTTCGCATGAATGTAGGTGAAATCACTCCCGATTCACCACTTACGCCACAAGTGGATACACATCAATTACGAGTTAACTATAAAGGCTTGGAATTAAAATATAAGACACCGCAACAAAATTTCGAGCTGGGTTTGATTAACCGTTATTCGCCAAAAAATGAGGAGGACTACCACAAACTAGCCATCTCAAAACATGAGTCTAATGGGCTTTACTTTTTTCAATGGGATGGGAAAACGCCTAGATATCATTGGAAATTTTACAATGGTTACTTAACCGACCTCATCAATCAAAGTTACTTTGCTTTTGATTATCAATGGACAAAGCAGCACACCACAAAATTACGTGTGTTTCGACACGATGATGTCGGCAAATCAAAACTTGGAGAATATGACAATACATCTGTAGGGGCTATGCATTTCATTAAACATGGCAACTTTACAACTGGAATTGGCTACCAAGAAAACTTTGGCAAAGATGGCATTCCCAAACTCGACAATATACCCATCCCGCATATGGTGAACTGGACCTTAGGTGCGTTTACCAAAGCAGATGAAAAGTCTTATCATTTCGTTGCCTCGTATGACTTTAAAGACTACATCAAGGGTCTAAAAGTGACCTATAAATATATTTATGGTGATTCATTTCAGACCATGAATCAAAATGATTTTGAGCAAGAAAGTGACGTGTTGATTCAATACGACCTAAATGCTTGGATTAAAAATCTTAAGTTTCTTTTCTTAAATATTAACTACGACACCAAACATGGCAAAAGTCTGGATGAACAGCGCATGATGCTTCACTACACGGTTAATTTCTAAATCTTTACACTCCCATAATGGCTTAACTGAAGCCATTATGGATCCAAATAAAAACTAATAAAAATTTCACTCTAAAATTCCAAAGAATAGCAAAAGTCTTTAATAGCAATTAAAAATATACAAAAACAACCAAACCTAAAGATCAATATTTTTAAAAAATATACTGCCTATCAATTGACCAATATTTTTATTTATTATAAATTGGATCCAATAAGTGATAAGGAGTCGTCACAATGTTTATTAAAAATGCTTGGTATGTTGCCTGCCGCCCAGAAGAAATCCAAGACAAACCATTAGGTCGCACTATTTGTGGTGAAAAAATTGTTTTTTATCGCGGTAAAGAAAACCAAGTTGCAGCCGTTGAAGATTTTTGTCCCCATCGCGGCGCCCCACTTTCACTTGGCTATGTAGAAGATGGCAACCTTGTCTGTGGTTATCATGGTTTAGTCATGGGTTGTGACGGAAAGACCGTTTCAATGCCAGCTCAACGTGTAAATGGTTTCCCTTGCAACAAAGCATATGCAGTTGTCGAAAAGTTCGGCTTTATTTGGGTATGGCCAGGCGAGAAAGCTTTAGCAGAAGAAGCAAAACTGCCAACTTTAGAATGGGCAGATCATCCTGAATGGAGCTATGGCGGAGGCCTGTTTCACATTCAGTGTGACTATCGCCTGATGGTCGACAACCTGATGGATTTAACCCACGAGACCTATGTTCACTCAAGCAGTATTGGGCAAAAAGAGATTGATGAATCATTGCCTGTCACTAAAGTTGACGGCGACCATGTCATTACCGAACGCTATATGGAAAATGTGATCGCACCTCCATTTTGGCAAATGGCCCTTCGCGGTAATCATTTAGCAGATGATGTACCTGTTGACCGTTGGCAACGTTGCCACTTCTTTGCGCCAAGTAATGTCCACATTGAAGTCGGTGTAGCGCATGCTGGACATGGTGGTTATCACGCACCAAGTGACAAAAAAGTTTCCTCAATTGTGGTTGATTTTATTACACCAGAAACTGAAACCTCACACTGGTATTTCTGGGGAATGGCGCGTAACTTCCAGCCAGATAATGCTGAACTCACCGATCAAATTCGTGAAGGCCAAGGCAAAATCTTTACTGAAGACTTAGAAATGCTGGAGCAACAACAACAAAATATTTTAAAAAATCCACATCGCAAGTTACTCATGCTCAACATCGACGCAGGCGGTGTACAGTCTCGTAAGGTGATTGAGCGACTGCTTGCCGAAGAAAATAAAACACCTCCTGAAACGTCCATACAGAAGTTTCCAAACATTCGGATTATTTAAAGGAGCATGAACATGGACGTTATTATTCAAAAAATTCACCAGCTTACCCCGACCATTCGTGCATTTGAATTGGTCTCGGCAAATGGCACAGCGCTACCGAATTTTGAAGCAGGTGCACATATTGATGTGCATCTTAAAAACGGCCTCACCCGTCAGTATTCACTTTCAAACTGCTGCACTGAAAAACATCGCTATGTCATTGGTGTTTTACATGATGCCAATTCACGCGGTGGTTCACGTTGCATCCACACCGAATATCGTGAAGGCGATCATTTAAAGATTGGTGAACCGCGTAATTTATTTGAAATCCATCCACAAACCAAACAGGCAGTTTTATTTGCTGGTGGTATTGGTATTACCCCTATTTTGTCGATGGTATATCGACTTAAGTCGGCCAATATTCCTTTTGAATTGCACTACTTTGTTCGTAGCCATGAAATGATTGCTTTCTATGGCAACTTAACCGAGCACTTTGGTGCCCAAGTTCATTTTCATATTCAAGACCAACCAGACACTGAATGTAATATGGCAGAAGTTTTGGGCCAAACTTCACCAGATAAACACTTATATGTATGTGGACCTACAGGGTTTATGCAGTTTGTCATGAACTCGGCCGAACAAGCGGGTTGGCATAGCGAACAGTTACATCAAGAACATTTTGTCGCGCAAAAAGCAGATACATCTAACGATGAAGCTTTTACTATTGAAGTTAAAGGTACGGGCCGTCGAATTGAAGTATTACCAGAGCAGACTGCTACTGAGGCATTAATTGCAAATGGTTTTGATATTCCTGTTTCATGTGAACAAGGCATTTGCGGGACCTGTATTACCCGCGTTTTAGAGGGCACGCCAGATCATCGGGATATATTTATGACCGATGAAGAACATGCACTAAATGACCAATTTACGCCCTGCTGTTCTCGTGCAAAAACTAAAAATCTTGTGATTGAGCTTTAATATTTAAGTTCCTTTATTCAAAAATAAAGGAACTTCTTTTAACTTAAGCGCTGAGAACATTTCTTAGCGTTTCACCTAAAATCACCACACTACTGTGTTCACGCATTAAAGTTTCAGCACGTCCTGCCTGACGATGTACCAATGCATCGAAAATTGAACAATGCTGTAAATGCGCATAGTGCAAACGGCGATATTCAGACAACGCTTGGTTCTGGTCATAGGTAATGGCTTGGGCAGACGCCATCGGCAATTGATTGTTTTTCGCTAAGGCTTGGATGAGTGCGACGTTTTGCGCGCCTTCAATAATCGTGTCATGAAAAATGACGTTGAAATGGTGATAACGTTCCAGTTCAGCATCACCAAACTCGTCTGTTTCATTAAATAGTTTTTCAGTTTCTTGAATGCAATGTTGCAGTGTCTTTTTCTGCTCTTCGCTTAAGCCTTGTTCTGCCAAAGTTTTTGCAGCCAACCCTTCCAGCACACCACGCACTTCGAGCGCATCATGAACGAGTTGTTCTGAAATTTCACGAACCGTGTAACCACGAGTTGGGTTTTTAATGAGGAGACCTTCTTGCTCAAGCAAGCGAAAGGCAATACGAACAGGCTGCCTTGAAACACCAAGTAACTCGGCAGTCGGAATTTCGGCAATTCTGGCACCGCCTTCAAGTTCCCCTGAAATAATCATTTTTCTTAGTTTAAGTAAAACTTGTTGTCCTGAAGACATTCGCTGCCACACATCACCAAAAACGTCACTTCGATGCTAGCAAGTTCATTTGTAAAATGAAATAAATTTTCTGTTTGAATCTAACAGCTCAGACATTTATAAGCGTCAACTTAATTGATCGAGATTAAATTAATTTTCTAAAAAAGTACTCAACTTGGTTTACCGTCATATCAAAATTAACTTATTTTTTATTTTTAAATTGATAAAATATAGTCGTAAATTTATTAAATAATATAAATAAAAATATTGATTATTAAGAATAATTTAAAAATTATTCTATAATAAATCTTCAAAACAACCTCTTTAATAAAAAATAAATTTATAATATATTTTAAACTCATTTATTTTAGATGATAGGTATTTAATCACTTTTTATTAAATATTTACTTTCAAATCACTCATTAAAAAGGATGACTTCATTCTCGTTTTAAAATTAATAACACAGCTTTAAAACGATAATTTTAAAAATTATTTATATTTATCAGATTAGAGATTTATCAATGAGAAATTTATTATTTTTTAAAAAATTACCACTTATTATTGCATTAAGTATGGGCTTAATGGCTTGTAATGATAGTGATAATGATCCAAGTGAAACTTCACCTGTTACGACTCCTTCCGCAAGTGTTGCCTTACAAGTATTTGATAATACTACAGGTAGTCAAATTAATAATGCTCAAGTTAGCATAGTAAATAAAACAATATCATTAACTACTGATATAGAAGGTAAAGCACAACTACAAAAAATTGCCGTTGGTCGATCTGTCATTAAAATTAGTAAAACTGGTTATGCAGATCAATTTGTTACTGTCGATTTAGTGGATAAGCAAGAACTCTCAGGTATTATTGTTCAGCTCATTCCTTTAAATTTAGGAGGGTCTGTTTCTGCCATCACTGGTGGAACGGTAAACTTAGCAAACAGTACAGCTCAAGTTGTTATTGCCCCAAATAGTCTAAAACGTGTAGATGGACAGCCTATTCAAGGTAATATAAATGTGAGTTTTGCACTCATTAACACTGCGCAAGAAGTGCGCAATATGCCAGGTGATTTAGCAACTCAAGTGAACAATACAAGAGCGCCGTTGGAAAGTTTTGGAGCCATGATTGTTGATTTGAGAGATAGCACTGGTGCAAAAGTTGAACTGATAGCTAACCAATTGGCTAATATTCGTATTCCTTTAATGGCGAGAGGAATTGCCCCTGCTACCATTCCACTTTATTATTTTGACCCTACTCGTGGTTATTGGCTTCAGGATGGTAACCAAACACTCACCTTACAGACGGATAATAACGGAAATAGTTTCTACGCAGGTAGCTCAAGTACATTAAATGTTGTAAATGCAGATATTCCTTATCAGACCACAAATGTTGCTGGCTGCTTAGCAGATTCAAGTGGAAAACGAATTGCTAATGCTCAAATTTTGCTTGAGGGTAAAGACTACTCTGGCTACACCATTACTAATACCAATAATAATGGTGAGTTCTCAGCCGCAGCAAAACAAAACTCTATTGTATTAATTAATGGTCAGGCAAATAACTTACGCAGTAATACAATTGAACATACTGTATTAGCTTCAAATAGTACTTTAAATGATTGCTTAGTTTTAACAGAGCCAAGCCAAAATATTACGGTTAGGTTGACTTGGGGCCAAAATCCCAATGATATTGACTCGCATATGCTAGCCCCAGATGGCAGTCATGTTTCATACAGTGCCCAAGGAGCATTACTGCAACATCCTTTTATAAATTTAGATGTTGATGATACGACGAGTTATGGCCCTGAAGTGATCACATTAAGTAAATTGATGGTAGGTGATTACCATTATTTTGTTCACAACTAATCGGGTACATCCAATCCGGGTATTTTTGGCTCACCAATAAAAGTTGAATTAAATACAATGAAAGGTACTCAAATTTTTACCCCTACTTCAAATACTGGAGAAAGCCGCTATTGGAGCGCATTTAAAATTAAAGTTGCTGAAAATTGTGATATTACAGTGATCCCAACAAAACAATGGTTAAACTCAGAACCAACGGTCTCTCCATCTGCAATAAAATATTGCTCTAAATAAATTTAGTATTATATACAGCGATTTAAATAATCTTTAGATCGCTGTTCCTTAAACTATTACTATAATTTACTAATTTTTAGAAAATTTTAATCTAAATTATTTAAAATTCTTAAGATTATTGACCATAATATCGAGATTATTACGAATTAAATAAGCCAAGTTAATATCAATGCCTTCCAGCATTTTTTCTTCAACTTTTAAAACCACTTCATTACATTTATTTAGCTTTTCAATACCGCTTTCAGTCAGTGTAATTAAAATACGGCGGCCATGTGTTGGGTCCGGTTTTTTCTCAATCCAACCATTGACCAGTAAATCTTGCAAAATTTTATTGGCAGATTGCGGCTTTATAAAAGAACGCTCAGCAAGCTTGGCATTGGATAAATTACTTTTTGAAGCTAAAACAGAAAGTGCAGTAAATTGCGGCAAGGTAATTTCAAGCTCTTTTAAATGTTCTGTTAAATGTTTACTAATAATTCGGTCAACACGAGCAATCATATAACTTAACTTAGGCTCATCTTCTACTTTTTTTGGAACTAAATTCGAACGTACCATAACCTTTCATTCATCATAAGAAAATCTGTAGTGAAAGTATGAGGTTCTAACCCCATACTTTCGTTAAAACTTAGCGAGCACCTGAGCTTTGTACTAAATGTACAGGCTGTTTAGGTTTTTTGACAAGAAGTAATGCAGAGATCGCTGCAATTAAAATCACTGGAATGCTTGAACCAATCACGATGGTCGAGCTTTGTCCAAGTGAGAGTAAAAAGCCAGCCATTAAAGGCCCAGCAAAAGAACCTATACGGCCAATTGCAACTGCTGAACCTACACCAGTTCCCCGCATTTCAGTTGGATAATACATTGCTGCCAGACCATACAAAGCGGATTGTCCACCTACAATAAATAAGCCACAGCCCACTGCCGAAAGTGCAAGTAAAGCAACGGTCGGAGAAATTGCTAAACAACAAAGCGAAAATAAAATGCCGAGATAAATCAGCTTAATCACAAAGCTCATGCGTAATTTATCAAGCAATACGCCCATCAGAACCGAACCTAAAATTCCGCCAACGTTGTAGCCCATCTGTACATAGTTTGCCTGTAGTTTTGATAGGCCTTGCGCACCCATCAGCAACGGTAACCAGTTCAACAAGAAATACAGTACGACTAGCGTACAGAAAAAACTGACCCAAAGCTGAATGGTTGACATACGACGTTCTTTGGCAAATAAAACTTCCAAGAATGGTGTCGTTTTTTGCGCTTGAACTTTACGTTGCAGGTAATCATTTGACTCAGGTAAAAAGCGCATAATCAGTGGAATGAGTAAAATAGGTGCAATCCCACCAATATAGAAAATATGACGCCACTCTGCATCGCCAGCCAACGACATGGCAACTACAGAAGTAAGTAATCCACCAAAAGGAATACCGCTATACATAATACTTACCGCGGTACCTTTATATTTATCAGGTACAGCTTCAGATGCCAGTGTAATCATCATTGGAAGTGCCCCACCCATTCCTAAACCAGTACAAAAACGAATGAGTAACAGCAAACTAAAGTTAGCAGCATAAGCCGTTAGCAAAGACATAATTCCAAAAAGTAAAATACTAAAAATCAGAATTTTCTTACGCCCGACAATATCGGCAAATCTACCGCCTAATATTGCACCTGGTAATGTCCCTAAAATTGCAGCACTAAACGCCCACGCCATCTGGGCATTGTCTAACATGAACTCAGCCCGCATTCGTGGAGCGGCTACCCCCATTGATTGAAGATCAAACCCTTCAAAAATTGCTATGGCAAAGCACAGTAGCAACGTGATTTTTGCCCTTGAAGGCTGTCCTGATATTTTTTCCATTGTGTTGTCCTTTATTGACTAGTCGTTCCATTTAGCCTTTTGTGCATTGTTGTTTAAACACACCAAAAATATCAGTTAAACTTACTAAAAAATCAACATATTTTTATATTAAATTAATTTAAAAAACAATTATTATTTAAAATACAATGAATTAAAAAATATTTATGAAATTTTATAAAAAAGACTTGAATGTAAGTTTAACTGATATTAAATTAAATCCCAGAACAGCTAAAAATCATTCAAGGAGTATGAAGATGAGTTATGAAAACCGCTGGGAAACAGTAGATGTCAAAGTTGAAGATGGAATTGCATGGGTAACACTAAACCGCCCAGAAAAGAAAAATGCCATGAGCCCAACACTCAATCGTGAAATGATTGATGTGCTCGAAACTCTTGAGCTTGATCAAGATGCGCGTGTTTTAGTTTTGACTGGTGCTGGTGACTCTTGGACAGCGGGTATGGATTTGAAGGAATATTTCCGTGAAGTCGACACTCAGCCTGAAATTTTCCAAGAACGTATTCGCCGTGACTCTTGTCGCTGGCAGTGGCAACTTCTTCGTATGTATTCAAAACCAACCATTGCTATGGTCAACGGCTGGTGCTTTGGAGGCGGTTTCTCACCTTTAGTGGCTTGTGACCTAGCAATTGCAGCAGATGAAGCAACTTTCGGTTTATCTGAAATTAACTGGGGAATCCCACCGGGTAACCTTGTAAGCAAAGCAATGGCAGATACCGTAGGTCACCGTGCATCTTTGTACTACATCATGACGGGCAAAACCTTTAGCGGTAAAGAAGCTGAAACCATGGGCCTTGTGAATAAAAGCGTACCGCTTGCTCAATTAAAAGCAGAAGTGACTGAACTTGCAAATTGCTTACTTGAGAAAAATCCTGTGGTTCTTCGTACCGCTAAAAATGGCTTTAAGCGTTGCCGTGAACTGACATGGGACCAAAACGAAGACTACTTATATGCCAAACTTGATCAATGTATCCACCGCGATACAGAAAATGGCCGCCAAGAAGGTTTGAAACAATTCTTAGATGAAAAATCAATTAAACCGGGTTTACAGAGTTATAAACGTACTGGTTAACTTTTGATACTTTAATGGCAATGTAAGGACGCAACCCATGCAAAATGTACAGTTACTTATTCACGGTCGATCTGTTGATGCATCAAATCAGGCAACTTTTGAGCGTATTAGCCCAATTGATGGATCAGTAGCCAGCAAAGCTGCTGCCGCAACTTTAGACGATGTTGATCGTGCAATAGACTCGGCACAACAAGCTTTTAAAGTATGGTCGAAACTCTCGCCTACCGAACGTCGCTTACGTTTATTAAAAGCAGCCGATTTAATGGACCAAAAAACCGAGCAATTCATTGAAACTGGAATGCAAGAAACAGGTTCAACTGCAACATGGTATGGGTTTAACGTTCACCTTGCTGCCAACATGTTACGTGAAGCCGCAGCCATGACCACACAAATTGACGGAAGTCTGATTCCATCAGATGTGCCGGGCAATCTTGCGATGGGTGTGCGAGTTCCTTGTGGTGTGATTGTAGGAATTGCACCTTGGAATGCGCCTGTCATTTTGGCAACACGTGCACTTGCTATGCCTTTGGCTTGTGGCAACACGGTTGTGTTAAAAGCATCGGAAGCCTGCCCAGCAACACATCGTTTAATTGGTGAAGTGTTACATGAAGCAGGTCTGGGTGAAGGTGTGGTCAATGTGATTACGCATACCGCCGAAGATGCACCACAAATCGTGGAGCGTTTAGTGTCTCATCCAGCTGTGAAACGCATTAATTTTACGGGTTCAACCAAAGTTGGAAAAATTATTGCCGAGACTGCTGCTAAATATTTAAAACCAGTTTTACTTGAATTGGGTGGTAAGGCGCCTGTCGTGGTTTTAAATGAAGCTGACATTAATGAAGCCGTAAATGCAGTTGCTTTTGGAGCATTCTTTAATCAGGGTCAAATCTGTATGTCGACCGAACGTGTTTTGGTTCAAGACAATATTGCCGATCAATTTATTGAAAAAATGATTGAAAAAACCCGTTCTATTCAGGCAGGTAATCCAACCTCAAAAGACAATGTACTCGGCGTATTAGAAAGCCGCCGCGCTGCAAACCGTATTCAGCATTTGCTGGAAGATGCTCAAAACAAAGGTGCTGACTTACCTTTAGGTATTCATATTGAAGACACCACCATGCAACCGACACTGGTCCTCAATATTAAACCAGACATGCTGCTTTACCGCGAAGAATCATTTGGGCCTGTATGCACAGTTCAACGTTTTTCAAGCATTGAAGAAGGCGTAGCACTGGCAAATGACAGCGAGTTCGGCCTTTCTTCAGCAGTGTTTAGCCAAAATATTTCACAGGCATTAGAAGTCGCTAAACAGATTGATTCGGGTATTTGTCATATTAACGGCGCAACCGTACATGACGAAGCTCAAATGCCATTTGGCGGAACAAAATCGAGTGGTTACGGACGTTTTGGTAGTAAAGTCTCTGTTGCCGAATTTACCGATTTACGCTGGATTACTATTCAAACCCAATCACGTCATTACCCGATTTAGTCAGGCTAATGCGAACACAGACATATTAAATAAAAATTGCATGATGCAAAAAAAATAAAGCGTAGTGATGCGCTTTCCATGGAGTGAAAGAAATGCAAATGAATGCCACTCAATCACAAGACCGCGAACGGTTCGTAAAATTAGGGCAACATGATATTCATTATCACCATAAAGATGACACGCTCTATATCAGCCCAAAAGAGCAATTAAAACCGTATCCACAAAAACTGACAGATCGGTTAATTCATTTTGCACAAACTAAACCAGACCATATTTTTGCAGCAAAACGCAATGCTCAAGGTGAATGGGTCAAACTGAGTTATGCAGAAGTTTTACAACGTGCATGGCACATTGCTCAAGCCTTACATGAATGTAATTTGAGCCAAGAAAGACCACTCGTCATTTTAAGTGGCAATGATCTCGAACATTTAACACTCTCTATGGGTGCCATGCTGGCGGGTGTGCCTTTCTCGGCTATTTCCCCGGCCTACTCTCTTATTTCTCAAGACTTTGGCAAACTTAAACATGTGTTTGAAGTGCTTACACCTGGTATGGTCTATGCCAGCGATGGACAAGCCTTTGCTAAAGCCATTCAAGCGTGTATTACACCTGATATTGAAGTGGTGACCAATAAAGGAATTGTGGGCGATCAGATCTGCACATCTTTTCAATCGCTATTAGATACGCCAGTTTCAAATGTTCAAGAGTTTTACCAAACCCTTGATGAAAACCAGATTGCCAAATTCTTATTTACCTCGGGTTCAACCAAACTCCCTAAAGCTGTACCGACCACGCATTTAATGTTGTGTGTTAATCAGCAAATGTTATTGCAGACTTTCCCTGAGTTTGAAGAAACACCACCTGTCCTACTCGACTGGTTGTCTTGGCACCACACGTTTGGCGGCAGTCACAATGTCGGCATCGCACTCTATAACGGCGGTACGATTTACATTGATGATGGCAAACCCGTTGCAGGAAAATTTGACGAAACCATTCGTAATCTCAAAGAAATTTCTCCAACAGTTTATTTAAATGTGCCAAAAGGTTGGGAAGAACTCACCGAAGCGTTAGAAAAAGATGAAGAATTAAGAGACCGCTTTTTTGCCAAAGTTAAAATTTTATTCTTTGCAGGTGCTGCGCTCTCAGAAGCGGGCTGGAACAGACTCGATAAAATTGCTCAGCAACATTGCGGAGAAAAAATCCGCATCATGAGCGGCTTGGGCATGACCGAAACTGCACCATCTTGCGCTTTTACAACTGGCCCACGCGTAATGGCTGGCTTTATTGGTTACCCTGCTCCGGGATGCGAAATCAAGCTAGTTCCATGTGGTGACAAACTTGAGTTTTGCGTTCGTGGCAAACATGTCATGAAAGGCTATTGGCGCCTAAAGGCGGACCAACAAAGTACTATTTTTGATGATGAAGGCTTTTTCCATACAGGCGATGCCGTTCGTTTGGTCGATATCAATGATCCAACCAAAGGACTGATGTACGACGGACGAATTGCCGAAGACTTTAAACTCAATACGGGTACTTTTGTGAATGTGGGCACACTACGCAACAAAGTGCTTATTCAAGGTAATTTACTGATTCAGGATGTTTGTATTACTGGTTCAAACCTGAATGCTGTTGGCTTTTTGATTTTTCCCAAATTAGAAGCGTGTGCTCAATATGCAGGTCTTAAGCTTGGTGAACATTCTGCAACAGAGATATTACAGCATCCTAAAGTCCAGCAATGGTTCCGCCAATTTTTAACGACCTTTAATAAAGATGCGACTGGCAGCTCAAATACAGTCTCAATACTTTATTTAATGACCGAGCCACCTCAACTCGATGCAGGCGAAGTGACCGATAAAGGCAACCTCAATCAAAGCAGTATTACGAAACGTCGTGCAGCTTTAATTGATGAACTTTATCAAAAGCAGACTGATAACCCGCTGATTATACGGGTGCCCACCTTAAAGCAATAAGCAATTGAAATAAAAAAGGAAGCTCAAACTTCGCTTTGGGCCTTAGCCTCACTTTTGCCTAAAAAAAGGTTCAACATGCCACACGATACAGAATTTGAACTATTTCGAGACAGCTACCGCAGGTTCTTAAAAGAACAGGTTGCTCCGTATTATGAACAGTGGGAACACGATGGCCTCATCCCGCGTGATCTATGGCTTCGTCTTGGGGAAAATGGCTTTTTGTGCGTCGATGTACCCGAAGAATATGGTGGCTACGGTGCTCCTGTTCATTACTCACTCATGCTGGTTCAAGAAACTGCTCAAGCTGGTTTTGCATCTTTAGCGGTTGCCATTGGCGGGCAAAATGAGTTGGTCTCACCTTATCTGCAAAATATTGGAACTGAAGAGCAAAAACGTTATTGGTTACCCAAAATGGTGACAGGTGAAGTCGTCACTGCAATTGCCATGACCGAAGCCAATGCTGGTTCAGACTTACAAGCCATACGCACTCAAGCGATTTTAGAAAATGACCAATATCGTGTGAATGGTTCAAAAACTTTTATTTCAAATGGTTTGCATGCCGACCTGATTGTTCTGGTGGCAAAAACTGATCCACAAGCCAAAGCAAAAGGTATTTCGATTTTTCTAGTTGATGCTGCATTAGACGGCGTTAAAAAAGGTCGCTCTTTGCAAAAAATCGGGTTACATGCCCAAGATACAGCTGAACTATTTTTTGATGATGTTTGTGTGCCTGCAACTCAGCGTTTGGGTGAAGAAAGACAAGGCTTTGCCTATTTAATGCAAGAGTTACCTCGCGAACGTTTAAGCATTTCAATGATGGCTTTGGGGTCAATTTTAGGCGCCATCGAAATCACCAAAGACTATGTACTAGAGCGTAAAGCTTTCGGGCAACCTTTAAGCCAAATGCAAAACACGCGATTTGTACTCGCAAACGCGCAAATTAAGGCAAAAGCCGCTCAAGCTTTTGTAGACCAATGTGCAGCGCTTTATCAACAACACCAGTTAAGCGTAACCCAAGTTGCTGCATTGAAATGTTTTATTACCGATGTCCAATGTGAAGTGATTGATCAATTACTTCAGCTTTTTGGTGGCTACGGTTACATGCAGGAATATCCGATTTCACGCTTTTTTGTGGATGCACGGGTACAAAAAATTTATGGGGGAACCAATGAAATTATGAAAGAAATCGTGGCCCGAGAACTGCTCGGAAAATAATTCGATTTAAAACCAAACAAGGCAGACACAACAACTATGCCTTGTTTAAAACAAAAAAATGTTATTTCAGGAAGAAATGCTATGTCGAAATTATGGATGTACTCTACCCTCATGCTCTCTGGTTCAGTGTGGGCTGGCAATTTTATTAACAATAGCTCAGTAGAACTCACCACGCGAAATTTCTATTTTGACCGCGACTATCAAGAGCAATCTGCTTACCCTGCTGCCAAGGACTGGACACAAGGGTTTATTCTCAAAGCCAATTCAGGTTATACCGAAGGGACTGTCGGATTTGGGCTGGATGTGCTTGCAACGGCGGGTTTTAAACTTGATGCCGATGCAGAGCATGGCGGTACAGGAAACTTACCTAGAGACACGCGTACCAATGAACCCACTGACTCTTATGGCGAAATTGGGGTCACAGCAAAAGCAAAAATGAGCCAAACCGAGCTACGCATTGGTACGCTAATGCCAATGAACCCTGTTTTAGTAGCGTCACCTGCTCGTTTGCTTCCTCAAACCTATCGAGGAATTTCACTGACCAGTAAAGATATTAAAGATTTTGATTTACAGGCAGCCTACCTCGATAAAGTGAATCATCGTGATTCAACCAACTATGAAAAAATTAAAATTTCAGGGGTGAATGGACGATTTAAAAGTGCCGAAACTGATGGGCTTTATTACTTAGGTGGAAACTATCAGTTTAATCCCGCACTCAAGCTCACCGCTTTTTATATGGACGTTGATGATCTTTATAACCAAACCATGGTCGGTGCTTTACATCAACACAAAATTAATGACACCACTAATTTTAGCTCGCAATTACGTTACTACCGCAGCCGAGATGACGGACAAGCAAAAGCAGGCTTAGTCGATAATGACCTCTATCATGCGCATTTCGAACTTAAACATCAAAACCATAAATTTATTTTTGGAACTTTCCAACATCACGGCGACACCGCCTTTCCGTATTTGACTGGAGGTGAAACTGGGCTTCTCATTGACACATGGCCGGGTGAGTTTTTAAACCCAAAAGAAAAAGCCTATAGCTTCCGTTATGAATATGACTTTAAAGATTATGTACCGGGTTTACGTTTTATGACTCGTTACACCACAGGTCACAATATTTATGCACCTAACTTAGGCGGTACCAATTTAAAAGAGCGCGAAACAGACTTTGATTTAGGCTACACAGTTCAAAGTGGCTGGTTGAAAAATCTAGGGTTACGCGCGCGTTATGCCATTTATGACAATAACATGCTCTCTACAGCAAATATTAAACCTGTCAACGAAACCCGTATCAACATTGACTACACATGGAAATTTAAATAATTCAAAACGAGAGGTTCTGTCACACATAGAACCTCTTTTTATTTCGGGAAATTCATCATGAAGAAAGTTGTAACGCTACTCTGCGGAATTTGTCTCATTGCCTTAACTCATGCCGAAACACAATATAGCCCGCCACCTATTCAGCTTGAGCCTTTAGCAAAATTTAGTGTTGATCTAAATGCGCCTGTTTGGGAGTTAGGCACCACCAGTGATGCAGGTAAACGCCGAATTATTCCCATTACAGGTGGGACATTCGAGGGCAAATCACTTAAGGGCCGCATTTTAAATAATGGCGCAGATTGGCAAATTGTCGACAGTAAAGGACTAGCCATTATTGATACACGATATTTGTTAGAAACCGATGACGGTGCACTTATTTATCTTCAAACCAAAGGTTACCGCCATGGCTCGGCAGAAACACTAAAACAGCTTGCCCAAGGCAAAGATGTCGACCCGAAAAATTACTATTTCAAAATTACCATGCAGTTTGAAACCAGCTCACCTAAATATTCATGGCTTAACCAGACCGTTGCGGTAGGTAGTGCAATGCGCTTGGGCAAAGCGGTTATTTATGATGCCTACACCTTGAAATAATAATTTTTATAACACTTACAAAAAGGATGGAGCCTTCATTATGGATCAAAAAACTTTAGAACACTTACCGCCCATCCATCACCATTTGGGTGGACATAATATCCATTGGAATGACCAAAACACTGAACTTAACATCCATTACACAACCCTAGAAAGCTTTACTAATCCACGCGGCACCGTTGAAGGCGGCATGATCTGCGCCATGCTTGATGACGTGATGGGACTTTTTGCATATCTCGCCAATGACCATAAACCCGCTACCACCATCAATTTAACGATGGATTTTTTAAGGCCCTGTGCTGTGGGCGAAGTTATTACAAAATGCCGTTTCATTAAACAAGGAAAAACGGTACTGAATCTCGAAAGTGAAGCTTGGCAAAACAACAAAATGATTGCACGAAGCACAGCTAATTTTCTGGTTTTAGACTAATTGCGACCATTCATTCAATAAGGATATGAATAAATGAATTACACCAACAATAAACGAATTTTGACCCACTCCGCTTTAGTACTTGCCATGCTTGGCGCTTTGACAGGCTGTGGAAGTGATAATGATGACACAACGGTTCCCTCAACAACAAAACCACCTCAGTTGTCTCCGGCTGTGGGCGTAAAAATGACAGGAAGCTGTTCAGACTTACTCGGATTTCAGTACAATAATACTGTCATTAGCTCTGCCACCCTTCAAGAAGCAGGCACATTGACTGTCGCCAACAAACCGATTGGCGCACATTGTTTGGTCAAAGGTTATATGGATCAACGGGTAAGCCCTGTCGATGGACAAACTTATCAAATTGGTTTTGAAATGCGCTTACCAATAGACTGGAACGGCCGTTTCCTCTATCAAGGCAATGGCGGAACCGATGGTAATTTAGTCCCTGCAACAGGTCAGGTCGGTAGCGGTGGTCCACTGACCAATGCCCTGCATGATGGTTTTGCGGTTATTTCTTCCGATGCTGGACATAATGCTTCACAAAATCCAATGTTTGGTTTAGACCCTCAAGCCAGAATTAACTACGGCTACGGTGCGATTACCAAACTCACGCCTATGGCAAAAAATCTAATTAAAGCCGCATATGGTAAATTGCCAGACCGCTCCTATGCAGGCGGTACATCTAATGGTGGGCGACACGCCATGATTGCAGCAACCCGTTTAGGTGATCAATATGATGGAATTTTAGCAAGCACACCGGGTTTTCACCTACCACGTGCAGCCGCGGCTCAACTCTACACAGCACAACAGCTTCGTCGTGTCGCAACAGATGAAAATGATTTAAGTACCGCCCTCACTCTTTCAGAGCGTAAATTATTAGCAAAAGCGATTTTAGATCGATGCGATACCTTAGACGGAGTTGCAGATGGACTTGTTCAAGATGTTGAGGCTTGCCGTACTGCTTTTGATATTCACAAAGATGTACCCGTTTGCTCAAGCACAAGAAATGGTACTTGTTTAAGTACCGAACAAATTGATGTATTAGCCAACATTTATCGTGGCCCTGTAAATTCGGCTGGACAAGCGCTCTATGCACCCCAGCCTTTCGACCCTGGTTTAGTCGGCAGTAACTGGGCAAGCTGGAAATTTGAATCTTCGGTGGGAACAGCACGTGACCCCGTTGCAGTCGGCATTCTTTTTCAGGTTCCACCAGACCCAACTGTGACTCAAAATTCTAGACAATTTGCCTTTAATTTTAACTTCGATACCGACTATCCAAAACTATCGGCAACCAATGATGTTTATACTGAAAGTTCGATGTCTTTCATGATGCCACCAGATGAACTTAATCTAGATAAACTCCGTAATCACGGTGGAAAAATGATTGTGGTACAAGGCACAGCAGACGGCGTTTTCTCTGTCGATGACACCCAAAATTGGTACGATCAACTGCTACAACACTATAAAAATGATGCAAAAGGTACAGCACCTGAATTTGCACGTTTCTTTAGAGTTCCGGGCATGAACCATACCCGTGATGGCATTGCTACCGACCAATTTGATGCATTGACTGCTTTAGTTAACTGGGTGGAATATGGGCAAGCACCTGACAAAATCATTGCAACCGCACGCGGCGCAGGTAACCCGAGTGGACAAGTGAATACTGAACTTCCTCAAGATTGGGCGCCTGACCGTACTCGTCCACTTTGCCCTTACCCACTGATTGCCCGTTACAATGGTCAAGGTGATAGCGAAAAAGCTGAAAACTTTAGCTGTAAATAGCACCCTATAAAATTAAAAGAGAGCTTAACAGGCTCTCTTTTTTATCTTAATCTTAGCTCAAGCTTTACTGCTTAAACTTTTTAATACTTTTAGACAAATGAGCTCGCATCATTTGTCTAGCCAACAAACCATCCTGATCGACAATTGCGTTATAAATATTGACATGATCATGGTGAACCGCTTTTAAATATTCTTCGCGATTTTCAGGACTTTGCTCAATAGATTTAACACGTGCACGTGGAATAATTTTTTCGCCAAGATACTTTAAAAAATCAACGAAATATTGGTTTTCAGAAGCTTCAGCAATGGCAATATGGAAATCATAGTCAGCTTTTACCGTACCATCATTTGCATCTGAAGAAATATGTCGTTCAAAGTCTTCAAGCGCAGCTTTCATTTTATCAATATGGATTTGCTTACGGCGCTCAGATGCTAAAAAGACAGCTTCAGATTCAAGACTAATCCTAAGCTCAAGCAAGGAAATAATGTCATTAATGGTTTCTAAACTGGCATTAGACAACAGAAAATTTTGCTCAACTGTCTGCTCTTTGACAAAAGTACCAATTCCGTGACGAGTCTCGACAAATCCTAATGAACGCAACTCAGTAATTGCTTCGCGAATGACAGAACGGCTTACTTCAAAAGTTTCAATTAATTCAAGTTCGGTCGGGATCTTTTCTCCAACTTTAAATTCTCCAGACTGAATTTTTTCGATCAGTTGTTCTACAATAATCTGGCTTAGTTTTTTTGTTGATCTAGGTTTAATTGCGCTAGACATAATCTGAAGAACTCATGAAATGTTGAAAAAAATTATAAAATTCATTTTACTATAAACTTAGCCGATAGTCATATTCGGTTTTTAGATCCCTAAGTTATTAAAAATAAAATATTTTCTCTCACTTATTAAACCACTACTCATATTTAAAAAGTAAGCAATTTGTGCTTATTTAAATATTTAACAATTCATTGAATAAGTTAAAAAATATGCAGCTCAATACTCTTGATTAAGCTGCACCATTTTTAAATTTGGGCCTGACTTAACCGCCCATTGACCAGACGAGTAATCTGTAGTGGATTACTATCTTTTAATGCATCTGGTAATAAAACTTGTGGTGTATTTTGGAAACATACCGGACGCAAGAAACGCTCAATCGCTCCCGTACCTACCGAAGTTCCGCGTGCATCACTAGTTGCAGGGAAAGGACCACCATGTACCATAGCATCCGATACCTCTACCCCTGTCGGGAAACCGTTAAACAATACACGGCCAGCTTTACGGGTTAACAAATCAAGAAGCTCGCCTGCCTTAGACAATTCATTTTCATCACCAATAATGGTTGCTGTAAGCTGTCCACCTAAAGCTTCAATACCCTTCAACAGAGTGGCTTCATCTTCGACCGCAATCACAATCGACATCGGTCCGAAAACTTCATGTTGTAGTTTTGGGTTACCTGACAATAAAACAGATTGGTCCGCTTTAAATAGATGTGCTTTTGCTTGAGAAACCAACTCAGGTTCCCGACCCGATGCAATGACCTCAAAACCAGCTTCATTTATTAATGCATCAATACCAGTTCGATAGCTTTTTAAAGTACCTTCATTCAACATAACCTGAGGTACGGCTTTCTGCGTGTTTTCAGCTAAAGCTGTAATAAAGCGGTCAAACTCGGGGCCTTTTATACCTAAAATTAGACCTGGTTTTGTACAGAACTGGCCACAACCCATATTAAAAGAAGCAACCGTATCTTGTGCAATCTGTTCACCACGTGAATGAAGTGCTTCAGGTAAAACCACCACAGGGTTCACACTCGACATTTCAGCAAAGAATGGAATTGGCTGAGGACGGCTCTGCGCAAGGTTATAAAGTGCCATTCCTCCTTCAAGTGAACCTGTAAAACCAGCTGCCTGAATGAGTGGATGTTCTACCAAGTTTGCACCAATACGGCCACCAAAAATCATATTGAATGTACCTTTAGGCATACCGCAAACATCAATTGCTTTTTCAATGGCTTCTGCAACAAGCTCAGCAGTCGCCATATGGCCAGAGTGTGCTTTAAAGACAACCGGACACCCTGCTGCTAAAGCAGCTACGGTATCACCGCCTGCAGTTGAAAATGCAAGTGGAAAATTACTTGCACCAAACACGGCAACTGGTCCTACCCCAACTTTATATTGACGCAAATCGACACGCGGCAAAGGCTTACGTTCTGGCAATGCCACATCAATACGGGCACCATAAAAATCGCCGCGGCGTAAAAGTTCAGCAAATAGTCTTAGCTGTCCAGTAACACGGCCTGTCTCCCCTTGAAGACGAGCAAGTGGCAAACCTGTTTCAAGTGAAGCGACTTCTTGCAGGTTGGCACCTAATGCTTCAATTTGGCGAGCAATTTCTTCAAGAAAAGAGGCACGTTGTTCTTGAGTCGTTTGGCTATAAACTAAAAAAGCGTTATGTGCAGCTTGAGCAGCCTGATCTACTTCTTCAAGTGTTGCCTGACTAAATACATAACCTGTTGGCTGATAGTCTTTTGCACCTATACTTTCTAAAGCTGGCGCATTTACAGCAACGCGTTGACCATTAATAAACTGCCGACCGTTATTTTTACTCATTTTAAAGCTCCAATACCTAAACAGTTAGAATTATTGCGGACCAAGTGTCGCAATGAGAGCAGCCAAATCTTCATAGTCTGCTTGAGTTAAATCACTTAATGGTGGACGCACAGGACCTGCATCATGCCCAACAATTTTGGCACCTGCTTTAATCATGCTTACCGCATAACCTGATTTACGGTCGCGAATTTTAATCAGTGGCAAGAAGAAATCTTTAATCAAACGATTGGTTGTTTCAAAGTCATCACTGCGAAGCGCGTTATAAAACTCCATAGCAGTCTTTGGAATAAAGTTAAATACAGCTGACGAGTAAACTGGGCAACCTAAGGCTTTATATGGCGCTGCAAAAACTTCTGCTGTCGGCAAGCCACCTAAATATGACAAACGGTCTCCAATAGTCTGAGTCACTGCCGTCATCATATCAATTTGGCCAGAGCTGTCTTTAAAACCGATTAAGTTCGGGCACATCTCAGTTAACTTTTGGATCGAATCGAGATTTAATCTTGATACGCTACGGTTATAAAAAATTACGCCAAAGTCTACTGAATTACATACTTGCTTAACGTGTTCAATTAAACCCTCTTGGCTTGCTTCAGTTAAGTAATGCGGCATTAACAAAATACCGTGTGCACCTAAGCGCTCTGCTTCTTTTGCCTGTTCAATCGCCTGACGTGTCGGACCACCTGCCCCAGCAATAATCGGTACACTGCCTTTGCATGTATCTACCGCAGTTTTAATTACTTCAGAATATTCATTGCCAGTTAATGAGAAAAACTCACCTGTACCACCTGCAGCAAATAAAGCACTTGCGCCGTATGGAGCTAACCACTCAAGACGTTTTGCATAAGAAGACTTATTAAAATCTCCGTTTTGATCGAAATCTGTTACTGGGAAAGACAGTAAACCATCAGAAATAATGTTTTTTAACTCAAGAGCATCCATTTGCAAGTTTCCATACATGTTTATGTTGTCAGACATCTTACATCATCAATCTAATTTCTTTCAATATCTTTTTTCTTTTTAAAATTAATTTTTTTATAGCAATAAAAAAGCTGCCCCAAAGGACAGCTATCAATTCAATATTTAAATACGAATCGAGTCAGATTAACGAACCAAACATGGCTTTTTATTATTAAAAGTCCAATTAGGAATTAGAAATTGCATCGCATCGGCATCATTACGAGCCCCTAAACCTTTTAATTTATACAGTTCATGGGCTTGATTAATTCGGTCCCAGTCCAGCTCAACCCCAAGTCCCGGTGCTGTTGGTACCTGAATTTTACCGTCTTTAATTTCAAGCGGTGCTTTAGTCAGTTGATCTGTACCTTCTTGCCAAATCCAGTGCGTATCAATTGCAGTCACATTACCCACGGCAGCCGCTGCAACATGGGTAAACATGGCAAGGGAAATATCAAAGTGATTATTTGAATGCGATCCCCACGTTAAGTTATACATTTTACATAACTGAGAAACACGCACCGAACCTTCCAATGTCCAGAAATGCGGGTCAGCTAAAGGAATATCAACAGCTTGCAATTGAATACTATGCGACATTTCCCGCCAGTCGGTCGCAACCATATTCGTGGCGGTCGGTAACCCCGTTGCTCGCTTAAACTCAGCCATAATTTCACGGCTTGAATAACCTTGCTCTGCACCACACGGATCTTCCGCATAGGCCAGCACACCTTTTAAATGTTTACCTAAAGCAATTGCTTCATCTAAAAACCACGCACCATTTGGATCAAGCGTCACACGTGCATCCGGGAAACGGCGCGCGATAGCTGTAACAGCTTCGGCTTCTTGTTCGCCCTGTAATACACCACCTTTTAATTTAAAGTCTTTAAACCCATAACGGTCATAAGATGCTTCTGCTAAACGCTGCACAGCCTCAGGTGTTAACGCTTTTTCATGACGGACTTTATACCAATCATGGTTATGTTGAGGTGTAGTCGCATAGTCTAATGAAGTCTGTTTTCGGTCGCCGATAAAGAATAAATATCCTAATACTTCAACTTCACTACGTTGCTGGCCTTCACCTAGTAAGCTTGCGACATTCACATTTAAATGCTTGCCCAGCAAATCAAGTAATGCTGACTCATAAGCCGTTACAACATGAATTGTGGTACGTAAATCAAAGGTTTGATTGCCTCGACCACCACTGTCACGATCGGCAAAAGTTTGCTGAATTTTTTTGAGCAAGTTTTTATATTCACCAATCGGTTGTCCTTCTACTAAGGCTTTAGCATCATTTAATGTCGCTAAAATTTTCTCTCCGCCTGGAATTTCACCTACACCAATATTTCCAGAGTTATCTTCAATGATGAGTATATTACGAGTGAAATAAGGTCCATGGGCACCACTCAAATTGAGCAGCATACTATCATGCCCAGCAACAGGGATTGCTCGAATCGATTTAACAATAGGTGTAGAGGTCGCCATTAAAATACTCCTTGGCATACTGATACTATTTTTTCATCACCAAAACTTATAAGACATCAGACAACTTGTCAATATAAACTCGCACAAAAATTATTTTTCGAGCCTACTTGCCAAAATAATATTTTTAATCATATGATGTCATACATCTAAAGGCGCGGTTTTAGAATTAGGACTATAGAGTAGATACAACATTCCGTTTTCTCATCTATTCTATCGATGAATTTGACATGACGTCACCTATTTCACGGATATGCAAATAGGTCGATTATTAAAAAGAGTTTGTATATGGATAATCTGCAAACAAATATTGCTGTAGTGACTCAGCAAAGAGCCAAGCATACAAAAACTCGCTATTACATTCTTGCGATGATTTTTTTGGTCACGGCTTTTAATTACGGTGATCGTGCAACTCTCTCAATGGCAGCAACGCCAATGTCTCATGAACTGGGAATTGACTCAGTCACTATGGGATATATTTTCTCGGCCTTTGCATGGGCCTATGTGATTGGTCAAATTCCAGGTGGCTGGCTACTCGATAAGTTTGGTGCTCGCCGTGTATATTTCTGGAGCCTGTTTTTATGGTCTTTGTTCACTGTTTTAATCGGTTTTACCGACATTTTAGGTGATACTGCGACCATCATTACTTCACTCTTTATACTCAGATTTTTAGTCGGTTTGTCTGAGTCACCTGCTTTTCCGGGTAACAGTAAAATTGCTGCTGCATGGTTTCCAACCAAAGAACGTGGAACTGCCGCTGCCATTTTTAACTCATCCTCTTATTTCTCGACCGTACTTTTCGCTCCCCTCATGGGCTGGCTTGTTGCAACCGTCCACTGGCAGTCTATTTTCTGGGTCATGGGTGGTTTAGGAATCATTCTTTCCTTTATCTGGCTCAAGGTCATTTATAGCCCGACCAATCATCCAACAGTAAATCCTGAAGAAGTAAAATACATTGCTTCAGAAGGTGCTTTACTCGATATGGGCGAAAACAGCCAAAACGCTAAAAAAGAGAAAATTACTTGGAGTAAAGTTAAACAACTGCTTGCTTCACGTATGATGCTCGGTATTTTTATTGGTCAATATTGTGTAAATACACTGACCTATTTTTTCTTGACTTGGTTCCCTGTTTACCTTGTCAAAGAAAGACATCTCAGCATTTTAGAAGCGGGTTTTGCAGCGGTTGCACCAGCACTCTGTGGCTTTGTAGGCGGAATTTTAGGTGGCTTAATTTCAGATAAGTTAATTCGAATGAATTACAGCTTAAGCTTTTCGAGAAAGCTCCCTATCGTCGTCGGCTTCTTGGTCTCAACCTCAATCATTATGTGTAATTACGTCGACTCTCAAGCAGCAATCGTATTCTTTATGTCCTTATCATTCTTCGGTAAAGGAATTGGCTCTTTAGGTTGGGCTGTGATGTCTGACGTTGCACCAAAAGAAATGGTTGGTTTATCAGGTGGAATGATGAATGCATTTGGTAATACGGCAGGAATCGTGACCCCAATTGTGATCGGCTATATCTTGGCAAGTACTGGTTCTTTCAACCTTGCATTAACTTATGTCGGTGTACATGCCATCGCAGCTGTCATTTGCTATACCGTTATTGTCGGCAAGATTCAACGCTTCGAGTTAAAACCTACCTCTTAAACCTTTACACCATAACGCTTAACTAACTTAAGCGTTATGACCTCTCTTCAAATGTATACAAGGAACGATCATGCTGAAGCCTCTCCTAATAAGAATCAGTCCTCTCGATAATGTAGCCATTGTAGTCAATGACGGTGGCTTACCATCCTCTACATATATTGAAGAATACCAACTCACCTTGGTTGATGAGGTACCACAAGGACATAAGGTTTTATTGGAGCCGTTAAAGCAAGGTGAAGCAATTGTTCGTTATGGGGAAATTATTGGCTATGCCAATAAAGATTTACCCGCGGGTTCATGGGTAAATGAAGCCGTTACCCAAATGCCTGAGGCACCTGAGCTAGATGATCTTGAGTTAGCAACTCGTCCTGATCCAAACCTTCCAGCCTTGAGCGGATATACATTTAAAGGTTATAAAAATAAGGATGGTAGCGTCGGCACAAAGAATATTTTAGGTATTACGACCAGTGTTAACTGTGTAGAGGGTATTGTCGATTATGTCGTTAAAATTATTGAGCGCGATTTACTTCCAAAATATCCAAATGTAGATGGTGTAGTTGGATTAAACCATTTATATGGTTGTGGTGTAGCAATTGATGCACCCGCTGCAATTGTTCCTATTCGTACCATACATAACCTTGCACTCAACCCTAATTTTGGTGGAGAAATTATGGTTATAAGTCTGGGCTGCGAAAAAATGCAACCCGAACGACTTTTAAATATTCCCAAAGAAAACAAATATATTCCCCTAGCAAACGAAGATATTATTCAGTTGCAAGATGAACGCCACAACGGTTTTGAAAGTATGGTGAACCATATTTTAACCGTGGCAGAACAACACCTTGAAAAGCTTAATCAACGTACTCGAGAAAAAGTTCCAGCTTCTAATTTAGTTGTAGGCATGCAATGTGGTGGGAGTGATGCATTTTCGGGAGTCACCTCTAACCCTGCCGTTGGTTTCGCAGCTGACCTAATTGTGCAATGTGGCGGCACCGTCATGTTTTCGGAAGTTACAGAAGTCCGCGATGGCATTCACCTACTTACTCCACGCGCAGTAAATGAACAAGTTGCCAAAGATCTAATTCGAGAAATGAAATGGTACGATGACTACTTAGCAGCAGGCCAAGTAGACCGAAGTGCCAATACCACACCGGGTAATAAAAAAGGTGGACTAAATAACATTGTAGAAAAAGCGATGGGATCGATCGCCAAATCGGGCCGCTCACCGATTGTAGAAGTTCTCGCACCGGGTCAAAGACCGACTAAAAAAGGATTAATTTTTGCAGCAACGCCATCAAGTGACTTTATCTGTGGTACGCAGCAAATGGCATCTGGAATTACGGTCCAAGTCTTTACCACAGGCCGCGGTACACCTTATGGGCTGGCAGCTGTGCCGGTTATTAAAATGGCAAGCCGAAACAATATTGCAAACCGTTGGTATGACCTGATTGATATCAGTGCCGGCGATATAGCTATTGGGAAGAAAACCATTGAAGACGTGGGCTGGGAACTTTTTGAACTGATTTTACAAGTGGCTAGTGGTGAGCAGCAAACGTGGTCGGACCGTTGGGGTATTCATAACTCACTCGCTGTATTTAACCCAGCACCCGTGACCTAATAAGGTTTATAAGATGAGGTTATATCACCTCATCTTTCTTATTTCCCATATTAATTACGACACATTTCACCAAAACTTAACATCGCTGCTAAAATAACATCGAAAACCAAAAACTCATTTCTCTATGCAAAATCAGACTGCTTCAAATCTCCCCTCAACTCAACTTGGAAAAGCACTGCTTTGTCTTATGACATCAGCATTATTATTTTCCATTATGGGAGTGTGCATTCGTTTTGCTTCAGAAACGGTAGACAATGCGACCGTCGTATTTTTTAGAAATGCTGTAGGTTTATTTATTTTTATTCCGATGCTCTTTAAACAGGGGCTAGATTTTATTAAAACCGATAAACTCTGGATGCATACGTGGCGAAGTATTGTCGGCCTAGCCGCCATGTATGGTTTTTTCTATGCCATTGCGAACTTAAAACTATCGAACGCCATGGTTTTTAGTTATTCATCTCCTATCTTTATTCCACTGATTGCATGGCTTTTCTTAAAAGAAAAAATTACCAAATCGATGATTTTTGCCGCTGTGATTGGACTCATTGGGGTTTTATTTGTGGCTAAACCCGACCAAGGTCTATTTAACGCATTGTCTTTTATTGGCTTGGGTGCATGCTTTTTATCAGCAATGGCTTTTGTCACCGTAAGAGCTTTAACCAGTACAGAGCCACCTGAACGTATCGTTTTTTACTTCTGTGTTTTTGGTAGTTTAATTTCCTCTATTCCAATGTTCTGGCATTGGCGTATTTTCACTTGGCATGAACTAGCATTACTCATTGCCGCAGGACTTTTAGCAAATATAAGTCAACTGTTTATGTCTTATGCTTACAGCCTAGCACCAGCGGGACAAATTGGCCCAATGAACTATATTGCCATTATTTTTGCAGGAATTTGGGGATTTGTTTTTTGGCATGAATTACCTGATCTGTTTAGCATTATCGGCATATTTATTATTTTATTTGCGATTTTGCTCTGTAATCCATTTTTGCAGAAAAAGTTACTTTCTCGATTTAAATAACAAACAAACCTTAATCTAATTTAGGTACTGTATTCGATACTCATTTGGTGAAATGCCTGTCCAGTGACGGTAGGCTTTTCGAAAGTTAGAAGTATCTGAAAAGCCAATTCTCTCAGCAATTTCATCTACGGTTAAAGTTGTTTCTCGCAAATATTCATCGGCAAGACGGCGCCGAGTTTCATCTAACAGTTCTTGATAGGTTAAATCAAAACTTGCCAAGCGCCGATGTAAGGTACGCTTTGACATATGTAAGCGTTCAGCCATTTCTTGAGCCGATGGAAAAAGCCCCGTTCCATCCAATAATATTAAACGAATCGTTTTCACCAGCTCAGGCTCTTCAAGTTCAGCAGCGCCTAGCATCCGCTCACAAAATGACTTACACATGTCCGCAGTAATCGGGTTGGCATTTGGACAAGGTACATCGAGCCACTTTAAATCAAAGTGCCATTGCATTACCCCTGCATTAAACTGAACGGGACAATGAAAAACTTTTTCATATTCTTCTGCATAGTCAGGCGCTGGATAGGGCAACAAAAGCTTCTTCGCTTGAAATGGTCCTTCAAGTACCCGTTCAATTAAAGTCTGCATTGAGCTAAACCAAAACTCGCATACCAAAGGCAGAAGCTTACCAAGCGCAATAATGTCCTGCCCTTCAAAAACGGCAGCATCATCTCGAATATAAAAAGACTTCTTTAAAATAGGTCCTGCAAGCTTAATGTGTCGAATGCCAAGCTCTACCGCTTGTCTAAAATTACGTGAGGAATATAACGCATAGCCATATACCCCAAAATCTGACAGTCGCTGCTTTTGTCCTGCACGCAGACCAATTAAGGGATCGTGAGATAGCTTTTGAATATTTTGAAATAGCTGAATTTTTTGAACTTGAGAAATATATAAAGAGGATTGATTTATCTCAACTATTGAAATATTTGTACCCGATAAAACATCTGATATTGAATGGCCTTGCGAACCCATTTCATCAAATAAGCTGGTCAAACCTAGCAAATATGTATTGGCGCCTAAGGAAGTATTATCATAGTTTCCTTCGATAACCGCATTTGTATTTTTATAAACATTATTAGGCATTTAATTCACACCATCCCTAGAGTGACGTGCATAATGGCACTAAACTACCTCTTGTTGTCTCAATTTAACATCGACCATACGACGCTTCAAGCATAAAGTATGATAAGCAAAAGTATGGAAGGAACAATAATGGAACGCTCCACTTTAAAAGAATATAGCGGCTCTGCCACTGAACATATGGAACTTATTTTTTCCAAACAACGTGCCAATTTTGAGGCAGATCCCTATCCAAGTCTTGAAGCACGTCGCACAAAACTGCATCAACTTAAAAAACAAATTATCCGTTATCAAGATGCTTTAGCTGCTGCGATTAATTCCGATTTTAGTTCTAGATCACTTGATGAATCTAAACTATTAGATCTGCTTGGTTCTGTGTTAGAGGCTGATCATGCGATTCATCATTTACGCCGCTGGATGCGCCCAAGCAAACGCCGTACCGAGCTTTTATTTTTATCAAACCGTTTAAGTGTGCAATACCAACCTAAAGGCGTGGTTGGTGTAATTGTTCCTTGGAACTTCCCCGTTTATTTAGCACTTGGCCCACTCATTGCCGCATTAGCTGCGGGCAATCGAGTCATGATTAAACTGCCTGAAATTACACCGAATACCAATGCAATGCTTCGACGCATGCTGGCTGAAGTCTTTAATGAAGATGAAGTGGCCGTATTTGGTGAAGAAATTACAGACCCAGCAAGATTCACCACTTTGCCATTTAACCATATTGTCTTCACTGGCTCTCCTGCGATTGGCAAGGTCGTCATGCGAGCGGCTGCTGAAAATCTAACACCTGTTACACTCGAATTAGGCGGTAAATCTCCTGCAATTGTAAGCCGCAACTACCCGCTTGCCGATGCGGCAAAACGTATTACGCATGGTAAAGCAACAAACAGTGGTCAAATCTGTGTAGCACCTGACTATGCGTTGGTTCCTAAAGAAAGTATTGATGAGTTTGTGGATGCAGCAAAATCCAGCTTTATAAAAATGTTTGGTCAAAACATCACAAACAATGAGAATTACACATCGATTGTAAATGACCGTCATTTAAAACGTATTCAAGATATTTTGACCGATGCACAAGAAAAAGGTGCACGTATTGTTCCTTGTGACACTTACAGCTTTGACCAACAAGGCCGTAGGATGCCTGTACAGATTGTGCTGAATTGCACGCCAGACATGCGGATTATGAAAGAAGAACTCTTTGGCCCTATTTTACCTGTGGTGGCTTATGATTCTTTAGATGATGCGATTACCTATGTAAAATCGGACGAACGACCTTTAGCGCTTTATTGCTTTACGCATAGTTCAGTAGAACGTGATCGTATTTTGCGTGAAACTCATTCAGGTGGCGTGACCATCAATGACTGGGGTTGGCATGTAGTTAACCACGATGCTCCTTTTGGTGGTATCGGCAACTCAGGTATGGGGTCATATCATGGTGAAGAAGGTTTCCGTGAACTTTCACATGCAAAAACTGTATTTATTCGTCATCGATTTTTCCCGACTCAGCTTTTCCACCCTCCTTATGGAACATTCCTACAAAAGTTAGCAATTCGCTTTTTCTTGAAAAAAGGTGATCCAAGTATTAAATAAATAGTATAGAAAAAGCCTCGTTATGAGGCTTTTTTATTGGCTTTTAATTAATCAACCGGACGTAATAGAAAAATTATGAAATTTACAGATCTTTAAATAAGTATCTTCAAATAATTTTTCCATTTTAGGATTCCCATCATGATAGTCATCCCAAAATTCTCCACTAAATTCTTTAGGTTCAATAGTCGTCGTTATAGTATCTTCCTGTCTATAAAATGAAATTTCCCAACCTTCAGGTATACTAGGATTAATTATTTCAAATTTAGAAATTTCTACAATAACAGGGATACCATCTGAATCACGGCGAACGGATACATTTGTTTCATTTCGATATTCATTAAATTGCATCCCAAAACATATATATCTTTTCCCCATAGTAAAATCGTACAAATTACTATCATTACACTTAAGTATCATGGGATTACCATTCCTTTTACTTTGTAATCTTTAGTTTTAAAATCAATTTAATTCATTTTAATATTTATGACTATATTTAAAATCCTGAAAAACATTTCAGACTTTACAAAAATTTTCTGAGTAAGTTTGCTGCTAAATGTTGGAATCATAAACAAATTATCTTAACTAAAAATTATTATTTTAAAAATAAAAAAGCTAGACACACGCCTAGCTTTAAAAGCATTTCATCTTCTAGCTTAAATATAATCAACCTTTTGTGCTTTTAAGATATCAAGCTGCAACATCTTTTTCTTTTTATATTTATAAGCAATAAATAAACCAATAAACCAGATTGGTGAGCACTCCAATGCAATTAAAGTATCATGGTCTAAAGCCAAAATTACGATAGTAAATACTAAAAATAACATGGTCATCCATGCCATAAATAAACCACCCGGCATTTTATATTTTGACTGAATGTGTAGTTCAGGGCTTTTCTTACGATAATAAATATATGAAAGCACAATCAACATGAATGTAAAAATACATAAAATTGAAGTCAGCGCAGAAATAATCGTAAATGCTGTCATGACATTTGGAACAATAAATAAAATAGATGTTCCAACCGTTACGCACGCCATTGAAAATATGAGTCCTCTAATTGGAACTTTTCTTTTTGATAATTTGCTAAAGCTTTTAGGTGCATCGTTGTCTAAAGCCAAACCGTATAGCATCCGGCTAGTCGCAAAGATCCCACTATTTGCAGAAGATAAAGCCGAAGTCGCAACAACAAAGTTGATTAAACCTGCCGCAATTGGTAACCCGACCAAAGTAAACATTTCTACAAATGGACTTTTTTCTGGTGAAACTTTTGCCCAAGATGTGACCGCAATAATACAAACCAATGCGCCTACGTAGAATAATAAAATGCGTAAAGGAATAGAGTTAATCGCTTTTGGAAGTGATTTATGCGGGTCTTTAGTTTCTGCAGCAGTCGTACCAACCAGCTCAATACCCACAAATGCAAAGATGGCAATTTGGAAGCCAGCCAAGAAACCGGTTACACCATAAGGAAACATCGATTCTGTTTCAAACAAATGACTCATCGAGGCCTTAACACCATTTGGTGAAGTAAATCCAGTCCCAATTAAATAAATACCAGCCAAAATAAATAGAATAATTGCAGTAATTTTGATGAGTGAGAACCAAAACTCGAGTTCACCAAACAATCGAACGGCCACAAAATTGAGTATGGTCAAGATCGCTAATGATGTAAATGCTGGAATCCAGACGGGTAAATCGGGATACCAAAACTGCATGTACCCTCCGATCACAATCACATCGGCAATCGCAGTAATAATCCAGTTACACCAGTACGACCAACCAAGGAAAAACCCCGCCCATGGACCGAGATAAGCCGTTGCAAAATCGGCGAATGTTTTAAAATTGGTATTCGCAAGCAACAATTCACCCATTGCCCGCATTACGAAGAAAAAGAAAAAACCAATAATTAAATAGGTTAAAACAATTGAAGTACCCGAAACACTTAATGTTTTCCCGGAACCCATAAATAATCCAGTACCAATTGCACCACCGATTGCGATCATCTGAATATGACGATTTGTCAATGAGCGCTGCAATTTCTCTTCTTCTTGCTCAGTCATATGTTGACTACCAAGAAGATCTCCTTCCAAGAACTGCTTTCCGTTATTCTTACTCATGTAATATTTACTCCAATTTATAGCAACTGTCGTAAATGCTTTAATAATAAACAAATTATATGATTATTAATTTAGTCCATTAAATCATTCTAAAATATTATTAAATCACTTAAGACCTTATAAATTCCTTTTTAAAAGCCATCACCTATAACAATAAAAATTATTCATCATTCCTTTCCTTCATTATTATATTAGCCTGATTTCCAAAATATAATTTCGATAAATATTTAAAATATATAAACTAATTAAATATTTTATTGATTTAACTTTTATAAAGAAAAACAGGCTAATTAATCTCAGCTCAGCGAGCAAGATTGTATTTATCCATATACCCATCTTGCGCTAGCGATAATATATTATTCCTTCTTAAATTTGGTGAAATGTATAGTAATTTCCGCTTAATTAACAGCCATTCGAAAATGTTCAGTGGCTTTGAGTTTATTGACCACTTCTGGACTCGAAACTTGTTTAATGTGAACACTTAGCACCCGAACTAAAGAGCCATTTTCGACATTCAATTGGTTTGCCTGTTCTTTTGTTAACTGCAATATGTTCTGATGAGGCTGGCTATACACAAGAATGGCGCGATAATTTTCATAGTCATCATTAGCCAAAATATAAGCTTCATCCCCTACAGCGATATTTTCAGGTTGTTCAATTTGAACCGTTACAGACTGACTTTCTTTAATTGCCCGTAAATTTTCGATATCTGCTTGCAGCGTTGCACCACCATCAAAAATATCGACATAGCCTTTGTAGCGCAGTCCTTCTTCAAGCAAGAGATTGTAGGCTGGTCGAGTATTTGGGTGAACAATGCCAATCGCAGCTTTAGCATCGTCCGGCAACATATCGACATAGAGTGGATGTCTTGGCATCAGCTCAGCAATAAAAGCCTTTTGCCCGACACCACTTAAGTAATCGGCTTTGGTAAATTCAATATTAAAAAACTTATGACCTACTGCGTTCCAAAATGGTGATTGTCCATTTTCATCAGAATATCCGCGCATTTCGGCAACAATCGTTTCTTCAAAATATTGACGGAATGCTGAAAGAAATAAGAAACGGACTTTAGATAGAAACTTGCCATTTTTATTTAAGCGATAGTCAGGGTCTAAAAATAAAGTACAAAGCTCACTACAGTTGGTATGGTCATTACTCAAATACAAAGTCGGTAAAGCGTTATAAACACTTAACGGTTCAGAAGCATGAACTTGTGTTCCTACATGGAAGTTATACCAAGGCTCTTTTAAACCAAGTGCGACTTCAATACCGCAAACACCGACAACTTTGTTGAGTTCAGTATCTTCTAAAACAAATAGGTAAACCTGATCTGCCTTAGGGAGTTCGCCTGCTACTGTTTTACAGGCCCGTTCAATACGTGCAGCCAACTTTTCCATATTTGGCTGCAAAGATGTCAAACCAAAACCCGCTTTTTGAGCCAATAGGTAAAGGTCATTAACATCTTTAGGTTCGATGTAACGAATAATCATCATGCTGCTTGTTCATCCTTTTGAATTTCTACAAAGCGAGCAAGCGCACGTTCAAAGCGTTTTAAACCTTCATCAATATCGGCAAATGGAATAATTAAAGATGGTGTAAAACGTACAACATTTGGACCAGCAATCAGACTCAGTAAACCTTCTTCGCCCGCAAGGTTATTGATGTCTTTTGCTTTACCAGCGAATTCATCTTTTAACGCACAACCAATCAATAAGCCTTCACCGCGAATCGTTTTAAAGACTTCATATTTTTCATTTAATTTATTTAAAGCGTTTTTATAGTAGTCATGACGCTCTTTAACGCCATTCAGTACTTCAGGTGTATTAATAAACTCAAATACTGCACCAGCAACCGCACTTGCTAACGGGTTACCACCATAAGTCGTACCATGTGTACCGACCGAAAAATGCGGAGCAAACTTATCGGTTGTTAACATTGCGCCGACTGGGAAACCACCACCTAATGCTTTTGCAGTGGTTAATACATCTGGAATAACGCCAGAGTTCATGTAGGCATATAGTGCACCTGTACGGCCAACACCAGTTTGTACTTCATCAAAAATAAGTAAGGCACCAAACTCATCACACAGTGCTCTTAAGCCTTTTAAAAATTCGATGTCAGCAGGAATAACGCCGCCTTCACCTTGAATCGGCTCAACAATAACAGCACATGTTTGCTCATTAATGGCTGCTTTTGCAGCTTCTAAATCATTAAAGGCAACATGGTTAATGCCATTTGGAAGAGGTGCAAAGTCTTGTGAATATTTAGGTTGACCTCCCGCCGAAACGGTAAATAAGGTACGGCCGTGGAACGCATTGTTAAATGCCACAATACCACTTTTGCCAGCAACACCACTGTCGAGTCCAACTTTACGAGCTAGTTTTAATGCCGCTTCATTCGCTTCTGCACCTGAGTTACAGAAGAATACTTTATCTGCAAATGTATTTTCAGTGAGTTGTTTTGCAAGACTTAGAACAGGTTCATTTGTATAACCGTTACCGACATGCCAAAGTTTTGTTGCTTGTTCTGTTAAAGCATTTACTGCCACTGGATGCGCATGACCTAATGCATTTACTGCAATCCCGCCTGCAAAATCGATATATTCTTTATTTTCTTGATCCCAAATACGTGAACCTTCGCCACGTACCGGGATGAAATTTGCCGGTGCAAAAACTGGAACCATCCACTCGTTAAAGTCATTACGAGAAACTGCAAAATTATTCATCTTATCTAGTCCATTAAATTGAATTATTAGGCTTAACCGATGCCCCTATTATTCAAAATCAAATTGATTCACAAAATTTGTAATTCAGTCAAAAATGAATTAATTTTTACCAATTTGATAATTGACAATTACAATATGGATAACATTGATCAAATTATTTTAGGTTTACTTAAAGATAACGCACGGATGTCTGTTACCGAGTTAGCCGAAAAAGTTCACGTTTCAAGAGCAACTATCAAGAAGAGAATGGAGTATCTGGAGTCTTCGGGCATTATTACCGGATATACGGTTCGTTTTAAACCGAATGCTGAACGCAACGTCATCCGTGCATGGATGAGCATTATGGTTGAAGGGACCAAAGCGCAGTCTGTGATTAAAGAATTACGCCTAGAAAGTGCCGTGGAATGTCTACATAAAACGAATGGCAAATGGGATATTTTGGTCGAGCTACGCTCTGACACTTTAGAGAACTTCGATAAAGTTTTAGAAAGAATCAGGAATATTTCAGGTATTTATAATAGTGAAACCAGCATTCTGCTTGCGAGTCATAAAACCTAATCATTCAATTTAATTTCAATAAATAAGAACTCGAAATTGATGAGCTAAGTATAAATCTTGGCTCCTCAAGCTGCTCTCGATTAGAAAATTATTCAATTATCTTTCATCAAATCTACTAAACTAGTACGACAATCAACCTCTCCTAAAAATCTTCAATAAATTTTTAATATTTTTTAAACAATCAAATCAAAAACTTAAAATCCAATTTGATTTAAATTCCAACTTTTTTCACTTACTCCCCTCATCAAAGCATTTGACAGAAAATTTAAAACATAATACATATAGTATTATATGTTATATGTTAAAACCTAAGGACAAGGTATAAAAAATGGCTAAAACTCAACTACAACACTTCATTAACGGCGAATATCTTGCTAGCAAAGGAAATGATTATTTCGATTTGGTCAGCCCAGTGACTGGTGAAGTTTATGCACAATCACCGAATGCAACCGAGGCAGAAGTTGATGCAGCTTATGCCGCTGCAAAAGAAGCATTTAAAATTTGGGGACGCAGTACACCTTCGACTCGTCAAAAAGCATTACTGAATTTAGCAAATGCTATTGAAGCAAATGCTGATCGTTTGATTGAAGCGCAAAGTCGTAATACGGGTCAGTTAAAACATTTAATCGCATCTGAGGAAGTAGGTGCATCAGCAGATCAGGTTCGCTTCTTTGCAGGTGCTGCTCGCCTACTCAATGGCACTGCTTCAGGTGAATATTTAGAAGGTTTAACCTCTTCTATTCGCCGCGAACCTGTCGGTGTAGTTGGACAAGTTACACCGTGGAACTATCCACTCATGATGGCGGTGTGGAAAATTGCTCCAGCTTTAGCCGCTGGTAATACAGTAGTACTTAAACCAAGTGATACGACGCCTGAAAGTACGCTTTTACTGGCAGAAATTGCTGCACCATTTTTCCCTAAAGGTGCATTTAACGTAGTGTTAGGCCAAGCTCAGGTGGGTTCAAAAGTTGTATCACATAAGACCCCTGCACTCGTTTCTATTACAGGCTCAGTTCGTGCCGGATTACAAGTTGCAGCTTCTGCCGCAGCAAATCTAGCGAAAGCGCATCTTGAGCTTGGTGGTAAAGCGCCTGTAGTGGTTTTTGAAGATGCTGACCTCGACAAAGCAGTTGAAATGATTGCATTAACGGGCTATTTCAACGCAGGCCAAGACTGTACTGCAGCAACGCGTGTAATTGTGGCTGAAGCAGTTCATGATGAGTTTTTAGCTAAACTTGTTGAAGCTGCAAAAAATACCCGTTTTGGTGAACCTGATGATCAAGACGCACTTTATGGCCCACTTAACAATGCCAACCAATTGAAAAATGTTAAAGCCTTTATCGACAACTTACCTGCTCACGCTAAAGTTGAAACGGGCGGGAAACAGGCAGACCGTCCAGGCTTCTATTTTGAACCGACTGTTATTAGTGGATTAAAACAACACGACGAAGCCATTCAAAATGAAATTTTTGGACCAGTGATTACCGTTCAAAAATTTACAGATGAAAATGATGCGATTGAAAAAGCCAACGATGTTGAATATGGCCTAGCTTCAAGTGTTTGGACCAAAGACCATGCCCGCGCAACTCGTCTGTCTCGTGAACTCGATTTCGGTACAGTTTGGATTAACACCCATATTCCTTTAACCGCAGAAATGCCACACGGCGGTTTCAAAAAATCAGGTTATGGTAAAGATTTATCTGGCTACGGTTTCGAAGAATATACCCGAGTTAAACATGTGATGAGTTCAAACGAATAATAACAATGAGTTTTGAAAGGAGATCAAAATGAATAAACAAGAAATGAAAGACTTGGTGACTAAAGCCCATCACGAGCTTTTTAATTTGCACGACACCACTGCTCTGGATCGTTATTTTTCTGAAGACTTTATAGAGCACTCACCACTGGTTGCAAATGGCATTTCAGGCCTTCGCCAATTGGTAGAAGACTGCCCCGACATGCAACATGAAGCTGTGCGTGTATTGGCAGATGGTGACTTGGTTGCAATTCATGGCCGCTTTCAAGGATTAGATGAAAACCCGTTAGTTGGCTTTGATATTTACCGAGTGAAAGACGGCAAAATTGTGGAACATTGGGATGGACTGGTAGCAGAAGCAGCTCCGAATGTGAGTGGTAGAACCCAACTAGATGGTCCAACTGAAATCGTCACTCACCATGATCCAGAGAAAAACCGCGAGATTGTGACCTCGTTCTTTAAGAAGTCATTAATTGATGGCAACTACGAAGCATTTAAAGAATACACCCACGACGATCAGTTCATTCAACATAGCCCAGATATTGGCGATGGTGTTAAGGCAGTGATTGATTTTTTGAACAATATCCGTAATGAAGGACAAGGTTTGGTATACTCCAAAACGCATCGCTCCATTGCTGATGGTCAATTTGTCTTGACACATTCCGAAGGAAGTATTGCCGGAAATCGACATGCCTATTTTGAATTATGGCGTGTAGATAATGGCAAAATTGTTGAACTTTGGGATGCAATACCAGCTGTGCCTGAAGATGAACAGGCCGTCCATCAATATGGCGTGTTTTAATCATTTATCCGTTTCATTAAGCTAAGTCTCTGACTTAGCTTTTAGAGAATTCGCCATGTCAGCATATACGATAATTTTTGCACCTATCGCTCAGGCAACTCGATCGGAACAAGTTGTAGAACGCTTGGAAAATGCAATTATCTCTGGATTGCTCAAAAGCAATGAACAGCTTCCTAACGAAGCGGATCTAGCTCGCTTAATGGGAGTGTCACCCATTACAGTTCGTGAAGCTTTAAATACTTTACGCGTAAAAGGTTTGATTGATACACGACGTGGGCGAAACGGCGGAAGCTTTGTTTGCGAGTTACCTTCCGATTTACTCTTAAACAAGCACCCTCTGCGTCAAGCTTCCAATGAATATCTAGCTGATTTAGGCGAGTTTCATAGTGCAATTTTAAGTCATGCTGCATATTTGGCAGCACAAAGAACCACTGAATATGAACTGGGCAAAATCAAAGAACTTATCGATCAATTTGAACAGGCCGTTGAAGCAGACACTCGTGCCCAACTTGATTTACGTTGCTTGCTCACACTCACCTCTTTTGCTCAATCAGCTCGCTTGGCAAATCAAGAGTTAACTATACAAGCCGAATGGGCGCCGCTCATCGCAGTGCTTTATCAAGATGATCAATTTCATCAACTGGTCGTCGCTCAACACCACCAACTTTTATCATCTTTTGTTCAAGGCAATGAAGATGATGCTGTTATTCAAGCGCGAAAAATCATTTCGATGCTAACAGACCAAATGCTTCGATATAAGTTATCTATTGAATAAAAACAATAAAGTAGAGCACTTATAAAATATCGAGTGAGAAATACGGAATTTTAGGAGTTATAGGAATGACCCAACATTTAGATATAGAAGAGCTTCAAAATTTGTTAAAGACGGTGGTTGAAGAAACGACAGCCATTACAGAAAAGCTGGCAACTAAAGCGAGCAAAATTCTTTCGAAACATGAACCTGAAAAAACAAAAGACGTTAAGCTTTCAGGTTCAGAACGCACAGCTTTGCAAAAGGAAATTAAAAAGGCATTACAGGAAAGCCATTACAGTCAAGGTATTGGTTTTGCAAGTTATAGTCCTGCAACGCAAGAAGAACAGGATTATTGGACACTCGAATGGTGGTATAAAAAAGAAGATCAGTTACAGCAAGCCAAACTTGAAAACTATCAAAATGCTCAGCGATTTTTAGATTTTCGCTCTTTCGAATGGTTTCATAAGCCTGCTCAAAACAAAAGTCCGTGCATCCATGGACCCTATGTCGACTATATTTGCAATGGTGCATACACCATCACCCTTGCCCATCCGGTCATGATTCGTGATCAATTTATCGGTGTAATTGCTACCGATATTTTAGTTTCCGCACTCGAAAAACTTCTTATGCCGAAGCTCAAGAATATTAAGCAAAAAGCAATTGTGATTAACGACTCTTCTCGAGTGATTACTTCAAATGACATCACCATCAGAACAGGCACATTATTTAAAGACCAAAGCCATGAGCAGGTTCTCTCACGACCGTGTCAATCTTTTCAACTGGTCGTGATCTAGAGTGAAGCCGAAAATATAAATATCTGATCTTGCTTTAGGGCATCACTAAAGCGAAACAGCCCCTAGCTTTTGTTCAAAGTTTCTCCAAACAGACTTGTTTATTCAGGTCTAGGGGAAGTTTTGGCTCAAAAATAGCATCGCTTTTCCGGATGAAAAGTAAAACAACGAATTTGAGGTTGAAATGACATGGAAAATAAAACGTCTTCCTTAAAAAAACTGTCTCTTTGGCAAGTCACGATTATTGGTATTGCCTACATGACCCCTATGACGGTATTTGATACCTTCGGTATTGTCTCTGGAATTACCAATGGACACGTACCACTGGCATATTTACTCGCACTTGGCGCCATGCTACTCACCGCTTGGAGCTATGCAAGATTTAGTCAAAATTCAGAAAAATCAGGCTCGGCATATAGTTATACCGCTGAAAGTTTAGGGCCTAAAAGTGGTTTTTTTGTCGGTTGGTGTTCGCTACTCGACTATTTGTTATTACCCCTCATTAATGTTTTGCTAGCTGCGATTTATCTCACAGCCCTTATCCCAAGCCTGCCTTACTGGTTCTGGGTGCTTGTATCGGCAAGCCTAGTCACTTTAGTGAATTGTTTCCGCATTCGGTTGCTCGCCAATTTAAGCCTGTTGTTTGTGTTTGCACCGATCATACTCATGGTCATTTTTGTTTATTTAGTGATTAAGGGTATTGGCTCGACTCAAGGTTATGAGCATGTGCTTACTTTGGCGCCACTTTGGCACGAGCACCAATCTTTACTCCCCCTCGTTGCGGGTGCCTCAGTTTTGTGCTTTTCATTTTTAGGTTTTGATGCGGTTACCACGCTTTCTAATGAAACCAAACAACCCACCAAAAATATTCCCCGCGCAGTCATGTTAACAACTCTTGCGGGTGGACTTATTTTCTTCACAGCAGCTTGGTTTATTCAACTTTATTTTCCAAACAATCTACGCTTTCAGCATCCATCTGAAGCGTTGCCTGAAATTGTGCTTTACGTGGGTGGTGCTTTTTTCCAATCTGTATTCTTATGCGGACAAATTATGAACACTGTCGCTTCTGGCCTTGCCTCTCATGCCAGTGCTTCACGTTTACTGTATATAATGGGTACCGATAATATTTTCCCTAAAAAGTATTTTGGGACAATTCATATTTCATTAGGTACACCATTTTTTTCGGTTTTGTTTGTTGGTCTTATTTCAATGTCTGCGGTTTTTCTAGATTTAGCCCAAGTCGTAAGCCTCATCAGCTTTGGTGCGCTAGTCGCTTTTACAGCCGTAAATTTCTCAGTTTTTATGAAGTTTTATATTAAAGATAAACAGCGTTCAGGGTTTAAAAATAAATTTCTAAACCTGTTTTTACCGCTTATATCAGTCTTTAGCATTATTTGCCTCTGGCTTAATCTTGACTCATCTTCACTGATTTTTGGATGTTTCTGGTTAGCTTTGGGCATTCTCCTATTTATTTATAAAACGATTAAAAAACAAAGTATTGCTATCAGCAATGCTTATTAATTTTTAAGGAACTTTATTATGAAAATTATTTCTAAACCTCAGCTTTTAAAAGACGTGGAATATAAACCAAGTAAATCTCTACAAGTGGGCAAAGAGTGGAGCTGGTTAAATCCGAAACATGCAAAATTTGAGGCAACCACTATAGAAGGCACATCGGTAGATAATCCAGCAAACTACTATGAAAGCTCACTTTCTGATTGGCATACTTTTGACAGTTTAAAAACTGATATTGAATGTGATGTCGTGGTTATTGGCGGTGGTTTATTAGGTTCATCGAGTGCATTACATTTAGCTGAACAAGGCGTAGAGACTGTTTTATTAGAAAAAAACCGTGTAGGTAGTGCAGCTTCTGGCCGAAATGGCGGACAACTTACCCCTGGTTTAGCTCGCTGGGAAGCTCAAGAAATGGCCGATCGCTTAGGCTATGAAGATGCCAAAAAACTCTGGCATTTTACCTCTACGGAAGCGATGCAACTCATTGATGACATCTCGGAAAAATACCAACTTAACTTTGACCGCAAATACGGCCACATTACTGCCGCTGTTCATGAAGGACATTTGGTTGGTTTAACGCAAGGTGCCGATGCACGAAAATATTTAGGTGAAGACCATACCCGCATTGTAGGTAAACACGAACTCATGGACTATATTAAGTCGGACTACTATACAGGCGGCTTAATTGATGAGTTGGGTGGTCAAATCCATCCTTTAGCTTTGAACCGTGGCTTAATTTACGGCTTTTGCCAAAACGGCGGTTCTGTCTATGAACAAACAGAAGTCATTTCAATAGAAGAAAAACCAGATGGTATTTATGTTCAAACTGCAAATGCTGTCGTGAAAGCTAAAAAGTCTGTAGTTTTAGCAGTACACCATGCTTCGTTTAAACTTTTATCAGAACAAAACAATACCACTATTCCGTTTTATACCTATGTTGCGACGACTGCCCCGCTAGAGCTTGATACGAAAGAGCTACTGCCATTTGGGCATCCAGTTTATGACACTCAGTTCCAAATTGATTACTATCGCCCCGTATTTAACAACCGCTTATTGTTTGGTGGCCAAGGCACTGGCACCTGCTGGGGTCCAGAGAAAACATTAAATTATCTAGAACATCGAATTCATACGGTTTTCCCGCAAATTAAAAATCTAGAGATGGATTTTGTCTGGAGTGGCACGACCGATTTAACCGTAAATGGTGCAGTCGATAGCCGTAAGTTTGGCAATAAATTCCCAATTTATGCTGTTCATGGTTGGAGTGGTCACGGCGTTGCTCAGACAGTACGTATTGGTAAAGCCATCGCGAATGACTTTGTTGGGCAATCTAACGACTTCGAAATGCTATCTAAAATTGATCATCAAAATATTATTTTTGGTCGTACCCTTGCACCCGTGGTTATTCCACTCGCAAAAAGTATGTATGGCATTGGCGCAATGATTAATCCAGGCAAAATGGTATCTTTCTAATTTATAAAATAGCCAGTTTCAAAAAGGGATTCGTATAGCTTTGTACGGATCCTTTTTATTTAGCTGAGTAAAATCCTTTTCAAACTAGGTTATCCCTAACCAATCTATTACAATAGCGCCAGCTTTTTTATTCAGCGCATATATTTTGAGCAATTCATCTTCCCAATTAAAACGTGGACTTAAAAATCGCCATATCCAGTTGATCGCTATGGGTGGTGCTGTCGGGACAGGTTTATTTTTAGGCTCTGCACAAGTCATCCAGTCTGCTGGTCCTTCTATTATTTTAGGTTATGCCATTGTCGGTTTGGTCGCATTTTTAATTATGCGCCAAATGGGTGAAATGATCGTAGAAGAACCTGTGGTTGGTTCCTTTAGTTACTTTGCACAAAAATATTGGGGGAAATTCCCCGGTTTTTTATCGGGCTGGAACTATTGGGTGGTTTATATTCTGGTCGCGATGACCGAATTAACAGCAGTTGCTAAATATGTGCATTACTGGTGGCCCCACATTCCTGCTTGGATATCAGCTTTATTTTTCTTTGTTTTGGTCACATGTTTGAACTTAGGCAACGTTAAATTTTATGGTGAATCTGAGTTTTGGTTAGCCATTATTAAAGTCGCAGCAGTCATTGCCATGATCGTGTTTGGCTTATATTTGTTGCTCACCGCGGGTAGCGACTCTATCGCTAGCTTCTCAAACTTATGGCAGCATGGCGGATTTTTCCCGCATGGGTTCTCGGGCCTATTTTATATGCTCGCCTTTTTAATGTTTGCTTTTGGCGGTATTGAACTGATCGGGATGACTGCTGCTGAAGCCGAAAATCCTGAAAAAAGCATTCCACAAGCCATTAACCAAGTCATCTTTCGAATCTTGGTTTTCTATGTAGCTTCGCTTGCTATTATTATGTCGCTCATTCCGTGGAATCAGCTTGACCTTGGTGGTTTAGATAAAAGCCCATTTGTCATGATTTTTAGTCAGCTTGGCATTGGTTGGGCAGCGCATTTGCTTAACTTTATTATTTTAACAGCCGCACTGTCAGTTTATAACAGTGGCATGTATGCAAACAGTCGTATGTTATATGGTCTAGCAGTACAAGGCCATGCATCCAAAATTTTTACAAAAGTCAGCAAACAAGGGGTTCCAACACCTGCTGTTATCTTTTCTTCTATTCTGATTTTCGGTTGTGTATTGCTGAACTACTTTATTCCAGAAGAAGCTTTAAGCTATCTCATGTACATGGCTGTGGCTGCGCTGGTTTTAAACTGGGCAATTATTAGCTTTACTCATTTAAAGTTTAAACGTGCTATGAAACTTGAAGATAAAGTTGCCAAGTTCCCTGCTCTATTTTCACCTTTGAGTAACTATATTGTTTTGATTTTCATTGGCATGATTTTATATATCATGTGGACTCAAGGGTTTGAAAAATCTGTTATTTTAATTCCAATCTGGATTACATTCATGTTTGGACTATATAAATTTCTGAGTTGGAAAAAAGCACTCTAATATTCAAAAAAGGCTTATTCAAACAGGATAAGCCTTTTATCATTTACCAGCTTGTCACCCTAAGTAACTTCAGAAAAACCATTCACATTCTATTCATCATTATTGAATTGCTCTCTGCTAGACACATGGATATGTAAACCTTAGTCATTCTAAACATTGGTATTTAATGAGATAATTATTAAAGTACAAGTGTTTACATGATCTATAAATATTTGTGTCAATGTTCAGCTAAAATCAAAGCAGACCAGTTTATTGTTACGATCACTCAATAGGCAAAAGATACTGCATCGCAAGACAGGCTCTTTACCCACTTAACTGATTTAGCCCTCAACTGTGTCAATCAATGATGAAAGACAGGAAATTTTATGGAAAAAGCTCTGCAATGTCCTAAGTGTGGTTCTACAGAAATTGAAGCACGTGACCATGACAAATTACTTAGAACAACTGGCGGTGTTTTACTCACAGCTGCCGGCACAACGGCAGGCACTGTAGGTGGTGCTGCGACTGGTGCTACTGTTGGAGCAGCTATTGGTACTGTTGCTGGTCCTTTAGGTGTAATTGTTGGTGGAACTGTAGGGACTTTTGTTGGTGCCATTAGTGCAGGAATTACTGGCGGTGTAGTTGGTAATATTTTTGGTAAGAAAGCTGGCGTAATAATCGACAAGAATATTTTTCAAGATTATCGCTGTCTAAAATGTAAATACCGTTTTAAGCAAAAGAAGTAATATTTATATAAATTAAGTTCAGGTTTAATTTATTTTTAAAGTAAGGAAAGTACGCACTTAGGGTATTTTTCCTTACCCATCCCCTCACTCAATTATCTCAAAACATTTAAAAAATAATCCAACAATTGCTCCCTTTCACTAGCTTTATTTGGATCTAAAAGTTGGATGATTGCGCCATCAATCATAAATAAAATAATGTTTGCATCAGCTTTTAAGCCACGACTTTCTAGACTAAATATCAAATCAAAAAGTTCTTTAAGTAGCCATTTTCTATATTCAATCGCCATGCGGTAAGCTTGAGGATAAAGCAGTTTTAATTCAAAAATGGCTTTAAACAAAAGATGGTAAAGGCTACTTATATCGACATGTAAGCGGACAATTTCTTTGAGTTTATCGGCTGCGTTTGGATAGCGATGTGAATAGACAATTGCCAGTACTTCTTCTTTGAGTCGGCTTTTTTGAAAGATTAGGCACATTTCAACAAGCCGTTCTTTCGAGTGAAAGTAGTTATAAAACGTCGTTTTTTGAATTTTGGATTTTTTAATAATCAGGTCTACGCCTGCATTATGAAATCCATGCGTGGTAAAAAGTTGGATAGCGGTTTGAACCACCTGTAATTTTTTGGAAGATATTTCTAAAGTTGGCATAGTTTTACCGTTATAAATTCTTGTTGTTTCTAAATGAGATAAAAAGCCTGTGCCCTTTTTGGGAGAAAAAGGCACAGCAAAGCCGTAAGACGGTGCTTGGCACATCTCAAGTTTTGTTTTGCTAAGTTTTAAGTAAAAATGACTAAAGCCTGAAAACCTTATGGCGTTCAAGCTGCTTTAAATTTTTAAGTTGTGTCGATATAGACTTTGGCAGCCGCTGCCAAGAAATAATGAATGTGCAAAGCCAACTCCTTTTTATTGGGAGTTCTGCCAAATCATTAAAATTATGGTGGCAGAACGAAAGGGGGTTCGCAGACTGGTCATAGATCCAGCACACCCGTGGGTGTCCCCCTCCCGTTCCACCGTAGAGGGGGCACGAGGGGCTAGACACTAAAGGTATAAAACCTTTAATGCTTCTATGAGACGGTCTGCGACAACCGACTGGCAATGTGGCCAGCATGCGAAGAATAGTATTCAACTCTCTTACAGTCAAGCACACAAAATGACATTTGTTTTAAATTAGACCATTAAAAAGTAAGGATAAATAATGAATGAGTTATTGTTAAAGTGGGGTTTATAACGGGATTGAAATTTATATAGATATATTAGTTTCAACAGGTAAGATTAGAATATAAAAAAATGGTAAATGATGAAATTAATGATGTAGAAAGTTTTTCTTAGAATTACTACTAAATTTACAATCACAATAAGTCACCGATGCCTTTAAACCTATTATTTATACTTCTCGAGATAAGCTTTCTGCTCGAAACAACTCAATAAGAATATAATGGTAAAAATAGTTGTTTGCTTTTCATTCTATTTATTTCAATTTATAAAAAATATATAATATTCTCAATAGTTTTCTAATTATCTATTACATTCAATCAAGATCATATATTTTCAATAAAGAGAATAAAATGCAAGACCAAGCTTTAACCTCTCTTCCTCAAGATTTAAATGAGGATCAAAATATTACAACTCCACCAATTTCACACTCAGGAATTCATCATTTTAAGTTTCATGGGAATGCCTCAGAATATTTTGGAATCTGGATCGTTAATATTCTTTTGACTATTATTACCTTAAGCTTATATGCGCCTTGGGCTAAAGTTCGTCGCTTACGCTATTTCTATGGTAATACAGAATTTTTTGAACGCCGCTTTGATTTTACAGGGATTCCAACCAAGATTTTGATTGGACGTTTAATTGCATTAGGAATTTACGTCGTATTTGCAATTTCATCACAGTATTCAATGATTGCGACTGTGGTTGGACTAATTGCATTATATGCAGCAGTACCTTGGCTAATTCGCGCTACTTTGCGTTTTACTGCAAGAAATAGTAAGTTCGGCAACGCACGTTTTTATTTTGGTGGAACGATAAAAGAATCTTATAAAGTCTTTCTTTTGAGTATATTGGTATATATTTTCACTTTAGGAATCTTTACACCTGTAGCTATTTGGCTATATAAAAAATATTATCTTAACAACTTATATGCTGGACAATTAAATTTTAAATTAAACGCGAAATGGTCTGCATATATGGCTGCAGTTTATATACCAGTTTTTATTGCAATTGGTATAATTGCTATTTTTTCAATCATTTACTTTGCTATGGCAGGAACAATTTCTGGGTTCTCACCAAACGCTATATTCTTCGGAATATTTACGGTATATGCATTTATTGGATTATTTATTTATCCATTAATCGCTGCACGTATTTTTATTACGACATGGAACAATACTACAGTTGGAAACAGTCAATTTAAAACAGACTGTAATCAATGGCGTTTTGCATGGATTGTAGCATCAAACTGGATTGTAAAAATCTTATCCATAGGTTTAATGTCTGCTTGGGCTGCAGTTCGTATTCATAAATACCAGATTGAATCGATGAGTTTAATTTTATTAGATGATCCAGATCAAATGATGAATCTAGCCCAACAAGAGCAAAGTGCTTTAGCTGAAGAAATCAGTGATATTTTTGATATCGACATCTCTTTATAATAATCTGAGTTTAATAATTTATGTCCCACGCAGTAGATATCACTTTCTATGATGGCCTAGTGTCTAAACCATACCCTGCTCAGATTTCAGCTCAATCTGAATCTGAAGTTCTAATTCGGTATGGTGAGCAATTAGAACTTCAGCGTCATTATCAATATACTGATATGAAATTGATTGGTGCGCTGGGACAGTTACACCCAGTAATTGAATTATCTGATGATGCACGAATTGAATTTCATAGTGCATTACCTGAATGGTTTAATTACACAACTAAAAAGGTTCAACATTCGATCTGGAAATTTGAACGCTCTCCGGGTCTTATTCTTTTTAGTGTAATTTTTGTGATTACTTTTGCGATCAGTCTAGTCAAATGGGGTGTTCCAGCCACATCCCATTATCTTGCTTTTCAATTGCCTGAGAATACTTTAAAGAAACTAGGTGATGAAGCAGAGAATTATGTATTAAATAATTGGACTGCACCCAGCCAATTAGCACAAACTCAAAAAGATCAAATTACTAAACAATATTTGAATACTGTTGCTGAAAACAAACCAGCCAAATTAGTCTTCCGTAAAGGCGATCAATTAGGGGCTAATGCTGTAGCGCTACCCAATAATACGATTATTATCACAGATGAACTGATCAAATTGGCACATACGAATCAGGAAATCTTAGGCGTATTAGCCCATGAACAAGGCCATTTGGTTTATCGCCATAGTTTGCAACAAGGGTTAACGAGTTTAGGCCTAAGTATATTATATATTGCAATGACAGGAGATAATTCAGACTTATTTACGTCCTTACCTGCTGCTATGATTAGTGCAAATTACTCACGTAAATTTGAATCCGAAGCCGATCTATATGCTTTACAGTTGATGGATAGGAAGCATATCGAAGTCTCGCACTTTGCAAATTTCTTACAACGTTTAAGCGATACAACAGAAGAAGGTATCGATAAAAAGAATCAGGCCAACCCAGCAACTTCTCAAGAAGAATCTTCAGCTAATAAACTATCTACAGCTGTTCTTGATACTTTATCCTCTCATCCTGCAACCGAAGAGCGTATTCGAATGGTTCATGATTTTGAGAAAAAACAGAAAGGCGCACAAAATAATTTATAGGCTCACAGAGTCTATCTAGAAAATTTATGGTCTTTAGGAAGTGGAGCATCACATGGTTGATCCGTCTTTATATTGACCATTTTCACAGGCCCATCATTGTAGATTGTTACCTTGCAGCCTTTTACGACATATTCCTGTTGAATACCACCGTACATTTCATCCTCAGAAACAGCAGATGCAACATCACATGCCTCATCAGCACGACATATAGCCTCTTGCCCACCAACCTCTACAGCTTCTGCTCCAGCAGCTTCCATTGCGTCTCCAGCACTCTCCTGTACTTCAACACCTACAGCCTGTATTTGTGCGGCATATGTATTTGAAAGATTCATCATAAGAAAAATTGCAAAAAAGAACTTACTACTGTGATTTATTAAATTCATGAATTATCCATATCTCTTAATTTAAATTTGGTACATATCAGGCGATTTTACTTTGCAAGTTAGTGATGCAAAGGGATTAGTATTATAAGGAGCTATTCCGCCTATAATTATACATATAGCAGCAATAGTTGACTCGAAAGAATTCATCAAACAATTACAAGATATTGACCATTATGATGGTGCATTAACTACACAATATAAAATTAAACTGAAATCAAAATCTGTCTAACTCAATCCAAATTTTTATGTGGGGTAGAATGAGGGGTAAAATAATAGATATAAAAAAAAGCCCCTGCTTTTAACAGGGGCTTTTCGAATTTGGCGGAAGCGGTGAAATCCTAATTCAAACTAAGTATTGATGACATGGCTTTGTGTAATTCATTGTCCGCCGATTCAATTTTGTTGCTTTGCCAAGCAATATAGCCGTCTGGCCTGATCATTATGCAAGCATTTTCATCATTACCCCAAGAGCGAGAAAGTTCTCCATAAGAATCTTCAACGTTTCTTTTGGGACCTACCTGTATAACTTTAATATCCAAGTTAAGCTGGTTATTAAGTTTGTCTACAGCAAGTTTCCATTTGTCACCTTGTAGCCAACAGAACAGCGTAAACTTTCCATTTCCGATTAAGTCTAAACTTGAGATTTTTCTATGATTTTTGACCAACCATATATGAGGGAGTTTATGGCCAGGGGCAAATGAGGGATAATAATAAAGATCTTCATCTCTACTAGAATCTATTTTATTTTCAATATTATATTCTGCTCCAACAATTGCTGATGAATGATAACGTACGTTAGTTTCTACGCCTAAGGCAGCAAATTCATAAGCTTTATATTCAATTGCAGATCTTAAATCACGGCGTTTAACAGCACCTTTTTCATTACCTTCGCTTAAGGTATTTATACTTCCTTGCATCGTCTCTGTACTGTACTTTCCATCTAACTCTAAAGCAGAAAATATTGTAGAGAACTCTCTAACACTTTGATTTGCTCGTTTAACAATTCGCTCACCAACAGGTGCTCTTTCCTCATTAAAACTGTCTAATAAACAACTACCCGCTTTGCCATTTAATACAAATGCTAATTTCCAACATAAGTTATAAGCGTCTTGTATAGATGAGTTTGAACCTAGTCCATTCGAAGGTGGATGGCGATGGACAGCATCACCAATGCAGAAAACTCGACCTTTCGAATATTGTTCTGCATACATTTCATTTACTGTCCATAACGACTTACTACTTATGTTTATTTCAATATCGTTATCGCCAATAAGCTGCTTGCAAATTGCAACCGCCTCATCATCAGTAAGAGATGGCTCTTCTTTTTCAATGTCATACCCCCAAACAATCTGCCATTCATTCCAAGGTCTGACCATACGCAACAACCCTAGGCCAATTCCACCAATGTTTGCTCCAGGTTGTATAATCCACCATAGGTAACCAGGTCGATGCGAAACGTATTTTGTTAAATCGGCTTTAAAAATAATACTGATACTGCCACTTTTCCCCATTTTACCTGCCATAGGTAAATCTAAATCTTTTATAACTTTGCTACTCGCCCCATCAGCTCCAATCAAATACTTACAACGTATTAAGTATGTTTGTTTAGTTAATCTATCTAAAACAGTAACTGTTACACCATTCTCATCTTGTACATGAGATAAATATTCTGTATCAAATCTTGGATGGCTACCTCGTGATGCAGCATTTGAAAGCAAAATAGGTTCAAATAGATGTTGAGGAAGATCGCACTGTTCACAGGGACTCGCTTTAGCATACTCTGACATTCTTTCAGGATGATTCATTCCATAAGGAAAGCGTCCAATTTCATCACCCGTTAAAGATGTGCAATACACAACATCTCCCATAACTTCTTTTGGTGCTGCTTTTGCGATTACTTCATCAGAGATCCCCAAGTCTCGAACAATTTCCATAGTTCTTTGACTGATATAATGAGCACGAGGACTGTTTGCCAGCCATCTATATTTAGTTATTATGATATTCCTGATTCCATAACTACTTAACATAAGTGCAGCAGAAGAACCAGCCGGACCACTCCCAACAATTAAAACATCAGTTTCTAACATTTTTATCCTATTACTTACATATTTTTGACAGCTAAATAGTTACTACATACATTTAAATCAAATAACCATTTTGAATATAATATTGCTTCGAAAAACTCTTTTAGATCATGGAGGTAAAAACTTCACAACATTAAGTATTAAATAAGTCTATAAAAGTTATAAATCAGATTTTTAATAAAATTGATATATCTTCACAGTTCAAGATTCTAATAAATAAAGGAAAATTTAAAAACCAAATGATCTAGAGTTTAAAATAAATATAACATTTAGATTTTATTGGTAGCATTGGCAAATCTATACAGAATATATCTTTTAGATAGGCCTAGGCCTCTGGTTCAATTTCTAATTTTTTAAGCAGATTTTTTATTTATTAAAATTCTATGAGCTATACTTTAAAAAAAATTATGAAGTAATCATTATTTCAATTGTACTTTATACAAACGAATATTATTAACTCCATCAATAGGAATTATGAATTATGGAAAAGCAAGATGTGATATCGATTGTAGATAGATATTTTTCTAATACGATTTCTAATCTAACGATTTTTCCAACACATAAGCTAAAAAATAATGCCCCTACTGAAAATGAAAATTCTTTCTTCTTTCTACATGACTTTGGTACTTATGAGTTAGAAGCTAAATTTAATTATTGTGATGGTTTTCCACAAAAAATAGCTTTACTGATACATGGAGGCAACTCTGATTTGAGCTCTTTAAGTCCTTTAGAAAGTCTGCTTAGAAGTAAAAATATTGGAACGCTTTCATTCAATTTAAGTGGCTTAAATAACACGAGTGAAACGAAATCATCCGTATATCAAAACATCCATGAAAGTATGGTTTTTTATAGCCTTCTAAAAAAAGTGGATATCGTTATTGGATATAGCTTAGGTGGTTATATTGCAATTAATTTAGCTAAAAAATTTCAAATTGATCAATTGATTCTGTTATGCCCAGCAATATATTCAGATCAAGCAATCAAAAAAATGTATGGAAGTGAATTTAAGGATGAAATTTCCAAACCCTATAGCTTTTACTCATCATCCATTTGGCTTTTTTTAATGAAATATAAAAGAGAAATCACAATAGTTTATGGAGAGTTAGATGGTATAAAAACAGATAATGGAAAGTCGAAAGGGTTTTATGAAATTAATGGTATTAAGAAATACTCCCCTATTCCCTATGAAATAGTCCAAACCTTAAAAAAAATTTCCATGCGAAAAGCTAACTTTAATTTCATAATTGAGAAAAATAAAGATCATTATCTTTTAAAAAAATATCAGAAATTATAATTTTTAAAAATATTGATTAGATTGGACTGTAAAGAGTTCTCTTCTTATTAAAAGCGAATAGATTGAATTTTCAACTCCTACAATGTTAGGTGCATTTGTTATCGTCGAAAAAATAAAGCCCCTTAAACTTTCTAGTTTAAAAGACTTTTAAAATTCATTTAAATAAGAAATAGCTTTAATTTGTAGGGGCTAATTCAAAATCTGAAACAATACTGCAAAGAGTAGAATATTTGCGATCACTATGGCCCAACCACCATATAGCATATATTTCAGTTGACTTGAACGTGCTAAACCCATTTGACCAAACATATCAGAAGATGGGAAAGGACCAAACCAGTCTACTTGGGAGCTTGATAATAAAACTGCTGTAACCGCAACAGGTGGAACACCATTTGCCAGTAAAATTGGTCCAAAAATTTTATTGGTAAAAGTCATTTGTGCAACAGCTGCTCCTGGAATATGCCCCACAATATTAAATAAAAAAATACCAAAACACAGCATCGCAGGACTTAAGTCGACCAAATACGGTGTCGCATTATCTAACAGTGTTTGATAAGCATTAAGTTTTTCAACAAGAACTAAAATTGGATTGTATAACCAGTAAAGAATAAACATCCATACTAATTTACCGCATCCCTCATAGAGTGCTTCCAAAATTTGTTTAGGACTAAACCCCGCCACTAACCCAGTTAATGTGGCAACAGTAAGCATCACAATAATTGCAAAACTAAAGCCTGCTTTAAAAATAATTCCAAGAATTGCCATCACGATAATTGTGCCAATAAATACAATCGCTGCACGTTTACTTCTTTTCACTTCAGAGGCACTTTCTATTTTTTCAGAAGGTTCTAAGAAATTTTCATTATAGGTATATCTTCCAAAAGTCCACTTTTGGATATAGCCAGACATGAACCACCCCGTCAGAAGTGTGACAACACTCATAGGTATGGCACAAGTGCTCAAATATTGCGGGTAGGTCAAGCCTCCCAACTCTAAAATAGTCACTGTACTTGGTGTAAAAGGTCCTATAAAGAGACCGACCGAACCTGCTGTCATCAAAAGTAATGCAACTGTAGGCGGTGTTAAACCAACTGCTGCAGCAATGGGAATAATGACAGCAACAATAATGGCATTACCACCTGCCATAGTTCCCAATGAACCACAAATAACAACTGATGAAATCATGATGCCAAGTTTGACGCGAGGAATACTTGAAAGCCCAACTTTATTGACAATAAATTTGACCAATTCTTTCGCTGCACCTGTTCGGTTAGCAACTTCACCAACCCCAGCACCTAACATAATAATAAGACCTACAGTCGCAATAAATGAGCCCGTAGACTTTGCAAGAATTCCACCCAATTCAAATACGCTGGTGGATGTCATTATCACACTAATGACAATAGCAATAATAACTGCCAGAACAATATCGAGACCAATAACAGTTAAGAGCGCCAAGGCAAAAATAGGCAATAACCCAATTAAACCGACCTCCTCTATTGGTAGGCCTTTTGCGTAAAATGCTAAAGCAAAGCTAAGAATAATAATGGTGATAAGGGCAATATTTTTAGGTGTCCTTATATTAGGTATTGCTATAGAAGATTGCTCAACTGACATATGTATCACTCCTTGATCATTGGGCATTGAATTTCACACCAATTTACAAGGGTTCATTGACATTAAATAATGAATTCTAATAGATTACCTATAACTATTAGTTATGTGCTCATTTATGAATCTTCGACACCTAGAAATATTCTATTTAGTCATGCTTTTTGGTTCACTCACAGAAGCAGCTTCATCGTTATGCATTTCACAGCCAGCAGCCAGTAAATTACTAAAACATGCAGAGCAACGCCTTGGTTTTGCTCTATTTAAACGGGTCAAAGGGAAATTACAACCCACGAAAGAAGCCTATATTTTATATGATGAAATTAAGCCAATTTATGAAAAAATAAATGAATTAAATAAGTTGACGGATAATTTGGCAAGAAATACTCAAGGTCAAATCACACTCGGATGTTTACCCAGTTTAGGTTTGAGCCTCCTTCCCAAATTAACTGCAAAATTTCTAAAAAAATACACTGATGTTTTTGTCAATATTGGTACCGATCATACTCAAGCATTAGAGCAAAAATTATTAAGACGTGAAATTGATATTGCGGTGACGTTCCAGCCCCATACCCAGCATGGCATTATTGCCACACCTGTTCTAGAAATTCCTCTGGTTTATATTGATTCTCAGCCTATTGATTCAAATCAAGATATTTATTCAATTGATGAGAACAGGTGGATTCAACCCTATTCAGATTCCCTCATGCAAGTAGTAAAAAAGTACAGAACATTTAATAAAAGTATTGTGAATGTACAAACTTACTATATGGCGAGTGAACTGGTACGCGAAGGTTTAGGGTGTAGCATTACCGATATTTATACTGCTGCACACTCCTTACCAAATCATATGATTCACGAAATAAAACCAAGTTTATCTACCACAATTTATATTTTAGAAAATGCCAATGTGAGCACGAACAAAGCGACTGAAGATTTTATTGAATTAATTAAAAGAGAAATTGCTTCGATGACGCCATCGATTAACCAAAAGTTATGAGTAGTATCTAAAAACTCATTTGTTTAACGTTTTATCTTCTTCTTTAATGCAAATGTGTGTTGCAGATATAGCATGGAAGAATGAAAAAACATGTCGTTGTCATTGGTGGTGGAGTCATTGGTTTAAGTACAGCCTATGCTCTTATTCAAGCAGGCCATAAAGTTACAATAGTGGAAGAAAAAGACCAGATTGGCTGCCAGACAAGTTTTGCAAATGGTGGTCAACTCAGTTATCGCTATGTTTCACCTTTAGCGGATGCAGGCGTCCCATTTCAGGCACTGCAATGGTTAGGAAAAGCCCACTCGCCTTTAAACTTTAAATTGAACTTTTCACCTCTTCAATGGTCTTGGTTATTCCAATTCCTCATGGCATGTAATCGTAAAAACAATATTGTGAACGGCAATCATATTTTACGGTTATCCCTATATAGTCAAAATGTTATGTCTAAATGGCGTGATGAAATTGATGATTTTGACTGGGTAAAATCGGGAAAAATGATTATTCATCGTGATGAAAAAACTTTTAGAAAAGCAGCAACAGGGATAGATCCAAATGTTCAAAAAGTACTGTCACCTGAAGAAACTGTTCAACTTGAACCAGCATTGAAAGGTATTGAATCTACATTAATGGGTTCAATTTACACACCTGATGATGAAACAGCAGATTGCTACAAATTTTGTTTAGCGTTGTATAAAGCACTAGAAAAGAGTAGTAACTTCACATGTTTATATACACATGAAGTGACAGATTTTTTTGTGGAAAATAATAAAATTACTGCGATCGAAACAAATCAAGGACGTATAGAAGCAGATGAATTTGTGGTTGCTGCGGGCAATGGTAGTACTGCAATCTTTAATATGGTGGGTATTTCAGTCCCAGTTTATCCATTAAAAGGATATAGCCTTACTTTACCATTCCCAGAAAAAGCCAATGTTGTACCCAATATGAGTGTAACCGATTATGCAAATAAAATTGTATATGCAAAATTGGGAAATCAGCTTCGAATTGCCGCAATGGTCGATATTGGCTATCAAGATATCTACATTCGAAAAGAGCGAATAAATGCATTGAAAGATACAGTACAAACAACATTTCCCGATTTATTGGGTATAAATACAGCACAAGAATGGAGTGGTTTACGTCCATCCACCCCTACAGGTTTACCCATTTTGGGTTGTACGAAATATTTGAATTTATGGGCAAATATTGGCCAAGGTAGTTTAGGTTTCACATTGGCTGCTGGTTGTGCCATGGTCATTAGTCAATTAATTAGCCAAGCAACTTCGCCAATTACATTAGATGGTTTATCTCTGGAGAAATAAAATGAGTCATGATATTCAACGTATTGCCACAAATGCACGTTTATCAGGTTGCGTGCTTCATAACGGTTTAGTGTATGTTTCCGGTCAAGTTCCAACGAATTTAGATGCTGATGCCAAGCAGCAAACTTTAGAAGTTCTGGCAAAAATTGATGCTTTACTGGAACAAGCTGGTAGTGATAAAGGCCGTATTTTAACTGCACAAATTTGGATTAAAAATATTGCCGAAGATTTTGCAGTGTTCAATGAATGTTGGGAAGCATGGTTACCAGATGGTGCAGCACCAGCACGCGCTGCTATTCAAGCAGATTTGGCACGTCCGCAAGTATTAGTAGAAGTAATGGTTACGGCGAGTGTTAAATAATATTTTTCAAGTCAAGCTAGTAAATTTGCTAGCTTGATTAACTCACTGTCAAATATAACTACTCATCAACTCGATGTTGCACATCTTTATAGGTAACGCCGATCACCTCATCCTTACTAAATACTTTACGAATTGATTTTAATCTGACCAGTTAGTTAGGCTGAGACAAAATAAATTTTCAAAAGACATTTTTAAAATTTTTATAATAAAAAACCCATTCCAAAAATTTGAAATGGGTTTAGTGAAAACCACTGAGCCTGAAATAGTAAAAATTAGAGCTTAACAATATCTACTGTAATGATTTGATGAGAAAATACAATATATATTCAAATAATTTTTTAGATAAAATTTACTAAAAAGTATATTATAAATATAAACTAATTAATACCAATTAAAATTCAATGATGAAAAATTGTTCTCTTATTATTTTAGGTAGACCTAAATATAACTTTTCCCGAACCAAAACAATCTTAAAAAAATACCCTATTACACTTAAGTAGAACTTGAATGCCATTTATATCAACATTTTAAAATACTATATCTCAATACTTTTTAAGATTAACCAGAGAACGCTCTCCCCCTAATTTTGTTAGTATAAAGTTCTGGAAGTCTTCAATCTATTATTTAAGAAAAACTTTACGAACTTAAGTCATAGAATCTAGCAATTTGTTCAAATATCTCTGAGATCACTCCATAAAAACACTCATAAATATCTACTATTCTTCACTAAAAATTTAGTTCACATTGACTTTCTAACAAACGTTAGTTAGATTATTTGAAATTCAATTATCTAAGAAGTTATAAATGATTTTAGTTAGTCAAAAAGATCGCACTTGGACTGATAGTAATATCCCAGGAGTTCAAACCTGTCGAACTTGGATTAGTGAAGATGGTATTGAAAGCTATTTAGCAAAATTTCAGGCTGGAACAAGTTTTCCCAAACACACTCATATTGGATGGGAACAGATCATTGTTTTAGAAGGTGTAATTCGCTTCAATGATATCGAAATGCAGGCTGGAGATGTGTTACAAGTTCAAGGTACTGACGAACATAAGGCATTTGCCGTAGAGAACACTCTCTTGTTCATTACTCATCATGGCGGTATTGAACTGACGGAATAATATTATGACATCCTCTACAAAAAACCATACACCTTTGACGCGAGAAAAAATACTAGGAGCCGCAATTCATCTGTTTCAACAGCATGGATTCAGCGGACTAGGCATGCGACAAATCGCTGACTGCTTACAAATAAAGGCGCCTAGTCTCTACTACCATTTTGAGTCTAAAGATGATCTGGCACGATCTGCACTTCAACACTATAGAGAAGAGCAATTCTACCGATTACAGGAAATTGAAAAACTGGCTGGCTTAACCCAAAAACTGCATGCGTATTCTGAACTTTTCGCCGAGATGCTGAACGACGAAAAACGTCTATGCTTATATATGGTAATGGTGAGAGAAGCCTCTTTCCAGCAAGAGCCATGTGTAAGTGAATTGAGGTTGTTCGCCAAACAGAATATCGATTGGTTAGAAGATACTTTATGCCAAGCAAAAAAAGAATCACCTCAAACTATTGAAACAGAGCGAGACATGGCTGAAATCATATTTGCTTCTCTCGAAGGTATCATGGCGACCTCTCTAGTTGATGGGAACCCATCTACACACTTTCGCTCAAAAGCTAAATCTTTCCTCAACATTATGTTGCTCACAACCGTTAAATAAAAAAACAGGCTCTAACAGCTCTAGAATCTGCGCTTTAATTGTTATTGGTTAAATGCTCGGATTTAAAGGATAAGAGCCTGTAATTAAAATCTCATACACAGCAGATGGTTATCGATTTCTTGCTTATAGCCATTCTTATAGTCACAGCCGACATGCAGGCTGGAAAGTTTATTTTCCGCTTTGGGTACTGCACATCATGGCACGTAAATAATAATATAGTATCTATTGATCATGCTATTTAGCTTCAACCAACATATTGATGATACTAATTAAAATTAAGTATGAAATACACATACAAAAAAAAGCCCCTGCTTTTAACAGGGGCTTTTCGAATTTGGCGGAAGCGGTGAGATTCGAACTCACGGAGGACTCACACCCTCGTCGGTTTTCAAGACCGGTGCATTAAACCGCTCTGCCACGCTTCCATGTGCGTAAGAATACAAAGCTTATTCATTTTATTCAAGAAAAATATCATCGCTTTGTGTTCAAGTGCATATTGTTTCATCAATTTTACAGTTGAGCAGCCAATTCTGCTCCTTCTTTGATCGCACGCTTCGCATCTAGCTCTGCTGCAAGCTTTGCACCACCAATAATATGATAGTTCGCTATAGTCGACTCACCTTCTTTTGGCATCAAGTCTTTTACCGACTCTTGACCTGCACACACCACAACCGTATCTACACGTAAAAGTTGATCTTGCCCATTGTGCTCAATCCAAAGCCCTTCATCAGTGACTGCTTTATATTGCACACCACGCAGCATACATACGCCATGCTTTTTAAGCTGTGCACGGTGTACCCAACCCGAAGTTTTGCCAAGACCAATACCAAGTGGTGTGGTTTTACGTTGCAATAAATAAATTTCACGTATTGCTGGTTCAACGACTGGCGGCTGCATCCCCCCTTCAGAAACATAATTCGGATCTGGGTCCACCCCCCATTCACGTTGCCAATCAGCCAAAGGTTGCGGTTGTGGCTGATGTGGCGGTTTAAGTAAAAACTCTGACACGTCAAAACCAATACCACCCGCGCCAATCACTGCAACCTTTTGTCCGACTTCTGCTCCTTTTAAAACTTGAGCATAAGAAAGGACTTGTGGTGCGTCACTTCCTTCAATTTTTAATGCGCGAGGGATTACACCTGTTGCAACAATCACTTCATCAAAACCTTCACGTTCAAGCTGCTCACGATTTACGCGAGTATTTAAACGTACGTCTACTCCAGTTTTTTCCAGTTGGACTTTAAAGTAGCGGATTGTCTCGTGAAATTCTTCTTTGCCCGGTACAACTTTGGCAAAGTTAAATTGACCACCCACATCAGAAGTTGCCTCAAACAGCGTCACTGCATGGCCACGGCTTGCCGCAACAGTTGCCGCCGACATACCCGCTACTCCACCGCCAACAACTGCAATTCGCTTAGGCTGTTTAGTTTTTAAATAGACCAGTTCAGTTTCATGGCCTGCACGAGGGTTAACCAAACAAGATACACGCTTATTTTTAAAAGCATGGTCTAAACAGGCTTGGTTACATGCAATACAGGTATTAATTTCATCAACACGGTTAGTCGCAGTTTTATTTACCCAAAATGCATCGGCCAATAAAGGACGCGCCATTTGAACCATATCTGCTTTGCCAGTTGCCAAAATTTCTTCGGCAGTTTCAGGCATGTTAATACGGTTTGACGCAATAATCGGAATAGAAATATGTTGTTTTACATGAGCAGTGTAGTCAACAAAAGCTGCACGAGGCACAGATGTTACAATGGTCGGCACACGAGCTTCATGCCAGCCAATGCCGGTATTTAATAAAGTCACCCCTGCTTTTTCTAAAGCTTTGGCTACAGTCACCACCTCTTGCATGGTGTTACCGTCATGGACTAAATCGAGTAAAGACAAGCGGAAACAGATAATAAACTTCTCACCGACTTTGGCACGGATCGCTTTAACAATCTCGACTGGAAAGCGCATACGGTTTTCAATTTCACCACCCCAACGGTCAGTACGCTGGTTCACGTGGCGACTTAAAAACTGGTTAATTAAATACCCTTCCGAGCCCATAATTTCGACACCGTCATAACCTGCTTTTTTGGCAATGTCAGCACAGTGTGCGTAATCTTCTATTGTGCTCAGAATATTTTTTTCAGAAAGCTGGCGTGGTTTAAATGGGGAAATTGGAGATTTAATTGCAGTTGAAGATACAACAAACGGCTGGTAACCATAACGACCTGCATGCAAAATTTGCATTAAGATTTTTGAACCATGTTTATGCACAGCATGTGTAACCAGACGATGCTGTGGAATATCAAATAAGCTATTCATGGTTCCGCCAGCAGGTGCTAACCATCCTTGACGGTTCGGTGAAATACCACCTGTCACAATCAGGCCCACCCCACCTTTTGCACGCTCTTCAAAATAAGCTGCCAGCTTTGGGTAATTGTAAAAACGATCTTCAAGCCCCGTATGCATGGAACCCATCACCACACGGTTTTTAATGGTGGTAAAGCCTAGATGTAATGGTTTTAATAAATTGGCGTAACTTGTCATGCTGCGTCCCAATAATTTTTTGCAACTTGTTGCATAGTACTTTAATACTTTTTTGATAATTTTGGATGACCAAGCAAAGAAATTTATCGGAGCTTATGGTCAATCCATTTATTTAAGAACAATACTTCATTCACTTCTTCTTATTCTATAAATAGCCTTATATTTTTTATCAAATTAAAACTTCAAATCAGAACAAGTGAATTAATGCTTTTTTTGCGAAAAAAAGCACCATGAATAGTGCTACAATAGCCGCCATTCAGAATTCTCAAGACCGCCTATATGGGGTCTTTTTCATAAATGTTAGGATTAGCAATGACTGATAATGCAACTATCTTGCAGCATGTACCAGTAGGCAAAAAAGTTGGGATTGCCTTCTCCGGAGGCCTAGACACTTCAGCTGCCTTATTGTGGATGAAACAAAAAGGCGCAGAACCTTATGCATATACTGCAAACTTAGGTCAGCCTGATGAAGATGACTACGATGCAATTCCAAAGAAAGCAGAACAATACGGCGCTGTAAAAGCTCGCTTAATTGACTGCCGCTTACAACTTGCGCTTGAAGGTATTGCTGCGATTCAGTGTGGTGCATTCCATATCAGTACAGGTGGTGTTCCTTATTTCAATACGACTCCACTCGGTCGTGCAGTAACAGGTACAATGTTAGTTACTGCAATGAAAGAAGATGACGTAAACATCTGGGGTGACGGTTCAACTTATAAAGGTAACGATATTGAACGTTTTTATCGTTATGGTTTGTTGACTAACCCGAATCTTAAAATTTATAAGCCTTGGTTAGATCAAAACTTCATCGATGAGCTCGGTGGCCGTGCAGAAATGTCACAGTTCCTGATCGACAACGGTTTTGACTACAAAATGTCAAAAGAAAAAGCGTACTCAACTGACTCAAACATGTTGGGCGCGACTCACGAAGCAAAAGATCTTGAATACCTAAATGCTGGTATCAAAATCGTTGACCCAATTATGGGCGTTGCTTTCTGGAAAGATGAAGTTGAAATTACCCCAGAAGAAGTGACTGTACGTTTTGAAGAAGGTGTACCTGTTGCATTAAACGGTCAAACTTTTGACAATCCGGTTGAGCTTATTCTTGAAGCAAACCGTATTGGTGGCCGTCATGGTTTAGGTATGTCTGACCAAATCGAAAACCGTATTATCGAAGCAAAATCACGTGGTATTTATGAAGCACCGGGTATGGCCCTTCTTCATATTGCTTACGAGCGTTTGGTTACTGGTATTCATAACGAAGATACGATCGAACAATACCGCATTAACGGTTTACGTTTAGGCCGTTTACTTTACCAAGGCCGCTGGTTCGACTCTCAAGCACTTATGTTGCGTGAAACTGCACAGCGTTGGGTTGCTAAAGCGATTACTGGTGAAGTAACTCTTGAACTTCGTCGTGGTAATGACTACACCATCATGAACACTGAATCTCCAAACTTAACGTACGAAGCTGAACGTTTAACAATGGAAAAAGGCGATTCAATGTTTACGCCAATGGACCGTATTGGTCAGTTGACTATGCGTAACCTCGACATTACCGATACACGTGCAAAACTTGGTATCTATACAGATGCTGGTTTGCTTTCAATCGGCCAAGGTTCTGCTGTACCACAACTTGATAACAAGAAAAAATAATTTTCTTACTTAATAAAAAAGCCACCGACAAAGGTGGCTTTTTTATTTCAAATATTTGTGCTCACGCAAGTTCAGCCACTTCCAAAGGTTGATAATAAATCTGGTTACGTCCAAGCTGCTTAGCTCGGTACAAAGCTTGATCCGCAGCGTGAATTAATTTTTCCTGATTTACTTTAAAACCTTCTGTATAAACAGTAAAACCTAAACTAATCGTGACATGCTTAGAGACTAAAGATGCTGCATGAGGAATCGCTTGTCGCTCAATCGCTTTATAAATATTTGCAGCGACGGCATAGGCACCTTGAGCAGGTGTTTTCGGTAACAGCACGACAAACTCTTCTCCTCCATAGCGAGCAACAAAATCAACATGCCGAATCGAATTTTTAATTGCAGCGGCAATAGATGAGATGACTTTATCCCCCATTTGGTGTCCATAAAAATCGTTATAATTTTTAAAAAAATCGATATCAATAAACAAAACGGCCAATGGTCGCTTTTCTTGTTTTGCACGATAGTAAAAAAAGTCGAACATCTCATCAAAAGTACGTCGATTTGAGATATTAGTCAGTGCGTCTTGCTGGCTTAAATGAAGCAATTCAGATGCCTCAATACGTAAAATCTGTTCGTTAAGCTCAGCAAGCTGATTATTTAAAAAGAGACTTCTTTCTCTAGAGGTAAGCATCGTACTAATTGAAAAACCTAAAATACAACTTCCAAACAGCGCTCTTCCCAAAGCAATAAAATCACAATTCGCTTGCCATAAAATCAGTAGGGAAAAAACACAAAAGGCTGCTGTTAAACCTACATAAAGCATATGTAGAGGCTTTATTCCGCTTAAAATAAATCCCAGCATATATAAGAAGGAAAGTAGTAACATTGACTGGTTTTTAAGAGCGACATTTCCTACGCTAAGGAGCAACATTGCATTGATAATAATGGTCAAAAATACAATGCCACATGCAGCGATATAAAAATATTCAGTGAGTTTTTTAAACTTTGCAAAAACCCAAAATAACAGCAGTGCACAAGCAATATTAATTGCGCTAAGTAAACAGTAAATAAAATCCCAAGTAATATAAGGTACGCCTATGACCAAATAGTCTGTAGGTAGAGCCAGCAATATGAAAATGAGATAGGTTAAAACGCCACTTGCTAAAAACTTTGAGATATTCTGTTTAGTTCGCTCAAGATTTAGACACCAGAATTTTTTTTCTAATTGATGTGGCAGAGGTATATTGGCATAACGATGGGTATGTAGAGTTACTAAATATTCTATTTCTTCTTTTGCTTTGAGTAATTCATGTACATTTCCCCTATTTGCCACTACTTGATTCCTGCCTCTCACACATTAACAAAATATAACATTATTTTTTAAGGCCTCTGGCGCTTTATTTTGCCATTTGTCCGTAATTCTCGTTACCATTTTCACACTTTATCGATTATCATTTGTTTTATTTCGAAGTTTGAACTGCCTTGGACTCTATTACCCTGCTCCAGCCAGATGACTGGCATGCACATTTACGTGATGGTTTAGCATTAAAACGTACTGTACCTGATTTGGCCAAACAATTTGCTCGTGCGATCTGTATGCCAAACCTTGTTCCACCTGTAAAAACTGTGGAAGAAGCATTGGCTTACCGTGAACGTATTCTTGCTCATGTTCCAGAGGGTCTTAACTTTGACCCGCGTATGGTGCTTTATTTTACTGATTTCACCTCACCAGATGAAGTTCGTAAAATTAAAGAATCTGGACATGTAAATGCTATTAAACTTTACCCAGCAGGTGCGACCACCAATTCTGATAACGGTGTAAGTGACATCCGTAAAGTTTATGCAGTCATTGAGCAACTAGAAGAGCATCAAGTTCCGTTATTACTTCATGGTGAAGTGACTCATAACCACGTTGATATTTTTGACCGTGAAAAACGCTTCTTAGATGAAGTTCTATCACCGTTATTAAAACAGTTTCCAAAACTTAAAGTGGTACTTGAGCACATCACAACAAGCGATGCTGCACACTTTGTTTTAGAACAAGACCGCAATGTGGCTGCAACGATTACACCTCAGCATTTATTATTTAATCGTAATGATATGTTGGTTGGTGGTATTAAACCGCATTTCTATTGCTTACCAATTTTAAAGCGTCAAACTCACCAGACCACTTTGCTTGAAGTTGCAACGAGCGGTAACCCTAAATTTTTCTTGGGTACAGATAGTGCTCCTCACTCGCAAAATGCAAAAGAAAATGCGTGTGGCTGTGCGGGCTGTTATAGTGCGCCTAATGCAATTGAACTTTATGCTCAAGCATTTGATCAAGTAGGTAAACTAGAACGTTTAGAAGGTTTTGCTAGCCACTTTGGCGCAGACTTCTACGGCCTACCACGTAATACTTCTACCATTACTTTGGTAAAAGAAGATAACCTCGTTCCAGAATCTTTTGATTATTTAGATGATCAAAAAATTATCCCGCTGCATGCCGGGAAAACGCTGCAATGGAGAAAAGTGTGACACAAGAAACCTCTGTCCCGGTCATTGGCCAACGTTTTCGTGGCTTCTTACCTGTTGTTGTTGACGTTGAAACGGCAGGTTTTAATGCCCAGACAGATGCATTGCTAGAAATTGCGTGCATTCCAATTGTGTATGATGCTCAGGGACAATTTGTCCCTGGTCCAGCATTTCATGCACATATTAACCCGTTTGAAGGGGCTAATCTCGATCGTCGTTCGCTAGACTTTATTGGTATTGATCCATTCAATCCAATGCGTATTGCAATGGCTGAAGATGAGCGCACTGCATTACGCCGTATTTTTAAATCGGTGAATGAAGTCCGTAAACAGCAACACTGTACACATGCTGTCTTAGTGGGCCACAATGCGCATTTTGACCTTGGTTTTGTACAAGCAGCAATTGCGCGTACAAGCACAAAAAACCAAAACCCATTTCATAGCTTTTCAGTGATGGATACGGTTACTTTAAGTGCTGTTATGTTTGGACAAACTGTGCTTGCGAAAGCATGTATTCAAGCTGGAATTGAGTTCGATGGCAAAGAAGCACACTCTGCTTTGTACGATACTCAGAAGACTGCTGAACTGTTTTGCTATATTTTGAACAAACTGTCACCTTACCTCCTTGACAGTTTGGTGGCGGCTTCTTAAGATACCGCCATCCTCAACGTCCCTATCGTCTAGAGGCCTAGGACATCGCCCTTTCACGGCGGTAACCGGGGTTCGAATCCCCGTAGGGACGCCATATTCTCTTCTTATAAAATTCCTTTCTATTTTATTTTTATATTTCTAATTTTCTGTATTTCCAAATAAAATACACTTGTACATATATATCACCGATCTAGTATTTCCTTTACATAGATTTACAATATAATAATTCTTATTTTTATACTGATATTTATTATCAACAAGGTTTTAAATGGATCTTAAACTTCGCCTCCTCTCCCTGAGCATCGCTCAACTCTGTTGTATCTCAAGTACTTTCGCAGAAACAGATCAGCCTTCAACCACACTCGCTACGATTAAGATTAAAGCTCAACAGTCAGCTGACCAAACTTATAAAGTCGATAGTTCAGGTAGCGCAACACGTAGTGAAATCGCATTAAAAGATACGCCACAATCTATCAGTGTAGTGACTCAAAAAGTAATTGAAGATATTGGCGCAACACGTTTGATTGAAGCGCTTGATTTAGCTGGCGGTGTTACTCGTGCTAATAACTTTGGCGGTCAAGGCTTAACTGGGTTTAACCTACGTGGTTTCACCAGTGGTGAGTTTTACCGTAATGGATTCCCAATTAACCGTGGTTATCCAAATGCTCCAGATAGCAACACTATTGAACGTGTAGACGTTTTACGTGGACCCTCTTCTAGCTTATATGGTCGTGGTGACCCGGGTGGTACGTTTAACTTAATTTCTAAAACACCAAAGTCTGAACAACGAACCACTTTAGGTGCTCAGCTTAACAGTGAAGGTTTATATCGCACCACGGTAGACACAACAGGTACTATCCCGAATGCAGAAAATATCGGTTATCGCCTAAATGTGATTGCAGAAGGTGGTGATAGTTATCGTGATCATGTCGAGTCCAAACGATATGGAATTGCACCAGTCATCCAATGGCAAGCTTCTGATGCAACAAAAGTTATCTTTGAAGCCGATATTTTACGAAATCAACATCCACTTGATCGCGGGCACACACGCTACCCTACACAAAAGTCTTTTAATAGTTCACCCAAAACCTATTTATGGGAAACAGGTAAATACAACAACCGGCTTTACAATGATAATGACATGACTCAATTACGAGTTGAGCATGACTTGGGAAATGAATGGAAACTTAATGCGGGTGTGCAATATCTACATGGCAAATTGCATGGCTATGCGGTAGAAGGAAGCGGTGTTAATAAAGATGATATAGAAAAAATTAACAGAAATTACAGCTATCGGGAATTAAAGTGGCAAGATACTGATGCACAGATCAATCTAACAGGTAATTTTCAACTTTTAGGTCTAGCTCACACTTTAGTGACTGGGCTTGAATACGAAAACTATGATTATAAGTCATATATTATTCGTTCAGACCCTAAGTCAAATAACTACCCTATTAACATCTATGATCCAGTTTTAGGTCAACCTCTACCTGAGCTTAATAGCGTGGCTACACATGACCGCGAAAATTTAAAAACAACGGCTCTTTTTGTACAAGACCAAATCGAATTAAATGAGCGTTTAAGTGCACTGCTGGGTTTGCGTTTTGAGCACTACGAACATGATTACAAAAACCTACTACCGAATACAGCAAATTGGAATACCAGTCATGATGCATTTATTCCGCGTTTAGGTTTAGTTTTTAAAGCGCGTGATGACCTTTCAATCTATAGCAATGCTGCGAAATCTTTTAAACCTAACACTGGTGCTAGCCATAATGGAGAGGGATTTGACCCAGAGGAAGGCATGGCTTACGAGTTGGGCTTTAAATGGCAAGCACTCGACAATATGTTGTCGGTTGACTCTGCAATTTTCTATGCTAATAAAGAAAATGTCTTAACAGATGACCCTTTATACCCTAATCAAAATAAAAAAGTCACTGCTGGCGAAGTTCGTAGCCAAGGTATTGAGCTAAATATTGCAGGGCAAATTACTCCAGCTTGGAAAATTATTGGTGGATATGCTTATACAGATGCAGAAGTGACTAAAGACAACACTCTGCAAAAAGGAACGGCTTTAGCCAATATTCCCAAGAATAGTTTTAATCTGTTAAATATCTATGAATTTCAGGATGGCCCTTTACAAGGTTTAGGTCTGGGCATTAATCAAAAATATATTGATAAACGTGCAGGTCAAACAGCCAATAGTACCTACACCATGAAAGGTTATGCAGTTACAGATTTGGTTTCTTATTATCAGGCAACACCAAAACTTCGTATTAACTTAGATCTGAAAAATCTTTTTGACAAAGTTTATGATGAAAGTGCTTTCAGTCTATATGCGTATCCTGGTGAATCACGTACCGTTCAAGTGGGTATGAGCTATACGTTCTAAACTGAACTATAAAAAGATCTGATATACGGTAGTCTCTTCAAGGCGACAAACTTGTAGGTCAGATCTCGTTAGGGATATCAAACACTAAAAAGCCACTGCATTTTTAAGGCAGTGGCTTTTTATTAAGCTACTTTTATAAAAAAATATAATCTACTGATTTATAAATATTTTTATAATTAAATTATGTTCTATACTCAACATAGATCAAAACTATAATTTGAACATGACATGCAAATTCGATTATTTCACCTAAAAAATTCGCGCTCTCAACGCATCATTTGGTCTTTAGAAGAATTAGGACTCAACTATGAACTCATTATTAAAGATCATTCAGTTATAGACGAAGATAAAAACTCACCTCATCAATTATCAAAATTTCCAACTCTCGAAATTATTGAACAAGGAAACACTTCAGTCTTAGCTGAAACCTCAGCAATTTTAGATTACCTATCTCATTTACACCCACAATTGGGACCGAACAGCCTATCACGCCAACAACTCCAAAATTTTTATTATTGGAAAAATTATTGCGAGGCAACATTTATTCCCGATTTAGTACTCAAACAAATCTTTCACCAAATTGCACAACGTACACCTTTTCCAATCCGTTTCGTCCCTAAACTTTTAAAATATGGATTCGATCAAGGCTATCTCAACCAATCATTACAACAACAAATGAGAATGATTGATGAACATTTAGAGCAACATGCATGGTTTGCCGGAGATCAGTTTACTATTGCTGATATTTTGATGTGGTTTCCATTACTGGCTTGCTCACAAAATTACAGTCAGTTTAAACATATACACCGTTATCTTGCCGAAATAGAAAACAGACCCGCCTTTAACAATGCTTTAATTAAAGGCCAATGGTCTGCTTCTACATTTAAAGCTTACTGGACTACGGCTTGGTAATTTATCTACGCAGATTTACGTGAGTTCACGCGGCCTTGTACAACAGCTTTAATATTGCCTTTGGCATAATTTAAAAACACCACCAGTGGTGAAAGTTTTGGATTTGGCTTTTTACCCTTACCAATGGTTTTAAATTGAGCGGCATACCAAATAATTTCCATAATTGCCATTTTATCGACAAAAGGTAAACCTGTTTTAATCGGTTTTACAGCATAGCGAACATCTTGCCCTGCAATTAAACGTTCTGTTAAATCGGTTTCTACTGCAAATGGACGAGCAATACCAATAAAGTCACATGCACCACTTGCGAGTGCAGCATTCATGCCCTCTACAGTACGGAACCCGCCTGTCACCATGAGTTTACACTTAACATGCTGGCGAATTTTTTCAGCAAAATCTAAAAAGTATGCTTCACGTGCAATCGTACTTGCTTTACGTTTGTCAGCCTTAGCTCCAGCCATTGCTGGTGCCTCATAAGTTCCACCTGAAATTTCAATTAAATCGATACCAGCTTCATCCACTGCTTTAAACACTGAAATTACATCTTCTTCGCTAATACCGCCACGCTGGAAATCAGCCGAGTTAAGCTTCACTGAAATGATAAAATTATCTGAAGTTGCTTCACGTACCGCTTTATAAACCTCTAGTAAAAAACGAGTACGATTCTCAACTGAACCGCCCCATTGATCTGTACGCTTATTAGTTAAAGGCGATAAAAACTGGCTAATTAAATAACCATGTGCGCCGTGTAATTGCACCCCTTCAAAACCTGCTTTTTCACAAATGTGAGCTGATGTGGCAAAGCGTTTAATAATATCTAGAATTTCTTCATGAGTAAGTTCACGTGGCGTTCCAAACATGGTGGCTAAAGCTGGACTAAAAGGTACCGCTGAAGGCGCTACGGTTTCTTTATTTAAACCTTTTGGACACTGACGACCTGGGTGCGATAATTGAATCAACTGAACCATGCCATGTTTTTTACCTAATGCCGCCCACTCTTTTAAGCGCTCTAGGTCACGTTCAGTTTCAATAACTACAACACCTGGTTCATTTTTTGCGCTGGCATTTACCATGACATTACCAGTAATCGCACAGCCAAGCTCACCTTTTGCCCATGCACCATATAGACCCAAATGTAAGTCATTTGGTTGGCCTTCATAATTTGCAAGCGCTTCACTCATTGCACCTTTAATAATTCGGTTTTTAAAGGTGGTATTGCGAATTGTGATGGGTTGAGTAATCTGGTTCATGGTTAACCTCTGTTCTTTGAATTTTAGAGCAATTACTCTAATTTAATTGAGTTATTGGGCATGTCAAGTGGTAATCGATAACTGACAATAGCACATGTCAATTTTAAAAAATATAAAAATATGCAACTTTTTGCATTAGAAGTTTAACAAAAATTTATTTATATAAAACAATCAATTAAAAAATATCTTTAAAAGGATGCTTTAATTAACTGTTTCGTATATTCACTGTTAGGCTTAGAAAATAAGAGTTCAGTTTCCTGATATTCAACAACTTTTGCATGACGTAATACCATCACTTTGTGGCAAAGTGCTTTTACTATATTGAGATCATGACTAATGAAAATATAACTTAACTGCTCAGTTTGCTGTAATTGTCTCAACAACTTGATCATGGCTTTTTGCGTGGTCCGATCTAAGGCAGAGGTAGGTTCATCCAAAATTAAAAGTTTCGGTTGCACTACCAAAGCTCTGGCTAAGGCGACACGTTGACGCTGTCCACCTGAAAGTTCATGAGGATAACGGTGTTGAAAATCTTCAGCCAATTCAACTTTTACCAATACAGATTCAACTTGCTGTTTGATCTCGTTATCAGCTACTGCTTTCACTTTCAATCCTTCAGCAATAATCTGCCCTACTGTCATACGCGGGTTTAAACTTCCAAATGGGTCTTGGAATACAAGTTGAAAATCTGATCTCATCAAACGCAAGGCTTTTGGCTGTAACTGATTTAAATCTTGACCTAAGAAAACAATCTGTCCTTTGCTCTGAATAAGCTGAACCAAAGCGAGGGCTAAAGATGACTTACCCGCACCACTTTCACCAACTACCCCAACTGCTTCACCTTGAGCAAGGTCAAAACTCAAATCTTCTATTGCGGTGAAATACCCTTGAATGCGATTTAAAATTCCTTTTCTTATATGAAACTGCACGCTGAGTTGTCGAACTGATAAAATATTCTGTTGAGCAGGTCTAGACTCTACACTTCCAAAATCATGATCTAACAACTGTGCCGTATAACTTGTTTTAGGATTTGCAAAGATTTGGCTCAGTTCACCTTGCTCTACTACACGCCCTCTTTGCAATACAATAAGTTTCTCAGCATAGCGATGCACTAAATTGAGGTCATGGCTAATTAAAATAAGTGCCATCCCATATTTGCTTTGCAAAGATTTTAATAGCTCTAAAATCTGTATCTGTAAAACCACATCCAACGCAGTAGTAGGTTCATCAGCAATCAAAATTTTAGGCCGAAGTGCCAATGTCATCGCGATCATGACACGTTGCCTTTGCCCACCAGAAAGCTCATGCGGATAACGTTTTAAAATTTGTTCTGGTTCAACAATTCCAACATCTTTTAGTAATTCAAATACTTGCTGTCGAACTTCTTGTTTTGAAAAACCTGTTAAAAGAAGTTTTTCACCTATAATTTTTTCAACCCGATGGAGCGGATTTAACGCAGTAGCAGGCTCTTGAAAAATCATAGCGATTTGTCGACCACGTAAATTTGATTGAGCTCTTTCATCTAGCTCAAGCATATTTTGTGGACCAATCCAGACCTGTCCCGTTATTTCTAATTTTTCTTGTAGCAAGCCCATTATTGCTAAGCAGCTCATCGATTTACCTGAACCACTTTCGCCCACAATAGCCAATGTTTCACCTTCACTTAAGTAAAAACTTAGATCTTCTAATAAAACCTTTCGGTCTTTGGTCTGAACCGAAAGTTGCTCTACTTTTAATAATGCTAAAACGGGATTTAAGTTATTTTCTTGGGTCAAACGCTTCACGGGCCGCCTCCCCAATATAGATTAAAAGTGAAAGAACAATCGCCAGACTAAAAAAGCCTGAAATTGCTAGCCATGGCGCATCTAAATTATTTTTACCTTGAAGCAATAATTCACCTAAAGAGGCAGCATCTGGCGGTAGACCATATCCTAAAAAATCAAGAGCAGTTAAAGCGCTAATGTTAGTTGTTAAAATAAAAGGTAACTGAGATAAACTCGAACTGATCGCATTGGGCAAAATATGCCTAAAAATAATCGCGTGATCGGTCACTCCCAAAACTTGGGCTGCACGCACATAATCTAACTGGCGAGCTTTCAAAAATTCTGCTCTGACAATTCCCACCAAAACGGTCCAGCCAAAAAATAGCATAATGAAAAATAGCCAATATACATTTGGAACAAACATACTGACTAAAATCATGACCATAAAAAGCATGGGTAAGCCATTCCAGACCTCAACCAAACGTTGTCCCAATAAATCTACCCAACCGCCATAATAACCTTGAATGGCACCTACGGTAATTCCAAATAAAGCAGAACAAAAGGTTAAAGCTAAACCGAAAAGCAACGATACTCTTAAGCCATAAAGAATACGTGCAAGAACATCCCTTCCTTGATCATCTGTTCCCAACCAGTTTTGCTTGGAAGGTGGTGATGGCACAGGAACTGCCAAGTCTAAATTGGGCGTTTGATATGAAAATTGAATGAGGGGCCAAACTGCCCATCCTTTAGTATTAATAAGCGCTTGTACAGCGGGGTCTTTATAATCCGCTTCTGTTTCAAACACTCCACCAAACGCCGTTTCAGGATAAGTTTTCAACACAGGCAAATAGTACGAATCTTCATACTTCACTAACAACGGTTTATCGTTAGCAATTAACTCCGCGGCTAATGACAAAACCAAAATCAGACTAAATAAAATAAAGCTGGCCCAGCCCAATTTATGCTGTCTAAAACGCTGTAATCGTGTCCGCACAATCAAGGACATTATTTGCCTCCTTGCGCATCAAAGTGAATTCGTGGATCAATCCATTGGTACAACACATCACAAATGAGACGTAAAATCAGGCTAAATAGAGTAAAGAAAAATAAAACACCAAAAATAACAGGATAGTCGCGCTGAACAATCGCTTCAAAACCCAACAACCCCACCCCATCTAGGTGAAAGATAATTTCTACAAACAGGTTACCCACAAAGAAAATACCTGCTAACGCTTCTGGCAATCCTGCGAGCACAACTAAAATTGCATTACGAAACACATGCTTATATAAGACCTGTTGGCTATTCAACCCTTTTGCATAGGCTGCCAAAACGTAGGGTTTATTGAGTTCTTCAAGAAATGAGTATTTAGTTAAATAGGTTAAACTGGCAAAACCGCCTAATACCATGGTAATTAGTGGCAAAGTCATATGCCATAAATAATCGGTAACTTTGCCCCAGAGACTAAGTTGATGGAAGTTATCTGATACTAAGTTTTGTAGTGGAAACCATTGAAAATAAGATCCACCTGCAAAAAAAACAACTAACAAAATCGCAAATACAAAACTTGGTACAGCGTACCCCACCACAAGCACTAAAGAAGTGGATCGATCAAACCAAGAGCCCTGCTGCTTTGCCTTTTTAATTCCCAGCGGAATAGAAATGAGGTAAATGAGCAAAGTACTCACCAGCCCAAGTGAAATGGAAACAGGCATTTTTTCCCACACCAATTGCACAACCGGTTTATCTTTAAAGAAACTTTGTCCAAAATCTAAAGTTAAATAGCCTTTTAACATTAGAAAAAATCGTTCAGGGGCAGAACGATCAAAGCCGTACTGAGCCTTAATTTGTTCAACCATTTCAGGGCTTAAACCTTGAGCACCTTGATAATAAGTTTCTGCACTCAATGCACGACCAATTCCCAAATCGCTTTGTGCCTGATGTATTGCTTGCTCAACTGGCCCACCCGGTGCAATTTGCACAACCACAAAGTTAATCAATAGAATGACAAACAATGTGGGAATCATTAAAAGAAGTCGCTTGAGAATATATGAACCCATATAACAGGATTTCCTTTATGGCAGGTGCTTTTTATTGTTGATGTAGATATTTGGTAACTTTTTTGGCTTTGTTTGCATCACTCCACCAATATTCTATCCCAGAAGAAAGTGCTGGTTTAATTTTAGGTTGTTGATACATATTCCAATAAGCATACCAGTTTTCACCTTTACCATAGGTCGGGATTTGATAATAACCAGCTCTAAGCAACCGATCGAGAATGCGAGTATAAATAATCTGTTGTTCACGGCTTTTGCTTGCAACGAGTTTTGCAATCACTTGATCAATTACTGGATTACGAATTCCCGCATAATTGTAATTTCCATCCTGAGCTGCAGCTACACTCCCCCAGAACTGAGTTTGTTCATTTCCCGGATTGAGAGATTGCGGCAAATTCATTGTGGTCATATCAAAATCGTAACGGCGAGTTCGTTCTAAATATTGCGGAGCATCAACCTGACGTAAATTAACAGCAATGCCTAATTTTTTTAAGTTACGAATAAAAGGTAGAAGTGTTCGTTGTTTACCATCTTGCTGAATTAAAAACTCAAGCTGAACTTTTTTTCCTTCTGGTGTAAATAGCTGCCCTTCTTTAACTTTATAGCCAGCCTGTATGAGTAATTGCCGTGCAGTTAACAAGTTCTGACGATTGAACCCACTTGCATCCGACGCTGGATATTTCCAGTTTGCTAAAACACCTTGTTGCATGAGTGGAGATAACTTAGGCAATAACGGTTTTAACAAGTCTAATTCAGTTTTTGAAGGTCGGCCTGTTGCTGCTAATTCACTATTTTCAAAATAACTTTGTAGGCGCTGATATTGTCCATAAAACAAAGCTTTATTTTGCCATTCAAAGTCATAAGCATAGGTTAAAGCTTGTCTAAAACGAATATCATTTAAAGGTTTTCGTCGTGTATTAAAAACATAGCTTTCAGTGGCAATAGGATTATGGTGACGAAACTTATATTGAGTAACCAACCCTGCTTTTACAGCTGGAAACCGGTAATCAGTTACCCATTTTTTAGGATTAGTTTCTTCATGCAAAGTGTATTGCCCAGATTTAAATCCTTCAAAAGCAATATCCCAATTTCGATAATAAACATATCTCAAACGGTCAAAGTTATAACGCCCCTTATTAATAGGCAAATCTTTTGCCCAATAATTTGGGTTCCGTTTATAACTAATGCTTCTGCCCGGATCAACTCGTTCAACTACATACGGTCCCGAGCCAAGAATTGGTTGTAAAGTAATGCGGCTAAAATCTTTTTTTTGCCAATCTGCTTTTGAATAAATGGGTAAGGTTGCCAAAATGAATGGCATTTTAGGGTTATGTGTAGAGGTAAAACTAAACTTTACTTGATGGGCGTTTATTACTTCTGTTTTTGCTAAATCAGCAAGGTACATTTGCAAACCTAAATTGGACTTAGTCTGATAGGCATCAAAACTAAATTTAACATCTGCCGCAGTGACTGGCTGCCCATTACTAAAACGCGCTTTAGGGTTTAAATAGAAAGTCACTAATTGCGTTTTTTCTGGGTCATAACTCACTTTTTGAGCCAAAAGCGGATATAAAACTCCAACCTCATCAAGTGATTGAGTCATTAAGGTATCAAAAAGATAATTAACGCCTTCTGTAGCATTCCCTTTCCCATTCATACTATTGAGGTTATCAAAAGTTCCTTGAGCTGCCTGACTTAATAGGCCACCTTTAGGTGCATTAGGGTTTGCATATGGCATAGCCATCATTTCTAAATACTTAGGCTTAGAATGAATCGCTATATATGAAGTGGTTTGCTGTGCAGAAAAAACACTATGGGAAATGACACTGAGCCCGACTAGCAGGCTCAGTTGAAAATTTAATTTATGCATAAGTGGCTAATTATTTTACAAATTAGGCACTTTAATCACATCACCAATGCGAAGCTGAGTAGAAGGCGTTAAATTATTCAGCTCAGCCAATAAATTGGTTTCTAAACCATATTTACTCGCAAGACCGATTAAGGTATCACCACGCTTCACTTTGTATTCCACGACAGTTTTTGGAATCACAATATTCTGACCGCGCTGTAAGTTAGCATTTGCTTTTAATGCATTCATTTCAGCCAGTTCACGCACTGAAATACCAGCACGGCTCGCGATACTATTTAAAGACTCACCAGATTTAACCGTATATCTTTCAGTATTTTTACCAGCGGCAACCGTTTTAGTTGAAGACTTAGTATCTGCTTTAGCTGTTTCAACTGTAGGCACATCACCCGTTAGCTTTAAACGCTGCCCCACACGAACGCTACTGTTGCGTGAAAGACCATTTAGTGAAGCAAGGTAGTCCAGCTGTAAGTGGTAGCGATTAGCGATATTACCTAAGCTATCACCAGATTTAACTGTATAAGTTTCTGGTGTTTCTTCTTTGGCGTTTTTAGAAGATTTAGTTGGCACTTCTTCAACCGTACCTGTTAGTTTTAAGCGTTGACCAGCACGCAAACCAGCAGTACGAGACAAACCGTTTAGGTCAGCCAAATAGCTTGTTTGCAAATTATATTTACTCGCAATCGCATTTAAGCTATCGCCAGACTGTACAACGTATTGCTCTGGAACACTTAAGCCTGCCGGTACTTTTAAAGTTTGACCAAGCTGTACATGGCTATTTGCTTTTAAGTTATTTAATTCGGCTAACTCAGCTAGGCTAATTTTTGATTTAGTTGCAATACTCGATAAAGTATCACCACGTTGTACTTTATAGCCTTCTGTTTTATAAGAAACACTTGCTGATGCTTTCTCAGATTTACTAGAAGCCTTAGTTTCAGCAACTTCATCTACAGAAATATCTTGTGTAGGCACATTAATTTTTTGGCCTACCATTAAGTTACTGCCCGCAGTTAATCCCGGAGTTAATTCAGCAAGTTCCTGATTAGAGAGCGCATAACGATCTGCAATCAATTTAAGATATTCACCGCGCTTCACAGTATAGCTTTTAGTTGCTATACGTTTTGCACTTGCCTGAACTGCTTTTGGCTCGGCTTTAGTACTTGCGCGACTATTCTTTGGTTCTTTTAACTGTAGTTTTTGCCCAACAAATAAGCCATCAGTCACTGATAAATCGTTATATTCAGCCAATTGTCTTACTGACAAATTAAACTGGTTTGCCACACCGCTTAAGCTATCGTTAGCCTGAACGACATATACATCTGGTTTAGCTGTGCTTTTTGAAGTCGTTTGAGTTTCTTGTGGCTTAGCATCATAAAGGTAAAGCGTTGAACCAACATATAACGTCTTTTCTGGATCAATCTGGTTCCACTTAGCAACATCGCGCCAGTTTACGCCGTTTTTCATCGCAATAACGGCTAAAGTATCACCCGGTAAAACTGTATAGGTACTACGTTTGCCTTTTGGCTGTACAACCACTACATCTGTATCAGTTTTAATGTAAGGCTTGTCTTTATTGCGCTGCCCATCTTCAGAGTTAGCTACAGTCACGTCTTCAGCTAAAGTTTTTGGATATGCAAAACCTTTACTTACTTCTTTACCTTGTTGCTCTGCAACTGATTGGCTTGTTTGAATCGCAGTTAACTTAATTTTGCCATCATAAGGATCAACAATTTCTGTTCCTTGTGGTGCAATAGCCTTCAACTCGGCAACTACTTGATCTTTTTCAGCCTGCGTTGGTTGTGGCTCTAAAGCTTGTTGAACTGTTTCTTTCTCACCTTCAGCTCGAACTGCCGCTAAAATCTTTTCACGTTCTGCAGCCGAGATTGGTGGTTCTGTCTTCACTTGCTTAATATTTGCCGCAGGTGTCACAGCAACAGGAATACGTGGAGCACTTGGTACATCAGCCGAAGCTGCAAACGCGGCTAAAGCATCAGACCCACGAGGAGTTGAAGTTTTTAACGTGGTAGAGCTACTGGTTGTTTTAGTAGGTGTTGACGGTTTAACTGGTTGCACCTGATTTGCAGGCGTGGTTTTAATTGTCACAGATGTTGAAGCACTTACATCTGGCTTAGATGGTGAAGTCACATTTGCCCACCAACCTGAACCACCGCCTGACTTCATACCTTTTAATTTATTATCAATTGAAGGACTTAAATCGGCCGGAATCAAGATACGCATAGGACTTGCAGGGTCTACCATTTCACCACGATATCCCGGGTTTAATGCATAGAGTTCCGAACGACTTAATCCAGCTACAGAAGCAATTTCATTTAAAGATAAAGGTGCAGATAAAGTCACTTCACGGAAATGGGGTCTATTTGCAATTGGTGGTAAAGAAATACCGTAAGCTTTTGGATTTTTAATAATTTGAGCAACAGCCAAGAAACGCGGAACATAGTTCATGGTTTCTTGAGGTAATTTTAAAGACCAATAATCAGTTGGTAAACCTGCTGCCTGATTTCGGTTAATCGCTTGTTGAATACGTCCCGGTCCAGCGTTATAGGCTGCTAAAGCAAGCTCCCAAGAACCGAATTGGTTATATAAGCTTCCTAAAAACTCATAGGCAGCACGAGTCGACTCAACAACATCTCGACGGCCATCATACATACCAGTTTGCTTTAAGCCATAAATACGGCCAGTACTCGGAATAAACTGCCATAAACCTGCTGCTGCAGCACTACTTGTTGCAGCTGGGTCATATGAACTTTCAATTACAGGTAAGAGTGCAAGTTCTGTCGGCAAACCACGGCGTTCAGCTTCTTTAACTGTATGGTACAAATAACGACTTGCACGGGCACTTAAACGATCAAGATAAGGCTGACGAGAAATAAACCAACTACGCTGAGCTTCAATACGTGAATCCCAATGGTTCAAATCCATTTTGAAACCAACAGACATACGTTTCCAGACATCACCATGCTTTAAAATAAGCAGACGGTCACCCTCTACAGCACGCATATCAGTTGCTGAAAGTAAGTCTTCCAATGAATCAAGACTACTCGCATCTAAATAACCTGCACCACTGACCTGTTTCGATTTTGAGGTTTTTGCAGATTGCGGAGTCGATGAACAGCCTGTTGTAATACCCAACGCAGCTAACGCAGAGCTAAGTACGGTAATTTTAAACAATGATGCTGCAGATGGCTGCCACACAAATGTGGTTGGTTTATACATAAAAACTTCCAAACAACTCGCGTAATATTTTTTTGGGGTCTGCCCACAAACCCTAGGTCTTCGATGCCATTGTAGTAAAGCATGCAAGATAGACAAGGCAATAATTTAATGTCATTTGCATGGAAATGTTACAAGAAATTAAAAAAACCTTGCTTTGATACGATGGAACCGAACTTTTTGCGTATACAATACACCATATTCAGTTCTTTTTCTTTTAGTTTAGGTTTCGATTTATGTCTCAAACAATCACACTGTATGTTGATGGTGCATGTCGTGGCAATCCGGGTTTAGGTGGTTGGGGCGCATATGTCATTACCGAGCAGGGTGAACATAAATTATTTGGCGGTGAACCTGATACGACCAATAACCGTATGGAACTTACTGCTGCCATTGAAGGTGTTTCATTTTGCCCAGCCGATGCACATTTGATTATCTGGACAGATTCAAATTATGTGAAGCAAGGTATTACTGAGTGGATTCATGGCTGGAAAAAGAAAAACTGGAAAGATGTAAAAAATCCTGACCTTTGGCAGAAATTAGATGCTGTCTGTGCAGGTAGAAATATTGAGTGGAACTGGATTAAAGGCCACGCAGGACACCCTGGCAATGAAATGGCAGACCAGCTTGCTAATTTAGGTGCAGACAAAACTGCGAAAGAACTCAAGCAACTACAGTCTGCCACTGTATCGCAAGATATAAAAAAGCCTGAACAGGACTGGTTACTAGACGACCCTTTCGGGTTTGATCTGGCTGACGCAACAGAAGAAGAAAATATTCATCTTGAAGCATCTGAAGAAGTTGAGATGATTATTGTGGAAGAAGAAATTATTGAAGTTGAAACTGCCGAACAAGAAAGTAAGCAGCCAACCAATAACATTCATCCTCAAATCGTTGTGACCGAAGCCAAATTAAAATTACAAGGTCCTCGACAACTCATTCTCGATACGGAAACTACTGGTTTTTATTTCCAAGATGGCGACCGCATTATTGAGGTGGGCGCGATTGAGATGATTAACCGTAAACTTACGGGTAGCTCGATTCATATTTATATTAACCCACAAAAACCAGTGGGAGACTCAGAAAACATCCACGGTATCAGTGATGATTTCTTAAAAGATAAACCGCTCTATGCGGACATTGCTGACACCTTATTTGACTATCTCAAAGGTGCAGAGATTATTGCCCATAACGCGACCTTCGATATGAACTTCCTTGATATGGAGTTTAAACGCGTAGGGCTTCCTGCACTTTCTGAAGTATGTGAGGTAACGGATACTTTAGCTTTAGCGAAAAACAAACATCCGGGGCAAAAAAACTCCCTTGATGCGCTTGTAAGACGTTATGAAATTCCAGCACGTGACCGTACTTTCCACGGCGCATTACTCGATGCTGAAATTCTTGCTGATGTTTACTTGGCAATGACTGGTGGTCAGGTTTCTTTTGATATAGATGCCTTATCTCAGAGTGAAAATAGCCAGCAAACAACCAATAGAAGCAGAGTTCAAGTTGACCTCCCTGTAATTTACCCTTCAGATGAAGAGTTAAACACACATGAGACTTGGGTCAAAGAATATGAGGAAAAACACGGAGAACCTTGCCTTTTTGCAAAATAAATTTTTGATTCTTTAGTGTTTTTAGCGTTTCCCCTTTGTAAGTTAAGTTATATTAGTCGCATAGATTTTTAGCTCAAATTATTGAGCACTACGAATATAACACTTGATTTTTTTGCAAAGGGGAACGTTTATGTCTGAGCATACGTCGATTCATTTCGATCCAACAGCTTTACTCATCATTAAACATGAAATTGATCGTTCAATAAAACTGGTAGAAGGTGCGGTAAGTACCTTAATTGAAGAACAAACTCTCCCTTTTGGTATTGATGATGCATTAGAACAGTTTAAACAATGCACTCAAGTTCTACGTTTAATTGATGTTCCTTATCTTGCAAAAATCACTCAATATTCGACTGAGTTGATGCAAAAAATTATTGCGAATCCAGCCCAAATTAATACAGATGATGTCGTTGCCCTAAGCGAAGGCACGACCATGGTAAAGCGCTATATTGAATTTATCTGTTTGCGTGAAATACAAGTTCCACAATTTCTTCTTACGACTTTAAATAATTTAGAATTGGCTTTAAATAAGCCTCTAACTACATCGGGACAAGCTATTGTTCCTTTACTTGCAAATACTTCGCTTGAACTACCCTTGCCTGAAATATTAATTAGTGAAAAAACTCAGTTCATCCATCAACTATACAAACTATCTTTACACCAATTTTTAAAAAAGACAGCCTCAGCTCAGAATTTTCAAGCCTTTAAACTTATTGCAACCTATTTGGTCAGCATGGCGAACACTCAGCCAAGCCAAAAATATTGGCAGCTCGTCAATTACACTTTTAACCATATTGATGACCTACTTTTAAATGATTCACGCCTACGTGTACTGATTAATATTGAAAGTCATATTGCTCTATTTTTGGCAGTACCCGAAAGTTTTGAACCTAATTTAGCGGCATTCGCAGATATTTTAAGTATTGTTATTGCTCAAGAAGATGAGATTTCTCACCATATTCGTAATCAACTTCATATTGGTGATGAAACTCCAACTGACACTCAATTACTTGTTTTAAGTCGCCATCTTTTTGGTCCTGACTTCGACACGATGCACACTGTCAGCCAATTGATATTGGATGAAATGAATAAGGTACGAAACGATATTGAATACAACTACCAAAATATGTCGCCTGAAAAAGCACAGCAACTACAAGCGAGCCTTTTACAACTGGCTCATACCTTTAAACTCCTAAACCTTGATGAAGCCGCATCTGCGCTTTCTCAACAAGCCAGCAGTTTAAGTCAACTTAACATTTTAAGTGACGAAAACTATGCTCAGCAGCTAATGAACAGTATTTTATCTGCCATGAACTCAATTGGTATTTTGGTACGCAATTACACGTCAAATCGTCTACAACTTAGCGTGAATAATACGGCTATTTCTTTAGATCGTCTTGATGAAGCTCACCAAGCTTTGCTTACTGAGACAAAAAATTTAATTGATTTTATCTGCCAAAGTCTTACTTTGTATGCCAATGACCAGACACAAAATATTGAAGCGATTGCAGGTTCATTAAAAGAGTTAGCGGGTGCAGCCGAATTTTTAGGAAGTACGACTCAACAACATGCTTTACTCCAAACTGCCCAATTTGTTCAAGAGCAACTTGAACAAAGCCAACCTTTTAATACAGACCAAATTCACTGTATTTTTAACGTATTAGCAGGCATTGACATGTTAGTTGACAATTTAAAAAATAAACAACCTGTTCTACAATCCATGTTTAATGTAGCATTGTCGAGTAGTCAACAACTTCAAAAAAAGGCAGCTTAATGTCTGAATTATCACTTGCTTATATTTTCCATCATCAACAATTATTGGTTGACCAGAATCTCCAACTACCCAAAGTCGAAAAGTTAGCAAGTGATTTACTTTTCACTCATGATGAGCAGGTCATTGCACGTGACTTGCTTGCTGAGGAACCTATCCCCGAAGGCTTACAACTTGTCCCAATTCGTCAGCTTATTACCAGCTGGTCGAAAGAACAGTTTTTGCAAGCGAGCCGTGCTGTTCAATTACTTGAATGGCGACGTAACCATAAGTTTTGTAGCCACTGTGGACATCCGACAGAAGTTCATCCAACCGAATATGCAATGGTATGCCCTTCTTGTGGCTACCACCAATATCCTCGTGTAAACCCTTGCATTATTACCGTCATTACTCGTGGTGATGATGAAATCTTGCTGGCTAAGTCAGTTCATAACAAAACCAATATGTATGGTTTGATTGCAGGTTTTGTTGAGGTGGGCGAAACACTTGAAGAAGCAGTACAACGTGAAGCCTTTGAAGAAATCGGTTTAAAACTCAAAAATATTCAGTATATGTCAAGTCAGCCTTGGCCATTCCCGAGTAACCTTATGGTTGCATTTCGGGCAGAATATGAGTCGGGTGAAATTAAGCTTCAAGAAGAAGAAATTGCAGATGCACAGTTCTTCAAAATTGATCAATTACCTGAGATTCCGTTTAAAGGAAGTATTGCTCATTCAATGATTATGCAGATTACCCACGCTGGGTAATCTACCGTGTTTTAAACGAGACCCTCGTTTAAAACACTTCTTCAAGAAAATGTAAGATCGTTCTTTTCGTTCTGAAATAGTGGCTGATAAAGCTAGAAAGACTGGCCAAAATTGTAATATGTCCAGTTTTAGGAATCACAGCGATATGGCTGTGATTTCCACTCTGTCTTAAAGCCCGATCCAAATCCAATGTATTCTCTTTGCCGACAAGCTGATCATTTTCAGCCATGAGCAAGTAATGTTTAATACTATTTTGATTGACGAAATAGTATGGCATCACCTCTTGATAAGAAATACTTTGATCAAAAGCATCTTCAGCTAGTGGGTCACCCTTATAATCAAAATGATAAGGTCCAGCTAAACCGAAAATCGCCTTAATATTTCCTAAACATTGAATAGGATTTGGCGTTGGGTGATAAACAGCAGACATTACATTAAATGCCCCTGCCGAATGTCCCATAAGCACAACATTCTCTGTAGAAATTTCTAGTTTGTCTTGGTTTTGATGTAAATAATTCAGTGCCTGTGTCAAGTCATCAACAAAACTCGGAAAAATATTTTTAGGAGCTAATTGATAGTTGATAACTGCAACGTCATAGCCTTCTTTAGCAAACGTTTCACCAATAAAAAGATAATCTCGCTTATTACCATGTTGCCAAGCACCACCATGTACAAAAACAATAAGGGGCTGATGTGCTAGTTTTTTAACAGATCGGTAAATATCCAAACGGTGACGCGGCTTTAGACCATAACGTACATTTGCGACCTGTTCAAAACCATCTTTTGGCGTAAACCGGTTTAAAGCAAAACTCCCCAAATCATAAAGGCGGAACTCTTTATAAAGAGTTCGCGCCTGTTCAATTTTACTTTGTAGTTGTTCAATCAGATTCATATATTACTGTGCATTCGAAGCTGGATCTGTTTGGTCAGGATCAATTGCAACAGGAGTTTGAACTGTTGGTTGAGCAATGACGTTATTAATAATTGGTGTAGTCGTTGCACTAGTAGTGCTCGCTGCTGGCGCAGGTGCTAAATCAACGTTATCAATGAGTGTCACAATTTTGGTCACGTTACCAACATTTTGAAGCACATTATTTAAATCATTAATTTCAGCTGTATTTAAACGGCCCATCACATATAAAACACCATCTTCAGTATGGACAAGTACTTTACTGTCCGATACAACTGGCGCTTTCATTAATAGAGCACGTGTATTTGCAGTTACACCAGCATCTTGCATGATCGTGTTATAGCTGACCTTATTACCCACGGTAATGTAGTTATGTACAGCTTTGACATCACTCATGGCTTTAACATTGTCTTCTGCTAGCTGTTTCAAGTAAGGGTCTGGCACCTGACCAGTTAACAATACTGTGCTATGGAAACTTTCGATATTAATACGAGATTGTTTAAAACGCTGATCAAGCTTATAGAGGTTAATATTCGCTGTACGTTTAATTGAAGAATCAATGAATACCTGACCTAAGCTACGTACACCACTATCTGTTCCGACTGGAGCTGTACCTGTTCCACCAGAAATAAAACTTGCGCAACCTGACAAACTTGCGACACAAAGCGCTGTTACAGCAATACGTTTCAACACTCCACCAGACTCCTATCAATCTCTTCTTGGCTTGATCATAAAACATCGGTTTTAATTTGCTCAAAAGAGTAATGAACTCTTAATCCAAAGTAAATGCATTTTCGATCCATTGCAGATCATAATGGAAATTTGAAAAGTCTTGCTGTACTGTTTTTGCAATTTTCTGTGGAAAATCAAAACAAATCACATCAAAACGACAATAAAAATCCTGATAAGATGGGTAGCGCTGTAAAAAACGCATCGCGGTTTTAATAATTTTCTTCTGCTTTGTTCTTGTCACCATTTCGCAAGCCTGTCCATAATTTCCTATAGTACGCGCCTTTACCTCAACAAAAACAAGCTCTTGCCCTCTTTTAACAATTAAATCCACTTCACCACGGCGTGAATGGTAATTACTGGTTACCCATACATAGTTCTGCTTTTGTAACAGGTTTAAAGCCGTTTGCTCTGCCCATTTCCCCAACTGCTGCGCTAATAGCATTCTTATCTTCCACAAATTAAAAGTAGCACCACATATTTTGATGCTTAAATTATTTCGTTAAATCTACCCGTACTTTCTGATTTAAATTGAACAAATGAAAATCAGATCATTTTGGAAAAGCAAAGGTTGGCAGACATTGTTCACGCCCAAATCATAATTTCGGGTAAACTACCCCATTAAAATTGTTTATCTGTACGGAGTAAAACCAAATGAGTGCTCAGTTATTCGTTGTAGCCACCCCAATCGGGCACTTAGATGATATGACTTTCCGTGCAATTGATATTTTAAAATCAGTTTCTCTTGTAGCTGCCGAAGATACACGTCAATCAGCACAATTATTTAAGCACTATAATATATCGACTCAACTTACTGCATGTCATGATCACAATGAAAGCAATAAAATTGAGCAGTTAGTTCAAAGATTACTTGCGGGCGACAATGTTGCTTTAATTAGTGATGCAGGTACGCCGCTTATTAGTGACCCTGGTTTTAAGTTAGTTCGAGCTGCTCAAGAACATGGCATTAAAGTTGTTCCTGTGCCTGGCGCATGTGCTGCAATTGCCGCTCTAAGTGCAGTAGGTCTACCGAGCGATCGTTTTAGTTTTGAAGGATTTTTGCCATCAAAAGCTTCTCAACGTATTTCTCAATTAGAAAAACTCAAAAATGAAACTCAGACCTTAATTTTCTATGAAGCACCACACCGTATTTTAGAATGTGTAAAAAATATGGCTGAGGTATTTGGTGAAAACCGTCCTGTAGGTTTCGCACGTGAAATTACCAAAACTTTTGAAACCATCAAAAAAATGACTTTAAAAGATTTGGTCAGTTTTATAGAAAATGATCACAATCAAGAAAAAGGCGAAATTGTTCTTGTGGTTGGTGGTGCACCAGAAAAGACAGATCTGGAACAAGAAAAACTAGATGAGCTTTTAAAGCGCTTACTTCAAGATTTATCTGTTAAAGCGGCATCTCAACTGGCTGCTGATTTAACAGGAATTAAGAAGAAAGTCGCTTATCAACGTGCGCTTGAGTTAACTCAATCTTAATTTTTTAATTAGATATGGTGATGACACAGACTATTTGTCATCACCATCTGTTAATTTTGCATAATAAGATATAAGAATAAGAGTACTAATATGACTGAACAAATGGGCAAACTTGGCCCTCATGAAGGACAAGAGCTAGAATTATTACTTTCAGGCGAGAAATCTATCGCTTATTTCTATGAAATCCTACCTATCAGTTTTTTAAAGCATCTCGAACAAGGTACTTTATCAATGCTGAGTAAAGATATTGAAACTTCTCTACCTTTACCCTTTTCAATTATGCTGATCTATAAAGATGCAGCTTTAGCAGATTTAAATGAACTCATGATGTGTATTGAAACTTTATTTAAAGAAACTAATTTTGAAAAATGCATAGAGCTTGAACGAAGAATTGGACAACTTTTAGGTTACTCAGCACAAGATATAGAGTTTTATATTCAGCATATTTCAAATCTTCATTAAAAAAGAAACCTCTGAAACTATCTCAATATGCGTTTTGCTGACTCGACAATAGTCTCTGTCAGGGCATCTAACTGTTTAGACTGCCTTTTCCAATGGTGCCAATATAAAGGAACATCAAGTTCGGCTTCAGGCATAATATCAACAAGTGTTCCATTTTCGAGTAGTGGCTGAACCTGCAACTCGGGCACCATGCCATAGCCTAAACCTAATTGAATTGCTTTGACGAAAGCATCTGTTGCTGGAATAAAACTATAAGGATAACTTTGCATCGGTAAACCGTATCCTTTTAATAGAACCTCTGAATGCATTAAGTCTTTATGATTAAAAATAACTGCTGGTGCTTTTCTTAATGCGTCTCTATTCACTCCAGCACTGAACCATTTATTTACAAATTCAGCAGAGGCCAACATTTTATAACGCATTTTTCCTAGTGGTTGAGCTAAACAACCTGACATGACCTGTTCTTCTGCTGAGATACATGCGTTGACTTGTCCTGTTTCTAATAAAGTATGCGTATGCGATTGATCATCAATTTTTAGTTCTAATACTATTTTTTCTTTAAAAAGCGTTTGCTGAATATTTGGTAAAAGCCAAGTAGCTAATGAATCTGCATTTGAAGCTAGAGCAATTTTATAAAATTCAGATTCTGATGATTTTCCCATCAAACCTTGTAATAAATTTTGCTCCATTAACCTCGTATGACGTAAATGTTGTAATAAAGTTTGCCCTGCTTGAGTGAGCACACACGGGCGCCCCCGTATAATTAGAATTTGTCCTAAATACTTTTCTAAAGCCTGTACGCGTAAGGACACTGCCGAGGGTGTAATATATAAATGCTCCCCTGCAGCATCAAAACTTCCCAATTCTGCAACTGCAAGAAAGGCTTCACATTGTTTGCTATCTAACATATCAAGCCTAAATTTTTTTTAGCTAAACCTAAATATTCTTAATTTTACTTATTTCTTAATAAAAAGTCAGATAATTCCCACATCTGATTTTTTCACCTTATTGTTATGTTCTCTCTTAGTATATTTTTTAAAGGTTTCGGTATTGGCAGTGGGCTTATCGTAGCAATTGGAGCTCAAAATGCTTTTGTCCTAAAACAAGGACTTAAACAGCAATATGTATTTTGGTTGTGTTTAATCTGCGCCCTGTCCGACTCAATTTTAATTGCCTGTGGTGTATTAGGTTTTGCAGAAATCATGACTGCATCACCTATCTTAATTACCGTAGCTAAATATTTAGGGGCAACGTTTTTATTAGTTTACGGTGCCAAAGCATTTTATGCTGCATTTAAGACTACCCAAAATATGGACCTTGATAGCAGTCAAAAACAAACATTAACTCAAGCATTAGTGACCTGTCTTGCCTTTACTTGGCTTAATCCTCATGTCTATTTAGACACTATTGTTCTGATTGGTTCAGTTGCAACTCAGCTTGAAGATAAAGTGAGTTTTGCTTTGGGCAGCATTCTTGCCTCTTGGGTTTTCTTTTTTAGTCTGGGCTATGGTGCAAGATTATTAAAGCCACTATTTACCAATCCCAAAGCTTGGAAAATTTTAGATTTCATTATTGGTTGCGTTATGTGGAGTATCGCTATAACCCTCTTGTTTTAACGGCTTAAAATAAAAAAGGATCATATAAAAGATCCTTTTTTTATTACTCTTGAGTATTACGCTTCACTGGCAACTATAACTCTTGCCTGTTTTCTTTCTTGTTGTGACTGTTTTATAACAGCATAGCCAGAAGATATACCCAAGTATGCAATCACAAAGGCAACAATCAAATCAGGAAATATACTGCCTGTTCCAAATACCCCAACCGCCGCTAAAATTACAGCAATATTGGCAATTGAGTCATTTCTACTGCACAACCAAACAGAGCGCATATTGGCATCTCCATCACGAAATGCATAAAGCATAAGTGCCACAGAAACGTTAGCAATTAGAGCCATTACACCAATTGTCCCCATCACCATTGGTTCGGGTGAAACACCATAAAAATACGACCAGATCACTTTCGCAATGACAAAAACGCCGAAAGCCGCCATCGTTATTCCTTTAAGTAGTGCCGCTGTCGCACGCCAATATAAACTCATCGAAAGAACGACTAAAGATAATGCATAGTTTGCTGCATCTCCGGCGAAGTCCAATGCATCTGCCCAAAGTGAAACAGATTGGGCCTTATAACCTCCCAATATTTCCACCACAAACATTAAGGCATTGATCACAAGTGCAATCCATAACGCTTTTCTAAAACGTGGACTCACTTTCTTTGAAGGAGAACATGTTGAAGCACAACCACATCCAGCCATTTTATTTCCTCAAAAACTCTTTTATAGTGATTAGAAACCCTTGAGTAGCTCCAGAGTCAAGTCTTATGAGTCTTTCTATTGGTCAATTATCAAAAAAAGCGGATATTCCAATTGATACGATCCGTTATTACGAAAAAGTAGGTGTACTTGATCGCATCCAACGTTCAGAAAATAATTATCGTGTTTACACCGAACAAACACTTGCAGACCTTTTATTTATTAAGCATTGCCGTGAATTAGATATTTCACTAAGTGATATTAAAACATTAAAAGAAATGAAAACTCAGCCTAAACAGGCCTGCACAGAAATTGATAATTTAGTCGATAAATACTTAAAAGAAGTATCAGAAAAAATCGAACGATTATTACTTTTAAAAGAATCTTTGATTGATTTAAAACAGCACTGCTCTACCAACCGAACAGTAGATGAATGCGGGATTTTGAAAGAACTTCAAAACGCACCTTAAAAATAAAAAAAGCATCACTCATGTGATGCTTTTTAGGATTAATGGTCGCTATGTTCATCTGGAGGAACTTCAGTAATTCTCCCCCCGCGAGCTAAAAATGCGGCAACTTCATCTTCCAGCGCTTGGCGCTGTTTTTGCTTAGCAGTCACAGTCAGTGTTTCTGCCTCAGCAATATCAGTATCATTAATACTGCTTGCTTCTTCATCAGCTGCACCGCTTTCAGCTGCCTTCGCTTCATCTTCATCTACAGCAGAATCTTCTGCATCTTCATAATCATTGATATCTGACATTTTTCACTCCCCAGAATGATTTCTATTGCATCATCGCTATGGTCCTAAGACCTCAGAAATTTAGCAATCTCTTTGCATTTAGCAAAGAGCCAAATTGGTCAAATGTGTATCTTTTTCAACCCAATTGGTAATGATATATAAATGATTGTTTAAAAAATATCTACTGATATTTATTTAGACCAGTAGAGCATAAACTTCGTAATTATTTTAACGACTATACTGGGTGTTTTGTAAAGCCCCTAAACCGTTTGCTTGTTGCATAAAACGCTCTTTTAAGAAGGAAATTTGTTCAACTTGCTTGAGTCCCACATTCCGAGCCCAGATAAATGGAAATAGCTCACTACTTTCCAACCAGCCAATTGCTGACATGCTATGCATCATTGCGTCATTTTCGCCTTTACGACGATGCTCATAACGCAACAATGTCTGTTCATTTGCCCATACGCCACGCGCCAAGTCATGTAGTAATGCATCACAGAGTACAGCTGCATCTAAACAACCAATATTTACGCCTTGTCCAGCAAGTGGATGGATAACATGTGCTGCATCCCCAATTAAAGCTAAACCAGCTTTCACATACTGTTTTGCAGCGCGCGCTTTGAGCGGGAATTGGGCTCTTGAACGTACATCTAATACTTCACCCAACATATGTTGGCTTTCTCGGGTTAAAAGCTGCATAAACTCATGATCAGTTAAAGCAGAATATTCATCGGCATAATCATCAGGTAGTGTCCAGACAATTGACTGCCAGTAGCCATTTTCACTTTCTTCAAGACTAGCCATCGGTAAATAGGCTAAAGGCCCTGTAGGTAAGAAAATTTGACGAGCAACATGATTGTGGGGTTTAGATGTTTTAATGGCACAACTAATCGCTGCTTGCTTGTAATCTAAGACATCTAGGTCAATAAAGGCTTGTTCACGTACAAATGAATTGGCACCATCTGCCCCAATCAGCAGTTTTGTTTTAAGTGTCGTGCCATCTGCCAATTCAATATGCCAACACCCAACGCCCTGCTCAATGCGAGTCACGCGAACTTGAGTGCGATAATCTGTTAACTGCTCAAGCATTTTTTGTTGAATAGCAACATTCAATACACTTGGCTCAACCATAGAACCTAAGGACCGTTCTGGCATTGGTCTTTGTACAGACTCATGGCCGAAATTAATTTCACCATAGCCATTCAGATTCCACACTTGCATGCCTGTATATGGCATTTGACGTGCTAGATCATCCCAAACATTGACAGTTTTAAGTAAATGAATGGTCGCTTGGCTCAGTGCTAAAACACGCGGGTTCATCACACTTAGTGTTTTTTCAACATCCAGTATAGGAGCAGCATCAAGCACAGTAGGCTGTACACCACCTTGCGCAAGTAATAAAGCTGTTAAACCACCAACCAGTCCACCACCAACAATGACAACATCTAACACTTCACTCATGCTTTTAGCCCCATTGCATAGTTCGCTACCAGTGGTTTAACACCTGGAATGAAATCAAATGCAATTAATCCCGTATTACGAATTAATTTTAATAATGGATTTTGGTTACTAAAACCACGAACCACGGTGTCACAGAACTTAATCACTCGTTGTTGATCTGACAAACGAGCTTGTTCATAAGCCAGTAAATTATCTGGGTTACCGATATCGTCAGAAGCGGTTAGCTGGTTCACTAAATACCGTACTAAAACATCCGCATCACGTAGACATAGGTTAAAACCTTGTCCTGCAACAGGATGGATTGTATGCGCTGCATTACCCATCAAAATAACACGACCTACAGCTTGTTTATGTGCGAGCACTTGTGAAAGCGGATAACTAAAGCGTTTGCCGGTTTTTTCAAATTTACCAGCTCGGTCACCGTAAGTTTGTTGTAAAGCACTTAAGAAATGCTGATCATTTTCATCGCCTAACCACTCACTTTCAGTGCCTTTTTTAACAGGCCATACAACCGAACGGCGATATTCACCCGGTAAAGGCAACAACGCTAAAGGACCTAATGCACTAAAACGCTCAAAACCAACATGCTCATGCTGTTTTGATGTCTGAACCGTGGTGACAATTGCAACCTGATCATAATCATGAACATCAACACCGACACCAATTGCCTGACGACAAAAAGAATCACGTCCATCAGCCGCAATTAATAATTTTGACTCAAGCTTTAAAACTTCATCACCACGCTTGGCCTCAATATGTACTTGCTCAGCATCTTGAGTTAAAGCAGTCACTTGAACGCCATCAATCAGCTCAATCAAAGGCTGCTGACGTACTTGAGTCAATAAAACACGACCCAACCAAGCATTTTCAATCACCTGCCCAAAGCTTTCGACTTTTTCTTGTTCTGCAATTAATCGTGCCTTACCAAAACTGCCTTGTTCAGTAATGTGAACTTGTAGAATTGGAGTCGCGTGCTGCTGTAATGCATCCCATAACCCCAGCTTCTGATAAATCTGGACGCTACGACGCGATAAAGCCGTATTACGCGCATCGAAACTGGAATGATAAGGGGCAACATTTTGATCATCATAGTTTGGGTATTTCACAGCTTCTAACAGCTTTACTGCAATATTAGCCTTCGCCAGCATGAGTGAAAGGCTAAGTCCAACCATTCCCCCACCTACAATAATCACTTGTTGTTGCATCGAGTTGTGCTCCTTTGGCGAATACGTTTAATTATGATTTAGCTTGCGCCATTAAATGTTCAATATCTGCAATATTTTTAACTACATCAGCAGTTAAAACTCGCGGACCTTTTGATGTTGCGACCACATCATCTTCAATACGAATACCAATACCACGCCATTTTTTATCTACAGTTTCATCGTCTGGTGCAATGTATAGCCCTGGTTCAACGGTAACGACCATACCTTCTTCATATTGACGCCAGTCTTCACCTTTTTTGTAAGACCCGACATCATGTACATCCATTCCTAACCAATGGCCTGTACCATGCATATAAAACTGACGGTATGCTTCGGTTTCGATAAGTTCGTTAATATCACCTTTGAGCAAACCTAACTCAATTAGGCCTTCGCTTAAAATTTTAACGGCTACTTCATGAGGCTCACGGTACGAATTACCAATGCGTACTGCATCAATCGCCGCATATTGAGAAGCCAATACAACTTCATATAATGCTTTTTGTTCAGCACTAAACTTACCATTGACCGGAAAAGTACGGGTAATATCTGAGGCATAGAACTCATATTCACATGCCGCATCAATTAAGACTAAATCACCGTCTTTAAGAGGTTGGTTATTTTCAACATAGTGCAAAATACAGGCATTAGCCCCACCACCAACAATACTGTTATAAGATGGGACACAGCCATTTTGCCCGAAAATATAATTGAGTTCGGCTTCTAGCGCGTATTCCATCATACCTGGACGCACCATTTGCATCGCGCGGGTATGTGCCTTAGCACTAATTTTTGAAGCAACTTGCATCAGCTCAAGTTCTTGTGGTGACTTGATTAAACGCATTTCATCAACAATACGGTCGAGCTGAATCAGTTGAGCCGGAGCACCCTGATGTCGATGCTCAGCATCTGCTTTTTTAATCCACTGACTCACTCGTGCATCAAACGCAGCATTTTGCCCAATCCGATAATAAAGACGTTCTTTATTTAATAACTTTTCAATAATTTCTTCATCAAGCAGATCAATTGCATAGGCTTCATCTGCATCATAGTCTTCGATTGCACCGTCAATTCCGGCACGGTAACCATTCCAGATTTCCATCTCGCGGTTACGTTCACGGCAAAAAAGACTATAGCTATAATCAGTTACATCCTCAAAAGTTTCAATAACTGCAACTGCCTCAGGCTCAGCAAAGCCTGTCAAATAGAAAAAACTACTATCGGCACGGAATTTATAATCCGCATCACGATTACGGTACATCTCCTCACGCGTTGCAATAATTGCAATACTGTTAGGACCCATTTTTTCTGCTAAACGGTCTCTACGATGTTGAAAATCAGCTTGAGGCAATTTCATAATGATCTACTTGATTTAGAATTTTAAAGTCAAAAAATAAAATACAACCAATAACACATCGCCTCAATTAGCTTGGACGATGTGGTGTGAACATTTCTACAATATTCTGATCTGTACCTAGAGCAGCATTTTTACTTTTTGCATGAAAGTTTTTCAATAAAGAACTTTCAGCTACAGTGATTTTTTTTCTACCAATCGACAAGCTTACAGGGATCAAGCGTACAAATTCATACAATTCTTCGTAACTGCTTTCACCTTCCTCATCATTGTCAGAATCTTCAAATTCAACTGCTGCAACATCTTGAAGGTGTTCAATCAATTCACGCTCATCACTACGAACATGACCCGATGCCAAACCAAAACCTAACACAACACCCGCACACCAATCAGATAATGCTTGCACACGCTCTTGAAGTAGATGTTCATCATCTGGAAGCATTGGTAGATAATCTAATTCATCTTCAGATAAAGCATGAACCACATCTTCTGCTTCGTCAGTCAAAAGCGCTAAAGCATCTTGACTTAACTCTGGCACATTAAGGGTTGTTAAAATTTGTGACCATTCTTCACGCGTAGGCGCTTCTGTCACACAAACAATACCTGTTAACAGACCATGTAACTCACTAGGGCTTGAAATTTCTTCAATTCCTTCAAAATGAGCGTTCCAATCTGTCCAGCCTGAAATATCGTCTTGCATTCGTTTATCCAATCTCTATACTTTGTATATATTACCTTTGATTGCAATTCTGTGCGACCTCGTTATGTTAGAACAATTACAGCGGCTACAAGCGCATATTAGCGTTTTAAAAACACGCTTACATCATTTAGAGAGTGAACATGCGGCACTCTCGGAAGCTAAAGAACTGGCTGAAACAGAGCATCACGCACAAGTTGTGCAAAAAAATAGTATTATCACTAAAAAACAAGAGGAAATTGAGTCGGTAACTGAGCAACTTTCTCAGTTAAAAGGCCAATTTCAACAGTTGAATCAAGATGCTAACACACTTGCCGAACGTTATAGCCGATTAGAAAAAAGTACGACTGATTTAAAAAATCGTTTTCAAGAAATTCTTGCAGAACGAAATGAATTACGTGTTGCAAAAGAGAAGTTACAAGCCCACCAGCGTCAAACCCAACAAGAGTTGCATGATTTACAACAAGATCGTGACCGTTTGTTACAAAAAAATGAGCTTGCCAAATCAAAAGTTGAAGCCATTATTCAGCGTTTAGGAATTTTAGGCACTGCTCAAGATCAACACGCTCAAGAAATCCAGCAACTTGCCCATCCTAATGCTGAAACTGGTGAGGAGATCCAATCATGAGTGAACAAGTCATGGTAGAGCTTAGGCTAATTGAGCAGACTTTTAGACTCGCGACTACCTCAGATAAAAAAGATGAACTTGAACGCGCTGCACAACTTCTCAATGAGAAATTTAATGACATGCGCCGTAGTGCCCCACGTGTTGAGCACAACAAACTAGTCATTATGGTCGCTCTACAGTTAACTCAAGAAGTGCTGAGTCTTAATAAATCTTTACAGGAATACACTCACTGTGAACGCCTACTGCAAACGATTTTAGAAGATGTGGAACAGGTTATTTAACAAGCTTTGATTACCACAAAATGCCTTGCTCTATAAATCATAGATGCAAGGCTTTTTTATTTTTGACTACCCATTACGGTTGAATATCGTTTTATCCACGTTCAATGTACAAAGCTTCATCAAACGCAAACTAAGTTTACAGTTCCATAGACTCAAGTGATTGCCAACATAGTCAGATCGGTTATACTTAAGCTATCTCTGGGATGTTCGCCAGCGGGTCTATTCCCCTGCCGATACTTAAACTTATGGATTGCGTTCTGTATATTTAGAGTGTATGCCTACCTTCGAGTAGGAAACCCAGCAAGTATACGTCGCGTCCACCTTGAACTCATCGGGTTCAGGGTAACGACACATGCAGCGGCATCTTCGGAGCATTTATTTTTAATTAAATAATAAAATTCCAAAAATTTATTTCAATTTGCCTTTTAATACAGACCTGTCGGTACGATATTTTTCTCAAGCATTCAATAATGCATAACGTTATTATTTTAGAGATGAATGAGTCTCTGCATTCAAAATTACTTTTCTTTTCTACTCAGGCATTCTTGATACCAAGCTGTTTGAAAATCTTCTATCGCTTTTCTTTTAAAGAAGCTGGTCTTGAATACTTTGGTTGAGTAAGCAGAAGTAATTAAATCTTGATAAAGTTGTTTTGCCTTTGGATCTTCAAGACTATTCGCTATATGCTGCAAGTCTTCAGATGGGACTTTTTGTTGACGCGCTTCCATGACAGTATAAGAAACTTTCTTCACCACATTACAAATTTCGGGTTCATTTACACTTTCATCGGCATAACAGCCAAAAGCTAAAAAACTAAGAAAAAATAATTTAAATTTCATATACCTACCTTATTTTTATAGCTTTAAATTAATTACAGACTTTTATTTTTAACAAAGAAATAGGAAATTGATCCCTATTTCCTTTAAAGGTTTTTATGCTGGATTAATCACATAAAAATAAATAATTAGACCTACTAAAACGGTTGAAGCGATCGTTAAATATGTACCGACCGTATTAAAACTCTGTAAGAATTTCAAGATTTCCATATCGAGAACCCCCAATTAGCAGTTATAAACAAAACAAAATTAAACTTACCACAACTCAATATCGCCAAACAATTCACATTTGTTGCATTTTTTGAGAATTAAAACATCAATGAATTTATTAATTACACCTAATAGCAAAGGCATCTTTGTAGTAATCAGTCGCACTTTTCAAATCCGATAATAATTTCTCTTCGGTATAAGGTTTAGGCGAAATTTTTATTAAGGCAGGCATATATTGGGTCTTATAAACTTCTGGATAGTCATGACATAAGATTTTGACTTTAACTTCTTGAGGTGTATTCGGGTTATCTAGTTGATCTAAAAACTCTCCTATTTTACGATCTGATTCTTCAAATTGAGCTTTATAATCTACTTCCGCCGCTTCAGGTTCGGCTTGTTTCGTACATCCAGCAAGTAGCAGACCAACACTTATTGTAATGGTTAAAACTTTCAACTTCATAGGCTTAACAATTCTGCATTAATCTTTTAAAAATACTTAACCTTATTAAATGTAAAGAAATACTGACAATACGTAAAGAAATAGAATTTTTAATAGTTAAACATATAGATCAGATCAATTTATGACTATTGGTCCAACCAATTTAAGTTATTTTCGAATTACCCTTCTATTTCCATAAAGCTGTCGAAAAATAGGTATAATTTTGCACGACTGATCTTTAATCTTAGTTAGATTTATACATGAATGAACTCAGCTTTATTAGAAAAAACTTAAGATCTAAAAGACGTTCTTTAAGTTCATTTGAGCAAAAACAAGCTCAGCTTAATGTTCTTCATCATTTAAATACCCTGCCTATTTTTCATTCTTCCAAAAAAATTGGTTTATATTTGCATGCCTTTGGAGAAGTTCACACAGAGCTTCTCATAGAATTATGTTTTAAAAAGAATAAACAAGTTTATTTGCCGATGATTTGTTCTATGAACCAGCGTTTAGTCTGGGTAAAAATATCTAAAAACCAATATATAAACCGACGTTTTTCACATCACCCATTGGGAATGAAAGAACCGATGGCCACTAGAGCAAAACATGTTTCATCACTTGATTTATTGATCATGCCACTTCTGGCATGTGATCGATATGGTACGCGTATTGGCATGGGAGGTGGTTATTATGATCGTACCCTGGCAAGTGCAAAACACAAACCTTATCGTTTAGGGTTAGCTCACCCATTTCAATTTATCGAACATACTTTAAAACGTCAGAGCTGGGATCAGCCATTAGATGCTTTGCTCACACCTCAACGTGTTTATTATTTTAAAAGATAATATTTATAGAAAATAAAATTAGTCTTAAGTTTTTAATGCCCCTAAAATCATAAAAGTAACCACCCTAAGGATGGTTACTTCTACGTGACAGACCGATTTACCAACTTATAGTAACACGGCTATTTAATGTTCAATATTAAATAAGTTTTGCATTATTGTTAATTATACAATGCCGACAAATGACATAAGAAAATGGTTGTTTTCCATCCAAACGTCTTTTTTACTATATGAATATTTCATAATTATTAAGCTAAATTACCTATCCTTTCTACAAAATTTTATTCTTCTTAAGAATTAATCCGTTGATTCATAATATTTTAATAAAAAAGTTGACTAAATTAGTCATTTTTTCCACATTTTCTATAGAGAGGCCCTTGTAATTTTTGAAATACACATCACTATAAAAAACATGGCAACATCGTTGTCACTCATTAGGAGTGCCCATGTCTGAACTTATTATGAATGAAAAAACTGACTTAGAGCCTCAGGTTCCAAGTGTATTACCACTTTTAGCGTTACGTGATGTTGTGGTTTACCCACACATGCAAATTGCGTTATTCGTGGGTCGTGAAAAATCGATCAATGCAGTTGATGTGGCTCGTAACAGTGACAATTTAGTATTTGTAGTTGCGCAAAAAGATTCGCTTACAGAAGAAATTGATCACGATAACCTTTATCAGTACGGAACTGTCGCTAAGATTGTTCAAGTCGTAAATCATGAGAATGATGAAAACTGCATTAAAGTACTTATTGAAGGTTTACATCGCTCTAAACTTGAAAAGATTATCGATGAAGATAGCCATTTGACTGCTGAACACAGCTTAAGTCCAATGACAATTAACGTAGATAAAGCTACTCAAGAAACTCGTTTGCAAGAGTTGCGTACTTTATTTGCTCAATATGCTGAAGCAAAATTACGTAATGCACGCGAACTCGTTGCTGCGGCTAATAAAATTGAAGACTTGCTACAACTCATGTTCTTTGTAGCAACACGTGTGCCTCTAAATATTGAAATTAAACAGAAGTTTTTAGAGCACGATGAGTTTGAAGCACATTTGCAAGAGCTTATGAGCTACTTGGTAAATCAATCTGCTGAACAGCAAATTGAACAAACTTTGCATGACAGCGTAAAACGCCAAATGGAAAAAAATCAACGTGAATACTTTCTAAATGAAAAAATGAAAGTCATTCAACGTGAACTTTCTGACATGAATGGCGGTGCTGAAGATGACGTTGCTGAAATAGAGAAACGTCTTGCTGAAGCTGATTTACCTGAACACGTACGTAAAAAAGCTGAAGCTGAGTTCCGTAAGCTTAAAGCAATGCAACCAGCGTCTAGTGAAGCAGCTGTTGTACGTAACTATCTAGAAGTAATTTTAGATACGCCGTGGAATAAAGCGAGCAAAGTGAGTATCAACCTTGCGAAAGCACAGGAAATTCTCGATACAGATCACTACGGCTTAGATGACGTAAAAGACCGTATTGTTGAATACCTAGCTGTTCAGTCGCGTGTTAAAAAGCTCAAAGGTCCGATTCTATGTTTAGTAGGCCCTCCTGGTGTAGGTAAAACTTCACTTGGTGAGTCTGTCGCGAAAGCAACAGGTCGTGAATTTGTTCGTATGGCACTTGGTGGTGTACGTGACGAAGCTGAAATTCGTGGTCACCGTCGTACTTATATTGGTGCGATGCCAGGTAAAATTGTGCAATCTTTAACAAAAGTTGGCGTGAAGAATCCATTGTTCTTACTCGACGAAATTGACAAGATGGCGCAAGACTACCGTGGCGATCCTGCTTCTGCTTTGCTTGAAGTATTAGATCCATCACAAAACAGCAAGTTCAACGATCACTATTTAGATCTTGATCTTGACCTATCTGAAGTGATGTTCATCTGTACTGCAAACAGTATGAATATTCCAGAAGCCTTGCTTGACCGTATGGAAGTTATTCGTCTACCGGGTTATACCGAAGATGAAAAAGTTAACATTGCTGAACGTTACCTTGTTCCAAAAGCAATTAAGAACAATGGTCTACGTCCAAAAGAGTTAACAATTCATGAAGAAGCGATCCGTGACATTGTTCAACGCTACACACGTGAAGCTGGTGTACGTAGTTTAGAACGTGAAGTGTCTAAAATTGCGCGTAAAGTGGTAAAAGAAGCAGTAAGTAAAAAGTCTAAAAACTTACAACTTGATGTGACTTCTGCCAATCTTCCAGAATACTTAGGTCCACATAAGTTTGACTTTGGTATCGCAGAAGATGAAGCACAAGTAGGACGTGTAAATGGTCTAGCTTGGACATCTGTAGGTGGTGAGTTACTTACTATTGAAGTTGCAGCTGTTAAAGGTAAAGGTAAATTCATTACAACCGGTTCACTGGGTGACGTAATGAAAGAATCTATTACTACAGCAATGACTTTAGTGCGTACACGTGCCGATGAATTAGGTATTGAAGCTTCTCGTTTTGAAGAAACTGATGTACACGTTCACTTACCCGAAGGTGCAACACCAAAAGATGGTCCATCTGCTGGTTTAGCATTAACAACTGCGCTTGTATCAGCATTTACAGGTATTGCAATTCGTCCTGATATTGCAATGACTGGTGAAACAAGCTTAGGTGGTCGTGCAATGCGTATTGGTGGCTTAAAAGAAAAACTTCTTGCAGCACACCGCGGTGGAATCAAGCTTGTCTTTATTCCTCAAGATAACGTTCGTGACTTAGCAGAAATTCCTGCGAATGTTAAAGAAGGTTTGGAAATCAAAGCTGTGAAAAGTATTGATGACATCTTACCTTTAGCATTAGTTTCGATGCCAAAGCCTTTACCTAAAACACCGATTGTAAAACCGGTGGAAGGCTCAAAAGCAGCACGTCACTAATTAAAAATAAAAAAAGAGAGCTTCGGCTCTCTTTTTTTTGTTACACAATTTGATTGAAAAATATCCAACCATCCTCATAATAGGTAATAAGAGTATTTAATTACTTTAAATATTCTTCGTTATCTCTTCTTTTATAGATAACCTTGTTTTTATTCTCTATGATCATCTGAACTCCAGACAGATGATCATTTGATCGCAGTCCAACACTGTTTTTTGGACTGCGTTTTTTATGCCAGCTTTTTAGATCGTCAGATACTTTCATTCATCAGGTATAATGCGCCAGCTGTATTTGAATGAATAGATAACATGAAAATTCGTATTCTGACCATTGGTCAAAAAATGCCTGCTTGGGTTCTTACTGGTTTTGAAGATTATTTCAAACGCATCCAACCTTTTGTTCAAACCCAAGTTATTGAACTACCTATGGCCAAACGTAGTAAGAATGATTCAGAAGCGGATATTTTAAAATATTGCCAAATTGAAGGCGAAAGCATTTTAAATGCTTTAAAACCGAATGAAACGTTAATTGCTCTAGAAGTTGGTGGTCGGGAACTGAGTACAGAGAAATTAGCTGACACAATGAAACAATGGATGCTTGAGGGTAATGATGTAGCACTTGCGATTGGCGGTCCAGATGGTTTGTCAGATCAAGTACGTAAAGCAGCTGCTTGGCATTGGTCACTCTCAAAACTTACCATGCCCCATCCTTTAGTACGTGTTTTATTAATCGAGCAGCTATATCGGGCGATGAGTATTAATCACAATCATCCCTATCACCGTGCATAAAAGGAACAAACGTTTCATTTTAAGAACAATCCGTTGAAATCTGGATACTTTTATCATGTCCTGATTTTGGCATAATACCTATTATTCTGCTTTTCAACTCAGGTGTAATGAAATGGATCTACAAACGCTTCCCGGACTGTTTATTTCCCATGGCTCGCCCATGCTTGCACTTGACCCGGAACAAGTTGGACCTGCTCTACACCGTTTAGGCACCAATCTTCCTATACCTAAGGCAATCATTGTGATGTCTGCGCACTGGGAAAGTAAAGCACTTGAAGTGAGCATTTCGACTCGTCCTGAAACATGGCATGACTTCCGCGGCTTTCCTAAAGAGTTATATGAAATTCGCTACAGTGCGCCTGGTGAACCAGCATTAGCAGAAGAAATCTTAAAATTATTGGCCGATGCTCACTTTGTTGCACATGCCAATAGTACACGTCCTCGTGATCATGGTGTATGGATGCCTTTATTGCATATGTATCCAGATGCAGACATTCCTGTGGTCGAAATTTCATTGCCATCAAATTTAAGTGCACAAGAAATTTATCGTATAGGGCAAACACTCGCCCCTTTACGTGACAAACAAATTTTACTCATTGGTTCGGGAAGTATTACACATAATCTTGCAGAGTTATCTTGGCAAGGAGACAACTCTAAAGTTCCTGAATGGGCCTCGACTTTTAGAAATACTGTCGTTAATAAGCTTTCCCATCAAGATTATGATGGAGTTTTAGACTGGCAATCACTGCCGTTTGTGAAACGTAACCACCCTACGCTTGAACATTTTACACCTTTATTTTTTGCTATGGGTACAGGCAATCGCTTTACGATTGTTCATAGTAGCTTCACAATGGGTTCATTAGGAATGGACATCTATCGTTTTGATTAATTATTAAGAAATACCCCGTTTTGCGGGGTATACCATTATTTTTGTTGAAAATTAGAATAATTTACAAACTTATACATTTTAAAAACCGAAACAATCAAATGTTTACATTTTCTTTTTTTAAGAATGTTTTAAGCTTATTACTGTTGTTTTTTTACTTGAAGTTTTTAAATGAAAATTAAATATTTAATTCTTGCGTTATTACCTTTTTCTTTGATGGCATGTCAAACAGTTACTAATACTCCTGCTCCAATTGTTTCTGAGCAACAACAAAACCTTGCAACCACTTTAGGTGAATATGCATGGACTTACCAAAATATAAAAGCTTCTAAACCACTTATTCTTAACTTTAATGCAAATGGTAAATTAGCCATTAATACGGGCTGTAACGGCCAAGGCGGCACTTGGAAAGTTGAAGAAAATCAACTTATTACATCTAACCTTGTTTCAACAATGATGGCTTGCCAAGATGATTTAATGAAACAAGAACAATTGTCGAATAGCATCTTTAGTGACGCAAAATTACCAATCGAAATTAGCAACAATAATGGTCAGGTGATTTTAAGCGTGACAGACAAAATTGGTCAAAAGCATATTTTCCAAGGTCAAAAAGCAGTGAATACTCAAGCTTTAACAGACTACTCTTGGTCTTATCAGCCTGAAAATACAAAAAAACCTATCGTTCTTAACTTTACCAACGACCGTTTATCAATCGCAACGGGTTGTAACCGCCAAGGAACAACTTGGAAAGTTGAAAACAATACCATCGTAACTGCTGATGTAATGTCAACAATGATGGCGTGTGAACCTGCTTTAATGAAACAGGAACAATTTTCTAGCAGCCTTTTCCAAAAACGTGCGATTCCATTTGAACTCAATACCACAAACGTTGATCAACCAACACTAACGGTATCTGATGCTCAAGGCCAGAAATATACTTTCACTGGTAAAATGACACCTGAAGCAAAATATCAATCTGAAGGAAAAACAGTTTTCCTTGAAGTAGCTCCAGAAACTAAATCTTGTACTGGTGTTGCGCCACAAATTTGTATGCAAGTTCGTGAAATTAAATATGATGACAAAGGCGTTAAAACTTATGCTGATAAAAACTGGTCATTATATTACGGTCAAATCGAAGGTTTTGAACATAAACCAGACCAACGCGTAATTTTACGTGTAAAACGTTTTGAAGTGAAAAACCCAGCTGCAGACCAATCTAGTCAAGCAGATGTATTAGATATGGTTGTAGAACAAGAGTTAGTTAAAAAACCTAAAAAATAAGTTTTTAGACTAAAAAATCCGATGCTTATGCATCGGATTTTTTTATTTCTATATTAGAAAATACCTTGAGCAAGCATTGCATCAGCAACTTTTACAAAACCTGCAATATTGGCACCATCCACATAGTTCACAGTACCGTCTTCTTTAGTACCGTATCTAACACAGTTGGCATGAATGTCTTTCATAATTGCATGTAAGCGCTCATCGACCTCAGCATGGGTCCAGCTTAAACGAATTGCATTTTGAGACATTTCTAAACCAGAAGTTGCCACACCACCTGCATTAGATGCTTTACCTGGCGCATACAAAATTTTAGCTTCGATAAAGTGTTCAACTGCTTCAAGCGTAGATGGCATATTAGCGCCTTCAGCTACACAAATGACACCGTTAGAAATAAGTGTTTTAGCGTCTTCACCCGTTAATTCATTTTGTGTAGCACATGGCAAAGCAATATCAACAGGAATATGCCAAGGCGTTTTTCCTTCAAAATATTCAAAACCATGTTTAGAAGCAAACTCGGAAATACGACCACGTTTAACGTTTTTCAGTTCCATTACTTCAGCAAGTAACTCATCTGTAAAACCATTTTTTAAATAAACTGTGCCGTTTGAGTCCGACAAGGTAACAACTTTTGCTCCTAAGAACATCGCTTTTTCCGCCGCATATTGTGCGACGTTACCAGAGCCTGAAACAGAAACAGTTTTACCAGCAAAAGATTGTCCACGGGCTTTTAGCATTTCTTCTGCAAAATAAACCGTACCATAACCAGTTGCTTCAGGGCGCATTAAGCTACCCCCAAATGAAATTCCCTTACCGGTAAAGACACAAGCGGTGTCGTTACTCAGCTTTTTCATCATGCCTGCCATATAACCAACTTCACGTGCCCCCACACCAATGTCACCCGCAGGAATATCCGTATTTGGTCCTAAATGGCGATAAAGCTCAATGATTAATGCTTGACAGAAGCGCATAATTTCAGCATCAGATTTACCTTTAGGATCAAAATCTGAACCACCTTTCCCCCCACCCATTGGTAAGGTAGTAAGTGAGTTTTTAAAAGTTTGTTCAAAACCTAAAAATTTTAAAATTGATAGATTGACCGATGGATGGAAACGCATTCCACCTTTGAATGGACCAATTGCTGAATTGTATTGAACGCGGAAAGCTCGGTTAACTTGAGTCTGGCCTTGATCATCCATCCATGAAACACGGAATTGAATCACACGCTCAGGTTCAACCAAACGTTCTAGCAATCCCTGCTCTGCATATTCTGGATTTTTTTCAATAAATGGCCACAAACTTGTCATGACTTCTTCTACAGCTTGCAAGAACTCAGGTTGATGCGGATCACGCGCTTGCACGTAATTCAGGAATTCATTCAGGTTGTTGTATTTCAATGCACGGTCCTCAGCATAGTAATGAATTAAATTGGTGCAATACATTTTTAAATGCATCATTTAGCAGCAAAATATTAAATCCCTTTCCATCAATTTTAACAATACTTATTTTAAATTATTTTATTTATCTTAATTATCAAAAACTTATTTTTAGAAAAACTACTTAAAAATAAGAAATAGTCATTTATCTTTTTATTTTTATTGATCTATTATTGTGCAATATTAGCTACATTTTAGGTCAACCAAAAAGCCAATAAATTCGTTAAAATCCATTGACCTTACTTAGGTTTTTCTTCATTATCGCATCGTTTTAACCAAGCTATTTGCCCACTATGAATTCATCTATTTCTCTCATACGCGAGATTGATGCGTTATTACCACAGACTCAGTGTGGTTTATGTGGACATCGTGATGGATGTCTACCCTACGCAAAGTCGATTGCTGAAGGTGAAGAAGCAAATAAATGTGTTCCAGGTGGTCAGCCTGTAGCCGATGCACTCGCGAATCTATTAAATCGTCCTGTATTAACCGCTGAGACTAGCGTATGGCCTGTGCAGACCGATGGTCGTCCCCAGCGAATGAAAGCGATTATTCGAGAAGATGAATGTATTGGTTGCACCAAATGTATTAGTGCTTGCCCTGTAGATGCTATTATTGGAAGTGGTAAGCTCATGCATACCATCTTGACTGACTTATGTACGGGTTGTGAGCTATGTATTCCACCTTGTCCGGTAGATTGCATTGATTTGGTCGAAGACACGCAAGCATTACCAAATGAACAACAGCGTATCGCTGAACAAAATGATTTAAGACAACGTTATTACGCTCACATTCAGCGCGAAGAAAAGCGTCGTACTCATCGTAAAGGGCCTGTAGTACGTGCTGAAATTGATACCCAACTGTTTGCCCAGTTCTCTCAGGCACTTGATGAAGTACCTTCAATTGAGCTCATCGAGAAACCCAAAGAAGTTGTGTCAACTGATGCAAAAACTACAATTGAGTTAGCGAAAATTCGTACGCAAATTAAGAAACTGGAAAAACAACTCAGTGTACGTGAAGATGCTAAAAAACGTCTTCAACTTGAAGAACTTCAACAGCAACTCATGCAATTACAGGAGGTCTGAATGGCCGTCAAGAATATGACGAAAAAGCAGATTCAAATTTTCTTTGAACGCCTTCGCGAACAACGACCTTCACCTCAAACCGAGTTAAAATATTCATCTCCATTTGAGCTACTTATTGCAGTTATGTTGTCAGCTCAAGCGACCGACGTAAGTGTTAATAAAGCAACTGATAAACTTTACCCTGTGGCGAATACAGCCGAAAAAATCTATAACTTAGGCGTAGATGGGTTAAAGGAATATATCAAGACAATTGGCCTCTATAACGCAAAAGCCGAAAATGTCATTAAGACCTGTAAGATTTTAATAGAACAATTTAACGGCGAAGTGCCAAGCAACAGAAAAGACTTGGAAGCTTTACCAGGGGTCGGACGTAAAACCGCAAATGTTGTTTTAAATACAGCTTTTGGACAACCGACTATGGCTGTTGATACCCATATTTTCCGAGTGGGAAATCGAACTGGTTTAGCCGTAGGTAAAAATGTACTTGAAGTTGAGCACCGCTTAATTAAGGTTATTCCTAAAGAATTTATTTTAGATTCGCATCACTGGCTCATATTGCACGGTCGTTATTGTTGTATCGCCCGTAAACCTAAATGTGCAGAATGTGTTGTTGCAGATGTCTGTAACTGGCCTGATCGTTTTGAATTTGGCGCAATAAAAACGATTCCAACAAAAAACCTCAGTTAATCCTGAGGTTTTTTAAACTGCTGCAATTTGGGATGTAATTGTCGTGCTTTACCATTCAGTTTATTTTCCAAAGCCTGTTGTTTCTGCACATGACGCAGCATTTTTTGACTTTGATACAATAAAAACAACAGTAGAGCTAAACTTAAAATTACCACTACAATCAAAATAATTTTCAGCAAAGAAGTATCCTCAATCCACTCAAACATTGAGTGTTATATGCCCTAACATAATCTTTAACTACTATTATGTCAGATTTTGTTGGCTTGCATACCATGCATGAATATCCTGTTTTTCAATTGCAGTTGCCATTAGTTCGGGAAATTGATCAGGTGTACAAGCAAACGTTGGAATCCCCATATCAGCAAAGATCTGTGCATGTTGAGTGTCGTACCAAGGTGCACCATCATCAGATAATGCCAGTAGCGTAATTACTTGCACCCCACTATCTAGCATTTCAGCCACTTGCTTGAGCATTTGCTTAGCATCACCACCTTCACACAAATCGCTAATCAGGATAAAAATAGTATCTTCTGGTCGAGTGATTTTACTACGGCAGTATTTTATCGCTTTAGCAATATCGGTTCCCCCACCCAACTGTGTACCAAATAACACATCCACTGGGTCTTCTAGTAAAGGTGTTAAATCAGCTAACTCGGTATCAAACACAATCATTTGCGTACTGACTGCACGAATACTTGCCATCACCGCCGCAAAAACACTGGAATAAATCAGTGAAGGAGCCATCGAACCACTCTGATCAACACAGAGTATAATGTCTTTTAAAGCCGTTTGTTGACGTGGATGCCCATGTAACTCATGTGGAATAATGGTTTTAAAATCTTCTTGCCAGTGTTTCAAATTGGCCTGAATAGTGCGCTTCCAGTTAATGTCTTGCATGCGTTTAGGACGTCGTGTATGGGCTGAACGGTTAATACTGCCTCTAATCGCTTGCTGCAATGGTTGTTTTAGTCTGTTTTCAAGCTGCTCTACCAACTGACGTACCACAATACGTGCAGTTTCTTTGGTTTTTTCAGGCATCAAATGATTGAGTGAAATCAAAGTTGAAACCAAATGAATATCAACCTCAACACTCGCCAACAATTCAGGCTCTAACAACATTTGCTGTAAATTCAAACGCTCTAAAGCATCTTTTTGGATGACTTTCACTACCGAGGATGGAAAATACTGACGAATATCACCTAACCATTGCGCAACTCGAGGACTCGAATGCCCAAGACCACCTCGGCGATTAGGCTGCTGCGTCTGATAAAGTTCATTCAAACACTCTTGCATCTTACTATCTTGCATCGACCAATTCGGTAAATGCGAAGTCGAATTTGGGACTTGTCCTAAAATCAAACGCCAACGTCGTTCTTGTTCCGCAAGGTCTGATTGTTCTAAAGTGATCAGTTCTTCATTCATGTTCATCACTTAAACCTCGACAGAAACAGGCTGTAAATATGCGTATATTTCATCTAATACCGTTTGAGCACGTTCGATGTCTAAAGTACCGAGCTCTTGTTTGATTTTGGTCGTTTTTTGTGTCACTTTCTGAATTAATTGCTGTGCTTCAGCAGGACTAAAACTGGAGGCTGTTCTCGCCAAAATTGGCAATAACTCAATAAATTGCTGCTCTTGTAATTGATTGACCCATTGGCTCACGGTTTCCCAAAGGCTTTGCTCATGAATCAATAACAAAGCTTGATGAGTGAGAAAACCTTCAAACCAAGCGGCACTGTAGTCTGCCGTCTGCCCAATCGATAAAGCTCGTGAGAGAAATCCCTGTGTCTGTTTCACATCAATCAACTGCTGTTCTCGTGCTAAACGTACACAACAACCATGCAAATAACCTTGCATATATTCCAACTGCAATAACTGTTGCAAGGTCTCCTGCCAAAGCTGTAATAATTCATCTTGTTGTAATTGTTCTAAAAGTTCATATAAGGCTTGTAGTTGTTGAGCAAACTGCTGGGCCATTTCAGCATTTAGTTGTACGCAATAACTTGGCAAACTCAACATCAAACGAATCGCTAAATTTTCTACCAGTTGATGCAAATGTTGCATCGAAAACTGACGTACGCTGCCATAACGAATTGCGGTAATTAATGGCTTTAAAGTTGCCAAAATAATACTTGGGTCTTGATGCTTGGTGGTAAGTTCATTCAGTTTATCCAACGCAAAATTTAAGCTTTGGTCCAAACCAGACAATAAAATGCTTTCAATCAGTTGAGCAATTTGTCCCACATCTTCACATTGTTTGATCTGATGTTCTACATAACTTTGCGTAGCAAGTTGCACGCTATTGCCCCACAATGACATTTCATTCAGATATAAACTACTTTCAGGCTGCCAAGACAACTGCCAAATTTCTTTAAAATTCCCGTGCTTCGCACCTGTACCTGCTAACTCTGCCCAAGCAACGCCAAGTAATTTAATACAATGTAGAAATTGACTTTTTGCCAAGTCGAATGCTTCACGTAAATCTAGCGTAATATCACGATGTGGTGCTTCGAGTTTTAAGCGAAAATGCTTCACTTGCTGTAAAAAGTCTTTTTGAATTGGCAACTCAATCAATTCAGCAGGTACTTGTCCCAATTGCTCATCTTCAAGCAATTTAGCTAAAATCGGTTGTGGAATATCCAAACCATGATTCAAGACCGAGCGAATTACCTCAAACAAATCTTCCAAATCAGGGATACGGCGTCCACGTAATTGCAATAAAGATTGGATCAGGTGTACCGCATCAATAATTTGGGCACTAGAGGCGTCATGACCTGCTTGGCGTAAGGCTTGGGCAAATTGACTTAACCAATCAATGGTAATTTTTTCGCCATCAACATTTCCGTCTAAAGCTTGTTGGTAATGCTTCCAAAGATGGGTATACCACCCAACCGCTTGTACACCTGCGCCATAACCATTATCTCGACTCAATCGTCCATGTGTCCATGCAATCCATGCAGCATCAACTTTGATTTTAGGCAAACCTTTCAGTAAAGCAGTATCCGCTTTAGTTTGAGCTTTTAAATCTGCCAACACAGGTGCATGCCATGCACCACAAATCACCACAATATTTTGATAGCCTTGTTTTTCTGCCTGCTTAATCACTTTGCGCATATAGGCTTCACGATACTGCTCCAGCAATTGATCTTCGCTACTGTAATTTTCAGGTTGCTGGCTTAGCAAATGATCACGTAAAGCTGCCATCGCATCGCTAATAGCAGTAAACATTTGTCCAGCATGTGGTTGCTGTTCGACTAGATGTTCCCAAAACCGTTCACTATCTTGATAGCCAGACTGTTCAGCCAATAATTGAATTGGATCTCGACGAATCGAAAGATAATGTTGTTCCAGATTGTATTCTGACTCAATATCATCTTGCTGATTCAGCTCAACCTCTTGCTCATCTGTTAATGCCTGTTCATCCACCGAAGCTTTCTGTAGACGTTGTTCTGCCCATTGTTTTTCTAATGCAAAACGATGTTGCAAAGGTAGATCCATAAACTCTACTGCAACTTGCTGACGCAGCGCATATTGTAAAGCTTGCCACTCAGGTGAAAACTCAGCAAAAGGATAGAAGACCGCCTGGGATCGTACTTCTTTTTGTACAGGAGTATTCAACAACAATGCTACAGGCGGCTTAAAATCGGCATGTTGTAATTGGGCAATAATTGGATTGGCATCCGGTGGCCCTTCAATCAAAATACAATCGGGTTGAATTGAAGCCAAAGCATTACATACACTACGTGCCGAACCAGGCCCATGATGACGAATACCGAGAATATGCAGCATTTTTCTATCCTTTATTCCGATCACATCTTCTCTTTTGCAAGGAGAAGATTGGGATGAGGTCATTTATTATTGAGTTTTATTCTAAGTCACGACAAGCACGATACAGGTCTTGCCAACCCTCGCGTTGTTTAATCACAGTTTCAACATACTCTTTCCAAGGCACAAGATCTTGAAGAGGATCTTTTAATACAGCACCCTGTAAACCTGCTGCTAATTCATGGTCAGTTAAATTACCTGAACCAAAATGCCCAGCCATTACCCAACCATGACTCATCACAGAAATAGCTTCAGCTGTTGATAAGGTACCCGTAGTGGTTTTTAACTTTTGCTTACCATCTAAAGTTTGTCCATGACGCAACTCTCGAAAAATCGTCACCAGTTTTTGAATTTGAGCATCCAAAGGCTGAATCTCAGGAAGTTGCAAGCTTTTACCTAATGACTGAACACGCTTTTGTACGATCTCGACTTCTTCTGAGATTGTGGCAGGCGGCGGTAAAATTACCGTATTAAAACGACGCTTTAACGCAGAGGAGAGTTCATTCACCCCTTTATCACGGTTATTGGCTGTTGCAATCACACTAAAACCTTGTATCGCTTGATACTCAATACCGAGCTCAGGCACAGGCAGATTTTTTTCAGAAAGCAACGTGATTAAAGTATCTTGAACATCTGCAGGAATACGGGTTAATTCTTCTACACGAGCGATCTTACCTTCTTGCATCGCGCGCAACATCGGGCTTTTGACTAATGCATCTTCACTAGGACCTTTAGATAAAAGTTGTGCATAGTTCCAGCTATAACGTAAAGTATCTTCACTAGTGCCAGCCGTACCTTGAATCAGTAATGCACTATTTCCAGAAATAGCAGCTGCTAAATGCTCAGATACCCATGATTTTGCCGTACCCGGCACCCCTAATAATAACAATGCTCGGTCAGTTGCCAAAGTTGCCACTGCAATTTCCATTAAACGGCGATTACCAATATATTTAGGTGAAATCACAGTTCCATCAGCTAAAGTGGTCCCCAATAAATAATCTACAACAGCTTTCGGTGAAAGTTGCCATTGTGGTGGTTTTGCTAAATAGTCATGTGCCTTTAATGCATCTAATTCATGAGAAAACTGTTGTTCTGCACGTGCACGTAAAACTTGTTGAGACATGTTGATTATCCTAATTTATGATTTATTGATCATTAAGCAATAAGTTTTTGTTTATACTGAATAAACTGAATAAGTTGTTTCCATTCAGAAATAGGAAAAAGAGGTTGTAGACAACTGAAGTCTATTGGATAAGCTTCCAAAATCAGCCATTGTGCATGCTCTTTTAATAATGCAAATTTATTTTGATCCTGCTGCAAGTCCAAAGTCTCATATGCGTGTTGTATTAAAACAGCTGCCATTTCTGAAATTTTCTGATCTTGATGTAAAACTTTTGCTCTTTGAAATACATACCAAAAATGTTCTAAATCTTGATTTCGATAATAGGACTCAAGTTGTTCTAATAATAATTTGCTTGCTGGCTCCTGATCTAGCAAACCAAAGATTGTCTCACGCTCGATCCTGCTTCCAGTTGATATTGTCACAGCTTCACACCATTTGGTCTGATGTTGATAAAACCATAAAGCTAGATCACGGCGCTGCTCTCGGTAACAGCACAAAATAAATGCGCTCCACAGTGAATCTTTTTGTCGCGAATGTAATGAAAATAAATGATCCAAAGTACCAAATAATTCTAACCAATAGGCAAGTGGTAATTGGATTAAAATTCTTTTGAGATAAAGTACGCCCTTTGAACTTTCACAAAACTCCTGATAAGCCTGTTCGACTTGAGAACTTTGGTAAGCCGTTTTTAAACTTTTACGGCTTTCAACCAAATTTGCTTCTCGATCAAAGAAACCATAATCATTCAATGCATCATCTTGATCTAAGTTAATGTTGAATTTAACTTTTCTGGCTTGAACATCGTAGCTTAAACATGCACGCAGTAACGCCATAACCTCGTTATAAAGGGTATTATCTTGATAATATAAATAAAAGCTTAATGCTGCATTATTACGTACTGTCGCTGCATTCTGGGGTTCTAGTGTTTTCACATGCTGGTATAAAGCTTCAAATTGGGTTACTGGCATGTTATATATCACTAGACTTTCAGCATGACTTTGCAAATGATTTTTCTGAATAGATTGTGACCAGAATTCCGCAATATGCTGGTTAATAAAGTCTGGTAATTGACTGCACAATTGGCTCATCAGTAAGGGCCAATCACTATTTTTTGATTTCAACAATTGACGGATTAATGACGATGAATCTTGTTGTTTCAAATATTTCCATACCCTTTTCGCATCATCCACACGTGTTGTAACATCACCTTGAAATGCGAACTCAGGTAGAATAGTGGCCAATAACACTGGGTTCTGACACTGTGGTAGAAGCTTCAACACCAAATAACGAGGAATCACTTGCTGCTGCTGTTGAGCAAGTTTAAAAATTTGATTAACCCAATCCTGATATAAAAATGGCGACTCTTGCGCAACAATCCATTTCAAAATTTGCACAAGCTCATCATCTAGCTGCTTTTCATTTTGTATCTGATCAATTTCACCAAAACTCTTTTGAACCTTTTCAGGCACAGCTCGTGTTTGATAACCTGCTAGTTGCATCAGTCCCCAATATTGATTTAAGACCAATAAATCTTGTGCTGAATCAATTTCTTTAGGAATATAATCCTGCAATTCTTTAGGAATTTTTATAACTTGCTTAAATTGCTGTCCTAAAGTCAGTTTGAGAAGTAACTGTTGATTAAACTCACTGTATGATGTGGTTAAAGACATTCAAAATGCCCTCCTTGCCAAATACTTATAAGTTTAAGTTTCAACCCATCCCACTCTACACCAGCACTGAATGGCTCTGCCCCCACTAAAAACCACAACTCAACAAACTGTTTAATTTCAATTTCACACATCTTTTGATCCTGATCGACCAAATAAATTATTTTATCAAGCTTTACTAAACGTAATTGCTCTAGCCAGAAAAAGCGTACTAATTGCAAAGGATGTTGTTTTAAGCCATTCGCATATTGAGTAAATGCCTGGTCAAAATTTTTAAATCCCCTAGGTGAAATGAGCACTTCGTTTAAATCATTAAATGTTATTAGATTATCTTCCAGACGTAAGCGTTGTTGGCTTATTACAGGATAGAGTTTGACATTTATAGGCAATTGTTTTTGATAAGGTAAGGTCACTCCAAAGCTTGAATGAGGGGGTATTTCAAAATCTAGTAGCAAATAATCACACAGGTTCTGACTATCCCATAACCATTGACGACGATAACGTCCCCGAGTATTGACCAACTCATGCGTCACTTGTCCTAAAGCGTAAAGATCAAGTTTATGAACTGGTATGTTATCCCACATATCAGCTGGCAAATTAACGCCAAATAACTGTTTTAACTCTTCATAAAGCTCAGGTTTAAGACGATGACGATTCTGCCATAGATGAATAGCAGTTTGTAATTTAGCCAACCAGAATGAACTTTCTACTTGCCAGTTGGCTTGATACAAGGCACTAGAAAATTCATCTAAATAACTCACCAAACCTGCAACTTGAGCATCTACTAAACGGCTTTGGATATCTCGGAATTTCTCGTGTTGTTGTTGACGTAATCGTCCTAGTCCTAGATTTACAACATCATTCAGCCATGTTTGCAATGCATCAATCCCGGCATCAATTTTTTTCTCACGCGCTAATTGGCGTTTGAGTCGAGCTTCTTCATCAATAGGCTTATTGACTTTATTTTCTTTCTTTTCAAGTGATTTGTTTTTTTTATCACGCCATTTCTGTACTCGCTCAGGTATGTTTTGTTCATCCGATTGCACAATAAATTTATCTTGATACTCGGTATAGACAAATAATAATGCCAAAGCGTGTTTACAAGGCCGCTTAAAACTCGGGCAACTACATTCACACTTTAGTTCGGGTAAAAAAATTGCACTTTGATAAATTGAGCTACCTTGAATTTCCCCCCAAATCCATTGATCAACTGAACCTGAGATATTATTCCACGCTTCAAATTTCGCTAGTTTTTTAGCTGATTTCGCTGAACTTGCATCTGGAATAATCTGTTCCACCTGATCAGATTGAATCATCAGCAACATAATTAACCCTTTAAAATAATTTTTTAATTTCAATGTCTTGGTTTATACAATCAAACACACTATAAATGTTTTAAATTTAATTTCACATACTATTATTACATAGTGCGACACATTATGTCGCCAATTATTATTAATATAAAAAAAACTGCCCAGTGGAACCACTGGGCAGTTTTTTATAGAAAAAAATTATTTGTCTAAGATGTTGAACAAATCTTTTTGTACATCTTCAATTGTACGCAAGCCATCAAGCTTGTCATAAGTTGGAGCATTTTCACCAGAAGCAGCACGGCCTTGGTAGAAACCAACCAATTGCTCTGTTTCAGTGTGATAAGACGCTAAACGCTTACGGATTGTTTCTTCTTGGTCATCTGGACGTTGAACAAGATCTTCACCAGTTTCATCATCTTTACCTTCCACTTTAGGTGGATTGTATACAGTGTGATAAACACGGCCAGAAGCTGGATGCTGACGACGACCAGAAAGACGTTTTACGATTTCTTCATCAGGAACATCAATTTCAATCACGTGATCGATGCTAATCCCTTCTTTTTCCAAAGCTTCAGCTTGTGGAATAGTACGTGGGAAACCATCGAAAATGCAGCCATTTGCACAGTCAGGTTGAGCAATACGTTCTTTTACTAAACCGATAATAAGTTCATCTGAAACCAAACCACCAGATTCCATTACACTTTTAGCTTTTAGACCTAATTCAGTACCTTCACGAATCGCAGCACGGAGCATATCACCGGTTGAAATTTGTGGGACATTGTAGCGCTTACAGATCAACTGAGCCTGAGTCCCTTTGCCTGCTCCAGGTGGTCCGAGTAAAATAATGCGCATAAAAAACATCCTCATTTAAAACAATGAATATGAAGTCCGGCAGAAAAAGTCTCGTTAATCTTCAATAGATCCTGCCTGACATCGAATTATAAGAAAGCCACAAACAAATGTATTGTACCAGCAATAAATCCGGTTACCCCACCTAGTACAATAAGAATCCACTCATCCTCCTGAAATGCAGGACGTAATAAATTCTGAAATTCTTTTGGTGTCAGTTCGCGAATACGCTCTTTAAACATTTGAAAAATCTTCTGTGCCCGGCTTGCGTTCAGTGCTGGGTCACATACGGGTCCCATCGTAATTTCAATTGAACGATCAATCAAGTCCGTCTTTAATCTTGCGTACTCTCTTGGCCCTAAAGAAAGCTGTAAAGAGGTGCGAACCAACGGGGTTTCCATGATTTCGTTAATATGACGCTTAACAATGCGGCGCGTTTTATCTTTACGCGGCCCGTACATCATTTCGGTCATAATCGATTTTAACGTAATTAAATCTTCTGTGACTACGCTCGAAAACACATCAGAGACTTCCTCTTGACGCTTCATGAAAGCGCCTTGGACATTATAAGTCCCAATTCGAAGAACTGGTACAATCCATGGAAACTTACGATCTTTTGTTAATCTAAAAATCTGTGGATAACGAATATAATGCGGCTCAATTGGGTTAAACACCATCCAGATTGCGATCCAGTTAGTTAAAAAGCCCCAAATTGCAGCCCAAAATGGTACTGTCCAGTGCCATGGTACTACAAACCAAACCACCATTTGGAAAATACCAAAGAACATGCCAATCAGTGCACTAATATGCCAAATAAAATTAATTTCTTTTTGACCCACCTTTAAGAACATACGTACCATTAAACGGCGATCACCTTCCATCTGGCTTACGACCATTTCACGCATGTTAACCAGTGACTCTACATTCATGGTCAGCTCAGTCACTAACTCTTTTAGCACACCCGGCAATTGCTTATGTGCTTGAGCATAAATACGGCGTTTAATTGAGTAAGGTAGATTTTCCCAAAGCACCGCATTACGATCGATCATGACTTCATCAATAAGATGTTCAAGTTCAAAACCGACTTGTTCACCAATAATACGGGCCATATCTTCAGGATCCATTGCTTCTAAAAATTCACGCAATGAGCCTAATTTAGATAAAGTGTTATCAGTAATAATTCCAGAGATACGTCCTGCCTTACGTGGCACGATACCTTGCCAACCTACTGGCAATGGTCCTAAATGGAATCCCCAAAATTTAATTGGGTAAAATACCATTTTTAAAGCCATCCACACATGTGCCCATGTGACAAAAGCCGTTACGGGAATAATACTCAAAACGGCCCAAAAATCAGGTCTGTGTAAAAAGGTCTGCCACAATCCACTGACGTACTCTAACATGTAAGACTCTCGTATTTATTTGTGCTCTGCTTATGGCGAGTTAACGATAAACTGCTTTGTTTTATAAACCAAAACTTAGAGAATAAGAAAATTGAATTTGTGGTTTAGTATCTGCAGCAACATTTCCGTTCTGGTCAGTTAATTTTTCAGCCGCACCGATACCCACACTAAAAGTGCTAATTCTTTCTGAATTTAACCACACATAGGCCAAATCAACACCCGCACCTAAACGGGATTTAAAATCACCATCGACCTCTTTACTATCAAGATGACCAGCATAGAAACCGATATAGTAACCATTTTTGTCTGTGCCAGTAAGATAATAAGGGTATCGGAAGCCAACTTGACCACCAGCGGTTTTGTCACCATTCAAAAATGCGCCGGCTTTCGCATAAGCAATCCCATACGGGTTTACCCATTCACCGTTAAGATGTAATAATTTTTGAGTAACTCCGGCACCCACATTCCAAGTAGATGCTTTATGATCTGCTAATTTTGCTTCTGGAAGAAACGAGTAGTCTTGAGCATGGGCCCAATTACTTACCGTCAAAACTGCAAGTAAGGGATAAATTTTTCTCATTATTTTCTCCATTTTCCCTAATCGTATGGTGAGAACAACCCTATTCTATTGAATGAGAGACTTTAACAGAATTATTTTGCTTCTTATATACAAGTATCTACAATTTTGTTGTCTGCAAAGTCAAAAAGTATCTTATTAAAATGCAATGAAACTTTGAAAATTATGCAATATTTTAAGTGCTCTTGCGTTAGAATAAGCAGCTATTTTTCTACCCTATGTCATTAAGTCGATCCTTATGAAACAGCACTTTCCTTTAAAAGATATCCAGCAAGAAAAGCGCATTTATCGAGGTCGTATCTTTTTTGCCGTAGGGATCGTGACCATCTGCTTATTAGTCTTAATTAGCCGATACGCTTATCTACAAATTTTTCACTACGACGAATTCTCGACTGCATCTGACAAAAACCGTATCCGCTTGCAACCACTTCCCCCTGCTCGTGGTTATATCTATGATAGAAACGGTGTATTACTAGCAGATAACTATCCTGTTTTTACAGCAACTTTAAGTAAAACAGATGTAGAAGATGTTGATAGTGTCATTGAGCAATTACAACCTATTTTAGATTTAACACAAGAAGATATTGACCGTTTTAAAAGCCGTATAAAAACTGCCCGTAAAACTGAACGCGTCGCGATTAAACTTAATCTAACTGAAGCTAATATTGCTAAATTTAGTGAAGCCAAATATAAGTTTCCAGGTGTAAGAATCGAGACACAAATGACTCGCTATTATCCACACGGTGAGTTATTTGCTCATGTGATTGGCTATGTCGGGCGTATCAACGATAAAGAATTAAAAAGTATTGATAAAGACTTGTATGCTGGGACCAACCTAATTGGAAAAATTGGCGTTGAGAAAAGCTATGAAGACCTATTGCATGGAACACCAGGTTATGAATCTGTTGAAGCAGATGCACATAGTAATGTATTACGTCATTTAGGTCGTAAAGACCCTACTCGCGGTAATGACCTCTATTTATCTTTAGATTACGGTTTACAAGTTGTCGCTTCTCAGCAGCTCGCAGGTCGTCGTGGAGCTATTGTCGCTATTGATCCTCGTACAGGTGAAATTCTAGCTTTAGTGTCTAGTCCAAGTTTTAACCCTAATTTGTTTGTGACTGGAATTAGTCATACTGACTACAGCTCACTACGCGATAATTTAGACCAACCTCTTTATAACCGTGCTGTGCAGGGTGTATATCCACCTGGTTCTACCATTAAACCAATGGAAGCAATGGGTGGCCTACACTACAGTATTGTAGACTGGTCAACAGCAATTTCTGATCCTGGTTATTTCCATCTACCTGGTGATTCACATAAGTTCCGTGACTGGAAGAAATCTGGTCATGGCATCGTGAATATGCATAAAGCGATTGTGCAATCCTGTGATACCTATTTTTATATTCTTGCCCATCAAATGGGTATTGATCAAATGAACCAATGGATGCGCCAATTTGGATTTGGTCAAAAAACAGGTGTCGATTTACCAAGTGAAAGTGAAGGCCTTTATCCAAGTCCTGAATGGAAAATGCGTACACGTAAAGCGAAATGGATGAAGGGTGAAACTATTTCTGTCAGTATTGGTCAAGGCGCGTTTACAGCCACTCCATTACAGCTTGCGATGGCAACAGCAATTACGGCAAATCATGGTTCTCATGTAACGCCTCATGTTTTACGCGCAACGCATGGTGCAAAACCATTTACAGTACGTAATGCGCCTGATGGCAAAATCAAATTCAACGGCACTGATGAAGACTGGATTCAAATGCGTGATGCCATGATTGATGTAATTCAGTCAGGTACTGGCCGTGGTATTCGTACTCCCCTCTACCAAATTGCAGGGAAAACAGGTACGGCACAGGTTAAGAGTATTGCACAGGGTAAACGCTATAACGAAGCAGCCTTGAGTGAACGTCAACTTGATCATGGTTTATTCGTAGGATTTGCCCCTGCTGAAAAACCTGAAATTGCGATTGCAGTCATTTGGGAAAATGGTCGTCATGGTGGTTCAGCTGCTCAACTTGCAAGACCTGTCTTTGATTACTGGCTATTAACTCGTAAGAAAAACCCGATTCGTCCAGCAAATCACCAAGTCAATGGTGGGTTAATGACAGCAGGTATTAAACCAGGTGAACTTCCAAGCGGCGGTGAAAGTTCTGGTCCAGCATCAGCTACAGCTACCACCAACAAACCAGCAGCATCAACACCGCAAGCTGCTCCTGCTCGTCCTGCTACCAATGAGGCCGATGAATAATGAAAAATCAATTACGTATAATTGGCGGCGAATGGAAAAGACGAGTACTGCCTTTCGCTAGCATTGATGGCTTACGCCCAACCCCAGATAGAGTACGCGAAACTCTATTTAACTGGCTCATGTGGGATATTCAAAATGCTCAAGTTCTCGACATCTGTACAGGCTCTGGTGCATTAGGTTTTGAGGCTCTGTCACGTGGTGCTGCATCTGTTTATATGATTGAGCCTGACAAAGCTCAGGCACGATTTTTAAAAGATAATATTGAACTATTAAAAGCCCAAAATTGTCACCTAATTAATGCCACTGCTCAAGAAGCTCTACCCCGCTTAAAAGAACAGTTTGATGTAGTCTTTTTAGATCCGCCTTATAGTCTTGATCTATGGCATGAACTCTCGAACTTGGCCGAGCCTCATATTAAAAAGAATGGATACATTTATGTTGAAGCTGACCGAGATTTAGCTCAGCTTCAACTTCCCGCAACATGGCAACAAGTTAAAACCACTAAAGCTGGCACAGTCCACGCTGGGCTTTATCAGAAAATTTAAACATGTAGGATTTTATGGCAAATTAATTTACCTGATCTATTTATTTGAATTAGATTATTTTTATTTCGTATTTCAGAATAAATAGATCGTAAAAAATCGTATGAGTTGACCTCGATCATAAGGAAAACTCGAAATATATTCATAACCAATTTTCAGTCTTGGATTAACACTATAATTAACCCCATATCCAACTGAAATGGATAAATCTTGAATATTAATATGATTCGTAAAACCATTACTGTTTTTATTCTGAAGTTGCCCAGTATCATAGGCTGTATAATTATAAATTACCCAACGCTCATTTGAATAAAACTCGTTTTTGAGCACATTATAGTTATTAACTTCATCATCATGCTCAATGGCTAACCGCCTTTGTTCCAAGTTTAAATCTGATTGATCTAACAACTGGTCTGTATCTAGTAAAGTAGAATCACTTTCTGGTTGAAAAAAATCATAAGCCTGAACATATCCACTGTAAAAGATAATCAGCGCTATAAAAACAGTATCAATATTTTTATGCACACACATTTTATTTTGCAAATCCCAAAAGGTAGCTTAATGCTACCTTTTTTTGCAAGGTTTTAATTAACTTAAACCAATCACTGCTACAACTGCTACACAGGTGCCAACAATTTTTTTGCCATATGGCACATAGCGGGTAAGCACGGCACCCAAGATCAATCCACCCAAATAGATGAGCGCCATACTAGCAACCATACCAGTTACTAATGTAGCAATATGCCCTGCATGTGCTAACTCAACACCATGAGCCATACCATGGAAGCTTGCAAGTAATGCCGCGGCAATTGGTAAAACCTTATTTGACTTTGTCCATAGGGCAATTGCCGTAATAACTAAAGAAGCAACAATGCCGTATTCAGCCATATTAACCGGCACCAAACCTTGAGCACCTATTAAAAAGCCTATAATTAAGGTAATGCTCAAGGCAATAATCCCAGCAATTTTCCACTGTTTAGCCGCTGACCACAACAAAACACCAAAACCTAAAGCCATGACTAAATGATCTAGACCGGTAAACGGATGAATAAAGCCTGCCATAAAACCAGAATGTGCATGGTCATGTCCCGGATGAGCCATTGCAAGTGCTGGCAATAATGAAAGGAGCGCTACACTCCATTTTTTCATGAAGTCCATAATCTCTCCTTAAGCTTTAAACAGCCCTTGTTTCTCAATAAATTGGATAATTTCTTCAAGCCCATCTTGTGTTTTCATATTTGAAAATAAGAAGGGTTTTTCTCCGCGCATGCGTTTCGCATCTTGGTCCATGACATCAAGGTTTGCACCTACCATTGGCGCAAGGTCAGTTTTATTAATAATGAGTAAATCTGACTTGGTAATACCTGGCCCACCTTTACGAGGAATTTTTTCACCACCAGCTACATCGATCACATATAAAGTTAAATCAGAAAGTTCAGGGCTAAAAGTTGCAGCTAAATTATCACCACCACTTTCAATGATAATAAGTTCTAAGCCTTCGAATTTTTCACACAAATCATCAATTGCAGCCAAGTTAATTGAAGCATCTTCACGAATAGCTGTATGCGGGCAACCACCAGTTTCTACACCCACAATACGATCTGGCGACATCGCTTCATTACGCGTTAAGAAGTTCGAATCTTCTTTGGTGTAAATATCATTTGTCACCACAGCCATATTGTATTTATTACGCAAGGCTAAACATAAATTAAGTGTAAGTGCTGTTTTACCCGAACCCACTGGTCCGCCAATTCCAACTCGTAATGGACTACGTTCTGTCATGATTTTTATCCTTTTTCCTAAACTTAAGATCTGAATAACCGTGAATATTGTGTTTCGTGTTTCATGCTCAGCATGGCATAACGAGGTAAAGCGCTGCTCAATTGCTCGTCATTAAGTTTCAAAGCTTTCTCTACCGCTTGTGGTACTAAACCATGCAAGTGCCATAAAATTCTTTGCCCAGCCATTTGTCCTAAAGGAACAGTTTTTACTGCTGCTAAAACCTGATTTTCTAAAACAGTGAAGGTATAAGCCGTAAGTACATCCATGTCGTTGAGTTCGAGTCGGCCACAAAGCTGTGCATAGACTGGTACGAAACCAAACTGCTTTTTAACCTCAACTGTTTTTTTTAAAACATCTTTAATCCACGCATTTAATGAAAATGCCAGCTGCTGAGATTCAGCGAGCAGTTCTTTACTTTCTCTGCTGGCCTTATACAAATTTGCCCATACCAGAAACTGTTCTGAGTCATCATGATGCTGCATGAGACGCTTTAATACGGGCAACTCAAACCTCACCAACAACATCTCAAGCACTTCTTCAAAGTAAGCAATTGCCGAGGTTTCGTCATGTATTAGACCAATATCAATCGCCGTTTCCACACCTTGTGAATAACAATACGCCCCAACTGGCAATGCTGTAGAAGACAGTGTCAGCAGTTGCAGTAATTGCGCGGCACTATGAATGGACATGATGTAAAGCTTTGATTGGGCTTAAACGATGATCATGACTATGCTGCGCATAAGCACCACTTTCAGGTTCAAACGGATGATCGGTTTCAGTCACCGTAAGTCCTAAACCTTCTACCATTTCTGCAAGCACATGATCAGGCTCAAAATACAAAGCTGTAGGGGTCAACATTAACGGTACATGTCTATTACCTAAGTGATAGGCAGCTTTAAGCAAATCAAAATCGGTTTGAGCAGTGACTTGCATTAATCGCTCAGGTTTCGCGTCAACACGTAATACATCACCCTCTTGAGTTGCAATATATGAACCACTACGCAAAATACCAGTACGCGGTAAATCAGCACCAATATCGATGCCACTCGTTAAAGCTGCTCGAAAGCGGGATTTTTGGCGGGTATCAAAAGTCAGTTCAACCGTTTCAAATGCCTGATCAGGAGAAATATCTTCAAGTCGTTGGGTATAGATTTTCATTTAGCTTTTCTCTCCTTATTTATTTCTTTCATATCTAGAGTAATGAGGCAAATCATCTCTATAAAACTTATCAAAATAAGAAATAACGCTGTGCCATCGGTAACAAGTCAGCAGGTTCACACGTTAATAATTCACCATCAGCCCTCACCTCGTAAGTTTCAGGATGAACATGCATGACTGGACAATATGTGTTGTGCTTCATATCGGCTTTAGTAATTGCACGCGTGTTTTTACATGGACTAATTAACTTTTTAAGATTTAGTTTCTCAGCAACTTTTTTATCAATTGCTATTTGAGATAAAAAGGTAATACAGGTGTTATGTACACCACGCGGATAGGCACCAAACATTGGGCGATAATGCACGGGTTGAGGTGTCGGAATTGAAGCATTAATGTCACCCATCGGTGCCGCTGCAATCATGCCACCTTTAATAATCATGGAAGGTTTCACACCAAAAAAGGCCGGCTTCCATAACACCAGATCAGCAAGTTTTCCGACCTCAATCGAACCAATTTCATGACTTAAACCATGGGTAATTGCTGGGTTAATTGTATATTTGGCAATGTATCGTTTAACGCGGTTGTTATCATGAAACTCATTGTCACCCTCTAATGGGCCACGTTGTACTTTCATTTTATGGGCAGTTTGCCAAGTTCGTAAAATCACTTCACCCACACGTCCCATCGCCTGAGAGTCAGATGACATCATGGCAATTGCGCCTAAGTCTTGAAGAATATCTTCAGCGGCAATGGTTTCACGACGAATACGACTTTCTGCAAAAGCAATATCTTCAGCAATTGCAGGGTCTAAATGATGGCAAACCATGAGCATATCTAAATGCTCGTCAATGGTATTAATGGTATAAGGTCGTGTTGGGTTGGTCGAAGATGGCAAGACATTACTTTGCCCAATTGCTTTTAAAATATCGGGAGCATGTCCACCACCTGCACCTTCGGTATGGTACGTATGAATCGTGCGATCTTTAAATGCAGCTAAAGTTTCTTCTAAAAACCCACCTTCATTTAAGGTATCTGTATGAATAGCGACCTGCACATCAAACTCATCTGCCACACTCAAACAGTTATCAATGGCTGCTGGTGTTGAGCCCCAGTCTTCATGTAGTTTTAACCCAATTACTCCAGCTTTAATTTGCTCACGAATTGGGTCTGGCAAACTCAAATTACCTTTGCCTAACAGGCCAATATTCATAGGTAAATCATCAATGGCTTGCAACATGGTTGCAATATGCCAAGGCCCCGGAGTCACTGTCGTTGCCGAAGTACCTGCCGCAGGTCCTGTTCCGCCACCCACCATTGTTGTTGTACCCGACATAAGTGCAGTTTCAACTTGCTGTGGGCAAATCCAGTGAATGTGAGTATCAATACCACCTGCCGTTAAAATTTGCCCTTCACCCGCAATCACTTCTGTTGCAGCACCTAAAGGAATGGTAATGTCAGGTTGAATATCAGGATTTCCTGCTTTCCCTATTTTCCAGATTCGACCATTTTTTAAGCCAACATCCGCCTTTACAATCCCCCACCAATCTACAATCAAAGCATTGGTAATCACAGTGTCGGCAACTTCATCGGCTAAAAGTTGAGATTGCCCCATTCCATCACGAATGACTTTGCCACCGCCAAACTTAACTTCTTCACCATAGGTCGTTAAGTCTTGCTCAACCTCAATAAAAAGCTCTGTATCAGCCAAGCGAATACGATCACCAACCGTTGGACCAAACATTTCAGCATATGCACGACGTGACATTTTCATAACTTATTACTCATCTCTTTCATTATCGTTGTTATGTCTAGTCCAGCCTGCCCATGACTCGGCCTGCAAAACCATATACTTCTCGCTTACCCGCTAAAGCAACAAGCTCTACTTCCCGATTTTGTCCCGGTTCAAAACGTATCGCTGTGCCCGCCGCGATATTTAATCGAAAGCCTTTCGCTGTTTCACGGTCAAACTGTAGTGCATCATTTGCTTCATAAAAATGAAAATGAGAACCCACCTGAATAGGTCGATCGCCAATATTAGCAACTACAATTTTTAAAGTTTGTCGCCCAACATTCAGCTCAATATCTGCATCTGGAGTAATGATTTCACCGGGGATCATAAGCGTTCCTTTTATACAATTGGCTGATGAACAGTGACTAATTTCGAGCCATCAGGAAAAGTTGCTTCGACCTGAACCTCAGCAATCATTTCTGGCACACCATCCATCACATCTTCGCGCTTTAATAAAGTTGTTCCGTAATGCATCAAGTCACTCACCGTCATACCATCCCGTGCTCCTTCAAGCAAAGCAGCAGAAATAAAAGCGATAGCTTCCGGATAATTTAGCTTTAAGCCGCGAGCTTTACGGCGCTCAGCGACTAGCCCTGCGGTAAAAATAAGTAATTTATCTTTTTCTGTTGGATTGAGTTCCATATCTCTTTCCTAAATAGCATCTAATTTTCTTTAAGCAAAATACGTGCTCAAAAGCAGCATACTTGTTTTAATCGTTTTTTAAATACGCAATTTAACGTAACTTAGGTTCTCCAGATTCTTGGGAATTCCTCATCTAAATCAAACCAATAACACCTTAATCTTGCTCTGATTGCCGCAAAAGCATCATGGCAATGTCGGACATCATTTCCCAAGAAACGCGCACAAACTACATCATCTAATAACGTTAAAGTTACAGATGCTTGCATACGCATCATCAATTCGCGAATGAGTTCGAGCTGTTGTTCTAAATAAAATGAAGACCGATATTTCTCAGGAGCAACCGCCCAAAAGCTTCCCATTACTGCTTGATTATTCATACCTAAACACGAACTAAGCCAACGATCTTCACCTTCAAAAAACAATGTATCTGCAACCAATAATTTTTGTTCTCGCCACAACTTAAACTGGTTGTGGTAGCTTCCCCGCACAAAACGTTCAGCACGTGCCTGCCGCCCGAGTACCAACATATCCCAGCCAATAAAACTGGCAGCATGGTCAAGATGAATATGAGTTTCTGAGTGTGCCAGAGCTCCATCAAACAGCATCGTTTCTTGTGGAACCCACTCCAAAATAGACCGATCTCGCACATGAAGATGAATATGCTGAAAGGCTTGCTTTCCATTGGTTTTGTACCATTTTCCCGCACCAGGAGTCGTTACAACCGCATGAGCTTGATCTTTGGTTTCGATTTGAAAAGTAAGATGGTCTCCTCCTGCGATTCCTGCTGGAGGATGTACAATAATGGCATGACATACACCTGTTTTTTCAGGCCAGAGCATTTTTTGCACCCTTACAGGGCCATGGTGCTTTCTATGACTCATTATGGTGCGCGAATTTTCAAAACAGAATCCGAGTTCTAATTGCGCATACCAAAATGGTGCTAAAGAGTTTTTTGAAAACGTTTGTACCTGATTCATTCTGGTTCATATGTTCAAAATAAGTGCTTAAAGTTATAAGCAAAATACGCACCAAATATAAAAATAAGCAAAATGATAAAATTAGATACAATTTTTTGATTTTAATGAGTTAAAAAACAATCAATGTCTAACATAAAACCACAGTAACTCATGGAATTATTTATACAATAGCGCCCACCGTTGCTTCCATACTTGCTCTCCATGAAACTTTTTTTCGTGTTAACGCCACTTGTCTTTTTAACTGGGTGTATTTTTGGCCAATCTAGTGAGGTCAAACGTGCAGAAAAAATTCTCCATAATTTTGAATGTAAAAATGTTGAGACAAGTCAGATAGCAACAAGCTCAATCAATTCTTACTACCAGCAGTCTTTAGCGGTAAGCAAAGAAAAGGCGACTTCATATGTAGAAAGTTACAAGAATGGTGAAGAATTATTCGACATGCCGCTCGATGAAGTTTTAAAGCAACAATATCAACTTTATAAATCAGCTTGTGATTCTTTAGGTGGGGTTTCTTCTCAACCTTAATATATAAAGGTATTCACTTAATTTTTTAGTGGATACCTTTTTTTAATTTTATATCTTTCTTTTTTGATTAATTTTTACTCACTTTACCTTTGGTTAAAATTAAATTACATACTTAAACTTTTATTAGGCTCTTATATTTCATAGCCTGTTTACTTGTTTTTTATTTATTTTCCGAGGTTTAGATCATCATGAAAAAAACATTATTATCAGTAGCACTCTTAAGTATCCTTCTTGCCGCTTGTAGCAAAAATGAAAATAAAGCCGACACGACAACTCAAGCATCTGCTCCAGCGCAAACTACTGAAGCGAATAATAATGCTGTAGATACCGCGCACACAGCTGAAAACTCACTCGATTGGGACGGCACATATAAAGGCACTCTCCCATGCGCAGACTGTGAAGGTATTAAAACCGAATTAGAACTTAAAGATGATAAAACCTACGAGCTAACCGAAACTTATCTTGGTAAAGGTGACACCAACCCATTTGAAACCCATGGTACCTTTACTTTCGACAAAGATAATACTTCAGTTATTACGTTAGATGATAAAGGCCAAAACCGTAAATTCTTTATTGGTGAAAATACTGCAACTGCTTTAGATATGGAAGGTAAAAAAGTTGAAGGCTCTTTAGCTGAACACTATGTTTTGAAAAAATAATTTTTAATAATTAAAAAACCCGCTCATTTGAGCGGGTTTTTTTATGAATCAATTTTTAGTGAGCTGCGAATTGGTTCATTGTGTTTTTAGCATCGTCATGTGCTTTAAGAGCGTTGTCACCAGAGAAGATTTCTTTGTGATCATCACCGATGTCAGAACCCGCCATTGCTTGGTGTTTAACACAAGCGATACCGCCACGGATTTCTTTACGTTGTACGCCAGCAACATAAGCCAACATACCTTCAGAACCGAAGTAACCTTGTGCAAGCTCATGAGTAGAAAGAGCAGCAGTGTGGTAAGTCGGAAGTGTGATCAAGTGATGGAACACACCCGCTTCACGAGAAGCATCTGCTTGGAAAGTACGGATCTTGTCATCAGCATCAGCAGCTAATTCAGTGTTGTCATATTCAGCACTCATTAATTTAGCGCGGTCATATGCAGAAACGTCTTTACCTTCAGCAACCCAACGATCGTAAGCTTGTTGACGGAAGTTTAAAGTCCAGTTGAATGATGGGCTGTTGTTATAAACAAGCTTAGCATTTGGAACAACTTCTTTAACACGGTTAACCATGTGTGCGATTTCTTCTACGTTTGGAGTCGCAGTTTCGATCCAAAGAAGGTCAGCACCATTTTGTAAGCTAGACACACAGTCAAGTACAACACGGTCAATTTGCGTGTCAGCACGGAACTGATATAAGCCAGAAGGTAAACGCTTAGGACGGTGTAATTTACCATCACGCTTGATTAAGATTTCATCTTCTTGAGCATCAGCAATGTCAATTTCTTGAGTATCTAAGTAGCTGATGTATTGAGAAGCGATGTCACCTGGCTCTTTAACCACTGGGATTTTTTGAGTCAAGTCAGCGCCTTCAGAGTCAGTACGCGCAACAATGATACCTTCTTCAAGACCCATTTCTAAGAACGCATAACGTAATGCATGGATCTTAGCGATGAAGTCTTCGTGTGGAACAGTTACTTTACCAGCTTGGTGACCACATTGTTTAGCATCAGATACTTGGTTTTCGATTTGAAGCGCACAAGCACCAGCTTCGATCATTTTCTTAGCAAGTAAGTAAGTTGCTTCTTCATTACCGAAACCAGCATCGATGTCCGCAATAATTGGCACAACGTGAGTTTCAAAGTTGTCGATTTGAGCTGTGATTTCAGCTGCTTTAGCAGTATCACCAGCTTCTTGTGCTTTTTTAAGCGCACGGAATAAATCGTTTAATTCTTTTGCGTCAGCTTGACGTAAGAAAGTATAGATTTCTTCGATCAATGCAGGAACAGAAGTTTTTTCGTGCATAGATTGGTCAGGAAGTGGACCAAATTCAGAACGAAGAGCAGCAACCATCCAACCAGAAAGGTAGATATAACGTTTGCTTGTAGTACCGAAATATTTTTTGTTCGCAATCATTTTTTGTTGTGCGATGAAACCATGCCAGCAACCTAATGATTGAGTGTATTTGCTTGAGTCAGCATCGTATTCAGCCATATCACGACGCATAATCGCAGCTGTATACTTAGCAATATCTAAACCAGTTTTGAAACGGTTTTGAAGTTGCATACGAGCAGCATCTTCTGGGCTAATGTCTGCCCAAGTATTGCCGAATTTTGCTTTTAATTGACGTACTGCATCAATCGCTGTTTGATATGTAGTCATGATATTGTCCTGTATTCATTTTAGGATTTCATCGATTGAAGCCTAGAGTCACGTTACTTAAATTTCTTATGACACCAGCTGCTTCCTCATGAACACAGCTTAGACTTAGCCAATCAATTAATCCAATATCCTTTGTTAATCTTCAGTATTTATTTAAAAAATATACCAATAAATCGATATTATAGATAAAACCAAAAATCTTAACACTTTGTTTATAAAAATAAAATTATCCTAAAGGAGTATAGGGTTTTATTCTAAAAACTCCCTAAGTCTTATTTTTATACAATTTTTGGAGATTTTCCACTCATTTTTAAATCTAAAAGTCAATTGTAAATTAGGCTATTTTTGCCAATGCAAAAAGTCAATTGATATGCTAGAAATTTAGAAGTTATTCATAAATATATTCTATTTAGATTTCTTTCATTCAAAACTGAGCAAAGACAGTAAAAACGTGCCTTTGAAACGTCTTTTCACCCTACTTAATTCCTACAAAAAATGTCGCTTTTCTCATCATTTTTTCACACAATGATCATTAAATATGGCATAATTTGAAACAATTTCAGGGTTTTATTTTCGGTATTTTTTTTATGAATCTGGAGCGAGTAGATCTTAATCTATTAATATATCTTGATGTACTTCTTCGTGAAAAAAATGTTACGCGCGCAGCCGAACAGCTTGGGGTAACTCAGCCTGCAATGAGTAATATTTTACGTCGCTTACGTAATTTATTTAATGATCCGCTTCTTATCCGTTCTTCCGAAGGGATGACCCCAACAGAACGTGCACTTGAATTACAACCTCGTATTCGTGATGCCCTTTCTGATCTTTCCATGATTTTGGAACCCCGTACCGAATTCCGCCCTTATACAAGTAATCGCGTTTTCCGCATTATGACATCTGACTATGCCGAGGCAACTTTAGTCCCTCGTCTTGTCAAAGCTCTACGCTCTGAAGCTCCAAATGTTGTACTCGACTTTCTTACACCAAGTGATGTGTCTTATAGAGACATGGAACAAGGTAAAGTTGATCTTGCGATTAATAGATTTAATGAAATACCGCAAAGTTTCCACCAAGTTTTAGTTTGGCGTGATAGTTTTAGCTGTATTCTTAATGACAAACACCCTGCTGTAACCCATTTGAATCTCAAAAGTTATCTAGATGCACAGCATATCTGGGTTTCTAAAACAGGTATGGGTGTAGGCTTTGGTGTAAATCCAGATAAACAAGGCGGTTTAGGCTGGATCGATCAGGCATTAGAACGTATTGGTCAACGTCGTAAAATTTCTGTATTTACCCGCCACTACCAAATGCCAGCATTACTTGCTCAAAATGTTGACTTGATTGCCACCCTTCCAACTCGAATGGCACGCCTACAAACTCAAAATCCAAAACTGGTTATAAAGGATCCTCCTTTTTATATTCCAGAATTTGAACTTAAAATGGCTTGGTGCCCGTTATTACATCATCATCCAGCTCATCGCTGGTTGCGCCAACTTATTTTATTTGTTGCTCGTCAAATGATTGAAGAAGAAAATCGTGAATTTCTAACCAACAATTCGCAATTTTCTCACTATTAAGTAAATTTTGATTTAATTGTCGATTTTAGACATTATCTTCAAGCGCTGAGCAATCAATCTGATTACCTCAGCGCTTTTTTGTGTTAAAACATAGTCATAATAATGATGAACCTCGGGTGATTTGTGAGTCTCTTTCAAAATATCATTATCATCGTACTGCTCATCATCGCAGCAGGCTTTTTATCTTTAACTGAAATTGCATTGGCTGGAGCCAGAAAAGTAAAGTTAAAAATTTTAGCCGAAGCTGGCGAAGAACGTGCCCAACAAGTACTTGATCTACAAGAACAATCTGCCGATTTTTTTGCAGCTTCTCAAATTGGCCTAAATGCAGTTGCAATTTTAGGCGGTATTTTGGGTGAAGCTGCTTTTCGTCCCTTTTTTGTCACTTTAGTTGACCGCTTTTATGCAGGTCCTTGGACACAAACTATCGGTTTTGCCCTCTCCTTCACTTTAGTAACTTCTCTATTTATTTTATTTGCCGATCTCATGCCAAAACGCTTGGCAATGATTGCACCTGAAAAAATTGCAATTAGCGTTATTAACCCGATTCAAGTTTTTATTAAGGTGTGTAAACCCTTAGCTTGGGGAATTAATGCTATTGCGAATCTGTTATTTCGCTTGTTTAAAGTCAATACAACACGCGAAGATAACATTACTTTTGATGATATCTCAGCGGTCATGGATGCGGGCGCTCAAGCTGGCGTACTTCAAAAACAAGAACACCACTTTATTGAGAATGTTTTTGAACTAGAAGAACGTACCGTACCTTCAAGCATGACGACACGCGAGAACGTCGTTTATTTCACCTTAAACGAACATGAAGATAGTATTCGTCAAAAATTAGCAGAATATCCTTACTCAAAATTTTTAGTGTGTAATGAAAATATTGATCAGGTTATTGGTTATGTTGATGCTAAAGATTTCTTAGTACGCATTTTAAATAATCAATCACCAACTCAATTAAATGAGTCTACCATTCGTACTGTACTCATGATTCCCGACACCCTCACACTCTCTGAACTACTTGATCGTTTTCGTTCTACAAAAGAGAAATTTGCTGTCGTGATCAATGAGTATGCACTTGTTGTAGGAGTGATTACGTTAAGTGATATCATGATTACAGTTATGGGTGATTGGGTTACTCCTATTGAAGAAGAACAGCAAATCATTAAACGTGATAATAACTCCTGGTTAATTGATGGCAGCACACCAATTGATGACCTAAGACATGCTCTTGAAATTGATGAAATGCCTGATGAAGAAAACTATGAGACGCTCGCAGGTTTCATGATGTACCGTTTACGCAAAATTCCACGTCCAGCAGATTTTGTGGAATTTGGTGGATATAAATTTGAAGTTGTCGATGTCGACCATTTTAAAATTGACCAACTTCTTGTAACTCGAATTTTAGAACAAACCGAAACACACTCATCAATTGATGAAAGCTAATCGTTATTAATTTAAATGCCCCACAATTTAGCTGGGGTATTTTTTTAAAACTAAATAACTTTTTTAAATATATGTAATAATTATTTTAGATTCATTTATTCAATTTGCTCTTTTAATCTAAAAGTATTATTATTTTATTTAACAACTCTATTAAAGCTTAAATACTGAAAATTAATAAAATAATCTATATCTCTTAACTGCCTATAAAGTAATTAAGTCCCATTTACATTGCAAATAATTTTATATAACTTAGCTCAAAGTAAGCCCCTAAATGCTTCTTCTTCTCATTTCAATCATCAAAATATATATAATTAAAAAAAATGCCATATAATTTTTATTTTTATAATACCTTTATATTATTTTATAATAGCATTCATTTATTATAAAACCATTATAACCTTAATATATATGTTCAGTATTTCATCTAAATATACCCATCCAAATGAATATATATTAACCAAATAAACTAAATATATTATTTGTCTTTTTAATAAAAATTAATAAGAATAACCAAGGTCAGAGTTTTGAATAAACTTGTTCAGTAAAACTATAGGCAAAGGATTGATTGTATGCTGACATTACTTGGTGTTGGCATGATTTTGTGCTTCATGTACTTAATCATGTCCAAACGTTTAAGCCCTATTATTGCTTTAATTCTCATCCCGTTTATTTTTTCTCTTATTGCTTGGGGCCTAGGTCATTACTTTGAAAGTTTAAGTCACATTGAACTTAAAGGTCTCAGTGAGATGATGCTGGATGGCATCAAAAAATTAGCGCCAACTGGCGTAATGCTTTTATTCGCAATTTTGTATTTTGCCTTAATGATCGATGCAGGTCTTTTCGACCCCCCGGTTAAATGGATTTTGAAAAAAGTTAAAGGCGATCCTTTAAAAATTACTCTAGGAACTGTCTTTTTAACCACTCTCGTTTCTTTAGATGGTGATGGCTCAACCACCTATATGATCTGTGTGGCTGCAATGTTGCCACTTTATCAACGTCTAGGAATGAACACACTCATCATGACTGCACTTATGCTGTTATGTAGTGGTGTAATGAACCTAACGCCATGGGGTGGTCCTACTGCTCGTGCTGCAAGTGCGTTACAAGTTGATCCAAGCCATATTTTCGTACCGATGATCCTTCCAATGATCATTAGTATTGGTTGGTTATTCTTCTTGGCATATTTATATGGCCGTTATGAGCAAAAACGTTTAGGCGTGATTGAGCTTGAAAGTCATCATGGTGACAATATTACCGTGTCGAAAGACCCTGAAGCGACGCGTCCACATTTACGCAAAGTAAATATGGTACTTACTATTATTCTCATGATTGCATTAATCAAAGGCATTTTGCCAATGTCAGTGTTATTCATGCTAGCGTTCTGTATTGCAATGCTGATTAACTATCCTGATGTTGATATGCAGAAAAAGCGTATCGCAATGCATGCAGATAGTATTTTAGCTGTTGTAGGTTTAATTTTCGCTGCAGGTATTTTCACAGGGATTTTATCTGGTACAGGTATGGTTGAGGCGATGTCTAAAGAATTCGTCGCAATGATTCCTCCAAGCATGGGTCCATATCTTGCACCGATTACCGCTTTAGTCAGTATGCCTTTGACATTCTTTATGTCAAATGATGCATTCTTCTATGGTGTTTTACCAATTCTTGCTGAAGCGGCTTCACATTACGGTATTAGCCCAGAAGCTATTGCTCGTGCATCAATTGTAGGCCAGCCAGTGCACTTGCTATCGCCTCTTGTTCCATCAACTTACTTGTTATGCGGTCTTGCTAAAGTTGACTTTGCAGATCATCAAAAGTTCACATTTAAGTGGGCATTTATAACATGTATGGTTTTGATGGGCACTGCATTAGTGATTGGCGTTTTCCCGCTCTTTAGTACACTTTAATTATTCCCCTAAAAATAAAAGCCCCAAACGGGGCTTTTATTTTTATTTATTTATATACTCAATCATGGCGTCTAAGAACGCATGAAAGTGCAAGCTAATATCTTCTTCTAAAATTTTATAGGCATTATCAAATTGCACCATTGGCCAACCTTCTTTCCAAAATGGGAAGATGTCATGTAAGTCATGAGTAACTATTGCATCTTCTCGAACAATCGCTTGTGAAATTTGTGCCAAAACTTGCGCTGTTTCTGCACCATCAATAGCTAAATAATCAATACCACGCGCTTTTAAAATACGAATTCGATCTTTTTTATAGCGAATTTTTTTAGCTTGAGCTGCATTTAAACCTAGTGCAAGAGTAACTGCCTCTACAAACTTTTCTTCAAAATTTGTATTCAGTGCCACTAAAGCCTGTTTATGTGCTTCCTGACGTCCTGCTTTTCCCCCGTTACGGATGATCTCATTTGCTTCCGTATCTAGCTTATCTTTTTTCATCGACTGTAAAATGTCTAAAATTTCGATATCGCTTAAAGATTCAGGAGATTGCTCAAACATAGGAGTCTCTATACATACAACTAAAGGCGTATTCTCTCATAAAAGCGATACTAAAGCAGAGTAAAATTTTAAATAGCTCATTATCTTGACTATTTTTATAGTCCTAACTTCATAGACTACACTCATAAAATCAAATAATTCTTTGGTTATAATTTTAATTATTTGCCAAATTTATTTTACCCTGGTAATATTATTTTACCCTGATAAAAATATGCGGCTAAAATGAATACTAAAATCACCTATACTGCTTTCATTGGAAGCACACTTATTGCGAGTGACTCTCTGGTTGAACTTGCAAAAAAACTAAAAACCCTTCCTAAAACAACAGAAAATATTCTGATTTTTAATGATCAAACAGGTCAACAAATTGATCTTGATCTTTCTGATTCGGAACAAGAAATTCAACAACGTTATGCTGAACCGGAAGAAATTAAAAAAGTTGGACGACCTAAGCTTGGAGTAATTTCGCGTGAAATCACTTTACAAAAAAAACATTGGGATTGGTTAGATCAACAAAGCGCGAGTGCCTCAGCAGTGATTCGCAAGTTAATTGATAAAGAGTTAAATAACCCAAATTCTGAAGGTAATATTATGCTCGCTAAACAAGCCATCGACCGTTTTATGTCTGCCATGTTGGGCAATATGCCAAATTACGAAGAAGCAACACGTGCCTTATATCAAGGCGATCGAGATATATTTTTAAAAATGATTCAGAGCTACCCCAAAGATGTAAGAGAATATTTAACTTTAAAAACTCAAAGTATTTTCTAAACCCAATAAAAAAAACCCGCTTACGCGGGTTTTTTCAAAATTAATTCAGTCTATTAAAGACGAACTAATTCCACAACTTTTTCAGCTGCCTCTTCAACGGTTTCAGCAGTAACTTCTGTATCCGCACCATCTACAGAAGTTGTGATAACCACAACACCTGTCTCACGCAATAAAGTAATTTGTTCAGCAGTTAAGTTGGCTTTTGCAATCGCAACTACACCTTGTTGGATCAATAAACTTTCTAAAACTTGAGCTTTCTCGATTAACTGTGCAGAAATCCCAATCACCGCTGGCTTTTGGCCCAAACGTGCAGCACGATCTTCAGCTGTTACAGGATTGCTATGTGCAGTCCATTCAACAGCAGCCTCAACCATACCTGCACCAACAGTTACGTTGCTTAAGCGGTCAATGAAGATGAATGAACCTGTATAACGAGAATCTTGATATTGATCAAACACAACTGGCGCATCGAACTCAACTACAACATCTGCAATTGCATTTAACTCAAGCTCTTCCACATGAGTATGTTCAAGGGTATTCACATTCACTCGATAGTGAATATTAGTGACTTTAGCAGGAACAGTCTGGGTACCAATCTTAACGTTGTATAACTTACCTTTCACGAGCGGATGTTCATTCATCCACACCACTGAAGCACGAACACTACGTGAAATTAATGGTTGCTCGCCAGCACGTACCAAAACGTTACCACGGCTAATATCAATTTCATCATTCAGGGTCAATGTAACCGCTTGACCCGCTACAGCCTGCTCAAGGTTTCCATCAAAAGTAACGATTTCTTTAACTGTCGAACGTTTACCTGATGGCAGTGCAACAATCTCATCACCAACATTGATTTCACCTAAAGCAACGGTACCCGCAAAACCACGGAAATCAAGGTTTGGACGATTTACATACTGAACAGGGAAACGGAATTCGTGTTTGTTTGTTTCACGACTAATTTCCACCGACTCAAGAATGCTCATCAAGGTTTGACCCTTGTACCACGGCGTATGAGCTGACGGATTCACAACATTATCGCCATTTAAGGCAGAGATTGGTACAAACTGAATATTGGCTGGACGACGATCACCTAATTGGCTTACGAAAGCATCATATTCAATCTGAATTTCAGTGAAACGCTCAGGTGAATATTCAACCAAGTCCATCTTATTGATTGCAACAACAATATTTTTAATACCAAGCAAACTCGCAATAAACGTATGACGACGAGTTTGAGTTTGTACACCATAGCGCGCATCAATCAAGATGATTGCCAAGTCCGCAGTTGACGCACCTGTTGCCATGTTACGTGTATATTGCTCATGCCCTGGGGTATCCGCAATAATAAACTTACGCTTTTCTGTTGAGAAATAACGGTAAGCTACGTCAATTGTAATACCCTGTTCACGTTCTGCTTGCAGACCATCTACCAGTAATGCCAAGTCTGGTGCATCACCAGTAGTTCCTACTTTTTTACTGTCACGCGTTACTGCTTGCAATTGATCTTCATAAATCAATTTTGAATCGTAGAGTAAACGCCCGATAAGCGTACTTTTACCATCGTCTACGTTACCGCAAGTCAAAAAGCGTAGAAGGTCTTTTTGTTCATGTTGCTTTAAATAGGCCAAGATATCTTGACTGATTAATTCTGATTGATGAGACATTGCTCAAACTCCACAAATTTAGAAATTGTCTTAGAAATAGCCTTCTTGCTTTTTCTTTTCCATTGAGCCCGCTTCATCATGGTCAATCATACGACCTTGACGCTCAGAACTCGTGGCTAAAAGCATCTCTTGGATAATTTCAGGTAACGTATCTGCTTCAGACTCAACTGCACCAGTTAACGGGTAACAGCCAAGCGTACGGAAACGTACAGACTTCATCTGTGGAACTTCACCCTCTTTTAAGCGCATACGTTCGTCATCAACCATGATTAACGTACCACTACGCTCTACCACTGGACGAACAGCAGAGAAATAAAGAGGAACAATTTGAATATTTTCTAAATAGATATATTGCCAGATATCCAACTCTGTCCAGTTCGATAATGGGAATACACGAATACTTTCGCCTTTGTTCACTTTACCATTGTAAAGGTTCCAAAGTTCAGGACGTTGGTTTTTAGGGTCCCAACGGTGTTTACTATCACGGAATGAATATACACGCTCTTTCGCACGTGATTTTTCTTCATCACGACGTGCACCACCAAAAGCAGCATCAAATTGATATTTATCCAAAGCCTGTTTTAAAGCTTGGGTTTTCATAATATCTGTATATTTTGAACTACCATGATCAAATGGGTTGATCCCAGCTTCACGGCCTTCTTTGTTTTGATGAACAATTAAGTCAAAACCATGAGTTTTTGCCATGTTATCGCGAAACGCGATCATGTCTTTAAACTTCCAACCCGTATCTACATGTAATAATGGGAATGGAAGTTTAGCTGGATAAAATGCTTTTAACGCAAGATGAAGCATAACAGCCGAGTCTTTACCAATTGAGTAAAGCATGACTGGGTTTTCGAATTCTGCAGCAACTTCACGGATGATATGAATGCTTTCCGCTTCAAGCTGTTTGAGATGTGTGAGTCTTGATTCAGTCATGAACACGTCCTTCTCTATCCATTTTGCCCATAAAATCTAGAAGTAGTATTAAACCACCACCTAGAAGACCATGTGGAGGAACGAGTGCCATAACAACTCCAATTTTTCGTGATAGATAATCCAACCACAAGCCTTTATATGGCTTATAGCATTAGTTATGCATTATAGTGATTTAAAACCGATTCCTTTTGCTTGTTTTTTCATATTGATATTCGATTTAATCATATACATGTAATATGCTGATTCACTTGCATAACTTCACAATCCTAGCTTGTGTAGTCAACTTAAGCAAATCATGTTCTAGTCTTTAGTTTTCTTTAAAAACCATAAAAAAGAGAAGCTTTGATGGCTTCTCTTTTCTAAAACATGATCTATTCTTAGAAACCAAACATTTTACGTTCTAATGGAATTTCAATACCAATAGATGCACCTGCATCATTACCCTCAAGATCAGAATCACTTACCCAGCCATTAATTTTTAATGGAAGATCAGGTTTGATGAAATGCGTCCAAGTTAAATCAAGTGCTTTAATTTCATCATCTTTAGGGAATGCTTTATTGATTGCTAAGTTAGATTGGTTAACTTTAACCACCATAGCGCGACCACTTAAACGGTTCATGACATCAAAGCGGATATCGCCACCCACCGAATACATTTGCCCATCACCGCCCATCGCGTGACCTAACGGGAAACCATGTTGGTAATAGCCATCTTTATAAGTTGAATGAGCATAAGAGATACCTCTTACATCACCATTAGTACGCGTGTCTGCCCACTCTGCATAAAGTTGGTACGGCATGTTATTGTAGCTAGATGAATAGTCCACACCAGCTAAGTACATTTTCTTAGAAGGTAAACCACCTGCTTCATCTTCACCTACATATTGTCCATATAAACTGACTGGAACTTGGAATAGCGGTTGCAGCAATAAACGGCCATCAAAGCCAGCAATTTGGTTTGATGGATCTGGTTCGCCAGTTCCGCCATTATCTTTATTACCAACAAATGCATCCCATAACGAACTAAGACTTTCAGGACGGCCATCTCCACCCCACTGAATAGCACGCGATGCACCTAACTCGATATATGGTAATGGTTGTGCAGTTAAACGTAATCCAATTAATTTAGCATCAGGCACTGCTTTATAATCATCTAATTGACCAGCAAATGCTTGGTATTGCCAAGGTCCAATCCAAGACAACCATTTTGTCTCAAAAGCATTTTGCACAGCACGTTGTGCAGTTACCCCATAAACTGGTCGACTAGCATCACCACGAATTAAGCTACCATCGTGTCCAGGTCCCCACCATGTTGGAATTTGACCTGCAACTACCCATTGATTCCAAAGTTTACCAGCGACATATGAGCCTTCAACATTCACATCTTGCCCATTATCGATTTGCGGGTCTTTTTCTGCATTTACTCGGATTTTAGCGTCCCAGTTTTCACCGCCAGCATTAAACTCTAACGAACCTTGATATTGAGCTTTTTGATTATCACCGAATGCTTGAGGAATATTTTTGATATCAGTTTCAGCAAAAGCACCCACTTTAACTGTATTGTTATCTGCTTTTAATGCATTAAGTACTGAATTAATAACTTTTTGTTGAACTGGATGCGTCACTTTTGCTTGAGAAAGTGCTCTTTGAATTTCATCACCACTTAAGGGCCAAGTTGAGGTGCTAATACTGATAACGCCTTGTTGATTTAACCAGTTTAAGTCGGTACGTAAGTCTTCATTATTTAGCACTAAACCTTGTGCAAAAATAGCGGATGAAGCAGTTGCCAATATTGCAATCGAAAGTGTTTTTCTTAGAAACATGCCAGCCAATTCTCAAAGTTATTTATGAGCAACACCTTAAATTTTTTATCACAACTTTGCAATTGTTAAACTGTGCAATTACATTTTTTAACGCTACCTTAAGATTGGTATAATTAGGTAAGTTTCTAGATATAAAAAGTAATAAAAAAGGCAGTATAAATACTGCCTTTTTGCATCGTAGAGGATTAACCTTCTTTACGGCGCATATGCGGGAATAAAATTACATCACGAATACTTGGTGCGTCAGCAAATAACATAACCAAACGGTCGATACCAATACCTTCACCTGCTGTTGGAGGTAAACCATATTCAAGTGCTTCAACAAACTCTGCATCGTAATGCATTGCTTCATCATCACCAGCATCTTTCTCTGCAACTTGCGCTTGGAAACGCTCAGCCTGATCGATTGGATCATTTAATTCACTGAAACCATTTGCCAATTCACGACCACCAATAAAAAACTCAAAACGATCTGTAACATGTGGATTGTCATCATTACGGCGAGCGAGTGGAGAAGTTTCAGCTGGGTAATCGGTAATAAATGTTGGCTGACGAAGTTTAGTTTCAACAGTTTCTTCAAATACGATCGTTTGAAGCTTACCTAAACCAAAACCAGGCTTAACCTCTTCTTTCAACTCTTCACGAATAAATTTTGCAAGAAATTCGCGATCACTTACATTTTCAGGTGTGAACTGCGGATTATTCTCTAAGATCGCATCGAACATAGAGATTTTTTTGAATGGTCCTTTGAAGCTAAACACTTCACCTTGGTAAGGAACATCAGTTGTACCTAGAATATCCAAAGCCAACTTTTCAAGCATATTTTCAGTCAATGCCATTAAGTCTTTATAATCAGCATATGCCTGATAAAACTCGATCATCGTGAATTCAGGGTTGTGGCGTGTTGACACCCCTTCATTACGGAAGTTACGGTTGATTTCGAACACACGCTCAAAACCACCAACCACTAAACGCTTCAAATAAAGTTCAGGCGCAATACGTAAGAATAAAGGCATATCCAAAGCATTGTGATGTGTTTCGAATGGACGCGCAGAAGCACCACCCGGAATCACATGCATCATTGGTGTTTCAACTTCCATGAAACGTTCATTGTTTAAAAATGCTCGAATACCTGCAACAACTTTGGCGCGGATTTCAAAAGTTTTACGTGTCTCTTCATTCACAATTAAGTCAAGGTAACGTTTACGGTACTTAACTTCTGTGTCATTTAAGCCATGAAATTTATCTGGTAACGGACGAAGAGATTTTGTAAGAAGCTCAAAACCTTCAAGATGAACATATAAGTCACCTTTGCCTGAACGTCCGATATAACCTTCGGCAGCAATAATGTCACCAAGATCTAAACCTTTAATAGTTTCAAGAATATCTTTTGGTAAGCCTTTACGGTCAACATATAACTGAATACGACCTGTCATGTCTTGAATCACCATGAAAGAACCACGGTTTAACATGACACGGCCAGCCACTTTTACATAAACATGCTCAGCGCTTTCAATTTGTTCTTTCGACTGATCTTTAAATTGTTCTTGTAGATCAGCTGCGTAATGTTCACGCTTAAAAGTATTTGGCCAAGGACTCTTTCCAGTTTCCTTCGCAACATCTTGGATTTGCTTTAATTTGGCATGACGCTGTGCAATTAAATCGTTTTCGGAAATAGTTGGTTCAGAAGTCGATTGAGCGTTTTGTTGCGTCATCTCTGCCTCGATTAAGTAAAAATGAAGTGGCATAGCTTAACAGATTGCAGGAGTTTTTCGAATGATTTCAATCAAACAAAAATGAAAAAAGACAATTTATAGAAAAGAGCAGTACTTTTTAAAGGCAAAATGACTTAGACCAATCGCTAAGATCATTTTTTAAAGCTTTTAGTAAAATATAAAAAAATCCAAATAACCTCGATATTCAAAGGCCTTATTTGCCTTGTATTTTATCAATGAGATTGTGTCGTAAATAATGAAAATTCTATTTTTACATGGCTTGGATTCTTCTCGTGAATCAACAAAGTTCCATGCCATTTTACATCCTGAAAAATTTTGTATTGACGTTGATTATCGTAACCTAAGTTATGCATCTGTTGAGTACTTTTATCATCAGGCTATTCAGACGATTAAACCAGATTTACTGGTTGGTCACAGCCTTGGAGGATATTGGGCCTTAAAAACTGCCGCTCAACATAAATTAGCTGTGATTGTGGCGAATCCAAGTCTTACGCCTAGTTTTCGACCTGATTATCCTCAGCTTTCCGAAGAGGAACTTACCCTCTCTAATCCTAAAATGGCTTATTTAGAATTAGGAGATGAGCAACTTGATATGTATCAGGTTCAAGAAAAACTTGCTCCCTACATGAATATTGAAACGTTTGAAGGCGGACATCATCGTTTGGCCTATCCTTCTCGCCTGAATGATTTGATTATGAAAATTTATAAAAAATATTTGGCTTAACTTGATGCCGATTACCTATTTTCCTTCTGCCAATTTCTTGATCACCTCAAAACCTTGAACGAAGCCACTTTTCAACATGCCCATATATTCAGGTAAGGTGGCTAATTCAACTTTTAAAGTAGTTACATTATCGTGTTGGCTTAAAAAATATTTTTCTAGAGAACCACTCCAGCCTTTAACTTCTTCACTTTCTAAATCCTCCTTACCATGCTTAATCATTCCTAAATGTTTAAAAATCAAGATTTCTGGCTTTTTCAATTCTTCGATTGTGGAAACCATGCCATTGCCTTCACCATCTAGGAAATAAGTTTTGCCACCGATTTGCCAGTCGGTACGCATAGAGGAATCTGGAGCAAAAAATTTTGTCCAAGCATTATATGTCTCGTTATTCCAAAGTAATTCCCATACTTTTTCTATAGGTGCCTCAATTTCTACTTCGTATACTAAATTTTCCATACTTCACTTCCCTGATTTATTCCGTTCTTATACTGCCGAATTTTAATTTTCGGATTTAATGATGACATCTATTACATTTTCATTTGTTGTTATTTAGCTTCCTTATTATATAAATCTTTTAAATGAGCAGACACTGTTTATTTCTCAATAATTTCACAAACAACATTAAGTTTAAAATTAACGTTAAGAATGTATTAGTTATTATTAGCTTATGCTCAAGTTTTGCCTAAAAAACCACTTATTTGTCCTAACCTGCCATTCATCTTTGCTTAAGAATGATTAAACTCCGTTATTTGCTTTACATTAAATGTAGAACTGCGTAAAAATTTGATATCCGATCAAAGGCACATTGGTTATTATTGACCGGATCGTGGTTACATTATTAATAGATGGAATAGTTTTACTGAAAGGCAGCTTTGAGCAAACTTATCAGTGCGGAGAGTCTCATGAAAAAATATCAATGTATCGTTTGTGGATGGATTTACGATGAAGCAGAAGGTTGGCCACAAGACGGCATTGCAGCTGGAACAAAATGGGAAGATATCCCTGATGACTGGACTTGCCCTGATTGCGGCGTTTCAAAAGCTGACTTCGAAATGATCGAAATCTAATGACTTCAAGTAAAAGGCCATGATTGACATGGTCTTTTTTACGAATATTACCAATCACCGTATTAAATAAATAATTCTAACTCTGGAGAGAAAAATGCATCCTATCGTCATTATCGGATCAGGCATGGCGGGTTATACCTTAGCGCGTGAATTTCGTAAGCTTAGTCCAGAGCAAGAACTTGTGATGATTTGTGCGGATGATGCAGTGAATTATGCAAAACCAACATTATCAAATGCATTTGCAGGTAAAAAAGCACCTGAACAAATTCCATTAGGTGATGCTGCAAAAATGGGTACCCAACTCAATATGCGTATTGAGCCTTTTACTTTCGTAAAAGAAATTTTGACTGAACGCCATGAGCTTATTCTTGAGAAAGACGGGGTAACTTCGAATCAACCCTATTCAAAACTGATTTTAGCTGTTGGTGCTAACCCAATTCGTCTTGCAATTGCAGGCGATGGTAGCGATGACATTCATGTAGTGAACTCGCTAATTGATTACCGTGCTTTCCGTGAAAATCTAGCTCAACGTAAAGACAAGCGTGTTGTTATTTTAGGGGCTGGTTTGATTGGTTGTGAATTTGCCAATGACTTACTTCACAGTGAATATGACATTACTGTCATTGATTTGGCACCTCAACCATTAGGCCGCTTATTGCCAGGTCATATTGCTTCTGCATTCCAGCAAAATCTCGAAGAGGCTGGTGTTAAATTTGCATTAGGCACAACCGTTGAGAAAGTCAGCAAAATTAATGATGGCGAAGATTATGCGATTACACTCGCAAATGGCCAAACTTTGGTAGCAGACATTGTTCTTTCAGCCATTGGTTTACAGCCAAATATTTCACTTGCTAAAAGTGCAGATATTCAAACAAGCCGTGGAATTATTACCAATAGTTTACTTGAAACGAATCAAGCCGACATTTATGCAATTGGCGATTGTGCAGAAGTAAATGGCACGCTACTTCCATATGTAATGCCGATTATGCAGCAAGCTCGTGCTCTTGCAAAAACCCTCAGCGGACAACAAACTGCCGTACACTACCCTGCTATGCCCGTTGCAGTAAAAACTCCTGCAGCTCCACTTACAGTATTACCGGCACCAGTAGATGTAGAAGTGAACTGGGAAACAGAAGAGTTCGACGATGGTATGCTTGCTAAAGCAATTGACAATGAAGGAACATTGCGTGGTTTCGTATTGTTAGGTGCAACAGCAGGTAAGCAACGCTTAACTTTAACAAAGCTTGTTCCAGATCTTATTCCAGCCCAAGCATAAGGTTTGAATCAGGAATACTCTTTTGTGAGTATTCCTTTAAGGAATGAATAACATGAATAGTGCCTTACAGTTTAACATTTCGCCCTACACATCTTTCATGCAAGAAACCAAAGTCAACTTAGGCAATGGTATTGAGCTACATGTAGAAGTAGGTGGAAAACCGGAACATCCAACCATTTTGCTGATTATGGGTCTTGGGGCTCAAATGCTTTTCTGGCCAGATTTCTTCTGTAAATCACTCATTGATCAAGGTTTTCGTGTTATTCGTTTTGATAACCGTGATATTGGCCTTTCTTCAAAAGTACGTCATGAAGGTAAGCGTTTAAATACTGTTAAATTGATGGGTCGCTTTGCACTCGGTCTAAGTAATCAAGGCGCACCGTATACACTGCATGATATGGCAGATGATGTATCAATGCTCATTGAACGTTTAGGCGTGGCTAAAACACATGTCATTGGCGCATCAATGGGTGGGATGATTGCTCAAATTCTTGCAGCAAAATATCCTGAAAAGGTTGAGAAATTGGGTCTCATGTTTACAAGTAATAATCAGCCTTTTTTACCCCCTCCTTTTCCGAAACAGCTTTTGAGTTTAATTGGCAAACCTGAATCGCGTGACGAAGAAGGTATTGTTAATCACAGTTTAAAACTATTTCAATTGATTGGTTCACCTGGTTACTTCAACCAGATTGAAGCAATGCAAACTGCACGCAAACTTTATCAACGTAGCTATTATCCTGCTGGTGTACTTCAACAGTTTTTAGCAATATTATGTACAGGCTCCTTACTTCAACTGGACCGTGAAATTAAGCAACCTGCGTTAGTCTTACATGGCTCTCGTGATCGCTTACTTCCACCTAGTCACGGTAAGGCCGTAGCAAAAGCAATTTCCGGTGCTAAGTTTGAATTAATTGATGGAATGGGGCATGATATCCCTGCACATTTTATTCCACAGCTTAGCGGTTTATTTGCGCATCATTTTAAATCATCATACTAGGACACTATGGCTGCATTACCCTCACTAAGACAGCTATCATATTTAGTTACGTTGTCGGAAACTTTGCATTTTACTGAAGCAGCACGCCGCTCTTTTGTCACGCAATCGACGTTATCAGGCGGCATCATGGAGCTTGAACGGTTATTAGGTGGCGTTCTGGTAGAGCGTGACCGTCAGAATGTGCGTTTAACACCCTTAGGTGAACAAGTCGTTGCTCGTGCCCGTGTACTACTAGCAGATGCTCAAGATTTAATGCGTTTGAGCCGTGAAATGAGTGAACCGTTAACAGGTGATTTGCATTTGGGAGTTATCCCAACCATTGCACCTTTTATCCTGACACGGTTACTTGATGAAGTGCATCAGCAGTTACCTAAAATTCAATTGCATCTGCATGAAGCTCAAAGTGAAAAAATTGTAGAGCGTCTAGAACACGGTAATCTAGACATGATTGTTCTTGCTCTACCATTTGATACCAGAGGCCTAAAAGTCGCTGAAATTTCGAAAGAAAATTTGTACCTTGTGTGTAGTAAGCAAGATGCAAATGCTTTGCAAGCAAACTCACTAGATGATCTTGATTTATCGAGATTAATTTTGCTTGAAGAAGGCCACTGTTTACGTGACCACGTTTTAAGTGCATGCCCTATCGGTGAACGTAAAAACGACAACCGTTTAAAAGCAAGCTCTTTACCAACTTTAGTTGAAATGGTTTCTTCTAATTTAGGTTTTACGCTTTTACCAGAAATTGCAATTGAAAATAGTATGATCAAGTTTAATGATCAAATTACTGCAAAACCAATTGAAGATGCCCCAAGCCGCACTTTAGCGCTAGTCACTCGTAAAAGTACGCCGCTACAAAGTGAATTTGACGTATTACTGCAAATTATGCAGAAAATCACGACAAACCTACATGAATAAAAAAAGGAGTCTTCGGACTCCTTTTTATTTTATTGAGGTGTAAGGGATGCCCACTTAAACACCCAAGCAGATTGCATATTCAAACTATTATCAGAAATAATTTTTTCTCTAATAATCTGTGCTATAGCATAGTCGTTGGCTGGATCTATCATGACTCGTATTCCTTTAGTCGTTGAGCTGGTTACAACCTTATAGCCCTTTGCTTCAAGCTGTGACTGAATCCTATTTGCTTTATTTTGATTAGAAGCTAGCGCAACTTGTACCATCCATTTTTTTTCACCATTTTCTAAAATTTCTTTAGCGATCGCAGCATCAAGTTGTTTTTTATTTTCAGAATTTTTCTTTTCTTCTACTTTTTTTGTGTGAACTTCCTCATTTTTCTTTTGCGCTAAAAATTCATCCTGCTTTTGTTTTCTTTTTTGGATGATTATTGTTTTATTCCTTACCTCACTCTTTTTAGTTTTATCATTGGAAACGGGCGCAAAATAAGGATATATCGCTTGATCATCAAACCTTTGAAATACGATGATATCCCCATAACACTTCTGATCTGCGTAGGCCGCCACTGGCATTATCCCCAAAAGTATTCTAATAAGTAAATTTCTAATAAAGCATTGCATCTTATTCATTTACCGAAGTTAAGTATATTTAATGCGGCGTATTAAAGTAGATTTCACATGATTTGTATATTTTTAAAATTCAATGTTTTATGGGGAAAATCACATATTTTAAAAACATCTTGCGGTGCTTCAAATTATTATCGTTTACCCAACAACCATTTAGAAAAACTAATTAAATTATTTTGAATTTCAGCGAATTAAAAAAGCCGACATCTTGTCGGCTTTTTTAATTTAAAATTTATTATTTAATAATTTCTAAGAGTGCCCTTTGAGCATTATGTAATTTTTCACCCTCCGCTGGTTCAGCACGCACCCAAGTACCATCTGACTGTAACAACCAAGCTTGCTGGTTATCTTGCAAATAGTTCACTAGTCCTTGTTGATAAATACGCTTTTTCAATGCAGGATCTTCCACAGGGAAACATGCTTCAACACGGTTAAATAAATTACGATCCATCCAGTCTGCGCTTGAGCAGTAAATACGCGCATCGCCATTATTACTGAAGTAATAAACACGGGTATGTTCAAGGAAGCGCCCTACAATTGAACGTACACGAATATTTTCTGATAAGTTAGGCAAACCTGGACGTAAACAGCAAATAGAACGAATAATCAGATCAATCTGAACACCTGCTTGAGATGCTTCATATAATTTATTGATCAATTGAACTTCCGTTAAGGCATTCACTTTCACAATAATTTGAGCTTTACGTCCTGCCTTAGCATTGGCAATTTCTTCATCAATAAAGTTGATGAGCTGAGCATGTAAGGTAAATGGCGCATGTAATAGCTTTTTCAATTTCGCCATTTTGCCCATACCCGTCAACTCTTGGAAGATACGGTGCACATCTTCACACAGATCTTTATCAGTCGTCATGAGACCATAATCGGTATAAATTCGAGCATTCATTGCATGGTAGTTACCAGTGCCTAAATGAACGTAACGCACAAGTTTGTTATTTTCACGGCGTACCACCATAATCATTTTGGCGTGAGTTTTATAACCAACAATACCGTAAACAACCACAGCCCCTGCTTCTTGTAAAACGTTAGCCACTTCAATATTTGATTCTTCATCAAAGCGGGCACGTAATTCAATAACCGCGGTCACTTCTTTTCCATTACGCGCAGCTTCCGCCAAAATCTGTACAATTTCAGAGTCAGCACCACTACGGTAAAGTGTCTGCTTGATTGCCAATACTTGTGGATCGCGAGCAGCTTCACGAAGTAGCTGAATCACGGGAGCGAAAGATTCAAACGGATGATGAAGCAAAATATCTTGCTTCTGCATTGCAGAGAAAATGCTCTCGGTCTTTTTAAACACTTTAGGCACAACCGGCGTATGTGAGTCATAACGCAAATGAGGGCGTTTAAAATTTGAAACCAGACGAGCCAAGTTTACAGGACCATCAACTTTATATAATTGCTCATCAGTTAAATCAAATTCTTCTAATAAGTACTCGTAAATATGCTGCGGACAGTTATGAGTTACTTCTAAGCGAACAGCACGACCAAAACGTCGAGAACTTAATTCACCTTTTAAAGCTTTTGCTAAATCTTCAACATCTTCATTTAATGCCAAGTCAGCATTACGTGTAACACGGAATTGATAGCATCCTGTTGCTGTCATGCCAGGGAACAAATCGGACACATGTTCATGAATAATTGCAGATAGCATGACGTGATGTTCTTTACCACCTGTTAACTCATCTGGCAGTCGTACAACGCGAGGTAATGAACGTGGGGCTGGAACCACGGCTAAATCAATTTGACGGCCAAAAGCATCTTTACCTTCTAAGGTAATAATAAAGTTTAAGCTCTTGTTTACGAGACGTGGGAACGGATGCGCTGGATCTAAGCTAATTGGGGTTAATACAGGTGCAACTTGTTCTTGAAAATACTTCTTAATCCAAGCTGACTGTGCTGGCGTTAGTTCACCACGACGGAGGAAGCAAATATCTTCTTCACGTAATTTAGGTAAGATTTCTTCATTTAAAATACGATATTGACGTTCAATCGCAGCGTGAGCAGTTTCAGAGATTTTTTGTAAGACTTGTCTTGGCGTCAAACCATCAGGGCTACGACTCTCATTGCCCAGAGAAAATTGCTCCATCACCCCTGCAACACGAATTTCGAAAAACTCGTCTAGATTACGTGAAAAAATGAGCAAGAAATTCATTCGCTCAAGTAATGGATGTAAAGGGTCTACCGCTTGCTCCAATACACGCAAATGGAAGTCAAGAATAGACAATTCACGATTTATATAACGGTCATTATAACTATATTCTGTTGGGGTCGTTGGTGTAATCGCTGTATTCATGTCTAACTCAATTCTCTATCCAGCCAAAATCTCTATAAAACAGTATGCTGCAAAAATATGACAATTTGGTAAAAACTAAAAAATTTACACATCTTTAAAACATCATTATTCAGGAATCTGGGTGCTATTCATATAACGTAGAATAACGCGTTTTCTATACTGTAGTTTACGATCGTTGCGGTGATCTTGATAATATTTCGGATCAGGCAATAATGCGGCCAAAAAAGCAGCTTGTTCGCGCGTTAAGCTTCTCGCACTTTTACCATAATAATATTGCGCGGCTGCTTCAACACCATATCGATTTTTGCCAAATTCAACAGAGTTCATATACACCTCAAGAATTCGGCGTTTTGACCACATTCGCTCCATCATCCAAGTTGCGATAGTTTCTTGGCCTTTACGAATAAACGAACGCTTATTATATAAAAACAAATTCTTTGCAAGTTGCTGAGACACTGTAGATCCACCAGCAACAACCTCTCCTTCTTCATTATTACGCTCTAGAGCAAAACGGATGCCATCCCAGTCAAAACCATGATGATGGATGAATTTTGCATCTTCCCCAGCTAAAATCGCATGTTTGAAATTGTCGCTAATATCATCATAGTCAAGCCATTCATGAATGATCGGCTCAGATGTATCTGACCAATAATCAATTCGCATAAACATGGTTGTATCAACTTCATGTGTACGCCACCAAACCAAACTTGAGAAAATCCAAAGTTGAATAAGGAGAATTGCCCCAATAAAAATTAACAACACGCGAACAATAAAAGCTTTCATGTTCGTCCTGATCTCCTGTATTCAACTTTTTTCATGTTAAGCTGTTAAGCATGTTCATATATAACAAAAGCATAGCATGACTCAATATCAGCCTCCGCACATTAATCGTAAACTCAATGTACAAACTTGGTGGCTGACCGCCTTACTGATCTTGATTAATGTAAGTTTGTTTGTCTGGCAAATTGCGACTGGTGTCGATATTAGCGACCCAGCCATGAAAGATGCTATTCATTGGGGGGCTGATTTTACACCACTTACTTTTACTGGGCAGCCCGAACGCTTATTTACCAGCATGTTTTTTCATTTTGGTCTTGTTCACCTCATGCTTAACATGTGGGCCCTCTATATTTTCGGTAATGTAGCTGAGTCACTATTTGGTCGCTTCTATTTTATAGGTATGTATTTACTTGCTGGCTTATTTGGTAGCCTTCTCAGTAGCTATATGACTATTCAAAATGGGCATGAATTACTGCAACATTTCGATCAGAGCTTGCTTCCACATGTCAGTGCAGGTGCTTCGGGTGCCGTGATGGGCCTAGGTGCTGCGCTAACCGTTCTTTCTTTATTTCCACCGCTTCCGCATCAAGCCTACATACTCGATAAAAAAGCATTATTAATGATTATGGCCATCAACCTTGTTTTTGGTTTTGTCGCAACCGGTATTAATAATGCCGCGCATATTGGCGGCATGATTATTGGAGCGTTTCTTGCACTGATGTGGTACTTAAGCTATGTCAGCAAGTTAAAAAATGTGCTCAAACTTTTAGGCTTATTAGGAGCAGTTGTAATTACAGGTGGTTTTTATATGTACTGTCTACAGCTCAACTCACCGTTGCTTCCCCTATGGCATGAAATCATCATCCAGAACCCTAACATTATTCCTTAAACTACAATTGGTTTAATTCTCTTAAACTTTGTAAAGGTGGCAAATTACAGAGATAGCCTAGTCGATAACGACCAATCAAAGCACAAACCAGCATCATGCCAATTGGTAAAATCAGCCATATTTCAATATGCCACTGTATTGCCATATTCATTTTATAGCTTGCGATCGCACTAATCACTTCTGCAAAACAGCAGGCAACTATGCCTGCTAGCAGACCTAAGAAACCAATCTCAAAACTGAGCATTTGCTTCATTTTATTTTTAGATAAACCAAATGAGCGTAGTAAAGCAACCTCACGGCGTCGCTCGTCCATTAACAGGTTTAAACATGCAATCAGTACTAATACTCCAGAAAAACCGACTAACGCTGCCAGTACAGTTACTATTTTGACCAAAACATTCATTAAGCGTTTTACTTCATCTAAAATCCGGTCAACATCAATAAATACTGTATTTGAGAACTGCTGAATAATAGTGATCATTTTAGGTTGATCTTGCTTAGGCACATAGAAACTACCTAAATAACTTCCAGCATTTTCGTCTAAGGTTTTAGGTGAAAAAATAAAGAAAAAGTTAGGGCTAAAACTTTCCCACTCGACACTCCGGAAATTCACAACTTTGGCTTCTAGTGTACCTTCAGGCAGGCTAAAGGTAAGCTTGTCTCCAATTTGGATTCCCAAACTTTCGGCAGTTTTACTTTCGACTGAAACTTGTCCTATGCCATTAAACTGGGCTTGACCATTTGTAATGACATTGTCATTTGGTAGTAAATCTGATTGAGTCAAATTCAGTTCACGGCGTAAAGAATTATTTTGCTTTATAGCCACTTCTGAAAAAGGTACATCATTTTTAGCCAGTAATCGGCCACGAATATTTGGGTATAACGGGGTGCTTTGCCAACCATGTTGCTTTAACTGTTGCTCAAAGGCTTTTAAATCAAATGGAGGCAATCCATAAACAAATTGATTCGGTGTTCCTTCTGGAAGTTGTTGTTGCCAACGCTCTAATAAATCTGTTCTTAATACACTGAGTACTGTAATGAGGCTTAAGCCTAAAGCCAATGCAGTAATTTGTAAGGCGCTTTGCGATGGCGAACGAATATAAAAAGACAAACGATTTTTCAGCTTTTTTAAACTGCGAAGCAATAGCCAAACAACAGTGTAAAGCAAAATACAAAGAACAATAATTGCTGCTAAAACCAGAATGCTGAGCATTAAGTTTTCACTCAATACCAAACTAAAAACGACTAGGCTAGTGATTCCTGCAAAAAACATAAAGAATAAAGATTTTCGAGATTTGGCTTGCTCGCGAATAACGCGAATTGGAGGTGTATTTAAAAGTTCCCAAATGCTTGGCAAAATAAATCCAAGCAGTACGATCACACTCGTAAAAATAGCAATTGGTAAAGGACCGATTAAAAGAGGTACAACTGAAAAACTTAACTCTAATTGGGGGATCAATTGCAGCATAAGTTGCAGCAGGCCAAACCCCATAATTAAACCTAATAGGCTTCCCAGCACAATTGAAATCGCACTGACAATACAAAGCAATCCAATATATGCCCACAAGATTTGGAACTTACTGGCGCCTAAGCATCTAATAAGTGCAATGTGATCTTGGTTTTGTTGAACATAACGTTGACTCGTTAAAGCGATGGCAATACCACACAATAAAATCGTTAAAATATTGGCCAATTGCAAAAAGGTATCTAAATTTTCAAGCGGACGTAATAACCTACTGTTTGATTCACTTGCATCACGTAAACGCAAGCCAGCCGTTTCATCTACATCTTTAGAAGGTTGATGCTGTTGCTTAAATTGCTTTGAAAATGTCTGAACCTGTTCAGGGCTACCTGCCATTAATAAACGATAGTCAATTCTACTCCCTGTCTGAATCGCATGCGTCTTAGCAATATCGGCTTGATGAATAATAACGGTTGGCGAAAAGCCCGAAAAACCGAGCTCCTGATTTGAATCACGCACAATCACGCCACTAAAACGGAAGGTACCATCAGCAATAGAAACAGTATCTCCTAACTTTACTTTAAGTAAATCGGCTGCTCTTTGACTTAGCCAAACTTCACCAGATTGAATCGCTTTAGCACTTGGTTCAATTTCCAACTGTCCTCTGAGTGGAAATAAAGGCTCAATTGCCTTTACATTCACCATGACAAACTGATCTTGGGTATGAGCCATCGAGCTAAATATAGTGACATTAGTTTGCTTTAAACTAAGCTGCTCGGCTTTCTTTTTCCACTGCTGTTCGATAGGCTCGTTATTCGACAGAACCAAATCCGCACCCAGCATTTGTGAAGCTTGCAGACTGACTGCATTTTTAACTTGGTCGTTACTAAATTTCAGGGCAGTTGTTGCACTGATCGCAAGCGATAGAGCAATAATGAGTAGATATAATCCACCCGTACAAAAACTTTGTAGCAAAAGTGGTTTGAGAAGATTACGCATAGTTTAACCACCCTGTACTGTCTTTAGTCGGCCATCATCTAACTCAACATGACGCTGACAAAGGGATGCTAAATTACGATCATGGGTGACTAAAATCAGAGTCGTACCTAACTCTCGGTTTAAATCAAAGAGCAAGCTTTCAATTTCTTGTGCTGTCTGACCATCTAGGTTTCCAGTCGGTTCATCCGCAAAAATAATTTGTGGTTCTGCAATAAGAGCGCGTGCAATGGCTACACGCTGCTGCTCGCCACCAGATAAGACTTTAGGCGTTTGTTCAACTTGACGACTGAGCCCTACTCGATGCAACCAATCTAAAGCTTTTTTCTCAGCTGTTTTATAATCAAAGTCTTTACGTAATCGTAAAGGTAACATCACATTTTCAAGCGCACTCAACTGAGGTAGAAGTTGAAAAGACTGAAATACAAAACCAATATGCTGCATTCTGATTTGGGCACGTTGTTCCTCTGTTAACTGATGAACAGCTTGACCACACAACCAGACTTCTCCTTCAGATGGTTGATCTAAAGTCGCCAAAATTCCTAGTAAGGTTGATTTACCTGAGCCGGAACGTCCCGTAATTGCTACCTGTTCCCCTTCAAAAATCTCTAAATCAATATCTTTTAAAATCGTAAACTGATTTTGGTTAATCTGAATAGTTTGTGTAACTTGATGGGCAGCAATGATGGGTTGTGGCATGATGTGAAAAGTCCTATGTATTCAGAATCAGGGTCGAAGTACAAATGTCTAAATCTTTTTTGATTGGTTCTAAAAGCATCATGCTCATCTCATTAAGTATGCTGCCTATGCTTGTATCGGCGAAAACTATTTTAATTTTAGGAGATAGTATTAGTGCCGGTTACGGAATTGATCCCAAACAAGGTTGGGTACAATTACTGCAAAAACGCTTAGACCAACAGTATCCCAAACAACACAAAGTGGTCAATGCAAGTGTTAGTGGAGAAACAACAAGCGGCGCTTTAGCCCGATTACCTAAATTATTGCAGACCTATGAGCCGAATGTGGTCGTGATTGAATTAGGTGGAAATGACGGATTGCGTGGGCAACCACCTCAAATGATTCAAAAAAATCTGGATCAGCTCATTCAATTAAGCCAAAAACAAAAAGCCAAAGTTATTCTTTTTGGCATGAAGATTCCGCCAAATTATGGTGCTGCGTATAGCAAAGCTTTTGAAAATAATTATAAAGTCGTAAGCCAAAAACATCAGGTGAAACTACTACCGTTTTTTCTAGATGGTGTTGCTGGTCAAAAACAGCTTATGCAAAATGATTTGATTCATCCCAATGCTCAAGCGCAGTCAAAACTACTTAATTTAGCTTACCCATATATAAAAGGTGCCCTATAGGCACCTTTTATCTTTAAATATTCTTTTTAATATGATCAGAAATCAAAAAAAGTAACTTCACCAGTTTCGAGTGAATATTCTGCACCGACAACAATCAACTCACCTTTTGCAATCAGGCTCTCTAACACCGCTGAACCATGGCGTAATTGATTTACCGAAGCAAAAACGTTTGAACGCACCGCATGACATGATAATTTTTTCAAATCATTTTTTAAATCAGTCTGCATTAAAATTTCAACTGATGGACGAACGCGGTTCACAATCGACATTAGGTTAGATGATGGCGGATGATCAGGATTCATTAACGTATCAATTGTCGCCTGAATTGCACCACAATGACTGTGTCCCAATACAACTACAACCGGGCAGTCATAACGCTCTGCTGCGAACTCGACACTACCGACTTGTGAAGGTGCAACCACATTACCAGCAACACGGATTACAAATAAATCACCAAGACCTTGGTCAAATACCATCTCTGCTGGAACACGAGAATCTGAGCAGCCAAGTACAATTGCAAATGGATTTTGATCCTTTGCCATTTCAGCGCGTTCTTGATGAGATAAGGTTTTTGCAAGGGAAGTATTTCCATTTACAAATCGTTGATTACCGGCTTTCAGACGATCTAAAACTTCTTGCGCAGTAGGCATTTTATATTTCCATTGTTTTTTCAAGGTTGGAAATCATTTTAATGTGTCAAAATTTGAATGTCACTGACAAAAAATAAATCCTTTTCTATGAAAAAATTTAAAAATACTTAACTTGTTTTAATGAAGAGCTCACTGCACATTCGCTACTGTTTAGTGAAAAAATAGACATACTTTGGTTCTCGGATTGACTATAATTTTCTTCATTCCAAACATTTGGCAAATGACTCATTGGCAAAGTTTTTCAATAATTTTTCAAACTCGCTTAAGCTTCAAGGATGAAATCTATGACAAGGGTGTCCACATCAATTAAGGCCTCTATGAAAAAAACTGCTACCGCCCTGACATTGGCTTGTAGCTTATTGTCAGTGATGAGTATTTCTCAAACACAGGCAGCCGATAATATTGATGTGACGTTCCAGAATGTTTTACAGCAAGAACGTAGCTGGGCAGGTTTACAAAGTAAAAGCTTAAAAGTCGGTGATGTGACTTGGTCATATAGCGAAGGCGGCTCCACAACAAAACCGACTTTACTGCTTATTCATGGCCTAGCAGGAAGCCGTGATAACTGGAACCGAGTGACTCGTTATCTCACCACAAATTATCATGTCATTATTCCCGATTTGCCGGGTAGTGGCGAAACTATCGTTCCACAAGATTTCGATTATTCAGTACCAAATCTTGCTGAAAAGTTACGTCGCTTTGTTGAGGCTGCAAATTTAAAAGGTCCAATTCATATTGCTGGGCACTCACTCGGCGGCTCTATTGCCCTACTCTATGCCGGACAATATCCATTTGAAACCAAAAGTCTATTCTTAGTGGATAGCGGCGGTATTTTTCGCTCAGCCAATACAATTTATTTAAAAGATCCTGCTTACCTCAAACAACTGTTAGTGTCTAAAAAAGGTGACTTTAATTATTTATTAAAACAAACCATGTTTAATCCTCCATTTATTCCTAAAGAGTTTCTTCAAGCTCAAGAAAAGTTGATGATTGATCAGGCACCTCAAACACAAAAACTGGTTGATCAATTGATTGCACTTAATAAAGTCTATACACCAGACTCATTTGCGGTACTTACCAAAACGATCGATGCACCGACGCTCATTTTATGGGGTAAACAAGATAAGATTATTAATGTCGAAGTAGCAAGTGAACTAAAACGACTTTTAAAGAATGCTCAGCCTCCAGTTATTTTAGAAAATGTAGGCCATATGCCAATATTGGAAGCTGAACAGTTGGTTATGCAACAATATCTACCGTTTTTACTTAAAGTAGAAACAAATCAATCGTCAAAAACGACCACACCCTAAATAAAACTTCGGACTTGTGAGACCTTATGTCTACCCAACCACTTATTGAAAAACTTATTGAAGCTCATCTAGATTTTTTAGATGAGCAATTTGCTCAGACTCAGGTGATCCAGCAAGAGTTTGAGCAATTTTATCATTGGTTGGGGAGTCGGCAATTACAACATCTGTGGACTTTTGAACAAATTCAACAGCTCATTCAAAAGCAGATTTTAGATACGCCTGCTTCTGATTTTCTGATTGAACAAATTGCTGAGCATATTCGGTTTGCATTGATTCATCCTGCAAATGAAACCGCAACTGTTGAAGATGTTATTCCTGTTTTAACGATTGACCGAATTGCACAATACGTTGCAAGTAAAGAAGAGCACCGTAAAAAACTGATTAAAACGATTGTGAATAATCCTGCTTTTTCGGCCCTGCTCACGCAACTGATTCAGCAAACAATGCATGATTATTTAGATGAATCAATGTCAAAGCGTGTACCAGGTGTAGGTCGTTTTATGAAAATGGGGAAATCTGTTTTAGAAACAGTAACCGATTCAAATCTGGACGATACGATTAATCATTATTTGCAAAAGAATATTTTAAAACTCAGCCAAATGAGTGAGCGTGTTTTAAACCAACATTTTGACAATGATAAGCTCTACCATTTTCAGGCAAATGTTTGGCATAAAGTTAAAACTATGCCACTTTCTGTTTTAAAAAATTATGTAGAAACTCAAGACTTATCAAAAACGGTTGGTTTAGGGCATGAAATCTGGGACCACACTCGCCAAACTGATTATTTAAAACAACAAGTACATGATGGTATCTATACTTGGTATGTACGTAATCAAGAGCGTAATTTTGACTTGTTACTTCGTGACCTCAATATTGATGAAAGCTTAGTGCAACACGAACTGACCACGTTACTTGTGCCTGTATTACAGCAGTTAATTACAACAGGACATTTAAGACGTCGTGCCCGTGTTTACTTAGAAAAGTTTTATTATTCTGAAAAAGTATTAGATATTTTAAATAACAAAGGCGCTTAGAGCGCCTTTGTTATGTATGTTGATTAGAAAGAATATTTTAAAGAAGCGTAATAGGCTCGACCTGGTTCATTATAAGTTTGGCTGATTGAATTACTGTCTCTTAAAATTTGTTTATCAAACAAGTTGCTCACACCAACACGCGTACTTATATTGTCTGAAAATTTATAACCGACATTTATTCCAGCAGTACTATAGCTTTTTACAGTACTTGGCTTAAGCGCAGAATTTGCTCCACCTGAACCAATACCAGATTCGATTCTACTTTCTGCAAACTGACGTGATTTTTGACGACCATATTGAGTAAATACAAAATTCACATCTAACTGATCTGTGATGTCATAATCAAAAATTGAGTTAATTGTATAGATTGGAACTAAAGATAATGGATTACCTGTTTGTTTATCTTTTGAATCCATCATATACGTAAAGTTGTTAGTCCAGCGGATATCACCGAAATCTAATCCTAAGCTTCCTTCAAAACCTTGAATTAATGCTTTAGGTGTATTTTCCCAACGTAAGATATTCCACTTAGTATTGGTCACAGCTCCTGTATTTGCATTGGTACTTGAACCATCAACTGTTCCAACAACGTTTGTACCAGCCACAATTTTATCTTTATAGTCATTGCGGAACCAAGTTAAGCTCGCATTCACGATGTCTTTTTGGAACTGGATACCGAGCTCTTTGTTAACCGAAGTTTCTGGTTTTAAATCACCATTACCTTGTAACAAGCAACGTGACTCAATATTGGCCGGACAACCATTGCCATTTGTACTTAATAAATACCCTTCGGCATTTTGATACATATTCGGTGCTTTATAAGCTTTTGCTACCCCACCTTTTAAAGTGAAATAATCGTTAAGTCTTTGGGTAATATTTAAGCTTGGACTCCAGTTAGAACCAGATTTACTATGGTCATCAAAACGCAGACCTAACACGACATCTGTGCTCTCTGTGAGTTTCAAGTTATCTTCAATATATGCAGAAGCAATACGTGACTCCATTTTACTGCGATCGCCTTTAGCTAATTGATCGCCATAACCTGAACCACTACTGTCTTTTCCTTGATTTGTCGACACATTATCTTTAAATCTGTCTTCAACCCATTCGGTACCAAGTGTTAATACATGCGGTACATAATATTCAAAAGGAATATTGGCTTCACCATTAAATCGAAGAGTTTCTAAACGTGAAGTGGCTTTATCATCAAGGTTATTAATTTTTCCTTCTGTGCTACCGCCCAGGCCTTCTGGAAGGCGTTTATTATGCGTTTTATCATATTGAGCAACGAGTTTACTCTTACCCCAAGACCAATCACCCTCATGGGTTAATGCGTAGCTATCACGGTACATAGTATTGGTTTCTTTACCAATAAGTTCCGAAAGAATCGCATCAGCTTCCGCATTTGCATTTAACTGAGAGTCACCAGAATAAATATTACCTTGTTTGCTAGAAGAAACATCAAGCAAAACAGTTTGCTGGTCTGTTGCCTGCCAAGCTAAACGGCCTGAAATATCTTTATTTTTAACGCCTTCACGCCCAGCTGCGGTACTACCAATTGATTTATTAATATCAACATCGTCAGCTTCTGTTTTATTGTAATTACCATATAAACGATAAGACAAAACGTCTTTAATCAGTGGCCCGCTTACGTTAAAACCAACACGATTTGATGCACCTTCTTTAGAGTCTTCAGGTTGCGATGTATAAAACTCTACTGAGCCATGGGTTTCATTAGTCACTTTTTTAGTAATAATGTTAACCACACCACCTGCCGCACCAGAACCATAACGAGCCGCTGCTGGACCACGTAAAACCTCAATCGATTCGATTGCTTCTGCTGGTACCCAGTTTGAGTCACCTCGTGTATCACGCTCTCCTTTCCAGCCATAACGGACTGAATTACGAGAATTAATTGGTTTTCCATCTACTAAAATAAGCGTGTTTTCGGGCCCCATTCCACGAATATCAATTTGTCTATTATTGCCACGCTGCCCTGTTGCGCTGTTACCTGTTAAATTGACACCAGGCATACGGCGCACATAATCAGAAATATCATTACGAACTGGTAGTTTTTCTAAATCTTCTTGGGTGATTACTGATACACCGAGCGACTGCTTCACCTGCTCTTCAGCTGTTACAAAAATTGTTTCCAATTTCACAGGTTCAGCAGGCTTTTCTAATGCTTTTTCAGCTTGTTCTTGCTCATTTTGTGCAGCATAAGCCATAGACATCATACTTGCCAGTACTGAAACAGAAAGCACTGACTGGATAATACGCTTCGACATAAGTATTCCCAATATATTGATTTATTAAACATCTCTCATTTTCAGTTCCGCATTGTAACAAAGATAAATAAAATTACAAATGATATTGATAATAATTATCATTATTTATATTGAATAATAAAAAAACCTCATTGCGAGGCTTTTTTATTTCACTTTTCAAATAATTTGATTATTTGAAATAAGCACCTTCAGCTTGTGTATGGTCTGTTTGGTCAACCACACGTTGAAGCTCAGGAATGTTCTCTCTTAAAGTAGTTTCTACACCTTGTTTCAAGGTAACATCAATTGCAGAACAACCTTGGCAACCACCACCAAATTTCAATACAGCAGTTAAACCGTGTTCTGGATCATCTTGTACTTCTACCAAGCTACAATTTCCGCCATGCCCTGCAAGACCTGGGTTAATTTCTGCCTGAAGAATGTAAGTAATACGTTCTTCAATCGAAGCATCTGGACCAACGCGTGGAACTTTAGAATTTGGAGCACGGAAAGTGAGCTGACCACCAAAACGGTCTTTGTTGTAATCAATTACGGCATCTAAAAGATAAGGAATAGATGGCGCATCAATATACGCAGGAAAATCAGGATAGTCCTGTTTATAATCCGTTGGGATCACTTCTTCTGGTGCACTATATGCCATACAGCATTCCGCACGTGGCGTACCCGGATGCTCAACAAAAATTCGAACGCCAATTCCCGGAGTATTTTGCTTCGTTAGTAAATCGTGCAAATACTCTTGTGCAGATGGTGTAATCAAAAGGTTTGGAATTTCTTCTGCAACAGCAGTGTTGGTGTTCTCAGTCGACATAACAATATTCCTCAAGCTGATGCCTTTATATTAACCGAAGATGAGGTGGATTTAAAAAAAATCAACTAAATTTGTCGGATTTATACACAACAGGGTTTCAAGTTAAGTTTTTAATGGCATTATTGAGCTCAGTATTGATCATTTTTTAAATATTTCTTATGTTGCATTTGCCGTTTAACCATACAGTTACTCTTATTATTATTACGGTCATTATTTCTTTACTTGCTTTTAGCAATCAAAATGTAATGAACCGATTGATTTTTTGGCCGCCTGCAATGCAACGTGGACAAATTGATCGATTCATTACTCATGGCTTTATCCATGCCGACGGAACACATTTACTGTTCAACATGATTACCCTGTTTTTCTTTGGCAGTATCATTGAAAGTTTTTACCGCCAATATTTCTATGACATGGGTTTTGTGTTGTTCTATTTAGGTGGCTTAATCTTTGCGATTTTGCCAAGCTATTTACAACATAAAAATGATGCGAATTGGGCCAGCCTAGGTGCTTCAGGTGCTGTTTCAGCGGTTTTATTTGCTTATATTCTGTTTCAGCCATGGAAGCTGATTTTTGTATTCTTCATTCCTGTACCCGCTATTATTTTTGCTATTTTATATGTGGCGTACAGTATTTGGGCTGGTAAACGTGGTAATAGCCATATTAACCATAGTGCTCATTTATGGGGTGCAGCTTACGGAATCATCGTAACCATTTTACTTGAACCTAAAGTTATTCCACATTTCTTAGACCAGCTTACCCGTCTTCCTTTCTAAACGATATAAATCAAAGAAAAGCCCGTTATGGGCTTTTCTTTTTTTCTGATTTATTTATCTGCATAAATTCTCAGTCTTTTTTCTGATTTTCTTTGATCAATTCGTTGTTTTGTTTGCAAAAACCATCTGATTAAACTCATGCCAATTCTTTTAATAATTCAGATGATACAATGAAGTACAGAGCAATTTTATCTAGCCTTTCCATTGCTTTATTTAGCTTATCTCTGGCTGCATGTAATGACAATGATAATCAAGAAAATGTCGTAAGCACGCCTAAGCAACCGAATATCTTATTTATTATGGCTGATGACTTAGGCTATTCAGATTTAGGGGCTTTTGGTGGCGAAATTCACACCCCTAATATTGATAGTCTGGCTCAAGAAGGTCGACTTTTAACGGATTATCATACTGCCCCGACCTGTTCGCCAACACGCTCTCAACTTATTTCCGGTACTGATCACCATTTAGCTGGTATTGGTGCAATGGCGGAACTCACCCCAGAGCATTTAAAGGGACAACCAGGTTATGAAGGCTATTTAAACGAACGTTCTTTATCGATTGCCCAAGTACTTAAAGACAATGGTTACCGCACGTATATTAGTGGTAAATGGCATTTAGGCTTAACCCCTGAAAGCAATGCACATACTAAAGGTTTTGATCATTCATTTACCTTATTACAAGGTTTAGACCATCATTTTAAACAAGCTCCAAGTACCTTTAAACGAAATTCAACTTATACAGAAGATGGGCAAGTTATTCCTATTTCGGCATTGCCTGATGACTTTTTCTCTACCAACTATTTTACCGATAAATTACTAAGCTACTTAGATTCAGGCAAAAATAGTGGCAAACCATTCTTTGCTTATGCTGCCTATACGGCGCCTCACTGGCCAATTCAAGCCCCAGCCGAATATCGTGAAAAATATCGCGGAGTTTATGATGTAGGCTACGATGCAATTCGTAATGCCCGCATTGCGAGACAAAAACAGCTTGGAATTATTCCTGCAAACTTTGATGCAGCAGAACCAATTGCGACTCAAAATGCTCCACAAAAATATGGGAAATGGGATGAGTTAACAGCCGAACAAAAGGCACTAGAAGCTCGTAAGATGGAAATCTATGCGGGCATGGTAGAAAATCTTGATGCCAATGTCGGCCGCATTATTCAATATCTCAAACAAAATAATCTTTATGACAATACTTTAATTTTCTTTGTTTCAGACAATGGTGCAGAAGGTTTTGTACGTGGCGGATATGGCAGTGAATCTGGTTTTGATAACTCAGTAGCAAATGTGGGTACACCTACTTCATATCACTATATTGGGCCACGTTGGGCCGAGGTCAGTGCGGCGCCTTTCCACTTATGGAAAGATACGGCGGGCGAAGGCGCAACGACTGCCCCTGCTATTGTGAAATTACCAAATCAGAAAAAAGCAGAAGTAACCAATCATAGCTTTGCATCTGTACTCGATGTTTTCCCTACCTTACTAGAATATGCTCATATTCCAGTACCTCAAGGCCAATATAATGGCCGAGCCATTAATACACCATCTGGGATTTCATGGAAACCTTTGCTTGAAAACAAAACCGATACTATTCGTCCTGCAAATTTTAGCTTTGCCGATGAGTTACATGGCAGCAAATATGCAAAACAAGGTGAATGGAAAATCGCACTTCAAGGACGACCTGAATTAGGCACAGGGACTTGGGAGCTATACAACATTAAATTAGATCGCGGTGAAAGACAAAACGTTGCTCAGCTTTATCCTGCAAAAGTTCAAGAACTTTTATCGGTCTATCAAAAATATACTGAAAAAAATGGTGTGCAGGAATATAACGCCAAATGAAATTGAAACCTTTTTTAGTCACCACAATCAGCCTGTCTATTATGACGGGCTGTAGCCAATCTTCAAAAGTTTCTGAACCTACATCTTCGACGCAACAGCAAACATCTTTAGCTGATTTAGGATCTATTGAAAAGTGTCAAAACTATACTGGTCTGCCTCAGGGTTGGCTCAAACAGCCTACAGCAGGAATGGTTTTAATTGCCGATGGAGATTTTAACTTTGGTTCTGAAAAGGCCTATCCCGATGAACTTAATTTTGGGAAAAAAAAGCGTGAAGTCAAAGGATTTTGGATTGACCAAACTGAAGTTACGGTCGCTCAATTTGCAAGTTTTGTAAAAGCAACTGGCTATATTACCGATGCCGAAAAACAAAAACAGGCTGCTGTTTTCTCACCAGACCCTCATCACCCACAGAAATGGTGGCAGCTAAAATCAGGGTATACATGGAAAACGCCAAATGGCAGTAATGGTGCTATAGCCAATCCTAATGAGCCTGTGCGATATGTGAGTAAAAATGATGCTGAACATTATGCAGTGTGGCTCGGACATGATTTACCAACAGAACTCGAATGGGAATATGCGGCTAAAGCCAATTCAAAAACTGATACTCCTTTACATCAGGCTCCTACTGATGAACATCAACATCCGCAAGCCAATTACTGGCAAGGCGAATTCCCTTTTCAAAACCTGAATCAAGATCACTTTAAAGGTGTTGCACCCGTTGGATGTTTTGCGGCAAATAAATTCAAACTATTTGATATGATTGGAAATGTATGGGAATGGACATCTTCTCCTTATCAAGGTGCTCATGACCAGCATATGGGAAATTATTCTGATTTACGTCAACAAGAAATCACCAGCACTCAATATGTAATTAAAGGTGGATCTTTTCTTTGTGCACAAAATTATTGTTCACGTTATCGTAGCAGTAGCCGTTATCCACAAGATTTTGATTTAGCTGCAACACATGTTGGATTTCGAACTATTTTACGGTCTCCTTAATTTCTTCTTAATTCGACTGATTAAAGATATTTTTTAACCAAAATTAGATCGAAAAATGATCAAAATATTTTTATAGTACAAGTGAGAATGATAAAAAAGTGAGAACAAGATGAAAACTTTACTTCTTTGTGCAGCAGCAATTTTCACAATGTCACTATCAGCCTGTGCAGTCCATACACCTGAGGGTAGTATTGTGATTGATCCCGATTCACCATATTACGGACATCCAGGAGGCTTTTGCCCACCAGGACAAGCTAAAAAAGGACGTTGTTAGAAATATCCTCTTTTAAAGTAATTTTGAAGTTACTCTAAAGAAATAGGCTTCAATCAAGTGATGAATTGAATACTAAATGGAGGGTTCCAGCCCAAAAATAGATGGGATGAAACTAGAAAATTATGGTGTAAAAAAATCACCATATCCCCAAGATTTTTAAAAGACAATCTTACGTTGTCTTCTATCTAGTTTCACCCCAATTCTTTCTTATTCCGTTTGACTTTTCTTACCGCTTAAGAAAAAAGTCTAGTTTTTAATCATTTCTGTATCTCTATTATTGATACATTTTGAACATTTTACCTTCAGGTTAATACTGATGTATTTGCTTAATACAAAATAAACATTTATGTAACGTAAGTCTATAAAAATGTTATAAAAATGTGAAAAAAATTAAGGTCAAAATGAGATGAATTTATCATAATAACTTTCTCTTTCACGTTTCATCACATAAATAATCAATATTATTTTGTCAGTTATTGCCACTCGTTTCCTTTCATTGGCATAGATAATGTATACACATGTATATTAACCCAGTCGTATAAACGAGATATTTTATGTCCAGCACAAGTCAAGTCGAAGGTCTACAATTTCCGGTACACGCCTCAACAAAAAAACAAAGTACATCTCTTACAGGCCAAGAGATTTTGTCAGAGGCTTTATCTATTGTAGATAATAAAACCGCACAACAAGTGTTGAATGAAAAAAACTGGCGAAAAAACTATCCTTTATATTTTAAAGCTCTTGTTAAACAAGGGATTTCTAATATCAACAACCCAATTACTATTGCGAAGCAAGGATTGCATAAAGCTCACCATATTTTTGATTATTATCGTGATGGTAAACACTACCTTTTAAAAGATGCCGTTCATATTGCTTCATCAACTCCTCTTTATACAGTAAAACTTAAAGGTGAAAGTGACGCAGCACCAGAGTGGTATGTTCCCTATAAAGGGCAAAAGCTGAGTGGACAAAGCTTATTAGACCAGATTCAACGCTGGGAAGAAGCTGGTATTATTGAACCAAGTCATGCAAAGGCACTTCGTGAAGCTATTGCTCATCCTGAATGGTTCGATTTGTCTGACCGTACGATGGTGCTGTTTGGTGCAGCCTCAGAAGCAGGACCACTGCCTTGGTTAGCCAAATGGAAAGCAAATATTGTTGCCGTAGATTTACCAAACTCACGAGTCTGGGGCAAAATCTTAAATACGATTCAACAAGGGAATGCAACACTCATTGCACCATGTGTTGAAGCCGTTGATTCGTCAGCAAAAGCTTCTGAGTTAAAAGATAAGCTGGGTGCAAATTTACTGACTCAATTACCAGAAATATCACAGTGGCTGGTGCAGTTTCCACAAAAGTTAGATTTGGCAGCAATCGCCTATTTAGATGGTGAAAAGCATGTCCGCGTTTCCATGGCAATGGATAGCATTATGCAATTTGTGAGCGAGCATAAGCCTGATACAAGCCTTATGTTTATGTGTACTCCAACCGATGTTTATGCAGTACCAAAAGAAGTTGCAGAGGCTGCTCAAGAGAAATTTAAATCCCGCAGAAAAATGCAAAAATTGGCAGTAAAAGGCGTTTCTGCTCTTTCGCTCAATCGTTTTTTTCAAGCGCCATACCAAGACTTGATTACATGTGAAAATGGAAAAACTTATGGTATTGCCGACTGCTTAGTGGTTGAACAAGGTCCAAACTATGCTTTGGCAAAACGTATTCAACAATGGCGTGCTATTTTGGCCCGCCATCAAGGACAACGTGTCAGCATTAATATTGCACCATCGACAACCACTCATTCAGTGACTAAAAATCCATTATTGAAAGCAGCTTTTAACGGCGCAGAACTTTTCGATGTAGAAGCATTTAGCCCTGAAACCACCAATGCCATTATGGCGGCGCTCTGGATTCATGACTTAAGAAATGAGTCTTCTGTGGCGAATCCTGAAACTGTCTTAGACCATCCGCTTGAACTTATGATGGAAGGTGCCAATCATGGTGGATTATGGCGTGTAGCTTATTTAGCACGAACTGCCCTACCTTTTGCCGCAATTTATGGTTTTGCTACCGAAAAACTTCCTTTTAGAAAATCATCTAAAAAATAATTTGATTAAAGCCCAATCCTAGAATTGGGCTTTTTTATAACGTATCTTTATTTATCTTGAAAGTGCGATAGATATTTTTGCATTTCATCAGATGGCACCATGCCACCACCAGTTGCCCATATTACATGATTTGCCTGTTGCAACTGCTCAGCTGTAAATTGGTGTAAAGCCAAGTAATCAGGACTCGTCTGTAGATAATATGGCCCCATCATGCCTGCTACTGCAGAAGGCTCAAGCTGAATATTCTCAGTTTGATTTAAAAGCGCAATGAGCTCATATAAACGTTCATCATGAATGGTGTAGTAGCCATCGATTAATTGTTGCATAGCACGCCCGACAAAACCTGAAGCACGCCCTACCGCAAGCCCGTCTGCCGCAGTAACGTTATCAATCCCAATGTCATTAACTGAAATCTGATCATGCAAACCTGTGTGGACACCAAGTAACATGCACGGCGAATGTGTGGGTTCTGCAAAGATACAATGTACATGCTCACCAAAAGCCAGTTTTAGTCCAAAACTCACCCCACCAGGGCCACCACCGACGCCACACGGCAAATAAACAAATAATGGGTGTTCAGCATCGACTTTAATACGTTTTTGCTCAAATTGCTGTTTTAAGCGTATTCCTGCAACGGCATAACCTAAAAATAATGTGGTTGAGTTTTCATCATCAATGAAAAAGCAGTGTGGATCTTGCTCTGCGGCTTTTCGTCCCTCTTCAACAGCTACGCCGTAATCACTAGCATATTCTACAACGTTAACGCCGAGTGAACGTAGTTTGTCTTTTTTCCACTGTCTAGCATCAGCCGACATATGAACAGTGACTCTAAAGCCGAGTTTGGCGCTCATAATGCCAATAGAAAGCCCAAGGTTGCCTGTAGAACCTACTGCAATTTGATACTTAGAAAAGAATGCCCTAAATGAATCTTGATCTAATTTACTATAATCATCTTCTGGTTTGAGCAACCCTGCCTGCATGGCAAGTTTTTCAGCATGTGTGAGCACTTCATAAATGCCACCACGTGCTTTGATGGAGCCTGAAATTGGTAGATGACTATCCTTTTTCAACCAGAATGTTCCGTTAAGCTGTACTTGTTTTGCTGAAGAAAGTGCTTTTTGCATATGAGCAATTTCAACAATATCTGATTCAATTTTTCCATGTTGTGCTTGAGTTTCAGGAAATACTTTTGCCAAATAAGGTGCGAAACGCGCTAGTCTTGCTTCTGCTTCACTTACGTCCTTAGCGGTTAGTCCAACTTTTTCTAAAGCTTCTTTTAAAGGATAGCGATGAGGTGTAAACCAAAATACTTCTTGATAGGCTTGAAGTGTTTCAATAAGTGGAAATTGTTGTTTTAGCTGATCTATTTGAACCGCATTCATAATATATCCTGATAATTTTAAGCCCAGCCTATAAAGCTGTTTGATGACCTATAACAACTTATTAATTTATAGATGAATGTACATGAAAAATAGTCTCAAATTTAAAAACTGAACAAATAAAAAAGCCACTGTGAACAGTGGCTTTAATTTTTTAAATGCTTTTATACAAACTGTAAGAATAACCAGTACAAACCACCTGACAAGCAGATTGTTGCAGGAAGAGTAAATACCCATGCAGAGAGAATTGTCTTCACGGTATTAAAGTTTAAACCTGATTTATTCGCGACCATCGTACCCGCAACAGCACTGTTTAAAACGTGTGTTGTTGAAACTGGCATACCTAAACCATCAGCAGCTGCAATTGTACTCATTGCAACAAGCTCAGCAGACATCCCTTGACCATAAGTCATGTGGTGCTTACCAATACGCTCACCTACAGTCACAACGATACGTTTCCAACCCACCATTGTGCCTAGACCAAGTGCTAAAGCAACAGCCACTTTTACCCAAGTCGGAATGTATTGTAAGAATGAATCTAAGCTACTACGGTATTCTTTCACAAGCTTTTTCTGTGAGTCATCCATTTTTGGTAAAGCATCTGCTTTATCCAAACGCTTAAACGTCGTGGTGCTTAAATACATGTCATTACGAATTTCGCTAATTGCAGCTTCAGGAATATCTTTTAAGTTGCTATAGCTAGAAACTCGCTCACCCAAGTGATCAGTCATACTTGCCAATGCAGGCACAACTTCCGGAGTTTGCTGTTTAGTTTGAATATATTTAGTCAGAATAACACGTGCTTTTTCATCGGTTAATTCTGGCTGATTTTGATTCAAAAATACGGCAGTTTGAGAAGAAAGCTGATGGAATGATTGAACTTGCTGAGTATCAAGATTTTTATTTAATGAATAAGCCAACGGCACCAGACCAACCAAAATCAGCATGATGAGTCCCATACCCTTTTGACCGTCATTAGAACCATGTGCAAAACTCACACCTGTACAGGTAAAGATCAAAATTGCACGAATGATTGCTGGTGGTGGTTTATTCCCTTCAGGTGGCTGGAATAATTCTAATTGGCGTTTAAAAATAGTTTTAACCAACAAGAATACAATCGCTGCAAAAGCGAAACCAATTAAAGGTGAAAATAATAATGCCTTACCGACTTTAATCACCTGATCCATATCAACACCACTGGTCGTCACGCCAGTCGATGCACTCAATAGATGGTTCATAATGCCCACACCCAAGATTGAACCAATCAAGGTATGTGAGCTAGATGCAGGAATACCTAAGAACCAAGTACCCAAGTTCCAGAGAATCGCAGCAATAAGAAGCGCAAAAACCATTGCGAAACCTGCACCGCTACCCATATTCATGATCAATTCAACAGGTAACAATGCAATAATGCCGTAAGCGACTGCGCCGCTTGCAACCATTACCCCAAGGAAATTACAAAAACCAGCCCACATGACTGCAACCGGTGCTGGTAAAGCATTGGTGTAAATCACTGTTGCCACTGCATTTGCAGTATCGTGGAAGCCATTTACAAACTCAAAGCCTAAAGCAATCAAGAGTGCAGTTGATAAAAGAATAACTGAATAAAGACTCAAAGGTGGTACATGTGCTAAATCAGCACTCACCTGAAATCCAATATAAATAAGTGTTGCAACAATAATCGTCAGAAACACCGGCATAAAAAATTTAGGTGTCGGGACATGTACATTCGTCGATTTGACTTGCAGGTTTGCCGCAAGTTTTGAATCCGAAACAGGGGGTAGATTAGAATTCATGCAGACGGTAAGAGGATAAAAAAATCCTCTGTATTCTTAAATTAAATTATGACAATTATATGACAAAGCGGCGCCCGATGAAGTCAATTTTTCACATTTTGACCTCATTTGATGCACCTTTCCTCTACACTTTTTATTTTTTTATTTAAATACAATAATTTACATAAATCCCCACCCATCTATTTTATGACTATTTTTGAAGCAAAAATATCTAAAAAATTACCTAAATGTCTACTTTTTAAACACTACAACTGTCATAAAACCGAATATTGGAGATGAAATATTTCAATATCATGATCATTTTATGAATATTTGATGAAAAAACAGTCTTCATTTGTCATAAAAGCCGTTTTTTAATGAATCTATTACAGTGAATGATGGGTCGTTATAGGTCATCAATTGCGCAACTATTCTGTTACAATAGCGCCGCATTTTTAAATTCATATAAAAGATCGGGGTTTTCTATGTCTACGCTTGCCACCCTAAAAGCGCTTCTTGCTAAACGCATTCTGATTATTGATGGTGCTATGGGAACTATGATCCAGCGCCATAAATTAGAAGAAGCCGACTACCGTGGTGAGCGTTTTGCCGATTGGGCACATGACTTAAAAGGTAACAATGACCTTTTAGTTCTGACCCAGCCTCAAATCATTCAAGGTATTCATGAAGCCTATCTTGATGCTGGTGCAGACATTATTGAAACCAACAGCTTTAACGGCACGCGTGTTTCAATGTCTGATTACCACATGGAAGATCTTGTTCCAGAGATTAACCGTGAAGCAGCACGTTTAGCTAAAGCAGCTTGTGAGAAGTATTCGACTCCAGATAAACCGCGTTTTGTAGCAGGTGTACTTGGGCCAACATCGCGTACTTGTTCCATTTCACCGAATGTAAATGACCCTGCCTTTCGTAACATCACTTTTGATGAGCTAAAAGAAAACTATATTGAAGCGACACACGCGCTGATTGAAGGCGGTGCAGATATCATTTTGATTGAAACCGTATTTGACACATTAAACTGTAAAGCTGCAATTTTTGCGGTTAAAGAAGTCTTTAAACAAATTGGTCGTGAATTACCAATCATGATTTCAGGGACCATTACCGATGCATCGGGTCGTACCTTAACAGGTCAAACTGCGGAAGCGTTCTGGAACTCTGTACGTCATGGTGACTTACTATCGATTGGTTTTAACTGTGCGCTTGGTGCAGATGCCATGCGTCCTCACGTAAAAACCATTTCCGATGTCGCAGATACGTTTGTTTCAGCGCACCCAAATGCGGGCTTACCAAATGCTTTTGGTGAATATGATGAAACGCCAGAACAAACTGCAGCATTCTTAAAAGAATTTGCAGAAAGCGGCTTAATTAATATTACTGGTGGTTGCTGTGGTACAACACCAGACCATATCCGCGCGATTGCCAATGCGGTAAAAGATATTGCGCCTCGTCAAGTTCCTGAAACTGTACCTGCATGTCGTTTGAGTGGTTTAGAACCATTTAATATTTATGATGACTCACTTTTCGTGAATGTGGGTGAACGTACTAACGTTACAGGTTCGAAAAAATTCTTACGCTTAATTCGTGAAGAAAACTTTGCTGAAGCTTTAGAAGTGGCACAGCAACAGGTGGAAGCTGGCGCACAGATTATTGACATTAACATGGATGAAGGGATGCTCGATTCGCAAAATGCGATGGTGCATTTCTTAAATCTTGTGGCTTCTGAACCAGATATTTCACGTGTGCCAATCATGATTGACTCATCAAAATGGGAAATCATTGAAGCTGGCTTAAAATGCGTACAAGGTAAACCCGTTGTTAACTCGATTTCTTTAAAAGAAGGTTATGACGAGTTCGTAGAAAAAGCTCGCCTGTGCCGTCAATATGGTGCTGCGATTATTGTCATGGCATTTGACGAAACAGGTCAAGCCGACACCGCTGCACGTAAGCGTGAAATCTGTAAGCGCTCATATGACATTTTGGTTAACGATGTAGGCTTCCCTGCTGAAGATATTATTTTTGACCCGAACGTGTTTGCAGTAGCAACAGGTATTGAAGAACACAATAACTATGGCGTCGACTTTATTGAGGCCACAGGTTGGATTAAACAAAACTTACCTCACGCCATGATTTCTGGTGGCGTGTCGAACGTTTCGTTCTCGTTCCGTGGTAATGAGCCTGTTCGTGAAGCCATTCACTCTGTGTTCTTGTACCATGCCATCAAGCAAGGCATGACCATGGGTATTGTGAATGCCGGCCAAATGGCAATTTATGATGATATTCCAGCCGAGCTAAAACAAGCAGTTGAAGATGTCATTTTAAACCAAAACCAAGGTGAGTCTGGTCAGGCTGCGACTGAAAAATTGCTTGAAGTGGCTGAAAAATACCGTGGACAAGGCGGTGCTACAAAAGAAGCCGAGAACCTTGAATGGCGTAATGAATCTGTAGAAAAACGTCTTGAATATGCTTTAGTTAAAGGTATTACAACTTACATTGATGAAGATACAGAAGAAGCTCGCCTCAAAGCCAAACGTCCTTTAGATGTAATCGAAGGCGCTTTGATGGACGGTATGAACGTGGTTGGTGACTTGTTCGGTTCGGGCAAAATGTTCTTACCACAGGTTGTGAAATCTGCACGTGTTATGAAGCAAGCTGTGGCTTGGCTCAACCCGTACATTGAAGCTGAAAAAACAGGTAGCCAATCTAAAGGTAAAGTCCTGATGGCAACTGTTAAAGGCGACGTACACGATATTGGTAAAAATATTGTAGGTGTAGTACTTGGCTGTAATGGTTATGACATTGTTGATCTTGGCGTGATGGTCCCTTGCGAGAAAATCTTACAAACTGCAATTGATGAAAAATGTGACATCATCGGCTTGTCAGGTCTGATTACTCCATCTTTAGATGAGATGGTATTTGTTGCGAAAGAAATGCAGCGCAAAGGCTTTAACATTCCTTTATTAATTGGTGGTGCGACTACTTCTAAAGCACACACTGCAGTAAAAATTGATCCTCAGTACCAAAACGATGCTGTGATTTATGTTGCCGATGCTTCACGTGCTGTGGGTGTTGCAACCACTCTCCTTTCGAAAGAAATGCGTGGAAACTTTATTGCAGAGCACCGTGCTGAATATGCCAAGATTCGCGAGCGCTTAGCCAACAAACAGCCAAAAGCTGCAAAATTGACCTATGCTGAGTCAGTTGAAAACGGTTTTAAAATTGACGAAAGCTATGTACCACCAAAACCAAATCTTTTAGGAACACAAGTTCTCACCAACTACCCGCTTGCAACCCTTGTAGAGTATTTCGACTGGACACCATTCTTCATTTCTTGGAGCTTGGCAGGTAAATTCCCGAAAATTTTAGAAGATGAAGTGGTTGGTGAAGCTGCAACTGACTTGTACAACCAAGCTCAAGCGATGTTGAAAGATATTATCGACAATAATCGTTTTGATGCTCGTGCTGTATTCGGTATGTTCCCCGCTCAGCGCACTGACGCAGACACAGTGAGCGTATTTGATGAAGCTGGTCAAAATGTTACGTATACTTTTGAGCACTTACGTCAGCAATCTGACAAAGTGACAGGTAAACCAAACTTGTCTTTAGCAGATTACATTCGTAATGACCGTGAACAACAGGACTACTTAGGCGGATTCACTGTATCGATTTTTGGTGCAGAAGAACTGGCAAATGAATACAAAGCTAAAGGTGATGACTACTCTGCAATTTTAGTTCAATCACTGGCTGACCGTTTTGCTGAAGCCTTTGCAGAACACTTGCATGAACGCATTCGTAAAGAGTTCTGGGGTTATAAAGCTGACGAACAGCTCAGCAATGAAGAACTGATTAAAGAGAAATATGTCGGTATTCGCCCTGCCCCAGGCTACCCTGCTTGCCCTGAGCACTCTGAAAAAGCAGTGTTGTTTGACTGGTTAGGTTCTACCGATAAAATCGGTACCAAACTGACTGAGCACTTCGCAATGATGCCGCCATCTTCGGTGAGTGGTTTCTATTATTCGCACCCTCAAAGTGAATACTTTAACGTGGGCAAAATCTCTCAAGACCAACTTGAAGATTATGCAAAACGTAAAGGTTGGACACTGGATGAAGCGAAGCGTTGGTTAGCACCAAATTTAGATGATTCGATTGCTTAAAATTAAGCTATAAAAAATCCCCTCAAGTGAGGGGATTTTTATATTTTCTCAGGTAAATATTTTAAAAATTTACTATTTAATTTTTTCATTATCCTTGCGCAATCTTCTAAAGAACCACGCTCTAACTTTTTTAGATTAAAAAAATCAAATGTATATTCAAGTTTAGGGTGTTCTTTATTTATTGTATAACGCATAAATACTGCACGCCCTGCTTGTAAACATTCCAATTCATAAAAATCTCTAGTATTTTCATACTTTGGATGTATGAATTTATAGTTATCTAAAGAAAAATCTATTGAAGCGTTATATTGATCATTCTGAATTAGATAATTGATAAAATCTGTTCGTGTACCTTTTTGTGCTCCTGTATTACATCTCCGACAAGAAATAACTAAATTTCTTATATCAAAACTGTAATTTACATATTTATGTTTGGGCAATACATGTTCAATATCAATAATAATATCTTCATCTTCGGCAAGAGCCCTTTGGCAAAATGCACATGTGTTATCAAATTCTTTTTTTAACTTAACCTTAATTTGCTTCTTTACATAAAAGAATTCTTTACACGACCAAGGCTCATTTCCACATTTACAATTAATATTTCTACCTTTCCCCCTACTTGACTTCTTAGGATAGGGACAAGTGTAATTTAATAAATTAATGTTCATTGTTGTTTATAAACCTATTTTCTATATCCATTAAAACTTGTTTTTGTAAATCTAAGTCACATGCTTCTTTTAACTTTTTAAACTCTTCTTTTATCTCATAAAAAGAAATTTTCTTTAAGTCATAATTATCTAATAAAGCAACACAATACCTCGACAAAAATGAATTATCTGGTGTTAATAAACCAAAAATTTCCCAATATAAAGATTCAATACTATAATCATCATCCTCTTGAATTCTTTCAAAATTCCCATCAATTACTTTAAATATTTTATAGTTTATATTCCCTATATAATCACTGTAAAAATCCTTTCGATTTACCTGAAGTTTTGAAATCATTAATGGAGAGTGAGTTGCTATAAAAAAATTTAAATCATACATATAAAAGTAATCGTACAGTTTTAACACATACTCTCTCTGCCATTTTGGATGTAAACTTATTTCAGGCTCATCTATTAAAATTATATTTTTTTATTTTTTAAAATTTTCTCACTCAAGAATAACATCTGTGCTAAAAAATGGGATTCTCCAGAACTTGCTCCATCCAACTTAAATCTCTTTCCATCTTTAGATAAAAGAAAGTCTATTTTAAAAATTCTTTTATTACTAAATAGCTCATAGAATTTTTTGAAGATTGATAAATTTACAGTGTTTTCTTTCCCCATCCAATATCCAAAGTCAAAAATATATTCATAATTACTATAAGGACGTAATAATTTTTCTAATTGATTACAAAACTTCTCAAGCTCAATTAACTCACAATCAATAAAATCCTTATCAATTGGAATATCAAATTTATTATATTTATCTATTTTTCTTATGAAATAGCTAAGAAAATCACCATCAAAATCAGAGTAAAATGATATTAATACAGCAACAAATCTCTCATATTTTAAGTATTCCAGGATATTATAAATACTATCATTTTCATTCAAAAATGAATCAATAATTATATTTTTTAAAAAAACCTTCCCATCTCTTGCACTTAATTTTTCATATCCTCTAGTACTAAACTTATCAAAAACAGTATTTGAAATCGCTATAACATGATCATTTCGCTTTAAGTGATTTTGACCTATAGTATTTAATAAGCGACTTTTCCCACTTCCATTAACTCCGACTAAGAAGTTAACATCACTATAATTATCCCAATACATTTTTCACAAAAAATTTTAAATTTATAAAATTGTAAATCTTTTATATGACTATTTAAAGCCCATATTATTCAAAAAAGTAACTTCCTGTTGAACAATATATTTAGAAAAATCCATATAGACAGCCTAGATTACTGCATTAATTAATAAAATTCCCCACCTTTAACATTCAGGGATTTCAAAGAGTTTTTTTCGATACTATTTATATCAAGTACATATTACTTTTATTTCAAATGTGACTTAATCTTCTCTATAACTGCTTCAGTTGAAATACCATATCGATCATGTAGAGTAGATAAGGCCCTGCATCTAAAATGCATCTGGCAAATCTATCATGTCAAAACGAGGATGTTTACAATTTCTTAGAAATAGGACATACATCACTTAAACTTAATTTCCTCCCTTTCTAACACATCAGTCCCCTTAAGCACCTCCATAGTCAATAAACCAGCCCAAATGAGATTCTTTTGCTTAAATGCGCTTTATTCTCCTTATCAAAAGGAGAAAAATTAGCAGAAGGATTAAATTGATCTTCAAATGAAAAATATGTAATTTATCAATTATATATTTTCGAAAATTATTAAATGGCTATTCTCAAAAAAATTGATCCTGCCTCTTTGGAATCTATTTGCAAAATATTAGGCGATACAATGAATGGCCTAACAGGTACGGAAATCTCTAAATACCTAAGTGAGTGTAATATTTCTGATCCAAAAATAAATTCAACAAAATGGAAGAAGTTATATGATGCTTTGAATCTCAAACAGAATGAAGATAAGTGCGCCAATAATTTAATCTTTTTTATTCAACATGTCATGAGACCATCAAGGCACTTTGATAATGCAACATGGTTTAATGAAATACGAAACAAATTAAATATTGTGTTTTCATTTGAAGGATTGGAATTAGAAGAAACTGGAATTATAAAACGCATCACAGCCATCAAAACACTTACTGAAGCAGAAGAACGCGCTATAAATTTAAGAAAAGTACTAATTGATAGGAAGATTCATAATGACGTTCTACTTTTCTGCAAAGCAGAGCTGTTAGTTGATAATTATTTTCATGCTGTATTTGAAGCAACTAAAAGTATCGCTGAAAAAATTCGTAATAAAACGTCTCTCACCACAGATGGATCTGAGTTAATAGATCAAGCTTTCTCATTCAAAGGAAAAATTCCTCATCTGACATTAAACAATTTAATGACAGAAAGCGAAGAAAGTGAACAAAAAGGTTTTATGAACTTATTAAAAGGAATTTTTGGTACATTTAGAAACACAACAGCCCATGCTCCTAAAATTACTTGGACTATTGATGAACAAGATGCTCTAGATATTTTATCTACTATTTCCTTAATACATAGAAAATTGGATAAAGCTATTGAGGCAAAAAAAATGTATGAGGGAAAATTATAAAAGCCTAGTTGTATATCATATAAGCTTTTATATGCTCACATTACATGAATTTCCTCAACTCTTAAGTGATGCATCATCTCTCGAATAAACACAAAGTAGGTAAAAACATAAAGCTGATCTGGAGACACTTGGCTTGTGTAATAGCTTAAATGCTCAATAAAATCATTTAATCTAGCAATTTTAGATTAAACAATCCGTAAATAAAAAGATCCCCCAATCTTTAAGATTAAGAGATTTCTTTTCGATACTATTTATACCAAGTACACATTACTTTTACTTCAAATGTGCCTTAATCTTCTCTTTAACTGCTTCAGTTGAAATACCATAGCGATCATGTAAAGTGGGCAATGCCCCTGCATCTAAAAATGCATCTGGCAAACCAATCATGTCAAAACGAGGATGTTGTCCATTTCTTAGAAATAGTGAGCCAACGGCTTCCCCTAACCCACCAATGACTGAATGATTTTCGGCAGTTAAAACAGGTCGGCCACCTTTAGCGACTTCATTCAAAATAGTTTGTTCGTCTAAAGGTTTAATGGTAGGTACATGCAACACTGAAACCTCAATGCCCTCTTTTTCAAGCTCTTCGGCTGCCTCAAGCGCACGCATGGTCAATAAACCAGTCGAAATAATGAGTAAGTCTTTACCGGGTTTAATCACCTGTGCCTTACCCAATTTAAACTGGTAGTTGTATTTATCGAGCACTAACGGAACCTGACCGCGTAATAAACGCATATATACCGGACCATTATGCGCGGCAATCTGAGGAATCGCCTGTTCTATTTCCAAGGCATCACATGGATCGATAACCATCAAGTTCGGCATAGCGCGGAAAATCGCAATATCATCTGTCGCTTGATGACTTGGGCCATAACCCGTGGTTAACCCCGGAAGTGCTGCCACAATTTTGACATTCAGATTATCTTCCGCAATTGCCATACAAATAAAGTCATAGGCACGACGTGATGCAAACACGGCATAGGTGGTCGCAAAAGGAACAAACCCTTCACGAGCAAGTCCTGCTGCTGCGCTCATCAAAAGTTGTTCCGCCATACCCATTTGGAAAAACTTGTCTGGGTTTTCTTTGGCAAAAATATGTAGGTCTGTATATTTTGATAAATCTGCTGACAAACCTACGATATCGTCACGCTCTTTTGCCAAGGCATTCAGTGCATGTCCAAATGGTGCTGGTTTGGTCGGTTGGCCCTCGGCAGCAATAGAAGCAATCATTGCCGAAGTGGTTAGTTTTTTCTTAGGAGGATTGGCTAACTGACTCATGGTGTATTCCTTACTGTCCATAGTGGGTCAAAATATTTAAAGCGTCATCCCATTCATGTTCATCAACACGAATGAAGTGAGTTTTTTCGCGGCTTTCCAAGAACGACACGCCTTTACCCATTTTGGTGTCACAAATAATGACACGTGGGCATGCTCCCTCATGGTTTCGTGCCTGATCGAATGCCTCAAGCAAAGCTTCCATGTTGTTGCCATCCACACGTTGGGTGTACCAACCAAATGACTGCCAACGGTCTACAATGGGTTCAAACGCTAAAATTTCGCTGGAGTGCCCATCTGCCTGCTGATTATTCACATCAATAATGGCAATCAAGTTATCTAGTTTCCAATGAGAAGCAGACATCACTGCCTCCCATGTTGAGCCTTCATTTAACTCACCATCGGACAGTAAGTTATAGACAAAAGCATCCGACTTTTTCTGTTTCAGTCCTAAACATGCACCGACCGCAATTCCAAGACCATGCCCCAATGAACCACCTGTAATTTCCATGCCCGGTGTATATGAAGCCATACCCGACATCGGTAGACGACTATCATCTGCACCGTAAGTTTCAAGTTCTTCAAGTGGGATAATTTTTGCTTCAATTAAGGCCGCATAAAGTGCAATTGCATAGTGCCCAATAGAGAGATAAAAACGGTCACGACCTTCCCAGTCAGGGTTTTCTGGCTGATATTTCATGGCATGGAAATAAGATACAGCGAGCAAATCTGCTGCACCTAAGGCTTGTCCAACATAGCCTTGGCCTTGTACTTGTCCCATACGTAAAGCATGTTGGCGAATGTGGTAGGCACGTTGTTGCAACTCGGCAATTTGGTCTGCTTTATCAACATTTAACATTGTCATTTACTATTCCTTATTAACGATTGACCAGTTTTGCCGGAACACGCAGAACCAGACTGGCACCGAAAATTAATACTGCTGTGATTAAGAACATGCCGATTGCATTTGAACCTGTGTTAGTAGTAATCCAACCAATTAAATACGGCGAACAGAATCCAGCAAGATTGGCGAAGCTATTCACTGCTGCAATACCTGCCGCTGCGGAAACACCACCCAAAAAGTTGGTCGGTAACATCCAGAATAAAGAGGATGCCGTCAGCACACCTGAGGCTGCGATGCAAAGGCAAATTAAAGAGAGCGTTAGATTTGAAGCGAATAAGGTCGCAAATGTGAGTGCTATAGCGCCTGCACACATCGGAATAATTAAGTGCCAGCGGCGTTCTTGGAAATGGTCACCACTACGCCCTGCCAAAATCATGACCACAATGGCACACATATAAGGCAGGCTTGTGAGCAAACCGATATGCCAGTTATCACTAATGCCCGAGTTACGAATGAGAGTTGGTAGCCAAAATGTAATGGCGTATTGCCCCATCACGACACAAAAGTAAATACCTGCCAGTAGCCATAAGCGTTTATCTGCAATGAACTCTTTGACGCTAGCATGACCTTCTTTGTGCTGGTTATCCTGAGCAAGTTCTTGCTTCACCAAGTTCTTTTCATCTTGGGTTAACCAGTTAGCGTCTTGAACTGAATCTTTTAAAACAGCAAGTACAAGCAGGCCAACAAGTACAGTAGGAATGGCTTCAATTACAAACATCCACTGCCATCCAAACCAGCCATGTACGCCGCTCATTCGGTCCATGATTAAGCCTGAAAGTGGTCCACCAATCATTCCTGAAATTGGAATCGCGATAAACCAAAGTACGGTCATGCGTGCACGGCGGTAAGATGGAAACCAATAAGTGAGGTAGAGCAACAAACCCGGAGCTAGTCCAGCTTCAGCAACACCAAGCAAAAAACGTAAGGTGTAAAATTGCCATTCGGTTTGAACAAAAGCAAAACAACCTGACAAAATGCCCCATGTAATCATGATTCGGGCAATCCAACGTCTTGCGCCTACCTTGTGAAGTACAATGTTACTTGGTACTTCACAGAGGAAATAACCAATAAAGAAAATCCCTGCGCCTAGACCATATACAGCTTCACTAAACTGTAAATCGCTCATCATTTGGAGCTTGGCAAAACCCACATTTACTCGATCTAAATAGGCACAAAAATAACAAAGCATTAAAAATGGCATCAGCCGAAATGCAATTTTTCGATACGCCGATTTACGAATCGTTGTATCTACTTCAGATGAAAATACTGTATCCATCATGCGAATCCCTTTACATTTGGCCACAGTATCCTCTTGTGACCATCATTCTATTTTTAGTTTTTAAATGACAAGCGTTAATGAATCAGCATGCCACCATTTATATCGAGTGTGACACCAGTTAAGTAAGCTGACAGATCACTTGCCAAAAATAATGCTGCATTTGCAACATCTTGTGCTTTACCTAAGCGGCCAAGTGGAATACCTGCCAAAATGTCGTGACGACGGTCATCATTCATTAAACCGCCAGTAATATCAGTCTGAATTAGACCTGGAGTAAGAGAATTTACACGAATCTGGTCACCACCAAACTCACGAGCCATCGCTTTTGCCAGACCTAACACGCCTGCTTTAGCAGCGCTATAGTGTGGCCCGCCAAAAATACCACCGCCGCGTTGTGCTGAAACTGAAGATAGACAGACAATACTTCCACCACCGTTTGCTTTCATAGATGGAATAACAGCTTGCGACATAATCAGTGTTCCACGCAGGCTGACATCTAAAATACGGTCATAGTCATTGCGTTGAATATCAAGGGTTTTAACTGGCTGAGTAATACCAGCATTGTTAATTAAAATATCAATCTTGCCATAGTGCTGTAGTGCTTGTTCAACAGCTACTTTGACCTGTTCTTCGTTCGCAACGTTTGCAGCAAGGCCTAAATGTCCTTCACCAAGCGCTTTTGCAGCGTTTTGGCTTTGAGCAAGATCTAAATCAACAATAATGACTTTGGCACCCTGTTGTGCAAAGATTTCTGCGGTTGCTCGCCCAATTCCACGTTCTGATGCTGCACCGGTAATTAATGCCACTTTTCCTTGTAGTAACATATTCAATCCTCTTTTACGCTTTATTTCCTGAGTTCTGACTTAGAATCTCTTTTTTCACAAAGCCCAGCAATCATCTCGAATTCAACAAGACATGAAAAAAATTCATGCCTATGCTATTTTCAAATAAGTTTTAGGGATAAAAACGGATCATTTTATGGATAGTAGTGAAAACAATTTCAACCAGATGCCCTCAATTAAAACCTTACAGGCTTTTGAACAAACCGCCCGTTTCGGCAATGTTGCCAAGGCAGCCGAGCATTTGAATCTCACGCCTTCGGCAGTAAGTCATCAAATTGCTAAGCTTGAAGAAATGATTGGGCAGAGTTTATTTATTCGTGGTGCCCGTGGTGTGACGCTTACCCCTTCTGGTGAACGCTATTTTCAAGATGTCACCACCATTTTGCATAACCTCATGTTAGCCACGGAAAAAGCTGCCGATAAAAGTCCTAAAGACAGTTTATATATTCACTCATCTCCAAGTTTTGGTTTGCTTTGGTTGCTCCCTCGCCTTGAATCATTTAAAGAAAAATTTCCGATGATTCGGGTCAATCTGTCTTGTTCTTATGAAAATTTGCACTTTACCCGCGACAAGATCGATATTGATATCCGTCATGGTTTACCCAACTGGACAGGGGTAGAAATCAGAACGATTCGTAATGAAAAGTTAGAAGTGCTTGCGTCCCCCAAACTACTTGAACGCAGTCCAGTAAATAAACCTCAAGATTTATTAAAGAAAGAACTGATTTTATCGCGCTCGACCTTAGTCACTTGGCCGCAGTGGTTTGCCCATCAGGGTCTAACTATTCCTGAGTTTCCCTACACTTTGAGTTTTGACCGCTCTTATATGTCACTTGAGGCAGCCACACACGGACTAGGATTTGTTTTGGAAAGTAATTTACTTACCCAAAATTATTTAGAATCTGAAAAATTAGTTAGAGTTTTTGCAGATGAACTATCGATTCCTATCTCGGCTCATCATTTGGTATATCCACGAACCCACCAATTTATTCCTAAAATTGAGCTATTTTTAAACTGGATTCATGATGAATTGGCAGGCTGAGAAATCATTTCTTAAATGATCTGAATTTGCTCAACTCGTAAGTGATGCATCATCTCTCGAATAAATACAAAGTAGGTAAAAACATAAACCTGATCTGGAGCTACTTGATTCGTGTAGTAACTCAAACGCTCAATAAAATCATTAAATCCATCCTCAAGCTCAATACGACTGATTTGCTTTTTAGCACTAAAAAATAACTGACTCAGTTGTGCCATGGCGGTATCAGCTGTAACGGCTACACTACTTATATTTAGATTTCTGAGTGGCTGCAACTCGATGATTTCTTCAATAAAATAAATCATCTTTTCAATCGCAAGCTCATCAATCACACCATTGCTGATACTTTTTGAATTAATAAAACCTAAGCCCTGCTCAAGGTGAATGTGTTGGCTGTCTACATCAAACGAGAGACTATTTAGACCAAGTGAAAATTTTAAAACCGAGTCGGGATGAATCATAAAAATAGCTTACCGTTGAGTTTTACTCATAAGATTAATTTCTTTATAACCTTAAATTGTGCAAGTTTGTTCAATATTTAGAGTTAATGGCACTAAGCATCATTAACACTATCTATAATAAAAACCTCTTTAAAAAGATGAAAAATCAATTTTATATTCATCCAATCCTATGATTAAAAAATAGAGTATAAACATGAAAAAATTAGTAATTTTAGGTATTACGATTTATAGCTTTGCACAACTTACCAATGCAGCCACATTAAATGTAAAACCATATGGTACGACTCAAGACGGTCAAAAAGTTGATTTATACACCATGAGCAATAACAAAGGAGTCTCGGTATCTTTTATTAGCTTCGGTGGTGTAATTACACAGATTTTGACTCCCGATGCCCAAGGTAAACAAAATAATATTGTTTTGGGCTTTGATGAACTAAAAGGTTATGAAGTCACTGATACCAAGGAAGGCATTCATTTTGGCGGATTAATTGGTCGTTATGCGAACCGGATTGGTAATGCTAAATTTAGCTTAGATGGAAAAACGTATAACCTTGAAAAAAATAATGGGCCGAATTCATTACATAGCGGGAATCCCGGTTTTGATAAACGTGTTTGGCAAGTTAAACCCCTCGTTTCTAAAGGTGAAACCGTTAAAGCTTCTCTTAAGTTAACAAGTCCAAATGGTGATCAAGGTTTTCCCGGAAAATTAGATGTAGAAGTGATCTACAGTCTTTCAGATCAAAATGAATTCCAAATCGAATATAAAGCCAAAACTGATCAACCAACAGTCGTCAATCTCACCAACCACAGTTATTTCAACTTATCAGGCGCTGGCAATAATCCTTATGGTGTACTAGATCATGTGGTGCAACTCAATGCAGACCGTATATTGGTAACCGATCAAAACTCTTTACCCACAGGTGAAATAGCTTCGGTTGCAGGTACACCTTTTGATTTTCGGACGCCTAAGGCTATTGTGAAAGATATCCGAGCAAATAATCAGCAATTGGCCTATGGATATGGCTATGACCAAACTTGGGTAATTAATCAAAAGTCTCAAGGGAAACTCAATCTTGCAGCTATTGTGGTTGATCCAAAATCTAAACGAACCATGCAAGTCTTAACCACTGAACCAAGTGTCCAAATGTATACAGCCAATCATTTACTCGGAAATGTTACTGGTGCAAATGGCGTACTCTATCGACAAGCAGACGCACTAGCATTAGAAACACAGCATTTTCCAGACAGCCCGAATCAACCGGCTTTCCCTTCTACACGTTTGAACCCAAATCAAACTTATAATAGTGTTACCGTATTTAAGTTTGGTGTTCAAAAATAGTCTTTCTAATGAGGCTACGTTCATATTAAAAAGACTCTCAGCTAAATATGGCTGAGAGTCTTTTTATTTATTTAACTTTTGTGTTGGGTAAAAATGCAGTTGCAAAGCCAAGTAATGGCAACAATGAACATAAACCAAATACCCACTCAATGCCGTTAATATCCGCTAAATGTCCTAAGCCCGCTGCGGCAATACCGCTTACCCCGAACATCAGACCGAACATTAAACCTGCAATCATGCCTACACGGCCCGGAACAGCTTCTTGTGCGTAAACCACCATCGCTGCAAAAGCAGATGACAACACCAAACCTGCAATAATTGAAAAAACTGTTGTCCAGAATAAGTTTGCATACGGCATCATTAATGCAAACGGTGCCATACCAACAAATGAAACCCAGATCACTGCTTTACGGCCAATTTTGTCACCAATTGGACCACCTGCAAATGTACCTAAAGCAACGGCTGCCAAAAAGGCAAATAAATGCAACTGAGCTGTTTGAATACTGACATGGAACTTTTGAATTAAGTAAAAGGTAAAGTAGTTACTAATGCTAGCAATGTAGGTAAATTTAGCAAACATCAACACACTAATTGTGCTCAAAGCAATAATGAGCTTACGGCCATGCAATTTACTATGTGCTTGGGTAGCACGTGCAACCACCTGACTTTTAGCATGACTCACAGTCCAACGGCTTACACCAAATAAAACCCAAATCGCCAAAAGTGCAAATATCACCAAGCCCGCAACTGCATGCTGTCCAAACGGGACAATCAGTAAAGCTGCCAACAATGGACCAATGGCTGTACCGGTGTTTCCGCCCACCTGAAAAGTTGATTGAGCTGTACCGAAGCGCCCGCCCGATGCCATTCGTGCCACCCGTGAAGCTTCTGGATGAAATGTTGCAGACCCTACACCAATAAGCGCAGATGCACATAACAACACAGCAAAACTTGGTGAAAATGCTAACAAAATAATACCGCAGAATGTGACGACCATTCCGAGTGGAAGAAGATATGGTTTTGGATGTTTATCGGTATATAGTCCAATCCAAGGCTGTAGCAGTGAACCTGTAATCTGGTATACAAACGAGATTAGGCCAACCTCCGCAAAACTCAGCGAAAAGTTTGCTTTTAGCATTGGATAGATAGCTGGTAGCACCGCCTGAATTAAATCATTCAGTAAATGTGCGACTGCCACGGCGCCTACAATTTTAATAATCATTCCTTGAGGCTGATCATTTGCAACGGTATTGGCAATACCATCTTTCAATTGTATTGAAGACGTCATACCTGAAAAACTCCAATATTTTTAAATGAGATGCTTATTGTAAATTGTCGCTTATAAAGTTATCTTCCAATAATCATCGTATAAGTGACAATTTTTAGGATAGTTTATGTCCGATTCTCTTATTCAGTCTGATTTGTCTGAACTTGTGATTGGGCTATCTTCTGAGCATTCTTACCGAGAAATCACTCCTACCCATACGCATACGCGTGCGCAGTTTTTATATGCCTCTACTGGCAACATTCAAGTTTTTACGCCTAATCATGTGTGGATTGTGCCGCCCATGTGCGCGTTATGGATTCCAGCACATGTAGAGCACAGCGTGATTTCACTGAGTCACGTGAAGTTAAATACGGCATTGGTTGAAGTAAATGCAGCAGCTTTAATGGGACAACATTGTTTTATTATTCGGGTGAGCAACCTGTTGCATGAGCTTTTGATTCGTTTAAATGAAATTGAACGTGAGGAAACTCCAAATACAGCAACCTCTCAAGAGCTTTCCCGTTCTTTACAAATTTTGATTTTTGAAGAAATACATCGGGCCAATTTATTGCCTATTCAGATTCCGTGGCCGAAAGACAAAAGACTCTTAAAAATTTGCCAAGAGTTATTACATACGTCTGACAGTTCAAAAGATTTAACAGATTGGGCTGATGATATTGGTGCGAGTTCCAGAACCCTAATGCGTATGTTCCAAAAGGAAACTGGGCTGTCATATCGGGCATGGTTGCAACAAATGCATATTGCACTTGCGTTAAGTAAAATCGCGAATGGTGAATCTATTGCTCAAATTTCAGAATCACTGGGGTATACAAACCCCAGCGCGTTCAGTGCAATGTTTAAGCGACATCTAGGAAAAACACCTCAGCAGTTTAGAAGTGCCGCGATGTCGCTATAAGTCTTTTTTTTTGCAGGTAGGTCATGCTTTTCGAGCAAATCATCGAAATCATGATAGACATGCAGTTCTCGATCTTTACCAGTTCTGGCATGATCTAAGCGCTGTTCAGGGTCGACTAAAACTAGAGTATGGCCGTCATCAATCAGACGATCTACGCCTTCTAAAAACATACGTTTACCCACATCGTGGATAAGTGAAATCTGGGTTAAATCAATAACGATTGTGCTTTGATCAGTTGTCTCGTCTTGTAAAATACGCAACAACATTTCAGCTTCGGTAAATTTCAATACACCTCGAAGCACATATACACTTAATGATGCATCTTTTCCTGTACGGTAATGGCTTTGTACAATGGTCTGGGCAGAAGGTGTACCTTCCATGAGATGTAATCCCATGTCACGAGATAATCGTTCTAAAATATCGATACCTCGAACACTATGACCATGCTCATCTAGTCGAGGTGAAAAAGCAGCAATACTGACCTGCCCCGGTAGCACACCCAAGATACCGCCTGCTACACCACTTTTAGCAGGAATACCTACAGTTGAAAGCCAGTCACCCGCTGCATCGTACATACCACAGCTCATCATGACACTGAGGACTTGTCTAACTACAGATCGATTTAATAGGCGCTTTCCAGTTTTAGGGTCGACCCCGCCATTGGCAAGTACACTGCCCATACGTACCAAGTCTTTAACTGTAACCATGATCGCACATTGACGAATGTAACCATTCACAATATCGACAGGGTCAGTTTCCAAAATCCCCACCGTACGCAACATATAACCGATCGAAAGATTACGGTAGGCTGTTTTGACTTCCGAATCATAAACAGACTCATCAAAACTTAATTCACGACCAGCAAGCTCGCTCATAAAACGGCGTAGAATTTCTGCGCTATGTAAACCATGCTTGACCTGAATCAAGGAATGTACAGTAATTGCGCCAGAGTTAATCATCGGATTTTTTGGACGACCATCTTTACCCAATGAAATTTCATTGAAGGCTTCACCAGAAGGCTCTACCCCTACTTTCGCAAGTACTGCATCAATGCCAAGCTGTTGTAAAACATAGGCATATACAAAAGGTTTAGAAATTGATTGTATGGTGAATTCAACATCATCATCGCCGACCGAATAAATTTCACCATCTACCGTAGACATTGCTAAAGCTAATCGATTTGGGTTTGCATTTGCCAACTCAGGAATATAATCGGCGAGATGACCGCTGTTATCGATGTCACAGGCTTCTATAACATTTGCCAAATATTCTGGGAGAGGGGTTTTCATGGTCAGTAACCTTAAATGAGGAGATTTACAACATCGCGCAAAATTTCAGCACAACCTGCTGATAATATTAAAATTATATCTTTTGTAATGATTTAAATATCACGATATAAGTATTCTAATTCCGATGAGTTATCCTTTTCAAGCTCATTATAGGTTTTTCAAAACTTTAAACTAAAGATTAGATTATTCTTTCTACAAATAAGATCCCATTTAAATGATCGACTTCATGTTGAACAATACGAGCAGGAAAACCATGGAAAATCATTTCAACTGCTTCACCCTGAAGTGTTAAATATTTAACCTTAACCATCTCTGCGCGTTCAACTTGCCCCCGCTCGTCTGGCACACTTAAGCAACCTTATTCACCTAAACAAACCTCGTTTGAGAACTCTAAAATCTCAGGATTCACCATGACCACTGCTTCCATTTCAGGTGCATCGGGATAACGTGGGTTTGGACGAGACGCCACAATAATGACGCGTTTAGAGATATACACTTGCGGCGCAGCAATTCCTACCCCATTACGCTCAAGCATTGTCGCATGCATAGCGTCAGCAAGCTGATAAAGCCAATTACTGTTTAACTCATTTGCCGACACAGGGGCCGCAGTCAGTTTCAAAATATCTTCACCACGCTTCGCGACAGGTAAAACTACACTCATCCTTTGACTCTCTCATTAAACTGGCTATAACAAGTTTTATTGTGTCGCTGAACGAAACAAAAGAAAAGCCATTCCTACATCTGTTTTTGTTTCATCTAAAGCGTTTTTTGTTTTAAAGCTTTTTGATCTGAGCAGGTCCAATCGACGTTGCCACATAGAACAAATTTCCTCCATTTACTTTTACTTCACTTTTCCATTAATATCCAAACTTCAATTACAACAATTAAGTAAAAAATGGATCAGGAATTAACTTTGCAGGATGCGAACTATCTTAATAAAGAAGATAAACGAACCCTCGCCCTTTCTTCATTGGGTGGAGCTTTAGAGTTTTATGATTTTGTGATTTATGTGTTTTACGCCAAAATCATTTCCGACCTCTTTTTCCCCAGCACACTTAGTCCGTTTTGGGCCATGCTCAACACTTATGGTATTTTTGCAGCAGGTTACTTTTTTAGGCCCTTAGGTGGGGTTGTCATGGCCCATTTTGGTGATTTGGTCGGGCGTAAAAAATTATTTTCACTTTCTATTTTACTGATGGCGCTGCCTACCCTGTTTATCGGGATATTGCCTACCTTTGAAAATATCGGATATTTGGCACCGCTACTTTTGTTACTTATGCGTGTGGTGCAAGGTATCGCAATTGGAGGGGAAATTCCAGCTGCATGGACCTTTGTGTCTGAACACGTTCCTGAAAGAAAAATTGGACTGGCAAATGGTTTACTCACCGCTGGGCTGTCTTTAGGAATTTTACTAGGCGCACTGATGTCTCTATGGATTTCACTAAACTTTAGTGAAGGACAAATCCATGACTGGGCATGGCGTATTCCTTTCATTGCAGGTGGTATCTTTGGTCTGGTTGCACTTTATTTACGAACTTATTTAAAAGAAACGCCTGTGTTTAAAGCCATGCAGGCTCGTAAAGAAATTTCTAAAGAAATGCCTGTAAAACAAGTATTAAAAACGCATAAAACAGCCGTTGCAATTGGCATGTTATTTACATGGTTTTTAACGGGATGTGTGGTGGTGGTGATTTTAGCCATGCCAAATTTATTAACTGGTACGTTTGGCTTTGAGCGCGCACAGACTTTTGAAATGCAAAGTGCAGCTATTATCATGCAAATGGTCGGTTGTATTTTTGCAGGCTATTTTGCTGACCGTTTTGGTTGTGGCAAAGTCATGATGTTTGGTGCACTTGCCGTGGCACTCACAGCAGCAGTTTTTTATAACAGTTTGGGGCACGCGGCACATTCAACCATTTTTGGTTTATATATGCTGTTGGGTCTATGCTCTGGTACTGTCGGCATGGTGTCGAGCAGTATGGTCAAAATGTTTCCCGCGCCTGTGCGTTTCTCGGGCATTTCATTTTCATATAATTTGTCTTATGCAATTGTTGGTGGTATGACCCTGCCTTTAGTGCATTGGCTCAGTCAATATAGTGATATTGGTGCGATGTATTATATTTTCGCATTGACTATTTTGGCCTTTGTGACTGCCTTTGTATTTTGGAATAAGTTTGAAAAAAACAGGTATTAAAAATTTTCACTTATTAAATAAAAAACCACGCCGATTGCGTGGTTTTTTTAATGCTGCTTACTTTAGAAAGTAAAACCGATATTAAAATTAATACGGTATAGCCATTTATCACTGTTTGGCGAGGTTGCAGAGGTATATCCTGTTGAATTGGTCGAGCCACCAATAATGTTGGAGTTTTTACCCCACGTATAATCTGCCCAAACCATAAATGGTGAAGCAATAAACATCATCCCTGTGGTATTCATTTGCGAGTCGGACCAATCATCACGTTTTTTATCGAGATAACTATAGTCATTATAAAACTTAATGGCTTTTAGCTTGCCCATATTGGTCACAGGCAACGTATAGGCAAGGTTTAAACTGGCAATCGTACCTTCCGAAGCAATGAAATAGGCTGGCGTAAGACCATTCGCCCCCATCAAAGTCATATCACTATTTACGCCATCCGGATTTTTAGCATCGTACTGATAGTGAATGACCGAACTTTGTAAGTTAAAGCGCTTATAGTTATTTTCAGTATGCAAACCGACTGCATAATATTTACCGTCTTTATCGGTAATATCATTATGTAACTGAGCAATTGCACCCGACACGCCAAACTCTTGCTTACCGAAATCAGTTTCTAACTTGCGAACAATGCGGGTATTCACCTGATTGCGCTTTTCATTTTGATAGGCTTTTTGAGATGGAAATGCATTTCCTGCCAAGTCATCATAAGTTGCACTTTCAGGGGAATAACGCAGGTTCGTCTCTAACATTTGAGGATAATAACCGAGTTTTACATCCCAATCTTTGTTGTGATAATTCCAGTTGATCCCCGGTGCAATGTTATTGCCATAACCTAAAAAGAATGGAATGTGATAGGTCCAGCCATTTTGCGGATAAGGATAAATCGTAAAAGGTTTATAAACTAGACCTGCTTCAATGCTGTTATTGGCATCTAAGTTATAGCCAACATATGCTTTTTCAATGGACGTTTTCTGTTGGTCTTGAACCATATAGCTGGTATTGATATAGGCATCATCAAATTTACCTTTGAGATCAACCCTGAAAATATCAAAATGGAGCTTACCAAAACCACGGTTTGGCCCTTCCCAATCTTCATAGCGTTGATTTAACCGAACCACCCCACCTAACTTTAATGAGTCGGTGCCGTCATCACTTTTCCATTCAAGCAATGAGTCTTTTGCAAATGCATTGACGCTTACCCCCAGCGTAAGCGGTGCAATGAATGCCATGATCAATGAAGTCTTTTTCATCTCTACATCCTTGATTGAGTTCCAGCGTCCTGCTGGAACTTTATTTGTTTTACCTGTAAAACTTCGTTTTTATTGTTTTTTAGACAAAAAAATTTATCTAAAAAAAGGATGGCTTAGCAGCTCCCATCGCATATGTACTAAACCATCCAAACTGGTTAATACAGTTTCTTTTGCGGTGGACCCGCGAAGTTTAATGGTCCAATCGAGTTCATATCGAGCTCAATCACGGTTGGCCCTTCAAAAGCAACAGCCTCTTGAATAACCGTTTTAAACTCATCTGCACTACCGACTTTCCAGCTTTTCACACCCATTGATTCGCCAAGGAGTTTGTAGTCAGGTGTATGCAATTCATTGAAATACTGACGACCACCGAAGTAGTTATTTTGAATGCCACGCATTACGCCATAACCACCGTCATTCATAATCATTAAGACCATGTTGGTGTTTTCTTGCACCATAGTTGCAATTTCACCAATACCCAGCATTAAGCCGCCATCGCCGACTAAACCAATTACTTTTTTATCAGGATTAGCAACTGAAGCACCAATTGCTGTTGCAAGACCTAAACCAATTGCACCCGCAAGTGAGTGGATGTTCTGGTTTGGTGCCTGTACAGGGAATAAACGACTGCCCCATGTACTACCCGACATAGTGATGTCACGTACAAAAATACCGTCTTGAGGTAAAGCTGCACGTAAGTGATCACAAATTAAAGCGTATTGATCGATTTGTTTGCGCAGTGCATCAATTGCAGCCTGTTTAGCCGCTACTACAGCAGCATCGTAATCAGCATCAACTTTTGAAGTCCCCTGAAGCTGTTCCAACACACGTGTTAAGACATCTTTAGCATCGCCACAAATGAAGTTGCGGATTTTGTAATTACGTTGCTGAGCCACTGGGTTGGCATCCACCTGAATAATGTTTTCAGGGAATTCAACCGAATAAGTTTTAGTTTCATTACTACGTAAACGAGAACCCACCACAACCATTAAGTCAGCATCTTTTAATAACTGCTCAACACCTGCTGAGTTATGAAAAGCACCTAAACTACGTGGATGATCATCTGCCAACACCCCACGGCCATGTGTAGATGAAACAACCGGAATACCTAAATCTGCAATTGCTTTAACTTCAGCAACACTATTTAAAGTTCCACCACCAATCCAGAAAATCGGACGTTTTGCTTTTTTGATTTCACTGACAAGAAGATCAATTTCAGCTTGCTCTGCCTGTGGCAACTCAAGTGCTTTGACTGGCCCTAAGTTAAGTGGCAAATCAATTTCTGCTGCCTGCACATCAATCGGCAGTTCAACACTTACCGGTCCCATTGGAACTGTGGTTGCTACACGGATGGCTTCACGAATCACACCAACAGCATTGTCTGGGCTGGTAATACGGAACGCCGCTTTGCTTGATGCGCGCAAGAATGTAAGTTGGTCTTTAGTTTCATGGATGAAACTTGCATCACGGTCGAGATATTCACGCTCAACTTGACCTGTTAAATGCAATACAGGGCTACCCGCATTCATTGCTTCAATGAGTGAACCCACCGCATTACCTGCACCAGCACCCGTACTGGTTAACGCTACACCTAGGCCTTTAAAGCGTGAGTGTGCATCTGCCATAGTAACCGCACCCGCTTCACCACGAGCTGCGACAAAGCGCATTTTTTCACGGCGCCCTACTGCATCGGCAATAGGTAAATTGTGGATGGAAATAACACCATAAATACTATCAACTTGGTGCGCTTCTAAAACTCTTGCGATTGCTTCGCCTACATTTACACGTTCAGTCATGTCTATTCCTCAAAATTTGTTTTCAGTCCTTGAATTTATTAATCGCACCAAGGGTTAGGCTGTTCATTCAGCCCCATATAAATACTCTTTTGTTGCATGTACGATAAAATGCCCAAACGGCCTTTTTCGCGTCCGATTCCACTGTCTTTAAAGCCACCAAACGGCGCACTAATCGAGAATTTTTTGTAGGTATTAATCCATACCGTTCCCACTTCTAAGGCACGTGCAATACGCCAAGCTTTGCGATAGCTTTCAGTCCAGATACCTGCAGCAAGGCCAAAACAACTGTCATTGGCTTGGGCAATTAAATCTTGCTCGTTGTCATATTTCATAACCACTAAAACAGGACCAAAAATTTCTTCCTGACAGGTTTGAGCACTGTTATTTAAGCCCGTGATAATGGTGGGTAAGTAATAGCTTCCTTTGGCATAGTCACCAGCCGTAAGCGCTTCACCACCAATTAGAACCTGACCACCTTCGCTTTTAGCAAGCTGCACATAACGGTCAACTGACTGCAAATGTTTGTCATTGACCAGTGGACCTAAATGCACACCAGCTTGTTCTGGATGGCCCACACGTAAGCCTTTGGTAATTTCAACCAAACGCGTTAAAAACTGATCGTAAAGACTGCTATGAATAAACAAGCGAGAACCTGCGATACACGCTTGGCCTGCCGAGCTAAAAATACCGTACGCGACACCTTTAGCTGCCAGTTCGACATCCGCATCTGGCAAAACGATGGTTGGTGACTTACCACCTAACTCAAGCGAAGTAGTAATCAGTTTATCTGCGGCAATGTGTGCCAAATGACGTCCCGTGGTTGTTCCACCTGTAAAAGAAATTTTACGAACCAATGGGTGCTGAGCAATAGCATCACCAATCACAGAACCACGCCCCACTAACACACTGAGTAAGCCTTTTGGTAAACCTGCTTCTTCAAAAATTTTGGCAAGCTCTAAAGCAATGAGTGAAGTTGCTTCTGCTGGTTTTAACACTACGGCATTTCCTGCTGCCAAAGCTGGAGCAAGCTTTTGAACTTCACTCGCAATTGGAGAGTTCCAAGGGGTAATTGCTGCCACAACACCTACTGGTTCATGCACGCTCATGGTCATAAAGTCTGGAGCACGTTGAGTGGTGAGCTCATCGTTCAGCGTTTCACAAGCCGCCGCAACATAGCGTGCAGTTGCCGCCGCACTCATCACCAACCCACGAGTTTCTGTTAAAGGCTTACCATTATCACGTGTTTGTAATTTTGCTAATTCATCTACACGCGCTTCAATAATATCTGCAACTTTGTAGAGAATACGTGCGCGCTCATGCGGCAAGCTATTTCTCCAGCTCGGTTGACGCCAAGCCTGATCCGCTTTTTCAATTGCTTCATTTACATCTTCAAGCGTTGCTGTTGAAAGCTCAGCGTTTACCGACTGATCTGCCGGAAACAGGCTTTGAATGACTGCACCACGGCCTAATCGCCATTCACCTGCAATATAAATTTCCTTTGCCATGATCAAATCCCTCTTAAATCTGTATTGCTTCTACGCTGTTGCGACAAGCACGAATCACGCTAAGCGCAGCCAAAGTTGATGTTTTTGGGTTACTTGGCAACGGCACACCCACCAGTTCAATAGTCATTTGTCCAAAACCACCTTCTGCCACAATGGTGTGTTTGTTTTTGTTGATGGTTGGATCAACAGTTAACTCAACCATGGTTTCATCCATTCCAAGCCCTGCAAGCGCAATCGTTGCTGCAACGTTGGCATTGGCTGGAAATTTGGTCGCAGCTTCACGCGCAGTTCCAGTGAAAAAGACTGTAGGTTCAGCAACATGGTCTAGATCAACCAACTGCTCTGCATAACTGCCCTTCCAGCTTTTTGGACTTTTACAGCCTTTATAAGTGACTTTTTGCAAACCACCTTCTTTAGCCGCAGAAATACCATCAATACCTGCGATAGCTCCTGCCAGTAAATGCAGATGTGCATCATTTTTTTCGGCAGTTTGTTTAAGCTGAACCAGAAACTCGCTATCAGCCAAAGTACCCACCGAAATCAGACCAATGGTCCAGCCTTTCGCTAAAACTTTTTGAGCATGCTCTTTCACTGCTGCTTGACCTGCCACCTCAATGACATAGTCTGGCGTACCATCGCATTGCTCAATATCAGAAATCACTTGAATGTCAGACGAGACTTGTGACTGCACTTTTTCAATGCTGCGAGATGGCACGACAATCCATTTGAGTTGCAGATCTTGAGGCAAGTGGGCATACACTTCTGCTGCCATTGCGCCAAAACCAATCATCATCAACTTTTTCATGACAGCACCTAATATTTATAAATGTTTGTTAAAACCACCTGAGACATCTATTGCCGAACCTGTGGTGTAAGATGCCAATGGTGATGCCAAGAAAACTAAAGCACGTGCAGGCTCTTCTGGACGACCTAAACGCTGCATAGGAATGCCACGATTTTTTGCGATATTGCCTGTCCACTCTTCCCATGACAGATTTAAATCTGAACGGGTTTCATAACGGCGTTTCCACTGCGCAGATTCAACCATTCCAAGTAAAATCGAGTTCACGCGAACGCCATATTGAGTAAACTCATGTGCCAAAGAATGGGTTAAGTTCAACAGTGCAGCGCGTGCAGATGACGTCGCAATCATATGTGGCTCTGGTTGCAATGCCAATAACGAGTTCACATTGGTAATTGAGGCATTTGCCGACTGTTTTAAGTCGTCGAGAAAAGCCCGTACCGGATGTAAAACACTGAAATATTTCAGCTCAATTTCTTTCATCCAGTCTTCATCTTGTGTATTTTCAAAATTTGAAACACGGCCTTGTCCAGCATTGTTAATCAGCATATCCACATTGCCCAAATTGAGTTTGACCTCTTTGGCAAATTGCTGAACTTCTTCTTTTTTCAATACATTGCATACTTTGGTAAAAATATTGGCATGTGGAAATTTTTCTAAAATATAGTGCTTTGAAGCATTTAAACGCTCTTCATCGCGACCACACCAAGCAACTTTTGCACCCTCTGCAACCAGTATTTCAACAGCAGCCAGCCCAATCCCAGATGAGCCACCGGTAACAACTGCAACTTTTCCTTCAACTTGGAAGCTCATAATCCTTAATCTCTCTTACGATTGTTCCTGAATCGTCAACATAATTTGGTTAAATGCTTGCGGTTGGTCGACATAACTTAAATGTCCTGCATCTTCTATGACGAAGCGCTGTTCCAACTGCAATTCCTGAGCAAGCTCTTGTATACCTAACGCAGGAGTGATTTGATCTTGCTGCCCTGCAATCACTGTGCATGGGACTTTTAAATGGGTTAAGTAATTACGTATTTCGTCATATGCAAGTAAGTACGATGCATGTGTGAAACCTTTTAGGGTCAGCTGCTGCATCACCTCTGAAACTAAAGCTAAGGCTTGTGGCTCTTGTTTATAAATCAAATGAGGTCCACGGCTTTCGGCCATTCCTTTAGCACCAAGTTCTTTCAACATTTTTGGTCTTTTTTCAAAAACCTGAATTTGTGTCTGTTCATCGTGGCGTTGGTAGCCTTGTGCCAAGTTAGCAACAACTAAATGTTCCACTCGCTCTGGGTAAAGTGCAGCAAATGCACTGGCCTGTAAGGCACCTAATGAGTGTCCGACCACAATTGCTTTTTCAATTTTTAAAACATCTAACAATGCTGCCAAACGCTTTGCGTAGTCAGTAGCATTGGGCTGATCAGTTAAAAGTTCATCTGATTTGCCATAGCCCGGTGCATCCCAGGCAATGACATGAAAATGATGAGACAGCACTTCAAGTTGGTTTACCCATGAAGCAGAACCGGAACTAATGCCATGCAACAGCACAAGGTATTCGCCCTGACCAGCTTCCCGATAGGCTTGTTGCTGGCCTTGAACATTGACCGTTTTCACCGGAAATTCTGCTAACTTTTCAATGAGTGTCATCATTTTTAATTCTTTCCTTTCATTCACTTCATCAAACAATTAACGTTTGATTTGAGACAATGGATGCTCTGGTGGATAGTTAGGAATTGTTGGTTTACCTGTTCCCAACATCACACACATCAAGGCATCTTCTTGTCCTGGGTTAAACAAACCACGGTAAATACCCGGTGGAATTGAAATCAGGTCACGCTCTTTTAAACGGGTCTCAAATTTTTCGCCGTTGTGCTCAATGAACAAATCAATTTCGCCGCGGAGCATAAAGAACACCTCTTCAACATCGTGGTGAATATGCAAAGGACCTTCACACTGTGGTGGTAGAACCATGGTTGAAAACGTGAAGTTTTCTGCTGGAACGGTGTTACCGTCATTTGCAACACCTGTTGCACCCGTACCCATGTAACGCATTTGTGCACGGCGATATTTCGGGTCGTAATCTGCTTGGAACTTCAAAGCATCGAAGTCGTATTTACGTGTCTCAAAGCGAGCAATACGTGTGTTTAACCAATCTTCTAAAGAAGCACCCTCTGGTTGTGCCCACGATTCGAATTGTTGTGTAGTCATTTTTTAAACTCCTATACAGTGAATTAATAACGTTTTAAAAGAGGAACCAAGAACAACGACCCAATGACAGCGACGGCAGCCAAGAAGGTAATTCCTAAATTAAAACTATGTGTTTGCATCACGATGTAACCGATAAGAACAGGCGCAATTGCACTTGCAAAATTACCTAAACCGTTAAATATTCCACCCGCAGTCGCACCTACATTTGAGGTCGTCACTCTTGCAAGCAGAGCAAATACAGCTGCTACTCCAAAACCCCACGCCATAGCACTTAAAGACATGGCAGCAATAATCAATAGTGGCTCAGTCATAATGACCATCACATACATGAAGATGCCCGCGAGTAGTAAACCGCTAAATACTTGAATTGCGCGGCGGCCTAACTTGTCAGATAAAAACGCACCGATAATTTCGCCAATTAACATGGCAATGAATGGAAAGCTTGAATACATCCCAAACTCTTTGAGATTGAATCCTTTGTCTTGCATTAAGTAAGAAGGAACCCAGCTGTTTAAGCCCCACAAATACGTCATCAATGCAATGTTAAAGAGACAAACCAACCAGAATGCGCTGTTGCTGAGCAGCAATTTAGTATTGGTAATGTGACCTTTGAAGTTGGTGCGTTTACTCTCGCCCTCAATTTCGACAGTTTTCTTGAGCTGCAAGTTACGTAAACCAAAAACAATGCTAAAAATCGCAATCAGGGTTAGCGCAGCCATCACAAAAAAAGTGGTATGCCAGTCGTGGTGAGCTAAAACATTTGCAGTGATCGGGAACCCAAGGAATGCACCAATCGGTGTTCCAAGTAAGAACATGGTAGAAGCACGTGCCTGCTGACGATCCGTATAAGTCTGCTTAACAATGGTGTATGCCAAGGCAAATAACGGGCCTTCTGCTAAACCAAGCAGTACACGTAAAACCAACATGCCTGAATAACTGGTGGTGAACCCCATACAGAACATGAGTACGCCCCACGACGTTACGCTCCAGAACAGCATTTTCTTTGGGTTAAAGATGTCACCCAAAAAGCTGAGAAAGACTGATGAAAAACCATAAGCAAGTAAGAAACTTGTCATGAGCCATCCAAGCTTGGCCTTATCTTCAGCAATTCCCATTGCACTTTGAAAATGAGGATCTGAAAATAAAACCGCAATACTAATCTTGTCGAAAAACGCCAGTACCACACACACCATAAGGACAAAAGCAGGTACCCAATGCTTCAATCCACTTTTTTCTTCATTACTCATGTGTCATTCCTTCGATTTGGTAATGAGAACCAGATTTAATGTTTTACGGTTTTAACTTCATGACATTAAATTCAGCATCTGCTAATAGTTTTGGATCTAAAACGGTGTTGGCTTGCATCCAACGTTTTGCCAGTTTGACCAGTTTAGAATCATTAATGGCAATCATGTTGAGCAAACGATTTTCATGGTCCAGATATAAATAGCTCACCTGATCTCCACCGCCTTGGCGAATGACTACTTCCTTCGTTTTTTCAGGTTGATACGTACCTAAAATCTGGATATTAAAGTGATATTGATCTGACCAAAGCCATGGAATATCGCTATATTCAGTTTCAATTCCGAGCATCGACTTTGCTGCTGCAATAGCCTGATTTTGTGCATTTGCCCAAGACTGAATGCAATAACCCAAGCCCGGATGAATAGCGACATCACCTGCGGCATAAATGTTTTGATCTGAAGTTTGTCCAAAACAATTCACCACAATGCCATCTTTTACATCGAGACCAGCATGTACACCTAACTCTTTGGCAATCTCAGCGCCTGCACCTACCACCACACAGTCAAATAACTGACTATTTTGTGGATGATTCACCACTTCAACTTTCTGATTCGGCGCTTCAACCAAATGAAGGCTCTTGCTGTCTAAATGAATTTTTGTACCTTGGGTTTCATGTATATTTTTTAAAAATGCAGAAACTTCCGGACTCACACTTCTTGCACACAAACGGTCGCCATATTCAAAAATATGAACATCTTTACCTTGCTTACGTGCAGTTGCAGCAATTTCTAAACCAATCCAGCCGCCGCCGATCACAGCGACATTTTTGGCATTCTTTAAAATTTCAGCCAAACGCTCACAGTCATGCACATTACGTAAAGTCACAACATTTGGAATGAACTGCCATGTATTAACGGGTACACGCGCACGGCTTCCAGTTGCAATCAGCAATTTGTCATACGGCAAAATCTGACCACTTTCTAAATGAACCTGTTTTTGCTCACGATCGACTTTTGTTGCAATTTCCGGTTTATGCCATTGAACGTTGAACTCTTGAACCTGTTCAGGTGAGAACAGATTCAAACTTTCATACGTTGCTTCTTTTGAAAGCACTTGCTTAGACAAAGGTGGACGCTCATAAAACACTTGGTCTTCATTAGAAACCACGTGAATTTCGCCCACATAACCATTTTGACGTAAGGTACTTACTGCCCAACCCGCTGCCTGTCCGGCACCTACAATTACGATCTTTTCCATAGCTATCTTCCTTGTTCAGCAGCACCTGTTAAACAGGCTTCACCTGACGGCGGGTTGTGTCATCAAGACCACCTTCAATCGCCCATTCGGTGAAAAGCTCTAGACGATGTTCTTCTACACGTGGCTGCCATTCTTCTGTCAAATAGTCATCGTTAGTGTAATATTCAAATGCACCGCCCAATGGTGAGTTGACGTACCAGAAATAAGCAGAAGAAATTGGGTGACGTCCCGGCCCAATAAAGGTCGACCATTCCGAACGGTTCATATTTAAACCGCCCCCAATCACCTCATGAATATCACGTACTACAAACGCAACGTGATTTAAGCCAGCAGGTTTATTTGGAACACTGAGCAAGAATAAATCATGGTGATAACCTTTACCGCGACAACGTAAGAATGCACCGCGATTTTTGTAAGCATCAGATAAATGAAAGCCTACTTTCTCGATATAGAAGTTCTCAGTTGTTGCTAAATCCGGTGTGAAGAACACCACATGTCCAATCGCAACAGGTTGACCCTTTTCATAGACAGGACTTGCTGCATTAACACGTTGAATGTTGCCGTATTGATTAATACCTTCCGTTTTAAGTTCAGGTACTTCTTTAACAAAACTTTGTTCAAAACGAATGGTCATGCCATTTGGGTCGAGACACTGAACTGTATTTTCAGTACGTTTAAAACCGTCTACATCGACCAAACGAGTTGCCAAGTCATCAAGGTCTTGAGCACTTTCAACACCCCAAGTCACTTCACGTAAAGTTGAACCTTGCTCAATAGCAGTCGGCAAACGCTCATCATCACAATTAAATAGATAAATCTTGCTACCATTTTGAGTTTGGTAAAGATCAGTGCCTTCAATATCCGAAGTACTTTGGCTTAAACCAAAATCTGCCAAAAACTTGTTTGAAGCGGCTCTATCTTCAACTCCAAACTTTAAAATCTCGATCCCTGTAATCATTTGACTACTCCTTAGTTAAAGACAAAACCGCCATTGACCGGAATATTTTGACCTGTCACGAAAGAGGACAAATCCGACAGTAGATACAATGCTGTTCCATTTAAATCTTGTGGAAGTTGCTGACGTTGAATCGCTCTTCCGTTCACATATAAATCGTGACGTTCCTGTGGCACATATTCGGTTGCTTCAACCAGAGTAAGGCCCGGTGACAAGGTGTTGACACAGATATTGAACTGTCCCAACTCTCTTGCCATTGAACGTGTCATGGCAACAATTGCACCTTTACTCGCAACATAAGCCATCAGGTTCGGTGCGCCCCAAAGTGCTGTATCGGAAGCAACATTAATAATTTTGCCAGCAGCCGATTGCTTTAGATGGGGAACGCATGCCTTACTGATGAGCCATGTGCCTTTCACATTAATATTCATGACTCGATCCCAAAGTTCAGGATCATAATCAATCATATTTTTTCCACCCACATTGGTTGCCAGGGCCGCGCAATTCACAAGGCCATCTAGTCCTTGTAATACTTCCACGCTTTTTGCAACCGCACTTTCAATAGAGTCTGCATTGGCAAGGTCAACGGTGACAGCATGAACGTTTAGCCCTTGTTGCTGTAACGCTCGTGCTTCTTGTTGTACCAAGTCAGATAAAATATCTGCCATCACAACTTCAGCACCTGACTCGGCAATAGCTTGAGCGAAATCTCGACCTAAACCACGCGCTGCACCAGTTACTAAAACTTTTTTGCCTTGCAACAACGCTACATTAGCCATGAGCTTCTTCCTGCATCTCGATACGGTTTGATGCATTTAGCGCAGCAATTTTCTTTAATTGCTTCTCAGCTTCTTTTTTCATTAAACGGCGTAAACGTGCAAGACCCACATCGTGTTGATAGAGGAACTCTTTTTCACGCGCATTTGGCGCAAGATTTTCTAAAATAATGCGGTCTTGTTCCAATACATCCCAATGCAACTGTTCTAAGTGATTGCGATATAAGAAACGCCATACATTACGTTGCCAACCACTTACCTTACGGCAGCGCCAGAAAAATACGCGGGTATTGTTGGCATCAATTGGCGTTGCATAGCCCACAATCCAGAATTCGCCGCCTGGGCCAAATTGTTTGCGGTATGGAATTGAAAGACGTAACCAGCTTGCACCTGTTGAACCGTATTCAACCCAGTCAAAGTTCACACCTGTTTGACCTTCTTTTTCAAAAACAAAGCCCTTATCGGTGGTGCGATGCTTCATCTCTGCAGTACGCTCACCATCAGCCATCGAGTGTGATGTCGCGTGTAAATAGGTCCCATGCATTGGGTCCATCACATTATCAATCGCGTATTGATGGTTTACTTTCCAGTCTGCTTGGCAAAGGAACGCACTCCACTCTTCACTTGCAAGTTGCTCTGGAAACTCAAGCGGTGCTGGTTGTTCATTTGCATCAATACCAAACCAGATAAAGATTGCGCCATGCTGCTCAATTACCGGATAGTTCTTTAAACATTTAGTTCCAGTCATTGGACATTCATGAACCGCTGGCACATCAGCAACCACACCATCAGCACGAACTTCAACACCGTGATACCAGCAAGCAACTCGGTCACCTAAGTTCCAACCAAGGGAAAGACGAGCACCGCGGTGTGGACAGCGATCTTCAAGTGCATGAACCTGACCTTCGGCATCACGCCAAACCACAATATTTTCGCCTAAACGGGTAATTCCGACTGGATTAGCAGCGACTTCCCAACTTGCTAAAACCGGATGCCATTGGTCACGTAAACCAAGTTCTAAATATTCTTCAGCGCTTTGTGAAGTTGATACGATTGCGTTCATTTTATTCTTCCCTGAATCAATAACCTAAACGTTGCATTTCTTCTGTAAAGCTTGCAGAAGTCCATTCATCACCAGATTCACAGCGGAAACCCTGTTGATTAAGTGCAGAAACAACGTCATCTAACTCTGTTGCGCCCGCAGAAAATGCCTGAATCAAGTTTTTTACAAAATCCTGTTCATAGAGAGTTGGCCCTTTATAACGTGTCTGCCAAACCAACAATTCAGATTGACCTGGAATTTGAATATTGTTGATACCTGCTTCGGTTGCCGGCGTTGCATGAATCCAGCTTGCCAACTTTTCATTAAATGTCTTCATTGTTCTGCTTCCTTGTACATGTGAGGACTAGAGTTGAATTTGAATATCCTGTCCTTCAACACGAACTGGGTACGTACATAGGTTTCTACACCCTGGCCCACTTTTTAGCTCACCTGTTTGAATGTCAAAAATTGCTTCGTGCAATGGACATTCAACAGTCTGATCTTCGATAAATCCTTCGGTTAATAAGGCATACGCATGAGGGCAAACATTTTCGATAGCAAAGTAATTTTCATCGACGAAAAATACGCCTATTTTTTTCCCTTCAATTTCGATGGCTTTCGGCTCATCTTCGCTAACGTCACCCTGCTGACAAACTGAGATCCAACTCATACCTTGCGTCCTCATTTTGTTTTATATACAAAACATAATTTGATTTTCAAAACACAAGCTAAGCATAATCCCCTTGATCATTTTTTGTCAAAGTAAAAATAAATATAAAATTCATTGTGTTATTAATTTTTAAATATTTTGTTACGTTTCAAGAAGGAAACAAAGTTTTAAATATAAAAATTGTTTTATGCATTTTTAACAATTACAATAGTTATAAAATAAAGCAGCATGCCCCAAATTGAATCATGTTTTATTTATAGGAAAATGACACGAATGAGCATAGCAATTGATGAAGATTCGCAAGAATCGGAAACAACAAAAAATGATGATCGATATTTAGTTCCCGGACTTGTACGGGGTTTAGCTATCTTGCAAGCATTTAATCAACAAGCGCAAGAAATGACCATTACAGAAATTGCTGAAATTTTAGAAGTGAACCGTTCTAGTGCATTTCGTCTGATCTATACACTCGAATCTTGTGGCTATTTAAGAAAAGCATCTCAAAAAACTTATGCTCTCGATTCGAAAGTCATGGAACTTGGTTTTAACAGTTTATCTAAACTTTCATTACTCGATTTATCGACACCTTTAATGAAAGAACTACGTGACCAAACCAAACTCGCGGTACATCTTTCAATTTTAGAAGGCACTCATATTGTCTTTGTAAATAATATCCAGTCGATGGGAACCTTCACGAGCAACATTAGCTTAGGAACTCGCTGGCCTGCCCATGCAACCGTCATTGGTCAAATGCTTTTATCTGATTTACCTGAAACTGAAGTACGTCAGCGTTACCGCAATTTTAGCGATTGGGACAGTTTCTCTGAACTAACCCCAACCAATTTAAAAGCTTTATTGCAAAGACTTTCTTACGTAAAAACTCAAAAAACCATGGTGAGCTGGGGTCATTACAACCATGATATGGCAGCCTGTGCAGCGCCTATTTTTAAACAGTCAAACGGTAAAATGGTCGCTGTTATCTCTGTAAGTTGTCCAATTACGACTTATGATGAAAGAACATTTAAAGAAGATATCGCAAGTTTAGTTGTTGAAACAGCGAATAAAATTTCCAAATTTATTTATTAAAAAAAGCGACGTTAAGTCGCTTTTTTTTAGATTTTATTTCATAAATTAAAAATTACTTTTTAAAACGTTCTCATTCATATCTTTAAAGATAATTGTCGAATCATTTTCTTTAATATCAAATTTTAAATACTGCTGTTTAAACTGGATTACCGCATAAAACTCTTCAGCACCATCATCTAAACCTGTCGCAGAAATCTGGCTGCCTTGAGGAAAATCCTTGAGCCATGCAGCGTTATAAAAATCAGACACAGAATTAAACTCACAATATTCTTTTGGCTTGGCCATTATTTTTGCAGCAATTTGATCAAACTGTTGTTGTTTATAGACCTCTAAGCTCAACAACATGATCACTCTCCAAATTAAAGCTGGTTTGAGGCTAAAAACTGTTTCTTTTTAACCTTTTCCCATTGATACCAACCATAAGCTGCCATCAAAACAAATGCTGCATACAAAGCGGCTGTTAAAAATAAATCTTTATAGATGAACATACCGACATAAATAATATCGACAAATACCCAGAGTATCCAAGTCGCAATATGTTTTCGACTAGTCCAGTAGGTTGCGAGTAAACTAAATGCGGCAAGCTGTGAGTCGAGCATAGGCACCGCTGCATCGGTAAAGTTTTTAAGAATTAAGCCAAAAAGTAAACCACCTACCGCGGCAATGATCATTTGGATGATAGCGGTTTGAACTGCAATCGGTTCAATTCGAATATCGTGATCTTGCTGCTTTCCTTTGAGCCAGTAGTAAAAGCCATAAAAATTTACCACCATAAAAAAGAACTGCAAAATCGTTTCGCCATATAGCTTAAATTCGTAAAACAAATAGGCATATAAAACAAAGGCAAAGAAATTAAACAGCCAACACCACATATTACGGATTACCGTTAATCCGACTCCAATCAGGCTAATCAAGACTGCAAAGATTTCTAGAGGTGACATAAAAACAGCTGCTTATTGAGATCAATTTGACGAAGTATTATGAGAAAAATATAAAGCGAAGCAAACTGCTAATTTAAATAAATTATGCAAATTGGCATTGTCTGAGGTTTTATTCTTTTCTAATGTCATCGATTTATTTCAATGCACAGACAAAAGAAATACTGATCGAGTCGCAAAACAAATTATATTTGCTAGTTTTTAAACGATTGTTTAAAACATGATTAAAGACAAATAAAGAGCGTGACAATATGTCAAATCAAGAAGGAAAAGTCAGCCGTGAAACTCGCGGACATATTTTTTTAATTGGCCTAGATCGGGCAGCAAAACGTAATGCTTTTGATAGTCACATGATCAAAGACTTATCACTAGCGCTCACCGAATATGAAAATAATGATGCCCTGCGCTGCGCGGTTATCTTTGCTCATGGCGATCATTTTACAGCTGGTTTAGACCTACTTGAGTTACAACCTAAACTCGCTACAGGTGTTTTTGATTTTAGTGAAAATGAAATTAATCCTTGGGGCACAATAGGCCGGAAACTGAGTAAACCTTTGATAGTGGCAGTACAAGGTTATTGTTATACCGCTGGTATAGAACTATTTCTCAACGCAGATATTACGATTGCGAGTGAAAATACACAATTTGCTCAAATGGAAGTTCAACGTGGCATCTTACCTTTTGGCGGAGCTACTGCACGTTTTACTCAAGCCGCGGGTTGGGCCAAAGCCATGCATTATTTACTCACTGGTGACTCTTTCGATGCAAAAGCAGCATTTGATATGAACCTGATTACCGAAATATGCCCAGAAGGTTCTCAGCTCAATCGTGCAATAGAACTTGCTGAACATGTTGCGCAAGCTGCTCCTCTTGCTGTAAAAGCGACTCTCGCCTCTGCGCGTGAAGCTATTAACGAAGGTTACGAGGTTGCCTTTAATCACCTGCAAAACCATCTTCAACCTTTGCTCACCACAGAAGATGTTCAAGAAGGTGTATTTGCCATGTTACAAAAAAGACCGCCTGTTTTTAAAGGTAAATAATACCTGCACAAGCACTGCGCTCTACAGTTTAAAACCTATGGATATACAGAAATTAGCGTAAAAAAAAGCCCACACGATGCGGGCTTTTTTTATTAATTGGCTTTATTCAACTCTAACGATTTTACCTAATTCATCATGGTGAACGACTGTAATTTTCTGACTACGTCCCTGCTCAATTTCATGTTCAGGTAAATCAAAATAGCGCGCATAATCATCTGTCTGTTTTGTTTTAAGCGCATTACCACCAACACGATGCTCAGGCAGCACATGACTCCACAACAATAAACAAATTGCACAAGCAATTAACGCAGTAATGCCATGTTCAATACCTAAACCAAAGGCACTAAACAAACGGTGAACCAAATGTGTTTTTTGGAGCTCAGCCAAAACCCAGATCAGTACAAATGGACGCCACAGCAACAACCAAACCGCCCACATCATGGCTGTGCTTGTTGTAGAAGCATAGCGTTTATGCCATGGTAATTGACGGCGTAAATCAATAATCAACGAATTTGTCTTCATTTCTCTCTTTACCTAACGAAGTGCTGTGGTTTTCCCCAGACATCAATACAGCACGATCTTTAAAATCTCATGACTCTTGCATTTCATCCACGAATGCCCCGATCCGGGCTCACCCAACGCGCACGTTTCTCATCTCCACGTTTTAAAACTTTTGGAAATGCCACAATAGTTGCCGAGATGGTGATTAGCCAAAAGACCAATGGATACCAGATCATCCAGAAATAGTTTTTTCCCAGATGTGGTTCATAACGACTATCCATCCATTTGCTTAAAGCAAACTGAATGAGACAGGTTGCCCCCAGTAAAATACCGCTACCATACGGTAAAAATGGAGAGCTCACAACGGCTAAAGCAGGGACCGGTAAAATAAAATGTACCAACCATAATAAAGCCATCGCCAACATTAAATACGACCAAACTAAGGTTAAGCACAGCTCAAACATTAATGGCCATAAAAAATTTAATTTTGGCTTAGTGAACACATCAATATTTTTAATTAATACCTGTGCCCCACCCATAGCCCAACGTAAACGTTGTTTCCACAAACCGTTTAAAGTTTCAGGCATTAAAATCCAGACCAAGGCATTCGGTTCAAAACGAATGTCCCAACCTGCGCGCTGCAATTTCCAAGTAATATCGATATCTTCAGTCAACATATTGGGTGACCAATAATCGACCTGGTGAACAGCGCTCTTACGAAAAGCGGTAATTACACCCGATACGGTAAATAAGCGTCCAAAGGTACGTTGTGCACGTTTAATCATGCCGACAATCGAAGAAAACTCACCGACCTGAATACGCCCTAGCAAAGTTGAGCGAGTACGGATACGCGGGTTACCCGTCACAGCTGCAACTGTTGGATTTTCCTGAAAATGACGAATCATCCACTTTGCTGCATGAGGATCAAGTAAAGCATCGCCATCAATACCAATTAAAAACTCGGCATCGGTCATTAAGCTTCCGGCTTGCAACCCCATGGCTTTACCTTGGTTTTGCGCCAAATGAACAACACGTAGTTTTTCATGTTGTGCTGCTAAATGGTCGAGTACCTCTCCTGTATTGTCCGAGCTACCATCATTAATCGCAATCACTTCAAAATGAGGATAGTCCAGTTTTAATGCATGGCTAATGGTTTCTTCTGCATTATCCCCTTCATTAAAACAAGGAATTAACACAGCGACTTTTGGATAACTCTCTAACGGAGCAGGTTGATCGTAAGGCGGAGCCTGACGTTCTTTCCAATAGAAAATGATCGCGCCAATCATCCATAAATACGACATGAATAATGGATAATAGAAAACGAATTTTAAGGCATGCGACCATATTGCAGCAAAGATTGTCATGTTTTAGCCTCAACTACGGCACAAGACGAGATGATTTTTCAGCAAATGCTTTATGCATAGTGTCCACATCCGGATGATCTTTAATTGGGTCATCTGGGTAATATCCGACATGCATTACACCTTGCTGATAAAGAGAATGAATTGTTGCGGCCATTTCAGTTGAAGGTACCTTTTCGTTTTTACGCCAGTCGGTTGCTTGTAATTCAAAAACGGTTTTCTTAATGCCATTTGGATATTGTTTCACGCGATCAACCATATCTTTATAGAACTGATCAGCATTATCTACCTGTTCCATATAAGGCATTGCCATAATAGCCGTAAAGTCATAGCGTTTTAACGACTCTTCAAGCGATTGTGAATACCAGTTTTCTGCATATGGTTTTAAAGCAACTTGCGCATATAAGTTACGTGCGGTAAGTAAGAACGGTTCATATTGTCGCACGTCATCAACGAGTTGCATTGCAAAATCATCTAGATATTTTGTCTTATATGCCGTCCATTTTTGCAAATCTTGATCGTTATCGCGAATTTTTGCCAAATCTGTAGGTAAACCTTGTTTCGCATAAGCTTTTAAGGCATCTGGGCTTGCATCTTCATAGTCAGATAAGGTGACGTCGTCATGGAATAAAATTCCGTTAAATGAAGATGACTTAGCCAAATCTTGATAAATCTCACGAATAGTTTGGCGTACGTCTGCTGAGAACGGACTTAAACGGATATAACCCATGTTGAGGTGTTCACCTGTTTTTGCTTGCTCCGTCACAACCAAATCTTTAGAAACTGGATCAGTTTTTGGTAGTTCCCATGCCAATAAAGGCATCCACGCGTAAATACGACTTACAGGCGTACGCGTTTGAATTTGCCATGCTACACGGTTAAACAAGTCGGCACGCATTGGAATATGTCGGTTCGGGAAATACACCATATCAGCAGAGCCATTCGCATCTGGATCTGAAAATGCTTGTAAATAGACTGTATTTACGCCCATCGCATTAATTCTGTCTAACAAGTGACCTAGATTACGCTCTTGCTGTTTCGGGTCTGGATCATAAATATAGTCCAGATCGACATGCATAATTTTTTGCGGACGATTGTTATCCGTTAAATTCAATTCACGATTTTTAATTTCTTGAGCCAAATCATCAGTCGTCATATCGCCTTCTACCAAAATACGGCTCATATTTTGGAGAGATTGTTTTGCGTGGTCTGCCCCATCATCAAGTGTAATGGTAATTGGCATACCAAGCTTTTTAGCAATTTGAACTGTTTGCATATTATAGCGACCATAAGGCCATACCATAATACGTGGTGAACGTAAGCCGTGTGCTTTAAGTAGTTCGTTATTTTTCTTTAAGTCGTTATAAATACGTGCCTGATATTGTGCATCGTTCTCGTAGGTTTGAGTTTTTACATCATAAAAACGAGTAGTTGCAGCAGGTTCAGAGTTGCCTTGCGGGTTGCCTGTAATACCACGGTGCAAATGATAGCTATGGTTTGCAATTTCTACAAAGCCACTATCTTGCATTTCTTTCAGCTCAGGCCAGCTTAAGATCTTATCGCGTGGAATTTCTTCCCCTGAAAAATCGACTTTCTGCCCTGCTTTTGGCTCTAACCATGAACCTACTACTGCGAGTACTACAGGGATTTTTTTAGCTTTAATAACAGGATAAGCATTTTGATAAAAAGATTGATAACCATCGTCTACAGTTAATAGAACAGGTTTTGTAGGTAATTGAAATTTACCTTGATGAGCACGGATCAACTGATCAACCGTAATAAAATGGAATCCGTTTTTTTGCAGCCATTCAACATGCTGTGTAAATTGTTGAGTCGTCACTGCATATTGAGGAATTAGTGCATTTTTAGTATCGGTAATTTCATGATAACCAATCACCGTAAGTGTTGACGCGTCCAGTTTAGGTGGTTTGGCTAATGCCATGCCTGACAAACCTGCCAGAGCTAAGCCAAGTGATATGTTCAACAAAGGAGATGCAAAGCGGATAATCATGAAATAGCGTCTCAATAACAATATAGATTATTTATGCGAAGTTTGATTTTAAGACGCAAATTTTTTGGAATTTGGTCTTAATGTCAGCCTGCCCATAAATGAACAGTTTCTCAGTCAGCATTTATAATCAAATAATCTGAAAATAATCTTAAATATTCAAAAAGCTAAAATATAAATTAATAATGTATTTATATTTAAAGCTCATATAAACAAGAAAGCCCTCTAAAGGGCTTTAAGTTCTTCACTAGTCACGAGTTTTGACATCGAATAATTCAATTTCAAAAATTAAATTAGAATTAGCTGGGATAATCTTACCCATTTTACGCTCGCCATAAGCTAAATGAGCAGGTACCATTAATTTACGCTTACCGCCAACTTTCATTCCCATAATGCCTTGGTCCCAACCTTTAATTACACGGCCTGTTCCAATCACACATTCAAAATAATTACCGCGGTCAATTGAAGAATCGAATTTTGTGCCATCTTCTAACCAACCTGTATAGTGAGTCGTGATTAAAGCGCCTTTAACAGCCTCTTTACCCTCGCCTACTTTTAAATCGATAATTTCTAATTCATTTGACATGGTTTACCCCTTAATCTGAATCTTTAAAATCGCAGTTGGTACATTAGTGTACCAACTGAATCTGTAGAATTTGTTGCGCTTTTCTGTGTTACTGTAACTGTGTCCACACAACATTTGCTTGACCCTTTTCACCTAAAAGCGTCCACTCGTTGTCCATGACATTTAATTGAAGCTGCATCGTACGTTCACACAGTGGCTCTAGCTCTACTGTACTTTGAGGGGCAATTTGCCAAACCTGAACGTTACTTAACGTTTTAATTTTACTGTTTCGTTTCCACCAGTCTTCGACTTGTGTGCCATAAACAACAATCGCCACTGTTTTACAACGTGCACTGGCTTTTTTGACTTTATCTTCAGATGGTAAACCAACTTCAATCCATGTTTCTAACTGACCCGTTAAATCTTTTTGCCATAACGCTGGCTCGTCAGTTTCAAAAAGGTCTTTAGTAAACTCAAGCTCATCACTTGCGAAACGAGCAAAGGCCATCAAACGAACCATTAAGCGTTCTAAAGTTTCCGAAGGATGCAAGGCAAGCGTCAGTTGATAATCACCATAAATATGGTCATCCATATTGGCAATATTCAAGTCTGCCTTATAAATTGTTGCTTTAAGCGCCATGATTAATATGTCCCAAAATTTGGCGCTAAGGATACTCGATTTTGGATAAGAAATTATAAAAAAACTGAACAATCCAAAGCATAGTCATGTGAAATTTGCATATTCTTCCAAAACGCTCCCCTCAAGTTATAGTTGGCCGGCTTTTTGCTTTAAGAGAGATATATTTTCCTCTTGCTAAAATTGATGACTTATGTGGCTAAAGCTCAAGCGTAGTTTATTTTTACAGGTTCTTTGTGCTCTATTCCTTGGAGTTGCAGTTGGAATCGGTTTCCATGATTTCTCCCTATCTCTCAAGCCATTAGGTGATGGTTTTATTTCTTTAATTAAGATGCTTATTGCACCAATTGTGTTTTGTGTTGTTGTACTGGGAATCTATGGTGCAAATGACATAAAAAAAATGGGCAAAGTCGGTGCAAAAACCATTCTTTATTTTGAAGTGGTTACTACTATTGCCTTAATTTTAGGTATTATTGTGGCCTATGTATTTAAACCGGGCGTCGGTATGAATATCGATATTAGCCATTTAGATGCAAAAGATTTAAGTACCTATACCGAACGTGCCCATGAAATGCATACAGGTTCGGAATTTCTACTCAATATTATTCCAAAAACCTTCACTGCTGCTTTTGCAAACGGCGATATTTTACAGGTTTTATTGATCGCTATTTTATTTGGTGTTTCCCTACTTTTAATTCCTAAACATTTAGCAGAGCTGGTACGTCAAGCACTTGAAGCTTTTTCAGAAGTCTTCTTTAAAATTATGGGACTTATTATTCGTTTAGCTCCAATTGGTGTATTCGGTTCAGTGGCTTATACGACTGCCAAATTTGGTTTAGATTCACTCTTACAATTGGGTTATTTAGTCTTACTGTTTTATGCAACCTGCATTTTATTTGTCGTTATTGTTTTAGGTTCGATTTTAAAACTTGCTGGTCTCAATATTTTCAAATTTGTGGGCTATTTTAAAGATGAACTCGCTATTGTTTTAGGTACTGCTTCTTCTGACTCTGTTCTTCCACAAATTATGAAAAAACTCAAAAATTTGGGAATCAAAGATTCCACTGTAGGGTTAGTCATACCTACAGGTTATTCTTTTAATCTAGACGGGTTTTCAATTTACTTAACGTTAGGGGTGATCTTTATTGCACAGGCCTGCAATATTGATTTGTCTATGCATGACTTACTGGCTATTTTGCTTGTTTCGCTCATTACATCTAAAGGCGCTCACGGTATTCCAGGCTCGGCTTTAGTTATTCTTGCAGCCACACTTTCAGTGATACCAAGTCTCCCTGCAATTGGCTTAGTGCTTCTACTTTCAGTCGACTGGTTTATTGGAATTATTCGTGCCTGTACCAACTTAATTGGTAACTGTGTCGCGACCGTAGTGATTGCTCACTGGGAAAAAGATATTGATCATGCTCAAGCTAAAGCTGTGTTAGATACAAAACCTTAAATCCATTATGAGAACATTGAATTACTTTTTGTTTAATGTTCTCTATTCTTCAAGCTGACAGGCAAGTAAAGCTGTTTCAAAAGCCAACCAATCATGGTTATGTTCGCTAATGATTTCAATACGATTATCAATGCCCTCTTCACCTGACTTATAATTAAACTGATCAGGATTAAAGTTAAAAACTTTCCACCCTTGATCTGTGTTAAAAATTCCCTTAATTCGAAGCCAGTCTTGCTGCGCACATAATAAATCTAGCAAATTATAAAAATCGAATTTCCAGCGTTTAGGTAATTTCCAACCTGCCACAATATAGCCTTGTGCCGACTCGACATAATGATAAGGTAATTGATTAATTTCCTTCTTAACCTCGGTTTCAGTCATTTGTTTTTGAAGTTTCAGTAAAGGTTGTATAGATCGCTCAGTTAAACGAGCAGCTACATCAATTTTATTTAACGCTAACTGACCATGTTCAATTTTAATCCACTCTTGATGATAAGGCTGGTATTCGTCTTTTAATAGCTCAAGCGCCTGATCATCTTCAAAAGTCATCACATCGGTATGTGACACCACCACAATTTGGGCAGCTTTTAACTGATCTTCATAAAGGTTTTGTTTAACCCAATTAGTATCATGCAAACGACTACCATCGACCACCGTAATCAACGCTCGCATGGCTAAACTACTTTGCCAATGAGGTTCAGTCAGTTGGTCAAATAACTGAGAAGGATGCCCAAGTCCAGTCGGCTCAATAAAGAGTCGATCTGGCTTTTGTTCACTCAATAGCCGTGCTAAAGCAATATGCATAGGTAATTGACTGCTACAACATAAACAACCACCTAATAGTTCTTTGACTGCATATCCCTCATCTTGGGGTAAGAGTTGTTGGTCTACTCCAATTTGCCCAAATTCATTCATTAATACAGCCCACACCTCATCTTTAGGTTTCTGACTTAATAAATGCTGTAATAATGTGGTTTTTCCTGCCCCTAAAAAACCAGAAATAATATGGGTGGGAACAGTTTTTTGGGCAATCAGTTTCACAAGCGGCTCAAATCAACAAGGTTTAAAAAAACTAAGAAAGATATATCACTGTTTAAGTAGCATGAAAATGATTTTTCACTTTGAAGATATACTTTTCAATTATCAGGCCAAAATAGTTAATATGTGACATACATCTCATTTAAAATCTATATTAACTCTGGATAATTATAATTCAAACGGAATATTCTATTTAGGCGCATTCACAATTCATGCCAGAGTGTTAGGTTTACGTAACACAGTTGGCTTTTTTTTACTCGATAAGAAATATTTTTTCACATTTTGAGGTGTATTTAAGCCCTTTTATTTTACAGATTGCTCACATAAATGACCCGTATATTTCATATTGTTAAGATAGCCGTAATAGATTGTTAAGTTAATTGATGTAATACCAAGCTCGGCTTAGCATGTGTCCTAGCTTAGTCATTCAGCCATACAGGTTTCAGGTATGTATGAACGATTAGGTTTAATTTATTTTTAAATGAAATTTAAGGATGCCATAAAATGAAATTAGCTAAAACTTTACTCGCTACTACACTTGCTTTAACTGCTGCTTCAACTTTTGCTGCTTCTAAGCACGACCAAGCACATAACACTGCTGGTGAAGAAAAAGTTGTTGTTTCAACTCAAGAACAAGCAAACACTGCAAATGCTGCATCTGATGCTGTAGGTTCTGCTTCTGAAGCTGCTCCTGCAACTCGTTAATTCTCTCAGCATTCTCCTCCAAGCTCAGAGATAATTTTACTGAAATGAAAAATGGACGCTGAATTTTGGTAAAGAAGAAAAAGGATCGAACCATGCTGCGGTTCGATCCTTTTTTAATTTGATCTATTTTTTTAAGAAGTTTTCTTATACATGCTACAAGATGGGTTGTGGTTTTCTTGAAGACGTAAAACCTTACGATACTCAGCAGCTTCAAAGCGGCAACGCTTCCATTCTGTATTGAGATTTAATTGAGGTACTTCACATGGCTTGCCCTGTTCATCAACAGCAACCATCGTGAAATAACAGCTATTGGTATGGCGCACTGTCCGCTTCTGGATATTTTGCGCTTCAACACGGATACCGACTTCCATTGAAGTACGACCTACATGGTTCACACTTGCCAAGAAGGTTACCAACTCACCTACATAAATAGGTTCTTTAAAATTTACTTTATCTACAGATAAAGTCACCACGTAGCCACCCGAATAACGACTTGCGCAAGCATAAGCGACTTGGTCTAGTAGTTTTAGAATCGTACCACCATGAACATTACCTGAAAAATTTGCCATATCAGGCGTCATCAAAACTGACATCGTCAATTCAGACTGATCATCAGTTGCTGTGGTCATTTCATCTAATGTAGGCATAGCTCAACTCTGTCTTAAAACAAGCTCAGTCAACATTATGGTTGATAATTCACAAAAAAAACATGCTTAAATCCATAACATAGCATCGTATTTTTTAATATCTTTGATTGTTTTTAAAAATTTAATTTTTTAAGGCACTATTTTTAAAGTTATTTTTTAAAGCTGTTCTATTTATCTTAGAATTTTTTAGAAGATGCTATGCCATTTTATTCCATGTTCAATGGCATAGCAGGTTCTTATGAGTGACTTGCTAAACTTTATTAATGACGCCTGTTACACCATTAATAATCATATCAATGGCGATCGTACCAATTAATAAAGCAGATAAACGCCCGACAATATCAAAATAACGGTCAATATGTTTGGCATGTTTATAGCGTAAATGATCATGTGAAAATTTCATCAAAATCAAAATACTGCAAGTTAAAAACAAGGTGAAGGCAATTACTAGCGCTGCCTCACCAATTGACATTTCAATCCCTGTGACTACCGCAGCGCTAATAGTCCCTGGGCCAATCATAAACGGCATGGCAATGGTGCCAGCCAGATGTTCTGGAGCACCACGCATTTCTCCAATGGTGTCGGCACCCTGAAACACATAGCGGTAGCCAATCACCAAAAAGATAAGACCTCCAAAAATCTGAAAGGCTTCAAAACGTACATTCAGATATTTACTAAAAATTGTTTCGCCGCCCCATGCAAATAGCATGAAGACGACAAAAGCAATCAAACTTCCCTGAATCAGTGCTTTATTAAACACCTTAGCTTCTGAATGGCGAATCAGGCCAATCATATAAATGCTCATTAAAAATGGATTGAGCAAAGAGAAAAATAAAGCAAAAGAATGTAGATAAGGAGAAGCCATGCATTTTCCTCTTAAGCTTGTGGATCTGGGAACAATGGACGATTCCCGGGGCTAATACGATTAATATGTAAGAATGTCATATGTCTTTCATATTTATCTAAAATATCGTTAATGACCTGTTCTTTACTGTAACCGACCAGATCGTTATCTTGAGAGCCATCATAAAGATAGGTTTCAAGTCGGAAATAGAACTGTTTGCCTCGTTTTACACGCTGGCTAAAGTTCGGCGCGCTATAGCGTACAGGCCAGATCTGATAAACAAAGTTTTGCTCTTCTTCCAAATGGATAGTGAGATCTAGATGGTAAAGCGTATCTTCATCTTCAAGCGGGGTTTGCTGCACGTCCACATTCATACCCTGCTTAATCAACTCATCAGCAACAGCCTGAACAGCTGGCAAACACACCGTATCTAGCATGCGGTGTGTTTCAGTGGTTCCCGGATGATGCATCACTCGAGTTAAACGCTGTTTCCAGTTCAGAATATCAACGTTTCCTACGACTGGCGCTGCATTCATACTGCGACTAGCATGCCTGTAATCTTCAAGTCTGAGTGACTTATAAAGCCCTGCCATCACAAGGAACATCACAAAACTAAACGGTAAACCCATAATAATAGTTGCGTTTTGCAAGGCGGTAATACCGTTGGTCATGAGCATGGCTAATGTGAGTAAACCAATCGCCACTGCCCAAAACACGCTTAACCAACGTGGAGCATCATTATCAATATTAGTAAGTTTAGTCGTGAAGTTACCTAAAACCAGCGCTCCCGAATCGGCAGAAGTCACGTAGAACAAAAGCCCTGTTACGGTGGCAATTGAAGCGATAAAGGTAAAGCCCGGATATTGCGCTAACAGGTCATAAAAACCATGAGCCGGATTTGCTAACACCGTCGCTGCTAAGGTTTGGTTGCCTTCAAAAATAACGCTATGCAATGCGCTATTACCAAAAATAGATAACCACGTAAGTGTAAATAGAAGTGGAATAATTAAGGTACCGCATACAAACTCACGAATGGTACGCCCTCTTGAGATACGTGCCAGAAAGAGTCCTACAAATGGAGACCAAGCAATCCACCACGCCCAGAAGAAGAAAGTCCAACTACTCATCCACTCTTTAGGCTGTTCAAAAGCAAAACTTTGTAATGCTAAAGCAGGGAAACGAGTTAAATAGTCACCAATATTTTGGACAAGGGCATTGAGTAAAAACTCGGTATTTCCCAAGAATAAAATAAACAGCAATAACCCGACCGAAACATAAATATTGATTTCAGATAAAATCCGCAGGCCTTTATTGACCCCGGATGTCACCGAAATAACGCTAATACCGACCGCAACAGCAATCAGGATAAATTGCATCCAGATATTTTCTGGTAACCCCAATAACACATGTAGGCCATAATTCAGCTGTACTACTCCAATCCCGCAGGTCGTCGCAATACCAAAAATTGTCCCGATCACGGCAGCTGTATCAACACTATGCCCAATTGCCCCATTAATTCTTTGTCCAAAGATTGGATAAAGTGCAGAACGAATGGTAAGCGGCAAATTATAACGATAGCTGAAATATCCCAATGACATACCAATCAAGGCATACATACACCAGCCAGTTAAACCGTAGTGAAACAATGTCCAAACCATACTTTGGCGTGCTGCTTCATAGGTTTGCCCTGCTCCGACCGGAGGTTGCATGTAATGAGATAGTGGTTCAGCGACCGAGAAGAACATGAGGTCGATACCAATACCCGCCGAGAACAGCATGGCAGACCAACTGAGTAAACTAAACTCAGGCTTTGAATGCTTAGGTCCTAATTTAATGCTGCCATATCTTGAGCAGGCAATAAAAATCACGAAGGCCATATATAGTGTTGCCGCAAGCAGATAATACCAACCAAAGGTTGAAGTTACCCACTGAAGCACAGCATTCATGACTCGATTTGCAAAATCGTTGAACAAAAACGTGACGAGAGAAAAAATTAAAATAAGTACAGCTGAAAAATAAAAAACCACACGGTTGAGCGGGTCTTTTTTAGATTTAGATAATGTTAAATCATCAACTGCTCTTGGATTATCTGTTGCCATACAATCCTCAAGGAATAAAATAAAAACAAAATATTTAATTTCGTCTTTTCACTCTTATTGAAAACAATGAAAAGACGACTTTAAACGCAAAAAATAATATATAGATGTGATCGATTGAGGTTATAAAACCTCGGTCACTTTATCCTGGTCACAATTCGATGGGACTGAAATGTCTTTTGAAACAGCTAACTGTTTTTTCACTAATTGAGGGTCAAAATCATCTTGCTTTAACGCTTTGGCTAAACCAAACATATAGAGCAAAATAATGACTGAAAATGGTAAACCACATAACACCACAGCACTTTGCATGGAGTTAAAACTACCGGCTAAAAGCAAGCCAATACTTACAATGGTAATTACCACAGACCAAAAGACGCGTAACCAGATCGGTGAATCACTATCATTGGTGCCCCCTTTTGAGGACAAATTAGCGATCATTAGTGTACCAGAGCCAACTGGTGTCAAAAATAAAACGAAACAAATTACAACAACAATACCCGCAACGTAAGGATTAAACGGCAGATATTCGAGTAATTTAAATAAAGATAATGCTGGATCAGTTAAGACCATATCACCTAATACTTTCTGTTTTTGCTGCAAGATTAAATAAATTGCAGTGTTTCCAAAAACCGAGATCCAAGCCAGTGTAAAGCCGAGTGGAATCAGGCATACACCTAATACTACTTCACGAATGGTACGTCCTTTTGAAATGCGGGCAATAAACATACCGACAAAAGGCGCCCAAGCAATCCACCAAGCCCAATAAAATACAGTCCACGAACCCAACCAGCCACTGGCTTTTTGATTGTATAAATACATATCAAAACTTTTACCAATAAAATTATTGAGATAATCGCCCGTATTTTGCACCAGACCATTTAATAAATGATTTGTAGGACCTGTTAAAAATACAAATAAAAGTAAGGCATACAGCAGACGTAAATTAATACGCGACAACCATGCCAAACCTTTTTCAATACCCACCACTGTCGTAATCGTAGCAACGAACATCATGATGAGCACGGCAGTAATTAAAGTCGCAGAGTTATCTGGAATTTGCGGCAGTAAGTAACAAATACCCGATACAAGCACCAGCGCTCCAATTCCCAAGTTGGTGACCAAGGAAATGACCGTCGCTAAAATTCCAAAGCCATCCACAAAATCACCCACCAAGCCATGCACTCGCTCTCCAAAAATTGGGTAAAGCGCCGAGCGAAGTGCCAATGGTAAGTTTTGTCTGAAAGCAAAATAACCTAAAGTAACTCCGAGCAATGCATAGAGCACCCAGCCATGAATCCCCCAATGCAAAAAGCTATACGTCATCGCATTACGGGCTGCTTGAATCGTTCCTGCCTCACCTTCTGGTGGTCTTAAAAAATGGTCAACAGGTTCGGCCACACCATAATAAAGTAGCGCAATACCAATCCCTGCCGAAAACAGCATTGAAGTCCAAGCCAAATAGCTAAACTCAGGTTTGTCGTCATCTTTTCCTAAAGGAATCTGTCCTACTTTTGAAAAGGCGAGCCAAGCGACAAAGCCCAGACACAGCACAATAACCAACATGTAATACCACCCGAAAAAGTGATTTACTTGCTCTTGTACATAGGTCAACCAAAACTGACTTTTTTCTGGAAACAGCACAAAAAGTAGGCCAAAAATGCCGATACTGATGGCTGAACTCCAAAATACGAAACGATTTAACCGAATATGGTCTGAAGAATATCCATCACTTTTCAACACCATCTTATTGCTCCTTGCAATCGGTGTATTTTTCTCAAAATAACGTGATAAGTAATGTACTTATGCGCATCATCCTATCCTTTAGAACCTTTGATTTCACTTCTTTCTTTTTAGAAGCATGTTCAAAAATTCATTGATTTTTACATATCATACTTGTTATTGATTGAACGTTCAATCAATAACAAGTATGATAAAAAAGTGCTATGATGCTCTGCAAGTTAACATGTTGAATTTTAAGCACCACTAAAAGTGCTGATGTGGACAACCATGACAAAACGCAGAGTAAAACCAGAACATGTGCGACGTGAAGAAATCATGAACGCTGCACTCGACGTAATTTATGAAGTGGGGTTATCCAATACCACCATTGCACAAATTGCAAAAAAAGCCGAGCTGTCGACCGGCATTGTCAGCCATTATTTTGGTGACAAACAAGGGTTGATAAATACCTGTATGCAAGAAATGTTAAATGTTCTGCGTCGTAAAACCGAACAGTACAGAGCAGAAGCAGATTCGCATCCAGAGAGCCAAATTAAGGCCATTATCGACTCTAACTTTGACATTAGTCAGGTCAATGAAAAAGCAATGCGGGTCTGGTTGGACTTTTGGTCAGCAAGTATGCATGTACCAGACTTAAGCCGCTTGCAAAAGATTAATGATCAACGCCTGTACTCCAACTTAAAGTTTTATTTTCTTAAGTTAATGGATGAACAACAGGCCAGTGTTGCCGCTAGAGGTTTGGCAGCATTGATTGATGGATTATGGTTACGAGGCAGTTTAAGCCGTCATAACGAATTTGACAGCAACCTTGCTCGTTCCATTGCTTACGATTATGTACAAACGCAATTGCAATTTGCGAACAAGCCTTTGCAGGAGAGACAAAATGAGTGATGTACAAGTTCATCAATTGTATATCCATGGACGCTACGTTAAAGCAACCAGTGGTAAAACATTTAATAGTATTAACTCTGCCAACGGCGAGACAATCGCGACTCTTCAACAAGCTTCTGAACAAGATATTGAAGCTGCTGTACAAAGTGCCCAACAAGGACAAAAAATCTGGGCTGCCATGACTGCCATGGAACGTTCACGTATTTTACGTCGTGCTGTCGACATTCTTCGTGAACGTAATGATGAGCTTGCCCGTCTTGAAACACTCGACACAGGTAAAGCTTTTAGCGAAACATCTACAGTCGATATTGTGACTGGCGCAGATGTACTCGAATACTACGCAGGACTTGCAACAGCCATTCAAGGTGAACAAGTTCCACTTCGCGAATCAAGTTTCTTTTATACACGCCGTGAACCATTAGGTGTAGTTGCTGGTATTGGGGCTTGGAACTATCCAATTCAAATTGCTCTATGGAAATCTGCCCCTGCCCTTGCTGCGGGTAATGCCATGATTTTCAAGCCAAGTGAAACCACTCCACTCACTGCATTTAAACTTGCAGAAATCTATACAGAAGCTGGCGTACCAGACGGCGTATTTAACGTGGTGCAAGGTGCGGGTCGTGAAATTGGACAATGGCTGACTGAACATCCCGTGATTGAAAAAATCTCATTCACTGGTGGTGTGGAAACTGGCAAAAAAGTCATGGCAAGTGCTGCGGGCTCTACGCTTAAAGAAGTGACTATGGAACTCGGTGGTAAATCTCCACTGATTATTTGTGAAGATGCTGACCTGAACCGTGCCGCAGATATTGCCGTTATGGCAAACTTCTTTAGCTCAGGTCAGGTATGTACCAACGGTACACGCGTATTTGTTCCAAAATCACTTTTAGCCGACTTTGAAAAAGCGGTTGTAGAACGTGTAAAACGTATTCGCATTGGCGATCCAATGGCTGAAGATACAAACTTCGGACCGCTCACTAGCTTCCCTCATATGGAAAAAGTGTTGTCCTTCATTGAGTCAGGCAAACAACAAGGCGCTAAAGTGTTAATTGGCGGTGGCCGCGCAACTGAGGGCGAACTTGCCAAAGGCGCTTATGTACTACCGACAGTATTTAGCGACTGCACCGACCAGATGGCGATTGTTCAAGAAGAGATTTTTGGACCTGTCATGAGCATCTTAAGCTATGAAACCGAAGAAGAAGTCATCCGTCGTGCCAACGACACCACCTTTGGTTTAGCTGCTGGCGTCGTTACCCAAGACATCAGCCGTGCTCATCGCATTATTCACCAAATTGAAGCTGGTATTTGCTGGATTAACACTTGGGGTGAATCACCTGCCGAGATGCCAGTCGGTGGCTACAAACAATCTGGTGTGGGCCGCGAAAATGGCTTAACTACGCTTGGGCACTATACTCGTATCAAATCTATTCAAGTTGAACTTGGCGATTATCAAAGCATTTTTTAATGTCTCCATCGCTTTAAACACTTCAACCTAAATCACATATGCCGAGCAGTCTTTATAGATTGCTCAGGCAAACTGTTAGTAAAAAAAGGATAGTTATGAATATTAAAGAATATGATTACATTATTATTGGCGCAGGATCTGCCGGAAATGTACTCGCTGCGCGTCTTACTGAAGACAAAGATACCACCGTTTTACTCTTAGAAGCGGGTGGACCAGATTATCGCTTGGATTTCCGTACACAAATGCCGGCAGCTTTGGCCTACCCTCTTCAAGGCCGCCGCTATAACTGGGCCTACTTAACCGACCCTGAGCCACACATGAATAACCGTCGTATGGAATGCGGTCGTGGTAAAGGTTTAGGTGGCTCATCTTTAATTAATGGCATGTGCTATATCCGCGGTAACGCAATGGATTTAGAGCAATGGTCAACTCATAAAGGCCTTGAAAACTGGTCTTATGCAGATTGTTTGCCTTACTACAAAAAAGCCGAAACCCGTGATATTGGTGGCAACGACTACCATGGTGATAGCGGTCCAGTATCCGTTGCTACACCTAAAAATGGCAACAATGTACTGTTCCATGCCATGGTTGAAGCTGGTGTACAGGCAGGTTACCCGCGTACTGATGACTTAAACGGTTACCAACAAGAAGGCTTTGGTCCAATGGACCGTACGGTAACCCCTAAAGGTCGTCGCTCAAGCACTGCACGCGGTTATTTAGATATGGCAAAAGGTCGTCCAAACCTCACTATCTTGACCCATGCTACAACCAATAAAATCTTGTTTAATCAAAAGCAAGCGATTGGTGTTGAATACATTATTGGTGCTGACCAAAACAACTTACAACGTGCCTTGGTTAAACGCGAAGTATTACTTTGCGCTGGTGCAATTGCGTCACCACAAATTTTACAGCGCTCAGGTGTGGGTCAAAGTACCTTCTTAAAATCAATGGACATTGATGTGGTTCATGATTTGCCGGGTGTAGGTGAAAACCTACAAGACCATTTAGAAATGTACTTACAGTATAAATGTAAGCAACCTGTTTCTTTATACCCCGCCTTGAAATGGTATAACCAACCTGCAATTGGTGCCGAGTGGTTATTTAACGGTACAGGCATTGGTGCAAGTAACCAGTTTGAAGCAGGCGGATTTATCCGTAGTTCGGATGAGTTTACGTGGCCAAACATCCAATACCATTTCTTGCCAGTTGCCATTAACTACAACGGTAGTAATGCAGTGAAAGAACATGGTTTCCAAGCTCACGTCGGTTCAATGCGTTCGCCTTCACGTGGTCGAATCAAACTTAAATCAAAAGATCCGTTTGAGCATCCAAGTATCTTGTTTAACTACATGTCGACCGAACAAGACTGGCGTGAGTTCCGTGATGCAATCCGAATCACTCGTGAAATCATGCAGCAACCCGCACTTGATCCATATCGTGGTGAAGAAATTAGTCCGGGCAAACATTTGCAAACCGATGCAGAGCTTGACGACTTTGTTCGAAACCATGCAGAAACAGCTTATCATCCGTCTTGTAGCTGTAAGATGGGTGAAGATGAAATGGCTGTTGTAGATGGTCAAGGTCGTGTACACGGTATGAAGGGTTTGCGTGTAGTTGATGCCTCAATTATGCCGCTAATTATTACCGGTAACTTAAATGCAACCACCATCATGATTGCCGAGAAAATTGCAGACCAAATTCGTGGACGTGAAGCGTTACCACGTTCAACTGCACCGTTCTATGTAGCATCATAAAATCTGAAAGGGCATATTTCTTATGCAGAGATATGCCCTTAATTTAATCTTTATAGAACCAATATTAATAAGAACTATGTATGACAGAAAATAAGCGCCTGCGAAGAGCTTATTTACATAAATAGAGTATGAAATAAAAATTAATCGATTTTTATAGGCAAATATTCTTCAATTGATTTAACTTTAATCAAATCTAAATTATTATTTAAATTTCAAATATTTATACAATAATAATAAACTTAAATTATCTTATCAAAGCTCAATTTGGTTAAATATAAATCATATTTATGATTTTGATGAACCCCATTTATTATAAAAATTGTCTTGTCAATGCAAAATTAGTCTAAAATATAGAGTGTTTGCGATAATCCCAAGTAATTTTTATTTTTTTCAAGACTCTCTGTTTTAGAGAGTTTACTTTCGCATTTATATCCTTTTTGTCTGGATACGCTGTCTAGGTTTCCTCACACCTTAAGTGACTCAAATAACTTATTTTAAGGTCCCCCTTACATGAAAAAGTTTTTGAAATACCTTCTGGTATTAATCATTCTTATTTTAATTGCAGGTATTGCATTCTTGTTTAGACCAACAACGTCAAAACAAGTTGAAACTGCAAAAGATGAGCCAGTAGTTGATGCTGTTCTTGTTGGCGGCGGCATCATGAGTGCTACTCTTGGTACTTATTTAACTGAGCTTGAACCAAACTGGCAAATTCGTATGTTTGAGCGTCTTGACCAAGTTGCTCAAGAAAGTTCAAACGGCTTTAACAATGCCGGAACAGGCCACTCTGGCTTTATGGAAATGAACTATACCGAAGAGAAAAACGGTAAGATGGAAATTGCCAAAGCTGAAAAAGTTGCTTCTCAATTTGAAGTTGCTAAACAGTTCTGGTCATATCAGGTAAAACAAGGCGTTTTAGCTGAACCGAAATCATTTATTAATCCAGTTCCGCATATTGCTTTTGTTTGGGGCGATAACGTTCAGTTCTTAGAAAAACGTTATGCTGCCATGATTCAAAGCCCGTTGTTCAAAGGTATGAAATTTACTGAAGACCCTGCTGTTATTAAACAATGGGCACCTTTAGTCATGAATGACCGTGATCCAAGTCAAAAAGTTGCCGCGACCCGTATGGATGTTGGCTCTGACGTAAACTATGGTTCAATCACTAAACAATTAGTGGGTCATTTAAATCAAAACCCGAATTTCAAATTACAGACATCAACTGAAGTGACTGGCATCAGCCAAAATGATGACAAAACTTGGACTGTGTCTTTCAAAAATTTGAAAACTGGTAAAGTAGATCACGTTAAAACACGTTTTGTATTTATCGGTGCAGGTGGTGCAGCAGTTAAATTATTGCAACTTACTGGTTTACCAGAAGCTAAACAATATGCTGGCTTCCCTGTTGGTGGTGAGTTCTTAATTACAGACAACCCAAAAATTACTGCTGAACACACAGCGAAAGTATATGGCCGTGCTGAACTTGGTGCGCCTCCAATGTCTGTACCACATATTGATACACGTTATATCGACGGTAAAAAATATGTATTGTTTGGCCCATTTGCAACGTATTCAAACAAGTTCCTGAAAAATGGTTCTCAGCTTGATTTACTTGCATCAACCAACAAAAACAACGTTTTACCAATGACCACTGTTGGCTTGGAAAACCTTGATCTTGTTAAATACTTGGTTAGCCAAGTCATGATGTCAGATGAAGACCGTCTCAATGAACTTCGTAAATACTACCCAGATGCGAAAGCTGAAGACTGGCGTTTAAGCCAAGGTGGTCAACGTGTTCAGATCATCAAAAAAGAACCAGGTAAACCTGCAACGCTTCAATTCGGTACAGAAATCTTTGCGTCTAAAGATGGTGCTGTAACTGCATTGTTAGGTGCGTCTCCGGGTGCTTCGACTTCTCCATACATCATGCTTAACTTGCTTGAAAAAGCTTTCCCTCAGCAAACTGAAGGTAAGTGGAACCAGAAGCTTCATGAAATTGTAGTGTCTTATAAACAAGACTTAAGCAAAGATCCTGTGTTACTCGACAAAGTTCGTCAGTACACAAGTTCTACACTTGGCTTGAACTATACATCTCCGTTCAAAGCTGCAAACGATGAAACTGCTGCTGCCCCAGTTGCAAAAGCAAACTAAGTTTGACGATGTATAAATAAAATTCCAAAAGGATGAATTTCGATTCGTCCTTTTGTTTTTTAAGACCTCAGCTGAGATATTTAGATTCACTATGACGCCTTTAAAATCATCACCTCGCCTTTTGTCATTTGGTTTTAAGCTCGTGCTTTTTTTGCTGCTGGCTTATCTTTTGCTAAGCGGTTTTTATATATGGATGATTGGTGGTACAGCAATTTACATCAGCTCAGCCGTACTACTTGCCATCACCGCTTATGCATTTAAGCTCGGTAAATATCAAAAGCTATGTTCTGTTTTAAATCTGCTCATCAGTGCAGCGGCGTTATATTTCAGTAATGCTCATTTATTTTTCTCCCCTGTTCAATTCATTATATTTTTACCTGCCTTATTTTTTGTACTGTTAGCTTTTGCTCGCCTAGAAAAAGTTCGCAGCTTATCTAAGGTTTTATTATTCATTAGTTTATTGATTTGGTCAGGCATACATTTTATGCAACTTGAACAACTTAAAGCGTATTATAAAACGCAGCACACTGGCGAAAGTTGGCAGCAATTTGGCGCGTTATAAGATCATTTTTTATTCAATGTGTTCAAATAAATACCTCATCTTTTTCACGTGAAGTTCATCAGTAAAACTGAACATCGTCTACAGAAATCCTCTTAAGAAAAAATATTCATAACAATCTAATTTATTTAGAAATATATCGAGCATATTCGCGATTGAACACAATCCATCTACACGCTAGATTAACTCAAATATTTTTTCTCCCTTTATGTTGTAATTTATGAAGATTTTAGATGGCGGTTTAGGCCGTGAATTGGCCCGTCGTGGCGCTCCGTTTCGTCAACCAGAGTGGTCTGCTCTCGCGCTCATTGAAGCACCAGAAACAGTAAAAGAAGTACATCTTGATTTTATCAATGCTGGTTCAGAAGTGATTACCACCAATAACTATGCTGTTGTGCCATTTCATATTGGTCAAGAACGCTTTGAAACCGACGGTGTACGTTTAATTAAAGTTGCGATTGAACAAGCAAAAAATGCGGTTAAAGAAAGCGGCAAAAATGTCAAAATCGCAGGCTGCTTACCACCATTATTTGGTTCTTATCGTGCCGACCTGTTCCAACCTGAACAAGCTAAAAGCCTTGCTGAGCCGATCATTAACACATTGGCACCAGAAGTAGATTTCTGGCTCGCTGAAACCCAATCGTGCTTAAAAGAAGTTGAAACGGTACATGCGCTATTACCACAAGATGGTAAGGACTATTGGGTGTCATTTACGCTGCAAGATGAGATTAAACAAGAACAAGCCCTACTTCGTTCAGGCGAAAATATGCAGCAAGTGGCTGAGTTCATCAAACAATCCAATGCCAAAGCAGTGTTGTTTAACTGCTGCCAACCTGAAGTGATCTTGCAAGCAATTAATGAAATTAAAGGACTCATTCCAGAGTCAGTGCAGATTGGTGCTTATGCCAACGCTTTCCCACCGCAAGATGAAAGCGCTACTGCCAACGATGGTCTGGATGAAATTCGTAAAGACTTAGATGCTCCAGCTTATCTAGGTTTTGCCAAGCAATGGCAACAAGCAGGTGCAAGTTTAGTGGGTGGTTGTTGTGGTATCGGACCAGAACACATTGCTGAACTTTCACAATTTTTTAAAGAATAAATACCATGTCTGCTGCCAAAATCGGATTATTGTCTCTTACAGCGCTGGTCTTTAGTTCTATGGTGGGGTCAGGCGTCTTTAGCCTCCCCCAAAATATGGCTCAAGTTGCCAATGGTTCTGCCCTTCTAGTCGCATGGCTCATTACTGGGGTCGGTATTATTTTCTTGGCCCTCTCATTGTTGCATTTAACGCGTCAACGACCAGACCTTGACGGCGGTATTTATAACTATGCGCGAGAAGGCTTTGGGGACCTGATCGGGTTTTGCTCAGCGTGGGGCTATTGGTTATGTACTACCATTGGTATTGTTGGTTATGTGGTGATTGCCTTTTCAGGCGTCGGCATGTTTACCGACAGCAAAGACCATATTATTTTTGGTGAAGGTAATACGCTCTATTCACTGATTGGCTCAAGCATTTTTGTGTGGATGGTGCACTGGTTAGTGAGTCGAGGCATTAAAGAAGCTGCGATTGTGAATTTACTGGCGACCATTGCCAAAATCATTCCAATGGTAGTTTTCATCTTCTTTACCTTCATTGCCTTTAAGTTTGATTTGTTCAAACTCAACTTAAATGACTTTTCTTTGCAAGTTCCACTTTGGCAGCAAGTGAAAGACCTGATGCTGATTACCCTTTGGGTATTTACCGGTATTGAAGGTGCTGTAGTTTTATCATCGCGTGCAAAAAAGCGTAATGATATTGGTAAAGCAACTATTTTAGGTGTATTACTGGCGTTAAGTTTTTACATCATGGTGACCGTATTGGCTTATGGTGTAGCGAGTCGTGAAGCGCTTGCTGGCATGCACAACCCATCAATGGCGACTATTTTACAGCAACTGATCGGCTTGCCGGGTACCATCATTATTACCATCGGGCTGATTATTTCAGTTGCATCGTCTTATTTAAGTTGGACTTTATTTGCCACTGAAATTCCATTTCTGGCTGCAAAAAATGGTGCTTTCCCGAAATTATTTTTAAAGAATAATCAAAATAATGTACCAATCTCATCACTTTGGCTGACGACGCTTGTGGTGCAAGGCTCACTCATTGCCGTGTATTTTTTCAATAAAAACTACACTCAGCTTTTATTGATTTCATCGGTCATGATTTTGCTGCCTTATTTTCTGGTGTCGGCTTTTTACCTTAAAGAATCCATTCGTCATAAACGCACGCCTCATATTGCGATTGCAAGTGTCGCTTCAATCTATGCGCTTTGGTTGCTCTATGCCGCAGGACTAGACTTACTACTCTTGTCTGGTGTGTTGTATTTGGTCGGCTTGATTATTTTTTCAATCAGCTACTTTGAGCATAAAAAATCGCTCAAACAAAATCAGCTAAATTAATTATTTCAACCACTGTTGACTCAGTTCAGCAGTGGTTTTCTAAGAATAAAACTCTCTACTTTGAAGACTGTGACTGCTTTAAATGCAATCGTAAAATACGGCGTAATTCTAAAATTGCCTCAGGGCTAGTTTGAATCGAATGGCCACCTTTAATGATCAACTCCGACTGCTCCCCACCTAAATGCGAACTTTGATACGGCACAATTCCATCACTGCTTTTTAACTTATCTGTTGTCCCATTAATATTACCCATAATCGAGTGATAGACCACTTGTGGCGATGGTTGAATAGCTTGAGTCAACTGCATGAAGTTAGAAGAGCGACTTAAATTACTTGCCCCATTTTCAATTAAGCCTTTTCTGAGTTTTGTATTTTTCTCATCTCTCATTTCAACTGCAATAAAAAAATCAGCTGGCAAACGAATGATACGGCGGGCAATTTGGGTAAACCATCGGTCAGCGTAGTCAGTACCATGATGCGGTGCCGAAACAAAAACAACTCGATTAAAATATGGCAAAGCTTTGAACTGAAAACGCTCTTGAATTACCGGATTTTCTTTTAAACGGTTTAGCTGTGCTTCATTCATTTTTTGCAGGGCTTGCTCTGAAACATCGGCATTGCTCACCAGTAAACGGCTAATCACGCCGCCCATACTATGCCCAACTAATACTGCATCGCGTGCAGCATAACTGTCTTTGGCAATGTTTTGAAAAGCCTGATTCAACAATGAATAAATCTGAAAACGACTTTCAAAAATCGGCATATTGGTTGAATAAAACACTTGCCAAACTTGATAGTTTTTCCTTAATTCGACATCGCCCATAATGTCATTGGTTAGGCTCACCCACGCCTCTGGGCTACTTGCTAAACCATGAACAAACACAATAATTTTCTTATTCGGGTTAAAAGGTTCCAGCATATATAAATGCGGCATGATTAAATTAGCTTCTTTATTAATTAAAGACCAATAACCTGCTGCGCCTAAATTATATTTCGATAGCCACAGCCCATAAGGTGCCGAATAGTTTGCAGTCAGTGGATAGTCCACACCTTCAATTTTTACACGATCTTGTCGATATGGATCGAACATTGAAATTTCTAACTCTGCCCCAGCAATGACCTGATCGGCTGTGGCTTTTTGTTTTGGGTATGCAATAGCAGTAGCTGGAAAGAAGCGTGGTAAATGAATATTAGGGTTGGCTTGGTGAGCATAAAAATTATCGGGATCTAAAATGAAGCCGTGATTCACATCATTTTCTTTACGTCCAACAATAAACTCTGCCCCCAAACCATCCTTACGGTTAACGGTATTAAAACCAGAAAAGTTCATGTTATAGCTGGAGCGAAAAGTATCGACTTCAATTTTTTGTACATCTAACGCGTGGTCAAAATTGACGTGGTACTCATGCCCATCTGCTTTCAGCAATGGTGGAAAGCGATGCGTATTTAAATGATTAAAATACGTGGTCATGAGCTTTGACAAGGCGACGTTATAAAAAATACGTACCTGATTTTGGCGATGGTCAAACACCCGATCGAAAGGCGACTCTTCAGAGTCAAATAAATAGACATAACTATAGCGTAAGCTTTTATCGAACAGCGCTAACTCTTGCTCAACGCAACTGTTACTTTTATTAATGACATTACACTGGCTACTACGTCCGACATCTAAAGCTTTTGCCAAGTAAATTTCACTCAGCGCAGCATAGCGTTCTTCTCGGCTGCTATTTTCGGACAGGCTCTGAACCTTATTTAAACAATCATCAAAATTTTGTAGGCAAGTTTTTTCATCTTCTTTGACCAAATACAGTAAGTTTTGGGTTTGATGACTTAAGGTGCCGTCGGTCAGAATACTTTCATTCTTACTTTTTAAAGCATTGCTTAAATTACTTTCTTTTAAATGAATGACCTGACAGCCACTGAGCAAAGCCATTATTGTTATGATTGAATAATGGTAAGACTTTGTCATTCTGCCTTCCTTAATCGAATGTATTCCCCATCTGGTCATTATGCCTGTAAAGCAGTGAACGAACAATTTCGACTCCGCTTCCGTCTTCCTTTATTACGAAAAAAAGCCTGAACTCATTTTAATTCAGGCTTTTTTGTTATTTTTTCAAATCAAGCTTGGTTGAACTTTTGCTGTGAAGCTAAATAAGAGAAATACAAAATTGGTAAGATAAACGGCGCTACACTCCAGAAATCAAAATAGACATAGAGGATCGCTCCCAAGAAAGCACCAATCACAAAACCAATTACAATACTGGCGCTTTTTAGAAAACTTGCCCGATTGGCTGCATTATTGTTTTTAAGTAAGTTGGCAATATCAATCCCAAGCTGGGTAGTGTTGCCTGTCATCATAGTGCTTGGGCTAATATTTTTAATAAGGGTTTTGCTTGAAGTATTACGAATAGCCAAAGCAATTAAACCTAGCCCACCCGTTACCGCAACTGTTAGTGCATCCGGATCTTTAAATGGCTCGAAGTAAAGCCCTGCCACCATAAAGGCACATAGAAAAATAGCTTCAAATAAAAATAAATAAGACAGCGTTTTGTGCTTGACCTGACTGCGGTCAATTAATAGTTTGGTAATGACAACAGTCAAAATAAATAGTGGAATTGCTGCGAGCTTTATCCATAACCCCGAGCCACCTTTAACCCATGCTGCCCCTGCCAACACTAAGTTTCCCGTCACATGCGCGGTGAAAAAACCAAACAATGCAATAAAACCAATAGTATCAATTGCCCCACCCACCATAGTGAGTAAAACAGGATCTCGACATATTGCCCAGGTACTTTCTGTGTCTTTTTTAATTGGGGTATCTGTCATTACACTTCCTATCAAATACTGGTTTTTTAATTAGAAATTTTTTGTCAGAAATTTAATATAAACTTCCGTCTTTTTAACAACAGATCTTTATGTAAAAACCTAGCTATTCATTTTAAGACAGATTGTATTTACACAAGATACAATGTAATTAGCTTTTTTATTTTTAAAGCTAAGGTATTTAAATGCATCTCTAAGATGCATTTAAAAAGCTATCTGTCTGTTGAGCTTGTTCATAAGCATCAATAAACTGCGTTTGCGATATCTCTTGTTTAGGAATAATACAAATTGCTTTATTGAATTAAGTAGGTCGAACGATTCCTCTAGGGATAAAATAATTAGGTGCTTTACCATCATTGAGAATTGCTTGGAAGTCACTGGCTTCAGCAATAAAGCCACCGACTGAATCACAAACATAGTTTTCAAAATAGTAAATCACTTCTTTTGGTAAAGTACTTTTGCGATCTCTGCCTTTTATCACATCATATGGTCTTGCACCTTCTGGTACATAGACATTTAGGGCCTGACGAATATTTTCAAACAAGCCATCATTGAGTTTTGTTATAGCAGTAATCTTTTCTTTTCGGCCGATTCGCTCTCTCGTTTTACGATGAATAAAACGAGCATATCCACCTTCGCGTATCCATTGATGATATAACGCTATTTGGCTCTGCATTTGCTGTTCAAAAGAGGTTCCTTTTTTGACATATCCCATAAAATTATTTAAATCTTGTTGCCATTTGGAATCAAAAACATAAAATCTTGTAAAAACTATTTTACGTTGCTTGGAAGCACTTAATTCATTCAGGGTAAAAAATTTTAATCCATAAGCACAGGCACGGTTATACATAGCATGTAAAGTAATACGAGACAAACCTAAAATACGTGCCTGTTCCATAGGCATATAACCTCCCCCGACATTAGAATGTACACCTGGGTAAACCTTTTGGTCATGAATAAGCCCTTTTACAGTATTTGCCGTAGGTTTACCTGTGGGAGTTAAAGGAAAAGACTGCCGCATTTCAAGAGACGCGACCAAGTGCATACTATGCTCTATATAGTCTTCAATACGTGTTCTATATAACTCAGGATTTTTATTTTGCCCAGCATTACCAATTGACTCTACTGTGTCAAAAATACCTAAAAACTTTGCTTTTAAAGGTTTACCCCGATAAAACAATTTTTTACCACTGCCTGTGCCTTGGGTAGTCACATTCGGTGCATGCTGTAACCAATTCATAAAAATACGAGCTTCTGTTGCACCACGTGAGAACCCAAAAGCAGAAATATTGATTTCGGTAATTCCTTTCTGCGTATAAATTTTATCCAAGTAATCGACTAACTCAAAAATAGCTTTCTGTAAGCGTTGTTTTATACCTAATGCAACACCTAAACCCAAAGCTCCTTGTGCACCTTTACCACTTTCAATGTAACCTTGTTTGCGCCACTCAGCATCGGTAATATCAATTTTTTTACCCTGTAACCCTCGTGCAGCAGCAGTGATTTTGCCTGTGTCCACTACTGAGTATTTATCAAACTCAAACTGTGTACCTAAACCTTCATAATAAAATTTTTCTATACCATTTTTAGAATCTTGTTTGTGTGCCTCAAAAAGGCCCACCACATTGCTTTGGTTTAAAGTCGCTGCATCAGCAGCTTTATTATTTCCTGTACCATCGAAAAAGAAACTAACCCAAACTGGTACGCGACAAGTTTTACAGGGGCTTTCTGTAGCCTTACCATCTTTTGCTAAAACTTTGGCTGCTATAAGCATATCTCTAACAGAACGAGTTTCATTTTGTATTGCTTGAGTCATAGTCGTTGTCTTGATATTTTAAAATTTTTTAATCAGGAAATTGAATACGGGCTGCTTGATTTTCAGGAATCGTTCTCCACATTGTTGGAGAATCTAACTGAATATTTTTTGCTTTATTTCCAAGAGCCTTATCAAATAAATCTTTTCTAAAACTTGGTCTACGCATTGAAACCTCTATTACCCCCGTATTATTTGGAAAATAATGTAAAACCGCATATGAACGAGGAGTATCTTTGAGATTTTCTACGGGAACCTTAATATGGTATTGCTTATAACCATCACCCCGATCTGTATAAAAACTTACATCGGCTGTATCACTGTTTGCTAGTAAATGAACACAGCAAGCGGTTCCTGCTTCCCCAATACTACCTAAATGTTCAGCCGCATCAGCAATAGTACTTCCCTTACCATTGACCTGAATTTCTCCAAGCCCTTCCGTACTGTAGTTATAGACTAAGAAAGTTAAGTCGACCGTTTCGGCTTGACAGGCAACCATGAGCGGTAATATTGCTGCGCACAGCATTACTTTAAAAATATTCTTCATTATTTCATTCCAATTTCATCGTATTTAATCTGGATACTCTATGCGGGCTGCTTCATTTTCAGGAATCGCACTCCACATCGTTGGAGAACTTAGAGTAATTTTCTTAGCCTTTTCGCCTAGTGCTTTATCAAATAAATCCTTTCTAAAACTTGGCCAACGCATCGTTACTTCTATTACCCCTGTATTATTTGGGAAATAATGTAAAACTGCATATGAACGTGGGGTGTCTTTCAGGTTTTCTACGGGAACTTTAATATGGTACAGCTTGTAGCCTTCACCCATATCCGTATAAAAGCTTACATCGGCAGTATCACTGTTTGCCACTAAATGAACACAACAAGCTGTTCCTGAACCTCCTACACTGCCTAATCGTTCTGCTCCATCAGCAATCGTACTTCCCTGACCGTTGACCTGAATTTCGCCAAGCCCCTCCGTACTATAGTTATAAACCATAAATGTTAAATCGATCGTTTCAGCCTGACAGGCAACCATGAACGGTAATATTGCTGCACAACATAATATTTTTAGAGGGTTTATCAATGTATTATCTCTGTAATAAATATATTTAGACTTGAACTTCCTGATATCTCTTATACCAATCGTCTAGCTCTTCTAAATCAATTTCATCAGTCGTTTTTTGAAAACTCATTGCTGTCATTTGAGTTTTATTTAAAGCTTTTTTAAAAGGCCCTTCTGCAAGAAGGAATGTTCCAAATTTGTGATATAAAGTACTAAATAAAATTTCATCTTCAAAACTGATCAACTGTTGTTTTTTAGCCTCTTTAAGCAAGTTTATTGCTATTTCATAGAGCTGATAAAAAGGTAACTCTTTTAAATTTTCATCATATTCTTTTAATAGAGGCATTAATCGCATTGGCTTAAGATTAATATTGATGTCTTTAAACTCATCTTCTGAAAAACTTAATGTAGTAAGAATAGAGCGATTGGTTGGAAAATTATTTAAACGATGAAAAGTATTATCAATATTTTGCCAAATCCAATAGTTAATTTTAAATGATAATATTTTTCTCCATTTCAATTCATTTACTACACTTACCGTTGCATGAAAAGCAAAATTGTCTTGAAATCGAAATAAAGCACTTTTTCCATTAGGTTGCTTAATTTCCATAAGTTCATCAAGATGTTCTTTAATTTGTTCAATTTCAAAATAAGAATTGAAGAAATTTAGCCCACCTTGGTCTCTAATGTTTTTAATTAGCTCAATATTTTTAATACATTCTTCGTGAGTAAAAGAATAAAGTAGTGCTCCATTTTCTTGTAGATTTTCAGAAAAATCTGAGTAGAGGTTTATTTTCTGCCCGCCATCAAATGAAAAATCCTTACAAAAGCTATCCACACCTGAAAAAGAACTACTATCGATTAAAAAATAATAAAAGCTTTCATCAATCTCTTCTGTAGGTGCAAATATATTTTCCAAAAAATCTGGCGATTGAGTAAAAATTTCCATGACTATCCCTCAAAACCAATGAAGGCTTCATGTGATTCACTCGCGTTCTTCATACAACTCGCAGTTTTCTCTTTAAATGACCACGTTAGTTTTGGTAAGTCAGCTTTTGCACCACTCAAAAATACATGCTGTCCTGCTTTAACCTCAAATTTTCCAGTAGTGGTAATAAATACACCGCTTCCATTGATTTTGATTTGAGACGCGTTAGCAGTTAAAGTAATTTCTTCTGGCGAAGTGAGTTCAATATTGGATTTAACAGACAAAATTTTAACAACCTCATTCGCAATCATTTCAATTGATTTTTCATGAGTTTGTATTTCTAACTTTCCTTTGGCACTAATAATTTGCATAAGGTCTTCATAAGAAAAAAGACTTAGTTTCTTTTGACTTGCTAAAACCGTATTTTGATCACTCATCAAATTAATATTTTCTTTAGCTGAAATATGAGTATTTGACTGACTTTGAAGAAGAATATTTTTAGATGAGTTTAAGGTAATATCTGCTGGACTCGTTAGAATAATAATCGCTTCTTTTAACGTTTGTACTTCTGTCTCTTTACCTGCTGCCTCTAAAGCCTCAATACTTTTTGTCAATGTCGCTAAAGCATCTAATGCCATGACTTTATGTTCTTTTACATTATCTTCTAGAACTGTATTCCATTCTTTATGTGTTTTTAAATCAGCAATTGTCTGCTCTAGATTAAGCGCATCATGAGCTGCATTTTTTTGTTTATATGTTGAAATCAGTAAACCGTCACCTGCGCGTACAGCTCCCCATTGATCAGTTCTAAGTTCAAAGCCTTCTCCCCGACCTTCGCTTGTAGCGCTGTCTTTAGGATGACTTAAGTTACCTAGATTTAACTGACTCGCCCCATGACTACTGTGGAGTTGAGTACTAATTTGCCCAGTCGTATCATCAAAACGAAGTTGGTTAAATCCAGACCCACCTACCTCTTTAGAGCGAATACCACTTAACTTTTTGGTATCGGGTAGCTGACCTTTAATATCAAATTTTGTGGGTGACCGTTGCCCTTCATGAATTCGGCCTGTAACAAATGGACGATCAATATTTCCATCAAAAAAGTCTATTACAACGATTTCACCCACTCGTGGCAAAAAGCGAGCACCGTATCCTTCCCCTGCCCATGGCGTTAATACATCCACCCAAGCAGAATCTGTATCATTGTCATTACTTCCTGCACCTCCATCATGTTGATGATCATCGGTACGGGTAAATAAAAAACGAACCTTGATACGGCCCCATTCATCTACATGAATTTCTTCTCCATCTAAACCCACTACTTTGGCTCGTTGCACATGGGCCGAGGGGCGATGTATTAATGGCTCAAACTCTGGAACAATATCAATATAGCGGCGTACAACCATGAGTTCATTGGCTTGTCTTTCTTGCGCTCGATCATGACTGACTTGCCAATGGCTCAAACTTAATAGTTGCTCAACTTGATCACGTATATCTTTAGGCAGATTATTCTGGTTATAAAACCGCTTACTTAAAATCAAAAATTCTTTATCAGAAATTTCATGATTTCTTTCAAGTTCAGGGTGTTCATTTAACTGAAACCAATAGCCAACTTGAGCATCTCGTACACTACTTTGAGCAATAAAATATTTTGCCTGTAAAGCTTGATATTGATTTAATTGTTTATTTAGTTTTTCAATCTGACTATTGCTTGAAGTAGTTGCCTGATCTTCTCCATTTAGATCCGCAATCCAAGCAGGTGACATTGTCCATGCCTGTTCAAGACTTAAACTTTCATTATCACGCTGTGAACTATGTTGATGTGCACTTAAAACACTGCCACTTGCATCTTCTTGATTTAAATTATCTGCTTGCCAACGTTGAAGATGGATTGCCGTGGGTTGCAACTGTCTTTGTGCAATAAAACTGGTAATACTGTCATTTTGTTCAGTTGCATTGCTTCTATGATAGCGAATAGCTCGGCGCTCTAAGATTTTATACTCGTGATTATGATCAATAAGACGTAATTTTTGAGGCTCAATCGTCTGGCTATTGCTCAAAACCATAGCCTCTGATTCATCAATTAACCAGTTGATACCTTCTTCCCGCATAAGACGGGTTAAATATGCATAATCACTTTCATTTGACTGCATAGAAAAAGGGCGAACATCATAATTCTTCGTTAAGCCACTGCTATCTATTTGTAAACTAGCGGCAAATAAGGGGCTTTTGTTTTGCCATTCTTTAAAAATAATCTCAATTATTTCTACCGCACTTTTGTTCATAAACACCCGACTATTACGTCGTTTGTGCCATAAACTGGTCGCATCTTGCATAGTCAGTTTATATAGACAAAGAGCGCCATCGCTTTGCCCTTGACTCGCCCCTGTAATAATTCCTGTCGTTCTAAATAATGTGCCCGAATCTGTTACTTGTTCTACTGCAACCTGACAACCTATAAACTTCTTTAAAGGAATATAAGGATTTGTTGATAAACAAATAAGTTCAGCAGAAAGCCCTTCATTTATGGAATGAAAACCATCAACACGTTGTAAAAAAACCTGATTATTTATTTCAGGATTGGCAAGATAAATATGCAGTGCCCGTTTTTGTGAAGCAAAACCAATTTTGTCTAAGAAATCAAAGATATTATTTAACACTGTTATTTTAACCACAAATGATCCATTTTATTTTAACAAATAGATCCAACACACTCAAACAAAGAAGCTTATAGATTTTTAATAAACTTAAATATAATCAACAAAATAAATAGAATAATATTTTTGTATTTAAAAGTTATTTTAAAATAATTTTCTTGTCTTATTTATAATTATGATGTGTAAGATATATTATTTTTACTTAATAATATTTATGTATTTCTAAAACCTACATGACGTATTCAGTTAGACATTTTAATGTCAAATCAATTTGACCTCTAAAACCGTTCTAACTATGATGAAGCCTCTGGTTGATATCAACTGGTTTTGAACCTGAAAAAGTTATGCCAAGATATGGATAATGAAAAACAACAATCAAGAGTAGATATATGTCACTTTATAATTTTTCAGTTTTTCTAGGTGGATTATTATTTGTATCGATTGCCTCTGCTGGCTATAAAAGTAATGCACACCGTGATTTTTACTCAAAATGCATCGCAGCTGGCCATAGCCGTGCAAGCTGTACATGCATTTATCATCGTTTAGAACGCCAATACTCTCCTAAGCTCATGCATAAACTTGGAAGTTTGAGTTTACAAAGCCCTGAGATACCGCGTGATTTTATAAAATCCATGAGGCGTACTATGCAACAGTGCCAGTCATAAAGTTATGGGTTGATTAAAGCAAATCAGCCAAATTCCTAATTTCTTCCATCACTGTCTTACACGCAGGCGTTAAATAGCCGTGCTTAGAAATAGACAAAGAAATATAACGCTTGAGTGCGGGGTTAATAATTTTTGCAGCTTGAATTGAGGTGTATTGGCTAGCCTTCTTTAACGCTTGTGGCCCCAGCATGGTATACATGCGAGACTCGGAAACCAAATGGGTTTGCAAACTAATCGAGTCAGCTTCAAACACAATATTTAGTTCTACCCCATTTTCATAGGCCATGTGGTCTAAAAAATTGCGCCAGTTACTTGGCCTGCAAAACGTGACTAACGGTAACTCACTTACTTCTTTAAATTCGACTTCTTTTGCCTGAGTAAGCGCATCACCTTCGCAGCCGACCAAGTAAGTATCGGCTTGGCTAAGATAAACATCGCCATGTTTAGGCGTTGGGTTAAACCGATAGAGAATAGCTAAATCGACGCTGCCATCTTCAAGCCATTTTTCTAAATGCACCCCTTGCCCCTCACGCACCGACAGTTTAATTAAGGGATATTTCTCTTGAAGCACTTTATACAGAGTCGATAACAACGGATGTGCAGTAGACGGCAAACTGGCAATACGAACCGTCCCGATCGGGGTATCGGTCGAGTGCAAAATTTCATTATTCAGTTGGTCGGTCACGTTTAGCCATGAACGAATTTTAGGAAGTAAATGCTGGCCTAAATCGGTGAGTTCTACGCCGCGGCCAGTTCGGTTAAATAAACGACCACCACATTGCGCCTCAAGCTCGTTCATTTGCCGACTAATTTGCGGTTGGTTGGTGTTATGCAGCATCGCGACTTTGCTTAAGCTACCGAGTTCCACCGCGTCTAAAAATATTTTCCATAATTCATAATTCATCGATTCGTCCTAAATCGTAAATAGGCAGCATTTTGAGCCATACATTTTCAGTATAACTGAAATTCAAGAATTGGTAATTCCTACATAGCTCACCTATTTCTATACTCCAATCATGTTCTCTACAACACGATTTAAGTCAGATTAAGAACCAGAGAATATTTAATTACACTGTATAGGAAGTACGATTATGAGTTTAGATTTACGTGGATTAACCCCAGCACCTGTGACTCCTTTTACCCGTGACGGACAAGTAGACCATAATGCAATTCAACGTTTAGGTTCATGGTTAGGCAGTATTGATGGTGTGAAAGGCTTGGTTGTTCTTGGGCATGCAGGTGAAGGAACATTCTTGTCGCAAAAAGAACAAATGCAGGTCATCGAAAGCTTTGTTAAATCGGTAGATGATAAAATTCCGGTAATCGCAGGGATTACACTCGAAGGTACTTCGGTTGCAGCAGAAGAAGCAAAACGCGCAGTCAGCGCTGGTGCTTCGGCAGGTTTGATTTACCCTTCACATGGCTGGTTGCGTTTTGGCTATCAAAAAGGCGCACCACAAGACCGCTATAAAGCGATTTATGAAGAAAGTGGTTTGCCATCTATTTTATTCCAATATCCAGATGCCACGAAGGCCACTTACGACCTAGAAACTCTACTCGATATTTCTGCGCAGCCAGGTGTATTTGCCATGAAAAATGGTGTGCGTAATATGCGCCGCTGGGATGTTGAAATTCCGATTATTCGCCGTGAACGCCCAGACTTACAGGTGTTGACGTGCCACGATGAATATTTGCTTCACACTATGTTTGATGTAGACGGCGCATTGGTTGGCTATGGCAATATAGCCCCTGAACTGTTAATTGAAATGATTAAGGCAGGTAAAGCCAAAGATTACGCCAAAGCTCGTGCTATTCACGATCAACTATTACCAGTGACTCGCAATGTTTATCACCGTGGTTCACACATGGAAGGCACAGTTGCGCTTAAACATGCATTGGTTGCTCGCGGAATTTTGGACCATGCCACTGTGCGTTCACCACTGCTTCCACTAGCAGATGGTGCTGAGCAAGAAATTCATGATGCGATGCGTCAAGCCGGAATTGGCAAGGTCGATTTAACCCAAGCCGTTGCTTAAATTCTATTCGGGCTAGCATATACGCTAGCCTTTTTTTCCTGTACGCTGCCTGAGGCCAAACATCGGGCATGTCTCTTAAAAATAATAATAAAAAGCATGCAAACTGTGGTGAACAGGTAGTGCGAAATAGAACAAAAAAACTACGAGGAATGTAGTAATAAGGAGATAGAAGATGACAAATCTAGCGGATGTAGAACAAATTAGTCATCATCAAAAAAATGCGGAAATTATTGCAAGACTCGAACGGCTACCCGTCACTGGTCGATTGCAATTTATGCGAATTACCATCGGTATCGCGACTTTTTTTGACGCTTATACTGTTCTAGCAATTGCCTTTGCTTTACCCCAACTCATTACCGAATGGCACCTGACGCCTGCCTACGTCGGTGCGATCATTGCCGCGGGCTATGTTGGGCAACTGATCGGTGCAATCTTTTTTGGTTCTCTTGCCGAAAAAGTCGGTCGTTTAAAAGTGCTGTCTTTTACCATTTTACTGTTTGTGGCCATGGACATTTCTTGTCTGTTTGCGTGGAGCGGAATGTCGCTATTAATTTTCCGTTTCTTACAAGGTGTTGGAACAGGTGGCGAAGTGCCTGTTGCGAGTGCCTATATTAATGAGTTTATTGGTGCAGAAAAGCGCGGTAAGTTTTTCTTGCTCTATGAAGTTTTATTCCCACTCGGTCTTATGTTTGCAGGCATGGCGGCATTTTTCTTGATGCCCATTTACGGCTGGAAAGTCATGTTTATTGTAGGCTTAATTCCATCTTTACTGGTCATTCCTTTACGGTTTTTCTTGCCTGAGTCACCACGCTGGCTTGCTTCAAAAGGCCGCTTTAAAGAAGCCGATCAAGTCGTCAAAAGCTTTGAAGACGGTGCCATCAAAAGCGGTAAAACTTTGCCTGAACCTGTGGTTAAAGAAATTAACCCTCAAGGCATGGCAAAAACCGACTGGCGCGAGCTGTTCCGTGGCATTTACCGCAAACGTACTTTTACCCTGTGGGGCATGTGGTTTTGCGTTTATATGGTGAACAATGCCATGGTGACTTGGCTGCCATCTCTCTACAAACAACACTTTGGCTTGTCGCTGCAAACCAGTTTAGGTTATGGCTGGATTACTTCGGGCGTGGGTGTGATTGCCTCTATTATCTGTGCGTTAATGATTGATAAAGTCGGCCGCCGCCCTTGGTACAGTGCAGCGTTTTTCTTGGCGATTATTCCACTCATGAGCCTCTCGGTTTTAGGCGCAAAATCGGCAATGGAAGTTGTAATTTTCGCAACGATTAGCTATGCCATTTTGCAGACCATTTCATTCTCTTTATACCTTTACGCTGCTGAACTTTACCCAACTCGCCTACGTGCAATGGGCATTGGTTTTAGTACTGCTTGGCTACGTGCTGGCTCTGCAATTGGACCAGTTATGGTCGGCCTCGTGGTTGGTGGTTACGGCATTCAATATGTGTTTAGTGTGCTTGCCGTTGTGGCGCTTATTGGTGGTCTAGTGACCTTCTTGTTTGCCATTGAAACCAAAGGCCAAGTGCTCGAAAAACTCTCTCCTTAATTCATCCATTTCATAAAAAGCTTGCCTAACCTCAGCGTTAGGCAAAGGGCTTATTCATGCTTAAAAAAGGAATTTAAAATGAATAAATATTTGCTATGGGGCTGTCTTGGTTTAGGCAGCGTGAGCAATGCGTATGCAGAACTTCCTCAAGAATTTGGCAAGTTAGAATTAAAACTCAACACCCGTTACTGGAACGATGAAGGCACTGCCCACCCTACGCTTGCCAACCCTTCGCCTTCGTCGAGTGAATATGAACAAAGTGCCTTAGGGCTCGAGTTAAATTATCAGTCACCTTACTTGTGGGACTGGCTTGGGGTAGATAGCTCACTCTATGCAGTTACCAAGTTATTTGACTCTGGCAAGCCTAGCGCTCAGCTTTTAGAGGTCGAAAATAACGGCAAACTCGATCAAAACTTTGCAACTTTAGGTCAGCTCTACCTCAAAGCAAAACTGGGTGACAAAGGTGAAATTAAATTAGGTCGCCAATTGCAAGACTCGCTGTTGCTTAAAAGCACCAATAACCGCGCAGTGCCCGACACTTTTTCGGGTGCGAGTGGTCAGTTTCAACTGAATGATCAGCTACAGACTTACATGGCTTACTATGACCGCTGGAAACCGCGCAGCATGGACTCATTTGAAAAACTGGTGACTGAAAATGACGAGCGCATTGATTATGTCGGTTTGCTGGGTGCCAAGTATCAGTACAAAAACTGGAGCATGAATATCGAATATTTAAATAGCAAAGATTATTTAAAAAAGTACGGGGCAATTGCTCAATATAAGTTGCCGTTTCATGGCTTGGTGTGGACATTCAACACAGGTGCTTTTTTCTCGCGTGATGATGGCAAGCTGTTTAAATGCGGTGCCGAAACCGAGCTGGACTGTGTCAAAGGCCAAGACATTAACAACCGTGGCAATGGTTATTTTGTCGATGTAAATGTAGCCAAGAATAATCTCGAAGGCGGCATTGCCGTTTCAAAGTTTGACGGTTTTTGGATTGAAGATAACTTTGCAGTGCACTCTGCCCGCAACTCGGTTTTGACGCAAGACCACGGCACCAACCCATTTCCGACCTCGGCGACCATTGGCCCTGACTTTACCAATAACGATGAAACCGCCGTTGCCCTTCGCTTGAAATATAACTGGAAAGACTATGTGAAAGGTTTAAAAACCGAGGCGAAGTATATTTATGGCTTTGGCGCTCACCAAAGTAACATTAGCAGTGATATTGAGGGTAAAGAGCGTTACTTTGACTTTACGGTGAGTTATGCCTTGCCGTGGGTGAAAAACTTAGAAGTGCGTTATTCATTTTTGCATTATGAGTCAAAGTTTGAAAATGCAAACCTAGGTGAAAAAATAAATGGTATGACTCGTAAAGATTGGGACCAGCACCGAGTATTTATTAATTACCGTTATACGTTTTAAGTTCAAGCTAAGCTCAACGCTTAGCTTTAAAACAGCCTTTCTGCTTATGGAATTAAGCTCTATACTCTTTTTTTGCATTCAAAAAATGATTTATAGGCAAATCCCTTACTAACAGCATATTTATCTATAGAATTTTCATGAATGGGTTCTTCATAGGCCTTATTTATTAAATCCATTTTATATTTTGAGTACTCAGGATATCTATAAAGATTCTGCTCATTTGAGTCTAACTGCATTGTTTTACTCACTCCAGCTTGACGTGCTTTCATAATATTTTCAGCCATCTCAAAACCAGCTTTACACAATAAATCTTTTTTTTCGATCTGGTATTTTTCTTCCTGCATTTGAAGTAGATCATCTTTAATAGGAATTACATTGTTTGGTCCAAGATCTCTAAAAGATCTAGTAGAACTCCAGTTAATACGACTAAAAGCTACATCACTAGGGTCTCTACTGTTCTTTAATGCATCAATAAGATATTGGTCACGGTTACCTAAGATATAAGTGTTTAAATCATTATCTAATAAAATAACTAAGATATTTTTATTAGAACTGTCATAGGCAACATAACTTTTAAGATTTTGTCCTACAAAATTTTGATTCTTTTGCCAAAAATAGGTCGTTATAACATTTTCCTGTAAATTTCTCTTTGTTAAACAAGCGCTCATATCAAAATCCCCAGGTTTTAAAACGCCAAAGGGATGTAACCTTGCAATAAGGCCAATTGTTAAATCCTTATCTAACTTAAGCAAACTAAAACCATTGACCTCACATTCTTGAAATTGTTTATCTTTTAATTTATAGATGTCATTAATTGAAGTTAAATTTTTAGCATGTAATGTAGTACAAAACGCTATTACTCCACATAAAAGCAATCTTTTCATATCATCAAGTCCTTTAATTTCGAAATAGAATACTCATTTTTATAGAAAAAATACATGGTAAGCCTCTTAAAGGCTAAGATAAGCATCGAGTATTTATTAATTATCTTTATACATTTTAAGAACAGGCTAAAAGTTTAGTTTAACTTTATTATATTTATTAATTCACCGATTTAAATCGATAAACTTTTGAGTTTAATTAAAATATAAATTTATATTTTAATTTTTTATAATATTTTATTTAAATTGAATTGACCTGTTAAAAACTTATGATTATTATGGTCTCGCTGGCCTACATTGCCAGTCGGTTTTAGCAGACCGTAGATCCATGGCGGGTTATAGTTCCACTATAAGTCGTTAGACCCTTGCGTCCCTTTTCTTTGCGGTAGGATGATCTGACCCCATAAAGTTGGACAGTTAATTAAGCAGTTTTTATAAACTGATTTCTAATTGTACAGGGGATAATCCTTGTAGCTTCACCTTGATTCTCTCATGATTATAATAATGAATGTACTCTCGTATAGTTTTCTCTAACTCATCAATTGATTGAAATTTTTCACCATGAAAGCACTCCGATTTTAATATTCCAAAGAAGCTTTCTATTACAGCATTGTCCAAACAATTTCCCTTACGAGACATACTTTGAATTAAACCGTGTTGCTTTAATTGCTGTTGGTAATGAGCCATTTGATATTGCCATCCTTGATCTGAATGGAGAATTGGTTTCTCATGTCGCTTAAGTTTAGCTAAAGCATGAATGAGCATATCTTTCACTAACTCATAATTGAGTTTACGTTGGATTCGGAAGGTAATAATTTCCCCATTAAATAAATCTATAATTGGAGATAGATAAAGTTTTTCACCTTTTAAATTAAATTCCGTTACATCAGTTGCCCATTTTTGATTTGGGAGATTTGCTTTAAATTGCCGTTGTAAAACGTTATCAGCTATTGTTCCTACACAGCCACTTTTATATGAACGATATTTTAGTGCTCTGATACGTGACTTCAGCCCCATAGATTTCATGAGGCGATATACACACTTGTGGTTAATCATTATTCCTATATGTTTCAGAGCAAGAGTAATTCTACGATAGCCATAGCATCCCTTATGCTTGTGATATATGGACTTGATCTGCTATTTTAACTCAGTATATTTATCCTTAGAGCGTACAGCTTTCATGTGATAGAAATAAGTACTACGAGCGATCTTGGCAATATTAAGTAGTAGCTTTAATGGATAAGTTTGCCTTAATTCCGAAATAACTTGAACGCTGTCTGCAGTAGAAATTGAATTTAAGTACGTTGCTTCAGTTTTAAGGCTTTTAGCTTTTTTAAAAAGGCAACCTCTGCACGTAAAGCGGTCTTCATCAATGAGCTCCTGCTGAGATTTATCTTTGTCATCTTTTACAGGCTTGGTTATTTTAGTTTTATCTTGTTTAACCATATTGTTATAAATCCTCGTGGTATTAAACCCAGCAATCCCTTCTTTATAATACTGAGCTAGCCACCTTCTTAAAATTGACGTCCCGCTCAGATTTAACCGTCTTCTAACTTCTCTTACAGGTACCTTATCAAGAAGCATTTGTACAGCCTTGATTTTAAATTCGGAAGAGTAGTAGGTTTTTTTAGTTTTAACATTTAAGCCATCTTCACCTTGTGCCTTATAGTTTTCAATCCATAGCCGGACTGTTTGGAGATCTACATTAAATTCTTGTCAAAGGATTTTATAGCCTTTACTTCCATCTAAATAAGCCTGAATGACTTTTAATTTTAACTCTTTTGAATGCTTTGGAACTGGCATAGGACACACCTCATAAGTTTAAAAAGTCTAACTTATGGGGTGCAGTTCAGGACGGGAGGGGGACGCGCTCGCGCGTGCTGGTTCCTTGGATCCCAGTCTGCTAACCCCCTTTCGTTCTACCACCATAATTAATTGACGGTGATCTTTGGTGGTAGAGCTCCATAAATTCTAGGAGTTGACCATGACCTTTTTTATATTAATCCCCTATCCTCTCTCGTAATTTTATTTATTTAAAATTTAGGCTTTCTCTCACCTAAAATATTTTAAATTTATAAATAATTTTATTTTAAAATTTTAATCATTTTATTTTCCTGTATTTCAGGCGGGTTAACTATTCCCTTTTAAATGATTTTAATACTTTAAATATATGCGGCTTATTTTTTATTAATAACTTAGTGAAAATTATCACGAGAATAATATGAAACTTTATAAACCTATTTTGGCTTTAAGCCTTTTAATAGGCGATTACGGTGTTTCTGGTTGCGACATTCACACTCAGCAGGATTTTGAAGAAATTTGCCTGTCTGGTGGGCACACCCAAGCCAGTTGCGACTGTATTTACCAACGGCTTGAACAAGTGTATTCGCATAAGCTCATGCAACGTCTAGAACATGTCAGTTTGCAAAGTCCTGCTCTCCCACAGGACTTTGCCCCTACTTTTTTTAGTGTGATGCGGCGGTGCGATAAAAACGACATGGGCTAAGCGTTTGGCTTAGCTCCCTTATCTCTGTGTCGCAATGGTAGATAACTTTAAATCAGCGCAAAAAATTAAAGTTCTGTTGTGGCACGGGGGCCTTGGGGAGAATGATTGCATTACGTCCTTTTCTAAGGATTTGTTCATACCATTTGTCTTGAAGTATCTATGTTAATCAAAAAATTTAGTCTATTATTTTTACATAGAAAGAATGCTCAAAAAAATTAATTCGTTGATTTAAAAAAAATTGTTCATCTAAAATTTAATATTTCAAAGCGAGCCATTCCTATGTCAATAGAAGATTTCTTTATAAAAGACTCTCCCTCTAAGAGATATCTTTTAATGAGCTTAGCCCTATTCATGTTAATAATGGCTTTAATTGCTTACTTTAAGGGAAAGTTGGGATTTGAATATGTATTTTCACTTATTGCCGGGTACGCTTTAATATTCTTTATTTTATAAAATGCAGCATTACCACTTTTCCCCCCACTTACGGAAAAAAGTAGTGATGCAAACGCTATGGCTAGAACAACAATAGCAATTGTTTACACCCTTGCTTTCATAACTCTAACTATTTCTTATTTTTTATAATTTAATTACTCTTCAATTTTCTTGCTTTGCTCTACAGTAATATATTCATTAGGAATTACTAACTGCTTTTCCATATCCTTTACCTTATAAGAAACTAAAGTGCTTTTACCAATCCCTTGAAATAACACTTTAACATCTTTAAAAATAAAGGTTTTATAGTGGCTCAGTTCTTTAGTATTTGTTTTTGGTAATTCAATTAAATTTGCATAAGGTTCTTTGATGTATAAAGTCGCTTTTTCTATTCTCACACCAGTTTTTTGCATGGCATAGTTTAGAAATGTGTCACCAATATCGGGAATAAAAAACATAGGGGCAACTGGAGTCACAATAAGAAAAATAGCTACATGTATACTGTTTTTAATATTCGTTTCTAATTTCTTTAACTTATCTCTTGCAAATATTTTTAGATGTTCGCTTGCCCCACTGTCATCAATAATATCCTCTATATTTTTAAACTTCTTACTAAAAATTTTAATATCTTTTTGATTAACGTAAAAAGCATAATATAAGAAAGCAATCCAACTTACCGTACACCCCACATAAAGACTTATTTGCCAGTACGTTAAAAGTAAGTTTCGAAGAATGTATATAAACCAAATAGATGCAATAAATGTAATAATACTGATCTTTGGAAATGGTAAATCATCTCTAATTTTTTCATGCGAAGGCAAGTATTTATTAACTATATTTAAGATAATGTATGTCACTGGCATTAATGAAATACCAAATAAAAATAGCACTATACTTAATCCTGCATAGACAATAGAACAGGCCGCAAAAATCAATAGAAAAATGAATGTATCACCAAAACTAAGTTCTGAAGGGATATAACCAATTGTTAAAAGGTATGCAACTAAGCACAACACCCCTATTGCAACTATCGCTTTAGTCATTGTCAGCGCAACTTCATGCCACTGCCCCAGATTATTTAAATATCTCGTCATTAAGTTGTTCATTTGATCTAACCAAGTCTTATAAATTTTTAAAAATCGATGATTACTCTTTTTTAAACCGCTCCCCAGCGGAGTAATCATGTTTTGAAATTTCCCCAAATTTCAGAGTATGTTTTCACATGCTGTTCAATAATGTCCAAAAATTTAGGTATAAAATACCAAGATTACTTGCCACAATATTCTCTAGATATAGTAACCCGCATATGCGGGTTTTAAAATTTTAATGTCTTAATAATTTTCAGAACTACCAATATCTGACGTTGTATCTTCAGTAGCTAATTCCTCAACAGTTACTTCTTCTTTTTGATGTCTACTAACTGATCGAGTTTCATTTTCAAAATCTTCTCCCGCTGCCGCCTCAGCAGCCACACCTGATATTTGTTCTGTTGTAGATGCATCAATTGCTATCTCATCACTTGTTTCTACTGGAAACTTTGCTAAATAATCTTTATGACAAGACATCTTTACCATGAAATCAAAATAGGCGTTATCAGGATCCTCAAAAACAACATCCTTATCGGACTGAACTATAAATCTAGTAAAACCTGCATAAGCACCCCATGAGTTTTTGGCATTTACCTCACCACAATTTTTAATAACATTTCTAAATTTTGCAGAATCACCATCTTTAAGATAATAGCGAACAGCATCCTCAACTTTTTTAAGTTCAGCTTGTTCTTTTAATTTTCTCTCTTGTTCTTGTTTAATTTTAAGTGCCTGTTCTTGAGCTTGCTTTTCTTTAGCGATATCTTCTGCCGATTTACCACAACCAACTAATATCAAGGAAAATAAAAATATTCCTATTATTTTTTTCACAGTTTAACCCCTCTATATTAGAAGCTAGACTATAACGAGATTACAAAACTTTACGCAAGTAAGACTTTATAAAGAATAAATAAAATTCTACTTCTGCTGTGTTTGTTATCTATTAATTGCTTCTTCTTTCTGACTCATTCGGGCTAAATAAAATGAAAATTTAAATACTTCTTTACCCATTAGATTCAAGTTGGTTATATAGCTGAAATGATATTTAATTTTAGCTATATTAAAACTAAGCTTTTGAAAATATTATTTTTTATATTTAATACAATTTGGAGTTAGCTTGTTAATTTTGTTGTAGTGAAATTTCAGCATTATCGTGTCACTAGCAGCTTCTTCTAAAACTAGTTGATTATCGGTGATACTTATAATTCTTAATGCTTGCTCGAACTCCCCCTGTTCATTATACAACTCAATTTGATTTTGCTTATTAATTTTAAAGTTCGATTTTTCAATACTATCTACAGTATAAAGACCCGTTTCAAAATCACATTGCACAGGATGTAAAGTAGCTGTATTTCCTGAAAACTCAACTAAGTTGGCAATTCCATTATTAAGCGGATGCATTGCCCATATACCTTGTAAATCTTTGGGAGTGTAGCCAAAGCTATTAGCACTAAACATTGTCATGCTGACTAAAAGAAATGAAGTAAGGGATTTTTTTGATAAAGTTAATTTCATATTGATATGACCTGATTTAATCATTTTTGCTTAAGAATTTGAGATATTACAGGATGTTTATATAATCTTTATTTCGTTAGCTTTTTAAAGTACTGCACTATTCTAACTTCTATAAATCTGTTCTAAAAATAATAGTTTTTGATTTTGCTCTATTTTTTACACAAAACCTTTTCCTAGTTTTAGGAGAAGTTAAAAATTATCTTCTTATATTGTTTATAACTTGAATAATTTAAATCTTAAAAGAAAAAACCCCGAAACTTACGTTTCAGGGCTTTTCACGAATTTTGGTGGAGATGGCGGGAGTTGAACCCGCGTCCGCCAGCACTACGCTCGAGAATACTACATGCTTAGATATCGTCTATTGTTTTAACACCAAGTGACCCGACGAACAGGGTACAAGGTGCGATCCTCTAAGTTTGGTATAAAGCCCCGAGGCTTGACTCTATACGGACTTGTGTGCGTGCGCTACGGTCGGGTTCCTAAACCACAAGTATTCTAGGAAGCGGACAAACTGCCCTTAGGCAGCTAGAGCGTAAGTTTCGTCGTTTGCGACTATTAAAATGCAAATTTTATTTACGAGAGAAAATGCGCTCTCGGCATGCATCTATGAGTTTCATCACCGGCGTCGAAGCCAATAACATCCCCATGAATGTCTGAACATCATAGCATAACTAAAATAAAATGCTGTGCAATTTATCAACAGTCTGCTACTGATGAACATATTTACATAATGGAGAGCCTTTTGTTTTTTTCAAGGCCCCTCATAAAAAAGCTGCCAAAAATGACAGCTTTTTTTAAAGTTGGGTCTATAAGGCTCCATTGCCTAATACAATACCTTCACGGCGAGGGTCTACCCCACCTGCATATTTGCTTTGATTATTTATATTTACTTTCATAATCGTTGAAATACCGCTGGTTTGCGCAGTGTTAGAGATGCCATGCCCTTTTGCTTTTAAGCCTTCAATCAAATCAAGCAAAGAAAGCTGCACATTCGAGCTATCCACATTGGTGTTTTTGCTATTGGTCGCGCCAAAGTTAACAAGCGAGGTCGCCTGCTGTGCGTTTAAGTTCCAATCCAGCGCACCCACCAAAGTTTTAACTACATATTGAATGATCGTACCGCCACCTGGTGAACCTGTTGCCATATAAAACTCATCTGGCGTCGTGCCTTTAAACACTAAGGTTGGCGCCATGGTACTACGTGGGCGTTTTCCCCCTTCTACACGGTTGGCAACCAGTGCCCCAGTGCTGTCATAAGGGTTCGCGCTAAAGTCAGTTAACTGATTTGACAGCAAGAAACCATCCACCATATGGAATGACCCCATGCTCGATTCAACAGTCGATGTCATTGAAACCACATTGCCATAAGCATCTACAATGGTGAACTGAGTCGTGCCATGTTCAACAGTCGTGTCGACACCCGAAGCTGGGTTGAAATTACCCGCTGGTGCAACGCCCATACTTTGGTTCGGGTTAATCAGTGCGGCACGTTGTTTCAAGTAATTTTTATCAATAAAACTTGGAATACCCTGTGCAGGCAAACGAACAAAGTCGGTATCTGCGACATATTTGTCACGGTCAGCATAGGCCAAACGCTCTGCTTCAGACACTAAATGCACACCCATGACATCGGGCACACCGCCTTCATTTTCAGGGTTCTTAGGTGGATACAGCGACATATCAAAGTTTTCTAAAATACCTAGCGTTTGCACAACCGCAATCCCTCCCGAAGATGGAGGTGGCATGGTGCAAACATAGTAACGGTCACGATACGTCGTACAAATCGGGTCGCGTTTTTTAACCTGATAGTTCGATAAATCCTGTAAGGTCATTAAGCTTGGAGTAATTGGAGTTTTTGCTGGGTCATCCCCAAATGGTTGTGCAGCTTTTTCCACAATCGCTTGGGCAATTGGACCAGTGTGTAGTGCATTTGCGCCTTGTGAAGCAAGGGCGTCAAGCGTTTTTGCATAAGCCTTATTGGTCATGGTCTCACCGACTTTACGTGGTGAACCATCTGAATGAAAATAGGTTGCCATTGCATTTGCATCAAGCGCTAAGCTGTTTGCATTACTTGCAATTGCATCTGCCAAACGCCCCGGAATACGGAACCCATTGTCAGCCAAACCAATTGCTTCACCAAAAAGCTGGTCCCATTTGAGTTTGCCATGTTCTTGTTGTGCTTGTTCAAGTAAACGCATCACACCCGGCACACCAATCGAGCGTCCACTACGGCGGGCACTTGGTACAGGTGCTGGTGAATTTGGGTCATATATATCTTGGCGAATTAAATAATATTCGTTGGCTGCGGCTGGTGCGGTTTCACGACCATCGTAAGCAGTGACTTTTTTGGTTTTGGCATCGTAATACATCATAAAACCACTGCCAGCAATGGTGCTCGATTGAGGCTCGACTAAACCCAGCACCGCTTGTACCGCAACGGCAGCATCGACTGCACTACCGCCTGCTCTTAAAACATCACAGCCCGCTTTTACCGCAAGTGGCGTGTTTGCTACCACCATATATTTATCTGCATATTTAACCGTGTTACCGAGTCTATAACCCGACGCACCTTCAGGCGCTGCTGGGTCACCATTTTGATTTGAACCGACCACCACGCTTGAACCGTCTTGTGCCAGTTTGCTACAACTGGTCGGGTCATTATCAACAATTAAATTGGGCGGGGTTGTATTTGAATCATCCTTGGGCTGATCTGAAGAGGAATCATCTCCACATCCTTGTAATAAACCGACTGCTAATAAACTACTGAACAAAAATGAATATCTTTTATTCACGTGATAACTCCAATATATACGCCTGCCTATCCATGCAATTGCCATGCAAGCTTCTTTGTTTTCAGATCTTCAGTTTTTTAATCTTTGATAAAAATAAAGTTTTAATAATATTAAATGATTGGGGGTGTTTATTTTGTGCGCTGTGCGATGTCTCCTTGCTTGTTATCACACTCTTTTATAACTGATTTGCCCAATTCTGGCATGCTTTATTTCTTTAAATATATCCAAAATCTGCTATTTATAAACTCGCTCATTTTGTAGTTGGCCTAAAAAAGCACCTCCGAAGAGATGCTTTTTTTATGTTTAGTGAGAAGGCATACCACTGACCTGTTTTGGTTTTGGACACAGCCAAATCACCAGTCCCGCAAAGACAAACACCATTGCAAACAGCAAAAATACATGGTTTGCCGACATGGTAATGGCTTCTTTATCGACTAGATTTGAAATAATCCCGAGCGTCGAGTCAGGCGTGAAACCATTTTGCAAAAGTGTGTTTTGCACTTCAGTCGTATGTAGGTTTGACACCATTTCACTACGGGCAACTTTGGCATGGTCATCCCACACGGTCACTGCAATTGAAGCACCAATCGCCCCTGCCATGGTTCTTAAGAAGTTCATAAGACCCGCAGCAGATGCAATCTCTTGCTGCAACACCGAACCGAGTGCAATATTCGACAGTGGAATAAAGAAGAACGGTACAGCAAAACCTTGCAGGATTTGTGGCCAAGCCAATGCCATAAAGTCGGCGTCTGTGGTCCAGAATGCCCGCATTAAGGTCACGCCACCCAGCAGAATCAATCCGAAACTCGCCAGCGCGCGTGGGTCATGTTTGGTCGAAAGCTTTGCCACAATCGGTGACATGGTCAAACTACCAAAGCCCATGGTTGCGGTTAAATAGCCGGCCCACGTGGCGGTGTAGGAAAGGTTCATTTGCAGCCACTGGGGTATCAGTACAATACTGCCAAAGAACGCGCCAAAGCCGAGCGACAAGGCCAGTACTGAAATTGCAAAGCCCCTATGCCTAAAGACTTTGACATCCACGACGGGGTGTTTATCGGTCAGCTCCCATATGAGGAACACCACAAAGCCAATGGCGGCAGTTAAGCCTAACACCACAATGCTGGTACTATTAAACCAGTCACGTTCGTGCCCCAAATCGAGCATGAGCTGTAGCGCACCAATCCACAAAATCAACAGACCTAAACCGACGGTATCGATTCTTAAAGAAATCGTTTCTGTTTCGGCAGGTTTAAGCAAACGGATTGCCGCTAAAACACAAACAATGCCGACCGGAATGTTAATAAAGAAAATCCAGTGCCAAGACAGATTATCACTAATCAGACCACCCAAAATTGGCCCTAAAATTGGCCCAACGACGGTCGTCATTGCCCATAGGCCCATCGCCTGTGCATGCTTTTCTTGAGGGAAAATACGCATCAGCAAAGTTTGGCTGAGTGGCATGAGTGGGCCACCGCATAGACCTTGTCCAATACGGAAAAACACCAGCATGCCTAACGAGTTTGCTAGGCCGCACAAGAAAGAAAAAATGGTAAAACCAATCAGGCCAAAAATAAAAACCCGAACGGTACCAAAGCGACCTGCAAGCCAACCTGTTAAAGGTACACAAATTGCTTCTGCAACTGCATACGACGTAACAACCCATGTCCCTTGTGTACTTGAAACAGCAAGGTTACCGGTAATGTGCGGTACAGATACGTTGGCAATGGTCGTATCGAGCACGACCATAAAGTTCGACAAGGCAATAACAAACGCTGCCAGTATTAAACGGCCACCGCTTAGTTCGGCAAAAGGTGTTTGCGTTTTCATAAGCGTTTACTTCGCAGATAAGTCGACTTTTGCTTCCATCGACAAGCCAACACGTAGTGGGTGTTCAGCAAGTTCTTTCGGGTCAAGTGCAATACGAACTGGTAAGCGTTGAACCACTTTAATCCAGTTTCCTGTTGCGTTTTGAGCCGGAATTAAGGCAAAGGCAGAGCCTGTACCACCAGAGAAGCCCATCACTTTGCCGTGATATTCGACGTCATCGCCATATAAATCTGAAGTTAGCGTGACTTCCTGACCCGGACGGACTTTTTTCAACTGACTTTCTTTAAAGTTCGCATCTACATATAAATCGTTAAGCGGCACAATCATCATCATGCTGGTGCCTGGTGCAACACGTTGCCCCACTTGAATATTACGACGCGTAACCACACCATCGACTGGTGCACGAATTACGGTACGTTCCAAATCAAGCTGAGCTTGTTCTACATGCGCTTGTGCAACTTGTACATCAGGTGTCGAAGTTTCGCTTACACCCTGAATTAACGCTTCGTTTGCAGCTAAAGTACTTTCAGCAGCTTTACGGCTTGAAGAAGCTTGCGCTAAACCAGCTTTAGCAAGCTCTAGCCCTGCTTTGGCTGTTTCAACTGCACTTTGCGCTTTGGTGAGCTCTTCTTTAGACACTGCACCAGAGGCAGCAAGCTGCGCACGGCGGTTCAGTTCTAAAGCTGCTTTGTCGTAGTCGGCCTGCGCTTGAGCGACCTGTGCTTTGGCACTGTTAATTTCGTCAGCACGCACCACAACTTGAGAGTTTAAAGAACTACTGTTTGCCGCAGTTTGTTTATATTGGCGTTTTGCTTTGGCAAGTTCTGCCTCAGCTTGAGCCAATGCAATTTTGGCATCACGATCATCAATACGAACCAGCACGTCACCACGATGTACCGTTTGGGTATCTTTTACGACAACCTGAGCGACCTGTCCGCTCACCATTGAAGTAATTTGCGCGGTTTCTGCACCGACATAGGCATTATCCGTACTCACGGAATTATTTAAAAATAATGCCCAGATTGCATACAAAATAGCGGCGATCAATAAAATCAGCGCAAAAAAACCAAGAAATTTTTTGCGCTTGTTTTGATTGTTTTCATCCGAGGCAGATGTTGTTGGCACTGTTTCTTGTACATTGCTTTGTGCATCAGTCATGGTATGTTCCTAAAGATGAGTTGGCTTTGCCATCAATCTCGCACTACACCTTGTTATAGAGTTTTTATTTTTCTATAAACAAGACATACCGCATTGTCAAAGGAGCTAATTTTAACGCCAAAACCTCATAATATGAGAATAAAAATTTATAACTCATGCGTTCGTTCTAATTAAATTAATGTTTATCTCAAAGTTTTTGTAAAAATTTCTGCTTTTTATACACTTAAAAAAGCGCACTTGGCGCTTTTAAATGATTCAATTCATTGCTTAATAGGCATATGAAGCAATACCCGCAGCAATGGCTTTATCTTCATCATTGACCATGGTCATACGCATGGTGCAGCCCTTACGACCTAAACGTAGTACTTCGGCACGGGCAATAAAATATTTACCACGCCCCGGAGCTAAATAATCTACACGCATGTCGACGGTTGCCAAACGCGACACTTGCTTAATGGTTTCGGTTAAAGTTTCAGGAGTCGAACGGCGATAGAGGTGTTCCATTGCCACAATTCCACCAATACTATCGAGCAAAGTTGCAGCAACGCCGCCATGCAAAATCTGAAATGCCAGATTACCAATCAGGTTGGGTTGCATCTCGATATAGCCTTCAATGTGGCCATCTACCACACGCATAATCATTCCACTATGCTTAAAAAAAGGAGAGCTATTAAATGCCTTACATAATTGGTTGAGTACCACAGTCAGATCAGTTTTTGCACCTAAATGGATGTTCCCAGTCCAATTTTTCTTTTCATCACTCATACATTGCCTAAATTTAAAAGCATGATAAACACCCATAATTTTGTACAAATCCAGCATTATGGGGCTACAATACAGCAGTCGGTTGACAGTAATGGAATATCCGCCAACCTATCCTAGTGTAATACCGAACATCGAGATTGTTATGACTTATACGTTCAATCGTCCTGCATTTCCAGCCACTCGCATGCGCCGTATCCGTAAAAATGACCAGTTGCGTGCGATGGTCAGCGAAACACAGCTCACTACCAATCACTTGATTTATCCAGTATTTGTATTACCGGGACAAAATCAGACCCAAGATATTCCAAGTATGCCAAACATTCAGCGTTTGTCGGCAGATTTGTTACTGAAAAAAGCTGAAAGACTTCTGGAATTGGGCGTATCAAAACTGGCTCTTTTTCCAGTTACCCCGCAAGAAGATAAAAGCCTCACCGCAGAAGCTGCATGGCGTGAAGATGGTTTAGTACAAACCACCTGCCGTTTGCTAAAAAAAGAATTACCAGAAATGGTGTTAATTACCGATGGTGCCCTCGACCCTTACACCACGCATGGTCAAGACGGCATTATTGATGAAACAGGCTATGTGCTCAATGACGAGACTGTAGAGTGCTTGATTAAACAAGCCTTAAGTCACGCAGAAGCAGGTGCCGAAGTGATTGCACCAAGTGACATGATGGATGGCCGTATTGGCGCTATTCGTCAGGCTTTAGAAGCCAATGGTCACATCTATACCAACATCATGGCCTACTCTGCGAAATATGCGTCTAGCTTCTATGGCCCGTTCCGTGATGCTGTTGGCTCTGCATCCAACCTAAAAGGTGGTAATAAATATAACTACCAGATGGACTTTGCCAACCGTGCCGAAGCATTACATGAAATCGCGCTTGATATTCAAGAAGGCGCCGACATGGTAATTGTAAAACCGGGCATGCCTTATCTGGATGTGGTACGTGAAGTGAAAGATACCTTTGGTATTCCGACATTCATTTATCAAGTGAGTGGCGAATACGCAATGTTAGCGGGTGCAATTCAAAATGGCTGGTTATCAGACTCAGTCATTTTAGAATCACTCATGTGCTGCCGCCGCGCTGGTGCAGACGGAATCTGGACTTACTTTGCAGAAACCGCTGCCGAAAAACTCAAGGAAATGAACTAAGTTCGCAGAGAAAGGATAACACTGCATGCATATTGCAATTATTGGCGCGGGCATAAGTGGATTAATGTCTGCGCTGGAGTTGGTTGAACAAGGCTGTACATTAAGCATTTTTGATCAACAACAAGCGGGACAAGCAGCCTCTTGGGCTGGCGGAGGCATTCTCTCTCCGATGTACCCGTGGCGCTATGTGCATGCAGTGAACCAACTTGCTCAATTTGGTAAAGCCTCTTATCAAGCATGGAACCAAAAGCTCTACCCTATTACAGGGATTGATTTTGAAATTCATGACACAGGCATGCTGATTTTTGATGAAGAAGATTTTGACGTCGGACTTTCCTACGCCGAGCAGCATCAAGAACCGATGCAACGCTGTGAATATTTACAGCGAGATGCCTTAGAACAAGTCAACCCGCATATTTCCGATCAGTTTCAAGAAGCCATTTATTTCCCAGAACTGTCTAATATTCGTAATCCACGCGTATTACAGTCCCTGATTAGCTATTTAAAACAACACCCAAACGTTGAGTTTTTTGAGCACACTCCTGTTAAAAAACTGATTCAACAAGGTGATGCCATACAAGCTCTTCAAACCGAAGATGGTCGCAAACATACAGCAGACCATTTTGTAATAACTTCTGGGGCTTGGAGCCATTACTGGAACTCACAATTACAACTCGACATTCCAGTCGAACCTGTTCAAGGCCAAATGTTGTTATTTAAAACCCCTGCTCACTGGCTACCGACCATGTGTATGAATCGAGTGATGTATTTGATTCCACGTATGGACGGTCATATCGTGTGTGGTTCTAGCATGGCACATCGTGGTTTTGACACGTCTACCGATGAAACCACCCAGCACAATATTTTAGAAGCGTGTTTAGAAATAGTGCCTGAACTGGCCGATTTCCCGATTGTACATCGCTGGGCAGGCCTCAGACCAAGTTCACCAAATGGCGTTCCGTACATTGGCAAAATGCCTGAAATGGATAACCTATGGGCAAACTTTGGTCACTTTAGAAATGGTTTGTGTATGGGCGCAGGTTCTGCGCAATTGCTCCGTCAACTTATGCTGGGTCAACCGACATTAGTGGATGCCAAAGCATATTCACCAGAGCGCTTGCAAAATAAAATCTTAGCCTGAGGCGAGTATATTCTCTAAAGCTGCTTTTAACTTGGGATAAGCAAACTCAAAGCCTTCTGCTTGTAAGGCAGCGGGTTTGACGTACTGACCATTTAAGATCAATTGCGACTGTTCGCCCAACAAACAGCGGAAAACCGTGCTTGGTGCTGACAACAGTGGTTTCTTATTTAAAACCTCAGCAGCTTGTTCAATAAAAGCTTTTTGAGCCACGTTTTCTGGCGCTACTATATTGTGAATTTGAGCAGATTGAGGATGCTGAAATATAAACTCTATTGCATTTAATACGTCTTCAATATGTACCCAAACCACAGGCTGACGACCGTGACCAATTTGACCGACTAAATTGAGTCGAATAGGAAGCAACATTTTAGGCAAAATGCCACCGCCCTGCCCAAACACTACACCTAAACGAATAATTTTAGTATTTTGCTGAGCGTCTGCTAAAGCTGCGCGTTCCCACTCTTGGCAAAGCTGAGACATGAAAATGGGCTGTGGCGAGCTTTGTTCTGTGCACACTTCTGTCCACTTTTCTTGATCATCTATTCCGTAATAACCAATTGCAGAACCAGAGACAATTACTTCCGGAAAAATTTCAGACTGCTTGAGCCATGCATACAGTTTTCGGGTCGTATTTACACGGCTTTCAATGAGTTGTTTTTTACGTGACTCGGTCCAGCGTTTTTCGCCAATATTTGCGCCTGCCAAATTCACCACATAGTCAATTTGACGTGTCGTAATATCTTCAAGTTTTTGCACCCACTGTAAGGCAGGATGGTCAGATTTCTTTCCAGCCTGCCGTGTCACAGCAATCACGTTATAATTTTTTTGTAGCAGGAACTTAATTAAATACGTGCCAATAAAACCACTTGCACCTGTAATTAATACATTCTTATTCATATTTCCTCCTAAGCTGAGGATTCAAGTTTTATTTAATTGTATAAGACTCATTTATATTTAATCGTATGAGTTTTCGTAGTGATCTATTACACGTTAAACATTTTGTCAGCCATTCGCTGTGCCTGCTTGCCATAAAACCAGTAGGTAATTAAATAAAGCGGAATAGCTAACATTAAAAGCATAATCACCATAATGCTTAAAAACTGAGGCTGTTTGAGGTAAAGCATAAAGTTCTGCAAAATCTCCGGGTCTTTTCTGGCAAATAAAAATAGGCCAAATAAAACACCACACAAGTTATAGCCCCAAAAAATCAGGGTAAAACCCAAAGTAAATTTCTTTTTTTCTGGTACAGTCGGGGCACGGCGTTCTTTCTTTAAAAATTTAAATAAGACAAAAATCATTGCGCCTAAATATGGAACGGCTGTTAAAATACCACCTACACTCGCTGGTAATAGTGCTGCAACCACACCTACAATTAAGGTGAGCACAATGCATAAACCAAAAAACCAGAGAAAGTAAGAACGTAATTTGGTCATATTTTTGCCTAATTTATGGGTTCAAAAAATAATTATAAATTTTTTTCGATTTTTTTTCATTTTTCTGTCAACCAATCCTGATCTCTTGACGTTATATAGGGTAACAAGGTCGCAGCAACCGAATACTTCCTTTGCATGGCATCCGCAAAATTGTTTCGGTGACCTTTCATTACGACTCTTTTCTTCCTTCAGATTAGGTTTTGTTAGCAGCCGAAACCCTTGATGAAGTTTTTGACCGACGATTCTCTCATCACTCGAATCGTCGGTTTTTATTTTCTGGCACTTTCATTTATTTTACGCTCACCATACACAATAGTTGTTTCATGGTCATGAAGGCTATGCGTATACTTTTTACACCATAAAAATATGTTTTTAATAATATGAACAACATTGCCTATTTTGAAATCCAGTCTTCAAACCCTGCCCGAGACGCGCAGTTTTATCAAGCTGTGTTCGGCTGGCAATTTAAATTAGATGAAAGTTTACCAATTGAATATTACCGTATAGAAACACCATCAATCATGGGTGGGCTATTAAAACGTCCCGCTCAAACGCCTCCAATGGAATATGGCACCAATGCATTTACCTGTTCGGTTCAAGTCGAAAACTTTGATGAAATTGCCGCAAAAATTTTAGCGCAAGGTGGTATTGTGGCTATGGATAAATTCGCCATTGCTGGTCGTGCTTGGCATGGTTACTTTGTCGATTTAGACCACAACGTTTTTGGTATTTTTCAAGTTGATGAAAATGCTGCTTAAAGATCTTATTTAACCAATTTATTTCCTAATTTATAGCCACCGCATTTTTATCGGTGGCTATTTACTATTTATTCTTCGGCAAAGCTAAAACTGGCTTCACATGTAATTGGAAAATTAACCGAATTGGCAATCATACATTCGTGATGTGCTTCTTCGTGCAGTTTTGCTGCAAGCGCTTGGTCTGCACCTTTTTCTAAAATAACCGCTGGCTTTAAAATAATTTGAGTAAAGTGACCACGTTTAACTGGATCTGCATCTTCCATAAAGCCAAGTGCATGGTCAACATAACTCAGCACATGAATATGATTGACTGCACATAGGTGCAAATACCAAAGCTTATGACAAGCTGAGGCAGAAGCAACCAATAAATCCTCTGGGTTCCATCTGGTCACATCGCCTAAATAGGCTGGGTCTGATGAACCTTGAATAGTGGCTTTTTGTGGATGTTGAATACTAAAGTCTCTTTTATATGAACGATAAGATGAAGTGCCTGTACCTGTATTACCTTCCCACTGTATTTTCACTTCGTATTTATGAATAGTCATTTTATTCTCAAGATTCATTATTTGAACTGATAGTAACAAAGCAAAGTTTAAAGTGACAAAATTAATTCAGATTTCAGCGTAGGCTTAAATATCGAGCACTTTAAAATGTCTTGATAAAATCTCCTGCCAATTTATGCTAACGTATCTGTGTTTACTTTGGCTTGATGTCTGTTTCTATGTCCGTACATTTTCTACATACTTCTGACTGGCATTTGGGGCAGTTTTTTTATAATCATTCACGCCACTACGAACACCAACAATTTTTAAGTTGGTTACTCACTCAAATTCAAGAAAAACAACCGCATGCCCTGCTCATTGCCGGCGATATTTTTGATGTAATTAATCCGGGTTCACAAGCACAAAAACAACTCTATCAATTTTTAGCAGATGCACATCGCCTTGCACCGCACATGCAAACGCTCATGATTGCAGGTAACCATGACTCAGGCTACCGTATTGAACAGGTCGAACCACTTTTAGAAAAATACAATGCAAAAACCGTGGGCGTGGTTCGCTGGAATGAAGATAAAACCCTAGATCTCGATCGTCTGCTTTTGCCTATTTATAATCAAAATCAGGATATTGTGGCGTGGTGCCTTGCCGTGCCTTTTTTACGTTCGGCCGAAATTACGGGCTTTAATGAACATACCACCAATAGCAAAAATGCGATTGCCTATTTGCACCAGCAACTTATTGCCGAAGCTAAACGTCGTAAAACACCAGACCAAGCGCTTATTTTGATGTCGCATGCTCATATGCAAGGTGGAGAAACATCCGACTCTGAGCGCCCAATTATTATTGGTAATGAAGAGGCACTTTCAACGACTTTATTTGAAGATGCAATTGATTACGTGGCTTTAGGACATTTGCATAAACCACAAAAAGTAGGCCAACCGCACATTCGTTATAGCGGCTCACCTATTCCACTTTCTTTTAGTGAAATTAACTATAAGCACCAAGTGGTTGAAGTCAAAATTGACCCTGCTCAAGAGACAGACAACCGTTTGCAATTTGAAGCTGTTGAAATTCCGCGTTGCATACAATTGCACCGCATTCGTGGTGAGTTAAACGAAGTGCTGCAACAACTCAAAGCTTTGCCACACGGCGTGATTGAAAATATTGACCATCGTGAATATGTCGATATTGAATATTATAGTTTAACGCCGCCACAGCCCAATTTACGTCAGCAGTTTGAAGCGGCCCTACCACCTGATCGCTATCGTTTAGTGCGTATTTCACGTCAATATGTGAGCCAGGATGCTTCGAACACCGATACCACTCAGCATATTGCACTTGAACCACCAACACCAGAAAAACTCTTTCAAAATATTTGGGAAAAACAAGGTTACAACGCAGATGATGCAGTCTTAAAAGATTTTCTGAGTCTGGTACAAGAAGCACAAAAAAATCTTGAAAATGATGCAACTCCTTAAGGACATGTCATGAAAATTTTATCCATTCGAATAAAAAATCTGGCATCTCTTTCTGATGAACACTTTATTGATTTTGAAAGCTCGCCTCTAGCTCACGCAGGCTTAATTGCCATTGTGGGAAAAACGGGGGCTGGTAAGTCGACCATTTTAGATGCCATGTGTCTGGCTTTGTTTAATCGGGTTCCTCGCCTTAAAGACAGCGATGGTAAATTAAAAGATGTCGATGGTTCAGAGTTACTGACCAATTCGCCTTTAACTGTATTACGCCGTGGTACGGGACATGGTTTTGCTGAGCTTTGCTTTATTGCTCAAGATCAAAAACGCTATTTAGCACGCTGGGAAATTAAACGTGCGCGTGAAAACCCGAATGGTAAATTACAAAGTGTGCAACGTCACTTAAAATGCCTGACCGATGGTGTAGTGCTTGCCGACAAAGCCAAAGCAGTTGATGAAAAAGTTAAACAAATTACCCAGCTTTCATTTGAACAGTTTACTCGTGCTGTTTTACTTGCCCAGTCAGAAGTCACGGCGTTTTTAAAAGCACGAGATAGTGAACGCGGTGAACTACTTGAGTACCTGACAAACTCCAGCATTTTCGCCAAAATTGGTGAACTAGCTTTTCGTAAAACAGCAGATATTGCTAAACAGCGTAAACAGCTTGAAGAATTTTTAGGTCATATTGAGATTTTGTCGGATGAAGAAATCGCAGCATTTACCGAACAATATCAGCAAGCTCAAGAGAACTATCAAAAATTAGAACAACAAAAAAATGTTTTGGATAAACAACAACAATGGTTTGAACGCAAAGCCAAACTTGAGCTTGAAGTTCAAACTAAACAGCAACAGTTTCAAACCCAGCAAAATCACCATCAGCAACTTACCCCTGAACGTGAGCAATTAAAACGACTCGAAGCTTTCTCTGAAATACGCCCACAGGTCTTTCAGCAGACTCAAAACTTACAAACCTTGCAACAACTTGAGCCGCAAATTCAGCAAGCTCAAATTAAGTTTAATAATTTGGTGCAAATTTTTGAAACTGAACAAAAACAATATCAATCAGCAGAGCAAGAGCTCAAACAAACGCTCGATTTTGAGCAACAGCATCAATCTGCTTTAAATCAGGTTAGACAGTCCATTCAAGAGCGAACATTTATTGCAGATGAATATAAAAAGTGCAAAGAAAAAAGAAATGTTCTAGAGCAGAAACTCAGCCCGTTGCAACAACAGCAAAATACTGTGCAACAGCAGATTGCACATCTTGAGCAGAACCAAGTTTATCTACAACAACAACTTACCCAGACTCAGCAATATGCGGTATTAGATAAGGGCCTTTCAGCACATCTACATCAACTCGGGCAATTTATTCAAAATTACCAAACGATTGAACAACAGCTCGGTAACCCTACCCTTGCTCGCCAAAAGCTATCGGAAGCTAAAAGTGAAGTTGAACAACTTACAGCTTCACTAGGTACAGTTGAACAAATTGAGTTAAAGCTTGAACAGCAACGTAAAGATAAAGATCAGAAACTTGCTCAAATCACTCAGCTAGATCTGATTCAACAGAAAGTTAAACTTTATCATGAGTTATATGCTGAGCTTCAGCAATTCACTGAAAAACAAACTCAAGTCTCAGCCCAAAAACAGCAGCTTAAAACCGTTTGCCAGTTAGCTGAACAAGAATACCAAACAGCAAAAACTGAACGTGAAAAGTTACAGCACATTTTGCAACAGCAGCGTTTATTACACACCGAAAATATTGAGCAGTTACGGGCCAATCTTAAAGAAGGTGAAGCGTGTTTAGTTTGTGGAAGCACCCATCATCCCTACCGTATTGATGACAGTGCAGTTTCCAAAGCTTTATTCGATTTGCAGCAACAGCAAGAGCAACAAGCTATTGTACTCGAGCAAACTACATTTAATACGTGGCAAACCCAACAACATGCACTTAATCAGTGCCGTGCCGAACTTGAACAGGTTCAGAAATATCTAGCTCAACTTCAGGCAAAACAAACAAACTTACAGCAAGAACTTGAGCAAGCGCTTAACCTCAATCAGTTACAGATTGAGCTTAATCAAGCTCCTGAACAAATCTTGCTAACGTTGAACGAACTCAGACAAGCCTCGCAAACTGCCATAAGTTCATTTGACTCAGAAAACGTGCGTTTAGCCCAAGCGATTAAACAACACAATCAGTTCGTTCAATCTATTCAGCGTAATGAAAGTTTGCTTAATACAGCACAGCAATGGCAACAACAAGTTCAACATATTGTTGAGTGTTTATCTGAAGCCGAACAGCACGCATGGCAGCAAGCAAGTAGCCAAACAGCTAAGCAGACTTGGTCAATTTTAGACGTACGTGCTAAGCAACTTGAGCAACAAGAACAGCTTTCACAGCGTTTTGAACAGCAACAACAAGAACTTAAAATGTTAGCTGCCAACCTTGAGCAAATGACTAAGCAAATTGATGAGATCGATCAAAATCTCCAAGAGATTACGCTTAAAGGTCAGCAAAATAATGAAAAAGCGGTATCGCTCATTCAGCAAATGACAGGTCGCTCGGATATTAAACCACATGAATGGTTAATTGAGCATGACGCTAAACGTCAGCAGCAACAAACGGCGTATCATGAAGCTAAACAACGTTTCGAACAAACCAGACAGCACTTTGAACAACAAAAACAGGCGCTCGACCAACTCAAGCATCAACATCAACACACTGCGGGGCACCAGCAGCAGATTGATGAACAAATTCAAATCTGGTTAAAAACCCATGCTGATTTTCAAGCCTCTGATCTTACGGCGCTCATGCAAATTAATTCAGCTCAAGAGCAAGACATTCGTAACCGTCTTAATCATGCCGAGCGTTTATTAAGTGAAGCCTCTTCTGCTCTCAAAACTATGCAAGAGCAATTGAACGAGCACTTACAAACTCAGCCAGATATCAAATATGAAAAGCTCATTAGCCTTATTCAAGACAATATTACAGAGCTTAAAGCTCACCTCGAAGTACGTGACCAACTTAAACTTAAGCTCGAAATACATCAGCAAAATCTGGCTAAACAGCAACGATACGCCGAGCAAATTCAAAATATTCAGCAAGAGGAACATCGCTGGAGCAAAATTTCAAGCTTGATGGGAGATAGAGAAGGTAAGAAATTCCGCGATTATGCTCAGCAATATCACCTAGATATTTTAGTTGAGCATGCCAATCAGCAACTAGCAATGCTGTCTCAACGTTATACTTTAAAACGTCTAGATCAGTCTTTAAGCCTTGCGATTATTGACCACGACATGGATGGAGAGACCCGCTCTGTTGCATCTTTGTCTGGCGGTGAGTCGTTCTTAACTGCCCTTGCTTTGTCTTTAGCGATTGCCAATATGGCCTCGGGCTCAATGAAAATTGAATCGCTGTTTATTGATGAAGGATTTGGTACTTTAGACGCCTCATCTTTACATATGGTCATGAATGCTCTAGACCAACTACAAAATCAGGGACGCCAAGTCATTCTCATCTCACACATTCAAGAAATGCATGAACGTATTCCTGTACAAATTCAGGTAAAACCACTCGGCGCGGGTGCAAGTACCATTGAAGTAGTAGGTTAAAACTAAAAAGCCCCGACATCCTGTCGGGGCTTTTTTAGATTCTGCGTTGGTATAACTCCTGTCGTACCTGTATGCATCCATTCATCACTGTTTATTGTTATTCTTAGAAACATCCTGTTTCCTGATGAGTTCATAGTACGAAAAAAACGTTGTCTGCCATAGCCGCAAAAGGCCGCAGTTTCTGTAAGATAAAGCTTACATCAGCCTTTTTGCGAATAGTCTCTAGCACCAAATAAGGCTGTTCCTACACGAACCATGGTTGAACCAGCAGCAATTGCAGCTTCTAAATCACTCGACATTCCCATACTTAAAGTATCCCAATCTTGTGGGTGGGCATGTTGGTCTTTCACAGCATCAAACAAGGCTTTAGCATCTGCAAATGCAGCAGTATTGTCAGGTGCTGGAATGACCATTAAACCGCGTAACTTGATTTTTGGTAATTGACTGATTTGAGCAACCAGCTCGGCAACTTCATCTGGTACACAACCATCTTTACTGTCTTGCCCATCAATATTGACTTGCAAACAAATATTAAGTGCAGATTGATCATCGCCACGTTGGTTAGATAATCGCTCGGCAATAATTAAACGATCTACACCATGTACCCAATCAAATTTCTCGGCCAAATGCTTCGTCTTGTTGCGTTGAACATGACCAATAAAATGCCATTCAATGTCTAAGTCGTGTAAAGCTTCGATTTTTTCCAAAGCTTCTTGCAAATAGTTTTCGCCAAATGCTCTTTGCCCTGCTGCATACATTTCACGCAAACTTTCACTTGGATGTGTTTTCGATACGGCTAAAAGTTGCACAGTTTCAGGCGCACGCTGAGCATGTACACAGGCACTTTGGATTTGCTGTAATACGTGCTGACGCGCATCTTGCAGGTAATTCATTGACAAGGTTCTCATTTTCAAAAAACTTTTTTGCTTTTCACCTAAAGCGAGGTGTTGGTAAGCCTCGGTGAAAGCCGTATATTATTCTACAAAATAATGACATATTTTGATTTACTTGGGGAAATTATGGATATTACAGAGCTACTCGCCTTCTCTGTGAAAAATGGCGCGTCCGATTTACACCTATCTGCTGGCATGCCACCAATGATTCGCGTTGATGGTGAAGTCCGTCGCATTAACTTACCTGCTCTAGATCATAAAGATGTTCATCGTTTGGTCTACGACATCATGAATGATAAACAGCGTCGTGACTACGAAGAAAAACTCGAAACCGACTTTTCTTTTGAAGTACCCAACGTTGCTCGTTTCCGTGTTAACGCATTTAACCAAAACCGTGGTGCGGGTGCAGTGTTTCGTACCATTCCGTCCAAAGTACTCACCATGGAAGATTTAGGCTTAGGACAAATCTTTAAAGACATTTGTGACTATCCTCGCGGGATTGTACTGGTGACAGGTCCAACAGGTTCGGGTAAATCAACGACGCTTGCAGCGATGATGGACTACATCAACGAAAATCGTTATGACCACATTCTAACGGTTGAAGACCCTATCGAATTTGTACACCAATCTAAGAAATGTTTGATTAACCAACGTGAAGTGCATCGTGATACACACGGCTTTAATGAGGCGCTACGTTCAGCACTGCGTGAAGACCCAGATATTATTTTGGTCGGTGAGATGCGTGACCTAGAGACTATTCGTTTAGCGCTTACCGCTGCCGAAACAGGTCATTTGGTGTTTGGCACGCTGCATACCACTTCTGCTGCGAAAACCATTGACCGTGTGATTGACGTATTCCCTGCCGAAGAAAAAGATATGGTTCGTGCCATGCTGTCTGAATCTTTACAGGCTGTTATTTCACAAACCCTGCTTAAAAAGAATGGCGGCGGACGTGTCGCAGCTCATGAAATCATGATTGGTATTCCTGCCATTCGTAACCTAATTCGTGAAAACAAGGTCGCGCAAATGTACTCAGCTATTCAGACTGGCGCAAATCATGGCATGACCACCCTCGACCAAAGCTTAAAAAATTTGGTGTCTCGCGGTGTGATCAGCCCTCAAACAGCTCGTACTGCTGCCAAACAGCCTGAATCATTTCTATAAAAATAACTAGAGAATAAATATGGATTTTAATGACCTACTCAACCTCATGGTTGAAAAAAAATCATCCGACCTCTTTATTACAGATGGCGTTGCACCATCGATGAAGATTAACGGGCAAATTGTTCCCATTTCAAAAAATAGTCTTTCAGGCGAAATTATTGGACAACTATTACACTCCATCATGAGTGAAAAACAACGCAAAGAATTTGCTGAGACTCGTGAATGTAACTTTGCCATTATGAACCGTGATAAAACTGCCCGCTTTCGTGTGAGTGCTTTTCAGCAACGCGACATGCCAGGCATGGTACTACGTCGAATTGAAACTAAAATTCCTTCAATTGATGACTTGCAATTACCACCTGTGCTTAAAGATTTATCGATGACCAAACGTGGCATCATTATTTTTGTAGGGGCAACAGGTACAGGTAAATCGACATCTTTGGCTTCAATGATTAGCTATCGGAACCATAACTCTAAAGGTCATATCATTACCATTGAAGACCCGATTGAGTTTATTCATGAACATGCTGGCTGCATCATTACTCAACGTGAAGTCGGAATTGATACAGACTCATTTGAAATTGCCTTAAAGAATACTTTGCGACAAGCACCCGATGTAATCTTGATTGGTGAGATTCGCTCTCGTGAAGTTATGGACTACGCGATTGGCTTCGCCGAAACAGGTCACCTTGTATTAGCCACAATGCATGCGAACAACGCCAACCAAGCACTTGACCGTATTATTCACTTCTTTGAAAGTGACCGTCATAGCCAGCTCTACATGGATTTATCACTTAACTTAAAGGCCATGATTGCACAGCAACTTATTCCAACGCCTGATGGTAATTCGCGCCGTGCAGCGATTGAGATTCTCATTAACTCACCACTAATTTCAGACTATATACGCAAAGGCGAAATTCATGAAATTAAAGATTTAATGAAACGCTCACGTGAACTCGGTATGCAAACTTTTGACCAAGCACTGTTTGATCTTTATAAGTCAGGCCAAATTACCTACAAAGATGCATTAAAACATGCCGACTCACCAAACGATTTACGTTTAACAATTAAGCTTGCTGAAGAAAGTCCTGATCAAATTGCAGGCACAAATCAGCATCTAACCTTCGACCGACAGTAATTTCTTCATAAAAAAAGGAAGGTTAAACGTAACCTTCCTTTTTTATTTGTTTTCTTTGTGTGAAAACGATTATTTCTTGCGCAGCACTTCCTGACATTCAGGTTCGTTACAGTAACCGTAGAGGTTTAATGAGTGACCCGTTAAGGTAAACCCATGTTGCTCTGCTACAGCATGCTGTTCTTTCTCGATAATATCATTAGTAAATTCAATAACTTTGTTGCAATTATGGCAAACCAAATGATCGTGGTGATCTTCTTGCATAATTTCAAAAACAGAATGATTGTTTTCAAAATGGTGGCGCTGAATGATACCCGCAGCTTCAAATTGTGTTAACACACGGTAAACTGTCGCAAGGCCGACATCTTCCCCTTGTTCTAACAAAGTCTTGTAAATATCTTCAGCGCTAAGATGATGTTGTTTTGAATTTTCTAATAATTCCAAAATCTTAATTCGTGGAAGGGTAACTTTAAGTCCAGCTTTGCGCAAATCTTGATTGGAAATAGGCATGAAAAAAGGTCTCTCAACAAATCTCAAGTTGGAATAGGCAATAGAATTTAGATGAAGTATGATCTATCCTTTGATCAAATGCATCATAATTTATTGGGATAGTGTAGCAAAATGCAAAAACTCGTGCTGACGTTATTAGTCACTTCACTCCTTGCTGGTTGTTCAATCTTTGGTGTGTATAAGGTTGATATTCCTCAAGGGACTCCATTGACCAAAGCTCAAGCCTCTCAAGTACAAGTCGGCATGAATTTTCAGCAAGTGCGTTTTTTGCTTGGTAGTCCAACAGTGACTGATCCTCTAAATCCTCTACGTTGGGACTACATTTACAACTATATCCCGGGAACTTATGCTAAAAAAGCTAAAATCCCCGCAGCACATGGTCAGCATTTAAAAATTTACTTTGATGGAACTGGTACTGTAACTAAAATTGAAGGTTTAGAAACTATTCCAGAATCGCAACCAGGTTTACCTGCTTCTAAAGAAGCGATTTTAACTGCACCACCACTATAATCGTTTTTTCTAATAAAAATAAACCCCTCAAGTGAAATACTTTGAGGGGTTTTGTTTATGGGGCTTATTGCTTAAAGCGATTACTTTTAATATATCGCCCCACAGGGTTTTTCTCAGCGCGTTTACGACGAATATCTTTGGGATTGATCGTTAAAGATCGATAAACCTCAACTCGATCACCAGCTTGCAAAATCGTATGTGCTTCAACTTTTGCACCAAAGATGCCAAGTTGTAATGGCTCAGGCAAACTGACCTGTGTCTGCAAACCACTCGTCTCAACTGCTTGTAATGCAGTCATACCAGCTTCAAATGGAATAGCAACTAAAAACTGTTGCTCTGGAGCTGCATAAGCAACCCACACTTGCTGAGCTTTTTCCATCAGATAATTTGTCCAATCACCGCAATCATGGCAATCACAATTGAAAGCGGCAATACAATACGTACCGCAATGCGCCATAAGTTATAAAACAACTCATTGCTAAAATTCATAGATTTACGCAAATGGCTAATTTTCATAATCCAGCCAGCAAAAATGGCATAGATCAAGCAAATGAGTAATCCCCAAAGCATCAAAATCAGCGTAAAGATGTTATGAAGCTCAGGCACAGCCCAAACAGCAATCGCTACAACAATAATCACCCACTGTAAAATAGGCATAAGCTGACGCTGAGCAAGCTGCTCTCTAGCCAATTGCACAAATAACGCTGTGGTCATTACTGCGGTAAAGATCCAAGTAAAAACAGGAAGCTGTGCTTGTAAAGAAAAGAAACCAAAGGCAATCACAGCAATTAACTGAGCTAACCAAATTGGAAGAACAGTTTTCGTTGCACCTTCTTGCGACTGAACAACACCTACACTATTTTGCCAGTAAAGCCCTAAGCCCAATCCACTCGCAACAAGTGCAAGTACAGTTGCATTACCCCACTCTTTAAACTCAACATTGGTCCAATGCCAAGGCTGTAAAGTCGTTCCCATCGTGTTAGCTAAAACAAGAGAAGCAATTACACCCACCGTCATCAGTAATATTAAAATTTGACGTGGAATAAAGGATAAAATGAGAGCTACAACAGCAAGGCCAGCAAAAACAAGTTGTCCTGAAACACTATTATTAAGTTGTGTATTCAGTAAATTACCAGCGGTACTTAATACATTACCTGCTAAAAATGGAATAAAAATAACTGCAAGCCAGCCAACCAAACGCCATTTTGGGGAACTATCTGCTTCACGAGTTAAACTTGATAAAGCATTTAAGGCTGTAGTCTTCGACCGTTTTGCTAAAGCAATTTCCAAATAACAAACTGGTAGTGCCAATAACAACATTGTGCCTAACCACAATAACCAGAAATCGAGTTGACGATCAATCTGGATGCCCATCGTGGGTGCCAATGTCGCCATAATGATGAAAGATAAGCAAAACGCCATCAGGGGCGATAACCATCGTGACATAGGTATGTCCTGCATTATGCATTCCTTGAAAAAGACTAGAGATATTTTGCCCGTGTCATGCTTGAAAATCAAAGTTTGCTCAATAAAAAAAGCAAACTACCGAATCGATAGTTTGCCGCGCTAACTGAAATTATGAGTTCTTTTTATTTCAGGTTATGAGAAAAACCGAGCAAACCAGTTTTTCCCTTTTTTCTTTTCTTTTTCTCTAATAATTCCCATCATATTTTCTTTTACTGCTCCTACATAATCGGCATCATCATGTTGAATATGGTTAATTAACCATTTAGCCAAAATTTCTTGTAATTCTGCTTCAATCGTGTGCCCCATTTCAAAACGTTCACGATATAACTCTATTTTTTTAATAAATAAATCATGTACACGTTTATGAGGTACACGATATTTATAATCAGCTTCCTCTTGCAAACTTTCTTCGAAAGTAAAATGTGATTGCGTATAATCGATAATATTGTCTAGAACATCTTTAATACGACGTCTATCCTCTTCATCTTTTACATCATCAATCTCATTAATATAATCAAGTATTCGTTTATGTTGCTCATCAATAACATCAATACCCGTATTATATTCTGAAGCCCATTTCATTTTCATACATCTCCCCAATGATGATTAATGATCGTTGCATAAACTCCATGATATATTTAAAGAATATAAATAAAAACAAACCTATTTTGTCGGCTTTAGCATATAAAAATTATATTCAACTCAAGTTATTGTTTTTAAAATATTTAATTAAAATTAACCAACTAAAATAATAAAGTATTTTTTAAACAAACTATTTAATTATTAAATGATAAAAATATATAAATATCCTTATTCATATATTTTAAATGTATTTTATATTAATACTGATCTGCACGCGTAATACGTTTAAGTTCAGGATTTTCCTGTTCGCGCTTTAATCTTTCTACAAAGGTAATAGCCCTTTTAATTGGTTGACCATGTTGAAATAAAATCATTTCACCAGGTTGGTACGCTGTCCAATTTTCATTATGTGTTAAAGGTTCAGTGGTTATTACTGCCACACGATCGTCAGGTGTTGTTACCTGGCTAAAATCGACTTCGACATCTAAGTCAATTAAATGAGCATGATTAAATGGATATTCGCGAACGAGCCAATGTAATTTAGTAATGGCATAACTAAATAATGCTTTGCCATTAGATAGGCAATAATTAAATGTGCCATATTCTGCAATTTGCGGAGAAATCTTTTCTAATACTTCAAAGATTTGTTCAAGACTTGGCTCTTCATAACCAAATACTTCAACGAGTTGATCGAGCAAATAACAAAATGCCCGCTCACTATCGGTATTACCTACTGGTGTGAAACGTCCACTTAACGGCGGATTAAAGTCATGTAAATCGCCATTATGAGCAAAAATCCAGTGTCTCCCCCACAACTCACGAATAAAGGGATGAGAGTTTTCTAAAGTGATTTTGCCTTGAGTAGCTTTGCGGATATGAGCGATCACGTTACGTGATTTAATAGGATAATTACGAATGAGATCGGCAATTGGTGATTCAACTGCTGATTGGTTATCAACGAATAAACGGCACGCCTTATCTTCGAAAAATGCAATGCCAAATCCATCACTATGATCTGAGGTAATTCCTGCACGCTGTGAAAAACCACGGAAGGAAAAAGTAATATCCGTTGGTGTTGCACAATTCATTCCTAATAGCTGGCACATATCGCTTTTTAAACTACTTCTAATTACCCCATCGCTCTATTGTGCATGAGAGTAAAAGTGCTTGCAAATCTCAATATGTGCTGGCTATTACAAAATAGGAAATATGATTAACGCTGCACCATTTTATTCATGACAAACGAGGTCGCGACTTTATTCACCTCAAGAAATACAAAATAATCCAAACAGTTAAACTCTTCATCAAAAAAAGCCTGTTTCGATAGTTTTGATTGCATACTCAGATACATTTGGAACAGCTTCGGCATACGTTCATCTTGTGGAAAGCTAAACTCAGGATATTCAGGTTCATAGATTTTTTTCGAACGGATATCAATCGTTTTACTTTCTGGTAACTGCTGAATCTGACGATACGTGTAGTACGCTCTAGCCAAATTATCTTGCAAATGAATGCTGACACAGCCCATTAAATATTTAGCACGCATTGACCATAGCACTTTCGGTGCAAGGTTTAACCACAGCATAGATAACGCTTTACCATTACGGAAGCGAGGATGTACACAAGTACGGCCTATTTCTAACACATTTGGAAGATGGGATAATTGAGGAACAATATCAAACTCATGTGCACTATAACTCTGTGCTATTTCATGGCCTTGAAATAGTTTTAGACGCGTATACGCTACAATTTCTCCAGTCCACTTTTCACGCAAGACCGCATGTTCACAACCAAAATCGTAAATATCTTGGTCTAAGTTATCTTCAAACTTGATTCCGAATTGTTGGCTAAATTGTTGTGCACGAAACCGTTGTACATCTTGTAATTCTTTTAAATTATCAACCCACTCAAAACGAAATTGCGTCTGATTTATTGCTTTATGACGATTTAAAGGTAAAGTCCAGGTTTGGCGATATTGATTAAATTTTTCCAGCATAATGAACGCTCCTAGTGACACCCCTTACACTAGTCAAAGCTCATGACAAAAAAATGACCAAATCAAGATGGTATAAAAAAAGACCACCTAGGGTGATCTTTTTATTGAGAGTAACGGATTTCTTAAGCTGTTTTAGTGCGGTTAGAAATCAGCGTTCCAACACCATGATCAGTAAAGATCTCAAGTAATGTGGCATGTGGCACGCGACCGTCAACAATATGCGCACTCACAACGCCGCCTTTAACAGCATCAAGCGCACAGCCTACCTTAGGAATCATACCGCCATAGATCACACCTGTTTCAATGAGGCGATCAACTTCTTGTGTCGTAAGGCCAGTTAACAGATTTTTATTTTCATCAAGCACACCGCTAATATTGGTGAGCAAAATTAATTTTTCAGCGCCTAATGCTTCTGCAACCTTGCCTGCAACTAAATCAGCATTAATATTATAAGTATTGCCTTCTTCGTCTACACCTAGCGGTGCAATCACTGGAATAAAGTCACTTTGGGTGAACATTTCCAATACATCTGTTTTAACGCCTGTGACTTCACCAACCATACCCAAGTCGATATGTTTGATAGAACCATCTTCTTCCTGCTTTTCCATAAGCAATTTGCGGGCACGAAGTAAATTGCCGTCTTTACCTGTTAAACCAATCGCACGTCCACCGTGTTTATTAATCAAATTAACGATTGATTTATTTACGCTCCCACCTAACACCATTTCAACCACTTCCATGGTTGCAGCATCAGTTACACGCATACCATCAATACGGTCAGATTCACGGCCTAACTGCTTTAAGAATGAGTCCACTTGTGGCCCACCACCGTGAACAACAATCGGATTTAATCCTACAGTTTTAAGTAAAACAATGTCTCGAGCAAATGAACTTTCAAGCTCCGGATCAGTCATTGCGTTGCCACCGTATTTCACCACCAGCGTTTTACCAGTAAAGCGTTGAATATACGGCAAAGCTTCAATCAAGATTTTTGCTTTGTCGACACCGATATGCTGATGTTGTGGCATTACGCCTCTCCTTACTTAGGCCTCTGAAAGTTCTTGTGCAATTTGCGGATAGTGTTCTTGCAACATATCTACAAATTTTTGCTGGATTTCCTTTAATCGTAAAGGATTATCTGCATCAAATCGTACTGTAAAGTATTCACCAGTATTTGATGCTCGAATAATGCCAAAACCATCATCAAAATCAAGACGTACGCCATCAATTTTACTAATACGCGCCCCTAAGCGATGACTTAAAATCTCAATATCTTGTAATACATACTTTGGATCAGACTGATACGTACCAATATAAGTATCCTCTGTACAACATCTTTCTGGATATGGGGCAAATAACTCAGAAATTGTAGCGGCATTAGATTGGGTAAAATACTCCATTACACGTAATGCAGCATACAAACCATCGTCGTAGCCAAAACCACGGCCATCATTAAACACATAATGACCTGCATATTCTCCACCAAAAATGGCACGTCCATTCGACTGAGATAAATAAGCTCGTAGGAAGCTACTTCCCGTGCGGATCATTTTTGCTTTTCCACCGAGTTTTTCGACAGTCTCTTGAACCATACGTGAACATTTCACATCAAAAACAATCTCTTGCTCTGGATGCTGCTCAAGGCACATTTGCGCAAAAAGCGACAATAAGCGGTCTGCGGTCAATATCTGTGCTTTTTCATCGACTAAAACAACGCGGTCTCCATCGCCATCCAAAGCAATACCAATATCAGCCTGCTGCTCGACCACGGCTTTTCGCAAGCTAATTAAATGAGCTGCATGTGATGGATCTGGTGCGTGATCTGGAAACTCTCCATTTGGATTAGTGCGTAAAGCAATGACTTCACAACCCATTTTTTCTAAGATTAGTTTTGAACAATGCCCAGCTGAACCATGCAAACCATCTAAAACAACTTTTAAAGGACGTTTTAACTGAATATCTTTAAAAATGGCTTGTTGGTATTGCTGGCAAAATTCAGCTTTAAATTGCGGTAAGGTTAACTCAAGTACAGAAATTGAATGGCTTGGTACATAAGTTTGGGCTTCTTCACCCACCTGTTGAATCATTTCCGGAGACGGCGGTTCGCCTTTTAAAATCCACTTAATACCATTATCAGATTTTGGGTTATGACTTGCTGTCACCATAATGCCATTGCCACCAAAATCTCGTGCAATGTAGTACATCATTGGTGATGAACAGCAACCAATATTGGTCACTTTTAAACCTTGTTCTATTAAAATTTCTTCAATTAAGTGTGCATAGGCTGGGCTTGTGAGACGGGCATCATAGCCAATCACTAATTGAGTTTGTTTTGCTTGTTTGTATTGTTGTGCCAATCCGTAGGCAATTGAACGGACAACGTCCGTGGTTAAGTAAGAAAGTTTGCCTCTAATATCGTAAGCACGAAAAATACTTTTTGGAAATGAGTGTCTTACATTCATAGCGTATCTTCTATTTAAAGATCAATTCGATCTATCGCAAAAACATAGATTATTCAAAATTTTTGAAAGGTTTGTTTGCTAAAAAAGTTAAAAGAATATGAGTAAAGCGTGTTGTAATATAATCCATTGTAACATTCAAGATATAAAAAGAAACGCCTGTTCAACAGGCGTTTGATTTTCGTTAATATTTTAGAAAAACTTACTGTTTACCTGTATGACCAAAGCCACCAGCGCCACGTAAAGTTTCTTCAAATTCTTCTACTTGCTCAAATTCAGCTTGTACGACTGGCACTAAAACGTACTGTGCCAAGCGCTCACCTGGTTCTAAACGGAATGTAGTTTGACCACGGTTCCAAACTGAAACCATCAATTCACCTTGATAATCCGAATCAATCAAACCAACTAAGTTGCCAAGCACGATACCGTGTTTATGACCTAAACCTGAACGCGGTAAAATTAAACCAGCAAAATTTACATCATGAATATAAATTGCCATACCTGTTTTAACTAAAACAGTTTGTCCTGGTTCAATATCAATTGCTTCATCTAAACAGGCACGTAAATCTAAACCCGCTGAACCTGCTGTTGCATATGAAGGTAAAGGCCATTCTTTACCTAAACGCGGATCGAGCAATTTCACTTGAACTTTCATGGGATTTCCTAAAAATTAAAAAAATTAACGCTTTAATAAAGCTTTTAAATTTGCCAGATATTGTTGAGCCTGTTCTTTAGGGTCAACATTAGCCGCAATTTTCTTTTTACGCCCTAACCACTCGAGCTCATCTTGTGGAAGCTCATCAAGGAAACGGCTAGGCGTCATTTGTTTCATCTGTCCGCCATTTTTGCGCTGTTCCGCTAAAGTTAACGTTAAACCTTGGCGTGCACGTGTAATTCCCACGTACATGAGACGGCGCTCTTCCTCAATGGTTTCTGCTGCAATCGAGTTCTTGTGAGGCAATAGTTCTTCTTCAAGTCCCATAATGTACACATATGGGAATTCCAGACCTTTTGCTGCATGCAAAGTAAGAAGGTTAACTTTGTCTGTATCTTCTTCTTCCTGCTGCTGTTCTAACAGATCGAGCAAAACTAGTTTTCGGATAACACTTTCAATATTCTTTTCATCAACATCTTCAGCACGATTAATCAGATTTTGAATGCTGGTAAATAAGTTCTCGATGTTATCGAGCTTACTTTTCTCTTGTGCAGGTGTTGCTGACTGTTCTCGAACGTAATCCATATAACCCGCTTCATTCATCATTTGACGAACTTTAGGCACAGGCTCATCATCTTCTAACAATTCACGAGTAAATGTCGCGATAAAATCGGCAAACTCATGAAGCTGTGTTTCTGCCTTTTTAGGAAGCACCATGCTTAAACGCTGGTCAGCAGAAGCACCGAGTAAAGACAAATTATTTTCTTGTGAAAATAAACCTAACTTCTCTAGAGTAACAGGGCCAATTGCACGTTTAGGTGTATTAATAATACGTAAGAAAGCACTGTCATCTTCTGGATTAATAATAAGACGTAAATAACTCATCACGTCTTTGATTTCTGCACGGGCGAAGAACGATGTACCGCCAGAGAGTTTATACGGAATTTGCATTTGGCGAAGCTGGGTTTCTAATACACGTGCCTGAAAGTTTCCGCGATACAAAACGGCATAATCTTTCCAGTTCTTACCGTTCATTAGCTTATGAGTCAGTAAGTCTTTTACCACGCGCTCTGCTTCATCGTCATCATTACGACATGTAATGATTCGGATGACTTCCCCATGCCCTTTATCACTCCACAATTTCTTGTCAAAAATATGTGGATTATTTTGAATCACACAGTTCGCAGCTTTTAAAATACGGCTGGTCGAACGGTAATTTTGTTCAAGCTTAATAATATGTAAATTTGGGAAATCCTGCTTAAGCAATGCCATATTTTCAGGTTTAGCACCACGCCATGCGTAAATCGACTGGTCATCATCACCTACCGCGGTAAACTGCCCCATTACTCCAACTAAAAGTTTGACCAAAATATACTGCGCGGTGTTGGTATCTTGATATTCATCAACCAATAAATAGCGAACGCGGTTTTGCCATTTGTCACGTACTTCTGCATTTTCTTGCAATAAGCGTGTTGGCATAACAATGAGGTCATCAAAATCGACGGCATTGTAGGCACGTAAATTACGTTCATAAAGTTGATAAAGATGAGCAAACTGGACATCTTCCGGTGTTTCACAAGTCGAATGTGCTTGTTCCGGCAAAATCAGATCGTTTTTCCAATCTGAAATTTTCTTCATTGCTTTAGCAATTAATTCTTTACTCTCTGCACCCGATAAATTGTCGCGATGCATAAGATCCATCAAAATACGTTTACAGTCATCTGCATCTAAAATCGAAAAATTAGCTTTTAAAGGTAAATTTTTAAGTTCTAAACGTAAAAGGTTTAAACCAAAAGTATGGAAGGTCGATACGGATAGACCTTTTGCTTCTTCACGTGAGAGAAGCTTGGTCACACGCTCTTTCATTTCACGTGCAGCTTTGTTTGTGAAGGTCATTGCAGTTATACGATGCGCTGGAATACGGCAATGCTGCACCAAATAAGCAATTTTACGGGTAATTACCGATGTTTTACCTGAACCAGCGCCAGCAAGCACCAATAAAGGGCCCTGAGTATATTTCATGGCTTCTTCTTGCTTGTTGTTCAATTGACTGGCAGATGACATCGTGTATTACCTCTTAATTTTTCGAGCATGATTATAGTCATCTCTTTTTTAGAATCCCAATAGTAAATCTACGGATATGTATAAATGATGTCTAATAATGCAATTTATGCGCCGCAGAATGTCGTGATTATTTCTTGTACTGCACCCATAAAAAAACCACCCGAAGGTGGTTTTTGAAACAATAAACTAGATCTTATTGTTTTGCATAAATGCTGATTTCTACACGGCGGTTTTGTTCACGGCCAGATGCAGTTGAGTTATCTGCGATCGGGTTAGATGAACCATAACCTTGCGCGTCGATACGGCTAGCAGATACGCCTTGGCTAGCTAAATAACTACGTACTGATTGAGCGCGTGCTTGTGATAATGGAATGTTGATAGAGTCATTACCAGTGTTATCAGTATAACCAGTTACAAGAATTGCACTCTTGTTATCTTCAGCCAAAGTTTGAGCCACTTTGTTTAAAGTTGCGTAGAAGTTTGGCTTGATGTTTGATTTGTTTGTATCAAAAGTAATGCTACCAGGCATGATCAATTGAACAGAACCATCTGGGTTACGGCCAACGTCTACACCAGTACCCGCCATTTGTTGACGTAATTTTTTCTCTTTCTGGTCAAGATATACACCACCAGCAGCACCAAGAACTGCACCAATTGCCGCAGCACGGTTGTTTTGACGGCTAGAGTTTGCATTTGATTTAGAAATACCATAACCAGCTGCTGCACCAATTAAAGTACCTAATGCGGCTTTATCGTATTCAACGCCACCAAGATTATTACCAGTTGTTTGACAACCAGAAAGTACTACTGCTGCCCCTACCACTGTTGAAATAACTAATGCACGCATTGCATGCCTCCTCACTTTGTGTGTTTTGTTGTCTGAATGAATAATGAAACAAAAAGGAAGTATAAAACATTGATATTTTGTTAATAATAAACAGTTTAGTTACTTTTTTGTAATATTTTGATGCACTTTAAGATGCAACCTCATCACAATTTCTTCATTGTTGTCTAAGATATCGTTGTATTTCATATTATGACAGTTATAGTTGAACAACTTTTCTATGGATTTGAGACATTCGGGGTCATTTATATGCCAACTGCACCCAATAAACAATCTGCGCTAAAAAAAATTACACGTGGACTCACTGTAGGTACAGTCATTACAGGAAGTACTTTTTTTCATGGTCCTCCTGTTCTTGCATTAGGTCTGACCAAGCTTTTAAAGAAATCATCAAAAATAGATGAAACTAATATTCAAATTACAAATAGCTGGTTAGGGGTAAATAATTGGCTAATTGACCATGTTCTTCCTAATCTAAAATGGGACATTACCATTGATGAAGGACTTGATCTGAATATGCAAGGTCGTTATTTAATGACCTGTAATCATCAAAGTTGGGTAGATACGACCGTAAACCAATATTTTGGTTTAACCCGTATGCCCCTTACCCGTTTCTTTACTAAATGGGAACTCATCTTTATTCCTTTTGTTGGGCAAGCATTTAAAATTTTAGGCTTCCCAATGATGAAGCGTCACACTAAAGAACAGATCGCGAAGAATCCTGAACTTAAAGACCGTGACATGATGGAAGCACGTAAAGCTTGTGAGCAGCTTTTAAGTCAGCCCTTCACACTATTAAATTATTTGGAAGGGACTCGTTTTACTCAAGAAAAACATGATCAGCAAAAATCACCTTATAAGCATTTGCTAAAACCCAAAGCAGGTGGCTTAGCACTTGCATTAAATATCTTGGGTGACAAAATCGATGCCCTAGTTGATATGACTATCGTCTATCCTGATGGTGTACCGGGTTATAGTGATTTCTGGCTCGGAGATGTTTCAAAAATTGCGGTTAACTTACGTAAAATTGAAATTCCAAAGTGGGTGCTTGGCGGCAATTATGAAGATGATGCGGCTTATCGTGAACGTTTTCAGCAATGGGTTCATGACATTTGGACTGAAAAAGATCAACTTATTGAACAAATGAAGTCTCAATATACCACTGTAAATATTTAAGAAAGCGCCCGTTATTATGCAAAACAGTTCTGGGAAAAAAACGAAATATCATCATGTAGACCCAAACAGCCTTTCATTTAAGCTGTTTTTGGTCTACGACATCTTTATGGTGTTTATTATCATTTTTAACTTGTTCTCTCTTGCAACTAATTTCTTTTTAATGAGCAGTATTGGGGCATGGTTCTTCGAACATATTCATTTGCCCCAAGTACTCAGCTTTTATCGTACTTCACTACATCCGTGGGTGATTACATCAGAAGCTTGGTTTATTGGTTTTTTAATTATTGAGCTGCTTGTACGCTGGGCTATTGCGATCATCAACAAGCACCATAAGCGTTGGTTCTTTTTCCCGTTTATTCACTGGTATGAAATTTTAGCTATTATTCCTCAGCTCCGTTTTTTACGTTTATTCCGCGCTGGGATTATTGCTTATCGCTTACATGAGTTGGGCTATCCAGTTGTTCCTGAAAGCTGGCGAAAAACTGGGCTATTTTATTATCGCGTCGTAATGGAAGAATTATCTGACCGCGTTGTAATTACCGTGATTGATGGTATTAGATATGAACTTGAAACAAGTTCTAGCCATAAACAGATTATTCACGACTTGGTTAATCATCATCGTGAGCAATTTACTGTTGCTCTAACTGCATTATTACAAGAATCTTTAGCCACCGCTTTAAAAGAACAAAAGCCTGCCATTACAAAAGGTGTGGGCAAAATTGTAGATCAAGCCATTATTGATACGCCTGAGCTAACTCAATTATTACGATTAATTCCTTTAGTCGGGGGCCGCATTGAACAGCAAATTCAAAGCATTGGTCAAAGATTAGGTGAAAATATTAGTGCAGGTTTAATTGAACCTTTAATTGAGGGCTCACCAAATAGTCCGAACCCTACTTATCAATTAATTTCTCAAAGAGTAAGTGAAATCAATATTAATAATCGTCAGCTTGAGCAATTGGTTGAATCTGTCGTGTTCGAGACACTGGAGTCCGTACGTAAACAAGTCAAGGTCAAACAATGGCAACAAACCCTTGCGGAGTATGATCGAATCAAAGAATAAGCATTTATTTAATTTTTTATGAATCACGCTAGAGAATTGGCACGAATTGTTCTAGCATTTGCCCTATTTACAATAAACTTAACGATATTACAGCTCGTTTAATGCCTTGAAGGAAGACTTATGGCTGATATACGGATTACCGGCAGAATGGTTAACTTTAGCAGGATAACCTTCGATACCAATGATCATGATGTGATCCGCCAGCAATTATCAAATATTTTAAATGAAGGTTCCTATCAAGGAACTTTAGTGATTATTGACAGTACAGTTGAGCAAGAGTTAATTGCATTGATTCAACTTCTGGTGAGCTTGGGTTTACAACCAATGGCGGTAATCGACGGTATTTTAGGAGATGAGGCTCGCGCTATTCAATTCCCTGTTTTACCGGCAGATCAACCATTACAACGCATTAAAGCGACAGCTGAACAAGTGGCTATTGTGGAAAAACCTGCTACAGCTCCTGCCTCGTCTTCAGCAGAAACAAAAAAACCACTAAACAAGATAGCGGTCGCTCATATTACCTCTTATCATGATGAAATTTTGCGTACAGGCCAATCCCTTGTACAAGATAACGGCGATATTATTTTAAAGGCTGGCATGAATAGTGGTTCCGAGGTGATCGCTTCAGGAAATATACATATTTATGGCACAGTTCGTGGTAGAGTCATTGCTGGTGCGGGCGGGCACGCAGCTGCACGCATTTTTTGCCAATCTTTAGAGGCGGAGCTCGTTTCCATTGCCGGAACGTATTGTGTCGCAGATGATATCCCTAAACATGTGGTAAAAAAACCAGTACATATTTATTTAAATGAAAAGCAAGAGCTTGAATTTGAAGCTCTAGAACTTTAATTTATTAAGCAAATCACCAAAAAACAGCCCTTTTAAGGGTGTATGACCATAATAGGAGTGGATTCGGTGGCCAAAATTGTTGTCGTAACATCAGGCAAAGGTGGTGTAGGTAAAACTACAACGAGCGCATCTTTTGCAACAGGTTTAGCCCTTCGTGGTCATAAAACTGTTGTGATTGATTTTGATGTAGGCTTACGTAACCTTGATTTGATTATGGGTTGTGAGCGTCGTGTTGTATATGATTTCGTTAATGTTATTAATAATGAAGCACGTCTGCAACAAGCCCTTATTCGCGATAAAGATATCGAAAACCTTTATATTTTACCGGCTTCACAAACACGTGATAAAGATGCGTTGAGCGACGAAGGTGTTGCTCGAGTTATTGATGAGTTATCTCAAGAGTTTGATTACATCATTTGTGACTCACCTGCAGGGATCGAGCGTGGCGCAATTTTAGCCATGTATCATGCAGATGAAGCAATCATTGTAACAAACCCTGAAATCTCTTCAGTACGTGACTCTGACCGTATTATTGGTATGTTAGATAGCAAAACCAAGAAAGTTGAACACAACGAAGGGCGTATACGTAAACATTTATGTATTACACGTTTTAACCCAGAACGTGCTGACCGTCAGGAAATGCTGACAATTGATGATATTTCTAAAGATATTTTACGCGTACCGACATTAGGTGTTATTCCAGAATGTCCAAGTGTATTACAAGCATCAAACGAAGGTAAGCCAGTTATTCTGTATTCAGAAACTAAAGCTGGTCAGGGGTATGATGATTTGGTTGCACGCTTCCTTGGCGAAGACCGTCCTTATCGACACATCACAGCTCAACCTAAAGGCTGGTTAGCACGACTATTTGGAGCGTAGATATGGCAGGATTCTGGAGTAAATTATTTAGCAGCGAAGAAAAACCATCAAGTGCTCAAACTGCCAAAGATCGTTTGAAAGTTATTGTTGCTTCTGAACAAGGTTTAGGCCGCCGTTTAAGCCAAGACAAAATTGATCAGATGAAAAAAGAAATCATGCAAGTGGTTAGTCGTTATGTTAGCGGTGTAGGTGAACAGCATATCCAAATGCAAGTTCGTTCTGAAGCTAATATCGAAATGTTAGAAATGAATATCAATTTACCTGAAGAACGATAATTCTATTTCTGACTATTCAATAAATCAGAATCAAGGCAAAATAACGCAAGTTATTTTGCCTTTTTTAAAATGAGGAGATTGTCATGGCATTATCACAGCCAGCAACTTTCAATGAAGAATGGTCCGATGAGCGTGTTTTTGCCTACCTCAACCAACTTCCTCCAAGTGGTGTGAATGCAGATTTTCATGTGCTCTACCATGCATTCAAACATATGCGCCCAACAGACTATGAGCGTCTTTTAAAGCAATTTATTGCGGACGGACGCGATATTAATGCCAAAGACCCTGAAGGCCAACGCATCCATGATGTAATTGCTAAGTTTCCGCGTCAATCAGCACCATTTTTAGAAGTTCTAGCAAAGTTTGCTTAAAAATAAAAAGCCTCTAAAAGAGGCTTTTTTCTTATCTAGACTTATCGATTACCAATCAGGAAAATACCAAATACGGTAAAAATACCACCCGAAATGCCATCAATCCATTTTGAAAAATTACGATAAGCTGCTCTAAAACTTGGTAGTGAAAAAATAAAAGTCACAAAGCAGAACCATAAAATTGTCTCGACCGTGACAATAATAAAGAGTAGCCAGTGAACTTGATCAAGTTGAGGATTAGCTAAAAATAAAGAGAAAACACTACCAAAATAAATAACAGCTTTTGGATTTGATAAATTGGTTATCAAACCTTTAATAAAAAATAAGTAAGGTGCTTTTGGGAGCTCAACAGCAACATTGCCCTCTTGCTCATTTTTTGAAAAAGCTGAACGTAGCATCTGATAGCCCAACCAACATAGATATAAGCCACCAGCAATGAGCAACCCTTGCTTTAACCAAGCCATTTTTTCAAAGATAAGATTTAGCCCCATTAGTGCCAAGCACGCCCAAAACATAACACCCGCCGTTATACCAGCAACGACCAGCATAGCGTCTTTACGAGACCGGCTAATGGCAGTTTGAGATACAAGGAAAAAATCAGGCCCGGGAGTAATAAGTGCGCAAAAGTGAATAAAGGCTAAAGTAATCAGAGCTAATAGCATGTCTTTCTCCTGATTTAATTCATTGTTATTTATTTAGGGAAAATACATTAGCATTTTTTACTAGACGATAAAATCTTTAAGTCATTTATAAATAGGTTCACTTTATTTAAGTTATAAAAAAGCCTCCGAAGAGGCTTAAATTATACGTATTAAACTAGAATATCCCGCTTACCATTAGGGCCCATTGAGCTCACAATGCCGTTCTCTTCCATTTGATCAATAATACGAGCAGCACGGTTATAACCAAGGCTAAATTTGCGCTGTAGCGAAGATGTAGACGCTTTTCGAGTTTCTAATACGAATGACACACATTGATCATAAAGTGCATCTCGGTCAGAACCACCCTCACCCTCTTCAAAGCCACGTGATGCAGGCTCTTCATCAAATGGAGTCAAGATTTCATCAATATAATCAGGCTCACCACGTTCACGCCAAGCATCACAAATACGGTTTACTTCATCATCACTAATGAAAGCACCATGCACACGTTCCGGCTCAATTTTACCAGGGCCCAAGAACAGCATATCACCATGACCTAACAAGTCTTCTGCACCACCAGCATCCAAAATAGTACGTGAGTCAATTTTACTGTTTACACGTAGTGCTACACGCGTTGGAATATTGGCTTTAATCAAACCGGTAATAACATCAACAGATGGGCGTTGAGTTGCAAGCAAGAGGTGAATACCAGCAGCACGAGATTTTTGCGCCAAACGGGTAATCATTTCTTCTGCTTTTTTACCCACTTGCATAATCATGTCGGCGAACTCATCCGCAACAATGACAATAGATGGTAATGGCGTTAAACGAGGTGCACGTTCTTGTGTCGCTGAATCACTTGGCTTCCAAGTCGGATCAATTAAGTCTTCACCATTCGCAATCGCTTCTTCAACTTTACGGTTGTAGTCACTTAATTTACGAATTTTTAAGAACGACATAAGTTTATAACGACGTTCCATTTCATTTACACACCAGTTTAATGCACTCACTGCATCTTTCATGTCAGTAACGACTGGAGTTAATAAATGTGGAATATCATTATAGTTTGCAAGTTCGAGCTGTTTTGGATCGATTAGAATTAACCGTAATTGGTCAGGAGTATATTTAAGCAACATCGATAAAATCATCGAGTTTACTGCAACTGACTTACCAGAACCTGTGGTACCAGCAACCAACATATGCGGTGCTTTCGCTAAATCAGTGAGTACAGGATTACCTGAAATATCTTTACCCATCGCCATACTAATTAATGCACTTGGGTCACGATATGTTGGTGTTTCCAATAACTCAATCAAACGTACCATTTCACGGGCACTGTTTGGCACCTCAATACCAATGTATGGTTTACCAGGAATAACTTCGACCACACGTACAGATGCCATCGACATTGAACGCGCCAAGTCACGTGAGATATTCGTGACCTTAGAAGCTTTAACACCGGGTGCCAAATCTAACTCAAAGCGAGTTACAACTGGCCCTGGTTGAGCCTCTACCACCTGTGCTTTAACGTTAAATTCTTGTAATTTAATTTCAAGCAATTCAGACAAACGTGAAAGTTGCTCTTCAGTAAAGTTGACTTTCTTATTTGGATCGACCTTATCGAGTAAATCAAGACCTGGTAAAGTTGGCAAATCCAAACGCTTCTTAGCAACTTGCATTGCACGAGACATTGGGCGACCTGATGCATCTGTTAACGGTGCATCAAAATCGAAATCGTCTTCATCAAAATCAGCATTTTCCTGCGGTTTTCCAGCAGTCTCCTGCCAAGCTTCAATAAACTCTTCTTTTGAAAGTTTGTCGGCCTGAATAGTCGTTTGAATAGGAGCTTTTACAAATGCTGAAGATTGCGCATAACTACTTGCTCTCACAGGTTCAGTTGGGGCAATGTCTTCATCTATTAATAAATCATCAAAATCTTCAAAGATTTGTTCGTTTGCTAAATTTTTAGGTGATTGATTTAAATTTGAAATATTTGAAGATGTTTCATTCGCAATATTAACAGATTGCGAAGTTGGTTCCGCCTCTACATGATGATCTTGAACAAATGGTGTATGCACATCTGTTGCAGTTTTACTGTTTGGAACCGCGGCAAGCAACTCATCAAAAATCTCATCATCATTCCAATCAAGACCATGTAAGTCTTGTTTAGATGATGGTTGATTTTGATTTACTTGAGAAATTGTTTGCTGAAATTGCTCATGAGTAGGAACTTGTTCTATCTCTGTCGAATCATCAGCTGCTCTTAAAAGCGCATCAATTTCTTGCTTATGACTCGCATCATCACGCTGTAAAGCACGCCATACTTCGCCAGTCGCAACTAAACGTTGGCTATCTCGTTCAAGTTTATGGGCCTGTTCAAGCGTATGCTCAAAGTTCTGAGTATTTGCAACTGGGGTATCTGCAACAGGTTCAGGTCGGCTCTGCTCTTTCGCTAGCACATCTGCAAATAAGCGCTCAGCAACTGCATCATGTCGCGTTGTGGTAGATTGCGGTTGAGTTGATTCAGATTGAACTGATGCTTCTTTCTCATCTGAAGCATTCGCATTCGTTTCTGCATTATCAGCAACTTTAACTGCGGCTGCTTTGTTGGCCGGTTGAGTTGTTAAGTCATAATCCGATTCATTCGGAGATACGTTCTTATAAAATAAATCTTGTAAATAACTTGGTGTAGCTTTGAGCGTAACCCATGTTTTACTCCATTGCACCCCAAATGCAAGAGTAAACAACACGACCCCGAAAACCAGTAAAAATAAGGTTGCACCGTAAATTGTTAACAATTGAGATAGGCTTTGACCTAACTCATAACCAATAATTCCCCCAGCTGCATTATCTAAAGTATCTGCCGGCACATTCCAGTGTAAATAAAGTAAGCTAGATACAACTAAAATTAAGAAGAATTGTGCAGCATAACGAAATGGGCGGTTTAGGAAACTACGTGGCCACCAAACCTGAATTGCTTCAATGAAAAGGAAAATTGGAATAAGCAAACTTGCCCATCCTAAAAAACCAAACAGCAAATCTGCAATCCATGCGCCAGCAATACCACTTGCATTGGATACTTGCTGAGTATCACTGGAAATATGCATCCAGCCCGGGTCAAATGGTGTATATGTTACTGTTGCCAGAAACATATAAATACCAAAAGAAACCAAGAATAATGTCATCAATAAGCGCTGTGCATAAACACTTGACACCGCAGTCATATACTGTCCTGTAACCCATTTAATTATTGGTTTAGAGATGTGAAGAACTACATTTTAGATCTTCAACGAATGAACTTTATATTATGCACCTGTTCTTACAAAAAAGGTGCATGATTCTTTACAGTTGTTGTTAACATAAGGCACTTCTATATTGTTATATAACTTAATTCGATTGACCTGATCAATATTATCCACATTGATTTAACGCTATTGATCGGCAAATTCACGTATAATTTTCAAAATTCTCGAAATAAATAAGGATACCCTCAATGAGTGCTCGTCATTCTCGGTTAATTATTCTCGGTTCTGGCCCTGCGGGCTATAGTGCAGCAGTATATGCAGCGCGTGCAAACCTTAAACCTACTTTAATTGCAGGTTTACAACTAGGTGGGCAACTTACAACAACAACCGAAGTTGACAACTGGCCGGGCGATCCTGAAGGTTTAACAGGTCCTGCATTAATGGATCGTATGCAAGCACATGCTGAACGCTTTGGTACAGAACTCGTCTATGACCATATTAACGAAGTGGACTTAAATGTACGTCCTTTTGTTTTAAAAGGTGACATGGAAGAGTACACATGTGACGCTTTGATTATTGCAACTGGTGCTACAGCTCAATATCTTGGTTTAGAGTCTGAACAAAACTTTATGGGCCAAGGTGTAAGCGCATGTGCAACATGTGATGGTTTCTTCTACAAAAACCAAAAAGTAATGGTTGTAGGTGGTGGTAACACTGCTGTTGAAGAAGCACTTTATTTATCAAATATTGCTTCACATGTAACGTTAGTACACCGCCGTGATACTTTACGTTCTGAAAAGATTTTGCAAGATCATTTATTTGCCAAAGAAAAAGAAGGCAAAATCAGCATTATCTGGAACCACGAAGTTGAAGAAGTATTGGGTGACAATACTGGCGTAACTAGTGTTCGCCTTAAATCAACTCAAGATGATTCTAAGCAAGACGTAGAGGTTCATGGTCTATTCGTAGCAATTGGCCACAAGCCAAACACTGGAATGTTTGAAGGCCAATTAAACTTACGTGATGGCTACATCCAAGTGCAAAGTGGTACTTCTGGTAATGCAACAGCGACTTCTGTAGCTGGTGTTTTTGCTGCTGGTGACGTCGCTGACAGCATTTATCGCCAAGCGATTACTTCTGCTGGGTCTGGCTGTATGGCGGCTCTAGATGCTGAAAAATATCTAGATAATCTTTAATTAATAGATTTCTAGAGTTTAAAAAACAGCCGTTCTTATAACGGCTGTTTTTTTAGAATAATGACTAGCTGACATATATTAATTTTTATAGCATAACCTTAAAGCTCATCTTATTTTATTTTTATGAATACACTTCCACTTTCTCAATTCATTTTTCCTGACCCGATTGAAGCCGATCCAGATGGGCATGGTTTAATTTGTATCGGAGCGGACCTCTCCCCTTCTACCCTATATGAAGCATACACCCATGGTCTCTTTCCTTGGTTTAATGAAGATGAGCCTATTTGTTGGTGGAGCCCAGAACCTCGTTGCGTGATCTACCCTCAAAACTACAAGCCCAGCAAGTCATTACTGAGAAATATGAAAAAACATGACTATGCAATTACGGTTAATCATGCCTTTGAACAAGTTATTCGCTCTTGCTCTTTGCCAAGAAGTTATGCAGATGAAACATGGATTAGCGAAGATATTATTCAAGGTTACTGTGAGATGTTTAATGCTGGTTATGGTTACAGTATTGAAGTATGGCAACAAAAGGAACTTGTAGGAGGTTTATACGGTGTTACGATTGGCAAAGGATGTTTTGGTGAGTCAATGTTTAGCAACGAAACCGATGTTTCAAAAATGGCTTTTTTTACATTAATGCTCATAGGACAAGAAAATCAGCTACCATGGATAGACTGCCAACTCGTAAACAGTCATTTAATTAGTCTGGGAGCCAGTACACTTTCTCGTCAAGACTACTTAAAATCGTTACAAGATGTAATTATTCACCCCTCTATCAATTGGAAAAAGTATCAAGAACGTGTATTTTCAAGTAAAACAATAGCATTAGATGCAAAATTAATGGAATGATAACAGGAGGGACCAATCATGAAATCATATCACCCGAAGTCCCTTTTAAATGATCTGCAGTATTATATTACTCCACCTCATGATTGCAGCTATCTAGAAAATAAATCAGCACGCATGGTGTTTTTAGATCCCATCCATCGAATTGATGTGGTCACTCTTTCGGAACTTTCTCGTTTAGGCTTTCGCCGTAGTGGCGACTTTGTTTATCGCCCTGAATGTCACCTATGTAGACAATGTCTGTCTTGTCGTGTTCCAGTTGCCGATTTTCAAATGAACAGCATGCAAAAAAAAGCATGGAAACGAAATCAAGATCTCACCATGACTGTTCTACCTACGCGACAAGCAGCACAAATTCATTATGATTTATACGAACGCTATATTAATGAACGCCATGCAGATGGTGATATGTTTCCGCCGAGCTTAGACCAGTTTGAAAAGTTTTTAGTACATAGCTGCACAGATAGTTTTTTTCTTGAGCTTTGGAAAGACAATCGGCTCATTAGCGTTTCTACTTGTGATTTAATGGATGATGGACTATCGGCTGTCTATACATTCTTTGATCCCGATGAGCATCGCAGATCACTTGGTGTTTACTCTATTCTTAACCAAATTGAATATGTGAAATCGCTCGGTTTAGAATATCTTTACTTAGGCTATTGGGTGCCGCATTCAGCTAAAATGAACTATAAATCTCAATATACACCTTTAGAACTTCTGCTCGATGGACAATGGCGCCGTTTAAACAGGTCATTATCACCAGAAGAAATTCAACAGCTAGGTACGTCTCTTATGACTACGTTACCTTCTGAATGGAATAATTTAATCATTAAATAAAGATGCGAAATCATCTGTACAGGTTTTTACCATAATGACTGCATGTTCACGCCCACCATCTTGGGTAGGATAATAATTGCGACGCAGATCAATTTGGTGAAAGCCTGTTTTTTCATATAGACCAATAGCGGCTTTATTACTTTCACGGACTTCTAAAAAGATTTGTACTGGTTGATTTTCTAATTTTTCAATTGATGCACTTAATAACTCATATCCTAAACCCTGCCCTTGCATTTGAGGATCAACGGCCATGAGTAACAAATTAGCTTCATCTAAAACAGGCTGTAAAATACAAAATCCAACCACTCTGTTTTGTGACTCAATCACTGTACATTGATAAGAATTCAAAGATTCAATAAATTGCTGTCTTGACCACGGATGTGTCTGAACTGATTTTTCAATTTGAACGACAATATCCACATCAATGTTTTGCATAGTACGAATCATGAGTTTCAACGCAATGAAGATTCTAAAGTAGTGCGTATTATAAAAACTTCCCAAGAAAAAACGAGCAAAAAAAAAGGACAATTGAATTGCCCTTTTTTTAAAGTAATTTTAAAGTCCTAATTTTTCACGCCAAGTTGCCAACAATGCTGTGGTATCAGAATCATTTGGATGAAATTTTGGTCTTAAAAAATCAAGCAATTCTGGAATTTGACGAGTCATAAAACCTTTACGACCATACATAAACTTAAGCATGTATTTCGTATCTTTCCAAGTTAATTTATCATCAGTCTTAAGTAACTTAGCAGTAAAATAAGACTGAGTTGCAAAGATTAATGCCATTGCAATAATCAAGGCTGTTGAACGCATAAAATAAGCTTTCGGACCTTGTCCGTACATACTTGTATACACATCAAATGCCACAGCTTTATGTTCATTTTCTTCAACTGCGTGCCACATCCACAAATGATACATAGTGTCGTCTTGGAACATGGCCTGAATTTCAGGGTTTTGTAAAAGTTCAGCTGCAATGGTCGATGTGAAATGCTCTAGAGCACAGGTTCCAGTCAAATCAATCATTTCTTTGGTATAGCCAAAAGGTTTCATTAATTTGGTTACAACAGCTGTACCCATCTTAATGACTTTTCCTGTTTGCTTTTCCATATGGCGCACATCATAACCATAAGCCTGTGCTGAAGCATTAAATGCTAAATGCTCTTTGGAGTGCATCGCTTCTTGACCAATAAAAGCACTAATTTCTTTTTGAAGATCTGGATCAGCGAGCTTTGGATCATTTCGAACGGCACGCGTACTATTTACAAAGAACTGCTCACCTTCTGGAAAAAGGGCCGATAATGCTGTCATAAAATGTGTTAATGCTGCATCATAATTTGCCCAATAACGTGGGACCTGAGCAAATTCAAAATCCATACGACGCACAGGGAAACTAGCGCCAGCACGATTGGAAATATTTACCTTAGCATTCATCTCAGACTCCTTTTAAGTGAATAGCTAATTCACATATAACTTTATTTATTTTCTTAATATTTATAATCATACGTCTTTCGATGTACCAATTAAGTGCAGATGAGGACAGAGAAATATCAGATGAGGTCATTCATAGACACATAAAGGTGCAATATCTGCTCCATGATCTCTTTAAAATAGTTATAGAAAAATAAAAAGGGCCACTATCGGGCCCTTTATAAATCATGAATTAAATCTATAAACCTAATTTTGCTTTCCATGTTTTCAATAGCCCAACAGTATCTAGGTCATTCGGATGAAAGCCAGGTTTAAAGTAAGCTAACATTTCTTTAGCCATACCACTAATAATACCTTTAGATAGACTATATCCGTATTTATAAATTACTGACAGTTCATCTAAATTCAACTTGTTGTCCTGCTTTAATAAACGAAGCACAAAGGATGACTGGATTAAAAAGATTAAAGTCATAGCAAATACCAAAGAACTGGTTCGTAACGCATAAGCTTTTATGCCTTTACCAAACACACCTTCGTACACGTCATAAGCTACGGCTTTATGCTCATTTTCTTCAATCGCATGCCAGTACCACATTGTTGACATTGTCTCATCTGTCATAAGCTCTTGAATGTGCTTATTGACCAATAATTGCGAAGCAATAGTAGCGGTAAAATGCTCAAGAGCCGTTGTAGCAGTCAAATCAACCATTTCTTTCGTCATACCGAAAGGTTTGACAATTTTTACAAAAGTTTTAATTGCTGTTTGAATTGCCGTATCGGTAAATTTCTCTAACGTTTCTACATCATGACCAAACTTTTGAGCAGAAGCATTGAAGTTTACGTGCTCTTGAGTATGCATTGCTTCTTGTCCAATGAAAGCACTAATCTCTTTTTGGAGCGCTTCATCATCTTTAATAGCTGGGTGATAACGTACTGCTCGTACACTATCTATAAAGAATTTCTCACCAGCCGGAAACAATGCTGACAATGCGGTCATAAAATGTGTGAGTCCAGCAGAACCATTCATCCAATATTCTGGTACATCATTAAAGTCAAAATTCATACGACGTACTGGAAAGCTTGCGCCTGCACGATTCGTAATATTCACTTTAGCATTCATACCCAAAGCTCCTTAGTAAGTAACCCTAGTTACTCAAACTTTATTGTTCGTTTTCTTGATTCTTATCATACAAAGTTAATAAAAAGGATTAAGGGGAAATAAGGACATTGAAATATCAGTTAGGGCCAGCCTTTATAGTGATTGTTAGACAATTAAATATAAAAAAAGCGCTCTTTTTAGAGCGCTTTTTTTCACTGAAAGTGATTATGCAGTTACTTTCGCAACAACACCAGCACCTACAGTACGACCACCTTCACGGATCGCAAAACGTAGACCTGGGTCCATTGCGATTGGGTGGATTAATTCTACTGACATTTCAACGTTGTCGCCTGGCATAACCATTTCAACGCCGTCTTGTAATTGGATTGCACCAGTTACGTCAGTTGTACGGAAGTAGAACTGTGGACGGTAACCATTTAAGAATGGAGTGTGACGACCACCTTCTTCTTTAGAAAGTACGTATACTTCTGCGTCGAATTTAGTGTGCGGCTTGATTGTACCTGGTTTAGCAAGTACTTGACCACGTTGTACGTCTTCACGCTTAGTACCACGAAGTAAGATACCACAGTTCTCACCTGCACGGCCTTCGTCAAGAAGTTTACGGAACATTTCTACGCCAGTTACAGTTGTTTTAACTGTATCTTTAATACCAACGATCTCTACTTCTTCACCAACTTTAACGATACCAGCTTCTACACGGCCTGTTACTACAGTACCACGACCAGAAATTGAGAATACGTCTTCGATTGGCATTAAGAATGCTTTGTCGATAGCACGTTCTGGTTCTGGGATGTAAGAGTCAAGCGCTTCAACAAGAGCAAGAACTGAAGACTCACCATATTGACCAGCATCGCCTTCCAACGCTTTAAGCGCAGAACCACGGATAACTGGAGTGTCATCACCTGGGAAGTCATAAGTAGAAAGAAGTTCACGAACTTCCATTTCTACTAATTCAAGTAATTCTTCATCATCAACAAGGTCACACTTGTTTAAGAATACGATGATGTAAGGTACACCAACCTGACGAGAAAGAAGGATGTGTTCACGAGTTTGTGGCATTGGACCGTCAGTCGCAGCACACACAAGGATCGCGCCGTCCATCTGAGCAGCACCAGTAATCATGTTTTTAACGTAATCGGCGTGGCCCGGGCAGTCAACGTGCGCGTAGTGACGAATTGGAGAATCGTATTCTACGTGTGAAGTATTAATTGTAATACCACGTGCTTTTTCTTCAGGTGCTGAGTCGATTTGTGAGTAATCTTTCGCTTCACCGCCGTAAGTTTTTGCACAAATTGTTGCAATCGCAGCAGTTAAAGTTGTTTTACCATGGTCAACGTGACCGATTGTGCCCACGTTTACGTGTGGCTTATTACGTTCAAACTTGGCTTTAGCCATGATGATCTTCCTTTATAAACTACTCATGGAGGGTCACCCCATGAGCACTTGGTTTTTAACTAAGAAATTAGTTTGGGCTTATAGTAATCGAAAGATTACTCGTCGTCACCTTTTTTACCGCCAGCTTGGAATTTAGCGATGATGCCTTCAGCCACGTTACGTGGAGTTTCAGCATATTTAGCAAATTCCATAGAGTAAGTCGCACGACCTTGAGACATAGAACGCATTTGAGTCGCGTAACCAAACATCTCAGCAAGAGGAACTTCTGCACGAATTGCTTTTGTTCCACCAGGAAGATCGTCCATACCTTGAACCATACCACGACGACGGTTTAAGTCACCCATGATATCGCCCATGTAGTCTTCTGGAGTTTCTACTTCAACTTTCATGATAGGTTCAAGAAGGATAGGATCCGCTTTCATGAAACCATCACGGAAGGCATAAGAACCTGCCATTTTGAACGATAATTCGTCAGAGTCGACGTCATGGTAAGAACCGTCGAATAATGTCGCTTTAATACCAACAACAGGGTAACCAGCCAATACACCATTCTTCATACGTTCTTGAATACCTTTGTCAACCGCGCCAAAGAATTCTTTAGGTACTACACCACCAACAACTTCTTCAACGAATTGGTATTCTTTACCAGCTTCTTCAACATCAAGCGGTTCAAGACGTACATATACGTGACCAAACTTACCTTTACCACCAGTTTGACGTACGAACTTACCTTCTTGTTCAACAGACTTTTTGATCGTTTCACGGTAAGCAACCATTGGTTTACCAATGTTAGCTTCAACACCGAATTCACGCTTCATACGGTCAACAATGATGTCAAGGTGAAGTTCACCCATACCAGCAATAATTGTCTGACCAGATTCTTCGTCTGTACGAACACGGAACGATGGATCTTCTTTAGCCAAACGACCTAAAGCGATAGACATTTTTTCTTGGTCTGCTTTAGTTTTTGGTTCAACAGCCAATGAAATTACTGGCTCTGGGAATTCCATACGCTCAAGAGTAATGATGTTTTTCTCATCACATAATGTATCACCAGTTGTAACGTCTTTAAGACCTACACACGCTGCGATATCACCTGCACGGATTTCATCAAGATCTTGACGTTCGTTCGCATGCATTTGCACGATACGACCGATACGTTCACGCTTAGCTTTAACTGGGTTATAAACCGGATCACCTTGTTTAAGAACACCAGAGTAAACACGTACGAATGTTAAGTTACCTACGAATTTGTCGTTCATGATTTTGAACGCAAGCGCAGAGAACGGAGCTTCGTCAGATGCTTCACGAGACGCTTTAGTTTCGTCTTTGTCGTCAAGGATACCTTCGATCGCTTTAACTTCTGTAGGTGATGGTAAGAATTCAATTACAGCATCCAACATACGTTGAACACCTTTGTTCTTGAACGCAGAACCACAAAGCATTACTTGAATTTCAGAAGCTAATGTACGAGCACGTAAACCAGCGATGATGTCTTCTTTAGAAAGATCACCTTCTTCTAGGTACTTGTCCATTAATTCTTCAGAAGCTTCAGCCGCAGCTTCAACCATTTTTGTACGCCATTCGTTAGACGTATCAACTAGGTCAGCTGGGATATCAGCATATTCAAACTTCATACCTTGAGATGCTTCATCCCAGATAATCGCTTTCATTTCGATAAGGTCAACAACACCCTGGAATGTATCTTCAGCGCCAATTGGCACAACGATAGGAACAGGATTACCACCTAAACGAGTTTTAACTTGCTCAACAGCACGGAAGAAGTTTGCACCAGTACGGTCCATCTTGTTCACGAATGCTAAACGAGGCACTTTATATTTGTTCGCTTGACGCCATACAGTTTCAGACTGAGGTTGTACACCACCTACAGCACAGTAAACCATGCACGCACCGTCAAGAACACGCATAGAACGTTCAACTTCGATTGTGAAGTCTACGTGTCCCGGGGTGTCAATTACGTTGATACGGTGTTGTTCGAATTGGTTACCCATACCAGACCAGAAACAAGTCGTAGCAGCAGAGGTAATTGTAATACCACGCTCTTGCTCTTGTTCCATCCAGTCCATTGTTGCTGCACCGTCGTGTACTTCACCAATTTTGTGAGATACACCTGTGTAGAACAAAATACGTTCAGTTGTAGTTGTTTTACCTGCGTCAATGTGCGCAGAAATACCGATGTTACGGTAACGAGTAATTGGGGTTTGGCGAGCCATGATGTCTACATTCCTAAATGTTATATTTAAAACAGGACGCACCAATTAAATTGATGCGCGCGAATATCCAAACAGGCAACTTAAATACCTGCAAAGCCCCCACTTTGATAGAGAGCAATGTTGAATCGAGCTGCTGTACGCATGAATATTCTCCTGAATAAGGCCTGTTTTATCCGCTTAGAAACGGTAGTGAGAGAAGGCTTTGTTAGCTTCAGCCATACGGTGCACATCTTCACGTTTTTTGATTGCTGCACCTTTACCTTCAGCTGCATCAAGCAACTCACCAGCAAGACGTAAAGCCATCGTTTTTTCAGAACGCTTAGCAGCAGCATCTACTAACCAACGCATAGCTAAGGCAGTACGACGGGATGGGCGCACTTCCATAGGTACTTGATAAGTAGCACCACCAACACGGCGTGCTTTTACTTCAACCATAGGACGAACTTTTTCAAGAGTAGTCTCGAAAAATTCAACTGGGTCTACTTTGTTTTTTTCTTGAACGCGTTCTAAAGCACCGTAAACGATACTTTCTGCAATAGATTTTTTACCATCTTGCATTACGTGGTTCATGAATTTAGCGATTGTTTGGCTGCTAAATTTTGGATCTGGAAGGATCTCACGAGCAGCGACTACGCGACGTCTTGGCATTTTAATACACCTAATAATATGACACTTCAGGATGATCCAGCAGTTTGTACAAGTGTCATGTACACGACGCTGGCCTTACTATACGTCGCTTGAATTACAAATCTATGAAGAATTCAAACAAGCGAAACGCTAAAGGGCTTATTCGACTAGTTTCCTAGAATTACTTCTTAGGACGCTTAGTACCGTATTTAGAACGTGATTGATTACGATCTTTAACACCAGCACAGTCTAATGAACCACGAACGGTATGGTAACGTACACCCGGTAAGTCTTTAACACGACCACCACGGATAAGAACAACACTGTGCTCTTGTAAGTTATGGCCTTCACCACCGATGTAGCTAGATACTTCAAAACCTGAAGTTAAGCGAACACGGCAAACCTTACGCATAGCTGAGTTAGGTTTTTTAGGTGTAGTTGTATAAACACGTGTACAAACACCACGACGTTGTGGACAAGCCTTCAACGCAGGAACTTTGGATTTTTCAACCAAAGTCGTACGACCCTTACGGATCAACTGATTCGTTGTTGCCATATGGCAATTCTCCCGTTATTAAAAAACCTTAAAAAGAAAATACCTCTTTTTAAGGGCACATAATTGTAAGCCAAGATGCAAAAATGGTCAACATGGCAATACTTACCAAATGTTGACCATATCAATGTTTGACAGCACGATTTACAAATTTAAATAGAGGCTATTTTTACTTTTTAAACCTTCACTTTGTAAGCGTATTGTTAAGAGTATTTTTTATCTTCCAATATCTCGTCATCATCCTCTGGTGTTAGAGCAGGCTTTTGCTCAGTATGCTCATGTTCTGTCACATGTTTATCAGCAAGTTTTTCTAAGCCCTTATGAACATTTTCCTGAACTTTCTCTTCACTTTTTTCGCTTTCTGTAGGTTTTAACACAATAGATACTTTCGAGATTACCTCGTGGTTTTCTACTTTATGATGATGAGCAGCATGAATGTTGCCATCTTCACCTACATTTAAAAGTCTTGGGCTTGCTTTTTGAATGAGTGTAACTGCAGCATAATAAGCCTGTAGCGGAGATAAATGCTCACTTGGATGTTCGTTTAAATAATGTCTTGCAGCTCCAAAAATTGCCTGAGCTTTATGTCCTACATCTTCTTGTAATTTCCAGCTATATACTGCACTTAAAACAGCCCCTGCAACTGGAGTAAACTTACCAAAAGCTGAAAGTTTAGGAATATGATTTAACCATTCCCATTTAAACTCCCCTTCTTCATCTGTTAGCCAGCTCTTTAAAGTATCTATATCTGTGGTTGAACCTAATACTTGCTGAAATTGATGAATATCTTGAGTTTCCAACATATTTCGCAATGTTTTTAAAGCCAACAAGAGAGTTTGTTTCTCTGCAATCAGGCTAATGTCAACTTCTTTAAAAATAAACTCAACAACATCTTGGTCTGCTACCTCCAGCAGATCAAAGCCATGTGACCTTCCTGTCTGGTAAATAGTTCTTAAGACCAAAACCAATGATACTGGAATATCTACAGCTGCACCAACAACGCCTGATACACCTGTAATTGCACCTTGTACAGTCGCAATGAGCTTGTTTTGTTCTATAAGCGCCTGACTTAGACGTTGAGAACGACCTGTATCTTTAGTTAATTCAAATAAATCTTTAGCACCCGCTTCTTCTAGGATTTTTTCAGTTAAGGTACTTTTTGAACTAAAGTCATTTAACCAATTAAATAAATGGCCTGAGATTTTTTCATCCCAATCTGGCGAAAGAAATGTAGCAACACCATTTACTTTTTTAAAATGTCGACCAAATACCTGACGTGTGACTTTTGGTAAATGTTCTCTTAGCATTTGTTGAGGACTTTCATATTGCTCAACTTCAAATGGGCTTTTTGTTCTCGATCTACCTTCAACAGTTTTTCCAGTTGGGATTGGTTCAATTACCTTACTGACGTCACCTGATTGGTTCTGTTGCAAGATACTCAATCCTGTAGAACTGAGCTTTTTAGCCACTCCGAAGACCTGAGAAAACAAATTGTCAGATTGATTATTATTAAATTTTGTCATCAAGTACCTCGATTTTTTAATTTATCTAATTAGAGATAAATACTAGGTGGAATGTGGATTTATCTCAACTTGAATGTGTGTATTTTAGTTAACCCTAAGTGCAACATACTATGTATTTGGTTATTTTTTTTAAATGTAAAATTGTCATAAAGATTTGCCATAAGAAATAAAAATCCTTTCTGCTATCATGTTAACAACGAAAAACATGAGTCCCGTTTTCTCACAGCTATATTCTCCTATTCATTTTCATAGCTGTTGAACACGATAGACTCTTAAATATCACCATAAAGGGACCTGTAGATGAAACGTGTTGTAATCACTGGTATGGGTATTAACTCATGTATCGGTAACTCTTTAGAAGCAGTTACTCATTCACTTCAAAATGGAATCTCCGGGACACGTTTTAACCCAACTTATGCTGAACTCAATTTTAAAAGTCATGTCAGCGCTGCTGCAGAACAAGACTTTGATAATATCGACCGTAAATTAAAACGCTTCATGGGCGTATGTGCGATGTATGCATACAACGCTGCTGTAGCTGCAGTTGAACATGCAGGCCTTACTCCTGAACAACTTAGCGGTAACCCACGTTATGGTATTGCAGGTGGTTCAGGTGGTGGCTCAACTGCTTCTGTTGTTGAAATGACAGAATTATTAGAGACTAAAGGCGCACGTAAAGTGGGTCCATTCTTCGTACCACGTAACATGTCAAACACCATTACTGCAAACGTAGGTGTTGCATTTAAACTACAAGGTATTTCACATACTATTACAAGTGCTTGCGCAACTTCTGCAGATGCAATTGGTTATGCGTACAACTTAATTCAACTTGGCAAACAAGACCTTATGCTTGCTGGTGGCGGTGAAGAAGATCACTGGTCTCAAAGTTTATTGTTTGATGCAATGGGCGCACTTTGCTCGAAATATAACGACTCTCCAGAAACAGCATCTCGCCCATATTCAGCAGACCGTGACGGCTTCGTTATTGCTGGCGGTGGTGGTTTCGTAGTACTTGAATCACTTGAGCATGCGCAAGCACGTGGTGCGAACATTTTAGCTGAAGTAGTAGGTTATGCTGCGAACAGTGATGGCGCGGACATGGTTGCTCCAAGTGGTGAAGGTGCTACACGTTGTGTATTAATGGCACTTGAAGAGGCTAAGCAACATGGCGTAGAGAAAATTGACTATGTAAATACACATGGTACTTCTACTCCAGCTGGTGACATTACAGAACTTAAAGCAATGGAACGTGCATTTGGTGAAGGTAACGTACCTCCTCTTAGCTCAACCAAATCTATGACAGGCCATAGCTTGGGTGCAGCTGGTGTACAAGAAGCTATTTACTCTGTGCTAATGATGCAAAATGACTTTATTGCACCAAACATCAACGTGACTGAACTTGATGAAGGCGCAAAACCTTTTGATATCGTACTTGAAAAACGTGATGCAAAATTGAATACTGTAATGAGTAACAGTTTTGGCTTTGGCGGTGTTAACGCTTGCCTTATTTTCAAGAAGTGGGATGCATAATCCCACCTAGGATTATCGATGGATGCACCTTCTGATGCTTTTTTGTGGGTAAAAGCATTACATATTATTGCCGTGGTTTGCTGGTTCGCTGCTTTGTTCTACTTACCACGTCTATATGTTTATCATGCGATGAGTGAAGATGCTGCAAGTCATCAACGCTTTGAGGTAATGGAACGCAAGTTGTATCGTGGAATTATGTGGCCTTCGATGATTGCTACATTAATTACCGCCCATTTCCTTGTAGAGTGGGGTGATGCAACTCGACATTACCATCAAGCGACTTGGTTTTACCTCAAAGTTGGATTAGTGGCTCTATTAGTGATTTATCATTTGGTATGTGGCTATTATCGTAAAAAGCTCATCGGAAATGCTCACTATAAATCACATAAGTTCTGGCGCTTTTTTAATGAAATGCCAACCTTAATTTTATTTGCTGTTGTGATTTTAGTTGTTGTAAAGCCTCAGTTCTAATTGGGGCTTTTGCTTTTCTTCTCTAAGAAGTCTTATATTCACAATAATAAAAACATGAAATTCATTTAAATATTTATAAAAACAGAACTATAAAATTAATGAATAGCCATGGCTCTTTATTTAGCAACACATGATCTATACTATGCTAAATAAATAGATGAACTCATTTAATGGCAAAGCTATGCTAACTTTTAATGCCCTTAAACGCTTAATCCATACACAATTTATTCTTCTTATACTTTTTATTTTCCGTCACTTAAAAAACTATCCGATTAGACATCTGACGGCTCAAGAAAAATTATTGGCACAAATGGTTTTTGGCGACATGCTCGATTGTGAACGGCCTAAAATTATTGCTACGCGCTACCTCCCTTGGCAGAGTAGCGGTATTTTCATGGCCCCAAATGGGAATATTTATGTCAATCCTGCTGATTACAGTGAAAATTACGCTCTAGAGTCCAAGTTTATGCAGGGTATTTTTATTCACGAACTCACACATGTCATGCAATATCAAAAAGGCATTCATGTACTATTTAAAGGTGCTTTATTACAATCAGCCTATTACCTAAGCTTTAAAAGTTACAATCCCTACAAATATACCTACCACCCTGACAAGGCATTTAGTAGGTATAATATTGAACAGCAAGGCGAAATTGCGCGCGACATTTGCTCTGGAAAAATCCCAAATATTATCTGTTCACCTCAACTTCATTTGTAACTAAATAATCAATCTCACTTTGAACGTAACATTTTTTGCGTAATGTAAATGAGAATTCTTATAAATCAGAAATACTTATCTAAACTATAAAAGTGCGCTTATTCAATTCAAATTATTGAAAAAAATAGAACAGACTTATTCCAAATTAGCTTGTGATAAGGCAGTATACAAACAATAAAAATAATGAAGCCTGTTTCTATTCTATACAGAAAATCTCGTTATTTTTACGCAGAAAATATGGGATTGGTATATATTATTGATCTTGACATTTTTGTTTACTATTTTAATTGTTTACTATCGTATCATACACATCGTTGAAAAATTATATCCATAAAAATCAACACTGTGTGTATCTATATTCGTTATGATCTAGGATTAGGTTTGAATGAAAAGTTTTAAAGTTGCCCTTGCTCAGTTTTCTCCGCATATTGGCAATATTGACTCAAACACCCAAAAGATGATTGAGCAAGTAAATCAGGCGAAAAAACAAGACGCTGACCTGATTATTTTTCCCGAGCTTTCTGTTATTGGTTATCCAGCTGAAGATCTATTGTTACGTCCAAATTTAAATAAACGTATGCAAAAGGCTTTTGCACAACTTGCCGAAGTTAAAGATATTGTTATGGTTTTCGGGTTCGTAAACCAGACAGAAGATGGTCAACGTTATAATTCTGCTGCTGTCATGAAAGACGGTCAAGTTTTGGGTGTTTTTAACAAACACAATTTACCAAACTATGGCGTCTTTGATGAAAAACGCTATTTCCAAAAAGGCCATCAGCATTTGGTGTTTGAATATCTTGGGCATAAGTTTGGTGTATTAATTTGTGAAGATATCTGGTCAATTAATACGGTCAAACAGTTGAGCCAATTAAATGTTGATACTGCTCTTGTACTCAACTCATCACCATATGAAGTCGGCAAACCACAACACCGTATACAGACCTTAAGTGAACTTGCAAAACAACTTCATCTAAATATTGTTTATGTTAACCAAGTGGGCGGACAAGACGATTTAATTTTTGATGGCACAAGTTTTGTCAGCAATCAAAATGGTGAAATTGCTTTACAAGCACCGAGCTTTAAAGAAGACATTTATATTGCTGAATTTGACCGTGATACAAAGTTATATAAAGTCACTGAATCTGCTCCTGCATTAGAAACATTTGCAGAGATCTATCAAGGTTTAGTCATGGCAACTCGTGACTATGTAGAGCGCTCAGGCTTCCCAGGTGTGATTTTAGGTCTTTCTGGCGGTATCGACTCTGCCCTTACACTTGCGATTGCTGTTGATGCAATCGGTGCAGAAAAAGTACAAGCTGTAATGATGCCTTATACTTACACTTCTCAAATTAGTGTAGAAGATGCGGCTGAACAAGCTCGCCGTATGGGTGTAACTTTCGGTATTGCTGAAATTCACTCAATCGTAAATAGCTTCATGCAAACCTTGTATCCTTTCTTTGGTAATTCACCAGCTGACGCAACTGAAGAAAATTTACAAGCGCGTGCTCGTGGCACGTTGCTTATGGGCTTATCAAACAAGTTTGGTAATTTAGTCCTTGCTACAGGGAATAAATCTGAACTTTCAGTTGGCTACTGCACACTTTATGGAGATATGGTTGGTGGCTTTGCGGTTCTAAAAGATGTTTATAAAACTATCGTGTTTGAATTAGCAAAATACCGTAACAGCTTAAGCGAAACTCCGGTTATTCCTGAGCGTGTGATTACCCGCCCACCTTCTGCAGAACTTCGCCCAGATCAAAAAGACCAAGACTCTTTACCAGCATATGATGTATTGGATGCCATCCTTTACGCATATATTGAAGAAGATTTAGGTCAGGCCGATATTATTGCCAAAGGTTTTGATAAAGAAGTTGTTGAAAAAGTCATCCGTTTAGTTGATCGTAATGAATACAAACGTCGTCAAGGTGCGATTGGCCCGAGAATTACCTCTCGTGCATTTAGTCGCGAACGACGTTATCCGATTGTCAACGGTTGGACAGCGAATGACTGAGCAGAAAAACTCATCAAAAACTACAGCACTTGCTCAAGCACTTTTGCTTGAGCAGGTGGAATTTTTCAAAAAACAATTATCTATAGAAAACTCACCTATTTATTTCCAGCAATTCATTCAGTTGTTTATGCAACATGCTGACGAAATCAAGCTTCATGAAGTTGTTGATTTAGAGCAACTACAAGCCGTTGTGAAACGCTATGCTTTTGAAATGCAGCTAGGTGCTGGTTTACTTGAGTTTATTGGGGAAATCGCGCAGCGTATTTATTTATCTGCGATGAAATCGCCAATTCAGTTACAAGATTTGGTCTCTGACCACCAATTTGAAATGTGGCTCTCCAAATTTTTGGAAATGGAACATATTCCTCATTATCTCAACCAGTTTTTAAGAACTAGCCCTTCTGTACAACAGCTTTGCCAATATATTGCAACCTCGACTCTAGAACAAAAATTACCAAAACTTCTAACTGCCTCTAGAGTGGATGACTATCATTTTGAATGGCAACATAAACTCAAAAAATTTTCCTTTTTGCAGCAGCAACGTCTTGAGCATAAACTTGAAACCTGGATTGCCAGTTTTATTCACGAGCAACTTACAGAATTAAGTCTTTTATCGAGTGAAGATTTAGAAAGTCTAGTGCGTCATGTTTGGGAAGATATCAGACATAAAAAAATGTATGAGTTTATGAAACAACTCACTCCTCTCGATGTTGAAGAGTTCTTTGTTTTAATTTACGAATACTGGAAAGAATTACGTCAATCAGAATTTATGCAAGATCTTATTTTGTATGGCGTTGAAGTTTTTTATGATTTTTATAAAGACCAAAGTTTATTTGAAGTATTAAGTGAAATTGGTTTAACCGAAAGCGACTTACAAACAGAAGCTTTACGTTTTTATCCGAAGGTTATGGATGCCTTCAATGAGCACGGTATTTTAGAACCGTTACTTCAAGCACTACTAGCTCCTTTTTATCAAAGTTCAAAAACACTCGATATAATTGAAAAACATTTCAATGAGTAAAAAGTAGATAAAAAGAAACCACGCAGGAGCGTGGTTTTTAAAATGGTGGCTATGACGAGACTTGAACTTGTGACCCCCGCATTATGAGTGCGGTGCTCTAACCAACTGAGCTACATAGCCGTAAACTGTGTGCGCATTATCTATAGTTCTGTATAGCAGGTCAATAGGTAAAAACCCTTAATGCCCATCAATTGAACAAATAAGATTCAGTTCATCATTATTTGTTCTTTTTTTAGCATTTTTTTGCTTTAAACAATTGATCGGCCACAGAAATATATTAAAGATCTAATACTAGTTTTTTACCTTTAGCTCTCGACACACAAATCATCATGCTCTTCTGTGAAACCTTTTCTGCATCACTTAAGTATTGATCAAAGTGATCTGCTTCACCTTCTAAAATAGCAGTTTCACATGTACCGCATACGCCTTCGCGACATAAGCATTCCACATCAATATTTAATGTTTCAATAGCTTGTAAAATCGTCTGATTACTTTGTACTTCAATTTCCTGATTAGACTTGGCAAGTACAACCGTAAATGCTTCCCCATCTTCAGGAACTGTTGAAGCGAATTGTTCCCAGTGAATGTACTCATCGCGATAACGATACTTATTACAGCAATCAATCACAGCATCAATCATGGGTTTCGGCCCACAGACATACACGTGTGTGCCTTTAGGTTGTGATGAAATCAATTCATCCAGCTTCAATGAGCAACCTTCTGAGTCAACATAGCTAAATACATGCTCGGCATGTTTCTGCTTTAACTCATCTAACAAAGCCGCATGTTCAGGCGAACGATAAGCATAATGTAGTTCGTATTCAACACCGCGTGCCGCAAGCTCATCCATTTGAGGCAAGAATGGTGTAATGCCAATTCCACCTGCAATTAAAATATGTTTATTGCCTGTTTCGGCTAATGGAAATAAATTTTTTGGTTCTGAAATCTTAATTTCACAGCCTTCATTACACTGATCATGCATAAACACTGAACCACCCTTACCTTCCACATCTTTACGAACGCAGACTTGGTAAGTCGATAGGTCTTGTGTACAACTCATCAATGAATATGCATTTGAAAGCTGTTCATTCATTTTGACAATAATATGGCTTCCCCCACTAAATCGAGGAAAGTTCTGCCCATCTTGACGTTTGAACGTAAACCGTTTGATTAAAGGGGTTAGCTGCTCCACACGAGTAACAACCGCCGGGAACATTTCATAATGACTAGCCATATTAGAATCCTTCTTTTACTGCATATTCTTGTTGTTAGGGCTTATCCTTAAAGCCCTAAACACATGTATTTAATAGTCATGAATTCTTCAAGACCATACTTTGAGCCTTCACGCCCAACACCTGATTGTTTCACACCACCAAATGGTACAACTTCATTTGAAATTGCTGTGGCATTCATACCGACCATTCCATATTCAAGCTGTTCTGACACTCGCCACAGACGTGAAATATTTTCGCTATAAACATACGCAGCCAAACCGAAGATCGTGTCATTGGCCTGAGCAACGACATCAGCTTCATCTGTAAAGCGAATGAGTGGCGCAACTGGACCAAAAATTTCTTCTTGGACAATTTCCATTGTACGGTCAACGTTAGTTAAAACTGATGGTTCATAAAAGGTTTGTCCTAAAGCATGCTGCTTACCACCACAGGCAATCTTAGCGCCTTTGCTCACTGCGTCATCGATCAACTGCTGTGCTTTTAACACTGCTTTTTCATTAATTAATGGACCAATTTGCACACCATCTTCAAGTCCATTACCGACTTTAAACTTTTGTACTTCTTGTACAAACTTCTCGGCAAAAGCTTGATAAATATTGTCATGTACATAAATGCGGTTAGCACAAACACAGGTCTGGCCTGCATTACGGAACTTGGCAAAAATCGCACCTTGTACAGCTTTATCCAAATCGGCATCGTCAAACACAATCAGTGGAGCATTACCGCCTAACTCAAGCGCCAATTTTTTAATGGTGCTTGAACACTGCTGCATCAGTAGGCGTCCCACTGGCGTTGAGCCAGTAAAAGTCAATTTCTTCACTTTTTCATGTGAAGTAAATACTGAGCCAATTTCTTGAGATTTACCGGTAACAACATTAATTACACCAGCTGGAATACCTGCTTTTTCTGCAAGTTTCGCAATCGCTAAAGCACAGTAAGGCGTTTCATTCGCTGGCTTAATCACTATCGTACATCCAGCTGCTAAAGCTGGTGCTGCTTTACGCGTAATCATGGCGATTGGGAAATTCCACGGCGTAATAGCAGCCACAACACCCACAGGTTCTTTACTAATAATAAAACGCTGCTGATTATTGACGGTTGGAATCACATCGCCATAAATACGCTTGCCTTCTTCGGCAAACCATTGAATAAATGATGCAGCATAACGCACCTCACCTTTCGCTTCTGCCAAAGGTTTGCCTTGTTCAATGGTCATAATTAAAGCAAGTTCATCGGTATGTTCGAGAACCAGTTTGTACCAAGCCAATAAAATATCTGCACGGTTTTGGGCAGTTAAAGCTTTCCAACTTTGTAAAGCCGTATAAGCAGCCTCAACTGCTTGAGTCGCCTCAGCCGCTCCCATATTTGGAATTGTGCCAATTTCTTCGCCTGTTGCAGGGTTAGTCACTGGAACTGTTGCATTTGACTGTGCAGCTAGCCATTGCCCGTTAATATAGGCTTGTTGCTGAAATAATTCTGTGCTTTGTAAACTCGACATATCATCTTCCTAACTGAAGAATCAGGTGTAAGTCATCTTTACACCTGAATAAATCCATTTGTTTTATTTGTGATGCTGCGCCACTAAATGCTGGAAGTAAGCAATACCATGTTCACTAATTCCTGAACGTTGCTTGTCAGTCATAATACGGCCTTGACCACGATAACCACGTGATTTCAAACCACGTTGTACGCTTTCGACCAAGTTCAAATCTTCAGGACGGAATACATTGCGATACCACTCAATTAAGTCTTTCTGATCTTGAGTGAGTTCTTCGTTCGTGAAGTAAATATCGTAGTGCTGCAAAGTCGTTTCTGCATCTACTGGGAACTCATAGATCACAGTCATAAAATTGCTGCCTGGCGGTACGTTGAACATAGTACAAGGCCAAGTCCAGAAACCATGAAACTCAGGATCTGTTATTGATGGATCAAGCTTGAATGACTTCTCTGATGAACGTGCAAAACCATACTGTAAAGTCCAGTTTTGATGTGTGGTATGCCAATATTTATCGACTTGTACTGAGTCAGCAAAGCCCGGATGTGCAGGCCCACAGTGATAACATTCTAAGTAGTTATCGACAATAACTTTCCAGTTTGCTGGAGTTTCTGTCACAAAGCGTGCTGCCAATTTTAAATCTTTAATTACACTACATGCTTGATTTAAACGCTCAGCAAATTCAGGAAGTTGGTCTTCTACGCATGTCGCATTTTCATCCATATTAATGAAAACAAAGCCGGCATATTCCTCAACTTTTAAAGGCACCATGCTTGAGTTTTCTTTGTCGAAAGATTCGACATGGTCACAGTTACGTGCCAAAGCTAAACTACCATCTAGCTTAAAAGTCCATGCATGGTATGGGCAAGTAATTACATTTTTTGCTTTACCACTGCCACTTAGAAGCTCGTGACCGCGGTGTGGACACACATTATAAAACGCACGTAAAACACTATCTTTACCACGAATGATGACAATATTTTCACCAATTACTTTACGGGTAATATAGTCATTCGGTTGGGCCAATTCACTACCATGTGCAACACAAATCCAGCTTTTAGCAAAGATTGCTTCTTTCTCATGCTCAAATACTTGCGATGAAGTATAGAAAACTTTAGGAAAAGTCCATGCAACATCTGGGTTTGCGCAAAAATCTTCAGGTAATTTTTCAATTGCACTCATGTTATTACTCCATTAAATTCTTTTCGTCCAAATAACTCGATATTAAATTGATATCTTTTCGACACTGCCAAACATGCGACGTATCGCACTCAGCATGTTTTGATATAACTGTTGAACTTCAGGACAATCACGCATCAGACGTAAACTGCCATGTAATAAACCTTTGCCTAAATAGAACTCGTTAGGGATACCTGCTTGTTCCAATTTTTGGGTAAAGAAATAACCGTCATCACTTAAAGGGTCATACTCTGCAACCGCCACAAAACTTGTAGGCATATCTGAAAAATCAGTTGCCAATAAAGGCGCTAGACGTAAATCCTGCCAATCTTGTGAATTCGGTGCATATTCCTTTAAATAAAAATGCATATCTTCCGTTGTGAGTAACGGCGCATGTGCATGCTTTTGTGCGGCTGGTGTATCAAGCGCTGTAGTTAAACACGGATAAACCAATGCCAGACCTTGAGCTTGCAAACCACTATGCTGTAGATGCACTGCTAGGGCAGCTGCTAAGTTACCGCCTGCGCTATCGCCTGCTAGAACGATATTTCCGCTATCAATCTGCCAATCAGAACCATACTCTTTAAGCCATTGATAAACTGCTAAACAATCTTCAAAAGCTGCCGGAAAGCGATGCTCTGGTGCCATGCGGTAATCCACACCAATGACAACTGCATTTAAGTCCTGACATAAATAACTGGTAATAAACTCATGTGAATCGAGGCCACCCACCATCCAACCGCCACCATGTAAATACAATACACATGGCCAACCAGCTTCAGGTCGGTTAGTTTTTGGTGAATAGATGCGAACAGGCACTGAATGCTCCGCATTTGCAACAACTCTATCTTCTACTTCGATCTTGCCATCACGAGGCAAAGTGTAGTGTCGACACATCGCGTCATAGGCCGCGCGGACTGAGTCAATATCTGCATCTGCTGGTGAATAAATGCTGCTCCAATACACAAGGCTTTGCATTTCTTCACTTAAGGCATACGTAGTCTGTTCACATGTAGTCATTACCGTTCCCTCTAGCTGGTTTTTCTGTCCAGTTTGATTGAGCTTGCAAGCTCTAGCTGCATCCGTTTTGCATGTTCATCTTGAGCCTGGTTTAAACCAATTTCCGCATCATCATAACCTTGTTGCTCAATTAAATGTGATGGGACTTTGGCATAATCCTGAATCAACCATTTCACTAAGCCATAGGTCTGAATCAGAATAATCACGATGAATGGTAAAGCCGTCACAATAGTTGCCGTTTTCATGGTGTCTAAAGGTGCTTTACTAAAGATCATGGCAATCGGAACCAAAGTCAGCATGACACACCAGAACAGACGGGCATTTGGCGATGGATCTTGCCCTTCACTTAAACCGCGTGTACATGTTGCTGAAACTGCATATCCGACCGCATCCATATGTGCTGCCAAGAACACCACCATAATGCCGAGAAAAATCCACATCATCAGCTTTCCAGCAGGTAATAGGCTGAGCAATTGTCCAATTGCAACCTCACCACCCTGTTGGCTTAAGATTTGCGGTACATTTACAGCCCCATGAATAAAGCTATAAACGCTGTAGTTTTCAAACACACCAAAGATAAACCAAAGACCAACACTGCCGCCAATCACCATGGCAAAGATCACTTCTTTAATAGTACGGCCTTTAGAAACACGCGTTACAAAGAGTGCCACACCCGGTGCATATGAAATCCACCATAACCAGTAGAAAACAGTCCATTCACGAGTAAACTTGCCATCGCCCATTGGGTCGGTAAACAGACTCATATCAACAAAGTTGGTTGCCATTAACCCGAAACTCATTAATGAATTATTCAAAATGAATTGAGTTGGACCAAAGCACAGTACATAAATCGCAAATAACACCACGCCTAAACACACCATGTGACTTAAACGTTGCATGCCTTTATCCATACCTACATACGAACTAAGTGCAAACAGAACCGAAACACCCAAAATAATGATGACCTTAGTCATAAAAGTATTTGGGATACCTGTGAGCTGAGACAAAATATTGGTAAATGTCACAGCAGTGAGTACCAACGAAATCGTTAATGCACCAAACATGCAAAGCAAGAACATTAAGTCGACTAAACGCCCAACCACACCTGTTGATTTAAAGCCTGTTACCGCTTCAATCACTGAAGCCAAACTTAAGCCTTTGTTTTTTCTAACATGGTAGCTGTAGCACAAAGAAATTGATGCCAAAGCATAAATTGCCCATGCACTTAAACCTGAGTGAAAAAACGAGTAAGCCACGCTATATTTCAATGCTTCTGCTGACTCAGGCGGTAAGCTCAAACCCGGAGTTTGATAATAGTAAGCCCAATCCAAAAAGCCCCAGTACAATGTAGAAGACCCGATACCTGACAAGATGAACATAAAAATCCATGACATCGTGGTGTATTGAGGCTTTCCTTCACCTAGTTTGATTTTGCCGTATTTACTAAAAGCTAGACCAAAAGTAAAAATAATGGCTAAAAAAGCAAACAGTAATACTGGGGTGGTAAATACCGATGTCGTCCACTGCATCCATGTTGCAGCGATCTTGATCGACTCTTGCGAATAAATCGCCAAACCAGCAACTGAAATAAATACAAACAGTAAACTGGTTACAGCAAGAACTTTATCCGTATAAATTTTTGTGTTTTGATTATCCATATCCATACATCCATTTTTGGATGGCGTTATTCCATAGCGAACACGTCCATTTTAATTTGGGCTACACACGATGCAATTGCATCTCCTACCTCATAAGTTTTTGCCTGACCGCCGATATCGGCTGTCTTTGGCCCATTAATTAATACATGCTCAATCGCCTGCATAATGTCCTGACCTGCTTGAATGCAACGTTCGTCTTCTTCACCAAAGAATTCGAACATCATGGCACCCGACCAAATCGCAGCGATTGGATTGGCAATTTGTTTACCGTAAATATCTGGTGCTGAACCATGTACAGGTTCAAACAATGATGGGAATTTTCTTTCTGGGTTTAAATTTGCCGAAGCAGCCAAACCAATAGTTCCTGTACATGCAGGGCCTAAATCGGAAAGAATGTCGCCAAATAAATTCGATGCAACAACCACATCAAAGCGTTCAGGTTGTAAAACAAAACGAGCTGCTAAAATATCAACGTGCTGTTTATCGGCCTGAATTTGTGGATATTGTTTTGCCATCGCATCCACACGTTCATCCCAATAGGGCATGCTGACCGCAATACCATTAGACTTGGTCGCTGCTGTAATTTTTTTCGCGTCACGCTGATTTGCAAACTCAAATGCATAACGCAAAATGCGATCTACACCATGACGCGTAAATACAGCTTCTTGTAAAACAAACTCTCGATCTGTTCCTTCAAAAGCCTTACCACCAATGGCTGAATATTCACCTTCACTGTTTTCACGGACCACGTAGAAGTCGATATCGCCTGGTTTTTTACCTACTAAGGGACATTTAACACCCGGCATTAAGCGCACTGGACGTAAATTCACATATTGGTCAAAACCGCGACGGAACTGGAGCAACGACCCCCAAAGTGAAATATGGTCAGGTACTTTATCTGGCCAGCCTACAGCGCCAAAATAAATTGCATCGTAGCCCTGCAAAGTTTCAAACCAGTCATCTGGCATCATTTTGCCGTGCTCAAGGTAGTAATCGCAGCTTGCCCAATCGAAAGCATCTAACTGAAGCTCAATACCATGCTTCTCTGCTGCTGCCTTTACAACCTTAATGCCTTCTGGTAGAACTTCTAAACCAATGCCATCGCCTGCAATCGTGGCAACTTTATATCTTTTTGCCATAAGCTTCCTTCACACCTTCGACTAATATCCTTGTATGGCTTAAACATGATGTTTTAAGCAAAAATGATCAACAACAGAACTATCACTCCAATGGACACGGATCGTGAACAATCTACCTAACCTATCGGATTTAAAGGTTTTTTGCACAGTCGCCAAACTAAAAAGTTTTGTCGAATCTGCTGAGGAACTAGGGACTTCGCCTGCTTTTATTAGCAAGCGAATTAATATTTTAGAAAACACGTTAAGCTGCAAACTTTTTCATCGCAGCACGCGTCACGTTAGTCTGACAGAAGATGGCAAACTCATCCTTGAGAGAGTTTCAAATATTCTTGAAGAATTTGATGAAGTCTGTGAACTGGTAAATAACCCACTCAGTACGCCTACCGGTCGTATGGATATTATTAGTAGCTTTGGTTTTGGCAGAAAGCATATCGCACCAATTTTGTCTAAATTAATGATGCTCTATCCAAAACTTCAGATTCATTTTGACACCATCGACAATACCAAGGACTTGATTCAACACAGTATTGATTTGGATATTAGAATTGGTAATGAAATTGCGCCAAACATGATTGCGAAGAAGTTAGCTTCTAATTTTCGAATTTTATGTGCAGCACCGAGCTATTTACTTAAACACGGCGTACCAGACAGCATTGAAGACTTGCAAACACATGATTGTTTGACGATTAGTGAGCGTGATCAATCGTCTGTGCTATGGAAATTTAGGCATGCTTCTGAAGATGTCTCAGTGCATATCAAACCACGTTTTGTTTCGAATAACGGCGAAATTATTCATCAACTTGCCATAGAAGGCCACGGGATTATTTTCCGATCAATTTGGGATGTTGCAGATGAATTAATTACAGGTCAACTCCAACACATTTTGCCCGAATATTGGCAAGATGCAGATATATGGGCGGTTTATCCATCACGACTTAAAAGCTCATCTAAATTACAAACCTGTATTTTGTTTATTCAAAACGAATTGCTCAATCGTTTACAGCACATTCAAAACCTAACCCGAGGACAACTCATTTCTCCGGCAGTTAAACGAGAACTGCCGCCTGAAAAAGTCTTTCTATAAAAAAAGCCCTAAGTGAGGCCTATTCACTTAGGGCAATAAATTGCTTTTAAATTTTAAAAATAGTACCCAATTGAAAGATAAAATAATTTATCCCAATCATTACTACTACCTTGTGCAAGGCCATCAGCCCCACCACCAACCATTGGATCGTTTTTACTCATAATATATTCCCCCTGAATACCAATGGCTTTGTAATTAAAATAAACCCCTGCAATTAAGCGTTCAGAGTCTTTATAACCATTCTCATCTTTAAAGAAGCGGCTATGAGAGATATAAGGTTTAATATTTTCAAGTTTGTGAAATGGCTGAGCAAAGGTATAGTTGATTTCATTGACCAGATATTTGCCTTTATTAGCAACTTGATATGGATAGTCGAACGCACCAATCGTTGAACTATTAGGGAATAAATCGTCGCCATTCGTAACATCTTGCTTGCCCGCTAAGAACATCCATTGCCATGCTTGATATTGCGTTTGAGCAAATATATTCCATGACTTACGATGACCATCTTCATCAGTTCTTTTATTTTCTAAATCAGAGTACCAAACTGAACCACCTAACTCGGTCGAAAAATTTTGCGCCTTATCAAGCTCAAATTTTCTAGACGCTCGAGCAATCCACATATTCTTTTCTTCAATATTAGTTCCTGTGGTTAAATCATCAGCTTCAACGAAATTACCGCTATATCTGCTTGAGTCCTTTGAAGTTCCTTTATAATTTCCCCCATCAGTTGGATAGAAACCTAAAGTTAAATTATATTTATTATCTGCAAATTTATATTTGATCCCCAAATTATCAATATCTTCTAAACCAACAGTATTTAAAAGCGTTTCGTAATAACTACTTCCCCAAAATTCACCAAAGCCAAAATCAACGGGTTGCAAACCTGCCGTGATTCTCTGCTGATCAGATAATTTATAACCTACCCAAGCTTTTTTTAGAAAAATCGCATCACATAAGCGATCATATTGATAACAACGGGCATCCGCACCTGCAATCCAATCTGGATTTTCATAACCTAGCACTAATTTAATATCAGTTAATCGCCAGTCATCATTTTGAGAACCTTCATTTGCATCAACCACATAATCTTTATGCAAATAACGAGAACGTACTGCGCCAGAAACTTTAAACTGTCCCGAATCCAAAGTTGGATCTCCCCAACTTAAATCAGCCGCAGAAGCCTCTACTCCCGCCGTTAAACTTAAAATTCCTAAAAATAATAATGACCTTTTCATGTCTTCAACATCCTTGTTAAGTGTTATAAGAACATGAAGAAATTGATCTAGACAAACAATGCCATAACTATAAAGTCGGTCTTTACAAACTGTGTTTAATCAAAAAATGAGCATAAAAAAAGACCACGCAGGAGCGTGGTCTATAAAATGGTGGCTATGACGAGACTTGAACTTGTGACCCCCGCATTATGAGTGCGGTGCTCTAACCAACTGAGCTACATAGCCGAAAACTGTGCGCGCATTATCTTAACTTCTTTAACGCACGTCAAGAAAAATTTTAAATAAAATGAGGTGAAGTGAGCCTATAAGCCGGGTTCTGTCGAGGATGGTCATTCCTCTAGGCGTACAATCACTCATACGCTCAAGCGACCTACCCGAATCCAGTACGGGCCGTACCTCAGGATTCCTATTTGGTCTTGCTTCTGGTGGGGTTTACCATGCCGTGAACTGTTACCAGACACGCGGTGCGCTCTTACCGCACCCTTTCACCCTTACCTCACGAATGAGGCGGTCTACTCTCTGCTGCACTTTCCGTCGGCTTTCACCGCCCAGGCGTTACCTGGCACCCTGCCCTATGAAGCCCGGACTTTCCTCCCCTGCTTCAGTCACGAAGACCTCCACAGCAGCGACCATCCAGCTCACTTCAGGGGCGCATATTAACAAATTTATTTACTAATTGCTTGTGCTTTTTTGAGCAATTAATTTTTTATATTTGTCGAATAGCTCATCTTCCGTTTCCACATGCTGCGGATCTTTAGGAATACAGTCCACTGGACAAAATAACTGACATTGCGGCTGGTCATGATGACCAACGCATTCAGTGCATAAATCTGGATGAATTTCATAAATCACTTCACCCATGAAAATAGCTTCATTTGGGCAAACTGGTTCACAAACATCACAGTTTATGCATTCATCGGTGATATATAACGACACTTTACCAACCTTGTTGATGTTTACGTTCAAAGGCCTCAACCACAGCTTGCGGAACAAACTTGGTTACATCCCCTTTTAAACGAGCAATTTCCCGAATCAATGTCGAAGAAATAAATGAATACTGCTCAGATGGTGTTAAAAATACTGCTTCAAAATGTGGGTCAAGTTGACGGTTCATATTGGCAAGTTGAAATTCATATTCAAAATCAGAAACTGCTCTTAAACCACGAAGTACTGCTGTTGCCTTTTGCTCTTTGAAAAAATTAACCAGTAGACCATCAAAGCCTACAAATTCAACATTTGATAAATGGCTGAGTGAAGTTTGTGCCAGTTCAACTCTCTCTTCTAGACTGAACAAAGGGTTTTTATGATGTCCAATTGCAATTGCTACTACAACCTCATCAAACATTCTTGATGCTCTAGTAACTAAATCAACGTGTCCATTCGTGATGGGGTCAAATGTTCCAGGATAAATTACACGCGTTTTAGACATCCGCTAGTACTCTAATTGTATTGTGAACCTATTTTAGCAAAAGTTATACATCAGGCGAAATATTGACGTGCAGGAAAAACTTCACCTTAGCATCAGTTTACGGCACAATAGGGGCAATTGTGGAAGTTTGAATTATGGCGAAAGCGACAGTAGTGAAAAAACATAATGGCGGAACCATCGCACAAAACAAACGTGCCCGCCATGATTATTTTATCGAAGAAAAATTTGAAGCTGGTATGTCTTTACTCGGCTGGGAAGTAAAGTCTTTACGTGCTGGTCGCATGAGTTTGACAGAAAGTTATGTCATTTTTAAGAATGGTGAAGCGTTTTTATTTGGTGCACAAATTCAACCGCTCCTTTCAGCATCTACTCATGTAGTACCTGAAGCTACACGTACACGTAAATTATTATTATCACGCCGAGAACTAGAAAAGCTAACAGGTTCAGTTAACCAAAAAGGTTACTCATGTGTTCCTTTAGCATGTTACTGGAAAGGTCACTTGGTTAAACTTGAAATCGCGCTTGTGAAAGGTAAACAGCTTCACGACAAACGTGCGACTGAAAAAGATCGCGATTGGCAGCGTGATAAAGCTCGTATATTTCATAAGTAATTAAATAAAAAGCCTCTTTTTAGAGGCTTTTTTATATCGCGGAATTTATTAATTTAATCTATATAAGAGGCCAGCAATATATTCGCCAAACCATTTAGCTGTATCTAAATCACCTTGTGGAGGAGTAATTTCAACAGGTGCATTATCTGACTGCGTCATTAAACCTAAACAACTCGATAATCGATTTAAATCTTTTTCACTATGCCCAGTCGTCATTAAAGGTAAACCTGACCAAAGCATGCCATGTTGCATCGCAAAAATATTTAATTGTTGTAATACCGCTAATTTATCGCCGCTTAGACCACCTGAGTTTGCAAAGCCAGCTGCAAGTTTGCCTTGCCACAAACGCTCTTTCCAACGTTTAGAAGTACTGTCCATAAACTTTTTAAAGTCAGCGGTCATACTCCCCATATAGGTAGGCGAACCAAAAATAATACCGTGCGATGCATCAAGTGCATCCCAATCAATATGTTCAATATTCATTAAATGTACTTTTACACCCATCACCTCTGCACCAGCAGCAATAGCGGAAGCTACCTTCGCGGTATGACCATATGGGCTGTGGTAGACAATAGAGAGATGTTTTTCAGGCAAAGACATAAGATTAAAATTTTAGCGATTTTTTCTATTTTATCATTTTATTAACACTTGCTAAACCTTCATCTATAAATATGAAATATAAGGTTTTCACTACTGCATACTATAGAAATATTTTCAAATTAAATAAAAAACTCTCCTATTTCTAATAAATATAAAATAAGAGAGTCATTTAAGGAAGTTATCAAAACTTACATAAAAACAAACGTAGCCATACGTCCTGTCTTCGCATCACGACGATAAGAAAAATACTCATCACCCTGTTGATAAGAACATTGATCTCCACCTAAGACTTGTTGCACACCTAGACTTTGTAAAATAAAACGTGCAATGGCATATAAGTCTGCATGAAATTTATTTGGAGCCACGCCCTCAACAAAAGCTGTTTCCAACTCTGGATATTTATCACAAAAAGCAGTTTTTACTTCGGCCCCAATTTCAAAACAAGGTTGACTGATTGCAGCTCCTAACCACGCCCAAGTCGGGGGATTTTGCATAGCCGTAACTGTATTTTCAATAATGCCACCTGCTAAACCACGCCACCCCGCATGCAAATTAGCAACTTCACTGCCTTCGGCATTTCCCAACACGACAGGTAAGCAATCGGCCGTCATCATCATTAAAGCATGGCCTTTAGTTTGAGTAACTAAACCATCACCAATTAAAGCTTTAAAGGGAATTTGTTCATTTACAGTATGGCAAATCGTACTATGCGTTTGAGTCATCCATGTCATTTTTTTAACACCAAATTTCGCAAACTCATCTAACAATATCATTCGATGCTGTTGAACACGTGGTGCCTCATCTTTGACATGTAAAGCCAAATTAAAGCCAGATAATTCAAGTTGATCCGTTGGTAATGCCAAAGGATGTTGAACACGTGTCTGCCCTACAAATACGCCTTGAGGTAAACCTTGAACAAATTCCATATGCACGTCCTTAATATGCAGCGTTTTCTGAACGCAACACATTCACTAAATGTGTAAAATCTTCAGGCCACGGCGCTTCAAACAGCATTTCTTCACCAGTACGAGGGTGTTTCAAGCCCAATTTCGCTGCGTGCAATGCCTGACGTTTAAAACCACGTAAAGTTTCAATGAGCAATTCAGATGCACCAGCTGGCACACGTACACGGTTCATATAAACCTGATCACCAATCAAACCGTAACCAATATAACTAAAATGCACACGGATCTGATGTGTTCGTCCTGTTTCAAGACGAGCTTGTACACGAGTAAAATCTTTAAAACGTTCTTTTACATTGTAGTGAGTTACTGCATCTCGTCCACCCGGTAAAATTGCCATTTTTACACGGTCTACTGGATGACGTTTGATTGGTTCATCAATCGTACCGCCAGCAATAATATTTCCATAAACAACCAAGTCATATACACGATAAACCGTTTTATTTGCCAACTGTTTACTTAAAGAAAATTGAGCTTCTAGGCTTTTAGCGACAACCAGTAAACCGCTGGTATCTTTATCAATACGGTGTACTAAACCAGCGCGCGAAAGTTCTGCCAATTTTGGGAAATGGTAAAGCAAAGCATTCACTAAAGTTCCAGAACTATTGCCTGCTCCTGGATGTACCACCATGCCTACTGGCTTATTAATGACTAAAATATCATCGTCTTCATAGACAATATTAAGTGGAATGTTTTCGGGTTGACTCGTCGTCTGGGCTTCGAGCTCTACTTCAAGCGTAAGCAGCTCAGTTCCTTCACAACGGTGCTTAGGCTTGACAATGTTACCATTCACCAACAGATGGCCATCTTTCAACCATTGCTTGAGCTTTTCACGTGAAAACTCGCTCCATACCAAAGCTGCTACCTGATCGATACGTTGTCCCAGATAGGTTTCATCTAGCTGAACTTGCAACGATAAACGTGTTGCAGTTGTATCAGAAGTATGGTTATCTGCATCCTCAGAATCTTCAAGTAAATTGAAGTCGGTTTCAGAGAAGTTTGTGTTTGAAGATTGTGCTGAAGTCATTTGATCATTGAGATAAAAGTGGTTTAATAGCGCAATTGTAGCTCATTGCCCAACATAACAGAGGAGTTTTTATGTCGCTACCACGTTATAAAATTACGATGCTTGCCTTATCTTTAGGCGTAGCGTCTGCATTTGTGGGCTGTAGCAGCAATCCAAGTAAAAAAGAAGTGGTCGATACTGGCCCTCAATCTAGTGAACAAGCTTACTTCGAAAAAGCCCAAAAGTCGCTTGACCGTGGTCAATATCTTGATGCGACCAAGTCTTTAGAGGCAATCGATACTTATTATCCGACTGGACAATACGCTCAACAAGCACAACTTGAACTTCTATATTCGAAATTTAAACAAAAAGATTATGAAGGCGCGATTGCCTTAGCAGAACGTTTTATTCGTTTAAATCCTCAACATCCAAATGTGGATTATGCTTATTATGTTCGTGCTGTTGCGAATATGGAGCAAAACTACGACAGTTTGATGCGTTATACCTCTTTGCAACAGTCACATCGTGATGTGAGTTATTTAAAAGTTGCGTATCAAAACTTTGTTGATTTAATTCGTCGTTTCCCAAGTAGCCAATATTCTGTCGATGCTGCTCAGCGTATGAAATTCATTGGGCAAGAACTTGCCGAAAATGAAATGACTGCTGCCCGCTTCAACGTTAAACGTAAAGCTTGGATCGCCGCTGCAGAACGTTCGCAATGGGTGATTGAACACTATCCACAAACACCTCAAATTCCAGAAGCTTTAGCCACTTTGGCATATAGCTATGACAAGTTAGGTGATAAAGCTACTTCGCAGCAATATATTGAAGTTTTAAAACTTAATTATCCAAGCCTTGTGAAAAAAGACGGCACAGTTAACATGCGTGCTGCTCGTAAAGAAGGTAACTGGATCAACCGTGCAACTTTAGGTATTTTCGGTCGTGAATCGACTGCTGCAACGCCAGAGAACACAACTGAAGCAGAAGCTCCAAAACGTGGTTTCCTCAACCGTGTTAGTTTTGGTTTAATTGGTAATTCAGATAAAGAAGAAACTGAAGCACCAGAACAAACACCTGTTGAAGCTCCTAAGTCTGAACGTAGTTGGACAAACCGTTTAAGCTTCGGTTTATTAGACAAACCTGAGTCACAAGCAGCAGAAAATACAACTATTGCACCAGCTGTAACCTCTACTGAAGCTTCAACTGATGTTCAATCAGATGAGGCAACACAAGGTGCAGATGACGCTGCTCAATAAGTTTAAGCTTTAAAAAACATCAACAAACAGGCAAGTGATATCACTTGCCTGTTTGTTTTTATAAAATATTAAAATATTTATTGGGCATATCTCGATTCATCATGTCAGAATATTCTGACTCACTGTCTCATCAAGTTTTAATACGGTTATCTGAATTATGGCAATTCCACAGCATACGATTGATCAAATTTTAGATCGCACAGATATTGTCGATCTGATTGGTCAGCGTGTGAAATTGAAAAAAACCGGACGTACATATTCCGGCTGTTGCCCTTTTCATCAAGAAAAAACGCCATCATTCCATGTTTACCGTGACAAGCAGTATTATCACTGCTTTGGTTGTCAGGCTAACGGAAATGCAATCCGTTTTCTTATGGATATTGATAACCGAAACTTTATTGAGGTAATGAAAGAGTTATCGAGCAGTACCGGAATTGAATTACCTAAAGATAATACTGAAAATAAAAAACTATCTTATACCCGTCAGGTTACAAAGCCACCCGTTACCAAAACAAATGCGGCAGAGCCTGCTATTCCACAGCAGCCATCGGATGAAAGCTACAACACACTTGAACCTGTATTTTTTGATGACCCTTTTGCTCAGTTCGAACAGCCGTTTAGCTTTGATGAACCAGTTCAAGAAGGTAATTTATATGACTTACTAGAAAATGTTGCTCAGTTTTATGAACATCAATTACCAACAAGTCAGAAAGCTAAAAATTACTTCAAACAGCGTGGTTTAACTGACCAGACGATTCAATTTTGGCGCTTAGGCTATGCTCCAGAAGACTGGCAACATCTAGAAAAAGCCTTTCCTTATGACATTGACGGATTAAAACAACTTGGACTTATCCGCTCAAGTGATAATGGGCGTGATTTTGATTTGTTACGTGACCGCGTCATTTTCCCAATTCGCGACCCTAAAGGCCGAGTGGTTGGTTTTGGTGGGCGTGCCTTAAATGACGAAATTAAACCTAAGTACATTAACTCGCCAGACTCAGAAGTCTTTCATAAAAATCAGCTACTCTATGGACTTTATGAAGGTAGAAAGCTTAAATCTAGCGATTGGTTAATGGTTGAAGGCTATATGGATGTCATTGCGCTTCAGCAATATGGCATTACCGGAGCTGTGGCAACTTTAGGGACTGCAAGTAATACTGAACACCTTAATATTTTATTTAAACAAAATAGTCGTATTACGATTGCTTTTGACGGTGATGCAGCAGGTCAAAAAGCAGCGCGCCGAACTTTAGAAATTGCTTTACCACTTCTTAATGATGGTCGTGAACTAAAATTTTTTGTTCTACCCAATGATCACGACCCCGACTCTCTCATCCGTCGAGAAGGACTCGAAAATTTCCAAAAACTATTACAACAAGCCCCTCTTCTGTCCGATTTCGTGTTTGCGCACTTAACAGGTCAACACGATATCAGTACGCCTGAAGGGAAAAGTTTAGTCATGGGAGAACTCAGAGAACTAACTGAACTCTTACCTAAACAAGGTTCTTTCCGCTACTTGCTTACTCAATCTTTCCGGGAAAAACTCGGACTTGGTAAACGTTTTACCCCACAAATCAGCCACGATGCCTCGCTCTCATTTAACATCCATACAAAAGATGAAGACTTTGCGATTGCAATTTTAATGCATCATCCTTTTCTTTATATTCATTTTGAAGGATTACGGGCTTATATTCACCAAGATGAATTATTAGCCAAAGTACTGGCTATCTTAAATCGTATTTTTGATGATTTACCAGATGACCAAGAGCTGGCAACTTATTATGTGCTTGGTGCGTGTAGTAGTTACTGTCATGAAATCGCCGATATTATGCAAAGAACAAATATTCAAGCATTAACACAGGCTCCTGAAGTAGCTGACAAGTTAGCTAAAGAATATTCATTAAGTCTGCAAGAAAGATATTTACGTCAAAAACTGAAATCACCGATTTCTTTAATTGAATCAAGAAATCTAAGACAACAGCTCAATGAGTTAACAAAACAAATTAGCTTGAAGCTGTTGTCTTAATGTTTTGGCTTACGCTCATGATCAAATACATCCTGTAAATGCTGTTGTAGCCATTCAAAATAATCAGGATTTTCTGCTTTAGCAGCTTCACGTAACAAGATAGATGTGGGATGAATAAGTTTTTGCGTCAAACGGTAAGCAAATTGCTGTAACACCTGTTCGGCATTCTCACCATGATGCAAAGCTTCTAACGCATGCGTAAGCTCTTGTTGACTAATTTCTTCACTATGCTGGCGGTAAGCATGAATTGTGCTACCCGCCTCTTTAACCTTTTGATGCGTAATAAGCTGAGTCGCTAATTGATTAACCATTACCTCTGCTTCAACAGCCGCCTGACGACGTTGAGCAAGGTTTTCATCAATCACACTTTGTAAATCATCGACACCATATAAATAGACCCCATCAAGTGCTTCAACTTTAGGATCTATATCACGTGGTACCGCTAAATCAACCATTAACATTTGTTGGTAGCGGCGTTTCTTCAACGCGGCCTTAACATCAGAATAAGCAATAACTTGATATAAACTTCCAGTACAGCTCGACACGACATCAGCACGATATAAATTTTCTGCTAATGCTGAAAACTCAATAATTTCAACTTCAACCTGATGTGCAATCTCCTGAGCCAGCTGGTCAGCACGCTCACGGCTACGATTACAAATAATAATCTTCGCGACACCCATTTCAGCCAAATGTTTAGCAACCAAGCTATTCATTTCACCCGCAGCAACAACCATTACGGTAAGCTTTTCAGGCTTACTAAAAACTTGTAAGGCCAATTGTGCAACAGCATACCCCATCGAAACAGCATGACTACCTACCGCTGTTTCGGAACGTACCCGTTTAGCTGCATAGAAAGCGTATTCAAAAACACTATTTAATTCAGGAGAGACCGTTTGAGCTTCTTTAGATAATGCCAAAGCGCTTTTAACCTGCCCTAAAATTTGCGGCTCACCAAGCATGAGAGAGTCTAGACCACTCGCCACTCGCATTAAATGTGTAATGGCCTGCGTATTCTCGTAACGATAAACATGATGAATTAACTGCTTTACATCAATATTATTGGCATCGGCTAACCATTTTAGAAGGCTTTCGGCGTTTTCTGCCATGGCATAAACTTCTGTACGGTTACAGGTCGAGACGACCACCAAATCCTTTAAGTTTTGGTGATGGCGTTGTTCGGCAAGCAAACGACTTAATCGCTCTGCATTGAAAGCAATTTGTTCGCGGAGTTCTACAGAAGCTGTTTGATGGTTGACACCCAATGCAAAGAAAGACATATCAGATCATCATTTCGCTAAATTTATGCTATTGTGCAACATCGGTGTCATAAAAAGCATTACTTTGGATCAATAAAAATTGCGTCAAATGAATAGCCGTATTAATTTTAACGGTGCTTCGATAAGACAGTATTCTACCACATTCTTGTTGTTAGGTAGCATGTCCTCGTATGTCTATGCACGTCCTGTGCAAGAGACCTATGCCGTGCATTCATTTGATCAGGCCCTAGAGCAAACAATGGTCGCTGAATTTGCTCTAGCTTATGATGATATTCCAAACGCTTTGCATAATTACACAGTGCTCGCAATTAAAAGCAACTCTACATCAATTAAGCAGAGAGCTTTAGACGTTGCACTTGAATATAATGATTTACAAGCTGCGTTAAATATTGCTACTCATTGGGTAGCTCAAGAGCCTAAAGATGTACCAGCTTTATTTTATTTGTCACACATTGCTTTAAAAACGCACGAATATCAGCTTGCTGCTGAGACATTAGATAAAATTTTAAAGATAGATCCCACTGCCGATTTAGAACAAATTTTAGCCAGCATTGCTCCAGAAAATGCGCAAGACCGAGAAGTACTATTAACAGCTTTACGTTCTAGCGCAGAAAAAGACAATCCTTCTATTTTGGCACTCATCGCCAATTTAGAAGCTCAAAATGGCCAATTACAAACTGCGCTAACCAACATTAACAAAGCATTACGTCGACGTCCTAAAGTAACGAGCTTTATTTTAATGAAAGCAAACTTACTTATTACTCTCAGCGATCAAGAAGGTGCGCTTAAATGGTATGCAAAGTCGAGTCGTAAAAATAAGAAAAATTTAGATATTCGATTAGCTGAAATCCGCTATCTCATACAAATTAACCAATCTCAGCTTGCGTTAGAAAAACTTGAAAAGATTATAGAAACCAACCCTAAAGCTGAAGAAGCCTTATTTATTGCAGGCTTAACGAGTATTGATTTAAAGCAATATGACAAAGCAGAACAATATCTTGTTGACCTACGAAACTCGGCAAAATATCAAAATGAAGCGTATTACTACTTAGCCATTAATGCAGAGCGTAAACAGCATTATGAAACTGCAAAAGCTTACTATCGTTTAGTTGATGGCAGTTTATATGTGGTATCTAGACGAAACTTGATCGCAATATATGATAAACAAGAAAACTTACATGATGCTTTACGGTTCCTTACTCAAGAACGAGTAAATTATCCCCAACATGCAAGTTTCTTATATCAAGCCCAAGCTGAAATCTTAAAGAAAATGGGCAATAAAAAAGCTGCACTAAATCTATTAGATGAAGCAATTAAAAACCTACCCGACGACCCAGAACTAATTTATGCGGAAGTTTTATTACTTGATCCATATACGGACCGCGACAAGCTGGACAAAACCTTAAAACAATTATTACAACTTGAGCCCAACAGCCCAACGTATCTAAATGCATATGCTTATACACTGGCACTGCAAAACCGTCGTTTAAAAGAAGCACGTCAGTATGCAGAGCAAGCATTAGAATATGCGCCTGAACAGGCCTCAATTCTTGATACGCTAGGTTATATTGCATTTTTACAGAACGATTATGAAGCTGCGGCGGAAGCCTTAGGCAAAGCGTATGAACTTAGCCATAATATAAATATTGGCGTTCGTTATGCTAAAGCTTTGTATATGCAAGGGTCACTCACGCAATTTAGCGTAGTGTTACAACAACTGAAACAAAAACATGCCAATGATCCACAATTACAACAGCTTGATGCGTTAATTTTACCTACATCTGCAAAAAAGAGTTAAATATATGAGCAAATTTGCCCAACTGTGCACAGCGATCTGTGGATCAAGTGTATTATTTCTAACCGGTTGTCAGCATTTTACTCAACCAAAACCTGCGGTCACCCAACAAGTTCAAGACGAAAAACACTTTAATTTACAAGGTAAGATTGGGGTTCGTACACCACAGCAAACTGGTAGTGCGTTTTTTACCTGGCTTCAACAGCAAGATAATTTTGATATCGAATTAAGCGGTATTTTAGGCGTTGGAAAAACCCAAATTCAGGGTAAACCGGGCGAAGTAACTTTAAACAGCTCTAAAACAGGACTTATTAGCGCAGCCTCTCCAGAAGAACTTTTAGAACGTGCAACGGGTTGGCAAGCACCAATTACACACTTAACAAGCTGGATTTTAGCAAAACCAGCAACGCTAAATGCTCAAATTACGAAAGACGCTGCAAATCGAGTGAGTCAACTGATTGAAGATGGCTGGACAGTTAATTTCAGTTACGATGGTGAACAAACTTTGCCAAACAAACTGGTTTTAAAGCAAGCTCTTGCTGAAGATAAAGAAAACCGTATTACAATGGTCATCCAAAACCGCTAAGTCTAATTATATAAATCTATGATTCGAGTTCCTTCCCCTGCTAAGCTCAACCTGTTTTTACATATTACAGGCCGACGTGAAAATGGTTACCATGAGCTACAAACCATTTTCCAACTAATTGATTTATATGATTGGATGACATTTACACCGACTTTGGGCGAAGAAATCAAAATTGATGGGTTGAGTGAAGTTCGAGCTGAAGAAAACTTGATTTATCGAGCAGCTCAAATACTAAAACCACATGCAAAAAAACTTTGTGGCTTGGACATCAAAATTGAAAAAAATATTCCAATGGGTGCGGGTCTAGGCGGCGGTTCATCTAATGCCGCCACAACACTTATTGTGTTAAATCAATTATGGGAATGTGGCCTAGAGCAAGAACAACTTGCGGACTACGGTGTTAAGCTCGGTGCCGATGTTCCAATTTTTATTTATGGTAAAAATGCATGGGCTGAAGGCATCGGTGAACATTTATCATTCATAGACTTAGATCAAAAACAGTTCATTATTTTAAAACCTGATTGTTTTATCAGCACTCAATTGCTTTTTTCACAAAAAACATTGACAAGAGACTCTAAGACCACTAAATTTTGCGCCTATCAGTTAGAACCTTCTAATTTTGGAAATAACTTTGAGCCACTGGCTCGGCAGTTATACCCTGAAGTAGAAGAAGCAATGCAATATTTAGATCAATTTGGTCAAGCAAAGCTTACAGGTACAGGTGCTTGTGTTTTTATTGAAGTAACGAATGAAATGAATATTGATGAAATTCTTAAGCATTCACCATGTAAATCTTACTTGGTAAGTAGTTTAAAAGAATCTCCTCTTAATCATTTTAAGGTTACACGTTAGGGGCGTCGCCAAGTGGTAAGGCACCGGGTTTTGATCTCGGCATCCGTTGGTTCGAATCCAGCCGCCCCTGCCAACCTCACCTGTAATGATGATTATATTAGGGGCGTCGCCAAGTGGTAAGGCACCGGGTTTTGATCTCGGCATCCGTTGGTTCGAATCCAGCCGCCCCTGCCATCATATATATCATCGAATTTAGGGGCGTCGCCAAGTGGTAAGGCACCGGGTTTTGATCTCGGCATCCGTTGGTTCGAATCCAGCCGCCCCTGCCATTCTCTTATTTTAAAGACAGACTTAATTGCTATGCTTTTTGTTGATTAATCTTGACATTGCATTGCAAAAATATTAAAGTTCTGCCGCATTAGGGGCGTCGCCAAGTGGTAAGGCACCGGGTTTTGATCTCGGCATCCGTTGGTTCGAATCCAGCCGCCCCTGCCATCTATTTCATTACATACCAACCGCCAAGGGTGCTTCATGCCCAATCTTGTCGTTTTTAGTGGAAATGCTCATCCACAGTTCGCTCAAAAAGTCGTAAGTCACTTACATATCCCTCTAGGTGCTGCATCAGTCGGTCACTTTTCTGATGGAGAAATTTCAGTAGAAATTACTGAAAATGTTCGTGGTAAAGACGTATTTATCGTTCAGCCTACTTGTGCCCCTACCAATGATAACCTTATGGAAATCTTGGTTATGGCAGATGCTTTGCGTCGTGCAAGTGCTGGTCGTATTACCGCTGTTATCCCTTATTTTGGTTATGCTCGCCAAGACCGTCGTCCACGTTCTGCACGTGTGCCGATTACAGCTAAAGTTGTCGCAGACATGCTTACCACTGTTGGTATTGACCGTGTCGTGATGATCGACTTACATGCTGACCAAATTCAAGGTTTCTTCGATATTCCAGTCGACAACATCTACGGTACTCCTGCTTTGCTTGCTGACTTACGTCAACAACAACATGACAACCTTATGGTGGTTTCTCCTGACGTTGGTGGTGTAGTACGTGCTCGTGCTGTTGCCAAACAGATGGGTGACATCGATTTAGCAATTATTGATAAACGTCGTCAAAAAGCCAATGAGTCGCAAGTTATGCACTTAATTGGTGACGTAAAAGATCGTGATTGCGTTATCGTAGACGATATGGTCGATACTGCTGGTACATTGTGTAAAGCAGCTGATGCGCTTAAGCAATTTGGTGCACGTCGTGTAGTTGCATACGCAACTCACCCTGTACTATCAGGTAAGGCTATTGAAAACTTACGTAATTCAGTTATTGATGAACTGGTTGTGACTGATACCATTCCTCTTTCTGAAGAAGCATTGACCTTAGGCAAGATCCGTCAGGTTTCTGTTGCTAGCATGGTTGCTGAAACGATTCGTCGTATTAATAACGAAGAGTCTATCAGTGCAATGTTCGATAGTTTATAATATTGCAGCTTTTTATAAACCCTAGCCTTGGCTGGGGTTTTCTATCACTAAACTGGTCGCAAGTTTAGTCTTTTAAACTTTAATGAGGATTTACTCATGGCAAACTTCGTATTAAACGCTCAAGCGCGTGCTGAAGACAAACAAGGGAAAGGTGCGAGCCGCCGCCTTCGTCGCGAAGCTTTAATTCCAGCTATCATTTATGGTGGCAACGCTGAGCCTGTAACTGTTACTTTAGAACTTCGTGAGCTTGTAAAAGCTTTAGAAAGCAATGCTTTCTTTGAAGAAGTTGTAGAAATCAAAGTGGGCGACAAAGTTGAAAACGTTAAAATCCAAGCGTTACAACGTCACCCATCTAAAAACACTCCTATGCACGCTGACTTCAAACGCGCATAAGTGTTTAAAGGCGTAGATTAGTGTCAAATATTTCGCTAATTGTTGGTTTGGGCAATCCTGGTTCAGAATATGCCCAAACCCGCCATAATGCAGGTTTTTGGTTCATTGAACAGCTTGCTGACAAATATGGCATTACATTAAAAAATGATCCGAAATTTCACGGAATCAGTGGACGTGGTAATATAGAAGGACACGATGTCCGTCTACTTCTACCCACTACATTTATGAACCGTTCTGGACAAAGTGTAGTTCCATTTGCAAAATTTTATCAAATTGCTCCCGAAGCAATTTTGATTGCTCATGATGAACTTGATATGAACCCAGGTGTAATTCGTCTTAAAACAGGCGGTGGACACGGTGGTCATAACGGTTTACGTGACATTGTCCCTCATATTGGTCCAAATTTTCACCGTTTACGTATTGGTATCGGACATCCTGGCTCGAAAGAGAAAGTTTCAGGTCACGTACTTGGAAAAGCACCAAGTAGTGAACAAAGTCTGATGGATGCAGCAATTGATCATGCCCTTTCTAAAGTGAAGCTACTTGTTCACGGACAAGTTCCACAGGCCATGAATCAAATTAATGCATATAAACCCACTTAAATTGTTGAACAATCATGCTTGCTATCTTGCTTTTTTAGGAGCAAAATGCGCATCAGCCACTTTGCCAACCGCAAAAGCTAAAGATTTCACCATAAGATCTACATCTTAGGTCTACTCAGGAGACGCTAGCCATGCTATCTCGTTTATTAAAATGCAAAATTCACCGTGCAGTTGTAACCCATGCTGAACTTCACTATGAAGGTTCTTGTGCAATTGATGGCGTATTGATGGACTTAGCTGGTATTCGTGAATATGAAGAAATTCATGTTTGGAATGTAACCAATGGCAAACGCTTCACAACTTATGCGATTCGTGGTGAAGATAACTCTGGAATTATTTCAGTAAACGGCGGTGCTGCACATCAAGCAGACGTTGGCGATTTAGTAATTATTGCTACATTTGGTGATTTTACTGAAGCTGAAGCAAATATTCATAAACCACGTTTGGTATATGCTAATCCAAATAATACAGTCAACCACACAGCGAATTGCATTCCTGTTCAAGTTGCCTAATTTATTTTAAGAATAAAAAGCCCGCATTGACGGGCTTTTATTATTTTATAAGTCCTTAATAGTTCCTTCCCACCAGTTCTTTTGTTTTTCACAATTTAATGGTTGAAGCTGCTCTCCTCGTAATTCGAACAATATCGCCTCTCCTTCAGGATTTACCTTAAATTCAGCATATTTGGCTTTTTCATAACATTGAGCCAAGCCTTCTGCAAACAAGAAACTGCGCGAGGCAGGATATAAAGCCTGCAAACGATTTTCAGGATTTTTTAAAATTAACCTCTGCCCAGCAAATGAATTATTGATATCTAAAATGGTACGAACTACGCGATTTTGTGAATCCAAAATAACTTTTGCGGGAACGGAAGAGCGATTAAAAATCACCTGTTCCAGAGCCTCACCTTCACTTCCTGCAAGAGCTTTAAGAGATTGTAAATGTAATTCATAAGCCAGTGCCATATAGTCACCTTGTAAAATTGAACGAGGATCAACTGGCTTAAGCTCAATGAAAATACTTTTACTATGGTGCAAATGCCATTCGTTTTTCGCCACTAAACCTGCAAAAAATAATATGGTGACTAATGCAAGAATAAGAGAAAAATATTTTTTCATTCTTTCTCTCCTTTAACAAGATCATTTTTATTTTCACGTTGAAGTAACCAAGACAGAGCCAACAAAACAATGCCCGAAATAAAAATAGATGCACTCTTAGTTAGAAAAGGTATTTGTAGGTTGTAATAGAGCTGCCAGAACACAAAAACGAATATTGTTAAGCTCACTCCATACACAATATAATCTTTCTTTTTTAATGCCCACGTTAAAATAATAAGCAGGATGAAAATTTCAAAATATCCCAACACAATAAGTAACACACCAAATATTAAAAAGGCGAAAAAAGTGAGTGTATTAAGTTGCCGATATAAATGAAGAACACTAAAGCAAAGTAACAAGACAACAGGTAGCAAATATAAAACCCATAACTGCTGATCTATCGAATTTTCTGGTACCAGCCCCATAAAAGTATCAAAAAAAGAAGCTACAAGAATTACGACCAGCACGCATAAAAAAATACTACGCTCATATAGAGCTATTGATTTCTTCTTAGGTAAGAGTACCAAACTAAAAACCAAGTAACTGAGCAAAGTTAAATTTAAATAAGTCTGAGTAGAATGTATCGACCACAATAAATGGTCCAGTTGTAGCAAATAGATAAAAGCTATGCCATACGTAGCAAGCATTTGAATTAAAATGAAGAACCAATGTGGTTTAAGAAAATAACTAATACATAGAATAAAAATCTGTGCAATTAAAACCCATAGAATTTGATCTGTTTCTAAACCAAGATGAAACAAGAAAGCGGTCTGCCCACTGATAAACAAACAATAGGCAAATTGCCGAAAGAAATAGCTTTGTGATTTCTTTAAAAGAATAAACGCCAATCCAACAAAAACAACTCCAATAACTAAAGAAATAGTCTCCCAAAACACCAGCGTAAAAGCTGCAAGTGCCAAGCCAGCAAGCCAAGCACCAATTGCCAATGGAATGACATAAAAACGGCTTTGACGAAAAATTTTTATTAAAAGATAGCTAATCAGCGCAAACCAAATAAAAATAATGCCTGCAATCAATAAAAATATGAACTCATTAGAGTCTTTAAATAAGTTATTAATCCCATCTACAAGCCATATAGTTGCAGTCACACCCAAAACAGCTGCCATCAAACTAGCACATAGCTGATCATCTTTTTTGAAGAAATAATAAAAAGCGATTATTCCCGAAAAGAAAGCAGAAATTAGATAAGGAATATTCTCATTCGATAAATATTGAATCATTCCAATAATCGAAATAACGGCGAACCAAGCGATAAAGACAAATCGTAAAGCACGATATTTCTTTATACACACCCAAAATTCAATAAGGCTTAATAAGTTCAGAGCAAATAGATATACATAAGGAAATTTTTCTGACCAAAAAGTCTGTTTAAAAAATAAAAAAAGTGTGAGTTGGCTGGTAATACAAATTAAAGCAAAGATTCCAATATTTGGTCGATATAACCACGGCAGTAAAAGCAATGTCCAAATTAAAAAAAGCAAATAACTGTCTGCACCAGTTTGATAAACTTGTCCAATTACAGCCAAGCTTAAACCTATCATCAAACCACAAACGCTATGTAAGGTCTGCCTAACCCCATCGCTTAAAGTATCTTTTGTGCTGAACCATGCTGTTACAACTAATATAACGGGCGGGATAGTAAGTTGAATACTGTCTGGAAGCATCAACCAGTTGGCAGCAATTAGATAAAGGATACTTACTGCCATAAATACATAACTGAAAATATGGAGATGCTGAATAAACGAGCTATTGGTCAGAGGATAATAGTCTCTTATCTGCATGAAACACCTATTTTATTTATAATTTTCTATAAAAAACATAGCATTCCATTTTCATATCAACAAGTAAGCTCTTGTTAAAAAGCCTATTTCGATTTATGAAAATGCTTATTCATAAAGAAACTTAGCATTCTATAAAAGCATCTAGCCAATTTTATCAAGCGCGCTATAATAAAACCCATCGCTTCAGGGCGGGGTGTAATTCCCCACCGGTGGTAAAGTTAATTTTTATAAATAGATTAACAAGCCCACGAGCTTAAATTGTGTAATTTGAGCAGATTTGGTGAAACTCCAAAGCCGACGGTATAGTCCGGATGAAAGAAGACGACGAACTGGGATAAATCCGTTTTATTTCAGTGCCAGCCTGTTTTTACATCAGTCCTGAAATGTTCAACCGTATTTTTACGAGAGCGTTTCATTATGTCTAGCTTAATTCAACCAGAACTTTTTTTCTCAGCCCTCTCTCCTGCTGAGCAACGCATTCAACAAGCATTAGAAGATATCCGTCAAGGCAAGCCTGTCTTGGTTATGGACGACTTTGATCGCGAAAATGAAGCAGATTTAATTGTTGCAGCCGAAACTTTAACGGTAGAAACAATGGCACGTATGATTCGTGATGGTTCAGGTATCGTATGTTTATGCCTTACAGAAGAGCTAGCAGATCATCTAGAACTTCCGCCAATGGTTTCTCAAAACTCAAGCCAGTTTCATACCGCTTTTACAGTGACCATTGAGGCAGCTCAAGGCGTTACCACTGGTGTTTCTGCTAAAGACCGTGTAACAACTATTCAAACCGCTATTAAAGATGGTGCTGTTGCAAGTGACTTAAATCGTCCGGGTCACGTTTTCCCATTACGTGCACGTAATGGTGGAGTCCTTACTCGTCGAGGTCATACTGAGGGCACAATTGACCTAGCAAGACTAGCTGGACTTAAACCCGCTGGCGTATTATGTGAATTAACCAATCCAGATGGCACGATGGCATCGGGCATTCAAGTTTTAGCATATGCTCAAACTCATCACTTAACGGTGATTACGATTGAAGAACTTGTTCAATACCGCCAGCAACACGGTATTTAAATAAAAAAGGTTTGGCTTTAGATCAAAGCCAAACCTTCAAATTAAAATTTAATAATATTTAAGAAACTTTCTTTTGTGCTGCCAGTTCTTCAACATAGTCTAAAAGTTCAGAGAATTGCTTAATCATTGCTTTAGGCTGTGCTTGAGCAAGTTCCTCTGCTGTTCCATAACCATAAGTCACCGCTACCGCCTCGATACCGTTATGACGAGCACCCAAAACGTCATATTGGCGGTCACCGACCATTAAACACTCTTCTGGGTTTAATTGCTCATGCTCAAGAATATAATGGATAAGGTCAGCTTTATTAGTGCGCTCACCCGTTAACTCACTTCCATAGATATGTACAAAGTATTGACTTAATTCAAAATGGTCCAAGATACGTTTTGCATAAATCGTTGGTTTAGCGGTTGCAACAAATAAACGATATCCTTCTTCTTTTAATGCACTAAGTGTTTTTGCAACAGATGGATATACTTCATTTTCAAACAGGCCAACCACCGAAAAACGCTCGCGATAAGCAAGTAAAGCTTGTTCAGCTAAAGCATCATCTTGAGTAGCTAATAATTTTGCGAGTGATGGCTTTAAGGGTGGGCCAATTGTCCAATCAATATCTAAATCGGCAGCCAATGGATAGCCTAATTTCTCCATTGCATAGCGAATTGAAGTATGGATTCCAACTTTTGGGTCTGTTAAGGTTCCATCTAAATCAATCAAAATATGTTTTATAGCCATTCAATCATTAACCCAGTAAAGTATTTAATTCAATTGGTCGAGAGTTTAATCAAACTCTCTTATACTAACGTAAATTTAAATTGAAAAGGAAATAACCGTGCGTCCAACCGTACTTTGTTTCTCGGGTTTAGACCCTTCAGGTGGTGCAGGTTTACAAGCCGATATCGAAGCAATTGGACAAAGTGGTGCCCATGCAGCAATTGCATGTACTGCCCTCACCATTCAGAACTCACAACAAGTATTTGGCTTCGAAGCAACCTCAAAAGAACTCTTATTAGCACAAGCAAATGCAGTTGTAGGTGACTTACCCATTAAATGTGTTAAGTCAGGCATGCTTGGCACAACAGATAATATTGCGGCACTAGCTGAATTTTTACGTGCTCATCCTGACTATCAATATGTACTTGATCCTGTTTTAGTCGCAAACAGTGGCGGCTCTTTAGGTGATCAGGCAACTCTCGTTAAAGCTTTTGTTGAGCTTATTCCTCTAGCCACAATTATTACTCCAAATACCGTTGAATTAAGGGCTTTAACAGGTATTACCGATTTGGATCAAGCCACTCAAAAGCTCTTTGAAATGGGTGCTAAAGCTGTTCTAGTTAAAGGTGGACACGAAGATACTCCAGATCATATTAAAAATAGTTTGTATATTAATGGTGAGCTTGCAGCGAGTAGTAGCTGTCCTCGCCTTGAAGGTGAATATCATGGCTCAGGTTGTTCTTTAGCGAGCTTTATCGCAGGGCGCTTAGCTTTAGGTGATTCTTTAAAAATTGCTGTACAACATGCTGAAACATGGTTATTCGGTGTTTTAAAAAATGCAGAAGCCCCTGTACAAAATGGACAAAAGATTCCAAAGCGTTTTTAAAAACACAAAAAAGGCGCTTTAAGCGCCTTTTTTATTAACCTCAATTATTGAGGAATACGTAAAACTTGTCCTGGGAAAATCTCATCTGGATCTTTTAACATTGGTTTATTTGCTTCAAAGATTTTTGGATATTGATTTGCATCGCCGTAAACTTCTTTCGCAATTTTTGAAAGGTTGTCACCTGATTTCACGGTATAAAATTTACTTTCGGGTTCAGGAGTTGCCACTGTCATCTGGTCATCTACTTGAGCCACATGATCAATGTTTCCAACAATAAGAATAATTTTCTCTTTATCTGCTTGGCTTTTTACCTGCCCTTTAATAATTGCGGTATCAGTAGTACCGTTATAGGTTACAGATAAGCCTTCTACCCCTAAGCCCAAACTTTTAATTAAACCTAATAATTTATTTGCAACTTCTTGTGCAGAAGGTTCTGCTGGTGTTGCTGGAGCTGGTTGTGGTTCTGCTGGTGCGGTATTTTTCTTGCCAATACCTTTTACAAAATCAAAAAGACCCATCTTTTAGTCCTCATATTATTGTTTATAGTAAAGTCATTAAACTGACCTTTATTGTTATACTTCAAAAAATTTATACCTCTGCTATCAATTGAGGTTGATCTTGTAAAAATATGTATCTCTTAAATTTTTTCTAAAATAAAAAAAGCCACCTTACGGTGGCCTTCTTTTTATTCAGCAATATGCGAATTAACCAAGTTTTTTAGTTACATAGTCAATTGCAGATTGAACTGTAGTGATTTCGTTAGAATCTTCATCAGGGATAGTGATGTCGAAGTCGTTTTCGAAAGACATAACAAGTTCAACTAAATCTAAAGAGTCAGCACCTAAGTCATCCATAAAAGATGCTTCGTTTTTAATCTCTTCAGCTTTAAGACCAAGTTGTTCTGCAACCGCTTGTTTAACGCGTTGTTCGATATCGCTCACAGGAATTCTCCTCATTGCTTGTGGCGTTTAATTTGCCACTAGTTTAATTGAATATAAAAATTTTTAAAAGTTTATACATCGGCGTTAGGCCATGTATAAACCACCATTTACATGTAATACCGTACCGGTAATGTAACCTGCTTTATCACTTGCAAGGAAACTCACCGCATTTGCGATATCTTGTGGCTCACCTAAGCGATTTAAAGCCACTTGATCACTCATTTTTTTGCGAATGTCTTCACTAAGTGCATCTGTCATTTCTGTTGCAATAAAGCCTGGCGCCACACTGTTTACAGTAATTTGGCGGCTACCCATCTCTTTTGCAAGGCTACGGCTGAATGCTTCAATACCTGCTTTAGCAGCAGAATAGTTCGCTTGGCCTGGGTTTGCAAAATGAGCTACAACAGAACTGATATTAATAATTCGACCAAAACGTGCCTTCGTCATACCCTTAAGCACACGTTTAGATAAACGATAAACTGCTTTAAGGTGAATGTTGAGAATGTCATCCCAATCATCTTCAGACATACGAAGCAACAAATTGTCTTTCGTAATACCTGCATTGTTAACTAGAACAAGTACAGGACCATAGTTCTGTTCAATATGAGAAACAACTGCTTCAATCTCATCGAGATTACGCACGTCGAGCGCCAAACCTGCACCTTGTTCACCAAAGCTATCACTTAACTTTTGTGCACCAGATTCAGAAGTCGCAGTACCTACAACAAAATAACCGTCTTGAATAAGTTGCTGGGCAATGGCAGCGCCAATACCCCGACTCGCGCCCGTTACTAATGCAACTTTGCGTTCTTGTGTCATGCAATTTTTCCTTCTGCCACTAAAACAGCATTTAGGGCATCTTCCATTTTGCTCTTACTATCAATAGAAAAAGCTTTTTCAATATTTGGTAAACGCTTTGCGAGGTTACTCAATACTGTACCTGGACCACACTCAACAATGTATTGAATACCTTGGTCTTGTAGAGACTGCATGGTACGTGTCCATTGTACTGATTGGTACAATTGTGCAGTTAATGCCTGACGCAATTGAGCAACATCGGTAGCTATTCCCGCGTTGACATTTTGTATTACAGGAATGGTAGGTAGCTCAATGGCAGTTTGTTCCAAAGCTTCTGCAAATTTCTCAGCGGCAGGTTTCATCAACGAACAATGAGAAGGAACTGATACTGGTAAAGCAATTGCTTTAGCTGACTGCTCTTTTGCCAAAGCCATAACTTCTTGTACAGAAGCTGTACTTCCTGCAATCACAACTTGACCTTGTGAATTATAGTTTGCAGCTTCTACAGAACCTTCACCTGATGCACTCACGGTTTGACAAAGTTCAACCACTTTCTCATCAGCCAAGCCAAGGATTGCAGCCATAGCCCCTTGACCCTGAGGTACAGCACTTTGCATGAGCTTGCCACGCAAGTTAACTAATTTAACTGCATCCGCCAAGCTCATAGAGCCTGCAGCTACCAATGCACTGTATTCACCTAGTGAATGTCCTGCAAGGTATTTAGGTGCCAGACCACCTAAATCAAGCCATACACGCCATAAAGCGATACTGGCAGTTAATAACACAGGTTGGGTATTTTCTGTTTGGTCGAGACCTTCGCCACTTTGTGCAATATGCCAAAGATCAAATCCAAGAGCATCTGAAGCTTCTGCAAAAGTTTGCCCGACCCCACTAAACTGTTCTGCTAGTTCAGCAAGCATACCGACTTTTTGTGAACCTTGACCAGGAAACACAAATGCAGTTTTTGTGGCTAAAGCTACTTGTTCAAGACGTTTAGCAGACATAAGAAATCCTTTTTTGGGTTTTCACTCATTTCTGGAGCGGAAATTTAACATGTTATTTATATATTTATAATTGCGAAAAACAACAAAAAAAGGGAGCTTTCGCTCCCATTTTTTCTATACTTAAGCATCACGCTTAATGCATATCATGCAATTATTCAGCATCAGCTGCTTTAGCGAATAATTGACGACCACGGTAGAAACCGTCTTTAGTCACGTGGTGACGACGATGAGTTTCACCAGTTGCTTGGTCTACTGTTAATGCATTCTCGGTTAAAGCGTCATGTGAACGGCGCATGTCACGGCGAGAGCGACTTTTACGGTTTTGCTGAACGGCCATGATGGCTCCTTACAAAGATCGAAAAAATGGATCAGAACAAATTCAGTTGTCTTATCTCACAATTATAACACAAATTATGAGTTAAGTTTACCCTTCAAACCTGCCAAAACATCAAACGGATTATCCCGTTTTTCTTCGACAACATTCTGAATGGTAGGTTGATGTTTATGTTCACAAGCATCATGCTTGGGAGATAAAGGCATCAACAATAACAGTTCATCTTCTAGTAATGCGAGTAAGTTAATCGAGGCAGGCGTATCATAATCACCTTTCGTCGAAGACTCACTTTCACCTAAAACGATGAAATCAGCATCCTCATCCAAGCGCTCTATCAGTGACTCATCATCCACTAATGCAATATGGAAGTCTAAGACAAGAGGCATTTCAACAGGTTCCAAACAACGTTGGCACTCCATTGGAACTTTCGTGTCCATGTGACCGTCCATCCACACAATGCGATGATATGCATCCATTGATAGCTTACAGTCTATGTTGATCAATTGGTTATCAATTGATCCAACAGCTTCACGAGCGATACGAGCAAAGCGAGACAAGGGCAGTTGACCTGACCATGTAAAGCCTTGTTCAGCCCATTTAAACGGCTCAATCTGTGCCGGAAAGGTATTTGCTGACATAATTAAGGCGGCAATTCTACAAATTCATCGGTACTCTGTCAAAGATTAAGATACAATTTTGCACTTCTTTAGACAGAACTCGGGGTAAATTAAGCAATGCACCTGTTGCAGCCGCAACCTGAAGTTAACACTTCATTACTCGTTTGCACCCATTCAACTCATCAGAACACTCTTGTACCTGACCTAGTGCAACTCTCACCATGGTCAAGCTCAAAATCGGAGTCTGAGCAAGTTGATTGGCTTATTTTACACTTTAATCACTGGTTTTCCCACCATAATGTGACATTAGTTCGTGGTGATTTTGAACCTGAATATTTCCCAGCGACAAATAAAGAACCAGCCAAGATCCAATTTGCTCACGGTTTCTTTAATAGTGCTTTGCATGAAATTAGTCACTGGTCTATTGCAGGTGAAAAAAGACGTCTATTACCAGATTTAGGTTATTGGTATGCACCTGATGGTCGCACCCAAGAGCAACAAAGTTTATTTGAACAAGTAGAAATTAAGCCTCAAGCAATTGAATGGTTATTTGCACAATCTTTTGGCAGAAAATTTAGGGTTTCACTCGATAACCTTACAGGTGATAGCGGTGATGGCAAACTATTTAAAGATAACGTTTATGCTCAAGTGCAACGTTACTTTTCGGGTGAGGCTAAGTTGCCACGTGATGCAGCAGCATTTATTGGTTTTATTTGCCAATGTACACGTTCGGGTACACCTTTACAATTAAATGAATTTAAACGTGAACTCCTTGATTAATTGACAAAAAAGCTACGTTAATTGCTTGCCTAGGCCATTTAAAAAGCCTAATAATTATTTTTAACACTGGCGTGATGGAGTCTCTAAAATATGATGCATTTACATGTACATCCTGAAAATCCACAGCAACGCCTCATTGCCCAAGCGGTTGAACGTATCCGAGCAGGAGATGTTGTGGTCTACCCTACCGATGCTGCCTATGCAATTGGGTGTCAAATCGGTAATAAAAATGCCATGGAACGTATTGCACAGATTCGTGGCTTAGGGCCTAAACATCAATATGCCATTATGTGCTGTGACTTATCTGATATTGCAACTTATGCAAAAGTTGATAATGCGACATATCGTTTATTGAAAGCGAACACACCAGCTATTACTACATTCATTTTACCTGCAACAAGTGAAGTTCCTCGTAGATTGATGCACCCTAAAAAGAAAACGATTGGTTTACGTATTCCAAGTAACCCGATTTGTCAGGCTTTATTACAAGAACTTGGTGAGCCGCTACTCACCAGTACATTAATTTTACCGGGCCAAGAAGACCCTCTAGATGACCCTTACGATATTGAAAATCAGTTAGATAAACGAATTGATGTATTTATTGACGGAGGTTTTGGTACCTTAACAAGTACAAGTATTGTTGATTTATCGGGCGAACATCCTGAAATTATCCGCCGTGGTGTTGGCGATGTAAGTGCTTTTGAATAAGCACTTACTTTTTTTACCAATATTTTAAAAAAAAGTATTATCACTCAAAAAAATACTCTTTATTTATTTTGGATTTTTTTTACACTTTAGTCGTTAAGTAATTTATTAAAAGACACAATTCATTTAGAATGATTTTCACTATCTGCTGTTCTTCTACTTACAGCTGTCTAGGACTTGAATAACAAGTCTCATGCTTTTGAAAATTCGCGTGGCTTATAATCGTAATGAATCAATCACTTCATCAATCCATGGAAGACGCTCCACACATCCGTGTTTTAGATGAGTGGCATGACAAAATTCCAGAAGATCTCTATATACCTCCAGCTGCATTTGAGATTTTGCTCGAGCGGTTTGAAGGTCCATTAGATTTTTTAATTTATCTGATTCAGAAAAACGGTTTCGATTTAATTCAACTCGATATTGCTCCTATAGCGACTCAATATTTGGCCTATATGGATAGCATGAAATCTTTAAATATCGAGTTAACAGCAGATTATATGGTGATGGCTGCTTTATTGGCTGACTTGAAGTCTCGCCTACTTCTACCAAAACCTACAATTATAAGTATTGAAAAAGATCCTAAGCAGGAGCTTATTGATCGTCTTGAAACCTATCTACGCATTAAGCAAGCAGCTGAGCGTTTAGGCCAAATGCCAATTCTTGAGCGCGATACATTTAGCGCCAATGTAAGCTTAGGGCATATCTCTCCTGTTTATGAAGGTTACGATATTTCTGCGCTACATGATGCGTTGTTCTGTGTATTTAATCGCCCCGAACCTATTACCCATGTTGTTGCTCAAGAACCTGTTTTACTCGAAGAACGTATTGCATATATTGAAGAGAAATTAGAGTCTGGTGACGTGTTAAGTTTTAAAGAATTACTCAATCCCCAGCAAGGTCGTATGGGAATGGTTGTTACTTTTATGGCAGTTTTAGAATTGACTCGCCAACAGAAAATTAAAATTATTGCCACTGGTATTGAAGCCCCGTTAGCAATTCAAGGATCTTCAATATGAGTAGTTTTGAACAAAATAATAGTGATTTGTCATTAGCTGACATACATCATGAAGTCTTATTACAACTTGAAGCAATTATCTTTGCCAGTGAAGCGCCTGTTTCAATTGCCCGCTTAAAAGAAGCATTTAACAATCAATATAATAAACAACAGCTTCGTCAACTTTTGCAACAGCTCGCGCTATTGCAACATGGTCGGTCTATTGAGCTGATTGAAACAGCACAAGGGTTTCGCTTTCAGGTAAGATCTAAATATCGTAGTATTATTGCGCAAATTTGGCCAGAGCGACCAACAAAACTGTCGCCTTCATTACTAGAAACCCTGGCTGTCATTGCTTATCATCAACCGGTTACCCGAGCTGATATTGAACAAATTCGTGGTGTATCTAATAATAGTCAGATTCTTAGAACACTATTTGACTGGAACTGGATTAAAGAAGCCGGTTTTAGAGATTTACCCGGAAGACCTGCGTTGCTAATTACAACGCCTCAGTTTCTGAATGCTTTTGGTCTAGCCTCTCTAGGCCAATTGCCTCCCCTACAGAACGCCAAGGAAGCCTTTATGGCTCTCGATGCAAATGCACCGAAATCATAAAGAGGTGGACTGTTGATCATTATGTCTAAGGTTGTGCTGTCATGAGTGAAAAATTGCAAAAAGTATTAGCGCGAATCGGATTAGGTTCCCGCCGATATATGGAAGAGGTTATTGCCGCAGGACGCGTGAGTGTAAACGGTCGTGTTGCCCAAGTGGGTGAGCGCATTGAACCAGGCGATGAATTACGCATTGATGGCCGTAAAGTTCAGTTTCAGATTGAAGACGAAATTCGTCGTCGCGTACTAATTTATTATAAGCCTGAGGGTGAAATCTGTTCACGTAATGATCCTGAAAAACGCCCAACCGTATTTGATCATTTACCACAAATTGCCAATGACCGCTGGGTAATGGTAGGTCGTCTGGATATTAACAGTACTGGTTTATTACTATTCACAAATGATGGTGAACTTGCTAACCGCTTAATGCACCCATCTAATGAAATCGAACGTGAATACGCTGTTCGAGTAATGGGTGAAGTAACGCCAAAACTACGCCAAAACATGGTCAACGGAGTAGAGCTCGAAGATGGCCCTGCCAAATTCGAATCATTCTCTGAAATTGGTGGTGAAGGTATTAACCGCTGGTACCAAGTTGTAGTAAAAGAAGGTCGTAACCGCGAAGTACGTCGTATTTTTGAATCGCAAGATCTTAAAGTAAGCCGCTTATTACGTACACGCTACGGCACAGTTATTTTACCGCGCGAATTACGTACTGGTCGTTGGATGGAACTCGACAAAACTGACATCGACAACTTAGCTAAATCGGTTGAGTTAAAACCACGTCAAGGTACAGGTTTATTTGGTATGGCAAAACGCCGTACTGATCGTATGACTGAAAAACCAATGGCTGCGCGTCGTGGCGGTTACTTACGTCAACAACGTCGTGATGATGAAAAAGAAGCTCCTGTTAACACAGGGAATCAACGTAAATCGACTGGTTTTAACCGCGGTTCGAAGAAATTCTAAGCTATTAAAAAGATGTAAAAAACCGCTCACATTTGAGCGGTTTTTTATAGCCTTTTGACTTAATTCATTTTTGCCAGTTCAATCCATTCAGCTTCGGGGAAATGAATAGCTAAGTAATCTTTCAAATAATTTGAAGTATCTTGAGAAATTAATGGATCTTTTGATTCATCTTTTAGGTTATAAACCAAGGCATGCAACTTCAGCCCACGAGACTTAAGTGCTTCAAGACTAAGTAAAGTATGGTTAATACTTCCCAAACGACCCGATGTTACTAAAATAACGGGAAACTGGTGCTGAGCGACATAATCAATGGTAAGCAGACTGGTGGTTAATGGCACCATTAAGCCTCCCGCACCTTCCAACAATACGATTTCAAAACGCTCTGCCAATGTTAGGGTCGCATCTTCAATTTTTTGAAAATCAATTTCTCGATTATCAAGACGTGTTGCAAGATGAGGTGAAGCAGGATAACTGAAGATTTCAGGCATGGTTAGCTTGTCATGATCTTCTTGAAACCAGCCCTGTCCCATAATTTCACGATGCTTTTCAATATCCTCAGAAACATCAGCGTTACCTGTTTGAATGAGTTTTTGGGTAATCACTTTTTTACCCTGCTCAGTCCATAATTTTGCTAAGAAACCTGTCGCGTAGGTTTTACCAATTTCGGTATCAATCCCACTCACAAAATAGATCTGGCCACTCATTTACTTCACTCTCCGGGCAATACAATAAATCGGATGATATGTTAGGGAATATCCCTCGACACACTTAAACCGATCATAATCTTGATAAAACTGTTGTAAAGTTTGCTTAGTCCAACGATGCTGCGCCGTTGCCGTTACACCTGTTGCTTTTAAATGTTGCAACACAGCTTTAGGAGAATCGAAATAGAGTTGAGTTTCTGATTCTGACAAATGCAAAATCTCAAAATCAGCCTGAATTAAGGCACTATTCCAATTTTCAACTGACCAATAACTTAAACCTTGTCCTGTTAGCTCTTTAATTTCCATTAAATTCTGAGAGCCGAATGTTGAAAAGCATAACCAACCTCGCTCAGTTAAAGCTTCATTAAAACGTTTGAGCAAGTGCGGTAAATCTTGCATCCACTGTAAAGCTGAACCTGAAACAATCATATCGAGCTGCTGGGGAAAATCTAAAGTTTCAACATCCCCAATTAACCATTTTAAATTTTCTTGATGACTAAAGTGTTGCTGCACATCTGCATATAGATCATTCAAAATTAACTCTTCAAACTGAAAAGATGTAGCAAGAAGACGAGTTAAGTTGCCAGAACCACAACCAATTTCAAAAACACGCGACATCATACGCGGGCAGAACTGCTGAACTAAACCTGTTAAATTTTGGCAAATTTGTTTTTGAACAATTGCATGTTCTGAATAGCTTTGCCCTGCTTTGGCAAAACGCTGGGCAACCAAGTTTTTATTCAAACTCACAGAAAACTCACCAATTCTTCAAGTTCATGTTGCTGCACCATTGACGTTAAAGAAATACGCAAACGCGAACTGTTTTTAGGTACTGTTGGTGGACGCACAGGCATGGCATAAAAACCACTTGCCTGAACCTGCATCGCTTTATTGATAGCAGCCTGACTCTCCCCAACAATGACAGGAATGATATGGCTGGTCGATGGACTATCGTAGCCCTTCTGTAAAACAGCTTGTTGAAGATATTGGCTAATATTCTTTAAGTGTTCACGCTGAGATTGAGCGAGTAATACTTTTTGAAAAATAAAGTTTGCCCATGCCATAACAATCGGTGGCTGTGCAGTACTAAAAATAAGTGGGCGCATTTTATTAATGAGATAATCTTTAATAATTGGATCGCAAATAATGTAACCACCGACCGCTGCTAATGCTTTGCCTAATGTACCGACTAGAAAATCAATTTCCTGAATCACATTATATTGTTCAGCACACCCTAAACCTTGCTGACCACGAACGCCAATTGAATGCGCTTCATCGACATATAACATAGTTTTAGCAAAACGTTTTTTTAGCTGAACTAAAGCGGCTAAATCCGTCTCATCACCGTCCATACTAAAAATACTTTCTGTGACCACAATGATTCGTTCAATCTTGTCATCATCATGATATTTTTGGAGGAGTTGTTCCAAGTGTTGTAAATCATTATGTCGATAACGCACATACTGAGCGCCAGATAAACGGATCCCGTCAATCATACTGGCATGAACTAACTTATCCGCCAATATTAAAGTTTTACTATCAGCAACAGCTGGCAAAATACCGATATTCATATGGTAGCCACTATTAAATAATAGTGCCGCCCGACCACCAAATGCTTGGCTTAGGCTATTTTCTAATTGTTCATATTCGTCAAAATTGCCCGTTAATAGACGTGAAGATGAAGAACTAAAATAGCTACGCTCGATTGGAAAGCTATCTAAAAACTCTTGACGAAGATTGATATCAGCAGCCAACCCGAGATAGTCATTTGAAGCTAAGTTGAGCATCGTTTTATTTTGTATCGTAATAAAACGTCCGTGCTGCACATTTTGGGTAAATTGTCTAAAGTTACCTTGTTGCTTTAACTCATCCAATTCGGCAGAAAAATGTTCAAGCAATGACATCTTAATTCGCTCCCCGCATCGTTTGAACAACTTCAACTAATTGTTCGAGCAAATCGCTTAACTCTTGATGCGTGATGACATACGGTGGCATCACATAAACCAATTTTCCAAAAGGACGGATCCAGATTCCGCGGTCTACAAATTGTTGCTGTAAGGTTTTCATATCAACATTAAAGGTGAGTTCTACTACACCAATTGCACCCAGCACTCGCATATCGGCAACATAATCAAGCTGACTTAAAGGCTTTAAATATTGGCTAAGCTGTTGTTCAATTCGCTCAATATTAGCTTGCCAATCTTGCTCAATTAATAATTGGGTACTTTTTAAAGCGACCGCGCAAGCAAGTGGATTGGCCATAAAAGTTGGGCCGTGCATAAATACTCCAGCCTCACCGCGACTAATGGTTTCTGCAACATGCTTTGTCGTTAAGGTAGCAGATAACGTCATATAGCCGCCTGTTAGCCCTTTACCTATGCACATAATGTCTGGCTCAACTTGTGCATGTTCCCAAGCAAAAAGCTTACCCGTGCGACCAAAACCAGTGGCAATTTCATCAAAAATTAATAACAGATTATATTGTTCACAAAGTGCTTTCGCCTGACGTAAATATTCAGGATGATAAAAACGCATCCCCCCTGCACCTTGAACAATCGGCTCAATAATCAGTGCAGCAAGGTTTTCATGATTTTGCTGAATAGCTTGCTCTAGCTCAGCAATATCTTCTTGATTCCACTCTTCATGAAATTTGGTTTGCGGAGCTGCTACAAAAAGACGGTTCGGTAAACTTGTACCAAAAATTTGATGCATGCCTGTCACTGGATCACAAACAGACATCGCATTCCAGGTATCACCGTGGTAACCAGAACGGGTAGTAATAAAATTTGTTTTTTGTGGTTGGCCTTGTGCTGTCCAGAATTGCACAGCCATTTTCAAAGCAACTTCAACGGCTACCGAACCTGAATCTGCATAGAAAATTTTATCGAGACTTGGCGGCGTAATTTTTAAAAGAATTTTTCCAAGTTCAATTGCAGGATCATGAGTTAAACCACCAAACATGATATGCGACATGTTCTGTAATTGATCTGTCACTGCCTGATTGAGTTCAGGGTGGTTATAGCCGTGAATTGCACACCACCATGATGACATACCATCAATTAAAGTCTTACCATCATCTAGTTCAATCGTTGCCCCATAGGCACGTTTAACTTTAAACGTTGGTAAAGGTTGGGTCATTGAGGTATATGGATGCCAAATATGTTCCAAATCAAAATTATCGGTCATCCTCTATACCCTTTTACAGCAATTAAATCTTTCATTTAGCACATGTTAAACCTGTTAAGAATGAAAGAAAATTGCGAGATCAACCAAAGCTTATTAACTTTGCTGATGAATTGTTAAAAATTGGCAGATTTCTTCAATTGTTCGGTCCACTTCTAGATATGGAAAAGCATGAGTAGCGCCTTCTAGCACTTTATAATTCATGTTTTCTGTCGTGATATTCTTGAAATTTTCAATAATTTTGCAAGGAACAACATTATCTTGCTCGGCAAACACATGAAGCTGCGGACCTGGATAGCTTTTTAAGTTATCTACCAAATTTAGTTGTTCAAGCATTTTCAAACCCACTGATAGCAATTCACTTGAAGGCGGATTTGCTATGTTTTGTATGCTTACCCAATCTTGTTTGGCCTGAGATGAACCGAGTGTAATTAAATAATAAAAACGCTTTAAAGTGACTTGCGGGTTTTGAAAAAAAGAAGCTTTAAATTGACTAAACACATCAGCAGGCATAGCAGTTTGCCAATTATCGTTGGTAACAAAACATGGATTTGAAGCGAGCGTAATTAACGTTTTAGTTTGCCCTGTTTGTTCATAAAAAGTATTAACCAGTTGAGTTGCTAACTGTCCACCTAAAGACCAACCTATTACTACATCAACCTCAGCAACTAAATCAAGCTGGGCACAATAGTTACCATCTAAAATATTAAAAATATTAATAAGTTGTGTTTGATAGCCAGCTTTTTCCAATTGCAATTTAAGAGACTGCAAAGGCTCCTCTCCTACTCCCCAACCTGTAATTAATAAAATTTTATTTTGTAACTTCATATGCCTGTCCAAAGCCAACTTTATAAAGATTATATAATAATATCGATTTAAAATATCTTTTAAAATCAATATAAAAAGTAAACTTTAGCGCATAAAATTAAGCATTTATAATGAGATAATATTCTGAAATATATTGATAAATAATACCCGCATTATTCATAGTAAACATACAAAAAGTTAATTATCTAAACATTGAAGCCAATCAAAAAACAACATACTCCACACTTCGCCTATAAATCCATTATGCAATGTAATTAATGTTAATACTTATGTTTTTTTATTAAAAGAAATGACTCATCAATTCATTTTAATGCTAGAAGATTAATTATTGATCAAAAAGTATTAGGAAGGCTAATATGAACAGTCAAAACACAATATCAGATGGGAGAGAAAAAAATACATCTTTTGTTACACCCAACGATATTATAAATAACTTATCTTTAGATAAAAATTACTGCTTATTTTTGGATATTGATGGCACACTAGCACCCTTTAAAATTAATCCTGAGCATAGTTTTATTCCACAGACTACATTAGAAGTTATAAAAAAAATTACTAAATTAAATATACCTGTTATTGCTGTAACAGGTCGTGATGTAGATACAGCAAGCAAACTACTACATCCTATTGAAGTTCCAATTGCTGGTTTACATGGTTTAGATATTTATTTTGATTCAGGAAATTATATTCAACCTGATTTAAGCAGTATTAATTTCAAAAAATTAAAAAAAGATATTATGAAATCTTGTGAGAAATACCCTGAATTATTAATTGAGGATAAAGGATATTCTATTGCCTTACATTATCGTAAAAACCCTAATTTAGAAAATAATGCTATTAATATTATGCAGCAAATTAATCTCAACTATTCCCACTTAAAAATAAATAGAGGAAAATTTGTTGTTGAATTAATCCCAAACCAAGCTGATAAAGGTAGAGCAATTGAAACTATATTAAATCATCTTGATTTACCTGCTGTGCTACCTATTTTTATAGGTGATGATTTAACAGATGAATCTGGTTTCACTTACATTAATCAGCAATCTGGCCTTAGTATTAAAGTAGGTCCGGGCGAAACACAAGCTAAATATAGATTAAAAGATATTGATAATGTCGCGGATTTTCTTCTTTTATTTCAAAACAGAATAAAAAGCTTATATGTCAAAAATAGCCAAAATCAGAATGGAGAAAAATTATGTCTAAATTAATCGTATTATCGAACAGAATAAGTATGCCATCGGGTAAAGCTTCGGCAGGTGGTCTTGCTGTAGCTGTACAAGATGCACTAAATGATAGTAACGGCATCTGGTTAGGCTGGAATGGGCAGCAAATTACCGATAGCGAAGCGCCAGAATTTGAGCAGGCTTATTCTCAAGGAATTGACTACATTACCTGCCCCCTCACTCATCAGCAATATGCCCAATATTATTGTGGTTTTGCTAACAAAGTTTTGTGGCCAGCAATGCATCATAGAGATGATCTAATTGAATATGATGCAGAAGAATATAAGACCTATCAAAAGGTTAATCGCTTATTTGCTCAAAAGCTAAAAGAGCTTGCTCAGCATGAAGATCTTATTTGGGTGCATGATTACCACTTTTTTAGTGTGGCTCGCTATTGCCGTGAATTAGGCATGCAAAACAAAATTGGTTTCTTCTTACATATTCCTTTTGCCAGTCTGAATATCTGGCACAAAATTCCAGTAGCCCGTGAGTTAATTCAAGACTTGAGTCAATATGATGTTATTGGCTTACAAACTCAGATTGACCAAAATGCCTGCATGCAGACTTGTCTGAATTTACTCGAAGCTCAAAAAATTCAAAGCAACAGTATTAGCTATAAAAAACGTCAAATATTAATTAAATCATACCCAATTGGTGTTCAGCCTGAACTTATACAAAAACAAGCCCAGCAAGATTTGGCTACCTCTTCGGTGTTTAATTTTGAAGAAATACCACGTCAAAAAACTATTATTGGAGTTGATCGTATTGATTATTCAAAAGGTTTACTCGAAAGATTTAATGCATTTGCAACCTTTTTGGAAACCAGCCCTGAATATCATGGCTTAGTTCGACATCTTCAAGTGGCGATCCCTTCTCGTACCGATATTCCAGCTTATCAACGCTTATATCAACGTTTTAAAACCAAGCTGGAGTTAATTAACGAAGAGTTTGCGCATGAAGACTGGAGACCTGTAGATTGCTGCTATGACACGGTACAACACCATAATCTCATGCACATTTATCGTCATTCAGATATTTGTTGGATTAGTTCACTACGTGATGGGATGAATCTAGTAGCTAAAGAATATATTGCGGCTCAAGACCCAGAAAATCCAGGTGTGCTCATTTTATCTAAATATGCTGGTGCTGCTGAGCAGATGTCTCAAGCCTTGATTGTTGACCCACAAGATAGAGCGGCAATGATGGATACTTTAAAAATGGCTTTAGAAATGTCTAAAGCTGAGCGTATTAATCGTTATCAACAATTGATAGAGGGATTAACATCATCTGATCTTACCAATTGGCGAAATAATTTCTTGGATGATTTAGAAAAGACACCAACTTTACTAATGAAGCCTCAGCGATTATTACAAGATAATTATCAATCTATTTATCAGGTTTTATAAATCTGAATAAAAGAACATCGAGAAATTCAATTTCTCGATGTTCGCTATTTGGTGATTATTATTTATAAATTAATTTGTCTTTACTAATGTAAAGCGGTTAAGTAAAGCAATAATAAATAGTAATACAGCGACGCCTGTTAAAACTGTACTTAAACCAGTCCATTCCCCAATTAAACCGATTAAAGCTGGTCCACTTAATGAACCGGTATAGGCAATTGTTGATACTAAAGAAAGTGCTGCTGCTTTAGGCATATTGTTTTGTCGACCAACACGAGAAAACATCACTGGTACAATATTAGAACAACCTAATCCTAACAGTGCATAACCCAATACAACCACTTGCCACACTGGTGCCGTTACAATAACAGCCATACCAATAGCGGCTCCAATTGCACTATAAGTCACAATATTTTTTTCACCCCATTGCTTAAGCAAGATATGACCCGCAAAACGACCAGTGGTCATGCTAAGTGCAAAGAAAGTGTAAGCTAAACCAGCAAAAGCAGGGTTAAGCTGATATTTACTTGTTAAATAAATACCACCCCAATCCATTGCTGCACCTTCGGATAAAAAGGCAATAAAACACATCATACCAATAAGCAGAATAATGCCATCAGGACGATAAAATTTTTTCGGTGCTTGAGTGGTATCTTCATGTGGCTTTTCATCCTGTTCAAAAGACGTTAAACAAGAAGGAATAGCAACACCACCAATAACAAGTAAAATCATAACGACTGATAACGTACTCATTAAGGGTGAAAGCCCTACTGCCAATAATGCTGTCACAAGCATAGCGCCTGTTAAACCACCAAGACTGCACATTCCATGGAAGCTAGACATAAGAGCTCGCACACTATGTTTTTCAACAACTACTGCTTGTAAATTGATAGCTACTCCAAGACATCCTGCTGCCGATCCAAAAATAAACAATGCTACAGCCATCGTCACAATGCTGCTCCACATCGTAAGGCTAGGCAATAAAACCATTAACAACATCAATGCCAAAGCAATTAACGGACGACATCCCCAGCGCTTTACTAAAGCACCAGTCGCAGGCATAGCAATCATTGACCCGATACCCATACACAGCAAAAGTAAACCAAAATCGGCATGGTTTAGGTTTAAACGCTGCTGTGCAAAAGGAATAAGAGGTGCCCAAGCTGCAGTCGCAAAACCTAAGCTAAAAAAGCTTAGTCGTGTTGCAAGACGCTGTGTGCTTAGGAGAGTAGCTGTATCTAAAACAGCAGGTTTGGTAAATAACATATTTCGCGAACTCACCATAAAATCATTGGCGATCCATACCAACCGATTTTCCATAGAAAAACCCTTGCCTCATTAAATTTCTAGGCAAGGGTTTTGTTGGCGAAATTATAAACAATTCCATAAAAAAAACAGGGGGTGTGATACAATTTTTCTGACTTTTTTGTAACTGCCAAAGCCTTATATAGTAAGGCTTTGAATATGTTCAATTTGATAAAATCAACATCTAAGTCAAGACTTCATTTTATTAAAATGAGCCAATAAAAAAACCCAGCCTTAGCTGGGTTTTTTATTAAATTTGAGATTGAATATAGTTTTGCAAGCCAATCAACTCAATTAAACGTAATTGCTTTTCTAACCAGTATGTATGGTCTTCTTCAGTATCTGATAATTGTTGACGCAACATATCACGGCTAATGTAATCGCCCTTCTCTTCGCAAAGTTTGATACCTGTCGCCAACTTTTCACGAACATGATATTCAAGCGCCAAATCAGCTTTTAAACAAGATACAACGTCTGTACCAACATTGATATCTTCACGGTGCATATTTGGTTTAGCACCTAAAAACAATACACGGCGAATGATCGCATCAGCATGAGAAGCTTCTTCTTGCATCTCATGATCAATACGTTCATAAATTTTATTTAAACCCCAATCTTCATACATACGAGAATGGATTAGATATTGATCACGGGCAGCCAATTCTCCGCCAATGAGCATATTTAAATAGTCTATGACTTCTGGATTGCCACGCATAATAAATCTCCTATCGTATGAGAACTATTATGGGCAATCTTAAAAGTGATTGCAAAACAAAAAATGGTTAAGTTTATGATTTTTATCAAATTAAAATGAGAAACATACGCATTTGCAGTTTAAGTTATTTAAATTTCCTCTGCAAAAAGAAACGCTTGTCCAATTTATAAGTTCAGACAAGCGTTAAAATATGGCTCAAACCATCAATTTATAAATTTGTAACTAAAATCAATGGTTCTTATTTCGGTAGATCTATTCGCTTAAAGTCTGCCCGTAGCTTGCCATAAGTGATAAGAAATTAGTCTCATTCATAACAGCAATACCTAGTTTTGCTGCTTTTTCTAATTTCGAACCAGCCTTCTCACCCGCAACAACACATTTGGTTTTACTCGATACACTACCGCTTACACGTGCACCTAATGCTTGTAGCATTTGAGTCGCCTGATCACGGGTCATTTGCTCTAAAGTGCCTGTTAATACCCAGCTTTCGCCATTTAATGGCTGTCGTGTTGGTGCAGTCGGTGCATCCCAATGAATTCCTGCCGCAATTAAGCGATCAAGCACTTCTATGTTGTGCGGTGCCAAGAAAAAGTCAGCAATCCATTCTGCAGTAATATCGCCAACATCTGGTGTTTTCTTTAAAGCTTCAACATCAGCAGCTTTAAGCGCTTCCAAAGTTTGGAAAGTATTGGCTAACATTCTAGCTGTTGTTTCACCTACCCCACGAATTCCCAGAGCATAAATAAAACGCGCAAGCGTTGTCTTCTTACTGGCTTCAATGGCATCAATTAGATTTTGTACCGATTTCTCACCCATTTTTTCAATCCCGAGTAAAGTTTCTCGGTGTTCGTGCAAATGGTAAATATCGGCAACATCTTTGAGCAAATCGAGGTGTAATAAAGACTCTACCCAACGATCACCTAGACCTTCAATATCCAGAGCTTTACGTGATACGAAGTGACGAATCGCTTCAATACGCTGTGCAGCACAATACAGACCACCAGAACAACGTGCTAAAGCTTCCCCTTCAGGCATTACCACTGGTGAGGCACAAACAGGACAGTTTTCAGGTAAATATACAACTTCGGCATCAACAGGACGGAATTCTGGCCAGACTTTTTCTACTTTAGGAATAACATCGCCTGTACGATAAACACTCACCGTGTCACCAACACGTACATCTAGGCGATGGATCTCACCAATGTTGTGTAAAGTTACATTGGAAACTGTAACTCCTCCCACAAATACAGGGTTTAAACGCGCTACAGGAGTCAAAGTACCTGTACGCCCTACTTGCCAATCAATCTGATCAACCGTAGTTAATGCAGCTTGTGCAGGGAATTTATAAGCAGTTGCCCAACGTGGTTCACGACTTAAAAAACCAAGTTGTTGCTGTTGCTTTAAGTCATCAACCTTTACAACCATCCCATCAATTTCAACTTGTAAATCTGAACGTTCTTGCTGAATTTGCTCATAACGTTGCTGTACTTCTTGAATTGAATTACAAAGATATTGACGTTCAGCAATTTCAAATCCAAGTTTTGTGAGCCATTGCAGACTGTCATGCATGGTAGTTAAGCCATGATTAGGTTCACATTGAGCGATGCCGTAAGCATAAAATGCTAAAGGTCGAGCCGCAGCAATATTAGGATCGAGTTGTCTTAAACTACCAGCTGCGGCATTACGCGGGTTGGCAAATGTTTTATCGCCTTTGGCTTCCTGTTCAGCATTGAGTTTTTCAAAACCAGACTTTGGCATAAGTACTTCACCACGAACTTCCAGCAAACGTGGAATTTCAAAGTGATCTGAATGTAACACTTTAGGCAAATTACGAATCGTTTTAACGTTCTGGGTAATGTCCTCCCCAGTTTCTCCGTCACCACGTGTAACGCCACGTATTAACACACCATTTTCATACCAAAGAGAAATCGCAAGACCATCAAGTTTTAGTTCGACTTCGTATTGTACTTTTTGATTAGGCAAACGCTCCTCAACACGACGTGCAAATGCGAATAAATCTTCCTGATTAAAAACGTTCCCCAAAGAAAGCATCGGAACTACATGAGTCACACTTTGAAATTTAGAAAGTGCTTGTCCACCTACTTTTGTAGTTGGTGAATCTGATTGAACAAGATCAGGATATTGCTCTTCTAAAGCTTTTAACTGGTGAAATAAATGGTCATATTCACTGTCCGAGATTGTCGGCTGATCCATGACATAGTAGGCATGGTTATGCTTTGCAATCAGTTGAATAAGCTGACGCATCTGTTCGATCACGGAAGTTGTTGCCATTATGTTATTCACCATAAAAAAGGGTGGAAATTTCTCCACCCTGAGCTGCGACTAGATATGTTGCAATTATCGCAACGAACGTAAAAAATTAAAACTAGGCGGTCGCCTGTGCCGGACGATAATCAATCACATGATGACGCCAGTGCTCTTTTAACTGTGGCGTAAATTCAAGATTATTCTCATCGTAAACTTTGCCATCAATTTCGCGAGCAATTAAACCTGCAATACTCGCCATCATGTCAAAACCAGTCACGGCTTTACTGTTTGGAAGCGCAAGGAAAAATGCTAACCCTTGAACTTGTTCAGTAGATAGAGTTTCAAGATCAAAACCAGCTGGTCCATTGTCTGTCATACGTAATACAGAGAACATGAGTACACTTGGCTCATCGGTATTTTCATAACGATGGAAGCAAGACATTTCACCATAGCGTAAACCATATTTTAACAGCACTTTAAGCGCTTTATCGCCAGACAATGCACGACGAGGGTTTGGATACACATTTAGCGCAATAATCTGTTCAGCCATCGCTAATGCACTTTCATCATCATAACGTTGCTGTTCATGTAAATGCACATCCAGAATATTACTCTCGCCTTCAAACTCAGCAATTTCGGCAGTTTCAATATTCGGGTTTAAACTCAACTCAGGCTCAGTTTTTTCGCTTTCAGCTTCCAGATTTTCTTTTGCTAAAGCTTCAGCTTCCGGTTTAACAGAAACTGTATCAACCAACTCAACTGAACCATCTTTATGAATGGTAGAGCTTGGTACTGTTTGTTCAGATTTAATTTCTTCTACAGAAGTGTTTTCAACAACTGCTTGAGTTTGTTCAGTTTGAATTGCTTTAGCGGGTTCTACGGTCTCAATTTCTGACTGTTTTGTTTCAGGTACTTGAGACGGCGCAGCTTCGCTTAAAGTCGGTTCTACTCGCTCTGCACTAGTCACCGCTACAGATTCAGCTTCAGTTTTCTCAAGCTGATCTCTCACGTGCCTAGGTATAACCGGTTGATTACTATCAGGATTAATATGCAAATCACTGTCTAATGAGGGTTCAGCATGGTTTGGCTTTTTTAAAATCATTTTTAAGCCAATTAGCATAATTATAATGGCAACAACGATGCCAATAATCGTATTGATTTCCATTCTATGACTCCGAAACTAACCCGTATTCTTTTGCCTGTTCTAAATCGACAGTGACTAATTTTGATGTACCCGGTTCAGGCATGGTCACACCCAACAAATCAGTTGCCATGGTCATCGCCAGCTTATTATGTGTAATGTAAATGAATTGTACATGTTCAGAAAGTTCTTTTACCAAATTACAATATCTCTGAACATTCGCATCATCAAGTGGTGCGTCCACTTCATCTAGTACACAAAACGGTGCCGGATTTAATCTAAAAATCGCAAATACTAATGCTAACGCTGTTAAAGCCTTTTCTCCACCGGAAAGTAATGCTAGAGAACTATTTTTCTTACCCGGTGGCCTTGCCATCAGTTTAACACCAGATTGCCAGTCATCTTCAAGACTTAAACTCGCCTCACCACCATTAAAAACCTTTGGAAACAAGTTTTGCAACTCCTGATTGATCTGATCAAAAGTTGTCATAAACAGCTTACGGGTTTCTTGATCAATGCTTTTCATCGCATCTTTTAATTGAGTTACCGTATTTTCCAAATCTTGAATCTGGTGACTCAGCTCATCAAAACGCTGATAAACTTCTTCAAACTCTTGTGAAGCGGCAAGGTTAACCGCTCCAATTTTTTCAAACTGTTTCTGCACTTTTTCCAGTTTTTGCTGGTGCTCGGCTAAATCTATTTGTAAGCCTTTTTGAAGTTCGGCATTTAGCTCTTTAAGCTGCTCTTGATAATGCTCACGATCTGACTTGGCTGCTTGCCATGCCAATCGTTTCGCTTCAAGTTGTTCTCTAAGCTGCTCATCTTTTTGTTGATATTGATGACGCTGATCGGTCAAAGTCTGCTGTTTTTCCTGCACACTATTGAGTTCAAGCTGCCATTCATTCCAGTTCTTTTGTAACTTTTCAGTTTGAGCAAATTGTTGCTGAAACTCTGACTCAAGATTTGGTAGCTCTAATTGAATAGGGTCAACAAATTTTTTCGCTTGCTCCATTTGAGCTGCAATTTGCTGATATTGGCTTTGCAAGAATGAGATATCTTTTTCAAGCAACTCAATCTGTTGAGTTGTCTGCGTGCTATTACGGCGTAAAATTTCACGTTCTTGTTGCTGATGTTGCAGGGCTTGTTGCTGCTCGTCTAGCTGCTCTGTTAATTCTTCTACCCGAAATTGCAAAGTTTTATAGTCAGGTAAAATGGTTTCGAGCTTAATTGCTAATGCATGCAAATCAATTTCAAGATCATCTTTTTGCATTGCATCTTCTTCAAGCTGCATGTCTAACTGACCAAGTTGATCTTTTAATTGCTGTTTTTGCAGTAAAAATGCTTGTGCTGCGGTTTGTTGCTTGGCAATTTGCACATCAAGCTGTTGTAAGTCTTTTTGCTTTTGTTTCACAGCCTGCTGCTTATGCTGCACATCTAACTGTAATTGCGCTAATTCATCTTTTTGCTGAACTACAATTTGATCTAGTGTTTGTAATTGAGGTTGCTGCTTTTCAAGAGCTTGTTCAATTTCGTCTAGACGAATACGGTGGCTCAGCATACCTTGTGCACTTTGACTTTCGTCATCATACATAAGGGCAATCGCCCAATCCTGCCCGACATGATAGCCATCTAAAGTCAAAACAGACTGGCCATGTTGCAACTGCTTTTGCTCATTTAAAGCTTGAGTCAAATCTTGTGCAATCGCTACATTTGAAAAGATTGATAGTTGTGGTGATGCAATCCACTCATTTAAACAAGCCAAGTTCCCTTTAAATTTACTTGTTTGCTCTGAAGGTTTTAGCTGGCGAGCAACTCCTTCTTGAAAGACTTGTTCCGTCTCAAGAATATGAGCTTGTAACCATTTTGCTAAAAACTTCTCAACAATCTGCGCATGTGGTTTACCTTGCTCTGTTAACTCTAGAGCCTGCATTAAACTTAGCGTATCTTGGTTTTGCTTTGGACTTTGTTTAGCAACAAGCTGGCTTAAGTTTTTCTGCTCTGATAATAAAACTTGGATTTCTGTTTTCAGCGTTTGCTGCTGATTTTTACTTGACTGGTGTTGCTGTTGAGATTGCTCTAAATGCAGTAATTGCTGCTCAATTTCAGTTTCAAGCATCGAAATTTCACTATGCAACTGTTGTTGCAGTTGCTCAAGCTCACCCTGTTCATCTTCATGAACATGCGATTGAATTTGGTTTGCTTGATGCTGCAAAGTTTCTTTTTGCTGCTCAATGCGCTGGACATTTTTACCCAACTGTTCAATTTGAGCTGACATCTGCATTTTTTGCTGCTGTTGTTTTTCAACTTGAGCTTTTATTTGTTCAAACTGTTGTTGTGCTTGTTTTTGCTGAGATTGTAAATCAGCAAAGTTTTGTTCAGCCTCCGTCGCTGTATGCTCAACTCCAGTTAAAGCTTCTGTTTGTTCTTCTAGCTGATTATTCAGTGTTTCAAGTTGCAATTCAGAAAGCTGTAAACGTTCTTTAGTTTGGAATCTTTGCTGCTCTAACTGAACGAGAGTCGTACTATTTTGCTGGTATAGACTCTGTTTTTGTTCAAGAGTCATTTTAAGTTCAGATAGTTTCTTTTCAGCTTGTTGCCATTCTTGTTGTAGCGGTGAAGATTGCTGAATAAGTCGCTGAAACAAAGCACTGGTTGCTTCTAAATCATGTTCAATCGTGCTTAATTCTGAGCGAACCAATTTAAAGGTTTCACCCAATTCATTCATTTGAACGGTATATTCTTCTTGTAGGCGTACACTTTTCTCTGCCTGAAAAGATAAAATTTCAATTTTAAGCGTACGAATCTGGCTTTCTAAAGTTTTATATTGAACCGCTGCTTCCGACTGACGTTTAAGCGTCTTAAGCTGCGATTTTAACTCTAGTGCAATATCGTCTAAACGTGAAAGGTTTTGCTCTGTATGTTCAAGATGCTGCAAAGTTTCACGGCGACGAGCCTGATAACGAGAAACACCCGCAGCTTCCTCAATGAACACACGCATTTCTTCAGGCTTGGCATCAACCAAGCGGTTAATCATGCCTTGCTCAATGACCGCATATGAGCGTGGTCCTAAGCCTGTTCCCAAGAAAATATCGGTAATATCACGGCGGCGACAACGTGTACCATTCAAGAAATATTCTGACTTACCTTCACGAGTGACCTGACGGCGAACAGCTAACTCATTATAAGCATTATATGATCCGCCCAACTTTCCATAAGTATTATCAAAGCGTAGCTCAACACTGGCCACACCAACGGGTTTACGTTTGGAAGTCCCCGTAAAAATAACATCTTGCATGCTACCACCACGGAGCTGACGAGCGTTTGACTCCCCCATCACCCAGCGGATCGCATCGATTACATTGGATTTGCCACAACCATTTGGGCCAACCACTGCTGTGCGGTTCGCCTTAAAATTTAAGGTTGTACTATCTGCAAAAGATTTAAAGCCGGAAAGTTTTAAACTGCTTAAACGCATAATGCCCTAACTAGCGGCGTGAGCGTCTTGCCCAAGCCAATTCAATCTGTTTCATTCGTGTCAGCGATTCCAACACAAGGTTACGTAAGTGTCGACAAAAATCTTCCATAAATAAAGCGGCTTGTTGTGATTTTCGGATTAAAATTGCATCAGTCACGAGTTTAAATAATGCAAATGCTTCTTGTAGTTCCCGCTTAGAGGTATTTAAGGTCAAAAAATAACTACGACGTAATGAAGGTAATAACTCTTTATAAAATTTCATTAGATAAGGATTACCCACCATATCTTGCTGTTCAGCTAAATATTGGAACACCCCATCATAAAATTTTTCGATATCACCTGCTTTGACATGCTCAAGAAGTTGCTCTAATAGCAACTGTAATTGATCTGCTTCATGCGCACGCCATGTTTCGCTCATGCGTTGTACAATATGCCCCAATAACATCATATTTGTATCAAACAACGCTTTAACTTGTTGTGCAGACATTTCTGAAACAATTGCCCCGCGACGTGGAAAAATCTCAATTAAATGAGTACGCTCTAATAATAACAATGCTTCACGAACTGATCCTCGGCTAACGTCAAGTTCTTTGGCAATACGTAGTTCTTGAATACGTTCGCCTTCTACTAGCTCGCCACTAATGATTTGTTCGCTAATATATTTGACAATTTGCTCAGAAAGACTTTCTGTGTCTTCGAGATTCATAAATCACCCGCTACTTTTTATATGCATTAATCCATGCTTTTCTTTCGCATCCTTGTTTTTAACTGATCCCATCGATTAAAAACTATGTCATTGTCTGACAATTTTATTGCATTTTAAGCCAACTCATTTAAAAACAACACCAAAATCAGATGAATAAAAGCTTGGAACGCTCTTATATTTTATAAATAAAAAAAGCTCGAATTTCTAAAAACTCAAGCTTTTACACCACAGTCTTATAAATTTAAGATTTTAGTCTCTAGTGCATAATACCTTTATAAATAAAATAACTGCCTACCACCACTAACAGGCAAGCAAAGCATTTTTTTAACATCTGCGGCGACAACGCATGAGCAACCTTTGCTCCAAACTTCGCTGTGACAAAACTCATGACACTAATGCCAATAAAAGCATAGATATGCACATAACCAATCGTGTTAGGCACTGAGATTTGTTCTTTGGCACCAAACCACATAAAGCCAATCGCTCCAGCAACTGCAATTGGTAAACCACAAGCGGCCGAAGTCGCGACTGCTTTTTGCATGACCACGCCATGACGGTTTAAATATGGAACGGTTAAACTTCCTCCCCCAATTCCAAAAATTGCAGAGGCAATACCAATGCCTCCACCCGCCATGAATTGCATAGGGGTTGAAGGAAGCTGACGCGTTGGATCAACAACTACATGTGCTCCTTTAAACATCCGATAAGCCATCACAACCGCAAAAATACCAATAAGAAGTTGCAAATGTTGGCCAGACATCAGGTCGGCAATACCCGCCCCTAAAAATGAGCCCAACACCAGTCCAGGCGCTAAATTACGAAAAACAGGCCAAAGTACTGCACCCTTTTTATGATGAGCTGAAACAGAACTAAAAGACGTCACAATAATGGTTGCAAGCGATGTTCCGACTGCAATATGCATGATTACCGCGGGATCGTAGTGCAATTGGGTAAAAACGACATAGAGGATTGGTACAATAATTAGTCCGCCACCAACTCCAAACAATCCGGCAGTAAAACCAGCAATTGCGCCAATGAGTAAATATATGATTAACTCCATAAATGTTTTACCACTCTGCTCATATTCAACATGGATTTAGAGACTCGCCAACTACAACAACTTTTAAGCGCAAAAAACCAGCTTCCAGAAGTGGTTTTATTAAAAGCAACCACAACTTCGACCAATGATGATATTCGTGAAATTGCCCAAAAAGGCATTACAACGGGCTTGGTTTGCAGTGCTCAACAAACTCAAGGGCGAGGTCAACATCAACGGCAATGGATTTCACCTGAAGGAAACATTTATTTAAGCACATTGGTGCAAACTCGAACACCCTTAGATGGTCGCTTAGCACTTGAAGTTGCTCTGAATATTTTGCAAATCCCCCAGTTACAAGCTCTGAATCTGCAAGTGAAATGGCCAAACGATTTATATAGTGCTCAGGGCAAATGGGGTGGAATTTTAGTCGAACCACTGTCTCAGCATCAGGCTATTGTAGGTGTAGGTATTAATTTAAAAACACCACCAGTGACTGATAGTGATCAGCCAATTACCTCTTTAGAGGATTTAGGTCTAGAGCAAATGGGTCGTCTTGAGTTAATTTCAGAGCTCTATGTTGCCATTCAAAATGCTGCTCGCTGGTTTGATCATGGCTGCTACAATTTAGCGGGACGTTTTAACCATCATGCGGCGTGGATTAATCAGCTAGTTCAGTTTGAACATAGTCAAGGACTGATACATGGCCGTTTCGTTGGAATTTCCAATGAAGGTGCAGTAATTCTTGAAACTCCAGAACCACAGCAGTTTTATCAAGGTCGCCTAAGACCACAAATAACTCAGTAATCAGGTATTTTCCCCATGAAAAGTTTATGGCTTGATATCGGAAACACTCGTTTAAAATACTGGATTACTGAAAATCAGCAAATTATTGAACATGCAGCTGAGCTACATTTACAGTCTCCTGCCGATTTATTACTGGGTTTAATTCAACACTTTAAGCATCAAGGCCTGCATCGAATCGGAATTTCTTCGGTACTCGATACCGAAAATAACCAACGTATTCAGCAGATTTTAAAATGGCTTGAAATTCCAGTAGTTTTTGCGAAAGTTCATTCTGAATATGCAGGTTTACAGTGTGGTTATGAAGTCCCGAGTCAGCTCGGGATTGACCGCTGGTTACAAGTACTCGCTGTAGCTCAAGCAGATGAAAACTATTGTATTATTGGTTGCGGAACAGCGCTCACAATTGACCTAACTCAAGGTAAACAGCATTTAGGAGGTTACATCCTGCCTAATTTGTATTTGCAGCGAGATGCTCTTATTCAAAATACCAAGGGTATTAAAATTCCAGACTCAGCTTTTGATAACCTAAATCCGGGCAATAACACTGTAGATGCAGTACATCACGGTATTTTATTAGGCCTGATTAGTACCATTGAAAATATTATGCAGCAATCTCCTAAAAAGCTACTGCTGACTGGTGGTGATGCAACACTATTTGCCAAGTTCTTACAAAAATATGAGCCTGTGGTAGAAACCGATCTTTTACTCAAAGGATTACAGCAATATATTGCCCATTATCCTAAAGACTAAAATACAGAACAAAATAAAAGGCGCTATATGCGCCTTTTATTTTATGGATTTATTTCTTTTGGTCATTGTTACCAAACAGTGGTCCCATTCCGCCACCGCCGCCGCCAAATTGCTTTTGCATATTGCCTAATGAACGCATCATTTTGCTCATACCAGATGGATTCGCAAATTTCTTCATCATTTTAGCCATTTGCGCTTGTTGCTTAATGAGTTTGTTCACTTCAGCAACATCCATACCACAACCTGCCGCAATACGTTTTTTACGACTTGGGTTCATTAAGTCCGGATTACGGCGCTCTTTAACAGTCATTGACTGGATAATCGCTTCCATCTTCTTGACTTGTTTTTCAGGGTTCGCTTGCTCAATTGCTTGCTGAATTCCTGCACCGCTCATGCCAGGCAACTTGTCTAAGAAGCCCATCATACCGCCCATTTTTTTCATTTGTTCAAATTGCATCAGCATATCTTCAAAGTTGAAGCTACCGCCTTTTTGCAATTTTTTCGCCATTTTTTCGGCTTTTTCTTTGTCGATTTTACGTTCAACTTCTTCGACTAAAGAAAGTACGTCACCCATGCCTAAAATACGTTGAGCAACACGGTCTGGATGGAATGGTTCTAAAGCATCAAGCTTCTCACCCATACCCAAGAACTTGATTGGCTTACCAGTAATGGCACGCACAGAAAGCGCTGCACCACCACGTGCATCACCATCAGTTTTAGTAAGAATCACACCTGTCAGTGCTAAAGCATCATTAAATGCTTTTGCTGTATTTGCAGCATCCTGACCTGTCATGGCATCAACCACAAACAAGGTTTCAGTCGGCTTAACCGCTGCATGCAATTCTTTAATTTCGTCCATCATGTCTGCATCGACATGTAGACGGCCTGCCGTATCGACAATCAATACATCAGCAAACTGGATTTTTGCCTGTTCAATTGCACGATTAACAATATCAATTGGCTTTTCAGAAGGATCTGAAGGAATAAAGCCTGCACCCACTTCATTTGAAACAGTTTCTAACTGTTTAATTGCTGCTGGACGGTAAACGTCGGCAGAAACAGTCATTACTTTTTTCTTTTGACGTTCTTTTAAGAAACGTGCCAGCTTGGCAGCAGTGGTTGTTTTACCTGCACCTTGTAAACCAGCAAGTAATACTACAACAGGAGGTTTCGCACTTAAATCAAGTGTTTCATTCGCCTCACCCATCATCTTGGTGAGTTCGTCATAGACAATTTTTACAAATGCCTGGCCTGGTGATAACTGAGTCATCACTTCTTGGCCCAATGCCTCTTCCTTAACTTTCGCGATAAATTCACGAGTTACAGGTAACGCGACATCGGCTTCAAGAAGTGCCATACGTACTTCACGTAAGGTATCTTTAATATTGTCTTCGGTCAGCTGCCCTGAGCCAGTAACATTTCTTAAACTCTGTGTGAGTCGTTCTGTTAAGGTATCAAACATTGCAAAATCCGCTTAAAATGGCTAGTTGCAAAAAAATCTTTCTCGAAATAGAAAATTTATGCATAGAATGCTATAGGATACTTTAGTTCGCAGCGAATTTATATCTTATATAGATGAATTAATCCTGAAAAAGGTTTGACATGATTAGCCTCCCCTTGGTTTATACAATTTTGGCACTCATCGCATATACCACTTCTTTCTGGTATCTGTTTATTCGTTTAATGTCAAAACGTGAACCAAACTCATGGTTATTTGCTTTTGTTACTATCTTGGCATTAGTACTGCACGGCACAGTTTTATGCGATGCCATGCTTACACCAGCAGGAATTAACTACGATGTATTTAACCTGATGTCTTTTACATCGGGGCTTATGTTATTGTTAAGCTTAATTTTTAGTACTTTCCGCCCTATTCTGCCGTTAAACTTGTTAGGCATTCCTGTCGCAGCTATTGGTCTTATTTTAGGGTTTGCCTTTAGTCGACCAGATCAATTTATTGAACAGCATTCGTTAGGACTTGATACTCATATCATTCTTTCGCTTTCTGCCTATGCAGTTTTACTGATGGCAACCATACATGCGATCTTAATGTGGTTCCAAAACCGTGAACTCAAAAAGAAACAAAAAAAACGCTTTTGGGTCAACTTACTCCCGCCAATTCAGGCGATGGAATCTTTATTATTTGACCTAATCATTACAGGTTTCATTTTATTAACGATTGCGCTTACATTTGGTTTTTTAACAATTGATAGCTTCTTTGCTCAGCATCTCGCTCATAAAACCGTATTTAGTATTATTTCTTGGTTTATCTATGGCTCATTACTGATCGGCCATTACAAACTTGGCTGGAGAGGTCAAAAAGCAATTCGTTTTACCTTAATCGGTTTCGTACTTTTAGCGATTGGATTTATCGGCAGTAAATTTGTGCTTGAGATGATCTTAGGGCGCTAGAGAAATTAAAATTTAATCGATACTAGACAGCGTTATGCATATCCCGTATAACGCTGTTTTCGTTTTACTCAGGTGACACAGACTGTGAAACTCATACTCGCTCCAATGGAAGGTTTAACTGACCCGATCATGCGGGATACACTCACATCTGTTGGTGATTTCGACTGGTGTGTGACCGAATTTATTCGCGTTACAGACAGTATTTTGCCAGACCACATCTATTATAGTTTTTGTCCTGAACTAAAAAATGATGGTAAAACAGCAGCCGGTACCCCTGTTCATGTTCAGTTCCTAGGTAATAACCCAGATATGCTGGCAGCAAATGCAGCAAAAGTTGTTGAATTGGGTGCACCTGCAATCGACCTTAATTTCGGTTGCCCTGCAAAAACCGTTAATCGACATCGTGGTGGTTCAGTCCTTCTGGATGAACCAGACGTGGTACATATGCTGATTAAAGCAGTAAGAGATGCGGTACCTGCACACATTCCTGTTTCAGCAAAAATGCGTTTAGGTTATCTCGATGAAAACCATACGATGGAAAATGCCCACGCTGTTGAAGATGCAGGTGCAAGCTGGTTAACGGTTCATGCTCGAACTAAAGCAGATGGCTATACGCCACCAGCTTATTGGGAAAAAATTCTACCTATTAAAGAAGCTTTAAAAATTAATGTGATTGCTAACGGTGAAATCTGGACCAATGCTGATGCTAGAGCCTGTCAGCAACAATCTGGTTGTGAAGACTTAATGATTGGCCGTGGTGCGGTAACGACTCCAGATTTAACCCAATGCATTCGCCAAAATATGGATGAAGCATTATTTAGTTGGGAACAACTTGTTGATTTACAAATTCGCTTTTTAAATGGTCAAGCAAAAACAGAAATTGGGATGGTTGGTCGTTATAAGCAGTGGTTAGGCATGATGACCAAAGCCTATCCTCAAGCGAAAGAATTATGGGATCAAGTGAAACGTATTAAAGCTTTAGATGAAATTGTTCAACAATTAGAACACACCAGATCAGATACTATTTAACTCGGCATAGCCTTTAAAAAAAAGAGGGCGATTGTTTTCACAACTGCCCTCTTTCGTATTTCAGGTTAAGCTATTATTCTTTTTTAAAAGCCACTTACTTTCATTTTAAAGTCAGTTACAGAAACACCAGTGACACCAAAACTCCCCATAGAACCATTAGATAAATTATTAAACGTTGTTGTATTTTGAGTACCCATATTCCCTAAAGTGACATTATTAAGTGAAGCATCAAATTTACTAGATGCGCCTGTATTACCAAAAGTTAATCCAGTTGGATCAACTCCTGCATAAAAACCATCTAATACAAAACCAGTTGAGGTATTTGTTCCTGCAAACTTAAACCCAAATGTAGCACCTGTATTATCGGACACTAAAGTAATTGGACAACCCGTAGCAGCAGAACAAATAGACTGAATTGCTCCACCAAATTTAACCATAACGGACTGGGCAGCATGACCCAGTTGAATGTTTAAACGGGGTTTATTGGTTTGTACAAAGTTAATATCTAGATTTCCAGTAGAACGAATGATTTCTTTTACACCCGCATTTACTGTCGTTCCCGAACTAAAAATTGATTTGGGTGCATAACTTGTTAATGCATAATCGGATGGACTAGATAAAGATGTACTTGGGGCTAAATAAACTGAAAAAGGTAAAAGTCGAATTCCGTTTACATCATTCCCCATAGATATAGCTAAATTTAAAAAAGGATTTCCACCCCCAGCATCTGCGTCCATTGCAATATTAAAAGAAGGATTACCCGATACAGCGGCTTTAATAAACTCTATACCAGGAACTGGATTAGTAGAGTTTCCAGCAATGACAAAACCAGCCTTACTGTTATAAGAAGTTGAAGTAATACCGTTAGTATCAATGAGTGCGACCTGGTTAAATTTAACTTTATCGGCCTGAATTCCTAAAGTTAAGCCATTTTGGCCCGTCGCTGCTGCAAGGCTTTGATCATCCAAAGGCTGCATTGCAAAAACACTTGAACTACTGGCAAGTAGCAGCCAGAACCCTATATTTTTATTCTTCATGTCGCTCTAATCCTTAAGAGACAAACGCTTATTATTTGTTCAGACTATCAGAATAATATTCAAGTACAAAGCAATTATCTCTATAACCCGACGAATGCAAATCCAATCACACTAAAATAAAATTTCTATAAAAAAGTGACGATAATCGTCACTTTTATTCATCAGTTAAAGGCCCCATTTCTAGGCACAATACTAAAGTTACTATTTAAACGCCCCCCCGTAATCGCAAGCTCACCTAAACGTGCTCCAGCTCCTGTTGAAGGCGGATAGAAATTAATATCCTTGACACGTAATGCGCCATCAATACTCTTATCCGGGTTAAAATAAACAGCCGTATTTACGCCAACTTTACCTAAACCACTTGTTGTATCTTTACCCACTACCAAAGCAGTATTAAACGCTAACTTTCCGGTAATATTATCAAAACCAATGGCAGAACCATCAATTGGATCACTAATTTGGACTGTATTTCCAGTTGCTGTGGCAGGCATAGTGAAATCGCCGAGTACTGTTAAAGCACTACCATTAGCAATTGAACTATTTGGCACAATTGATAAGTTAAGATCGCCACCTAAACGGAGTTTTAGACCAAATAACACATCATTATTTTTGGCAAAATTATCGATAGGTGAAGTGCATGAACCTGTCGCTGGACAAGTTTTATATTTAGCCCCTGGTAAATAACCAGCTGCAATTTCTGTTGATAAAGCAAGTAGCATCTCTTTTAAACTAATATTAAGACTGCCATTTTCTAAACCAATACTTCCATTACCTTTGAGGAACATATCGATATTACGTAAGCCCATGTAATAATCAGTAGGACTACCACCATTATTAGCATTTGGAGAGCCATCAATTAATAAAATTGAGGTTGTTTTGGTTCCAGTCGCATCACGTCCCGTAGTTCCAGCAGCAATACCAAAACCCAAACGCGAAGTCGTTCCAGATGGGGCCACGACATTTCGAACAGGCTTATCATTTGCATCTTTTGTATAGTAATAAGCACTATTTGCCGGCGCATCTAAACCATATACAGCAGCATTGGCATTTAAGTTATAAAAAGGTAATGCCAAGCCCCACTGGTTATTTGCACCATTGTCTGCAAACTGATTGGCAGCAGCAACATTTGCACTTGTCGTAAAACGACCTCGTCTTGAAAATGCTTGAAACTCTGCTCCACGCATCGCAAGAATTAAGCTAAACGGATTAGTGACCGTATCACGGTGAATGTTATGTTGATAATCCGCAGCTGTCGTTAAAGTACCCGACCCTAAACGAATTGCATTTAAAGTCGCGTTGTTTGGAATCAATAACGTTTTTGTATCAGCAAGATTTAAATAAATATTTCCACTATCAAAATAACCGCGTGTAGCTGAATTAAGCCCCGTTAAATTACCGAACTCAAAACCATAAGCATTTAAACCTGCTCCACCAATTTCTAAGGTAGTTGCTTTGCCATCTGAACCTAACATCGAATCATTATCTTTAGTGAACTCCCCCTTCATACGAAAGGCAATTCCAGAGTTACCTAAAATACTATTACTTGAGCCCGTGCCCGTAGCGGTATTTGCAGTGCCTAATATTGTGCTATCTGACGTACCATCCATACCACGGACTTGTAAATAACTATTTACCATACGTCCGCTAGCACCTAAACGAATCAAGCCTTTCGCATTTTGGGGGCTATTGGTTGCATCTAAAGCATAAGGGTTAGTTTTATCGACATTAGAACTTAACATGACCTCAATATTCAGGCCTGAATTAGTTACTTTTCCACTACTATCTACATATGTGCCTGCTGTTAGACCAGAAGCTGAATCTGCTACACGGTTAAAATCAACATAGCCATAGGTACTATTTGGAGTTTGCCCTACACTAGCAACGTTAGTTCCAGTATTCGTCTGTAAAACCACGCCACGCGTTGGGTCAATCAACATGGCCCCTTTACCAACAAAATTAAAGTTAAAATTTCTTAAAATTAATTGATTTAGCTGACTGCGTGCATCCACTTGCCCTAGATAAATATTGGCATTATTAATACCAAGCGTCATGCTTGACTGGCTATTTGCATTAAATAGCCCATCTTGGGTTGTAAGTGCCAAATTTAAAGGAGAGGTCGTTTGAATAGCCAACTGCCCTAAAGTTGGCGAGCATGTAGCTGAACTATTACAAACTTTAACGCTATTTACAGTAATAAGTGATGGACTGCTTTGCATAGAAAAGTCGAGTCCAGTTTTACCCGTAGTTGGGTTACTCCCTACATCTAAACGGTAATTTGTATTTAAAGGCTGACTAGATGCATTACTTTTTTGTACTTTTATCCCGCTCGCTTGAGCTCTTAAGACCTGATCTGCACTAATAGGTGTACCTGCATGGTCATCCCAGTAAGCATTATCAATATTGATTTCATTAAACGTCGTTTGAATCGAAATCCCATCTTGTCCATTAACAGCACTCAAGTCAGCATCAGTTAAAGCTTCTAACGCAAAAACATGTCCGCTCACTAACAATATGCTGGTTGTTAATGCGTTTAAAATAAACTTTGAGCTGTGATTTTCTTTATTTTTTTTCATCACTTCAGTTCCTTTGAAATCTACATTAACCCTTAACAACGAGGATGGCTGCCATCACAGCTAAAGACCATGACTTTTCCTTGGATAGCCAAATTCCCATTCATCATCAAGCCCATAAAACCAGTTTCACGTCCATGGTCATACGCCGATGGTGTTGCAGTAGCAACTTGCTGGTTTGCACTATTAGCAGTCGCTGCATAAGTTGGTTTTTTGAAATATGCATAATCATACATATTTGCACTGGAACCTTGCGCTGTTGTTGAGCTGGTAAAGTTATCTTGCTCAATCGATAAGGCATTGAAACCAAAGTTACGAATTAAAATTGGTTGTGCTGCACTAAAACTCAGTTGAATAGCAGGCTTAATCATTTCAGTATTGTTTTTATCCAGATACTTTAAATCAGCGCCATCCAAACCCATTTTTTGAATATTTAAAGTACCTTGTACGCCTTTAAATACGAGCCAAAGTTTATTACCACCATCACTATTTTCGGCCCAACCACTTGGTTTGGTCGCATCTGCTTGTACAAAACGCTTATTAATTGCCAAGCTAATATGGCAAAACTCTACGTTCTCACAGACACCACCACTACCATTGTCAAATACACCGTTAGCTGTCTGGTTTAAATTGAGCATTAAAGATAAATCAGCACCCGCCTGACCATTAATCGCCTGTAATGCTTCATTATCTAAAGTTTGTAGCTCTGCATGAGTGACCGTTGCACAAAGAGCGAAGATTAAAGTACTTATTTTTTTCATACCATTCTCCTCCTCTTATAGACCTTTAGTTGTCAGTTTCAAGTGCTGGATTAAAACACCGTCAATGACAGCAGATCCCATGTTATTACTAATCGAAGAACTAATTTGTGAACTGGATAATTTATATGTATTCAAGTCAGCATTAGGCGTGGTTGTAGACCAACGTCCATTGTTATAAAGTGCATCAGGTAAAGGCGTACCATTTGGTACAACATATTGTGCACCATTACCCGCATCTGTAGTGGTATAACCTGTATTATTTACTGTCGGGTTATAATAAGAAGTACTATCAATATTAGCCCAATTCGCTCCTTGAGAATCAAATTTTAATCCTGAACCCGCATTTCCAGTCCAGCCTGTTGCTGTACGATATTGCCAAGTATCATAACAAGTAAAAATTAAACTACATGTATAACTACCCGCTCGACGTTCTTGATTTTGTAGTTGATAAAAGTTTTTAGTTTGTGTGGTAGCGGCAACTGTACCTGTTGGCAATTTTCCAAATGAAATGCCGACTGCATCTTGAGTACTATTCCCTTTAAATGCCTCTAAGGTATTATTCGCCGCATTATAAACAGTCGATCCTATTGAAATACTACTATGCGTTGCGCTAGAACCCTGATAACTTTTACCACCCAATGTTAAATTAGTGCCACATTGATAAATATTACAAGTAGAACCGAGATAACTACTATCAGTTCCAGTATAGTCAGTATAGATTTTCTTATAAATTTCAGGTTTATTCGGAATACGAGCTAGTTCTAAACTAAAGTTTTTACCATCCGAGCTTAAAACCAATGGTTGATATAAAGAGCCCAACACAAGGTTAATATTCGGGTTATAGAGGTATAAACCTTCATTCGCATCAAAAGTTGGAGCAAGTCCACCATTAATTGCAGGCGTTACTAAATTACCCTGCCCAGCACCAGATTCACGTGTACTTAAACGTAATACATTATTCATGGCACTATCAGTTGGTGCGGTCCACGAACCTGTTGATGTAACAGTCGTAGTCTGGCTACGAATACGATATAACCAGTCTGAACTTGGCGAATTATTACTTGGTGCGCCAGTATATTGCGTGCTGTAACGGTTTACCCATGGCCCAACTGCTGATGTAGGAGTATTTGAAGTAATCGTTGCTCTTAAATTAGAGGCATCCCCACTATTTAAACGTACCACTCCAGCGAAGCCTAAAGTATTATTATAAAATGGACTTAACCCATTTGCAGATGTCGCGCCTCCCAACGTCTGAAAAAGCTGTAAACGGCTACCATTTAAACTAAAATTATTCCAAACCCCTTGTAAACGAAGACGGTTTGCACGGCTTGCGTCTGTACTTGTACCAATCAAACCATTTGAATCACCATAATTAAATTGATCTGCAGCACCATTTAGTTTATTCGGATTTCGAACAAAAATATCTGTCCATAAGCCCAGTTTAAGTTTATAAGCATCTATACCGGCCGAATCCTTCGTTCCAACCTCATATAAAGGAGCTTCTAAAGCTAAATACGTCATTTGGCAAGATGGATCACTCGCTCCACTACATGCAGTAGCGCTAAAATTCGGTACTGAATTTTCTGTCGCAACTTTAAAAATCCAAGGGTTAACAGCAGTACCCCAGCTTGAGATTGCAGCAGCTGCATCAGTAGAAGCAAGGCGAGTATTTGTATCATTATCAGATTTGGAAAGTGCTAAACCATAAAGAAAAATATCAGCTTTACCTACTGCACGGTCACCAGAATCAATCGAACCATTTTTATTAGTATCAGCCGCTGTCATACTTAACGGACCAACAGGTACGTAATTGATATAACCTGTATCTTTAGTACGATCAGTTAAAATCTGATTTGAGGTTTCATTAGCACCTGCGCCACGAAATACCATATAAGTATTCTGTGGCAAGATAGCAATACCTTCACCAGTAGTTTCACTTAAACCTGCATCAGAAAGTTCTTCGAGTGCGAAACTAGATTGGCTGATACAAAGCCCGATTAAACTTGCTAAAACGGTTTTTTGAAACCTTACCGTATAATTAAGTGTAGTCATCTTGACCTTCCTGTTTTATACGATGCCGTGCACCATATTTATTTTTCTTTAACAATCCTTGAGGTCAGGTGAATCTCTCCTTTTCACCTTAGACAAAGAGGCAAATCTAAAAAATTTTGCCAACTTTTCCACATTTCTATTATGCGCAATATTTGCACAAATGCAAAAAAAAGGGCATAAAAATCTAAATTTCCGATGAATGAAATAGTTTAAACTTTTAGCAGAATTTTACATTTGCTCCATGACAGTTAGGTGCGAAACTTTGATTTTTTAAAACCAAATTGCTTAATGACATCTGTACTGGAGTTGCACCTGCTAAATTTAAGTTGCCAATATTAATCGTGCTACCACCAATACAACTTAAAAGACCTAAAGCACCGCAGTCTACTTTTGTATCGCCTCTTGTACCCGTACTTAATTTCTCACTTACAAGTGCTAAAGTCTCTTCAATTGTTTTATTTGCAATACTTACAGAATCGGCCGGAGTAATATCTCCAATATCAATTGGATTTGAAAGTTCTAACCACCAGCCTCGCTGCGCTATCGATTTAGAACCAGGCCAACGTATATCATTTCCCTGAAGCGATAATGAAACAGGGGAACCATTTAAGTTAGCTTTGTGGAAAAATCCCAAATCTTCTGAAATATCAACATTCACAGTTAAATTATTAATAGAACCTGTAACAGATTTATCTAAATTTAAAATTCCTGCCGCCATAGCCTTAATATTACCTGATACATTAATACCACTTACCGTTGCTGTGGCTTTTAATGGCGCTACAGAAATACGTTTACCAGTAATTGTTTGCTGAGGTAGAACTAAAGTACCAGTCAATTTATCAGTTGAGTTGCCAGCTGCATCTGTGGTTAAATTCAATGTATAATCATATGTTTGGAAAGGTACACAAGCTAGATATCCACAAGCTTCACCAGAGATTTGAGTATTATTCACATCAGCTGGTCTCAAACCACTTACAGGATTTACTTTAACTGTACCTCCAGCTTGAGCAACCTCCATATAACCACTTAAAGAATTAATACCACTTTTAGTTGGTCCATTTTCAGTACCAAAAGTTAATAAACCTTCGATAGCCTCTGCACTTACTCGCATCCCAGTTACTTCGCGTAACGAAGTACTATTAGGATTTTTAATTGCAAACTCAATAAATGGATTAGTTATTTTTGCAGATGAACTAGCGCGGCCATCATTTGTATCAGAAATACCACTCAAACTTAAGTTATCAATATCAATATCACATGCTCCAGTACCATTAACACCGCCACACCCTAATTGAAGCTTGCGTATATTAGTATTAATTTCGACATCAGCATCTAAACCTAATTTATAAAAACCCACATTGCTATTACTATCACGCAATTTTTCTAAGTTTGCAGAGTCCGTAGGCGCAATATAAGACATACTCATCAAGGCTTGGCCCCGAGTTGCTGATAGTTCCGAATCTGACATAGGGACTAGTGTAGAAGCAGCGTAAGCTGAAGAAAAACATAAGCTTCCGAGTGTCAAAAGTGCTACTCGAAGAGACGTAAACTGTCGCATGGCCGACCTCCGTATCCGTGGGGGCATAATCCTGTTTAATTTCTTTTTATTTGGCCTATCTACATTTGATAATGTATTTAACTAAACATTATCAAAGAGAGCCTATATCAATCATATTTGCTTTTAAATTCTGTGATGCAGAACAAAAAAACAAATCAATTATTGATCATTTTATATCATTTTCTACAAAAGGAAACTGTCGTTTATCATAATTCCGATAAACGCTTCTCACAAAAATTTTATTTATAAAATTGGGCCACCTAAGTGACCCATTATTTTTTAAAATCTTTTCATCGAGGAAACATTAAGTTTTAGGAAGTGTAACACCTGTTTGACCTTGGTATTTACCACCACGGTCTTTATAAGAGGTTTCACATACTTCATCACTTTCAAAGAATAGCATTTGTGCTACGCCTTCCCCTGCATAAATACGTGCAGGTAAATTTGTTGTATTTGAAAATTCTAAAGTAACGTGACCTTCCCATTCAGGTTCTAATGGAGTCACATTTACAATAATACCGCAACGAGCGTAGGTCGATTTACCTAAGCACACTGTTAACACATTGCGAGGAATACGGAAATATTCAATTGTACGCGCTAGGGCAAATGAGTTTGGCGGAATAATACAAACATCAGACTCAATATCGATAAAACTTTTGTCATCAAAATTCTTTGGATCGACAATTGCAGAATGTACGTTTGTAAAAACTTTGAATTCACGGGCACAGCGTACATCATAACCATAGCTAGAGACCCCGTAGGAAATCAACTTTTCACCATTTTCATCAAAACGGACTTGATTCTCTGCATAAGGTTCAATCATGCCGTGTTTTTCGCTCATCTCGCGAATCCAACGATCAGACTTAATGGCCATGTATTTTCTATCCAAAAGGTAAATTCATTGATTTCGACGTACTTTAACTTAAAAAACCAATTATGAAAACAACACAGAGCTACTCAAATAAATAAGAATAGCTCAGCTGCACATTTAGAGGTTCAATAAAGCAGAATAACTAATTGGAATTGAAAAGCTGACCAATACAAGTGAAGCTGTTTTTTGTAAGTTAGTTTGATTTAACCAACCTACTTTTTTAGAAGCTAAAACCGATCCCAAGAAAATCCAGAACAATGCAATTGGGGTAATAAGCGCTAAATAAGCCATCATATGAATTAAATAAATATGAAAATTACTCCATGCAGCTACCGGAAAAATTGCTGAGGCAAAGAGTAAGGCTTTTGGGTTTAATAAAGTGGCGCAGAATAACTCACGAGCACGAATCGTTGGCTGATTTAATTCAACTTCTTGATTTGCCGTATGCCATAACTTGATGGCTAAGAAAATAATATAGCAAGCGCTCAATAGCTTTAGAATAGGCGGCAGCATTGGTAGTGTGCTAGACACTTTTCCAATCAGCATTCCCCATGCAGAAATAGAGATGACATAACCCAAAACTTCTGCTGGAATAAGTTTTACTGACTTCCTTAAACCCACTTGTACCCCTGAAGAAGCGAGTAGTGTATTGGTTGGGCCTGGAGTAAGTAAAATTGTGGCTACTAAGCCAATAAAAAGCCATGAAATCATTGAATGACCTCACAATATAGTCATCTCAGATTAATAGATATCCTGTCACAAGGCAAAAGGTAATTGTAAGACAAAGTATTTCAAATTATTTTCAAAATTAAAATAAAGTATATAAAAACAAATATTTATAAAATTATTTCAAAAATTAGAGAAGAAAACTTTACGGTCAGTTGTTATGCTTTTCAAATAGATTACGCATTAAGTAACATAAGTATTTTTATTTTAAGTCTATTTTTCCATCAAAAGTCTTTATAATAAAAAATATATAGTAATGGTAAGTTTAAATTTTAAGCTTTTAATAAGTTTCAATTCATATATTGTTTCTGATTTTTTATATAGAGCATCGCGCTTTACTACCCTTAATGATTATGGCAAAGCATTTTTTTCAATCTTGGCTTCCCTCCCCCGAGAAAGTTTCAAATATGAAATTTCTAAGGATTTTTGGTAAAAAGACCCTTAATCCTGTGCTTTGGTATGTCAATCGAAAATCAATTACCCGAGCTGTTTTTGTCGGAACTTTTTTTGGTTTACTGCCTATTCCTTTTCACAGCATATTTATTGTGATGGCTGTATTACTATTCGAAGTAAATTTACCAATTAGCTTGATGCTCGCTTGGTTAAGTAACCCGCTTACATTAGTTCCTATTCTATATATCGGTTTTTGGTTCGGTGCTCACATTTTTCATGTGCATATGATTAACAAAGAAATGTTACTGGGTGTATTGCATCAGATTTCTCGTTGGATTACTCATTTCGGCCATGGCCACATTGATTTTAGTCTCGCGAAAATCTTGATGACAGGTCTAGTCGTGGAAGCTTTTGTATTTGCCGTTATTTTATATATATGCACAGAAATTTTCTGGCGCTGGATGGTCGTTAAAAACTGGAAAAGTAGACATCGTCAAAAGAAGCAAGAAGAGGTTTTATAAAATTTTCACTCTTCTTGCATAAGTTTAAATCATTATTTTGGCAGTTTTGATTTCATATATTCTTCGGCCACATTAAGTACATACTCTTGGCAAGCCTCTCCTGTACCAGGGTCATAAGCTCCATTATTGGTAATATTATTAGATAAGATTCGAATGCCGAGGAAAGGAACATTAAACTGGCTTGCGATTTGTGCAACAGATGCTGCTTCCATTTCTTCAACAGAAGTACCATAACGTTGATGGAAAAATTGAATACGATCTAGCTCATTATTCCAGACATCTGCTGAACCAATCGTTCCTTCAACCACATCACCTTTATCATAACGGACTTTATGTGCTGCCATTAACAACTCTTGGTCACCTTCAAATTTGCGTATTGCAATCGGTTCTGGATTTGATTCTTGAGTTGGCAAAACATCAAAAGCCTCAACCCATGTGAGTGAGTCTGAACCACCGCCCACTGGCTGTTTAGGTGTTCTAAATGCACCAATATTGGTTGTATATTTTCCTAAAACAATATCGTAAACGTGCAAATCAGGATCATGTCCACCTGAAGTTCCCTGATTAATGATCGCAATCGGTTTATAACGCTCAATCGCTAGAGCAGTTGCTGCAGCAGAGTTACTCATACCCATGCGAGTTTTAGAAATAATCATTGGATAACCGTTATAGGTACCCTTCCAGAATTTCCACCCACCAATTTCTTCAATAGTCTTATTCTCTAATTTTGAAGCCATTTTTTCCGATTCTACTGGCAAAGCACCCTGAATAATGATCGGCTGTAACTTCTGTTTTTGTTCCTGAACTGTTGGTGTTTGTGAAGCAGATGAGTTGTCATCGTTACATCCAACTAAAAATAAAGCGCTACATAAACTGATTACGCCCAAACTATACTTAAATTGCATTTTTTAACCTTTCTTTTTAAAAAGTGTAAGGTAGCAATCTACATGCCAATTTCAAGTTCAGCTTTGTTATTAGGATTCAGTAATTTAATTTTTTATTTTAATCAGATGATAAAAAAACCCGACTTAAAGCCGGGTTTTAATAAATTAGAAAATACGCTTATCATCACGTGTGCGTTGAGGGATTTTTTCAATCTGCTGCCAGACTGCTTTAGCAATCTCAATATAACTATCAGCCGCATCATCCATTGCCACAACGCTCGGTTTACCCTGATCAGCATGTTCACGTATTTGAGCATTTAGAGGCAAACGGCCTAACAATGGAATATGGTATTGCTCGGAAAGCTTATCACCACCACCGATACCAAAAATTTGCTCTTCATGACCACAGTTTGAGCAAATATGAGTCGACATGTTTTCGACAACACCTAATACGGGAATACCCACTTTATTAAATAACTCAATTCCTTTGGTGGCATCAAGCAAGGCAACATTTTGTGGAGTAGTCACAATGATGGAGCCTGTAACCGGAATACGCTGTGCAAGCGTAAGCTGAATATCACCAGTACCTGGTGGCATATCAATCATGAGTACATCTAAATCAGGCCAAAGTGTTTGATTAAACAATTGCATTAGAGCGCCTGTTGCCTTTGGTCCACGCCATGCAACAGGTGTGTTGTTATCACCAGTTAAATGTCCAATAGAAAGCACAGCCATACCATAAGCATCTAAAGGTACAAAATTTTCACTTTCAATAAGTGGAGTTTTGCCAGCGTTTCCTAGCATTGTGGGAATACTTGGACCATAGATGTCAGCATCTAATACCCCAACCTTAAGACCCATTTTTTGCAAGGCAAGCGCCAAATTGACGGTAGTTGTCGATTTACCAACGCCACCCTTTCCAGATGAAACTAAAATAACATTCTTAATGCGAGGGTGAAGTGGCACATCTCTTTGTTGCGGAGCGGCTTTTTGAATCGGTGGATTATTTGGATCTGGTTCTGATTTAGGTGAGGCGTCAAGTACAGGAGGTAAATTTGAACTTTCTTGTGTAGGGCGCTTTTGTTGAACCACGTGTAAATTAAGTTCTTCAATACCGCACTTTTCTAATGCACCCGCTAAATCATCATGGATTTGCTGCAAATGCTCTTTTTCATCAGGAAATGTATTAATCGTAAGTTGTAATACACGACCCTGAACTTGAAGCTGACTAATACGCTCCTTTAAAGCATCTTTTGAATGCGGTAATAAATAATTTTGGAGTACGGTTTGGATTTCATCTTCTTTCACCTCTTGTGCGGGTGAAAAAACGGACTTTAATGAAGAAAGCCAAGACATATTGTTTACTCCAAAAACAGATCATTACAGCTTAATGGAGATAGTGTAACAGTATTGCTCCGCACTCGCTCACCTTGGGATGAATAATTACTAACTTCACATCTCATCTTTTAGGTAAGGAGTGCAGATTTTAGTTTAAATCAGCTTATTCAGCAGAATCATGGTTCTTTAATTTATTGAGTTTATCGGTCGCAGTTTTCTTCAACTCATCAAATTTTGCGGTTGCTTGCGTTTTCAACTCATCCAATTTTGTAGCAGCCTCTTCCTTTAATTCCGCAGCTTTGGCTTTAGCATCGTCAAGTTTATGAGCTGCTTCTGTACGCAAATGATCAAACTTATCTTGTAGAGTGTGCTGAGCATCCTCAAGTTTACCTTTTAAATCAGTTGCTTTTTCTTCAAGAGCCTCTTTACCAGAAGCTTGTTTCTCTTTTACATTTTCCTTTAAATCGTCCAAAGCTTTTTCGCCTTGTACTTTCGCATCAGCTGCTTTTGCCTTTAATTGGTCTACCTTATCTTCAACTGCTTCTTTACCAGCAGCTTGCTTCTCTTTTACATTTTCCTTTAAATCGTCCAAAGCTTTTTCACCTTGTACTTTTGCATCAGCCGCTTTTGCCTTTAATTCATCTAATTTATTTTCTGTAGTCATCGTTGTTATCCTCATAGTTAATTAAAAAATTACCTGAATAAGTTATTAGTTATACATCGTTATGGCTTATTTTCTGACCGTAACTGCAATTTGAAACAAAGACAATACAGGAAGATTCAAATATTTTTTGATTTGTTTATCTGTTCTAAAGAGAAACCATGCCTGACCAAAATCCATTTTAATAGAAATCGCTTATGCCAAGCTGGAGATTATTAATCTTTGCTTATCTCCGTGCATCAGTTAAAATCTTCCACCTTATAAATACGAATGAGAGAATGAAATCCGTGCGTAAAATTTTAGTCACTAATGCCCTCCCTTATGCTAATGGTCCAATTCATATGGGTCATTTACTCGGTTACATCCAGGCAGATATCTGGGTTCGTGCCATGCGAGCAATGGGTCATGATGTGACTTATGTATGTGCGGATGATGCTCACGGTACAGCAATTATGCTACGTGCCGAAGCAAATGGTATTAGCCCAGAAGAGCAAATTGCGAATGTTCAAAAAGAACATATCCGTGATTTTGACGGTTTTGGCGTACATTTCGATCATTACGATTCAACGCATAGCGATGCAAACAAAGCACGTTCAACAGATATCTATATTAAGAACCGTGAAGCTGGAAATATTGCAGTTCGTCCTGTAACTCAATTATTTGACCCAGAAAAAGGGATGTTCTTGTCTGACCGTTTCATTAAGGGTACATGCCCAAAATGTAAGTCAGAAGATCAATACGGCGACTCATGTGAGGTGTGCGGTACAACTTACAATGCAACCGAGTTACTTAACCCGCGTTCGACTTTAAGTGGTGCAACACCAGTTGAAAAATCATCAGATCACTATTTCTTCAAGCTTCCAAACTTCTCTGAATATTTACAAAAATGGACGCGTGATGAAGGTCGTTTACCTCTTTCGATTGCAAACAAGTTAGATGAATGGTTTGAAGCAGGTTTAGCAGATTGGGATATTTCTCGTGATGCACCATATTTTGGCTTTGAAATTCCAGACGCACCAAATAAATACTTCTATGTTTGGGTAGATGCCCCAATCGGTTATATGTCTAGTTTTGAAAACTACATCAAAACTAAACGCCCAGATTTAAACTTTGATGATTTCTGGAAAAAAGACAGCCAAAATGATGTTTATCATTTTATTGGTAAAGATATTGTTTACTTCCATGCTTTATTCTGGCCTGCAATGCTTGAAGGTGCGAACTATCGCACCCCAACAGGCTTGTTTGTAAATGGTTTCTTGACTGTAAATGGACAAAAAATGTCTAAGTCACGTGGTACTTTCATTAAGGCCGAGACTTACTTACAGCATTTAAACCCAGAATATTTACGTTATTACTTTGCATCTAAGCTTTCAGATAAAGTTGAAGACTCTGACTTAAATCTTGATGACTTTGTTCAAAAAGTAAATTCAGACTTAGTCGGTAAAGTCGTTAATATTGCTAGCCGTTGTGCGAAATTCATCAACAGCAACTTTAACAATACGTTATCTGCTCAATGTGCAGAAACTGATTTAGTACAAAGTTTTATTGATGCTGGCGATTCAATCGCTGCTGCATATGAAGCACGTGAATTCTCTACGGCGATCCGTGAAATTATGGCGCTAGCTGACCGTGCAAACCAATATATTGATGAGAAAAAGCCTTGGGCACTTGCTAAACAAGAAGGTCAAGAGCAACAAGTTCTTGACGTCTGCTCTGTGGGTATCAACTTATTCCGTCAACTCGCAGTGTACTTGGCTCCAGTCCTGCCAACTTTAGCTCAACAAGTTCAAGATTTCTTAAAACTTGAAAGCTTCGATTTCGAGTCACGCAAACAAATTCTTGTAAGCCATGAGATTACGCAGTTCCAACCGCTTATGCAGCGTGTTGATCCAAAAGCTGTTGCAGCTATGGTTGATGCTTCTAAAGAGTCTTTAGGTGCTCCTGCTCCAGAAGCAACAAAAGCGGCAGTGAAAAAAGACAAAGCAGCTGAGAAAAAAGCAGCGCCTACTCCAGCAGTTGGTGAAGCTGAAATTATCGGTATTGAAGATTTCTTAAAAGTTGACTTACGTGTTGCTCAGGTCATTGAAGCAGGTACAGTTGAAGGTTCAGATAAACTACTACAACTTACTTTAGACGTTGGTGAAGCTGAACCACGCAATGTATTTAGTGGTATTCGTAGTCAATACACACCAGAAGACCTAAAAGGTAAATTGGTTGTTATGGTTGCTAACCTTGCACCACGAAAAATGCGTTTTGGTATTTCAAACGGCATGGTACTTGCTGCCGGAAATGGTGAAGGTATTTTCATTATTTCTCCAGACAGCGGTGCGAAACCTGGCGATAAAGTTTCTTAATCTGCTTTCAAAAAAAGCTCCCTAAATTGGGAGCTTTTTTGTTTTTAAGGACTTTGAATAGGTTTAAAAGAGGCTTACTAAATTAGGACCACGGCCACCCTTCGCAAGGGTTATTAAATAAAACGTGTATATTTCCCAACTCTTCATTTGTTAAATAGCCATTCTTATTTTCATCTAAATAATGAAATAGCTCTGTCTGCTTGTTTTCACCTTGAAAACGCTTATCACTCGGCCAGTTATAGGGATAAAAGTCTTCAACACGTTGAAACTCTTTTAGGCTATACATGCCATCATGATTTAAATCATATTTCTCTTGAAAAAGCTCCCAATCTAAAGAAGCAGGCTCACATGCATTTACCATATTCAAAATACAGTAAGTTGCACATCCAGCAAGTAACTTAATAATTAGATTGCTCATGATTGTTGGCATGTAAATCGGAAATCTTATAGTCCTTTTCGTGAACTGGAGAACCAGCAATACTCATGGCCCGCTCATTTGCCGGTTGTTGCTTACTCATCGTTCTCATCTCACATCCTGTAGTTAAGATGAGAAAAACTACAGAAATGCTCACCATTAGTTTTTTCATAACGTGATCCTCATTTCTTTTTGTTTTATTTATTAAGTTACCACTTTTAAAGTATTTAAGTGCTAAAAAAGATATTTCAATTTGTATATATTTTACGCGAAAATAAAGCCAGACTATAAACAGCTGGCTTTGGATTTTGTAGATATTTTAATTAAAGAGTAATCATTTGAAGAAAATTAATTTTAAACCCAATAAAGTCACAATACTTCCAGCAACTCGATCCACCCCTGTTTTTGCTTTTAAGTACATTTTTCGAGGCTTCTCTGAAGATAACAGCATCGCAACACATGAATACCATCCAGCATCAATCATAAAACAAATCACTGGTAATGCCACATAGTAATAATTTGGGATTTCTTTTGGTAGTAAAGCCGTAAATACGCTGGCTAATACAACTGCGATTTTTGGATTACTTAACTGGGTAATTAAGCCATATCGATATGCCTGTTTATAGGTCATTTTCGATTTGCCATCGTTTTCCACCGCAATTGGTTCTTTAGCATGTTTAATAATTTTAAAGGCCAGCCAAAGTAAATATAGACCACCACCAATTTTTAAAATTAGATAAGCAGAAGGCACCGCCAATAAAACTGCTTGCAATCCCATAACTGCTAATAGACCAAAAAGCGCTGCACCTGTCCCCGTCCCTAAAGCGGTAAACAAACCATGTTTACGTGATTTAGAAATTGAATTTTGTGCAACATAAATAAAGCTTGGCCCAGGACTTATTGCTCCAAGCATCAATGCCATCGCAATTGAAAAAAGAGGAATAAGGGACTCAAACATTGTATTGACCTAGCATCATGCAATTGCGCGGTATTCTAACAGCTTTTTATGACACATATAAAAATGGCGAAGATATAAATGATGAAAATTGAATTTTCATGTTTTTACAATTTAGATATTCACAACGGACAAAAATGTCCGTTAAATATATAACCTTTAAAACTCCTCAAACCGATGACATGAGTAAACGTCAAAAAATTGCTGCCCAGAACCGGGATGAATTACTCAATGCAGCCGAAGAATGTTTTCGTATTCATGGCATTAATGTCCCCTTACAAGTTGTGATTGACCACGCTGGTGTAGGCAGAGCGACGTTCTATCGTAACTTTGGTGATCGAAAAGCTTTAATTAGTGCACTTTTAGAACGCGCGATTACGCAGCTAGAGCAAAAAGCAGCTCATTTTCAACAGTTCGAGGACGGTTTATTTCGTTTAATTGAAGGACATATTGGACAACTTCCCAAACTCGCAATTTTGCAAGATTTTTGGAGAGTGATTGATCGACAAGATCCAATTATGTTAAAAATTTATGAACGGCGAAATAATGCACTTAACCCACTGATTGAAAATGCGATAGAACAAAAATTGTGCCGAGCTGATCTGACCGCCGATGACTATGCAATGGTCACAGCAATGTTGGGTTCTTCATTTCAAGGACATGAGCCAGAAGAACAGACTCGCTTAGCAAAACGAGCAATTGAATTACTATTTCATGGTATTCAAATACAAAAAATTCGAGGGATAGAATGAGTAAAACGCCTCGTTACTTAGAAACACCACCAGACTGGACCCCAGAAGAGCAACCGACTTTACCTGGTTCACCAGCAACTATTGCACACTCTGTACCTAAGCGGTTTATTTACTTTTTTATTGGTTTATTTATCGCCCTTTCGGCAAGCTTAAGTAATGGTTTTATTACGGCAAATTTACCTTTAATCCAAGGTGAGTATGGACTAACTCCTTCCGAAGCGGCTTGGCTGCCTGCGGCATATGTCATGGCAAATGTCAGCTCAAACCTGATTTTATTTAAAGCCCGTCAACAGTATGGCCTGAGAGTATTTTCGGAAATAGGGCTTGTCATTTTTATTGCCGTGCTGGTTTTACATATTTTTGTGCATACCTATGAAATGGCTTTATTTGCACGGGTCGTGGCAGGTTTAGCTGGTGCGCCATTAAGCTCTTTAGGTATGTATTACACCATGCAAGCTTTTAAAAAAGCAGACATGGCAAAAGGTATATATATTGCCTTTGGTTTTCAGCAACTTGGCGTGCCGTTAGCTTGGATTATTTCTCCATTTCTCGTAAATACAGATAGTTGGTCTGTTCTATATACGTTTGAGCTCGGCTTAGCACTTTGTTGTTTAGCCATGGTCGTTTCATTGAAGTTACCACGTAGCTTAAGAATTTATGTTTTTGAGAAGCAAGATTTCTTTACCTTTGCTTTATTAGCGCCTGGCTTTGCCTGCTTATGTATTGTGCTCACGCAAGGTCCAATTTTATGGTGGTTTAACAGTGAATGGCTTGCCTATGTATTAATTGCAGGTTTTAGCTTAGTTGTTTTGGGTTTGCTCTATGAGCACTATCGCGCCAATCCATTAATTATGACACGCTGGTTAGGTGCCGCTTCGACCCTACGCTTCATTTTTGGTGCTTTTGCTATTCGACTTTTAATGTCAGAGCAAAGCTATGCTGCTGTTAACTTTTTAAAAACAATGGGAATGGGTCCTGACCAATTTGTTCCACTCTATGTTGTCATATTAGTGGGGATTTTAACTGGAACACTTTTTAGTGCACTTACTTTTTCACGCGAACGAATTATCTTCCATTTACTTTTTGCAGAGTTCCTGATTTTGGTTGCTTGTGGACTAGATTATCACCTAACCAGTGATGTTCGACCTGTGAATTTCTTTGCAAGTCAGTTTTTAGTCGGTTTTGCTGGTGGTCTATTTATTGGCCCACTGCTTCTGATTGGCTTTGCACAAACACTTGCTAAAGGCCCATCTTACGTAGTGACCTTTATCGTATTATTTTCTGCTACCCAAACTTTTGGTGGTCTTGTTGGGTCTTCTTTCTTCTCGACCTATCAACAACACCGCACACAAAACTATCAAGTCGAGATTATTAAAGATTTAGAACAATCAGATCCGTTAGTTTCTCAAAGGCTCTCCACCTATCAACGTAGTGCAGCCATCACAACAAATGACCCGGCATTACAAACGACTCAGGCCATGCGCACACTCAATCAAGTAGTCACCCGTGAAGCCCAAGTGCGCGCCTACAATGATGTTATTGCGTTAAACGGTATTTTTGCTATCGCACTGCTCTTATGGGGTGGATTTAACATTACGCGTAGTAAATATCTACAACGTAGAGGAATTAGCCGTCCTTAAAGGCTTTTGTTATTGATGAAATAGAAATTGAGATTGATATATGTCAGATGATCAAAACAAACCGGAACAATCACCTGCTCAGGCACCTGCACCTGCACCTGCACCTGCACCTGCAAGTAAACTAATTCCCACAAAACGTTCAACTTTATTATGGATGCTAGTTGTGCTCATTGTCGGTATTTTAGTGATTTTGTGGGCATGGAGAATCGGACCTTTCGCAACGAGCGTTCAGCAAACTGACAATAGTTATGTTAAAGGTAAAACAACGATTTTATCGTCGCAAATTAATGGCTATGTTAAAGATGTATTAGTTAAGGACTTTGACCACGTTAAAAAGGGTCAAGTGCTCATGCATATCGATGCCACCACTTACGACCAAAAAGTAGCGCAAGCGGCTTCTGGAGTTGAACAAGCTAAAAATACTTTAGCCAATCAGACACAGTCTATTGCTCAAAAACAAGCTGATATTGTGGCTGCACAAGCAAAAGTTGAACAAGTTAGGGCTCAATATGAGCTTTCTTTAGCACAGCTTAGACGCTATCAACAGTTAGGAAATAGTGGAGCAGCCTCTAAATCTGAGCAGGATAAAGCCGCAGCAGATGCTGAAAATAACCTTGCAGCACTGAAGCAGGCAGAGGCCAATGTTTTAGTTGCCAAAGAAGCGCTTAAAACAGCGCAAGTGGCAGAAGCTGGATTAGAAGCACAAGTTTCGAGTGCTAAAGCACAGTTAGACCAAGCACAAACTACCAAAGACTACAGTGTCATTGTTGCTCCAATGGATGGCCAACTTGGTGAGGTGAACCCTCGTGTTGGGCAATATGTAGCAGCAGGGTCACAATTACTCTATCTGATTCCACAGCAAACTTGGGTGATTGCCAACTTTAAAGAAACCCAAATTACCAATATGCGGATTGGCCAAAAAGCATGGTTTACAGTCGACGCTATGAAACATAAAAAATTTACAGGACATGTTGAGCAGATTTCACCTGCTGCTGGTTCTGAATTCAGTGTATTAAAGCCTGACAATGCAACAGGAAACTTTACCAAAGTGGTCCAAAGAATTGCCGTACGCATTACCATTGATCCAAATCAGGAAGGAATGGAACACTTACGCCCTGGCATGTCAGTAATTACTTCTGTCGATACAAGTTCGTAAACAGATTTTTAAAGCTCTATTTAAAAAGCTACAATGTGATCAATCATTATTTTTCTCAATTTCTAATGTTTGATCACATTGCCCAACCTGTTTTCTATCAACACATTGCCCCTCCCTCTTTAGTTCATCTCGACATTAAGCGTTTAGATTTAGTTCATCCTCAAATTTCGGGCAATAAGTTTTATAAATTAAAATACAATTTGCTTGCCGCAAAACAACAAGGTTTATCGAGCATTTTGACTTTTGGTGGAGCTTATTCCAACCATATTGCCGCGACTGCCTATGCTGCTCATCTTTTTGGCTTAAAAAGTATAGGAATTATTCGTGGTGAAGAGTTAGCTGACAAACCTCTGAATCCAACCCTAGCAAAAGCTCAAAGTTTAGGAATGCATCTACATTTTGTCTCCCGCAATGAATATCGCTTGAGAGATGAAGTAAAATATCTTCAACAATTACAACGCCAATTTCCACAGACCTATATTATTCCTGAAGGCGGCACCAATGAATTGGCAGTTCAAGGTTGTCAGGAAATTCTAAGTCAAAGCGATTTGCAAAACTATGATGTAATTTGCTGTGCAGTAGGAACTGGTGGAACGATTTCGGGTCTTATTGAAAGGAGTTCAGCCGATCAGAAAGTCTTAGGATTTTCAGCATTAAAAGGCGACTTTCTACAACAAGATATTCAGCAATGGACCAAAAAACAGAACTGGTCTGTGACAGATGCATACTGCTGTGGTGGGTATGCAAAAACTTCACCCGAGTTATTGGCGTTTATAGAAAGTTTTGAAGAGCAGCATGCGGTACCACTTGAACCGATCTATACGGGAAAGATGATGTTTGGTCTGTTTGATCTTATAAAGAATAATTACTTTTCTGAAGGTACTCGCATTCTGGCAATTCATTCTGGTGGTTTACAGGCAGATATAAGAAATAAAACACATCAATAACTTATTAGCTTTTAGTACACATTACTCCGCATAACAGTAAATGTCTTTAACATGACTAAGGCTCGGCATGATAGTATATGCCCCTTTTAAATTTTCACGATTAATCGAGAATCTCTTATGTCTAACAGTCATGTTGATGTCATTGTCTTAGGTGCAGGTGCTTCTGGACTCATGTTGGCTGCACATGCTGCTAAACGAGGGCGCTCGGTTTTAATTTTAGAAAAAGCCAATAAAATTGGTAAAAAGATTTTAATGTCAGGCGGTGGTAAGTGTAACTTTACCAACCTGTATGTAGAGCCTGACAACTATATTTCTCATAATCCACACTTCGTTATTTCTGCCCTATCACGCTACAGCAACTGGGACTTTATCGGTTTGGTATGTGATTATAAAATTGCTTATGAAGAACGAAAACACGGGCAATTATTCACGCTAAACGGTGCTAAAGAAATTTTAGAGATGCTAGTGAGTGAATGTGATAAAACCAATAACGTTGATATCCAAACTCAATGTGAAGCTGTACAGATTGATCCATTAGAAAAAGGCGGTTTTACTGTACACACAAACCAAGGCCGATTTAGCTGTGAGTCATTAGTGGTTGCTACAGGTGGTTTATCCATTCCAACTTTGGGTGGTTCTGGATTTGGCTATGAACTGGCACAAAAATTTGGACATACGGTTTTCCCAACTCGCGCAGGGTTAGTCCCATTTACTTTTTCAGATCATATTAAAGAAGTCACTACACGCCTAAGTGGTAATGCTTTAGATGTGACTCTAAGTAACTCGAAGAATAGCTTTACTGAAGCATTATTGTTTACGCATCGTGGTTTGAGTGGTCCAAGTTCTTTACAGCTTTCAAACTATTGGAATACTGGTGAAAGTTTTAAAATTGACTTTTTCCCGAGCCAAGCTTTAGCAACTTATTTAAAAGATAAAAAGAAAGCCCAACCTAAAGTTTTATTGCGCACCCTTCTTAGTGAGTTTACTGCGAAAAGTATTATCCAAGAGCTACAACAACTTATATGGTCAGAGCAGAGCGAAACAGCGATTGGTAATATCAGTGATGCACAGCTAGACCATATTGCCGAACAGTTACACGGCTTTACTGTCAAACCATCAGGTACAGAAGGGTATCGTACTGCCGAAGTTACTTTAGGGGGAATTGATACAAGTGAAGTATCTTCCAAAACCATGGAAAGTAAAAAGCAAAAAGGACTGTTTTTTATTGGCGAAGTACTTGATGTGACTGGGCATTTAGGAGGCTATAACTTCCAATGGGCTTGGTCTTCCGCTTATGCAGCAGCACAATACGTTTAAATGATGAATAAGCTAATTTGAAGCTTTCGAATCATTTGAAGATTTTTCAGAATTACGTGTATGAGTTGTTGCCTGTTTTGATGAATTAGATTTGTTAAACACAAATTTATAAGCACTTGCTAAAAAACCTACCGTAATTCCCGCAATGACAATCGGTGCTAAAAAACGACCTGGTTTCTTCATCGTATTTTCCTCACTTATTTGTTTTTATAACGCTTAAAAAGAACGACCACTCAATATAGAGTGGTCGAACTTATCACAAAAATCAAAGATTTTTTGTACGGTTTATCTGAAAATTAGTTTTACTTACTAAATTTCGTCATTTTCTCCAGTAGATCCAAACGGTTTATTTACTGGTGGTTCTGCTGGATTTACTTGTGCAGAATCAGCTGGTTTTGCATCAGATGAAACAGTTGATGGTGAGGTTGTAGTCGTTGGTGCAACTGTAGATGTTGACGAACTCGTAGTTGCAGATGAGCTACCAGCAGATGGGCTGCTCGTTGTGGTAGTAGACGGTGGTTGATAAAGCGGATTCGGTTCATTCGCTTCTTTTTTAGCTTTATCTAACAAATCACTCAACAGTCTTTCTGCTGGTTGGCGACCACCTAAACCAAATGCAAGAGCGAAAGCAACTGCAACTGCGCCTAGAGTCAAACCAAAAGCAAGATTAACGATTGAATCTGCAATACCCATCGCTCTTAAACCAAGCGCAAGTACAAGACCAATAATTAACACACGAACTAAACTACCTAACCAACGCGAGCTATTATATTCGCCGCGTTGAACCACGTTCGCCACAACATTGGCAAGCCAGAAACCAATAACCAAGATTACAGCGCCCAATAGAATGTTTGCACCGAAATGGATAAACATTGCAATTAGACCACTAATTTGATCGAAACCAAGACGATCCGCAGCTTCAGAAACTGCAAATAGCATAGTAAAGAATACAATTAACCAGCCAACTGCGTTAGAAACTTTAGTTTGACCTAAAAAGCGTTGTACATCTAACTTTGCAGGAATTTCATCAACACCTGTACCTGCAATTAATTCGGCTACTAAGCGGCCAACAAAACGAGAAACAATATAAGCAACCAGTAGAATTAAACCAGCAGCAATAATGTTTGGAATCGCCTGCAAGATCTCATTGAGCATAGCTGTTGCTGGCTGAGAAATTGTCTCAATGCCTAAAGCTTCAAACGCTACAATCAATGTTGTAATAATGATGATTGCAAAAACAAATGAACCTAAGAATTTGCCTACATTAGAGCTTTTGAAAAGACCAATTTTTTCAGCTTGAGCCTGAACACCTAAGCTATTTACTAAACCTTCAACAATACCGCGTACAATTTTTGCCAAGATATAACCAACAAAAACGATAACACCAGCAATAAAGATATTTGGTAAGAATGCTACTGCATCATTTACCATATTTTGAACTGGAATCAGTAAGCCTGTTAATCCTAATATTGAAAGAACAATCGGAAGGAAAAGTAACAATACAAGCCAGTAAAGAATTTCACCAATATTCTGGCTAATTCCACCTACACCCACTTCACTGCTTAACTTATCGTCAAGTTGAGTTCGGGATAAAACATTGGTCACCCCCGCTCGTACCAGTCGAGCAACGATCCAACCAATAAAACCCACCACAACAGCAGCAATAATATTTGGAATATAGACGAGTACCTGATTCACCATATTGCTGAACGGGCCACTCACTCCACTAATGTTAAGTACATTGAGAGCTGCGACAACAGCTAAGATTAGAATAAACCAGAATACGACTTTTGAAATAAGACCTTCTATGTTTGGAGCACGCCCAGTTGCTGAAGATAATTTTGCATTGGTATTTACTTTTTGCAGAAGTTTTTTTACACCTGCCGCAACTATTAAAGCGATTATCCAGCCAACCAGTAAGATGACGATTGCAGCTAAAATAGGATGAAACTGATCCCAGTAATACATCGCATCAAACTGAGCGCCGCGAGGCCCATCAAAAAATTCATTCATATTGTTATGTCCTCAATTGTTATGTTCTTTTCAGTGTCATCAATTATGAAAAACACTTTTCGTTGTTAAAAATGACGATAAATGCGGTCTATCTCACCTTATGTTTTGAATATTTTCTAATCAACACACTTCTGCATAAATACAACAAATTGATGCAAAAGGTTGCAAAAAAAGCCTTCAGGTCACATCCCAAAGGCTTTCTATGAAGATATACTGGTTAGCTTATTACCCTTTATAAATATTCAAATCTGAAGTGCTCTTAATGACATGTGGTGTGGCCTCATGTTGAAAAGCGGCTTCTTCTTTAGGTGTTTTGCTGTGATCAGCAACCATGTAGACGATGAGTGCAATAAGAAAAAGCCCAACAATAATTAAAATGTAAACTGGCAATCTTCTTTTTTTCGCAGTTTCTTCAGGACTCGTCACATGAGGTGGTTTTGAAAAATCATGCATCTTCTTTCCCCTCTTCTTTTATCATTAACTTTATAATCATCATAGCAATTTGGTTTGTTGCATTGTGTGAAAAAGCATTATGCTAAGGTGTCTGCGGTTGCAAAACTCTACTATTAAAATAATAAAAACAGTATAAAATTTAGGCAAAAATATTTAGCCATTTAAAATAATAACGAGTTATGCTCGAGCTTCTTTAATGTTCTATTTGTAATACAATATGTTTTAGCGCTTACTTTTTATAAAATAGGCTATAATAAGCCCCCTTGTTTTAAAGCTGCTCTATTTTATGATGTATCGTCAGCAAAACGTAACACTTGATCTCGACACTGACGTCACACATCAATGTTATATACATCAGACGAGAGACGAACATCTCATTGGTATTATTGAATTTAATAAACCAAGTTATGAACTCAAATGGGGTGATTTAGAGTATTTTCGTCGTCGTACTGAAGAATTTTCCGTCATGCCATTTCCTGACTGCATTAATGCCATGATTGTTGATATTCGTAATATCAATATTTTTCTAGACAATGATGTTCCGATTTTACCTTGGCGCTTACTAGAAGAAGACTGTCCTGTTCGCTTAGTCGTTCCACAAGATCGTTTGGAACATTATGCAGGTCTTTTTGAGCCAACTTGGCTTTCAACCGATGTAGACAGCGCAATTTCAGAAATTCGCGAATTTATGGATATGTTTGTCCACTAATAAACATATCCATAAAATTAATTATAAAGTTGTTTTCACCGCAATTTATTACCAGTAATTTTCTACCGCAATATTTCCCTCACCTCGACGGTTCATCGTCAAACCACGGCGTTTTAAAGCCTCTTTCGTGTCATCTACCATTTGCGGATTTCCGCAAAGCATGACGTGGCTCGTGTTAGGGTTCAGTTCTATACCAGCAGATTTTTCTAATTCACCATTTTCAATTAGAATCGGCAAACGATCATGCAATGGCGCAGATGGATCTCGAGTAATAATCGGAATAAATTTAAATCCGTTATGTCCTTCCCCAAAAGTTTCAGCAATCTCTTGAATACGATCAACGTAAGCTAACTCAGCTGCGGTACGGACACTGTAGACCAAATTAATTTTTTGATATTTAGACCATGTATCGAAGTCTTGTAGCATAGATAAAAATGGAGCTAAACCCGTACCTGTTGCCAATAACCATAAATCATGCGGTAAAGGTTGTTGATAGCGAGCTAAAGTCAAATAACCATAAGGTATTTTTTCTAAATACAGCTCATCTCCTACCTTTAAATGTTGAAGATTTGACGTAAATGCACCGTCTGGTACTACAATCGAAAAAAACTCAAGCGTTTCATCAAATGGTGATGAGACTACCGAATAAGCACGAACAACGAGTTCCTCTCCAACTTTTAGCCCAATACGTGCGAATTGCCCAGCTGTAAATTTAAAATGTGCAGGGCGAGTCATGGTGAAACTAAAAAGAGTTGGAGTCCAGCGGTGTACAGATAAAACTTTTTCTACGCTAAATTTTTCAATTGACATGATTTCAACGTGGCATGAAATAGTGCGCTCATGTTAGCATGACAGCCGAAATAATGAATACTTTTAAACGTTAAGGCTTTTTAAACATGCGCATGACATTACGCCAGTTGGCTGTTTTTGTAGCAGTCGCTCAAGAAGGAACTGTCACCAAAGCGAGTGATGCGGTCAGACTGACGCAAAGTGCAGCAAGTATGGCTTTAGCCGATTTAGAGGATGGTCTTGGTGCACCTCTATTTGATCGTTTAGGTAAACGATTACAGCTTAATGATTTAGGTCGTTTTCTATTGCCTCAAGCATTAGAAATATTAGGTCGCTGTGAAGCTTTTGAGCAAGCTGCAAAAGGTGAATTGCAAAGCATTGATTTACGTATTGGGGCCACTTTAACGATTAGTGATTACCTCATGCCAGATTTAATGGCAAACTTTTTACAGCATCACCCTAAAGCGCATTTGCAATTACAAGTGGGCAATACACGCCAAATGATTGAAGCAGTCAATCAATTCCAACTTGATTTAGCTTTAATTGAAGGCTCATGTCACTTACCTCAACTCCAATGTATTCATTGGCGTGATGATGAGCTTGCAGTTTGCTGCGCCCCAAATCACCCGTTAGCACGTTTAAATAGACCTCTAACAGCGCATGATTTTCTTCAAGTCGAATGGATTTTACGTGAAGAAGGCTCAGGAACGCGTGAAGTATTTGATAATGCGATATTGCAAGATCTGCCAGACGCGAATATTCGCTTAACCCTAGGTCACAATGAAGCAATTTTAAAAATCGTTGCTGGTGGTTTAGGTATGTCATGTATTTCTAAACTTGCCATTGAACCTTTAATTGAAAAGGGACAATTAGTAATTTTAGATACACCATTCTGGCAGCTTACCCGTCCGCTTTATATGCTGGTACATCGTCAAAAATATCAGGGTCCAGGTCTCAAAGCATTCTTACAATTCTGTGAAGATCAGGTTTAAAACCTGATCTTTTCATTGATTAGCGTCGAAAATTTGATAGCAATTCGCTTGTGATCGCTTTATTGTGATCTGCAATTTTATTTTTCTTGGTTTTCGCAGGATTCGGGTCAACACGCTCAATTTTGATCGCTTTAAATTTGCCCTGATTATCTGCGGCAAGAAATCTCACTTTTTCATTTCTTTTCGGTTCGCCCTCTGATGCAGGGAAATCAGAAATATGAAAGAAAATATCTCCTTCAGTAGTTTCAATAAAACCAAACCCTTTATCAGGGTTATATTGTTTTACCCATCCAGTATAAAACTCTTGCTTCATGATCTTTCCCCTACTTTTCCAATCCAGTCGTTGCAGTAAATAAAAAAGAGACTCACGATTCCGTTTTTAAAATTATACGGTTGAATGAAGTCTCTTTTTATTACGATTTCAAAAAATTAATCTTTTTGTACACTACCAAAAATTTTATCGCCAGCATCGCCCAAGCCAGGAACAATATAACCTTGTTCATTTAAGCCATTATCAATAGATGCCGTATAAATTTGCACATCCGGATGAGCCGCTTCAACTTTAGCAACGCCTTCAGGTGCAGCAACCAACACCATAACACGGATATCTTTACAACCACTTGCCTTTAACACATCAATAGCAGCAACTAACGAATTACCCGTTGCTAACATTGGGTCAATAATCATCGCAAGACGATTAGCCACATCCGGAACTAATTTTTTATAATACGTGCGAACTTCTAGTGTTTCTTCATTACGCTCAAGACCTAAAACACTCACCTTTGCACTTGGAATCAGATTAAGTACACCATCCAACATACCAATTCCGGCACGTAAAATCGGTACAATTGTTATTTTTTTACCAGCAATACGCTGAGTAGTAACAGTTCCAGCCCATCCATCAATTTCACAATCCACAACTGGCAAATCTTTTGTTGCTTCATAAGTCAATAACATAGTCACTTCCTGAGCAAGCTCACGGAAATTTTTAGTACTGATGTCAGCACGGCGTAACAAGCCTAATTTATGACGAATAAGTGGGTGACGAATTTCTTGAATGGCCACAGATGTTACCTAAAAATATAAAAACGTATTTATTATAATCTTTTTTTAACGCTCAATAAAAAAAAGCCTCCAGATTTGGAGGCTTTTTTGTACACCAGAATTACTGTTGTGAAAGCATGAAATGTAATGGAGATAAAATTTCTGCTTTTAGTGCCAAATTAATCATTGGATCTGGGTAGACACCCAAAATAATAACTAATGCTGCAGCAGCTAATACCATTAAACCACCCACTTTTTGTCCCCAATGAGCATCTGCATCAATACGAGGAGTTTCTGGTGGTGTCATATACATTACAACCATCACACGTAAGTAATAGTACAAACCGATACCACTACCCACAATAATCATTGCAGCTAAGAACCAGTGTTGAGTTGTTACAGCAGCCATTACCACCAAGAACTTACCAATGAAGCCTGCTGTTAATGGAATACCAGCCAAAGACAACATCATGACTGTTAAAGTTGCTGTAAGTACTGGACGACGCCAGAACAAACCACGGTAGTCTGCAAGGCTTTGTGCTTCATCTACGTTGTTATATGGGCTAGACATTAACGCTACTGCACCAAAGGCACCAATAGTTGTTAATACATAAGACACCACATATACAGTTACGCTACCCAAGCTCGCATAAGTCATGCTAATTAAAGCAATTAACAAATAACCAAAGTGAGCAATAGATGAATAACCAAGAATACGTTTTAAGTTAACTTGACGAACAGCGAGTAAGTTACCAACTAAAATCGACAATACAGCAATGATCGTCAAAATAGTTACTAACGAGTTCACCATCATTGCGCCTGAAGCAAGCATATAGCGCACGAACAAACCAATTGTTGCAACTTTAGCAGCAGTCGCTAAGAAAGTTGCCATTGGCGCTGGTGCACCTGCATATACATCCGGTGTCCATTTATGGAACGGCGCAAGCGACAATTTAAATGCAACAGCAAAGATAATAAGTGCTAAACCTAATAACACCATTGGCTGTTTGATTGCTTCAAATAATGCTTGTACAGAATCATAGAATGAAAGTGAACCTGTATATGCATAGATATATGCCATACCCATCAACAACATTGCAGAAGCTGTTGCTGAAAGTACAAGGTACTTAATACCCGCTTCAAGTGAGTTACTACGTTGATAAGTATAAGCAAGTAAGCCATATACAGGAATCGACATTAACTCAAGGCTAATGAAGAACGATGCATAGTGAGAGCTTGCAACCATCAACATTGCACCTGCTACTGAAGCAAGTAACAAAAGATATAACTCTTCGCGGTTGTCTTTATAAGTTTCGATGTAAGCATGAGACAAAGTACAACATGCCAATGCCGCAATCAAAATCATAAATTGATAGAACATGGTAAATGGATCAACCATAAACATGCCCATCACATTTGCCGGTACAAACTTACCGCCAAATACTGCAAATAAAATATAAAGTGCAGCAAGGTTTAAACCAACAACAGAAGCTGTTGCGATTAAATTATGATTACGCTTAATTGAAATTAACAGCATGACGACGATTGTTGTCAAAGCAACAATCATCACCGGAGCTAAAGGCATAAGCGTAGAAAATGATACTGTGAAGTTCATGATTATTGGATCTCCACATGGTCAAGTTGAGTAGCTGTTTGCTGAACAGTTTCAACGACTTCTTGTACTGGCACATAACTATTGACCAACCACTGCATGCTTGAATGAGATACATCCAAGAATGTTTGTGGGTAGATACCAAGCCAAACGAGACCAATCGCACAAATCATCAAAATACCAACTTCACGAGCAGATAAGTCTTTCAATGGACTAGTGTAATGTTGCTTTTGTTCAGGATTTGGTTCACCAAATAAAGCACGGTGAATCAAGATCAAGCCATATAAACCTGCAAATACAAGGCTGATAGAAGCAAGAATCGTGAAGACAGGATATTTATTAAATGAACCCATCAAAATCAGGAATTCACCAATAAAGTTACCTAAACCTGGTACACCTACAAGAGCAGCAACGAAGAACATCAAGAAAAATGGCAAGTACTGAAGCTGGCCACGAAGACCACCCATTAAACGTAAATCACGTGTATGTAAACGTTCGTAGATTTGACCAGACATAATGAACAATGCAGCTGATGACAAACCATGTGCCAACATCATGATCATTAGACCTTGGAAGGTCAAAATATTACCTGCATAGATTGCAAGTAAGATAAAGCCCATGTGTGAAATCGACGTATACGCAAGTAAACGTTTCATGTCAGTTTGCTGGTAAGCACACCATGCGCCGTAGAAAATACCAATCAAACCGAAAATAATCGCAATGTCTGCAAACTGTGCAGAAGCTGTCGGGAAGAATGGAATAACAAAACGAAGCAAGCCATACGCAGCTGTTTTAATCAAGATACCTGCTAAGTCTACAGAACCTGCTGTAGGAGCTTGAGCATGCGCATCTGGTAACCAACCATGTAATGGGAATACTGGTAACTTCACCGCAAAACCGATGAAGAAACAGATCATGAAACCATACGCTAGGCCTGCAGGTAAATGGTTAGCTACAGCTAATAAATAGTTGTAATCGAAACCGATCATGCCTGTCATCATGTAGCCATAAACTACAAGACCTAGGATACCGATTAACATCACTAGACCGGCAATCTGCGTGTAAAGGAAGAACTTAGTAGCAGCGTAAACACGTGAACGACCGTTTGAACCTTTATGACCCCATAACGCAATCAAGAAGTAGATTGGTACAAGCATCATCTCCCAGAAGAAGAAGAACAAGAACAAGTCAATCGCTAAGAATACACCGATAACGCCACCTAAACTCCATAATAGGTTTAAGTGGAAGAAACCAACGTTCTTTTGAATCTCACCCCATGAACAACCAACAGCAAGTACACCAAGTAACGCTGTTAATAACACCATGAGTAAAGATAAACCATCCACAGCTAAGTGAATGCCAATACCGAGTGATTGAATCCACGGTAAATAGAACTCAGCAGACCAAGTTGGGATTTTAGAACCCAACTCGTAGCTATAAGTTCCACTTTGCCAAAGTGCAAGACCTAAGCCCAAAGTAATGAGCATACCAATTAAGGCAATCCAGCGTGGCAAAGTTTTGTCGAGCTTATCGACTAACCAACAAATAAAACCGGCAATGAACGGAACAAGGATCAGCGCGGGTAAAATTAAATTGTTTTCCATTTTATTTCCCCACTACCTGAATAACGATCAAGATCATCAATAACACCACTACACCGAGTGACATGCTTGATGCGTATTCACGCAATGAACCTGTTTGACGTGAGCTTGTAAAACTGTTTCCGCCTTTCACGAGTGCAGGAAGAACTAACCACAAACCGTCAATCGGATCACGGCCAAAGATTTTGGCGAAGAATAAATAAGGTTTAACAAAAACGATGTCATACAATGCATCAAAACCAAAAGCAGTACGGCAAATATGTGCCAGACCTGCGCCCAAACTTGTTTGAGCAAATGATTTCACTGCACCATAAGCAAATGTAAATAATGCTATACCAACAACTAGACCAACTAGTGCAATACCTACTGCTAAGTGCTCTGCCCCATGCATGCCTTCTACAAATTGTTCAGCAACATGGAATTCAGGGATTTTTGCAGTATTCAGAATACCTGCTACCGGTGCTTTTAATGCCGCACCAACAAAAGTAGACAATACAGCTAAAATACCCAATGGAGCCCAGTAAGTTGCACCTTTAATTTCATGGTAAGGCGTGTTTTCTTGACCAAAGAATACAACCCAGATTAAACGGAATGTATAGATTGAAGTCAAGAATGCACCTGCTACACCCACCCAATATAAGGTGTGATATAAAGCAACTGATTGACCTTGTACCCAAACTTCACCAAGAATCGCATCTTTAGAGAAGAAACCAATAGTCAAGAATGGAATCGCTGCTAATGCACCGCCACCAATCGCGAAACAAGCAAACAGGAATTTGTTACGTTTGAACAAACCACCCATTTTGAAAATGTTTTGCTCGTGGTGATAAGCCAGAATGACCGCACCAGAAGACAAGAATAATAATGCCTTAAAGAATGCGTGAGCCAACATATGGAACAAGCCAGCTTGATACGCTTCCGCACCTACAGCCATAAACATATAGCCAAGCTGACTCATTGTTGAGTAAGCCAAGATACGTTTGATGTCTGTTTGTACAAGTGCAGCAAAACCTGCAACTAACAAAGTTACCGCGCCAGTTACCGAAATGAATTGCATCACTTCAGGAGCAAGTTCAAATACGCTGAATAGACGGCAGCATAAGTACACACCAGCCGTTACCATTGTTGCAGCGTGGATTAATGCAGAAACAGGTGTTGGACCTGCCATCGCATCTGCCAACCATGTTTGCAATGGAATTTGAGCAGACTTACCAGCAGCACCCAAGAACAACATTAATGCAGTCCAGATTGTAAGTGACGAACTCTTCGTCATTACTTCTGCTGCGTGTTCAACGATGTACTGAGTATTCAGCGTACCAAATTGTTGGTAAAGCAAGAATAAAGCAATAAGCAAGAATACGTCACCAACGCGGGTCACTGTAAACGCTTTGATCGCAGCCCAACCATTTGCAGGGTTTGCATAATAGAAACCGATCAGCAAGTAAGAGCAAAGACCTACGCCTTCCCAACCCAAGAATAACAACGCTAAGTTGTCACCTAATACAAGCACAAGCATGCTAGCAACGAACAGGTTGAAATAAGAGAAGAAACGCGCATACCCCTCTTCACCACGCATGTACCATGATGCAAAGATGTGGATTAAGAAACCAACACCCGTGATCATACCCATCATGAGTAAAGATAAGCCATCTAAATGTAAGCTAATGCCCGGAGCAAAACCGCCAACATTGAACCATGTCCACAAGTTTTGAACAAAAACTTGCTGACCACTCGTGGTAAATTCCATTCCAGCAATGAGTGCAAATAATGCAGATAAACCTACAGAACCTACACCAATAACTGCTGCAACATTTTCAGAGAGTTTGTCTCGTCCTGCCGCCAATAAAATAAAACCGATTAGCGGAAATAATACTGTTAAATATAAATAACTCATCCGCGCATCTCACTAGCAGCATCCACATCCAAATGATGGAAGCGATGATAGAACTGAAGGACAATCGCAAGACCGATACATGCCTCTGCTGCTGCAAGGGTCAAAATCAAGATGAACATCACTTGCCCATCTGGTTGTGCCCATACGCTACCCGCAAGAACAAATGCCAATGCTGCAGCATTCATCATGATTTCAAGGCTCATTAACATAAATAATAGGTTGCGTCGCACCATTACACCGTAAAAACCGAGTGCAAAAAGGATGGTTGCAACAATCAAACCATGTTCTAAAGGAATCTGGCCCATTATTCTTTTTCCTCTTCTGCACCTGGTTCACGTTTACCTAAGTGGTATGCTGCAACAAGGGCTGCTAGCAATAACATCGCGGCAACTTCAACCAATAATAAATAGTGAGTAAAGAGTGCTTGACCAACTACTTTTGGTCCAATCACTTGTGCCCCAAGCGGTGCTGAAATACTGGTGTATTCACCACCAAGCATCCAAACTAAAAGCAAGCCGAGTAAGAAACTCATGAGTGCTGGATATGCCCAAGCATCTGAAGAAAGCCATTTACGTTCTTGTTCAACGGTGTGTTGACCTAAGTTAAGCATCATCACCACGAAGACAAACAGAACCATAATTGCTCCGGCATAAACAATGATTTCAAGAGCACCTGCAAAAGGCGCCCCCACGATCATGAAAATACCAGCAACAGCAAGCAATGAAACAATTAGACTAAGTAGAGCGTGTACAGGGTTCGTGTTAGTCACTACACGAACCGTAGAAACAATGGCCACGAGTGCCATCAAATAAAACGGCCACATCATGGTAATAGACTCCGTACATCGATTGGTGCACTTTCTTTTTGTGCTTGACCTTTCTCTTTACCGTTAATTGCCATACCCGTTACACGGTAGAAGTTGTAGTCTGGGTATTTGCCCGGACCTGAAATGAGTAAGTTTTCTTTCTCATAAACAAGGTCTTGACGTACATATTCGCCTAATTCGAAGTCTGGTGTGAGCTGAATCGCAGTTGTTGGGCATGCTTCTTCACACATACCGCAGAAAATACAACGTGAGAAGTTGATACGGAAAAACTCCGGATACCAACGACCATCTTCTGTTTCTGCTTTTTGTAGTGAAATACAGCCAACCGGACATGCAACCGCACATAGGTTACATGCTACGCAACGCTCTTCCCCATCAGGGTCACGCGTTAATACGATACGGCCACGAAAGCGTGGCGGCACAATCTGTTCAGCCGGAACTTCTGGATATAAAATCGTGTCACGTTTACGCGTTGCATGGCTGAACACCATGAGTAACGTACGTACAATTGATCCGAATCCAGCTAGAAATTTATACATTTTGTACTCCCTGCTGTCCTAGGCCTGATTCATCAGAATCACAGCACCAGTCACTAACAAGTTGACCAACGCCAATGGCAAACAAATTTTCCAACCAAAGTTCATGACTTGGTCATAACGCGGACGCATTAAAGAACCACGTGCCAATACAAACATCATTACAAAGAATGCTGTTTTAATCACAAACCAGAATACTGGTGGAACAAATGGAATTTCTAAATTGAATGGCGCTAACCAGCCACCAAAGAATAAAGTCACGATCAATGCAGAGATTAGTACTACGTTGACATATTCAGCAACGAAGAACATACCCCATTTCATACCGCCATATTCAACATGGTAACCTTCTGCCAATTCTTGTTCTGCTTCTGGTTGGTCAAATGGATGACGGTGAGTTACCGCAACACCAGCAACTACGAAAATCAAGAAACCTAAGAATTGCGGAATGACAAACCAAACATCACGTTGTGCTTCAACAATTTCACGAAGGTTAAATGAGCCTGCAATTGCAACCACACCCATTAATGAAATACCCAAGAACACTTCATAAGAAATGGTTTGAGCAGCTGAACGTAAACCACCAAGCAACGAGTATTTGTTATTTGAAGCCCAACCACCAAACAATACTGCGTAGACAGCAATACCAGCCATTGCCATGAAGAACAATAAACCGATACTCATGTCGGCAACACCCAGTGAAGGACTCACTGGGATTACCATGAACGAAAGAACCGCTGTTGCCATTGCAACAGCTGGTGCTAAACGGAATGTAAGTTTGTCAGCAAACTTTGGTGTCCAGTCTTCTTTGAACATGATCTTGAGCATGTCGGCAACGATCTGGAACATACCACCAGGACCAACACGGTTTGGACCATAACGGTCTTGCCACCAAGCAAGTAAACGACGCTCAATAAAAGACATCAACGCTGCAACTAAAACTACAACAAGCAAAATCACAACTGCTTGAACGACAGCATAGGCAATCGGCCAGTTCTCAGCCCAAAGTGGCGTTTGACGTATAATTTCTTGATTCATGAATTACACTCCTAATGCCACTGAAACAGGCTCAGCTAGCGACACCATTGGTGCTAAACCAACTGGGTAACCAATATAACCTGTAGGTAAATATTCAATTACTTGTACCGGCAAGCTTACAGTCGTTTCGCCTGCTTTTACTGTAATGCGTTGACCTTCTTGAAGGTTCAAACGAGTTGCATCTTGTTCGCCAACTGCAAACACAGCTTCAGGAATACGAGTTTCCATTGCAGGTGTTTTAATGGTGAATTCGCCAGAACCAAAAATATGGTGCATTGGAACTAAGCGGAAACTTTCAGGATTTGCAACTACTGGCACTGGAGCAACGTAGCTACGTGCAGGACGTTTTGCCAAGCGATCGAATAAACGAACACCAGAATCACCACCTTTTAAGTGACCACCGACTTCATCTTGGTATTTGTTCCAAGATTGTGGAGAGTTCCAACCCGGAGCCCATGCAAATGGTACTAATGATGATGCTTTTTGCGGACCAACATAACCTTCCATTGAGAATGTTAATGCTGAATCTGGATCAGTAGGCTGTTTAGGTTCATGAACCGATAACGGCGCACGCATTGCTGTACGACCTGAATAACGACGTGGTTCACGCGCGATTTTCAAGCCATGTACACGGTAACCCGCATCAGGTGCAACATCTTGGATAGCTTCGAGTACTGGTACATTTTTCACGATGCTTTCAATTACATCGTCAAGTAATGTCCAATCTACAGCCTTACCTTTAATGCCAGTTTCAATGGCATGTAACCAGCGCCATGATTCTTTAATTGCATATTCAGGCTTGTAGTAACTTGGATCGTAAACTTGATAGAAGCGCTGTGCACGACCTTCTTGGCTTACAACAGTACCGTCACCCTCTGCAAAGCTTGCTGCTGAAAGAACGATATCAGCCTGTTTCACAGTTTCAGTTTCACTGTGATCAAGCACGATTACTGTTTCAGCTTTATCTAATGCAGCTTTTACTTGTGCAGCTGGTAAGCGACGGAACAAGTCATTTTCAACAATAACCAGTGTGTCGTAGTCTTGAGCAAAAGCTTGTTCAAGGCTTAAACCACCGAACAATGCCAAGCCCATAGAGTTCACTTCAGGAACTACAAGACTTAAACCAGCTTTAGAACCTAAGTTCTGAGTCAACTGTGCTGCAGCTTCCATAATAGAAGCATCTTGCAAGCTTGTACCAGCAATAATTAATGGTTTGTTTGCTGCTTTTAGAGTGTCAGCAATGGTTTGAGCAAATGCTTTTGCATCTTCATCTAAACCACTTACAACTTCACCATTCACTGCCGCAGCAACTGCAAAGCCTAAACGTGCGATGTCATTTGGAGAAGCAACCACTTCACCAGTTGCAACGTCAGCAAGACGAGTTTGAGTTGCAGCTAAAATGTAAACCGGAGATTTTGCTTCTTGGCCAATACGTTGTACAGGCTCAGCTAACCAATCTGGTGTACGTGTTTTTGCAGCCATTTCGCGTGCTTTGTTTTTCGCAGCTTGGCGAACAGACAATGCCATGCGAGGTGCAGTTTGAGTCAGATCTTCACCTAAGATCAGAACAGCATCATAGCTTTCAATTTCACGCATATTCGGGTTGTAGATACCCTCGGTTTGCATGATAGATGCAGCAAGTTCAACAAGCTTTTGCTCTTTTTGTGCAATACCAGTTGAATAATTTGCCTGACCTACAAGCTCACGTAATGCGTAGTTAGATTCCAAGCTTGCACGAGGAGAACCAATACCCAAAACTTTTTTGCCTTGAAGCTTAGCAATCGCTTGATCTAGAGCTTGGTCGACAGAAACAGTTGCAACAGTTTCACCATTACGGAACTGAGGCTGACGTGGACGGTCTGCACGGTTTACATAACCTGTGCCAAAACGACCTTTGTCACAAAGGAAGTATTGGTTAACCGAACCATTAAAACGGTTTTCTACACGACGGATTTCACCATAACGTTCACCTGGAGAAATGTTACAACCAGAAGAACAGCCTTGACACACGCTTGGTGCATACTGCATGTCCCACTTACGGTTATAACGCTCTGAATGAGTCTTATCAGTGAATACACCTGTTGGACATACTTCAGTCAAGTTACCAGAGAATTCAGACTCTAAAGTACCTGATTCCGGACGACCAAAGTAAACACGAGATGCATTGGCATATACGCCAAAGTCTGTACCGCCCGCATAGTCTTTGTAGTAACGAACACAACGGTAACAAGCAATACAGCGGTTCATTTCATGCGCAATGAATGAGCCGAGTTCTTGGTTGTAATGCGTACGTTTTGTAAAACGGTAGCGACGACGGTCATGACCCGTCATTACAGTCATATCTTGTAAATGACAGTGACCACCCTCTTCACAAACTGGACAGTCGTGTGGGTGGTTGGTCATCAAAAATTCAACAATAGATGCACGGAAATCCGTTGCTTCTTTGTCTTCAATTGAGATATAGGTATTGTCAGATGCTGGAGTCATGCAAGACATGACTAAACGACCACGCGTATCTTCTGGATTCGCATATTGCGTAACAGCACATTGACGGCAAGAACCAACCGAACCTAAGGATGGATGCCAACAAAAATATGGGATGTCGATGCCCAGACTCAAACATGCTTGTAGCAAGTTTTCCGAGCCGTTGACTTCATACGATTTTCCATCGACATGAATTGTAGCCATAGTCGAATTCCTTAAGCTTGTTCTACGTTGCTGGTTTGCACGACAGGACGATTCGTCACTTTCGCTTCAAACTCACCACGGAAATGTTTGAGTGCGCCCATAAGCGGCTCCATCGCACCTGGTGCGTGGGCACAGAAAGTTTTACCAATCCATAATTTACGAGTTAGTTCTTGTAAATGGTCGATATCTTCTTTCTTACCTTCGCCTGCTTCAAGTGCTTTAAGCGCTTTAACAGCCCATGGCAAACCATCACGACATGGTGTACAGAAACCACATGATTCACGCGCAAAGAATTCTTCTAAGTTACGAGTGAGCGATACCATACATTGGGTTTCATCTACCACCATTAACAAACATGTTCCCAAACGAGAACCTGCTTTCATAATCGTGTCTGCATCCATTGGTAAATCAATGGTATCTGCTGGTAAAAAGTCAGTTGAAGCACCGCCCGGTAACCATGCTTTGAGCTTTAAGCCCTCACGCATACCACCTGCATGATCTTCAATCACTTCACGCGCAGTTGTACCAAATGGCAACTCCCAAAGACCAGGGAATTTAACTTTACCCGATGCACCATAAATTTTAGTGCCTGGATCTTTTGATTTACCCGCTGACAAGCCGATATACCACTCTGGTCCACGAAGCATGATTGCTGGCAAGTTGTTATAAGTTTCAACGTTGTTCACAATCGTCGGACGGCCCCATGCTCCAGCAACTTGCGGGAACGGTGGCTTAGTACGTGGGTTAGCACGACGGCCTTCAAGCGAGTTAATCAATGCAGTTTCTTCACCACAGATATAACGCCCTGCACCCGTATGTACATGCAGATCAAAATTCCAGCCAGAACCTAAGATATTTTCGCCTAAATAACCTTTAGCACGAATCTGTTCTAACGCTTCATTTAGATATTGAGCAGCCTCGATGTATTCACCACGGATAAAGATATAACCTTGAGTTGCTTCTAAGGTATAACCCGCAATTAACATCCCTTCGATCAATTGATGTGGAAGTTTTTCCATCAACAAACGGTCTTTAAAGGTACCCGGTTCCATTTCGTCTGCATTACAGATCAAGTAACGTGGACCACCATCATTTGGTGCCATCAATGACCATTTAATACCCGCTGGGAAACCCGCACCACCACGACCTTTTACAGTTGCAGCTTTAATGACATCTAACACTTCAGCAGGTTTCATGCCTAAAGCTTTTTTAAAGCCAGCATAGCCTTCTAGTGCTTCGTAATCATCAGCACTACGTACCGCTTCTTGTTTGCTTAAACGCCAAGTGAGCGGATGAGTTTCCGGATTACCGTCGCCATAAATTGGTTTTGGTTCAGTATTCATACATACTTCTCCAATAACTGTTTAATTGATGTCACTTCGACTAAACCGTGAGTATCTTCATCAATCATTAAAGTTGGGCCTTTGTCGCAGTTGCCTAGGCAGCAAATTGGAAGCAATGTAAAACGACCATCTGGTGTCGTTTGACCATACTGAATTCCTAATTCACGCTGGAATGCTTCAGCAAGAGTTTCTGCACCCATTAAGAAGCAAGCAATTGAGTCACAAAGCAAAATTACGTGACGACCTACCGGATGGCGATAGATACGGTTGTAAAATGTTGCAACTCCTTCCAAATCAGCAACACTCATCGACAACAACTGTGCGATGGCATTCATTTGAGCGTCATCTACCCAACCATTACGGCGTTGTACACACTTCAATGCATCCAAAGAGGCTGCACGAGGGTATGGATAGTGACCAATGTGATGTTCGATTTCGTGAATTTCTTCCGCAGTCAAAATCCCTTCGACATTCACACGTGGTTTTTTATCAGTCAAAATCATCATTATGTGTTACCTCTTAGCGATCCACGTCAGCCATAACCACGTCAATGGTCGCCAGATAAATGATTAAGTCAGATACTAAACTTCCGTTAATCACTGAAGGCATTTGCTGTAAGTGAGTAAACGTCGGTGTACGAATACGAGTACGATAACTCATGGTCGCTTTATCTGAAGTCAAGTAATAAGTACTTGCACCTTTAACCACTTCAGTCATAAATGATGACTCGCCCGCTGGCATGACAGGACCCCATGAAACGCTCAAGAAGTGCGTAATCAAGGTTTCAATATCTTGTAATGTCTTATCTTTCGGTGGTGGAACAGCCAATGGATGATCCGCTTTGTATGGACCAGAAGGCATGTTATCCAAGCACTGTTGAATAATTTTTAGCGACTCGGTAATTTCACGGAAGTGAACAAGCACACGTGCATATGCATCGCCTTCATACTCAACCGGCACATCAAAATCGAAGTTTTCATAGCCGCTGTATGGACGATATTTACGTACGTCAAAATCGATACCTGTTGCACGTAAACCAGTACCAGTTACACCCCATGCGAGTGCAGATTTGGCATCGTATTGTGCAACATTACGCGTACGTCCAATAAACACAGAGTTTTTCAATGCCGCTGTGTAATATTCGTTTAAGCGTTTAGGCATCCACTCTAGCAATTCTTTAACAAGCTTTTGCCAGTTGTTTGGAAGATCGTGTGCTGTACCACCAATACGGAACCATGCTGGATGCATACGGTAACCCGTGATTGCTTCGACAATGTCGTAAACTTTTTGACGGTCTGCGAACATATAGAATACTGGTGTCATACCACCGGCATCCTGAATTGCCGTACCACAGAATAACAAGTGGTTATTGATACGGAACAACTCGTTCAACATGACACGAATCACTTGCGCACGCTCAGGAACTTTAATACCTGCCATTTGCTCTACAGCCATCACATACGGCATGTTTTGAGCACAACCACCTAAGTAGTCAACACGGTCAGTATAAGGAATGAAAGAATGCCATGTTTGACGTTCAGCCATCTTTTCCACACCACGGTGGTGATAACCGATATCAGGTACACAGTCCTTCACTTCTTCGCCATCTAACTGCAATACAACACGGAACGCACCATGTGCAGATGGATGGTTAGGACCCAAGTTCAAGAACATGAAGTCTTCATCAGCGTTACCACGCTTAAGACCCCAGTCTTCAGGTACAAAACGTAAGTGCTCTTGTTCAAAGTCTTGTTTCGCTTTGTCTTGCATGTACGGCGTATATTCTGTCGCACGTGCTGAATATTCTTTACGAAGCGGATGACCTTCCCAATAGGTTGGCAACAAAATACGACGGAGCATTGGATGCCCTTCGAAATTGATACCGAACATATCGTAAGCTTCACGTTCATACCAGTTGGCATTTGGCCAGATATTTGTCGCTGTCGGAATGTTTAGATCATTTTCGTTCAAGGCAACCTTGATACGAATGTCACTATTACGCTCAAGCGATAATAAATGATAGAACACAGTGAAGTCAGATGCTGGTAAACCATCACGATGAACACGTAAACGTTCATCCATCGCAGATAAGTCAAACAGCATTACATACGGACGTTCCACTTTACGCAGGAACATAAGGACTTCTTGCACGCGTGCGCGCTCGACCCAGACTGTTGGAAACTCTTCAAAAGTCGCCTGCACGTAAAAGTTCTCACCAAATTTGGTTTTGAGCTCTTCTACGATTGCAAATGCTGGGCGTGAATCAACTGCTGTTGACTCTGGCATAGCAATGTCAGTTTCAGCCATTGGCTTGGCTTCCTATTTAATACAAATTCTGTCAATTTTCTCGATGAACATATCAGTTAGATATGTCAAAACACCGTCAAAAAATTATTTAATCTCATCCATAGAGCGTAAGTTTTTAACGGCAATACGCTCTGCATTCTTACGGTCACGTTCTGGCATCATCTTTGGCTTATATACTGGCTGAAGATCATCACCGATCACGGCAGAAAGCGGGCGTCGCTCTAATTGAATCTGGTCTTGTAAAAGCATTAAAGCTTGAATTAATGCTTCAGGACGAGGCGGACAACCTGGGACGTACACGTCAACAGGAATAATTTTGTCTACACCTTGTACTACTGAATAGATGTCGTACATACCTCCAGAGTTTGCACAAGCACCCATCGAAATGACCCATTTAGGCTCTAACATCTGTTCATACAGACGCTGAATAACTGGTGCCATTTTTACGAAACAGGTACCTGCAACAATCATCAAGTCAGCCTGACGAGGTGAAGCACGGATAACCTCTGCACCGAAACGTGACAAGTCATGCACACCTGTTAAGGTCGTTGCATATTCGACGTAACAACATGAGGTACCAAAGTTAAATGGCCACAAAGAGTTTTTACGTCCCCAGTTTACTGCTGTATGCAAGACATCCTCTAAACGAGTCATGAATACGTTTTTATTCACTTCCTCTTCAAGCGGATCCGTCACAATTTGACGTTCTTGCAATGGGTATTGATCAGCATCCGGATTCGCGCGGGTCAGAGTATATTTCATCCCGACTTACTCCTTTTCAGATGACAATGCAGGTGTAGTTTTTGACTTAACACGACCTGATGATTGAGCTGGAATCTGGCCTGTAGGGTCAGTTACGAGCTCTTCAATAGAATTAAAGCGTGTAATTTCAGCAATGTTCATTGTTGGTGAACCGATTTTAACCGCCTCACCTGCTGATTTACGGCGATCTGCTGGTGACCAACTTAAAGCACCTACAGAGAAGGCATAAACAAGCGCAATCAATAGATCAACGACAAAGATCACTACAGTGGTATATCCCAACCACCCTACTTCACGCACAGAAGTAGACCATGCATAGAGGTAAAGCGCCTCTAAGTCGAAGACAACAAAGAAAATTGCAACTAAATAGAACTTTGCAGACAGGCGAATGCGAGCGCCACCAGCACTCACGACACCTGATTCAAACTGCTCTTGCTTAGCACGTCCCCACGATTTTCCCCCGAGGAGTAAGGGAACTGTGAGCATAAAGACGCAAAGAAATGTAACGCCGATCACGAAGGCGATAATCGCCCAGTCGTATGGAGTAATGGCACTCATGCGGGGATAACTCCTGGCAGGCCTATTATTTAACAAAGAATGTATGTATTGGCCTTCAAATACACCAAACACAAAATTAATCCCGCCAATTGTACCTGATTTCTAATTTCCCATGCTAGTTGAAGCGTCTTAGTCTTTCGGATGATTTTCTAGACAAAACTATTCATCTATGTGTTGTAAGGGGGGTTTCACCGCACATAATCGGTTTATTTAATTGTTTCTTTATTTATGATGATTTTTTTCATTTTTTAATTTTAGAATATTTACACAGTTGAAGCGCTTATTAACTTTTTATAACTTACTTTTTTATAATATTAGTTTGTTTTTTATTGTATTCAGCTTCTCCTCTGAATTATGATGAATGTTTAATCATGCATAATATTTTATTACTCTTGGATAAGAGTATTTATCATTAAGGGCAGCTGATGCCATACTCACTTCGTGAATTTTCATTTCTCTCCTTTTTAAAATTTTTTCTCCTATTTAGCTTCATTATTGCGACATGTTGTTTCATTGGCATTGCATCTCGCCCTTTAAGTTTTCTTGCATTCTTTTGGCCTGCCAATTCGGTTTTGCTCGGATTGCTTATTCGTTTTCCAATCACACGCCGACCAAGCGCATTTTTAGGTGCCTATATAGGATATGTGATTGCTGACTTATTTCAGGGCACTCCATTTGCCCTCACACTTGTTTTAACAACATCAAACTTTCTTTATGTTGTTACTACGTTTGCGCTCTATATGTTTTTTAATCAACATATTAAGGCGGCCTATCGCGGTTATTCCTACCTTTTTTTATTTGGATTATGCGGAATAGGTAGCGTAGTAGGTGCATTGTTTGCAGCAACTTTCGTGCCTATGTTTAATACCAAATTTATGATTGGTGGCTTGTTGGATGAGTTTGGTTACTGGTTCACTTCAGAACTGCAAAATGCCTTGCTTCTTTTACCTATCATATTGAACATTCCTCAATATAGTCAGGTTAAGCATTACTTTTCAAGAAATCGTGGCCTACAACCAACCGACCTTTTACCTTTTGGCGCTGTGCTTATTTCGATTGCTGCTAGCTATTATGACTCTGGCCCGGGTTCACTCCTCTACCCGATTGCTGCACTGATCTGGTGTGCTATTCGCTACAAACCTATTGTTGTTGCACTCATTACTAGCTTTACCAGTGCTTATATTATTTATCATGTCTCTGGCCATTACCTTTTGCTTTATCCAAACGAATATTTCAGCAATACGATCTCGATCCGAATTGGGTTAATTATGATGACGATTGCCCCACTTACGGTTTCTAGTATTAGTGTTTTGCATTCAGAGTTAATTCAAAAGCTTCAACATGCCATTGCACATGATGAACTAACTTCAAGCCTGACTCGACGCCAGTTTTTACAGTCGGTCAGATTACTTCAAGAAAAAGTACAAAAAGAAAATAAGACCTCAGCTTTTTTCATGCTTGATGTCGACCACTTTAAGCAAGTTAACGACAACTATGGTCATCAAATCGGTGATCGGGCGCTACAAACTTGTGTCACCACGATTCAAAATATTTTACATCCTCATGATTTATTAGGTCGCTTTGGAGGTGAAGAGTTTGCCATTTTTATTGCAGATACCACCAAGGAAAGTGCATTTGAACTGGCTGAACAAATTCGAATTAAAATTAGTCAGCAACCGATTTATATTTATGGAAAATTACCAATTTTTATACAGGTGAGTATTGGGATAAGCTTATATTCCCCATCTTCCCATCGAGCGATTGAAAGTTTATTTAAAGAAGCAGATGACGCTTTATATCAAGCAAAACGCCAAGGACGTAATCGAGTGTTTATCTCTTTATAACTTTTTCATTTCATCATCTAGTGTAATGAATTTTATACAATAACCTGTGTTTTGCCATGTATGCTAATAACAGATAATAAGGAGAAAAATGCATGACTCTAGAATATACGCATAAACCAAACTACTACTTGTTTGCACAATTACTGGTGCGACATATAGAAAGCTATATTCACAAACATCCAGATGCCAACAATGCAATTTTTGACTTGCGGGATGTCTATGAAATATTTAGACAGGATTTTGCGTCAACCACAACAAACCTAGAAGGTATTTTGCATATTGCAGATGAATATAAAATAGAAACGCTTAACGGCGATCAACCTCTTATTCAAAAATACCAGATTGATGCAAAAAACAATTCGTTACTGATCGATTTTAATTCCGATGCGTTAACCAGCTTAAGAAGCGGAAAACCTATTTTGGAACCAGATGCGACTCAACTATAAATAGATCAATAAAAAAGCACCTTATGAAGGTGCTTTTTTATTGGCTTTTAAAGGAGGCTGTTTAAAGCGTTTTGCTGGCCATGTCATGATAAAGCGGGCGCCACCCAAGGTTGGGCTTTCATCCACTTTAATTTCACCGCCAAACCAATAGGCAATACGGCTTACGATAGACAATCCTAAACCATAACCGCCCGACGCACGCGTACGGCTATCGTCTAGACGGGCAAAAGCTTCAAATACTCTTTTACGGTCTTGTTCAGGAATACCTGCGCCATCATCTTCAACACAAACAAAGGCCATACCATCGCTGTGGATACCACCGGTAATCCGAACTTTATTATCGCAATAACGAACCGCATTACCCACCAAGTTTTGAACAACACGATGTAAGTAGCGACGCTCAGCATCTACTTTTACATAAAGTGGAGGAGCAACAAGTTCAATTTCTTTTTGCGTTTTTAAAGCTTCGGTTTCAACTGCAACCTGATCTAACACATCAAATAAAGTAATTTCATCAAAATCTAATGAAGGTGTACCCTGCTCTAATTTTGCATAAGTCATGATTTCATCAATTAAGGTATTGAGTGCCTCAATATCTTTATCAATCATGTCGACCTGATGCATACGATGATTGTAGTCATCTTCTTCCGCCAACATCTCTGTACCAAAACGAATACGAGCAACAGGCGTTCTAAGCTCATGAGATACGGCTCTCATTAATTCACGCTGAGCCTCGATTAAGCGCTGAATATGATCAGACATGTTGTTATAACTTGATGCCAAGTTTGCCATTTCGTCACTTCCTTCGATAGGAACACGCAATGACAAATCACCCGACTTCATACGGTTTAATGCATAACGTACTTGGCGAATCTTACGCTCTAGCGGCAAGATCAACCCATAAACACCTAGACTCAGCAAAAACAAGCTAAATAAAGTAATCCCTGCTGAAAGCTGCAAAGGCATCCAGTTAAACATCGGAACCGGTCCAAGCACGAGAACCCGTGCAGGCTGATTCGGAATTGGAGAGACGATTGAAATAGTTGTTCCGCGAACTGTTGCACTGTCTTTGTACAACATGACGCTTTGGTCTTGGCGTAAACGACCAATTTGTTCAGAGTCCAGATTAACGTCTTGAATATTGTAGATATTAATTGGGTAAGAGAAATGCTTTTGAATCTTGGCAAGATATTCTTGTTCTTGCCCCGGATAAAACATTAGATAATCCAGTACAAAAATAGGGAGAGCCTTCATTTGGCGCTCCGTAATTTTGTCGACTTTTATAGATAAAAAGTGCTGGGGATCATCACGTAAGCCAATAATGATATACGCAATACTATTACTGGCATCGTAACGGACAACAGATTTTTGAGCTTCGATTCGTTTTTTCTCGGTACGAGATAACTCAACCTTACTTGCATCAGTATAATAAATTGGAAGTTCCAATAAATCTGACGCATCTGAAACCCAGTCTATTTTCTGTTGTTTCCCCGGTTGTCGAGCGACTCCCTCACTAATGACATAAGAGATACCATCAGTTAAAGATTCTCGGTATTCTTGTGCCCGTTGATAATTGATAATTTGTACAAGCAAATAACCAAAGACAGCAACCAAAACAACAAGAATTACCAGTCCCGCATATATTCGCAGGAATATACTGTGTTTAAACACTCGACCAACCTTATAGGAAGTTTATTCAGATCTTATAACCCATTGGTTTCTTTAACGAACAAGTAACCTTTACTACGTACAGTTTTAATACGTTTTGGATTTTCAGGATCATCACCAATTTTTGGACGAATACGTGAAATACGGACGTCGATTGAACGGTCCTGACCATCGTATTCGATACCACGTAAACGTTCGAAGATATCTTCACGCGATAAGATACGACCAGCATTTGATGCAAGCAACCATAATAGGTCATATTCTGCGCTAGTGAAGTCAACAAGTTCACCATTTAGCGTTACAGAACGACCGCCATTATCAATTACAAGGTCATCGAACTCGATACGTTGAGCAACTTCATCTTCTACAGTTTTATCTGTGCGACGTAATAGTGCACGGATACGCGCTAAAAGAACACGTGGTTGAACCGGTTTAGCAACATAGTCATCTGCGCCCATTTCCAAACCAAGTACCTGATCCATGTCTTCTGTACGTGCAGTCAACATCAGAATCGGTTGATGGTAATGTGGACGAACTTCACGGCAAACTGTTAAGCCATCGGCACCCGGCAACATGACATCCAAAACTACTAGATCTGGTTGTTCACTAATAATACGACGAATTGCACGGTTACCATCAGTTTCTACACCAACTTCCAAACCGTTGCGAATTAAATATTCTTGAGTTAATCGCGCTAAGCGCTCGTCATCTTCAACGATCAGAATCTTTGGTAACTTTTCTTCTTGGCTCATATCATTGCCCCTATAAATCTCGTTTCATGCATCTTAAAAATCTTGCAGATACATTCGTTTATCATTTGCAATATACACACGTTTACATTGTAAACAAGTAGGCGTTCACCAAACTGATACATGACCATCGTATTTTGTTGCATTTTATTAGCCTTTGAATTTTCACGTGTTTTTAAGATTTATTTATTGTTATTAAATTTCATATTCTATTCATATTTCCAATGTATGAATATTAAACAAATTATTTCTCTGTTTAGTTTAAATTTATTTAAGTGTTTGTTTTTTGAGTTATCCACAAAGTTATCTATAAGCGTTTTTTAACAGCTTTGCTATGCTATCTCCCATCAAATCATACAGATAAAAAATTACTAAAAAGTCAAGATTGATCTGCTATGAAAAATCCCGTATCTTGTGTTGAAAATAAACTTTAACTACTAAGTCTTGTGTTTATCCCTCAAATATCGTGGCATGTTTTTTGCTCGGTTCAAACGGTCTATGAACATAACAAAAGTGACAATGGAGCTATGCTGGCATGAGCGTAATTACTTCGACTCCCGGTCAAATTCAGGTGATTAAGCGCACTGGAGATGTTGCTGCATTTGATGCAGAGAAAATTTCAGTTGCGATTGGTAAAGCTTTTCTTGCTGTGGAAGGTCAACAGAGTTCGGATTCTAGCCGTATTCATGACCGTATTACCCAGTTGACGGAAATGGTCTTAAATACTTTTACTCGCCGTTTACCATCGGGCGGTACGATCCATATTGAAGAAATTCAAGATCAAGTAGAACTTGCTTTAATGCGTACTGGGGAACAAAAAGTTGCCCGCGCTTATGTGATTTACCGTGAACAACGTGCTAGCGCTCGTCAGCAAACGAACTCAAACCACCACCCTACTTTACAAGTTACCGACAAAAACGGTCAGCTTCAGCCACTTGATTTAAGTGCATTGCAAGCAACTGTTTCTAAGGCAGCTGAAGGTTTGGAAGGTATTGACGTTCAAGCCATTGTCGATGAAACCGTTAAAAACTTATATAACGGCGTAAAAGAAAGTGATATTGCCACTACAATGATGATGGCAACACGTACCCGTATTGAACAAGAACCTAACTACACTTACGTGACTGCACGTTTGCTTTGTAACGAATTAGTGAGCACTGGTTTAACGTTCTTAGGCTTATCAACAGACACACCTGAAAACAATGCACTTGAAGCATTCTTGAAAAAAGGTGTTGAGCTTGATTTGCTTTCACCTGACTTGCTTGACTTCGACTTAGAAAAATTATCAGCAGCAATTCAGCCAGAACGTTCTAATCAGTTCACCTATTTAGGCTTACAGACTTTATTTGACCGTTACTTCATTCACTCAAACGGCGTTCGCTTCGAATTACCGCAATTATTCTTCATGCGTGTGTCGATGGGTCTTGCACTCAATGAGCAAGATAAAGAAGAGCGTGCAATTGAGTTCTATAACTTATTGTCTAGCTTCGACTACATGGCTTCTACGCCTACCCTGTTTAACTCAGGTACATTACGTCCACAGCTTTCAAGTTGTTACTTAACAACAATTGGCGATGACCTTTATGACATTTATGGCGCTATGCGTGACAACGCAATGCTTTCTAAATGGGCTGGCGGTTTAGGTAATGACTGGACACCTGTTCGTGCCTTGAACTCTTATATTAAAGGTACTAACGGTAAGTCTCAGGGTGTTGTTCCATTCTTGAAAGTTGCGAACGATACAGCTGTTGCGGTAAACCAAGGTGGTAAGCGTAAAGGTGCTGTGTGTGCATACCTAGAAACTTGGCACTTAGACATCGAAGAGTTCTTAGAGCTTCGTAAAAACACGGGTGATGACCGTCGCCGTACTCACGACATGAACACTGCGAACTGGGTTCCAGACTTGTTTATGCAACGTGTATTTGAAGATGGTGAATGGACATTATTTACCCCTTCTGAAACTCCAGACTTGCACGACTTAACTGGTGCTGAATTTGCTGAGCGTTATGCTTACTATGAGTCTGTAGCGAAAGAAACCAACATGCTACACAAGAAAGTACGTGCTAAAGATTTATGGCGCAAAATGCTTTCTATGTTGTTTGAAACTGGTCACCCATGGATCACATTCAAAGATGTATGTAACTTACGTTCACCACAACAACATGTTGGTGTAGTTCACTCATCTAACCTATGTACTGAAATTACCTTGAACACAAATCAAGACGAAATTGCAGTATGTAACTTAGGTTCGATCAACCTTGTACAACACGTTCAAGGTGGTGTGTTAGACCGTGAGAAATTAGCTCGCACAATTAAAACAGCTGTACGTATGCTCGATAACGTGATCGACATTAACTACTACGCTGTACCACAAGCGAAAAACTCAAACTTGAAACACCGCCCGGTGGGTATGGGTATCATGGGCTTCCAAGATGCTCTATATGAAATGGGTATTGCTTACGGTTCAGACGCTGCTGTTGATTTTGCAGATGAATCAATGGAAGTGATTAGCTACTACGCGATTGAAACTTCAAGCAACTTGGCTGTTGAACGTGGTGCTTACTCAACATTCAAAGGTTCATTGTGGGATCAAGGCATCCTTCCAATCGACTCTTTAGAAATTGTTGCGAAATCTCGTCCAGAGCGCATGTTCGAAGTTGACCGTACTCAACGTTTAGACTGGGACACTTTACGTGCCAAAGTTCAAAAAGACGGTATGCGTAACTCAAACGTGATGGCGATTGCTCCAACTGCAACCATCTCTAACATTTGTGGTGTTTCTCAGTCTATTGAGCCAACATTCCAAAACTTATATGTGAAATCTAACTTGTCTGGTGAGTTCACTGTTATTAACCCATACCTTGTTCGTGCATTAAAAGAACGCGGTCTTTGGGACACAGTAATGGTTAACGACCTTAAACACTTTGAAGGTTCAGTACAAAAAATTGCTCGTATTCCTGAAGAATTAAAAGCAATCTTTGCTACTGCGTTTGAAGTAGATACACGTTGGATCGTTGATGCTGCATCACGCCGTCAAAAATGGATTGATCAAGCTCAGTCGCTTAACCTTTACATCTCTGGTGCAAATGGTAAGAAACTTGACATCACTTATAAGATGGCATGGTTACGTGGTCTTAAGACGACTTATTACCTCCGAGCTTTAGGTGCAACTTCTGCTGAAAAATCTACAATCAACACAGGTGCTTTAAACGCAGTTAAACCTGCGACTGTTGAAGCAGCGGCAGTTGCTGCCCCTGTTGTAGAAGCGAAGAAGCCAGAAGCAGCAGTTGAAGAGGAAGGCTTTACTCAAGCAGCTCCAGTACCAATGGCTTGTTCAATCGACAACCCTGATTGTGAAGCTTGCCAGTAATCACTGATTAGACAACTTATCCGTAGAGATCACTTATCACTAAGTGATCTCATAAATAGTCGATTTGGCTATCGAGGATGTTGTACAGTCAGTAGATAGTCAAATCATCACTTGAATGATGATTATGATAGACATTACAAGTATTTTTATCGGGTTAATAGTCGCGTTGATTACGATGGTAAGTTATAAGATCTGTGTAAATTTTACGAATATTGGAAATCGTAATAACTCCAATAATACGAAAAATATTTACAACATCACTAATAACCATTATCACAACGATAAATTCGATAAATAAAAAGAAGGCTAAGATTATGTCCAATTTAAGTCATAACTATGAGTTAGGAGTATTTGTACTAGTCTTAGCCTTTTTATTTTTTTATATTCCAATGATTTATGCATTTTTAAAAATACGTAAGCAGCAACGTAAGCAAAACAAATAGTTTTAAAATTAATGAATTATTTCTTTTGGTTATGGATAAGAAATTACTCTTTAAATATCCAAAATGAGAAAGGGAAACACCGCGTCAACGATGCTTCCCTTTTCCCAAAAGACATAAGGTTATCTTTTGGGCGATGACTATTCTTTCGAAACAGCTAGGGAATATTCTGAACTAGTTTAAAGCCATCGTCAAATTAACCATTATTAATGGCTCAAACTTTAGGAGTGTTCTTATGAGCAAATCAACTGACAGAATGGTATATAAACGTGGTAACGAATGGGTGAATAAAGCTAATGGCAATAGTCGTGCTTCTTCAACCCATACAACACAACGTGATGCTATTGATTCTGCAAGAACTATGTTGAAAAACTCTGGTGGTGGTGAATTAACTATTAAAGGGGTTAATCAACTTATCAGAGAGAAAAATACTATTCCAAACGGAAATGATCCTAGGAATATTAAAGGGTAATTTATTCCCTCAAATTAAACAAAATTCCTTATTACCTCGACCTAGATCGGGGTAATAAAGGCTATCAAATAAAAACATAAATTGATGATTTTTTTACATTTTTTATTGCATTCAAAAACAATTATATAATCCTTAATATGCTCAAAATTCATCTATTCGTCCTTAAAACAGCTATCAAAATTATCATTTGATAACTACAATAGTACTCAACTTATTAAGAACTAAATTCGCCCACTGAATTTCTGAACAATATTGGCAATATTTGTTTCATAAGTTTCTCCTAATTGGGCGTATAAATTTTGAGAGAATTGATATGTCTATACTTAGTTGGGACGATTTTGAAGATGATTCGCAAAAACCGACTACACCTGAACACAAGTCTGCGCCCGTCCAATCGGAAAAAGCGTCAGATTCGCAGAATGTATCTACTGCGCAGCCATCATCGCCGAGCATGGCAGCTCCACAATCCGCTGGAACCCATTCCGTGCGACCAACAGTTGCCTCCGATACAGTGGCTAGAGCCGCTCAAGCCTTAGAACATTTAGACGTTGCCCCTGGCCTTGAAGAGCTAGAAATGGGTGCTCAACGTGTTCAAGTTGACGACAAGGCAATGATTAACTGTCGTGCGGACTTGAACCAACTTGTACCATTTAAATATGAGTGGGCTTGGCAGAAATATCTTGACGGGTGTGCAAACCACTGGATGCCTCAAGAAGTTAACATGAACCATGACATCGCGCTTTGGAAGTCTGAAAATGGCTTGACCGAAGACGAACGTACTATTGTTATGCGTTCTTTAGGTTTCTTCTCGACTGCGGACTCTTTGGTTGCAAACAACTTAGTATTGGCGATTTACCGTCACATTACTAACCCTGAATGCCGTCAATACATCTTGCGTCAAGCATTTGAAGAAGCAATTCACACTCACGCTTACCAATACTGTATCGAATCTTTAGGTATGGACGAAGGCGAAGTCTTCAACATGTACCGTGAAGTTCCATCTGTTGCACGTAAAGCAGCTTGGGGCTTGAAATATACTCAATCTTTAACTGATCCTAATTTCCACACAGGCACACCTGAAAACGACCAGCGTTTACTTCGTAACCTGATCGCATTCTACTGTGTACTTGAAGGGATCTTCTTCTACTGTGGCTTTACTCAAATTTTGAGTATGGGTCGTCGTAACAAGATGAACGGTGTTGCTGAGCAATTCCAATACATCTTGCGTGATGAATCTATGCACTTGAACTTTGGTATCGACATGATTAACCAAATCAAGATTGAGAACCCTCACCTTTGGACTGCTGAGTTCCAACAAGAAGTGGTTCAAATGATTGTTGAAGGTACGATGCTTGAAATCGAATATGCACGTGACACGATGCCACGCGGTGTATTGGGTATGAACGCAAGCATGATGGAAGAATATTTGAAATTCATCTGTAACCGTCGTTTATCTCAGTTAGGTTTACCAGAACAATTTGCTGGTGTAACGAATCCATTTGCGTGGATGTCTGAGATGATGGACTTACGTAAAGAGAAGAACTTCTTCGAAACTCGCGTAACTGACTACCAAACTGGTGGTGCGTTAAGCTGGTAAGTTTAAGTATCTACTAAATAAAAAAACCGCTATCTATAGCGGTTTTTTTATTACTCAAAATGTCATAAATTCTTAAATAGAATCAACCTTTTCCAGAGTACAGAACTGAACCAACTAAAACGGCTTGGCCTGCAATACTGACGTGTAATATTGAATCTGTTTTCTCAACTGTCACTAGAACTCGCCCCGGTTTTTCTATTGCGAAGCCTTGATATCCCCAATAAGTTACTTTCTGATCACATTCGATTAAATCGTGATGAACAAGGTACGCTCCCGCTGGACCATTTGCATTACCAGTTACAGGATCTTCATTAATACCGATTGCAGGGGCGAACATTCGGCCATAGGTAATAGGTTCTTGCTTACTACCCTCCAAGACAAATGGGAAAAAACCATTGCAGCCTATTTCAGCACTAATAGCTTTCAGTTTTTCATTATTCGGAGTTAATCCATCAAGCGTACCTCTGCTCAGCATGGGCACCATCACCTTGGAATGCCCCGTCGTAACAACTTGTATTGGTAAGTCAGCAAAATCATTCATACTTACACCCAATGCGCTTGCGAGTTCAGTCCGTTGACTCTCATTAAAAGGTGATAAAAACTCTACGCGACCTTGAGTCATTTTCACCAATAACGCTTCTGGACTTCCAAATATTGAAACGGGTAAATGACCAGCCCCCGTTTTTGCGATTAATGGATAGTCTGATTGGTGGCCAGTAGTTGCACGTAAAAAATGAGTAGCGATCGTCGCATGTCCACAGATCGGGACTTCATGTGTAGGGGTAAAATATCGAACATGTATGTCATGGCTTTGATCTTTAGGTGACAAAACAAAGGCAGTTTCCGAATAGCCTGCGAATGCAGCAATATCTTGCATCTCTTGAGTCGTAAGATGGTCCGCATCTAGAACAACCCCTGCTCGATTTCCTGTATTTGGTTTGGTGGTAAACGCATCAACTACATAAATGGTCGTCATGGCAGAACTCCTCTGTTGTTAACATTGTGATCTCAGAAATAGCTCCTGCCATAACCAGAAAATCTTATTTAATTGCAACGACACATGCCTTAGCTCAAAAAGGTTTATAGTCGCCTCATATAATGAGTTTTGATTCTTTGTACTAGTTATTTGAATTGTATAAATCTAAACATCGGGGATACTATAGTTTTTATTGCAAACGCATTTTCTAAATATGGAAAGGTATGAACTGGGACGATACTAAAATTTTGTTAGCTATTGGACGAACTGGCGGGTTGAGCCGCAGTGCAAAATTGCTTGGTATTAGTGTTTCTACCGTACATCGCAGAGCTGTTGAACTAGAGAAAAGTCTCAATGCGATTCTTTTTTCTCGAGACAGTGATGGCTATACACTCACCCACGTTGGAAAACATTTTTTTGCTTTGGCTGAAAAAGCAGAAGAGCATTTAATAGCGATGGAACGTTACAACGATCAAGGGCAGCAATCATTGTTCCGCATTGCTTTACCTGAGTTAATCGGGCAACAGTTGCTTCAGTCAAAGCTAACAGCATTGCAGTTGAAGCATCCAGATTTACAATTAGAGATGTCAACGAGTGTCGTTCCTGTTGATTTTTCCCGACGGGAAGCTGACATTATTCTTCGACTTGTTCGACCAGAAAGCGGGCGTTACATTATTCGACGTCTTGGCCAACTGGAGTACGGGCTTTATTGTAGTAAAGATTATCTCACCAGTTCCACAGAACATGCTGAAACGGCTAATGATTTACTGAATCATCGTATAATCGGTTGGGACCGAAGCATTCAATATACGTTCTTAGCACAATGGATGCGTGAACTCACCCAAAATGCAGCCCCAGCTTTGTCTTTTGATAACATGCACTCTCAACTACGAGCAGTCATTGAAGGACAAGGAGTCACAGCCCTGCCTTGTTTTGTTGCAAAGGGTTCGGGTTTAGTACCCATACTACCTGAGCAAACTTTAAAACAAGAAATGTGGTTAATGCGTCATTTAGATACTAAGGATAGTGACTATTCAGCGTTGATTAGCGAAACGATTGAACAAGAGCTACAAGAATATCTGTTGTGATAAGAATTAGCTTTTATCCTAATTTTGAATTTAAAAAAAGAAATTTTAAGTTAAACCGAGTTATGTCTCACTCAAGTTGTACAGAGTGATTTTTAGTCAAAATAATTGACCAAAACTATCAAATCTGCTCATAAAAAATCTGACTTGTGTCAAAATCGGAATTTTGCTTTTTTTGTAGTGGATAAAAATTCTTAACACTCTAATTTTAAAATCTTTTTTATATGGTCTCAGATAATACCCATTATGTTAAATAGAGAGATTTTATGAGAGTTTTCGAATATTATTGCTTCTAAAATAGAACCTTTAGAAGACAAAGATACTGAAATGTTAGATTTATTTACTAATACTAATTCAAAAAAAGATTTCTTTTCGAACGGATTAATGCAAGAAATTCAGAAGGACATGGATATTTATATAGCGTCTGCTTTTTTTACAGAAGTTGATGTAATTGATGAGTTAATTAAAAACAATTGTCGTATTCGAATTATTGTTAGACTAGGTTTTCCAACGTCTCCTCTCGCATTAAAACATCTTCTAAAACATAAAAATATTGAAGCTAGATTTTATACAAGTCATGAGTTTCATCCTAAATTGTATATCTGGGGGGATAAGAAAATTTTTGTTGGATCAGCCAATTTAACAAAAGCTGCATTACTTAGAAATCAAGAAATCATGATAGGTATCTTACCTGATGACTTGCGGTTTGAAGAATTAACTTACTTATTTTTAGGGTATTGGCAAGAAGCAAAGGTATTAACACTAGAAGAAGTAGAAAAGTATGAAAAAGTTTATAAAAGCTATAAAGATAAGCTAGATGCTATAAATGATTTTGATGATGAGGTTCAAAAAGTCTTAGGTGATCATAATTTTCCTAATATTCAGCGATATGAAGTAAAACAATCTAGTTCAGAACTATTTTTCGATAATTTCTTAAAAACTTATCAAGAATCAGTTCATGCTTATAACTTCATTGAGGACGAATATAAAAAGAAAGGTCGGAAAGTTAATAGTGAACTTATACCATTGCGCTTAGAAATTGATTCATTCTTTAGTTTTGTTCGAGAAAGTCATGCAGTTCATGAGACATGGAGAGATCAAGATCTTGGTTGGAATGATAATAATAGAATGATATTAAATAATTTAATTGATGAATGGATGAATATTGATTGGGCTCATTTTGAACAAAGGATCGTTAAGCAGAACTATCCATTTATAAATAGCATTCTTGGAAGTGTAGATTCTATTAATGAAGCGACAGCTAGTGAAATTGTAGATGCTCTTTGTGTAACACATTCTTTTCATGACCGGCTACGATTTTTTAAAGGTGGTTTAGATACATTAAAAGAAGCATTTCTTAATCAGAACGAACTAAGCAAAGTAAAAAATACGTTAGCTTATTTATTACATGATCAAAAAAATCCTATAGGAAAACGTATAGCAAATTGTATTTATAATCCTAACTTTAAATTAAATGAATTTGGTCAATCAAATGTACAAGAATTGATCGGATGGATAAATAATGAAAATATGCCTGTTATAAACGGTCGAACTACAAAGGTTTTACGTTATTTTGGCTTTGATGTGAGACAGGTCAATTAATTTAGATTTAATAACTTTTCTAAAATTAACATAATACACCTTATGCAAAAGGCCCAATTTGTGGGTCTTTTGATCCTCTACTTAACATAAATCTCTTATGCAAACTCAAAAAATTGAGCCTTAAGTTACTATATTTTTTGAAAATTTCGCATGACTCTCATTATGTTAAATAGGGGAATTTATGTAATCAAAAATTATTTTTTTTAGTTATAAATATAAATTTTCCAAATAGAGTTTTAATTATATAATTATAAAAAAATTAATGTCTTAGGGGGAATTATGTCAAAGGCAATGAAATGGATTGGGAGAAATTTAAGCCTAGGTGGTCTTGTACGTCATGCTGGTAATGGTCTAGGTACTGTTACTAACGTTACTGTACAAGGTGTGGGTATGGTGGCAAGTGCATTATCTGATGATCCTAAAACAAAAAAAAGTATAAAAGATGCTTGTTCAAATGTAGGTAAAACACTTGATTCTAGTATTACAAAAGGTAGTGCTGTAGCAGGCCAAGGTATTGATTATGGCGTGCAAAAGGCTAGTGTTGGAATTGGCTATGCAAGCGGTGGTGCCGCAAAGTTACTTGGGGCATCTGAAGAAAATGTAATACTTGCCAAAAAAGTAGGAACAGTCGTGGGAGCTGTTAGCATCGGTGTTGTAGCTGGTGGTGGAGTAGCTGATGCAGCAATTGCTATTGGAGCTGCTTCAGGTACTGCTGGAGCAGCAGCAACAACTAGTGGATTAGCAGCGCTTGGTGGTGGGTCAATAGCTGCTGGTGGTGGTGGAATGGCTGTAGGACAGGCAGTAGTAAATGCTATTGTTGCAACAGGTGGTGTATCTGGTGCAGCAACAGTAAAAGAAAATAACTGATTTTAGAAATAGATATAGTCTGAGTTTATGTAAGTTTTTCTAAAATCAACATAATATAGCTTATGCAAAATGTAATTTTTTATCTGATATAAATCATAGTTTTACTTTTTAAAAAAGCCCAACTCATAGTGCTTGGGCTTTTTTTATTTTTCTACAAATAATATTTTAAAGAGAAATTAATTAAATCTGGAAATTTCAAAATTCAATTTATATGTTAGAAAATTTATTAAACAGGCTTCTCTAATTCTTTCTTTAAATAGATCTTGAAACCAAAAATTTGTTAAAAAATTACCCGCAGAGATGAAGAATGTTTAAAATTCTTCTATAACCTTGGCTTATGTCCGCTAGCTCAGATTCAAATAACCAAACACAGCTTTTTCAACTCGCTGTTGTAAATGGTTTAAATCACTTTCCCCTGCTATGCCTGCCGCGTTAATCATACCCTTGCTTAAAGCAATTACATCTTGTGCGGCTATCTGTGAATGTGAAATACCAGAATGTATAAACAGAACAGAAATTATGGTTTCAAGTTCATGTTGAAGCTCATTTTCCTCAGTGTCTTTACCAATGATTTCAGAAGCAAACTCTAGAGTTCGTGCCAACTGCGGACGGCTCAATTGATGTTGCACCGCAGCATGTATGATGAGTTTTAGTTTATCTTTTAAGTCTGCGGCATCACTTTGCTGTATGACTTCAACGATATGATTTGAAAGTTTGGCGCGTTCACGTCGAATTAGCTCGACGATTAAAGCATCTTTAGAAGGAAAGTATTGATATAGGCTACCAATGCTTACGCCAGCAAGTTCAGCCACGATATTTGTGTTAAATCCAGCAAAGCCTAAAGACTCCAAAATGCGAGCAGCCGCCTCTAAAATAGCTTCAAAGGTAGCCACTGAGCGTGCTTGACGCGGGCGTTTGCGTGGGTCTGGAAGTGCTTCTGACATAAGCCGAAATGCGAGTATTTAATGTGAGTAATCACTCATATACTGACTGAGTCATATTGATATGACAAGCAAATGCTGTCTTTTCAGTTGAGCTACAACTCGCCTCAGTCATGGAGTGGTTATGCCTAGAACCTATACTTTTTTTATTCATTTAAGAGCTTTGCCTGCTTGGTTGGCTTTAACTCGTGAAAAGCGGGCTAAGTTTAGTGCACAGAAGCTTGAGCCTATTTTTGCGAAGTACCCAACTGTAAAAGTTCGGTGGTATGACGTTGAAGCGTTTAGCACTAAAGCCAGTGATATTGCTGTGTTTGAGACCACATCTTTGCAAGATTATTATTTTGTGATTGATGCGATTCGAGACTCTGAGTTTTGTACAGTGCCCTACTTTGAGTTTGTAGAGATTATTCCTGCGATTGAAGATGGATATGTAGAGTATGAAAGTTCTTTGTAATTTTTTTAATCTAGTTAATTACATACAATCAGTAGATATTAATTCATACTAATCAATGGAAATTTTAAATTTATAAATTTCGCAAAAACAAAAATTAATTAATTTTATAATTTACAAGAATAAATATTTACCAAATAAATAAGACCATTACTTAAATAGTAATAGCCTTATTATGAATAAATTATTTTATTTAAACCAGTGCGAAATCCATATTATAATATCATTAAAGACTTTAGTAATATCATTAAAGACTTTAGTAATAGCATCCCAAGCCATTTTTATCCATTCAACAATATTTTTAATAATACCAACAATATAGTCAACTATCTTAGTCAATAAATCATTAATAAGCTCATTAATTTTTTGTGCTGCAACGAGGATAAGATTTTGAGCTGCTGGAAAATCGTTACCGATCTTTTCTGCTTCATCAAACATTTTATCTATATTATCACTTGCTTTCTTCTTAGCATCCTCTCTAATTTTATTCAGTTCATCTTTAAATTTTGAGTGTAAACTATCAGAATTATCACTGTCTTTCAGCTCTTTAGCAGATTTTTTTAATTTTTCTTCGATAGTTGATGCAGTATTAGTAGCCAAAACCTTTGCTTGATTTCGTAAATCATTCAATTTACTTTGAACAGGATTATCTGCTAATTCACTATCATCAGCGACAAGATACTTATTCGTTGCCTCCATTAAATCTAAAGAATCCTCAACCAAATTAGGATAATATGGTATTGCTACACCAGTATTAATATTATTTTGGTAGTGATCACGCATTTCCTTTAGAACATCTACGAAGTTTGTCATATATTATTCCTATAATACTTTTTAATAATTAGTAAGATATTTATTATGATTAGTATAAAATACTCTTTTCATCACAATATGCAAGAGATTAACATAGTAAACCTATAAGTAAATATCCCATTCCACGTCAATTACAAATAAAAAACAATAAAATTATTATCAAATTAAAATTAAAAGCCATGCAAACATAATTACAAAAACAGTTTAAGTAACACTTTTTTGATTAGCAATTTTAAATATTTAAATAATCTAAACAGTTTTATTAATATTTTAATGTAGCAACCAACTCAAAATACTCATAAATATAGTTTTCATTATTTTCCTCTTTTTAAAATGGGTTCATCTAGTAACTCATTTAATACCCCCCTCCCCCAAAACCTCTCCAACACCACATTTCTTTCATCCAAACTGTTAGAGCTTAAAACCTGTAGCAGCAAACCATCTATAAGGTTTAAAACCATATCTGCATCGAATTTAAAAGCACGGGTTTCACAGCTAAAAATCAGGTCAAAAAGTTCCCGATGTAACCATTTTCGGTATTCAACTGCCATACGGTAGGCCTGCGGGTACAGTAGTTTTATTTCAAAAACTGCTTTAAGCAGCAAATGGTACAGACTGTTTAAATTGGTATGTAAGACAATAATTTCTTTAAGTTTATCTTTTTGGGTGTAGTAACGGCTTGAGTAAATAATGGAGAGCACTTCTTCTTTGAGTAGGCTTTTTTGAAAGGCGATGCACATTTCAATTAGGCGCTCTTTGGAGTTGAAGTAGTTGTAAAACGTGGCTTTCGGTATTTTGGCTTCTTTGGTAATCAGGTCTACCCCTGCATTATGGAACCCATGCGTGGTAAAGAGTTGGATGGCAGTTTGAACCACCTGTAATTTTTTGGAAGATATTTCTAAAGTTGGCATAGTTTTACCGTTATAAATTCTTGTTGTTTCTAAATGAGATAAAAAGCCTGTGCCCTTTTGGGAGAAAAAAAGGCACAGCAAAGCCGCAAGACGGTGCTTGGCACATCTCAAGTTTTATTGTTGATATAAGTTTTTAGCCGTAATGACTTAAAGTCTGAAAAGCGGTTAAGCCTCCAAACTGTTTAAAGATGAATTAAGTGGTGTCGTTATAGCTTTTGGCGCTCGAGGCCAAGAAATGATGGATGTGCATAGCCAACTCCTAATTTTGGGAGTTCTGCCAAAGCATTCATTTGGAATTATGGTGGCAGAACGAAAGAGGGTTGACAGACTGGTTTTGAGAACCCAGCACGCACAAAGGCGTCCCCCTTCCGTCCTACCGCAACAAAAGAGGGACGAGCGGGTTTACATCAAAAAAACGAGTTTTTTCAATGTTCTCAAAAAGCAGCCTGTCAAAGCCGGCTGGCAATGTGGCCAGCACGCAAAGCATAATCTGAGAGTTTAGTGGTGTCAATGTAGCTTTTATGACAAGTATTTAAATTTCTTATTGTTTTTCATTAGATTAACTTAATTAATATTTTAGATATTATATTCAATTGTATTTATTAATTTTTTAAAAAGAGTCAGATACGGTAAGCTAAACCTCATAAATTTTACTTTTTGAATTTGAATATTTTTTAGAACTTTACGAGAACATAAATGAGAAGACTATCTTCAAAGTCCATTTTAATATTAACCACTGGGTGTTTATTGAATGGTTGTAGCCAAGGCCCTCTTCCATTAGAGGTTACACTACATCAAGATTATGTATGTGCCTTTACCAATAAACCTCCAAAAACCTCTTATCCTACTGATAATAGTTTTTTGATTTATATGGGGAAAGTCGACAACAAAAACGCATATAAAAGTTCTTATGAGAAGTTTTACCCAAGTGGTCCGTTACCAATAGAAGAAAAGGATTGTGTAAAAATTCCTTTAAAAGAATTTGAAAAGAATGTGGTTTATGACATTACTTTGGATACATACAAAACTTTCGATACACGTATTTGTGTAGTAGAACATAACAATAAGCTAGAAATTCGAGAGCCTGAACCCGGTGAAACAACTTGTAAATAGGATTATTCTTAGGCCTCATTTCATCATTTTAGAAACAACAAAACGCGTGGGTTTAGACAATCTCGGTCTGCCCCACTTGGTGATAAGCACGGTTAAAATAAACCAAACTCTGGTCATGTTGGCTTTGTTTAATCGCCACAATCGGACATATAAAAATTGTGTGTGTGCCGACTTGTTGAATTTGCTCAATCTCACAATCGAAACTTACCAAAGCATCATCTAACACAGGTGAACCCGTTTCTAACTCAATCCATGCGCCATGTTTAAAGCGCTCTTCTGGTGTGAGCTTAGATGAAAATGCTTTTGAAATATGTTCGTGATGCGCGCCTAACACGTTCACAGTTAAGATTTTGTTATCTAGGAAATGTGCATGTGAACTCGCAGATTGGTTCATACACACCAATAATGTCGGAGGTGTGTCGGTCACACTACAAACAGCAGAGGCAGTAAATCCAAAACGGCCAGACATGCCTGCCGTAGTCACAACACTAACTGCACTTGTGAGTAAAGACATTGCATTTCTAAAGTCTGTTGCTTGAACCATGACATTATTCCTAAATTGAACCGTACCTTGTCCTGTGTGTTTGCTATACCGCCCAACTCCATCAGGAAGGTACTATCGACATGCGATCTGATTAGAGCGACACGTAGTAAGTAAAATGAGGGTTACTTGTTTGATTATCAACTGTCATCAAAAAAGTAACCCTTTATACCACTTATTGGTAAATATTAAGCAGTAAGATCATAACCAGTCAGTTCTCGGCGAACGATTTCTGCACCTGCACTTAAAGCATTTAACTTGCCACGTGCCACTTCACGAGAAAGAGGTGCCATGCCGCAGTTTGTGCAAGGGTAAAGCTTGTCAGCATCTACAAACTGAAGCGCTTTACGTAGTGTGTCAGCCACTTCTTCTGGTGTTTCAATCTGGTTAGATGCAACATCAATTGCGCCAACCATCACTTTTTTACCGCGAATGAGTTCGAGTAAATCGATAGGCACACGAGAGTTGTGACATTCTAACGAGATGATATCAATGTTAGACGTTTGAAGTTTCGGGAAAGCTTCTTCGTACTGGCGCCATTCTGAACCGAGTGTCTTTTTCCAGTCAGTATTGGCTTTAATACCGTAACCATAGCAAATGTGCACCGCAGTTTCACATTTTAGACCTTCAATTGCACGCTCTAAAGTCGCGATGCCCCAGTCATTTACTTCGTCAAAGAATACGTTAAATGCAGGTTCGTCAAACTGAATAATGTCTACACCAGCAGCTTCTAACTCGCGCGCTTCTTGGTTCAAGATTTTTGCAAATTCCCAAGCTAACTTTTCACGGCTCTTGTAGTGACCATCGTAAAGCGTATCAATCATAGTCATTGGGCCAGGTAATGCCCACTTAATTGGTTGATCAGTTTGCTGACGTAAAAACTTCGCATCTTCAACAAACACAGGCTTTTGACGAGACACCGCACCTACCACAGATGGCACGCTTGCATCGTAACGGTCACGAATACGAACTGTTTCGCGCTTCTCAAAATCTACGCCATTTAAGTGTTCAATAAACGTGGTCACAAAGTGTTGGCGGGTTTGTTCGCCATCGCTCACAATGTCGATGCCAGCAAGTTGTTGTTCGTGCAACGCCAAACGTAACGCGTCTTTTTTACCTTCGGCTAAACCTTCGTTTTCAAGTTTCCAAGGCGACCAAAGCTTTTCAGGTTCTGCAAGCCAAGACGGTTTTGGTAAGCTGCCAGCAGTTGAAGTTGGTAATAATTTTTTCATGATCAATGACCCGTATGTTGATTAATTAGGAGCGTAATTAGCAGACCACTGCTCAAGAATCGCTTGGTATGGTTTGATAAATTGCTCTTCAACAAACTTCCCCTGCTCAATAGCCAAACGGCTACGTTCTTCACGGTCATACACAATTCGAGTAAGTGAATAATCTTCGTGTTTCAAGCTTGGTTGATAAGATTTTCCAGCCACTGAATTTGCGTTGTAAATTTCAGGACGGTAAATCTTTTGGAATGTTTCCATCGTACTGATGGTACTAATCAACTCAAGGTTGGTGTAATCACTCAACAAATCGCCTGTAAAATAGAACGCTAACGGCGCAACGCTATTTGGCGGCATGAAGTAGCGAACTTTTAAGCCCATTTTTTGGAAATATTCATCAGTGAGTGAATAGTCTTCTTGCTTGTACTCAACACCTAAAACAGGATGTTCGTTTTCAGTACGGTGGTACTCTTTAGTCGTCGAAACGCTTAAGCAAATCACAGGCGCCTTTTTAAAGTTGGCTTTATAAGTTTCAGAGTTAATAAAACTCTTAAACAAGTTACCGTGCAATTCACCAAACTTTTCTGGCGTGCTAAAAGTCGACTTGTTTTTGTTGTGATCTAACAACAGCACACTAAAGTCATAGTCACGTACATAAGACGAGAAGTTGTTGCCTACAATACCTTCGATGCGTTCATTAGTTTTCTTATCAACAATATTGGTTTTCAATATTTCGATGAGAGGAAGCCCGCTGGTACGGTTTTCGGCATCAATATTCATTTCAACTGAAATGATTTCAAGTTCAACGCCATAGCGGTCGCCTTTAGGGTTGTCCCAATGAGCTAAGGCATTGAAACGATTGTCAATCATCTGCAATGTATTGCGCAAATTCTCTTCGCGGCTCATCCCTCTTGCCAAGTTAGCAAAGTTGGTTGTAATACGTGTATTGTCTGCTGGACGATAGTTCTCATCGAAACAAATACTCTTAATCGTAAATGTAAATTCTTTACTCATTGTGATCAGTACCCTAATTTCTGAGATAAAACCTAAATAAAAACTTTTTGCTCTTTTTAAACTTTCCAGACTTGTCAGATTTGTGCCTTATGGTCTTATCAAAGTGAATAACTGGAGTGCTTCAGAGCATGAATAGATTTATACCGCAATCAGAACATGAATAAAAATGATTTAGTCTCATTACAAACTGAGTGAAATTCATGTTTAGGGTTTAATAAATAAGTATGAAGTTAAATATTTTTCATCTTCGGGAATTTTAGACAGCAGAAATTCAAGATACGGCGCTCACACGGCACCTTAATCACTCTAAATATTTATCATTATTTTCAGAAACTTATTAAGAAAAATTCAATTTTAGAAGAATTAACTTAAAGTAATGTGTGCTGACTCTCATTCATCTCTGCTTTTAGCCATTCTAAAAATATGGTTTTACGTGAATCTTCCTCAAAAGCACTATGAGAAAGTAAAAAATAGGCTGAATTATCTTGCACAACAGGTGAAATTTTTTTCAGTAAATTCCACTCAAGCTCTTTTTCAATCATATAAATTGAGATGACTGTTGCGCCAAGTCCCGCCAAACAGCCTTCTAAACATAGATAAAAATGTTCGAGTTCAACTTTGGTGTAGCCTTTCAAATTTTGCTTTAACTCAGCAATGCGACTCATGTTTTTGAAAAAATTTGGTCTAGAAGTCGAGATGAGTAAGTCTTTGGTTTCCGATGGCTTAGTTGCTTGAACTAGAGTGATATATTCATCGGCAATTTTTTCGCTATAAATATGCTCTCCCCAATCAAAGTCATTTCTGCGAATTGCGATATCAATATTATCTTTTTCAAAATCGATCACGCCGCCTGCTGTGAGTAGCACAACCTCAAAATCATGACCGAGCTTTTTAAATTTTGATAACCGAGGAATGAGCCATTTCATGGAAAGCGTCGGTTCACACGACAAAACCAGTTGCTTGTTGTGAGTTTTAGGCTGGCTGAGTTCTATTAAACATTCATCGAGTTGACCAAACACCTGATGGCAACAACTCAGTAAAATTTCACCCTGCTCAGTCATCACAAGTGTTTTATTTTTTCGGTCAAACAAAGCCGTATTTAAAGCTTCTTCTAAATTATAAATCTGTTTACTGACCGCACTTTGCGTCACAAATAATTTCTTTGCAGCTAAAGTGACGCTGCCATACTTCGCCACAAAATAGAAAAATTTTAATGAATTCAGCGATATTCTTTCAATCATTCCAAAAACTCATAGATGTATAGTCGTTTTTATCGATTTTTATTTTTAGGTTTCTGTTCAAAATAAAAATCATCTTTATTAAAACCTATTTTAAATGATGAAAAACATATTGAATATCGATATCTATCTTCACAAATGTAAAGCCCCAATCTTTCTCAGCAAAAAAATAACAGCTCTAAGTAGAACAGCTCTCCTCTCAAATGCATTCCAAAAAGTACAGATTAATCCCCCTCGTTTTTAGTAAGGGTACAAGATAATGGCAGAGTTTATTGCGGTTAGTCTCATTACGATTTTGGCGGTGGTTAGCCCCGGCGCTGACTTCGCGATTGTGACCAAAAATAGTTATCTGTACGGCAGAAAAATAGGTGTGTTCACTTCACTAGGAATATCGCTTGGCGTGTTGGTACATGTGACCTATACACTTGTAGCCGTTGCGTTTGTGATGACTTATACCCCGCAAATTTTGAATATTGTTAAGTATATTGGCGCGCTTTACCTAATCTATATTGGCTATAAAACTTTTACTCAAAAACCTGTTTTAGACACTGCTGCTTTAACCGCTATCGGTAGTTTTCAAGCGATAAAATACGGCTTTTTTACCAACGCCCTGAACCCTAAAACCACACTATTTGTAATTAGCACCTATACGCAAATTGTGAGTTTAACCACGCCTAAATCGATTCTTTTGGCTTATGGCTTTTTTATGTCTTTTGCCCATTTTGTATGGTTTTCACTGGTGGCGGTGCTGTTTTCATCCATGCTACTGAGACAGAAAATGTTAGCCAAACAAGTACAGATTAATAAGGTGATTGGCTCTATTTTATGTGTCTTAGGCGTGATTTTGCTTTTTACTAAGTTTCAGTAGAGGGACTTGATTGCTAAAGCGATAATAAATACTAAGCATCGCTTTAGCTTATTTTGGTCAATAGATTAAGACATTACATGACTTAACCATGTAAGCACTAACCGTAGATATTCCCCACCTAAACATCCTCTTCAGCCGCATAGGAGGTCTTACTTTTTAGATTTAAAAAACAATTGCAGACTGTATTGATAAAAAAAGCGTGTAGTGAGAATGACGAAAATTAATCTTGAGAGTTGAAAGGAAACGACGATGGGTACTGCGAGTCCGAGAGCTTTAGCCATCAGTGACATTTCTGCGATGCCTCCCGGTGAAAGCCCTAAAATCAAGATTTGTTTTTCTGTATGACTTAAATTAACCAGTAATAAAGCAACGCTGATCGATAACGCTAAAGCCAGTAGATTGAAGATCAGTGTGATTCCAATAAATTTTTTATTTTTCCTTAAAAAGCTAAATGGAAATTTGCTACCTAGTGACCAGCCAATACAAACTTGACCAAAGGCAGTAAACCATTCAGGCAATTTCATCTGAAGTATTCCACAAAATGACAATAACCCAATAATGGCGAGTGGCCCCAAAATCCAAGCATTCAAAAGATTAAAAAATTGAAAAACCTGACCCACAAACAGGGCCAGACAAAACAGTAAGATGACCTGAAAAAAGCTAAATTGATCCGACACTGGTATCTTTAAACCAGTCCATTCGACATGAAAATAAAGCTCCATAAAAATTGGAACCAGCACAACCAAAATCACAATTCTCAAACTATGGGCAGCAACGACTTTATCGACTTGAGCTTGATATCGTTCTGCAATATTCACCATTTCACTGGCACTGCCAATCGCAGAAGAAAACCATGCAGTTGCCCAATCCAAGGCATTAACTCGATATTGCAATCCAGCCAGCAACGTACCCAATACAAGTGACCATGCCAAACCTATGAGGATAAAGCCCCAATATGCTGCCACTGCCTGTACTAAAGCTGGTGAAAAGTATAGGCCTAAAGCCATACCAATAATGACCTGTCCTATGCGTCGCCACTGGGGATCACAGGCAAGTGGATGACCAACACTACCGAACAATAAGGCCGTCAATAAAGGTCCAAGCAACCAAGGCAAGGGAATATGCAGGTATTTGGCAATTAAAGCTCCGACCAGAGCAATTGCTAATCCTTTGAGATTTGAGCTTATTTTTTCCATAATTCAGAGCAATAATAGCCAACCAATGCTGACTATTATTGCTGTCCTATTAAGCTTGTTGCTTTTTGATAAACAAGTATTTACGAACGATTGGCAAGATCAATAATAATCCTGACATGATCCAAAGTCCTATACTAATGTTACTGCTCCATAAGACATTAAGTTCCCCTTGAGAAATTGAAAGTGCACGGCGCAGATTAGATTCCATTAATTCGCCAAGTACAAAACCAAGAATCAGTGGAGCTAAGGGAAAATCAAATTTTCTGAGAATATATCCACATACACCTAAGCCCATACATAACAGCAAGTCAAAGATATTGCTATGAATAGCATATACACCAACAAAACTCACACTTGCGATGATCGGGATCAGAATGTAATTAGGAATACTCAGCATGCGGGCAAAGAAGCCTACCAATGGCAAGTTCAATACCAACAGAATGATATTACCCACCATAAGCGATGCAATCAGCGACCACACCAATACAGGTTGCTGAACAAATAACTGCGGACCTGGTGCGATGTTGTACATAAGCAACGCGCCCATCATGACCGCAGTCGTCCCCGAACCCGGCACACCTAGTGTCAACATGGGTACAAATGAACCACAAGCCGCTGCGTTATTCGCACTTTCTGGTGCAGCAAGCCCACGTAAGTCACCTTTACCAAACTTGCTACTATCCTTTGCCATTTTTCGCTCAGTGGTATAGGCCATTGCACTTGCAACGGTTGCACCTGCTCCTGGGAGAATACCCAAGAAGAAACCAATCACTGAACTGCGGATAATAGCAACTAACGAGAAAATGAACTCTTTAAGATTAAAAAGAGAACGTTTTCCTTGTTTTAAGGCAACTTGACCAATTGTCGTACGTTCGAGCATTAATAGGATTTCGCTTACACTAAATAGGCCAATAACCAAAGTAGTAAAAGCAATTCCGTCACTTAAACCCACACTGTTAAAGGTAAAGCGATATACACCTGTAATTGCATCCATTCCCACAGTTGAAAGTGCTAAGCCCATGAGTGCCATAATTAAGGTTTTAAAAGGCTGCGTACTGACCAGACCAGTTAAACAAACAATTGCAAAGACCATCAGAGCAAAATATTCAGCGGGACCAAACGCAATTGCCCATTTCGCCAATATAGGTGCAAACAATACAATCCCAATAAAAGCAACAGTACTTCCAACAAAGGAACTGACCGATGACAAAGACAATGCGATTCCTGCCTTTCCTTGCTGTGCCAATGGATAACCATCTAACGTGGTCATAATGGCTCCAGCATCTCCGGGTACGTTTAACAGAATCGCTGAAATACGTCCGCCATATTCACAGCCCAAATAAACTGCTGCCAATAAAATCAAGGCACTATCTACAGGTAAACCTAAAGCGTAAGCAAACGGCAATAAAATTGCCACACCATTAATTGGACCTAAACCGGGTAATAAGCCAACAATCGTTCCAATAAATGCGCCAATCAAAGCAATTAAAAGATTCTGTGGTTGTAAAGCAACCTCAAACCCCATCATTAAAAAACTTAATACATCCATATCGGGTCATCCTTAACCAAAAAATCCAAGTGGTAATGGCACATCCAAGAAACGGTCAAACATATAGTAGGTACTCATGCTCAGTACCAAACCTGTCACCAAAACTGGTATGGTTTTGCCATGGAAAAGTTTGCCCACTGCAATGGTCATCAACAGGGTTGCAACAATAAAGCCGAGCCATTCAAAAACTAATGCATATAGCGTTAAAGCTACCACACACAACACTAACTTAACGACTAGATGTTTTGTCCATCCCAATTCCACGGGCTCAAACATAATGGCCGGTCGAATAGTGAGATACGCTGCACTCGCTGTAATTAAGCCCATTAATAAAATAGGAAAAGCTTTAGGGCCCACTGGATCGTAGGAAATTGGGGCTTCAAAATTGCTCGCATAAATCAACAAAAATAACCCACAAACCGTAATAATGGCGGTAAGAATCCGTTCAGATTTCATCATCTATCCTCAGAAAAAAACTGAGCTGAAAAATAGCTTCTCAACCCTGCCGATTTGTTACTGTGATAATTTATATTCTTGTGATAACTGCCGCATTTCCGCGGTCTGTTTATAAACATAAGCTTTGAGTTCTTCACCTGTCAGCTGAAATGGGAGTAGATCCTGATTTTCACGGACTGCATCAAATTTCTGGTTAGCCATCATTTTATCGAAGGCATTTTTCCACCAACCATAGGCTTCATCACTGACCTTTGGCCCCATATAGAAACCACGGATCACCGGCCACTCAATGTCATAGCCTTGCTCTTTTGCAGTAGGTAATTTTGAGAACTTCCCGTCTAAACGTTTGTTAGCAAAAACTGCCAAAACCCGAATATCACCAGACTCTAGGTATGAACTGACTTCACTAATATTGCCTACCCCAACTTGAATATGCTGTCCCAATAATGATGTCAGCACTTCCCCACCGCCTTCAAGTGCAACAAATCTTAAATCGGCAGGACTAATACCTGCTTTTTTTGCCAACATTGCTGTTTGCATCCAGTCTTGCCCCCCCACACTTCCGGCACCACCAAAACTAAGTGCTTTTGGGTTTTCTTTGAGTGCTTTCATCAAGTCATCAAGGTTTTTCAATGGCGAGTCTTTATGTACCGAAACCAGACCATAATCGACGGCGACGCCAGATAACCATTTCACATCTTTTTCAGTGAAGTGTCCGAATTTCCCTTGGGCTAAGTTCAGAAGTGAACCAGTGGAAAATGCAACCACGGCATTATTATTCGCAGGATCACTGTTTACGATCTTGTTATAGGCTACGGCACCTACCCCACCTGGCATATAGGTTACGCGTATTGGATCTTTGAGCTGGTCTGTTTGTTTAAAGCCAGATTGAATCAATTTACAGGTCATATCAAACCCGCCACCCGGCTTAGCTGGGGCTATACATTCCGGACGTTTTGGCTGACCCGCCTCTTTAGAAGCATTTCCTGAACCACACCCAGCCATTGTCACACTGACGCATGTTAATGCGAGTAAAGTTAAATTTTTCATGTTACATACATCCTTATAACGTTTGCTCTATTCATATTTTGATTTTTACCAATCTCCATAATCGACCTCCTTGGCACGATCATGCTTATTGGTTTTTAGTTTTGGTCTTATGTTTTGAAATGCGCTTTTTCACAGCGAACTTCAGTAATGCAGCGTTACTATAAAAATTACGAATCAATCGACTGAAAGAAATAGCTAAGTAGAGGGGAAGTTAGGGCAATCACCAGATCTATAATGAGAATTAAAACCTTTGCAGAAATATCTAAAAATGCTTCGGTTAAATAATACTGATGAATAACAACAAGATAGTAAAAAATAATCCATTGTGTTGTCTTTTGCATATCCATGCTATGGGTAACGTTAATATTTAAATAAATAAACCTGTTTACCCAATCTTCCCTTCTGATCAAATGAGCTAAATACTCATATATTTTTCCAATAGTTATTTAATCAGTTACTCTTCTTCATAATTTGAAAATCCATCATATTTTTTAATGCATCATGCATTTAATGTGCTCCTTTTTTCATTTGAAAAGATTAAAGCACAGATCAAGAAAACATCGTGATACCAATAAATTAAAGGGGGCATTAGTAAAATTAAATAGTTAAAACTCTAAGAAAAGGGAATGTGAAAGACTGAAAATCTAGCGGTAAATTTATCGTAATAATAAATAAAAGTTAGAGGAGAAATTTTAATATTAAAGTTGAAAAAGATCGTTTTTATCGTTTTTAGAATATCAAATTAAAGATCTTTTTTATGGATTGCTGTTAATATTAAAGCGCATGATAGATTTCCCAATCCTTCATATCTGTACAAATTAAATCAAGGATGATGAGCGAACACATTTATTATGGAAATCAAACAAATAAAATATTTTTTAACTGTGGTTGAAGCAGGTAGTATTGGTAAAGCTGCCCAAAAACTCGATGTGGGTGCTTCTGCTATTAGCCAGCAAATTAGTAAATTAGAACAAGAGCTAAGCATTCGCCTATTACAGCGTAATGCCTTTGGTGTAACCCCTACTCCAGCAGGTCTCGCCTTTTTAAAACATTCTCAACTTATTTTACGTCAAGTGAACTTCGCGGTAGATGCTGCTCATTCTGCACGACTGTCTGGACATGTCAGCCTTGGCTTTCCACCGACGATTACTGCTTTGATTGGTATCCCTTTAATGAAACTAATGTCTGAACGTTACCCAGACATTCGTTTAGAGATTGTGGAAACGCTATCAGGTAATCTGATTCAATCTATTAACTCGCGTCAGCTCGATATCGCGATTATTTTTACCAATGAAATTGATAAACAGTGGTCAATACAGCCTTTGGTACGCGAGCAAATGTATTTAATGGCACGCAAGGAAGTGCTTGAAAAATACGGTCTTGCCGACTGCATCAAAAGTGGCGTTATTCAGTCTCAACAAATTGGAGATCTTCCTTTAGTACTACCACGTCAGCGCCATAGTTTAAGAAAGTTGCTTGAGCACAAGATTGGTCAGCTTAACGTCGTCTATGAAATTGATGGCCTACACTTACTCATGGATAGTCTAATTCATCTCGACCTTGCCAGTGTCCGCCCAGGCAGCGCTTGTCTACAAGAGTACAAACATAAGCTTCAATTACTCAAGTTAGTAGAACCTGAAGTTGAACGAATCAATTACTTGGTAAGCCTTGCCGAAGAAGAATTATCACCTGCCGCACTTGCTGCAAAGTCAGCCATTAAGGCTTGCGTGAAAGATTTGATTCAAAACCAGATTTGGCCATGTTCTGAAATTATTTTATAAAGAGTCATTAATTTTATTAAATACCTAATTAATTTTGCCCTCTCACTCCCTCCTGCTTTTTGAGATTACATTTTCGTCCGAATGATAAGTGGTTTTCCGCTTGTCGAAATATAGATGTGTAGTTTGAACTGGAAACAAGGCATCACATTTTCTGCAAAGGACCTCGCTAAATCTCATTTCTAACCCATTTGCTCTTTAGATTTATTGATTGAATCAATTTAGGTCCAGCCTCGAAAATCGTGAATGTTTCCATTTTGTCAGGCCAAGGAGGTCTCCAATGGATGTCGTGAATAACCGTAGGGCTACTTTTAAAAAAATATTAAATGTAACGAGTGGCAACTTTTTAGAGCAGTACGACTTTTTTCTTTTTGGTTTCTATGCCACTTATATCGCGGCAAAATTTTTCCACTCTGAAAATGAATATGTCTCTTTAATGATGACATTTACCGTGTTTGCTGCGGGCTTTCTTATGCGTCCTCTCGGCGCTATTTTCTTGGGCGCTTATGTCGACAGAGTTGGTCGACGTAAGGGTCTTATTGTTACTTTAAGTCTTATGGCCATCGGAACCATCTTAATTACCTTTGTACCGGGTTACGAAACCATAGGTATTATTGCTCCGATTTTGGTGGTGATTGGACGTCTATTACAAGGCTTCTCGGCAGGTGTTGAATCTGGCGGTGTATCTATTTATCTCGCAGAGATTGCAACGGATAAAAACCGCGGGTTTATCACAAGCTGGCAGTCTGGCAGCCAACAAGTTGCTGTTGTGTTTGCTGCATTACTTGGCTACTGGCTCAACACCATTTTAACTACTGCTCAAGTGGGTGAATGGGGCTGGCGTATTCCGTTCTTAATCGGTTGTTTGATTATTCCGTTAATCTTCTTGTTCCGTCGTACTTTAGAGGAAACTGAAGACTTTAAAGCGCAAAAGACTCATCCATCGACCAAAGAAATTTTCAGCACACTGGCAAGCAACTGGCGCATCGTACTTGCAGGTATGATGATGAGTGCGATGACTACGACCACTTTCTACTTTATTACGGTTTACACCACAGTGTATGCAAAACGTACTTTAGAAATGTCAGTAACAGACAGCCTCTTAGCAACCGTTTTTGTTGGTTTGTCTAATTTCTTCTGGTTACCAATGGGTGGTTTGCTTTCAGACAAAATTGGTCGCCGTCCAGTACTAGTCGGCATTACCACACTTGCTCTCTTTACAAGTTATCCTGTTTTAAGTTGGTTAGTGAGCAACATTAGCTTCTCGAACCTTCTAATTACGCTTGCTTACTTCTCGTTCTTCTTTGGTATGTACAACGGAACCATGGTCGCAACGCTTGCAGAAGTGATGCCGAAACGTGTACGTACAGTTGGTTTCTCTTTAGCGTTTAGCCTTGCAGCCGCTATTTTTGGTGGTATGACCCCAATGGCTTGTACCTTCCTTGTCGAAAACACAGGCAACCCAAGTACCCCTGCTTTCTGGCTCATGCTTGCTGCGGTCTGTAGCCTCATCTCAAGCTTGTATCTATGCCGCGGTTCTAAACAGAAAAATACTGACGCGATTGCTGAACCTGCAAAAATTAGCGCTTAAAACAACAACTACTTAACCTGAAATTTTAATGAACAGTACGGCAGATCTTACGTCTCCGTACTGTGTTCTCCTGTCATTAAAGCGAGATACTATGAAAAAGTCCCCTATCTTCATGACCATTTGCCTAGCTGGTGCTGGCTTAGGCTCAACTCTTGCTAACGCAGATACTATCGAAGTAATTAGCTCAGGTGGTTTTTATTCATCTATGGAAAAACTCATTCCATTATTTGAAAAACAAACAGGCCATACCGTGCATCTCTCGTCTGGTTCATCAATGGGTGCATCACCAACTGCAATTCCAAATCGACTCGATCGTGGTGAACGTTTTGACGTGGTGGTCTTGGCTGCTCCTGAACTGAGCAAGCTCGCAGAAAAGGGTTATGTAGACCCCAATTCACAAAGTGCTTTAGTGAATTCAAGCATTGGTATGGCTGTACCTAAAGGTGCACCAAAACCAGATATTAGCTCTGCAGAAAAATTTGAAAAAGTTTTATTAAATGCCAAGCACATAGGCTATTCAGCAAGTGCGAGCGGTACGCATCTTGAAAAAGATGTTTTCCCAAGCTTCCCGCCTGTCGAGTACAAAGTAATTTCGAGTAAGGCAGAAAAAGTGGTAGGCGACCGCGTTGCAAAACGTATCGCTGAAGGCCAGTTTGATATTGGTTTCCAGCAAATTAGTGAAATCAAACCTTTTACTGGCAAATATGGTCAAGTTGAATTAGTCGGTCCAATCCCTGCACCGTATCAAAAAGTGACGGTATTTGCGGCAGGCATTGGTAAAAACTCGGAACATGCAAAAGTCGCAAAAGAGTTAATTAAATTTGTGAAATCGCCACAAGCAACACAAATTATTGAAGAACAGGGTCTTGAGCAGGTTAAAGAATAAAAGCTCTAAAAGGCAACATCTTGAGGTGATGTTGCCTTTACTCTATTGCCAGTTTACTCAAAGCAATAGAGTAAAAACTATAGCGACAAACCAGTGTAGAATTAATCCATAAAGGTTAATGTAGTATTTGCCGTGGAACTGAAACAATTAAAGTATTTTATTGCAGTGATCGAGTCAGGAAGCTTGGGTAAAGCTGCAAAAAATCTCGATATTGGAACTTCTGCATTAAGCCAGCAAATCTCAAAATTAGAAAGCGAGCTTTCTATTCGCCTTTTACAACGTACCGCTTTGGGTACGGTTCCCACCCCTGCGGGCTTAGCTTTTTTTCAACAAGTGCAACTGGCACTTAGACACCTAGACCATGCCGTAGACTCTGCGCATTCTTCACGTTTAAGTGGCCACGTCACCGTCGGTTTTTCGCCGAGTGTTGCAGCAGTTATTGGCACACACTTTTTAAAACTCATGAGAAACCGTTACCCCGACATTAAAGTCCGTCTAATTGAAGGGTTATCGGGTGACTTAAAAGCTTTAGTTAATGCAAGGCAGCTCGATGTTGCCATCATCTTTAGTGACGATGTCGACCCACAGTGGGCCATACAACCTTTAGTCAAAGAACAGATGTTTTTAATCTCGCCTAAAGAAGTGCTGAGTCAGTACGCGCTTGAAAGCTGTATCGACACTCAGACCATTAATCATTCACAGCTTAAAGAACTCCCCCTGATTTTACCGAGTCAACGACATGGACTGCGCTTGTTGCTCGAACAGAAAATTCATCAGCTTAAAGTGGCATATGAAATTGATGGGCTGCATTTGTTAATGGAAAGCATTAACCAACTCGAAATGGCAACCATCCAACCTGCGGGTGCATCATTAAACTCAAGGCAAGACTTGTGTTTGCTACGCGTTGTAGAACCTGCCATTGAACGCATTAACTATTTAATTAGCCTCTCTGAAGAAGAAATCTCACCTGCTACTTTAGCCACCAAAGTAGTGATTCGCGCCTGTGTAAGCAACTTGATTAATGAAAAGCGCTGGCCCGGTGCGGAACTCATAAATACTTAAGCGCTTAGTGTTTATTTTTACTAAACACCCATTCAAGCTTAGCCTCTCACTTCACCTTTCCTTTTAAAGCTACATTAGCCCTAGCTGAGAAAGGGAGAAATCCATGCATGATGTGATTGTAATTGGTGGTGGGAATGCCGCGCTGTGTGCCGCGCTCACGGCAAAAGAAAGTGGCGCTTCTGTGCTTGTCATAGAAGCAGCACCTAAAGAATGGCGTGGTGGTAACTCACAACACACTCGTAACCTTCGCTGCATGCATGATGCTCCTCAAGATGTATTGGTTGATGCCTACCCCGAGGAAGAATATTGGCAAGACCTACTTAAAGTGACTGGGGGCAAAACCAATGAACATTTAGCTCGTCTAGTGATTCGTAGCACGGCGACCTGTCGTGACTGGATGCGTAAACATGGTGTGAATTTTCAGCCACCGCTATCGGGTGCTTTGCATGTTGCACGTACCAATGCATTTTTTATGGGTGGTGGTAAAGCCCTCATTAATGCGTATTACCGTAGTGCCCAAGAACTTGGTATCGAAATTTTATACAACACAAAAATTAAAGATCTAAAGTTAAATCAAGAACATTTTGAAGCTGCAATTGCTGAAGATGGACGTGTATTTAAAGCAAAAAGCTGTGTATTGGCCGCAGGTGGTTTTGAGTCAAATCTTGAATGGTTAAGAGAAGCATGGGGACAAAATGAAAACGGCGAATGGCCTGCCGATAATTTCATTATCCGTGGAACCCGCTTTAATCAAGGCAACTTGCTTAAATTTATGATAGATCAAGGCGCCGATATTATTGGTGACCCATCACAATCGCACTGTGTCGCCGTAGATGCACGCGCCCCGTTATATGACGGTGGTATTTGTACTCGTATCGACTGCGTTTCCTTGGGAATTGTGGTCAATAACAAAGCTGAACGTTTTTATGATGAAGGCGAAGACTTCTGGCCAAAACGCTATGCGATTTGGGGCCGCCTTGTTGCTAAACAACCCCAGCAAATCGCCTATTCCATTATTGATTCAAAAGCCATTGGTCGTTTTATGCCACCTGTATTTGCTGGCGTAAAAGCAAATAGCATTCATGAGTTAGCCGAAAAAATCGGGCTAGATGTCAAAACCTTATGCCATACCGTAGAAGAATTTAATCAAGCCTGTGTGCAAGGCACCTTTAACCATACCGTTTTAGATGACTGCACCACCGAAAATATTGTTCCCAACAAAACCCACTGGGCCGTTCCTCTCGACCAGCCACCCTTCTATGCCTATGCGCTTAAACCTGGCATTACCTTTACCTATTTAGGCTTAAAAGTAGAAGACGATGCTGCTGTGCGTTTTAACAATAAGCCAAGCAGCAACCTGTTTGTCGCAGGTGAAATGATGGCAGGTAACGTACTTGGTCAGGGTTATACCGCAGGCGTTGGTATGTCGATCGGAACGACGTTTGGGCGAATTGCCGGAAAAAATGCCGCCCACTATGCACTTTCACAAGGAGTTGAACATGAATGCTAATAGCAAAGCCCTAATTCCAGTTGTTCAGCTCTCTGACCATGAGCAAGAAGTTCAAAGAGCCCTACAGATTTGTAATGCTTGTCGCTACTGTGAGTCTTTTTGTGCTGTATTTGCGGCCATGACTAAACGCCTTGAGTTTAACCAAGCCGATATTCACTACCTCGCAAACCTGTGCCATAACTGTGGTGCTTGTTTACACGCTTGCCAATATGCCCCACCGCATGAGTTTGGCGTAAACATTCCAAAAGCGATGGCACAAGTACGTTTAGAAACTTATCAAGAATTTGCGACCCCTCAGCCTTTAGGTCGACTTTATAAGTCTGTAGGTATTCCTTTTGTCTCGGCTTTAACACTTATTTTCTTTTTTTGCATGTTAGCTGTGGTGTGGTACAAAGGCACCGACCTGTTTGCAGGCTACCAAGGTAATTTCTATGCGATTTTCCCGCATAACTTTTTAGCGCTACTGTTTGGAGCGACCTTTACAGTTGCAATTGTTCTGCTCGGTATTGGAATTAGCAAATTCTGGCGACAGACGTCTAAAGTCATTCATGGCAAAGTTGAGAAACCCGATCTGGTTCAAGCTACCCAAAACGTATTAACACTTAAATATTTAGATGGTGGTCATGGCAAAGGCTGTAATGAGCAAGATGACCGGTACACACAAATCCGCCGCGTGTTCCATCACCTGACATTTTATGGCTTTATGCTCTGCTTTGCAGCCACAGGTGTAGCGACTTTATATCACTATTTCCTTAACCTACATGCGCCTTATCCTTACCTAAGTTTGCCTGTGATTTTAGGCACTTTAGGTGGAATTGGCTTAGTTGTCGGGCCTGCTGGCTTACTCTATTTAAATCTTAAACGTCATCCGTTGCATGGTGACCGTGAGCAAAAACCTGTAGATCGAGGCTTTATTTTCCTTCTACTTATCGTTAGTGCTTCAGGGCTAGCACTTATGGCATTTCGCAATACCCCTTACATGGCACTTTTACTGATTTTCCATTTAGCTACGGTCATGACGTTCTTTATTACCATGCCATTTGGAAAGTTCGCACACGGTTTTTACCGCAGTGCTTCTTTACTCAAATTTGCCATCGAAGAACGTATTTCTAAGAAGTCATAATTTCATTCAAAAGTATTCACTATCTTGGCGAAGTGAATACTTTCATTATTTTAAGCTCAAAACATTTCATGCCATCCCTACTTTTTACTATTTAAAATTCCTAAACCATACATCGGCCACTTCGTACTCGCTTTAATATTATTAATCAGCATCGCCACCAAAACCAAAGACACTGCACCAACCAAAACAGGGAAAATTAAGAAACTCCACTGGTAATGTATGCTGCTTGCAGTGAGTAAAATAACCAAAGGATTGGCCCCAGCAGGTGGATGAACGCATTTAAAAACTTGCATGAGTGCTATGGCACAGCCCACTGAAAAAGCAATTGTAAAAATGGAAACACCGACAAATTTTAGAAAAAACAAACCTACAAAAGCCGAAATAAGATGCCCAAATATAATATTTCTGGGCTGTGCCAAAGGTGACTGCGACACGGTATAGAGCAATACACAGGTCGCACCGAACGGCGCCATGATAAAGATATTATGTGTGAGCTTACTCAGCCACAGAAGTATAAAAATACTGACCGTCCCCCCAACAAGGCTTCTTAAAATATCAATTTTATTGGGCGATGGAGCCAGTTTTTCTTTGCCATAAAAGATCGAGAACATGGTTTTATTCCTTAAACAAACATTGCTTTTTAAAAAGCATATAGATAAAATTTCAAATAGTACAGATCTGTACTATTTTATTTTTTGGAAAAGACACATGTCAAAATCTGCCTTAAAAATATTAGATACAGCCGAGAAGTTATTTAATGAAAATAGTTTTGTCGGAGTTGGTGTCGATCTGATTCGCGATGAATCTGGCTGCTCTAAAACCACCATGTACACGTACTATAAAAATAAAAATCAACTGGTTAAGTCTGTGCTCGTTGCACGTGATGAGCGATTCAAGCAAAGCCTTTTGGGCTATGTAGGAGATACAACAGGGTTAGAAGCCATCAATAAGATTCTGGATTGGCACACTAACTGGTTTAGACAAGATTTTTTTAAAGGCTGTTTATTTGTAAGAGCTGTCGCAGAATCTAACCAAGATGATCAAGACATTATTTCTATTTCAAAAGCCCATAAACAATGGATTAAAGTATTGATTGCACAAAACTGCAATATACCCAATGGTGAAGCTTTATCTGAGCTGATCTATACGGTGATTGAAGGGCTAATTAGCCGCTTTTTAGTCGATGGTTTCGATGAAACACTTGCGACAAACATGAAAAACTCTATTAATCAATTATTTAATATTCATAAACATTAGCATGAGAACTTAAAATGGAAGTGGACCATATTTTTATTTGTGTACAATCAGGCGCTCCCGAAGCTGAAACTTTAAAAAAATTCGGTCTAACAGAAGGTTCATCCAACAAGCATCCGGGTCAAGGTACCGAAAACAGACGCTTTTTCTTTAAAAACAGTTTTATCGAGTTAATCTTTTTAAATAATCCAGAAGAAGCCTCAAGCGATCTCACCAAACCAACTCTGCTTTTTGAACGACTCAGTGCTCAAGATAATATCGCATCCCCTTTTGGAATTTGCTTTAGACCTAAAAATAAAGATGATAACGGTGCAAAATTTCCTCATTGGGTTTACAAGCCAAGCTATTTACCAGCCAGCTTAGAAGTAAATGTTGCCAAAGATTCTGTTGTATCTGAACCGATGTGGTTCTTCCTTTCATTTGCTTCACGACCAGACCTTGCTGCAAAAGAAAAACAACAACCCCTTGTGCATAGCAAAGATTTATCAGAAATCACCGCAATTAAGGTTTCTATTCCAAACCTTGAAAAGCACCCTACTTCATTGCTGTTCAATTCGCTTGATGATTTTGAAGTGACTAATGGATCGGAGCATTTAATGGAAATTAGTTTTGATCATGAACCTCAAGGAATGATTCATGATTTCAGACCAGAGCTGCCACTTATTTTTAAATATTAAAAACGCTTATTTTTTAATAAAAAACTGTGATTTATTGCAAATCACAGTTTTTTTAAATTGAATCACATTAACAAAGTAACAGCTTAAGCAATTTTTCCATCAATAATGCCTTTCTCTTTTAATGCAGCTAGCTCTTCTGCTGTTTTAAATCTCGATAAGATTTGAGCCGTATGTTCACCTAGCTCTGGCGGTGCATGATGATATTCAACTGGAGTATCAGACAGCTTGATTGGTGAGCCTATGGTTTGAAAGTTTTCATTTAAACGATGAGGAATATTCACCACCAAATTGCGATGTACGATTTGTGGTTCAGCTAAAGCATCTTCAATAGAGTTGATAACACCTACGGGTACTTTTAAGGCATGAATCATGTCGACCCACTCTTTGGCAGTTTTCTGCAAAAAGTGCTCGGACAATAAAGGAATCAGTTCATCTCGATATTTTACGCGGTCTTGGTTACGTACAAACTTTTCATTTTCGAGTAGCTCTGAATAACCAATCGCAATACACAAATCCTTAAACTGCTTGTCATTACCACACGCAATAATAAATTCTTTATCCCTAGCCTTAAAAGTTTGATACGGCACAATACTTGGGTGTTGATTACCCATGCGCTGTGGGGCTTTACCCGAAGCTAAATAGTTCATTCCCTGATTTGCCAGTGCCGCGACCTGTACATCAAGTAAGGACATATCAATATACTGACCGCGTCCTGTGTGTGAGCGTGCAATCAATGCGGCCTGAATCGCAATGGTTGAATACAATCCAGTTTGAATATCTACCACAGCCACACCAACCTTTTGCGCACCACCGCCTGCCACATCATCAGGCTCGCCGGTAATGCTCATTAAGCCAGACATACCCTGAATAATAAAATCATAACCGGGCTCTTCTGCACGTGGGCCATCTTGCCCAAAACCCGTAATCGAGCAATAAACAATATTTGGGTTTAACTCACTTAAGGAAGCATAGTCCAAACCATATTTAGCCAAAGACCCTGTCTTATAATTTTCAATCACGACATCAGCAGTCTTGGCAATTTCATAAATTAAAGCCTGACCTTCGGATGTGGTAATGTCTACCGCAACCGAATATTTATTGCGGTTGGTACACTGGAAATAACCAGATTCACGGGTCATGTTTCCATCTTGATCGGGCATCCATGGTGGTCCCCACATGCGGGTGTCATCACCTACTCGAGGACGTTCAATTTTAATCACTTCTGCGCCAAGGTCTGCCAATATTTGCCCGCACCATGGCCCCGCAAGTACACGACTTAAATCTAAAACCCGAATTCCTTGTAATGCACCCATAACGATACCCTTATCTTTTAGAAGGCACTCAACGCACCTTCTTTTCATTGTTTATGATTGTCTTTGTGGATCGTATTGACGATCTTTAATAAATAAGCCTGGCAATACACCCGCAACAAAATACGCAGCGCCCATCATAATAAAGGCCATGGTAAACGTACCGCCCGATGCCAAGAAACCAATCGTAGCTGGTGCAATAGCGGCCCCGACACGACCAATGTTATAAGCACCGCCAATGGCTGTTCCGCGCACATCGGTTGAAAAACTTTCAGCCATATAAGTCGCGTTCACACCGTATGGAATGCCATATAAGAAGCCAAAAGTGATTAATAAATACAAAATATTGTCAGGAGTATTGAAGAAAATAATGATTGGCAAGAACACAGCGCTGGCAATTGTTCCAAACACAAAAACAGCACGGCGGTTAAATTTGTCAGCAAGATAACCCGCTAAAATTTTTCCTAGAATCATTGCTGTATATGAACCCACCATATAACTGGTTAAGTTTTTAAAGTTCATATGCACTTCTGTTTCTAAATAACTTGGCATCCAGTTGTTAATGCCGTAATAACCAAACTGTAAGAAGAATGCTGTGGTCATCCACAACAAAAACATTTTACGGTGCTTAAAGTTATTAAAGATTTGTTTGTAGATACTGCTACTTTTCGGCTTTTCAGCCACCACTCTTTCTTTAGGTTGTCTGTTGCCTTGCAAGCTTTCAATTTTAGTGAGCTGCCAAGATTTTGGCTCCGGCACAAATCGTTGTAGGAAAATATTTACAAAAGCAGGCACCACGGTCAGGAAGAATAAAACGCGCCAGCCATGATCTGGAATAATTGCGCCAGCTAATAACGTCGCAGCAATATAACCTACGGTCTGACCCGTCTGTAACGTACCTAAAACTGTTGTACGGTAAGTGGTTGGCACATATTCAGCCATTAAGGTATTACAAGCCATATAAAGTGCCCCAATACCCAAAGCACCAATAAAACGTAAAGCCATAAATTGCTCGAAGCTTTGCGTAAAGCCTAACAAACAAGTCGCTACCGAAAAGAAGGTTACCGAGTTCGCAATGGTTCTTACACGACCAAACTTGTCACATGCCCAACCACCCAAAATACCGCCAATACCCATACCCGCCAAAGAGGCACTGCCTAAGGCACCCGCTTGAAAGGTACTTAAACCAAACTCTGCCTTTAAACTGGTCAAGCTATAAGACAGCAGCATAATATCAATGCCATCGACCACCATCGCAAAATAAGCAAATAACAACGCCCATTTCCATGTATTTGGTCCAATCCTTTCGTATGTTCCAAGGTTACTTGGAAATGTGGTTCTTAATTCTTTCGATATTACTTGAACGTCATTGTTCATCTTTAGTTCCTCATTTTCCCAAATGAGTCATCGATAGCTTACTTATGTTTTCTGTATGACTTAATCTTCTATACTTTTCATCAACTTACTTTCAAATTTAAGTACACAGAGGTACATCTTCACATGAGTATCCTTACGATGAATCTTGTCATTATCCATAAATTTTTGCGTAAAAATCCCTAAAGGTGCTCTCGAAAGAACACCTCTATCTTTTAAAAATTAATGAGTTAGTTACTAAATGCGGCTATGCCTGTTTGTGCACGACCTAAAATCAAAGCATGAACATCATGTGTGCCTTCATAGGTGTTCACAACTTCAAGATTAACTAAATGACGTGCTACGCCAAACTCGTCACTAATACCATTTCCACCCATCATGTCGCGCGCCATACGAGCGATATCAAGCGCCTTTCCACAGTTATTACGCTTAATTAAAGATGTCCCTTCAACTGATGCAATACCTTCATCTTTCATACGGCCAAAACGTAAAGCTGCCTGTAAACCCAAAGCAATTTCAGTTTGCATATCTGCCAGTTTCTTTTGAATTAACTGATTTGCAGCCAATGGACGGCCAAATTGTTTGCGGTCCATGGTGTATTGATGTGCAGTATGCCAGCAGAACTCGGCAGCACCCATTGCGCCCCATGCAATACCATAACGGGCACTGTTCAAACAGGTAAATGGGCCTTTTAAACCTCGAATTTCAGGGAATGCATTTTCTTCAGGTACAAATACGTTATCCATTACAATTTCACCTGTAATCGATGCACGTAAACCAACCTTGCCATGAATGGCAGGTGCAGATAGACCTTCCCAGCCCTTTTCTAAAATAAAGCCGCGAATATCGCCAACATTACCTTCAGCAGAAACTTCTTTTGCCCAAACGACAAATACATCGGCAATTGGACTATTGGTAATCCACATTTTTGCGCCAGTCAAACGATAACCACCGTCAACTTTTTTAGCACGGGTAATCATACTGCCCGGGTCTGAGCCATGATCAGGTTCTGTCAAACCAAAACAACCAATATATTCACCCGTAGCTAGTTTAGGTAAATACTTTTGCTTTTGCTCTTCGGTACCAAATTCATGAATCGGAACCATGACCAATGAGCTTTGCACGCTCGCCATAGAGCGGTAACCCGAATCGACATATTCAATTTCACGTGCAACCAAACCGTAACTCACATAGTTCAAACCCGCGCCGCCATATTGCTCAGGAATGGTTGGACCCAGTAAGCCGAGCTCTCCCATTTCACGGAAAATAGATGGATCTGTTGTTTCATGACGAAATTGTTCAAGTACACGGGGTTGCAAACGTTCTTGGCAATAGGCATGAGCCGCATCACGAATCATGCGCTCATCTTCGGTAAGCTGTTGCTCAATTAAAAATGGGTCTTGCCAGTTAAATTGAACTTTTGCTTTTTTTGTTGTCACCATGTGATTCATCGCATCCTCTGCTTGATTTGATCTTCTTTATTTAACTCGATGTTATGCGTGAAAAATGCAGTAATCAAACGATAAATGTTCATGCAGATATGCGACTTACGCATATTTAAAATAAGAAGGTTTAAATTTTGATATTTAATTCGTTGTATTTCATTAAAAATGGCTTATTTTTATACTAAACTCTGATATCTGCATGTATGTCATATGCTGTTTTGAAATATGACGACAAATAAAAGGATTTATTTATGCGAAGAAGTATCCCGTCTATTCAGGGCCTGATTTGCTTTGAAAGTGCAGCAAAACATCTAAGTTATACCTATGCTGCGCAAGAGCTATGTATTACTCAAAGCGCCGTCTCTCGCCAAATTCAGCAGTTAGAAGATTTCCTAGGCGTTGAACTCTTTATACGTACTCGGCATGGCGTTGAACTCACCATTGCAGGTCAGCAGTATTTTAAAAGCATTAAACCTTACTTGTTAGGACTAGAGAAATGTACAGCCGATGTGATTTCTCATAAAGGTTTAGGTGGCACACTAAAGTTAGGTGTAGTACCTACCTTTGCAACGCGCTGGTTGTTACCCAAGCTCCATCTTTTAAATCAAAAACACCCTGAAATTACGGTTCACTTAGAAACCAGTACCAAACCCTTTCTATTTAATGACAATATTTTTGACGCTGCTATTTTTGCAGGTACGCAGCAGCAAATTGATCACTGGCCCGGCATACAAGCACATTATTTAATGGATGAAGAAATTGTACCCGTGTGCTCGCCGAGACTCATCGAAAAGTATTTTCCAGATGCAGTCATGATCAATGAAAATACCTATGATTTAAGCTCTGAAGATTTACTGAAAATCCCCCTACTTCAACAAACCACTCGGCCTAGCATTTGGCAAGAATGGTTTCTAACCCATCAGATGCAACACCCGAAGCCTTTTGATGGACAACGCCATGAGTTATTTTCAATGCTTGCGGTTGCTGCCAGTCATGACATGGGAATGGCTCTAATTCCGCAAATGTTGATTGAGTCTGAACTACAAAAAAAGGAACTGGTGATTGTTTCCAATAAAAAATTAAAAGGTAGCCGAAAGTATTACCTTATTCATTCGAGCCAAGACATCTCACCGACTATTCAAAAATTTGTTGAGTGGATTTACCAAGAACTAGAACAACTAAAGACCAATACGCATTAGCTCAGCAACTTTGATTTGTGCCACATATTGCGATCTATAAAAATAAAAAAAGATTGTGATTAGTGAGATCACAACCTTTTTAGTTGAGCATAAATGACTTTGAAATTAATGACTCATTAATTGAATATCTGAACCGCTACGTTTTGGGTCAATCAAGATTTTGGCATGCTGTTCAGGATCACGTAACGCTTCAAATGCATTAGTTACACCTTCTAGGCCAACAACACCCGTAATCAGTGGTGAACAGTTCACTTTCCCTTCTGCAATCATGTGTAGCGCATCTCTAAACTCAAGCGGTGTATAGCCCAACACAAACTGAATTTCTAGCTCTTTATTAATCGCAAGTGCGGGTTCTATTTTGTCACTTTGCATGCACACGCCCACCCCAACAATTCGGGAAAACAAAGGTGCACCTTCAATAATTTGCTGCAAAACACCCGGTACGCCCACACATTCAAAAATAACAGGACGTTTTGGCAGAGCACCTAACTTATCAATCATGCGCCATCCATGCCACCACGGTAAGCGTGTCGCTTGCAACTTATCAAATAGTCCCATGCCCATGTTAATTGCATCAGAAACATTGCCAAGCAAACCAAACTCTTTCCAGTTGGCAAATGGCGATGTCTCTTTAGGGTCTACCACAATATCCGCACCACATTGCTCGGCAAGCTTACGGCGGTTTGGTGAAAAGTCACTGGCAACTACAGTTTTAACCCCAGCCGCTTTAAGCATTAATATGACACCTAGCCCAACAGGACCGCAACCAATCACAATAGCGGGTTCACCAGTTTTCACACGGCTACGGCGAACAGCATGCAATGCAACAGCCATAGGTTCAGTCATGGCAGCACTATCTGCATCTAGACCATTGGGTACTTCAAACATCAAACTCGACTGAGCCAATACTTGCTCGGCATAACCACCTGAAGCATTTGGAGAAAGTCCTGTAGACAAGTAACCATGCTGATCTACATTTAAAAGCGGCATTGCACAAACAAGTGTATCTGCTTTAAATTTATGACGTGTTTTTGGACCATAATCCAAAACCTTGCCACAGAACTCATGTCCTAGTACAAACGGATCTGTAGACTTCGCTAAACCATTAAACCCTACACGTGCAGCCAAATCATGCATGTGGTCGCAGTGATGCTGCATATGCAAATCAGAGCCACAGATCCCACATCGCACCACTTCCAATAAAACCTGTCCTTTAGCAGGGGTTAATTTTGGTTGGTCCACCACTTGTAGTTTTGCTTGATGACAAAGTACCGACTTCATTTGAGTGCTTCCTATTTCTTCTTTTTCATTTACTTGCCAGAAATAGATTTCTACAGATAAATTAATCGCTTTATCAGTTTGGTCTTTAGCAAGCCTTTATTCATATTTACAAGTAAAAGCCAAAATACCAATGACCATTCTTCAGCCAATCCACTCTTGAAGAGTCAACAAAAAATAGGCTCAGCGAAATTAAAAACAATAAAAATCTTGGTGCTCGTATCTTACACAGACTGCGTTGTCTTCTTAGGCCAGAACAATGTCATCAAAATTAAAACTAATACAAATATAGTAAGTTCAAAAAACTCAACTCAACGCTTTTCACAAAAACATAGCAAATCCAAACTTTTATCAGCAGTCTTAAACAGGCATGATGAATTAATAGCAACAGATAAGAAGAAATTTATGATTACTAAAATGCTTCCACTTACAGATATACACCGCCACCTTGATGGCAACATCCGCATTCAAACCATTTTAGACTTGGGGCAACAATACAATTTAGATTTACCTGCTTACGACATTGAATCTTTACGACCCCACGTACAAGTGATGGATAACCAACCAGACTTATTAAGTTTTTTATCTAAGCTCGATTGGGGCGTAAAGGTATTAGCGAGCCTAGATGCCTGCAAGCGTGTTGCTTTTGAAAACATGCAGGATGCAGCACAGCAAGGCCTAGACTATGTAGAACTGCGTTTTTCACCAGGTTACATGGGTATGACCCATCAACTCCCACTTGAAGGCGTAGTTGAAGCTGTGATTGCTGGTGTAAAAGAAGGCAGTCAGGCGTACGGCGTAAAAGCGAATTTAATTGGCATTATGAGTCGTACTTTTGGCCAAGAAGCCTGTGAAAAAGAATTAAATGCCCTACTCGCCCATAAAAATGATATTAAAGCGTTGGATCTTGCTGGAGATGAGCTTGGTTTTCCGGGCAATTTATTTATTGATCACTTTAAAAAAGCACGTGATGCAGGTTGGCACATTACCGTACATGCAGGCGAAGCTGCCGGCCCAGAAAGTATTTGGCAAGCCATTGAAGAATTAGGCGCCGAACGGATTGGACATGGTGTTAAAGCAGTTCAAGATTTAAAACTTTTAGATTATTTGGCAAAACATCAGATTGGTATTGAATCTTGCCTTACCTCAAATATTCAAACCAACACAGTGCCTTCTTTAGCAGAGCACCCATTAAAGACTTTTTTAGAACATGGTGTGCTTGCCACCATTAATACGGATGACCCAGCAGTAGAAGGTATTGAGATACAACATGAATATTTAACTGCTGCCCCACTGGCAGGTTTAAGCACTGAGCAAATTTATACAGCTCAAGAAAACGGCCTAAAAATCGCATTTCTATCAGATCAAGAAAAAGATGAGTTAAGGCAGAAATATCAATAACAGAGAACAGAGAACAGAGAACAGAGAACAGAGAACAGAGAACAGAGAACAGAGAACAGAGAACAGAGAACAGAGAACAGAGAACAGAGCTTATATAAATAAGTTCAAATATTGGAGTGTGTATGAATTAAAATTTAAATATATAAAAACAAAAAAATTCCTTCTATCGATAAGACAAGAAGAAATTCTTTTCAATATTTGGGATATTTTATAAAGCTTGAACGCTTTTAAATATGGTCGGAGCAGTAGGATTCGAACCTACGACCCCCTGGTCCCAAACCAGGTGCACTACCAGGCTGTGCTATGCTCCGAAATTGGGGTGAATGACGGGATTCGAACCCGCGACAACTGGAATCACAATCCAGGGCTCTACCAACTGAGCTACATCCACCATCAAATAAGTTCTATGTACCAAGCTACCAAATGGCGCGCCTGACAGGATTCGAACCTGTGACCATCCGCTTAGAAGGCGGATGCTCTATCCAACTGAGCTACAGGCGCTTAACCGATGATGCTTATCATGCGATACTTCGCCGATCTTAAAATATTATTTTAAGTGGTCGGAGCAGTAGGATTCGAACCTACGACCCCCTGGTCCCAAACCAGGTGCACTACCAGGCTGTGCTATGCTCCGATCTATCTCAGCTTTTGCTGTATCGCACATCGTGCGGTACGGTGTGCATTCTAGGCGCGACGCCCTCAGACGTCAACACCTATTCTCAAAAAAAGTTAAAAATCCTTATCAAATGTATATTTAACAAGCATTTTGAGGTTTTTTAACGTTTTAACGATGCGCTAAAGGCTAACATTCGATCTAAAGGCATTTTGGCACGTTCAGCAAGCGCTGGATCGACGTGTATTTCCTGATCACCTTTTTGTAAAACTTCTAAAATTCCGTCAAGTTCATTCATTGCCATCCACGGACAGTGCGCACATGAACGACAAGTTGCCCCCTCACCCGCTGTTGGCGCTTCAACTAAAATCTTATTCGGTACAGCTTGCTGCATTTTGTAGAAAATACCGCGGTCAGTTGCCACAATGAGTCTTTCGTTTGGCAAAGTCTGCGCAGCTTTAATGAGTTGAGAAGTACTACCTACCGCATCTGCAATTTCTACAACCGACTCTGGCGATTCTGGATGTACCAATACAGCAGCGTCTGGGTACAGTGCTTTCATGTTGGCAATGCCACGTGCACGGAATTCTTCATGCACAATACATGCGCCATCCCAAAGCAACATATCTGCACCAGTTTTCTTTTGAATATAGCGACCTAAGTGCTGATCTGGTGCCCAAATAATTTTTTCACCTAGGCTATCTAGATGCTCAACAATTTCGACCGCACAACTTGAAGTCACGACCCAATCTGCACGTGCTTTAACAGCAGCCGATGTATTGGCATACACAACTACAGTGTGGTCAGGGTGCTGATCACAAAATGCTGTGAACTCATCAACAGGACAACCCAAGTCAAGTGAACAGGTTGCTTCAAGTGTCGGCATTAAAATTGTTTTTTCAGGAGACAGGATTTTTGCTGTTTCTCCCATAAATTTGACCCCAGCAACAACCAGTGTTGAGGCAGCATGATCTCGCCCAAAACGGGCCATTTCTAAAGAGTCAGAAACGCATCCACCTGTTTTTTCGGCAAGTTCTTGTACTTCAGGGTCGCAATAGTAATGAGCAACAAGGACAGCATCACGTTTTTTGAGCTCTGCTTCGATCTGCGCAAACTTTTGTTGTTTTGCTTCTTCACTTAAGCGATTGTCTTTTGGCTCACCTAAACGGTCTAAATGCGCTTGTACAATGTTTTTTGCATCGTTGGCAATTAAAGTCGCATCACTCATAAAACGTCTTCTCTATCCTTCATGCTGGCATACCTGCTCGCATATAACGTTACTGCTTAAATGATTTACGGATTGAATCATTTAATATCAAAAGATGGGGCTAATAAAAAAGCCTCTTTGTCGAGGCTTGATTATAACTGATATTTAAGAACGGTAATCAGCATTAATTTTGACATAGTCGTAAGATAAGTCACACGTATATACCGTGTCTTTGGCCTGACCACGTCCTAAATCAACACGAATAGTAATTTCGGTTTGTGCCATAACGCGCGCACCCGCTTCTTCGGTATAGTCCTCAGCTGCGCCGCCATCTTTACAGATTTGTACGTCGTCTAACCACACTTGAATTTTAGACACATCTAAGTCTTTAACTCCCGCATAGCCAATCGCAGCTAAAATACGTCCCCAGTTCGGGTCCGATGCAAAAAGTGCAGTTTTGACAAGTGGTGAATGCGCAATGCTATAAGCAATGTCACAGCATTCTTGAGTATTTGCGCCGCCTTCTACAGCAACAGTAATAAATTTCGTCGCACCTTCACCATCACGGACAATTAACTGGGCTAAACGATTCATTACACGAGCAAGTACTTCTAAAACTTTAGTGTAGCGTGCATCGCTGTCCGATGTGATTTCAGCGCCACCCGCCTGACCTGTTGCTACAAAAATACAAGAGTCATTGGTCGAAGTATCGCCATCAATCGTAATACGGTTAAATGAATGCTCAACTGTTGTCTTTAATAGCTTTTGTACTAAATCACGGCGAATAGGTGCATCTGTTGCCACAAAGCTCAACATGGTTGCCATGTTCGGGCGAATCATTCCGGCGCCTTTACTAATACCTGTCATGGTATAAGTAATGCCATCAAGCTCAAATTGTTCAGATGCACCTTTAGGCACAGTGTCTGTCGTCATAATGCCAGTTGCAGCATCATTCCAAGCCGTGTCTTGTACACTATTTAATGCAGGCTGAAGACCAGCAAGTAAACGCTCCATTGGAAGCTGCTCACCAATCACACCCGTAGAAAACGGAAGTACTTCAGAGCTATTTACTCCAGCAAGCTCCGCTAACTTCGCACAAGTATCCTGAGCGTTTTTCAAACCCGTAGGTCCGGTTCCCGCATTGGCATTACCCGTATTAATCACTAAATAGCGAGGATTACCTTCGGCAAGATGGGCTTTAGAGACATGAACAGGCGCTGCACAAAATGCATTTTGCGTAAATACACCAGCAACATTTGAGCCTTCTGCAAACTCAAAAATGACTAAATCTCGTCGGTTTTGGTAACGTACATATGCTTCTGTTGAGCCAATTTTTACACCTTTTACCACATGCATTTGTGGCATTGTTACGTCACCGACAGCCATTTTTAGAACATCCAAAGTTTGTTGAATAAGATCAATATTTCAAAAAAAGCGATGCAATAAAGCACCGACCTTATGAAATATCATTGTGAACAGCTTAGTAGAAAAGACTAAAAAAATCGAGCGCAAAAACGGCTCATTGTTGCTCTAGTTTTAATAAAATATCTTTCTTATCAAGCCCACCAGCAAAACCAACTAAAGCTCCACCCGCACCAATGACTCGGTGACAAGGTGCAACAATTGAAATCGGGTTTTTGCCATTTGCAGCGCCAACTGCTCTCACCGCTTTTTCATTGCCAATTTGAACAGCAATATCTTTATAGCTTCTTGTTTCACCATAAGGGATGGTCAGTAAAGCAGACCAGACCTGCTTTTGAAATGCAGTTCCTTCGAAATCTAGTGGCAATGTAAACTCTCGGCGTTTACCTTCAAAATATTCTTGTAATTGTTGTTCCGTCTTTAATAAAACTGGATGCTCAAGTTGTTCGACCAGCTCGGCCAGTCGAACACGTTTTGGATTTTCATTGTCCCAGAGTATTGCCACCAAAGCATTTTCATTCGCAACTAGTTTTAATTGCCCAACAGGCGAATTGATATACTTATAAGACAGCAACATAATTTATTCTCTTAGGAAGGCGATGAAATTTTCATTAAAACCAAGCCTGACACAATTAATACAGCGGCAATCATTCGCATAGCTCCAATAGGCTCATGAAGAAAAAATATACCTACGAGAAATGACCCAATTGCGCCAATTCCTGTCCAAACCGTATAGGCAGTGCCCAGAGGTAAAGTTTTCATTGAAATTGAAAGTAGAACCACACTCAAAATCATAAAAACTACGGTAATAACACTAGGGGTTAAACGTGTAAAACCTTCGGACATTTTCATAGAATATGCCCAAATGATTTCAAATACACCTGCTAAAATTAAAATAGCCCAAGCCATAACATTCACTAATTTTTATAGCGTCAGGTCGTCCCGACATGATGACCCATTATGGGGGAGGTCGTTCCTCCTTTATGTGAGGACTCAGTTTACTTTAAAATAAAAAATGAAGGCAAACCCTATCTAAAGCTTGCCTGTCTTAGAGAAACTTATTCACTTTTTAATTGTAAAATTTTTCGTGCGCCATTTAAGACAAACAAAACAATAATTAATCCAACCATTAAATCAGGATAAGGAGAACCTGTAATGGCAACTAATACTCCCGCAACAATGACACCTAAATTGACGATGACATCATTTGCAGAAAAGATATAACTCGCCTTCATATGTGCCCCGCTCTCTTTATGGTCTCTCATTAAATAAAGGCAACTAATATTGGCTGCAAGAGCCAATCCACCAATTAAAATCATGAGAATTGAAACGGGTTCACTGCCGTAAATAAAACGGCGCAACACATCAATTAACACAATTATGGCTAAGCCGAACTGGAACCATCCTGAAAGATGAGCAGCCTTTAATTGTGCATTTAGATTTTTACCCACCACAAATAAAGCAATGCCATAAATTGCAGCATCGGCAAACATATCGAGTGAATCGGCGATTAATCCTGTCGATGAAGCAATAATACCTGCCATAAACTCAATGACAAACATGACGCCATTAATGAGTAACAACCATTGTAAAACTTGCTTTTGTGACGCATTGGTTGAAGAACTACCTCGAACCTTTTTAGGTTTTTCAACAGGTTCATAATGTGGCTGCGTTTGTTGTAATTCTGCACCTAGTCCTAAACGTTGCAGGCTTAGGGTGATCTTTTCAGCTTGAACACTGTGATAAATCGCCAAATGCCGTGCTGGCAAGTCAAAATAAAGCTCTTGAATATCATTAGTGTAAGAGGCCAAAGCCATCCGCACCATTTGCTCTTCAGCTGCACAATCCATGTGAGGGATATGATAATAACTCACCCATTGGCTGTTTTTAGGCACAGCTTCACTAGGTGTAGAATATTCCTGAGACGGCATGCTTGAGCACCCGCAGCTAGAGCTGGTTTTATTTAAATGTATTTGATTCTCTTGTTTTTCTAAAGCCATCTGTGCACCATAACTGACACAAAAAACAATGCCATCAGTATAAACCAATGGCATGTCATTAAGCTTAATTTTTGTTCTGCAATTAGAACTTAAGTGTTAACCCTGCTCCATAATACCAACCATGTTCAGAGTCGGTTCCAGTTTGCCAAGCAGTTTGTTTTAAACCTTTTTCATAGCCGTAACCCACATCAACAAATGGCATGACCTTTTTGTTGATTTCATAACGGGTTTGAAAACCAGCTTGTAAACTTGATAAACCTGTTTTACTGGCATAGCGAGATTCATCTTGCAAAACAACATCTGCTTTTAAATAAGGTTTACCAATTAACTTTTGGGTAAAGAGTAAGTCTCTTTCCGTTTCTAAACTTAGCTTCCATAGCTGGTCTTCACCTGCATAAAGATATGCATCGGTTTCAAAAAAGTAAGGTGCCATGCCATGCAAACCGACTACACCTGCCCAGCGATCTTGCTTTTCATCTTCCCGTTGTAAACGCTCGTAGTTTACCCCAGCCTGTACATCCCAATAGTCAGCTACATTTCGACTGTAAAGTACTGAACCGCCGTAATTAGCATCTTCTGACTCGGCTTTTTCAACATGAGCTTTGATGAATAATTTATTTTCATCAGTTCCCACCCAACTTTCTAATTCAGAAGAAAAACTGCCTTCTCCCTCTTCATTTTGAGTCCAGCCAGTATCAATTTTTGTTGCTTGATAGATCTGTCCACCATGTTCGCGTAAATGATCATGTGTTAAGGGTTCTTGTGCCAAAGCAAGAACCGATACACCAGAGAAAATACCGCAACATATCATTTGAGAAAATAACTTAGTGATGCGCATGACTCGCTCCTTTTTCCTTTTCAGATTGAACAGGTGCTTGAGATGCATCTACTGCTCCATCATTCACTTGAGCCACAATCAACTTATTCATCATCCCTGCACTCATGTGATAAAGCAGATGGCAATGAATCGCCCATTCTCCTAAAGCATCGGCTGTTAATAACGCAGTAACTGTCTTTCCTGGTGGAACAATAACGGTATGTTTATTTGGCAAGTTTTCAGCTTGCTGACCATTTTCCAATTGCATGAACATGCCATGTAAATGCATTGGGTGGGCCATCATGCTGTCATTCACAAACTTCAAGCGAATACGTTCACCATACTTAACTTGTAATGGCTCAGCTTCGCTAAATTTTTTGCCATTAATGGTCCAGATATAACGCTCCATGTTGCCACCTAAACGAATAACTAATTCACGTTCTGGTGCACGCGTGTCTGGCTGAGGTGTTAAAGATTGCAAATCACTATATTGCAGTGCTTTCATACCCGCTGGTGTTGAAGCATTTGCCCAGCCATAAACGGATTCATCCTTTTTAGGCTTATTCTCAGATTGCGCAGACATCTCATGATTCATATTCATCATAGCGTGGTCATGCTCGCTAGCTGACATTGCCTGCATATCATGCTTCATTTCAGGCACCGCTGACATGTCATGCTTCATTTGCATCATGGAATGATCATGTTCGCTAGATGACTTATTTTTCATGTCATGATCCATATTCATCATTGTAGAATCATGATTAGCATGGTTCGCTTCTTTTTTCATTTCAGGCATAGCCGACATGTCGTGTTGCATGTTCCTTTGATGGCCAGCATGTTCATCACTTGCTCCATTGCCATGACTCATGCCCATATCATCCATAGTTAACAAAGCACGTGGACGTGGCGCTGGCATTTGAATTGGCCCTACAGGTTGCGTATTTTCATTGTGCAAAGTACCGATAGCGAAACCACTACGGTCAATAGACTCTGCTTCAATCTGATAATTTGATTGCGTAGGTTCTACAATGACATCGTAGGTTTCAGCTGTACCAATACGAAACTCGTCAATTGCAACTGGTTTAACTGGCTGCCCATCTGCACTTACAACTGTCATTTTCAAATTTGGAATTCTGACATCAAAAAATGACATTGCCGATGCATTAATAAATCGTAATCGAACCTTATCGCCAGTCTTAAAGTTAGCTGTCCAGTTTTGCTGAGGTGTCTTGCCGTTGACCAAGAACGTATAGCCCGTCACATCAGACATATCGGTTTTTAACATCCGCATCTGATTCCACATCGAACGATCTTGCCAAGTTGCTTTTAAACCTTGTGTTTTAACTTGCTTCAAAACATCAGATACCGTTTCACGGCGATTTTGATAATACTCAGCAGATTTCTTCAAATTCTTCATAATGCTATCGCTAGAAGAATTATGAAAATCTGAAAGCATCACTACATAATCACGATCAGTTTTCTCATGAGCAGCAACAGGTATTTTTCCTTTTGGATAAATCACGAGCGGGCCATATAAACCATCTTGCTCTTGGCCTTTACTATGGGCGTGATACCAATAGGTGCCGTTTTGTTTCACCTTAAAGCGGTAAACAAAATCTCCGTTTGGCGCAATTCCTTTAAAACCATTGAAACCCGGTACGCCATCCATTAACCCTGGCAGTAATAACCCATGCCAGTGCAAAGAGGTATCTTGATTCTTTAACTGATTATGAACATGAATAACAGCGTCATCCCCTTCCTCAAACTCGAGGAGTGGTGCTGTAAACTTTCCATTTACGGTAATTCGTTTAAGGGGTTTGCCCGTAACATTGACCTGTTGTTCATTAATATTAAGGTGATATTCCTTAATTGCTGCGAGTGACCATGGTGAAACCAATAGTCCAAATACAGCGACTAAGCTGCTAATCGTTTTATGAGACATTGCTGTGATCCTTTTTAATTAAAAAAATAAGTAAATAAGGATCAAGCTTTAGGAGGACGTAAAATTTCTTGCCAGTATCCGGCTAAATGTTGAGCCTGATAAATACTGCTAAATTGATATGAAATAGGAATAAATGGGGATTCAACGTCTGGTACAGCTTGCTGCAGAGCAAAATTCACCATTTGGCAATGGACAGGGTTACAGTCCTGACAATGCTCTCCATGCGAATGAAGAGACTGTGTTATCTTTTGATTACATACAGGCTGATCATCTGCTTGAATATGCATATTGTTATGCGAAGTTTTTTCACTATGACACGGCATAGTATGAAGATCATGCTGCATAAGCGTCTGAGCAATAGACACACCACTCCACCCAATGACGAAAGCCATTAGGAACACAAACCAAGCATACTTGCGTAAGTGTTGTAGAGCCATTGTGATTTATCACCTAAAGCCGATGAGGGATCTTAGTCCTATTAGCATAACCAAGTTTTAAAACAGATACAATTTTCTATCTCAACTGATTGTTTTAAAATCATTAAGGGAATGGTGGTTGATGTTGAAGGACTAAATCAATCACCTCTAATGCACCTTCTTGCTCATTACTTACAGTGGTATAAGGTGCCACGGCTTTTAATGCTTCTACTGCATTTTCAACAGCAAACCCATAGCCCACAGCTTTAATCATCTGCATATCATTGTTGTTATCACCAATCGCAACTACTTGATTAGGTTCGACCTGCCATTTTTGTAGTAACAGCTTCAAACCATGTGCTTTATGTTGGTCTGGAAGAATCAAATCGATAAAATTAAAACCACTTGAAACAGGTACCAAAACTTTATCTGCTACAAAACTTTGCTTCTGAAAATGTTCAAAAATCGCAAAGCTTTCGTTTTCCTGAGCGGTAAAAGTAATTTTGCACACTAAGTCATCTAGTACATAAAAGTCATCTACAACTGTCAGTTTTTCAAAATATCGGGCAACTTTGGCATAGTCTTCTGCGTTCATGCTGCTATGCACATAAGCACTCTGTTTCCCACAGATCACCATGGTTGAGATATATGAAGAGTCAATCGCTTTTAAAATCTCAACGTATTGTTGCTGACTTAAATGAGCAAAAGCTATTTCTTGCCCTGCATCTACAACATGCGCGCCATTTTCTGCAATAAAAGCAATCTCATGATTAATTTCTGGAAAATAGGTAACAAGTTTTGCAAGTTGATTACCACTGGCTACCACAAAATGAATATTATTTTGTTTTAGTTGTTCGTATTGTTTTAAAAAACGTGCTTTGTTGTACTGCTTTTTGGAATTAAGAAAAGTCCCATCCATATCTACCGCTAAAATTTTTACTGTCATTAATTATCGAGGTCTCTTACTAAAAACTTATTAAACCAAATTTAGCTTTATTTTTCATGACACTTTTACAGTTTTATACGTATCTATGCACAAAAAGTTTTACACAGAGCTACATCGTTTTTTGCACAGGTTATTTTTTAGCAAAGCTTAATAAAAAACCAGCTAATAAATTATTCAACACGCATAAAAAAAGAACGCCAAAACGTTCTTTTTTCATCGTTTTTGTCTATAGAATAAACGGTTGATCTAATTTTGTTTATTTTACCAACATCTTATCCATACGGTTATCAACACAGTTATCCATACAGTTATAAACAAAGTTATCCACAAGCTTATTCTCAGTTCAACATGCTTTTTAAGCGTCTACACTGCCTACTTTCGCAAGCTCTGCACGCATTTGATCAATCACAACTTTATAATCTGGTTGACCAAAAATAGCTGAACCAGCAACAAACATATCTGCACCCGCTTCTGCAATTTCACGAATATTTGCAGGGCCAACGCCACCATCAACTTCTAAACGAATATCACGACCACTTGCATCGATAATTTTGCGTGCTTCACGTAATTTTTCTAAAGTCATTGGAATGAACTTTTGTCCACCAAAACCAGGGTTTACACTCATTAATAAAATTTGGTCAACTTTATCAAGTACATAATCTAGATAATGCAATGGCGTTGCTGGGTTGAAAACTAAACCTGCTTTAGCACCACCAGATTTAATCAGCTGTAATGAACGATCAATGTGATGAGATGCTTCTGGGTGGAATGTAATAATATCTGCGCCTGCTTCCAAAAAGTCTCCAATAATTCGATCAACTGGAGATACCATTAAATGCACATCAACAGGAGCTGTAATCCCATAGTTTTTTAAAGCCTTACATACACCTGCACCAAAAGTTAAATTTGGAACATAGTGGTTATCCATCACGTCAAAATGCACTACATCTGCACCTGCGGCTAACACTTTGTCTACATCTTCGCCTAAACGAGCAAAATCGGCAGATAAAATAGAAGGAGCAATCAAATAAGGCTTGGACATAGGTGGATGACCTGGCAAGAAGTTTAAGGAGAGACTAAAAATTATAACAAAAAAGAACCTACTTGGCCCGCCATTCCTTGCTTAAATGACAACATTTCAAACTTGCAACGTAACGTTGCAACAATAGAATGCTAACGGCGAAACGAATTTGTTAAGGTACATTAAACCAATGTGAGGATTGATAATGAAAAGCACAACTCATCTATTAACAAACGATGGAAAACGCATTGCAAAACGTCTAGTTAATCATTGGAAACACAAATTTGAAGTACAAGAAACTGAACAAAATTTTAAAATCTTAATGCCTACAGCAACAATTACGCTTGCGCCAGAAACAGAGCAGTTAAATGTTGCTATTGATAGTCAGTTAGATGACCACAACCACTTAGAAAAAGTGGTGCTTGATCATCTAAACCGTATGGCTCAACACGAATTTCAAGTTGAATGGCAACACTAAACTAATTAGCTAGATACTTTTTCTAACTGGATTGCATGAAACTGTAAGTGCTCATCCATAAAGGTTTGAATAAAATAATAACCATGGTCATAGCCAGCATGTTGTCTTAAAGTTAAAGGCTGTCCTGCTTTTAAACATGCTTGCTTAAATTTTTCAGGGTGAAGTTGTTCATAAAATTGGTCATCCAATCCCTGATCCACCAAAATTTCGCTAAATATTGCACCATTCTTTGAGACTAAAGCTGTGGCATCATGAGCCAACCAGCTATCACGGTCTGCACCCAAATAATGGCTAAAGGCTTTGTCGCCCCATGCACATTCAGTTGGTGCACAGATCGGAGCAAAAGCAGATACCGACTTAAACTTTTCTGGATATTTAAACGCTAAAGTTAATGCACCGTGGCCACCCATTGACAATGTACTTTGTGTAGTATGCTTCTTCAACGTGCTGTAAAAACTATATGGAATTTATAGCTTGTTGTAAATAGATGCTATTTAATGAGTGGGTAAACATGAGCAAAAAATTAGAGCCGTATTTTTCTAAATCTAAAGCCCATATAAATTTTATAAAAGAATATCGTCCAACCTATTTTGATTCCATAACAAATAGCTTTGACCAAATGGAAAGTATCTATTGCCCAAGATTTCCGTCATTGATCAAAAGTGACAATACTGTATGGCATCTATCTTCAAATTATTTCAATCACTTACTCATCGATGAGAAAAAAAGCACTGCTCTATTAGAGTCTGTTGCATCAGACTTAATAGATTTTTTAAGATTCTTAGAGGAAAATGAATTAGATATCTTGCACCTCCCTCCTAAGCCTGAAAAAAGAGTGACTTATCAATTTCATACATCACTTTTGCAAAGGATAAGACTTGGTTTAATTTCACCAAGCACTGCTCGTCAACGGATGAACAGAATTTTACGTTTTTATGATTTCTTAATTGCAGAAAATGTATTTACCCCTGATGAATTAAAGAATCAACCATATGAAAAAATTAAAACCTATGTGTCATGTATTACTTCTTCAGGTGATATTTATACAAAACAGGTGAATAGTTCAAATCTGAAAATTCGGCATAGTCCTAATCCTCGATATGGAAATGAAATTATCGATGGTGGAAGACTTCACCCACTTTCTACGATTGAACAGCAAATTTTTCTTCAATATTTAGAACAATATGCTTCTAGAGATTTTCAACTTATTTGCTATATAGCTCTATACACTGGGGCAAGATTACAAACTATCTGTACGTTAAGAGCATTTCATATAAAAGAGTTACTTACTAAACAAATGCTGAATAGTGTTGATAATACCTACAGCGTTCGAATAGGCGGAAAATCAATTATTGATACTAAGGGTGGCTATGAACACAATTTAAAAGTACCAGCATGGTTAATCAAAGATATAGATCAATATTTAAGCTCTGAATCTTGGAAGAAAAGAGCATCTAAGAGTCTTTATAAGGTTGAAAATCAAAATTACGTCTTTCTTACTAAACATGGAAACCCATATTACACATCCATCAAAGAAATTGAGGATCGTAATCTTCAATTATTTTCAAAAAAAATAAAGTTTTCAATACATAGAGGTAATGCAGCTAGGCAAGCACTGACTAAATTGATTGATCTGATGCACAAGAATAAAGAAGACATAAAGACATTCACTTTACATGATTTGCGTGCAACTTTTGGAGTCAACCTGCTTCTATCTGCCTCAAAGCATGTCAATGATATTGATAAAATTTTACCGTATATACAAAGCCGAATGGGTCATCGAAATATCATGAGTACAATTCACTATGTTAGGTACATTGCTTATTCAGAACTTAATACTGAGATGGACAAAAAGTTTGAAGAAATACTATTTACCTATCAAGGAATGAATTAAAAATTATGTTCGTAGAAAGAGACATTAAATATCTTTTCCCAGAAGATTATGACGCCCTAGCAACCTCATTTTTACCTAATGTCGTTTTAAAATTAAAAGTTGTTGGAAAAATTTCATACTTAGATTTTGGTACAATTTTTTTTCAAAATCATACAGCAATGAATAGACAAACACATTACGCGTTAGTTGATAAAAACTCATTGTTTATAGAGTTAATCTCGCCTTTACATGAGTATATTTTAGATATGACTCAGAGGTATTCTCATGCCTCAATTAAACATTATTTTAAAGTGATTAGAAGTGTAATTAAAGAACTATACTCTCGATATGGTGTATTTGAATTACAGGAAAGTTCTCAAGCATTAGATATATATAAAGACTATACACAATATTTAATTATGGATCGAGCAACCAAACTTAAAAATTCGATTACAGATCTTGGTCAATACAATAGAAAACAACATGTTTTTGCAGAAATTTTATCCAGATCACTAGAGATTAATATTAAAGAAGTAAAAAACTCTTATATAGAAATTGCATCCAAGCATAAAGAACATAACATTCCTGTTGAAGAATATAAATTTCAAAATTTCTTCGAAATCAATAAAACAATTTTTTTAATTTTTTCTGATTTTTTAATTAATAAAAAGACTCTACCAATTCATTTAAGAAATGGAAAAAACAATATTGATGTTTCATTTTATGAAGTATTTAATAACAAAAAAATAGAACAGAGCAATGTAGATAAGCTTAATCAAAATAATGCAAAAATTGCTAATTTGGCAATCACTGCATTTATAAACTGTTTTGTATCAGCATCAGCACTAAACGCATCACAAATATACAGCTTAAAAGTCTCTGACGTAAAAGATTTACACTCTTCAACAAAAGGGATGAGAATTATCACCACAAAACCGAGATCTGGCTATAAAACTGTTGAATTATCTTTACCTTTAAAATTTCAAAAATTACTATTGGGTTATTTAAACCTTAGAGAATGGATAATAAAAAATTATAATTTTGATAATAATATAGATGAAAGTGAAAATTTACTTTTCATAGGTTTAAATAACACCAAAGCCATTTATAAAGACAACTTTATTATATCTTATTCTGAAAACCAACATAATATATTTAGGACTTGGTTTATAAAACATTTTTATGAAATAGAGTGGATTCCATTATCAAAATTAAGATCAATTATTGCGAATATTTATCATAATGAAAGCAAAAATCTAAATATAGTTGCCAAAAAATTAGGTAATACTCCACAAATCGTTGCCAGCTCATACACCGAAGCTACAGAATTCCAAGTCTTAGATGAAATGAGCAATACTTTTCAAAGTATCGCAACTTCAGCACCTATCATCTCGAAGAATACTTCAACTATAAAGCTAAATTTAGCTGATACCTTAAATACTGACATGGGGCACTGTTTTTCTAAGATACCTAAACTTCATAGTATTTATCAAAATATTGACCTAGATACACCCAATTGCTCAAACCCAATTTCATGTTTATTTTGCGAAAACTATGTCATACATACCGACAAAGAAGATATTCATAAGCTTTTATCAGCTAAAAAAGTTTTCGAAATGGCAAATTCTAGCCAAAGTTCAGAAAATATTTTTCTTGTTCTTCAAAAAATAAATGATGTTTTGGATTCCATTCTTAATCATGACCCAAAGAATGAACAAACTATTATGCTTAGTTCTAAATTAATAAGCACCGGAAAATTAAGCCCTTTTTTTGAAATTATGCTCAATACACTTACAGATTTAGGTGTGAATTTTTATGAATAATATCCCTGCTATTGCAGATACATTTGGTGCATCGAAACAAGAATTTAATCACCACCCTAAAAATGATACCGTCATTAGCCTAGATCAATTAGGAAAACCACTTAGCTACTTCGAAAGTGAAATTTGGGAATTGGGTTGCTACGCACATAATTACACTGACCAATCTGAAATTAATTTTTATCTAGACCATACATCCCCTCAAAAATATACTTTGTCATATCAAATAAAAATTGTTCTATTTTATTTGATGTTCTCAAGAAAAAGACGAGATAACAATATTACATTGAAAACTATCCAAGGTAATTTCTTTATCATTAGAAAAATTGCATATTTATGTTTAGACTTTAATTGTAATTTTACAAGCATAAATAATAATGGAATTTTTCTAAAATCTTTAAAAAATCATTTATCGGAATTAAGCTGGGAAAGTAAAAAGAAATATATAAATATATTAAATTCAATTAATAAAGCAGGTATGCTTTATCAGATTGATAATTTTGGATTTAGTGAAAAATATATTCAAGAAATAAAAATAGCTCAGCATTCTGAAATGAAGGAACACAAGCAGACTCTTTTAATTCCATCTAGGATTTATGGGCAGTTTATTGACAGTGGCTTAAAATTCTTTGATGAAATACAGCCATTTATGAATGGAATTCATAATTTGGTTCGTGAAAATGACTTTCATACACATAAAGAAGGGAATAATCATCGTCAGAAACCCAAAATATTTAAAGCAATGCTAGAAAAGCACGGACTAACCGAATTAAGCGAAAAATACGACATGAGGTTTAGTCAACGTGTCTTATTCTTCATCCAGTCTATTCAAAATTTAGGTGCCTTTCTACTACTGTGCTTTAGCGGAATGCGCCGATCAGAAGCATTAAATTTAAATTATGTATCATATCAGGAGATAAAAAGAAGAAATCTACCCTCAGCATGGGTTTTAAAAGGAACTACCAGTAAGTTTACTCAAGTTGGAGCCGTCGCAACATATTGGGTTTCATCTAGTGTAATTCACCATGTTATTGATACATTACAGAAACTGGCAAAAATACATCAATCATGGTGTGCTAAGCGAGGAGTCATTTCACATTTAGAACTTGAATCGTATCCTCTATTTCCATCATTTGCCATTAAGCATGAAAAATCATTCCATCCCATTTTTGAGATGCCTTTAGGCGGATTTATGGAAGATCATTATTCCATTTATAGAGCGATAGACCCCATCATTTTCACAGAAGATGATTTACATGAGTTAAATATCTTTAATCCATTAATTCATTGGTTAGAAGACTACAAACTTGAAATTGGAAAACCATGGAAGTTTACTAGCCACCAGTTTCGCAGATCTTTGACGGTATACAGTGCTCGAAGTGGTTTAGTGAATATTCCAACATTAAAACGTCAATTAAAACATATCACTTATGATATGACGCTGTACTACGGCAAAAACTATATGAATGCTCAAAATATCATACAAGATCAAAATCTTTCAGATAGAGAGTATGAATCAAGTCTAATTAAAGAATATAGAAATCAAACCTTATATGAACAATTATCTGATTTCACAAAGGATGTAGTACAAAAAGATACGCCTTTATTTGGAGGTGAGGGTACTAGACTACAAGTACTTAAAGATCAAAATAAAGCGCCTGTATTTTTAACTGATAAAAAACAGACCGAAAAGTATATTTTTGAAGGAAAAATTGCTTATCGGAAAACAGTTCTGGGTGGATGCTCTCGTACTTCAGGTTGTAATAAGTTAGGATTTTCTTATATTACCGCATGTATCCCCTGCTCTTATTCAATTTTCAACGAAGACTCCATTGATGCTCTGGAATTAGCAAAAAACGCATACGCTAAAATTGCTGATGAAAAATTAAATACGAACGAGTCTTTGTTATATGAGCAGTACATGCAAGAAGTCAAAGCAGTCGAACAACTTCTAGAAAAACTTCGTAAGAAATACATTGAGGTAAAAAATGTCTAAAGCTTTGGTGAATCTTAATGAAGCACTGAATCGTCTAATTGCGAATGCACCTATTCGAGTACCCAAAGGCTCAAAAATCAATAATGATACGGTAGCATTAGAAGCTGGTCTGAAAAGAGGTGCTGTAAAGCGCTCTCGTCCTGAACTTGCAGAGTTATTAGATAATATTAGGGAAGCTGAAGCAAAAAGACTTGGTAAAGAATATAGTAAGAAGAATTCAAAAATTGTAATGCAAAATGAAGCTTTAAAGCTGAAGCAACAATTAAAAGAACTTCAGGAGAAATATGATGTTCAACTTAGTCAAATCAACTCTTTAATTTTCGAAAATCATAGGTTAAAACGAGAAAACCAGTTTCTTATTGAGGAAAACAATAATAAAATCATAGACTTTAAAATCAATAAAAATTAGAGAAATTTTTCATGAAAGACTGGTTAATTAATGAGTTTTATACATTTGTAGAAATTCTGCATAGACGGAAAGCAATATTATTCTTGCCTTGTTTTGGTATGATGTTATTTATTTTACTAGATGTATGGATGCAACATTTACTTCTAGAAGCTGCCAATAAAACATCAAAGTCTATTATTGATTTCACCCCTATTTTCGTAAAACACTACGAAAAAATGCGTCGTATCGCTTTTTTCGAAATAGTTCTTATTGGTAGCTTCTTATGGTCAATTAAAGAATATTTAAAATTGAGAAAAAGGCACTATTAGAACTAGAACGGATACTCGAAAACAAGTTTTAAGGTATTAAACTTTTGATATCTACATTCAATACATGGGCAATTTGAGCCAACTTTTCGACTGTCACACTCACCTCACCTCGTTCAATTCGCCCAAGATAACTACGATCAATTGTTGTCAGCAATGCTAACTGCTCTTGGCTTACTGATTTATTTTTACGAACTTCTCTAATTTTAGAGCCAATTGACAAGGCTAATTCTGTATTCATAGTTGATAACCATAAATACAAGAACTATCAGGAATTGAAGTGTTTTAATCCACGGACTATAATCCTCATTATTTATCAAAGATTGCCATGCACCTAGAATCTTCACCACTATTCCCCCAATTTATGAGAGTGTTATGTAGCTATCGAATCTCATCATTTCAAGTCAGTGATATATTAGCTAAAGTCATACTTTTAGGAGTAGAAAACAATAATATCAATTACCAAAATATCTATCGTTTAGTACAACGACTTGTAAAAAAAGGATATTTAATAATAGACGATTCTAAAAACCCCTATACAACCTATACCGAAACAGATGAAATGATGGATCTTAGAGATCAATTCTGTATCGAGCCAAATGATACTATCGATAAACTTTTAGACGAGCAAAAACAACTTGACTCAGAAATTTTGAACCTTAGAGAAGAGATTGATATTTATGATGAATTGAAGCGATGCTATCCTGATCTACAATTTAAAATTGAGCAACTTAAAATTATTCAAAATCGTAAGCTAGATTATTTAAGAAATAAACTTAAAGCATTAAATTCTTTATCTAAATATATTTGCGACTAGTATTCTAATGCTCCCCCCTACTAGACTTAAGTATAGATATAATTTTTCAAATAATGTACTATTTCAATATTAAAAAAAATCAACTTGTTGTATAAATAAAAAACATAACTCCAACACTTATAGACTTATTTGGGTGAATGACTTGTATATCAAAAAATTGGTAGTGAAAAACTTTAAAAAAATTCGTACACGAACTTTTGAATTTAATGAAAAAGTTAACATCATTGTTGGAGATAATGATTCTGGTAAATCTACAATCTTAGAAGCCCTAGATTTAGTCGCAAACAATTGTTATAGAGGGAAAAATCTCAACCAAGTTTTATCTTCCGACCTATTCAATGATACTGTTGTACAAAAATTTCTCAAAGGCAATTTTTCGATTGAAACATTACCTGAAATACTTATAGAAATGTATCTAGAAGATTGCCCCGAGTATCGCGGTAAAAATAACTCTTTAAACAAAGAGGAGGATGGCGTTTATATAAGAATCTGTTTTGATGATGAGTTAACAACAACTTATAACGATTTTATAAGTGATGGCACAAAATTGGATAGCATTCCTACTGAGTTTTATAAAGTGGAATGGTTCAATTTTGGATGGGATCCTATCAAATTTCTCAATAGAAAAATGAAAGGACTATTTATTGACCCAACAAGGCTACATCCAACTTACGGAAAATCACAATATCTTGCTAGTATTATTAATACAGCTTTAACTAAACCAGAGCAAGCTCTATTGAGTTTGAATTATCGAAAAATAAAAAACACTTTTGGACAGCAAGAACAAATTAAAAGTTTAAATGCAAACCTTGATGCTTCTAAATTAGTGACTGAACACTGTTTATCAATTATAGCTGATACAACAACAGGAAATATAGAGGCAGGACTCCAACTTGCTGTTAATGATATTTCTTTCTCTCAAATCGGTAAAGGTGAGCAAAATAAAATTCAAATAAAATTAGCTCTAATAAATAAAGGAGGTAATGTTAATTTTATTATGATAGAAGAGCCTGAAAACCATCTATCTCATACAAACTTGAGTAAGTTAATTAGATTTATTGATAATAATAGCTCAGATCAAATTTTCATTACAACACATAGCTCATATGTACTAAATAAATTAAACCTAAAAAATTTATGTTTAATATCTGAAGAATATTTAAAATTAAGTGAAATTGATAAAGAAACAGCTAAAACACTTCAACGATTACCTGGATACGATACCTTACGTATAGTCTTATCACAGAAGGTAATTCTAGTAGAAGGTCCATCTGATGAATTACTTCTAAAAAAAATATATTTAGAAAATCATGACAAATTACCAGAAGAAGATGGAATAGACATTATTGTTGTCAGAGGTATTGGTTTTAAACACTATCTAAATATTGCTAAACATATAAAAACGAAAGTAAATGTAATCAAAGATAATGATGGTTCTTATAGTGAAAATATTCATAAGTATTCTCAGGATTTTGACTTTGAAAATATTAATTTTTTCTCTGAGACCGATGATACACTAAAATCTCTAGAACCTTCTTTGATTGAAGCAAATTCAGAAAATATAAAAACATTAGAACATCTAGCAAAAATCGCTCTGTCAACCACCTCATTTAACAAGTTAAAAGCAAAAGCTACTCTAATTGATAAAAAATCATATTTTACTTCTGTTTATGTAGGAGAAAATGGTGACAAAAATTATGGATCAAAAAAAGTTGACTCTGCAATAAAAATTTTTGAAAGTCTACAGAAGGTTAACTATCCAACATATCTCGTAGAGGCATTAAATTTTGACTAAACAATTATTAATTGCCTGTGCTGGTGCAGGAAAAACAACTAAGATTGTTACTGAATCAATTCAACTAACAAACAAGGGTAAAAAAGTCCTTATCATTACCTATACTCATAGTAATCAAAAAGAACTAATTCAGAAGTTTAAAGAACTTAATGGTACGAGAAATGATCTTTTTATAGTTAAAGGTTGGTATACCTTTATACTAGAAGATATTATTAGACCTTATCAACGTTGTATCATTTCAAAACGAATAACAGGTATATTTCTTAACAGCCAAAACCCTCACAAAACACGTAATGGATACACTATTTCAGGCAGAGCTGAAAAAATTGGGGGAAATTATAATCCTTCACACTTTCTAACATCCAAACATCAAGCTTATACAGAGTTTATTTCCAAACTAGCTTGTAGAATTATCTCAGAATCTAAAGTAAATATATCGGATAGAATACAGTCTATCTATGATCGTATTTATCTAGATGAAACACAAGATTTTGCTGGATGGGATTTTGATCTATTTAAACACTTAACTAAATCTAAAAAGCTTGAAATACATGCTGTTGGTGATTTTCGACAGACTATTTACCATACATCATCTTCTCCCAAAAAACCTAATGAAAGCTCAGATAAGTTAAGCACTTATAAAAAGATGGGGTTTAAAACAAAAGACTTAAATGAATGTTGGCGCTCCATTGAATCAATTTGCAAATTTGCAGATTCAATTCATTTAGGGCAAGGATATACACCAACTATCTCTAAAATTGATAATCAGAGCATACCCTCTCATAACAGCGTAATATACATATCGCCTGATCATATAGATGATTATGTAAGCCAATTTGATCCATTAATTTTGCGTTACTCTTCAGGCTCGGGAAAGGTTTTAGAAAAATATCAAAAATTAATGACCTTTGGTGAATCTAAAGGCTTAACAGCTGATCATGTTTTAGTTCAACCAACACAACCTATTTTAAATTTTTTGAAAGGTGAAGCTAATCCATTTGGTGATAGCTCAATCAGCCAAAATAAATTTTATGTTGCCGTTACAAGAGCTCGTTATAGTGTAGCCTTTATTGTAAATGATCCATTTTTTGATAGTCTGTTATGGTCACCTAACAATAATAGTCAGGTTTAAATATTTTTAAATTTATCATATAAATTAACAAGGTATCCAGAGCCCATGAATACCTTGTCATTTCCTGAGTATATTTCTCTTAAACTTATTACGAAATATACTCTTTAATATTTTCAAATTATTTTAAAAAATAAATAATTGAATCTCTCCTCAATATTTTTTTAAAATATTAAAATCCAAAAATAATCCCATTACACTTCTCAATTAATATGTATAGATTCAAAGTATATGAATTTAAATAATTCATATACTTTTATCTATTGTATGGCGCATATCTACAGCAATAGCATATATTGTATGATTGTTAATATTTTGAATCTCCTTGAAACCTTTACCATAATCTCTAGTTCTTCCATCAAATACAACTAAATATCCTAAATTTGTAGTCTTATTTTGTTGATAATGAATTATTTGGCTTTCGCCAGAAAGAGCATAAGTTGAAGAGTAGCCTCCACCACACATTTTTAGTTCAACTATGACTTTCAATCCACCCGGTAATATAATATATAAATCAATAAACCCTGCACCAGCTCTACACTCTTGAATAATTTCAGTACTATCAAATCCCAATTTCGCATTTAAAAAAGTTATCAATAATTGTTTTGACTTTTCTTCTGGATTTTTTGTCCACTTGTATGAAACTTTATCCTCCCCTTTTTCCCAAAAATACATTCGAGAGGATGTAGAAATAGAATTAGAAAATTCTTTTAGAATTTCAAAAAAAATATCCGAAGTAATTGTTTCTTTCCAACCCTCTCTAATAGGCATACTTTCAAATTGTGAATCATCTAAGTTATCAATACAAATTGACTGATAATCTGCTAATTCTGGATTAGACTTATCTGACTTATTAAAGTATTTTAGTGCTTTCTGATACTGCTTATCTTCCAATAATGCTCTTGCATAAAAAAAGCATACATTTGGAAGCTCGCCTATGATTCTTATTCTTTCTTCAAGAAAAGTTTGTGCTTGCTTCCATTTTCGCTCCTGAAATAACATCCCAAGACAATTTTGCACAGATGATTGATTAAATTGATTTATTTTTAATGATTTTGTATAAAATACATAAGCATCATCATATAAACCTTCAACCCTATACTTTTCAGCAATACTAAAATAGATGACATCTAAAACATTATTATTTCTTTCCTTCTCAGCATAGACTCTACATTTTTCCAATAAAGTCATAGCATCATCTAAAGATAAGTCTTTATCAGTAGATTGATAGAGCAAAGTTGATATAATTAGCTCACTATCATCAGAGGCTAATACTTCTGTTAAGAATTCATTACTTAAAAATTCAGAATTAGATATTAACCCTAAGATTTTTTCTCTTAAATTAAAATTCTCATCTTTAATTTTTTCTTTTAATAATTCATATTCAGCCTTATATTTCTCTCCCTTTTCTGCTTGGTTATCTAATCCAGCCAAAATTTCTGCTAATGACAAGCTTGAACATAGTTCAATCTCATTTCCTATTAAACCTCTTCGTAAATCACAGGCTCTTTCAGCTAATATCAATGCCTCTTTTATTTGATTTATTTTATATAAATAATTTGACTTTCTGTGTATTAATGATGCCAACAACTCTCTATCAACAAGACTTTTCTCTTCATATAATGCTATACATTTATCAAATATAACTATTGCCTCTTTTGGATCAATATTCCCTTTAAAGTTAGAAATTTGTATTAAATTTCTAACTGCTTCCATTTTATTTCCTGATTGAAAATGAAAGTCTGCCGCATATTGCGCATATTTAATTCTATCTAAATCTGTTACAGATATTATTGATAACCCTTGGTATGACCAAGCAATTGTAGCAGGTGACACTCCTTCAGCATTTATTACTTTATTATAATTTATTCGTGCAAGATTGATATGTCCATCTTTTGCTAAACAATTAGCTTTTTCTAATATGATATTTTGCAGTAAATCAGCATCTAATTTATCCGAATAGTTTTTCAGAAGAAAATCAATATAACTTAATGAATCAGTTCTATCATTTACCATTGCAGAGAATAAAATTAAAAAAATTAAAAAATCTTTTCTTTTAAGTGCATCTAATTTTAAAAAATCCATTTTCTTCAAAGAATTTAAATCTTCAACTTTTCTAGAATGTTGCAATGTTCCCTTATTCTCTTCAAATATTATATATGCTTCATCAAAATTACTTTTCTCAACTTCATCTAAAAATTTTGACAACCACTTATCAGATAAATTATTTAGAACATTATTAATGCGGTTAGCTATTTCAATTGCTATCTCATTACTCTCAGTAGATCCACCCTCGAACTTAGCAATTGATATATTAGTATCTAAACTCATTTCAAAAGTGATCTGCTGTTTAATTTTTTCAGTCATTTCTTAGTTCCAAAAATTTATTTCCAAATTGGAGTTGTATCTGCATCATAAAATTCAATTTTGATATTTCTAGTATCAATAAAACGTCTTGCATTAGCCATTGTTGTTTTATTTTGTTCAGAGTGTTCATCCCCAAAAATACTGATATAAATATTTTTTACTTGGCTTAAATTAATTTGATCAAATATATGTTTATCATTCTTATCCATTGAATGCCCATAAATAAATAATGAACCATTTAAATTCTTTAACTCTTTGTAACATGAGTTTAAATATGGGTTATGTTTAATTCTTTGAAGTTTTGCTTCACAATTAGGTTCTGAGACAAATAATGGAAATTTACCTATGTTTAAATTCTCTTTTACATGATCCACAATCCCCTTATCCAAATGATCTTTAAATCTATGCTTTTTTATTGTTACTCCATTATCATATATGTGGAGTCCACCATGTAAATAGAAAACATTTTGACTACCTACATTTTCCCAAGTTTCCACCCTAAATCCATCGTCTGTAAAGTAACCTAAAGGGGATATATCATTTTTATTGATGATCCAATAAAGCAATAAGTCATAATTCAATGTAAATATTTTTGAAAATCTCTTAATAAATGGCTTTGCTTTTTCATACTGAGAGGTTAAAACATAACTAGATCTTAAAGGATGAGTTTCAGAAATAACCTGTACTAACGAATTTTTCAATTGCTCTTGATCATCTTTTATTTCTATAATTTTATTTTTATCAACTCCATAAGACTCACATACTTTTTGTGCAGACTCTAATGCCCTCATTATTTTTTCGAAATCATAGGTTTCAAATTCAGTAAATAAATTACGAATTTCAATTTCCCTTGTTCCAAAATCAGCCTTCTCAAATAAAGACTTATAATTAAAAACTGTATGATCCCATGCTTGTGAGAATCCATTTGCTAACAAGATTGAAATATCATCTTTATTCAAAATTGAATCAATTTTTTGTTGAAAAGTTTCTAGTGACATTTCTATAAAATCTTAGAAAATTAACAATATATTTAATTACATATGTCATAAATTAGCAAATAGAATCCCAACCACAGGTAATTAAATTATTTAATCTTTGATAAGTGGAATCTAATATGATCTTCAATAAAACTAGCTACAAAATAATAGCTATGATCATATCCATCTCTCATATTCAAAGAAATCGGATATTCTTTATCACTACAAACATTTTCTAAAAGTTCGGGCTTTAACTGCTCTTTCAAAAAAGAATCTTCAGTTCCCAGATCAACTAAAATAGGCATCTTCACGGAACTAGATTTGATTAGCTCGACAGCATCATAGTCAGACCATAAAGTCTGATCTGTACCAAGATAAGCAGTAAATGCCTTTTGCCCCCAAGGAACTTGAGAAGGTGCGACAATTGGGGAGAAAGCAGAAATACTCTTATAGATCTCAGGATTTCTTAACCCTATGACTAATGCCCCATGTCCACCAGCACTATGCCCCATAATGCTTTGAGTTTTATTCGTTGGGAAGTTTTGATCAATTAAGTTTCTTAATTCATAAACGATGTAATCATACATTCTATAGTTTTCTGACCAAGGCTCTTGAATAGCATTTACATAGAAGCCTGCGCCTTGACCTAAATCATAACCTTCATCGTCTGGCACACCAGCACCTCTTGGACTTGTGTCTGGAGCAACAATGATTACCTTATGTTCAGAAGCATACTTTTGTGCCCCAGCTTTAGTAATAAAGTTTTGTTCGTTGCAAGTAAGACCAGAAAGCCAATAGATTACGGGTAATGTTTCATCTTTCTGATGTGGTGGAATATAAATTGCGAAGTTCATAGAACATTTCAGCACTTCAGACTGATGTTTATATACGTCTTGCCATCCACCGAATGAAGCGTGTCTTTCTAATCTTTCCACTAATAAATACTCCTACAATTTTGATCAATTAATAGCATTAATGCTATAGTCAACTCTAAATTTTAATTCAATAACAACAAGATACTATAGTTAAAAACCTATTATTCATACCAAAAATCATCTCGTATAAGTGGTAAAAGCCATTTTTTAACCACTAAAATACTCATGAATTAAGTCATAATTTTTGAAATATGAATCCAGAACTTGAACTAGAAACAGCTCTCCATTAATCTTTATATTAAATGGAATCATTGAGTTATCTATTTTAAATGTTTTTACTTTTCTATGACCTTTGATATTTGCATCACTTAATCTTTCCTGATAGTTATCCAATGTATATATAATAAACTCATGATCTAAATGGGTTATGAAAAAATGTTCACCTTGTGCTTTGTATTCAAGATGAATCACTTGCGTAACTATATCCTCACCGATTACTTCAAAATCTGCCATCATTTCTTCAAAAGTTAAACTCTGCTTTTCTACATCATGGCGCACCCATAGATTATTTTCATATTTATCAGTGGAATAGAACTTAGACAATTCAGGTAAAGAGGATATTTTTAATCGTAATGGAGTGCCAAACTCCTTTTCCTCCATTGCAGGAAGATAATCAGAAACATAATCTATTCTAAATGATACATCTAACAGCATTTTATTTTTAATAAGTTCTTCAATAGTAGTAAGCAACTTTCTTGGGATATCTATCCAAAAATGCTTGCCTATACGATCATCACGTATTGTTTGACTATCTTTATTATTGAATATTTCAATGTTCTTATTCATGCTAATAAGGCTGTATTTAGAGAATTGAACATCCTCCTGACATATGTCGATGCCAATTTTTTCATATTCAGTTTTAACTACCTTCGAGTATTTTAAATCAAGCATATCTGCTCGTCCCTTTATTGATAGATACTTAGAGTACAAAATATCTCCGATATAGTAATATATATAATTATCTTTTATATAATCAAATCCATCTTTACCATGGATAGACTTGTAAAAGTTGTTCAGAATTTCTAATGTTCCTGGATACTCATTAAGATTATTTTCTAGGTAGTCGATTAATTGTGGAATCGTCTTTACATCCAATTTTTTTTCGACTAGCTCTAGTTGTGGCATGTAAAATAAGGCTGCATTAGGATGGTAGCGTTTAGCTTCAAATTCTTGCTGTATAGCTACTTTCTCTTTTATGTGAGCATCAGTGTAAGTACGCATCACCTCTGTCTGAAAATTTCTACTTTTTAGTGAAATTTCGATATGGGGAATTAATTTATCAATAAAGATGGGATGCTTACTAAGAAAGACATAACAAAATCTCCCTAAGCTAAAATGCTCAAGTTTTTCTGAAGAAAAATCATTAATCTCTTTAAAGATATTTTCCATATTTTTGGCTTCTATTAAGAATTTACCTAATCATAACCGATATGGTTGTTTTGTCTGCCTTGAATAAAAAATATGGAATTTTTAATAAGATAATTTGATGTATTCTGCTGAAATATGGATTTTTTTATGGAATTTTTAATTTACTTATTAAAACTTATAAAAATCAACAAACTAAAATATTTTCCATATTTTCAAAAAAACATTGCATTGAGTGCCCAAAGATACCGACTTGTTGAGCGTTTACAGAAAAGCTTTTTAAAATGAGTGGATATAGCTCATCAATTAAATAGCTCTCCATTTGATAATGCTCAGACCAAGGTGCTTCTGTGGCATTAATATAAAAGCCTGCGCCTTGACCTATATCCCAATGATCCCCTGCCGCAACCTGTTCGCCACGTGGAGAAGTATCAGGTGTAATCAGTATAAGACTAAGTTGTGCTGCCATATGCTGAGCATGTGCTTTTATGGCAAAAGTTTCTTCAGTACACGTTAACCCAGCTAAGTAAAACAAAGTTGAGCAAGCTTTACCTTCCAAAGCTGCTGGTGGTAAATAAACACCAAACTTCGCTGGTCCTTTTAAATAAGAAGATTCAAATTGGTATATGCGCTGCTCACCCTCAAAGCAGCGGTTTTTTTGCAGGAGTTGCATCGTTTTTAGCCTCTGTTTTTGTTTGAGCAATATCTACACTACCCGTATTTTGCTGAGGAAATAGATACTTTTCCAATTGAGGTAGCATAAGTTCCATATTTTTACCGATCATCCACTGAGGTTCCGAAGGTTCAACACCTTGAGCCACTTCCCATTTGGTTACCGTTTGCTTAGCTGTGTTAAACGAATCTTTCATCGACGATTGCTCTCGCATAGCCAAATCAAAGAAAGCTCGACCAAAATAGGTATAGTCAGCTTCGTTATTACACCCAAAAGAAGTTTTATCAGCAGCCGATGCAGTAATAATTAAGGTATCAGGAGACTGTAAAGCAGGAATAAAGCTTCCTGAATAACAGGCTGAGATCACAATTACACGCCAGCGAATACCGGATTTGTCCAGTGTTTCTCGCAACCATTTCGGGTCCACTTGCCCTAAATCTAATGGCGCATTTTCAATTTCGAAGTGATTTTGTTCACCGTGTGAAGTCATATATAAAAATAGTACATCACTATCACGGTTCATTTGCTGGCCCATGCGGCGTAGGGCTAACTCGATACTGGTTTTAGAGGCAATCGGAATTTCTGTGCGGGTATCTGGATTATTAACCAGCATCATCGAACGTCCAATCGTTCCGAAACGTGTATCAAACTGTTCTTTAATACGGACCACTTCCGATTTAAAAACATCTTGATAACTATCACCAGCAACACCTAAAAAATACCAATGGCTTTTGGCGAGCTCACCATATTGAACTTGCTCTAAAGAATCATTTAATAGTTTACTTTGTGCATAAAAAGCATCTTCAGCAAACGTTGGAGCCGTATCTTCTACCTTCCAAATCGGTTGATCTTTTACAGAAAGTTGCCAAACCACCATCGTTGCAATAGTCGCAACCATAACCAGTGCACGTTCCCACCATGGCCACTTAAGCTCACGTGAGAAAACCCAAATTACGGCTAAACTTTGCCATACAAATAAAGCTACAAATAAACTCGGTAAAATTCCGTTATAAATAGCATCGGGAATAAAGTTGAGATAACCGTTAGACCCCAAATACTGGATTAAACATTGAATTAATAAGATATTTGTATCTAGAACTAGCCAAAGTAAAGCAGGAACTAGCATTAAACGAGGTTGGTTAGTTCGCTGTGATAAGAAAATACCGACAATTAAGGCAATGAATGGCCAAAGTGCATAACCAATTAAACCTTGTGAATTAAAATCACCGATTTGACCAGCTACAAGCCAGCTATAAAGAGAGTTGGTACATCCTCCTAAAATTCCCCAAACAATAAGCTGAAGAATAGATGGATGTACAATCTGTAAAGAACGTCTTGACCCCAAAAACAGCCACATTCCGGCAATTTGGTTGCTTTTAAAATCATGCCAAAAGTTAATGGAGGGTTTAAGATCAATCATAAAAGGTTTTCAAAAATTTCGTTTTTGACAGGCATCTTAAGTGTATGCCTGCTAAGAATTTTAGCAATCATGCTTTTGAACTATATCACATATATTTGTGCATTATTCAAGCAATAAAACCTAACCTTACATAAGCCTACTGAAAATACGCATCAAAACGACAAGCATCCCCTTGCCATTGATGAGCTGGCTCTTGATTTGCCAAGAAAATAGCATGGCGTGGCCGCTTAACGACTACACGTTTAGCAACTCTCTGTGCCAAAACTAGCAAATTATCCCCCAAATCCATCTCACCGTCTTCAGGTAAAAGAAGATGTAAAAGCTGCATTTGTTTTTTGACCTGAGCTTGTTTTTTTATTGCTTGTTGATTCTGGTCGCGCTGTGGGAACATCGGGTCAAGATAGACTACATCAACCGTTTTTGCTTCTTGATATAATTGCTGTAAATAGCTTCCAGAGTCAGCAAAGATCAGTTGAATACGATCCATAAATTGACTTAAAAATGGATCATGTGCCGCCTGAGCTTTTGAATCTTCAAGTAAAGTAAATAAAATCGGATGGCGCTCAACGAGCTGGATTTGGGCACCTAGATAAGCCATAAGTAAGCTGTCATGGCCTAAACCCGCTGTAGCATCAACCAGTACCGGTTTTTCACCTAACTGACAAGCACGAGCAATCATTTCCGATTTAAGACTTGCACGTTTTAAACGTGGAATTTCAGCTTTCCAGTCAGGCTGCATTTTCATGCCATTAGCAGATAACCAAAGTCCGTTTTCATCTACACAAAGGGCAATTTCAGGATTGAAGCGTAAAAACCGTGCATTCAGCTTTTCAATTGGCTGTAAATCGACAGTCACACCTCTAGAACAAAGCACAGCTTGGTAGTGCTGTGCTTGTTCTTGAAAATCTTGTTCAAAATATATATGCATGAGTACTGCCTTTATTTTGCTTTACCCTGATCCGCTATTTTTTTCCATGCATCATCACGTAAATAAACTGGCAAAGCATGTTCAGCATCAACCCACTGCTTTTGCGCTGCATAAACACGTGCAATAGAAGCAATATCCTGTGCAGTTGCAGTGATTGTTTGATGCTCTGCATCAACTTGAAGTAGCTTGGCGCCCGAACCAATTAAGCAATGTTTTGCATAAGCAGCTGCTGGCTCATAGCTCATTAATTTTTCTTCATCAATACACTGCATAATTCCTTGTTCATCTAGAACAAAACTTGCAATGTAAACTTCATTCATACGTGCATCGAGCACCGCAGTCACCTGCTCCAAACCTTCAAGTCGGTATGCCGCTTGTGCTAAAGCTTGCAATGTAGAAACGGGAATTACTGGTAAATCTTGTGACCAAGCTAAAGCCTGAGCAACAGCAGCATTAATTCGAACACCACTAAAAGAACCTGGCCCACGGCTAAAGGCAATCGCATCCAAACCAGCAACTTCAAGACCTGTTTGTTGTAGCCCCTGCTCAATCATAGGCAAAATGGTCTGGGTTTGTGCTTTCGCCCGCTTATCGAGTTGAAAAAACAGTTCTTGGGTTTCATCGACTAATGAAATAGAACACTGCTCATTTGCAGTTTCCAACGCCAGCAATTTCATGCACAACCTTAGTATTAAATCAGATTAAAAACGAAGGTTATGATACCCCACTCGGCTCTGATAGGCGAGTTGTTCTCTCTCTAAATAAAAATACCAAGCTTGTGCTTGGCATAGAAAATAACTTATTAAAAATTTTAAAAGTTGAACTCTTTCAAATCTGCATAGTTCTTAAAGTGTTCAGCATAATGTAGTGCACTCAATCGTATTTTGGCCGCGCCATCTTCATCTAATGTTTTGACAATTTTACCAGGTGAGCCCATCACCACTGAGTTATCTGGAATTACTTTCCCTTCAGGAATTAAAGCATTAGCACCAATAATACAATTTTTACCGATTACAGCCCGATTTAAAATTACGGCGTTCATACCAATCAAACTATTATCACCAATCGTACAACCATGCAGCATGACTTTATGACCGACTGTAACGTATTCACCAATATTTAGCTCAAGTCCAGCATCGGTATGTAAGACAGAGTTTTCTTGAATATTAGAGAAATCACCAATTCGGACTACACAGTTATCAGCACGAACTACTGCACCAAACCAAATACTGACCTGACGACCTAATTCCACTTGCCCAATAAGTGTTGCAGTTGGAGCAACCCAGCCATCCCATGGCTCATGTAATGCTTTTGGGTGCTGTCCTTGATAGCTATACATCATAATTTATCAATCCTGATCTTTATTTTTTATGAGAAAACTTTGGCATTCCAAAGGTTGGTGAGTTAAGTAAAAATGGCCAATCTTTTTGATAACCCAATCCATATTTAAACAGAGCAACCAACATACGAGCAGTTAAACCCCAGATAATTTCATTATCAATCTGTAAGCTTGGGAAATATAAAGACTGATGAGCATACCGAACTTCATAGGGTGTCGGACGCGTCTCGATAAGCTGCTGTAACGGGACAAAGAAAATTCGATCAATTTCGGTAGGCTGAGGTATTAAAGTGACCTCAGGAGGAATAAGCCCAACGATCGGTTTTACAGACAGCCCACTTCTTGCACGTTGCATTGGCAAATCGCCGAGTAACTGCACATCAAAAGGGTTTAAAGCTGTCTCTTCCTGAGCTTCTCTTAAGGCCACCACAATATTACTGGTATCACTAGGGTCACGCTTTCCACCTGGAAAAGAAACTTCCCCCGCATGGTTGTTCATATGTATTGAACGGCGTGTAAGCAGTACCTTAGGATCATTCTCATTCGTAATGGCAATGAGTACTGCAGCTTGTGCTTCTTGTATGCGGGTGGAAAAGCGCAATCTTTGCTGTAACTTTTGTGTTAGCAAGTGCTCTTCCATACCATTCACCTATTATTTTGTCTCTCTTTGCATCATATCTGAAAATCAAAGTTAGGGAATAGAGTTGATGCGTAAGTCTAAAAATTCAGTTATGCTGAGGCATCTCTATACTCGATGATAATTATGAGTTTCTGTGTAGCGTGTGGGCATAAAACCGAACAAAAAATTCCTTTAGGTGATCATAAAGTACGCCGTGTTTGTACTCATTGTGGAAATATTCATTATGAAAACCCCAAAGTAATCTGCGGTGCCTTAGCGTTATGGGAAGACAAAGTATTACTTTGTCGTCGTGCGATTGAACCTCGTTATGGCTTATGGACATTACCTGCTGGTTATATGGAATTGTTCGAAACCATGGAACAAGGTGCAGCACGTGAAACTCGTGAAGAAGCAGAAGCCGAGATAGAAATAGAACAACTTTATTGTATGTACAATATTCCGCGTATTGGTCAAATTTATGTTCTTTTCAAAGCACAGCTGAAAGATGGCATTTTTGGTGCCGGTGAAGAAAGCATCGAGAGTCGTCTGTTTGAAGAACACGAAATTCCATGGGGTGAGCTTGCCTTCCCTAGCGTCGAACATACATTAAGACATTATTTTGAAGATCGTAAAAAACAAGTATTCCCAACACATCTTGAAACTTTGGGTACGCGTTTAGATCATACGGGTTAATCAATTAGATAATAAAAAAAGACCGCTAAGCGGTCTTTTTTTATTTGTTTAATATGTTAAGACTTAGTTTTAATTGCTTTACAAGCTGGAATAGATTGATCCGCTAGTTTCATTGTTACTGTGCCAATAATACGTTCTGCTAATGCCTTTTCTTCATCAGTTGGAGTTACGTTCTCAAGCGCATTATAACTTGCTTGTGTAGCTGCATGAGCGTTATACCAACTAGCTGGCTTCTTTACTATCTCACCATTATTAAGATCAATACTATTACTATCTACTTTATTTGCGAGCAAATTAAATAGATTCAATTTTGCAGTTCCTGCGGATGGTCCGATGTATGTCAATCCAATCATCGCACCATCAATATTCCCAAATTTTGGATTTGCTAAAATCATACGTATATAGACTGAGCGATCAGATCTTGCCGGATTATTTAAAGTCACAGCAGTTGTACCAATACGGTATTGTTGCACACCCAAACTATCAATCAAGTTATTAGCAGTGACTGTAGCACATTGACCTGACATATCAGTGTTTGTGGAATTTGGCTTAATATCAGTTCGGATATCGCCATGCTCATCAATAACAATACCTAAATTTACAGGTTGGGCGCCTGTTTGCTCAAAATTAAAAGTTAAAGTTGCATAGAGTGGAAAAATATAATTTTCTCCAGTTTTAACATTACCTGCAGTTTTAAAAACACTACTTTCTAAGAAACTAATCTTATTCCCTTTATAAATATCTACTCCCCCGTTATAGTTTTCTCCACTCAGATTTTGCTTCCAACGACCATAATGTTTCGGATTTCCAGTATTAAGATTCGTCAAGCTTTTATATACAAACTCATTTCCAGCAATAGCATAGTCATTAAATAATTTGCCTTGATAAATTTGTAAATCTTCATTTGGATTATCCGATAAACTTAAAAGAAGAGGTGTAGTTGATTGGATTTCTCTGCTGATCGGATGAAGCCAAGTATTTTGTGCCTTAACATTCATTTTGACTGGTTTAACATTCCTTAAAAGATTTAAAGGATCCGTTAAATCTTTTTTTACCCCATTCCATTGTAATCCATATCCTAATGTATAACCTTGACGGTCTGCCAATAAATACATTGAATTTACACTTTGCCGTAAGTTAGTAGAAGTACTTGCTTCGCAATTATCGTAAGAGTTGAGGTTACACCCCCTGAATAAAAAGGCTTTAAGAATATCTGTCGCTTCATAAGTTCCGGCATTACTTAAATTAGTTGTTTGCACTACTAATTTATATGCCTGATCATCTGAAATTGGACTGATATCTAGCCAAGGTTTTAAAAGGCTTGCATAAGCACCACTTTGAAAGTCTGCTGTCGTTATATTTTGTGAGAGCTTAGTAAGCAGATCTTTTTTCTCCTCTGTGATTTCTGTTGGTTGTATATCTCCAATCAGATTATCACCTTTTTCAAAACCAATACTTTGGAATACCCTCACCAAAGCAATTGCAACTTTAATTGTTTCATCATTTTTATCTTCTAAATTGGCAGGAGTTTTACCTGTGATCCCACTTGCCAAATCTAATAGCCTTAAATACACGGGTAGTGATGTTTTTTTAGTTCCATTATTCACAAAAGCTGTATATTTTCCTATTGTATCTAGTTTCACACTGCCCAAGAAAATCTGTTTATCACTTTTACCTTGTAAATAAAAACGTGCAGTATCACCAACTTTACAAGTCCCCGTAACCAATCCCTCTGAAAGTGTAGTGACAAAATGCTGTCCTATGGCCGTACTACAATCAAAATTAACTCCTGCAACAGGATAATCCAATGCAAACTCAAAGCAATTTGAATCTCTACTCGAGTTACCGCTTACACTTGGTTTACAACTACCAGAAGTTAGGTCTCCATCATTACCAACCGAGTTTGGATCTTCATTAATATTGGAACCACCACCACCACAACCATTTAACATCAGTGCTAGAGTAGTCACTGCAAAAGGCCAGAAAACTTTTTTATTCATTAGCTATCCTACTTATTTTTTAACGTAATACCGAAATTTGAATTTGTCCCTGATTTGTTAACTCTTTTTCTTCAACATCTACCGCAGAGGATAAAGGGGTCATCATGATATATTTTGCTGAAGGTGGTACTTTTAAAACACCTTGAATCGATGCATGCTGTAATATCGTAGAAGGATAAGATCTGCTTTTGAATCCACTTACACCCTCTAAGATACAGCCTTTATCATCCAAAAAAATGACTAAAGGCCAGTAATATAAGGGTTTTTCATTGCTAGCAGCAAATGATAGAAACTTTAAATTTTGAACAGAAGGATCTAGTTTGACGACCTCATATTCAAATTTTTCTTTTAATGGCTTCCGCGGCCACAAATTTACTTCTTTATTTATACTAAGGGTCTTAATTGATTTGGTATAACCTTTAACAAAACATTTATCTTGTTCAAAAGCCCTCTCTAATTCTTCTGAGGATAAGCGCATATATGTTGAAGCTAATACAACAGCGGTTTGCTCATCTTGAGAGTGTCGATTAAAAAGCTGATCTAACGTTGACCGACTAACACCTTTTTTCCGTTCTATTGATTCAGTTCGCCCTAGGCCATCCGGCATAAGATAAAACCGTTTTTTACCCTCTATATTGAATTCTTGATCTTCAAGAAATTCACTATTTACATAATCCACACCATCAATAGTTGTAAACTTAGACTTATCTTTTAAAGAGTCTGACGAGGATGGAGCTTGAGAAGAACTTCTTATTGGTGGTGGAACTAAAGTAAGCTTTTTCTTCCATTCATCATTAGGAACTGATTGGGATTTTTCTGTTTCAAGAGATTTCGTTTTCTTCACAGGGATACTTAATTCGCTAACACTTATAGCACTTTCGCTAGTATCTTTGGGTGCAGTCGGTGCAGTCGGTGCAGTCGGTGCAGTCGGTGCAGTCGGTGCAGTCGGTGCAGTCGGTGCAGTATTTAATTTCTTTTGTTTTTGCTGTTCTATTTTTTTCGGTAAATCTCTGTACTCTTTCTCTTTAATAATTATTGGATCTGGGATAATCACAGCCTCATTAAGTGAATTTTGAGGATTTATTTCTATTTTAGAAGTAGACTCTTTTTTTTGCTCAATATTTTTACTAGGTACGATCATAGGACGACCATCTGGACCTATAATCGTATAAAAACCATCTGCATAAGATAAAGAAATACTTGCCATCACAATACTTAATATTGAGACAGCAAGTTTAGGGCGAAACATCCATTTATATTGTCTTACCATTTTGTTCTATAACTCAAACCAAGCACTGTAACTTTAGTATTTGTTTTAACATCTAAACCAGCATAAGGGTTTAATAAGATATTATCGACACCGCATTTATTAGATAAAGTACTTGTACAGGCTGGTATGTTGTCTCGACTGCGTAAGAAACCAACTGAAAGATCTAAATCCGTATCGGTATCGAAACGATATCCAACTCCCAGACCAAACAATTGTGCATTATTAATCGGGACCATTGTATTACGTTTATCATCAGGGATAGCACTAGCACGTGGTTCATAACCAGCACGCAATTTCAACCGATCTGTAGCAGAATATTCTAGCCCAATCCCCCAACTCCAAGGTGAAGTAAACTTTAATGGCAATGCTAAAGACTGTGGAGTTACCTCATTAGATAGAATTCTCGCCACTTGAAGTAGTGAAATTTGGCGATCAAATTCAAATTTAAATTTATCCCATGCGGAATAGTCTGTCCAACCTACATCAAAATTCACTTGTAAATCTGGTAGTAATTTATATTTAATACCTGCTTGAAAATGGGCAGGGTATTCCAAATCCATTGCTACTAAACCAGACTCTATATTGGGGATATATCCAGGTAACTGTAAGACTGCTGAGGCAACGCTACCAGTAGTTGATGAGTTAAGTCCAGCAATAAGCTGCTGTGGAGCTTTTGCATTATCTATTAGGTACTTACCTTTCAGTCGCATTTTAGCTGAACTTTGATAGACCATACCGAAACTAAAATCATCAGTTGGTTCCCAAAGCAACCCCAAGTTATAGCTAGGACTCAATGATTGCTCTAATGAAACCTGTAGCGCACCCATTTTGTTAAATGGATTCATTCCTTCTTGAGTATTACAAATACCTAATAATATTAGATCTGTAAAAAATTCCTTATTATTTTTAAATGGTCTACAAACTACTTCATCAACCATCCTTAGTACACCAATCATTTCATTAGGGAAACGTAAGTCTGTGTTTAGGGCTATCGCATTATAGGACATACCCACTGAAGCACCAATTGATAAATGGTCATTTACCTGATAACCAAAAGACGGAGATAAATATGTAATACGCTCTACAGCAACTTGTTGGCCCATATAATTACTTGGGTTACCATTTTCCGCACCAAAACCTGCAACTAATGGTGCATACATTGCTGTTGCATAAGTGACTTTTGAGCCTGGAGGCTTATAAGCTATACCAGCTGTAGGTGCAACTAATGGATAGCCGGCACCTAAATCAACCATTTTTTTAAGAATGGGTACATATAAGCTGGCATATTCCACATCACCACGTACAGGTCCTTTGAAATCGGTACATATACCAACGGAAACCTCTGGCCCATCATTACACACAATAGGGTCATCTGAATAACCAAAAACGTTATATCCAGGTGGTGCGGAATATTCTCTTTGAATATCAAAGTTCGCTAAAATTCCTTGTACATCTGTCTGCAAGCCATCAATTTTTGCTAAAGCCGCTGGGTTAAAGTGAACTGCACTAATCCCTGGAGGATCTGCTGTCACCGCATTTCCCATCGAGAGTGATCGAATATCAACAGCTAGGTTTTGTCCTAATTGAGCATTGGCAAAGCTAGAGAAACCGGAGATAACAATTGCCGCGGTTAAAGGACATAGTTTAGGATATTTCACCTTAATATCTCCTTATTTTTGCTTTTTGCCAAAACCTAAAATATCTAAAGGGAAAGATAGACCAAGCGAAATATCTGGTGCATCTTCTGTTAAACCAATACCCACCGTACCATTGACAATCGTTTCAGGTGATACACGTACACCTAGAGCAAATGAGAGCATCGCACTACTTTGATCTGGTGAAGTGTAAGATTCGTTGCCATTATCAAATTCAAATTCAGCATTCATGTTAAAACTTTGCTGATAGGACATTGTTAATGAAACGTCATAGTTAAATGAGTAAGCAAAACCGAAAGAAAAACCACCGCTAATGCCAGGATCAAATGAGGTTAAAGTTCTCGTCCCATTTTTTCCTCCCCCTCGCTGTTGATCTAAACCAGATTCTTTAAAACCATAATTAGCAGATGCGGAAGCGAATAAAACGACGGGATCGATATACTTACGAGTACTTGCTCCTACTCCTACAGAGTAATAACCTTTACCCGTAGAGAGCTCATCTAAGCCTATCTCATACGGACTATCACCCGTTTTGGTGGATAGGCTACCAAAAAGAACTAATGGTAAACGTCCTTGCTTTAAAGGAAATGGCTCCCAACGAGCACCCAAAGCAATATCACCCAAACCAGCAGTAGTTTTATCTTTAATAATTTCAGACTTTGCAACAAAAGGTAAAGTTGCTGAAAGAGTTAAGTTATCAAGTACACCATATTGAAAAGTAAAACTATTTGTTAAAGTATGGTTTGCATCTTCTTCTACACGTAAACGATTGAGTTGAGAAGAATTATCCGATAAAGCTAAGTCAATTCGAGTATCACGATAATATGTATAATCAAGGTCATAATAAGAAGATATAACCCCTTTTTTAATTAATGAGTATTGACGCTCATTTGAAGTAAATACTTCTTGTAAATTTGTTTCTTGACTCGCATCACCTTCTTTTTTCTGTAAAGCAGTAGCTGCTTGATTTGCTTCTGGAGTAGCTGATGTAGGTGCAGATTCAGTGATTCCCCCCTCTGTGGTCGGAGCTGTTTTCTGTTCTTGCACTGAATTTGTTGTTGGCATTACTTCTGGCTTTGTACTCACCTCAGGAACAGCTACACTATTTTGTGTACTCGCTTCTGCAACTTGATCATCTGCATAAAGTGTATCTGTAATGGCAATTAAACTTAATGCCAACACACTCATCTTCATCCATCGATTATTCATATTTCTTCCCACCCAATCTATTTATTTTACTAAATTAAAATTTGACTATTTACGCTTGTAATAAAGACGCATATAAGTTTCTATCGGCTGATTATATGTTGGAGAATGGTTATCATTATCCAAGACGCGACGCATCGTTGAAGCTTTGTTTGCTAAACGGTCATAATTAAATGTTGGATACTGCACATCAACAAAAGCATACCGATTGACTGTTGCATCTTCTACATGACGCATATCAGCTTCTTTTAATGCTAATAGATCTTTACGCTGAGATTCAGGAACAGAAATAACAAATAAAGTATTATTGTCCCAGATTTCTTTAAAACGATTTTCATCAAAGCTGATATTTCCTAAAGCAGGATCAGCTACATATACTCTTCCATCTTTATAAGCTTTATATACGACGAAATGTTTAAAACCAGCATATGAAATAGGAACGATTGCAGGTTGACCAAGTTTAACTAAATCAGAAAACTCTCCCCGATAACCGCCACTCTCTAAACCAATTGCAGTAACGAAACGCTTCATATCAAGTAATGAGAAACTTCGACGCTCAATAATACGTTGATATTCGCCGTACTGTAGTAGACCACTCATGGTCTGCTGTTCAGTCAAACTCGTCCCCACATAACCATTTAAAAGTGTAGTAAGAGCAGCTGAACCACAACTATAGTCATAAGCTTGACGAACAATACCTCTGAACTGATCTTCTACAGCTGGTTTAATCGTGACTGGTTCAATATGACTACGGCGAAAAGATAAATTACGTGAATCGGCGGTTTCTGTATAATAAACAGTTCCCGGTGGCTTTTTTTCTATTTCGAAGGCTTCTGTCGCAAAGTAATATATCAATGCCGAGCCTAAAGCAATCTCTAACATAAGCACTTGGTCTAACTGGTGGCCTAACTGGCCTTATTCATTTTATTCTTAGAGCAATAGCTCTACATCCCTGTGTGTTGAAGATACCTTTTTTTTCTGTAAAAAACAGCTTTTTTTTAATCTTTTTGATGAATGTATAGTTTTACTCTATTTAAATTGTTAATTAATTCTCACTTCGATTAATTTCTTATCTAGATATATAATATTCATATAATAATTTTAAATTAAACAACTATATTAAAACCTCTTTTTTCATTTAATAAAAAAAGCGCGTATTAAACGCGCTTTTGTTTTTTGACTTTTAAAATTAGTGTCCAGAAATTGTAATTGTAGAGTTAGCAACATTTAAGCCTTGAACTTCGACATCGCCAATTGAAGCAGCTGTACCCAAATGTACACCTTGTAAATATACATTCATTGCTTGAGTACTGTTGTTTTTAATTTCTAGTCCTGTTGTTTTTACAGAAATACCAGCATTTACATCTAGATCACCTGTAGCATTAGCGCCACGTACCATGATTTTGTCAAGTTTGATGGTACCACCGCCAGCAGCATCTTTAATACCAAGATTAGAGATATTTAAGCCACCCTGCAAACTTGAATTCACTTTAATCATTGCACCTTGAGGAGCGGCACCTAACTGGATATTTGCAGTAATTTTACCTAAAGACAAATCTAAACCAGTAATGATTTCTGTTGGCGCTGTTTCAGTGATACCACGAGTTGCTGTAGTTTCATTTACAGTACCAGAAGTACCCACACCAATTGAGCCAACATGCACATCAACAGCACCAACCGTTGCCGCAACGTTTAAGAAAGCACCGTTAGTACCAGAAGCACCATTCGTGTCAATTGCTAAATTTAAAAGTGGATCAGTACCTGTTTGTTTAAGAGTGATACCATTAATTGCGATCGCACCCGCAGTACCTGATGCACCTACAATTCCTGTTGCAGTACCCAAACCATCATTATCATGTAAATATAGTTTACTGATATTAATACCGTCAGTACCTAAAGCAATACCGATATTAATACCATCTTGACCTGTAGCAGCACTAAGCGCAGCATCGTCCATTGACTGCATTGCCATTGCATTTGCGCTGATAGCTAAAGAAGAAACTAAAGCAAGTTTAGTGAACATTTTCATTGAGCACTCTCCCAAGAGCATTTATTTTTTGACTTAACCACTCTCATTGTCTCAAATTGCATTTTTCTTTATATGGCAACCGAAACTTCCAATCCTTGAGCGGTTTTGCTTAGCAATTACTAAATTACATCTACGTTAATTTTTGTTCAACTAGTGTTGTGCATTTTTTGCCAACTACCCGACAAACGGTACACTCAAGTTTTTCTACATAAACCTTGCTAAAAACAATAAATTCTTAGTTAAAATTTCGTTCATTTTATCAGCAAAAAGTTTAGTACTTAAAAGACTTTCTCCTGATGAAGTACAACTTATAGTAAACTAACTACTCTCTCATTAAACACTCTTTTATTTAAAAATGTCTCAGTTAAAGAAAAAAATCTCTTTATATAGTAAAAATGCTGCCGATATTTTAAAAAAATTAGATGGTTTAACTGGGCTTATTTATTTAAATGACAATAACAACCCAACTATTGGATTTCTTCCACAATATTATATTATTATTCAAAATGAAAATTATTTAGAGTTTGAGCGCCAAAATTTCAATGAATATAAAAATAGATCAAAATCAAATCAACTTTTAGATTTCATTCAATTTAAAGAAAATAATTTAAATAAAAATATTGAATCAATAACAAGTTTTATGGGTGGTTATATTGGTTTTATCAGCTATGATTTCAGTGCACATCAATTTATTAATGGACAAAATCATATACAACCTTCTCTATTCCTAGGCCAATATCGATCTTTTTTAAAATATATAGATAATGATTGGTATTTTTTTAGTGATGAAGAAAATGCAATTGATCTATTCTCATATATTGAAAATAAAATAGAGAATTTTGGTTCCAACAACTCTAAAAATACATTTGAATTAAAAACCACTATTCAACCAAGATGGTCTAAAAAACAATATTTCGATGCTTTCTATAAAATACAAGAATATATTAAGGCTGGAGATTGCTATCAAATTAATTTAACCCAAGAGTTTAAAGCTAAATTTTCAGGATCCTTATTAAATAAAGCTAAAGATTTATGGCAACTTACAAATGCTCCATATGCAGGTTATTTAAAATTAGATGATTTTGAATTATTAAGTTGCTCTCCCGAGCTTTTCATTGAGTTCAATCAAAATAAACAAATTAAAACTAGACCTATTAAAGGCACAATGCCTCGCTATGAGAATGCAGAAAAAGATTTTATTTCTAAACAAACCTTAAAAAACTCTCAAAAAGACCAAGCAGAAAACGTGATGATTGTCGATTTATTACGTAATGATTTGAGCATTTATGCCAATACAGGATCTGTAAAAACAACAAAATTATTCGAGATTGAAAGTTTTAATCAAGTACATCACATGGTAAGCGAGATCGTTGCGACCCTTAAAGATGATATTAATCCCATGCAAATGCTGCTCTCTGCCTTACCAGGAGGTTCAATCACAGGAGCTCCCAAAATTCGGGCAATGCAGATCATTGAAGAGTTAGAGGAATCAGCAAGAGGTGCATATTGCGGCACATTGGGCTATTTCAATTTTGACGGAACAGGCCGCTGGAATATTCTCATCCGTAGTTTTCAACAATATCAGAATCAGCTTTCTTTATGGGCAGGTGGTGGTATTACAATTGCATCAAATGCAGAAGCAGAATATCAAGAAAGTCTTGATAAAGTCTCTGCTATGCTGAACTTGATGAACAGCACAGCAGAGTAAAATTTAGAGAATATCTTCTTTTAATGTCTGTACTAAACGTTCATTTTGCTCATCAGTTCCTACAGTAATTCGCAAGAATTGATTAATACGAGGCTTATTGAAATAGCGCACAATAATGCCCTGATCACGTAATTGCTGTGCAAGCTGACCTGCATCATGCGATGGATGTGAAGCAAAAATAAAGTTTGCTTTAGAAGGTAAAACTTTAAAGCCCAAAGCAGTTAATTCATCTACTAGCTTTTCACGACTAGAAATAACTTTTTGACATTGTTCTTCAAAATAAGTTTGATCTTCAAAAGAGGCTACCGCTGCTGCAATTGCAAAACGGTCAATAGGATATGAGTTAAAACTATTTTTGACAGCTTCAAGTGCAGCAATTAAATGAGACTGAGCAATCGCGAAGCCAACGCGTAAACCTGCAAGAGAGCGAGATTTTGAAGTTGTTTGACACACAACCAGATTCTCATAGCGATTTACTAAACTCACTGCTGATTCTGCACCGAAATCAACATAAGCCTCATCAATGACAACCACCCGATCTGGATTCGCTTTTAAAATTTGTTCGATTTCTGGTAAACCTAGTGCAATACTTGTTGGAGCATTAGGGTTTGTAATAATAACCCCACCATTTGGTTGCACATAATCTTTAACTTCTATCTCAAAATTATCATTGAGTGGGATTTCTTTAGTCTTTGTACCAAAAAACTGACTATAAACTGGATAAAAGCTATAAGTGATATCTGGATAAAGAATTGGTTCATCTTGAAGAAAAAATGCTTTAAAAATATGAGCAAGTACTTCATCTGAGCCATTACCAACAAAAACTTGCGAAACTTCAATATTTTGTTGCTTAGCAATCGCATGTTTTAATGCCGTAGCATCTGGGTCTGGATATAAACGCAATGCATCAGCTTGATGAGTTAAAACAGCTTGAACTGCTTCAACTACTTTTGGTGATGGCGGATATGGATTTTCATTTGTGTTGAGTTTCAATAAATTCTGAATTTTAGGCTGTTCGCCAGGAACGTACGGCTCTAACTCACGAACTTCTGGACTCCAAAAGCGCATTTGTGCTGTAGATAAAGTCATGGTCTTATCTCAAAAAAGGGCTGAAAATCAGCCCTGAGTAATAATTAAAAAACTACAAGGTTTATAAGCTTATTGATAACGATAGCGAGCTGAGCATGCATGGGCATCTAAGTTCTCTTGGACAGCTAAGATGTCGGCTGTTTTGGCTAACGATTTGACTCCATCTTTCGAACACATGATTAAGCTTGAACGTTTTTGGAAATCATAAACACCTAATGGAGAAGAAAAACGAGCAGTTCCAGAGGTCGGTAATACATGGTTTGGACCTGCACAATAGTCACCAATTGCTTCAGGTGTATAGCGCCCCATGAAAATTGCTCCAGCATGGCGAATATCTTCACTCATAGCCTCGGCATCATCTAAGCAAAGTTCCAAATGTTCTGGTGCAACTTGATTAATCAAATCAATTGCTTCTGCACGGTCCTTTACTAATACCAAAGCACCACGGTTTTCAATCGAAGTTCTCGCAATGTCTGCCTTTGGCAATTCATTTAAATGGTTTTCAATTGCCAACTCTACCGCATTAAGCAAAGCTTCATCAGGAGTAATGAAAATAGCTTGAGCAACTGTGTCATGTTCAGCCTGAGATAAAACATCCATAGCTAACCAATCTGCATTATTTTCACCTTCTGCATATACTAAAATTTCAGAAGGTCCAGCAATCATATCAATACCAACCTGACCGAATACAGCGCGTTTGGCAGCCGCCACAAAACGATTTCCAGGGCCAGTAATTTTATCTACAGGTGGAATAGTCTGAGTACCATAAGCAAGCGCTGCTACAGCTTGAGCTCCCCCAATAGTGAATACTCGACTCACTCCTGCAAGGTAAGCCGCAGCTAGAACCAATGGATTTAGTTCACCGTTTGGTGCAGGAACAACCATAATAATTTCAGGTACACCAGCAACATGGGCTGGCACTGCATTCATTAAAACTGAAGACGGATAAGAGGCTAAACCACCTGGTACATAAATACCCACACGGTCTAGAGGTGTGACTTTTTGTCCTAATGTATTACCCAAATCATCTATATAAGTCCAGCTCTCTTGTTTCTGAGCTTCATGAAATGAACGAATACGCTTTGCAGCTAACTCTAGAGCATCACGAATTTCTGGGCTTAAATTATCAAAAGCAGTTTTAAGTTGTTGTTGAGATAATTCTAAATCTGAAAATTGATGCGCAGGATGTCGATCGAACTGTTGAGTAAGCTTTAAAACATGATCATCACCATGCTGACGAACATCGGCAATAATTTGATCTACTGTTTGCACTAAATTAAGATCATTTACAGTTTCAAATGCTAAAAGCTCAGCAAAAACCTGTTTGAAGTTCTGATCTTGAGTCGATAAACGTCGCATCAATTTACCCACAAGGCGAAAAAGAAAAACCAAGTTTACTCTTTTTCTAAGCGCTTGTGGGCATCATCTGAAGCAACTATCACAAAAGCATGATGGGAAATTGCTTTTAACGTGATTGAACGGCTTGCTCAAGCTGTGAAATGATTGGATTTAATAGAGTTTGCTTACGTTTAAAACTAGCTTTATTTACAATTAAACGTGAAGAAACTTTGCAAATTTCCTCTAATGGCTCAAGACCATTCGCTCTTAGCGTATTACCAGTGTCGACCACATCGACAATGTAATCACCCAAACCCACCAAAGGCGCTAACTCCATAGAACCATAGAGTTTGATCACATCGACTTGCTCACCTAAGCTTGCATAATACTGACGTGTAAGATTGACGTATTTCGTGGCAATTTTTAAACGGCCTTTTGGACGTTCCATTCCCACTTTACCAGCAGTCATTAATTTACACTTAGCGATTTTCAGGTCAAGTAGCTCATATACATGCTGAGCGCCATGTTCCATCAACACATCTTTGCCTGCTACACCTAAATCTGCTGCGCCATTTTCTACATAGGTAGGCACATCAGATGCACGTAAAATCAAAATACGTACTTGCTTATGCGTAGTAGGAAAAATCAGTTTGCGGGACTTTTCCGGATCTTCGAGCAAATTAATACCCGCTGTAGCTAGTAAAGGTAACGTCTCTTTTAAGATACGACCTTTACTGAGTGCCAAGGTCAAACCATGATCAAAATTGCCCATCACATCAAAATTAGGATCATCGTTTCTTACATCATTCATTAACTTACTCGCTTAATTTTGGCACCTAAACCTTGAAGTTTCTCTTCGACATGCTCATAACCACGGTCAATATGGTAGATACGGTCAATTAAAGTATCTCCTTCTGCCACTAAAGCTGCCAAAACTAGAGAGAACGAAGCACGCAAATCTGTTGCCATTACAGGTGCAGCCTGTAAAGTTTCTACTCCAGTCACGACAGCATCATGACCTTCAACCTGAATATTAGCACCCATGCGTGACAATTCAGGAACATGCATAAAACGATTTTCAAAAATCGTTTCAGAGATAGTTGCAAATCCACGACCAATAGCATTTACAGCCATAAGCTGAGCTTGCATATCTGTTGGAAACTCTGGATGTGGCAAAGTTCTAAAACTTACAGCTTTAGGGCGTTTGCCTAACATATCAAGCTCGATCCAGTCATCACCACGAGTGACTTCTGCACCCATTTCTTCAAACTTATCCAAAACAGATTCAAGTAATGCAGGGTCGGTATGTGTAGTTTTGACACGACCGCCCGTAATTGCCGCAGCTGCCAAATAAGATCCCGTTTCGATACGATCAGCTACCACAGCATATTCACAGCCATGCAAACTTTCTACTCCAGTTACAACAAGAGTATCAGTATCAAGTCCTTCAATCTTAGCGCCCATTTTAATGAGCATTTGAGCAAGGTCAGTGATCTCAGGCTCACGAGCTGCATTACGAATAGTCGTAACACCATCAGCCAGTGCAGCAGCCATCAAGATGTTTTCAGTACCACCTACGGTAACCATATCAAAAACAACTTCGCCGCCTTTTAAACGACCTTCAACTGAAGCATGGACATAACCATTTTCAACTTCAATATGTGCACCTAAAGCTTCTAAGGCTTTTAAATGCTGATCAACTGGACGTGATCCAATTGCACAACCACCTGGTAAAGAAACTTTCGCATTACCGTAACGCGCTAATAATGGTCCTAAAACCAAAATTGAGGCACGCATTGTTTTTACTAGCTCATAAGGAGCAAACTGATTATCTAAAGTAGAGGTATCAGCTTTTACTGTGTCATTTTCATAGCCGATTGTAACCCCTAAACCACCAATCAACTTGACCAAAGTATTTACATCTTTAAGATTTGGAACATTAGTGATCGTAATTGGAGAGTCTGCAAGAATAGTTGCAGCAAGTAATGGTAAAGCTGCATTTTTAGCACCAGAAATGCGCACTTCCCCGTCGAGCTTAACACCACCCGTAATTAAAAATTTATCCATTAATATTTAAGCTCCGAAAAGGCTTGCTTTACGCCATTCATCTTTGGTCATTGCACGAATTGTTACCGCGTGAACTTCGCCACTTGCAATATAAGTATTTAATGGTGCATAAACTAATTGTTGGCGAGCAACAGTACGCTTACCGTCAAATTGATCATCCACAATACGGAGGTCAAATTTTCCGGCCTGTCCGCTCACCGCTACTTCCGCTTCAGGGAAAGCTTCTTTTAAAATTTGAGTGAGCTGTTCACTATTCATTGCAAAGACCTCTGACACAACCTAAGGTGTAAAACGAAGTATTTTACTATAACTTTTTCAAAGAATTCAGTACGTGTTTATATTTTATCAATAAAAAAGAGGCTATGTTTCAAGCCTCTTTCAATTATATAAAACTTATTAAATAGAAACAGCAACTTGCGAATAAGTGCACTGCATTTTCCGATATTTTAATAATTGTTTTTTTAATTTTTCAGTTAGTTTTTTAATTGAAGTATACATATCATCAGCAGTTGCCTGAGCAAACAACTCAATTCCCGGCAATCTTACAATAGCCTCTGCAACATGGTTCGAACTACCTTTATGAGAGCGCTTATCAATTTGATGATCTTTTGTTAATTTAATCTGCATACTATTCACCTGATCTAAGTGTTTTGTTAACTGATTAAATTTTGATTTAATATTTTCTTCTATAGCTGGTGTAATTGCTAAATGATGTCCACGAATCGTTATTTGCATAATTCTATCCCTCACCTTTTTTAGGTTATCTAAAGAAGAACTAAAACGATTTAATGCTATCAAAAAGAAAACTTAGAACAATTAAACCATTTTAGTTACTCTCTTGGTGAAAATGAAATTTCATTATTTCGTCATAATGAATCTCTAGAATAGCCATACTTCAAAATTCAGATCAAGACTTTTCTTTCAGACGACGAAGGAATATGTAACGATTCTCGATATTTTGCGACCGTTCTTCGAGCCACTTCAATTCCCTCATCCTTTAACAATGTAGCAATTACATTATCTGACAAAGGCTTACGTGGATTTTCGTTGGCGACTAGTTTCTTAATCATTGCCCGAATTGCGGTGGAAGATGCCTCTCCCCCTGCTGTTGTTCCTACATGGCTAGAGAAAAAATATTTCAACTCAAATAGACCACGAGGCGTAAGCATATATTTATTTGTAGTTACACGAGAAACTGTAGATTCATGCAATTCGACTTCTTCTGCCACGTCTCGAAGAACTAGCGGCTTCATCGCTTCCGGGCCTATTTCCAAAAAAGCTTTTTGATGCTCTACGATACAAGAAGCTACTTTTAATAACGTTTTATGCCTTTCATCAATACTTTTAATAAAGTTTTTCGCCTCAAGCATCTGGTTACGTAAATATAAATTATCCTCACTCTGATCTGCTCTACGAATCATACTAGAGTAAAAAGAATTAATTCTTAATTTAGGAAGTACATCTGGGTTTAGCTGAACCTGCCAATGTAAATCTTTTTTTGAAACTACTACATCGGGAATTTGATAATCAGATTCTTGCTTATCAAAATCCATACCAGGATAAGGTTTTAACGTTTTTAAAAGATTGATTGCAAACTTTAATTGGTCTTTCGTTAAACCAGTTTGTTTGAGTAATTTATTAAGATCATTGGCTATCAAAAGCTCATAATACTGTAATAGATTTTTTGCCTCATTTAGATATTCAACATCTTTGGGCAGAAACTCTAGCTGTATTTTTAAACATTCCGCTAAATTACGCGAACCGATCCCTAAAGGATCAAGTCGTTGAATGTGTTTTAAAACAACTAAAACCTCATCTTCTTCGATCTCTTCCTCAATATCCATTTCATTTAATAATTGTTGTGCCGCTAAAATTATTTCTTCAATTTCAGCATCTAAAAATCCCTTATCATCTAATGCATCAACAATACAATAAGCAATTAATTGATCTATTTTAGAAAAATGCAAAAGGTTAACTTGTTCTAGAATATGTTCCTTTAGCGATAATTGAACTTGGCGATTATCCTCTCGCTCTTCAAATTCTGGAGTAGCCAAAGCTGTTGATTGATGGGTATACACATCATCCCACTCAGTATCAACAGGTAAATCATCAGGCAAATGATCTGCATTTAGCTCAGTCGTTAAGTCATCCGATTCTTTATTTTCTAATGCAGCCAGACTCTCCGTTAGTGATTCTTCTTCTATTTTTTCAAGTAAAGGATTACTATCTAGTTGAATCTGAATTTCCTGTTCAAGCTCTAAACTAGAGAGTTGTAACAAACGAATCGCCTGCTGCAATTGAGGTGTTAACGATAGAGAATTCGCTACTTTCAATCCAACAGATAATTTCATATTTTTCATTTTCCATAAAACAAGCAAAAATCATGCCTATTCAATATTTATAACATATAGTCTCTATTTGTCATACATATCCAACTGAAATTTGTAGAAGAAAAAAGAGATTTTTCCAATTATAAAAATAATCTTATTAAATTAATTCTATCAAACATAATTCCCATATGATGTCAGACGCGAAATCTTGTTATTAAAAGTTGATTAAGAGGAGCTAGTTCTCTTTTAATTTTTTCTAATTGATTACTTTTCGGTTGTATAGTTTTTCTATTAAATTTAAAGATTCAAGTCATAGCTTACTATAGTATTTTTATATTTATTTCCCACACATATATTTTAGGCATAAAAAAACACCCCCATTCTTGCGAATGGGGGTGTTTGTAATAATGAGCTGGCGATGACTTACTCTCACATGGGTAACCCCACACTACCATCAGCGCTAAGAGGTTTCACTTCTGAGTTCGGGAAGGGATCAGGTGGTTCACTCTTGCTATGGTCGCCAGCACAACTGTTTATGGATACTTGCTTCGTTTTATTCACTGTGTGATACGTTGCGTTTTCCAAATTTTTACAGATGGGCTGATTGAATCTGATTTTTCGTTGTTCATTTTAGCTAAGTGTTTAACTAAATCAAGTTGCTTTGCATGTTTATGAATCGATTGATGCTTCATATACAACTGCTTGGGTGTTGTATAGTCAAGCCTCACGAGCAATTAGTATTGGTCAGCTTCACATATCACTATGCTTCCACATCCAACCTATCAACGTCCTAGTCTCGAACGGCTCTTTAGAGGAATAAATTCCTAGGGAAATCTTATCTTGAGGTAGGCTTCCCGCTTAGATGCTTTCAGCGGTTATCCCTTCCGAACATAGCTACCCGGCGATGCGACTGGCGTCACAACCGGTACACCAGAGGTTCGTCCACTCTGGTCCTCTCGTACTAGGAGCAGATCCTCTCAAATTTCCAGCGCCCACGGTAGATAGGGACCGAACTGTCTCACGACGTTCTAAACCCAGCTCGCGTACCTCTTTAAATGGCGAACAGCCATACCCTTGGGACCTGCTTCAGCCCCAGGATGAGATGAGCCGACATCGAGGTGCCAAACACCGCCGTCGATATGAACTCTTGGGCGGTATCAGCCTGTTATCCCCAGAGTACCTTTTATCCGTTGAGCGATGGCCCTTCCATACAGAACCACCGGATCACTAAGACCTACTTTCGTACCTGCTCGACTTGTGGGTCTCGCAGTTAAGCGCGCTTTTGCCTTTATACTCTACGCGTGATTTCCGACCACGCTGAGCGCACCTTCGTACTCCTCCGTTACTCTTTAGGAGGAGACCGCCCCAGTCAAACTACCCACCAGACACGGTCCTCGTCCCGGATAACGGGACAGAGTTAGAACCTCAACATTACCAGGGTGGTATTTCAAGGACGGCTCCATTGGAACTAGCGTTCCAACTTCAAAGCCTCCCACCTATCCTACACAAGTAAGGTCAAAGTTCAGTGTCAAGCTGCAGTAAAGGTTCACGGGGTCTTTCCGTCTAGCCGCGGGTACACTGCATCTTCACAGCGATTTCGATTTCACTGAGCCTCTGCTGGAGACAGCGCCGCCATCATTATGCCATTCGTGCAGGTCGGAACTTACCCGACAAGGAATTTCGCTACCTTAGGACCGTTATAGTTACGGCCGCCGTTTACTGGGGCTTCGATCAAGAGCTTCGCTTACGCTAACCCCATCAATTAACCTTCCAGCACCGGGCAGGCATCACACCCTATACGTCCACTTTCGTGTTTGCAGAGTGCTATGTTTTTAATAAACAGTTGCAGCGGCCTGGTTTCTGCGGCTGTCGTCAGCTCAGGAAGCAAGTTCCATCACCAACAACAGCGTACCTTCTCCCGAAGTTACGGTACCATTTTGCCTAGTTCCTTCAGCAGAGTTCTCTCAAGCGCCTTGGTCTACTCGACCTGACCACCTGTGTCGGTTTCGGGTACGATTCCTGTGTAACTGAAGCTTAGAGACTTTTCCTGGAAGCATGGTATCAGCCACTTCACTGTACAAGTACAGCTTGCTATCGGATCTCAGTATAGAGTACCCCGGATTTGCCTAAGATACATACCTACATCCTTCCACCTGGACAACCAACGCCAGGCTGACTTAACCTTCTCCGTCCTCTCATCGCATTACACAGAAGTATTGGAATATTAACCAATTTCCCATCGACTACGCCTTTCGGCCTCGCCTTAGGGGTCGACTCACCCAGCCCCGATTAACGTTGGACTGGAACCCTTGGTCTTTCGGCGAACGGGTTTTTCACCCGTTTTGTCGTTACTCACGTCAGCATTCGCACTTCTGATACCTCCAGCATACTTCTCAATACACCTTCATCGGCTTACAGAACGCTCCCCTACCACTTGACTAATGTCAAATCCGCAGCTTCGGCACATAGTTTTAGCCCCGTTACATCTTCCGCGCAGGCCGACTCGACTAGTGAGCTATTACGCTTTCTTTAAAGGGTGGCTGCTTCTAAGCCAACCTCCTAGCTGTCTATGCCTTCCCACATCGTTTCCCACTTAACTATGATTTTGGGGCCTTAGCTGGCGGTCTGGATTGTTTTCCTCTTGACTACGGACGTTAGCACCCGCAGTCTGTCTCCCGGATAGTACTCATAGGTATTCGGAGTTTGCATCGGTTTGGTAAGTCGGGATGACCCCCTAGCCGAAACAGTGCTCTACCCCCTATGGTATTCGTCCGAGGCGCTACCTAAATAGCTTTCGGGGAGAACCAGCTATCACCAGGCTTGATTAGCCTTTCACCCCTATCCACAAGTCATCCCCTGGCTTTTCAACGACAGTGGGTTCGGTCCTCCAGTTAGTGTTACCCAACCTTCAACCTGCTCATGGATAGATCGCCTGGTTTCGGGTCTATACCCAGCAACTAAACGCCCTATTAAGACTCGATTTCTCTACGGCTCCCCTATACGGTTAACCTCGCTACTGAATATAAGTCGCTGACCCATTATACAAAAGGTACGCAGTCACACCACGAAGGTGCTCCCACTGCTTGTATGCATGCGGTTTCAGGATCTATTTCACTCCCCTCACAGGGGTTCTTTTCGCCTTTCCCTCACGGTACTGGTTCACTATCGGTCAGTCAGGAGTATTTAGCCTTGGAGGATGGTCCCCCCATATTCAGACAAGGTTTCACGTGCCTCGCCCTACTCGTCATCATTATGTGTGCCCTTTCGTGTACGGGAATATCACCCTCTACGTTCGCACTTCCCAGAGCGTTCCACTAAAACACACATAACTTAATGGGCTGATCCCCGTTCGCTCGCCGCTACTGAGGGAATCTCAATTGATTTCTTTTCCTAAGGGTACTGAGATGTTTCACTTCCCCTCGTTCGCCTTGCAACACTATGTATTCATGTTGCAATACCTACCTTAAAGTAGGTGGGTTCCCCCATTCAGAAATCTCCGGATCAAAGGATATTTGCCGCCTCCCCGGAGCTTTTCGCAGGCTATCACGTCTTTCATCGCCTCTGACTGCCAAGGCATCCACCACATGCACTTAATTACTTGACTATACAACCCCAAACAGTCGATGTTACCTACAAGTTAGTAACTTCAACATTTCAGTTTAGAGTACTGTGTATTTAAACACTGTACAGCTTCAATCTAAATTCATATACCAAAACGCTTGATTCAGTTAATTTGCTAGTTCTCAATTCATCTAGATTAATTGCTTAATCTAAACTCTTGAGTGAACAATTTATTTCAGACTCAATTTTGCCAATCTGTTAATGAATAAACATGCCTTCGTCAGGTCATGCTTAATACCGTGATACTTAAATCACAGAAGTTAATAAACCAAGATCTAAATCTCTATTTACTAATTTCTGTAATCCGAACTTCTCTTAAGTTCTGGTGGAGACTAGGAGAGTCGAACTCCTGACCTCCTGCGTGCAAAGCAGGCGCTCTACCAACTAAGCTAAGTCCCCAGCTTACATCATCAGTCATGTATCCTTTATCTATAACTTCAACCAATCAAAGTCATGGTGGGTCTGACAAGACTTGAACTTGTGACCCCACGCTTATCAAGCGTGTGCTCTAACCAACTGAGCTACAGACCCTCAGATACATCTATGAAGAACAACTTGTTGTGGATTCTTACCAATCGTCAATCTTTCGTTAAGGAGGTGATCCAGCCGCAGGTTCCCCTACGGCTACCTTGTTACGACTTCACCCCAGTCATCGGCCACACCGTGGTAACCGCCCTCTTTGCAGTTAGGCTAGCTACTTCTGGTGCAACAAACTCCCATGGTGTGACGGGCGGTGTGTACAAGGCCCGGGAACGTATTCACCGCGGCATTCTGATCCGCGATTACTAGCGATTCCGACTTCATGGAGTCGAGTTGCAGACTCCAATCCGGACTACGATCGGCTTTTTGAGATTAGCATCCTATCGCTAGGTAGCAACCCTTTGTACCGACCATTGTAGCACGTGTGTAGCCCTGGCCGTAAGGGCCATGATGACTTGACGTCGTCCCCGCCTTCCTCCAGTTTGTCACTGGCAGTATCCTTAAAGTTCCCGACATTACTCGCTGGCAAATAAGGAAAAGGGTTGCGCTCGTTGCGGGACTTAACCCAACATCTCACGACACGAGCTGACGACAGCCATGCAGCACCTGTATGTAAGTTCCCGAAGGCACCAATCCATCTCTGGAAAGTTCTTACTATGTCAAGGCCAGGTAAGGTTCTTCGCGTTGCATCGAATTAAACCACATGCTCCACCGCTTGTGCGGGCCCCCGTCAATTCATTTGAGTTTTAGTCTTGCGACCGTACTCCCCAGGCGGTCTACTTATCGCGTTAGCTGCGCCACTAAAGCCTCAAAGGCCCCAACGGCTAGTAGACATCGTTTACGGCATGGACTACCAGGGTATCTAATCCTGTTTGCTCCCCATGCTTTCGCACCTCAGCGTCAGTGTTAGGCCAGATGGCTGCCTTCGCCATCGGTATTCCTCCAGATCTCTACGCATTTCACCGCTACACCTGGAATTCTACCATCCTCTCCCACACTCTAGCTAACCAGTATCGAATGCAATTCCCAAGTTAAGCTCGGGGATTTCACATTTGACTTAATTAGCCGCCTACGCGCGCTTTACGCCCAGTAAATCCGATTAACGCTTGCACCCTCTGTATTACCGCGGCTGCTGGCACAGAGTTAGCCGGTGCTTATTCTGCGAGTAACGTCCACTATCTCTAGGTATTAACTAAAGTAGCCTCCTCCTCGCTTAAAGTGCTTTACAACCATAAGGCCTTCTTCACACACGCGGCATGGCTGGATCAGGCTTGCGCCCATTGTCCAATATTCCCCACTGCTGCCTCCCGTAGGAGTCTGGGCCGTGTCTCAGTCCCAGTGTGGCGGATCATCCTCTCAGACCCGCTACAGATCGTCGCCTTGGTAGGCCTTTACCCCACCAACTAGCTAATCCGACTTAGGCTCATCTATTAGCGCAAGGTCCGAAGATCCCCTGCTTTCTCCCGTAGGACGTATGCGGTATTAGCATTCCTTTCGAAATGTTGTCCCCCACTAATAGGCAGATTCCTAAGCATTACTCACCCGTCCGCCGCTAAGATCAGTAGCAAGCTACCTCTCTCCGCTCGACTTGCATGTGTTAAGCCTGCCGCCAGCGTTCAATCTGAGCCATGATCAAACTCTTCAGTTAAAATCATTTTGCACCTTATTTAAAGACAAGGTGCCAATTCTGGCTCATCAATTACTGACTTAAATTTCGCTCAAATAAACTTCGAGTAATTTAAACCAATCAATCAATGAAAATTATTTCGATTAATCAATCAGTAAAAATCCACACAAGTTGTTCTTCAATTCTCTTAATGATCTTCTTCCTGGTTCGTCACCAGCAAGCTAGGTCGGCTATATTACTCTTAATCTCTTAAAAGTCAACAGGTAATTTCGATATTTTTAAAACTTATCTCTCAAACCAACTTACCATCAAATTCATCACTTAAAGCAATTAACTTAATCACAAGTAACTGTTTTTCAACAAGTTTCTATCTGCATCACCGCCGATGGATGTGCATTATAGACCATTAACTTACCTTTGCAACCCTTTTTTTAAATCAACACCATCAACTGGATACTTTTTAAGCTTTTTAGCATTTTATCTATATTATTTGATCAATTTTACATTGATAATAGGTTATCAATTTTGTATTAAAACATATCTCCACCCAACTGCACATTTAAGTATTAGCCTGGCTGGCGGTTAAGGAATTATATGAATTATTCTAATTTAATTTTACTAAGCGTATTATCTGTAGGTGTTTGTACCTCTCTATATGCTCAAGAAAATACTATAAGTGAATCTTCTGATGCTAGCTCACTAGAAGAAACAGCACCGACTCATACGCGCTCACAAATTATTAAAGATTTAAAAAATATTAAAGTTAAAGATTTAAAAATTAATGCGAATGCAGCACAACCAGATCCTGTAAAAGACCCATTACAATCATTAAATCGTCCAATTTACTCATTTAACGACATGTTGGATCGAAATTTTTTACGCCCAGTTGCTGTGCAATATAGAGAAAAGACTCCAGAAGATGTCCGTGGTTCTTATCGTCAGTTCCGTAAAAATCTTGGAGAACCTTGGAATGCTGTTAACCAGCTTATTCAAGGTCGCCCTGGTCGTGCAGCAAAAACCATAGGTCGCTTTACAATTAATACATTAACGACTCTTGGTTTAGCTGACCCTGCCAGCCGTTTAGGTTTACCGACTGAAGAAGAGAATTTTGGTGTAACTCTTGGTTACTATGGTGTTCCTTCAGGCCCATTCCTGATGTTGCCTTTTTTCGGGCCAAGTACCTTACGTGATGGTTTTGGTTTAGCAGTAGACGCCCAAGCACGTCCACAGAAATATGTTATGGATGATCAAGAGGGTCTTTATTGGTCAAGTAATATGTTACAAGCGGTTGATACACGCGCTCAATATCTGGATCTAGATCAGACCTTACAAGGTGATCAATACGCCATGATTCGAGACTTATATCTCCAACGTAAAGCATTCCAAATTGCAGAGAAAAAGGGCGACTCAGCTGATGTATCTTTCATTGATGATGATTCAGAAGACACACCAGATGACAATCAAAACCCTTAAAAGATGAAATCAAGGTATTGCTTAGATTAAGAGTTCGGCAATACCTTGATTTTGATCATACATACTCTATGATGAATAAAGTGATCATATAAAAGGACTACCATCTCTTCTATGTATTTTATTAAACCGACACGCTCTATCCCTTATTTAGAGCAAGCTTTGGATAAACTGCCAGGCTTACAAGTCATTAACATAGATGATTTAGATTTATATGATCCAACCATCATTGCAATAGCAGATGTACAAGATTTCCTGACATATAAATGGAATTTACCAACGATTGTCATTGCTTTTGAACATGAAGGTAGCGCTTTAGCTCAAGCTTGGGAAGCGGGTGCTCTTGCAGGTTGGGTATGGAATCAACTACCTAATGATTTAAATAAAGCATTATCAAGAATCGATGCTCAATATAAACGCAACCAAGATAGTCGTGATTTACCTTCAGCTGCTGAACTACAAAAAAGACTATTGCCTAATCCAATTGATTTATTAAATTATCAAGTCGAAACTTTCTTTCAGCCTTCAGCTTATCTTTCTGGTGATTGGTATGACTACTGGAAATTAAATGATAAGGAAGTTTTATTCTATCTTGCCGATGTTTCAGGGCATGGCGTAACTAGCAGCTTATTAACATCTTGGATGGCAGCTTTCCATGGCCGCTCTAAAACACCAAGACAATTAATAAAAAAATTAAATGGAATGTTGGTTCAAGAAAATATTGAAAAACACATTACAATTGTGGTGGGTATTTTAAACCTTGAAACACATACGCTTCGCTGGTCAAGTGCTGGACACTACCCTCCTCCTATCATTTTTGAACCTAATCAAGCTCCCAAAATTCTAACAACAAGTAGCTTCCCATTAGGCTTGACTGATGAACTCGAAGTTGAAGAGCATGTTTGCACATTAAATCACCAAGCACGCTTCATTGTTTGCTCAGATGGAGCCCTTGAACCTTTTGATGGTGGGTTAAATGATCAATTCCAACAATTGGTTCATCATTTGCAAAATCAATCATTCCAAGCACCCGATCATGTGGCTGATGACATTGCCATCTTCAGTCTCTGTCGAATGAATTAATTTACGAATCAATTAATTACATAATATACGACTTAAGGACTCTTGAGTCTGCGATGGCACTATGTGATAATTTTTCTATCCTTCTCTGAAAATGGCATTTATATGTCAACAGGTCATGTTGAATATGCAAGTTTAAATGGAACGCATATTTTCAAACTTATTGGTGAAGTGCGAGCCCATTCTTGTATAAGTCTAGACAAACTTTTAAACAGAATTGAACAGCAAGAGAATGTTGTTGGTGCAATCGTTGATTTAACCCAAACAACATTTATTGATAGTACGGTGTTAGGCATCCTGGCTAAGCTAGGTTTAAAGCTTAAACAAACTCATCATATTCAAGCTGTGATGCTATCTACCAATCCAGATATCACAACCTTAGCCAACAGTATGGGGCTAGGGCAGGTTTTTGTCATTTTGAATTACTGTGGCGATCCTAACGTTTGCACATTAACGCTAACTGATGAACAGATCACTCATAATGCAATGCTAAGAACAGTTCTGGATGCACATAAGACATTGATGAAACTCAATGCAAACAACCAGAATATGTTTGAGCCACTTGTGAAGCAGTTACAGAAAGAACAAGATACGCTTGAACAGGTATCAGATAAGCAAAATGCCTGACTTTAATATTAAGGCGGATTAGAATATGACCCTTATTTCTGTTGCTCAAATGAACTCGCAAGATGATATTGAAAATAATTTTCAAGTCATTGAGTCGTTGATTCAACAAAGTAAGGCGCAAAATGCTAGCCTGATTGTTTTCCCTGAAAACTTTGTATGTTTTGCAGCTGGAAAACAACGCGAAACAGCTGAGCAATTTGAGTCTATTCAACAACGGCTTGAGAAACTAGCACATCAATATCAAATCTGGATTGTGGCCGGTACCTTGCCATGCCCATTTCGTCCAGATGGATCTACCATTCAAGATGGTAGAGTCCGGACGGTTAGTCTTTGTATTAGCCCTGAGCGTACAGAAGCACGTTATGACAAGATCCATTTATTTGATGTACAAGTGGGTGATGCTGTCGGTGGTTATCAAGAGTCTCGTTTCTTTGAACCTGGAACAGACGTAGTAGTCACATCTACCCCTTTTGGCAATATTGGCTTAATGGTATGTTATGACTTACGTTTTCCAGAGCTTGCTCTAACTCTGAGACAACAAGGCGCTCATCTTCTTACTGCTCCTGCTGCATTTACTTATACAACTGGACAAATGCACTGGCAGCTTTTGCTACAAGCTCGGGCAATGGATAGCCAATGTTATGTTTTAGGCGCAGCACAACAGGGCTGGCATGGTGAAAAACGACAAACCTGGGGACACTCTGGGGCAACAGATAGTCGTGGCCAAATTTTAAGTATGATTGGATATGAAGGGAGTGGTTTAATCACTGTACCCTTTGATTTAACAGCACAAGAACTCGTCCGGTCTTCAATGCCTCTGATGACTCACCGTAAATTGATTCATTATTAAAAGTTTAATTATTCATGTGGAAATACTTATTTAGCATTTTTTGCTTGGGGGCAAATATTCATTGTTATGCAGAGTTTGGTACAACAAACCATTTTGTTTCGCCTGCTGCACAGCTCAACTCAGATATTCTTCCAGCAACTCCTAAAAATATCCCCTTGCCCGCTTTTGGCCAAAGAATTATTGGCTGGGGTACAGGCGCAGAAGGTGCTAGACAACGTTTAGAAAATATTCAGCCAGCAGATGTTTCTGTGATTAAAAAACAAGGAACAACGCTTGAAATGATTACTGCATGGCAAGATTTTTATGAACAAGAGCAGCAACGCAATGCAAATAATCCTACCGCGAAGTATCGTGCGCGTTTAATGAAAAAGATTGCAGATTTGTGGTAAACACTTTCATCTAGAATATTTTTATCTTATGGAATAATTGATGTAATTATTCCATTTTTTATATCCCTTAATTTACTTTATTCATAACCTATTCTTATGAACATTTAAGAAACTGAATAGAAAGCGATATACTACAAAAGCAATATTAGTTTCTTTGAGGAAGATATGGACCAAGACTGTCAAAACTTAAAGCTTGAGAATCAATTATGTTTCCTCATTTATTCAACAAATTTAGCGCTTAATCAGCTCTACAGAAAACTACTAGCGCCTTTGGGTATCACCTATCCCCAATATTTAGTTATGTTAGTGTTGTGGGAGCAGGATGAAGTAACTGTTTCCGAAATTGGAGCTAAACTTTTTTTAGAATCATCTACTCTCACACCTATCTTGAAAAAGTTAGAAGCTCTGCATTTACTTCGTCGTACCCGTTCAACTCAAGATGAGAGACAAGTGATTATTACACTGAGTGATGAAGGGAAAAAATTAAAAGATCAAGCAATGGATATTCCGGCAGGTGTATTAGAAGCAAGTTCATGTGATATGACAACGCTATTAGGCCTTAAAGACCAACTTACTAAACTCCGTACAAACTTAGTCAAATAAACAGCAATTTTTTCAAAAAATATACTTGTCAAAATAATTAAGTCGTGTACGATATATTTGTATTCAATTTAATTTAGGAATAAAACGATGTCATTAGAAAAAGTTGTTTATCGTGCAAAAGCTAAAGCAACCGGTGGTCGTGATGGCCGTGCGACTTCATCAGACGGCGTATTAGATGTACAACTTGGTGTACCTAAAGAAATGGGTGGCGCTGGTGGTGCTGTAACAAATCCAGAGCAGTTATTTGCAGCTGGTTATTCAGCATGCTTTTTAGGTGCTTTAAAATTCGTTGCAAACCGCGATAAATTTAACATTAGTAAAGATGCTTATGTAGAGGGTGAAGTAGGTATTGGACCAATTCCTACAGGTTTTAGCATCGAAGCGACTTTAAATGTTTACTTAGTGGGTATGGACCGTGAAGAAGCTGAAAAGTTAGTTGCAGCAGCTCATATTGTTTGCCCATATTCAAATGCAACTCGCAACAATATTGATGTAACCTTTAATATTGTGACTGAATAAGTTTTAATATTAAAAAAAATGCCCGAATCAAATCGGGCATTTTTTTATCTTACATATTATGCTTCACTTGCCTCATTGGTTACACGAAGCACTTCTTCGAGTGTAGTTTTACCTGTAAGTACTTTGCGCAAACCATCATCACGAATAGAACCTGAATACTCACGAGCATGATTTTCTAATTCATATTCAGCTGCGTTACCATGAATTAGACGGCGCATAGGTTCATCAACTGGTACGATTTCATAAATCGCTGTACGTCCATTAAAACCTAAATGTGAACAATGATCACACCCTTTGGCTTCAGGTAACTGCAGCAACGGTTCATTATTAATATGTTGAAAAACCTGTTTTTCAAAAGTATCAGCTTCACGCCATGTCATACAATGTGGACATAAAGTACGAACCAAACGTTGAGCAATCACCCCAATTAAAGAGCTTGATAATAAGAAGGGCTCAATTCCCATATCTTTAAGTCGAGTAACCGCACCAATAGCGGTATTGGTATGCAGTGTTGATAAAACCAAATGACCTGTTAAAGATGCTTGAACTGCAATTTCAGCAGTTTCCAGATCACGAATCTCCCCCACCATCACCACATCAGGATCTTGACGTAACATTGCTTTTAAAGCACGAGCAAATGTCATATCCACTTTGGTATTCACTTGGGTTTGACCAATGCCTTCGAGTTGATATTCGATTGGATCTTCAGCAGTTAAGATATTACGAGTATTGTCATTTAGATCAGACAAGGCTGCGTATAAGGTAGTCGTTTTCCCCGAACCTGTAGGCCCTGTGACCAGAATAATACCATGGGGACGATGCACTAACTGAGTTAAACGCTCATAGTCATTAGCCATTAAACCCAAGTGAGTCATGTTGAGACGGCCCGCTTGTTTATCAAGCAAACGCATAACGACCCTTTCACCATGTGACGATGGCAAAGTTGAAACACGCACATCCACTTCACGGCCAGCAAGACGTAAAGAAATACGTCCATCTTGTGGTACACGTTTTTCAGCAATATCAAGCTTCGCCATAACTTTAATACGCGAAACTAGTAAAGGCGCCAACTCACGGCGTGGTTGTACAATCTCACGCAATTGTCCATCTACACGTAATCGTACAGATAGTTTCTTTTCAAAAGCTTCAATATGAATATCAGAAGCCCCTACTCGAATTGCCTCAGAGAGAAGTGCATTGATCAGACGCACAATAGGCGCGTCATCTTCCTGGTCCATCAAGTCTTCTGTTTCAGGAACCTGATCGGCCAAACTCAATAAATCCGGATGATCTTCTAAACCAGCCGCAACTTGTTGTGACTCCCCTGTATCACCTGCATAACTCGTACTTAAGAGCGTATTAAATTCTTGTTCAGTACATAATTGATAATGAGCTGGCTTACCCAAGATACGTCTTGCTTCCTGCAATGCAATTTTTTCAGTGTTTTGACGTCTAATAATAAATACCTGATCACCGTCATAACGAAATAAAACACCATGACGCTTGGCAAAACTATATGGAACTTGTATTTGTTTCAATATTTGCATCACAATTTATAATGATGAGTAAGATGATTTTGAGTGTACTCTAAGCAGATTACAGCGTGAAGTCTGTTTAACAACTCGGTAGAGGAATTTTGCGTCTTGTTTGAAAATAATGAATATCAGCCTCGCCCCCAGAATTCTTTAAAATGGTGGGGTGAACAGCACTTTGAAATTAACCAGTCCAAAGCATGGCAATTCGGTTCAATGCTCTTTCGTTTAACACGTGGCATAAAAGAATGGCGCATCGAATATTATCGTCCGTCTCTCCAAGACGATAATGAACAAGATTGGCACCCAATTGCCGATCCACATTTTGCCTTTCCGCATACGGTTCAAGTAGAACGTTACATGTTTCGAAAGACCAACCCAGAATTTTTACTGATGCCACGTCTGGCAGATCGTTCTGTGGTTATTAAACCTGTTGATCCTATTTATATTCCAGCAGGTCAACGTGGGACTCTATATATAAGTACACCATTATGGATTGCAGGCTTAGTTGAAAGTCAGCATGAACCTTTGTTTGAGATTCCTGTAATTCAGCCTAAAGATACGTGGTTTGGTCCTAATGCGCAGCAAGGAGAAATCTGTTATGCCACTTCCGTGGATGGACGTACTGATTTAAATCTATTAACACCACGCGCTTTCCGTGCTGTTACTCCAATTGACTTTCACAACACAAGTAATCATCAATTACGCTTTGATCGTATGAATGTGCCAGTTACTGCTCTTCCTCTTTTTTATAGTGAAAGTACAGGTCGTTTGTGGACTTCTCAAATTAAAGTTTATTATGAGGGTTCTGATCGTCCGGCGCGTATTCGTATTGAAAACCGTACGCCACCTCTTGCTGGTGAAGTGACCTATGTTCACCCACCACGCTCACCTGGTGGAGCATTATTCAATATGTTTGATTCATTCTTTTAAGAGGTTTATATGGCTGATTCAAATATTCCAAAAGATATCGCTGATAGCCTCAAAAGTATATTTACCAATATCAATACCGAACGTATTAGTGAAATTTTAGTCGCTGTTGTACTGTGTTTCATTGGCTTTGTTCTTGCTCGTATTATTTCGAATACGTTTATTAGAACCATTGGCTCACGTTTTAATGCTCACCAACGTCTGGTATGGCGCCGTGGTATTTTTTATTTTATTTTCCTACTCTTCATCATGACAAGTTTGAAAGAAGCTGGGTTCAAACTTAGTGTATTCCTTGGTGCAGCAGGGATTTTAACTGTAGCACTCGGTTTTGCATCGCAAACATCTGCCAGTAACTTGATTAGTGGTTTATTTTTGATTGGTGAAGGTTCATTTGAAGTCGGTGATACGATCCAGATTACTCTCATTCGTGGTAATACAATTGAAGGTGAAGTCATTTCAATTGATTTGCTTTCGGTAAAATTACTTACACTCGACAATGTCTATATTCGTTTGCCGAATGAACAGCTTATTCGTGCGCCTGTACACAACTTATCTAAATATCCGATACGACGTATCCCAATTACGCTCGCAATCAACTTTCACGAAGATATTATTAAAGTCCGTGAGGTTCTACTGAATGTAGCAGCTCATTATCCACTTGTACTGGATGATCCAAAACCTGCAGTTACGGTTACCGCATTCAGGGAGTCATCAATTGAGCTTTTATTCACGATGTGGTGTAGACAAGAGAACTCTTTAAAAGTTCGAGATGAAATGCAAGAACGTATCCGAAATGGATTTTTAGATAACCGAATTGAAATTCCTGTTCCTAAAATGGGCTTGATTGATCGACCGTCTACCGGTTTTGCTGAAGACGATATCGATCAATATAGCAATCAAAAAGAATTAAAACGAGAGCCTAAAGCTTAGGCTCTTGATTCTTCTGCGCGGTAAACGACGGGGGTAATGGCGCAAGATAAGCAATAATTAACATTACTCCACCTGCCCCAATAAACGAAATGACTCGAGTTAATGTCGCACTTTGTGATAGATCAAGCAAAATCAACTTTAATACCACAATACCTAAAAGTGCAGCACCTACAAACCAGAGTTGACGAATCATTTTACGGCTTGAGAATGTAGTGAGTACAAATGCCAAAATGACCCAAAGCAATGTCAAACTTAACTGCACTTCACCATTCGTCCAAATTGCTAAGCTCCATAGTGGTGTCCCCCAGTAATGATGTAAGCCCCTAACGACCACACTACTGAATACCAATAACCCAGCTAAAATTGTTGTAATTTTAAAAGTCCACTCCAGTGATTTATCTTGATCAAAAGCATGTTGATAAATAATAAAGAGCAGACCTGCAAATACTACAATAGAAAGAAAATCAGTTAAATTAAATAAAGGAACAAAATAAAGGTACTCAGCAGAGTGGCGATCAATGCTCACAACTAGCAACCAAATTAAGTTTAAACACCAAACAGGAATTTGATGCAACAATGTAGTTTTATGAGCCTTATACGCCCAAAGCGAATAAACCACAGGGATAAAAGCCAGAGCAACAACTGGCATTTTTGGAAAGATCGCCAAACCAACTACTGCTAACGCCAACCAGCTTAAACCAGCCCAGACATTTAAGTACCCAGACTCATCCAACTGCGGTTGAGCCATAATAAATAAGGCACTTAGAATAATGGTAGCGACCAGGAAAGTAGCTTGTTGTAATGAGTCTACCCATTTAAACAACGTAAACACTTGACTCGCAAACGCTTCACCCAAAACTAACAACAGTAACAAGCTAATTAAAATTAACTGCAAACTTTGCCATTGCACACGAAGTTTATAGTGAACGACTGCGCTAAATATTGCGATTAGAACTACGGCGAACATCAAATATGGACTCAAAGAATGATGATACCATGCCATTATTTCTACACCAGCTACAGCACCCGCATACATTCCTAAACACAAGAAAATGCCACTAAACATGCTTGCGCTAAAATAGCGTTGCTCTTTACTGTTGTATTGCAATAAATAAAAGGCAGAAATAAATTGGGCAATTGCATAGATGCTTGTGCTTAGCGTTGGGAACTCTTCATTGGCCCAAACCTGATAAAACAGCGCAATAGAGCTGAGTAAAACTAAAACTACGCCAATATATCGGCTTAAACGGTAGCGCTCAGTTACTCCCCACACAATTAAAGCTGTACCTTGAGCTACCCAACCAATTGCTGTCCAATGTGCTCCTTTTGCAAGTGGAAAGATTAAGGCAAAAAATGCAACGGCGAGGATGAAAAAGCTTTTGGCAAGAACTGAAAGCTGAGGATGAGTTTTTTTAATCCAAAAAGTTAATAGCGCATATGTACCCGCCAAGACAGCAGCACCAATCGTCAACGCTTGTGTAGACTCATGTACTAAGTAAGCATGTAGCGTAAAGCCCAGCACAGGCACACTAAAAATAAGACCCACATCTAACAGCGGAGGTAAACGAATACCTTCTTGTTTTTCATGTGCTGACGTCCGAGATATATTTTGGCTATAACGAACACTTAACCAAATAAACAGCGCGATATGGCACCACAAAATCCAGTCCAATGTATTAAATTTTGCGGGTTCTGCATAAAATGCGATTGCACTACCACCAATAAACATTGTGGCAAAGAAAGCAATTTGATTTAAGATTTTCCAAGGCTGAATAAAGTTAACCGCAGCAACTGCTAAGTTAATTACCAAGTAGTAGCTAAATAGAAAGGTTACATCAGGGCGATATTGCGGAATAACTAAAGGAGCCGCATAAGCCATACCAAGTGCTAATATTGCCAAATAAATAGCTTGTTGTTTTAAGCTCAGGAATACCGTAATAGCTAATAAAATCGTAAACAGAATACTCGCTGTAGTTAGGTTGGCAATTACACCAAAATGATGTGAGAACACAAGTGTCAGGAATACAACAGCCAGCCCGACACCTTGCAATGCCACAGCAAACAGCTGATTTTTCTTTTGCAATGTATACCCAAATGCCGTTAACACACCTCCAGCAATCGCAATAAATCCAAGTTTTACACCTAAACTAAGCTGCCAATGCTCACTTGCAAAACGTAATAACAACACGACCCCAACCATAAGCACAGCAACAGCAACTCTTAAGATTGGATTGCCATGAATCATCCAATCCACGGCTGGTTGCCACCATGCGGCCTGTACATGTGCTGGTTGTTCTGTTTGGTTGAAAGTTGCTGTTTCGGCAGGGACTAGCGTGTCTGTATTATTGGAACTAACTTGTTCTATTACAGGATTTATAACTTCTGTTTGTATGGTCTCATTTACATGAACAGTTTGTTTTGCAGACTCGAGGTATAATAGTCGAGTATGAAATGCACTGATGGTTTGAATCAAACATAGCAATAAAACAAGTAAAGCCCCACCAGCAATCCACATCCAATGATTGATATAAGCAACTAATGCAACCAAGGCGGCCGCATAAATCACTGTTCTTTGCATGTGAATAGAATAAAGTGGCGTTTTCTGCTGAGAAAACTGCTGTTCTAAATGAGTTAAACGCTCATGCAGATTTGACAGTAATTGAACTAGAATGACAGTAAGTGCAATAGATAAAGCAATAACAGCACTCTGAAATTTAAAACCAATTGAAATGGCTAAAAACAAAGTCAAAGCGATCAAAACAATGATCATTCCCTGTTTGTCTTTTTTATACATGGGCTTAGCAATATGACACCTTCATTACAGGTCATCTTACTTCAAGCCAATACAAGCGTATATTTATACATACAAAATACTGCAAAAATCATAAACCTGCATTCATAGCCGTTTTCACGTAAAATACCCGTAATTCAGATTAAGGAATTGTTCAATGCCACCATTTGTCTTGGTTGATGGGTCCTATTTTTTATTTCGTGCATATCATGCATTACCACCATTGACGACCTCTACAGGGTTACATACCAATGCAATACGTGGGGCAATTTCTGCCATTCAAAAATTAATGCGCCGTATGCAGCCAACACATATGGCCGTCATTTTTGATACGCCTGAGCCAACTTTCCGCCACAAGCTTTCACCTATTTATAAAGGTGATCGCCCTACCATGCCGGAAGAATTATCTCAACAGATTCCATATTTGCATGCATTGATTAAAGCTCAGGGGATTCCTTTATATAGTCTTCCGGGTGCAGAGGCAGATGACATTATCGGTACGCTCGCTAAACGTGCCGTACTCGAAGGCCATCATGTACTTATCTCAACCGGAGATAAAGACATGGCTCAGCTCGTCAATGACCATGTAAAACTTGAAGATAGCTTTAAAGATCGTGTCATGGATACCGATGGGGTATTTGAAAAATTTGGTGTTTGGCCAAATCAAATTATCGATTACTTAACCCTTATGGGCGATGCGTCTGATGGCATCATGGGTGTACCTGGCGTAGGTGCAAAAACAGCAGCTAAGTTACTAACTGAATATGGCACTTTAGACAATATTATTGCCAATGCAGACCAACTTAAAGGCAAACTTAGCCAAAATATTAAAGATAACTTAGACAATATTAAGCTTGACCACCAGTTAGCTAGCATTGTTTGTGATCTTCCTTTAGAACTCGATTGGCATGAGTTAAAGCTTACTGATCCAAATGTAGAGGCTCTACGTAATCTTTATACTGAGCTTGAGTTTAGAAACCAATTACAGTCGCTTGATCATCCAAACAATCCAAATAGCTCAAGCTATAAACAACAAGCTTCACAGACTATTGTTCAAAATGAAGTTAAACCTGCTGAATCTATAGAAACTGAAGATCAAGCAAGCTTAACCAGTCAAGATGACCAGCTTGGAACTGCAAATTATCACACTGTTTTAACCCAAGAAGCATGGGATCAGCTCTGGCAACGCATGCAAAATGCCGATCATTTTGCTATTGATACAGAAACTACAAGCCTGGACTACCGTATTGCCGAGATGGTTGGTTTTTCAATCGCATTTGATGCGAAAGATGCCTACTATGTTCCATTAGCGCATAATTATGAAAATGCGCCACAGCAACTAGATCGTGATCAAATTCTGGTTCAAATTAAGCCTGTGCTAGAAAATGAAGCAGTTAAAAAAATTGGGCATCACCTTAAATATGATGCCCATATCTTTGCCAATCATGGCATAGAACTTAAAGGCTGGTATTTCGATAGCATGCTTGCATCTTATGTATTGAATGCAGCAGCGACTCGTCACGGCATGGATGACGTAGCTCGTGTCTACTTAAGCCACTTAACCACCACCTTTGAACAAATTGCTGGTAAGGGCGCCAAACAAAAGACTTTCAATCAAATTGAGATTGAAGTTGCTGCTCACTATGCTGCAGAAGATGCTCATGTGACTTATCGTTCGTATGAAGTGCTTTCAAACAAACTTAAGCCATTTCCTGAGCTAGAAAATATTTTATATAACATCGAAATGCCAGTTGCCCGTATTTTATCGGGTATGGAAGAAGATGGAATTCGTTTAGATCATGCCTTCTTAGATAAATTAAGCGTTGAATTTGCAAAAACGATGGAAGGGCTTGAAAATCAGGCGATGGAAATTGCAGATGAAACTTTTAATATTGCATCTCCTAAACAAGTAGGTGAAATCCTATTTGATAAATTAGGAATCAAAGGCGGTAAAAAAACTGCAACTGGACAATACAGCACCAGTGAAAGTGTTTTAGAAAAAATTGAACATCCTTTAGCGGAAATTATTCTAGAGCATCGCGGTTTAGCAAAGCTAAAAAGTACCTATACTGACCGTTTAGTTGAGCAATCTCATAACGACACGCATCGTGTACATACGAGTTATCACCAAGCACTCACAGCAACAGGTCGCCTCTCCTCTTCAGATCCTAACTTACAAAATATTCCAATTCGTAGACAAATTGGGCGCCAAATTCGTAAAGCATTCATTGCGCCAGAAGGCCGAGTACTATTGGCTGCCGATTACTCGCAAATTGAATTACGTTTAATGGCTCATTTTTCTCAAGATGAAGCATTAGTACACGCATTCCAGCATGGACAAGACGTTCACCGTCGTACTGCTGCCGAAGTATTGGGCATTGATATCGAAGATGTGACCAATGATCAACGTCGTCAAGCGAAAGCAGTTAACTTTGGTCTACTGTATGGTATGTCTGAGTTTGGTTTAATTCGTCAGTTAGGCTTTACACGTCAGGAATCACAAAACTATATTAAGCAATATTTCCAACGCTATCCTGGCATCTATGAATATATGCAACGCACACGTCAAGTTGCATCAGAGCAAGGTTTTGTTGAAACTATTTTAGGTCGTCGTCTTTATACACCAGATATTGATGCACGAAATGTAATGGTACGTAAGGCTGCCGAACGTGCTGCAATTAATGCACCGTTACAAGGTAGTGCCGCTGATATCATTAAACTTGCAATGATTGAAGTCGATAAAATCTTACCAAAAGATCAAGCCAAGCTACTTCTTCAAGTACACGATGAATTAGTATTTGAAGCAGATCAAAACATTGCCGAGGAGCTCTCTAAGCAAATCGCGACTGTCATGGAATCTGTAGTAAAAATTTCTGTGCCTTTAGTTGTTGAAGTTGGGCAAGGGCAAAACTGGGATGATGCCCATTAATTAATTGAAATAAAAAAAGGGCTGTATTAACAGCCCTTTTTTATTGCGTTAACTTAAAGTCCTGTTAAAAGAACTTTTGCAACTTCATTCATTAAGATCTCGGCAATATAAAGCGCTAAAAAGGCCAAAATTGGAGATAAGTCAATCATTCCCATATTAGGCAATAAACGACGGAATGGTGCGAGTAATGGTTCTGCCAAATCTTGAATCACCTCAATGTAAGGTGAACGAGATTGAGTGAACATAACCACCCAGCTCAAAATGATTGTCGCGAAAATTAAATAACGGCAGAAACGAATCAAGTCTTGGATCATCGTCACAAATGTCAGAATCACTAAATGAATCGGACTATTTGGCATTGAACCTGAAAGATACATCACACCGAAAATTTTCAGTAAATATAAAATAATTAAAAGAACTAACGCAGCTAAATTGAACCGGCCTTTTGCGACTGTTGGAAAAATACGGCCAAAAATATCAACAATCTTCGTCGCCTTTACTGTCGATAAAACCACAGGATTATAAGGACTTACTGCCGCCAATTGCATTAAGAACCGGAAAAAGACCAATAAAATCGCAACGTTAATTAAAATTCCAAAAATTAGCGCAGAATTTGCACCCATAGTTGTCTTATCCTATTAAAGCTATTTTGCACTGTCACTCAGTTCTTGAGCCAATTCTTGACTACGCTTCTGTGCAGCAGCTAATGCAGATTGAATATTTTGAGAGATTTGTGCACGATCAAAAACTTCAAGTGCAGCTTGTGTTGTACCATTCGGTGAAGTCACATTTTTACGTAGTTCAGACGGAGTATTTGAACTCGTAATTGCCATTTGAGCCGCACCTAATGCTGTTTGAAGTGTTAATGCAGTTGCAACTTTTTCATCTAGCCCTAGATTTTTACCTGCGCGGATCATACTTTCCATGAGGTAGAAGAAATAAGCCGGACCTGAACCTGAAACTGCCGTTACCGCATCAATTTGAGCTTCGGAGTTTACCCAAATTGTTAAACCAGTTGCTGCTAAAATTTGACTCGTTAATTCACGGTCTGAAGCACCAACCACATCAGTCGCATAAATACCATGTGCGCCAGTTTGAACTAATGCTGGCGTATTTGGCATAACACGTACAATTCGTTCGCTATCAATAAGATTTGATATTGTCTTAATTTCCGCACCAGCAATAATCGAAATAACCAGTTTATCCGATAATAAGCCTTTCAACGGGCGTAGAACATTTGCTAAAACCTGTGGTTTTACAGCAAGTACTACAACATCTGCATTTTTAATTGCAGCCACATTATCTTGGGTTACATGAATTTCTTTTTCTTGTAATAAATGACGGATTTGTTCAACTGGATCTGAAACGGTAATACGTGTTGGCGGCAAACCTCTCGAAATTAGCCCGCCAATCAACGCTTGGGCCATATTACCACCACCAATAAAACAGATATTACTATTTACTGCACTTGTCATAACCATATTCGCCATTTACCAGATCACAAGAATGAGAAATTAAATCTGGTTGCCATCCTCCTTGCTCACAATACGGAGACTGAGCCAACCAAAATCCTTTCGGTGTAAAAACACCAAGCATAACATTATCTATGACTAATATTTGAATTGTATGACGAAGCCAAGGCAAAATATGTGCCTCTTGAATTGCTTTTTTTAATGGCCATTGCCCAACACGACCATATAAATGGACTTTTTCACCGCCTTGACGTCGAATTATTTTTAATTCTTTATTTAATAAAGAATGACTTAAACCAATTTCTTTAGACACAATATGAAAAAGTCCAGAAGCCCCCTGCCACTTTTCTTCTAATTTAAATGCATGCTCGAGTTCAGCTTCAACCAGATTTAAAGTTTCCGCAAGATAAACCTGTTTACTTAACCTATAGAGTATATTTTGATAACGAACATAGTAAAACTGGTTCCAATGTAAAGCCGCTTGAGCATCTGACTTAGAGTCAATAACTTCAGTCTTTAAGCGCTCGACCATTTCAAATGCAGGCCGATATTGCCCACCACCCTTCATCCAAGCGGAAAGTAATTGACGTTGACGGGCAGATGATAAATCTAATAGTTTAATTAAATCTAAGCATTCAGCCGTTCCACAATGCTTTAAATCGGCTTTCAAAACTTCTTCTAAAATTTCAGAAGCATCTTGCATCAAATAGCTGGTACGACTAAGTGCCTGCTGCATTTTTGGAAATCGCTTTGTTAAAAATGGCCAAAGCTCTTCACGACACCACACACGATCATAATGGGTATCATAGTTCATTGGATCATCAATATACTTAACTTCAAGCTGAGCAGTCCAAAAAGCGATTTGCTCACGTGTTAGATCCAAAAAAGGGCGCCAAATTGTCATGTTTACACGGTAATCAATGGCTTGCATCGCAGCAAGTCCATCTACACCTGTACCTGCCAATAAACGTAAAATAACTGTTTCGGCCTGATCTTGCTGATGATGAGCGAGCACTAAAATTTCATTGGCTTGCAAATGTTGCTGATAAGCTTGATAACGTGCTTGACGTGCTTGAGCTTCCAGATTCCCATCAGAAATCTGAACTTTTTGAATAATATAAGGAATATTTAAATTTGTTGACTGACTGGCAACAAATCCCCCCCATTCTGCACTTTGTTTTTGCAGTTGATGATCAATGTAAATTGCTCGGATCTTTTGAGGGAAAATTTGAGCCATTAAATGTAGTAGTAGCATTGAATCCATGCCACCACTACATCCAATAAGAAAAGAACTATTTTCTGAAAACTCTTGAGCCTGCTTTAAGACGTGATGCCTAAATTTTCGCTGCCAAACTTCATTAAACGTTGATAACGTGCTTCGCATCGTTCATTTGCATCCATTGGTAGCAACTCTTCCAAAGCTTGCTTCAAAACCACTTTTAGGTTTTGCATAACACGCTCAGGGTCTAAATGAGCCCCTTCACCTTCATCTACTACATATTCAACAATACCTAGAGATTGTAGTTTATCTGCTGTTAAACCTAAAGCTTCACTTGCTTGAGCTGCTTTTTCAGCAGTCTTCCATAAAATAGAAGCACAACCTTCCGGTGAAATCACAGAATAAATACTATGCGATAACATAATCACTCGGTCAGCAACACCAATACCCAAAGCACCACCAGAACCACCTTCACCGAGTACTGTTGCAACAACAGGAACTTTCAAACTTGAAAGCTGAGCAAGGCTAGTAGCAATTGCTTCAGCTTGTCCACGTTCTTCAGCACCAACACCTGGGTATGCACCCATCGTATCAATAAACGTGAACACCGGAAGATTAAAACGCTCAGCCATATCTAATAAACGCTGAGATTTACGGTAACCTTCTGGGTTCGCCATACCAAAGTTATGCTTTAATTTTTCACGGGTACTACGACCACGGTGTTGTCCAATGACCATCACAGGTTGACCGTCAAAACGAGCAAGACCACCTACCATCGCACCATCGTCACCAAACAAACGATCACCATGCAAGGCATCAAACTCTGTAAAGATTTCACCGACATAATCTAGAAACTGCGGACGATCAGGATGACGTGCAATTTGAACCGTTGTCCACGCTTTGGACTGAGTAGCTTTTTTCATAGGTCGAATATTATCCCTTTAATCGATAAATTTTTCCGACTGAATATTCAATTCAATGTCCCAATGCTTAAACTGCTCTTGCTCATCATGCAAGTCGGCAACTAACAATGGCCATTGTTTGGCATCACCAGAAACACTAAGCTGCCATTGTTGATCATTTATGATGGTCAGTTCAATGGCAGGAAGCATCTGATCACTGCGACTATGGTTGAGTAAAACTGCAAGGCGAAGTAATAAACTTAAGTAAAGTAATTTATAACCGCCAGCCTTTAAAACTTCATTTTTTACATCATTACGTAATTTGCGACGATGATGAGCAACCAAATGTGAAAGATGGTTTTGATCAATTTGTGAGAAACCTGGAATATCAGAATGCTGTAATAAATAAGCACCATGACGATGGTAACCACCATGACTTATTGCTAAACCAATTTCATGCAAATATGCAGCACGGCGCAGTAAGTCACTGTCTTCACTCGTTAAATTAAGTGGTTTTGCCACACCATCAAATAACTGTTGAGCTGTATTTACAACTCGTTCTGCTTGTTTCGGATCAGCGTTATAGCGTCCCATTAGGGCTTGTACACTACGATCTCGGATATCTTCATGTTTAAAACGACCTAACAGGTCATACATGACTCCTTCACGTAATGCACCATCAGAATATGCCAAATGTTCAATTTCTAATACTTCAAAAACTGCGTACAAAATTGCCAATCCGGCTGGCAAAACTGCTCGTCGGTCTTCTCGAAGTCCTTCAAAATCAATTTCAGAAATATTTTTGAACTTAAGCAACTTATCTTTAAGTTTATAGAGGCCTTCACGAGTAACGTTTTCTTGTTCATCACTCAAGCCCATATTCACCATAATTTGGCGGCAAGCTTTAATCGTTCCACTAGAACCAACGACAGTATCCCAACCTTCCATTTTATACGTTGTTGCAATAGCTGAAAGTTCTTTACGGGCAGCAACAACTGCTTTATCAAAGGCTTTTTGTGTGATTTCGCCATCGGCAAAGTAGGCTTTTGTATAAGCCACGCATCCCATTTGCAATGACTCAGTGTAAATAGGTTCAAACTCCTCACCAATAATAAACTCAGTAGAACCACCACCAATATCTACAACCAAACGTCGACCACCATTTGCCATGGTATGCGATACGCCAAGATAAATCAGACGCGCTTCTTCTCGCCCAGCAATAATTTCAATAGGTTTAGGCAAGATTTCTGCTGCTTTTTGAATAAATTCATGACCATTTTTTGCCTGACGCAAAGCATTGGTCGCCACAATTCGTAAGCGATTTGGTTGAACAGAACTTAATCTTCCTACAAAACGAGCCAAGCAGGCTAGGCCTCGTTGCTGAGCTGCTTCTGTTAGGTTTTTATTCTCATCTAAACCAGCTGCGAGCTGTACTTTTTCTGACATCGAAGCAACTTTTTTAACTTCGCCATGATCTACCCGTGCAATTGCAAGGTGAAAACTGTTCGACCCCATATCTATGGCGGCAAGTAATTCTTCATCAATCAGAAAATCAGACATTATTGAACTAAACCCATAACAATTCACGCCTAGAGTAATTCACAAGAATGCAATTGAAAAGCCATTTTCATCAACAATTAGCTGTGATTTAAATTTTTCTATTTATAAGTTGATTGTACAAGTCGATGATGGATATCGTGAGCATCCATTAGACAAATTTAGTTAAGCCTTGAATAATAGCATCAAACCCTTACATTGAACTAAGTAGCTATGTAATACTGATAGAGATAATTTCTCCTGTAATAGCACTTTTTTCTAAAAATTGGAGCCGTACCATGTCTGCGACTATTGTAAATACAACTGATGATAACTTCCAAGCAGATGTTTTAGATGCTGAAACCCCTGTACTTGTTGACTTCTGGGCAGGATGGTGTGCACCTTGTAAAGCAATCGCGCCTGTTCTTGAAGACCTATCAAGTGAATATGCTGGTAAAGTAAAAATTGTTAAAGTTGATGTGACTTCTTGCGAAGATACAGCAGTGAAATACAACATCCGTAACATTCCTGCTTTACTACTTTTCAAAAATGGTGAAGTTGTAGCTCAACAAATTGGTGCTGTACCTCGCTCTAAACTTGTTAGCTTTATTGATGAAAACGTTTAAGTCAAAATGCTAAAAAAGAAAATACGCTATACTTTTTTATAGCGTATTTTTTTCGCCTATAAATTGACAAATTTGCTAGGCTGGCTTATATTGCATGCTCAAGAGGCACTGAAGGGAATCATCTTCGTCCGGCTTCTTACAAGACACAAACATAAAGATCGCCACTCGGCAACAGAAATTGTTTTTCACATTTCTCTTCGAAACAATTAATCAGACTTCTGAATTGTTATTGTGTAAATACAATTGCGATAATCTTTTTTGTATGCGAGCGATTTTTCTTCTTTTTAAACCACACTCTACTCTTTCCTAATTCTGACCCTTATGAATTTAACTGAACTCAAGAAAAAACCAATCGGCGAACTAATTAAAATTGCTGAATTTATGGGCCTGGAAGGTATGGCTCGTAACAGAAAGCAAGATATTATTTTTGCCATTTTGAAACGCCATGCGATGAATGGCGAAGAAATTTTTGGTGATGGCGTTCTCGAAATTCTCTCTGATGGTTTTGGTTTTTTGCGTTCTGCCGCAGGTTCGTATTTAGCAGGTCCGGATGATATTTATGTGAGTCCTTCACAGATCCGACGCTTTAACTTGCGTACAGGTGATACCATCACAGGTACTATTCGCCCTCCAAAAGAAGGTGAGCGTTATTTTGCGTTGCTCAAAGTTAACCAGATTAACTACGACACGCCAGAAAATTCTCGAAATAAAATTTTATTTGAAAACTTAACTCCCCTTTTCCCGACCGAACAATTGGTTATGGAATTAGGTAATGGTACGACTGAAGACTTAACTGCTCGTGTCGTTGATTTAGTTGCGCCAATTGGTAAAGGCCAACGTTCTATTATTGTTGCACCGCCGAAAGCGGGTAAAACAATGTTACTTCAAAATATTGCTCAATCGATTGTTAGAAACAATCCAGAAGTATTCTTGATCGTTCTACTCATTGACGAACGTCCAGAAGAAGTAACCGAAATGGAGCGTACTGTTCGCGGTGAAGTTATTGCTTCAACATTTGATGAAGCTCCAGCTCGCCATGTACAAGTTGCAGAAATGGTTATTGAAAAAGCTAAACGTCTTGTTGAACATAAAAAAGATGTTGTGATTCTTCTTGACTCTATTACCCGTCTGGCACGTGCTTACAACACTGTTATCCCGTCATCAGGTAAAGTGTTAACGGGTGGTGTAGACGCTCATGCATTAGAGCGCCCTAAACGTTTCTTCGGTGCTGCGCGTAATATCGAAGAAGGTGGTTCACTTACGATCATCTCTACTGCTTTGATTGAAACAGGCAGTAAAATGGATGACGTAATTTATGAAGAATTCAAAGGTACAGGTAACCAAGAGATTACGCTTGATCGCCGTATTGCTGAAAAACGTGTCTTCCCTGCTATGAATATCAAAAAATCTGGCACACGTCGTGAAGAGCGTTTAATGGATGAAGATAAATTACGTAAAGTATGGATCCTCCGTAAGCTACTTCACCCAATGGATGAGTTGGCAGCAATGGAATTCTTACTTGACCGTATGAAAGAAACCAAAACAAATGATGATTTCTTTGATCAAATGAAACGTAAAGCTTCAACTTAACTAATTAAGCCTTCAAAAAAGCCACTCTTTTGAGTGGCTTTTTATTTGGTTGACAAGCTTTACACAAAAATACATTTTGCTTATTTTTATGTAAAATTATTTATAAGCTTTTGATAATAAATATTTTTGCATAAAAAAGCTTAGTCTTTTTAGTAGCTTACCTCTACCTTTTCCAATATATACGAGCTGATTAATTGTTTTTTTCTGTTAAAAAACAGTCTGTTTTTCTCTTTTTCATACGTTTTTTTGATAGACGACAGTAGTATTTCAGCATTTGCAGTGATAGCATAGCGGCAGACCAGTTAGACTGCTCCATGCGTTGTTACCTAGCTACGTTTTAGGAATAATAAAAGCAAAACAGTCCAACTTAGGTTTTTTTAATCTCAAATCTTTTTTGTGAGAGTGATGCCATGTTATTCAAAAAATTCGCTGTTGCTGCTGCTGTTGCTGCTACTTTAGCTTTCGTTGGTTGTTCTAAGAAAGAAGAAGCTCCTGCTGCTGCTTCTGAAGCTGTAGCTGCTGCTTCTGAAGCTACTGCTGCTGCTTCTGAAGCTTCTACTGCTGCTTCTCAAGCTGTTGATGCTGCTGCATCTGAAGCTTCTGCTGCTGCTGCTTCTGCACCTGCTGCTTCTGAAGCTGCTGCTTCTGCTGCACACTAATCTATATTTTAGATTAGATAAAAAAGAGGACATTTTGTCCTCTTTTTTTATACCTAAATTTTATATATGAATGACTAAGCATACTTTTCTAATAATAAGCAAAATTTATTCTAGGTTTATTTAAAATTATAAGTAAAAAAAAGCAGATCAATCGATCTGCTCATTTCCAACGCGTTGTCTAAACTTCTGACCCGCTCTGAAGGTCACTACCCTACGTGCTGAAATTGGAATTTCTTCACCTGTCTTAGGGTTACGTCCTGGACGTTCGCGTTTATCTCTTAACTCGAAATTACCAAAACCAGAAAGCTTAACCTGCTCCCCTGCAATAAGCGCTTGGCTAATCTCGTCGAAGAACAACTCGACCATTTGTTTTGCTTCACGGCGATTTAAGCTGGTTAACTCACTTAAATGATCAGCCATGTCTGCTTTAGTTAATGCTGTCATGAGGCCCTCAATGTCGCTTGATAAGTGTTTTCCAACACTTGGATTATATTGTCCATACCAGATTTAATTTCAGCATCTTCAAGCGTACGTGAAGGATGTTGCCATAATAATGCAAACGCCAATGAGCGCTTACCTTCTTCGACACCCTGCCCCGTATACACATCGAATAACCATGTAGAGTCTAAAAGCTCTCCACCAGTTTTTTCGATTAACTGCTGAATATCTCTAACATTTATATTATCAGAGATTAAAAGCGCAATATCACGTCTAATCGAAGGAAAACGTGATAATTCTGTAAAATTAGATACATAAGATTGCAAAACGGCTGCTTGATCAAGTTCAGCAACCCAAGTTGTGCTTAAATCTAGCTCATTTTCTAAAGATGGGTGTAGACGGCCTAAGTAACCAATTGATTGGCCATCAACTAAAATTTCAGCAGACTGCCCTGGATGCAACCATGCACGCTCTGAACGCACATATTCAACTTTGACACGTCCAGCAGCTAAAATCTCTTCTATCTCTCCTTTGAAGTCAAAGAAATCCATTGGTTGAGGCTTCACATGCCAAGATTCTAGTTGTTGCGAGCCAACTGCCACTAAAGCTAAAGTTGGAATCTGTTTTAGATCCTCAATACTTTTAGCATCTTGATAATCAAAACGAAGTCCTAGTTCAAAGAAGCGAACACGGCTTTGCTGACGGTTAAGATTATATTGTACGCAAGGAATTAAACTTGAAAGCAAAGTACTACGCATCGCAGCCAAATCACTTGAAATTGGATTTGCTAGCATTAACGGATTTACTTGCGGGTTCAATTGCTTTTCAAGTTTTGCATCAGCAAAGCTAAAACTAATTGCTTCTTGATAGCCTAAAGTCACGATAGTTTGGCGCAACTCTGCAATTTCAAATTGGTCTTGATATTTAGCTAATTGAACATCCATGCTTGGTAAGCTAATTTGGATATTGTCATAACCATCAATACGTGCCACTTCTTCAATTAAGTCTTGATAAATAGCCATATCATAGCGATGTGATGGAGGCACTACCCTCCACTCACCTTCAGCTTTAACAGTTACTTCACATCCTAGTCGAGTTAAAGCATCTGCAATGAAATCAGCCGTCAATTGATATCCCAACAATTGGTCTACCTGAGCTTGTTTCAGTTCAATTGCTTCACGTTTTGGTAAAATTTCAGTTTTTTCAGCTACAGTAATTGGACCAAATTCACCACCTGCTAACTCTTGAATAAGCTGCGAAGCACGGTTCATGGCAATTAATGGCAACTCAAAATCCACACCACGTTCATAACGCTGTGAAGAATCAGTATGCAAGCCAAAACGACGAGCACGTCCAGCAATAGCAAGTGGCGCGAAGAATGCACTTTCTAGGAAAATGTCAGTTGTGTCATCAGTTACGCTTGATGCTAAACCACCCATAATTCCGGCAATTGCCAAAGCCTTCTGGTCATCAGCAATCACCATTATATCTTCTTGCAATTCAACTTCTTGATCATTAAGGAGTTGTAGTTTTTCTTGTGGCTGAGCTTGACGCACATGTACAGTCCCTTCGATTTTAGCTAAATCGAAAGCATGCATTGGCTGACCCAGTTCCATAAGGACATAGTTCGTCACATCAACCAAAATACTGTGCGTGCGAATTCCTGAACGAGCTAAAGCCTGCTCCATCCACTCAGGAGTAGCAGCTTTTACATTAACGTTTTTAATTACACGTCCTAAATAGCGTGGAGCACCTTCAGTGCTGATCACTACTTTCTTCTCATCAGCAATTGTCGCTTCAACTGATTTAATATCAGGTTCATTCACTTGCAGTTGGTTAATTACTGCAATCTCACGAGCGATACCACGGATACTGAAACAGTCACCACGGTTTGGTGTAATACTGATATCGATGACGTTATCATCGAGTTTTAAGTATTCACGGATATTTATCCCTACTGGAGCATCAGCAGGTAACTCAAGCAAACCATCGATTTTATCTTCAAGATCAATTTCAGAAGCACCACAAAGCATGCCTTGTGACTCAACTCCACGAAGTTTACCTTTTTTGATTTTGAAATCACCCGGTAATACAGCACCAATCGTTGCAACTGGAGCTTTCATGCCAACACGAACATTCGGTGCCCCACAAACAATTTGTAAAGGCTCGCCCGAACCAATATTCACTGTTGTTACACGCAAACGATCTGCATCTGGATGCTGCTCAACTGTTAAAACTTCGCCGACCACGACGCCAGTAAATGGCTTAGCAACAGGTGCAAGTTCATCAACTTCAAGACCAAGCATAGTTAACTGATCAGACAATGTCTCACTATCAATTGCTGGGTTAACCCATGTGCGTAGCCAATTTTCGCTAATCTTCATCTTTATAAACCTTTTTTAATCCTGAAAAACTGTTAGGCAAATTGGCGTAAGAAACGCACATCATTTTGATAGAACATACGCAAATCATTAATGCCATAACGCAACATTGCAAAACGCTCTACCCCTAAGCCAAAAGCAAAGCCTTTGTATTTATCAGGATCAATACCTGCAGCACGCAATACATTTGGATGTACCATGCCACAGCCTAATACTTCTAACCAACGCCCACGCTCATCCATGATATCTACTTCTGCACTAGGCTCTGTAAATGGGAAATATGAAGGACGGAAACGTACTTTTAAATCTTTCTCAAAAAATTCATTCAGTAGGTTAATCAATAAACCTTTTAATTCAGCAAAGCTGGTGTTCTCAGCAACGTATAAGCCTTCGATCTGATGGAACATTGGCGAATGCGTTTGATCCGAATCACAACGGTAAACACGGCCAGGGCACACGATACGAATTGGCGGCTCACTCGTCTCCATTGTACGGATCTGTACCCCAGAGGTATGCGTACGTAGCAAGTGAGTGGCATCAAAGTAGAAAGTATCGTGCATAGCACGTGCTGGATGGTGACCAGGAATATTTAATGCTTCGAAATTGTGATAGTCATCTTCAACTTCTGGACCGGTTGCAACTGTAAAACCAGCTTTAGTGAAGAACTGACAAATTCGCTCTTGTACTTGAGTAACAGGATGAACTGTACCAATACGTTGACCACGGCCCGGCAGTGTAATATCAATCGTTTCACTTGCTAGCTTTTGCGCAAGTGCTGCCTGTTGTAGTGCCGTTTGACGCTCTGTTAATGCAGTATTAATTGTTTCTCGAACAGCATGAATCGCAGCACCTTGTACTTTACGTTCTTCAGGGTCCATTTTCCCTAATGCTTTCGATTGTTCTGCAAGCTGGCTTTTTTTCCCTGTAAATTGCACACGCACCTGATCAAGTGCAACAAGGTCTTGAGCTGCTGCAATGGCAGCAAGCGCTTCTGTGGTCAGGGCTTCCAGTGACATATTAACTCTCAAAGCAACAAATTTAAAAAATATAATAAAACACTGCATTCTAACAGTTTTTCATCGAATTGATGAAGTTTATCCATCATGAAAAATGTATTAGGCAACAAAAAGATAAAACGTATAAGATAGTAGCATCGTCAATGAGATCAACTATTATGGCGCTTAATCAGATTTGGAAACAACAACTTACGCTTGTGACATATGGTAATGAATACCTCCGTCAGAATTTAAGCTTTAACCAATGGCGACAACATCATATTTTCGACCATCATAGTTTTCAGTTTCGTGACTTAACTTCTCAACATTTGTTGGCCCAACACTTTCAAGTCTGGCTAGAAGCATTAAAAAAACAAGGTACCTCAAAACTTAGCTTACATTTATCAAGCCTTCTCAATGAAGAGCAAAATCCAAACAGTAATGTCGAGCTCTTACCTTATACTCATTTTATCGTGAGCCATCAGAATGATAAGAAATTTGCTTGGATTTTTGGCCATGAGCTTGCCGAATGGTATAACAATGATAATGAGTTTGAAGCCCCTGCCTCACAAACCTGTGAGCTTCGTTTAGAAACTTTCTGGCGTTTTGAACTCAATGAAAAATTATCAAAAAAAATTGAAGCTGATTTAAAAAATCCGCCATGGCAAGAAATAGCTGATTTTATGGATAGTGAATTATTTCGTAGTAAATATGCAGCAGGCTTTGAGGAGCCAGAACTTCAAAATGCACTTTTTGATGGTACAAATATTAAAAGCTTAGAGCCAAAACACGCCCTAATTCCTGAGAGCTATCCCGCAGATTACGCTCATCAACTTTTATTTCGTACTCAAGCATTAGCTGATTATTTAGAACAAAAGAAACGCCTTGCAAATGATCCTTTAGGAGAAGAACTAGACCAAGAGCAACTCATTAATTTAAGAAACTTTACACAAAAAACTGATGATTTGTTTGCCAAGCTTATTGTAAAAGTTGCCAACCATTATCAAACAGCTCAGATGGTGCCTGTAGTTAAAGCATCTCCATTTGAGCAATCAAATGAAAATCCTCAACATTTGAAATCTCAACATCATAAAGGTACTGGTTCAGGCGTGATTAAGCTGATTATTCTAACCATTATTATTTGTGCTCTGGCTTATTATTTTGGACTATAAATAAATAATAAAAAAGACCGCTAAAAAGCGGTCTTTCTTTGAATCTCTAAGCTTATGCAGCTAGTGCACCTTTAGCTTTTTCAGCTAAAGCAGCAAATGCTACTGCATCATGCATAGCGATGTCAGCTAATACGCGACGGTCGATGATCACTTGAGCTTTTTTCAAGCCATCGATCATACGGCTGTAAGACAAACCGTTTTGACGAGCACCAGCATTGATACGCGCAATCCATAGAGCACGGAATTGACGTTTCTTTTGACGGCGGTCACGGTAAGCGTATTGACCAGCTTTGATTACCGCTTGGAACGCTACGCGGTAAACGCGTGAACGAGCACCGTAGTAACCTTTAGCGCGAGCAAGAATTTTTTTGTGACGACGATGAGCCACTACACCACGTTTTACACGAGCCATTTATAATCTCCTTAGATGTATGGGCACATACGACGAACTGAATTCATGTCAGAAACATGAACCATTACACAGCCGCGTAATTGACGGATACGTTTAGCAGATTTTTTGGTCAAAATGTGGCGCTTGAATGCTTGTTTGCGCTTAAAACCGTTTGCAGTCGCTTTGAAGCGTTTAGCTGCACCACGGCGAGTTTTTAACTTAGCCATAGTAACCTCTTTTGGGCACCTGTTCGGCACGATCGCACCATTGCAAAATCGACCTGCAGGTAAGGAAGCGCGTATTTTATAGCAACCTGAGCAAAATTAAAACTATTAGTTACTGTTTTTATGAGTGCAAAGAAAGACTTTTCCAAATTCAACCGTGCCAGCAATATCAATAATAAATAAAGCACCTATGCTTTTTTCCATTTATAATATGATCAAATTATCAACATACGATATTCCTAATGCAGAAACATGATGCATTTGCTGCCTTACGCTACAGAGATTTCTCAATTGTTACGATTAATCAATTTTGCTTAACTTTAGCAATTCTGATTCAAGAAATTATTGTTGCCTACTCACTCTATCAAATCACCAAAGACCCTCTGACTCTAGGTCTAATTGGACTCGCAGAAGCCATTCCTTTTATTGCTCTTTCTCTTTGGGGTGGCTATTTTGCAGATAGATTTAATAAACAGATTATTATGAAGATCTGTTTATTTTTCTCGGTTGCTCTTCCTTTAGTACTGTGGTCACTGTTCCATCTACATGGTTTAGGTCATATCAGCGTCAATTTCCTTTCTTGGGGTATTTATGCTGTTATTTTTGGCTTAGGTACTATACGTGGGTTTTATAATCCCTCTGCAACGTCTTTAAAACCATTTTTGATTCCTCGTGAACTGTATGCAAATGGTGCAACATGGACGACGATCGGTTGGCAAAGTGGTGTAATCATCGGGCCAATGCTTGGTGGTTTCATGCTTGCCTATTTAGGCCGAGAAACAAGCCTATTTAGTGTTGCGGTTTTACTTGGTATTTGTTTTATCTTAATTAACCTATTGCATAAGCGTAGTTTTCCTAAAATTGAAACCGCTAACGTTTTAGAAAGTTTAGGAGATGGTTTCCGTTTTATCTGGAAAACTAAAATTGTTCTTTGGGCAATTTCTCTTGATTTAGCTTCTGTTTTATTTGGTGGAGTCATCGCATTATTACCAATTTTTGCAGAAGATATCTTAAAAGTCGGTCCAGAAGGACTGGGATATTTGCGTGCGGCGCCATCTATTGGAGCACTCGTCACTATGATTGCTTTGACTCGCTTTCCACCAACTCAGCATGCATGGCGTAACATGCTACTTGCTGTTGCAGGATTTGGTGTTTTTACGATTCTTTTCGCTTTCTCAAATAACATGTGGTTATCACTATTTGCGCTGGCTATGACAGGCGCTTGTGACAGCATTTCAGTTGTGGTTAGACAAACCATTTTGCAAATTTTTCCGCCAGAAAATATGCGTGGTCGCGTTGCTGCCGTAAATGGCATGTTCGTTTCATCAAGTAATGAGCTTGGTGCATTTGAGTCAGGTTTAGCAGCCAAATATTTAGGAACGATTGCAGCGACTATTTTTGGTGGTTGTATGACACTTGCAGTGGTCACCTTCTGTTGGCTAAAAACCAATGACCTATTTAAAGTCGATATTACAAAAAGCTCAGAAGACTAGTTAAACCATTTTAATAAAAGCATCTTCGGATGCTTTTATTTTAAATAAAACCTGTAATCACCCAATAAATAAAAATATAGCGTCCTGCTTTAGCAATCAAAACTATAATTAAAAAGCGCCAAAAATTTTCTTTGAATAAACCCGCAACTAAAGTAATTGGGTCACCAATCACAGGTGTCCAACTTAGAAGCAGCGAATAAAATCCATACTTATGATAAAAACGTTGAGCTTGTTCTAAACGTTTTTCAGAAACTGGGAACCACTTTTTGTGTTTAAACTGCTCTATTTTTAAACCAAGCCACCAGTTCACACACGAGCCCAGTACATTTCCGAAAGTAGCGATAGAAATTAGAAGGAAAGCAGAATATTCTTTTTTTAATAATAAAGTGGCGAGCACAGCCTCTGATTGTAATGGTAATAATGTAGCCGCCCCAAACGCGCTCAAAAAAAGTAAAAAGTAACTTAGCATATTAAATTAGACCAAATCACCTTTCACTTTATTCATTACGCTGCCAATAAGAGTTAGATGACTTTAATTGATAGTGCTTTTTGTACCGCAGGACGTGCCGTCAAGCGAACAATATATTCTTGTACATAAGGATAATCCTCTAGCTGAATACCTTGCCATTCATAGCGCAAAATCCAAGGTAAAATTGCCATATCAGCAATCGAGTACTCACCCGCAACAAACTTCTGACCAATAAGCTGCTTATTCAGCACACCATATAAGCGCTTAGTCTCATTTACATAGCGGTCTATAGCGTATGGAATTTTTTCTGGTGCAAAGCGGTTAAAATGATGATTCTGCCCTAGCATAGGCCCTAGCCCACCCATTTGCCACATGAGCCATTGTTCAACTTCAACTCGCTCTTGCTCATCAGTTGGATAAAATAATCCAGTTTTTCGACCTAGATATTGCAGGATCGCACCTGATTCAAATATTGAAATTGGCTCACCACGAGGTCCATCTTGGTCAACAATTGCCGGAATTTTATTATTTGGAGAAATTCTCAGAAAGTCTGGCTGAAATTGATCATTTTCTAAAATATTGATTGGGTAAAGAGTGTAGTCCAGTCCCATTTCTTCTAAGGCAATTGTGATTTTATGTCCATTGGGAGTTCCCCAATAATATAGATCAATCATTCTATTTTCCTATTCATCGTTATCATGACTGCGTCTTGCGTTATAGCATGTTTTAAGAGGGACGATGAGATTTCCAGCACTAAAAAATACATAAAATTCAAGAATTGAATTTCTTTTAAAAGATATAGCAATTGTCTTAAATAAAACTGAACAGAGAAAATTAAATCATCTTTTTTTATTATGATAAAGATATAAAAAAGCACTGCTTTTGCAGTGCTTTTTTTGAGTATTACTTTTTCTTTTTCGGTCCAAGTAACATACCCATTTGACGGCCTTCCATTTTAGGTGCTTGTTCCACAACCCCAAACTCAGCAACATCAGCTTCAATCTTTTGTAATTGAGCTAAGCCAAGTTGTTGGTGAGCCATTTCACGACCACGGAAACGTAAAGTGATTTTCACTTTGTTTCCTTCTTCAAGGAATTTCAAAATAGCACGAAGCTTAACTTGATAATCACCAACATCAGTTGCAGGGCGCAGTTTGATTTCCTTCACTTGCACTTGATGCTGTTTTTTCTTCGCATCTTTTTGCTTCTGCTTAAGGTCAAACAAGTGCTTGTTGTAATCCATAATTTTACAAACAGGCGGCTCGGCGTTTGCAACGATCTCAACTAGGTCAAGATCTGCCTCTTCAGCAGCGCGCAGTGCTTCATTTAATGAAACAATTCCTTTTTGCTCACCGTCAGCACCAACGAGGCGTACTTCTTTTGCACGGATCTCGTCGTTAATTGCTGGACGGTTGCTTTTTGCACCTTGTTGTTGGTTACGGTCAGGCTGTTTAATCTTTCTTACTCCACAATATACCGGCCACGTTCGGCGACGGCAGACTTCACTAAGTCAATGAATGCATCTACTGACATAGTACCTAAATTTTTTCCTGAGCGGGTACGCACATTCACTGTACCTTCTTCAACTTCTCGATCACCAAGAACTAATAGGTAAGGAATACGCTCTAGAGTACGCTCACGAATCTTAAATCCGATTTTTTCATTTCTCAAGTCAGAAATAGCACGAAGGCCATTTTCTTTGAGTTTTGCTACGACTTTCTCACAAGCTTCAGCTTGAGAGTCCGTAATATTCATGACACATGCTTGTAACGGCGACAACCAAGGTGGCATGAAACCTGCGTAGTGTTCAATTAGTATACCAATAAAACGCTCAAAACTGCCAAGAATTGCACGATGCAACATCACAGGCTGATCACGATCATTGTCTTCAGTTACGTAAGACGCATCTAAACGTTCTGGTAAGTTGAAGTCACACTGAATAGTACCACACTGCCATACACGTCCGAGACAGTCTTTCAATGAGAATTCAATTTTCGGACCGTAGAACGCGCCTTCACCAGGTTGTAACTCCCATTCGAGACCCGCTGCATCTAAAGCATCTGCTAAAGATTTTTCAGCCATATCCCAAAGTGCATCATCACCTACACGTTTTTCTGGACGTGTAGAAAGTTTCATTTGCACTTCTTCAAAGCCAAAATCTTTATAAACTTCTAAAGTCAGCTTAATAAAGTCAGCAACTTCTTGACCGATCTGTTCTTTAGTACAGAAGATGTGTGCGTCATCTTGTGTAAAGCCACGTACACGCATAATGCCGTGTAAAGAACCTGATGGTTCGTTACGATGACAAGAACCAAACTCTGCTAAACGAATCGGTAGATCACGGTAAGACTTCAAACCTTGGTTGAAAACTTGCACGTGACATGGGCAGTTCATTGGCTTAACGGCATAATTACGATTTTCAGAATGAGTCGTAAACATGTTGTCAGCATAGTTCGCCGCATGACCTGATTTTTCCCACAGTGTAAAGTCTACAATTTGTGGTGTTTTAATCTCAAGGTAACCATTGTCTTGCTGAACTTTACGCATGTATTGTTCAAGAACTTGGTAAATCGTCCAACCGTTTGGATGCCAGAACACCATACCCGGTGCTTCTTCTTGCATATGGAACAAGTCTAAGGCTTTACCAATTTTACGGTGGTCGCGCTTTTCAGCTTCTTCAATACGCTTAATGTACGCAGCAAGCTGTTTCTTATCAGCCCATGCTGTACCATAAATACGTTGAAGCTGCTCATTTTTTGCATCACCACGCCAGTATGCACCAGATATTTTAGTGAGCTTAAATGATTTTAAGAATTTGGTATTCGGTACGTGTGGACCACGACACATATCCAAATAATCTTGATGGTAGTACAAGCCCATTTGTGTTTCTTCAGGCATGTCTGCAATCAAGCGTAATTTATATTCTTCACCACGCGCAGTAAATTCAGCAATAACTTCATCACGCGGTGTCATTTTTTTTACGACATCGTAATCTTGATCGATGAGCTTTTTCATACGCTCTTCGATAGCTGCCATATCATCCAAGGTAAAAGGACGTGGCATCCAGATGTCGTAGTAAAAACCTTCTTCAATGACTGGACCAATCACCATCTTGGCTTCTGGGAAAAGCTGTTTAACAGCATGCCCTACAAGGTGTGCACAAGAATGGCGAATAATTTCAAGACCTTCTTCATCTTTTGGAGTGATAATTTGTAAGGTCGAATCTTCGGTAATTAAGTCACATGCATCAACTAAGCGATCATTTACACGGCCAGCAACAGTATTTTTTGCTAGACCAGGCCCGATACTTTGGGCAACTTCCATAACAGATACAGCGTGATCAAAACTCTTTTGATCGCCATTTGGCAATGTGATAATTGGCATAAAAAAATCCTTAAGGAGTGATGCCCTATACGAAGGAGCATTTCACCGCGAGATTATGATCGAGGCGAACCTCAAAATATAAAAACGGTGTAAATCAAAGTTAAAAAACCTGAAAGATTTTACACTTGTTCAAGCAATGTGAAAACCTTTGGGTCCATAAAATCATAAATACATTTTGTTTATCGCGTAAACAGCAATAAATGACTTAAAAAATATATTGAGATGTTTTTTAAACATGTTTAACACAAGTGGTTTAAGATGAAGAAAATAGCATTTCTGCTCATTTTTTGACTGGAGGGTATCGTTCTTTAAGACTAAAGCATAAATGCTTTGATTAATATTAAATCATATTTTCAAAGAATGAATTAAAAATAGAACACGGAGTTGTTTCACATGGTTAGTGCTTATGACGAGTTACCACGCACACCCGCAAACTTTGTTGCGTTATCACCTCTACGCTACCTAGAGCGTGCGGCTTATATTTACCCGAATCAAGCTTCGATTATTCATGGTAAGCGCCAAATTTCATGGAAAGAAACTTATCAGCGCTGCTGTCAATTTGCATCTCAGCTCAAGCAGCTGGGAATTGAGAAAAATGATACGGTATCCGTTTTATTGCCAAATATTCCAGCCATGATTGAAGCGCATTTTGCAGTTCCTATGGCGGGTGCGGTACTTAATACCCTCAATACACGTTTAGATGCAAAAACAATCGCTTTCATGTTGGAACATGCTGAAAGTAAAGTACTGTTGGTTGACCCTGAATTTGTGAATTTGGCAAGAGAGGCTCTCTCACTTATTCCGAATCAACACATTATTGTAATTGATGTAGCCGATACGGAATACGAAGGTAAAAATCAGTTTTTGGGTTCCTTTGAATATGAAGAATGGATCGCTCAAGGCGACATTAACTTCTCTTGGCATTTACCAGAAGATGAATGGGATGCGATTAGCTTAAATTACACATCTGGAACTACAGGTAATCCTAAAGGTGTGGTATATCATCATCGCGGGGCTTATCTTAATGCTGCAAGCAATATCTTGGCTTGTGGGATGAAACCGCGTGCTGTGTATTTATGGACACTCCCCCTCTTTCATTGTAATGGCTGGTGTTTTGCGTGGAGCATAGCAGCAAGTGGTGGAACCAATATTTGTTTACGCAAAGTCGATCCAGAATTAGTCATGCAATTGATTGCAGCCCATAAAGTTGATTATTTCTGTGGTGCGCCTATTGTTCTTTCAATGATTCTTAACTTACCTAAAGAAAAACAAACGAACTTTGATCACCATGTTGAAGTCATGGTTGCTGGGGCAGCTCCACCTGTTGCCATTATTGAAGGGATGCGAAACATGGGGATTAACGTAAACCATGTATATGGCTTAACAGAAACTTATGGGCCTTCTGCCCTATGTGCTTCTCAATCTGGATGGAATGAGCTATCAATTGCTGAACAAGCCCAACTTCATTCCCGTCAAGGCGTACCCTACCCATTACAAGACAGCATGCGTGTATTAGATCCCGAGACTATGGAACCTGTGCCTAATGATGGTCAAACCATGGGAGAAATCATGTTCCGTGGCAATATTGTCATGAAAGGCTATTTGAAGAATCCTAAAGCGACTCAAGAAGCCTTTGCTGGAGGATGGTTTCACACGGGCGACCTAGCTGTTTGTCACCCAGATGGTTATGCAAAAATTACTGATCGTTCAAAAGACATCATTATTTCAGGTGGAGAAAACATTTCATCTTTAGAAGTAGAAGATGTGTTGTATAAACACCCTGCTGTATTAACCGCTGCGGTAGTCGCCAAACCCGATGCGCGCTGGCAGGAAGTACCATGCGCGTTTATTGAATTAAAGATGGGGACTACAGCAACGCCTGAAGAAATTATTGCACACTGCCAAAAAGAATTAGCGCGCTTTAAAGTGCCTAAAGATGTGGTTATTACAGAAATTCCGAAAACATCTACAGGTAAATTACAGAAATTTATCTTGCGTGAATGGGCAAAAGAACGGGCTGAAAATGTATAAATAAAAAAGCGACGCCTTGAGCGTCGCTTTTTACTATTGAAGAGCAATTAGCCTTGATCAGACAATAAGGCAATTTGCTGCACATAGTTAACAAATTTACCTTTTGATGCCTCAAGCTCTGCTTCACTCACTTCTTGAGTCTTATCACGCTTGATTCTCAACACATGCTGACGCAAGGTGTGACGTTCCGAAGCATTATAAATTTTACTAAATTCATTAATTGCAGGGTCACCTTGTTCGATCATACGATCAACCCAACGCATCAATTGAGCCTGCTTTTTTGCGCCTTGCTGCGGAGTTAGATAAGACAAAATAACGGTCTCATCTTCATTACGCAATAATTTACCAATACGTTGAAACTGACGACGACGAGCTTCAAAAGAACTAATGTTCTGTACTTCCATTAACGCATCAATTAAACGTTCATCAACTGGAAGTTTTTGAATCTGTTTAACAGAAAGTTGTGCTAATTGCTCACCTAAAGCAGCCATACGTTGAACTGCTTTTTTCTGCTCTGTCTTACTTGCACGTCCTTCTAAAGAGCCAAAATCTTCTTCAGTATAACGTTGGGGACGACGTGCCACGATTAATCTGCCTCATAAAATTTTGCGGCGAATAACGCCTGTACTTCATTTAATGCCTGCTCTTCGTCGGTACCATCAATGACCAATCGCAAAGTGGTCCCTTTACCTGCACCTAACATCAGCAAAGACATAATATTTTTTGCATCTACTAAATGATCGCCTTTTCCAATTTGGATCGACGAACGAAATTTTGTAGTGACCTCTATCAGTTTTCCTGATGCACGAGCATGTAAACCGAGTTTATTAATTACATCAACAGTTGTGTCTATCATGACCAGTGCTTCATTTCTCTGTGTAAGACCTGAACAGACCATTCTGCCTCAAGTGCTTGTTTTAGTCTATCTACGATATAAACGGAACGATGTTGACCGCCAGTACAACCAATAGAAATCGTCATATAGTGACGATGTCCTTCAGCAAATGCTGGAAGCCATTTTTTTAAGAAGTGAAGAATATCATCAAACATTTCGTTTGCTTGCGGACTTGCTTCTAAAAATAGTCTTACTGGCTCATCCAAACCAGAAAACCGTCTCAATTCTAAATCCCAATGCGGATTTGGTAAATGCCGTACATCAAAAACATAATCAGCATCTAAAGGAATGCCATGTTTATATCCAAATGACTGCAATATCACAATGAGCTTATCTGACTGCCCCAATTTAGACAGTAAAATATGCTTTAAATCATGAACACTTTTATCCGTTGTATCAATATGAACCGTAGCGCGGAACTGAATTGGCAGCAGTAACTGCTTTTCTTCATGAATACATTGCAACAGACTTTTAAAACGATTGGCCAATGGATGCGGGCGACGCGATGCACTAAAACGTGCGATCAAATCCTGATCTTGCGTAGTCAAATAAATCACATCAACTGTGCCATGTTTTTGTAGTTGCTCAAAAACATGATCGAACTCTTGCATATCTGCACGAGTGCTTCGAACATCCACACCTAATGCCAACTGCTCTAGATTATTTTCATGATCTAGCTTTGCTACAATTTCGGGCAGCAATGCCAAAGGCAAATTATCAATACAGTAATAGCCCAAATCTTCTAAAACTTGGAGCGCCGAAGATTTTCCTGAACCAGACTGTCCTGTCACGATAAGTATACGCTTCATGGCATGGCTGTCCTTTGATCTGTTTATTGAGGTGTAAAGGCAACTTCTAAATTATCAATCAAACGAGTTGCACCCAATTTTGCCGCGATGAATAACACAATATCACGATCAAACTGAGTAGCAGGTAACAGATTTGACTGACGAGCTTCGACATAATCCACAACAAACCCATTATCTGTCAACTGAGTTTTGATATCTTCTAAAACTTGTTGTAGATCTTTGCCTTGATGTAAATGCTGCTCAGCTTGCTTTAAACTCTGATAAATAACCGGAGCGACCTGACGTTGCTCTGGACTTAAATAACCATTTCTTGAACTAAGAGCCAAGCCATCTGCTGCACGAACAATTGGCACACCAATTACTTCGAGGGGGATATTTAAGTCTTGTACAAACTGACGAATCACTGCTAACTGTTGGTAATCTTTTTGACCAAAGAAAGCATAGTTAGGTTGCACAATATTAAAGAGTTTGGTGACCACCAAAGCTACGCCATCAAAATGCCCAGGACGTGAACTACCACATAAAGCATCAGTAATTTGGCTAACACTTATATTGGTTAAACGTGGCTGAGTACCGTACATTTGCTCAACTGATGGTGCAAAAACAATGTCACAACCAACATCGGCTAATAGACGACTATCTTGTTCTAAAGTACGAGGATAGTTGTCAAAATCTTCACCCGGTCCAAATTGAGTTGGATTTACGAAGATACTAACAACCACAACATCACATAACTTTTTCGCTTCACGAACAAGTGTGAGATGTCCTTCATGTAGATTTCCCATTGTTGGGACAAAACCAATAATTTTACGCGCAGCTCTAGCAGGATTTAAAGAAGCTGCAAGACCTTGTATGGTGGTTTCTGTTTTCATGAATTACAGCTCAACGTGGAAAGTATGTTCTTTGGCTGGAAATGACTGGTCCTGCACAGCAGTATGAAAAGCTTTAAAAGCGTCTAGGATTGCTGTTTCGCCAGATTGTTCTTTCATAAAGTTACGGACAAAACGCGCAACTCGACCAAAAGTTAAACCCAACATGTCCTGTACTACAAGTACCTGACCATCAGTCGCATTACCCGCACCAATACCAATCACAGGTGTATTTGGAAATAGTTCAGCAATTTCTTGTCCCAACTGAGCAGGAACACATTCAAGCAATAGAACTGCTGCGCCAGCTTCAACCACTGCCGTACAGTCAGCAATAAGTTGATCAGCTGCTTCACGTGTTTTAGCTTGTAATTTGTAACCGCCAAATACGTGTACAGATTGAGGAGTTAAACCTAAATGTACGCACACAGGTACACCATTACGAGTTAACACTTGTACAGTTTCACTTAGCCAAGCGCCGCCTTCGATTTTGATCATCTGGGCACCAGCTTGCATAACTGTTCTTGCGTTTTGCAAAGCATCATTTAAGGTGGCATAACTCATAAATGGTAAGTCAGTCATAATCAAAGCATGCTGGTTACCGCGACGCACCGCCGCCGTATGATAAGCCATGTCCTCAACAGTTACAGGTAAAGTTGAGTCACGACCTTGAATTGCCATTCCAAGAGAATCACCAATTAAGATTGTATCAATTTCAGCAAGTTCCATTGCTTTTGCCATACTCGCATCGTAACAAGTTAGACAAGAGAACTTACGTCCTTCGGCTTTAAATTTTCTTAAGTCATTTAGACTAATCATGATGGTATCCTCTACAGGAGTTTGCAGAACGTAATAAGTCAGGTTTTAAGCCCAAGACTCATCAGCAAGTACAGTCAGCGTGGGCTGCTGTATGAGTTCTAAATTTTTAAGTGGCTGATCGTTAATATGTAAATCAGCGTCTAAATCTAATAAAGGAATTACAACGAAATCTCGCTCTAGAATTCCAATGTGTGGCACAGTTAAGCGCTCATTTTGAATTTTTTCATCACCATATATAAGCAAATCCAGATCTAAGGTACGCTCTCCCCAACGACGAAGACGTACACGACCAGCTTCTTGCTCAAATCGCTGTAACTGGTCTAACAAATCTAAAGGCATGAGATCCGTATTTAGCTCTGCAACTGCATTTAAATAATTTGGTTGATCTTGAGGACCCATAGGTGGACTTTGATAAAGTTTAGAAACTTTCACTCCACCTAAAGTTTTAAGCTTAGCAATGGCTTCAGATAAGATTTGGCGCGAATCACCCAAATTACTTCCTAAACCAATATAGGTCTTCGTTGTCATTGCGTTGGCCCAAAAATAACTTGGCTTAAATCGCGTTGTACTCGCTTACGCTTCAAAATCGGATGGTCGCCCATCAACCCAGCTTCTGAAGCAGAGGCTTTTTCAACGAAACGACCCATCGATTGTTCTTGTCGAGCACGTTCTTTTTTCCCACGACGGCTGCGTGGTTCAGGAATATCAACCAAAGGTTCGATTTCTGTCTCAACTTTATTGTTTTCAACAGGTTCAGCAACGGCTTTACGACGGTTTCTAGCTTTCTGACGATTGTACTGGCTAATTGCAGCTTCTTTTTCGTCATTCGACATTTCTTGGTAGGCTTCCCACCAGCTTCCCATTCCCTGGGTTGTGTCATCACCTGACTTTTCACGAAGTAACAAGAAGTCAAAACCAGCACGGAAACGCGCATGTCCAGCCAATGCTTCAATTTGCTGTGGTTTCGGATTAAGCAAACGGGTCTGCATTTCCCAAACTTCACGAATAAAAGTTTCTGCAAAACGAGGAATCACAGTGCGTGTTGCCTGACGTTTTAAGACATCTAAACCAGCTTGTGCACGCGCTTCAGCTGGTACCACACCTTTAGATAAATAAAATTCACAACGCTCTAAAAATGGTTGCCACAATAAGACTGCATAGAAAAATGCAGGGTTGATTGTTTTACCCACTTGAATACGCTGATCTGTATTCTTTGCTGCTCTTAAAATAAATGGAGTGAGGTTAGGCTGAATATCGGCAAAGAGTTGTTTCCAAACACCAAACTCAATCAACATTGGCAAAACACGCGCCAAATGTCCCATTGTAAAGAGCTTCTGAGATTCATCATATAAACGATGCGGAGAAACATCACGCAATAGTTGCGTCATCTCTGCATCAAAGATATCGAGAATATCTGAATCAATTTTAAAATTTAACTTCGCTGCAAAACGTAAAGTCCGCAGCATACGCACAGGGTCTTCTTCGAAGCGCTGTGCCGGATCGCCTAATAAACGTAGAGTTTTATTTTTTACATCGTCAATTGCTTTGCAGAAATCAAGCACAATACTCTTACGCGGTTGGTAATATAGCGTATTGATTGAAAAGTCACGGCGAGCAAAGTCTTGTTCGATGGTTCCCCAGTTATTGTCACGTAAAATCATGCCTGAAGCACTAGTGACTGCTTTTTTTGGAGGAGCACGGAAAGTTGCAACTTCAATAAGCTCACGCCCTGAATAGACATGTGCTAATTCAAATCGACGGCCAATGATTCGACAACGTCGACCAAAAACTTCTTTAATCTGGGAAGGTGTTGCATTAGTGACTGCATCGAAATCTTTAGGATTAAGCCCTAGCATTAAATCACGGACACCACCCCCAACAATATAAGCTTCATAGCCAGCTTTAGTCAGGCTATCGATCACATCTAAAATCGAAGAAGGAAGTTGGGCTGTGGACAAACCACATTTTGACGCTCGCAAGGTTTGCAAAAGACGCTGTCTCCTACGTCAGGACGTAAATAACAAGTTGTCGCTAATCATAGCTCTAACGCACACAAAGGGCAATTTGATTCTCTGTAGTTTGCGCATGAAATGATAATTGACAGACAGATGATTTATAAAGTCAAACGCGTTTTATTCTTTTCAAAAATGGCTGGACCAATACCCTTTACGTTTTTAAATTCATCAATATTTTTAAAGCCACCATTCTTTTGTCGGTATTCTATAATCGCTTGTGCCTTTTTCTCACCAATCCCTTTTAGCTTTTGAAGCTCATCAATATTGGCTTGATTCAAGTGTATTTGCCCTGACGAATCAGTCATAACTGAGCTTTTTGGACTATTAGAATGAGAGGCTTGTTGCATGCTCAACTTCTGATCATACATCTGCTGTTTAGCCTTCCACTCCTTAAAATTTTGATCAAAAGATTGAGCCTGAACAAAGATTGAAGAAATCAGGCTCCAAAATAAAACAATGAAAATGTTATGCTTATTCTTCCAAAGATTCATGCTGAGCTGCATGTGTTTTTTCCCCTAACTTTAACTGCCGCTTTCCCTGATTCCACAATTCATCCATTTCAGACAAGGTCATGTCCTCTAATGTTCTTTGCTGTTTTTGCGCTTGATCTTCAATAAAAGTAAAACGGCTTCTAAATTTATGTATTGTCGATAAAAGTGATGTTTCACTTGAAATCGCAAGTTTACGTCCAACATTGACTAATGAAAACAGGCAATCTCCAAATTCGTCTTGAATTTCATCAATATTTTGATTTTTTAGGGCCTGCTTAAACTCATCCAACTCTTCTTCTAGTTTTTCATAAGCATCTTCTACCGTTTCGAAATCAAACCCAACCTTAGCGACATTTGCTTGAATTTCTTGTGCTTGTAACAAGGCTGGCCCATGTTTAATTTCATCTAATCTTGATTGCGGCTTGCCTTGTTTTTCTTGTTGCTTAATTTGTTTCCAAAGCTCACTTACTTGTTCTGGGCTTAAATTATTAAATTGATCTGCCTGAAAAACATGGGGATGACGGCGTATTAACTTTTCACTTATTGCCTTAACAACATCTTGAAAGTTAAAAGCGCCTTGCTCACTAAACATTTGTGATTGAAACACAACTTGCAATAACAAATCGCCTAGTTCATTTCTAATTTCATTAATATCACCTTGACGGATGGCCGCCTCGACTTCATACGCCTCTTCAATCGCATATTTAGTCAGTGACATTGGGGTTTGTTGTTGATCCCACGGACATTTTTCACGTAACTCTTGCATGATTTTAAGCAATTTATCCATGGTAACCCTCAAGTTTAAAAAGTCGGTCAGTCAAACTAAGATTTTAATTTGTTATGATCAAAATCAAAGCGATTAAATCAGTCGCACTATTGTACTGACAAAGAGAAAAAAGATGAGATACAGTATTCTGATTAGTGGTGCCGCTCAAGGTATTGGGGCTGAAATTGCACGCGTATTCTACAAACAAGGATATAAAGTAGGCATTTATGATATTAATGAATCGCTTGCTCAGAAACTAGCAAATGACTTAGGGCCAAATGCCCGTGCCGGCTATCTAGATGTAAGTGATTACAGCCAGTGGCAACACATATTAAAAGAATTTACCGAATGGGCTAGTGAACTTAATATTTTGGTAAATAATGCAGGTATTTTATATTCTGGCGCGTTTGAAACGACTGATATTAAAGCTCACCAAAGAACAATAAATATTAATGTAAACGGCGTAATCAATGGTTGTCACGCTGCTCTACCCTACTTAAAGCAAGCGTCTTTTGCACGCGTTATCAACCTCTCTTCAGCCTCTGCAATTTATGGGCAAGCTGATTTGATTTCTTATTCAGCTAGTAAATTTGCAGTTCGCGGAATTACTGAAGGTTTAGATGTGGAATGGAAAAAATATGGTATTCGCGTTTTAGATGTGATGCCGCTATTTGTCCAAACTGCAATGGTTAACAATATGGATGCAGGCACCATTCAGAATATGGGGATAGATTTAACCCCAAATGATATTGCTGAGCAGGTGCTTACGCTTGTAGAGAAAAAAGCTCATTTTTGGACGCCCACCCACACTCCAGTGGGTATAAAAACCAAACTGCTTTATCAACTCTCAACGTTGAGCCCACAATTTCTAAATCGACTCACCAATATTTATTTATCTAGAAAGTAATTTGCAGTAAAAAGGCTGTCATTTGACAGCTTTTTACCAAAACAATTTAATATATACTTATAATACAACAATCGAAAAACACTGTTTTTTTAAGTTATTCTAAACTTTAAACCCCGATAAAATAAATACCATCATATATTAATTAAAAAACCTTCAAATAAAAAAGATGAATATTAAAAAAAATAAACATATCAATTATTTAAATTTAAGAATCCAATTAATTATGATTAAAGCGATAAATAAAACTTAAAAGCTAAGATTAAAATTATTATAAAAACTTAATTAGATTATTTATCAAACAAACAAACACTTAAAATATAAAGCTTCAAAACCCTTTAACGCTATATTAGATAAGGCTTTGCGTTTACTCTTCAATAGAACAAATAAAACTAATAGTTAATAAAATTATTGAAATACTCACTTTACAAAATTATAGTTCGTTTATTTTTGTAAACTTGTGAGTATTTTTTGTGACAGATTTTTCAATAATTAAGCAATCACAACGACACAAAAAAACTTTTCTGGCTATTCTATTTAGCAGTGTTTTACCTACTGCTCAAGCTGGCTTTTTTGATGACTACAATCAAACCGCTCAGAGCTTCCGTGCAAACCTCACGCAACCCATTCCAGAAGAAACTCATAAATTTTTAGATAAAAAAGCTAAAGGGAGCGATGCTGCACTCTACCTACTTGAAAAAGGTCGTTTACAACAAGCTAATCATCAATATGAAGAAAGTAAGAAATCCTTTGAAGCTGCATTTGTACTATTAGAACAAAGAAATAATAAAGCAAAAATTAGTGCCTCAGAGCTCGGATTTAAAGCTCTCTCACTTGTGAGTAATGACAGTGTTATTCCTTACAAAATCCCAGAATATGAGCAAGTTTTAGCGCATGTTTATCAAGCCATAAACTTTATGGCTCTCAATAATCCAGAAAGCGCTGGTGTAGAAATGCGTATCGCCCAACGTATTCAGCGTGAAATTGAACTCGCCCACACGAAGGAAGCTGAAAAAGCTAAAGAAAAAGCTGGTTCCGATCATAATCAGAACTTTGACGAAGCTTTTGCTGGCCTAGATACAATTGCTGGGAAAGTTAAAAATACATATCAAAATGCTTATGCATTTTACATGGCAGCCACTCTTTGGGAAGCATTAGGAGAAGAAAACGATGCCCTCGTTGACTTCAAAAAAGCTTATGAATTGCAGCCTAATGACTTCATTAAAAATGATGTTAAACGCTTAGACATCTCTTCAGGTAAAAAATCTCAACAATATCCAGTTGTAATTTTCTTAGAGCAAGGCCTAGTACCTCAAAAAATACCCAATACATTTGCATTGCCTACTCCAAACGGCTTGATCAATATTTCATTTGCTAGCTACAACCCCTCTACTTATAAAAGCCCTACTAGTCTTCAGGTACTTGTAAATGGTAGACCTATGACTAACACCTCTACCTTAACTGATATAGGTGCATTAGCTGTAAAAACCCTAAAAGAAAATGTAGCTGCCAATATGACATCGCAAATTGCGCGCACAACAGCAAAATATATGGTCCAAAAAGAACTTGGGAATCACCTAGGGGCTATTGGTCAAATTGCTGGGAACATCTACAACACAGCTTCTGAAAAAGCCGATGTTCGTGCGTGGAATACTCTACCAAGTAATGCTCAAGTTGCTCGTCTCACTTTGCCAACAGGCACTCATACTATCCAACTAAAAAATGGCTATATGACTCAAGAACTCAATATTGATGTGAAGCCAAATCAAACTGTGTTTATTCATGGCATAGAAGCAAATCAAGAAATTTTAACCGATAGTTTTGCTATTACTCATTAATGATTAAAGGATATTCAAAATGAAAAAGGCCGTAATTTATTTGAGCCTACTCTCAATTGCATCTGCGTTTTTTACAGGTTGTACAGCTCCAAATGCTATGCAAACGAAAACAGATAGCGTAACAGGCAAAAGTACTGTTCGTACACAGACCAGCAACCCTGTTTTAGCTACCCGTATTGGTGTTAGTCGAATCAACATGACGACTTTAGGTGACATCAAACGCGCTTCACTTGCATTGAAAAATGGTTGGTTCTATGCCCAAGACTTCCAATACAAAGTTGTATGGTTTGATGCGGAAGGAACTGAAATTAATCCAGAAGGCGCAATTTGGAAACCTATTAGCTTACAAGGTCGTGAAGTTAAAACTGTTCAGTCAGTTGCACCTAACCCTAGTGCAGTCGATGTATTGATTTACATGAAAAAAGATTAAGTTTTTAAACCTAAATTCACAATATTATTTAAAGATAGATACAGGACATTTTAATGAAAATTAAATCACTATTCATAATTACAGCAATGAGTAGCGCTGCACTTTTTTCTGGTTGTGCTTCACAAACCGTTAGCTATGGTGATGCGCAATCTGTTGAAACTTTAACAAAAGATTTTGGTTCTACGGACTTACAGCAAATTGCGACAAAAATGGTGGATGACATGCTTGCCTTCCCACCAATTATTGATATGACCAAAAATCGTCGTCCTGTTTTATTTGTTGACAAAATTAAAAACAAATCTCAAGAACATATCGATACAGAGTCTATTACCGATACAATTCAAAACCGTCTAATCAATTCAGGAAAATTCCGCTTTGTAGACATGACTTCTGTGGGTGCAGTAGCCGACCAGATGGCGTATCAACAACGTAGCGGAATGGTAGATAAACGTACTGCAGTAAAATCTGGTTCACAGATTGGTGCTGAGTATATGCTGAATGGTAATTTATCTAGCATCGTTAAAAACTCGGGCGGCAAGAGTGATGTTTACTATAAATTCACTTTAAAACTACTGAATTTAAAAACTGGAATCGTTGAATGGACCAGTGAAAAAGAAATTCGCAAATCTGCAAAAAAATCTACATTCGGCTTATAAGCTTTTCTAAATAATCCTTTATAGCATGGCAATTATTAATTGCTATGCTCTATGAATAAAAAGAGCCTTTATGAGAAAAATATTTTGCGCAGTACTATTAAGTCTTACTGCCACCTCAAGTTTTGCCGCGTTACAAGAAGTGATGAAAGAAGCTTCAGGTAGTGGACCAACCCAGCAACAAGCTATTGCAGAAGCTTTATTGACAGCAGCTCAATCTGTGAATGGAACAAAAGTAAGTTCACAAATGGGGATGGCTGAAGAAGTTAATATGGTTATGACAGATCACCACTGGTCATATCAAGGCAAAAGCTCACCTGTGTTCAGTGTACAAACAGAGTCTTCAGGTGCAATTAACCGTTTTCAAGTGCTTAGTGTTTCTGGTTCAGGTAAAAATTATAAAGCCCGCGTTCGAGCTTATATTAGTAAATATCAATCAAATGTAGCTGATCAACATTTACGAAGAATCGCAGTTTTTCCTTTTCAAGTAGTTGAGTCAAAATTTAACTTAGCATCGGGTGAAGACCCATATGAGTTTGTGCAGGAAGTAGCGGATCTAATTGGTACGCAAATGGCAAATTCACGACAACTAAGTTTAGTAAGTCGAGATTATATTGAAGAGATGGCAAGCGAAAATGCATTCCTCGCTTGGGATGGTGCGCCATCCGAAATGGCAAGAATTGCCCAAAAAGTGGGTGCAGACTATATTCTTGTTGGTAGAATTAATGAAGCCCGCACGGTTCAAGGTCAATCTTTTTACGGCGCAGTTCCAGCCGAACGTGATGCGATTAAATTAAACTGGCGTGTAATTGAAGTAAATACAGGCAAAATTGCAGCAGCTGGTTCTATTAAGCAACCACCACAAGCAAATGTTGGCAATTTAGTCACACAAGATACCTCACCTTCTAGTACCGAAATTTTCGCAGATCAAGTCGTTAATGATGTATTGCGTGGTTTATCTTTGAAATCAAATCATTACTCTCAAAACGAAGATAGTTTTGATAATGAGGTAAATTCTTCACCATTATCAGATGCAGATCTTCCTTCAGGTTCTAGCGAAAAACCAATTCGCTGGTAAATAAAAAGGCTGTCATTTGACAGCCTTTTTATTTAATTTATTAAACACCTTGAATCATGCGTCGTGCACTAATGATTCCAGGTTGCTGCTCTAGGCGAGCCAATAAACGTGAAAGCTGCGCTAAACCTTTAACCTCAATGAGCAACTTCATATTAGCAATACCATCTGCCTCAGAAATTGTATTGACCTGACGAATATTGATTTGGTCAGAGAAAATCACTTGAGTTAAGTCTTTAAGCAGACCACGACGATCATAAGCTTCCACCACAATCTGAACGCTTTGACCACGTGTTGGCTGCATTTCCCAATCAGCTTCAACAGCACGCTCTGGCTCTTGCTTAATCATACGCTGATAGTCAGAGCAAATGACTTTATGGATGCTGACACCACGGTTCAAAGTAATATATCCAGCGATTGATTCACCATGCACTGGCTGACAGCACTGAGCGATGTGCAGCTCTACATTATCTAAACCATCAATTAAAATGCCATGTGCTGATAGCGTATGGCTGGCACGTGGATTTAATGTTGGTTTAAGTACTAGTTCAGGCTCATCCTGATCTAGATGCATTTGGCGGTTCACCTGATTAATCAGGGCATGTAAGCTAATATCGCCACTGACCAGATTCACCAAAATGTCGTCGCCAGTCTTCACATTAAAATGTGATGAATAATCATTTAGGTCGATACTTTTTGGGTGAATCGCAAGACGAGCCAACTCTTTATTAAGCAGTTCTCGGCCTACTTCAAGATTCTTACTACGGTCTTGCTGTCTAAACCAATGACGCAACTTGTCACGTGCACGAGAGGTTTTGATATAACCCAGAGAGTTCACCAACCAGTCACGGTTTGGTTCACGATCTTTTTTAGTTAAAATTTCAACCTGCTCACCCGTTTTTAAAGTATAGGTAAGTGGCACATAACGCTGGTTGACCCGCGCTGCATAACACTTATTCCCTACTTCTGTATGCACATGATAGGCAAAATCTAAAACTGTTGAGCCACGCGGCAATTCCTTAATATCACCATCACGACTGAAAACATAAATCTTCTCAAAGCCCTCAAAGTCTTGTAACTGTTCAAAGCCTTCTGTTTCATCTTCGTTTTGATGTACCGTCGTTTCATTACGCTCTTGATAGTGTTCTAAAACAGCACGTAATGAATGCAAACGATGGTTAAAGGAATGGTCGGTATTCTTTGAACCTTCTTTATAGTTAAAGTGTGAACATACGCCTAACTCTGCTTCATCATGCATCTCATGAGTACGAATTTGCACTTCAAGAGATTTATTTTCAGCAATTACAGCCGTATGCAAAGAACGGTAACCATTGGCTTTCGGATTGGTAATATAGTCATCAAACTGATGCGGAATATGACGCCAGATTTGATGTACGATACCTAAAGAGTGGTAACACTCTGGCACACTATTGACCAACACACGCAAAGCACGAATGTCATAAAGTTGGTCGAAGCTCAGGTTTTTGCTCTTCATTTTTCGATAAATCGAATAAATGTGTTTTGCACGCCCTGTAATTTCAGCTTCAATGCCGTAAGACGCTAACTCATTTTTCAAACGGTCAATGACGAACTGAATATAATGCTCACGCTCTAAACGCTTTTCATTGAGTAATGAAGCAATCTCTTTATAGCGATCTGGAGCCAAATAGCGAAACGCTAGATCTTCAAGTTCCCATTTAAGCTGAGCAATACCAAGTCGATGTGCCAACGGCGAATAAATAGTAAGAATTTCACGCGCTACACGTTCTTGGCGTTCACGAGAGGAATTTGCAAGCTCTCGCAAAGAATAAGTACGTTCAGCAAGTTTAATTAAAACAACACGAACATCTTCGGTCACCGAAATCAGCATTTTATAAATGCCGCTTAGATGTTCTCGTTGATTATTATTAAAGTGATCTTCTAACCGTTTATTTTTTTCAATAAGTTCTGAGAGTTTACCCATTGCCAAAGTACCTTTGACAAGGTTGTAAACTTGCTCCCCGAATTTCTGTTTTACTTCTTCTATATCGGTAATGCCTTCACGCACACTACGATAAAGCATTGCTGCTGATAAAGTATCTTCATCTACATGGAGATGTGCCAGAATGTCGGCCATTCCAACGCCTGTAGCAAAAGTATTGGAACGATGATTAACCGTTGAATCTAACTCTTTTTGCAGGGTTAAATGAGCGACTTTTTCAAGTTGTTCAAGCTCCGCCCCATCTAATATTTCACGCACCCGATCCAACCATGAGGCTAAACCGATTTGCGTTTCGGCGGCATGCTCTACAGTCGTTTCCTCTGACAACTCGGTTAGTTGTTCAGGTAACTGTTCACGTACTGTGACCATACCATTCTCCTCAATATGTAACTCATGTTTTTAATCGTTTATCTCTTGAATTTTTTCAAATAGTGCAATGGATTCAACATGTTCGGTATGCGTAAACATGTCCATCACTGCTGCTTTTTTTAACTGGTAACCATATTGGACCAAAACACCCGCATCCCTTGCCAGTGTAGCTGGATTACATGATACATAAACGATTCTTTTTGCTCCAAAATTTGATACATACTGCATAATTTCATATGCACCAGCACGAGGAGGATCAATCAATAATGCATCAAATCCTTGATTTGCCCAAGAATGATGCGAAAAATCTTTTGTTAAATCTTGTGAAAAGAAGGTTGCTTGCACCAAACTATTGCATTTCGCATTAGTTGTTGCTCGCTGCACCATTTCTTCACTCCCTTCAACACCGACAACCTGACCACTCTCACCAACACATCGTGCTAACGGGAGTGAGAAATTGCCCAAACCACAAAATAGATCAAGTACCTTTTCACCTGGTTGCAACTGAAGCAATTCACATGCCAATTGAACCATCTGTTCATTTACTGTGGCATTGACCTGAGTAAAATCCAATGGCGAAAAAGCAAAATTTACATTAAACCCTTCTAAGGCATAGTGTAAACGTAAAGCACCTTGTTCATCATCAATACGATGAATGCTTTCAGGACCTTTAGGTTGCAAATACAACTGCCACCCTTTGTGTAACGCAAATTGCTTTAATTGGTTGACATCAGAATTGTTTAATTTTTCTACATGACGAACCAATAAAGAAATTTCATTATCACCTTTTGCTAATTCTACATGACCAATGCGCGCTTTGCCTTTTAGACTTTGGAGTAAAGTGCGTAACTCAGGCAGACTATTTGATAAGTTTTTATCCAAAACACTACAGCTATGAATCGAAGTTAGACGATTACTATGATGTTCGCGAAAACCCATAATTAAGCGATCTGGTTTTGGCAAATAGCGCACACCGATTCGAGCACGACGACGATAATCGCTTTGTAAAGATCGAATCGGTTCTAGCCACTGTTCAGGCTGAATACCTGCAAAATGCTGTAAATGTGACTGAAGTACACTTTGTTTTAAACGGATTTGTTCATCAGGGTGAATATGCTGCATGCTACATCCACCACAGATACCATAATGAGGACAAATTGCCTCGATACGATGTGATGAAGGTTCTCCTAACAACTGCAACATTTCAGCTTCTTCAAGACGCTTCGCTTGATGGGTAATCCGAGCTTTTACAGTTTCTCCTGGCAATGCATAACGAATAAAAACTTTTTTGCCATGCTTATCTGCCGGATGATCTGGATGAGAACCATAATGCGCAATTCCCCGCCCCTCATGAGAAAGTGTTTCAACCTGAAAAATATATTCTGGTTGTTGAAGGTTGCGAGATTTGGCTTGTTGTTTCAAAGAATGAACCTAAAAATCTGAAGAATTAAAATAGTGAGAAGTAAATTCAGTATGTTTTGAAGTGCGTTCCCATACTTCAAGAAAATCAGCCTGCTGTGGCATGGTCTGTAAATATTCAATACTCGAACTAATCCAATGGTTATGTTCATCTGCATTTAATTGGCCTTTTAGTACTAACCAACGCAAATAAATAAACCACGTATTGAGCACATCCCCTTCACAATAGCTCGTTAATTTTAACCACTGTTGATTACGAACATATTCAGGCACATGATAACCCGACTCACCACGCTTACCCGGCAAACCTAAAATACAGGCAATATCGTCAAGCTTTTGAAAATTACGGCCATTAAACATTGCCATCACGTCCATTAAGTCTATATGGCGATGGTGATAACGGTTTTGGTAATTATTAAAACGCTTCTGGCTATCAATCTCGCCTTGATCAAACAGACCGGGGGCAGATAGCCCATGATACATAGCGCGAAATAGGATAACTGGTAAATCAAATTGCGAACCATTCCAACTTACTAGCGTCGGATGGCGCTTATCAAAAATAGATAAAAATTTCTGTAAAATTTCTGCTTCAGAATATTGTTCTCGACTAAAAGAAAATAATCGAAAACCAGACTCATCGATCCATAAGCCAGAGATACAAACAATTTCATGTAAAGGCAAACGCTGAAAATCCATACCAGATTCTTGGCGACGGATTTTCGTCAATGCTTGCTCTACATCGGCTTCAGGTAAATCAAGATGATATAAATGCGCACCCGCTTTTAAATCAGTTAAAGTTTCAATATCAAAAACTAAGGTAGGGAAACGCATTATTTCTCTCAATTATGAGTTATCGTCCTGTACTGAAAACAGACCTGTAGACAAGTAGCGATCGCCACGGTCACAGATAATGCAAACAATAACAGCATCCGGATTTTCTTCTGCAATTTTTACTGAAGCCCACACTGCTCCACCAGAAGATGTACCTGCACTAATTCCTTCCTGACGTGCTAAACGGCGAGCCGTTTTTTCCGCTTCAATTTGCGGAATATCCATAATTTGATCAACACGCTTTGGTTCGAAAATCGTAGGTAAATATTCTTGTGGCCAACGGCGAATGCCAGCAATATTTGAACCTTCAGAAGGCTGTAAACCAATAATTTGAATATCTGGGTTTTGTTCTTTTAAATACTTAGAAACACCCATAATGGTACCGGTTGTACCCATTGAACTCACAAAATGAGTAATCTTCCCACCTGTTTGCTTCCAAATTTCAGGGCCAGTGGTGAGGTAATGAGCTTCGACATTATCTGGATTACCAAATTGATTAAGGACCAGACCTAGACCTTCAGCTTGCATTTGCAAAGCCATATCACGTGCAGCTTCCATATTCGGTGCTTCAATCAATTCTGCGCCATAAGCACGCATTGCATCCTTACGCTCCTGACTTGAATTCCCCGGCATGATTAATTTCATTTTATAGCCACGCATTGCAGCAACCATTGCTAAAGCAATACCCGTGTTTCCACTGGTTGCCTCAATTAAGGTATCTTCTGGCTTAATTTGACCACGTTTTTCTGCCTGCATAATCATGTTATATGCTGGACGGTCTTTTACAGAACCTGCCGGATTATTACCTTCCAATTTTGCTAAAACCGTTGCCTGCGTGTGACACGCCAAGCGCTGCAAACGGACTAGAGGTGTGTTACCTACATAGTGATCTAACAAAAATTCGTCGGCTAAAAAATCAGGTTGTGTATTACTCATGATCAACACCTATATCGAGGTGGGCCTATTGTATGAAAAAATGCTCGGTACTGCACCCATTTCAATATGCTTTTTCATGAAAGCGATTAAAGCTCGGTCATTTATAAAATGCCGTCTGTTTTAAAATAAAGCGTGATAAGATGCCGTACAGAGAGATAAATCTGATGTAGCCATGTCTAATTTCAATAAAACCTTATCGAAACGCTTACGTCTGAATCATGCATATGGGCAATTAATTGCTCTGATTTTTGTGCCCATTATGATTTTAACGTGTGTTGGTGCTTTTCTGGTTTTAACTGAAACCTCACATTCAGTAAAACAACAACAGCTACATCATGCCTCAGCAATTTTAGCTCGCTACAATCAAATCGCGATCGATTTATATAAACTGGTTGAACTACAGCCCGATGAATATGATCACGCCCAACACATCATGCAAAGCATGTTTAGTGAAAAAAACCTAAAACGTGCTGCATTAATTGATAGCAATGGTCAGACCTATTTAAGTATCGGTTATCGCGACAATCGTTATTGGCCAAACTTTACACAAAATAGTGGTTTTTTTGGTCCAATCTCTTATAACCACAACAATATTTATGGACAGCGGATTAGCGACACGCCAGGAAAAGCACCTGTCTGGCTCGTCATTGAAATGGACAATCAGCCACTAGAGCTGGCGCGTTACCGCATTTTAATTGCCCTCGTCATTACCGGCTTAATGACCTTACTATTGCTTTTACTTTGCTTGAATTTTTATTCGCGTCGCTGGATTGCGCCGATGTACGAAATTCGCATGCAGTTGCAACGTTTAAATGCAGACACGTTAGACCAGCATATGGTCATTAACAGTACGGGTGAACTGCGCTTGTTACAGCGTGATATTGCAAACGTTGTTAAACGATTGCATTTTAGCTTTTTAGAGTTAAAAGAACACACCGAACAAACAGAAGAAGACTTACGCAGAACGTTAGATACTTTAGAAGTTCAAAACATCACTTATCGTCAAGCACGTGACCAAGCGATTTCTTCAAACCAAGCCAAATCAGTTTTCCTTGCTAATATTAGTCATGAGCTTCGAACACCTCTCAACAGTATTGATGGCTTTATTCATTTATTACTTCGTCAGCAAAATCTAAATAACGAACAAAACCTTTACCTGCAAACCATTCGCAAATCATCTGCCCATTTATTAGCATTAATTAATGATGTATTAGATTTCTCAAAAATTGATGCGGGTAAATTAGAGCTCGAGACAGCACCATTTGATTTAGAAGAAGCTGTCTTTGATGTCATGGATATGCTGTCTCCACTGGCTGCCCAAAAGCATATCGCAATGGCGTTTTATTATGCAGACAACATTCCACAACAAGTGATTGGTGATGCTTTACGCTTTAAACAAATTCTGACTAATTTGATTTCAAATGCGATTAAGTTCACTCCAGATGGCGAAATTATTGTTCGTGTTCGTATGGAACATGATGATATTGGACAGTGCCTACTTCATTTTAGTGTTCAAGACAGTGGTATTGGTTTAAGCGGCACAGATCGTAAAAAATTATTTGAATCATTCTCGCAAGGTGATGCATCTGTTACACGCCAATTTGGCGGTACAGGTTTAGGTTTAGCTATTTCTAAACAGCTTGTCCATCTGATGCATGGCCAAATTGGCTTTGAGGACAATCAGGAACGTGCTCCAACAGAAAAAGGCTCAACCTTCTGGTTTACAGCACAATTTGTAGTAGATGAAGATTACGAGATTGAACACCCGCACTTTGAACATTTACAAGTGGTGTCTTATCTTGCGCACCCTGCTACAGCGAGTGTTTTACGTTATTACCTTGAAAACTATCATGTTCCTCACATCGAGACACAATCTATTCTGGACTTGTTTAGTCGTTTAAAACATCTTGATCAGAAAGATAATACATGGCTCATTGTTGACCACAGCGGCGATACTGAAGCGTTATTAAAAGAAATTCGTAGTCGTTATCAAGGTAATTTGGCAGTTTATGGCTATCAAATGACGCTTGAGCCAAATATGCTCACTGAATATCGTGCTCGCCCTCTCTATCAACCGCTCAGCCGAAGCGGACTCATTCAATTATTAAATGATCAACCTATTTTTGAAGAGGAACAACAAGATTTCAATGGTCAGGGTTTACACATTCTGGCAGTGGATGACCATTTACCTAACTTAATTGTTTTAGAAGCCCTACTGGGTGAACTTAACGTTAGAACAACTAAAGCAATCAGTGGTCAAGAAGCGCTCAATCTAATTCAAGAGCGAATTGATCAGAAACTCAAACCATTTGATCTAGTATTCATGGATATTCAAATGCCTGTCATGTCAGGTATTGATACAACTCGCGCTATTCGCTCATTAGAGTCGACTTTAGATGGTGAAATGCAGCTTCCAATTATTGCATTAACAGCCCATGCCCTCGCGGATGAAAAACAAAAACTCCTTAAAGTCGGCATGAATGACTATGTCACCAAGCCAATTCAAATGGAACAAATTATCCAGATCTTAACGCAATGGACTAAAAACAACTTTACAGCAAAAGCTCCAGATAAAGACCATCATGTCGTTGCAGAAGCATTAGACCCAGAAATTCTAAACTGGCAACAAAGTTTGCAGCTTGCAGCAAATAAAGAAGACTTAGCGCAAGATCTACTTAAAATGTTAGTTGATAGTTTTCCAACTGAGCTTGATGAAATGCAGCAGCTCATTGAGCTTGAAGACTTCCCTCAACTTGAGCATATTTTACATCGCCTCTATGGTGCTACTCGCTATGTAGGGACTCCAAAACTACAACAAGTGACAGGTGACTTTGAGCAATTTATTTCAACACTACGCAAAGAACGCCGCATAGCGGATGAAAGCTTTATTGAAGAAGTTATGAGACGCTTCGACGAGTTAGGACTTGTTGTAAAAGAAGTAGAAAGTGCTGCTCATCAAATCTTAGTAATCCCTGACTAAGATATCTACCAAATGGCATGACTGAGCTGTCATGTTTCCAAATTACAGCCATGTTATGCTCCGCTTATCGATAAAAAAATAAGCGGGAATTTCATGGCACTTTTACGTATTGAAAAGAATAATGGCATTGCGACAGTTTATCTAAACCGTCCGGATAAACGTAATGCCATGAGTTTCGCTCTCCTCAAAGAACTTGTTTCAACGGCTAAAGCCATACAAAAAGACCGAGAGATCCGCTGTGTAATTTTGACTGGCGAAGCACAAGTATTTAGTGCCGGAATTGATTTATCTGACCTCAACAATCCTAAAAATTCTGCCTTTGCCATTTGGGAGCTTGTGAAGCCTGGACAAAGCTTGTTCCAAAAAGCATTCCTGATTTGGCAAAATTTACCTGTACCTGTAATTGCAGCTCTTGAAGGATATTGTTTTGGCGCCGGAATGCAACTTGCCTTAGCAGCTGATATTCGCATTTCTCATCCAGACACTAAAATGTCGATTATGGAAAGCCGTTGGGGCTTAGTTCCAGATATGGGACTTACTCGCTCCTTGAAGGGACTAATTGGCGTTGATCTTGCAAAAGAACTTACCTTAACAGCCCGTGTTTTTGATGGAGATTATGCAAAAGAAATTGGTCTTGTCACTCATTTAAGTGACTCTCCGCTAGAAAAAGCCAATGAAATTGCCACTGAAATGTTACAACGCTCACCTGATGCTCTCACTGCGGCAAAACGTGTACTTGATGCGATGGAGCACCAACCAGAAAAATCATTGCGTCTAGAAAAAATCTGGCAACTTAAATTATTACTTGGTAAAAATAGCAAACTTGCTCGTAAAAAAGACAAACATCCGGAAGTTAATTTTTTACCACGCCAATATAAATAAAGAGCTTAGATTATGAATTTTGATCGCAACACCCCTATTGCTTTTTTAGGTATAGGGCTTATGGGGAGCCGCATGGCAACCCGCCTTATTCAAGCTGGCTTTCAAGTTGCGGTTTGGAATCGAACCTTTTCTGCATGTGAAGAACTGATTGATATCGGCGCACAGCCTTTAGATCTTATAAATATTGGCGAATATCCTGTTATTTTGACCTGTCTAGCAGATGACAAAGCTGTACAAACTGTATTTGAACAAATTCAGCCTAATTTAAAAGCTAAACAGGTAATTGTTGATTTCTCGAGCTTATCTGTTGCTGCAACAAAAACGCTTGCTCAAACTGCTGCCACACATGACGTTATTTGGATTGATTCACCTGTATCAGGTGGAACCGCTGGTGCTGAACAAGGCACGCTTGTTATTTTTGCAGGTGGTGATGCTCAAACCATTACAGAATTAACGCATGTTTATAATGTTTTATCTCAACGTGTAACACGGATGGGAGATACAGGAACTGGCCAAGCCACCAAAATCTGCAATCAACTCATTGTTGCAGCCAACAGTGCGCTTATTGCAGAAGCTGTTGCTCTTGCAGATCGAGCAGGTGTAGATACGACTTTGCTCGCTCCAGCTTTAGCGGGTGGATTTGCAGATTCAAAACCTTTTCAAATTCTCACCCCACGTATGGCAACTCATACCTTTGAACCTGTTCAGTGGAAAGTTCAAACATTATCAAAGGATCTTAACAACGCAGTAACATTGGCTAACAATGTTAATTTAGATATCCCAGTTGCACAAAAAGCTCTATTACAGCTACAAACTCACCAAAAAAATGGCTTTGCCGAGAAAGATTTAGCTACTATGATTCAATTAATAGAGCAAAAATAAACGGAGTTTGAGTATGGGTCGTCTTGCAGTCAATTTATCCATGATTTTTACAGAAGTTCCTTTAATTGAACGCTTTGCTCTGGCCCATGCTCAGGGCTTTGAATATGTCGAAATTCAATTTCCTTATGAATTGTCTATTACAGATATTCAAACTCAACTCGAACACTACAACCTCAGCCTTTGTTTAATTAATGTGCCTGCAGGTGATCTTATGCAAGGCGGAAACGGTTTAGCAGGCATTCCCGGCCAAGAAACAGCTTTCCATGAGGCATTAGAATTGGCTATTAGCTATGCCACGGCTTTAAACGTTCCTCGTGTTAATATTTTGGCGGGTAAGCAACCACTAGATGCTGACTTACTTCCTTGTTTAAAAACACTAGCAGCCAATTTAAAACTTGCCTGCAACTTACTCAGTGAACATGATATAGAACCCGTTTTTGAAATGATTAATGGCACGGATATGCCTCGCTTTTTGGTACAGAACATTGCGCAGGGCCAAGAAATGCTAGAAGCAGTCAATCACCCTGCTCTCAAAATGCAATATGACTGCTATCACATGGCCATGATGGGGGAAGATGTACTTGAGGGTTTGCAAGAGAATATTAACTTAATTGGACATATTCAATTTGCAGATTGTCCGGGCCGCCATGAGCCTGATACAGCTCAAATTCCTTATGAACAAATTTTTTCTTGGTTAAAGCAAAGTTCATATCAGAACTATATTGCAGCGGAATATAAACCTGAAAATGGTTCAAATCAGTCGTTTACATGGAAGAAAAAATACTTTTCTGATGATGTAAATATATAAACTGTTACGACTTCTGTTTGAAATTTAGCGCAAAAACCACTATATTAGATAGTGAGTAATTGTCAGGAAAATATACCCTATATGAATTTAGAACCATCGCCCAGCGTGTCTAATTCTCACGATTTCGCAATGAACACCTCAAATAAAGACGTACAAGCTTGTCTCAAAGTCGTCCACGACGCTTTAGTTGATGTAAAAGCAAAAGATATTCTCCAGTTAGATGTTAGCTCAATTAGCAATGTCGCTGATGCTATTGTAATTGCAAGTGGTACTTCTACTCGCCATGTCAAAGCACTTGCTGACAATGTTGCAGAAGAAGCTCGAAAAGCCGGTTTCCGCCCGATTGGCGTTGAAGGTGAACGAGATGCAGAATGGATCTTAATTGATCTCGGCTTTGTTGTAGTACACGTAATGCTACCAACAGCTCGTAAATTCTATGATTTAGAAAGCTTATGGCGTACCGCTCCAGAGTCGGTTGCTTAAAATTTTGCTTTTAAAAAAAGCGGCTCTTTTGAGCCGCTTTTTTTATTTATCTAACATCAATTTTAATTACATTCAAATACGCAGCCCTATCCCCAAAGCACCAATCATCACTTACAACTAATTTTGACATGACAAATTGTCAATTTTGCAGCACTATACAAATTCTTGAAGTCCCCACCAATAAATAGCATAACCGGAGTACAGAAAGTGAAGATATTAATTACTGGTGCCAATACAGGCATAGGTTTCGCCACAGCAGAACAACTCGTTAAACAAGGGCAACATGTGATCCTGGCATGTCGAAATCCTCAAAAAGCGCAAGAGGCACAAAACAAACTACGCTCACTTAACCAAGGACAAGTCGATGTCGTTTCTCTCGACTTAAATAGTCTTGAATTAACTAGAAAAGCTGCCGATGAAATTGCAGATAAATATAGCAATCTTGACGTACTCATTAATAACGCAGGTTTATTTGCCAAAACCAAACAGTTGACCAGTGAAGGCTTTGAGCAACAATTTGGGGTTAATTATTTAGGCCATTTTTTATTAACTCAAAAACTACTCCCAGTTTTACAACAATCTCCTAAAGCGCGCATTATCCATCTTGCATCTATTGCCCACTGGGTGGGCTCAATTAAACCCAACAAGTTTCGTGCAGAAGGTTTTTACAATCCCCTGTTCTATTATGGGCAATCGAAGCTTGCAAATTTATTATTTAGTAATGCATTAGCAAAACAGCTAGCTGGAAGTTCAATTACCAATAATGCATTACATCCCGGCGGTGTTGCTTCTGATATTTATCGCGACTTACCCAAACCTGTCTATGCGGCGATGAAATTAGGCTTAGTCCCAACCTCAGTTCCAGCAAAACTCATTACAGAAATGGCAACTTCTGAAGCATGGCAGAACCGTAATGGTGAATATGTGAGTGCACATATGCCAGACTGGAAATCATCACACGCTAAAAATCAGCAACTGGCACGTGACTTATATCAACAATCTATGGATCTTGTAGAAAAATTTCTTTAAAAAAATCAGCCCAAATAAAAAAACCACCCGAAGGTGGTTTTTTTATTTCAAAGCAAATTAGTGGCCTGTACCGTTAATTGCTTTTGTCATATCTTCAACAACTTTCTTAGCATCACCAAAGATCATCATTGTTTTTTCGTTATAGAACAAATCGTTGTCTAGACCAGCATAACCAGTTGCCATAGAACGCTTAATCACCATGATTGTACGCGCTTTATGAGCTTCAAGAATCGGCATACCATAAATCGGTGAGCTTGGGTCATCTTTTGCAGCTGGGTTTACAACGTCGTTTGCACCAATTACAAGTACTACATCTGTTGCAGGGAAGTCTGAGTTGATCTCATCCATTTCCAAAATGTCTTCATATGCTACGTCTGCTTCAGCAAGTAGTACGTTCATATGACCAGGCATACGACCTGCAACTGGATGAATTGCAAAACGAACGCGAACACCTTGCTCTTTCAAAAGCTCACACAACTCTTTTACAGCATTTTGTGCACGACCTTGCGCCATACCATAACCAGGTACAATCACAACACTGTCCGCATTTGACATTAAGAAGCCAGCATCATCAGCAGAACCTGAACGGTAGTTACGTTGAACTTGCTCACCTTTATCTGTAGATGCAACTGCTGCACCACCCATTGCTCCACCAAACAATACATTGATGATCGAACGGTTCATTGCTTTACACATGATGTACGACAGAATCGCACCAGATGAACCTACAAGCGAACCCGCAACGATCAACATGTTGTTTTCAAGAGTAAAACCAATACCTGCCGCTGCCCAACCAGAGAATGAGTTAAGAAGCGATACCACTACAGGCATATCACCACCACCCACCGGTGCAATCCAAACCCAACCAAATGCAAGTGCAAGTGCTGTCATTGCCCAGAATGCAGTCATGTTGCCAGTTGTGAAGAAGTAGAAACCACAAGCCAACATCGCAATAAAGATAAGTGCTTGAACAGGTTTAACCCATGCACCAGAAATTGTTTTAGCCCATTTTTTCGCAGCCAATTTACCGTACGCAAACACAGATGCAGTAAAGGTAATCGCACCAACGAAACAACCAACAAACAATTCAAATAAATGAACCTTACTCATGTGTGCATGCTGCACGCCAGCTGCTGTTAAAGCCGCCTCATTTTGAGCAAATAGTTCAGTAAGTTGGTTATTATGTAAAATTGCAGCAATCGCAATTAAAACAGCAGCCAAACCCACTAATGAGTGCATAAGCGCAACAGTTTCCGGCATTTGAGTCATTGGCACTGTACGTGCACGTGCGATACCCACGATTGCACCTAACACCATTGCCCCAACGATCATCCAAATAACTGGGTTATTCGCAACAAATAAGGTTGTTACAACTGCAATCGCCATTGCGATCATACCGTAACGGTTACCTTGAATTGCTGTTTTAGGACCAGATAAGCCACGAAGCGTCAAGATAAAGAGGATTGCGCCAACAAGGTACAACCAGTTTGCATTTGCTTGAATAAATTCCATGTCAAAGCCCTCTTATTTCTTTTGCTTAGGCTTGAACATTTCCAGCATGCGTGCAGTTACTGCAAAGCCACCGAAAATATTAATGCTTGCCAAAAATACTGCAATCGCACCGAGTACGCTCACCACATTCACACTTTGAAATGCAACGTTAGCATCTACACCTAAAACTGGCAGACCTATAGTTTGCAACATCGCACCTACCACAATAATAGATGACAACGCATTAGTTACTGCCATAAGTGGTGTATGCAAAGCTGGCGTAACACCCCAAACCACGTAATAACCTACGAAGATGGCAAGGACGAAAATTGTAATAGTTTCAACCATGAGAAATCTCCTTAACCACGCTTAAGCAGTACTTGACCGCCATGAGTGACCAATAGGGCTTTTTGGATTTCGTCTTCCTGATTAATCGCAAAGTTTTTCTCTTTGTCGAATAGGGTCTCTACGAAATTAAAAACGTTACGCGCATACAATGCAGAAGCTTCTGTTGCTACAGTTGCCGGAATATTTGGAACACCCAAAATTTTCACGCCATTTTCTGTAAACACAGTCTCACCAACTTTAGAGCCTTCAACGTTACCACCAGTTTCAACAGCCATATCTAAAATGACAGAGCCCGGTTTCATCTTGGCAACAGTTTCAGCTTTAATTAAACGTGGTGCATCACGACCTGGTAACAATGCAGTAGTAATCACGATGTCAGCATTAGAAACAGCTTTATCTACAATCGCAGCTTGGTCTTTGATGTATTGCTCACCTGGCATCCATCCATAACCATTTTTAGCGGCATCTGCTGCACGTTGTTGCTCTTCTTCAGACATTGGGACGTCTAACCACTTACCACCTAAAGACTCAACTTGATCTTTAGCTGTAGGACGTAAGTCTGTCGCTTCAACAATTGCACCTAAACGTTTTGCAGTTGCAATCGCCTGTAGACCAGCAACCCCAACCCCCATGATCACAACACGCGCAGGCTTTACAGTACCCGCAGCAGTCATAAGCATTGGGAACATGCGTTGATATTCAGCAGCAGCAAGTAAAACTGACTTATAACCAGCTAAGTTTGCTTGAGAAGACAACACATCCATGTTTTGTGCACGAGAAAGCGTACGAGGAAGCAGTTCTAAAGCAAAAGCAGACACTTGTTGATTCGCAAACTGATCTAGCTCGGTATTACGATAAGGATCAAACATTGCTACAACAGCGGTATTTGCTGCAAGTTTCTGAATTTCCCCGCCCTGTGGTGCGCGAACTTTCAAAATAATTTGACTACCCGTATAGGCATCATCCGTAATGGTTGCACCGACCTGTTCATAAGCACTGTCAATGTACGCAGCCTTTGCACCAGCACCACGTTCAATCACAACGCTATGACCAGCGCTAATCAACTTCTTTACTGTCTCTGGCGTAGCAGCTACACGATTTTCACCGACGACAGTTTCGGTTGGGATTCCGATCTGCATGAGCGTTCCTCAAGCTAATTTCTCATTGTCAAAAACATTGCAAGCTGCAATGTTTCCCCCATGTGTATTCTTGGTACAGAATTTGGATTCTAATTGAACTTTTTTAAAATACCACCCACTATTTATTTAATAAATACCCATATTTTGAACTGATGATTCACGATTTTTGTTTAGAGGTGTAATATGGGAAGGTTTTTCTTTTTTTGCAGACAATAGTCTCTCTTATACAGTCCTGTATATGAAAATTTCTTTATCTTCGTTTCAAATCGGGTCTTTTTTTGCTCTTTGCTCTGCGTTTCTATTCAGTACCAAAGCAATCTTTATTAAACAGACTTATGCCCTTTCTCCATTAGTAGACGGTACGGTCCTGATGGCTTTACGCATGTTAAGCGCTTTACCGTTCTTTCTAGTAATTTGCTGGTTTAACAGGCATCATAATCAGGGCATAAAAAAGAAGGATTGGCTAATTTTAATTTTTGCCGGTCTATTAGGCTACTACTTTGCAAGTTGGCTCGATTTCATGGGCCTTATGTTTATTAGTGCCTCTTTAGAACGAATTATTCTATTTTTATATCCCACGCTTACAGTCATCGTATCAAGCTTACTCTACAAACAAAAATTAGATGTAAAAAGTTTCTTTGCCATTTTTCTTAGTTATGGTGGAACCGTGCTGGTTATGCTTCAGGAGCACAACAATGCACCAATTCAGGGCAACTTCTGGTTAGGAACAAGTTTCGTATTTGCAAGTGCCGTGGCTTTCGCCGGCTATTTGTTGCTGACGCCACCTCTCATTAAGAAATTTGGCTCTTGGAATTTCACAGGGTTAGCCTTAACTGTGGCTTGTATCGGCACATTAACTCATTACGCATTAAGTACACCTCATCCAATTCAACTTCTATTACAACTTCCCTCTAGTGTAATTTGGTATGGCATTGGCTTAGGCTTTTTAGTCACCGTGTTACCCACCGTTATGCTCATGCAAAGTATTGAACGATTAGGTGCCTCTCAATCTGCAATGATTGCTTCAATTGGACCAGTTTTAACGATTTTACTTGCTGTTGCTTTTTTAAATGAACATCTCAATATGTGGCAATGGGTCGGCTGCCTTCTTAATATTGTCGGCGTCATGATGATTACACTTAGAAAGAAAAGACTAAAACATTAAATTCTCTTGACCTCAACTTAAGTTGAGGTTGGATACTCATCTAAATTTTAATAAACGGTTGAGTTCCAACATGAGTCAAGAAACTTTTAAAATCATAAATCCATCAACTTTATATAATCCAACGCCAAACGCTTATAGTCATGTTGCTGTAGTGGAAAGCTTTAAGAATATTATTCATGTAGCAGGTCAAGGAGGCGAAAATTCCCAAGGTGAATTAAGCCCAAGTTTTGAAGAACAAGCGAACCAAGTTTTTGATAATATTCAACATGCTTTAAAAGCAGCCAATGCAGAGCTTAGCAATATTGCTGTATTGAGAGTTTTAGTTGTTGACCACTCGGTCGAAAAACATCAAATTTTGATTAAAATTATGCAAAATTTATGGAAAAATCATCCTTTTCCTGCCTGTACACTTATTCCTGTGCCGCGCCTTGCACTAGAACACATGCTTATTGAAGTTGAAGCAACGGCATACACCCAATAAAACTGAGAGAACGTCATGTCTACCCCTGAAGATATCAGTCAAAATAAACCTTTGCTTTGGTTGATGGCAGCAGCATGCGGATTATGTGCAGGTGTGAATTATTATTGTCAGCCGCTGATTCACTCCATTCAGCAAGAGTTTGCTGTAACTCAAGCACAAGCCGCTTTAACAGTGACATTTGCTCAGGTGTCTTATGCCCTCGGTTTACTCTTTATTGTCCCATTGGGTGATATTGTCAATAAAGCCAAAGCTATTCCATTTTTGATGGTGCTTTGCGCAGTTGGTCTATTTACATCTGCTTTTGCTGTGAACTTACCCATGTTGTGGATTGGTACAATTTTAGCGGGATTATTTTCTGTTGCTGCCCAAGTCCTGATCCCACTTGCCACAATGACCGTAAAACCCGAAAAAACTGGGGAGATTATTGGTTTTTTAATGAGTGGCTTATTGGTGGGAATTTTACTCTCTACCAGTTTAGCTGGGTTATTTTCCAACCTTTTTCACTGGAAAGTAGTGTATGTCGTAAGCGGCGTATTAATGCTTCTGTTGGCATTTACCTTAAAAAGTCGCTTGCCTTATGTCTTGCGTATGAAAATGAACTATGGACAAATATTTGTTTCCATGGCTCAACTCTTAAAAGAGGAAAAGCGACTATTATTAAGAGCGCTTACAGGTGCTTTCGCCTTTGCCGCAGTAAGTATTTTGTATTCCACCATCGCCTTACTTTTGACTTCGGCACATCATTTGCCCGATCTATTTATCGGACTGGTCCCACTAGTCGGTATCTTTGGGGCATTATCAACACGCTATATTGGTAAATATGCCGACCAAGGCTACACACGATTACTTACATGGATGGGTTGTGGACTGTTTTTGGTGAGCTGGCTTTGTTTCTATTTCGGACAAACCCTCCTTTCTAGTTATGTTATTGGCTTTGCTTTAATTCAATTAGCACTCGCGCTCGTTCATACCAGCAACCAGAGCATTATTTTCCGTTTACGTCCAGATGCTAAATCTCGTATTAATGCCATCTATATGACGACTTATTTTATTGGAGGAGCTGGTGGCTCTGCCTTAGGGATTTTTGCTTGGAATCATGGCGGGTGGACTATGACATGTATGGCAGGTGTGGGACTCGTAGTTTTTTGCATTTTATTTAGTGTGATTGATACGATCTTACAAAAAAAGAAAATGGTTTCCTAATAAGGTAACTTTTTAGAAATCATCTTTCTATAATCCACCATTGCTTTAAACAATGGTGGAAGTATTACCTAAAAAACTAAAAATTAAATATGAGGTAAAACATAAGGAGCAATATCTTTGAAAGTACGGCCATGTGCATTTTCACCAATTGCATGCATTTTCCATGCATCATTATGGCGATAAATTTTTGCAATAATTAGACCAGTATGCGCCCCTTGTGAAGAAAGTTTATAACTTGCAATTTCCTGATTACTTGATTGATCAACCAAGCGACAGAATGCATTTTCAACTTTCTCAAAAGTTTGACCTCGGAAACTATTAACAGTAAATACCAAAGATTTTACGTGTAAGGGGATTTGATTAAGGTTGACTCGAATTACTTCATCATCACCACGCCCCGCTCCAGTTAGATTGTCCCCAGAATGTCGAATGCTGCCATCTTTACTTTGTAGTTGCTCAAAGTACACGACATCGAGCATTTTTTTATTTTCATCAAACAAAATTACAGAAGCATCAAGGTCGATATTACTACCACCGCCAAAACCTAAAAATCCTTTACTTTTTGCAATATCCCACCCCACCCCTAAGAAAACTTGTTGAAGACTACTACCATCTGCTTTTTGCAAACTGATTTTTTGGCCTTTTTCTAAATTAATTGCCATGTTATGGATCTCTCTTAAGACTATAAAATAATTACTTTTTAATTAAACTGATGACGATTTAACTTTGACATCAACCATTGCAAAAAATTATCTCGGTTCCTCGAACAAATGATGACTTTTCCAGTGCCTGAAAAACGCAATACCATGCCTTCTCCACTGGTTACACTATTCACCAAATTGCCAAGAAAACCATTATTTTGGGAAGTTGAAACAGATAGTTGATAATTTAAACGCGAATCCCAACAGACTACATGGCCATTATCAATAACAACCTCTTTATTCGGTCCGACTTCTATCTCAAACAAAGTTCCACAACCAGAAACTACAACCTGTCCCTGCCCACTGGTTTCCATGACAAGAAAACCGCCAGTACTCCCAAAAAAAGCTCCACCAAGACTGCTATTTAATCTTGCTTTGACATGAACTGAATCATGTGCAGCAACAAATGCACCATCACTTAATATGTATTGGGTTGCCCCAACATCGAGAATTTGCATATCACCATCTAGTGACGCAGATAATAAACAGTCGCCATCTCCGCGCACAGCTTCAATATGCTGTTGGAATAAAGACTCATCATTCGCAAAACGACGTAATAAAGATTGCATTAAGCCTCCCTGTAGCCGTCCCTTCAATTCCAGAGCATCTTCCATCATGACCATTGCATTGCTTTCACAATAGATCCGATCCCCACGCCGCATTGCAACATGTAAGAATGGTTCTGGTGACCCCACTAAACTAAAATGTGCCATTTTATTGATCCTTTTTTAATTTCTAACAACTTTAAAATGACTAGGCTTATTAAGATTCTAAAGTGAATGACTGTTTGGCACGGTATTTCAAATTGATTATAAAATGTCATACATCAATTGAACGATACTGTGGATCAACCACAGAAGTAATGTTATCTAACTCAAAATTCGCTAGATATTGAACATACATATAAAAAAGAAGACACCCTGAAAACATCATTTAATTTTATTTTTATTCACAAACTAGACTTAACATATAAAGAAATAACCTATTTCTATCATTTATAAATATAGAAAAAAGAAAGATAGTGTCTAAGCACTATCTTTCAATTATTCATTAAACAGCAACACCATACGAAGCAGCTAATGGTCCTAAACCACCAGCAAAACCTTGACCAATTGCATGGAATTTCCATTCACTACCATGCTTATACAGCTCACCAAAGATCATAGCCGTTTCAGTGCTACTGTCTTCAGATAAGTCATAACGTGCAATTTCGCTACCACCAGCATTGTTACTTACACGGATGTAAGCATTAGCAACTTGACCAAAGTTTTGGTTTCGAGTTTGACCATCATAAATTGTGACAGCAAAAATCACTTTTGAAACATCAGCAGGAACCATGCTCAAGTCCACACTTAAAGTTTCGTCATCCCCATGACCTTCACCTGTGCGGTTATCGCCATTGTGAACTACAGAGCCATCAGATGATTTTAAATTATTAAAGAAAATAAAGTCATTATCAGCACGAACCTTACCATTTTCATTGACTAAAAATGCAATTGCATCAAGGTCAAAAGCTACGCCATCAGTCACACGAGGATTCCAGCCTAAACCCACAGTTGTTTTGGTAATACCAGGTGCTTCTTTTGTTAAACTAACGTTACCACCTTTGGTTAAGCTAATTGCCATTTGAGTTACTCCTTTTAAATTTCAACTCATTGTTTATATGATTAAATTGATAATCACCCTATAGATGATCTATCTAAAAGTTCTTATGAAGTTTGTGTTTGATTTTTAGTGTAAGCGATTGAAGATAGTACCGCCCATGCAATGAAGGCAATACCAATTAAACCTGTTACAACTTCAGGAACATGGCCACCAGTTCCTGTGTACAACATAATTGCCGCTAAGGCTCCGATGGCATAATGCGCGCCATGTTCTAAATAGATAAAGGCTTCCAAGGTGCCTTTTTCAACTAAATAAATAGTCATTGAACGGACAAACATGGCCCCAATTGCTAAACCCAGCATAATAACGACAACATCATTTGTGATCGCAAATGCACCAATAACACCGTCAAAACTAAATGAAGCATCTAACACTTCAAGATAAAGAAAGCCACCGATACCAGCTTTAACAAGATTACTTGACTTGTTTTCTATTTGTTTATCATCTGATTCATCACTACTGCTTTCCAATAAATGACCAATGACTTGAACACCAATGTAGACCACGATGCCCCAAATACCAGCGACAATTACAACTAGTTTTTCCTCTGCTGGAACAAATGCAGACATGATAAGTAGAGCAATTAATGACACAAATACCGACATTGCAGGGATATTAGCTAAATTAGATAAATGCACTTCTAACCAATGGAACCAATGTGTATCTTTGCCATCATCAAACAAGAAATTTAAAAATACCAATAGCAAGAACATACCGCCAAAAGCTGAAATTTCGGCATGATGAGCTAACAATTTCTCTGAATACGCTTTGGGATCATTTAATGCTAACTTAGCAACTTCAATCATTCCCATGTCAGCAGTTACGCCAACAATCAGTAAGGGGAAAACTAAGCGCATACCAAATACAGCAACCAAAATCCCTACTGTAAGAAAAATCTTTTTCCAAAATTCATCCCAGTTCCGTAATATTGATGCATTAACGACAGCATTATCAAAAGATAAAGAAACTTCCATTACTGCCAATACACCTGTAATCAATACGGCTTTAAGCATCATTGAAAAACCAGCATTCGGACCATGCGTAAGCCCCCACCATGCTGACAACCCCAAACAGATCACTGTAAAAAAAATTGAGAACCGAAAATGTTTCATTTCTTTCCTTTTATAAAGAACTAAAAAGCATTCATCATTTATTTATTAAAATGATAATCTTAGCCAGTTTGAATACCATATTGTTGACACATTGCAGCTAACCCACCTGAGTACCCTTGACCTACGGCTCTAAACTTCCACTCACCGTTATGACGATAGACTTCTCCAAATACCATTGCGGTTTCAGTTGAATAATCTTCTGCCAAATCAAAACGTACTACTTCGACTTGTGTGTCTTGGTTTACTATTCGAATAAATGCATTGGCAATTTGACCAAAATTTTGACTTCTTGCCTGAGCATCATGAATGGTTACGGTAATTGCGATTTTTTCAACTTCAGGAGCAACTTTTGAAAGATTAACTAGTAAAGTTTCATCATCTCCATCCCCCAGACCAGAGCGGTTATCACCTGTATGTTCTACTGAATCATCTTGTGATTTAAGTTGATTATAAAAAATAAAATCATGATCGCCGCGGACCTTACCACTAACCGTTAATAAGAATGCACTCGCATCTAAATCAAACGCAGCGCCATCGGTTACACGCTCATCCCATCCTAATCCAATCAGGATTCGAACCAAATTAGGATCTGTTTTACTTAAAGATAAGTTTCCACCTTTATTTAAACTAATAGCCATTTTGTATTTTCTCCCCGTCTAAACCAAAAACTCATATCATTAATTATTTGTATATAAAAAGTTTTTCTTGATTAAGCTGTAATCTAAATATGAAGGTTATTTACTGCCCACAACCCAACGCAAACCAAAACTGAATGCTTGGTCCAATTCTCGATGACCTGCAACGTAACTCACATGGCGTTGGACTTGAATATCACCACTTTGATTTATCAATTCCAGAATACCGCACATACCTAAAGGCTGCCCTTCAGTTAAACGAATTTCAATTGGAGGTTGATTAGGAACATAAATCGTCGCAACTGCATCAGTTTCAGCCCAATTTGGTACACCATCGTAAATAAAAGCAAATAACACCACTCGACGAATTTGTTGCCAATACTCTCCATTAATTTGGAGCCATTCGCCTTCTTTTAATGCACCAGTACGATCATCTGCGGAGAGCTGGATAAATGGGTATTGATCAAAATCACCAAATCGATCGCCTAATGCCTGAATAACTGATTTAGTACCATCTTGCATTTCAAATAGACAACCTAAATCCAGATCAACTCCATGATTCTGATTAAGAAATTTTTTAAAGAAACTACTGGATTGAGCCTGTTGAGAACTCAGATTCCAATTCAGGTTAATTTTAATTTCCCCAAAACCATACGCCTGTTTTTGTAAATTAATTTTATTATTACTTTTATCCAAAGTAATTTTACTTAAATTAATTTTCGGCTGAGGGACTGATGTTGGTGGTGCCGATATCGTAGGGTGATCACTAATTTCAACCCCAAAATATTCAGATAGAGGTTTTAAACCACCATTGAATCCTTGATTCACAAAACGAAACTTCCATTGATCTTTATAACGATAAACTTCGGTCAGAATCAGCGCTTTTTCTGTTTTTTCAGTGCTTTTTATAGTTGCTGTAGCTGTGAGTTGATCATTTTCCCATAATTCAACTTGAACATCCTGAATTACATTAAATGTGCCTTCGCCATCAACCGTAGCGCACACAGCGATCTTATTGATATCACAATCTAACATTTGGGTATTAATATTAAATTGAGCGAAATAGGACATATTATTTTTCGTCTCATTCAATTTAACACTACAGTTTGATGTCTGCTTTTGACCATAAAAAATCATATCTGCATCACCACGAACCTTACCTTGAGAATTTAATAAATAGGCTGTTACATCCAAACCTATATCAGATGGTAATACTGTTTTAAATCTGAGATAAAATTGCGAGCAGCTCAAAGCCAGATTTGCACCCGTCATGAGTTGTTGCATTAATATTTCCCCTTAAATTTTATATTTTGTAGCTGATTTAGCTCAATTTTATTAATTTCTTGAGTCTAATAAAAAATCGAAATTTAGACTGAATGAATTACCACTTTAGCGAATAAACTATGTGATAATTCGATCACAATCATAAATTTATTAAATCTAAATTATAAAAATAGACATAAAGGTCTTTATATTACACAAATACTGTAATTTATGCTGCGCACATTGATCAAATTTTGCATTTTTAGTTTAATAATTAATTTGTTAGGGCAATAGTAATTAGTTTACAGACTTCTTTTATACCTTATTAATATATGAGCAAGCATTTGAATGTCAGAAATTTACTATGAAATATATAAATTTGCGCTAAAAATTATAGTTACTTATATAGCTGATTAAGTGTCTTGTTCTTTTAATTAAATCAAATTTATTACAAATCAATTTACCCAATTGGATAGTTATTGGCCTTATTTTAAACTAACAACTAAATGTAATTAATACGATCTTACAAAAAAAGAAAATGGTGTCCCAATAAGGTAAATTGTTATAAATCATCTTTCTATATCCAACCCAAGGACGGTTATAAATTACTCGGTTAAATGCCCCTGTCGATTCAAGCATAAACCTCGTATAATGCTGCCCTTTCATTAATTTAGCGACTTTTGGGCTATTGGTTATGCAATCACTTCAATCGTTACAACCTCGTATTTCTGTCGCACCCATGATGGATAGGATCAACTAAACTTAAATAATATTTTTTATCAAACACTTAAAAAGAATATTAAAAATTATGGTGTAAATTTAGTGTAAAAATTTAATTGCTGAAAATAATTAAAAAATCCAGTACCTTTTGAAGATATACCCAGCTCAAAAGTTAGGCACTATTTTTATAGTGCCTAATAGTTTTTAGGTCAGTTTAGCGAGTTGAAAATCTTCAAAAGATTGGTAAGGTAGCTCTGTCTTAGTCTCTAAAACCTCAACATAATCATTACCTAAAATCAGCTGATTTCGCTCTTTCACATTCTGTAGTTGAATCTTTATTTTTCCATTATCTAAGAAGCTAAAACTTCCAACATACAACTCATGCTTGTTGTGATCACTATTACTGGTTCGTTCTAATCGAAAGGTTTGATCTGCATGGATATTTAAATCTACATTCATCCCATTACACTCATCACAAAATGTAACGCAACTAGCGCAAGGGAGTGTTCCTTTATAATGACCAACCCATTTTTGAAGTTGGGCATCTAAAGGTTTTTTTACTTCTGAACTGGCTTTCTCATCATTTGTAGCTGGATTATGTTGTTCACAACCCATCATTAAGCTAGCAAAAATAAAAGAGCTCAATAATCTTTTCTTCATCACGGTTCAACTTAATCTGTTTAATTTCACTATTTCACTCAAAAAATCAGAAAGACCAATCAAAGCGCAAAGTTGCTTTTAATGGTTCACCAGGCTGTACCCAAAAATTAGTATAGCTCGCAACGTAATAATCCTTATTGAAAAGATTATCTATATTGAGTTGGGCTCGTAGATCAGGGCGGATCTGTAAATAGCCACCAATATTCACTACTGTAAATTCAGGTAAAGTTGTTCCATTATCAATATAGTTCGCACTACGCTGTCCATAATAGTTAATATTTCCGACTAGCCCTGCTTCATGACCAAAGATATTCACTTGATAATCTGCACTGATATTCGCGGTATGTTTAGGAATATTTTTTAAACGTGAACCTGTTTTATCCACTTCACTTTCAACGACTGAAGCATCGGTATAAGTATAATTGGCATTTACTCGGAGACGGTCGCTAAATTGATGTTGTAACTCAACCTCAAGCCCCTGACTTTGTACATGACCATTGTCAACATAACTATCAGTAATACCTTCCGTAAGCAAATGACGCTTATCCAAATCAAAATAGGTTAAACCTAACCAGCTCTTTGGTAAAAACTGATATTTAGTGCCTAGTTCCCAACTGGTCGTTTTTTCCGGTTCATAAAGCTCATTATTTTTGTTTAACCCCGTATTAAGTTCAAAACCTTTACCCCAGTTACTGTAAAATGAAAGGCGGTCGGTTGGTTTAAAATTAATACCGGCTCTTGGTGTAAACGGTGTAAATGTTTGTTGTGAAGAAATTAACGTTTGATGGTTATCAATCTGCTGTTCTAAGCGGTTAAAACGCCCTCCCAATAAGATATTCCATTGATCATTTAAAAATACTTGATCCTGAATATTAACACCGATCATGTCTTGTGTTTCTTTGGTATTTTTAGTCACTCGTGTCAAAGCTAAAATATTTTGGCCATAGACTGGATTATAAATATCAATCGGACTATTCGTACCTGCTGCATTTCTTCGCTGAATTTGGTCAATCGTATAATGCCCAGCTTCTATATTAGTTACTAACTCATGTTTGAGAGAACCAGTATCAAACTTACCTCGTAAAATTGACTGAAAATTTATTGTGTCAGTTTCAAATTGACGAGCTCGACGGAAGCGATTTGCTGTTCTTCCATCTGCAGCAATTGAACCAATTTCGGTAGATGTACCTTCACGCTCCCCATGGCTATAAGTAAGAGCTGTAGTATTATTCCAATTATCGCCAAACTCATGATTCAAACGTAACTGATACATCTGATCCTTAATTTTAATATCGCCATCACTTGGTTCACCCAAGAATGTCTTCTTATTTACAGCAACTTTGCCATCAACCATTGGAATACCTCGATCAAAGACACCTTGATATTCGGCAAACTCCGTATCAAGATTTAATTGTGTTTGATCTGATATTTTCCAAGCTAATTGTGGTGCAAGATAATAATGCTGATTATCTACTTGATCTCTAAAACTTTTATTATCCTCATAAGAAGCACCTAAACGGTAGGCTAAATCATCATTAATAGCATCAGTTGTATCAACCGAGAGTCGATATTCCTCTAAAGTACTACCACTAAGACTTAAAGTGCTCTTGCGCTGCCATTCAGGTTGTTTGGTGGTGATATTCATAATTCCACCAATTGCTCCCTGACCATACATCGCAGCCATTGGACCTTTTAAGAAATCAACTGCTTGGATATTTACCATATCTCGTGGGCTATGAATCCCACTCACAGAACTTAAACCATTACGCATATAGATCGTTCCCATATTAGGATCGGTACTAAATCCACGAAATGAGTAATTATCCCAGAAACCTCCACCATAACTATCTTGATAGACGACACCATTTACAAAAGCCAAAGCATCATTAACCCTTTGAATATTATAGTTTTGAATATCTTTTTCTGAGACATGGGATTTTGTAAAAGGTACATCCAATAGATCATGATTAAACTGAGTAATCGCCTGTGAGGAAGTATGCCTCTCATCTTGTTTCTCAGCAGTAACCGTAATCGTTGGTAACTGCTCTGTGCTTTGATCTACACTCAATTGCTTTTCAGCTGCAACAGCATGTGTTGAACACTGAATGATAAAAATACTCCACGCTAGTGGATGAAATAAAAATTTAGACATATACGACTCTGAATTCATGAATAGACTGTTTGTTAGCTTTTAAAATTTAAATGTCACGCCAAGCTCAACACTTCTTGGTGCCCCGATATAAATTTGCTTAGATGAATAACCAGAGTATTCGCCATAAAACTTATCGGTTAAATTTCTTCCCCAGAGCGTAAAAGTCATATTTTTTAGATCATACGCAAGTGATGCATCATATGTCGTATAGCCTTTTACGAAATATGTATTAGCAGTATCGGTATAGAAACCACTTGCATGTTTTGCAAAGCCACTCACAGTAATTGGTAATGTTTTAAACTGATAACTCAAAGAAGCATTTGCAACTTTTTCAGGTACATTCACAGGTTGATTTCCTGAACGATTAGCACCACCAGCTTCTATTAATTCTTTGTATTCTGCATCAACCCAAGATAAACCCACATTTGCTTTTAACTGTGAAGTAATTGCAGCAGAAGCTGTAAACTCAGCACCTTTAGAAACTTGCTGTCCACCTTGAACAGTTAAATTAATATTATTCGGGTCACGCGTTAGAATATCGTTTAATTCAATCCAGTATATAGATCCGATCATATCTAACTTGCCATCTAATATACTCGACTTAAATCCAAGCTCAGCTGACTTTCCTTTTGATAAATCAAAATTTCCATTCGCCGTAGAAATAACAAGCAATGATGAAACTGGTGTAACAGCTGTACTATATTGTCCATAAATTTGGGTATTTGGATTTAAATTATAAACTGTACCTAGACGCCAAGAAAAAGGATGAAACGAAGGATTAAATTGCTGCTCGCTGTCCGTGAGTACATTATTAACTGTACGTTCAACATCTAAACGTTCGTATCTTGCGCCCCCAACAATTAGCCAATCTGGTGTAATGTTAAAAGCATCCTCTGCAAAAACGGCCCAGTTTTTAATTTTAGTTGCAAATTTATTGTAACTGGTCCACCCCTCCCAACTATCTGAAGGCATCACTCCGACATTAGGATTGTATGGATCAACAGCTGCTAAGCTACCACTTGGTCGTGGGCTACTAAAATCAGTATAGCTATACTCACTTCCCACGCTGAAACGATTACGATATTTCCCAGCAATTAACTCATCATTCTTCAAGCTAACACGATCGCTCCATACATCATGATCATGACTCCAGCGCTGTACAGTCCTCTTAAATAGACCAGTTTGAGTATCAAAATTTTGTTCAGGCGATAAATAATATTTACGGTCTGCATGATAGTAAGTTGCAATATTATTTAATGCCCATGTAGGCGATAAACGATAGTCTGTTGCCCATGACAATGTCGTGGTATCAGCGCTCAACTCTCCACCGTCTGGATTATAATTTTTATGTCGTGTTGCCTTATCAATCACTAAACCATCAGGATTATCCAAAATATAACTTGGATTTTTTGCAGTTGATGCAGAAACTAAAGGAGATCCATTATAGCTAGACGTTTCTTTATCATGATCAAAATTTGCCGAAAAAATCATAGATAAATTATCATCTGGTTTATACAGCAAGCTTCCCGATGCACCAAACTTTACCGTTTTTTGGTTATCTATATCGAATAAACTATCTGACTTTAAATAGCTTATACCCGAACGTACAGCCAGCTCATCGTTTAAAGGAAGATTACCGCCAATAGCTGCTCTAACCGTATTAAAGCTTCCATAGTTCAGCATACCCTCTAATGTTGACTGTTCTAAATTAGGCTTTTTAGTCACAAGATTGACAGCACCGCCTAAGGCCCCTTCTCCAAATAAAACAGATGATGGGCCTTTTAGTACTTCTATTTTTTCATATTTCCAGACATCTAAATCACGAGTAACAAAAGTAGAAGCACCAATCCGAACACCATCCTGTAAAACAGTATTCGTATTTCCAGAAAAGCCACGCATTGTTAGAACTGCCGGATTACCTGGTACATTTCCAACGGTTGCACCTGTCACATTCCCAAATGCTTCTTTAACTGTTCTTAACCCTTTCTCTTGCATTTCTTTTTGAGTGATTATTTGAACTGTTGCTGGCGTTTCTTGAGAGGTTAATCCTAATCGACTTCCTGTTGTATTCACTTGTTTTAAATGAAGAGATTGAGTATCTAGATCTTTTTGTGCTTCGATAACTAATGTTGGTAATTGCACTGTTTGTTGTAAATCATCTGAGGCAAAAGTAGTGGTTCCAAATAATCCCGAAACCAACAAAGTAAAACCTAGTCGATAAAACAAAGCAGAATTAATCAAAATTGATTTTGATACGTCATGAGGTGAAACAATAAAACAGTTCCCATTTAAGAATGGGTTTAACTTGAATTGAGACATTTCAATTCCTTTTAAGCATAAATTTCCGCTAAGACATCCAATGGATGTCTCAAAACATAAAACATTTGAAATTTAAGCAAATAAAGGAGGTGCTCGCCCTTGTGGCAATAAATATAAGCGCTGTAAAGCAAAATAAATATGCTGAAAATTACGTTCAAATGCCAACATTCGAACATAAAGACGGTCGAAGACTTCTTTAAGACTAAAGTCTAAACCCGTAGTTAAATTGGCAAATACCGTACAGAACGGACATTCATGTCCAATATCATGTTGGTGAGCACTTTGCTCTTTATAAATTTTTTGATCTTCATGCATCATATGATGCCGATCTGAATGATCAGATAAATGATGAGAATTATGTTGTTGAGCAGCAGTTATAGTATTTGAAAAAGCATCGGAAATAGAGACACAGACCAGCGCAATACGGTATTGTGCTGGCAATAATGGTTGTATAAATACAACGGATTGCAGAAACATTGCCATGAGGGCAAGGACTAGAGCAACTCTCAAGATAAGCTTTTTCAATATTGAGACGATGGCAATTTAACACACCCCTTACAATGTAAGCAATTGTTAGTGTTACACCATACTTAGAGGTTTGTCTCACTATAGACACAACGATCTTCTAATAAATCCTAAATAAAAATAAGAAGTTTAATCCGTCCTCCTATTAAAATAGTTTGTAGCTCTTCATTTTCAATTGATAGAAAATCTCAACTTATAAAAAATATCAATTATAACTTTGAGATAATCAGATTTTTGTTATAGTAAGGCGCAACCGATTTCCAGAATGAGATCAATTGGGTGTTGATGGTTTTTGGAAGATTGCTAGGATTATATGCAGTCTTGTTACAAATCGCTGTGTTCTTACAGCCATTACTGCCAGAGAAATATCAAATTTCTCCAGTATGTGAGACTATTGCCCAAGCATTGCAACTTCCTCATTCTGTTGCCTCCCCTAGTCACGATCATCATAGTACATCACAGCAGCCGCACAGCATGTCTCATCACATGCAACATGCAGCACACGCTTCCTCATCTGACATTACAGCAAGCCACCATCACCATGATGCAGGACATCAGTGTCAGTACTGTGTGGTATACAGCCATGTTGTACCCTTACCTGACATTGATCTAAAACAAATTCTTATTCGAATTCAGGTACGGTTTCTCGCTTTTATTGAAAACTATTTTCACGTTTTCTTTCAACTCCAGCAGCTCTTTCTAATTCCGCAAGGGCGTGCCCCTCCTCTTTGATGATCTTTCACTTGAAGCTCAAAACTTTAGTTTTGAAAAATTAATATTTTCAAGAGATTATCATTATGTTTTTTCTTTATTTTCATACTCTTAAAAGGGTAGAAATGACTACAACTATAAGTCTAGCTCATCAGCAAAAAGAAGATGAGGTGCTCGCATGACTCTGGGTTTAACAGCACTTGAACTGGCAAGAATACAGTTTGCGTTTACCGTATCGTTTCACATTATCTTCCCTGCAATTTCAATTGGACTTGCAAGTTTTTTAGCAGTTTTAGAATGGCGTTGGTTGCGTACAAATAATCCAATCTATCAGGACCTATTTAAATATTGGGTCAAAATCTTCGCTGTTGCCTTTGGGATGGGTGTCGTCTCTGGTGTAGTGATGAGTTATCAATTTGGCACCAATTGGAGCGAGTTTTCCCGCTTTGCAGGAGGCGTTACAGGTCCATTGCTCACTTATGAAGTTCTTAGTGCCTTTTTTCTAGAAGCAGGATTTCTAGGTATTATGCTGTTTGGTTGGGGACGTGTTGGTAAAAAAGCCCATTTCTTTGCCACCCTTATGGTCGCAATTGGCACCTGTATTTCAATGTTCTGGATTTTATCTTCAAACAGTTGGATGCAAACTCCTCAAGGATTCACAATTGAAAATGGCATTATCGTTCCACAAGACTGGTTTGCAATTGTCTTTAATCCGTCTTTCCCTTATCGGCTTGCTCATATGGCAATTGCTGCTTTTATGGTGGCAGCTTTACTTGTAGCAGCTACCGCAGCTTGGCATTTACTAAAAGGCCGTCGGGATGAGTTGGTTAAAAAGTCATTTTCAATGGCACTTTGGCTGATTTTAATTTTAGCCCCCTTACAAGTCTTTGTTGGTGATGCACATGGTTTAAATACTCTTGAACATCAACCTGCAAAACTTGCAGCTATGGAGGGACATTGGGAGACCAATTATGATGAAGGTATGCCATTGTATTTATTTGGTATTCCTAATATGCAAGAAGAACGTACCAAATATGCAATTGCAATTCCAAATCTAGGAAGCCTTATTCTTACGCACTCAATGGATGGCTCAGTAAAAGGCTTAAAAGACTTTGCACCTGAAGATCGTCCTAATTCAACCGTGGTTTTTTGGAGTTTCCGTATCATGGTTGGTTTAGGCATGTTGATGCTATTACTGGCATTTACAGGAGTCTGGTTGAGAAAAACAGGAAAACTGTTTGAAAGTAAATGGTTTCATCGCTTCGCATTATTGATGGGCCCATCAGGTTTTATTGCATTACTCGCAGGTTGGTTTACCACAGAAGTAGGCCGTCAACCATGGGTGGTCTACGGCGTTATGCGTACAAAAGATGCTCTTTCCCCTGTTTCAGCCGAGCAAGTGGGCTTAACTCTGATTATCTTTGTAGTGGTGTATTGCATCGTTTTTGGTATTGGCATTTATTACATGCTGAAACTTATGCTTAAAGGCCCTGAATTTATTTATAGCCAACAAGATGAAATTGGCGGTGTTGGTCATTTTAAAACACCTATGCGCCCACTCAGTGCAGCAGATGAATATCTTGATGATAAAGATCAAGGAGCTTCTTCATGATTGATTTATCTTTAATCTGGATTGTAATTATTGCCATTGGCGTTTTCATTTATGTTGTACTTGATGGTTTTGATCTCGGTATTGGTATTTTGTTTCCATTCATCAAAAATCAGCAAGAACGAGATGTGATGATGAATACCGTTGCGCCTGTCTGGGATGGTAATGAAACATGGATGGTACTTGGTGGTGCTGGGTTGTTTGCAGCATTCCCTATAGTCTATTCCGCAGTTTTATCAGCACTTTATTTACCAATTATTTTGATGGTTATTGCATTGATTTTTCGGGGCGTTGCTTTTGAATTTCGTTTCAAAGCAAATCGTAGCAAGCCCTTATGGGATGCAGCATTCATAGGTGGATCAGTATTATCTAGCTTTTTACAAGGTGTGATTCTTGGTGCTTATATTCAGGGTATACATATTGTCGATGGGCGTTATGCAGGTGGTGGTTTAGACTGGTTAACACCATTTTCACTGTTCACAGGTGTAGGTGTGGTAGTTGTTTATGCTGCACTCGGCTGTGGCTGGCTTATCATGAAAACGGATGATGTATTACAAAGCACTATGTATCGTTTAATGCCAAGGCTGATCATAGTACTGTTACTGATTTTTATAGCGGTAAGTATATACACCCCAATGGCACATCCAATAATTGCTGAACGTTGGTTTAATCAACCTCAACTTTTATATTTCAGTCCAGTTCCAATTCTAGTAGTGGTTTTCACCTTTTTAACGATTCGAGCTTGTCAAAAACATCAGGAGTCTATGCCTTTTTTATATACCTTGGCATTAGTGTTCTTAGCCTATACAGGTTTTCTGATCAGTATTTTCCCTTATGTTATTCCACCTTCTATTACGATTTGGGATGCAGCTGCTCCAGCCAATAGTCAACTATTTGCACTTATCGGTGCATTGATTTTAATCCCCATTATCATTATCTACACCATCATGGCATATTGGGTATTTAGGGATAAAGTACGTCTTGGCGATGAGGGTTATCATTAGGAGAAATTCGATGAGATTATCTCAATCACAATGGTTTATATTACTTTGGCTTATTGGTTTCTTCAGCTTACTTTTTATCGCAATGATATTTAGATTGCTACTGCAATTAGCTTATTAAAGGAAGACCATGCATTAGCATGGTCTTTATTTTTGGCAGGACCCTATAAATAGAAAGTTCTGAAATACGTAAAATAACTAATATTCTTATAAAAAATAATAAAGTAACTTATGATGATTCTCTAGTTTATGGCTATAAATAAACTAGATAAATACTTAAAATATTAGTTTAGGATAATAGCAATATGAAAATTCATACATTAATTGCTGCTATATTCGCTACAGGTAGCATTTTTAATGTAGTTCATGCTGGGGGTACTATATATCCACAACTTGCGCCTATTTATGTAAAAGCAGATCAACAGGATCAATTTGGCCTAACCAATACAGCAACTCAAGGCACGATAACTAAAGAACATTTAGCAAATCGCCCTTTATTACGTCCAGCTGAAGTACTAGAAACTATTCCAGGGGTTATTGTTACTCAACATAGTGGAGATGGCAAAGCAAACCAATACTTTTTACGTGGTTTTAACTTAGATCATGGAACAGACTTTGCCACTTCTGTAGATGGAATACCTATTAACATGGTTACCCATGCTCATGGACAGGGCTATACGGACTTAAACTTTTTGATTCCCGAGCTCATTGACAATTTGACCTACCATAAAGGTGCGACCGATATTACAGATGGTGATTTTGCATCAGCAGGTACAGCCCAAATAAGATCCATATCGGCAATTGAACAACCATTTGTACAACTGACCTTAGGTTCCAATGATTACCGTCGAATATTAACTGCAGGTTCAACAGAGTTTGCTGGAGGGATTTTACTTGGTGCATTTGAAGGAATGAGCAATGATGGTCCTTGGGATTATCCAGAAGATTTAGAAAAGCAGAACTATTTACTCAAATATAGTAAAGGTAACCAGAACAATGGTTGGAATTTTATGTTCAATCATTATCAATCTAACTGGAATTCAACTGATCAAGTTGCTCAAAGAGCGGTATCTTCTGACCTAATTGGTAGATATGGCAGCCTTGATCCTAGCGATGGGGGGAAAACAACTCGTACTGCTTTTTCTGTAGAGAAAAATTCGAGTGATGACTTTCATCAAACTAGATTAAATCTATATGGTGTACATTCAAAATTTAATCTATTTTCTAATTTTACTTACTATCTAGTAGACCCAATTCATGGTGACCAGTTTGAACAAGCAGAAAACCGAAAGATATTGGGGGGATCTATTAATCATAACTGGAATACCAAATGGTTAGGGCTAGACATGATCAATACCATTGGAACATCGTTCAGATATGATGATATTGATGGTTTAGGCTTGTATCAAACGGAAAATCGTCAACGTTTCAATACAATTCGTGAAGATCATGTTAAAGAATTATCTCTAGGTGTTTGGGCTCAAAACCAGACTCAGTGGACACCTTGGTTAAAAACTATTGCTGGTTTGAGAGCAGATTATTTTAATTTCAATGTTCATTCTGATCTAACTGCTAACTCTGGCAAAACACATGACCATATTTTAAGTCCCAAAATTAGTTTTGTTTTTGGTCCATGGACAAATACAGAATATTATCTCAACTATGGTTATGGTTTTCATAGCAATGATGCCAGAGGAACTACAATTCATCTAAACCCCGACCCTAGAGATGAGGGTTACATGGAACCAGTCCAATCGGTGTCCCCTCTGGTCCGTACAAAAAATGCAGAGCTAGGAATACGTGGAGAATGGATATCAAACTTAACAACGACTCTCGCTTTTTGGCAATTAGATTCTGATTCTGAATTAGTATTTGTAGGTGATGCAGGAACGACAGAAGCGAGCCGACCTAGTCGCCGTCAAGGGATCGAATTGAGTAATTTCTATAAACCAAATTCTGATTGGTTAGTTGATGTTGACATGGCTTGGTCAAAAGCCCGTTATAAAGATGATGCTTCAGAGGGTAACTATATTCCTGGAGCAATTAATACTACAGCCTCTGCAGGAATTAACTATACTCCGTCAAAGCCATGGAGCTTAGGCGTAAGAATGCGGTATTTTGGCCCACGTCCATTAGTTGAGGATAATAGTGTTAAGTCCAGTTCTTCAACATTAGTAAATTTACAAAGTACCTATCGATTTAATAAAAATCTTCAAGCCCAAATAGATATCTTGAATCTATTTAACCGCAAGGTAAATGATATTGAATACCTATATGAATCTTGTTTAAGAACCGAACAAACCACCTCCGAATGTAATGCACTAACTCCTACTCGAGAAGGGATCATTGACAAACATATTCACCCTGCAGAAGATAGTGCTTACCGTTTTTCAGTAAAATATTCTTTTTAAACTTTTAGCTTCCTAAAGTTTTTATAAAGAATATTTTCCAAAAAAAAATAGTTTTTTATATGCAAGGAGACAAAAGTCTCCTTGCATTAGTTTTCTATACCTTCTTATATTTAATAATTAAATTAACATGCTTAAAGCTTGCTCTAACCCTCGTTGTTTAATTGTCGCTCCCATCCCAAACCATGCTGAGTTCAATCGATGATCTCGACTCATCGCACGGCGTTCATGATCAACAAATTCCGTGATACTACAAAGCAACCCATAAGCTGTATCTTTAGCAGAACTTAATTCAGCTCCTCGTCCCTGCCCATTGTACATATCCATTACTTTATTCATCGCTCGACCATTCGGCTCAGTTTTGGAATTTGATTTTTTGTCCATGGATGCTGCTTTAAGATAATACTGAATAATACTTTCTTCCTGATCTATAGTACTCATCGTCGTGTTATTAAACACCGCATCAAAGTAGGCTGCTGCTTCCTGCTGGGTGACTTTGCGTTGACTCAACTGTTTCATTTCATACATATGCTCATCCCAGGTTTTAATAGAAATACCCAGCTGCTGCTTGATCTTCTCTGCATCAAACTTGGTACTGTGTGGGACTTTCACCACACCTGCACTACTATGCTGTCCGCGTAAGGCAATCGCCAGAGTGTTATTACACACCACACGAATTGAGGTAAATTGCGCCGTGGTGGCTAATGTGCCATCACATGCGGTTGCCAACAAAATATAGCCATTACTGACATCTTTACTTTTCAATTCTGCCGACTGTCCTGTTCTTGCCAATGCCCAGAACTTACGCCCACCTTTGAGTACACCCGCCGTTTCCAGTTCAAAGCCCGATTGCTCGGTAAGGTCGCGGTAAAACTCCAAGATTTCTTTGGGCTGGACTTCCTGATAACGCTGACTCACTACCGATAACGGCGCATGCGTATCTGAACGATAAAGCACTCGTTGCTCCTCATAAGGCATCAGGATATTTTGTCCCCGGTCATTCTTTGCCATATAACTGACATTGGACGATTCAATTCGCCAGTCCATCCCCGCCTGCTGTGCCCAGATTTCTATTGGTTGATTTTGAGTGAGTTGATTACCCAGACCATGCCAAGGGGTTTGACCAACGAATGCCATAGTTTCTATTTGATGTGCCATGAGTGATTTCCTTTAAATGATTTAAATAATTTGAAAGTTGTAAATGAGAGAATTACGAGAAGCCTGATTGCTGGATTTCAAAATGCTCCAGACATTGCTCACACTGGTAAAACAGCGTCACCATATTGTCTTGGTGCTGAACGTAGAGCAGAAACATGCCGCCGATAACCAACCCTACAAATCCACCCACCAAAGGGTGAACGGGACTGCGCTTTGATAACTGCATACAAGCAGTTGCCAGTGACATCGGTGAGAACGATGAAAGCTTGGTGAATACACCTGAACTGGGCTCAGTCTGGCGCAGTAATCTGATATGTAATGAATGACAGTAAGGACACTGATGCATGTAATTCCTCCTTAAATAAACGGCATAAAAAAAGGACCTGCCTGATCGGCAAGTCCTCTGTTATAGGTGAGTTTTAAATAGCACTATTCAGCCTGTTGACGTTTTGCTTCCCACTGTTTGGTATGAGTCTCTGCTGAAAGATAATGTTTTAAACCAAATTCAAACTGGTTCGCTGGTGAGTTCAAGACATCCTGAAACGGTAGCGTTACAAAATCGACATTTGGCTCTACCCATGTATCAATTGATTTTTGTTCAAGCTTAAGTGGCTTATACACTTGGGTATAGATAAGAGATTCACCACCTACCCGTTGCTGTTGGGTAATCTGGGAATGAAACTTAAAGAACAATACCCCTGATACTTTTAAGTGGTTTTGTTTAAAGTCCATGATATAAGCTCGCGCCCAACCCGAACCTTTTACCAACTCCTGTGCATCTGCTGCTGCCATAGGGAGAGTGAGTAAAGTTTCCAGTCTTCGAGATGAAGCACTCTCTTCAAGTTTTAAGGTCAGAATGCCTTTATCAGCATCATACTGATAATCAGGGTTTGCAAATCCTTGTTTGATATAAAGTCGACGCATGGCTTTATTTAATGCGTTCTGCAACAGGTTGACATCATAATCAACCTGATAAGCTTCTAATTCTGTTTTCGTCTGCTCTACACGCAACTGGTATTGTTCTGTAGTTTCAAACTCACCTTTTGGTTTAATGATCGGCGTTTTTAACATGCGGACATAGTTAATTGCCAGATTATTGGCAAAGTGGTAGAGCTGATCATTGGTTAAATCAAACAGCATCTGATCCATTTCTTCCATCGGTCCGCTTTCACGTCCCATCACTAAAATCTGGTCGTCACGTAATTTCAGGTTCTGTTTTAATATCACAGCGATTTGGTCAAATGAATGGGTGTCCTGATCATCCCGTCTCTCAACCAGATTGAGGGGGAATCTAACCGGACTCGCATATCGGTAATCATCATCTGGGAAGTTTCCAAGAATATCGCCATCAATCAAAGGTAAAGGTTGAACAGCAGTTTTAGATATAATCACAGGTGACAGGACTCCAGTTTCGGTTTCTGTCTCAACCGAACCGGAGACATCACTATATTCATCCTGCGTTGTTTGCGGTTCCTCTTTTTTTGAACAGCCACCTAAAAATAAAACACTGGCAATACAGCAGCAAAGTAATTGTTTTTTCATCATGGTAAGTACTCTGAATTTATTGACTTGATTGGCAAAGCTGATCGAAAGATTTCCATCAAGATCAGTACCTTCTTCACAGGGGTAATGTGTATTTGAATATTTTTTATTTATGGTTTTCCTGATTGAGATCGACTTGATTAAAGGCAGGCACTTCCCGTTCACTGTGAATACTGGTTACGACGCTATCCTCAACAGTGACTGGATGACTTTTAATGTCTTCCAGCATTTGTTTGGTTTGTTCATCCTGAGCATGGTCATAAGCATAGAACAAGGCAAAGGACAGCATAAAAATCACGATATAGGCTGCATACCATTTCCAGCGCCGTTTGAGCCGTTGGGTATTGATCTTCATCGGCTACACTCCCAGATAGGCTTTTAATACAGTTCTAGCCTGATTGAGTTGCTGGGCTTGTTGCTCAATAAGCTGTCGTACTGATTCAGGTAAATTCTGGTATTTATCGGGATGAAAGTCTGCCATCTTTTTTCGGTAAGCAGCTTGAAGGATTTGTTCGCTCAATGCTTCCGGCTGAATCTCAAGAAGCTTGCAGGCCTGTAATTGTTCTTCAGTCAGATCAGAAACTTTTTTCTGGTTCATTTCCCCTGCCATACATTGATAAACAATTTTGACGAGGTCTGGAAAGACAGCCCTAGAGACGTTGGATACACGGCACAAATGAGTCATGAACAGATCAGCTTGATTCTGCCCAACCTGACCGAGTGCCATGGCATAGACCAGTTGTTCAATCATCTCCCTACGGAAGTTATAGTCAAGTTTATCTTTCACATCTGCCAGACGATGCAACAAGTCTTCATAGTCGAAGTGCGTTTGCTCCTTGAGTAGTTTCTCGACATACTGATGCACGGCCTTATCATTCAATTTAGTGAAATGATCGGATACCGCTTCTTTCGATCGGCTATTCCATTGCCCTGCACTAAAGGTAAGGAAGTAGGCAAACAGATCAATCATGATCTGCATCTCTGCATCAATATTTACATTTGTTTGCTTGGGTACTTGTTTGCCCTGACAAAGTTCATTTAAGAATGCCACCAAAGTACGAATCGCACCTTTATCGAGTTGGCTAAAGCTCAGCTCATCCTGACCATTGATCAAAATAGAACTGGTGAGTATTCCAATATCAGCCTCTATTCGCTGGATGTGTTCAAACGGATAAGCTTGTTCATCTTCAAAGCTTTCTTTATAGAAAAGCCCCTTTGCCGTGAGACACATCCCTACCTTAGCACTACCGAATACGGTATCGTCAATTAGCATCAATACATCATTTGGATTTACACCATGAGGTAAATAGCTCATAGCACCTTGCAGCTTTTTAATGGGAATAACAGGTGAAAAATAAATATTGTCGCTACCTCGCAATAATGGCACCCACTGACTTTGCTGGATTCGTTCCTGTATGTTCATCACCATCCCCCCCCTAGAAGAACCAGCGTAGCAATATAACTGGCCAGACCAGAGCACGCCCCAGCAAATAAGCGCCTGAGTAATGTCCCGGATACTCCCAAATGCAATACAGCCAGTAACCAATGACAATCGTGAAATAGAAAGTAAGAAATGGATGTTTCATGATCAAAACTCCTAAATTGAGTTGCATAACCCCTTCCCGTTGCCCGAACAGGCAACAGGAAATGAGTGCTTCAATAATTTGCTTAAGGCTTTAAATATCTGTTATTAGAACTTGTCCACGCATTGCTCACCTGACTGGTACATGACACGGTCTAGATCAGCAGGAAGGTAATTCATACGCTCAACTTGTCGCATGACTTTACGGCCATAATGTTCTTCAACCTTGTCATAGACACAAGAGCAATAACTTCGGCTCCCCCCCATGTTGTAACAGCCATGTTTGACGCCCTTTTCGAAATCGGAAGAACAACCATTTAGGATCAGAATACTGACACCCACCACACCCATCAAAATTTTATTTTTCATCGTTATATCCAGTGACATGGTCATGGAGCTTAGGCTTTTTTAGGCAATACAAAGCCCTGCCACGGTATAGCTCACATGACATATTTTTAAGTTAAATTTTTAGACGAAAAAAACTAAAGTTTGAGAAACAGTAAGTTCATCAAACCCTATTAAAACTAATCAGGTGTTATAAAAAGAATATGCATAGCCAACTCCTTTATATTGGGAGTTCTGCCAAAGCATTAGAGAATTATGGTGGCAGAACGAAAGGGGTTCGCAGACTGGTCTCAGGAAGCCAGCACACCCGAAGGTGTCCCCTCCCGTTCCACCGTAGAGAGGGGGCACGAGGGCTTATGCACTAAAAGCTTACGCTTTTAATGTTCCTGGGAAACGGTCTGCGACAACCGACTGGCAATGTAGGCCAGCAAGCAAAGGATAATGTGCAACATTTAAGGTGTCAATGATCTATCGACTAAGTCGTAAAGTGATTGTTATTGTTTTTCAATGAGATTAGTTATATCTAAAAGCTATGCAGTACAAGTTATCCAATAAGTATTATAGGTATATCATTGTGATTGTTAATAAGCAGACTCTTCAGTAATAGTCAGTAAATACTGATAAACACTAGGATTTATTGAAAGGTCACTTATACTTGCAGCATGTTTCTCATCTTTTGTGGCTACATCAGAAAGAATTCAATCAAGTAATCTACATTAAAAGTGGTAATTCATGAAAATAGATAATGACTCACTGAGTCCATCACCAGAACATCGCAAACCAGTTGGTCTTATCATCTGTTATCTTTTACTGGGTTTACCTGCCAGCCTGACTATCGGTAGTTTGATCGCCCAAGTTCTGACAATCAATGTATCCAATTTTGAAGGCGGTAGTGGTTATGCATGGGTTGGGATACTCATGATTATCTCCCCTCTAACCTATCTCGCTTGTTTGATTGCTCTACCAATTCTTATTAAAAAATATGTTAATGCTCTTTCTACTGTTGTAATCGTGTTTGGTATCTTAAGTATTTTCAACTTAAGTTTTTTAGCATCACTATAATATCATTACATGATTTTTTATTTAAGGAAAAATGTGTGCTTCGGTTAAAGTGTCTTGGTGGTCCACTGTATGGGCAAGAATATTCTCATGCACATAATGAGTTTATTTTTAAAGACAAACAGACAGGAAAACAGACACGTTATCGAAAGCAGGCTTTAGACTTCACCCCATCCCAAGAGTTCTTTGTAGCGGAGTCAATTTCTACAGCTGTAGCCTACAATCTCGCATTGCAATTGATGAAATAACCTCATCAAACGCATTCAAAAATGTTTAATTTAGAGTTCAATGAAAGGACTTTACCACACCAATTTCATCGTTTTTACTGCGCACATGCATATCAACAATTGTATTAAAAAACACTGCTTTGCACCTAAGTCCGTATAACTTTCAAGGTCTGTTTTCAGGTTCATGAACTACTAAAAAGCAACTGCTGACATGCATTTGGTTTGTAATGAGATGGGTATGTATTCTAGATATAAAATACCGATTTAATTCTTCTTTGCTTTAGCTTCATAAGAAGACTAATTCAGTTATTTTTTACAGTACTGACACATCATACGAGATAAAAATTACCGAGTCCAGTTCGTGAGAAAAAGAGCTTTATGATCTGCTTAAGTCCGTATAACGGACTCATCCAAATATGCTCGTATTTCCGAGCAGGTTAAAATTGCCGTATAGAAGTAGGCAAAACATGAGTGGAGTTTAGGTTTTAAATTATTTATATATTTAATATCTATAGAGACTAAATCTAAGCGTTCTAACCTCTCTCAATTAATTAACTAACCTATGTAACTAACAATTCAATTATCCAGTCAATACATACAATCTAGTATTCCAGATGAAATATATATCCAAGATATATTTCATCCATGATTAATACACATGTGACCATAGTTTAACTCTCCCCTTATGTCTCTGCTTCCATCAGTCAATACACTTCCCCCTGTGTGCATAACGACGACTAGTAACACCTCCAGAATTAAATCTTGAATGCTCATTGAGGGCACTGCTCAAACAGTGTCCCAAGATGAGCTTTGTCTAATTGACCCAAATACATCATTCAACTTGTAGGTATATATCTATGAACCACTACATCACTAAACCGAACTTAATGTCTACTGCTGGGCAATGGTCTTTAGACGACCTAGAAGCACTACAGCTACTTGATCAGATTCAGCAAGATTATGCCTGTTATGAGGTAAACAACGATGAAGGTGACCTAGTTGAATTTCGATTGCCTTCTCATCCTGAAACTCAGTGTTTTATTGACCGCTTACAGCTAGGGATTCATTGTCATAAACAGCGTCCTTTAGCTTCATTGCGAACAACTAAAGGCATTCAGGGCAATAAGAAACTATCCGTGCAATATGCGAAAGACCTTCCAGTTCAATTGGTCTCAGCATTACCTTCGATCTTCTCCATGCCCGTGTCTGACACCTATACTGTGAGCGTAGAGTTAGAAACTATCCATTCTGTCATTCAAGACTTATCGGATGCAGAGAGATTCGTGCTAGGCACATTCTCTTCAACTAGCGTTTATACCAATGAGCAGGCCCAAGCTTACGTAGATGCATTGAATCGATTTCAGAGCCTACTGAATGAGCGTATGAGTAGCGCTAAAGTCCGTAAACGATTGCATAACCGGAAAGACAGTCGATTAAAGACCAAAGAGAAAATGATAGAGCTTGTACATGCCCTACTTCATGTACATTCCAAAATACTGGTTGTTCGAGTAGACCTAGGTATTATGCGAACGCCAGAGAGTCTAATAAACCACCATATTTCATCTGACCAATGGAAGTCTGAACAAGATAGCCAATTGATTCTAAAAGCACTTGAACGGCTTAATGAGAATGCCAGAATGAATCGGATGAAGCATGCGTTGGGTTATATCCATCGTATTGAATACGGTCCTCAGAAGGGTTATCACGTCCATGCTTATTACTTCTTTGATGGACAAGACCATTGGGCAGATATCACTTGGGGACAGTACATTGCCAAACAATGGCAACACGTGACAAATAACCAAGGCTCGGTATTTATATGCAATATGAAGAAAGAAGATTACCGTTATTGTGCTTTAGGAATGTTGGATTATTCTGACGTAAAGATGCTAAAGAACCTCGAACAGAGTTTTGATTATCTCTGCAAGAATGATCAGTACTTCCATTTTACGACACAGAAACGCATTCGAGGTTTCCGTTGTAGTGAGATTCCAGAAATCCCAGAAGCTAAAATGGGATGTCCTAGAAAGCATGACCAATCACACTTACGCATGTACGGATAAGTTAGATAGCTCAGTGATCTTTCTTTGAACTTTTATAGATTCTAAGGCGACTTGATTATTTATATATCCACTTATCAAATGACAAATGCGTTGCCGATTTCTTAGCTTATGAGAAGAATTTTGATCTTGAGACAATCGGCTGAAGGTTGAAAAATTGATAGGGTGACAAATAAGTTAACCCCCTATCAATTTATTCAACTACACAATCAAATACTACAACCATTAATGCCACAGCTTTGACCTTCTGTGATCATTAGCTCATTCTGCTTTTCTTCCCATACCTGCTCTAATGCACTTAAAAAAGTTTCTACAGGCTGAGCACCACTGATTGAATATTTATTATTTATAATGAAAAGTGGTACTCCACTAGCACCCATCGCATGTGCACTGGCTTCATCTTTTAAAACTTCTTGTTTAAACGAAATATTACTAAAGGCACTGTTAGCTTCTTCACGAGGAACTCCAACTTCATTAGCAAGCTCAACCAACACCTTATGATCAAAAATAGACTTACCTTCAGTTATGCTTGCCTTAAAAAACTTTTCTGTTAATAGTTCACCAACACCCTTCTGTTGTGCCAACTTTACAATGGCATGGGCATCTAAAGTATCGCCAAAAAGCATACCATTAAAGTTATAGATCAGACCTTCTAGCTCACCTGCACTTTTTACATGGCTCATCATCGCATCAGCCCCACTTTTCCCACCAAATTTTTTATACAATGCATCTTTAAAGGGCTGTGGTGTAAGGCCATTTGCTAGACGGTAACTGTGATATTGGATAGTTACCTGATTCTTATGTTCAAAGGCATCTAAACCTTTCTCAAATCTTTTTTTAGCAATCCAGCACCAAGGGCAAACAAAATCTGACCATATATCTACGGTAATTTGTGAAGGTAAAGTTTTCATAAATATCTCAGTAAATTCATTAGATGTTTAAAACACGAAGTTTTAATGCCTAGCATCAAAAAATCCACTAGGCACTCCACTGTTTATTGGCCGTTATAATGCGGATAATCTGTATAGCCTTTTGCCGGAGATCCACTTACGCCATAGTAAGTTGTGCGATCACTTTCTGCCAAAGGCCAGTTATTTTGCATCCGCTCGACTAAATCGGGATTAGCAATATAAGGGACACCAAAAGCAATTAAATCGACCTCACCTTTTTCTAATGCCGCCTCAGCACTTTGTTGATTAAAACCACCAGCTGCGATAATAGTTCCAGAAAAAGTTTCTCTGAATAAAGTTTTAAAATTTTGGGCTTCTAAAGGTGCTGTTTCATAAGTTGGTTGATAGTACAAATGCACATAGGCCAATTTACGTTTACCAAGAGCTGACGCAATATTTGCCCAAGTATCAACCTCTCCTTCATAAGGCGCCAAGTCATAAATACGACCAAAAGGAGAAACTCGCACAGCCACTTTGTCATGGCCAATTGCTTGGGAAATAGCATCAATAGTTTCTAGAAGAAAACGTTGGCGATTCTCAACAGTTCCGCCATATTGATCTGTTCGGTTATTTAACTCAGTACTGAGAAACTGGTCAAAGATGAATCCATTTGCAGCCATAATTTCAATGCCATCAAATCCTGCTTCAATTGCTAATTGTGCAGATTTAACAAAATCATGAGTAACACGTTTGATTTCTTCAGTTTCTAAAGCTCTAGGTTTACTTGGCGCAACCGGACCGGGTTCACCCGAATCAGTATATGCAAATACTGTAGTGTTGGTTGCTGGAATAACTCCAGAAGATACAGGTACTTGATTATCAGGTAAAACTGAAACATGCGACATTCTTCCCACATGCCAAAGCTGAGCAAAAATACGACCACCTTTTGCATGCACTGCTGCAGTAACTTTTTTCCATCCTTGCATTTGTTCATCATTATATAAACCAGGCGTATATAAATAACCACGCCCTTCTTCAGAAACAGGCAAGCCTTCAGTAATGATTAGACCTGCGGAAGCTCGCTGGGAGTAATAAAGCGCAGTAAGTTCATCTGCAACACCGTTCAATGTTCGCGTACGAGTCATAGGCGCCATTACTACTCGGTTTTTTAATTGAATATCCACCAAATTATGGGGAGTGAATAATTTATTCATCACAGACCTCTAGAGAGATTTACAGATAATTAAGAAATTTCTTTAACCACACTCATCAATCAATGAATGACTCAGGTAATGACCTGTTTGTGAAGTACAAGATTTGCACTCCCTCATTCCTATTGCACAAATGACAAGTTGATGCCACTATATCAACCAACTAGTAGGTAGGCAAGAGTATTTTTAATTTAACCTGAATTTAATGTCGGTTAGCAATTGATTAAATACTATCCTTTAACTGAATTCTGAATCTGTAAATACAGAAAAGAGGAAGTTTTATAATGCGTAAATTACACACTTTAAATGAAGATACCTTTCATGAAATTGAATGGAAAGAAGGTTTAGCAGTAGTCCGTTTTTATGCTCCTTGGTGTCCACCGTGCCACAATAGCGAAAAATTATTTAATACTTTTGTGGAAAGTATTGAAGATAATGTAATTGTCGGAACAGTTAATGTTGATCAGGCACCTATTTTAACAACTCGTTATAATATATGGGGTTTACCATCTGTTTTAATGTTCAAAGATGGGCAATTAATCCATCGTATTGTTGGAGTAAAACCTATATCCGATTATCAAAAAGCTTTAGATGAACTCATAAAATCTGAATCAAACAATGATGAGAAAAACGAAGCAAAGAGTTCCATTGGTACTCTTTGTTTAACGAAATCTGAGATTAAAGCTGAATAATTTTCTAAACTATTTTCTGTTAGTACTTGACATTTAAAATTAGCCCATATAACCTACAAACCAACTAGTAGGTAGGCTACTTTTAATCGATATTAATGATTAGGTGATCTTATGAGTGAGCAACAATTTAAAGGCCAGAAACTTCTCGTCATTGGTGGCACTAGTGGCATTGGTTTAGAAACAGCAAAGAAAGTTGCTGAACAAGGTGGGACTGTAGTAATTGTTGGCAATCGCGCAGATAAAGCCGAGACAGCCCGTAAACAATTAGTTGCTATAACAAGTGAAGAACAAGTTTTTGCACTGACTGCTGATTTAACAAATTTTGATAGTGTTCAAAAGTTAATTAGCAAATTGGATAGTGAACATAAAGACATTAACTTATTAGTTAATTCAGCAGGAATTTTTTATCCTAAAAGCTTCCTAGAGCATTCGCTAAGTGACTATAACAATTTCCTAGACCTGAACCGCGCATTTTTCTTTATTACCCAACAAGTTGCTTCATCAATGGTTGCACAAAATAAAGAAGGATCAATTGTAAATGTTTCTGCCGTTGCAGCTCGCCAAGCTATCGAAACTGTCACAGCATCTGCCTATTCAATGGCAAAAATGGGTTTAGAAGCTATGACTCGTCATGTGGCTGCAGAGCTAGCAGAACATGGAATTCGAGTAAATGCTGTTAGCCCTGGAATGGTGGAAACCCGTATTTTCGAAAGATTTATTCCTTCAGATCAATTAGATAATGCACTTCAAGATTTCAATAGTTTTCATCCCTTAGGAAGAAATGGTACCCCAAATGATGTAGCAGAAACTATCGTATTCCTTCTTTCCGAAAAAACATCTTGGGTAACTGGTGCTATTTGGGATGTTGATGGTGGTGTCATGGCATCAAGAAAACTAGGCAAATAATATTTAATAAATGATGAGGTTTCAAAAATGAACGGTGAATGGACTAACAGATTATCTGCATTAGTTAAAAATATTGGTAATTTTGCAAAAGCAAATAAACCCGTTGCCACTGCTTTTCACAACTTAGAAGTTGCGACGCGTGAAAATAAAGTACTCGACGCAAAAACTCACGAGTTAATTGCGTTGGCAGTAGCAGTTACTACGCGTTGTGATGGTTGTATATCAGCTCATGCGGGCGCAGCTAAAAAAGCAGGCGCTACAAAAGAAGAAGTTGCGGCAGCTTTAGGAACTGCTATCGCTTTAAATGCTGGTGCAGCCTATGTTTACTCAGCACGAACTTTAGATGCTTATGACGAAATGTAACTTCACTAGAGGTTACATAAACAAGCTTAGTAATGGGGAAATTATTCTCCATTCACCAAAATTTATATCTTAATTGGAGTTCTATAATGAACAATGTAGTGAATGAAATTGATCTAAATGCTTTTCAACAATTTGCAGATAGAGTAAGCCAGAATCCTACCACTTCAAAAGCTCGTTTTAACGTACAAACAAGATGGGCGGGTCAAACACGTTCTGTTTCCACTGTGAAATCTTATGAACTTTTTGGTAAGACTTATGAACGTAACTTCCATATAGCTGCTGATGAACCTCATGAAATTTTAGGAACAGATAGTGCACCTAACCCACAAGAATTATTGATGGCGGCACTTAATGCATGTCTTACAGTTGCTTATGTAGCTATTGCTGCTACTAAAGGTGTCAAGATTAATTCATTAGAAATTGATACTTCTGGAGAGCTGGATCTCAGAGGTTTCTTAGGCTTAGATGAAAAAATTAATCCTGGATATGATGAAGTCCAATACACTGTACTTATTGATACAGATGGGACACAAGAACAATTGGATGAAATACATAGTGCTGTTCTTAAAACTTCACCAAATTTCGCCAATTTTTCACGATCAATTCAAATGAAACCGCAATTAGTGATTGCAAACAAATAATATGTGATGGGTGGCATACTCGTTAATCTGATGATTCATCTTTAACAACAATGCTATAGTATGCCGCCAAATCTCTCTAATCTGGGAACTACGAATATGACCATTGATACTCGCCAAAGTTTAATTAACTCAGCAGAGCTTATGTTGAGATCAAGAGGTTATGCTGCTTTTAGTTATGCTGATTTAGAGAAGATTGTTGGAATTAAAAAAGCCAGTATTCATCATTATTTTCCCAAAAAAGAAGATTTAGGAATTTTAATAGTCGAAACATATATTGAACAGACTATTCAAGATTTTGAAAAAATCGAACGTGATTTTCCTAATGCATTCGGACGCCTTTGTGCCTTTGCTTCCTTATTTAGAAGCTCAATGTCTGAAGGAATGTTACCGTTATGTGGAGCTCTTGCTGCTGAAATGGCTGTTTTACCAGAGAGCATGCAGGAGTTAACTCGAAAGTATTTTGAAATCCAATTATCTTGGATAGAAAAAATCATCCATTTAGGTGTAGAAAATGGAGAACTTGCCGAAGGTGATGCAAATCAGCAAGCCTTTCAATTATTGAGTTTAATGGAAGGAAGTAGTTTTGTAAGATGGGCAATGAATAAAGGGACAGAGCTTGATCCTAAGGTAATAGGAAAAATTGTTGGCGTGCTTTCTTAAGATTAGCTCAGATATTTAAATCTTTTTAATTCAAATATCTAATCTATTTCTAATAAAAGTAAATAAATATAGGAATGCTTTAAATAAAGCATTCCCTTTATATTCGTCCATATATAGCACCCGCTATGACTATCCCAACAAAATTAGTTTAATTTTTATGTCAGATGAAATATCCATCGGACAATCTCTAATTTTATGGTAGTACTTTAAATATTAGTCTACCTAAATGGGAGTGCCCCTATATGGTAGGTTACAACATTCAGAATAATAAAAAAATTTATGGCTTACATGCCACTACTATTATTAGTTTGGCTCAATTATTGGCCACATCATTGTGGTTTAGTGCAAATAGTGCAGCAATAGATTTAATGCAACAATGGCAAATAACAGTTGCAGATATTGGTTGGATTACCAACGCTGTTCAAGCAGGATTTATCATTGGAACTTTTGTATTTGCTTATACAGAAATAGCAGACCGCTTTAAAGCCAGCCATATTTTTGTTTGTTCAGCACTATTAGGCGCCTTTTTTAATTTCTGCTTTGCATCGTTCGCCCATGGACTTATGGACGCCCTTATTTACCGTTTTCTCGTGGGATTATGTCTCGCAGGAATCTATCCAATCGGAATGAAACTTATCGTTCTATGGGCACCTCATCAGGCTGGGCAAGCACTAGCGAAATTAGTTGCTATGCTGACATTAGGTACAGCTCTTCCCTATTTTATTAATAGTTTCCCCACTCATTTTGCTTGGCAAACAGTCATGATCTGTTCTTCAAGTCTTGCATTGATTGCAGCCTTGTTAATTTATCAGTTAGGAGACCCAACAGTCCCTCCAAAACCACAAAATACAGTGTCATCAGGTGGTACTTTTCAGGTTTTCAAAATTCGAAAATTTCGTGCAGCTGCTATAGGTTATTTTGGTCATATGTGGGAACTATATGCCTTTTGGACGATTATTCCTTTATTTATTGCTAAATCAGGTATTCCAGAAAAATTGGGATACAACAACATTTCGCTCCTTACTTTTTTTGTAATGGCATGTGGAGCAATTGGTTGCTTGGTCGGCGGATATCTTTCTAAATATATAGGTAATAGATATGTTGCTATAGGTTCTTTATCTATCTCAGGTTTTAGTTGCTTGGTATTTGCTCTAGGCTGGCGTTTTTTACCTGCGTGGTTCTTATTGGTTTTATTTGCGATCTGGGGAGCATCTGTTATTGCAGACTCACCGCAATTCTCTGCGCTTTCCGCCCAATATTGTCCATCCGAAAAAGTTGGTGCGGCATTAGCTATTCAAAATTCAATTGGTTTTACACTGACTATCATATCTATTGCATTGACAACCTATGCCTTTGAAATAATTGGCTTGGATTCAGCATGGATATTATTGATTGGCCCCATTCTAGGTGTTGCTGGATTCTACTATTCAGCAAATAAAGGAGTTATCCATGTCTAAACATTACGATTATATTGCAATTGGTGGAGGCAGTGGCGGTATAGCCTCTGTAAATCGAGCAGCCATGTATGGAAAGAAATGTGCATTAATTGAAGCAGGAGATATTGGTGGCACATGCGTTAATGTTGGCTGTGTCCCTAAAAAAGTGATGTGGTACGCTACTCATATTGCTGACGCAATTCGTCAATATGCGCCGTCATATGGTTTCACTACGGAAGTAAAATCATTTGATTGGCAGAAACTTATTAAAAATAGACAGGCATATATCGAAAGAATTCACACCTCTTATAACAATGTCCTCAGTAAAAATAATGTTGATGTCATACACGGGTTTGCAAAATTTATTGATAAAAACACAATTGAAGTAAACGGAGATTTATTAACAGCTGATCACATTCTCATAGCTACTGGTACAGAAGCGAGTTGGCCTGCAATTGAAGGAGCTGAACATGGTATCGACTCAAATGGCTTTTTTGATTTAGAAGCATTACCAAAACGTACCGCTATTGTGGGTTCAGGATATATTGCAGTAGAAATAGCTGGTGTCCTCAAATCATTAGGTTCAGATGTCCAGCTTTTTATTCGACGCGAAAAACTCCTACGTAATCTTGATCAGTTCTTAGGAGAAGCATTATTAGAAAATATGCAGAGTGAGAATATTAAAATTCATAAAAATGCTGAAATCAGTAAAGTAATAAAATTAGATGACGGTTCTGTCATGTTGCATTTAAAAGATGGAACTCAACAAGTTGTAGATTGTCTTATTTGGGCTGTTGGGAGGAAACCCAATACCAAAGCTCTCGAACTTGAATTAACAAATGTAAAATTGGATGAACAAGGGTTTATCAAAGTTGATAAGTTCCAAAATACAACCCACGCTGGTATTTATGCAGTTGGAGATATTACTGGAAAGGTTGAATTAACACCTGTTGCAGTTGCTGCCGGACGTAGGCTCTCAGAACGGTTATTTAATAACAAGCCTAATGAATGCTTAGATTACAACAATATCCCCACTGTAGTATTTAGTCACCCGCCTATTGGAACAGTTGGATTAACCGAAGAACAAGCGATTGAAGAATTTGGCAAAGATATGGTTAAAGTATACAAATCTTCATTTACAGCAATGTACGACGCCGTGGCACAACATAAACAACTCACAAAAATGAAGCTTATATGTGTTGGTGTAGAGGAAAAAATTGTTGGTATCCATGGGATTGGTTTGAATATGGATGAAATTCTACAAGGCTTTGCAGTCGCTCTAAAGATGGGGGCAACTAAAAAGGACTTTGATAATACCGTTGCTATTCATCCCACATCATCTGAAGAATTCGTGACGATGCGTTAGTTACTTTTTAAATGAATAAGTCAATGGTTTCATAACTATTTGAAAAAGTAGAGCCTAATTGTTTATTTAATAAAAAAGTTCTCAAATTGAGAACTTTTTTTATATTACTTTCACCCAAATTATAAAAGAAAAATTGTACTTACCTGTCCATAGACTCCGACTAGAGAAGAAAGAACAGCTAATACAAACACAAGATAACGTACATACAAAGTTTGGAAAGGAAAATACACAACCAGACCGTACCATTTTAAACCTTACATACCTTTAGCTGTTACTGAAATTGAGCTATTTAACGCGGTAGTGAATCCACTACAAACAATTTCAGTAATAACTTATATATCGACCATCCCCTTAATAACAACTCAGAACGACCATCTACCGACAAGAAAACGACCTGCCAGTGTTTCAGTGAATTTTGATATATACGGCTTATAATCTTTAAAATTTCTTTTCTATTACTAAGTTAGCGTCCTATCATTATTGTAGTATATATTAACAATATACTTTTTACTAAATTATAATGCTTGAGTATAACGGTAATGAATAATAGCGAAACAGATCATCTCTATAGCCCCCCGCCATTCACAGGATTTGACCCGAGTCATTTTGAAGATGAAGACAATGAGGAAAAAGATGATCCAATCCCCTACATCATTGAACAGCTTAGCATGTGTGAAAGATATGTTTTATATCACTATAAACACCAAAAATTAATTTTTGCTGATAAAGCCTTACATCCAGATGATATTGCAATGGCCGTTCAGGATGAGGCTTACATGTATGAGTTTACTTTTGGGATATCAAATCAAATTGAGGTCTTAACCCCTTATGATGATTATCTGTACCTCAGAGATGAGCTATTAAAAAACCCTTTTGAAGTTGCTCAAAAACCTGAAGAGTTACTTTTAGCGTATATGTTCTGCCTTTGTAAGGATACCCGCGAAGACCTCTGGCAGGGTCATATTGAGAAATGTCAAACCAACGTTGAATATATTGGACAGCTATATATCAGGATACAGGACTTATTACGCAGCCTGCATGAACTCTGGCTTAGAAACCCTGATGAATTGCCTGTTTCCCACGATGAAACTGCCTATTATTCCCCTGTATCAAATCAGATCAGATATAAAATTGATCCTGACTACGACAATGAAGCCTTATCTTCCATTGGCCGTAAAAAAACTACCCAGCTAACTGAGTGGCATCAATATCAGTTCAAACAACTTCTTAGGACTGCCGCAGCAAAACAAAAAGAAAAATGGAAAACCGTGAGCGCAGCGATAAATGCTGTTATTGATGAGTTCGAGCAACGCTTAAGTCAACAAGCTGAACAAAATATCCAGACTTTTGAACGTGGCCGATATGATTTTGCTCAGTTCTATCAACTTACTGCTGAACGCTTACAAAGCGAGTTAGACAATAATGCGTGGCTCATTGATCATCCAATCAATCAGGAGCGCCGTGAACTTGCTGAACAAAAAATGAAATATTTAAAACTGCTCATCAAGGAGCAGAACAAGCTCATTAATTCAAAAGAGGAGAAGCGAAGCCTAATTAAAGACTCTTATAGTACAAGAACTTTGGCTAGCTGGATTAATGATGATCCTGAACTTAGAAATGAAATTATTCTCTCTAAAAAATAATTGATCCCATTTTATCGCTCTTCCCCATTCAGCCTCCATCTACCTTCGGGTAGATGGGAGTTGATCTATTTATGTATGTTTTTTAGTTGCACGCATTTATGTGCTCAAAATTAAACCACAGCACCAAAATGACCAAAGAACACGATAACTATCTGTTTCTTATATATTTAACTTAAAGTTAACAACCTACTTCTCGTTTTTTTGGAAATTGCCCTTTTTTTTTGAAAAACCACCCAAAAACATATAAAACATTTAATTTCAAACACTTAATATCAAATATAGCTCAAAAAAACATCCTACCCCAATTTCACGACTCGAAATCAAAACCTCTCTACGATGGCTAAATCTTAGGATTTACGGGAGCCCACACACTGATTTTTTAATAGTGGGGAAGACATGCCAGATTCCCCACTACTTTTTAAGTACAACGAAATGAGTTTCAGCATAGGACCCTTAACTCATTTCAAAAATGGATATGACAAAGATTTTCCTAGTCCCAAAGTAGTAGAGAGATGACGGAGTTTAAAGCTAAGAAATTGAGGATATTGATCTGTGAAAATCAGGTCACCCTTGCGCCATCTAATGTTTACCAGTCACGGTTTTTATACAGTGACTTTCGGTTAGATCAGATGCTGGATATCCCCTGCTTTGTTCAGGAATGTAATAAGACCCAGTTGCCAGCAGCAACGGTCAAACAGACAGATCAAGGCAGAGAATATTTTGAATCTGAGGACTGGTTCAGGCCATTCATCAAGAAGATTGATGATCTGATAAACACCAATCCTGAGTTCTTAAAGCCTTTCGATGTATGTGTAGAGACTCAATGTTTCTTCAAAACATTAGATGCAATGGGAAGTCCTCCAAGCCTATACGGCTTGTTTGAAAGAAAGTTGAGAGGAAGAAACCCAAGTAATTTGAAACAACGGGTCGAGTTACTTAATGAGTTTATTGAATTGTTACGTGAAGAGCTTAACAAACCAGCCGTCAAGGAGGCTATCCAGAACAGAGAGAAGCAACACAAAGAGAACTTTACGTCATGTAAGTTGCTAGTGAGCAAGTTATTCCAGAAGTACGGTCAGTTAGGGGTTGTACATATAGATTTTGCCTATACGCCAGATCAGCAAGATTTACAACACAATCATCCAACTGACCTGAAACAGCGGTTTCATGGACCTTATCAGTTTGAGCGTCTTAAACAACAGATAGATCAACTCCTCGAGAACCGACGACGTAATAAAACCCTAAAACAGATTAAAGGGTATCTCTTTTACTTTGGTCATAGCCTTAAAAAAGGCTGCTTTGTGAAAGTGATCTTCTTTCTGGATGGCAATACTTGTCAGGCTGAGGATTATGTCAAGTACCTGTCTAAATACTGGAGCAGGCTGACGAATCAACAAGGCTGTACATATTTCTGCGACGGCGACTCAAGCCAATCCCCTACTGGGATTAGCCTGATCAAAGAAACGGATAAAGAACAACGGGAGAATCTCATGTTGAGCATTCAATATTACTGTCAGTTAGAACAGTTTTTTAGGCTGAAATATCTAGGAGAGAACTCCTATAAACGATTACAGATGAGCCAACCTCCTGTAATCAGTAAAGGTAAAGTTAAAGCAAGTGGTTTAAATCAGAATTTGAATGTGAAGAAGGGCAAATAGAATGTTAACTCAAAGTCAGCTTATGCAAAGTCAGGCAATTACTGCTATGGCACAACTGCCTTATAGCCCGACCACATGCATTAATAGTCTTCAACAAACTTGCCAGCACGTGTTGAAAACTACATCTATTTACTCATTACAAACTGATGAGGATGGTCAGAAACGTATGGATTTAAATCAAGCTGGACACCAGTTTGCTTCAAACATGTCAATCATAAAAGATAGTCCTTTCATGAATGGACGGATGATGCATGCCAAGATGAGTCCGTTCCTAGAAGCCAGCTCTTGTTTCTTCAATCAGAGTGGACTCCTATTCATTCCACACAATCAAGAACTTAATCAGGACTTTATTCTGAGTAACATTCAACTCTTTAACGACTCCTTACTAACACGACAGTATGATGAGCAGGTTAACCATTGGAATGAGCAGTTCAATGAAGGTGAACAACAGTATGATCAGTTCATAAAAAAATTAAAAAAAGGTGTTAAAGGTTGCGACATGAGTGAGGTGGTTTGTATCCTTCCTTTAAACCAGTACATGTTTTCCAATGTTGCATTTTCAAGCCAATCAACTTTCTCGGAGTCTATCGATGGAGAAATCACACGACTCATCTGCCAAAGTAAAGAAAATGCAGTATGTGGTGTATTGGTTAAACGGGAAATAACGGTTAATTACCAACTCATCTGCCGTTATTTAGTCTTCACTGAATGTCAGTTTATTAACGATCCGTGCAGTTTTACCAATCTAAGGTTCATGGAAGAGGTTAAGCGTTTGGTAGAACCTAATAGTCATAATCAGGTGGTGTTGGCATCCAACCCCTTAAATGGATTTCTATTAAGTAACCGATTCGTCAAGAAATCCTCAGATTTCAAGGAACAGATGAAACGATTGAAAGCTTATGTAGTGGGTACAGATAAGTTCATCAGAGTGGGTGGAACTCATCCTACTTTTAAAATTTTGTTTTCTAAATTTGAAGTTAAACAGTAGTCGAGCTATTTCACAATGGGTGCATTCCAGTTAAATACCGCTGATTACCTATTTATGAAATATCGCTCTATGACTGTCGAATTAATGAGCATAGTACAAGATTACTATCCTCACTTAAGCAAGGCAGAGGCTCTGAGAAAGGCAAATAATCAAGAATTTCCTTTCTCCGTCTTTAAAATAGATACAAGCAAACGTGCACCATTTCTGGTGCACATTAAAGACTTGGCTGATATTTTAGATAAAAAGTATTCTGAAGCTGCTAAAGACTTTGCTACGTTTCATCAATGAGGCGTAGCACCTCTTCCAATTGAATTACATTTCGCCTTGATTTCACAGAAACATAGCGCTGTAGGCTACTCCAAGAATCATGCAAACTTACTTTCTGAATTTCAGGTATCGTAAAACTTTGCTCTGCAAGTCTTGTACATCCTTCATGTCTTAAATCATGAAAGCGCAAATCTTCAATCCCCAACATTTTACAGGCATCACGGAACTCTTTTCCTATGCTTTTCGGGTTCAAGGGCAATAAAAGTCGCTCATCATACCCTAATTGGAGCATACGACTTCGCACTTCATTATCTAATAAAAGTTCAACAATTGTTTTACATGGTTCCAAAACTTCAAAAGACTTATGATTGCCTTTTGAACCATTCGGATTTTTCAAATCATGAACTTTCCATGAAGAGTGGTAAGAATCATAATCTTGCAGCCATAAACGTGTTAACTCTGCTTCACGTCTGCATGAAAAAATTGCGAACCAAATAACTAAATGCATTGGATACTTAGTGCCATATTTATTTAATTTCCAACGTTCAGCAAAAAATTTCGTTAAAGTAACTAACTCTTCATTTGTTGGAAGCCTATCTCTAACTTTACTAGATGAGATTTGGCGAGTTTTTCTAAGCTGTGCTGTAGCTTTATCGAAGCTACTTAAATCAATATCCATGCCCCACATAACAGAAGCATGAGACAGAACCCCTCTAATATGTAAAAGCTCATGCTGCTGTGTACTTGTTGCAATAGGTTCTAAACCAAGATTCGGTACACCTCTCCGTCTCAGAGCAACATGCTCAGCCAAATGTGTTGAATGTATTTTTGTGATAATATTGCGCGCGATTGGCAACTTCTTAATTAAGAGTAGAGCATAGCGTTTCGTCCTTCCGTATTCGCTCCCAACTTCATCCAAATATTTATCTATGGCATCTGACAAAGTTAGGTCAATTAGTTGTTCTTTGCCAAATAAAATATCTGGATTTTCTTGAATCTCGACTTCTCTTTTTTTAAGCCAGTTTTCTGCCACTTTTTTTGAATGAAATGTTTTGCTTTCAGAATATGCTGGATAGCCCTTTTTGTTGATCCGGATAGCAGCTCGGTAACTAACGTTTCCATCTGCACCTTTTCTGGCAGTAATTGACCCCATAAATTTACACCATGAACCATTTTTTTCATTATGGTGTAAATTTTGGTGTAAATGCAAACCGATTAACGCAGCTAAACATGAGTTCCCACAGATTCAAACAGGTTGCAAAACACTGATTAAAGGAATGATTTTTAATGACTATTAATAAAACCATTGAAACTATTAAATCTCCAAGAATCAGTGTAGCTCCGATGATGGACTGGACTACAAAGGACTATCGATTCTTTGCACGCTTGTTTAACCCAAACGTTGTGCTATACACCGAAATGGTGACTACAGGTGCGATTCTATTTGGCGACGCTAAACGCCATTTAGACTATAACCTACAAGAACATCCGATCGTATTACAACTTGGCGGATCAAATCCACAAGAGCTTGCAACCTGCACAAAAATGGCAGAAGACTGGGGTTACGATGAAGTCAACCTCAATGTAGGCTGCCCAAGTGACCGCGTACAGAACAATAAAATCGGCGCATGCTTAATGGCAGAGCCAGACTTGGTTGCTGAATGCATTCATACCATGCAAAAAGCAGTAAAGATTCCTGTAACAGTCAAACACCGTATTGGTATCGATGACATGCAATCTTACGAAGAGATGCTTCATTTCGTAGATACTGTCGCTGCAACAGGTTGTACTTACTTCGTTGTGCATGCTCGTATTGCTATTTTGAAAGGTTTGTCTCCAAAAGAAAATCGAGAAGTTCCTCCTTTACGCTACGAAGATGTATACCGCTTAAAGCAAGAACGTCCGCACCTAACCATTGAAATTAACGGCGGAATTAAAACTTTTGCCGAAACTCAAGCTCATTTACAACATGTTGATGGTGTCATGATTGGCCGTGAAGCCTACCATAACCCTTACCTACTTGCTGAGCTCGGCCAACTTTGGAATTTAAAAGCGCCAGATCGTTTCGATATTATGGAACAAATGCTGCCTTATATTGAGCAACGCATGGCTGAAGGTGCTCCCCTTTCAATCATTACACGTCATATTTTAGGTTTATTCCAAAACTTACCGGGTGCTCGTAAATGGCGTCAGGCGCTAAGTGGCGGAAACGCAAAAACTTTAGCTGATGTTGAAAATGCAATTCAGAACATGCGAGCAGCTATGATTCGCACTGAAGAGTATGTAAAAGAGCAGCAGGTTTAAGTTGACAACGACTTCTTAAATTGTAAGAAAATGTGGCATTTTAAATCAGAGACTTAGATTTTGAGTATATTCGCAAATGTTGAAGCAAAATATTCAAATTTAAGTTCTGATTTATTGTTTATTTATAATGATATCAATAATTTAAATTTCACTATTTTTAATCACCTCTTTTGCTAAGTAGCTTTTCGCACCAAGGCAGCCACCTTTGGAAAAAAGATACGTTATTACATAACATAAACAAAACTTTTAAGGTACGCCGATTAGTATCTCTGAACGCCACAAGTAGGTGGTGATTTTTTTAATATGGATATGGGTAGCACGGTAGAGATTTCACGATGATTATTTATGACGGACAAGTAGCTGATAATTACATGTATCAGGATTCAAATCAGGCAGCCATTGTTGTATCGCACAGCACACCAAGCCTCCCTTATCCTTTCACCATGAAACCCAATAATCATCAAACTCAAACTTCAACCAACCCACCCATCGATGTAGAAAAGTTTGTAGAAAAATTAGAAAGCGTTACTTCTAGACGCAGTAAAGCTAGATGCGCACGTAGTATCCGTCTTGCACTCGAATCTGCTGGTGCTAATGTTGAAAACCACCCAATCGCAGCTTCAGATTGGGGCGATACCCTCAAAAAGATTGGCTATAAACAAATTGATCCAGCCTTCGACGAACCTCAAGAAGGTGACATTTACATCATTCACAGAACCCGCAACCACGTTTATGGACACATCGCAGGATATACTGGAAGTGAATGGGTCTCTGACTTCAAACAAAATAGCTATGACGTCTATAAAGATGACAGCGTAACTTATACTTATTACAGATTAGGGTAATCTACCTAAGAACTAGATGTTCAATTGCTTTAATTGTTTCAAACAACTGATCAAACGAGTGTTTTAAACCCAGCTTGGCTTCTTTTTTGCTTTATTTTCATATTGTAATTATCAAAAATAATGATGGAACTTTATGAAAAGAATACTGCTGAGCTTTTACTTACTGACATCGTTTAGCATGACTTATGCTGCCTCTGATACAAACATTATAGAGGTTTTTAAAAAAGTACCCGAAAAACGGATTTACCAACCTCAATATTTATTAAAAGGGACGACTCCTCAAGCTCGAATCCATGTGATAAGAAAACAATATTTAAATGGAATATTAGACTGTCCTTCTGTGATTTATCACGACAAGAAGAAAATTCTATCTTTGCACTCATTTGAAGAGGCAACATTTTTTCTAGAGCCAGATCGTTACTATATTCGCTATGAGATTAACAATAGTGGTTGTATCAATTTGGAATTTTACCAACTTAAGCGCCCCAAAATGGACATCCTATCTCAGGAACGTCAATTAGAAGGTGATACGGAATATACATTTTCTATTAGTGAACATATTGGGCCACAATAATTATTTCAGCTCACACTTCCAGCAGATGGTAGATCTGCTCAACATAAGGTTGAATCAGATCACTCTGGTTAGTTCTGTAAGCTAAAACCACTTCAGATAAAAGATTCTTATTTTCTAGAGGAATCAACTTTACATTTTGGGGTAATATTTGCTCAAACTCTTGGGGAACAATGCTAATACCCAAATTTGCAGCAACTAACTGTAATTGGTTTAGCTTACGTGATTGGATCGTCGCTGCTTTAGGCCAGAAGCCAGCCCCTATACACAAGTTTGAGACTAAATAACTCAAACCTCCCCGTTTAGGATGTGGAGTCGAAACAAAATATTCATCTTTTAAATCTTTTATTTGGATACTTTGTGTTTCTTTAAATTTAGGGTGATCAATATAAACAGCTGCAAATAATGGCTGCTCATATAGTTTCAAGGTCGTTATTTCTTCAAGGGTATGCAGAACTGGTGGTCTAATCAAACCAATATCAATTTCCCCATTCAGTAAAGCCAAAATCTGATGCTCAGATGACAAGGTATTTATCTCAAAATTTATTTCTTGCGTTAAGCTAATTTCTTTTAATATCTGGATCTTTTTATCATCCATAATAATACTGCTCGAATGAGCAATTTTAATCTGACGATTTTTTCCTTCTGCAATATTCTTAGAAACTCCAATGATCTCATTTAAATAATGCATATTATCTTTAATTTTTTTATAGAAGACCTCTCCTGCCGCCGTGAGTTTTACTTTCTTATCAGTACGATCAAATAACTGAAAATCAATTTCTTCCTCTAAAAGCTTCATTTGTCGACTTAAAGCAGACTGAGCAATGAATAGTTTCTCTGAAGCAGCAGTAAAACTCCCTTCTTCAACAATTTTTATAAAATATTGAAATTGTTTTAATGTGAGCATAACCATCTCAAAATTAGATTATTAGGTCTATTTTCTATATTAGATTAGATAGATAGCCTTCGCTAGAATTTTATCAAGACCATTCAATTGATTGAATTATTCATGAAGTATTTAAAAGGGTTTGTCATTTTCACCGTTGTTGTTCTAATTTTATGGTGCTTTAAATTTTATGATCAGCAGTTACCCACACAGCCCAAACAAGACAACATAGAGCTGTATGATTAAATAGTTTCTCTCAAAAATAAAAAGGCATGCACTTACATAAGCACATGCCTTTTCAATATTTAAATTAGGCTTTCTTTAAATCAAGCTTTTTCAAAACTTCAGCCACAGCAATCATAGCAAAGCTTGAAGTCACCACTACCGCTGACCCATAGCCACCACAACGTAATCCCGCCGATGGGCAAACATCTGCACTAGAAAATGGATTATCGATTGAGTAAATACAGGTAATACCAAATTTCTCTTTTGGCTTTTTACAGATGCCGCGAGCACGAAGTTGACTACGTAGCTTCGCTAACATCGGATCTTGTTCTGTTTTTGATAAATCAGCTACGCGGATTTTAAGTGGATCGAGCTTACCACCTGCTCCGCCCGACACAATTAAAGGAATTTTATTAAAACGACAATGAAGCATTAAAGCCAGTTTTGCTTTAACATCATCAATACAGTCCAAAACAATGTCTGGTACAGGGTTTAAAAGCTCTGTGACATTTTCAGGCGTTAAGAAGTCATCAATAATATTAACTTTAATACGTGGGTTAATTTGGCGACAACGTTCCGCCATAATCTCAACTTTTTCACAACCCAGAGTTGATGTCATTGCAGGTAACTGACGATTCACATTTGATGCTGCAACCACATCCATATCTACTAGTGTAATCTCACCAATACCTGTACGCGCTAAAGCTTCTACCGCCCAACTACCGACCCCACCAATACCAATCACCATCACATGACTTTTTTCATAGTGCTGGAACGATGAATCACCATAAACTTTGGTTACACCTGCAAAACGGCGGTCATATTCATCTTGTTGGAGATCGGTCATTGCTACTCTTTGGGGATATAAAACACGGAGAGTATTTTACTGCTTTTCAGAAGAAAGTGTATTTTAGATCAAAGAAAACTTGAGACTGTAATATTTAAACTCACGACAAGTCTTATGATTATTAATCAAATTATACGGCTTAAGATTTAAACTATTGATTACTAGTGTGGCAGGCGGCATGGATGCCGCTCAGTTGGGCTGCGGTATAAGGACATACCGTCAGCCCGACAAAGGATTTTTGCCTTGCGCTGTTTTAGTCACAGCTCATTATCCTTAAAAAGTAAAGATAAGCCTATAAATCCAATATGAGCTCATACACATTCATTATAAGACCATGCTAAGTTTATGGATTTATGAAGCAATCAAATTCCGCAGTACATAATGCAAAATACCACCCGCCTTAAAGTACTCAACTTCATTTAACGTATCAATTCGGCACAATACATTAAAGTGGCTGGCGACTCCATTCGGCCCTTTTACATCAACTTCAAGAATTTGATGAGGCTGAACGCCATCAGACAAACCTCGAATTGATATCACCTCATGACCAGTTAAGTTGAGAGATTGTCGAGTTTGTCCATCAATAAACTGTAATGGCAACACTCCCATACCTACCAAGTTTGAACGGTGAATACGCTCAAAACTTTCAGCAATGACAGCTTTTACACCTAACAAGTTCGTTCCTTTGGCAGCCCAGTCACGTGAAGAACCCGTTCCGTATTCTTTACCAGCAATAATCACAAGCGGTGTATGTTCTTGTTGGTAACGCATTGCTGCATCATAAATAGCGAGCTTTTCACCACTTGGCACATGAATGGTATTACCACCCTCTTCACCACCAAGCATTTCGTTCTTAATACGAATGTTGGCAAAGGTGCCTCGCATCATAACCTCATGATTACCACGTCGAGAACCATAGGAGTTAAAGTCTTTTGGCTCAACACCTTGCTCTTGTAAGTATCGACCTGCTGGGCTGTCTTTTTTGATATTACCTGCTGGTGAAATATGGTCAGTTGTTACCGAGTCACCAAGCACTGCCAAAATACGTGCCTGTTCAATATTTTTAATTGGTTTGGGTGGCTCACCAATACCTTCAAAGAACGGCGGATGGCGGATATAAGTCGAATCATCTGCCCATTCATAAGTTTTACTTTTCGGAATCTGAATGGATTGCCAGCTTTCATCACCATCAAACACCGCAGCATATTCTTTATGGAACATCTCTGTATTTACTTTCTGTAAGACAGCATCAATTTCTGCCTGACTTGGCCAGATATCTTTTAAATAGACAGGTTGTCCATCTTTACCTTGCCCAATAGGTTGCGTAGTCAAATCGGTACGAATATTACCAACTAAACCATATGCCACTACCAAAGGTGGCGAAGCAAGCCAGTTTGTTTTAACTAATGGATGTACGCGTCCTTCAAAATTACGGTTACCAGAAAGTACAGAGGCAACATTCAAGTCATGGCATTGAATTGCATCTTCCACTGGCTCAGGTAGTGGACCTGAGTTACCAATACAAGTCGTACAACCATATCCTACCAAGTTATAGCCCAACTCATCTAAATACGGCGTAAGCCCAGCAGCCAGCAAATAGTCAGTCACGACTTTAGAACCTGGTGCAAGAGAGCTCTTCACCCACGGTTTACGCTGCAAACCTTTTTCAATTGCTTTTTTTGCAAGCAGGCCTGCTGCCAGCATTACACTTGGGTTAGAAGTATTAGTACATGAGGTAATTGCAGAAATAACAACATCACCATGATTTAATGGATAAGTTTTTCCTTCAATCACGCAAGAAGGACTTTCATGTTGGATATTTGCTTTTTTTGCCTCGACAGCAGTGCCGCCACCGCCTTCATTTTCTAAACGCTCTTTAGCTTCTTTGGCTGGTTTTAAAGTTAACTCCATAAGGGCATTAAAGGTTTTCGGCACCTCTGATAAAAGCACTCGATCTTGTGGACGTTTTGGTCCTGCTAGACTTGCCTGAACCGTACTCATATCAAGGCTTAAAGTATCGGTGAAAACAGGTTCATCACCCGCATTACGCCATAAACCTTGCGCTTTGCTATACGCTTCGACTAGTTCAATACGATCACTTTGACGGCCAGTTAATTTCAAATAACCCAAAGTCACTTCATCAATCGGGAAGAAACCACAAGTCGCACCATACTCTGGTGCCATGTTGGCAATGGTCGCTCGGTCAGCCAGTGGTAAATCGGCTAAACCATCTCCATAGAACTCTACAAATTTACCCACTACCCCTTTCTGACGAAGCATTTGAGTAATGGTCAGCACCAAATCAGTTGCCGTAATCCCTTCTGGTAATTTTCCTGTGAGTTTAAAGCCAATGACCTCAGGAATAAGCATCGAAATCGGTTGGCCCAACATAGCCGCTTCGGCCTCAATTCCGCCCACACCCCAACCTAAAACACCTAAACCATTAATCATGGTGGTATGTGAGTCTGTACCCACTAAGGTGTCAGGGAAAGCAAAGGTTTGTCCATTATCTTCACCTAGCCACACCGCTTGAGCCAAATATTCTAAATTGACCTGATGGCAAATCCCCGTACCCGGTGGCACTACACTAAAGTTATTAAATGCAGACTGTCCCCAACGTAAAAATTGATATCGCTCACCATTACGCTGCATCTCGATTTGTACGTTTTCTTCAAACGCCTGATCATCGGCAAAATAATCAACCATGACAGAGTGGTCAATGACTAAGTCTACAGGAGATAATGGATTAATTTTTTCAGGGTCACCACCCGCTTGCGCCATCGCTGCTCGCATTGCAGCTAAATCAACCACTGCAGGCACACCCGTAAAATCTTGCATTAAAACCCTTGCAGGTCGATATTGAATTTCTTGATCTGAGGTGCGGTTTTTTAGCCATTCTGCTAAAGCATGGATGTGTTCCGTTTTAACGCTATGCTGATCTTCAAACCGTAATAAGTTTTCCAATAATACTTTTAAAGCTTTCGGCAGTTTGGCAATATCCCCTAGCGTTTTCTCTGCTTGGGCTAAGCTAAAAATCTGATAATTGCTGGAACCTACTGTTAGCGTCTGTAAAGCATTAAAACTATTGATATTGCTATACTTAGCCATTGGGTTATCCTCCCACGTCTGGCAATGTTATTTTTCACGTTTTTACATGTTGTTTTCTTACTTTAAGCTTCTTTTTTAATCGCTGTGTTTTGTTTTAGTTAATATTTTTAATCTTTGATTTTTATTACGATAATTTCAATGTAGTGAGAGAGTTTTTCCACAGCAACTCAGCCAAATCCGGCTCTGGCATATTTAAATTCTCAGCCAAACTTTGTAGAACGTAAGGCAAATTGACAGGGGTATTACGAGTCCGCTGTTCTGTTGAGGTTTGACAGCAAAGCGGTGTCATATCTGGACAATCTGTTTCAATCACCAAGTGCTCTGCACCTATAGCCTGCACAACCGTATGAAGTTTTTTCGCATTCGGGTTGGTGATCTGCCCCGTCACACCAATTTTAAAACCAAGCTTAATAAGACCCTTTGCCTCTTCTACTCCACCACTAAAGGCATGAGCAATTCCACCTAATTTAAATTTTTGAGCTTTTAATATAGCAAGCACATCACCATGCGCTTTTCGAATGTGGAGTAACACTGGTTTTTGATATTGCGTTGCCAGCTCTAACTGATCTACAAAATATTGTTTTTGTTTCGCATATACATCTGGCTGCTTATGTTCTTTCAAGAAAGTATCTAAGCCAATTTCACCTATAGCCACGCAGTCATGTTGCTGCAAGATATGTTCAAGATGAGTCAAATGCTCTGGTTGATGCTCCTCAATATAAAATGGGTGTAAGCCTGGTGCTAAATAAGAAGTAGGCACATTTTCCCAACTTTTTAACTGATGATGAATCTGCACCAACTCATCAAAACGTGACTGTAGAAAGCCAATTAAAACCAAAGCATCTACACCCACTTTTTTAGCCTCGAGTGCTAATTGCTGCCGATCTTCATCAAAATCGGCAACATCGAAATGGGTATGGGTATCAAACAAATGCATTAGCCAGCACTTTTTGCAACTGGTGCCGAAGCTGGTTTGGCTTTAGGCTGTGGCAAATATTCTTCTTTCAATACATCTTGCAATTGGTCATAAGGAATGACTAATCGAGGGAGTCCAACCACGTATGGGCCAATTTCATACTCACCGTATTGAAGGATTAAACCTTGCTCACCCAACAAGAAGTTATTAGATAATTTAAATGGCCATGCTTGTTCATAGTCAGCAACATTATCAGCTAATTTAGAGTCCGTCACCCATGTCTTAAAGGCGTCATGGGCTAACTTCTCTAAAGCTGCTTTTTGCTGAGGACGTAATAAATCTTCAAGCTTAATTTGCTTTTGCTCTTTTAAATCAAAATTATAATAATGCTGTGCAGCAGAGCCATGAGCCCCACCTAAATAACTACTACTGTTAAGCACTACAGTTACAACTTTACCTTGAGCCTGCAAAATCTTAGGTTTAACTAAAAGATTAATCTGATGATTACTACTTAAAGCTTTCAATTCATTATCTAGATCAATAAATGAATTTGCATACCGTTGCACCTGTGCATCAAAGCTATTTTTTTGCTCTGCACCCGCTACCGCTGAAGCTTCTGACTTTTGTTCCGTTTGCGTACTCTTAGCATCAGGTTCAGCAATTTCTAAAATTTGATTTAATGTACTTAAGATTTGTTGATCTATAATTTTGTCAATAAAAGGAAAATTACTTTGTAAACGTTCAACTGTGAATTCTGGACAAGTTTTACCATCACAATCAGGTAAAACCACCTTACTAAGAATTGTTTCACCCTTCAAAGTCAACTCTACTGGCTTTTGTTCTTGAACAGTTGATTTCTGCTGCTCTTGAGAATCCTTAGGATCAGCTTTAGGTTGGCATGCTGCCAAAAATATAGCAGAAGCAAGCAAAGTTAATCGCAGTGAAGCTTTAGAAGATAACATCATATTTTGCCTTTTATTCTAAGGAGATTACGCTATGCCTTTCTAAGAAATTAGCGCATATAAATTGAGGTTGCAAATTCTGCTACCATCTTAAAACATTTGTTCATAAACCTCGGGTTGTAATATTTTTTTGGTCTGTTCTTTAGATAAATAAATATCGAGCTGTGGAGCTTTTTTAGTAATCTGGTTTGCCTGATAATGTAAGCCAACCCCCTCACCATCAAAGAACCAATCTGCCTGTCCCCAATATAAAGTTTTTGGTGCTTCTTTCTTTATGTCAGCAGTCTGCTTTTTTAACCAGTCTTGATAAGCCACCTGCACCATTTGATGCACAGTAGTTTGTTGATCTTTTTTCAAAACATCTAACAAAGTTAAGCTCTTATGCAGTTTGCGGTCGGCCACAAAAAAGTAATAACGGTCTTTAATCGTGAGCTCTTCCTGCTTGGTATCGAGTCCTAATTGCAATAAAACATATTGGTTACGCTGCGATGCAATACGAGTATGAAGATGCAATTCATAAGCCCGATTCTTTGAATATTTATCTTGCCATTCATCAGACTTTTTAACATAAGCATTAATGGCTTGCTGCAAACTTAAGTCTTTTTTCAAATCAATTTGGTCTTGGATCACTTTAGCCTGACTTTTGGCGATCCATTCATTTAGCCATGCATCTTGAGTCTTTATTGTTTGAATATCGACATCAATACAATTTTTCTTCTCACAAAATGGTAAAGCATAATCAGCTTTTACTTGTTGCAAGTTTAGAAATGGGAGTACTTCAGCTTTCTCTATATTTTGATTTTGGGTAGATGCTGATTTCATTTGAGAAGATGATGAAGGTTGAAAACTTTTCCAGACAAAAAGGCAAATAGCCAAAAGTAATATGATTACTGCAACTAAAAGTGCAATAACTGTCTTTCTATTCAAATTCATTTCATCATCCTTTCTTATTTTTCAAAACAAAACAGCTTCTGTTCGAAGCTGTCTGTCAAATCTTAAAGATTAGTGTTCACGTGTGTTACGGAACTGAATATCAGGCCAACGCTCTTGCATAATCTGCAAGTTCACACGACTTGGTGCAAGATAAGTTAAGTGACCGCCACCATCAATAGAAAGCTGATCATGTGCTTTTTTCTTAAATTCATTGAGAATCTTGTCATCATCACAATGAATCCAACGAACCGTATTAACACTTACAGGCTCATACACACAGTCAACTTTATATTCTTCTTTCAGACGGTAAGCAACCACATCAAACTGAAGCACACCAACTGCGCCCACAATCAAGTCATTGCTAATTTGTGGCATAAATACCTGAGTTGCGCCTTCTTCAGACAACTCTTTCAAACCTTTTTGCAATTGTTTTGACTTTAATGGATCTTTCAAACGCACACGACGGAACATCTCTGGTGCGAAGTGAGGAATACCTGTGAAATGTAGATTTTCACCACTTGTGAAAGTATCACCAATTTGAATTGTGCCATGGTTATGCAAACCAATAATATCACCTGGCCATGCTTCTTCTAGATGTTCACGCTCACCTGCAAGGAATGTCAATGCATCACTAATACGAACATCTTTACCAATACGTACATGATTCATTTTCAAACCTTTCTCGTATTTACCTGAGCAAATACGCATAAAGGCAATACGGTCACGGTGTTTCGGATCCATGTTGGCTTGAATTTTAAAGACGAAACCAGAAAAACCTTCTTCTTTCGCATCGACAACACGCTCTTGTGTTGGATGCGCTTTAGGTTCTGGTGCCCAATTCATAAATGCGTCTAACACGTGGTCAACACCAAAGTTACCTAATGCTGTACCAAATAGAACTGGAGTTTGTTTACCTTGTAAAAACAATTCGCGGTCTAAAGGTTCGTTCGCCATTTGTACAAGCTCAAGTGACTCTTCAAAAGACGCCCAAGCCAGCTCACCTACTTTTTCACGGATATCTGCATGGTCATAACCATCGCGTACTTCAATATCTGTAATAGTTGAACCAAAGCCTGCTTTATAGACATACAATTTGTTTTCAAGAATGTTGTATACACCAGCAAAATCACGTCCCATCCCTAATGGCCATGTAATTGGTACACAGCGAATATTGAGGACGTTCTCAATTTCATCCAGCAACTCAAGTGGTTCACGAATCTCACGGTCCATCTTGTTTACAAATGAAATGATCGGAGTGTCACGCATACGACAAACTTCCATCAATTTGATGGTACGTTCTTCAACACCTTTTGCACCATCAATCACCATTAAAGCAGAGTCAACCGCCGTTAGGGTACGATAAGTATCTTCAGAGAAATCTTCATGTCCCGGTGTATCAAGTAAGTTAATGGTGTGACCTTTATAAGGAAACTGCATAACAGAAGTAGTAATGGAAATTCCACGCTCTTTTTCCATTTCCATCCAGTCAGATGTAGCTGCGCGGTCAGATTTACGGCTTTTTACCATCCCTGCAACCTGAATTGCTTTACCCCATAACAGTAATTTCTCTGTCATGGTGGTTTTACCGGCATCGGGGTGGGAAATGATGGCAAATGTGCGGCGTTGAGCAACCTGTGCCGCTAACTCATCTTTAAAACTCATGAAATACACCTACTGCGGAGATTGCAGTGCCAAAGACCTAAAGTCGATCAAAATAAAAATTGGCGTAATTGTAGCAGATTTATAGAACTGTTTAATGATTGTTGATAAGCCATGAGTTACTCATAAGCTTTTTTGAGTATGTAGTTTAACTTCTTAGAAATTTTACAATTAAAAAAGCCCACCTTTTTATAGATGGGGCTTGATTAAGACTTAATAGAATCTTTACGCCAATTTCTTTTCTTCAATGAATTGAACATCTGCAATTTGTGCATCCCAGAACTCATTCCATAAAGCACAGTAATCAATACATAGTTTGGTTAAGCTTTCATAATCATCTTTTGTAATTGCTTGTGCTAATGCAAACCACAAGTCATCTTCATGATCGTCATCAGCAGCCTCAGATGTTTCATCCGTAGATACACCATGTACATGGTAGTAACCCCCACCTTCAACATCAATATTTACGAATTTGGTTGCTTGACGTAATGGAGGACTAAAAAGAATGACTTCTTCTTCTGCAACAGCCAATAATGCCACGACATTAATATAACTATCATAAGAAGATTCTAAAAATGATCTAACCTGATCTGAAATTTTTGATGGTTTAAAGTTACGACGATCAAGCTCTGTTAAACCATAATCATTAAGTAAATCTTCATATAATGGATAGTGAGCATATTCAGGATTCCCTAGATAATAATTATCTTTACCTAAACCAGGACGGAAACCAAACTCATCAAGTATATTTAAACTTAATAATACCCGTGGATACATCTTCGCACCAGAGTGGAGTTTAGGTTCCAATTGTTTTGTTAAAAATTGAGCCTTTAATAAAGCATCAGTAAAAATTTGTACAATCGCATGACGATATTCTAAATGAATATGAATTAAACTCGCCTTATCGAGATACCCATTATTTAATACCTCAATTGCAGGATGTTTAGAAACGGGTAATTCCGCAATTTTACTTCTTAACTGTTCGAGAAATTTTAAATTTTCTTCCCATTGTTTTGTAGGAATACTATTTCTCATCCCTTGCAATGCTTTTTCTCTTGGATTATTAAAGTCTTCAAATTTTTTTGACATAATCATTCTCAGTAAAAAGTTTGTTCTTATAGTTAAGTTATAGGCCTTATTTTTATTTAAATTTTGCATTCAATTGCTAAAATAAATTACACAAACCAAAACTTAACAATTTTATATTATGTTTGTTAACTCAACAAATCAACGAATTAATTAATAATTTTAAAAAAAGTAAAATATTGCCAATTAGAAATATTTGTTTTTATTTTTAACTACAAATCAAGATATTGAATAAATATAATTTTTTAAATATGATTAGAGAAAATTTCTTTAAGCTTTCATACTTTACAATAGCAAAGTTAATCAAAAATATTTGTGACAGGAAAACCGATGTCAAAAAGAGAAAATATTATAACAACAGCCACCTCCCTCTTTAATCAGAAAAGCTATACCTCTATTGGAGTTGACTGTATTATTGCTGAATCAGGCGTTGCAAAAATGACTTTTTATAAGTACTTTTCTTCTAAAGAAAATTTAATTGAAGAATGTCTTCGCCAAAGAAACCTAGAAGTCAAAGCCTCTTTATTTCAAATAGTTAGCAATATTGATGAGCCATTAATTAAACTTAAAAGTATTTTTAACTGGTATATTGACTGGATCAATACAGATGATTTCAATGGTTGTTTATTTAAAAAAGCAACCATTGAGGTCATGCAATTGTATCCCTCTCTTAAAGATCAAGTGAATAAATATCGAGAGTGGATTTACAAATTGGTTTTCACAATATTTCTAGAATTAGAAATCAAAGACACTCATACACTTACTAGTCTTTTTCTTAACATTATTGATGGCATTATTATTGATGGCACAATAAATAAATCACAAATTAACTCCAAAAAAACATGGTCTTATATTAAAAAGATTATTAAATTCGAAGCAGTTCAAGAGTTCGAAACTGCATAACCTATAAATCAGCTAGAACTCTACATTTTAACAAAAATAAACAATATTTTAATTCGGTGGAGCATAAATCAAACTCCACCACGATTTCTACCTCTTAAAACATTTAAAAATTTAAATAACTACATTTTATAAAAAATAATAATTTATTATACAAACTTAACAATAAATTATATTAATCAATTTTAAAAATTTAAATTTACATTCTAAGCAATGAATTTATTAGTATTACTTTATACTAACAGTATATATTTATAAATTATTATTCGTAATTTTTTATACTTATGTCTAAATTTCTCATATTAATTATGAATAATAATATATATTTTTTCTGAATTAATTTTATGTTAATTAATCATTCTTTAAATAAAAAATTTAAAAAATAATCTTTAAGATCGATATAGGAAAGATTAAGCGAAGTGAGCGCCTTGAGATTCAATCAGTTGATCGACGTGAACAGGCATTCCTAATAAGTAACCCTGAAATTGCTGACAACCTAAACGGGTTAAAATCTCAACTTGCTGCTGAGTCTCTACCCCTTCCGCCGTTACGGTTAAACCTAACTTTTTGGCCAAATGAATAATACTTTCTAAAATGACTTCTTCTTTTGACCCCGGTTTTAAATCTACAATAAAACCACGATCAATTTTAAGTTCATCAACAGGTAAATCTTTTAAATACAAGAAACTCGAATGACCGGTTCCAAAATCATCAATTGCAACTCGAATACCCATATCACGTAGTCGTTCACAAGCTCGAATACTCAAATCAATATGTCGCATTGCAGTTGATTCAGTAATCTCAACAATTAAGTGATGAGGTTGAATTTGATATTTTTTCAATAATGCTTCGAGTGTACTAAATAATTTTTTATTTTCGAACTGTAGTGCAGATAGGTTTACTGCGACTGGATAAAATGGGGTGTTACTGCGTTCCCACTCTTGAATTTGCAGGCAAGCTTGCTCAAGTGCCCAATATCCCATGGGAATGATCAAACCCGTTTTTTCTGCACCTTCTATGAACATATGCGGTGTGAGTATTCCTAAAGCTGGATGATTCCAACGGATTAATGCTTCAACGCCACAGACCTCAAGATTCGTATTAAATTTTGGTTGGTAATATAGGATGAACTGCTTTTCTTCTACAGCCTTATAAAGATCATTGATCAGTTTTGACTGACTTCTCGTTTCTTGTTGATGGGTTGAATAACTAAAGATGGTGTAAGTATTTCGGCCTTGTTCTTTAGACATGAGCATCGCGGCATCAGCGTTCATGAGTAAGTCCTGAACATTTTGTCCGTGCTCAGGAAATAGTGCCACTCCTAAGCTTGCAGAAATATTAATTTCTTTACCAGAAATCTGATAACTCTCTTGAATCAGCTGTAAAACTTTCTCAGCCAAAATAACTGCTTCATCGGCATTTGTATTTTCGGCAATAAGTAAAAACTCATCACCGCCAATTCTAAGCAGTTTACACTTCTCATTGAGTTGCCAATGTAAGCGGTTCGCCATCTGAATAAGTAATTGATCACCCACATGATGTCCAAATGCATCATTCACCGATTTAAATCGATCTAAATCAATGTATAAGAAAGCAATTTTCTGGTCTTTGTATCGATGATCTGAAAGTAATACTTCAGCATAATCCACTAAATAAAGGCGGTTAGGTAATTTGGTTAAATTGTCTTGTATAGATAGGTTAGCTAATTCTTTATTTGCCTTACGCAGCTCTAAATTCTGTTGAGTAAGACGTTGCTCTAACATTGCAACAATAAAACTTGCTACGAGTACCAAACAGGTGACTAGAATAATTGTAAATAATAATAAGTCATGCTCAGCCTGATATTGGCTAACAAATTTATCAGTAATATTTGTTGCAATAAGCGCTGTGTAGTGCATCCCCATAATACTTAAGGTCATCATAGCCGAAAATGCGATTTTTAAAGTTAAGCGATATCGTTCCGTGTCTTTTAATTTATAGGCTAATAAAAATGCTAGCCCTGAACCACTCATTGCAATTAATACAGAAAATAAGAGTAAAAACGAAGTGTAATCTTTTTTATAAACATTAATATTCCAGCCCAACATGCTAATGTAATATGAAGCTGAAATTCCGATTCCCATAATAATCGAGCTCAAAATGAGTCTAAATAAAGGGAGCGTAAAACGCGAAGTCAACCACATCGCAATGCAAGATAACAATGCACTAATAGCATAAGATATTGCAATTAAAGGAATATTAGAGTGAGCTGCATCAAACAGATGATAAGCTTGTATACCAACAATATGGACGATGTTAATTGCTAAGGCGAGTAGCAATCCATTAATAAATAAAATTAAGGACTCAAATTTCTTATAGACTTGCTTGAATATTAGCTGCTCCATGGAAATTACAATATAACAAATGAAGCCAGCTGCAATAAAAGAGCCGACGATCAATGTGCTATCGTAATCAACATGACCCATATTGGACTTCCATGATTATTCAATACTTTTTTTTATTTTGTTCAACTCATTGCCCAAAATACAATTAAACATGTTAAAGAAATTTTAGTAAATTTGACTTATTCAGTCAGTTATAAACAATAACATTATCTATCTTTTGGTCAAGTATTTTTTACTTTATAAATCAATAAAGTAAATAAAAATTAAGCAGCCAATTATATGAAAAATATAGAATTTATTTAATCTAATCAAGTTGACCTAATCGCAATTTTCATATTCAAATAAAATAGTATAAATAAAGAACCCTGCTTAAAGCAGGGTTCTTTTAAAACGTTAGATAAAGAAAATTAGTTCTTTTCTTTGTCTACGATTTTGTTTGCTTGAATCCATGGCATCATTGCACGCAACTTATTACCAGTTACTTCAATACCATGTGCAGCATTTTGACGACGACGAGCAGTCATAGATGGGTAGTTTAACGCACCTTCTTGAATGAACATCTTAGCGTACTCACCAGATTGAATACGTTTCAATGCATTACGCATTGCTTCACGAGATTGTTCGTTGATTACTTCAACACCAGTTACATATTCGCCGTACTCAGCATTGTTAGATACTGAGTAGTTCATGTCAGCAATACCACCCTCGAACATTAAGTCAACGATCAATTTAAGTTCGTGTAAACATTCGAAGTAAGCCATTTCTGGTGCATAACCAGCTTCAACTAAAGTTTCGAAGCCCATTTTCACTAATTCAACCGCACCACCACAAAGAACTGCTTGCTCACCGAATAAGTCAGTTTCAGTTTCTTCACGGAATGAAGTTTCGATAATACCTGTACGGCCGCCACCTACGCCAGAAGCGTAAGAAAGAGCAACGTTACGTGCATTACCAGAAGCATCTTGGTGGATTGCAATTAGGTCAGGAACACCTGAACCACGTTGGAACTCTGAACGTACAGTGTGACCTGGTGCTTTTGGAGCAACCATGATTACGTCTAAATCTTTACGTGGAACAACTTGGTTGTAAAGAACAGAGAAACCATGAGCAAATGCAAGAGTCGCGCCTTCTTTGATGTTTGGCTCAATCACGTCACGGTAAAGTTGTGATTGGAATTCATCTGGAGTCAAAATCATTACGAGGTCAGCTTGCTTAACAGCAGCAGGAACTTCTGCAACTTTAAGACCTGCGTTTTCAGCTTTCTTCCAAGAAGCTGAATCTGCACGTAAACCTACAGTTACGTCTACGCCTGAGTCTTTAAGGTTAAGTGCATGAGCATGACCTTGAGAACCGTAACCAATAATCGCTACTTTCTTGCCTTGGATGATTGATAAGTCACAGTCTTTATCGTAAAAAATTTGCATTTGTGTTCTCCGCTAAAATACTTTTTAAAAAATTAAATGGCTAATACTTTTTCGCCACGGGCGATACCAGATACACCTGAACGAACGACTTCTAGAATAGTGTTTTCTGCAAGCGCATCGATAAAACCATCTAATTTTTCAGTTGTCCCTGCTATTTGAATGGTATAGGTAGTTGGTGTCACGTCTACAATCTGCGCACGGAAAATATCCGCCGTTCGCTTAATTTCAGCACGTGAAGCACCTAACGCTTTTACTTTAATCAGCATCAGTTCACGCTCAATGTGTGAACCTTCTGATAAATCAACTACTTTTACAACTTCAACAAGTTTATTGAGCTGCTTTGTAATCTGTTCAATCTTATGGTCATCACCATAAGTTGTTAATGTTAAGCGTGACAAAGTTGGGTCTTCGGTTGGCGCAACATTCAGTGTTTCAATGTTATATCCACGTTGGCTAAATAAACCAACAAGGCGAGAAAGCGCACCAGCTTCGTTTTCAACGAGTACAGAAATAATATGTCTCATTATGTACGCTCCCCTTTACCTAACCACATATCCTTCATAGACTGACCTGCGATCAGCATTGGATAAACATGTTCCGTGCGATCAACCATGACATTAATGAATACACATTTATCATTAATCGCCATTGCTTCAGCAAGCTTCGACTCTAGTTCATCAGCATGATCAATCTGGATACCAACGTGACCATAAGCTTCCATTAACTTGCCAAAATCAGGCAATGATTCAACGTATGAGCTTGAGTGACGGCCCTCATAGTTCATATCTTGCCACTGCTTCACCATACCTAAAGCACGGTTATTCAAGCACAAGATCTTCACATTCATGCCATATTGCTTACACGTTGAAAGCTCTTGAATACACATTTGAATTGAAGCTTCACCAGTAATACAAACAACTTGTTGATCTGGGAAAGCGAGCTTCGCAGCCATTGCATAAGGTAAACCTACGCCCATGGTGCCCAATCCGCCTGAGTTAATCCATTGACGTGGACGTTTGTATTTGTAATACAACGCACCAAACATTTGGTGTTGGCCCACATCTGAAGTAATGATGGCGTCACCGTTAGTGACTTTATATAAAGCTTCAACAACTTGCTGTGGCTTCATTGTGCCATCGGTCGGGGTTTCAAACTTTAAGCCATGAACTTTACGCCATTCATTAATTTGATCCCACCACGCAGCAATTGCTTTAGGGTTTGGCTTAGACACATTTAATTGTTTCAATTGCGTCAACATTTCCTGAAGTACAGGCTCAACTGCCCCTACAATTGGAATGTGCGCCATAATTGTTTTTGAAATGCTCGCCGGATCAATATCAATATGAATAACTTTAGCATTCACACAGAATTTTGCTGGGTTATTGGTTACTCGGTCATCAAAACGCGCACCAATTGCAAGAATGACGTCAGCATTATGCATCGCCATATTTGCTTCATAAGTACCGTGCATGCCTAACATGCCCACGAATTGTGGATCATCACCAGGGAAGCCACCAAGGCCCATAAGTGTGTTAGTCACCGGATAACCTAGTAAATGCGCGAGTTCAGTCAATAATGCCGATGCATTACCTTGAACAACACCACCACCCGTATAAATTACAGGGCGTTTTGCACTTAAAAGCTCATCAATTGCTTTACGAATTTGGCCAGAATGACCACGTGAAGGTGGCTGATAAGAACGCATCTTCACTTTTTCAGGATATTCGTACGCAAATTTTTCTGCAGGATTTGTCGCATCTTTAGGAATATCGACGACAACTGGACCAGGGCGACCACTTGCTGCGATATAAAATGCTTTTTTGATAATTGCAGGAATTTCGCTTGCATGACGAACTTGGAAGCTGTGTTTCACGATAGGACGTGAAATACCCACCATATCAGTTTCTTGGAAAGCGTCTTCACCAATAAGATGTGATGCAACCTGGCCAGACAAAATCACCATCGGGATTGAGTCCATATAAGCTGTTGCAATTGGAGTCACAGTATTAGTTGCGCCAGGTCCAGAAGTGACCAGTACTACGCCAGTCTTACCTGTAGCACGTGAGTAAGCATCTGCCATATGACCAGCAGCTTGTTCATGACGTACGAGGTAATGATTGATTTTGTCTTGTTGAAATAGCGCATCATAAATATGTAATACAGCGCCGCCTGGATAACCAAAAACATGTTCAACGCCTTCGTCCGCAAGAGCACGAACGAGCATTTCACCACCAGATAAAAGTTCCAACGTGATTCACCCTAAAATCTTTATCACTATTTATGGAAGGCACAAATAGTGTTTCATTCATTGAATTGTCTGCACTGTTATAGCACACATATTGTCTAGTTTTCGTTGCAATAGAAAAATTTCTGTTTTTCAGCCGTATAAGCTTTTTTAACATTAATAAAGCATGTCTGGATATACATACTTTAAGTAAAATCAATCTCTCGGCTAGAGAGAATGTCTATTACAAAACATGACGGTTATTCGAAGGGTGATCAAATAATCGCATATAAAACTAAAGGAAGCATTTTTGTTGTTTAATTCACTAAAGTCAAGATTAAAGAAACACTTTTCTATGATTATTTTTTAACTGACTATTTTTTCATCTTATTTGATTTTTCCACTTTTCTTTTTTTATGATTTCCCCGCTTTTTTCAGGTTTATTCTTGTTTAATTTTTAACGGAAAATAAATCCATCCCAAAACTGCATTTTTGTCGATTTTGCGCTATGCTGTGCAACAATCTTTAATATCAATTTTTGTTGTATAGCTTACGTCTATGACTATTTCTCACATTGACCCCGAATATCAAGCAAACACGATTGAACCATCAGTTCAACAAGATTGGGAAAATCGTAAAGTCTTTAAAGTTGCCGACACTGTCGAAGGTAAACATCGTTACATCCTGTCAATGTTTCCTTACCCAAGCGGCAAGCTGCATATGGGGCATGTGCGTAACTATACAATTGGCGATGTGATTAGCCGTTTCTATCGTTTAAAAGGTGAAACTGTATTACAACCTATGGGTTGGGATGCATTCGGTTTACCTGCAGAAAACGCAGCAATTGCCCATAAAGTTGCTCCGGCAAAATGGACATTTGAAAACATTGCGTACATGCGTGACCAATTAAAAAAATTAGGTCTATCTGTAGATTGGGATCGTGAATTTGCAACTTGTACACCAGAGTACTATCACTGGGAACAATGGTTATTTGTTCAGCTTTATAAAAAAGGCCTGATCTACCGTAAACTTTCAACAGTAAACTGGGATCCAGTTGACCAAACTGTTTTAGCAAACGAACAAGTTGAAAATGGTCGCGGATGGCGTTCTGGTGCATTGGTTGAAAAACGCGATATTCCAATGTACTACTTCCGTATTACTGACTATGCACAAGAATTATTAGACGACCTAGACACTCTACAAGACGGCTGGCCTCAACAAGTGTTGACCATGCAGCGTAACTGGATCGGTCGATCTACAGGCATGGAAATTACTTTCCCATCTGCCAATACTGAAGTTTATGCTGACGGCTTAACTGTTTATACAACACGTGCTGACACGCTTATGGGCGTGACATATGTTGCCGTTGCAGCAGAACACCCTCTTGCGCTTAAAGCTGCTGAAAACAATCCTGAATTGGCTGCATTTATTGAAGAGTGCCGCATGGGTTCAGTTGCAGAAGCGGACTTGGCAACAGCCGAGAAAAAAGGCATGGCGACAGGTTTGTTTGTAAAACATCCTGTAACTGGTGAAGAGCTTCCTGTCTGGATCGCAAACTACGTATTAATGTCTTATGGTTCTGGCGCAGTAATGGCTGTACCGGCACATGACGAACGTGATTTTGAATTTGCTAACAAGTTTAACTTGTCAATTAAACAAGTGATTGATGCCAAAGGCGCTGACGATGCAGACTACTCTGCAACTGAGTGGCAAGAATGGTACGGTTCTAAAGAAGGTAAACTTGTTAACTCTGGCGAGTTTGACGGTTTGGAATTCCAAGCTGCGTTCGATGCATTCCTTGCAAAATTAGAACCACAAGGTTTAGCAAATTCTAAAGTTCAATTCCGTTTACGTGACTGGGGTATTTCTCGTCAACGTTACTGGGGTTGTCCAATTCCAATGATTAACTGTGATACTTGTGGTCAAGTCACAGTTCCAGAAGACCAACTTCCGGTTGTATTACCAACTGACGTTGTTCCAGATGGTTCAGGTAACCCGCTTAATAAAATGCCTGAATTCTATGAAACTAAATGTCCTTGTTGTGGTGGTGATGCACGTCGTGAAACAGATACCTTGGATACTTTCGTTGAGTCATCTTGGTACTACGCACGCTACGCATCTCCAGACTTTACTGGCGGCATGGTTAAACCTGAAGCAGCTCAAAACTGGCTTCCTGTAAACCAATACATTGGTGGTGTTGAACACGCGATTCTTCACTTACTTTATGCACGTTTCTTCCACAAATTAATGCGTGATGAAGGTGTCGTACAAGGTAATGAGCCATTTACCAACTTGTTAACTCAAGGCATGGTGCTTGCTGATACATTCTATCGTGAAGCAGAAAATGGTAAGAAAACTTGGTTTAACCCTGCTGATATCGAATTAGAACGCGATGAAAAAGGTCGCATTCTTTCTGCAAAATATTCAGGTGATGGTCAAGAAGTTGTGATCGGCGGACAAGAAAAAATGTCTAAGTCGAAAAACAACGGTATCGACCCACAAGCGATTATTGATCAATACGGCGCAGACACAGCACGTGTATTTATGATGTTCGCTGCTCCACCAGATCAATCTTTAGAATGGTCTGATGCAGGTGTTGAAGGTGCAAACCGTTTCTTGAAACGTGTATGGCGCCTTGTAGCAAGCTTCCTTGAAAAGGGCAACCAAGCTTCTACGATTGATGCTGCTAACTTGTCTAAAGATGCTCAAGATTTACGTCGTAAAACTCACGAAACTATTCAAAAAGTAAGTGATGATATCGAACGTCGTCATGCATTCAATACTGCGATTGCTGCTTTGATGGAGTTGTTAAATGCGAGCAACAAGTTTGAAGCAAAAGATGACAACGACGTTGCTGTAGAACGTGAAGCGATCACCACACTGTTAACTTTACTTGCTCCATTTGCACCACATTTAAGTCAAACATTATTGGCTCAGTTTGGTACAGATGTAACAGAAGCAACATTCCCTGAAGTCGATGCTTCTGCATTAACTCGTAATACACAAACGATTGTTGTACAGGTTAACGGTAAACTTCGCGGTAAACTTGAAGTTTCGGTTGATATTTCTAAAGAAGATCTATTAGCTCAAGCTAAAGCTCTTCCAGAAGTTCAACAATTCTTAACAGGACCAACAAAGAAAGAAATTGTGGTTCCAAATAAATTAGTTAACCTCGTGGTTTAATTAAAGTTATTAATGAGAGGATCAAGCATGCACTTTGCCAAACGTTTAGCCGCTGTTGTTTTGACCTTAGGCCTTAGTGCAGGCTTAGTCGGGTGTGGATTTCATTTAAAAGGAACCAACCCGACTGCAACTCCGCTTGTTTATAAAAAATTAAGCCTTGAGTTACCAGCTAAAACTGATGATTTAGAAACCCAGTTAAAAGTTTATTTAGCTGCAAATGGTGTTCAATTCAGCAATGATAATGATGCCTACGTACTCCGTGTTTTAGAGTACACACCACGTCGTCAGCTTTTAAATGGAAAACTAACGGAAGTATTATTACGCTTAACCGTAACCTTCCAGATTGAAGACCGTCAGGGTAATAAAATTACTGAACCACGTTCATTAACTGCATCTCGTAGTTACCAATATGATCTTGCAACGGTTAACACCGAAAATCAGCAAGAATCTTATTTGCAACGTATTGTGATCGATGACATTGCACAGCAAATTACTCGTCAGATTTCAGCAAATCGTTTACCAAAAGCTCAGCCTTAATCTTTATTTTTACCAGCAATGAAAATTGACTATTTACAAGCCTTAAAACGCATTCCGGAAGCACGGGGTGCGTGGATTTTACATGGCCAAGAACCTTTGCTGGAACAAAATTTATTAGATGCTTTTCGTAAAAGTTGGCAACAACAAGAAGTTGAAAGACAGCGCTACGATATTAGTAGTGTAAGCGACTGGAAAAATGTTTTTAACGCTCTTAACAGCTTATCTTTATTTTCTCAGCAGCTTGCCATTGAAGTACATGGCAATATAAAGCCTGACGCAAATGGGCTAAAACAACTTAAAAGCTATATTCAGCATAATGAAACTAACCTGCTTTTAATTGTTCTACCTAAGCAAGATAGTAGTAGCTTAAAGTCTGCTTTTTTCCAAGTTGTGGAAGCAAATGGTGTTGTTGTTGCCCTTACGGCAAACTATCCGCAAGACCGCCAAAGAATTTTATCTGCCGAAGCAGAGAAACTCGAAATTCAACTCGATAATGACGCATGGCAGTGGCTCATGCAGCATCATGAGCATAATCTGCTCGCAGCTAAGAATAGCTTGATGCGTGTAAGAGATACTTTTCCAGACCAACAACTGATTCAAATTGAACAGTTGTATGCTTGTCTACAAGATCAATCTCGTTATACCACTTACGATTTAAGCGACGCGCTATTAGAAGGTAATCTCGCTCAATCCATTAAAATTTTTCAATATTTAATTGCTGCTGGCGAACCAGAAAGTCTAATTTTATGGACTTTAAGTAAAGAAATGCGTTTATTGATGCAATTATTTGAGCAGCCTCATAATGCATTACAACTTGGTATCTGGAAAACAAAGGTTGGTTTATATCAACAAGCTTTAAGAAGATTAAATCCTCAACAGTTTTTAGGCTGGTCTACCCTTCTATTGCAAGTTGATGCGGCAATTAAAGGAATGTCGAATGAAAATGCCCAACATTTAATGCAGCAGGCTATTGCTGAATTATGTGGGAAAACACTATTTATACAATAATTCGGCCGAATCATTTTTCTTCATTCCTGAAATATCATAAAAATTCACGTTTTATCCTCATTTCGCTTTTATACTAAATTAAATTTTAGACTTTTCGACCTCTCGCCATGCCAAAAATAAAGCCAATCAAACTTGTTATTATCATCGTCTGTATAGCCATTATTGCTGTATTAGCTTGGAAATTTTTAAAGCCTAAAGAGCAGCAGCCTCAATATATTACAGCTGAGGTAACACGCGGAGATATTGAAAATAATGTCCTTGCAACAGGTACACTTGATGCAACCAAACTGATTAGTGTCGGTGCACAGGTATCTGGTCAGGTCAAAAAGATGTATGTACAGTTGGGCGATCAAGTCAAACAAGGTCAACTTATCGCACAAATTGACTCAACCACCCAAGAAAATAGTTTAAAAACTTCTGATGCGAATATTAAAAATTTAGAAGCGCAGCGCCTTCAACAAGTTGCTTCTTTAAATGAAAAACAACTTGAATACCGCCGTCAGCAACAAATGTATGCGCAAGATGCAACGCCTCGTGCAGATTTAGAATCGGCTGAGGCAAGCTATAAAACAGCTCAGGCGCAAATTAAAGCATTAGATGCACAAATCGAATCTGCAAAAGTCACAAAATCTACGGCACAAACCAATATTGGTTACACACGTATTGTTGCTCCAACTGATGGTACGGTTGTCGCGATTGTGACTGAAGAAGGTCAAACTGTAAACGCAAACCAAAGCGCGCCAACAATTGTCAAAATTGCAAAATTACAAAACATGACGATTAAGGCGCAAGTCAGTGAAGCTGACATTATGAAAGTTGAAAAAGGACAACAGGTTTACTTTACAACCTTAGGTGATGAAACTAAGCGCTACGCAACTTTACGTCAAATTGAGCCTGCTCCTGACTCAATTTCAAGCGAATCAACAAGTACAACAAGCTCAACAACCAGTTCGGCTGTTTACTACAATGCCTTATTCGATGTGCCAAATACCGATGGTAAATTGCGTATTGATATGACTGCACAAGTTTATATCGTATTAAACTCAGCTAAAAATGCCCTGCTCGTTCCATCATCAGCACTGAGTTCTAAACAATTTTCAGGTCAAAGAAAATCAGGCCAAGCATCTGATAAATCAAGTTCTTCACCTGAAGCAGCTAAAAAATCTCAAGGAAACGGAGCTCGTCTAGAACGCTTAAATTTAACTGCTGAACAAAAACAACTGGTTGAACAAGGTAAATTAACGTTAAGTGTTGTACGTGTATTACAAGCTGACGACACAACTAAACCAACTCAAATTTTGGTGGGTATTAACAACCGTGTAAATGCGCAAGTTCTTGCGGGCTTAAAACAAGGTGATCAAGTTGTCATTGCTGATAGTGCAGATACTTCAGCTGCATCAGCAAATAGTAGTAATAACCGTCGCCGTAGTGGCCCAATGGGAATGTAAGCATGACAAAACAAGCTTTGCTTGAAGTCAGCAATCTAGTCCGGGAATTCCCTGCTGGCGAAAGCACGATACAAATTTTAAAAGGTATTGACCTGACCATTTACGAAGGTGAACTGGTTGCCATTGTCGGCCAGTCGGGTTCCGGCAAATCGACCCTCATGAATATTTTGGGGTGTTTGGACCGACCTACGAGTGGTAGTTATAAGGTTAATGGACAAGAAACAGGTAAACTTGAGCCAGATCAGCTGGCTCGACTACGCCGTGAATATTTTGGTTTTATTTTCCAGCGCTATCACTTACTGGGCGACTTATCTGCTGAAGGTAACGTAGAAGTTCCAGCTGTTTATGCTGGTGTTACGCCTTCTGAGCGTAAACAACGTGCAACCGCTCTACTGACTGAATTAGGGTTGGGCACAAAAACACTCAATAGACCAAGCCAACTTTCTGGTGGTCAGCAGCAACGTGTTTCTATTGCCCGTGCGCTGATGAATGGCGGTGACGTTATTCTGGCAGATGAACCGACGGGGGCACTTGACTCTCATAGTGGTGTTGAGGTGATGCGTATTTTGCGTGAACTCAATGCTGCAGGTCACACTATTATTTTAGTCACCCATGATATGCAAGTTGCAAAAAATGCGACTCGTATTATCGAGATTAGTGATGGAGAAATTATTAGTGACCGTCCTAATGTCCCAGATCAAGCAGCCGAACCAATCAAGACTGATCCTGATGCGGCGCCTGCTTTGCAAGGTAAACAGAAGAAAGGCAAAAGTATTTCTGCATGGCGTTCTACTTTAGACCGTTTATCTGAAGCCTTTCAAATGGCTTTACTGTCTATGAATGCCCACCGCATGCGTACTTTTTTAACCATGCTTGGGATCATTATTGGTATTGCATCGGTTGTTACGGTTGTCGCGCTAGGTAAAGGCTCTCAACAGCAAATTTTAAGCAATATTAGCAGTCTGGGAACAAATACAATTACCGTGTTTCAGGGCCGTGGTTTTGGTGACAACTCTAAAACTGCAAGTTTTAAAACCTTGGTCCCTGCCGATGCCGATGCGTTAATGACTCAACCGTATGTCAGTGCAGTAAGCCCAATCGTCAGCACATCCAAAACCATGCGTTATCAACAAAATGAAGCTAACGCGACCATTAATGGTGTGAGTAACGATTATTTCGATGTGAAAGGTTTGGTCTTTAAAGATGGACAAACTTTTGATCAACGTAGTGTTCGTGATCGCTCACAGGATGTAGTCATTGATACCAATACTCAAAAACAGTTCTTTAGTGACGGTACCAACCCTATCGGTCAAGTAGTGTTACTCGGTAGTGTACCAGCTCGTATTATTGGCATTGTAGAACCGCAAACGAGTGGCATGGGCTCAGATGACACTTTAAATGTCTATATGCCTTATACAACCGTGATGAGCCGTATGCTGGGGCAAACCCATGTACGCAATATCGTGGTTCGTATTAATGACAAATATTCAACTGCTGCAGCTGAAAATGCGATTGTAAATCTATTAACCCAGCGCCATGGTGCACAAGATATTTTCACTATGAACAGTGACAGTATCCGTCAAACCATTGAGAAAACAACTAGCACAATGACCCTTCTGGTTTCAGCAATTGCCGTAATTTCATTGGTCGTTGGTGGTATCGGGGTAATGAATATTATGTTGGTTTCGGTGACTGAACGTACTCAAGAAATTGGTGTACGTATGGCCGTAGGTGCGCGTCAAAGTGATATTTTGCAGCAATTCCTGATTGAAGCAATTTTGGTGTGTTTAATTGGTGGTGTGCTTGGCGTCTTACTATCGCTTGGCCTTGGGCAACTTATTAATAAATTTGCTGGTGGTAACTTTAGTGTGGCTTATTCAAGCACCTCAATTATTGCAGCCTTTGTCTGTTCAACACTGATTGGGGTCGTTTTTGGTTTCTTACCAGCCAAGAATGCCGCGAAACTTGACCCTGTCGCCGCACTATCTCGAGAATAAGGAAAATTGCATGTCTTTCTCTATGACTAAACTCAGCACAGCACTTCTTCTCACAGGTTCTCTTGTCGGATGTGCAGCTGTAGTAAAAACACCTTATGAAACACCTGCAGTACAAGTTCCGGGTAGTTTTCAATATGACACAGCAAAAACAAAAACCATGTCTGCCAATCAATATTCTGACCGTTGGTGGACACTCTTTAACGATGCACAGCTCAACCAACTTGTAAGCAATGTATTAGAACGTAATAGTGATTTAGCAGTTGCAGGTATTGCTCTAAAGCAAGCCCGTCTACAAGCTGACTTAACCGCTAACAAACAAGGCTTACGAACCAGTTCAAGTGTTTCTACAGGGCATTCTTTCGATTTAAATTCGGGAGATGATAGTGCTAAAGGTCTATCAATGAGCGCTGGCGTAAGCTATGAGCTTGATTTGTTTGGCAAGCTTGCTCGCCAAACCGAAGCAAGTAAATGGGAAGCTTTAGCGACTGAACAAGACTTACAAGCCACGGGGCAAAGTTTAATTGCAACCACTGCCAAACTCTATTGGCAACTCGGTTATTTAAATGAGCGCTACACAACTGCCCAGCAAAGTCTAGCAACCTCTCAAAAGCTTTATGACTTGGTACAGATTCAATATAAAGCTGGTGCCGTTTCAGGTGTAGATCTGACTCAAGCAGAACAATCAGTACAAAGCCAAAAAGCGAGTTTAAGCCAGATTGAACAACAACTGGTTGAAACTCGCACAGCCATTGCGGTGTTATTACATGAACCATTGCAGCAATTAAATATTCAAGAGCCAAAGCGTTTACCACGCACTGCTCTACCTGCAATTGGTGCTGGCTTACCTGCCGACATTTTATCGCGCCGACCTGATTTGCAAGCAAGTGAGCTCCGCTTAAGAAAAGCATTAGCAACTAAAGATGCTACTAAGGCGAGCTACTACCCTTCGATTAGCTTAACCAGCAGTCTAGGCTCAAGCAGCACATCGTTAACGGAGTTATTACGTAACCCTGCTCTCACGCTTGGTGCAAGTTTAAGCTTACCGTTTTTGCAATATAACGATATGAAGAAAGATATCGCGATTAGCAATCTGGATTATGAAAAAGCAATTATTCAGTATCGTCAAACGCTTTATCAGGCTTTTGCTGATGTAGAAAATGCTTTATCGAGTCGTACCGAACTCGACAAACAAGTAGCATTACAAGAGCGTAATGTTGAACTTGCAGAAAAAACTGAACGTTTAACCGAAGTCCGTTATCGCTATGGTGCTGTTGCATTAAAGACTCTTCTCGATGCACAGCAAACCACACGTACTGCTCGCTTAAGCCTCGTTGAAACCAAGCAAAGCCAATACAACGCGTATGTCACCCTCATGCAAGCTTTAGGTGGGTCCCCTGTAAAAGAACTGCCGCAATAACTTGTACCAATTAAAAAAGCCGTAGTCCTTCAACTACGGCTTTTTTATGGCTGAATAAATTTTAAAACTTATTCATCATCCATCATAGATTGGCTCATACCTACAGTATTGAAACCAGCATCTACATATAGAATTTCACCAGTAATACCTGAAGCCCAAGGTGAGCATAGGAATAATGCGGCGTTACCAACTTCTTCAATCGTTACGTTACGTTTTAATGGCGCAACTTTTTCATTGGCATCTAACATTTTACGGAAAGATTTAATACCAGAAGCAGCTAAAGTACGGATTGGGCCCGCAGAAATCGCGTTTACGCGAATACCATCAACACCTAAGCTTGATGCTAAATAGCGAACACCAGCTTCTAAAGACGCTTTTGCCATACCCATAACGTTATAGTTAGGCATAACGCGCTCAGAACCTTGGTAAGTCAAAGTTAATAAACAACCTTGGCGAGCTTGTAATAGAGGTTTTGCAGCACGTGCCATTGCAACAAAGCTGTATGCACTGATGTCATGAGCAACTTTAAAACCTTCACGGTCAGTCACGTCAGTAAAATCACCATCAAGTGTATGTGCAGGTGCGAAGCCAATTGAGTGTACAACACCGTCTACACCATCCCAATGTTTTGCAAGTTCTGCAAATGCATTATCAATTTCAGCATCAACAGCAACATCACATGGAAACACAAGCTTAGAACCGAATTGCTCAGCAAATTCATCCACACGTTTTTTTAATTTTTCGTTTGGATAAGTAAACGCAAGCTCTGCACCTTCACGGTGTAATGCTTGGGCAATACCAAAAGCAATTGATAATTTACTAGCAACGCCTGCAATCAAAAAGCGCTTACCTGCTAAAAGTCCTTGTGTCATGCCGATCTCACTCAAAACAATTTCAAGCATAATGCCAATATTCGGCGGTTTTCGAAATTGCATAATGCATCTTTTTTCAAAAATCGCACGAAAAAAAATCGCTCCTGATAAGGAGCGACTTCTAGATGAATTCAATCTTAGTCGTCAGACAGTAAGCCTAGTAAACGTAAGAAAGAAATATACATCCATACTAAAGTTGCAAGTAATGCGATACCACACAACCATTCCATGAATTTTGGTGCACGATAAGCTGCATTAGTTTCGATTAAATCAAAATCTAAAATCAGGTTAAGTGAAGCAATGACAGCGACAAATGCAGCAAAACCAATACCTAACCAGTTACTTTCAAAAATATAAGGAACGCTTGAACCAAAAGCTAAACGCATGACCATCTGCACGATAAATACAATAAAGATTGCCAAAGATGCAGAGATTACAACTGACTTAAACTTTTCAGTTGCGCGGATAATTTGGAATTTATATAAACCAAACATCACCAAAGTGGTGACAAAGGTTGCTAATAAAGCCTGAAGTGGAACACCTGGGTATTTCAACTGGAAAGTAAACGAAATACCACCTAAAAAAGCCCCTTCAAATAAGGCATACGGAATTGCCAATGTTGGCGCAGTCGTTGGTTTAAACGTTGTAATTAAAGCTAAAACCAAGCCACCAATTGCACCCACAATTGAAGCCGCGTAAGCAATACCAACATTTGCAGTAAAGGCTGCATAGAAAAATAAAGCGACACCCACCGCAGCTGCAATGACCGTCAACATAACAGATTTTTGAATCGCACCTTGCACAGTCATCGGTTGACTATAGTCACTGACCGTTTCAACGCGAGTCAGTATCGGGTTATTACTTTGCATAAATGCTCTCTTTTTATAATAAAAATTTAAAACATCATTTTAAGCAAAATGAATATGAAAGCCAAATTAAGCAATTGGCATTATTGTAACAATGTCCTTTATACAATAAAAAAGGAGGCATAAGCCTCCTTTCATATCACGTCTATAATGTAATCAATCTTTACCATCAGTATTCATAATAAAGAAATATTCGCGGTAATATTTCAACTCTGAAATTGAGTCACGAATATCGTCCATTGCCAAATGAGATGCATTCTTTTTCAGACCACTCATAATTTCAGGGCGCCAGCGTTTTGAAAGCTCTTTTACTGTAGACACATCAAGATTGCGGTAGTGGAAATACTGCTCAAGTTCAGGCATAAGGCGGTGTAAGAAACGGCGATCCTGACAGATTGAATTGCCGCACATTGGTGAAACTTTTGGATTCACCCATTTTTTTAGGAATTCTAAAGTTTGTAACTCAGCATCACGGGCTGTTAATTTACTGCGACGAACTCGTTCAATCAGACCAGACTGCCCATGTTGACGAGTGTTCCATTCATCCATTGCATTTAAAATACGATCAGGTTGATGAATAGCCAAAACAGGACCTTCGGCAAGTACATTTAAATGATCATCTGTAATAATTGTTGCGATTTCAATAATTTGGTCATTATCGGTATCTAATCCGGTCATTTCCAGATCAATCCAAATTAATCGTGTATTTAAAGTACTGCTCATGAATGTACGTTCTAAAATGCCGTAAAAACATCAATAGTAGCAAATTTCTTGCTTCCGCGCTGTAATTCTATAGCTGCTTCATGCTATTTTTGCGGTCTTCAAACAATGGTTTTTTTGGGATATGAATGGCTTTAATTCGTAAGCGTCGTTTAACTGAACAACAGCAACGTCGTATTGAAAAACAGCATAAAACTCGCCAAGAAGAGATCGATACTTCACAGGATCTAGACGGACTCGTTGTACAACATTATGGCCGTCAACTTGAAGTACAGGCCCTCTCTGTGCCTGAACATCACCCAGAAAAACCACAAGTTGCCGAAGGAGAACCAGAACCATTCTGGAAGCCGATCGAGCTCAATAGTGTTTGGCGTTGCCATACCCGAACTAACCTTGAGTTACTTGTAACTGGTGATCGTGTTAAATGGCAAGCAGACCCCAACACGGGTTTAGGCATTATTACAGCCATTCACCCACGGACATCTTTACTTACCCGCCCTGACCGCTATCACAAAGTTAAACCAGTGGCCGCGAATATCAGTTTGATTGTGATTGTATTTTCACCGCTTCCTGAACCCGCTCCAACGTTAATCGATCGATATTTAGTTGCTTGTGCAGATGCAAACATTCCTGCTCTTTTGGTCCTCAATAAGTCTGATTTACTCACTGAAAATGACCCAATTCTTACCCTATTAGAAGAATATAAAACCTTGGGTTATGAGGTGATGATTTGTCAGTCTAAGAAGGGAGATATCTCTGCTTTATCTGAGCGTTTAGATGGTGAAACCGTAGCATTTGTAGGCCAGTCAGGCGTAGGGAAAAGCTCTTTAATTAATGTGCTCATTCCAGATGCAGAGCAAAAAACTAATGTTATTTCTGAAAACTCTGCACTTGGACAACACACGACAACCTCTACGCGCTTAATCAACTTCGGTAAAAATGGTGCCTTAATTGATTCTCCGGGAATTCGTGAGTTTGGGCTTTGGCATCTCGATTTAGAAAAAATTCGTATGGGCTTTCCTGACATTGCCGCACATCTAGGATCTTGCCAATTCCGTAATTGCACACATACTCATGAAAAGAATTGTGGGCTTAAACAGGCCGTTGAAGCGGGTGAAATTTTGCCACGACGTTTAGATAGCTTTTTGCGTTTAATCGATGAGATTCAAGAAGCGCAGCAAAAAAACTGATTTTCTGCCCTATTTGCCCTTGAAGTGGTGATTTTGATCACCATCTATATACGCTATACTCTAGGTCAATTTTGTTTTTTAATTTTTTTAGGTGACTTGTGGAACGCTGGTTAGAGTTTATGGGGAATCACCCCATTTTGTTTGGTACGCTCGGAGTCTTGATCGTGTTGTTCTTCATTTTTGAAGGTCAACGTAATGGTCGTAAAATTTCTCCACAGTCGCTTGGTATTTTAGTGAAAGCGAAAAATGCTCTTTTGATTGACTTACGCGATAGCAAAGATTTCCGCGAAGGTCACATTAGTGGCAGTCGCAATATTCCGTATAGCCAAATCGCAAGTCATGCTGACGAATTAAAAGCAAGTGACCGTCCACTGGTATTTATTTGCAACTTGGGGCAAGTTGCTGGAAGTGCTTTGCAAAAAGTTGCTCACCACGATAGCTATCGTCTTGATGGTGGTATTAGTAACTGGAAAGCACAAGGCTTACCTCTTGTTAAAAGCAAACCAAAAGCTTAAGGAGAATTATCATGGCTGCAAATGTCATTGTTTACTCAACTTCTGTATGCCCGTATTGTGTTCGTGCTAAACAGTTACTTGAGCGTAAAGGTGTTGCTTATAAAGAAGTAAATCTTTCTGTTGAAGCACCAGAAGTACGTGTTGAATTAATGCAACGCACAAATCATCGTACTGTCCCACAAATTTTCATTAACGATCAGTTTATCGGTGGTTTTGACCAACTTTATGCTTTAGAGCGTGAAGGTAAACTCGACGAATTATTGGCTTAACATCGCATCCATATTAAGGAAAAAACAATGAGCGAAGAACAACAAGTTCAACCACAATTAGCTTTAGAGCGTATTTATACAAAAGATATTTCTTTTGAGGTTCCTGGGGCGCAGGTTTTTACTAAACAATGGCAACCTGAACTTAATATCAATCTTTCTTCTGCTGCAGAAAAGATTGACCCAACTCACTTTGAAGTTTCTTTAAAAGTTGTGGTACAAGCCGATAACGACAACGAAACAGCATTCATTGTAGATGTAACTCAATCAGGTATTTTCTTGATCGACAACATTGAAGAAGAGCGTTTACCTTATATTTTAGGTGCATATTGCCCAAATATTTTGTTCCCGTTCTTACGTGAAGCTGTAAATGATTTAGTAACTAAAGGTAGCTTCCCACAGTTACTTCTTACTCCAATCAACTTTGATGCAGAGTTCGAAGCGAATATGCAACGTGCTCAAGCTGCTGCAGTTGAAGGTCAAGCTTAATTTTTTAGCTTCTCCTTTTAATAAAAAAACCGCGTATTACGCGGTTTTTTTATGTGTGCTATTTATATTATTAACGATCAAGTGAGCGAAGCTGAATAGACGGAAACTGAAAACCACGGCAAGATAACTCTGAACGCCATGCAACGGTTAATATCATATTGCCAACAATAAAATTCTGATAAGCAAATGTCCCATTAAGTGGGTGAGAACAGACCCCACCATGATCGGTAGGATGTGCCTGAGTATTTAATGTATTTAAATCTAGGCGTATGCCTAGTCCTGAAGCTTTTAAAACGGCTTCTTTAGTGGTCCAGACTTTGAACCAATATTCTCTATTTTGTTCTAAGCTTAGCCATGTTTCATATTCATCTGGATGAAATGCATGTTTTGCTAAAGCGTCTAAGCGTACATTTCGATCCAGTTCCTCAACATCTACGCCAATATCTTTAACATGTTCGCTCATGGCTAAAGCGTAGTATTGTTGGCTATGTGAGTGATTAAAATGCAAAGTGTGATTCAATAAATAAGGTTTACCATGTTCATGCTTGGCAAACTCCAATTCCGTTGAAGTGAGTTGTAGTTTCTCTGCAATCAGTCTATTTCTGACACTCTGTATTTGTTGTTTTTTATAATGATTAAATGAACGAAAGTCTGGAAAATCTTGTTTAGACTTTAAAAGAAGCTGAAATAATGCCTGTGTATAGACTTCAATTTTCCGCTTAGACATTATCTCAACCTTACTTTAAATGATTAGAATTTAACGACATCGCCTTTTAAAGCAACACCCGCCATCATAGTACCTTTATAGCAATCGTAAGTTGTCGTACTCGTTGTTTCATTGGCTTTAAAATAGCTCACAATATTGGTCACAGCGTTTGCCCCTTGTGCTTTAGCATTGTTTTGCATTTGGATCAATGCTGAACGCAAAACCCAGTCACAAGACGTTGCTGCCGACTTACCAAAACCATTGGTCTTTTTATTCGTCACCGCATCTTTTTGAATAACTTTACCACCAGATTTTGTCCCCTTTAAATAAAACTTTACCGAACCATCCAAAGTCCCATCGGCAACTGCACGGTCTACTGCTTCTTTAAAATTTAACTGATGTACTTCATCTCCAGCCTGAACAGTGGCAGTAAAACCCGCACTTAGCATTGCTACAAATAAAAGTTTTTTATTTAACATTGTTGTGTTCCTTATTGTTTAACACGTTTAAAAATAAGTGAAGTATTAATTCCGCCAAAAGCAAAGTTATTGCTCATAATAATGTCAGCATCCAAATTTCTCGGCTGCTGAACGATATAATCTAGTTCACCACATAGCGGGTCGATTTCATCCAGATTTAAAGTTGGAATAAAACGGCCACGATTCATCATTTCGATGCTTAACCAAGCTTCAATAGCCCCACACGCCCCCAGCGTATGTCCAAAATAACTCTTTAAAGAGCTGATTGGTTTATAGCCTAAAACTTTTGCAGTGGCTTGGCTCTCTGCCACATCGCCCTGATCAGTTGAAGTACCATGCGCGTTTACATAGGCAATGTCTTTAGCCTCTACAGATGCATCTTTAAGCGCTAACTCCATACAGCGTCCCATCATTTCTGACTCAGGACGAGTTACATGTTGACCATCGGTATTGCTACCATAGCCAATCACTTCTGCATAAATATGAGCACCTCGGGCTTTGGCATGTTCATATTCTTCGAGAATTAAACAGCCTGCCCCTTCACCAATCACTAATCCATCTCGTTTAGCATCAAAAGGACGTGGTGTTTTTTCAGGTTGATCATTCATGCCACTGGTTGCGAACAATACATCAAAAACTGCCGCACCTGCCGCACTGAGTTCCTCTGCACCACCCGCAATCATGACTTGTTGTTTGCCATATTTGATTGCTTCATAAGCTTGCCCAATCGCCATAGAACCAGAGGTACATGCACTTGAGGTAGGTAAAGTTAATCCTTTTAGGCCAAAATATACGGTCATGTTCACTGCACTGGTGTGGGCCATCATGCGAATATAAGTGGTGGCATTAATCTTACTCATGCTCTGGTGAAGCAACATGCTTGCAAACTCACCCACTGCATCTACGCTACCCGCAGATGAACCAAAGGCAACACCCGCTTCGCCACTAGACAAAATTTCATGCCCAAGCAACCCAGCATTTTGTAAAGCAGTTTCGGCACAAACCACAGACATGAGCGCTACACGTCCCATCCCACGGGTAACCTTACGGTTAAAATGTTTTGGAACATGAAATGTTTCAACAGGCCCAGCAAGTTTGGTCCGAAGGTCAACATATTGCTCCCACTCCGGCATGTAACGAATACCGCTTTTGCCAGCTTCAAAACGCGCAAAGATGTCATCGGCAGTTTCACCTAAAGAGGTAATTCCTGCCATTCCTGTCACAACTACACGTTTCATCAGATGAGTCCTCCATTCACAGAGATCACCTGTCGAGTTACATACGAGGCTTCATCTGAACACAAGAATTTCACTACGCTCGCCACTTCATCAACCTGTCCCATGCGTTGCAACGGAATCATTTTAAGCGCATGTTCTTTGACTTCGTCTGTCACCATTTCGGTTTCAATCAGTCCAGGGGCTACACAGTTCACAGTAATTTTTCGCTTCGCCAGTTCGAGTGCTAAGGCTTTGGTCGCACCAATCAGACCTGCTTTTGCAGCGCTGTAATTGACCTGACCACGATTACCCATAATTCCAGATACAGAAGATAAAGTGACAATACGGCCACCTTTACGTAAGTGAATCATTGGCATGATGAGTGGTTTTAAAACGTTATAGAAACCATCTAAGGAAGTTGAAATCACTTCATCCCAATCTTGATCTGTTAACGCAGGAAAAGCACCATCATGAGTAAGACCTGCATTTAATACGACCCCATAAAAAGCGCCATGCTGCTCTACGTCTTGTTCTAGAATTTGTTGAACTGTCTGACGCTCATTTACATCAAACATTAAATAATGGCTATTTTGCCCTAAGGCTTGAATCTCTTGTACGACTTGCTCAGCCTCTGCCTGACGAGAACGTGCATGTACAGTTACATCAAAACCAGTCTTGGCAAGTTGTAATGCAATCGCTTTTCCAATTCCTCGACTTGAACCCGTTACTAAAATTCGTCTTGTCACAATGTATTCCTAATTCTTTGTGGTTATTCAAATGGTGTTTCTGTAGGTTCAAATACACTTAACGTTGCCTGAATGCAGTGCTCAGCATATTGAATTTCACAGGAAAATTGCCCAAGTCCTTCATGAAAATATTGTTGCTCTATTTGGATGATCAATCGTGAACCTAAAGAGAAATAAGGGATGGGTAAATTTAATTTACGTGTTCCCAATAAAAAACCGACTTTTGGTGCTTGTTTTGACTGCTTACCTTGCCAGCCTGAATAAGCACTAATTGTTTGTGCCATAATTTCAATGCTTGCCCATGTCGGCAATCCTTCCGCTTCACAAAACATGAGCTCTGGTGTAATCGTGAGTTCTGCTTGTGCCCGCCCTTCAGCAACATCCGTTAAATGGTCAATAAATACCATCGGTTGCTCATGAGGAATATATTGAATTGCATCCAGTTTCATTAGGGCTTCACTCCAAAAACAAGACTAATATTACTTCCCCCAAAAGCGAAAGAATTACTCATGACATAGCGAATGGATTGTTTTAGTTCAGCTTCTTGCACATAGTTTTGGTCAACCAAATCTGGATCAATCTCAACATTTTGATGTAAAGGCAACCAGCTTTGATCCGTTAGAACCTGTTCACAAATGAAAGCTTCTATGGCACCCGCTGCACCGAGACAATGTCCAGTTTTATGTTTTGTACTACTTAAAGCAACTTGGTAATCACCAAAAACTTGTCTTACAGCCTTAATTTCCATTGCGTCATTTTGTGGAGTTGCTGTCCCATGCAAGTTGATATAACCCACCTCTTGAGCGGAAATATGTGCCATATCTAATGCACGTTGCATAGCTAAAGCGGCACCATTACCTTCAGGGTGCGGGGCTGAAATGTGCCATGCATCCATGGACTCACCCGCCCCCATTAACATGACAGGTGCTTGTTCTTTACTTAGTACAAAAAACGCAGCGGCTTCACCAATATTAATACCATCACGGCTTATGCCGCAGGGTTGGCAAATATGTGCAGATAAACTTTCTAGACTATTAAATCCATTTAGAGTCAATTTACACAAGGTATCGACGCCACCAACCAGCACAACATCTGCTAAGTCTGCGTGAAGTAATCTCTGCCCTGCGGCTAATGCTTTAGCGCTTGAAGAACAAGCTGTTGAAATCGTATATGCAGGCCCTTCCCATCCTAAGTACTGCTGTAATGCTTTCGCTAAACAGCTCATTTCTTGAGGATAGTGTGATATCGATAGATCTGTTTGCCCTTGAAAATATTGCTTAAGTAATAATTCATTATCTGCAATACCAGAAGTAGAGGTGCCTACCACAATGGCTAAACGTTTATTTTCAAAGGATGCTGTATAAGCTTTTAACTCTGTTTCGATTTTAGATAATGCGGTTAAGGCAAAACGTAGATTACGTGAATCTACAGACTGCAAGGTATCAGGTACGCTCGAACATAATGGGTGCGTATATTGCCCCACCCAAACATCACGATCAGCGATTAAATCATCTCGCAAAGTTAAGGTTTGCTGCGGCTCTTGTAATGCCTGTTTAATTTGATTAAGTTCGCAGCCTAATGCAGATAAACCAACACTAAATTGTATGCCTACTGCCATTGGAGTTGCATTTGCTGAAGGTAAATGTTTCATGGCGTAGGACTTTCTTCTGTCTGCAAGGTGTTCTCAATCGAACTCAGCGTCATGGTATAAGGGACTTGTTCATTAATCAATTCAATACTTCCTTGCCCTTGTTTAAGCTGCAACACAGGTTGCTTTTCAATATAAACAACTTGCTTGTCTGCTTGTTGTTTCATCTCTACAGCTTGCTGCCCTAAATGTGAAAACTGAGGATATGTCGCAAACAAAAGATCACGTACCACAAACTCAAAAGGCAATAAACGCATTTGATCAATGCGTTGTTCAACATGAACCCGATGCCCATCAAACTGTAACTTAAATAATTGTTGACCTGTCAGGCTCAAAGCAACCATATCTAGTACAGCACCCTTTTGCTGTTGATATAGCAAGAAGCTAAAACTTTGCTGCTTCCACTGAACCTCAACCTGATCTTGCCTTTGATAAGTCTGAGCTTGCCACAGTGGACTTTGCAGCCCTTTAGCATGTGGCATAACCTGACAACCATTTAAAAATATAAAGCTACTGAGTAATATCGTTGCCCATTTGCGTTGCATGGTTATCCCTCAAGTACCTGTTCTTGCGCCAAACCTTCACGACAATATTCTGCCAAAGTAGTGAGTCTACGTTTGGCATTTTTATGAATCGGGTTTTGTTCATCCCACGCATAACCAGCCAATAGGGATGAGATCATACGGCGAATACCTTCATTCTGATTTTGCGAGAACACCACATCTTGGAACTCGCCTTCGTACCACGACTCAACATAGGCACGAAATACCTGAATACCGCGACGTAATGGCTTTTCATATTCTTCTAACCAGTCGACTTGCTCACCTTCTAAAACTCGTTCAACCAAAGGAACCGCCAAACTGGAAGATTTAAGAGCAATCGTTACACCTGATGAAAAGACTGGATCAAGAAACTCACCCGCATTACCTAATAGCGCATAGTTACGGTCTGCCAAGTGTTTTACATTCGCTGAATAACCAACCAAGGTGCGCACTGGTGTATCAAAGTTTGCACGGCGCAAGACATGTGACAAGCTTGGCTCATCATTCAAAATACGCTTAAACATTGCCTCAGGTTCATTATCCGAAGCATTTTCGACCGTGTATTTGTCAAAAAAATCTTGCTCTGCAACAACACCAAAAGAAGCTCGTCCATCTGCAAATGGAATCAGCCAATACCATGCGCGATGATCTTTTTCATGCACCGTAATTAAAATTTTATTACGGTCAAACTCTGGGTCATCTGTAATTCCGTCTTCAATATGGGTAAACAACGCACGTCGTACCGGAAAATTTGATGGGCTCTCTAGATCTAATAATTTTGGTAAAATTCGCCCAAAGCCACTCGCATCTAATAAGAATTTAGTTTGAATCTGATAACGCTGTTGTTCTTCATCTAATACAGTTAATACAGGCTGTTCAGATGCAACATCAACATCTAAAACCTCATGCCCAAAGCGAATATCCGCACCATAAGCTTGAGCTTGTTTTGCTAATAAATTGTCAAAATCTGCACGGCGAACTTGCCAAGTTGTTCCCGGACCATCGGTAAATTTTTCTGTAAAGTCATAAAAACTACGCTGTTTGCCACGTAAAAAAGCCGCACCATTTTTAAATTGAAAAGCATATCGCTCAACATGCTCACGAACTGTTTCTAATAAGCCAGCCTCTTCTAAAAATGCCATAGATTGTGGTAGCAATGACTCACCAATCGAAAAACGAGGGAAATGCTGTTTTTCAATGACCGTAACGGTGTAGCCCTTTTGTCGAAGAAGTGCAGCAGCAGAACTACCTGATGGCCCAGCCCCAATAATCACGACGTCAATTTTTTCTATAGTGCGCATAGCACAACTTCCTTTTTAATTTATTCAAATTATGAATGGTCTTGTAAATTCACGATATGTTTTTCATCTGCGGGCGTTAACAAAGTCGCATAGATAAACGAGAAAATAACCCCGAATAAAACCGTTAAACCAAAACAATGAATTGCGTAAGTATAGCTAAATGAAAGTAATCCAAAGCCGAGTAAGGTCGACATCATACATAAAAATAATGCCATTCCAACTACTTGCGGATGATCATGCCCATGTCGGTAGAAAATTGCATAGTCGACGCCAATCCCGATAATCAGAAAAGTCGCCATAATACTAAACAGGTTAATTTCGACACCTAACCATGCCTGAACAGCAAAAGTGCTTAGTAAAGCCAAGCTAACTGGCAGGACCAAAGGCACAATCGAACTTAATCCATAAATAAGCGCCAAACCAACTGCCAGACCAATTAAGGCATAAATCAGAAGATGTTGAGCCTGAACTCTATGTTCAGCAAACATTTGCGACATTGCAGTAATCGGTTGCTGAAAATGTATGTGCTCATTCTGTAGTTGCTTTAATACGTCAGGTTGCTTCACCCCTGTCACCATGACTAATCGCTCATTGGCTTGAGGTTGTAAAAAAGCTAAAGGGTGATCTTTAAATACTGAAAAATCTAATAAAGGTTGTGTCGCCAGTTGCTGTTGCCACTGTAAAATATCATTAACATTTAGCCCCATACTTTGTGCATATTGCTGCAAAGTCGCTTTTGGAATATTTCTTAATAATTGTAGATTACTTTGCTGCTCTGCTAATGGTGGAATCCATTGTCCTAAAGCTTGAAATGCACTGATTTTTCCGTTTGTTTGCAACTGTTGTAATTGCCCAATCAGTTGTTGCTCTTGTTGCTGCATTTCATTTGCAGATGCTGCACGCACCACAAAATAATCACTACTTTGCTGCTGGCCAAATTGCTCACGAACCACTTGGTCTTGCTGCTTTAACCTCGCGTCCATACCTTGTAAGTTACGAATATCATCATTACTTTTAAGATAGAAAAGACTAACTGTACCTACTGCTAAAATGACTGCAATCAAGCCATAACGAACTTTGGCACGCTGTTGAAACCATAAGCGTGCTTGCCCAATCCACGATAGTGCTTGTATAGCAGGCTGAGCATTGAGCGCAGGTAATCTTGGTAATAGCAGTACACTACTGATCCACGCCGCAGTTAATCCTACAATTGAAAAGACCGCAATCTGCTTAAATCCTGGAAATGGGGTAAAACTCAAAAATATGTATGCAACTAATGTGGTCATTAAACCCATAAACAAACTTGGTAATAGCGGTTTTAAAATTTGAAAACCACCAAGCTTTCTGTGCTGCGATTGCATCGCCATAAAATAAAATGAAAAATCAACACAGACACCAATCAGACTCGCACCGAATACCAATGTCATGAGGTGAATTTCACCAAACACCCAATGTGTGACCGCAAACGCCACAAAGCTTCCAGTCGAAACTGCAATAAACTCGGTCGCTAAAGGTCGCAATGATCGAAAGCCGAACCAAACCAGAAAAATTAAGCCTAATGTCGAGCCAATGCCAATGGTTGAGATTTCCTGTTTAGCCGATTGCGTCCCAAAATTTGAAAATAAAATAGTTCCAGTCCAATGAGATTTTAATCCCATTGCAGCTAGCTTTTGCTTAGTTTGCTCAATCCAAGTAGAGGTCTTTTCTTGATAATCAATATTGTATGGACTTTGCGTCAACTGTAATACGAAAAGCCGAGAAATACCTTGTTCATGATGAATTGTGGCAAAGCCCTGCTCCATTTCAATATCTTGTTGCGACGGGGTTGTCAACTGCATGGCATAACGAGGGAACAATAATAGCGGGTCTTGCTTAAGTGATTCAGCAGTGACAGGCATGCCTGGACTCATCATCTGCATCAGACTTTGTTCAGTCAGCGCAGCATAGTCCTTTTTTTGCAATAAGGCTTGATCTTGAGCACTCAACAATCCTGCGCGATGTTGATACAACTGTTTTGCAAATTGATCAAAATCAAGTTGTGGCTTCAGTGGTTGCCACAACTGGCTTTGCTTGGCCTGCGCTGTTAAGAAATGAGTCGCTTGTTGTATCGCAGCTTCATCTTTGGCATCTACCACCACAAATACTTTATTGTTGAGTTGCTCATTCATGTACTGCTGAGTACGTGCAAGTTCTGGGTCTTGCTGAACTTTAGGCAATAACGCAAAAATATTAGTTTGAATATGAATATCTTTATTCAGCCACGTCACGCCAAGCCCCACCGCGATCAGTAGCAGAGCAATTAACCAAAGCGCGGTGAACTTATTTTGCCAGTTGGAAAATCGCATGCTCAGCAGCCGTTAGATTCGTCGGTTGAGAAGTCTGATGACTAAAGCGAATGGTCGTTAAATTATTCGCTTTCTCGGTAATCACGATTTGATTAACATACTGTTGTCCTTGAGCATCAACACGCACAAATAACTTTTTAAACAAGCTACTTTTCGGAGTTAAGCTCATGCTCCAACCCGCTGGACTATAATTCGCACTTACTACATTAAAATTCTTTGCCAAAGCCTGTTCATTACCAGACATGAGCTGTAAGAATAAAGTCGCGACCGAACTATATGGCGATTGATCAACTTGTATTTGGCTAAATGTACGCTGAGTTTTCTGTACCAATTTGGTTGGGGTAACGATCAAATCTGCTTGCACAGGTCGTTTGATTTGCCACGCTACACCATAAGATTTTGAGAACAACAAAGAGCCGTTCGATACAAAAGTTTTATTCAACGATGGCAATTTTTTTTGCTGTTCGAAATCAGCACGAACCGTAGGAGACTGTGACAATTGCTGGAAAATTTGAGTGATCTGTGCCGGTGCTGCATAGACCGCACTTAAACTGCCCATCCAGATTGCAGTACCTAAACCTAAAGTCTTGATGAATTTAGACATCACGCATTCCTCTTCGGTTGAAACTCAGACCATGCATTTAAACGATCAAACAAAACTTGAGGCGACTGAAAACACATTTCACGCGCTTCAATATTCACCGCAACCTGTGTGGTATAACCTTTAGTTAAACGTTTCCCTGACTCAGCATCAAAAATCAAGTAATCGATTTTCAAACGATTTTCCCATTCTTTTAAAATGGCCCGAACCCGAATCTTTTGTTCAAACTCAATACCGTATGCGTAGCGAACATGGCTTTCAATCACAGGCCATGCATAGCCTGATTCTTTCATCTGCATATAATTGTAATGAAATTGATCGAGCAATTTACAGCGCGCAATCTCAAAATATTTTAAATAGTGTCCATGCCAAACCACATTCATGGTATCGACATCATGAAATGGAATTTCAATGATTACATCTGCATGCATTGGCTCACCTTATCCCATAAATTCTGGTTGATTAAACAATTCAAGTTGGTCTAAACGATCAACAATCTGTTGTAATTCGGTTTGTAATGGTCGGTCTTCTTCGACAAATGCAAAGCTTTGTAAGGTCCATTGCATAAATGCCTGCAATGTTGGACTTAACTGTGTGGTGAGGCCTTTCAGATGAATTGCCTGCACACTTGCACAGCACAGCGCTGCAATGACTTGCTGTGTTAAGGTAATCACTCGACTCGCATCACGTGCAGCAATGGTTCCCATACTGACTTTGTCTTGGTTATGACATTCGGTTGAACGTGAAAAAATTGAAGCTGCCAAAGTGTTTTTCAAGGCTTCAGCTGTCCACGCCGACACCCCAATTTGTACGGCTTTAAAACCATGATTCAGTGGCAAACGTTCAGCCGTTGCACCTGTTAAATTACGCGGTAAACCATGATTCATTTTATGGTCGACTAGCTGTGCAATCTGTCTGTCCATCAAGTCAGCAATATTAGCGATCATAATTTTCAAGCTATCCATTGCTTGTGCAATGTGCCCACCGTAAAAATGACCGCCATGCAACACACGCATTCCGACTGGATCAATCAGTGGATTGTCGTTACTTGAATTCAGCTCATTTTCAATGAACTGACGTAACCATACTTTTGAGTCTTCAAACACACCAATAATATGCGGTGCACAACGAAGCGAATAACGGTCTTGCAAACGTGGGCTTTGATGTGCTGTTTGTACTTCACTGTTCAGCCAGTCACGTAATTGCTTGGCAATCTGTTGCTGTCCCGGATGAGGTTTCTGTGCAAACAATACTTCGTCAAAATGACTAGGATTACCTTCCAAGGCCAAAACATTTAGAGCAGTAATTAAAGTACTAGCAAGTGCTATCTGCTCTGCTTTTTTATAGTTTAGACAAGCAATTGCTGTCATCACCGCTGTGCCGTTCATGAGTGCCAAACCTTCTTTAGGTCTAAGCGTTAAAGGCAGCATATTTTTTTCAGCATACACCTGAGCAACTGGAACAATTTGTCCATCGATATAGACATCACGCTCACCGACTAAAGTTCCCGCAATGTAAGACAAAGGCGTTAAATCCCCACTTGCCCCTACCGAACCTTCAGAGGGAATGACTGGAATTATATTTTCGTTCAGCAACCAAACCAAACGCTCAAGTAGTGCTATCGACACACCAGAATAACCGCGAGCTAACGAACATAAACGCGTCACAACTACTGCACGTGCAGTGATGACATCTAAATTTTCACCTAAACCACAACCATGAAAGCGTGAAAGATGTAGAGGCAGTTCATTGACCTGATGTAATGGCACTTCAACCAAACATGAGTCGCCATAACCCGTGGTCACACCGTAGATAACCCCCTCTTCTTCAAGGAGTTGATCGAGAAAATCAGCACCTTTTTGAATCAGTTCACGCCACTCAGACGTTTCTGGTAAAGCAACCTGACATTCGCCTCTGGCTACAAAAACGACATCTTCAATACTCAGTGGCTGTTCACCTACGGTTAACACACGCATGTTATTTCGTCCAAAAATTATAAAAATTAAACCATTGATAAGGGGCACGCAGACAATGCTGTTCTAGTACGGCAACATACGTTTTAGTGATGGTTTGCATACTTTCAATACGGTGAGCACGGGGTAAATTGATCTGTTCAGCAATTGAATGAATATGCACATGAAACTGTTGTTGCACTCGATAGCAAAACACTGCAATAACAGGCACTTTGAGTAAATTTGCTAAAATCCAAGCCCCTTGTGGGAAAGCTGCTGACTCCCCCAAAAAATCAACATGCTGTACACGATCTGACTGCACAGGCACTCGATCTGCCGCCACAATGACCCATTCACCTTGCTGCATTTTGTCTTGCAACAGCATGGCAGTTTCAATACCCAGCTCATCAACTGATAAAAGACAAACATCTGCCTTATCATTTATTTTTTTCAAAAACTCATTAAATTTTGTCGCGTGCTTTTGATAAACCAGCACATTAATTTTCTGTGGATGCTCTGACTTAATGGCTCGAAGCAATTCAATATTACCAAAGTGAGAAACAACAATTAGAGCGCCTTTTTGATAATGCTCAGAGAAGTTTTCATGTCCAAAAACTTGCAGCTCCTGCTCAGGAATATTACCTAGCCAGCCCTCAATCTTATCTAAAATACATTCACCAAATTGCATGAAATGCGCGTAGCTGTTTGTCCAATTTGGTTGGTGGCTAAAGGGAGACTTCGATCCAGCAAAATGATGCAGTTTTTGTAAATAAAGCAAGGAAGCCTGTCTTGCTGTGACAGCAAATAACCAGTACCACATGATGACGAAGTACATCACAAACTTGCATAACCAACGTCCACCAAAACGGTAAAACCACAACATCAGCATGAGGGGCAGCATCCCTCCTCGCTCTTTAATGTCGTTCCATTTTGGTGAAGCTGAATCTGTCATAATCAACCTTGTAGCTTTTGTTTTAATAGCTTCGGTAAGCGAATCAGCATCCCCATAAACAAAGTTGCATGCGCTTTACTTAGCCCTAAGTTATCTCGCCAAGCATGAAAATGAGAAATACCCTGCTCTGGATAAACCACAGGCGTTGGTACATTAATAAAAGGGGTATTTTCCCATTTTAAACGTACTAAAATTTCACTATCAAAGCCCATACGTGGCTGAAATTTAGCACTATTCAACACCTTTATCGTGCTCTCGAGCGGATATACGCGAAACCCGCACATGCTATCTTTAATTTCAAAAGATAAGCTATTTAACCACACCCAAAAATGAGTAATGTAACGGCCATATAAGCGCTTTTTAGGAATAGAGGCATCAAAGTATGGCTGACCAATCACCATTGCATCTGGATGTTGCTGAGACTGCTCGATAAATTTTCGAATGTCATCCCAGCAGTGTTGACCATCCGAATCGAGTTGTAATGCATGGCTTAAACCAAGCTCATAGGCTGCACGTAAACCAGTCATTACGGCTTGTCCCTTACCCTTATTCACCTCATGTTCAATTAAGTGAATTTGAGAATATTGCTCTGCCAATGCTTTTAAAACTTGGCTACAAGCATCATCACTTCCATCATTGACCAACACTATCGGTAGATGAAAACTGTCCAGATAAGAAATTAAATCTGCTAAATAATGTGGATGGTTATAAACCGGTACAACAAAGCCGTAATTGGTCTGCATTTTTAACCCTCTACTTCCGTTTGCAAAGCAAATAATAATCGCCCTGAAGCCAGAATCTGTTCTGAATCACGTAGTTCAAAACTCACTTTATGCTCTTTTCGAGCAAGCTTAAGTTGTACCACAGCATACGGACGAATCAGGTTTTGAAATTTTAACTGTTCATATCCCTGACACCAGCTCAAATCAGACCAAATTGATTTAGCAAATTGTTGTAAAAAGCCTATTTGCCCAACCCCAGGATAAATGGGTTGTGTTGGGAAATGCCCTTTAAAACAAGCCAACTCAGGTGGAAATTCCAACTCCCAAATGTAGTCATCTGAATTTTGAGACTGTGACAGCACCACGGGTTGCAACATAGGCTTAAATAGAGTTTTCAAATAGTTTTTATTGAGTTTGGACTGAGTATTTTGTGGTAATTGACTTAAGAACCGCCACTGACGTGGAATCGCGATCGTTTCCAAGCTGTCTTTCAATTGCTGTTTTAAATGGCTGACAAAAGCTGACTTACCCTGTTGCTGTAACTGTTCACGAGCTTGTTCTGTTAGAACGACAATACAACCCAACATTTGGCGTTGCTCATGTTCAAATACCAATACATGACATTGCTTTACTGCATCTAAAGCTTGGATGCTTTGCTCGATCGCATCTAGACTTAAACGCTTTTCTTCAAGTTTTACAATTCGATCTGTACGCCCCAGCAGCTTAAAGATCTGACATGTTGCATCTGTCCATGCCGCACCATCACCTGTGCTAATCCAATCATTCTCAAAGGCGTGATTACTCTTAACCATAAGCTGTTGGTCTTCAATACGAATAGCCACATTACTAAATGAAGTCCAAGCATCTTCATCTTTAGCGCGATGGGCAATACCACCAGTTTCCGAACTTCCCAAAACTTCAATAATCGGACGATTTAGCAAAGGGCGAACACCACTTTCTAGTTTGCCCCCGGAACTAAAGACCATCTGGCAGTGTTGTAAAACAACATCGGTTGTCCAGCGTTTTAATAAAGCAGGACTTGAGATCAAATAATTGCTTAACCCCATTGTTTCTAATTGTTTTTGGGCTTGTACCACATCTTCAGGGAATGCCATTTGAGGATTATAAAAACTTCGACCTGTAGCAAGTGGTAGTAATAATTTAAACAGTAATCCATAAATATGTTGATGACTAACTGTTGCAATCGCAGTTGCATGTTCATCAAAGCTAAAACTCTGACTCAACCCTTGGACTTCGTTAAGTAATTGTCTAAGTGTTCTTGGAATTTTTTTAGGTTCTCCAGTTGAACCCGACGTATAAAAATAGAGTTGAGCCTGCTCTAAAAAAGCATCGTCTAACATTAAAGATAAAGGAACAACCTCTCCAATTTCTTGACGCTTTAAAAAGTAAATCTGCTGTGCTGCAAAATCTTGTTCTAGTTCACGTACTCGATTGGGTGGCAAAAGTATTTGTTTTTTCGCTAACAAAGCAGCAAAGAATAAAACCAGAAACTCATAGCTATCTGCTTCCCATAAAGCCCAAGTTAGATTTTCCATTTGAGCAATTGCAGCAGCTTGTAACGCCACATCCTGCCAAAATTGATTAAAACTGGTCGAGTTTAGAGTACCGTCTATACAAAGTGGCTGAGCTGAATCGATGAATTTCTGAAAATGGCAATACATAGTTTTTAATTAATGATTTGAAGAATGTAAACGCTGATGTCGCTTACGCAAAATAAATTCACCAAGGAACAAAATGCCCATCAGCACATAAGAAATAAAGCCATTATAAATGACCCAAACCTGAGTTGAGGTAAAAAGCACAGTGCTTAAAGCAATTAGTCCATTACAAAAAAAGAAAACACACCAAACTTTAGTGACCTGTCTGGTCCACTGTACGCCAGAAGCAGGTAAATCAGGTTCAACAAGTCGGGCAAAGCGCTCAATCATAGACGGCGGCTTAATGAGCGTCAGCACAAAAATAATTAATGCACCTAAACTCATACCCACTGGATATAGCTTTAGCCAAGCATGGTCATGTGACAATAAACTCAGGCTACCGCAAACGATGGCAAAACCCGTTAATGGCCATAATAACGAGTTGCCTTTGCTAAAAAGTCTGATCACACCCAACACGATAAGTAAAGCACTCACCCAGACAAATTGGCCGTGAGTCAAACTCCAGCCCACAATAAAGGGATACAGCACAAAAAGTGCCGTCATTATCCCTTTAAGAATAAACTTCATTCAGCAGTCATGTTCTGAATAACCGTCACCACATCAAGTACGGTTCTCACATTTTTAAAGTCTTCAGGCTTTACTTGCTTGCCTGTTAACTCTTTAATTTTTACAACTAAATCGACCGCATCAATACTGTCCACATCAAGGTCTGAATAAAGGTTCGAATCGAGTTGAACAGTCTCTGGTTCAATCTCAAACAAATCTTCCATCCATTCGCGGAGTTTAGCTAGTACTTGCTCTTGAGATAACATCATCACGCTCCTTATGACTTCTGTTGTGCTTCAACTAAAGCAACCAAGCTCTGGATTGACTTAAAATGCTGTTTGGTTTCATCCGACTCTGCATTTAAATGAATGTTGTAACGCTTTTTCAAAGCCAGTCCCAACTCAAGTGCATCAATCGAGTCTAATCCTAAACCTTCTCCAAATAATGGAGCTTCTGTATCAATATCGGCAATAGTAATATCTTCTAGTGCTAGAACATCAATAATCATTTGCTTTAGTTCATCAGCAAGATTGCTCATTTCAAGATAACTCTTCATCAAAAATTTTATAAAAACTACGACTTAACTGACGAACTTGTTTAGGTCCTACTGTTAAATCATCTAACAGATCTGATACTTGCACAGCATCTAATACCTTGACCTCGATATGAAATGGTTGAGATGGTACGTGGTACCATTTTTCATTCTTGGTTAAAGTTGATGGTGTGCAGGTAATAATTACTGGGCGAATTGGTACATTTGCACGAATGGCAATATTGGCTGCGCCTCGCTGGAACTCGTTTAGGGTCATCCCTTTTTCAGTGCGCGTTCCTTCCGGAAAAATTAAAAGAGAAGCCGCATTATTTTCTTTTAGACGCTTTACACAGTCTTCAACAAACTGCTGAGAACCTGCATTTAAAATATAACCTGCGCTTTGTACGGGTCCTTTGGTAAATGGGTTCGACCAAAGAGACTGCTTCACGACACAATTAGCCTGCTGCATCATACCAATTAGTACTACAACATCAATCAAAGTCGGATGATTGGCAATCACCAGCTCTTGGCGACTATTTTGTAGTTTTTCCAGCCCCTCCACCGAATAAGTCATGATGCCGAGTTTGACCATCATGTCGGTAAAGCCTTTAAAACTATGTTTAATCACATTTTGCGCACGTTGCTGCCGCTTTTGCGGATTAGAAGTGGTTGCATTGAGTACGGGTGCAATCACTGAGGCGATTGCCATACCACCCACCCCAAAACTGGCAAAACTAAAGCCAGTGGCAGCCACGCGCCAGCAATAATTACTTTTTTGCTTGAGATTTTTAAGATTTAGCATTTGTTCCACCCAAATGCAGATGTTAACTGTTCAGCATCCTGCCAAAAATGAGCAAAAGCAGGAGCATCTGCTTCATCTGTATGCGACCACGCAGTAATTTGTAAATTAGGTTGCTCTAAAGTAACGACAGCAGCCATCGCATAGGCAGGAAAATTGATTGCCTCAGCATAAATACTAGGTAATGGCTCATCATAAGCGACGACTAAGACTCGCTTAATCTCAGGCATTGACTTTAAAAGTGCATAAGCCTCAATCAAACCTTCAGTCCATGAACAGCTTAAGCTTGTAGAGGGAGTATCATCCTGACATAAAATCGAGTAAAGGCCAGAAATTGCATTATGAACAGACGTTGAAAATTGTGTTGGCGATGGAGTTTGATCATTTAAAACGTCTTGCAAGATATTTAACGTTTTTGCCTCATCACCATATTTTGAGACCCAAACAATATAATCGGCCTTATTACTTTCTAATGCACCGATCGCACTGTTTAAAGCAAGTTTGGCCAATGGTGATAAACGTCTACGCTGCATAACTGGGATGCAGTCGAGAGCCGCATAGGAAGGCTGAGCATGTGTAAATATAAGCTGAGCAAGATGTAATGTTACCATGCTAAAAAATGAACCCTAAGCCGCATTATTCTGTCGAAATATAAATTATTTTATAAAGATGCTGATTATAGCATTCGTTATAAAATTTACAAAAAATTACGTTTATCACTCACACTTTTTCATAACTCTTCGGAGTAGCTCATTTATTTGCAAAAAAAACCCAAAGAAGACTTTGGGTTTTTGAACAGTAAAAAACTTAACGGTTAAATTTTTTCTCTGCTTTCTTAAATTTCTGAATATAGCGACGGCGACGTGCAGCAGTACGTTCATCAACCTGACTCTTACGACCTTCAAACGGATTTTCAGAAGTTTTAAAGTCAATACGAACTGGCGTACCTTCAAGTTTATATACTTTACGGAACACATTTTCTAAGTAACGACGATAATCGGCAGGTGTCTTATCAACCTTATTACCATGGATGACGATAGTTGGTGGGTTCTGTCCACCCATATGCGCATAACGCATTTTAATACGACGACCGCTAATCATTGGCGGTTGATGAGCTTCTGTCGCATCACTCAAAATTTGAGTCAATTTAGCTGGTGATACTTTTAAGTTCGCAGACTCATAAGCACGGTGGATAGAAGGATATAAATCACCTACCCCAGTTCCATGTAAAGCAGAAATTAAATGGATTTTTGCCCATGGAATAAAGTCAAAACGACGTTCAACATCAAGCTTACATTGCTTGCGGTCGTATTCAGACATGTTATCCCATTTGTTGATGGCAATAACCATGGCACGACCAGCTTCAAGTGCATAGCCAATTAAATGTAAGTCTTGCTCAACAATACCTTCACGCGCATCGACTACAACTACGACAACATGTGCATCTTTCATGGCTTGCAAAGTTTTAACAATTGAGAACTTCTCAATCATTTCATCAACTTTACCTTTACGACGCACACCCGCTGTATCAATTAAAGTGTATTTACGGCCTTCACGCTCAAAAGGAATGTAAATAGAGTCACGAGTTGTTCCTGGTTGGTCAAATGCCACCACACGGTCTTCACCCAGCAAACGGTTGACCAGTGTTGACTTACCAACGTTAGGACGACCAATAATTGCTAAACGTAAACCAGTATCTTTGTCATGCTCTTCTGGATTTTCATCTTCTGGAACTTCTGCAAGTACATCTTCCAGCATTTGCTGTACGCCACGACCATGGCTCGCTGCAACTTGTAATGGTTCACCCATACCAAGTTTATAGAACTCAACCAAAGCTGCTTCAGCATGAACACCATCTACCTTGTTCGCAACAAGATAAATTTTCTTGCCTAACGTACGTAGTTCACGAGCAATTTGCTCATCAGAAGCTAACAACCCAGCACGAGCATCAACCACAAAAATAATAATATCTGCTTCGTTGATCGCTGTTTTTGACTGCTCGGCCATGTAGTTATCGATACCGCCTTCGCTCTCACCGATACCACCAGTATCAACAACAATGAAAGACTTATTTTGATAGGTCGCATCACCATATTTACGGTCACGAGTCAGACCCGCGAAGTCGGCTACAAGTGCATCACGACTCTTGGTAATCTGGTTAAATAACGTTGATTTTCCGACATTCGGACGACCAATGAGCGCAATAACGGGTTTCATACAATAACCTTAATTCAAGACCAGCCATATCTCATGGCATGAGCATTAGAAACAATACAGGAGATATATTTTAAGGTCAGATATGACCATAATAAAAGACGGGGCTTTGAACTGATTTAATTCAAACACCCCGATATTTTTTAACAGCGTAATTTGTTAAGCGGCTATTTTAGCACAAGCAAACGAAATTAACGATTCTGCCAAATACTTAAATCGCCTTTTCTGGTCGAAACGTAAAGTTGGTTCTCAATAACACGTAATGTATTGACCTCACCGCTTGTTTTTGAACGACCAATCAACTTACCTGTTGCAGGATCAACAAGATGTAATACGCCATCTAAATCACCAACAATAAGATCCGATCCCAACACAACAGGGTTACTTAAATGACGGTTTAATAAACTATCATTTTGCCAAACTTGTTCGCCTGTCGTTAAATCATAAGCAGTTAACTTACCATCAGTTGATGAAACAAATACTTTATTATCATAAACTTCTGGACGCTTCGTGCTGCTTGAGTCTTCACTCCAAACTACACGTTGAGAAGCTAGATCAGTTACGGTCACTTGTCCTTGGAAACTAGTAGTTACCATAAACTGTCCAGCAACAGTAGGATCACCATCGATATCAATCAAACGTTGAATATCAGAACGGCCTTCACTTACCGCAACACGACGTTGGAAACGTGGAATACCACTAATCGTATCAATTGCATAAACATAAGCATTCGCAGATGCGATTAATACAGTACGTGGGTCAAGGCTCACAGGTGATGCTTGACCACGTAAACTAAATTGGACATTTGGTAATTTATAAGCCCAAACTTGCTGGCCTGAAGCAGCATCATGCGCAAATACAGTACCGTCGTTTGCAATGGTGATAACGCGTCCAGACTGAACTAAAGAAGGACTTAATAGTGCACCAGATAACTGCGCAGTCCACTTTTGTTCACCTGTTGCCTGATCTAAAGCAAAAAGTTGACCTTTACTATTACCAACAACAACAATTCCTTCAGCAGCTTCAACACCAGAGCTCAAGCCTAATTTGCTGACTTTTTTCTCCCAAATGCGTTGCTTACCACGATATGCAGCGACCTCACCTTTTGGGTCAAGTGTAAAGACCACGCCCTCACTTGCATCAAGCTGCAAACGTAACGGATCTGCCTTATCAGTAGAAGAAACACTGCGCGAAAACACGGGTACTAGAGTCTTTTTCGACTCAGTCAATTTCGGTAGTGGATTTGGTTTTGCTTCTTTTACTTTGTTGCTAGAACATCCCACCAGTACAGCTGATGTGATTGCAATTGCCAAAGGCAGTTTGAATTTCTGATTCATTAAGACTCTTCCACCTGTGTTTCCAAAATTGGGCGCTCAATCTGTGGATCTTCAACTAAAACGCCAACACTTTCGAGTTTAATTTGTAAAATTTGTCGTTCTTGTTTACGTTCCAGTAACGAATCCCATGCAGCTTGATACGCTTTTTTAGCAGAATCAATATCTTTCTTAGCAACAAAGATATCGCCACGTAACTCTTCTACTGTTGCTTTAAACGCAGGATCGACGTTACCAGACAAAGTTTTCAGTGCTTCATCATATTTGTTTTGCGCCAATTGTGCATCTGCTAAACGCAATTTTACAACCTGAATCAAACCTTCATCTTTTACTTTTGAATTTTCGACTTTCTTCAATGCTTTTTCAGCAGCAGCATAGTCTTGTTTTTCATAAGCTAATTTTGCTAATACAAACTGAGTCTGTATCGCCTGAACAGAATCGATATCATCTTTTACGATTTTATCTGCCGATGCAGTGACTGAACTTAAAGCATTCGGATTATCGGCACTTGCATTTGCTTCATCCATTAACTGCTGTACTTTTGCAGTTTCTGTCTGGCTGCTCGCAAGATTTCTTTTTTGCCAGTATTCCCACCCAAAAAAGGCAATCAATGCAATGAGAATCCCGCTAATCATGGCAGAACCATATTTTTTGGCGAACGACTTTAAGCTGTCGAATTGTTCTTCATCACTTAAGCTCATGTGATTGTCCTTTTCCAGATGTTTCAGTTTATTTTGTAAATTTTTCGATTAAGAATGGTACAAGCTCAGCCAGCGCAACTTGAGACTGCTCAGCTGTTGCTAACTCTTTGATAGCAAGCTGCTGTGCTTCCCATTCACGCTCACCTAAAATCATGGCGTAAACAGCCCCAGCCTGATCAGCTTTTTTCATCTGACTCTTCATGCTGCCTTGTGAACCTGTTTTGATTCGAATACTGCTATTTGCAGCTTCTAACTGGTCACGTAATTGCTCCGCTAAAATCAAAGCTTTAGTTTGGTAAGCAGGTTCTGCAACCAAGAAGACTTCACAATCACGAATAACTTGAGCTTGTTCAACTTGCTCAAGTAGAAGCAATAAACGCTCCATACCCATCGCAAAACCAACAGCAGGTACAGATTGATCTGGCTTACCTTTTAGCTGACCAACTAAACCATCGTAGCGACCGCCAGCACACACAGTACCTTGCGAACCTAAAGCGGTAGTTGTCCATTCAAAAACGGTTTTATTGTAGTAATCCAGACCACGCACTAATTTTTGATTAATGACAAATTGGATGCCAGCAGCTGTCAAATAATCTTGTAACTGCTTAAAATGATCCAAGCTTTCTTCTTTCAAGAAGTCATGTAATTTCGGCGCATTTTCTAAAATTTTCTGAGTAGATTCAATTTTAGAATCTAAAATACGTAATGGATTCGTTGTTAAACGGCGTTGTGAATCTTCATCCAACGCATCTTTATGCTCGTTTAAAAACGCAACCAAAGCATTACGATACTCTGTACGCTCATCAGTTTCGCCCAAAGTATTTAACTCAAGCTGAACCTTATCAGCAACGCCCATACGTTTCCATAAACGAGCGGTCAACATAATCAATTCAGCATCAATATCAGGAGTCGCAATACCGAAAGTTTCCACGCCAAACTGGTGGAACTGGCGGTAACGTCCTTTTTGTGGCTTCTCATAACGGAACATAGGTCCCATATACCACACGCGTGGCGTAGCACCGCGCAACAAATTATGTTCAACTAAGGCACGAACACAACCTGCTGTACCTTCCGGACGTAAGGTTAATGACTCTGGTGGATTACCTTTGTCGAAAAAGGTATACATTTCTTTTTCAACAATATCGGTAGCATCACCAATAGCACGTTTAAACAAGCCCGTTTGTTCAACGATCGGCAAACGAATTTGTTGATATCCATAAGCATCCATTAAAGATGCTAAATGTTGCTCGAGACGTCTCCACGCTACTGTTTGCGTTGGCAAGATGTCATTAAAACCTTTGATTGCGACGATTGAACTCATGATGAACTACGAATAATTTCTTTAGATTTAGCTTCTTCAAGCTCTTGGACACGTTGACGAACCATAGTTTCGATTTCATCAACCAATTGATCGGTATCGATTAAATGGCTTTTTTCACCATTACGATAAACCAATGAGCGAGGCGCTGCCCCGACAACCCCGATATCAGCTTCTTTTGCTTCACCCGGGCCGTTTACTTTACAGCCAATTACCGACACATCCATTGGAGTACGAATATCTTCTAAACGCTCTTCCAACGCTTGCATTACCTGAATAACATTAAATTCTTGGCGAGAACAACTTGGGCAAGCAATAAAGTTAATACCGTTAGAGCGAAGCCCTAGCGATTTTAAAATATCAAAACCAATTTTGATTTCATCTTCCGGTTCGGCGGCAAGCGAAATACGCATCGTATCGCCAATACCTTCCATCAACAATCCGCCAAGGGCAATCGCTGACTTCACAGTACCTGTACGGTAAATACCAGCTTCAGTCACACCTAAATGTAATGGGTTATCAATTTGCTTTGAGAGTAAACGATAAGCATCCATAGTTAAAAATACATTTGATGCTTTTACGCTGACTTTAAATTCATGGAAGTTGAGACGATCTAAAATATCAATATGACGTAGTGCTGATTCGAGCAGCGCCTCACCTGTAGGCTCACCATATTTCTTTTGTAAATCTTTTTCTAAAGAACCCGCATTGACCCCAATACGCATAGAAATGCCATGATGACGCGCCGCAGCAACCACTTCACGCACTTTCTGATCTGAGCCAATATTACCTGGGTTAATACGTAAACAGTCTGCACCATAATCTGCAACAGCTAGAGCAATTCTATGGTCAAAGTGAATATCAGCCACTAATGGAACTGAAACACGTTTACGGATCGCGCCAAATGCTTCAGCAGCCTCCATAGATGGGACCGAAACACGCATAATATCAGCACCTGCATCAACGCAACGCTCAATTTGAGCAACGGTTGCATCGACATCGCAAGTTTCGGTATTTGTCATACTTTGCACACTAATAGGTGCATCGCCACCGACATACACCGAACCAACACGGATTTTACGTGTTGGTCGACGTTTAATTGGGTTCTCTATCATTGTATCGCTCAACTCATGGTATTAGCGGGATAAACGGAATTCTGCTTTACCGTTTACCGTATATGGAGACAATGAAATCTGTTCTTGGTTTAGACTTAATGACACAGCCGTTGCATCATCAAGACGAATCTGGAATGGAGACTCACCAGTTAAGTTTAAAGTTGATGACTGACGACCTGTCGCCAAAACTTTACCCGTTGCATCAACAATATGAACAGAAGTTGGTCGGTTAAAGTTTAACACCAATTGGTCACCCACTGTTGAGGTGGTAGCTCCTTGCATAGGTAAAACTTCAACATTCGATTGATTTACTTTAGGTAAATCAGCATCTTCTTTCTTTGAAGTCCATTTTTGGACACCCATAACAAGCAATGACACAACAGCAAGAATTACAACAGCAAGAAGTGCGCGCTTTAACCATTTCTTATTACGATCACTATTAGAACCCGGGAGTTTACCCATGATTTTAATTGGTGAATTATTTAAGGCATGATTTGGTAACAGCCCAGTATCATTTGCATAAATCTCATCGAAACGCTGAATAATTGCGGTCGCGTCCGTATTTAAATATTTTGCATATGAACGGTAATAACCCTTAATGAAAGTCGCTTCCGGCAATGATTTATAGTCATCTTGCTCTAAAGCGGTCAAGGTCTTAACCGGCATATTTAAATCTGAAGAAACTTGCCCTAACTCTTTATTCTGAGCAACTCGAATTTGACGTAAATACTCACCAGGACGTTGAATATTTCCTAAAGCAGAAGTCGGTAAGCTTGAGCCAGTTGGCTGCTGTGAATTAGGATTTATTTCCATACGGCCTCAGTACTATACTGTAATTGCAAATAACGTTGATATTCTGGACTTTCCGGGAACAAGGCACGTAACTGGTTTACTAACACTTGCATTCCCATTTTATCCGCATTGGCTCGAGCCACTCTTACACCAATCCAAAGTGCTCTTGCACCCTGATTTTTCTGCCCCACTGTACGAACATATTGCTCATACATTTGTGTAGCAGCCGGAATCTGCTGCTGCAAATAAAAAATTTCCGCTAACTCTAACATTGAAATATAAGAGTCGCGGTTAGCAAGGAGTGCTTGTTTGAATGTTTTTTCAGCATTCGCAACATCACCCAATTTTAAATAAATACGCCCCAGATTTTCTAATGCCTGATAGCGTTGGTCATAACCTAATGTTGCGCCAGCAATACGAAATTGCTCAACCGCATCATTATAACGCTCCATTTGATATAAATAAGTACCATAATTATTATGTGCTTGAGCATTATCCGGTTCAGATGAAATTGCTCGTTTGAAATAATGTTCTGCTTTTTCTAAATTGGGTTTGCTACCTTCTTGCTGTAGCAAAATACCCATCATCATATTTGCAGTAGCATCGCGGCTATCTACACTTAAAGCTTGATCAAGAGCTCGCTTTGCTGAGTCCAAGTCACCCGAACGGATATGTTCAGCAGCAAGTTGTGTACGCACCTTTACCGCTTTCTCTGGGTCTTTTTTTTGCGTATGCGTTGTCTGGCAACCACTTGCCAGAAATGCAACTGCAATCCCCATACATAAGACCGTTTTTAACTTTGGAATACTCAAAGCCTGCCCTCAATTTATCCTTGTGTACGCAAAATCTCTTGACGCTGTGTGACTTTTTTCTGCCACTGTTCTGCACGGCGGGTTCTGTCAGCCACCTGACCCACTAACTGTCCACATGCAGCATCAATATCATCACCACGTGTTTGACGAATCGTACACACAAATCCCGCATCAGACAAAGTTTTTTGGAACGAGATAATACGATTTCTGCTTGAGCGACCATATGGTGCATGCGGGAACGGGTTAAATGGAATCAAGTTAATTTTACTTGGTAAATTTTTTAATAATTTAATCATTTGCTGTGCATGTTCAGGCTGATCATTTACGCCTTCTAACATCACATATTCAATCGTTACATGTTTACGCGTACTTTCATTACCATCTTTGGCAATATAACGCTGACATGCTGCAATTAACTGAGCCAATGGATATTTTTTATTAATTGGCACAAGCTCATTACGTAATTCATCGTTTGGCGCATGTAAAGAAATGGCTAAAGCGACATCAATGTCTTTTGCAAGCTGGTCAATTTTCGGTACAACACCCGATGTCGATAAAGTCACACGACGTTTTGACATGCCATAAGCAAAGTCATCAAGCATAATCTGCATTGAGCTTAATACAGCATCATAGTTGAGTAATGGCTCACCCATACCCATCATCACGACATTGGTCACTGAACGCTCACGCTCAGCAACAGGCACTTCTTCCATATAAGAATAGTTTGCCATCCAGAGTTGCCCAATAATTTCATCTGGCGTTAAATCACGTTGGAAACCTTGTTTGCCTGTTGAACAAAATGAGCAATCTAATGCACAGCCCACTTGAGAGGAAATACAAAGTGTTTTACGTAATCCAGTTTTATCTTCGGCAGGAATTAATACAGTTTCAACCAAAGAACCTGCACCCTCACCTACGCGAAACACCCACTTACGTGTACCATCTTTTGAATAATGACGATGAACCACTTCAGGTGCTTTAATTTCACAAATCTGCTCAAGCTTCGCACGTAGTTTGCCTGAAATATTGGTCATTTCAGCAAAGTCAGTAACAAAGTATTGATGTATCCATTTCATGACCTGTCCGGCACGAAACTTCTTCTCACCAATATCTTCAAAGAATTTTTCTAACTCAGGACGAGACATGCCGAGTAAATTCACTTTATTTTCGGCAGCAGGGATTACCGGCGTGGACGAAGATTGCTGCTGTCCATCAAGATTTTCAGATGAAACGACCACTGCAGAGCTCATGTGTATTTACCTAAACCATGTCAAAAAAACTGAAGTATTGTTCAAGAATCAAACAATATTCTCTTAAGAGAATAAAAAAACCAGATAAGTAGTATACCACTTATCTGGTTTGAATGCTTTCGATTAACGAGTGCGTGGGCAGATCTCGTTGTCAGCAAAGAAGTAAGCAATTTCACGCTCTGCAGAAGCAACTGAGTCAGAACCGTGAGCAGCGTTTTCGTCGATGCTTACAGCGAAGTCAGCGCGGATAGTACCAGGAGCAGCTTCTTTAGGATTTGTAGCACCTAAGATTTCACGGTGTGCAAGAACTGCATTTTCACCTTCAAGAACAGATACTACAACTGGACCAGAAGTCATGAATGCAACTAAGTCACCAAAGAAACCACGTTCTTTATGCTCAGCATAGAAACCTTCAGCATCAGCTTGAGAAAGGTGTTTCATTTTAGTCGCAACAATTTTTAAACCCGCTTTTTCAAAACGAGCAAAAATTTCACCGATGTGGTTTTTAGACACTGCATCAGGTTTTACGATAGACAAAGTACGTTCAATAGCCATGAGTGGCTCCTTTATTTTAAGATTTAAACTTTAAAAAATTTGCCGCATTATACCGATGTCATAGGCAATAATCAGCTTTGAATGTGTAAAAGTTGCGATTTTTTCTACTGTTTTTAGCGAACTTCGTCTATCCAGGCCATCTGAATACCTTCTAGCAATCCTTCTGTCGATTTATTTGGGTCATCACTGAAGTCTGGCAATGCGCACACCCATGCATGTAAATCGGTAAAACGGATCCATTGCGGATCAACTTCTGGATGTGCTTCTGACAATTCAATGGCAATATCAATCGTATCTGTCCAACGTAAGCCCATAGCGGCTCCTATCTGTTTAATCTGCTAAATCACGAACTGTGTACTTTAGCAAATCCACAAACTTAATCGATAGCTTAAGCTGATAAAAATTACCGATACTTATAAAGCGATGTTCAATAATGGCGCCACAAAAATAATCGTAGCCGCGACCGCTGCACCAATTAGCGCACCAACAATCACATCACTTGGATAATGAAGGCCCAATACCATCCGTGACAAAGCGACAAGCACCATAAATGGGAACATGGCTGCAAGCAGAACTGGCTGGATGTAACCCAATACAATTGTCACCATGACCGCATGAAGCGTGTGTCCTGATGGAAAACTAAAGTGATCAAGCGGTCTTTCACCAAGTACAATTACCTGATGCACCTGATAAGGACGTGGTCGCGTTGTTTTATGTTTTAAAAATTTATAGATTGCTGTGCCAACAGAACCACCTAATAACAAATAGATGATTTGCAAGCTATAGTTAATGCCTTGCATACCCCACACGATTGCCAACATTAGATACCAAAATGGACCATCACCAACACGACTGATAATTTTAAAAAAAAGAGCAACACGTTGTGAGTGAGAGAAATTGTTCAGATATAAACAGCCTCTCAAATCTAAATCGAGTATTTTTATTTTTGCATTCTTAAATTTCATGGTCATTCTCCTATCTTAGGATACTTAGGTGAAGTCCAACGAGGGCTCCTTCACTACCTGATAAAATGCCTGCTCCAATTGCTGAACCGGAAGTTGCCAACCGCTTTGCTGTACTTTATGACAGGCTTGTACGCCCATTTCTCTAAGTTGTTTTACTGAAGGAAGCTGATAAATTTGTTGTATAAAGTGGTTTTTTTGTCCAAGTGGGCTTAACCAGCCATTCACACCATGTGTTAAGTATTGATGTGCACATGCATAATCATACGCTATAACTGGTAAACCGCTTGCCATTGCCTCTAAAACTACGTTACCAAACGTTTCAACTTGACTCGCAAATACGAATACATCTGCACTCGCATAAGCAGCCGCCAAATCTTGACCTCTCAGACTTCCGGTAAAGATAACACCCTTCGCTTCAGGTAGTGACTTTAAACGAGCAAAATCTGGGCCATCTCCTACAATAACCAATTTAGTTTTATTTAGCTGAATGGTTTGCAGGTTCGCATAACTTTCAATGAGAACTTGTACTTCTTTTTCGGGAGACAAACGCCCCACATAAAGCATAACGCGTGTATTCTCATCAGCATCCCATTGTTTTCGCAAATTTTCAGAGCGATGCTTCGGTGAAAATCTGGTTGTATCTACGCCACGCCCAACGACAACCAGTGGACAAGTAATACCAAAACCGCGTAATGCTTCTTGAGTATCTTTACTCGGCACACAAGTTACTTGCGTATTGTTGTGAAACCAGCACAGGTATTTTTGAATCGGTTTGACTAAAAAAGCCAAATCGAAGAAACGACTAAAGTCTTGAAATGGCGAATGAAAGCCGCTCGAAACAGGAATAGCTTTTGCCTTAGCAGCCTGCATGGCGGTTAAACCTAACGGCCCTTCAGTCACGATGTGCACGACATCTGGCACAAACTTTTCAAAAGCTTTCGATACTTTTAAATATTGTGGCCAACCAAATTGTAAAGTTGGATATTTTGGAATCGCCTGCGACATCACCAGACATTCTTGCTCTGGCATAAAGTCATGACATTTCGCTTTTTGCTCTGGGCGAATCAGTAAAATCTTATGCCCCTGTTTTTGTAAACCTTGGCATAACTGTAATAATGATAGTGCCACACCATTGATTTCGGGTGGCCAAGTTTCCGTTACAATCGCAATTTTTAAACGTGGGCGCACCAAATCATGCAATGAATGTGCATTAGATAGCTGCTGCTTTTGTTTAAAAAAGAATTGGAAGCTTTCAGGAAGTTGCTGTTGTTTTAATAGTGCTGTCGCATATGAACTTTGCATAGCGCCATCCATCAATGTATTTATTTTCATGCTTAAAGATTAAGCAGTTTTTTTGACATTTTGATGATAAATGCATGACAGTTTACTGACATGAAAAATAAAAAAAGCACACTGATGACAGCATGCTTTTTCTTAAATTCTAGTAACTCTTAGCGATTTTGCAATTTTGCATAATCCATGAGTACATTAGCAGCTTCAGTCACAAAAGTTTCTTCTTCTGGTAACGCTGGACGTTGCGATGCTTTCATTTTAGCGCGAGATTCAGCTAGAGCATCTAATGAAGCTTGATAGCTTTCCCAGTTTGCAAAAGGCTTTTGACCCGTTGCAGCACGGCGTTCATTTTCTGCATCTAAAGTTTGTTTCTCTAAGCCAAGTAATTCAGCACGGCGCTTATCAATATCAAGTACTACTTGTTTTTGATCACTCGTCACCTTAGCAATCGCAGTACGTTTATTTAGATATTTAAACTGAGCGTCATTGCCAACACGTTGTTCAGAGAATTGGGACAACTTTGTCACATAAGGCTGAACAGAACCTTCTCGTTTAAATGGTGCAGTAGGAATTGTGTCCCACTTCAACGCATTCTTCGATTTACGCTCACCAAACTCTTCGTTATAGATGTCGACGAGTTTAATGTCTGGCACTACACCTTTATTTTGTGTACTACCACCTGTAATACGATAGAACTTACGCTGAGTTAAAGTCGCTTGACCATATGCCAAAGTATCAAGTTGTACCTGAGCTGTACCCTTACCAGTGGTTGTACTACCAATAATAATACCGCGCTCATAATCTTGAATTGCAGCAGAGTAAATCTCACTTGCCGATGCAGATGCCAAGTTCACCAATACCGCGAGTGGGCCTGTATAGATTTGCTGGCCGCCATCATTATCTTCAAAAACACTTACGTTGCCATTACCATCACGAATTTGTACCACCGGACCAGACTTAATCACCTGCCCCAACATACGCGCAACTTCTTCTAATGAGCCACCCGGGTCATTACGTAAGTCAATAATAATACCTTCTACTTTCTTCGCTTTTAGCGCTTCAAAAGCATTTGCAGTATCTTCAGAAACTGAACGGTATTGTTGACCTGCACGACGTGAACGATAGTCAAAATAGAATGATGGAATTTCAATTACGCCCAACACATGCTTTTTGCCATCACGTGTCACTTCAACTGTGCGCGAACGAACACCAGCATCTTCCTCTTGAATAACATCACGTACCAATGTCACGTTACGTGCCTGACTCATTGATGCGCCAGCGCCAAGAAGTTTTAATGTGACTTTTGTTCCGCGCTTACCACGAATAAGCCCAACAATTTCAGAACTTGTCCAGCCAATCACATCAACCATTTTTTCGCCTTCTTGGGCGACACCAATGATTCGATCTCCTGATTTCACTTGACCAGACTTACTTGCAGGACCACCTTCTACAATGGTTTCAATCTTGGTGTAATCTTCGTTGCCACGTTCTGGACGAATCGACACACCAATACCTTCGAGTTGCAAGGTAGTTTGGCGATTCAGTTCGATCGCATCAATTGGCGGGTAATAGTTACTATGTGGATCATAGGTCGCCAACATTGCATTTAATGTTTTGTCCAAGACGTCATCGCTTTTCACACGACTAATTCTTTCAAGCTGACGCGTATAACGTTTAGTTAACGTTTGAGCTGGCGTTAAATCTTCTGGGCCAGTTAAGTCTTGACCATCAGCAAGCGAAGGATTTTCTTTAAGCGCTTTTTGTTTCGCCTGCTCTTCTTCACGGCTAATGGTTAAGTTGATTAACTGTGAAACCAACATTTTCCGCCAATGATTTTGTTGCTCAGCAGTCGTTTTAAAATACGGTGCTTTTTCACGATCAACTTCAATATAACTATTCGGCTGCTTTAAATTTTGCTGTTGTTTTAACTCAGCTAACATGAACTCATAAAATTGTTTTAAGCGTTCACGATATTGCTGATGAATTGCAAACGGTCCAGTTAAATTCCCCGCTTTTAATGAAGCACCAAAATTTGAACCATATAGTTTTTTATAATTTTGAACTTCAGAATCTAGAAATAATGAGTGATCTGGATCAAGACTATCTAAATACATATCTAGAATACGATTTGATGTGGTCGCATCCAAACGCATATTTAAATAATGTTGACGATCAACTAAAGTTGCCAGTTGGCGAGCCACCAAAGCCTGTTCTTGCGTTGGCTGGATTGATTGAGAAACCGCAGCAGTATTGGTTGCCGCTCTCGCTTCATTCATCGTATGAGAGAAGAATAAACCGCCAGTCGCGATCGCTACTGCACAAGCTATAGTTTGAAGTTTCATAAATTTTTAATACTTCCTTGGGTGTTCCTATCTTACACGCTCTGTTTTCGATATGAACTAAGCAGATTCAAAATCTTAACCAACTAAATTGTTTATACCGTGTAGTTTTATCATATTCTGTACTGACAAAATGTAGCAAAACATTGCAAAATTCGCTTATTGTTTTTCAATCAAAATTCAAATGGAACCAATATGATTGGCGCATTGATGCTGGACATCGCCGGCACAGAACTTACTCAAGAAGATATTGAACTATTACGCGCTCCGCAAGTCGGTGGCATGATTTTATTTGCACGAAATATTGAATCTCCACAACAAGTGCGTGCTTTAACCGACCATATGCGTCAAATTCGCCCAGATATTTTGATTGCTGTTGACCAAGAAGGTGGCCGAGTTCAGCGCCTAAGATCAGGTTTTACCTTATTACCAGCCATGGGCCGTTTTGGGGAGTTGTATTTAACTCAACCACAAAAAGCACTTCAGCTAGCTAAACAGTGCGGCTGGTTAATGGCAACTGAAGTTCTTGCAGTCGGCATCGATTTCAGTTTTGCACCGGTTTTAGACCTGAATGCTATTAGTGATGTAATTGGTGACCGTGGCTTCTCTAAAAATATTGATGATATTGCCCCGCTTGCAGGCGCATTTATGCAAGGTATGAAAAAAGCCGGCATGGCAAATACAGGCAAGCACTTCCCTGGTCACGGCTCCGTGAAAGCAGATTCTCATGTTGCGGCCGCAATCGACAGCCGTAGCTATGACGAAATTTATAACCATGATATGCAAAGCTTCATTAAGCTTATGCCTCAGCTAGATGCGCTCATGCCTGCACATGTGATTTATGATCAAGTTGATCCAAATCCAGCAGGTTTTTCACCTTTCTGGATTCAAGAAGTTCTACGCAAACGTTTGAATTTTAATGGTGTACTTTTCTCTGATGACTTAAGCATGCAAGCTGCATGTGTAGCAGGTGGCGCAGATGCACGTATTCAAGCTGCTCTAGCGGCTGGGTGTGACATGGGGCTGGTGTGTAATGACCGAAGTGCAGCCTGTACAGCACTTGAAGGCATTACAAACTTAGAACTACCAAACCAAGAGCGTTTAGAACGCATGCGCGGCCAAATTCCACAAATTCAAATTGGTGAAACCTTATCGCTTGGAAACGAGTGGCAAGCTGTCAAAACAGCCATTGAAGAGTTTAAAAATTCGATTTAACTTTACTGAGTAATTGATAAGTTTTTATGACATAAGATTGTCTCAACAATTGGATACTCGGTAACGTCATCCACAACCTGCATGGTTTATGCAAAATGCTTTTTTGCAATTAAATCAAAAAATATCAGGCTTTGAACAGGTTTTGTGGATGACAATGGTTTTGCCTACTTTTCCCAAAAGAAAAGTAGGTCGAGCCGAAGGCTGATGACTAAATAAAATTAGAACATAGCATGACTCTGCTATGAAAATTACGACATAAAAAATATCAAGATAAATTTATGGAAAAATAGAGCCTAGGACGAATGACACAACAACTTTCAAAACACCGCCACATCTCTTTTACAGCCCACTATACAGGCTATATCTGGTATCAAATGGGGATTTCTCATGAAGCACTTGCTACAACCAAAGGCAAATCACTAGCTTATTTGGTTCATCCGATAGAATCTTGGGCAGAGAAATATGTGGGCGGCAGCATGCGCACGACGCTCAAACAACGCCACACCATGCTTGATCATCACTTAGAACAACTCATTCAAGAAAGCCCTGATTTACAAGTTCTAGAAATAGCATGTGGCCTGTCTCCACGTGGCTGGTGGTTTAGACAGCATTACCCTTCGATTACCTATCGGGAGCTTGATTTACCCGATATGGCACAAACCAAACAAAATGCGTTACAGCAAATTGAAAACAATGCACCTGAAGTTTTATCAGTTGATTTATTTACAGAAGCTTTTGCACAAGCATTCGAAGTATTTGACCCGAACCGCCCACTGGTTGTGATTAGTGAAGGTTTAATTAACTACTTTGATAAAGATTTATTAAAACAGCTCATTCAATCAATTGCTCACTATGGCACTTCTTTTAAAAAGTTCCATTATTTAACTGACCTCTACCCTGAACCAGTAAAAAACAAACTTGCCAGTATTATCTGGAATAGTAGTAAATTATTGAAATTAATGTCTCGAAGCTCGTTTAGTTTTCACTTCAAAAGTCCCAAAGAAGTTGAAGACTTTTTTAAAGATACAGAGTTCGATCAAGTTAGCGTGGAACAACCACAAATTTTCTTTGGACAAGCTTCTCAAGATAGTCATGAGCAACATTTAGGTGACTTGGTCTGGACTATTCACGCACAAATAAAATAACCAATATAAAAAATGGAAGCTCGAAATAAACGAGCTTCCATCTATAACTATATTATTAAGCTGCTTGTTTTTGACGAGCAATAAAACGGCTTAACCGATCAGCAAGCTCAAAACTACCATGTTTAAATAAAGCACGTATTCCTTGTTCAGTAGCTTCAAAAATTAAGCACTCAATCGAGAAAGGACCTTCTTCATCTTCTAAATGCAGTGCCAAATCACGTGGATGGTTATTCACAAAATCAAGCTGTGAAATATCATCCATTTTTAAATACATCCCAAAGAAAGTCACGTCAACAATCGTCACTGGCACTTCTGTTTTACATTCATGATGGCTCAGTTGAGTGTTCGGTTGCAAAACTGGAACTCGCTCTTCACCACGGCGCTCCATCTTTTGCATTTGTTCACGCGTCATTGGAATAATACCATCCAGATTGTAGATAGATTCACCCTTCAAGAATGAAGTGAACAAACTCATGGTTTCTTTACGACGCTGGAGCTGTGGCACATGATCAGCGTTTGCAATAAGTGCAAATTCCATATCAGGACATTGCAAAGCAAAATTGGCATTTTCATGAGGCAGAGTAAAACTGTCGTACTGCCCTGCTGCTACTAGCGTTTTGCACTCTGGAATAGGTACATCTGTTAACCGCAAAAGGCGATTACAGTTAATTTCATAACGTTCTCGCTCAGTCCCCGTAAACTCGGCCATTTGTCTAAAAAATAACTTTTTAGCAGTTGGTGACATACGAGTTTTATCTAATTTTGCATGATTAACTAAATACAAAATAACAGCTTGCCCAAACTCTTCCATACGGTTTTCTTGCATGAGTTTGAGGGATTCTTCCAAAATCATTCGCCAACTTTTTCGGGTCTTTTGCATAACTCCCATCAAAATCATACGATCCATCAGGTCAGGGCGCTGATGAGCAAAACAAGAGGCAATGACTGACCCCAAGGACATTCCCATGACAGAAACTTTTTGTATTCCAACGATATCTAACCAACGTCCTAACATTTCAGATAAATCAGGAAGTTCTAAAGTACCGGCAGATACTCCTGTGTCGCGATTAGTAATTTGCTGATTTGCACCCATCGAAGGTAAATCAATTAAAATAACCGGACCACTTTCAAACAATTGTTCAACACAATATTTATAAGAATTAAAATTCTGGAAAGCACCACCAACAATCACAATCGGCATTTTGTGAATCGTTTTAGGATCGGCAATTGCCATATATTCAATTTTCCAACCGTCAATCCATGTTGTACGAGCAGGTTGTTTAAAACTATCTCTATGGTAGATATCGAAAAAGCCAAAACCGGCATAAGCTTGGTTGATCTCCGAATCCATTTGAATAATGGAATTCATATCCTTGCTTCCTCCTTGCTGTAATTTTTTTATGCTGCAAGAGTTCCTTCTTGAACACGTAATCTTTTATGCACAAAACTTTAAAATTTGTATTAGTTTGTATTGCACAATAACATTCTAAACAATTGTCTGAAATATACGCAATCGCTGAAATGACCGCTCATCTTGTTTAAGTCGCTAATAGTTTGCAAAATATTTAAATGTTTTTTTATGGCGGTCACATTTTTCAAAAAAAGCCATTCATTGTTCCGCATTTGACTGCTACTATCTTACTCATTAGTAAATGATTAAAAAATGCTATGCAAGATTCAATTGAACAATATATGCAAAAAGTTGGGCAACAAGCACGCGAGGCCTCACGCGTCTTAACAAGTGCTTCTACCTCACTAAAAAATCATGCACTCTCTGCTATTTATACTGCTTTGGAAAATAATCAAGCAGCAATCTTGGCGGCGAATCAAATCGACATGGATAAAGGTCGTAGCAACCAGCTCGACAGTGCCTTACTTGATCGTCTTGAGCTTACACCCGCACGCTTTAAAGGGATGTTGCAAGGTTTAAAAGATGTGATCGCGCTTGTCGATCCAATTGGGGAAATTACTGATCTTGCATATCGCCCCACAGGCATTCAAATTGGAAAAATGCGTGTACCTTTAGGCGTAGTGGGTATGATTTACGAATCACGTCCAAACGTAACACTTGAAGCTGCATCTTTAGCGATTAAATCAGGCAATGCCATTATTTTACGCGGTGGTTCAGAAGCACTCGAGTCAAATAAAGCAATCGCAGAAGCAATTAAGCATGGTTTAAAAGTTGCTGGTTTACCTGAGCATTCGGTACAAGTCATTGAAACTTCTGACCGTGCAGCTGTTGGTCACCTCATCACGATGGCTGAATATGTAGATGTAATTGTTCCACGTGGCGGTAAAAGCTTGATTGAGCGCGTAACCAACGAAGCGCGTATTCCGGTGATTAAACATCTTGATGGTAACTGCCATGTGTTTGTAGAAGCTCAAGCAGACTTGCAAAAAGCTTTACCAATTACATTAAATGCAAAAACACATCGTTATGGTGTTTGTAATGCGATGGAAACACTGCTGGTTGATGAAAAAATTGCCGACGTTTTCTTACCACGTATTGCTGAATTGTATGCTGAAAAACAAGTGGAATTACGTGGTTGCCCAGAAACACGCCGTATTTTGGGTGCCTCGGTAAAACCTGCAACAGAAGAAGATTGGTATACCGAATATTTAGGACCAATTCTTGCTGTTAAAGTGGTTAGCGGTATTGATGAAGCAATTGACCATATCAACAAATATGGTTCACATCACACTGATGCCATTGTGACTGAAAACTATACTTTGGCTCGTCAGTTCTTGGCTCGTGTAGATTCAAGCTCAGTTGTAATCAATGCATCAACTCGTTTTGCTGATGGTTTTGAATATGGCTTAGGTGCAGAAATTGGTATCTCTACAGATAAAATCCATGCCCGCGGTCCTGTTGGCTTAGAAGGCTTAACTTCTCAAAAATGGATTGTGTTAGGTGACGGTCAAATTCGTCAATAATTAATCTATTTGTTCAAATAAAAACGCCTGATCAATTTCAGGCGTTTTTTATTATTCAAGTTATGAGTCACGATAAAAAACCAGCCCGTAGGCTGGTTTTTTTATTCATATATTTATTAGAAAATAAAGTCGGTATTCACGAATTTAGAATAGTGCTCAGACACCATAGAGGCCAACATGCCTTTGCTATCATCTGTCTGTTTAGCAGCAATCATAGAACGGATAGAGAACGCTCGCAGAGCATCATGCACAGACAATGTACCTTCCGCAGAATCTTTACGACCACCGAACGGGAATACATCAGGGCCACGCTGACATTGACAATTGATGTTTACACGACAGACCTGATGGACCAACGGATCAACTAAATGACCAATTTGCTCAGGGTCACTACCAAAAATACTCACCTGCTGCCCATGATCAGAAGTAGTGACATATTCCAAGACAGTTTCAATGTCATCATAAACAGCAACTGGCACAACTGGACCGAACTGTTCTTCACGATACAGCCTCATACCTTCAGTCACTGGATAAACTACGGCTGGATAGAACATGGTTTTGCAGAACTCACCACCTTCCGGATTAACCACTTTTGCACCTTTAGCCACGGCATCTTCAATGACATCAGTCATGTAGGCTGTACGATGCATACCTGGTAGCGGCGTAATAAATACACCTTTTTCCCACGGCATACCCACTTTAAGTTTGGCCAGTTCAGCCGTTAGGCGGTTAACAAATTCATCGGCTATCGAGCGATGTACCATCAGCATTTTGAGCGCGGTACAACGCTGACCATTAAACGACAATGCACCCAGCAGACACTCTTTCACTGTTAGATCCAAATCAGCATCTGGCAGAATAATGGCTGCGTTCTTTGCATCCAATCCCAAAATCGCACGCAGACGGTGAGATTTAGGATGTTGCTTCTTCAAGTGATCAGCCACTTTACTAGAGCCAATCAGTGCCAGCACATTAATTTGCCCAGATGCCAGTAGATGGGGTACCACTAGAGAGCCTGGTGCATAAATGGTATTGATCACGCCTTTTGGAAATGAGTCACGGAACGCTTCTAGTAACGGTTCAAACAACAAAGTCCCGAATTGAGGTGGTTTAAAAATAATGGTATTCCCCATCAGTATGGCTGGGATCAGAGTTGCAAAGGTTTCATTCAGTGGGTAGTTGTATGGTCCCATACACAACACGACACCTAGTGGAGTACGACGAATTTGACCAATCGTACCTTCAGCGATTACAAAGCGGGAGTTGGCATTATCTAAATCTTTCAGGGCATCTATCGTTTGACGCATGTAGGTAATCGTACGGTCAAACTCTTTCTCTGAGTCTGCCAAGCTTTTGCCAATTTCCCACATGATCAGCTTAATAATCAGATCTCGTTGCTCCACCATGCGCTGAATAAAATTTTGCATACAGGCAATGCGCTCACCAACCTTCATCATGGGCCATTCGCCACGACCATTATTGTAAGCCCTTACTGCTGCTTCTAGTGCTTCATCGCTTTCTTTTTCACCCATGACTGGATAACTACCAAGTTCAACTTGCTGTAGGCTACCGTCAGGCTGCTGAATCCAGATCGGAGATAATGTTTTCTTGGTTGCACCAGCCCATAACTTCAACTCACCATCCACGAGTGAGACACGCTGATGAATTTGGGAGGGCAAACGTACACTTTCAGGAATATCGTCCACTACTGGGAATTTATGCTGTAGATTATTTAACTGATTCATTCTTCTTAATACCTTATTATTCGTATGTCTTTTATATATTCCCGAACTCACCCCTGTAATCAGGTTTTATTCGGGTCAATATCACTATTATTATCCGTACTCACCTTGCTTGAACCGTAAACTACAAGGTGAATATCTTAAAGCGTTGATAATCTTTCTAGATGAATTTACCCCCGACACACACTATCAGTCACCCCTAGCTTCTGGATGACTTGTTCAATGATCTGTTCTGGTGTGAGAGCAATATCAATAGCAATTGCTTCATTCACATCAGGTTCCTCTAATGTGTCTAGCTGGGTTTGTAGCAACGCTGGGTCAAAAAAATGACCTGATCTTTCTGCAAGTCGTTGCTGTAATAACTCATAAGAACCTTTTAAGTAGACAAACTTAACATTCTGGTCCTGCCCTCTTAAAATATCGCGATACATGCGTTTTAAAGATGAGCATGTAAATACAGCCGTTTCACCATCTCTCTGTTTGGTTTCAATGGCCTGACGAATTGCTTGTAACCATGGCAAGCGGTCTTCATCAGTTAAGGGAATACCTTGACTCATCTTACTTTTATTTGCAGCTGAATGAAGCGTATCGCCATCAAGGAACTCACAAGCCAAACGCTCTGATAACAATTCACCAATTAGGGTTTTACCTGTTCCACAGACACCCATTGCAATCACAATCATGGATTACTCACCTTTAATTATAAAATAGTGCTAAGCAGTAGCGTGAAAGATAAACCCAACACTGAAATGATCGTTTCCAATACCGACCAAGTTTTGAGTGTCTGCCCTACTGTCATACCGAAATATTCTTTGATTAACCAGAATCCTGCGTCATTTACATGTGAGAAAACTAATGAACCTGAACCTGTGGCAAGTACCAAAAGCTCGGGCCTAACTGCAACACCCGCCGTAGCTGCAATTGGAGCGACAATACTACACGCTGTAGCCATAGCCACCGTTGCCGATCCTGTTGCCAAACGAATTAATGCTGCAACAAACCAACCCAACAATAACGGCGACAGGTTTGCCTTCAACGCTGTAGAAACAATCTCATTAGAAATACCGGTGTCACGCAAAATACCGCCAAAACCACCACCAGCACCTACAATCAACATAATCCCAGCAATAGAAGCTAAACACCCACCGCAGAATTTTTCAATTTGTTCACGGTTAAAGCCCTGCATCGTACCAAAGGTAATAAAGCTGACTAGCACGGCAATGAGTAATGCGATATCAGAAGTACCAATAAAACGTAGCAAATCATTTGCGAAAGTCTGTGGTGCAAAGAATAGATCAGCCCAGCTTCCAACCAACATTAATACTACAGGCAGCATAATTGTGAATAAGGTAATCCCAAAGCTTGGTAGCTCACGAGTTCTATTGGTATCTGCTTCAATAAACTGCTTCGCTAACGGGTTATTTTCAGGCAATTTGACATATTTATTAATCCAAAGTGCATACAGTGGTCCAGCAACAATTGCCGTTGGCACACCCACTATCAGACTATAAGCAATCGTTTTACCAATATCAGCATGGTAAGCCTGTACTGCCAACAGTGCTGCTGGATGTGGTGGAATTAAGCCATGCACAACTGACAAACCTGCAACCATTGGCAAACCCACAACCAGTAAGGATTTACCTGTACGTTTGGCAATATTGAATGCAATTGGAATGAGTAGAACGAAACCTACTTCGAAAAATACGGGAAGACCAACAATAAGGGCAATAAACATCATGGCCCAGTGAATATTTTTCTCACCAAACCACTTAATTAAAGTAATTGCTATTCGCTCTGCGCCACCAGACTCGGCCATCATTTTACCGAGCATCGTTCCTAGTGCGATTACAATCGCGAGGTGACCTAAGGTTTTACCTGTACCGGCTTCATATGACTTAACAATATCACCCATTGGCATGCCAACAGCCAAGGCTAAACCGAGTGAAACAATAATGAGAACTAAAAATGGATAAATTCTAAACTTCGCGATCATGACCACTAAAGCAATAATCGCGATTACAGTGTAGATCAGTAACATGCCACCCTGAACCGTCTCCATGGGACACTTCTCCTTGGAATAATTATTTAGGCACACTGCCTAAACAAGGGTCTTCAACCACAGTAATTCCTACTGTTAAGACATTAAATTTTTATATTTAGGTGTGACCAGCAAAAACTGGTCACATCAATACAGCCTTTAAAGCACATAAAATGCACTTCATTTTTTATAAATATCGACTACATCTACAGTGCTCTCAACTGACTCGCAATTTGTGCCAAGCGAGTAATTTCAGCCCAGTCTTGGGCAGCTACAGTAGCTTTAGGTGTTAACCATGAACCACCTACACAAACCACGTTAGGTTGCTTTAAGAAATCTGGTGCTGACTCTGCAGTAATTCCACCTGTAGGGCAAAAACGTAGGTTTGGAAATGGACCATAAAATGCTTTTAGCATCTCAACACCGCCAGCCTGTTGAGCTGGAAAGAACTTCACAATGTCATAACCCAATTCAATCGCTTGAATCAGGTCACTTGGTGTCATTACACCCGGCAATAGAGGTAAGCCAGCATCTTGCGCAGCCAAATGCAAATCTTTAGTTAAACCAGGAGATACACCAAATTGAGCACCTGCTTTTTTGGCTTGCGCACAGTGTTCTGGTTTGGTAATCGTACCTACACCCACCACAATGTCATCGGCCAACTGGCTAGCACGCTCAATAGCAGCAAGACCTGCAGCGGTACGTAACGTAATCTCAAGAACTTTCACACCACCCGCATGTAAAGCACGTGATACCTCTTCACCTTGCTCGGCAGAATCAAATGCCAATACAGGAATGACTGGGCCTAATTTGACGATATCTTCAATTTTAATCATTATTTTTCAGTTCCTTTGATTCAAATCTGCTCTGGTGAATTTTCACCAACCAATGCACCAAATACAGATGCTCCATGTTCAGCTGGCGCAGCAGCAGCACGGAAAACACCAAATAATTCACGGCCAAAGCCAACTTCGTTTTCTGCCTGATGTTCTGGCTGTGCAACAGGGCGTGACTGCCATACATCGTCATCTATTTCAACATCGAGTACGCCAGCCTCAGCATCAATGATTAACATATCGCCTGTTTGCACTTTAGCAATCGGCCCATTTAGTAAGGCCTCTGGAGATAAATGAATCACTGCAGGAACTTTACCTGAAGCACCAGACATACGCCCATCAGTGACTAAAGCAACGTGGAAACCTTGATCTTGTAAAACACCCAACACAGGCGTTAAACGATGCAATTCAGGCATACCATTAGCACGCGCACCTTGGAAACGAACAACTGCAATAAAGTCTCGATGTAATTCACCACGATCAAATGCAGCTTGCACTGCTTCTTGAGAATCAAACACAATTGCCGGAGCTTTAACTTTACGGTGTTCTGGCGCAACAGCAGAAATCTTGATCACACCACGGCCAAGGCGACCTTGCATTAAGCGCAAGCCACCATCTGGTTGAAACGGCGCATCAATACTTCGTAAAACTTTGTCATCGAGGCTTTGAACCACACCGTCAACCCAAGTGAGCTTACCGTCAATCAGTTTTGGTTCTTTGGTGTAGTGCTGTAAACCTTTACCAGCCACAGTCGTTACGTCGTTATGCAACAAGCCAGCTTCAAGTAAGTTACGAATGAGGAAAGCTACCCCACCCGCAGCTTGGAAATGGTTTACATCGGCCTTACCATTTGGATAGATTTTTGCGAGCAAAGGAACAACAGCAGACAACTCATCAAAGTCGTCCCAATCAATCAAGATGCCAGCGGCACGAGCAATCGCAATCAAATGCAAAGTATGGTTGGTTGAACCACCAGTCGCGAGTAAAGCCACAATACCGTTTATAATTGCTTTTTCATCGACCACATGACCAATCGGCGTGTAGTTTCCACGCTCAACTGTTAAATCAAGTACACGAATCGCGGCTTCTGCGGTGAGTGCATCACGTAATGGTGTATGAGGATGAACAAATGCGGCACTTGGCAAATGCAAGCCCATGACTTCCATCAGCATCTGATTACTGTTGGCTGTACCATAAAAAGTACAAGTCCCTTGTCCGTGATAAGCAGCTGACTCAGCTTCTAGCAAAGCATCTCGGCCAACCTGACCCGTTGCAAATTGCTGACGAATTTTAGCTTTCTCATCGTTAGATAACCCACTGGTCATTGGGCCGGCTGGCACAAAAATAGTAGGTAAATAGCCAAACTGCAAAGCACCAATGAGCAAGCCCGGCACAATTTTGTCGCAAACGCCCAAACATAAAGCTGCGTCAAACATGTTATGAGACAATGCAATCGCTGTACTCATCGCAATGGTTTCACGAGAGAACAATGACAGTTCCATGCCAGCATTACCTTGGGTAATACCGTCACACATCGCAGGCACACCACCTGCAAACTGTGCCACGCCGCCATTCTCACGAGCGGCTGTTTTAATTAAATCTGGAAATGTTTTATACGGTGCGTGAGCCGACAGCATTTCGTTATATGAAGATACGATGCCAATATTTGGTTCACGGCCTACTTTAATAATTAATTTTTCATTATCGTCCATACTGGCAAAACCATGAGCTAGATTGGCACATGAAAGTGCTCCACGAGCAGGAAATTTGCCTTGTGCATGTTCAATACGTTGTAAATATGCAGAACGAGTTTTTTGACTACGTGCGATTACACGCTCGGTCACTTTTGCCAATACTGGATTCGGCAAGTCCATGCTGGACGCTCCTGTACAACCGGATAAGCCGGAACATAAAAATAGACCAAATGATATATTTCATCATCATTTGATAAGGGGAAGGAACAATATTATTAAGGCAAAAAGCGACATGCAAGCCCTAGTCAATTTTACGGTAATACCCGAGCATGGGTATTAAATACAAATTATGTTTAAGTTTTAAACAAGAAGATGGTTTTATTTTTGACTATATTTACTGGTATATTAGCCTCTAATAACTACGAGAAAATTCTCATAATATCAAAGCAATAAAATATTCTTATAAATGTATTGATATCGGCTTTTGTATACTAATTTTTATATTAAAATGTTTATGATTTATATATTTTAACCTATATATAAACGATTAAAATTTAATTTCATTTACGTATATTATTTGTAATACTCCCCTCTAGTTTGATTAAAATAACAGCACTTCTTTTTTCTTAAAAAATTTATACCGAATATTTGAAAAATACATTAAATAGAAATTTACCTTTCATAAATATATACAAAAAACTCGTTTCTACACGTATAAAAAAACAAGGAATACAGTGGTTAAGCTTTATACTGGACAAATGTTAGTTACAAATAATTTGATGGTCGATAGTGCTTAAGTCTAATGGGCTAAAGTCTATCTTGGACAGAAAAACAACACATGTTAAAACATGACAACCCGTTCAATCTGTATCGAAAAATAATACATGTTGAACAGGAAGTTAGGAAAACTATTTTAAATCAGGACTTGGGTATTTCAACGTGGCTACATCAGTATTAGTTATCAATTGCGGCTCTTCATCTATTAAATACGCACTGGTTTCAGAGCGTCGTGAAGATCGTATTTACGGTTTAGCAGAAAACTTGGGGGCAGCTGATGCTCGTATTAAGGGAATTACTGTAGGTGGTGAACCACTTGAACTTTCAATCCCTTATGCTGATCATGCCAAAGCTTTAGAAACTTTACTTGCACGTCTTGCCAACTACAAACCGCAAGCAATCGGACATCGTGTTGTACACGGTGGTAGTTTAACCAAAGCAGAATTACTCACTCCTGAAATTATTGAACGTATTCGTGCTGCGACACCTTTAGCCCCACTTCACAACCCAGCACATTTAATTGGTATTGACGCAACCGTACGTCTATTTCCTGAATTACCGCAAGTTGCCGTATTCGACACTGCATTTCACCAAACCATGCCACCGCATGCATACCGTTATGCAATTCCTAAATTTTTATATACTGACCACAACGTCCGCCGTTATGGCTTCCATGGTACAAGCCATGCGTATGTGTCTGACAAAGCGAGTGAGCTGGCAGGTAACCTGAAAAAAGGTGGATGGTTAACGGCCCACTTAGGAAATGGCAGTTCAACTTGCGCAGTGTGGAATGGACAAAGTGTTGATACTTCTATGGGTCTTACTCCACTTGAAGGTGTAGTGATGGGAACGCGTAGTGGTGACGTTGATCCAAGCCTACACAGCTTCCTTGCAAAAAACCTCGGTTGGGACTTAGCAAAAATTGATAAGGTTTTAAATAACGAAAGTGGCTTACTAGGCTTATCTCAACTGTCTAATGACATGCGTACAGTGATTGAAGCAGCCGAAAATGGCAATGAAGATGCTTGCCTTGCAATTGAAGTGTTTAGCTATCGCCTTGCAAAATCACTGGCTGCATTAAGCTGTGGCTTACCGACTTTGGACGGTCTAATCTTCACAGGCGGTATTGGTGAGAACTCAGCTTATATTCGTGAAAAAACCTTAGCTTATTTACCTCATTTTGGTTTGCAGCTTGATAAAGATCAAAACAACAACCTAAAACGTGGCACTGAAGGACGAATCGACAATGGAACAGGACCTCAAATTTGGGTCATTCCTACAGACGAGGAAGGCCGTATTGCCAAAGAAACTCGTCAAGTTGTTGAAGCGGCAGAAAATACAGCATCTGTAGCAAGCCTTGCTTAATTAGAGCTCAGCGAAAACTCGATATTCGTTTATTTATAGGTTTATATGAATACAATTTTATTGATTCCTACAGGCGAAGGGGTTGGCTTAACCTCTGCCTGCTTAGGCATGATTTACGCACTTGATTGTAACGGGATTAAAGCAGGCTTTTTAAAACCATTTTCTCAAGAAGACCAAGAGCATCTTGACCGAACCACTTCATTATTTGGTCATTTATTTCAAAGTAAAACTGTTCAATCTATTTCGCATGAAAAATTAACTCAGCTTATTGCCGCTGGGGAAGTAGATGAATTACTTGAAGAAGCTGTTAGCCTCCACCGTAGCGTTGCAGCAGACCATGATGTCATTATTGTGGAAGGCTTATTACCAAACGGACAAGACCATTTTGCCAGTGAGCTCAACGCAAGTCTTGCACAAGCACTTGATGCAGAAGTCGTGCTAGTCAGCACAGCAGATATTCAAAACCCGAAAAAAGCAGCAGAAAAAGTAGATGCTCATTTACGCCAGTTTGGTGGAGCAGCTTCAAATCGTACTGCTGGCGTACTGTTTATGCGTACCCGTGGATTAACTGAAGAAACAGCACAAATTCCTGTCGCGTTTGATCCATCGTTACGTCCAACTGAAGAAATCGCAAAATTTACAAGTGAGTTGCAAAAATATAATCGTTATTTTGGTTCTAGCGATTTACCGATTATTGGACTTGTTCCATTTAGTAACACGCTAAGCGTACCGAGAACACTTGATATTGCAAATGTCATTGATGGGCAATGGGTACATCAAGGTGAAGCTAAAACACGTCGTATTTTGCATTCGAGTTTAATTGCTTCAAGCATTGAATATGAACTGAATAAGTTTATTGCAGGCGAATTAATTATTAGCGCCTCTGAGCGTACCGACGTTTTACTTGCAAGTAGTTTGGCAACCAGCAATGGTATTCCTCTTGCAGGTTTAGTTCTTACCGAAAGAGAAGCGCCAGCACCTGAGCTTTTAGAGTTTTGCCAAAGTGCAATTAAACAAGGGTTACCGATTTTACATACCCGTTTAAACACACTTGAAACTGCACAGCGTTTATCTAATTTTGGCAATGAGATTCCAACTGACGATACTGAACGTGCAGAGCAAGTGACCCGATTTGTTTCAAGTCATATTGATGTCGAATGGCTTAAGCAGCATAGCAACAATGCCGCTACCCCTCGCCTGTCGCCATCGGCTTTCCGGCATGAACTGGTGCAAAAATCAATTGCAGCTAAAAAACGGATTGTGCTACCTGAAGGTGATGAACCACGCACCATTCAAGCTGCGGCAATTTGTCAGGCACGTGGTATTGCTGACTGTATTTTATTAGCTAAACCAGATGCTGTGCACGATGTTGCAAAAGCACGCGGTATTGAATTACCGGCCGAATTAGCAATTGTCGACCCCGATAGTATTCGTGACCAATACGTTGCACCAATGGTTGAGCTACGTAAAGGTAAACTCAATGAGCTTCAAGCGAAAGAACAGCTTCAAGATACCGTAGTGCTTGGCACCATGATGTTAGCCTTAGATCAAGTCGATGGCTTAGTTTCAGGTGCGGTACACACCACAGCAAATACAGTTCGCCCAGCATTTCAGCTCATCAAAACAGCCCCTGATTATTCACTAGTTTCATCAATCTTCTTTATGCTTTTACCAGATGAAGTCTATGTATATGGCGACTGTGCGATTAATCCAGATCCAACCGCAGAGCAACTTGCTGAAATTGCAATTCAGTCGGCTGACTCAGCGAAAGCTTTTGGAATTGACCCGCGTATTGCCATGATCAGCTACTCAACTGGTACTTCGGGAACAGGTGCTGATGTTGAAAAAGTACAGCAAGCAACTCAAATTGCTCAGCAACGTCGCCCGGACTTACTCATTGATGGTCCACTTCAATACGATGCAGCTTCCGTTGAAAGTGTGGGACGACAAAAGGCACCAGACTCACGTGTTGCTGGCCGCGCAAATGTATTTATTTTCCCAGACTTAAATACAGGCAACACAACTTATAAGGCGGTACAACGTGCTGCAAATGTAGTCAGTGTAGGTCCAATGCTGCAAGGCCTCAACAAACCAGTCAATGACTTGTCTCGTGGAGCATTAGTAGATGACATCGTCTTTACAATTGCGTTAACGGCAATTCAGGCAGAACAGCAAGCCGCCGCCAAATAATTAATATAATTAACCTTTACTACCTCTCGCCATTTGATGTCCGCTCAAATGGCTTTTTTTTATTTTAGTCATTCAAAAATAAATAATTTTCCGATCTGTCTCTTTTAAATCACATCAATATGTTCTTATGCGACTTTCGGTCAAAAGATCAACCAATCTCCCACAACACTGTCTTTTTGTCATATAATTTAGCCCGCTAGCTAACAGCCCGCTCAAGAGATTTTCTGGTATGACAACGATTATCAAACAAGATGACTTGATTACATCGATCAAGGACGCCCTACAGTTTATTTCGTACTATCACCCGCAAGACTTTATCCAAGCGATGAGCCGTGCTTATGATCGCGAAGAAAACAAAGCCGCAAAGGATGCAATTGCACAGATTCTAATTAACTCTCGCATGTGTGCGGAAGGTCATCGTCCAATTTGCCAAGATACTGGTATTGTTAACGTTTTCCTTGAAGTGGGCTTAGATGTTAAATTTGATTTAACGATGAGCTTAGACGATGCAGTAAATGAAGGTGTTCGCCAAGGTTACCTTGAAAACAGCAACGTTCTTCGTGCATCTGTACTTGCTGACCCTGCATTTGGTCGTAAAAACACAAAAGATAATACCCCTGCTGTAATTCACTACAAACTCGTTCCGGGTAATAAAGTAGATATTACTGTTGCTGCTAAAGGTGGCGGTTCAGAAAACAAATCTAAGCTTGCGATGCTTAACCCATCTGACTCGATTGTTGACTGGGTTCTTAAAACTGTTCCAACAATGGGTGCAGGCTGGTGTCCTCCGGGTATGCTCGGTATTGGTATTGGTGGTACTGCTGAAAAAGCCATGATGCTTGCTAAAGAAGCACTCATGGAAGAAATCAACATGGACGAATTACTTCGCCGTGGACCAGAAAACAAAATCGAAGAACTTCGTATCGAAATCTTTGAAAAAGTAAACGCACTTGGTATTGGTGCTCAAGGCCTAGGCGGTTTAACGACTGTTCTTGATATTAAGATTAAAGATTACCCATGTCATGCTGCTGGTAAACCAGTAGGTATGATTCCTAACTGTGCTGCTACTCGTCATGCTCACTTCCAGCTTGATGGTACAGGTGTAGCTCATATTCAAGCACCAAAACTTGAAGACTACCCATCTGTAACTTGGGACTCTTCACAGTCTAAACGCGTAAACCTTGATACCATTACTCAAGAAGAAATGGATTCTTGGAAACCAGGTGACACATTACTTCTTAGCGGAACAATGTACACAGGTCGTGATGCTGCGCACAAACGTATGGTTGAAATGATCGACAATGGTGAAGAATTACCAGTTGATCTTAAAGGTAAATTTATTTACTACGTTGGCCCTGTTGATCCAGTGGGTGATGAAGTCGTTGGTCCTGCTGGTCCTACAACTGCAACACGTATGGATAAATTCACACGTAAAGTACTCGAGCATACTGGTCTATTCGGTATGATTGGTAAAGCTGATCGTGGTCCTACAGCAATTGAAGCAATCAAAGACAACAAAGCAACTTACTTAATGGCAGTTGGTGGTGCAGCTTACCTCGTATCTAAAGCTGTTCGCGAAGCTGAAGTTGTTGCGTTTGCAGACTTAGGTATGGAAGCTATCTACAAATTCGTAGTTGAAGATATGCCTGTTTCTGTTGCAGTTGACGTAAATGGTACTTCAATTCACGCAGTAGCTCCAAAAATCTGGCAAGCGAAAATTGGAAAAATTCCAGTAGTCGATGCAGCAGCTGGCTAATCAAGAAAAGCACCGAATTCGGTGCTTTTTTTATGCATTCTTTTTTTATTTTAAAATCTGAAAAGAATTGTAACAATTAGTTCGTCAATCTATGCTATTAATGAAAGCACCCTCTCGCCAAATATTGAATATAGGTCATTTCATGACTATTCGCCCTATTCTTAAAAATCTCTCAATCAGCCTTTGTCTAAGCTGTATTACCACAAGCTTGTTTGCCTCTCCTGCCAAGTTAAGTTCAGTTAAAGAACTCATGCAAATGAGCCAAATTGATTACCTGCTTAAAGAATCAATTGATGAATTAACGCCTTACTATGATCAACAGGCAGAACAGATCGTTAGTAATATCACGGGTATCAAAACTTTAGGTCCAAAAGAAAAAGAGGCCGCGAAGAAGTTAGGTTTACTCCTAAAAGATTCGAGCAATCAGCTCATTAGCAATCCAAAAACCGCCCAAGCCTTACAGGATATTTATCTTAAGACTTATACTGAAGAGGAAATTCAGGCGAATCTGAAATTTTTAAAAACCCCAGAAGGCCAATCAATTACGCGCAAAAATGTACAGATTATGGGGCAAATTTCAGAATATATGATGGAGTTGGGACAGCAAACATTTAATGACCCTAAAGCACGAGATCATATGCAAGAAGAGATGCTTAAAATTCTTGCACCATTGATGAAAGATAAAGAAAAGTCTTAACTTTTCTTTATCTTTTGTAGCTCATTACCAAGTTAAAGGATTCCATAATTTAAATGGTTTAATCAGATGCACATCTGATTTTTCATCATATTTAGCTGGCTTTAATTCTTGTGGTTTATGGCGGATCTTTCCTGAAGCATCTTCAGCAACAAAATTATAGCTAGAAGATTTAAGCTCGGTAAATGCTATCTCTCTACGTCCAATATTGTCTTGCATTAACATAAATGGACCAGTATGTTCACTTCGGTCCATTTTATTTTCTTCATCATATTTCAAATAATAAGACGTTCCCGCCTCAACAGTGATATCAATATATTTTGGTTCTTGAAAATGGATACCAAGTAAAGGGCGGCTCGCAGAAAGACGATACGTTCCTGCTGGTAGCTCAATCCAGTAATAATGATTATGTAATAGACTCGGAATGCGCTTACCATTCACAAAGAGATTAATCGCTGCAATTTCCTGACGATTCCATTTTGTGTCTGGTCGATATAGATAAACTACAGCTGCCTGTTCATTTTGTGCTTTGATTGGCGCAAAAGTCTGACCCAATTTTTGGTTGACCCACCCTCCCACAGTAAAACCGCCTAAATGATATTGATCTAATAAACCAGGTTCTTTTTCAACATCAACTTTAGGTAGAGTCGCGGTCAATTCACTCGGATTTTTTTCTAAATGAGATGAACTTTGACAGCCCACAAATAGTCCAGCACAGCACAAAGATACGATTAAATAACGCATGGCATCCCTCAAAGCGTTTTGTTTTTGATTTATTTTTTACACCGCAAAACTATGCGTATTTTGTATTTTTAAGATTAACACTACCTATATAAATTGAAAACAAAAAAAGCATGAATCACTAACGCGATTCATGCTTTTTAGATGAATGAAATCTATGCAGACTTCGAATCAATAACCTTTAAATCTGCCTTAGCAACACTTTCATGCGTTGCAGCTTCTTTAGGTTGGCGTTCAGCCTGATAAACAGGTTCTGCTTCACCATTAATGACTGCTTCATTAATAATGACTGTTCCAACATCTGTACGACTTGGTAAATCATACATAGTTTCAAGCAGTACGTTTTCCATAATAGAACGTAGACCACGCGCACCCGTATTACGTTCAAGCGCTTTTTTAGCAACAGCACGTAATGCAGAATCTTCAAAGATCAGATCAACATTTTCCATAGTGAAAAGATATTGATACTGGCGTGTTAATGCATTTTTTGGCTCAGTCAAAATTTGCATTAAAGCTTCTTCGTCTAGCTCTTCAAGTGTCGCAATCACTGGTAAACGACCAATGAATTCTGGAATTAAACCAAATTTCACTAAGTCAGTTGGCTCAACCTGACGGAACAATTCAGCAAGCTTTTTGGTTTCATCTTTGTTTTTAACGTCAGCTGTAAAACCAATACCGCCTTTCTCTTGACGCTGTTGTACAATTTTTTCCAAACCAGAAAATGCACCACCACAAATAAATAAGATATTTGAGGTGTCAATTTGGATAAACTCTTGCTGTGGATGCTTACGACCACCTTGCGGAGGAATCGAAGCAACTGTACCTTCAATCATTTTTAATAATGCTTGTTGTACACCTTCACCAGACACATCACGCGTAATTGATGGATTTTCAGATTTACGAGTAATCTTATCAATCTCATCAATATAGATAATGCCCTTCTGAGCTTTCTCTACATCGTAGTCTGCTTTTTGCAAAAGCTTTTGCACAATATTTTCAACATCTTCACCCACATAACCCGCTTCGGTTAATGTTGTTGCATCTGCCATCGCAAATGGAACATCTAAAAGGCGAGCCAATGTTTGTGCAAGTAAAGTTTTACCTGAACCAGTAGGTCCAATCAGTAGAATGTTACTTTTAGCAATTTCTACTTCTTTTGACACATGGCCATTATGACCAACTTTCAAGCGTTTATAATGGTTATAAACCGCAACAGAGAGTGTCTTTTTGGCAAGATCTTGACCAATAACATATTGATCAAGCGCAGCACGTATTTCATGTGGTTTTGGCAATGCCTTGCTCGCCCAGTCACCTGCTTCAACCTGTTGGCTGGTTTGTACAAGGTCTAAGCAGACATCCACACATTCATTACAAATATATGCGTCCTCACCCGCAATCAGTTTCCCGACTTCAGACTGCGTTTTACCGCAAAATGAACAATGTTTTTGTCCTTGAGGATGTTCGGACATATTCACTCCACAAATAGAATCTTAAATATTAGGGCAAGATGCACTGCATAAATAACTAAATGGAGATCTTTTTCAACATCTCAAGTTATTTATATAAGAAGGTCCTTATGGACGCTTACTTAACACCTGATCAACCAGACCATATTCTTTAGCAGCTTGGGCTGTCATAAAGTTATCGCGGTCAGTATCACGAGCAACGGTTTCATAGTCTTGACCACTGTGCTCTGCCATTAAGCGGTTCAAGCGCTCTTTAATAAAGAGAATTTCACGCGCATGGATTTCAATATCCGATGCTTGACCACGAAAACCACCCAATGGTTGATGAATCATGACACGGGCATTTTCTAAACAATAGCGTTTGCCTTTAGCGCCCGCATTTAATAAAAATGCACCCATTGAAGCAGCTTGCCCCATACAATATGTCACGACATCAGGCTTAATAAACTGCATCGTGTCATAAATAGCCATGCCCGCTGTCACAGATCCACCTGGAGAGTTGATATAAAGGTGGATATCTTTATCAGGATTTTCAGCTTCTAAAAACAACATTTGGGCAACGATCAGATTTGCCATGTTATCTTCAACTTCACCTGTCAAAAAAATGACGCGCTCACGTAAAAGTCGTGAATAAATATCAAAAGAACGTTCGCCGCGAGAAGATTGTTCAACCACAACAGGAACTAAAGCATTTTCAATTGTTGGAACATACATACGTTATTTATTCCTAAATTTTTTGTGACTTAACCTATGGCAACAATATGCGGGATAATTTCTCAAATTGCAAAAGGTTCGCACTGAAATATTATATTATTTATACCTAAGTACTTAATGCCGCACTCTAATTGACCACATAAAGAAAAACAAAAAAGGCGCCTGAGGCGCCTTTTTCTGACTTTTAAAAGATTAGCCCATACGGCGAGCTTGTTGTTCTTTCAATAAGTCATCATAAGATACAGCTTTGTCAGTCACTTTAGCACCAGCTAAGATGTGATCAACAACTTGATCTTCTAATACAACTGCTTCGATTTGAGCACGTTGTTGAGCATCATTTTTGAAGTATTCGATCACTTCAGTTGGATCTTCGTAAGAAGAAGCCATGTCGTCAATGTAAGCATCAACGCGAGCTTGGTCAACTTCAAGTTTAGCATCAGCTAAAACTTTGCTTACCAATACGCCAAGCTTAACAGAACGCTCTGCTTGTTCTTTGAACAATTCGTCAGGAAGCATGCTCTTGTCAAAAGATTGCGCACCTGCACCACCAAATTGTTGAGTGAACTGTTGAACCATTTGTTGACGTTGACGGTCAATTTCTTGAGCAACCATTGCAGTTGGAACTTCAACTTCATTCGCAGCAACAAGTGCATCAAAAGCAGCTTGTTTAACTTGGTTACGTAAACCATTGCGAACTTCACGTTCCATATTCTTACGAACGTCAGCTTTTAACTTCTCAACGCCTTCTTCTTCAGTTACACCGAAGATTTTTAAGAATTCAGCATCAATTTCTGGAAGTTTAGATTTTTCAACTTGCTTCACAGTGATTTTGAACTGAGCTGCTTTACCAGCCAAGTTTTCAGCTTGGTAATCTTCAGGGAAAGTAACATCAATTACTTTCTCTTCACCAGCTTTCATGCCAATGATGCCATCTTCGAAGCCAGGGATCATACGACCTGAACCTAACACAAGTTTAAAGTCTTCAGCAGAACCGCCTTCAAACTTCTCACCATCGATAGTGCCTTCAAAGTCAAAAGTCACTTGCATGTCTTTTTTCGCCATACCCTTGGTTACAGCCCAAGTTTGACGTTGTTTTTGCAAGTTTTCGATCATAGCGTCAACGTCAGCGTCTTTGATTTCAGCTGATTTACGTTCAACTTCTAAGCCGTCAAATGCTTTTACTTCAACTTCTGGATAAACTTCTACAGTTGCTTCAAAAACTAAAGCGTCTTCTTTATGTTCAACTTTCTCAATGTTCGGCATACCTACCGCATTGATTTTTTCTTGTTGAATTGCTTCAAAAACGCTATCACGAATGATGTCATTTACAACTTCTTGATAAATGCTTGCACCGTATTCGCGACGAACAACGTTTTCAGGTACTTTACCTGGACGGAAGCCGTTGATCTTCACAGTTTTGGCAGTGCGCTTCAAACGAGCTTCAAATTGCTCGTTAATACGGCTCGTCGGTACAGACACATTTAAACGACGGGCAACGCCCGAAACCGCTTCAGTCGTTACTTGCATGGCTTCCTCGATAAAAATTAGTTAGTAGGAACAGTTTTTAAAAAAGTGCTGTATTATATGACAACTTTCAAGATATACAAAATTAACCGATCACTTCATGTAAGTGAAGGACATTATTCTAGTAAATTTCACAGTAATTTTATGATTCTTTAAATATTTTTCATAAGCACTTAAGTAAAACTAATTTTTTAGTTATTCTTTATAAATCTAAAATTACAATCATTTTTCATAAATTTATCGCTTTTTAAAACAATTAAACACAATCAAATAATTAGCTATTTTTTAATACTAAAACCCATCCAACCTTTCACATTTTCTTCATAATTCTATCGACAAATCCAATTAACACAAACTGTACATATAAATAAGAATTATTATTATTCGCATAACCTTTATGATTTAAAGTCCTGAAATTATGTCTTTCATCAAAACCCGCAAGAAAATTGTATCGTCTGCAATTGCTTCTTCTCTCTCTGTGATAGCAACCGCTGCTATCGCGCAAGAACAAGTTGAAGTATTAAAGACTATTAACGTGCATGCTGAAGCAAATCAAGCAGAATCATTAAAAGTAGATCAGTCTGCGAACGCAAAATTTGTAGCTCCACTAAAAGATACGCCAAAATCGGTGTCAATTCTTTCCCAAAAGCTACTTCAAGAAACGAATTCAAATACCCTACTTGAAGCTCTACGCAATGAACCAGGTATTACCCTTGGTGCTGGTGAAGGCGGCGTTCCATATACAGATATTCCTTATATTCGTGGTTATAACGGCCAATCTTCTATTTATGTTGATGGTGTTCGTAATGCAACAGCTCAAACTCGTGACATGTTTGCGATTGAACAAGTTGAAGTCATCAAGGGCTCAAGCTCTGCTTTAACTGGGGGAAGCGGGATTGGTGGCAGCATTAACCTTATTCCAAAAATTGCCCATGAAGGTAATGTTTATCAAGGATCTGTTGCGGGTGGTACAGACAACTACCGTCATATTCAGCTTGATGCCAACAAAGACTTTGGCAATGGTGTTGCTGGCCGTGTTGTTGTTATGGGCCATGAAAATGACAAACCTGGTCAAAGTAATGGAGCTGAATACGCTCGTGTTGGTATTGCACCAAGCCTAGCGCTCGGCTTAGGTTCTGCAAACCGAGCTACTTTAAGCTATTACTTCTTAAAAAGTAATGATGAACCTGATTCAGGTATTCCATTCAATAACCCAAACCTTGTTAATAATGATGGTACACCAAAATCAAATGTTCCTGCTGGTGCAGAAAAAGGAGATGGTAAGCCTGTCGCTGTTAAGCAAGGAGCATATTATGGTTGGAAAGCGCGTGATTTTGACAAACGTGAAAACCATATCGGCTCATTGAAGTTAGAACATGACTTTAATGATGATCTAACACTTAGTAACACAACAAGCTATAGCCGCTCTAAAGCAGACTATATCTACACCAACCCAGATGACTCTAAGAGCAACATTTATAACAATCAAGTTTGGCGCCGTGTTACACAATCTATTCGTGAAACAGAAGCGTTCACAGATCAACTATCTTTAGCCGGGAAACTTAAAACTGGTCAGCTTACACATAGTTTTAATGTAGGTGCTGAATATAGTCGTGAAGAGACTGAACGTGGCTCATATAACATCAGCTACCCTGGTTATAAGGGAACAACGACAACTGGCTTTGATAACACGTGTCAAAATAATGATGGGTGGTGTACCAGTTTAACAAATCCATCTGGGAATGCTCCATGGTTAGGTTCATTAACAACGAATCCAAAACAAAGAACATCAACCAATGAAACAGTATCAATTTATGCTTTAGATAGCATTGAATTCAATAAATACTGGTTGCTCAATTTAGGTGCGCGTTGGGATAAATTCGATTCAGAGTTAAAGTTCAATAAGGACTACGTAAGTGGCAGCACTACTACGCCTGCTGGAACTGTGTATACCAATGACTCTGATTTCTTCTCGTATCAAGCTGGCGTGGTATTCCGTCCAACTGAACATGGCAGTATTTATGCAAGCTATGCTACCGCTGCCAACCCAGTAGGTATGGATGCTGATATTGATGGCCTGTCTGCATCGAATCAGGCTTTAGATCCAGAAAAAGCTCGTACTTATGAAGTGGGAACAAAATGGAGCCTTTGGGAAAATCGCGCGAATGTTACAGCCGCAATTTTCCGTACCGAAAAGCAAAATACGCGTATTGCAGTTGATGCAAACACCACAACCAATGCTGGTGAAAGTAAAGTTGATGGTTTTGAGCTTGGTTTAACTGGTCATATTACCGATAAATGGGAAATGGCTGTAGGTTATAGCTATCTTGATAGTGAAGTTGAAAAAGCTGCCTACAATGCTGTTGCTCAAGAAGGCAAACCTCTACCATTCGTTGCAAAAAATAGTGCAAGCTTATGGACCACTTATAAAGTTCTACCAAAACTAACCGTAGGTGCAGGTGCACAATACCGTGACCAAGTGTATGCAAACACAAATCCAAATACCGCATTGACTTCAACCAAAATCTTACCTGCATTCACTATTTACAATGCAATGGTTCAGTATAAAGTTGATGAAAATGTAGATCTACAATTAAATGTTAATAATATTTCTGACAAACGTTACTTTACTAGTGCCCATGCAGCTCATTATGCAAATGAGGGTGAAGGTCGTAACGCAGTGTTAGCAATTAACTTTAAATATTAAGTCTAAATCCCATAATATTTTTATGGATTTCATTTAGTTTCCTATAAAATAGCCTCATCATGAGGCTATTTTTACAAATAGAATATATCTTAAAAGGTGTTTGCCGTGATTCATCATATCCCCAATGTTTTAAGCAAAGAGCAAGTTGCCGAGTTTCGTAAGCTCATGGAAGACGCCAATTGGGTAGGTGGGAAAGTGACTGCCGGCACCTTGTCTGCTTCTGTGAAAAGAAATCAGCAACTCTCAGAACAAGATCCCCTTACTCATCATTTAAGTGAACTTGTCATCAAAGCAATTTGGCAAAATCCAGTGTTTCAGGCCGCTGCCCTACCCCACAAAATTATTCCACCGCTTTTTAATCGTTATGATGAACATGAAAGCTTTGGTTTCCATGTAGATAACTCGATCCGTCTTATACGTGGAACTTCAGAACAGTTACGCACTGATTTATCTTGTACATTATTTTTAAGTGAACCCGATGAATATGAAGGTGGTGACCTAGTGATTGAAGACACTTATGGTTATCACGAAGTTAAATTACCGGCAGGTGATGTCGTGCTCTACCCGTCTACTAGCCTGCACGAAGTCAGTAGCATTACCTCAGGTACTCGTTTTGCTTCTTTTTTCTGGGTACAAAGTTTGGTCCGTGACGATAGTAAACGTCATCTTTTATTTAATCTTGATGAGAGCATTCGAGAACTACGTAAAGCACACGGAGATAACTATTCAGAAGTCATGAAGCTGACCAACATTTATCATAATTTAATTCGTATGTGGTCAGAACTGTAACTATATTTATTTTTGCCTTTTTAAGACTGAATAATGTTTTTTACCTTAATAAGGCAAAAATATGAAAATTATTTCCCACAAAAAACAAAACAGCGCAAAATTAGAAAATTATTTTCTAAACAACTTAACTAAAATTATGATAAGAATTTTGCACAAGGTGTAATCATTGTTTAGATGTGATATATCTAAATAACAAGATTACCTGCAAACCACCAAACTTATTATTTCACGGTCTAGAGATGAAAACGAATTACTTGTTTGCCCCGCCTACTCAAGCAAGACATCATCTGCAACTCCTGATGCTGCGCCAAGCGCGCGTATAAAAATTTTGTCTGCTTTTTAAAGCAGCACTTTGAAATTCCCTTTAATTTTTTTGAATTAGATACCATATATTAAGTAGAGACGTTGCCTTTTAAATATATCCAGAGCAACCGCGCTACGAGACAAGGAGTTTTCTCATGATGTTGGCTGACCCTAGCAAAAAATACCGCCGTATGTACCAGCGTGTGGATTTACCAGATCGCCAATGGCCAAATAACGAAATTACAAAAGCGCCAATCTGGATGAGTACAGATTTACGTGACGGTAACCAAGCAATTTTTGAACCAATGAACATGGAACAAAAATTCAAAATGTTCAAAATGCTTGTGAAAATTGGTTTTAAGCATATTGAAATCGGTTTCCCTTCAGCATCTCAAATTGATTTCGATTTTACTCGCATGTTAATCGAAGAAAATCATATTCCTGATGACGTATACATTGAGGTTTTGGTTCAAGCACGTGACCATTTAATTGAACGTACTTTTGAATCTTTGGCAGGTGCTAAACGAGCGATTGTACATATTTATAACTCGAACTCTCCAACCTTCCGTCAAAAGGTGTTGAATGTAGATGTTGATGGTGCAAAACAATTAGCAATTAATGCTGCTCAAAAAGTTAAAGAGTATGCGGCTCAATATCCTCAAACTGACTGGATTTTCCAATACAGTCCAGAATGTTTCTCTGCAACTGAATTAGAAGTCGCTAAAGATGTCTGTGATGCCGTCACAGAAATCTGGGATGCACGTCCAGATCATAAAGTTATTTTAAATTTACCAGCGACTGTAGAGGTTTCTACACCAAATGTTTATGCAGACCAAATTGAATGGATGCATCGTAATTTGGCGCGTCGTGATGGCGTAATCATTTCTGTTCACTGCCACAATGACCGCGGCTGTGGTATTGCTGCATCAGAACTTGCCATTATGGCGGGTGCTGACCGTGTTGAAGGCTGTGTGTTCGGTAATGGTGAACGTACAGGTAACGTTGACGTTGCAGCAATTGCATTGAACATGTATACCCAAGGCGTAGCGCCAGAGTTAGATTTCTCTAACATTAATGAAGTGATTGCAACGGTTGAAGAATGTACTGGCTTACCGGTACACCCTCGTCATCCATATGCAGGTGACTTGGTATTTACCGCATTCTCTGGTTCACATCAGGATGCAATCAAAAAAGGCTTCGAGTACCAGAAAAATGAAGAAATCTGGGATATGCCTTACTTACCAATCGACCCGAAAGATTTGGGCCGCGACTATGATGCTGTAATTCGTGTAAATAGTCAGTCTGGTAAAGGTGGTATTGCGTATTTATTAGAGTCGAACTACAACGTTGTATTACCTCGTCGTTTGCAAATCGAGTTCAGTCAAGTTGTTCAACAATATGCTGATGAGAACGGTACAGAAATTAATGCTAAAGAAATCTGGACCTTATTTAAAGACACTTATGTTGATGTGAAAAACCATCATTACACAGTTAAAAACTACAAGTTATCTGACATTAATGGTACTCAAATTATCGAACTTGATGTGGATGTCGAAGGTGAAACACAACAGCTTCGTGGTGAAGGTAACGGGCCAATCTCTGCATTCTTAAATGCACTTCAATTACCAATTGACGTATTGAACTATGAAGAACGTAGTATTAGTTCTGGTGCAAATGCGAAAGCATTAACCTTAATTGAGCTTCAAGTAAAAGGTACAGGTAAAGGTTCATTTGGTGCTGGTGTTCATGACAATACAGTCACCTCATCCATTGAAGCAATTATTGCGTGTACCAACCGTTTGATTGATCAAGGTGTTTTAAGTACAGATCAGGTTGTTGCCGCCGCTGTTTAATTAAAAAAAAGACTTTGGAAAGGATACCTAGCTTGGTATCCTTTCTTTTTATTCCTGAAAGATTTAAAAGGCGAAATGTTCCCGTGTCTTTTCCAGCTGATTCAGTGGGGTTAGTCACTCCGCAAAAGTTCCAATTTGAAGAACCATTACACCTTGAATGTGATCGTGTTTTGCCACGTTTTGAACTAATGGTCGAAACTTACGGCACTTTAAATGCTAATAAATCAAATGCAATTTTAATCTGTCACGCTCTTTCCGGACATCATCATGCAGCGGGTTATCACCACGAAGATGATAAAAAAGCTGGATGGTGGGATAGCTGTATTGGCCCGGGTAAGGCAATTGATACGAATAAGTTTTTTGTAGTTTCGCTAAATAATATTGGTGGCTGTAATGGCTCAACTGGCCCGACCTCACCAAATCCTGAAAATGACAATCGCCCATATGGACCTGATTTTCCATTAGTAACGGTACGTGACTGGGTTAAAACACAAGCCATGCTTTCTGACCGTTTGGGTGTAGATGTCTGGTATGCAGTGGTCGGTGGATCATTAGGAGGCATGCAAGCACTACAATGGTCCGTAGACTACCCTGACCGCCTACAAAAATGTGTGATTATTGCCAGTGCACCAAAGCTTTCAGCACAGAATATTGCATTTAATGAGGTTGCTCGTCAGTCAATCTTGTCTGATCCAGATTTCCATCATGGCCGTTATTTGGAAAATGATAGTTACCCGAAACGCGGACTAATTCTGGCTCGCATGGTAGGTCATATCACCTATCTTTCAGAAGAAGCCATGAAACAAAAATTTGGACGTGATTTAAAATCTGGCAAATTTATGTACGGTTTTGATGTCGAGTTTCAGGTCGAAAGCTATCTACGTTATCAAGGTGAACAGTTCAGCCGTAACTTTGATGCCAATACCTATCTCATCATGACTAAAGCTTTAGATTACTTTGACCCATCTCGTGAGTACGGTCATTCTTTAACTCAAGCAATGGGCAAAACTAAATGCCAGTTCCTTATTGTCTCGTTCACAACTGACTGGCGTTTTGCACCAAGCCGCTCACAAGAAATTGTAGATGCGCTTATTACCAATCATAAGCCAGTAAGTTATCTCGACATTGATGCTGAACAAGGCCATGACTCGTTCTTATTCCCTATTCCACTGTATGTCAAAACCATGCGCGCTTTCTTAGGCGGTGAAGAACACTTAAAATCGACATCACTGGAGGCAAGCTAATGCGTATTGATCAACAACTGGCAGAAAAGTGGATTAAACCCGGCTCAAGCGTACTCGATTTAGGGTGTGGTGACGGTGAATTACTCGCTCATATGAGCCAAAAGCATCAAATTCGTGCTTATGGCTTAGAAATTGATCAAGAAAAGATTGCAATTGCCGTCAGTCGCGGGTTAAATATTATTCAACAAGATTTGAATCTCGGCTTAAGCCGCTTTGCAGACCAGTCCTTTGACTATGTGGTTATGGCACAAGCTTTGCAAGCCGTAGATGCACCCGATGTTTTATTAAGAGACATGGTGCGTGTGGGTAAACAGGCAATTATTACTTTTCCAAACTTTGCGCATTGGAAGACTCGCTCTTTTCTTGCATTAAAAGGAATGATGCCTGTATCGGATGCTCTACCATATATGTGGTATAACACCCCCAACATTCATTTATGTACATTTAAAGATTTCGAAGCACTATGTGCTGAAAATCAGATACAAATTATTAATCGACTCGCCGTCAATGGAAATCAGCAGGGAAGCCTGTTAAGCAAACATGTTCCGAATTTGTTTGGTGAAGTCGCTATTTATCGAGTGAGTGCACTATGAAAAAGACATTATTTAGCACACTATTTGCAGGACTGCTAAGTATGCAGGCTCATGCAGATTATATCGCCCAGCCACAATCGGTTGCGAGTCAGGCTGCACGTTTTTCAACAATGGGGATTAACGATCTTCAGAAAGCAGCAAAAGCTGGTCAAGCAGGCGCACAGTTTTATCTTGGTACACATTATCAATATGGTAAAGATGTAGCAAAAGATGACAAACAGGCTTTCGCATGGTTTAAAGCAGCAGCGGATCAAGGTTTATCGCCAGCACAATTAAACGTAGGCCGCATGTATGCCGACGGTATTGGTGTTAAAAAAGATGAGTCTATGGCTCGTAAATACTTTGAAAAAGCAGCAAGCAATGGCGATAACCGTGCAAGCTACAACCTCGCGATGATGGAAGAGCAAAAGAAAAACTACGTTGGTGCTTACCAATGGTATGAGCTTTCAACTCGTGATGGCATGCTCGACAATAAAGTGATTAGCCTATCTGAAGGTAAGAAAACTGCTCTAGCAGCGAACTTAACTCAAGAACAAATCCGTACAGCGCGTGACCGTGCGGACAAATGGATTCAAGCGCAATAATAACGGTTCATCCGTAAAAAACCTTACTCGACTAAAGCCACCTTGTATGCTCTACAAGGTGGCTTTAGTTTAGGTTGTCCCATTTTATATTCTATTTATTTCCCTCTATATCCCCTCTTAAAAAACACGTAACATAACTCACGTTCGATATTAGCTATAAAGTTTGGTTTTATTATGTCTACCCCACATTGGTTTGATCAGGGCAGTTTAGTTCTTGCCAGCAATAACAAAGGTAAAGTCGCAGAGTTTGAAAAACTTTTTGAACAGCTTAAGTTACCAGTAGAAATTATTCCTCAAGGTCGCCTTAATATTCCTGATGCAATTGAAGACGGCTTAAGCTTTATTGAAAATGCTATTATTAAAGCTCGTCATGCCTCTAAAATTTCAGGTAAACCTGCTATGGCTGACGACTCTGGTATTTGTGTACCAGTCTTAGGCGGCGCACCTGGTATTTATTCAGCACGCTATGCTGGAGAACATGGTGACGATGCAGCCAACAATGCCAAATTATTAAATGACCTTTTACCCTACCGTAAAAATGGTGAAGTAATTGAAGGTATGTTTGTATGCGTACTTGCTTTAGTGACGCATGCTAAAGATCCTTTACCACAAATTTTCCAAGGCATCTGGCACGGTGAAATTTTAGAAGCTGCACGTGGCGAAAATGGCTTTGGTTATGACCCATTGTTCTGGTTGCCTGAGCTACAAGTGTCTAGCGCTGAATTGTCTAAAGAAGACAAGAATAAGATTAGTCATCGTGGGCAAGCGATGCAGTTATTTAAAGAGAGCTTGCAGAAGTAAGTTGATCACATGGCCACAATATGCAGCGTTAGAATATATTAAACTTTGTATAGGCACCCCTTACTTTTCAAAGATGAAAAGTAAGCAAAAATCTTTTGTTAGACTGATGGCACATCCTTGTGCCACAGTCTAACTGGCGGCATCCATACCGCCTTCGCACAAGCAAGTTTAGGAAACTTAGAATTAAATAAAGATTAAACGAACAAGTGTAAAAACACAGCATAAATCGCAATACACACACAACTCACAATCGTCCCCGAAGCAATATAAGCCGCAGATCTTCCCGTCCCTTGGTAATGTGTTTCTAGTGCTACAATATTGGCAGCTGGCGGCAGACAGAACATTAAAAACATCACTCCAATTTGCTGGCTGATATTTGGAATGGGTAAAAATCTATAAGTTAAGCCACAGAGAATAAATCCGCACACTACTTTAAATGCTTGAGCTTTTGTACTGTAAATTAAGTCTTTTAAATGCACGCGAGTACGGCGTAGCCACATTCCCAGCACACACATACCAGCAAAAGTCATGACAAACTTGGCAACTTCATATACCCAATGTATAGCAGGATGCTCGATATGTTGAGCACCTAACGACCTAAGTAAAAGTGCACAAAATATTGAAATACACGGTGGAGAAGTTAAAACCTTTTTTAATATGTTGAGCTTACTTTGTGGTGCAGTGGTGACTGCCGTAACAGCCCATGCATTTCCAAAAAGAGACATACCAATATATAAAGCCACAATAGGAGCCGTAGCATCAGGGCCAAATAAAGCCATAGCAAAGGGAAAACCAAGCCACCCCATATTGGTATAACTCACGCATAGCGCTAACAATCTGTCGTTAAATAGAGCTAAATAGGCAAAGAAAATAAGAAATGCTGAACCGAAGCTAAACAGCATCAAACTCAAACTACCTGGCTGATAAAATACCATGTTGTAAATAATAACAATCGGAATTAGTAAGCGGGCAAGCCAAGCTGAAAGAATAGGTTTTATGGTTTCTGCAATGGAAGTCTGAGCAAGTAGAAGTCCTGTGATAAATGCCAATACAGGCAGTAGTAGCGCCACGCTCTCTCCTCTTGCTCATTAAAACCAGCTTGCTATGCTACACCTTTTCAAAATGAAATGTACTCTCCATTTCAAGTAATTTAAGTGACTCTTTTCAAACTATGTATAAATAAAAAAAGAAGATATTCAGTTTATAAAATGAACTTTTTAGGTTTTGACAGTCATTCATTGTCTTAAAAATGACATATAAATGTCACATTCCTGTCATGGCAACCTGTTGATATAAAGCAAACTGAAAAGAGGTATAAGATCATGGCCGGTTTATCTATTTGGCATGTCGTTATTTTTGCAATTGTCGTTATTTTATTATTCGGTACGTCGAAATTAAAAAATATCGGTAAAGACGTAGGCGGTGCAGTAAAAGACTTTAAAAAATCAGTTCGTGAAGAAGATGAGACTACTGCTCTTAATACTCCACGTACAATTGATGCCCAAGTCAAAACACCTGACAGCACATCAGTAAAAAGCTAAAGGTTTCCGACCATGCTTGATGTAGGAATGACAGAGCTACTCTGTTTTGCAATTATTGCAATTTTAGTTTTAGGTCCGGATAAACTTCCAGAAGCTGCACGCTTTGCTGGTCGTTGGTATGTTCGTCTAAAACGTTATATTACCAATTTGCAAAATGAGATTGATCAAGAGTTGCGTCTTTCTGAGTTTCGAAAAGAAATGCAAGAAGAGCTCAACCGCATTGAAGCACTAGAACGTAAAGTACAACAACAGCTTGAAGAAATTCAAAAGCAGAATATTTCTGAAAATATAGATAAGGCTGAGATAACCAAATCAGTGCCCCAACCTATTCGGATATGTCTTCCTATATCAGGCCATTATAAAGTCCCATACATTAGAAAATTTATGCCTTTAGCATCATCAACTGATATTTCAGAGACATCACCTGTTAAATTGAAGATTGCCGTATGAACCAACTGCCTTCAACCACTGTAAATAATCAGGAAAATTTAGACCAAATGCCAATCATGAGCCATTTGGTCGTTTTACGACGTCATTTATTTAGGATTGTCGGGGTAACCTTATTTTTATTTTTTTGCTTATTACCTTTTAGAAATAATACTTACCAATTACTATCTGAACCTTTGAGGCTGCAACTTCCGACCTCCTCGTCAATGATTGCAACCGATGTCACTGCAACCTTTATGGCGCCTTTTAAACTCAATTTATTTGTCGCGCTTGTACTGGCAATGCCATTTATTCTGTATGAAATCTGGTCATTTGTTCGTCCAGCACTCTATCAAAAAGAACGTCATTTAGCACTACCATTACTCATCGGTAGTATTGTCTTGTTTTATGCGGGCGTTGCTTTTGCATATTACATTACTCTTCCGGCAATTTTACATTTCTTTATTAGTGTATCGCCTGAAACTGTTGCACCGATGACGGATATTAATAGCTACCTAAGCTTCTGCTTAAAGTTATTTTTAGTATTTGGACTGACTTTTGAAATTCCAATCGCGACGCTCCTCCTTATTTTAATCGGTGTGGTAAATACAAAAAGCCTTGCTGAAAAGCGACGTTTTATTATTGTTGGATGCTTTTTTGTAGCGATGTTTATTACACCACCAGATGCAATTTCAATGGTGATGTTAGCCATTCCAATGTGGTTACTTTTTGAGCTGGGATTGCTCTTTGGTAAAATTCTTGAGAAAAGAAAAGCCCATCCTGCTGAATAAAATGATTTCTAAGGAACAGCCTGAACCTACAAGTTCAGGCTTTTTTATGTAGAACACTTTTTAATCTACAAAGCAATAAACTGTCTTCAAAGTGACTTAAAAATGTAAGAAAAGTGTCATTTTCAGTCCATAGAATCAACTCAACAAATATACCCACAAAATTTACGGATTTCTTATGACAACTGCTTCTACTCAACCAACGCGTCGCGAAATTTTAAAATGGTTTTCGGGGATTCCTTTTCTACCATTAGGAGCGATGGCTACGGCAGCAACATTAGCAGGTTGTAATGATAGTGATGACAGCTCAGTAGTCACTCCCACACCACAACCAAGCAAATTTAAAAATGCAAAATTCACAGCAATGCCAGCGCCAACAACTGCAGCTGATCGTGCAACAACTGTAGTGAATTCTAAATTAAAAATTGATTGGGAAAATTCAACCAGTACTGAATACCAACTCGCTTATAAACCTTTCTTTAAAACTGGTGATAGCGTACCAAAACTTGGTGGTGGGACGATTATCGCGGGTGGTTATTTTGATGTTAACGGCAATCCAATTATGGATAAGTCAGTTGCTGGTAAAGAACGTCAATTCTTTTCAGACTGTCCAGATGGTTCATCTCTAATTCAATTAGAAGGTGCGAAAGTTGAAGGCGTAGCAAACCCAGTGTTCCATGTTGTTCAATTTGAATACAACTCTAAAGACCAAGCAGGCGGTGATACTTACGGTCAATTACCTTCACCAATCGCAATTTTGACTTTAGATCAAGACCAAAAAACAGGTCACCTAGAACTTAAAAAATACTTCAACGTTGATACTGCACCAGTACACGGTTTATGGATTACTTGCGGTGCTAGCTTATCACCTTGGAACACTCACTTATCAAGTGAAGAATATGAGCCAGATGCATTCAATCAAGGTATTGGCGGTACAGATCCAAAATATCTTGGTAAATACTTCTTTGGTGATGAAACTAAAGCAAACCCATATAACTATGGTCATTTGCCAGAAGTAACAGTTAACCTTGATGGTACTGGTAGCATTAAAAAGCACTATTGTTTAGGTCGTATTTCTCACGAACTTATCCATGTTATGCCAGACAACCGTACAGCACTTATGGGAGATGACTACACCAACGGTGGCTTCTTCATGTTCGTTGCAGATAAAGAAAAAGATTTATCGGCAGGGACACTATACGTTGCTAAATACATCAATACGCTAACTGAAACCTCAACTGCTAGCATTCAATGGATCAAACTTGGCCATGCGACAAGTAAAGAAATTGAGGATTTAGTTGCTGGTGGGATTAAGTCAACTGACATCATGGAAAGTTTAACAACCAATCCAAATGATGCGAGCTATACTGAAATCACTTTGGCAAAGAAACAGCTTTGGGTCAAACTTAAACCAGGTATGGAAAAAGCAGCAGCTTTCTTGGAAACACATCGTTATGCAGCACTAAAAGGTGCAAGTATGGCATTCACCAAGATGGAAGGCACTAACGTAAATATTAAAGATAAAGTTGCTTACTCTGCTTTAGCTAATATTCAAGATTCAATGGTCATTGGCGGTAAAGGTTATGTCGCTGGACATAATGTCGCGTTCTCTAAAAAGATTACTGCTGGTGGCGTGCTTGCACACAAATTAGGTAATAGCTTTACAGACAATGAAGGCAGCGCAATTAATAGTGAGTGGGTTCCTCTTTACTCATATATGCTACTCATGGGTGAAGATCTTGCTGCGAAAGATAGTTTAGGTAATACAGCGAATCCAGACAAAATTGCTAGCCCAGACAATCTGAAGTTCTCTGAAACTTTACGTACATTATTCATTGGTGAAGACTCAGGTAACCACGTGAACAACTTCTTGTGGGCATACAATGTAGATACCAAAGAGTTAACACGACTGCTTTCTACACCTGCAGGTGCAGAGTCAACAGGTTTACATGCTGTAGATTCAATCAATGGCTGGACTTACATCATGAGCAACTTCCAACATCCAGGCGATAGTAGTAGTGTACCTGAGGATGTTAAGGCCTTAATTAACCAAAATTACAACAATGGTTATAGTGCTAACGTCGGCTATATTACAGCAGACCCAATTGCCCCTTCAGTCACAACTAAATAATTTTTCATAACCTCTCTAAATATTAAAGCTGGCTAAGGTCAGCTTTAATATTTTTACATTCAACTTTTACTTTTTATGAAAATTAAATGAAAAATTACAGAACTTTTCATTAACTTATCATCAAAACGTCAACGCCTCGTCACATTCACAAACTAAGCTCATGAAGAATTTTAGAACAATCTCTTTATTTACTTAGGAATTCCCCATGACAGAGCTGACGCCATATCATGAAGACCAAGAATTGGATAATAATACTTCTGACAATATCCACTTTCGTGACATTTTAGAACAACACATCAGTCGCCGTAGTTTAATTACTAAAGCAGCAAGTGGTGCTGTAGCATTGACTTTAGCTTCTACTTTAACTGGCTGTAATGATAGCGATGATGATTCAGGTTCTAACAACGGTGGAACCACACCTGTAGACCCAAATAAAAAACCAGAAAAATTAACTTTTACCGCAGTTGCGAAAAACCATAATGATATTGTGACTGTACCTGAAGGTTATGAAGCGAATGTTATCTATGCTTTAGGTGACTCAATCAATCCAAAAGTTGGAGATTGGGACGACAATAATATTCCATCTGGTCCAAGCTTCCAGTTTCGCTCTGGCGACTGCCATGATGGTATGCATTATTTTGGCTTAAATACTTCAACAAACCGCTTTGACGAAAGTGTTTCAGCTGAAGGTTTGTTAGTCATGAATCACGAATATATCAACCAGACCTTCCTTCACCCAAAAGGTCCAACAAGAGTTGATGGACGTCGTCCTGAAGATGAAGTTATTCGTGAAACCAATGCGCATGGCGTTTCTATTGTTCACATTAAAAAAGACCCAACAACTCAACAAGTAACAATTGATAAAAGTTCTGCTTTTAACCGTCGTATTACAGCATCAACAGAGATGGATTTTGAAGGTGCAGCAGCTGGTTCTGGCTTACTCGCAACTCGCTTCTCCCCTAATGCACGTAAAACTCGCGGTACCCATAATAACTGCGGTAATGGTTATACACCTTGGGGCACATACTTAACCACGGAAGAAAACTTTATTGGTTATTTCCAACGTTCAGGTAGCGATGAATATGCACGTACAGATGCAGAAAAAATTGCATTAAAGCGTTATGGGTTAGGTGTTAAAAAAGATGAGCTCTATCGTTATGAGAAAGATGAGAAAGGTGCCCCTAAAAAAGATACCGAGGGCAAAATCATTTATGAAAAAGATAAAAATGGTGAGTTAATCCCTAACGTTGATGAACAAGGACGACAAATTTATTTAGGTGCAAGTTCACGCTACGGCTGGGAAACAGCAATTGGTCAAGTAGAGTCACAAGACTTATATGACCGCTGGAATGCCGACGTAAAAGCCGCACAAGCTACCCAAGACTACCGTAACGGTCCAAATACATTCGGCTGGATGGTCGAGATTGATCCATTTGATAGACGTCAAAACCCAGTTAAACGTACTTCACTTGGTCGTTTTGCACATGAAGACAGTGCTTGCCGTGCCGTTGTAGGTCAACCATTAGCATTTTATATGGGCGATGATTCTCGCGGTGAGTACATCTATAAATTCGTCTCTACCGCAGTGTGGGATGCTAAAGATATAAATGGCGGTTATGCAGTTGGCGACAAATACATGAACGCAGGTAAATTGTATGTTGCCAAGTTTAATAACGATGGTTCAGGTCAATGGATTGAACTTGCTTATAGCAAAAATGGCTTAAATGAAAGCAACACGACCTACCCATTTAAATCTCAAGCTGACGTTGTCACATTTGCACGTTTAGCCGCCGATGCAGTCGGTGCTACAAAAATGGACCGCCCAGAATGGTGTACGGTCAACCCAGTAAACGGCGAGGTCTATGTCACCCTAACCAATAACTCAAATCGTGGTAAAGATTACGCGACCGATGCTGCAAACCCACGTAACTACACAGACCTCTACAACGGCACTAAAGAGCAAAAGGGTAACGTTAACGGTCATATTATCCGTTTTAAAGAAACTGATGACAAAACGACTGCTGAAACCTTCAAATGGGATATTTACCTATTTGGTGCAGAAGCATCTATGGCTTCAAACATCAACCTATCTGGTTTAACAGACAACAATGATTTGTCATCTCCAGATGGTATGTGGTTCGACCCACGTGGCGTACTTTGGATTCAAACAGATGATGGCGCATATACTGATGTCACTAACTGTATGATGCTTGCTGCGCTACCAGGCCAGATTGGAGATGGTGCTCCTGCAACTACCTCAAATGGTCAGCAAACTTTAGTCGGTGCTAAAGTTACAGACTCAACTTTGCGCCGTTTCTTGGTGGGACCTAAGCAATGTGAGATTACAGGTATTGCGATGACACCTGACTACAAAGCAATTTTCATTAATGTTCAACACCCTGGCGAAGATTCTGCAAGTTACTCGACACCAGAAAGTAACTGGCCAGCAACCCAGAAAGATCCAAGCAACAAAACTGCGCGTCCACGCTCAGCAACTGTTGTGATTACCCGTAAAGATGGCGGTGTGATCGTGGGTTAATTCTTAGATGATTAAAAATGCCGGTCAATTGATCGGCATTTTTATTATCATCGATTTAAGAGAACCTGTTGCTGAACAATTTGCCCACCATGCTCGCCTTGTTGGGTCTTTTCCAACCAAAGCCATTCGTTATTGGTCATTCTTAAAAAATTTGAACAACGTGTGCCATACACAGGGCTTTGAATAAAAGTCGATGATAATAACTCTTCCATTTCTGGCTGAATGCCCGTATTGGGTAATAATGCCGTTGTGACCTTACGTTCATCTTCAAGAATATCCCATGCAGCATGTTGCAAAGTTAACTCTTCCGTCTGGTGCTGAAGCATAGGCAAAAACTCTTGCGTAAAACGTGTTCTTAAATGTCTGGTTTTTTCCCAATGTTCAGACATCAAACCATTTGAAACCACATAAACACCATTTGCTAATACTTGCGGGGCTTCACCACGGTTACTCATATAAACCGCTTGATCAGCATTTCCCATAAACAGGTTAAAGCCAGCGAAGTTCTGTTGCTGCTGTTCTAATTGTTGAGCAAATCGAATCGGCAATAAATCTGACTCTAAAAAAGCCTGAACTAAATGCCCCCGAGAGGTTTCATATGATTTCTGATCTCGTCCATCCCTAAAATTGGTCAAGACAGCCCATCGGCCTTGAGGTGTAACGCCCATCCAAGTCCCACCCGACTGTAAATCTTGCCCAGCAATAATCGGTGTATGTTGCCACTGATGTAATAAAGCTGTTGGTCGATGGTAGAACTCATCCCGATTTGACATAAGACATAAGGGCATATCATCCAGAACATGCCATGCTAAAGCCACAATACACATCTTTTCTTATTCCCTATCTTTACACATTGAATGTACAACATTTTTCACATCATTCCGCTACAATCTGTCAAAACGTAAGATCAAGGAGCAGCAATGCTGACCTATCCTAATATCGATCCGGTCGCAATACATCTAGGACCTCTTCAAGTCCATTGGTATGGACTCATGTATTTATTGGCATTTTTATGTGCTTGGGGGCTTGCTTCCTACCGTGCCAAACAGCGTGATGGCTGGACATCAGAAATGGTTTCCGATCTGGTGTTTTACGGTGCTTTAGGTGTCGTTCTGGGCGGTCGTGTCGGCTATGTCCTTTTCTATGAGTTTGATAAATTCCTTGAAAATCCGATTTGGTTATTCCAAGTCTGGACAGGTGGTATGAGTTTCCACGGCGGCTTTTTAGGCGTCATGATTGCGATGTTATTTTGGTGTAAAAAATATCAAAAAACATGGTTCCAAACCCTCGACTTTATCGCCCCATGTGTACCGACTGGCTTAATGTTTGGTCGCTTTGGTAACTTCATTGGTGGAGAGTTATATGGTCGTGCAGTAACTGACCCAAATTATCCATTCGGTATGATCTTCCCAACTGATCCATTACAACTGGTACGCCATCCATCACAAATTTATCAAGCAATTTGTGAAGGCTTAATCCTATTTATTGTCTTGTGGTGGTTTAGTTCAAAACCACGTCCACGCATGGCGGTTTCTGCCCTATTTTTAATGGGCTACGGTGTTGCACGCTTCGTAATGGAATTCTTCCGTCAACCAGATGCCGACCAAGGCTTTATTCTTTTTGGCTGGATGACTAAAGGTCAGATCCTTACCGTTCCAATGTTGCTGATTGGCCTTTGGATGATGTGGTATGCCTACCAAAAGAAAATTTATGACTGGGGTCCACAAAAGAACAGTTAATATGATAAATCAGAGGAGTTTCGGCTCCTCTTTTCTTTTTTATGCTACAGTTTTTACTCTCCTAAAAATGAAGATATGCCATGCTGGAATTCTGGTTTGACACACAAGTCCCGACATTTAAAAAATTAGTGATTTTAATTATTACTTTGACTATTTGTATTGGGCTATATCAATACCAGCCTTTGCCCTTAGATACGATTTTAATGTTTACTGGCACGGGTGTTATCTTTTTAATCTGCCGCTATTTTAAATTACATTTTGCTCAGAAAAATCCAACTGGCCTACTTTACCGCCTGCTGACTTGGATTCCTATCGCTCTTTTATTTGCACTTATTTTTGTAAAAACAATGCCGAACTTGCTGATCTGGGGTGTGCAAGGAATCGCTTTTATGGCGCTTGCTGCTTTTATTTTTTCACCTCAATCACTTTTTAATAAATAGGCTCAATATATGCTGGCTTATTGGTACAACGCACCACGTCATATCAAACTTATATTTATTATTGTTGTTTGTGTTGCAGTTTATGCAGCCAATCAAGTTCAGCCCTTATCTCCTATTTATACAATACTTAGCCTTATTTTTGGATTTGGTTTGCATATTGGGCATGACTTGAATACCAAATTTTCAAACAACACATCAGGCAAATCGAGCTTGGGAGTTTTAATCAAAATCTATCCTATTTTGATCATTATTATTTTGATGTATTTGCTCCCTGTTCAGCATGAATGGATTCATCTAATCCAAGCTTTAGGCTTTGTACTGATTGGTTTTTTTCTTGTCTCGATTTATCAAAATCGTGCTAAAAGATTTAACTAAACACATTCAGCAAAAATATCTTAGAACTAATTTTAGATTTTCATCTTGAGCTACAACAGGTATCATCTTCAGTGGTTCATGATGAAGCAGCTCTATTGAGTAATTATTTATCTTCTGAGCTATCTCCCTTCTATTTTATGGAATTAATCCGAACTCGAGAGTGTTATGCGTGCATATTTAGACCTACTACAACATATCCTTGATAATGGCGGTGACAAAGGCGACCGTACAGGCACAGGAACCCGTTCTGTATTTGGTCATCAAATGCGTTTTGATCTCTCTAAAGGTTTTCCTTTACTCACCACAAAAAAAGTTCATTTCCGCTCGATTGTGATTGAGTTACTTTGGTTTTTAAAAGGTGACACCAACGTCCAATATCTAAAAGACAATAAAGTTTCAATTTGGGATGAATGGGCAACCGCAGAACAAACTGCTCGCTTTGGACGTCCAGAGCATGAACTTGGACCAGTCTATGGTCATCAATGGCGTAATTTCGGCGCAACCAAAAATGCAGACGGCTCTTATAACCAAGATGGTTTTGACCAGATTAAATGGTTAATTAACGAAATTAAAACCAATCCAAATTCACGCCGTTTAATTGTTTCTGGCTGGAACCCGAATGAAGCTGGTCAAGTTGCTTTACCACCTTGCCACACACTTTTCCAATTTTTCGTACAAGATAACAAATTGTCATGTCAGCTTTATCAACGTAGTGCCGATGTGTTTTTAGGCGTACCTTTTAATATCGCGAGTTATGCTCTACTCACCCATATGATTGCTCAAGTTTGCGGTTTAGGTGTAGGTGATTTTGTCTGGACTGGTGGTGATACGCATCTTTATGCCAACCATTTTGAACAAGCTAAACTTCAATTGACACGCGAGCCTTTACCACTGTGCCAATTGAAATTAAACCCAGAAATAACTGATTTGTTTGATTTCAAATTTGAAGATATTGAAATTGTAGGTTATGAATCACATCCTGCAATTAAAGCACCAGTTGCAGTATAACAAAGGCTTAAATTTCATTAGATTACGGTTTAGAGAATAAGATTATGGCATGGCAAAATGTAGAAGTTGTCCACGTTGTGGCAATGGACAAAAATCACTGTATTGGTAAAGGCAATGCGTTGCCATGGCATATTTCTGCCGACTTAAAACATTTTAAAGAAATCACACAAGGTGGCGTGGTCGTGATGGGTCGTAAAACCCTTGAGTCTATGGGCCGTGCTCTACCAAACCGTGTGAACTGGGTGATTACCCGTGACATTAACTGGCAATTTGATGGCGTTAAAGTTGCGTATTCAATTGAAGATGCCTTAAATGCAGCTTTAGAAGATGTAAAGAATACCGAAAAACAAGCTTTATTCATCATTGGTGGCGGCGAGATATTCAAGCAAACCTTATCAATTGCAGACCGTCTTGAACTTACTCATGTTGACTTAGATGTGCAAGGTGATGCACATTATCCAACAATACCGAGTGAGTTTCATAAAACTGCAAGTGAACAGCAAGTTGATGAAAAATCAGGAACTTCATTCGAGTTTGCTACTTATAAAAAATAATTTTATGGATGCCTATGCACAATATCGGAACACGTGAATTTATTATTGCTCTACTTTTTGGGCTGCTACATAGTCTATTCACGCTGTTTATTGTGTTCTCTAGTATTTGGGTATGTGTAGCGCTTTGGGTTCAACAACCTTTTGGCTGGTTAGGCAGCCGCATACTCATTGGCATCTGGATTGCTTTTGCACTCAGCATGGTTGGCTTATATGTTGAAGGTCATATTATTAGCCGCCGTACCGATATCCTGATTTATCTTTTAGCGTTTGCCTGCTCTCTTGTTTGGTATTTTTCCATAACTGCACGTCAAGATCGTGACTGGAATCCAGAAGTTGCCAATATGCTGAGCTATGAAAAGCACGGCGATGTAATCACTTTACACAATGTTCGTAACTTCAACTGGCATCCTGATGGAACTTATGATGTGCGATGGGAAACCCGAACATTTGATCTTAAGCAATTAAATGGCATAAACATCATTGCCTCTTACTGGATGGGACCACAAATTGCTCATACACTGGTAAGCTTCGAATTTAAGAATCAGCAACCTTTAGTCTTCTCAATAGAGATTCGCAAAGAAAAAACTGAAGAGTTTTCGGCAATTGGTGGCTTTTTTAGAAAATATGAACTTAGCTTAATTGCTTCTGATGAAAAAGATATTGTCTATACGCGTAGCAACATCCGTAAAGAGCAAGTTTATAATTTTCCAGTCAATATGCCGCGTAGCGAGCAAAAAGCGCTATTTTTAGAATATCTTAAGAAATCGGATGAGCTACGCAAGAAGCCTGAGTGGTACAACACCCTTACGAGTAACTGTACAACTTTAATTTTTGATATGGTTCAAGCAATTAACCCATATCAGCTTCCCAAAGATTATCGTCTAATCGCTTCGGGTTACTTACCTAATTATTTATATGACCTTAAAGCACTTAATCAAAATATCAGTTTAAAACAGTGGTATCAAATTGCGCATATCAACCCAAGAACTGAAAATTTTGAACAGCTCTCAGATCAGAGTAGTGAACACTTCTCTCAAATCGTTCGACAAGGTTTACCTAAAGCTAAATGAAATAAGTAATGCACTTTTCTTTACTTTTTTATACATGCTTTACTTTGTATTTTAAATACATAAACCCTATTGTAATAGGCAGGAAATAGAGGGAAAAACAATGCAACAGGCATTATTTGGCGGCGGCTGTTTTTGGTGCGTCGAAGCTGTATTTTTACAAATACGCGGTGTAGAAAAAGTAACTAGTGGTTATGCAGGTGGACACACCACTAACCCTACCTACGAGCAAGTATGTCAAGGAGACACCCAGCACGCTGAGGTGATCTTAGTCGACTTTGATGAAGAGCAAGTAACTTACTCCCAGTTACTCGACGTGTTCTTTGCGACTCATGATCCAACGACTTTAAATCGCCAAGGTAATGATATCGGCACACAATACCGCTCTGTTATTTACTATTATAATGAAGAGCAAAAGCAGGCAGCGGAACACACGATTCAGACTCTAAAAAATGACGATCTTGATATTGTGACTGAGCTGTCCCCTGTTCCGACATTCTATCCAGCAGAAGAATATCATCAGAATTACTATGCAAAGAATCCTTCACAAGGTTATTGCAACTTTGCGATTCCACCAAAGCTGCTCAAGCTATATAGTAAATTCCAGCATCTGATGAAAGACCAATAAATCAGAACAATAAAAAAGCAACCAGTTTGGTTGCTTTTTTATTGAGTAAACTAAATTTTAGTTTTCACTTACAAAGGCAATATCGCTCAGTCCGGCTTCACTGGCGCGAGACATTACCTGAGCAACAGTATCGTACTTCGACTCTTTATCAGCACGAAGTTGAACTGTTGGTTTAACATCGCCTTGACCTGCTTCTTGAAAACGTTTTTGAAGCTCATCTAGGCTAATTACTTGAGTATCCCAAGCCACTTCACCATTTGCATTGATACTAATCGTAATTGCTTTTGGTGGTGGATCAATAATTTCAGCAGTTGTTTTAGGAAGCGTTAATGGAATCGATGGGTTGGCAACTGTTGCTGTGACCAAAAAGATGATCATTAACACCAACATAATGTCGATTAGCGGAATGAGATTCATCTCATTCATGCCACTATCGTGGTCTTCACCCAATTGAAAAGCCATTAAGCTTGACCTCCAACGTAACTTTGCTGTGCAGTTTTAACATCAGACTTTACAGTTGAGTCTTGCTGCAACATTGTGTCAATTAACAAGCTGTGCGCTTGATCTTGTAAGTCATGAGCAAGACCACGGTTTGCACGTACACAAATGTTATAAGCTAATACCGCTGGAATCGCAACTGCAAGACCAAGACCAGTCATAATAAGTGCTTCACCTACTGGTGTAGCCACTTGAGCCAAACCTGCTTGTCCGCTTTTACCTACGGCAACCAGCGCATGGAAAATACCCCAAACAGTACCAAACAAACCTACGAATGGTGCAATTGAAGCAATTGTTCCTAAAACAGAAATACCTTTATCAGCATTGGCCTTTTCAGCAGAAATCTGACGAAGTAATGCCTGCTCTGCAACCGCTTTACGCTGTTCAAAACTCAAAGGTTGTAACTTTGCTTTTAACGAAGTGATAGCCTGAGAAAGTTGAGCATAAGCTTGTTGTTTTAGCTGGCGAGTCCCCATCAAACGTAAGATGAAAACTGTCCAGGTAGCAATCGACATTGCCAATAAGATGAAATACAGGGTTTTACTCACTGCATCTGCATGTTGCCAATAGATTGAAAAGTTCATATTGAACTCCTGATTAAGGTTAGCCGTTGGGACTCAAATTCATTTAAGGGGTTAAATCAAAGGGTTGCTCTGCTTTAATTGGATAAGCAACACCATTTTCCATATAAGGTTTAAATTTCGCACCGCGAACAGCACGGACTACTTTGTCATCTAGACTTGAAATACCACTACTTCTAGTCACTCGTACATTAATAATTTTGCCTTTTTCATCGGCTTCAATGAGTACCATGACAGAGCGTGCTTCGCCTTGTAAATCTTTTGAAGAAACTGTTAAACGTGGTGAGCGGCTCCACTGTACACCCGAACCACCAATTGAAACGCGTTTCGGTGATGGATCTGGGGCAGGTTGAGCTTTAGGCGCTTCTTGTACCACTGGTTTTGGTTTTTCAATAACTTTTTCAGTAATAGTTGTCGTTACCACTTTGGTTTCAACTTTAGGTTCTGTCTTTACTGTTTCTTTTGGTGTTTCAGCTTTTTTCACCTGTTGAATTTTTTCCACTTTTTTAGGTGGTGTCACAGGCTTTTCAACAACTTTAACTTCTTTTACCTCTTTTTTAGGTTCCGGCTTTTTAGGCGGTTCCTTTGGCTTAGGAGGTAGTGGTTTTGGTTGCTCTTGAATTTTTACGAAACGTACCTGTAAAGGCTTCTTCTCGATTGGCTTTAATTCAGCAGGCTTAATATGGCTGACCGCCCATAAGACCCCGATATGACCAATTGCAACCGCAATTAGCGCCGTGATGACTTTCTTTTTCATCGGATTGGGAGAGTTTAAGGCTGCGGAAGATTGACTCATAAGAATCTAATTACCTAATGGATGATGATTTCAGATTTCTATTTGTAGAAACGATTTCAAACATCGGATAGAACAATAAAGTGCCACAATAATAAATGAGAAGTGTTTTCATTTGCAACTATTTTTTGAGAAAAACATTTGCTCAATATCACTAATTTGTATCAGTTGAGTGTCTTTGCTTTTGTTTTCTCATAGTTACATGAACGCGTATCTCTTGTTCACAAAGTGTTTAATCTAACTTATATAGTTAGGCTAATTTCACTATGAAGAGATCAAATCTTACCATAAACTCATTCAATATTGTTACGTTATATCATTTCAATATTTTTTTTGATATAAAAAAACACGCATGAAGCGTGCTTTTTTTAAATAAGCGTTATTTAAAAAACAACTGTCTTGTTACCATCAACAATAATACGGTCTTCTAAATGCCATTTTACTGCGCGAGCTAATACATTACGCTCTACATCTTCACCAAGTTCACGTAACTGCTCAACATTATAATCGTGGCTTACACGTTCAACGTCTTGCTCAATAATCGGGCCTTGGTCTAGGTCAGCCGTCACATAGTGAGCTGTCGCACCAATCAACTTCACACCTTTTTCATAAGCTTGCTTATATGGATTAGCACCCACGAAAGCTGGCAAGAAAGAATGGTGGATATTGATAATTTTCATTTCCCATTTCGCAACAAAATCTTCGCTTAAAATCTGCATGTAACGTGCAAGAACTAACAAGTCATTGCCCTGCATCATTTCATCAATTTGTGCATAAGCTTCAGCTTTATTGTCTTTAGTTACTTTAATTACAGTAAATGGAATACCGAAGTTCTCAACAGATTCACGTAAATCTTCGTGGTTAGAAATCACGTGCGTAATTTCACAAGGTAACGACCCACGTGCATGACGCCACAATAACTCAAGTAAAGCATGGTCGACTTTAGAAACTAAAATACCAACCTTTTTAATTTCGTTTACGAAAGCAAGACGCCATTGCATGCCATAACGCTCAGCAACGTTGGCAGCAAATGTTTGAATTAATGCATCTTTGCGTGACTGTAAATGGTCAAGTTCAAACTCAACACGCATGAAATAACGTCCACCCTGAGCTTCCGTCGCATACTGGTCAAGCGCGGTAATGTTTGCACCTTGGTGGTACAAAAAGCTCGATACAGCCTGTACGATCCCAGGCTTGTCTTCACAAGTAATCAGTAAACGGGCTGTATTGGCAGTGGTCATATTCATTTGGTTAATATCACTTAATTGAGTCAAATTTTTAATAAGCCGAGTATTCTAGCGCTCTAAATAGGCAAGTACAACTATTCATCTTTTAACGACGACAAGCTGGCGAATAGATCAGAAGGCCCCAGTGAATCAAGCAACTGCTCGTAAGTTGCTCGACTTTCCCCCATAAGATAAGGACCTTCAAGGAAAACCATTTGACGTAATGCCTGCCAAACCCATTTCTCTTCTAAATGGTTATTGTCACTAATGTGACCAGACATATATAAAAAGTTTGTCCAGTTTGTTAATACAATCCATAAGTTAATAATGAGCGCTTCAATTTCAGATGGCGTCATTTTCATAAGGCCGGCATCGACAAAGGCTTGATAAATCTTTTGCCCCTGTTGCATGACCTGTCCCGCAAAACGAGGATAAATCTTTTTAAAGTCTTCGTTACTTTCAACTAAATGATAGACATCACGATGGATAAAACGGTAACTCCAAAGTTGACCACTTAATACTTGAAAATAGTTGATTTTGTCATTGGTCGTTAATGGTCTGTCTTCAGGTAAAGAAAGCATTTCCAAAGTCTCAACCTGATATTGGTACATTAATTCTTTAATAATTTCATGCTTATTCCGGAAATGGTAATACAAGTTTCCAGGACTAATACCTAGCTCCGCCGCAATATGATTGGTTGTAACCGACCGTTCACCTCGCTCGTTAAAAAGCTGCAAACTGATTTGTAAAATCCGGTCTTTTGTCTTCAGAGCTTTAGGTAGAGACATTTTAATAACCTTTAATAATTCACATGGTTAAGACTTAAACACATAAACCGACTTGACTATTTAGAGTATTTACTCTAAAAAATAAGTATATCAGTATATTTGGTAAGTACCGATGAACAGTCAAACAAAAACAAATCCAGAGACTCAGCTTCCTTATGATGTTAAGCATTTACATGACTTGCTTGAACAACAAAAGCTCGCTTATTTACGTCATCCGGTACCCACTGCTAAAGAGCGTATTGATCGTTTAGCTCGTCTTAAAAGAGTCTTGGTAAAATATCAAGATCAGATTGCCGAAGCAATTAACCTTGATTACGGCAATCGTGCAATTATGGAAACAAAAATTGGTGAACTACTCACGAGTTTGGAACAAATCAAATATTACAGTAAGCATCTGACTGCGTGGATGAAACCTTCAAAACGCCATATCAGTGTATTACATCAGCCAGCAAAAGGTTGGGTACAATATCAGCCTATGGGTGTGATTGGTATTATTACACCATGGAATTACCCATTATTACTTTCGGTTGGACCTCTAATCTGCGCACTAGCTGCAGGCAACCATGCCATGATCAAAATTTCTAGTGCCTCTCCAAATTTTGGACGTGTCCTTGAAAGTGCATTAGCAGAAGCATTCCCACAAGAATTAGTTGCTGTGGTAAATGGTGGTGGCGTTATTTCAGATGCGTTTAGTCATTTGCCTTTTGACAAAATGATTTTCACAGGCTCAACTTCTGTTGGTAAAACAGTGATGGCAGCCGCAGCTCAAAACCTAGTTCCAGTAATTCTCGAGTTAGGCGGAAAGTCTCCTGCCCTAGTACATGCATCAATGGATATGAAAGATGTGGCTCAACGTATTGCTGTAGGTAAATTGTGGAATGCAGGACAAACTTGTGTTGCGCCAGATCATATTTTCTTACCACGCGGCAAAACTGCCGAGTTCATCGAAAACTTTAAATTGATTGTGGCTGGAATGTATCCTCACTTCCGCAACAACCAAGACTACACCTCTATTATTAATGATAAACAGTACAACCGCATTCAGGGTTATCTTGAAAATGCCCGTGATCAAGGTGCACGTATTGTTGAAATTAATCCGCAAAATGAAATTTTAGATGATGTCCGTAAAATTGCGCCAACTTTAGTCACTGGCGTGACGACCGCAATGGATATTATGCAAAATGAAATCTTCGGGCCTATTCTACCGATTTTAGAATATGACCAAATAGAAGAAGTCATCGAATTCATTAATAGTCGTCCACGTCCTCTAGCGATGTATTATTTTGATTATGATCAAGCGCGTGCTGACTATATTGCACAACACACCCATTCAGGGCATTTCGGAATTAACATGGTGATTACCCATGTTGCACAAGATGATTTACCGTTTGGCGGAATTGGCGCATCAGGTATGGGTAAATATCACGGACCAGAGGGCTTTTTTAGCCTTTCTCATGAGCGTTCGGTGATGTCAAATCCAAAACTTTATAGCCTTAAATACATTCTTCCACCGTTCAATAAGCCGATTCATCGTTTCATTTCGAAAACCTTGTTGCGCTAACTGATCAAGGCATGATCTGTTATACTAAATCATGCCTCGTTTTTACCAATTTCGCTTGTCTTTTAATCGTATTTTTGGTATAAAACGCCCCTTGAATGAATTCATCCGTTTACATTTAGTATGACTGGCCACAGATTTGCTGTTGGCTGAATCAATGGAGTTACACCATGTCTAAGGTTTGCCAAGTTACCGGCAAGCGTCCAGTCGTTGGTAACAACGTCTCACACGCCAACAACAAAACCAAGCGCCGGTTCGAGCCGAACCTGCACCACCACCGTTTCTGGTTAGAAAGCGAAAAACGTTTTGTACGTCTTCGTTTAACCACTAAAGGTATGCGTATTATTGACAAATTGGGTATCGAAAAGGTTGTTGCAGACCTTCGTGCTCAAGGTCAAAAGATCTAAGGAGTCTGAGCAATGCGTGATAAGATTCGCCTCGTTTCTTCAGCTGGTACAGGTTACTTCTATACCACGACTAAAAACAAACGTACTATGCCGGAAAAAATGGAAATCAAAAAATTTGATCCAAAAATCCGTCAACACGTGATTTTCAAAGAAGCTAAAATCAAATAATTTTAGCCTCGAAAAAAACGACTTCTTTATGAAGTCGTTTTTTTTTGCATTTTTTTTATACCCACCTTTTTGTTAAACTTTCTCTACATTCCGCCTTGGCATTTTTTATGCTTGTTTTTAGCCTAACTCACGTAAAAGGAGTTTTTAGTGCCGCATGACGTAGATTTAATTATTTTACTTGCTGTTGGTTTCGGCGTTGCCCTCATTTTTGGCTATATTGCAGCCCGATTACGACTCCCCCCTCTTATCGGCTATTTAATTGCCGGAATTATTATTAGCCCAAATACACCGGGTATAGAAGCAGATATCCACCTTGCCAACCAGCTTGCAGAACTCGGGGTCATGTTCCTGATGTTTGGTGTAGGGATGCACTTTTCATTAAAAGACTTATTACTAGTTCGTCGTATTGCCTTGCCTGGCGCAATTTTACAGATCGCTGTTGCAACCTTACTTGGTATTGGCGTTTCAATGCTATGGGGATGGAGTTTCGGGTCTGCACTCGTTTTTGGCTTAAGTCTATCGTGTGCGAGCACGGTTGTATTATTAAAAGCATTAGGAGACCGAGGTCTTTTAGACTCAGTTAACGGCAAAATTGCTGTGGGTTGGCTGTTAGTCGAAGACTTAGTGATGGTACTGGTTTTAGTACTTCTTCCGGCTACAGCTGTTTTACTCGGTGGAAAAGCACCAGCAAGTGCAGACGGAAATATCTGGTTAACCCTTGGAATAACTTTATTAAAAGTGATTGGCTTTATTGCCTTTATGCTCATTGTAGGTAAACGTGTTGTACCTATTATTATGCAATTCGTTGCTCGTTTAGGGTCACGAGAGCTATTTACACTGACCGTCGTCGCTGCTGCTGTTTCGATTGCTTACGGCTCTTATGCCATCTTTGGGGTTTCAATGGCTTTAGGGGCATTCTTTGCGGGTATGGTCGTTAAAGAATCAGACTTTAGCCATCGTGCAGAAGAAGAGACTCTCCCACTACGTGAAATTTTCTCGATTTTATTTTTCGTTTCTGTGGGTATGCTGTTTGATCCACATATTCTTGTGGAGAGTCCGCTACATATTTTAGCTGTTATCGCGATTATTATGGTGGGTAAGACTCTTGCTGCAATGGCACTGGTTTTATTCTTCCGCTATCCAATCAATACAGCTTTAACAGTCGGGGCAAGCCTTGCACAGATTGGTGAGTTTTCATTTATTTTGGCGACACTCGGTGTTTCTTTAGGCCTATTAAGCTTAGAAGCTCAGAATCTGATTTTAGCGGGCGCTTTATTTTCAATTACGCTTAACTCTTTCATCTTCTCAGCGATTGAACCTGTACAACGTTGGATTCGTGAACGTTCTCACTTAGCCCGACTGCTTGAACGTAGCGGTGACCCATTAGCAATGTTACCCGATGAAGTTGATCAAGCTTACTTGCGTGATCAGGTCGTAATTGTGGGGTATGGCGGTGTGGGAAGACGTATTACTGAAAATTTAATTAATGAGAATATTAAAGTCGTTATTGCAGAAGAGAATCGTGAAATCGTAGAAAAACTACGTAATGCAAATATTGCTGCTGTGAGTGGTGTTGCTACTGAACCGAGTGTTTTAATTCAAGCACATATCATGCATGCACGACTCTTAGTAATCTCACCTATGGATATTTTAGATATTCACCGTATTGTGGCGATTGCCAAGCAATTAAACCCTCAAATTCAGGTATTAATTTGCGCGGAAAGCAAAGAAGAAGCAGCGGTTATCCGTGACGAAAATATTGGAGAGGTGTTCTATGCAAAAGAAGAAATGGCAAAGAATATGAGCCACCACATCTTAAATCAGATCGAGCTTGCTCATCAGTCAACGGTTCATTAACTCCATATAAAAAGCGTACTCAAGAGTACGCTTTTTTTAACTCAAGAATTTAGGCTGTTCGTCTAATACCTCAGCCTGCCACTCGTTTACCTGCTTTTCCAGCAGTCCAAACAATGCAGCCTGAATCATATGCTGAGCAACAACTGGAGTCTGCTCACCCAAGATTGCTTTGACTTCATCGCTAAATTGAATTTTAACCAAGGGTTCATTCTCAGAACCTGCATTACGCAAGGCGAGTTCACCACCTTCGAGTTGAACTAATTCCAACACTGCTTCTTGATTTCCAAATAACTCTTTCAATTGCTGTATAGACATATACTTCCTCCATGTTTCAACATGGTGGCAAAGCACCCTTGCACTTTGCATCTCTTGTCTTATTTATATAGGCACACCTAGTCTAAATTTCAAGCATCTAGGCAGTTTAATTTTAGAACTCGACCATTTCGTTACGAAAACCATCAATTAAATGACTTAATTCTCGATGCCATTCACGCAAGATTTTAACATCTGGCAACCAAGACTGAGGCCCTTGTGTCACTTTAATAATGAGGTTAGAAGAAGTCTCTTCTTCCGGAGTCGGTTCTTTTGGTTCTGGGGCGTATTGGCACATACGATAAGCTCGTTTTAACTCTGCAACAAAACCATCTTTTGCCAATTGCTGCAAAACGGATACTTCAGGAGAAACCTGTCCTTTTGCCGCCATATGTTCCTCTATAGATTTTAAGGTGGGTTGCAAATCATTTAAACGGTAATAACGTACCAATTCTTGTAAGAACGCTAACATTGCGCCATGTAAATGAAATACAGCTGCTTCACGGTAAGCTTGTACCTGCTGCACATGATCGGTCTGCTCTGCCTGTTGACACGCTAAGCGTGCAAAATAGAGCTTCTGATTGGTACGATCGGCATGATAACGAGCAACACGTGACATAACTAAACTTTCCTGTTCTAAAATCGCCATTGCAATAGCTATTCTTAGCTTAACGACTCCATTGATAAAATCAACGTTATTTATGGTAAATCCAGCTCAACTTGATAAATTTTACGTTTAGCTAAAATTTTCACTGGCTGTTTTATAGGACGGACATTACTTAAGACCCAAGCAAAATAGCCTTCACTCCAAGCAGATGCACAGGCTAAATTGACCTCGTCATTTCGCCAAGGGTGAATAGAGTCAACATCAACTAAAGCGACAGCAACTCCTTCCTCTTCATCAGTATCTTTAATCAGAAAGTTCTGGTTTTCGACAATTAATAGATCTTTCACTGGTAAGTGCGTAGGCACCCATGAGCGCACTTCAAGTGTTTTGATACCTTCAGCAATACGAATACCATTGGGCGTTACAATCGAGAGAGCTAAAAATTGTCTTTTCATCAGAAAAACTTATTCTTCGGCTGCTTTAACTCGAATTCCATAGCCTTTAACTTTAAGCGTATTTAAGCCTTTAATTGCCTTAATCGCTTCACGTGGATTCGGCATTTCAACAAAACCAAAGCCTTTCGATTTACCTGTGTCTTTATCAGTCACAAGAACACATGTATCAACTTTACCATATGCCTTAAACAACTCTAAAACTTCAGCTTCACTTACAACACGATCTAAATTACGAACTAATATTTTCATTTTCTAACCTTAATTGGCAATAAAAGGGAGGGCCAATATACATTTAAGTAATCACAGCGTCTTATACAGTAGTTTAGTCCAGATCGATACCAAAACCTAAATTTACTGCAGGAGATCTGTTCCATTGTTTTTTAGTAAATTGCTGAGGTACTTGCCTATGAATCTTTGTTTGAACCAAATGTGTAGGCAGATCATTTAAGAAATAACTCTCGACTTTACGACCTTGGTCATCATAAGTGTCTTGCGACCACGTATTAAGATTTTGCTTCGTCAAGATTAATTCATTTTCAGCACGCGTTAAGGCAACATATAGCACACGGCGTTCTTCCTCAACATCATCAAAATCACCCTGAGCCCTTGCATAAGGATATTGATTTGGCGATACGTGAGGTACATAACAAACTTTCTGTTCGGCACCCTTAGCTGAATGAATCGTAATTAAAGTTACCAAATCTTGATCAGCAGCTTTTTCAATTTCAGAAACTGAAATCGGCTCAAGTACATATTCCTCAAGGAATTCACCTAACGATGCATGTTTGCGTGCAAGTTGCTTAACCAAATCAAAGTCTTTTAAACGACGTGACCAATCTTTAGTTTTATAATTCTGCTCTAACTGTTCACCTAAAGCATCAAGAGCCAAGCCAATACTTGCCTCGACATGCTGCTGTAATACATCTAGCTGTTTTAAAATTAAAATCGCTTGTAGTGGTACCTTGCCATGGCGTTCAAGTCGCTGACAGCGCTCCTCGACATCAACAATTCCCATCAGCTCTTGGGCTAACTTACTCGCTCCAACATCGCCAATCCCATCCCATAAGGTTAAAAACCGCATCCAAGCCAAATCATCGTGAGGGTTACTCACAATACGTAAGAGACTGAGCACATCCTTTACATGGGCCGACTCAAGAAGCTTTACCCCGCCAATAAAACGATAAGGTATTTCAGCCGCAATAAAAGCCCCTTCTAGATATCGGGCACTATAGCCAGAACGAACTAACACCATGTGGTCATGCCAGCTTGCACCTTGCTGATGGCGCGTTATTAAATCCTGTGCAATCCAGTTTGCTTCTTCAAACTCATTACCAAACAAATGTAGCTGTGGCTTTTGCCCTTGGCCACGATGTGCTTGTAGCTGTTTTTGATAATCAATTGGGCTATGTGCCAACAGCCAGTTCGATAAATCTAAGATTTCTTGAGTCGAGCGATAATTTAAAGCCAGTGTAAGTACTTCTGCATCGGGTATTCGTTCTTTAAAAGAATGGATATTTTCAAAGTCTGCGCCACGAAAGCCATAAATGGACTGAGCGTCATCACCCACGCAAAACAACTTCACTTTACCAATTAAGGGCTGCAACAAAGCCCATTGCAAAGGGTTTGTATCTTGCATTTCATCAACTAGTAATGCCTGACAAAAACCTGCAACCCAATTGGTGAGCGCTTCTGAGTTTTGTAAATGCACCGCCACAATCGACAGGATATCATCGTAATCTAAAAAATTACGCTCTCTTTTGCGCTGCTCATAAGTTTTCATCAACTCAGCAATTTGAGTTTTATGCTCATATGCATCTGGAAGCTGTTTGATTAATGCTTCAGAAAGCTTAGATTGAGTATTTCTTGCATAGGAATATAGATCACACAGCTCTGCCGCTTTAGGTAAAACATTATCTTTGTCTTTACCTCTTAATAAACGGAACATCAGCAACTGATCATCACGATCAATAATACTAAATTGATTTAAGCCAAAAGCTTGTGGATTACGGCGCAGTAAATACATACAAAAAGTATGAAAAGTTGAAGCTCTTAGACCCTTTGCCTGTGCTCCTACATGCTGCTCTACTCTTGCAACAATCTCACTCGCAGCACGTCGGGTGAATGTTAAAATCTGAATTTGGTTTGCTGGTAAGCCTTGATCAATTAAATAAGCAGCACGGGCAACAATCGTCTTAGTCTTGCCACAGCCAGCACCTGCTAAAACTAAACAGTTCTGCGCAGACGTCGTGGCTGCTTTTTTTTGCTGAGCATTTAGTTCATTAATTAATTTTGCAAGACTCATAACACATATCGCTAAAACACCAAAACATAGTTTAACAGACCCAACCCCAGATGCGTCTGCCCGCCCTATAAACAAAAAGAGCACCTAAAGTGCTCTTTGATTCAACAATATTATTTAAGATACTGTTTTTGAACTAGATGGCAGATGCTTAATCGCAGAAGCCAGACCTAGAAAATTAATTCCTTGAAATAAGATATCTATGGCAAGGAACATGCCTAACACCCAAAAAGGTGAATCTTTAGAAACCAAAATCAAAATACCTGTAGCGAGTGTTAATAATCCTGAAAATAAGGTCCAACCCCACCCAGTAATTGGTTTAAGTAAAATCGCATTTACTGTACGTATAGCTCCGGCAATAATCAGTGCTATTGATAATAAGCTCGTCAGAACTACTGCAGTCGTTACGGGAGTAGAAAAAGCGTAATAACCTGCCATTAGATAAAGCACGCCAAAGAGTGCCCATAACCAGCGGCTTGCACCTTTAAATACACTAATGGCCGCGACAAGATGTAAAACACCTCCGACCATCATGAGTATTCCAAATAAAAAAACCACAGAAAAGGTCGCAAATGGTAATGAACTAAACAAAATCAGACCGAAGCCAATAAGCACAAAGCCTAATATCAAATACCACTTACGATCAGCATGTAACTGATTACGCACCAAATCATTACCGACAGTTTTCATCATGGCCACTCTTATTATCAGGTATTAGAATTTCATCTACCCAATAATAGTGATCCACTTCACATTTTTTGTCTGTATAAGATCTGCATCGTTTCTTATCAATTAATGTGGATAAAGCAGTATTTATCCACAATTTTATTTCACCCAACCAATTTCTTGAGCTGTAGGTAAACCTATTATTGTTTCATGTAAACCATTCGGCATTTTACTGCTCTGCTCAGATAATGGTGTTCGACCACCCATGATTTCAGCATTTGTTTGCGGATATAAAGGCACTTTTTCAGGGTGCGCGTAACCTAGAGGATAAAGCGGTTGACCAGTTTTTAAATCATATTTGTCTTGTGCCCCAAAGCCATGTAATAGCTCATGAACAATCACGACCTGATTTTGAGAAGCTTGTGTTTTGGTCGCAAATAAATTCACACTCCCAATACGACCTTTTTCCAAAGCAGTCGAATGGATCAAAACTTTTTGATAATTGGGATCGTAATAATTTAAATAAAGTTTAAGTGATGCCCCATTGTCTTCAGGTTGTTGATGGCGCCATGCATAAAAACGAAACTTTAAACTCCACCACATCACATGAAAGATATTGGCATTTTGAGGAACCTCAGGAGGTCGTTGCTGTAATGGCTGACCTAAACGAATTACAAAGTTTCCCGATTGACCATGATAATGCTGCGACCATTCTGCCAAATAATTTCTTATTCTCTCAAAATCAGTGTATTGCAACTGATGAATATAGCTCTGCGTTGTCTGAAAACCATCTGCATTAATAGGATGTAAAACAACCACAATAGGTTGATTCCAGTCTTGGTTTTGATCTCGCCATGCCTGAACAGCAACAATCAATAAAATAATTAACAAACATAAAACTCGAATGTTTTTCCACATTCTTTTTCCCCATACATTTAAAATTTTCTTTTATTGTTTTAGATATAAAAAAATGCTAGCTGAGCTAGCATTTTTTTATTGTGGACTTAATTAGCCCTCAACCCATTTACCATTTTGATAAATTAGGCTCCATTTAGTTTGTTTACCTTCTGGAGTTTCTGAACCTACATATTGTGATTGATTCTTACGACTGAATTTCACAACTGTCGGATTACCTTCAGGGTCTACGTCTGGTGCTTGTAAAATAAATTGATATTTAGGATCAAGCTGAGCAGCAACACTACGCAATTCCGCAACTTTTGGAGCACGTGTTTCACGAATTTTCGGGAATTTACTTGCAGCCAAGAATAAACCAGCAGCACCATCACGCAACACGAAATAGTCATCATGCTTTGTTGAGCGCAAATGTTCCATCTTGATCGGTTCTACACGTGGAGGTGCAGGCTGACCGCTTTTCAAGACCTTACGAGTATTGTCACAGCTTGTACAAGCGAAATACGGACCAAAACGGCCAGTTTTAAGCTGCATTTCACCATCACATTTATCACACGGAATGGTTGGTCCATCGTAGCCTTTAATCTTGAACTCGCCTTCTTCAAGCTCAAAACCGTCACAGTCAGGGTTGTTACCACATACATGCAGTTTACGACCACCATCAATCACGTAGCTATCCATGGCTGTGCCACATTTTTCACAACGATGTTTTGACATCAAATCTGCGGTTTCAGCACCATCATCATCAGACAGGGCAGCTAAAGACTCAACAGGTGTTAAGTTCAAAGTACCTTTACAACGCTCTTTAGGTGGTAAGTTATACCCAGAACAACCTAAGAACACGCCTGTTGTACCTGTACGAATCTGCATTGGACGTGAACATTCAGGACAATGTACCGCTGGTACTTCAACCGGTTGGTTACGGCGCATGCCGTGCTCGCCCTGAGCATTGGTCAGACGTTTCTTAAAGTCACCGTAGAAAGTATCAAGTAACTCTTTCCAGTTACGCTCACCTGTTGCAACTTTATCGAGCTGCCCTTCAAGGTCTGCTGTAAAGGCATAGTTCATCAAGTTATTGAAACTTTCATCAAGTCGATCCGTGACAATTTCACCCATTTTTTCGGCGAAAAGACGACGGTTTTCTAACTTAACGTAGCCACGTTCTTGAATTGTAGAAATAATCGCTGCATAAGTCGAAGGACGACCAATACTACGTTTTTCGAGTTCTTTAACCAAAGAAGCTTCAGTAAAACGTGCAGGTGGTTTAGTAAAGTGCTGACTTGGGTCTAACTTCTCTAATTTTAAAATTTCACCTACTTTAATTGCAGGCAAAATAATATCGTCATCAGACTTGTTAGCACCACGCACTCGTGTAAAACCATCAAATACAAGCGTACGGCCTTTTGCCTTCAATTCAACATTTGCAGCTTCAACCGTTAAAGTTGAAGATAAATATTCTGCTGGAGTCATTTGACATGCAACAAACTGACGCCAGATCAAATCATATAAACGCTGAGCATCACGCTCTACACCCGCAAGTTGATCACCTGTAAGTGCAACATTTGAAGGACGAATCGCTTCATGGGCTTCTTGAGCACCTGCTTTGTTCCCATAGCGGTTTGGCTTTGCCGGTAAATATTTCTCACCAAATTGGCTTTCAATATGGGCACGTACCATGCTTACTGCATCATCACTCAAGAACGTTGAGTCAGTACGCATATAAGTAATAAAACCTGCTTCATATAGACGCTGTGCCAGCATCATGGTTTTCTTTACAGAAAAACCTAAACGTGTACTTGCAGCTTGTTGCAGTGTTGAAGTGATATACGGTGCACTTGGATTTACCTTAGTCGGTTTATCTTCACGCTGTGCAACTTTATATTCAGCACCTTTTAAAACATCCAATAAAGCATCAGTTTCAGCTTTATTTTTCAGTTTAAGGGTTTTACCAGCTTGCTTAACTGCTTCAAGACGAATGTCATCTTTCTTGGCTTGCGTGTCTGCAAAAACTTGCCAGTATTCTTCCGGAATAAAAGCACGAATTTCTCTTTCACGCTCTACAACCAGTTTCACCGCTACAGACTGTACACGACCTGCCGATAAACCACGGGCAATCTTTTCCCAAAGTAATGGTGAAACCATAAAGCCAACAACACGGTCTAAGAAACGGCGTGCTTGCTGTGCATTAACTCGGTTTAAATCTAGACGCGTAGGTTGTTTAAATGCTTCTTGAATGGCATTTTTAGTAATTTCGTTAAATACCACGCGATGATAACGACTGTCATCACCACCAATAACTTCTCTTAGGTGCCAAGCAATGGCTTCCCCTTCTCTATCCAAGTCCGTTGCGAGATAGATTGCATCGGCATCTTTGGCGAGTTTTTTTAGTTCAGCAACAACATTTTCCTTACCTGGCAGAACTTCGTAATGAGCTTCCCAACCATGTTCAGGATCAACCCCCATACGATTAACTAAAGCCTGACTGGCTTTTTGTTCTTTTTCTACTTCAGTGAGTTTCGTCCGGGCAGCCGGCTTTTTCTCAGTTGATTTACTGCCACCTGTTGGCAAATCACGCACGTGACCTACAGAAGACTTTACAATGTATTGCGAACCCAGATATTTATTGATGGTTTTCGCTTTGGCAGGCGACTCCACAATCACTAAGGCACGTTTATGTGCAGCAGGTGCAGTAGATGCTGTGCTTTGAGATGCAGAGCGCGAGGTATTCGCCATATAAAATGTTATTCCTATACCAATAAATTTAAAAATCAGGCTTTAGCCAAGTTCAACAGATAAGCCTTCATCTCATCTAATTGTGTTGCTCTCAGGTCTGATTCCTCATCCCAATAAAGCCCTACACAGTTTGCCTGCATATCAATAGCATAAATCCCTTTTAATGCAATGGGAGAATCATTAAATTTCTCATCACCCTGAACCACTTTTAATTTGCCGTCTATAACGCGAGCACGCATTAAAGATAAACGGGCATCGGGAATCAATACACTATAATAAGCAACCATGCTGGCACGCTTTTCAGTCGCCATTGGGACATGTGTCCATTCAGGTGCAACGATTACACGTGGGTGTAAACCCATTTTACGAGCTTTATCACGCATAATACCAAGTGCCTTTTCACGTGGGCTCACTCTTAAACCAAAAATGGAGCCTAGTACGAAAAGAACAATGATAACGGTAACCCAAATTCCCATATTGTCCATAGCAAAACCTATTAATCTCTTTTATTAGAGTTGCATAAGCTGACCAGAAAACGCAAGTTTCATCATAAAAATAATGCCCAATACAGGGGCAAGCTTCAAAATAGTCAGATTTCACCATGCAAATTGCAATGAGTGGACTCAAATATCATTAAGGATTCGGATGTCCATCAACAAGTGTCAGCTTTCCAAACTGGTCAATATGAGCATCCCCCCATTGTTTTAAAGCAAACAGAATTTTTTCAAGACTTTGCCCCAAATCAGTCAGGCAGTATTCTACTTTAGGTGGTACCTGAGGATAGACTTCCCGATGAATAATTCCATCTTGTTCCAATTCACGTAGCTGATTTGTCAGCATTCTTTGGGTAATACTCGGAACACGCTTTCGAATTTCGTTAAACCTCAAGGTGCCTTCATTAAATAAATGCCAAAGAATGACGCATTTCCATTTCCCATCAATCAAGCTAATCGCTGCCTCCACTGAACAACCCGGAGAGCAATCAAAACTTGAGTGTCTTGCTTTTGCCATTTTACAGTATCCTTTTTGACACTATGAGCGTTATTTGTCTGTAGTCACTTATTTTAAGCTTACGTTATGATCAAACTCTCAACAAGAGGAAGGATAATTATGAAAGCTGTGGCATATCAAAAAGCTGGTTCCATTACATCGCCAGAAGCACTCGTTGATATTGAACTCGATGCTCCTATTGCTGAAGGACATGATTTACTTGTTCGTGTACAAGCTGTCTCAGTAAATCCGGTAGATACTAAAATTCGAAAGAATGTAAGCCCTGAGAATAATCAGTGGAAAACGCTTGGCTGGGACGCAGTAGGTGTAGTTGAAGCGATTGGAGATAAAGTTTCACAATTTAAGATTGGCGATATTGTTTGGTATGCAGGTGCTCTTAATCGTCAAGGTAGTAATAGCGAATTACAGCTCGTTAATGAACGTATTGTTGGCCATAAACCAAAAACTTTAGAAGCAACCGAGGCTGCAGCTCTCCCTTTAACTGCAATCACGGCTTGGGAGATGTTATTTGATCGTCTACAAGTGCCAAAGAACGCGCCAGAAAACACAACAATATTAGTAATTGGTGGAGCTGGTGGTGTTGGCTCAATCACTATTCAACTTCTTAAACAGCTGACAAACCTAACAATTATTGCAACAGCTTCACGAGCAGAAACTCAAGACTGGATTAAGCAACTTGGAGCAGATTATGTGTTAGATCACCGTCAACCCTTAGCAGCCCAAATCAAGCAATTAGGTTTAACTGCACCTTTATATGTGTTCTCAACCACTCAAACAGATCAGCATTTAGCAGATATTGTCGAGTTGATTGCACCGCAAGGCCGTTTTGGGCTTATTGATGATCCTGAACAGTTAGATATTAAACCGTTTAAAACCAAGTCTGTATCTGTACATTGGGAATTTATGTTTACACGTTCAATGTTCCAGACCGAAGATATGGCAAAACAAAGTGAACTATTAAATGAAGTCAGCAAGCTAGTTGATGAAGGAAAAATTAAGACGACTGTGACAGAAGTTATAAGTCCAATTAATGCTAAAAATTTAAAACGAGTTCATCAGCAAATTGAAAGTGGTACAACAAAAGGTAAGATCGTCTTACAAGGTTTTTAAACAAAATTGGAAAATATTCCCCAATAAAAAGGCAAGTATCGAACTTGCCTTTTTATTAATAGTGGGGAGGTTTATTCGTTAATGGATCAAAAGGTGCAATGCCTTCTGACAAATCCGACGATTCAACACGTTGATAAAGAAATTGCATTTGTTTTTTCAAATCAGCTATTTCTTGAGTTTGAATAGCGAGTTGTTGATTTAATTGTTCAACTAAATCATCCAAAAATGTAATTCGCACTTGCAAATCTTCAATGGGTGCGGAAAATGACGCTTGATCATCATGATATGGTGGTTTAGTCATTTAAATCCTCATTTGAGATTCTGGAAAACATTATGGCCTATATTACCCTAAGGGATGTCCAACTTGCTTTTGGCGGACCTGCCCTGCTCGATGGCGCGAACTTTAATCTAGAACGTGGCGAACGAGTCTGTTTAATTGGTCGTAATGGTGAAGGTAAGTCTACTTTACTTAAACTGATCGAGGGAAGCCTATTACCGGATTCTGGTGAAGTTTCTATTCAAAATGGTTTAACTGTTTCAATGTTAGCCCAAGACGTTCCAATGGATTCAGGTAAGGTTGCTGACATTGTAGCTGATGGCGCAGGCGAAGCTGCCGAAGTACTCAGAGCTTATCATGAAGCAACTGATGCTTGTATGCTGGGAGATATGGAAGCTTGTGACCGTATGGGCAACCTACAGCATAAGCTCGACCAACTCGACGGCTGGGCACTCGAAAACAAGGTCAATGCCCTGTTAAGTAAAATGGGACTCGATCCAAATGCAGATTTGGCAGATCTTTCAGGTGGACGTAAACGCCGTGTTTTACTCGCTCGTGCTCTTTTAACACAGCCAGACGTATTACTTCTAGACGAACCGACGAACCATTTAGATGTTGAAAGTATTGAGTGGCTAGAAAAATTCCTACTCGATCAAAATAATTTAACGCTTCTATTTATTTCGCATGACCGTTCTTTTGTAGATAGCATTGCAACTCGAATTGTTGAACTTGACCGTGGCATCCTACGTGGCTACGAAGGCAACTATTCACGTTATTTAGAGCTTAAAGCTCAGCAAATGGAAGCAGAAGAGAAACAAAATGCTTTATTTGATAAAAAGTTAGCTGAAGAAGAGGCTTGGATTCGCCAAGGGATTAAAGCTCGTCGTACGCGTAATGAAGGTCGTGTGCGCGCCTTAAAAGCTTTACGTGAAGAGTCGAAAGCTCGCCGTTCACAACAAGGCAAAGTGAGTATGGCGACTCAAGAAGCAAATCGCTCTGGTAAATTAGTATTTGATATCGAGCACTTAAGCGTATCTTATGACGACAAACCACTGATTAAAGATTTCTCTACGCTTGTTATGCGTGGCGACCGTATTGGCCTAGTCGGTGATAACGGTGTTGGTAAAACGACTTTAATTAAAGCCATTTTAGGTGAAATCGAGCACGGTGGTTCTGTTAAGACAGGTACACAGTTAGAAGTTGCTTATTTTGATCAATTACGTAATGCCTTAGACCTTGAAAAAACAGTAATGGCAAACGTTTCAGAAGGCTCTGACTTCGTTGATGTAAATGGCAACCGCCGTCATATCTACAGCTATTTACAAGATTTCTTGTTTTCACCTGAACGCGCACGTACACCTGTAAAAGCCCTTTCTGGTGGTGAGCGTAACCGTATCTTGCTTGCTAAATTACTGCTTAAACCATCGAACCTAATTGTGATGGACGAACCAACCAATGACTTGGATATGGTGACTCTTGAGCTACTTGAAGAGATGCTTTCTGAATATAAAGGTACCCTATTACTTATTTCGCATGACCGTGCATTTATGGACAACGTCGTAACATCGACTTGGGTCTTTGATGGTAAAGGTAATATTGCAGAATATATTGGTGGCTACCAAGACTATTTGCAGCAACGTCCAGATGATAAAGTCGTAGACCAAAAGTCTGATGTTAAAAAAGCTCAGGCAAAAGCCGAAGCTGAAAAAGCCGCTGCACAAAGTAACGTTAAAAAGGTCAAACTGAGCTATAAAGACCAACGTGAACTTGAGCAACTTCCTGCCGAAATCGAGAAACTAGAAGTTGAACAAGCAGAGCTTTCTGACAAGCTGGCAGATGGTTCGTGGTTTGTCAGTAATGCCGATGAAGCAACTAAAGCAAGTCAGCGTCTCGCAGAAATTGAAGAGGTATTACTTGAAAAATTAGAGCGTTGGGATGAACTTGAGCAAATGAGTAAAGGAAATTAATTTGTGTTCTTTCCTACAATTTAAATAACAAAAAAGCCTCCTTAAATTAAGGGGGCTTTTTATAGAATATCTATAAATTTGAAAGCTAAAAATCTATGAAAAATACATGATGAGTGATTAAATGTAGTCAGCCTTAATAGTTTAAAATATAGCTCTAATTGAATATAAGACTTATAAAAATAATTATGTTATATCTACCCATATAATAATATTCGAGTATTTTTTATGCTAGATCTTTCTCAAATTTTAGCATTCGGATTAATCTGCTTGGCAATGGTGCTTACCCCTGGCCCAAACATGATTTACCTTATTTCTCGTTCAATTTGCCAAGGAAAAACGGCGGGATTTATTTCACTCGCTGGTGTTGGCGTTGGCTTCGTATTTTATATGCTTTGTGCTTCTTTCGGGATTACAGCGCTTATTATCGCAGTCCCTTATGCTTATGACACTATACGCATTGCAGGGGCAATTTATTTACTCTGGCTAGCATGGAAAGCACTACGTCCCAATGCATCCCCAATTTTTGATGTAAAACAATTATCGGTAGACTCCCCAGCTAAACTATTTTTAATGGGTTTTGCTACAAATCTACTTAATCCTAAAATTGCGATTATGTATTTATCGTTATTGCCACAGTTTATTCATCCACAGCAAGGCAGTATTTTATGGCAATCCATTCAGCTCGGTACTATTCAAATTTTTGTTAGCGTTTCGGTAAATGCGCTGATTGTGCTTTCTGCGGGTAGCATTGCCCTTTTTCTTCAACAGAAACCTCTTTGGGCAAATATACAACGCTGGCTTATGGGAACAGTGCTAGCTGGACTTGCAGTTCGTATTCTTTTAGAAAATCGCCGATAACCGCGTTTTACTTCCTCATCTTAACCACTCAATTAAACAGTGTATTACGACGATAAATTCAGTTCGTGATACACTTTTGCCAGTTTTAATTTTGAATTCTTTATATCGTTATGAGCCAAAAGCAGACTTATACGCCCGGTGAATTTCAATGGTCCTTTTTATTACCTAAATATTGGGGTATTTGGATTGCCATTGTTTTTTTAATGCTTTTGGCTATTTTGCCGTGGGCAATCCAATGGCGTCTGGCTCATGGCTTAGCAAATCTTGCCTGGAAATATTTAAAATCTCGCCGAAAAACGACTATTCGTAATTTAGAAGTCTGCTTTCCCGAATGGTCAGCCGAAAAAGTACAGCAACAAGCTAAGCAAGTTTTTGTAGATATGATGCTTGGTATTTTTGAGACATTAAACGCATGGTATAAGCCTTACTGGTTTAAAAACCGTGTCACCATTGAGGGCTTAGAACACATTACCAATGCTCAAGCTCAGGGCAAAGGCGTTTTATTATTGGGTACTCATAGTACGCTTCTTGATGCGGGTGGGTATGTTTGTGCTCAATATTTCGAGCCAGATGTTGTGTACCGCCCTCAAAATAATCCATTGCTCGATATGCTGATTTATCGTTGCCGTGGCACCATTTATAAAGCACAAATCGACCATGATGATATGCGTGGTTTAATTCGTCACCTTAAAGATGGCGATGCAATTTGGTATAGCCCCGATCAAGACTTTGGACTCAAGCAAGGGGTGATGGCACCATTCTTTGGTGTGCCAGCGGCCACAGTAACTGCACATCGCCGTTTATTAAAAATCTCGAAGGCAGTCGCAGTTCCTTTATATTTTTATCGTCAAGGCGATGTACAAGACCCGAAATATCATATCTTGATTGAGCCGGCGGTCGACAATATGCCAAGTGAAGATGAAATTGATGATGCAACACGTGTTAATAAGATTATTGAAAATCAGCTTCGTATCGCACCAACTCAATATATGTGGTTCCACCGCCGATTTAAGACACGTCCAGAGGGATATGAAGAGATTTATTAAGATAAAGCTGTGATAATTTTAAATTGATGACAGACACAGCCTTAATTTAAAGTGAAATTCAAATACTATCGAATAGGCAGACCTTACTTTTTAAGGATAAAAAGTAAGCAAAAATCCTTTGTTCCGCTGATGTTACTTCCTTGTAACACAGCGAAACAGCGACATCCATGTCGCTAGCACGATAGTAAATTCCGGATAATGATTTAGTTTGAAATGATGTATCTATAGATGGTCCATCTTTTATGAATGTATAAGGCAAAAAACAATGAAAGTGATGCAACTTCTCCCAGAACTTAATAGCGGTGGCGTAGAACGCGGCACACTGGAAATTGCACGTGCACTGGTTGCGCAGGGCCATCAATCTCTGGTTGTGTCTAATGGCGGGCGTTTGGTTGCACAACTTGAAGCTGAAGGTTCTACGCACTTAACGCTGCCTATTCATAAAAAATCATTGTCGAGCTTGTGGCAAATCCGTCCTTTACGCAAGCTGATTGAACAGCATCAACCTGATATTGTTCATGTGCGCTCTCGTGTACCAGCTTGGCTTACTCACTTCGCTTTGAGAAAAATACCTGCAAACAAACGCCCTCACCTCATTAGCACTGTACATGGTTTCTATTCAGTTAATCGTTATAGTGCGATTATGACTCAAGCTGAAAAAGTGATTGCTGTTTCTGACAGTGTGGTTAAGTACATCACTGACCATTATAAAAACTGTCCACCGCAAGATATTGTGCGGATTTATCGAGGTATTGACCCTGCCGCTTTTCCGCATAATTACCAGCCTTCAGCACAATGGTTTAATCAAGTTTTTAATGACTTTCCTGAGCTTGAAAATAAGTTTTTACTTTGCTTACCTGGTCGTATTACGCGTTTAAAAGGACATGAAAGTTTAATTGAACTGATGCAGCAACTTCAGACGCAATATCCTCAGCTACATGCGGTTGTTGTCGGCGGTGCTGATGCCAAAAAGCAAGCCTACTTAAGTGAATTACAAAGTACCATTCAAAGCAAGGGGCTCGCAGATAAAATTACCTTCGTAGGCCATCGCTCAGATATTCGCGAATGGCTCGCTTTTAGCGATATTGTGCTGTCTCTATCCAATCAAGCCGAAACATTCGGTAGAACAGCTTTAGAAGCGCTTTCAGTGGGTACGCCAGTCATTGGCTGGAACCGTGGCGGTGTTGCCGAGATTTTATCGAATGTATACCCACAAGGTCTTGTTGAAGCAGAAAATGAAAAAGTATTAATCGAGACGGTGAAAAATCATATTGAACAACCTCAAATCGTTGCTCCTATCACTATGTTTAGCTTAAAAGATATGTGTGATCAAACAATAGAACTTTACCAACGCGTTTTGAAATAACCCAATAAAAAACCCGCGATATTCGCGGGTTTTTTACAACTAAAAGAAAGCCATCTTATTTAAATGTTGCTTCATAAGCGGCAGCTTTTTCAGAGTCGTATTGTTTTTCCCATTTACTGATTACAAGTACAGCAAGCGCGTTACCAACAACGTTCAACGCAGTACGAGCCATATCCATAATACGGTCAACACCAGCAATAAATGCTAAACCTTCTACAGGAATACCAACACTACCTAATGTCGCTAATAACACAACAAATGATACGCCAGGAACACCAGCAATACCCTTAGAAGTAATCATTAATGTTACAACCAAAATAACTTGTTGGCTGATTGACATTTCAATACCGTAAAGCTGTGCAATAAAGATTGCCGCGATACTTTGGTAAAGCGTAGAACCATCAAGGTTAAATGAATAACCAGTTGGAATCACAAAGCTGGAAATTGCTTTTGGCGCACCGTAAGCTTCCATTTTTTGCATAATACGCGGTAATACTGTTTCCGAGCTTGCAGTTGAATATGCCAAAATCAATTCATCTTTTAAAATCTTGAACAAGATAAAGATGTTGATTCCAAACATTTTTGCAGTCAAACCAAGCACAACAAATGCAAAGAAGAAGATTGCACCGTAAACTAATACAACTAATTTACCTAATGGAATAAGTGAAGCAAAACCGAAGTTAGCAACAGTTACAGCGATTAAACCAAATACACCCACTGGTGCATATTTCATAATGATGTGCGTTACGCGGAACATCGTTTCTGAAACTGCATGAAATACGTTTAGTAATGGGTCTTTAGTGGTTGCTGGCAAAGAAGATAAACCAATACCAAATAGCACAGCAAAGAAAATCACAGGTAACATTTCGCCATGCGCCATTGAACTAATAATGTTCGTTGGGATAAGCGATAATATTGTTTGAATTAAACCATGTGACTGTGACTGAACTTCTTCAGTTGTATGCTTATATTGAGAAATATCCGACTGCACCAACTGAGACATATCAATGCCTGAGCCTGGGTGGAAAATATTTGCTGCAACCAAGCCAACCAAAATAGCAATAGTCGTAATAATTTCAAAATAGAGAATGGTTTTAAAACCAAGTCGCCCTAAACTTTTCGTACTGCCAACACCTGCAATACCTAAAATCAAGGTAGAGAAAACGATTGGAATAACAATCATTTTAATCAGGCTAATAAAGATCTTACCCATTGGTGTAAGAACATTATTCACAATACTGTCTTTGATTTCAGGCTGGTTATGTAAAACAGCCCCGACAACTATCCCTAGGATTAAAGCAATTAAAATTTGCCAAGCAAGGCTAAATTTAAAATTCTTCATAAGACAATCCTTATGCACCGCAAAGTATCAAATATGAGAGGGAGAAGACCACTAACTAAGAGTGAAACCTCAACATGCACACTAATTCCCAAACAGAAATTTAAATGTACAAACAAATCACAACCCGCCGATCCGGCGAAGTAAAAAACAATGCCTGTTGACGATCCAACATGTCAACGATCGGCACATTCTATTGAGATTTATTAATTAAACAACCCCAATTTATCTTTAAATAAAACAAAGCCTATATTTATTCATTAATAATCTATAAAAACAAAAACTTAATAAAAAAAAATTTTGTATCTTTTTTCATTAAAAATTGCTCAGATTTATATGAAAACATATAGGTATTTACCTATTGTTAAATAGATTTAAAAATTAAGATGAGCTTAAAAATATTTGTTTTATTTACATAGAATTAAATAAGGTATATAAAAATATCAACCCGAGTTCTGCATCCTGCAAAACTCGGGTAAATGAGGTTGTGCTTTCAGGTTAATAGTTATTTTTATCGTTTCCGTTCCAACATCTGATCCGTGATGCTATTCCATATCAGCTTTGTGTATCCTTACTTGGGACTATCCATTCCCGGTTCCGTGTGCCGATGAATGTAGAATAAGGTTTTTATAACCCTCTGCCTATTCGCCCTAGACTCAAATCTTTGTACGATATTGCTTACATCACTTTTTATATTCTTTTTATTTATAAGGCTGTGCAATTTTATCAGTTACTACTTTTTCTTCAGCTTCAGCCTTTGCAATTCCTTCTTGGATAGCTCTTTGCGCCTCTTCTTCATCATCTTGAGTTTGTTCTAGTTCCTCTTGAATATGCTCAAATATTCGACCAGTCTGCAAAACTACATAGACAGGAAAATGATCAGATCCAACATGAGGTAAACGCTGCATCTTCACCAAACCGAAATCGGTACTATGGAAAATATGGTCTAAAGACCAACGCAACAATGGATAGTCCGCATGAAAAGTATTAATAAAATGTCGCCCAACACGCGGGTCAAGCAATCCACTAATTCGTTGAAATAATCGTGTAGTACGTGACCACGCTACATCGTTTAAATCACCCATCACAATACAGCTTTCATCTAGATCTTTAATTTGGTCGCCCACAATTAAAAGTTCAGCATCGCGTAAAGTCGAATCCTTTGCCTCAGTTGGACTAGGGGGCTTAGGATGCAAACAATAGAGTTGAACTGGCATACCAGACCGTAAAGTCACAGTTGTATGAATGGAGGGAATTTCATCACTGAGAATAAATTTAACTTCAGTATTTGATAAAGGTAGACGGCTATATAAATGCATGCCGTAGAGGTTATCTAAAGGCACAGGAACACGATAAGGATAGTCACCTTCGATCTCTCTTAAAGCATTTTCCCATGTCGTATCGCTTTCCAATGTAAGTAGTAAATCTGGTTTTAATGTCCTGATCTGTTCAAGCAATAAATGATACTTATCATTAGGAGTGAGCACATTCGATACGATTAATGAAATCTGCTTTTGTGGATCTAATTGAGACGTCTTCACCTGTTTAACCTGTTTTTTCCAAAACAAGGTATAGGGCAAAATCATTTTAAGCTGATAGGCAATCGCAGCAATGAGCGCAGCCAGCACGACTTCACGCCAGAGATTCCATTCAGCGGGCCAAAACAGCATTCCTATAAAAGCTAAAAGACCAACAAATAGAATCTGCAACCGAGGGAAGTCGGCACCACGAAACCACCACTCATCGCGGGGAATAAGTGACCAGAAACTTAACCAAATCACCAGACCAGCTAGAACTTCGATATAAATCATTGAATTTTCTCTTTTAAGATGATTTGTTTTTTAAAGTTTTTGTCATCTTTATCAATTTTGTATGTAACATAAACAAGATATTCTACTCAATAAAGATGGTGTTTTGTTTCTGTAACGCTTGCAGTTGTGGACACTTTTGATACACTCAACTCCCCCTAACAATTTTAACGCACCGAGGCAAAATGACATGAAAGTAGGTCTGGTCGGTTGGCGCGGGATGGTCGGTTCCGTCCTTATGCAACGTATGGTTGAAGAGAATGATTTTGCTCATATTGAGCCATTTTATTTCTCTACCAGTAATGCAGGTGGTGAAGCTCCTTCATTTGGTGGTAAGACTGCCCCAGCACTTATGGAAGCTACAGACATTAATAGTTTGAAGCAAATGGATGTCATTATTACCTGTCAAGGTGGTGACTATACGTCTGAAGTTTTCCCACAGTTAAAAGCGACTGGTTGGGATGGCTACTGGATTGACGCAGCTTCAACTTTACGTATGTCAGATGATGCAATCATCGTTCTTGACCCAGTAAACCTTAACGTCATCAAAGACGGATTGGTTAAGGGCACCAAAACTTTCGTAGGTGGTAACTGTACAGTATCACTTATGTTGATGGGTGTAGGTTCACTTTTCCAAAATAATTTGGTGGAGTGGATGACTGCTATGACTTATCAAGCAGCATCAGGCGCTGGCGCACAAAACATGCGTGAGCTAATTACTGGTATGGGTTACTTATATAACAATACCAAAACATTGTTAGATGACCCTAAATCTGCAATTTTGGATATTGATCGTCAAGTTGCTGAGTTACAACGTGGTGAAGGTTTCCCTTCTGCTAACTTTGGTGTGCCATTAGCTGGATCGTTGATTCCTTATATTGATAAGCAACTTGAAAACGGTCAATCAAAAGAAGAGTGGAAAGGTCAGGTTGAAACCAACAAGATCTTGGGTAATTCACAAATTGTTCCGATCGATGGCCACTGTGTCCGTATTGGCGCGATGCGTTGCCACTCTCAAGCACTGACAATCAAGTTGAAAAAAGATGTTCCGCTTGATGAAATCGAAGATATGATTCGTACTTCAAACCAATGGGCGAAAGTTGTACCGAACACTCGTGAAGCATCTATGACTGACCTTACACCTGTGGCTGTAACTGGTACCTTAACTGTACCTGTTGGCCGTTTGCGCAAACTTAATATGGGTAAAGAATATTTAGGTGCATTCACAGTAGGTGATCAGTTACTTTGGGGTGCTGCTGAACCTTTACGTCGCATGTTACGTATCTTAGTAGAATACAAAAGCTCATAATTTGGTCTGAATTATTCAGTCAAAACGAAAAGCCGATCACATTAGATCGGCTTTTCCGTAACTGGTTTGTAAAAATTTTACAATTTATTTACATTTCATTATTGTATAATTTTGAACGACTTTACGACTTATTAGGTCATGGATTGAGATGACTGTTTATAACAAATTAAAAATTGCCATTTTCACCATTATGTCTTCGCCTTCTCTTTATGCGATTACATTAGACCCTATACAAATTCAGTCCGCACCTGGCGATTTGTTATATGCCGAAATGAATTTCCAACAAGCTGACCCCAACGCTAATCTACAAGTCAGTCTAGCGACTCCTGAAGATTTAAGCGCGTTAGGCGTAACTCATCAGCCGCCCGGAAATCTTAATTTTTATACACGCCAAAACGGTCAAGGCTCAGGGGTTATTGTGATTACCTCATCTCGCCCTGTGATTGATCCTGAACTAAATATTGTAGTAAAAATTAGTGAAGGTTCTGCCACACGGTTGCAGCATATCAAAACCGTAATTAAGCCTTCTTCTATAAAAAAGACTGAAAATAACGAAAGTACTTTGTCACCTCAGTTTATTGTCAATGAAAAAGACATTGCTCTAAATCTGCCAGAAAGTACTCGATATGCATCACCAACTTCGGTCTCAACTACAAATAATTCGAATGGTGAACACAGTCTTAATATTAACTCTGGAACTGCTCCGGCTGTAAATACAAACTCATCCAATACACTTAGTGCAAATCCTTCTACTCAGGTTGCTCAACAAGTTACAACAGCTACTACTTCAGATCAGACAGAAATTAAACCAACCAGTGCGAAGACTGCTACAAACAATTCACCAAAAACTCCGGTCAAGAATCTAACAGCAAAAAAGAAATCTGCACCTCAAAAAACGCTCAACCAAAATCCTGCGAAGAAACAATCGTTAAGTTCCTACAAAGGACCAGCAACATCAGGTAAATATGTGGTACAGCGAAATGAGTCTTTATGGAGCATTGCTAATCGTATTGCAGCAAAAACAAAACAACCTGTTGCGAAAGTCATGCATGATATTCAAACACAAAACCGACATGCTTTTATTCAAGGTGATGTAAATCGTTTGCGTCAGGGAATCGCACTTAACCTAGCTCACTCTCCTGCTGCTAAACCTCAGCAAAACAAGTCAAAAACAGATATCGCACATACTGCAAAATCAACTTCTGGCAAAGCAAAATACCGTTTACAACAAGCCGAAATGAGTATTGTGGCTGAAAACAGTCAAAATTCTACGCATGGAAGTGCTAAAAAGAGCACACAACAAGGTCAAAACAATACTGAGTTAGCAGTAAAAGTTATGACAACAAGAGAAAAAACCGTTACATTACAAAGGAATGTGACCAAATTAGACCAAACTTTACGTTTAAAAGACCAACGTATTCAACTTTTGAATGCTCGTTTGGCAGAGTTACAACAGCAGTTAAAAGCACAGCAACAAACTCACAAGCAAAAACATTAAGCTAAAACCAGAGTTAGCTCGCTTTACATTGCAAAATTTTATTTTTTAAGGGGAAAGTAATGTTATATGTGATTCCGTTTATCATATTACTCGTGGTCGCCGTTGTTTTAAAAAAGCGCGAGAATAGCCAAAAACAAGAGACCACCTCCCCAAAAAGTATAAGTAAAAAATCGGGCAAAAAAGCAAGTGCTAAATCGAGTAAAACCTCGCGCGAAAAAAGTAAAGCGATTGTAGTAGAAGACGTCGCTCCTGCTCTTCCACAAAGCAGTCCTGTCCTTGAAGCTGTTCGTCAAAAAATTCAGCTACTTATTAAAGAAAAACAATTTTCAGCCGCTGAAGCTCAAATCAATCAGGCGCTAAAGAAAGATAATACCCAACACGAATTATATTTATTACTTCTTGACATTCATATTGCACAAAAAGATGAGTTTGCAATAACTCAACTGATTAGCCATATTCGTAGCTTAGCGCTCAATGAAATAGCCATTCAAGCAGAAGCTAGACAAAAAGAATATGAATCATCAAGACAATCAGATGCGATCGATTTTCCTCAAGCTCAAACATACCAAGAGCCAAAAAATACATCTGATGCAACAGCTCAGTTTGACCAATTAACAACAAGTTCTTCTGAAACTTCTTTTGAAGAATTACAGCAAGACTATACCGCTGTAAAGCAAGAACCTGCTGTTGAAGTTGAACCTTTAGAGTTTAACTTTTCATTTGAGCAAACCACGACTACCGAAAGTACCAGCCAGCCAACACAGAAATCAGAGTTATCGCCATCTCAAGAAACAAATGAGCTAGCTGGCCTAGAGTTTTCTTTTGACTTGGCACCTCTGCATGAATCTGAGGAAAAAAACCAGACAATAGCGGCACCAGCAGCTCAAGAGAACACCAATGCATTAGATTTTAATCTTGACTTAAATCCTTCAAGTTCAAAGACGAAATCTGTTGAACAAGCTCCATCATTAGATGAAATTAAACTCGTAGAACAAGCGCCATTAGAAGCGACTTCTATCGCACCTCTTGAGTTTTCGCTAGACGAGCCTGCATTAGTTACAGCACCAGAGATTGAAACTCAAAACCTTGTAGACCTAGTAGGCGAAGAAACTACCCCAGATCAAACTAAAGATCCCCTTGTAGAAGCTTTTCCAGAATTAAAACATTTAGATGAAAATGAACTTGATCTAAAACTAGCTGAGCAGTACATCAAGTTAGGAGCATACCCAGCAGCTCAAGCCTTATTGGCAAGCAATGAGCAAAAATTCAACACAGAACAACAACAACGCGCGAAAAACTTACTTAATCGCATAGCTTCTTAGAACTGTTCGATTTACCATAAGCAGTCAGAGATGACTGCTTTTTTATGCCTGCAAAAATATGAAAAAAATAGCCTTATTTTATATGGGTGGTACTTTTGGTTGCATTGGTGAGCCTCTAGCTCCTATGCCTTATGAGCAATTCTTACCTCAACTTGAAAAAGTGATTCCTCCACACTTAACAGTTGACTGCTTTGCTGCACCCAATATTGTTGATAGCAGTGCATGTACGGCACCTGACTGGTTACGCCTGATTCAACGTATACAACAACTACAACTTGAAGGTTATCAGCATTTCGTTGTTATTCATGGTACAGACACGCTCAGTTACGCGGCCGCAACCCTAGCCCGCTTTTTAGGCCAAAGCTGTCATATTGTGATTACCGGTAGCCAATACCCGTTACTGAATATTCAAGGCGATAACACCCGTGAATTTACTGATGCAATTGAGAACTTATATCTTGCATTAGAACAAGTGATTGCTTTACCTGTGGGTGCTTATCTCGCATTCCACCATCAAGTGTTCCACGCGCAAACTGCATTAAAAACGCATACGACTGAACTCGATGCATTTTCAGGGTTAAGTAGTGAAGCTGAGTTTACGCCTCAGCAAAATGAATTGATCGTACAAGATGTCCAAATTGAACGAGCTGCTTCTTTCCAGATTTTAAACTGGATGATGCAACCCATTGCAACACAGCACTTAGTACAGCAATTACGTCACTTACTTTCAGCCCCACCGCACTTTTTAGTGTTACAAGGCTTTGGTACTGGTAATATTGCAGTAAACCAAGAATTACTCGCAACATTAGATGAGCTTTACGCACGTGGCTGTGTTCCGATTCTTACCACTCAGGTGACATTCGGTGGTATTGATCAACGTTATGCAATTAGCGCCTGGGCCAAAACTGCAAAAATTGTCATCAGTGATGCACATAGCCATGCAGATCTCTATGCAAAAGCACTTCAAATCTATTTAAAATATTCAACCCCAGAACAATGGCTCAGCCATTGGAATGAAAATTAGCATTAAATAGAGGTAAAGCTATGCAACGTTATGCGGTCGGTATTGAATTTAGCGGAGTTCAATACCGAGGTTGGCAAACACAACAGCCAGGCGTTGCCAGCGTTCAGGAAACGATCGAGCGTGTACTGAGTAAAATTGCAGATGAGCCCATTGCACTTCACGGTGCGGGTCGTACTGATGCGGGAGTACATGCAACAAATATGGTAGCACACTTCGACACGAACGCTATTCGTCCAGAAACGGGGTGGTTAAGAGGGGCAAATAGCCAACTACCTAAAGATATTTCCATTCAGTGGATTAAACTGATGGATGAAAATTTTCATGCCCGCTTTAAAGCGACTGCTCGACGTTACCGTTATATCATCTATAACGCACCTCATCGCCCAGCACTATTACATAAGCAAGTTACGCACATTTACCAAAAGCTAGATGTGCAAAAGATGATTAAAGCTGCTAGTAAGTTCGAAGGAACGCATAACTTTGAAACTTTCCGCGCAGCAGCATGCCAGTCCAATAAGCCTGTACGACATGTAACGCATTGCCTTCTATTTGAACATGGACGCTATTTAGTTTTAGATATTCAAGCAGATGGTTTTTTACACCATATGGTGCGCAATATTGTTGGTTGCTTACTCGAAATTGGTCAAGGTATGTATGAGATTGATCATATCGATGCAATGTTTGCGGCGCAGGATCGTAAGGCAGCTGGGGTAACCGCCCCACCCGATGGCCTTTATTTTATTCAGTGTAATTATCCTGAGCAGTTTGATTTGCCGCAGCCACCACTTGGGCCACATTGGCTAAACTTACCAGATTAAAACATTTAAAACTCAGTATCCAAATTAAGCATTAAATAAGATACGCGAGAAAGTCATACGCAATCTGAACAAGGTTAAAGTATACTTTAACTGCAGTGCAAGACAAACGAAGTGCGTAGTTCAATACATTTTTCATCTTGTGACACGGTAAGAATGATTATTCTTTACCATGTCACAAGCTTTTGCTCTTGCAGAGCTTGCGCTCTTCATCCCGAAAGAAAAGTAGCTCTAGCTGAAAGCCAATCCAGTTATTAAAGCCTCAATGGCACGGCTCTGTCATGACATAGAATAAATTATCGGTGTTGTTTACGCTTACGGTATTCCACAGGTGTTTCATTCGTCCAACGCTTAAATGCACGATAGAACGTACTTGGTTCAGAGAAACCTGTTAAATACACAATACGTTCAACACTCTCATTGGTATTTGCCAAAAGCTTTTTAGCTAAACGACAACGATAGTCAGAAAGTATTTGTTGAAAACTGGTATTTGCCTCACTGAGCTGAGTACGTAAACGACGCGGCGTAATATTCAACTGAGCAGCAACCGTCTCTAAAGTTGTTTCTCCACTTTCAAGTGTCGAACCAATCGCACGACGAACCTCACCCACTAAATCATAACGGGCGAGTTCTTGTAACTTTTCAATCGCCAATTGTTCATGCAATTGAAGTAACTCAGGCTCTGCCTGCCAAAGCTGAAAATCTAAAATAGCTGGGTCAAAATATAAACGTGTCTCTTTCTGACCTAAGCTAACTGGGCAGCCAAATACACGGAAATATTCATCCTCAGAAGCTCCTTCGCTAAAATTAAAATCGATGAAGATAGGATGAAATTGTCCTTCAGTAATGAACTTAAAAAATCTAAGCACGCCCGAAATTGCACATTCAGAGAAATGGCGATTAACGAGATTGTCAGCACCAATTTGTTCACCATTGGTTAAATAACAACGCCCTTCTTCAACGACTAGTTTTGCATCAAATGCGTCACTAATCAGTCGTTGATAAGCTAAGGCTCGTTTTAAGCCTTCACCAAAGGTTTCACTACTAATAAATAGATGTTCAATCACCTGCCCTCGATACAAAGGCAAATGTTCACCTAAATGCAGACCGATGTCTGGATCTTTACTGACTTCCTGAGCGGCAGTCCAAAAGGCGTACTGTGCACTTAACGGTGTACGTGCATTGGTATCGACCTGATTTAAAGCAACTCCCGCTTTGGTTAATATTTCTTCTGTTGGCAAACCCGCACGACGAATCGCTTGGTAGCCAAAGCGTAATACAACTGATGCATCTGTTAGCTGACCCACGCAGTGCCCTTCCATGTAGATACTTCATTGATATTTAGGGCTGTTGACCTTTATGCAATTAACAGTCCCTAATAACTATGATTTTAGATTAGCGTTGATTGACCAAACTGACAACAGAATTACACTTCTTTTGTGAAAAAAATTACATCTTTTTTTATTAGTCATACTTTAACCAGATGCTTTAGCAGAAGTGTGTCTATCTTGTTTTTTTTAAAAAAATTGACTATAATTTGCGCCTTTCCAATTTGATCATCAGGTAGGCTATGGCCAATAAAGAGGAACTCATTGAGTTCGAAGGCGTTGTCACCGAAACGCTTCCTAATACGATGTTCCGTGTACGTCTTGAAAACGGTCACGAAGTTATTGCACACATTTCTGGTAAAATGCGTAAACACTATATTCGTATTCTTACTGGCGACAGTGTAAAAGTCGAAATGACTCCATATGACTTAACTAAAGGTCGTATTACGTACCGTGCTCGCTAATTAGTGAATGCAAAAAAGCCACTTTATGATGTGGCTTTTTTATTGCGTTATTTATTCACTTAAGCGACTGGTTTTACATCCCACCGTTTGGCATTCACGCAATCTTTCTTGCAGCCAATGGTTTCTTTCTTGCGTTGTCTGTAAACGACATTGCACGTCTACACTATTCCTATTTGAATCTGTACACTCGGCATCACGTTGACGTATCCATGCAAGCTGAGACTTCTTAAGCATATTTCTTTGTGCTGTGTTTAACTTTACTCGCAGTGCTTGATAATTCTTATTCAGATCAGCATCAGCACTCGCATAAATTTTATTTGTACAGTAAATATCATCGTAAGTATTGCGGGCACTATCACAGTTATCTGCATAGACTGAAGTCACGCCAAAGCTGCATAAAAATGCAAAAAATATTTTTTTCATCATGTTTTCCTTAAGTTTTTTACAAAATAATTATAAAGCCTTTTGAATATTAGTATGAATCTCTAAATAAACTTATTCTCCATTTATCTTAATCCTCCTTTTTTGCTTTACAAGCTTGTAAATACAACCTATTGTTCTTTAATAATAAATATAATTTCATATAGTGAGAAAAATGAACATATATATCCGCTGCCAAATTGGCTTATTATCTTTTATCATTATTTGTCTTAACGGTTGTGCTAGTCACCCACGTCAATCCGTAGATTTACAGGAATATTTAAAAGGCTTTTTAGGAAAATCCTCGGCGACCATTCAACAAGATATCAATCTACGTAGTCTTGGTTTTCAAGTCGCTAATACACCGCAAAAAACATCCAATCAGCTCATCTATACGATTTTGCGTCCTTTAAGCATTCCAATTCCGATGGTGAGTAATGTCGATATGAGAGGAGGTTCTGTTCCCATACAATCAGGTAATTTGAGTGGCAATTCTTATGATTTGAATTTCAACTGCAAAGTTATTTTTCAGCTTAAGAATGATATTGCCGAGTCAATTCAATATGAAGGTAAAGCCTGCTAAAACATAGGCACAAAAAAACGCAGCGTTGAGCTGCGTTTTTTATAACAAGCTTTTAAGCAAGAGCAGCGACAACTGCCTCACCCATCTCAGCTGTACCTACTTTTGTCATACCTTCAGACATAATATCTGCTGTACGCAAGCCTTGATCAAGTACTTGACCTACCGCATCTTCAATTGCTTTTGCAGCAGCTTCTTCACGGAAGGTATAACGAAGCATCATTGCAACTGAAAGAATAGTTGCTAATGGGTTTGCCACATTTTGACCTGCGATATCAGGTGCAGAACCATGGCAAGGCTCATACATACCTTTGCCATTTTCATCTAACGAAGCCGATGGCAACATGCCGATTGAACCTGTAAGCATTGCTGCTTCATCAGATAAGATATCGCCAAATAAGTTACCCGTTACGATCACGTCAAACTGTTTCGGTGCACGTACAAGTTGCATTGCAGCGTTATCGACATACATATGTGAAAGCTGAATATTTGAATAATTTGCTTGCTGTAAATCAGTAACTGTTTGCTTCCAAAGTTCTGTAACTTCTAAAACATTAGCTTTATCTACGGAACAAACCTTTCCACCACGTAAGCCTGCAAGTTCAAAAGCTACTTTTGCAATACGCTTAATTTCGCTTTCAGAGTAAACGTCGGTGTTATAACCTTGTTTTTCACCGTTTTCGAGTTCACGGATACCACGTGGCTGACCAAAATAGATACCGCCAGTTAATTCACGAACAATTAAAATATCTAAGCCAGCAACAATTTCCGGCTTTAAGCTCGAAGCATCTGCCAATTGCGGATATAAAATCGCTGGGCGCAAGTTAGCAAACAAGTTAAGTTCACTACGAATTTTTAAAAGACCACGTTCAGGACGAATAGAACGCTCAATGGTGTCCCACTTTGGTCCGCCTACCGCACCTAATAAAATTGCATCAGCTTTTTTTGCCTGTTCACTTGTTACTGCTGGGTACGGTTCACCATGCGCATCAATTGCTGCACCGCCTAATAAGCCATGTTCCCAAGTTAACGATAAATTAAATTTTTCATTTACTGTATTTAATACTTTTTCTGCCGCCCCAACAATTTCAGGACCAATACCATCACCAGCTAAAATTAAAATCTGTTTAGACATGAACTTTTTCCATTTTCCAAAGACAAGCAGTGCTACAACTACCGCGGTGTTAGTTTTTTCTGCTCAAGGAATTCACCTAGTCCTGTTGTAACATCAAATGGTCGACAAAAACGGCGAATGACATGCCCATCTTGTTCTAAATCGACACATAATGGATCTGGTACAGAAACATTCAGCAAACTACCCGAACGGTTAGATTTGTCCCGGTACATTTTAAATGTATAGCGATGGTTAGCATTAAACTGGTGAATCACATGAAATGTTTCTGCACGATCCGGAGAGATCGGATAGAAACGGATCACCACTTCATATTGTTTAGCAGGCACAGATAAATATAAGCTGTTAGTTTGGCTAAGCACTGAACCTTGTAATCTCACAATCCCTTGATGAATTGCCTGATTACTAATTCTTCGTGTTTGCGCATCCACTACAGTAATATCATTTAGTCGTTCAAATTCACAACTCTTCGCGCCCGAACAATATATTGCTGCATTCTGCCCCAAATTTTCTTGTTCAGCCTGCTTAATGCGGACAGTATCCACTACATTGTAAGTGCTTTGACAAGCACTGAGTGTTATTGCGCACAGGCTCAACAAAAAGCTATGAGTAACGTTCCTCTTCATTGTTCAAGCCCAATCCTCATCTAGTGCATAATTCTAAGGTGTTTTTATGCTTTAGCATGTTAGCAAGAGTTTGAACGCTACGCCATGGCTATGTTTAAAATGTACCGAAAGGTTAATTCAACTCTTGGAATACCCAAGGACGAACTTGTTTAGTTTTTTCTTCATAAGCGCGAATTGCGTCCGCATTTTGAAGAGTTAAACCAATATCATCCAATCCATTTAACAAGCAGTGCTTACGAAATGGATCAACTTCAAATTTAAACGCTTCACCTGTTGGCGTACGTACTTCTTGAGCCGCTAAATCAATTGTTAATTGATATCCCTCATTAGCAGCACATTCTTTAAATAACTGCTCAACTGTTTCTTCTGGCAAAATGACAGGTAACATGCCATTTTTAAAACAGTTATTAAAGAAAATATCAGCAAAGCTTGGTGCAATAACGGTACGGAATCCATATTCATTTAATGCCCAAGGCGCATGCTCACGACTTGAACCACAACCAAAGTTAGTACGAGCAATCAAAACAGTTGCTCCTTGATAACGAGGCTGGTTTAAAACAAAGTCCGGATTTTTTGGACGTACTGAATTGTCTTGTCCCGGATAGCCTTCGTCTAAATAACGAAGCTCGTCAAATAAGTTGTCGCCAAAACCAGTACGTTTAATCGACTTTAAAAACTGTTTTGGAATAATTAAATCTGTATCAACATTGGCACGATCTAATGGTGCAACGATACCTTGTTCAACTGTATAAGCTTTCATGGTTTGCTCCAGACCGAATTAAAATGAACGAACATCAACGAAGTGACCAGCGATTGCAGCCGCTGCCGCCATTGCCGGGCTCACCAAGTGAGTACGACCACCATTGCCTTGACGGCCTTCAAAGTTACGATTAGACGTCGATGCACAGTGTTCACCTGGTTGTAACTTGTCTGCATTCATTGCTAGACACATTGAACAACCCGGCTCACGCCATTCAAAGCCAGCTTCCAAGAAGATTTTATCCAAGCCTTCTTTTTCAGCTTGTTGTTTAACTAAACCAGACCCCGGAACAATCATAGCTTGCTTAATGGTAGATGCCACTTTACGGCCCTTAACCACCTCAGCCGCAGCACGAATATCTTCAATACGAGAGTTAGTACAAGAACCAATAAAGACACGATCAAGCTGAATATCAGCTAATGCCTGACCTGCATTTAAACCCATATATTGATAAGCACGTGTCCAATCATTACGTTGTACGTCATCTTTCGCTTGTTCTAAAGTTGGCACAGCTTCAGTAACTGGAATAACCATTTCTGGTGAAGTTCCCCAAGATACTTGTGGTTCAATTTCTGCGCCATTTAACTCAACTACAGCATCAAACACAGCATCTTCGTCTGAATGCAATGTGTTCCAGTAAGCAACTGCTTGATCCCATTGCTCGCCTTTTGGTGCGTAACTACGGCCTTTCACATATTCAATGGTCTTGTCATCAACAGCCACCATACCGACACGCGCACCTGCTTCAATCGCCATGTTACAGACCGTCATACGTCCTTCAATCGACATATCACGGAAAACCTGACCACCGAATTCGATTGCATAGCCCGTACCACCAGCGGTACCAATTTTACCGATAATGGCCAACACCACATCTTTTGGTGTTACGCCTTTACCCAATACGCCATTTACGCGAACCAACATGTTTTTAGATTTTTTCTGAATCAAGCATTGTGTTGCTAACACATGTTCAACTTCAGATGTTCCAATACCATGCGCCAAGCAACCAAAAGCACCGTGAGTGGCTGTATGTGAATCACCACATACAACTGTCATGCCCGGTAAAGTTAAGCCCTGTTCAGGTCCAACCACATGCACAATACCCTGACGGATATCATTAATACTAAATTCAACAATATTAAAGGCTTTACAGTTGTCATCTAAGGTTTGAACTTGAATACGAGACGTATCATCTTCAATACCAGCGATGCCTTGGTCACGTTCCTTTTTAGACGTTGGAACATTGTGGTCCGGTGTAGCAACGTTTGCACTTAAACGCCACGGTTGACGATCCGCAAGTTGCAAACCTTCAAATGCTTGTGGACTTGTCACTTCATGCAATAAATGACGGTCAATGTATAGTAAACATGAGCCATCATCACGCTGTGAAACAACGTGGTCATCCCACAATTTGTCATATAAAGTTTTGCCTGCCATGTCGTCTTGCTCCATTGGACTGGGTAATTCTGATCTTTATTCGATTATAGCCAGAGTTTCACATAAATCTAATTTATCATTTTTATAAATTAGAAAACTTTTTGGAATAAATTATAATTTCCATAAGGCACATCAAATTTAATAAATCGTTTTTGTTAATGATTATCATTTGCATAATCAATTTTTAATCTTATACTCTAATGCCTATACTAAAAATATCTAAAGTGGCTAAAGAGAATGATCATGGCTAATATCCAAAAATTCGTTATAAATAATCAACGTACCTTAAAGAAAACCTTAAGCTATTACATTATGCATATTACTGTCGCAATGCTAGTCGCATACTTTGTAACAGGTAATATCTGGATGGCTTTAACATTAAGTATGCTTGAACCAACCGTACAAGCTTTTGCTTTTTTCTTCCATGAAAAAGTTTGGGCTGCTAAAGATCGCCGCATATCAGCCTTAGCTGAAAAAGAAACAACGGCTTAGGCTAAGATTAGTGCGGTAATTCACAACTTTCTCACTCGTTTTGCTGCAAGCATGATACGATTTTGGCTCGGCAACTTTAGCCCCTCGATTTTTCTATTCCAAGTTGAGTTGTATTATGAATCTTGCAGCCTTTGAAGCTTTTGTAAAAGTTATGGAAACAGGGTCTATCTCTGTGGCAGCAGATCAGTTATTTATTACTCAACCTGCTGTTACCAAACGAATTCACAGCTTAGAAGAATATTTTGGCGTAAAACTATTCGAATCTGCAGGTCGTGGTGTTCAGGCAACTCATGCTGCACATTCCTTACTTCCTAAAGTTAAAAACTGGTTAAATGAGCTGGGTGATATTCACCATACGCTGAGCCATGAACAAACTCAGGTACAAGGCCGCTTGAAAGTCGGTACGAGTCACCATATTGGTTTACATCACTTACCTGCACCGCTTAAACATTTTGTTCAGCAATTTCCTCAAGTCACTCTAGATGTGCATTTTGTTGACTCAGAGCAAGCCCATGAACAAGTATTGGCTGGTGATTTAGAACTAGCATTTTTAACGCTTCCTCCTTCAGGAGATGAGCGTCTTAACTACATTACAATTTGGAATGATCCTTTAGTTTTTGTTGCTGCCCCTTTTCATCCGCTGGCACAAAAGAAGAATCTTACCTTACAAGATTTAATTGAATATCCAAGCTTATTACCCGCTGCACAAACTTATACTGCTCAAATCACTTTAGCTGAGTTTGAAAAACAAGGACTTAAACCAAAAATTACCATGAGCAATAACCCTCTTGAGTCTATTCGCATGTTAGTCTCGATTGGTTTGGGTTGGTCAGTTTTACCAAAAACTCTATTGAATCAGGATATGCAGCAACTTGATTTAAATGTTGAGATGAATCGTCAATTAGGTATGGTTTGGCATCCTGCACGCACTCAATCTAGAGCCATGCAGGAGTTGATTAAAATGATGCAGGATGCATAAAAGGCTCTTATTTAAGCATCTAATTTAATTTACCCAAGCTTTAAGAGGCTTCTAATTTGTTGCACCATTTGGTTTTCATCAAGCATATGATGTGGAATCGTCATCGTTAATAGCTGATCTGATCGAAAATGACGGTCTACTTCAAGCATAACGTGAATTTGATTAGGTTCAGCAACAAAAGATACCTCAACTTCATTAAATCCGCTAAACATATGTGAAGAGACAAATTCAAGCTCTTGGTAACAACCAATCGTTGATCTAAAATTTCGCGCAGTCAGCTGCCCTTTTTCTACATCTACTGTCGATAGAACGAAGCCACATCGCTGCATAGCCTGTAGAAACATTTGCATGGCTGGAGTTGGCAGAACCTTTAGATAATCACGATCAGTCGCATCTAATCCCCAATCAACATCCATATGGGTTTGAATCCAAACACGTGCACCATTTCTTCGACAAGCAACCTCAGTAATTGGTGTCTCAAATGGTAGTTTAATACTAAAAGGGAAAGAATGCGCTTGATGTGCTGGCAAGAGGAATCGAGAGTTCACTAACCACTCTTGTAAAACTAAAGGTTGGTTAAACTCATGATCACCAGATTCGACTTCTGCCATCGTCACCAATTGCAAATAAAGACCATTAATCTCTTTATCAGATGATCCACCTTTAAAGCTAATTTCTCCATGCAATGTGCTGCCTGCTTGCAAGCTTGGGTTCTGTAAAACAGTTTCTACCGTCACACCTTGAAGACCCAAACCAGACATAATTTTACTAAACATTTTTTCTCTAACCTTTCGAATTATTTCCTGTCATCTGTAGCAGCATACTTATTATTAAAGTGTATCATCTCCAGCGAGCTGAATCTTACCATCTGCAACTTCATTCATAAATTGCTGATAGTCATTTAGATTACGTTCTGCATATTCTTCTGCATACATTTGTAATACTTCTACTATTGTATTACCTTCGCCAAGATATCCCATAAGTACATCTGCATTTCCAGATTTAGCATGGGCATGAGCTAAGGCTAATCCACAACTTTCGGCATACTCATAGAAATACTCATCATCCATGTCACTAAGATCAACCGAAATTTTCATATCACGTAACTGACGTACATGAAAATGTTGAGTCGATATAGAAGAGAACCCAAGAAATATATCACTTGCGGCCTGCATGAGCTGCTGACCATGCACTACACGCTCACCTTCGTGATTTACCTTGTCTACAAATAATGGGCTAAGAATTGATGGATTCGCTTCTTTCATTTGTAAAATTAACGGTTCCCGATCTGCATCTTGAAATAATGCAATCGCTGATCGAGTACCAACACTTCCGACACCTACTACTTTCAAAGCTACATCTGTACGTTGATAACGATCAAAAAGCACTTGGCGATCATATTTTAAAGAATCACGGTATTGTTGAAAAAACACATCAACATCTTTACCAAATGGCTCATCTACATCTGGATGCCATAATAACGGCGCATCATCCACAAAATGACGAAATCCTGTATCTTGATCTTGCTGCGTAAGCTTTGGCAAAACAGAGTACGCAGTTCTTTTCTGTGCTGAATCAAGATGCTTCTCGCGTTTCTTTCTTAGTTTTCGACACTCAGTATTTTCTAATAATGTACTGGCATCAACTTTTTCATACCACACTTGTAATGGTGAAAGTTCTGTAATTTCTAATAAGTGCTGACGATAACTATTCAGCATTATTTTAATTGCTTTTAACCCGACTTTCTCTGCAAGATGAATATCACGCGCTGCAATTACAAAACTGGTTGCTAAACGCTTTACATCCCATTCAAACGGGGCAACTAAAGTTTCGTCAAAATCATTAATTCCAAATAACAGGTTACGTTCTGGACTTGCAAAACCACCAAAATTACTTAAATGACAATCCCCACAAATCTGTTGAAATAAGCCTGAATTTACCGGCTCCCACGCTTGATCAAATAGCATCAAAGAAGGCATGCCACGATAAAATGTAAATGGAGAAACACTCATCCGTTTTGCACGAATCGGTTTGAGTTTTTCTAAACGTCCTTGGTTACTCCAATCATAGACCGTTAAAGCAGTTGTACCTTTTGGTCGTTCAGAAAGCTTTGATAGCTGTTCACGTGGAACTTTTTTACGTTGAGCCTTACCTAATTTGAAGCCTTCGCTTTTATTTAGTAGTTTCCCCTGATAGCTATGACGTGTTAAATCAATACTTTCATCATTCCAAAGTTGTTTTGGTAATTTAATTGGTGTTGTTTTTGACATTATTCCCTCATTTTTAAATTAAAATTTTTTATATTCTGAAATCTTTACCAAGATAAAATTTATTTTATTAATCATAGCAATATCTTTTTTTAGCTAAGATTTACAAGAAATATTAAAAAATGATTTTAAATATAGTTAAGAGTTGGAAGACCTCAAAACTTTTCAAATTGTTCTTCCAACTCCACAATTTTAAATCGACCAGTCCTGAATGTCCCAATTGTGTTCTTGAGCCAGTTTTTCAAGGCGATCATCAGGATTTACTGCAATTGCATGCGTTGCATATTCAAGTAAAAAACGGTCATTAATTGAATCGGAATACGCCCAAGACTCAGACACGTTACGGCCTTCCAACCATGCATTTAGACGTGCAAGTTTGCCTTTTTGATAACACGCTAAACCAGCAACTTTACCCGTATATTTTCCGTCAGCCACTTCAGCATTGGTTGCTAAAATTTCGGTAATCCCAAATTCACGGAAAATCGGCGCAGTAATAAAATCACTCGTTGCCGTAATACCCACAATAGTATGGCCTAAATCTTGATGTTTTTTGATTGCGTCAAAACCTTTTGGACGCATTTGCGGACGAATGACTTTTTGCATGAACAATTGGTGGAGCTCAGTTAAGTAGTCGTTGTCATGCTGCGTTAAAAATCCGAAAACAAATTCATTATAAGCATATGGGTCAAGTTGCCCTGCTTTGTAATCTTCATAAAATTTATCATTCATCTGACGATGATGAACCGGATCAACCAAACCTTCATTGACTAAAAATTCACCCCAAGAATGGTCTGAATCGGTATTTAACAAGGTATGGTCTAAATCAAACAACGCCAGTTTCATGAAAATTCTCGTTTAAACTGAAATTTAAGAAAAAAAATGTAAATCTATCTCCGCTAGTCGATAGAAATTCGTTAAGATCGTAGCAATTTAAACATTTTACTTTGATCTTTTCGAGCTGGACATAAAAAAGTGTTTGTCCCCGCGATTAAAGTCAACGATATAGACAATATTTAGGTAGCCAAATGATCGACTCAGAAGGTTTCCGACCGAATGTCGGGATCATTTTGGCAAACGATGATGGACAGGTTTTATGGGCAAAGCGCATTGGTCACAATGCTTGGCAATTTCCACAAGGAGGCATCCAGTTTGGAGAAACCCCTGAACAGGCACTTTTTCGAGAACTGAGAGAAGAAATCGGCTTATTGCCCGAACATGTCCAGATTATTGCGCAAACCAAAGGATGGCTGCGTTATCGTTTGCCACATCGGTATATTCGGTCAGACTCTGACCCCGTATGTATCGGACAGAAACAAAAATGGTTTTTACTGAAGTTAACTGCGCCTGCAAAAAATATTCAGTTAAACCTCTCCGACCCGCCCGAATTCGATGAATGGCAGTGGGTTAGCTATTGGTATCCTCTTGGACAAGTGGTGAACTTCAAACGTGATGTTTATCGTAAAGCCATGGTGGAGTTGTGTACACAGTTGCCGATGCAACAATTACCCTAAAAATCATTTATCTAGCAAATGATTTTTATTAAAAGTGCTGTTATAAATACATTCATAGTCTAAAAAATACTGGAGTATACATCCATGTCAAACATGCAACTCGACACTCTACGGCGCATTGTCCAAGAGGTTAATGCGTCCGTCAGTTTGCATGAATCATTAGACATCATGGTTAATCAGGTTGCTGAGGCCATGAAAGTGGATGTTTGCTCTATTTATTTACTCGACGAACGCAATCAGCGCTATGTATTGATGGCCTCTAAAGGCTTAAATCCAGAATCTGTAGGCCATGTTTCTTTGCAACTCGGTGAAGGCTTGGTTGGTCTGGTCGGGCAACGTGAAGAAATCGTTAACCTTGACAATGCGCCAAAACATGAGCGTTTCTTGTATTTACCTGAAACAGGCGAAGAAATTTATAACTCATTCCTTGGCGTACCAGTCATGTACCGTCGTAAGGTTATGGGTGTTTTGGTTGTCCAAAACAAACTGCCACAAGATTTTAGCGAAGCTGCCGAGTCTTTTTTAGTTACGCTGTGTGCCCAGCTTTCTGGCGTGATTGCCCACGCTCATGCAGTTGGAAATATTGACGTATTTCGTAAGCCGAGTAATGGACCTGCCTATAAAACCTTCCAGGGTGCTTCAGGTGCAGGTGGCGTTGCTTTAGGTCGCGCTATTATTTTATATCCGCCTGCCGATTTGGGTTCTGTGCCTGATCGTGAAGCAGAAGATATTAGTGATGAACTTCGAATTTTAGATCAAGCCATTTCATCAGTACGTTCAGAGATCCGTTCTTTAGATGAAAAAATGCATGATTCTCTCATGGCCGAAGAGCGCGCTCTATTTAGTGTTTTCTTAAGAATGCTAGATGAAAATGCATTGCCAGCAGAAATTAAAGAACTCATTCGTGATGGACATTGGGCACAAGGTGCAGTACGTCGTGTCATTGAAAAACACACTGCCCTTTTTGCACAAATGGAAGACGACTATCTTCGTGAGCGAGTTTCTGATCTTAAAGATTTAGGGCGACGTATTTTAGCTTCTTTGCAAGAAGAAGACTCTAGCCATCGTGACCTGAGTCCAGACAGTATTTTAATTGGTGAAGAAATTAGTACTGCTGCTCTCGTTGAGTTGCCAGTAGACAATATTGCAGCGATTGTGACATCCGAAGGTGCAGCCAACTCACATATGGTGATTGTGGCTCGTGCATTAGGTATTCCCACTGTAGTTGGTGTAACTGAACTGCCAGTTAACACACTTGATGATGCAGAAATGATTGTGGATGCCTATCAAGGCCGTGTTTTTGTAAACCCTCCACGTCGTTTACGTCAACGCTATAAAGAAATCCAAAAAGAAGATGAACAAATCGCAAAAGATCTCAAACAATACGAGACCAAAGAAGCGATTACTCCAGATGGTGTGTCTGTTCAGCTCTATGTGAATACGGGCCTCATGATTGACGTAGTACGCGGAGTACAACGTGGCGCTCAAGGCGTAGGTCTATACCGAAGTGAAATTCCATTCATGTTACGGGAACGTTTCCCGGGTGAAGAAGAACAACGCGCAATCTACCGTCAACAGTTGAGCCATTTCGCCAACAAACCTGTGGTGATGCGAACTCTGGATATTGGTGCCGATAAAGACTTGCCGTATTTCAGTATTGAAGAAGAAAACTCGGCATTAGGCTGGCGTGGTATTCGTTTCACGCTCGATCATCCCGAGATTTTTTCTTCGCAAATTCGCGCCATGCTCAAAGCTAGTATTGGTTTAAATAATTTGCATATTTTATTGCCAATGGTCACTACAGTCAGTGAAGTCGAAGAAGTACTTTATTTACTTGAGCGTGACTGGATTGCAGTGCAAGAAGAAGAGCAAGTTAAAATTACCAAACCAAAAATTGGAATTATGGTTGAGGTGCCGAGCGTACTGCTACAAATTGATGAGTTTGCTGAACTCGTCGATTTCTTCTCGGTCGGCTCAAATGACTTAACCCAGTATTTACTTGCAGTTGACCGTAATAATCCACATGTAGCAAACGTTTACTCACACTTTCACCCATCCATTCTACGTGCGCTAACCCGCTTAGTTAAAGAATGTCATGAATACAAAAAACCTATCAGTATTTGTGGTGAAATGGCAGGTGATCCATTATCAGCAATCCTGCTCATGGCAATGGGCTTTAATACCCTTTCAATGAGCTCGAGTAATATTTTGCGTGTACGAAAAGCAATTTGTCATGTACCAATGACAGATGCACAAAAATTGCTGGATGATGTCATGAAAATGAATAATCCACTCATCGTGAAAAGTTGGCTTGAGTACTATTTTAAAACTCACGGTTTAGCTGATATGGTTAAATCGAATCGAATCGTAAATGTTTAATATATAAACAATAAAGGAGAGCACTGCTCTCCTTTATTCATTTGAGATCGCTTCTACTACAACTAAATATAAAAATTTCATCTCACTATTGCCGCCATCTTAATCTATTAAATAAACATATAATCGGTTTTTTAAATCAATATTGACAGTTTAATCCATTTGAAAAATAAGACTCCTACTCCTAGTATATTTACAGAGCGTTATTAAAAGATCTTACGTTGTTCCAACAATTGAAGAGGTAATTCTATGCATCGTTATTTACAAGTTCCATCTTATTTTTCCTCTTGTTTTTTAACCTTCATGCAGTAAATTGGAGGAATAACAAGTAAAGGAATCTGATGCATTATTAAATAAAATATAATGGCCGACATCTCAGTGAAAAGACTTTTAAACGGTTTCTCTCACCATTTGTTCTCCCATTTCTTTATTTAGTAAACATGAGTTTTTAAACCAGAAGTCCAGGAAAATGAGCCCTAACATTTTACGAAGAGCTCAATAATTATTACCCAGAGAGAATATAACCATGTCAGACGAATCAAAATGCCCTTTTTCAGGCCATAAATCAAAACCAGAGGTAACGGTCGGTGGTGGCACGCCTAGTTTACATTGGTGGCCAAAACAACTACGCGTCGACCTACTCAACCAACATTCAGAACGCTCTAATCCACTTGGTAAAGAATTTAATTACCGTCAAGAATTTAAAAAACTCGACTACTACACCCTCAAAGCTGATATCAAAAATGTATTAACCGATTCTCAAGATTGGTGGCCAGCCGATTGGGGAAATTATACAGGCTTATTTATTCGATTAGCATGGCATGCTGCCGGGACATATCGCATGGGCGATGGTCGTGGTGGTGCTGGTCGTGGTCAACAACGTTTTGCGCCATTAAATAGTTGGCCTGACAATGCAAGCTTAGATAAAGCGCGCCGCTTATTATGGCCAGTTAAACAAAAATACGGTCAAAAAATATCGTGGGCAGATTTATTTATTCTTGCTGGAAACATCGCACTTGAATCTTCGGGTTTCCGCACCTTCGGTTTTGGTGCAGGTCGTGAAGATGTTTGGGAACCAGACAACGATGTAAACTGGGGCGATGAAAAAGAATGGTTAGCTCATCGCAACTCTGAAGCATTAGAAGGCAGTAATCTCGCTGCAACCGAAATGGGTCTAATTTATGTAAACCCTGAAGGCCCACAAGCCAGCGGTGATCCTAAATCAGCTGCACCATTTATTCGCGCGACTTTCGGCAATATGGCAATGGATGATGAAGAAATTGTTGCCTTAATCGCAGGCGGTCATACTTTAGGTAAAACTCACGGCGCTGCCTCTGCTGACCATGTTCAGGCTGATCCTGAGGGAGCTTCAATTGAACAAATGGGCTTTGGCTGGTCAAACAGTTTTGGTACTGGTGTGGGTAAAGATGCAATCACCTCAGGTTTAGAAGTGATTTGGTCACAAACGCCAACACAATGGAGCAACTACTTCTTTGAAAACCTATTCAAATACGAGTGGGTACAAGAGCGTTCACCTGCTGGTGCAATTCAATGGGTAGCAGCAGATGCTGAGGCAATCATTCCAGATCCATTCGACCCATCAGTTAAACGTAAGCCAACAATGCTTACTACAGATTTGACCTTACGTTTTGATCCTGAGTTTGAAAAGATCTCTCGTCGTTTCCTTAACGATCCACAAGCATTTGCCAATGCTTTTGCTCGCGCTTGGTTCAAATTAACTCACCGTGATATGGGGCCAAAAGCACGTTATTTAGGTCCTGAAGTTCCGGCTGAAGATTTAATCTGGCAAGACCCATTACCTGCTGCCAGCGCTATACCATCTGCTGCTAGCATAGATGATGCAAAAGCAAAAATTGTTGCATTGGGATTATCTGCTGGTGAGCTAGTTTCCCTTGGTTGGGCTTCAGCATCCACGTTCCGTGGTGGAGACAAGCGTGGCGGTGCAAATGGTGCACGTATTGCTTTATCGCCACAACGTGAATGGGACGTAAATAAAAAAGCAGTTGAGACTTTAACTAAAATTGAAGAACTCAAAGCTTCTACTCAATTATCATTAGCTGATTTAATCGTGCTTGCAGGTAATGTTGGTGTAGAACAAGCTGCGCAAGCGGCAGGTTTCAACATTAGCGTTCCATTTGCCCCTGGTCGTGTTGATGCAATACAAAGTCAAACTGATGTCGAATCTTTCCAATTACTCCTTGGCCTTGCCGATGGTTTTAGAAACTGGAAAAAAGAGGGTGTCAGCGCAACAACTGAGGCATTATTAATTGATAAAGCACAACAGCTGACTTTGACTGCACCAGAGTTAACTGCATTGATTGGTGGCTTACGTGTACTGGGCACCAACTGGGATGGCTCACAACACGGTGTATTTACTCAGCAAGTTGGTGTACTTAGCACAGACTTCTTTACGAACTTACTCGACATGTCAACTGTATGGGCGCCTGTTGACTCAACAAGCGAAGTATTTGAAGGCAAAGATCGTAAAACAGGCGCAGTAAAATTTACCGCAACTCGTAATGATTTAGTTTTCGGTTCAAACTCAATCTTACGTGCATTAGCCGAAGTTTATGCTCAGGCAGATGGTAAAGAAAAATTTGTTCAAGACTTTGTTGCTGCATGGACTAAAGTCATGAATCTTGACCGTTTTGACTTAGCTTAATTTAAGTCAAAATAGTAAAAAGCCAGTTCAATTTGAACTGGCTTTTTTAATATCAAGCATCGTTTTTTAAACAGTCAGTTTGTGTCCTTCCCGAATGCAATAAAAAGGATTTGCAAGCTTTGACGAAGCTTTAATTGCCTGTGCTAGAGCATGCTCTGGGTCTTCTCGGTCTTCATCAGTCAACTGGAAAGTTCGATAATGAATCGCAATAGAACGATGAGCCTGTAAATCGAAGTGCGCATGTAGCGCATCTTGCGGGTTCATATGAACATAGCTCATCAGTTCACGTGGCTCATACGCACCTATTGGAAGCAAGGCAACTCGCGGTGCGCCATAACGGGCATGTATTTGCTTAAAATGACCCGCATAACCGGTATCACCCGCAAAGAAACAATGACCTGTTTTAGCCACAACCGAAAAGCCGCCCCAAAGTGCCTTATTCTGGTCGCGCAAACCACGACCTGAACCATGCTGTGCAGGTGTATAGATTATTCTTAATTCGTGATAGGGAATTTCTTGCCACCAATCCATCTCAATGACATGAAACTCTTTAGGTAGATAAAACCCATTCCCAAGTCCAGTGTAAATTGGCATTGCGAATTTTTTATGTAGCCATTCAAGTGTCGCCAAGTCCATATGATCATAATGATTATGGCTGAGCAAAACTCCATGAATCGTCGGTAATTGTTCTAGTGCAAAACCTGCTGGGCATACACGGCGTGGGCCACGCCCTTGTGAAGGACTTGCATAATCACACCACACTGGGTCGGTAATAAAGTTATAAGGACCAATCTGAACCAATACCGTTGCATGCCCAACAAACCAAACTTGCCAATCATCCAGATCTGCCTGAGGTCGATTTTGCGGCAAAGCTACAGCCGTATTTACACGGGTTTCATATTCATTTTGAATATCCACTTTCCATGTAAAAGACTCACGCGTAACCAACCAACGCAATAACTCTTTTGAGCCACGAGCAGGTGATTTAGGTTGTTGATTATAAAAACGTGTATCCGTTTCATGCCCAGACTCGGGATGACAAAAAGGAGGTTTTATCCATGTATGCGTCCAACAGGACTGAGTCGGCAATTGATATGTTAATGTCGGCTTGTCTTTCATGGGCTTTTCTATGTTTTAGCATCAGCAGAATGGATGTGATCAGGTTTCTATCTTAACGATTAAAACAAATTAAGCTATGGCACTTACACTTATTTATCATATAAATATCCATTTTATCGTGGTCATAGCTAACCTAAGTTAAATTAGAGTGCCATAAAAAACACTTAGATGTGTTGAGTTTATGCGTCAGTAATTACCATTCTTACTAAGACTTCTTGTATAACATAACAATTAGAAGATGCCGAAAGCCGCTATAGAACCTGTCTATTTCATCTTTGTCGCCTATAATTTTTACGTTAGGATTCTTTTGTGCAATGAAAACAATATATTTAGTAACAATTAGATTTGAGTAGATGTTAGCGACCTATAGGTTATAAATTTATTTTATTATTCTAGTTTTTGCATAATATGAGAATTTCTTAAATGAATATTTAAATCCTTTAGAAAATTCTTTGATTAATTATAAATAATGTATTTATTATTTAATTATTAATATATTTTATGAATTATTTGAGCTTATATTCCCATATTAAATCTTTAATGAAAATTAAAATTCCATTTATTTTATAAATACCTAAATCACCTTCACGCTATATCTATTTATGCTTTATACTTCACTTAAATCATAGTAAGACATTTTTTGGATTAGTCTTATGGAACTACGCCATCTCCGATATTTCATTACCGTTGCTGAAGAATTAAATTTTAGTAAAGCCGCTCTTAAACTTTTTACCGCACAGCCCTCTCTTAGCCAACAAATTAAAGATTTAGAAGAAGACGTTGGTGTACGACTTTTAAACCGCACAAAACGCAAAGTTGAGTTAACAGAAGAAGGCGAAGTATTTTTAGAACATGCTCGACTCACCCTCGCTCAGGCTGAAAAAGCGGTCGCTATGGCACGACAAGTTTCTAAGGCTAAACAGCAATTGTTACGTATCGGTTTCGTTCCCATCGCAGAAATGAAAATTTTCCCTTATGTACTTCCTAATCTGCGACTACAACACCCAGACCTCACCATTGAATTATCTAATTTAAACAATACTGAACAGCTTAAAGCCTTAAAAAAAGGAGAGCTGGACATTACGTTTACTCGTGAAAATACAAATAGTGATGAAATACAAAGCCAATTTGTTTTAACTGAACCCCTGATTTTCTTACTTCCTAAAAATCATCCACTTGCTCAATATGATCGAATCCCAGTCCATGCCTTACAAGGTATTGACTTTATTATTCCGGCAGCCGAGCAATCACAAACCTTACATAACACTATTTTAGATTTTGCTAAAACTCATAACATTGAACTGAATATTGTTCAAAGAGCAGACAGTATATTATTCAATATTAACTCTCTTGGTTCTGGATTAGGCTGTACAATTTTACCTGCCTACGTTGCGCCTTTAGGCATCAAAAACACGATAGTTCGCCCACTGGATGTCGACTTACCAACACTTGATTTATTCGTAAATTACCGTAAAAACTCACAGTCTTTAGGCGTTCAAAAATTCATTGACCAGCTCACTAAAGTATTCCATTTAGATAAAAACTTAAACCATGCTTAATTATTACGAATAACTTTATTATTAAGCACATGATTAATAAGATCATCTTTATAAAAAAGTATAAATAAATATTCCTTCTATTTATTTTATACTTTTTATAAACAGTTTAATCCGCGGTAATGTCTTATTTTACCTAATAAGTAAAATTAAATATCTCATGAATATAAATGAAACGAATTGAAATAAAATCTATATAAAACCATATATTATTTTCACCATTTAATAAAAAATAATATATTTACCGTGTAATAAAGGAGACTAGGAAAATGGTTGGCGTATTTCAACATCTAGGACGTAGTGTACAAAACCGCCCGCATTTCTTTATTGCTTTATTCATAGGTATTGTCACAGCTGGTATTTTGACATGGTTAACATCATGGAAGTGGTCAACTATTTTATTAGTCAGCTGGAATGCTTCCGTTAGCATATATTTACTCCATGTTTGGCAACTCATGAAAAGTGCCGACCATTCACAAATGCAACAGCAAGCTAAAAAACAAGATGAAAGCAAATGGGTCATTATGCTGATTGTTTTATTGGCATTAATCATGTGTCTGGTTGCTATTCTAATTCAACTGTCACAGCTCCCTTCCGACAGTTCTGCAAAGTTAGGCCATGTGGCTTTAGCTTTACTCACCATTGTGTCTGCATGGCTTTTTATGCATACCGTTTTTGCTCTACATTATGCTCATGATTTTTATATAGCTTTATCTAGAAATGAAGAAAATGGAGGGTTAGATTTCCCTGGCACAAAGCAGCCAACTTATCCTGATTTTCTATATTTTAGTTATATTATTGGTACTTCTGCTCAAACTGCGGATGTGTCAATTACCACCAAGCACATGCGTCTTTTAAACTTATTTCACGCTGTGTTGTCTTTTGGATTTAATACCACCATTTTAGCGATTTGTATTAACGTTGCTGCTGGTTTTCTTACCAATTAAAACCTTTATTTGAAAACAAAAAAGCCACCCCTTTGGGTGACTTTTAAGAATATTAGGTTTACAGCAGTTGCCCCATAGTACTTTGTTTTAAGCCTTCACGCTGTTTGATCGTTTCAACATAACGGGTAATAGCAGGATGTGACTCAATCACATTCATTTTTAACTGCCATAAAAGCATTGCTCCAACACTTACATCTGCTGCGGTAAATTGCTCACCACATACATACGGATTCGCTTCACTCAATCCCTGAACTAAAGCTTGATAAGCATCGTTGTAATCGCCATAGCCAACAAACATTTTTTGCTCAGGTGATACTTCTATTCCTAAAGCTTTATCAACACCCGCAGCTTCCCAAGGGCCCGCCATCACAAATAACCAACGATAGTACAAACCACGTTTCGGATCATTCAAGGCTGGTGCCAAACCTTTATCACTAAACTTGTCGGCTAGATATGCACAGATTGCACCCAACTCATAAATCACGACATCGCCATCTACCAATACCGGTACTTTTCCAAAAGGATTAAGTTTTAGATATTCAGGCGATTTCATCTCGGTCTTATATGCGACTTCAATTCGTTCACATTCAACACCCAACTCGACCAAAAGCCAGTCAATAACTACACCACGTGACTCTTTGTTAGTATAAAGTTTAAGGCTCATTCTTATTGCTCCTTGTTTATCGTAGTTCTTAGTTTACAAATAACTTTTGTCAGTTTTTGTCAGTAGTCCTTTGCATTTCTTGTTTCCACCATCTTTGAAACAGATGTTTTTTAAATTCAGGATATATTTCCTCACTCATTTGCAAGTCATGGATACGATCTATCCGAAAATGGCGAAATGCCTGCCGTAATTCACACCAAGCAGCAAGTACAACTTTGTCATGTAAATACCCTAAAGCAAAAGGCCAAAGTGAACGTTCACTTAACCGTTTTTGTTCATCGCAATAATCGACTTTTATTTTTACTTGTTTACGAATCGCTAAACGTACTTGTTCTACTAAAGCTTCATCAACCGGATGCCAGTAATGTGTAACGCCTAGCGTCATGTCATCGATCAAATATTTCCGGTGCTCAGGTAGAACTGCATAAAGTTTAGAATAGATTGAAACGGCTGCCGATTTCATTGCCTGATCTGGAACGTCTTTCAACCACTCTAAAGCTAAAAATAGAGCTTCGGCTTCATTCTCATTAAAAGTAACCGGTGGTAATAAGATGTCTTCTTTAAGCTGAAAACCTAAGCCTGCTGAGGCATCAATTCTTACACCTTGCTCACGTAAGCTGTCAATATCTCGATAGACACTTCGAACACTAATGTTTAGGCTTTCAGCCAAGACTTGTGCTGTGATTGGGTAACGGGCTTCACGGAGCTGTTGTAAAAGATTTAATAGACGAATTGAACGGCTCATTTTTCTCTTCTTATTGTTTTGTTATTCAGCTTAAAGAAAGAGGGAACGTATTCCCTCTTTAATACTATTTCAATTTAAGCGACATCTACAGTAGATAACTGAGCATACCCTCTCAAAAAGCTGTGAAGCTCTTGTACATCTTTAGCAATCGTTAAAGGTTGAAACTTTTGCAGAACTTCAACAGAATGTACGCCATAGCCTACTCCAATACGCGGCATACCCAAACGCTGTGCCATCTCAAGATCATAGCTGCTGTCACCAATCATAACCGCTTGCTCAACATTCACACCAGTTACAGTCAATATTTCCTGCAGCATGAGCGGATCTGGTTTTGAACGTGTTTCGTTGGCTGCCCGAGTCACATCAAAAAGATGAGTACTTTGTGTTTTTGCGATTACACGGTCTAACCCACGGCGATTTTTACCCGTTGCAACTGCAAGCTTTAAACCTTGGGCTTTTAAATCATGGAGTAGTTCAGAAATACCCTCAAACCATGCGTCACTAGTCGAGTTCGCAATATAGTGATCGCCATATGCCTTTAAGATCGAGTCATGCAATTCTGGCGCTTCTGGAAATAAGGTCTGCATCACCTCAGGCAAGCCTAACCCAATAATACTTTTTGCAGCTTCATCGCTTAGAGACAATTCATGTTGCTCTGCTGCATGTTGTAGGCTCGCAACAATCTGGCCAACAGAGTTATATAAAGTTCCGTCCCAGTCAAAAATTACTAATTCGGTTTTCAGACTCATTTTGCTACTCTCAAAGCCTTTAATAACTGGGTCATGTCTTCTGGTAACGGCGCTTCAATCGGTGGATAACCCGGAATATCTAAACGCATCGCGTGTAAACATAAACGTCGTGCCTGCGGACCTGTGTACTCAGTGGTGTGTCCATATTTATCATCACCCAACAACGGGTGTCCAATACTTAAACCATGTACACGAATTTGATGAGTACGGCCTGATAACGGCGATGCATGAACTAAAGTGGCATTTTTAAAACGCTCTGCAACCACCCATTCGGTTTTACTTGGCTTACCTTCTTTGGACACACGTACACGACGCTCGCCATTGGCTAACTCGTAACGAAATAAAGGAGCATCAATGAGTTGTTTATCGAGACTCACCTGACCTTTTACAATTGCCGCATAAGTCTTACGAATTTTGTGCTCACGCAACATATCTTGTAGCAGCTTTAAAGTACTACGTTTTTTGCTAATCATGACCAGACCAGAGGTATCACGGTCAATGCGGTGAATTAGTTCTAAATATTTTTTACCTGTCGCTGCGCGTAAAGCCTCAATCAAACCATACGCCACACCACTACCACCATGTACAGCAATACCTGATGGTTTATTAATGACTAACAAGCCTTCATCTTCATAAACCACACGGCTGAGTAGGCTCTGTGCTACACCATCACTCACAGGAGCAGCGGTTTCATCCTTTTGTTCATAGCGAATAGGTGCAACACGAATCTGATCTCCAATCTCTAATTTGGTCTCAGCTTTAATACGTTTTTTGTTTACTCGAACCTGACCTTCACGAATCAAACGATAAATACGACTCTTAGGTACACCCTTTAAACGCGAAAACAGGAAATTATCAATTCGCTGTCCTGCTTGATGTTCATCCACCTCAAACCAAGTGACACTTTGCCATTGCTGTGTAGAATTCATACTAATATTTAAACCTGAAATTTTGCTAAATTTGATTAATAAATGACCGATTAGCTTAGTTTTTTCACAAGAAATCTAAGCTTAGCCCATAGGCAGATGCTGCAAGGTTTGATATAGTCAGCGCACGGATACCGCCGTAAGTGAACATCTAATAGGGAATTTCCCTGATTGAAACCTCAATCAAAATGATGCTTTCATCACCAGCTCGGATTGGTCCTAAAGAATTATGCCGACGCCGAAGGCTTATTATATCGGCAAAATGACAAACTGTTGCGTTTAATTCAGTTTGTTCAAAAAAATATGTTACCAACTCTAGTTGGTTATGGAACGTAAACTGATACACATCAGACAAATCGCTCCTTAATGTTGCCTTCAGGCTAAAGCGTTGATGCATTGGAACTGCCGAAAGCACCGATACGATGAGCATTCCGTATCAAACTTCCAAAAAGAAGTCACTTCGCGCCCAATGACAGTGAAAGTCATTAACCAATGCACCGCTCACCCGCCAGTGAAGCACTAAGGAAGTCCGATTTAAAGGTTGAAGCAGTATTGCCTACATCACAGACGAGAATCGAAGCTAAGGCTAAATGTAGCCGGTAACAGATGACTCAGACCACAAATATTTTGAGATCTGGGAAATGATCCGTCATGTTCGATGTTCGTTCAGAACCTTTAAGTTTGTGCGATATGTTTGTGTGGGTCACTATTAGGTGTCACACCCATGAAACGTATGTTGATTAATGCAACTCACGCAGAAGAAGTCCGCGTTGCACTTATCACTGGTAATCGTCTTTACGATTTTGATTTAGAGAATCGTACCCGAGAACAGAAAAAATCCAATATCTATAAAGGCCATGTAACCCGCGTAGAACCCTCTTTAGAAGCTGTTTTTGTTGAATACGGCGCAGGCCGTCAAGGCTTCTTGTCTATGCGCGAAATTGCTAACAGTTATTTCCAAGCAGACCCACGACAAACTTCAAACATTCGTGAACTTATCACTGAAGGTACTGAATTACTTGTTCAAGTCGAAAAAGAAGAACGTGGCAATAAAGGTGCAGCCCTTTCTACCTTTATTTCACTTGCAGGACGTTATTTGGTTCTTATGCCAAACAACCCGAAAGGTGGCGGTATTAGTCGTCAAATTTCAGGTTCTGTACGTGAAGAGTTAAAAGAAATTCTAGCTTCTTTAAATTTACCGCGTGGTATGAGCGTTATCGTACGTACCGCTGGTATTGGCCGTACCCAAGAAGAATTACAGTTAGACTTACAGCATTTGCTTGACCTTTGGGCACAAATCCAAGGCACAGCGAGCTCTGGTCCTTCTCCAATGCTGGTTCATCAAGAAGCTGGTGTTGTTACTCGTGCTATCCGCGATTATTTACGTGATGATGTTGCAGAAATTTTAATTGATAGCGAACAGGCTTATAACGAAGCTTATAACTTTGTTAAAGCAGTAATGCCACGTCAATTAGACAAACTCAAAACTTATACTTTAAACGAGCCATTGTTTGCTCATTTTGGTATTGAAAGCCAAATTCAAACTGCTTACGAGCGTGAAGTAAAACTTCCTTCTGGTGGTTCAATCGTGATTGACCAGACCGAAGCTTTAGTTTCAATCGACATTAACTCTGCGAAATCAACTCGTGGACATGACGTTGAAGAAACTGCGCTTAATACTAATTTAGAAGCAGCAGAAGAAATTGCTCGCCAACTTCGTCTTCGTGACATTGGTGGTTTAGTTGTAATCGACTTCATCGATATGACTAAAGAGCGCAACCAACGTATGGTTGAAGCAAAACTTCGTGAAGCAACACAAAGCGATCGCGCACGTATTCAGTTTGGCCAACTTTCTCGTTTTGGCTTAATGGAAATGAGCCGTCAACGCTTACGTCCATCTCTTGAAGAAGCAACAGGTTATGTGTGCCCACGCTGTCATGGTACAGGCATGGTTCGTGACCTACGCTCACTTTCACTTTCGATTATGCGTAAAGTAGAAGAGATCGCGCTTCGTGAACGTCATGGTGAAGTACAAGTAGAAGTGCCTGTTGAAATTGCAGCATTCTTGCTCAATGAAAAACGTCATAGTCTTGTTTATTTAGAACAAACTTCTAGTGTTCGTGTGACTGTTTTACCTCACCCGCACTTAGAAACCCCTCACTACGAAATTCAGTACAATCCAGATGGATTTGCACCATCTAGCTACGAACGTACTGAAGCAACTCGTTCAAGTGAAAAAGAGTTAGGTTATGAATCTTCTGAATGGCATTTAGAAGAAGCTGATCATAGCCATACTCATGCAGCCCCTGCTGCCAATAACGCAGCTAATCAAAAGAAAGCAAATCAAGCGGCTCAACCTGCTGCTCAGGCAAGCGCTCAAAAAGCAGCAAGCCCTTGTGCATGGTTAGAAAACCTTTTTGTTCAAAAACAAGCTCAAACAGTTGATCAATCTCGCTCAGCACAAAATGCTGCTGCCGCAATTGAACAAATGGTGAATACTGGCGCTGTTAGCCGTGGGCAGTTTGGACAAGTTGTAGCACCAGCAGTTGCTGAAGTTACTTCGGCTCCATCTAACAATGCTTATATTTCTCAATCTCCTGTTAAGCAGGAAGCACGTGAGAATGTTGAAAAAGACGATAAAGTACAACAGCAGCGTCCAAACAACAAAAAACGTAAGCACAAAGAGCAACGTGAACAACATCAACATCACCACAATCAAGAACCACAGCAACAACAGGTTCATGAAGAGGTTGTACAGTTATCACGCCAAGAGCAACGTGAATTAAAACGTCAACAAAAGCGTCAACAACAAGATCAGCCGCATGCGCAACATCAAAATGATGGGCAACAAGCTGAACATGCTGTACCACGTCGTGACCGTAATAATCAACAACGTCCAAACCGCCCGAATCGCCACCGCGATCCAAGCGTATTAAATGAAAATCAAAATACGCCGGCACCAGCAGTTGTTGATGAAAAACAAATTAAGGTTGATTTGATTGATGCTCCACAGCATGAAGTCATGAATACAGCCTTAGTCATCAATGTTGATCAAGCACAAAGCGAAATTATTGCTTTAACGCCTGAGCAACCTGTTCAACGTACTGAAAAAGCACCTGTTGTTGAAGCTACTCAAGAACCAGCTCCAGCACCAGTTGTGGCAGTGGAAGAGACGGTAACTGCTGAAGCAGAAGCTCCTCAACCAAAGGCTGAGAAAACTCAACCGCAAGTTCAACGTGCAAGTAATGATCCTCGTATGCGTCGCCGTGAACAACGCAATGCAAAACGTGCTAAAGCTACTGCACCATCAATTGCCCCATCGCAAATTCCAACGTTGGCGCAATATACAATTGGTAGCTTGATCCGTCATGTTTACGGTGAAGACTGCACAGTACTGATTGAACAGTTTGGTTTAGTTCCAACATTCAATCGTGCATTGCAGAAATTTGCAGAGCAATATGCAAGTACTCTAGTGACTGAAGTCGCATCTGAAGCTGAAGACAAAAAGCCTGTTACTCGTGATGCCGAGCTTCCAAGCAATAAGCCTTCACAAGAAGCAGAACCTGCGCCAGTACTTCCGTTGACGCCACCAAAAGAAGCGACACCACGTGTTGCTAATGATCCGCGTGAACGCCGTCGTTTAGCGAAACTTGCAGCTGAACAAGCTTTTGAGCAAGTTAAACAACAACATTCTGCACCAGAAGAAGCTGCCCCTGTAGCTGAGACTGTGGAAGAAGCCGTTGTTGCTCCTACTACTGAAACACAAGCACCTGTTGAATCAAAACAACAACCGCTTGAGCTTGATCAGCAAGTTGAAGTAGCAGCTAATGTAGAAGAGACACCAGCTGAACCTGCAGTAGAAGCTCCGGTTGCAAAACAGCCAAAAGCAGCTGCAAAAGCCAAAGCAGCTACAGAACAAGCTGTAGAGCCAACTGAAGCTCCTGCCGAGAGTGAATCGGAAGATTCTAAAGCTGATAAGGACAAACCAAGTCGTCCTCGTCGCCCTCGCGGCCGTCCACCAAAGAAAGCAAATCCTGTAGCTGAGTAAATCATTTGCTCAATTGCAGCTAATTTAAACAAACCTAGTCATTTCGATGACTAGGTTTTTTTTGTTATTTTTAACCAATTAGGTTGATTGCACTAGAAGAAAAGTTTTAAAAGCATGGTGAACCATGAAAAATACTGTACTTTTGCCAACGCAACCTTTTTTGGATTGATCGAAAAATAAATAGGATTGATATGAGCCAGACAACACAGACCGATATCATTACGCTTGGGGATGTTGCCACCAGACTTCCTAGCTTCATTCCCAAAGTACCCCATATCCTGAATGGTCTTAAACAGGCTTATTTAAGAACAGCAAATACACCAACTGGATTAGGTGTAGCTTTTGAGAAAGCTGTTAAGCGGAATCCGAAAGGTATTGCTTTATTATTTGAAGATCAAAGTTACTCATACGAAGCTTTAAATGAATGGGCTAACCAGATTTCTCACTATTATTTATCTCTCGGCGCACGTAAAGGTGATGTGATTGCCGTAATGGTTGAGAACCGTTCTGAGCTTATTGCCACTATTGTGGGCTTAGCTAAAATTGGGGTAACGATTGCGCTTGTGAATACATCTCAAGTCGGTAAAGTCCTCGCTCATAGTATCAACCTTGTAAAACCAATTGCAGTCATTGCGGGTGAAGAAGTCCGTGCTGCAATCGATGAAATTCGTCAAGACTTAAATGTTCCTAAAGAACGTTTCCACTGGTTTGCAGATCAGGCTACTCGTCAAGATGCCGGAACAGCACCTCAAGGTTATGCCAATCTTGCAATAGAAATTGATCAATTCCCGAAATTCAATCCATCGACCACACATTCCGTTCATGGTAATGATGGTCTGTTTTATATTTATACTTCGGGTACAACGGGCTTACCAAAAGCAGTTATTTTTAAACATAGTCGCTGGACACTCGCATATGGCACTTATGGCCACATTTTAAACCTTGGTCCAGATGATGTGATGTATGTAACTTTGCCGCTGTATCATGCAACAGGCGTGGTTGTTTGCTGGTGTGGTGTGATTGCAGGAAGCTCTACCCTTGCCATTCGACGTAAATATTCAACCAGTGCTTTCTGGAAAGATGTTCAGAAGTTTGATGCCTCTGCAATCGGTTATGTAGGTGAACTTTGCCGCTACTTGATGGATGCTCCGACTACAGAGCTTGACCGTGCTCACCGTGTAACCAAAATGATTGGTAACGGCATGCGTCCAAACATCTGGGATAAATTCAAACAACGTTTTGGCGTTCAAGAAGTTCTTGAGCTTTATGCCTCAAGTGAAGGTAACGTTGGCTTTAGTAATATTTTCAACTTTGACAACACAGTAGGCTTCTCCCCTACGCCATACGCAATTATTGAGTTTGATAAAGAGAAAAATGAACCGATACGCGATAAAAATGGCTGGTGTAAAAAAGTTAAAGCGGGTGAAGTCGGTTTATTGGTAGGTAAAATTACCAGTCGCTCTCCATTTGACGGCTATACCGACCCAGAAAAGAACAAATCTGTGATTATGCAAGATGTCTTCAAAAAGGGTGACTCATATTTCAACACAGGTGATCTTGTTCGTAATATTGGTTTCCGTCATGCCCAGTTTGTTGACCGCTTAGGTGATACCTTCCGCTGGAAAGGCGAAAATGTATCTACCACCGAAGTTGAAAACATGGTGTGTGAATATGACAAGATTGCTGAAGCTGTCGTTTATGGTGTAGAAATTCCAAATACCAATGGTCGTGCAGGTATGGCAGCAATCACACTTGCTGATGGTGCCGAGTTAAATGACGCTGATTTAACAGAAATGGTGACTGTATTTAAAAAATGCTTACCTGCTTATGCGGTACCAGTGTTTTTACGTATACAAGCTAAAGTTGAAACTACAGGTACTTTTAAGTACCAAAAGAATAAATTGAAGGAAGATGCGTTTAATCCAAGCAAAACTTCTGAACGTTTACTCGCTTTATTGCCTGGTGCAAGCAGTTACTGTGACATCACAACTGAAATTTTTGACAACATTCAGGCATATAAATACCGTTTTTAGTTCATTTTTTAGCTAAACAAGAGGAAATCGTGCTTTTTATAGGCAATCATGCAAATGTTTTTAAATTTCCTCTTGTGTTAGTTGAATAACTTGCTAAAATACGCGACATCAAAACAAAGGTGGTGTTAGAAAACTTTTAGTTATCTTGCACTTCACATTCAAATGATATTTGAATGTTTGTTCAGGGTCGTTAGCTCAGTTGGTAGAGCAGCGGACTTTTAATCCGTTGGTCCCGCGTTCGAGTCGCGGACGACCCACCACTTATCTGTTTTGAACCTATTTGGGTCGTTAGCTCAGTTGGTAGAGCAGCGGACTTTTAATCCGTTGGTCCCGCGTTCGAGTCGCGGACGACCCACCAAATTCTAAAAAGCCTCTCACTGCGAGAGGCTTTTTTTATTGTTAATGTATTTTAGTTTTATGACTAAAAGATGACGATGCACTTCTTATATAGAACATCCCTAGCCCATTCCATAAAGATTTCCAAACGTTTAGGAATATAACTTCTATTCGGATATAAAATATTAAGTGGAAGTGATTGAGCGGTATAGGCACTTAGTACTTCAACTAAAGTTCCCTGCTCGATTTTATCCTGAACATCGTAGTATGGAAGTTGAATAATTCCTAAACCTGCAATAGCCGCTGCAATATAGGCTTCCGTATTATTTACGCTTAAAGCACTATCCATCATCACAGCTCCATCTTGATATAAGAATACGCCCTGTTTTTCTCCTACGGCTCCCGCATAGTTAATGAGTTTGTGTTGAGATAGATCTTCTAATTGTTCAGGAATACCGTACTGTTCTAAATAGTCAGCACTTGCGCAGTTCACCATAATCAAGTTCCCAACGAACTTCGCGATCAAACTACTATTATCTAACTGCCCCACCCGAACAACACAATCGATTCCTTTCTCGATTAAGTCAGTAATGTCATCAGAGCTATGAAGTTGTAAATGGATATCTGGATAACGCCTATAGAAATCGGGAAGTTCAGGAATAATCACTTGATGTACGATTCGGCTGGGCATTGAAATTTTTAGCGTGCCACGATAATGCTGTTTTTGTGCCTGTATAAGCTGTTCAAGCTGTTCATAATCAAATAATAGGTTTTGACACTCAGGTAATATTCGTTGTCCATCTTGGGTAAGGCTAACTTTACGCGTAGTTCGATGAAATAAGCGTACCCCATAGTGAGTTTCTAGCTGTTGAATTGCGCTCGTTACTGTCGAGCGAGGTAAATCAAGCTGATTTGCCACTTCACTAAAGCTTTGTCGCTTAGCGACTTCTGTAAAAATAAAAAATTGCTGCAACCGATCCATTTAATTGTTCGTATTTTTTGAATAGTTAAACCAAACTAGCATAATTGATCAAAAATTACCGCCAATCTAGACTAAAAACACATTAAAACAAGTCATCATAGGAACAACCATCATGGCAACTCATACTCTTAAAAATAAAGTTGTATTGATTACAGGCGGCGCAAAAAACTTAGGTGGACTGATTAGCCGTAAATTTGCAGAACAAGGCGCAAAAATCGCAATTCACTACAATAGCGCTGAAACTCAAGCAGATGCTGAACAGACGCTCGCAGATGTAAGAGCATTCGGTGTAGATGCCGTTTTAATTCAGGCAGACCTAACGGATATTGATAATATCGAAAAGCTCTTCTTAGACACTAAGCAGCATTTTGGCGGAATTGATATTGCGATCAATACAGTTGGAAAGGTTTTAAAGAAATCTTTTTTAGATACCACAGAACAAGAGTTTGATAGCATGAGCGATATCAACTCAAAAATTGCCTATTTCTTTATCCAATCGGCGGGTCGTCATTTAAATGATGGTGGAAAGATTTGTTCAATCGTGACTTCTCTTCTTGCAGCCTATACTGGACTCTATTCAACCTATGAAGGTTTAAAAGCACCTGTTGAGCATTACACACGTGCTGCATCAAAAGAATTTGGAGACCGTCAGATTTCTGTGACTGCTGTTGCACCTGGACCCATGGATACACCGTTCTTTTATGGTCAGGAATCTGCCGAAGCAGTCGCTTATCATAAGTCCGCTTCAGCTTTAGGTGGACTCACCAAAATTGAAGATATCGAACCTTTAGTTCGCTTTCTGGTAACCGAAGGTTGGTGGATTACAGGTCAAACAATTTTTGCAAATGGCGGCTATACCACTCGCTAAAATCAAAAAAGCCGCATCTCAATGTGTGGCTTTTTAATTTGCTTCTTTACAAGAACTCTTCTAGTACCGAATTTAAGAAAATATGCCCCTGCTCAGTACAAGCCAAACGAGCGTTATCCTCTACCAATAGCTTTCTAGCTCGTAGTGAAGTGAGTACTTCATTTAAGTGATCTAGGCTTAAACCTGTGCGCTGCTCATATAGCTCAGCTTCTACACCATCATTTAAACGTAAAGCATTCATCATGAACTCAAAAGGTAACTCTTCTGCCTCAATCTTTTTCATTTGCAAATGTTCGGCTGGAACCTTAGCCAAATAGTCTTTTGGCAAACGAGTTTTTTGGAAACGGTACACCCCATCTGGTTGTGTCACTTTGCCATGTGCGCCTGCACCAATTGCAAGGTAATCACCAAATTCCCAATAATTTAAATTATGGGCTGAAGGTTGTTCTTTACGCCAAGCCGACACTTCATAGTTTATAAAACCATTGGCTTTTAGATAAGCCTCTCCCTGCTCTTGAATATCTTCTAGCACTTCATCTTGAGGTAAAACGGGTTGAGTACGGAAGAATACGGTGTTTGGCTCAATAGTAAGTTGATACCAACTGATATGTGTCGCGCCATGCTCTACAGCAACCTTTAAATCATACAGCGCTAGTTCTAGCGTTTGCTCAGGTAGGCCATGCATTAAATCGACATTAACACGCTTAAAGCCTGCTTGTCGTGCCTGCTCAATTGCATCCATAGCATTGTTGGCTGAATGAATACGCCCAAGCTTTTGCAAGTGCTCTGTATTAAAAGTCTGCACACCAATCGATAAACGATTAATACCTGCGTCTAAATAGCCTGCAAACGGGTCATGTTCTAGTGTTCCGGGATTTGCCTCTAGGGTGATTTCACAGCCATCTTCAAATTTGAGTAATGACTTAAGCTGTTCAAACAGCCACGCATAGCCTTTGGCAGAAATCAGTGAAGGCGTTCCACCACCAATAAATACACTGTGAATTGAACGTCCCTGTGCCATCTCAACTTGAGTTTCAAAGTCGGCCACCAATGCTTTTAAATAGGTTTGCTCGAGTTCTGCCGAAAGCGCTCCATCTGGTACGGCATGCGAGTTAAAGTCACAATATGGACATTTACGCACGCACCAAGGCATATGGATATATAAAGATAAAGGAACAGAAGCAGGATTTAATACGGCCAAGGAACAAGTCCAATTTACACAATATTTCTATTTTAACATGACTGCATCAATGGGCTTATGAAAACATACCTTAATTGCTTTAGACTGTTTTTAAACATACTTAAATATTGATAAAAATGATGAAATTCTCTAGTCAACTTTTCCTGATCTTACCTCTAGCTATGGGAATCGGTGTTGCCATGGCTTTTCAGACTGCAATCAATGCTCAACTGCGCGAGCAACTACACTCACCCTTGCAGGCAGCTTTATTATCATTTTTCATAGGTACAATTGTTTTAGCCATTATGGTTTTCTTTCAAAGTGCCGAGAAGCCCACTTTAAGTGAAATATCAAATATTCCATGGCTTCTTTGGACGGGAGGATTTCTTGGGGTTTATGCAATCAGCATGAGCATTTATACTGCACCTAAACTTGGTTTTTTAACCTTTACAGGGCTAGTCGTTTTTGGGCAATTGGTCATTTCAATGTTGCTTGACCATTTTGGCTGGTTAGGTACAGAAAAGACACCTGTTACATGGCAACGGTTTCTTGGTGGCGTGATCATCTTTGTTGGTGTGGTACTCACTTTGCAGCGTTAGCTTCATTTTTTATATTTAAAAAGAGTACCTTTTGTGTCGAATGTCACATCTTTTCGGGCTGAATTAAAACAACTCTTCCACTTAATGCTACCAATTTTAATTACCCAGTTTGCTCAAGCAGGATTCGGGTTAATTGACACTATTATGGCTGGGCATTTATCTGCAACCGATTTAGCAGCAATTGCTGTAGGGGTCGGTTTATGGGTTCCAATCATGCTCCTGTTCAGCGGCATTATGATTGCAACAACACCTTTGGTCGCTGAAGCAAAAGGCGCAAGAAATACAGAGCAGATCCCTGTCGTTGTTCGTCAGTCATTGTGGGTTGCTGTCATTTTAGGTGTACTGGCAATGCTCATTTTGCAGCTTATGCCGTTTTTCTTGCATGTGTTCGGCGTACCAGAGAGCTTACGACCTAAAGCAAGCTTGTTCTTGCATGCAATTGGTTTAGGTATGCCAGCTGTGACTATGTACGCAGCGCTACGTGGCTATTCAGAAGCATTAGGCCATCCACGCCCTGTTACAGCTATTAGCCTATTAGCTTTAGTTGTATTGGTCCCTCTTAACATGATCTTTATGCATGGATTAGGGCCAATACCTGCATTAGGTAGCGCTGGCTGTGGTTTTGCAACCTCCATTTTACAATGGCTCATGTTGATTACATTAGCAGGCTATATTTATAAAGCTTCGGCTTATCAAAACACGTCTATTTTTGGCCGATTTGATAAAATTAATATGGCTTTAGTTAAAAGAATTTTACAGCTTGGTCTACCAATCGGTTTAGCTGTGTTCTTTGAGATTAGCATTTTTAGTACAGGGGCATTGGTCCTTAGCCCACTGGGTGAAGTGTTTATTGCTGCACACCAAGTCGCAATTTCCGTTACCTCTGTGCTGTTTATGATTCCGCTTTCACTAGCCATTGCCTTAACCATCCGTGTCGGTACTTATTATGGTGAAAAGAACTGGGCTTCAATGTACCAAGTACAAAAAATTGGGCTCAGCACAGCAATATTTTTTGCCATATTAACCATGACTTTTATTGCTCTAGGCCGTGAACAAATTATCTCGATTTATACTCAAGACTTAAACGTAGCTCCTGTTGCGATGTATTTACTCTGGTTTGCAATGGCATATCAATTGATGGATGCACTACAAGTAAGTGCCGCAGGCTGTTTAAGAGGTATGCAAGATACTCAAGCACCCATGTGGATTACGCTCATGGCATATTGGGTGATTGCTTTCCCTATTGGGCTTTATTTAGCACGTTATACCCATTGGGGCGTTGCTGGTGTTTGGCTAGGTTTAATTATTGGTTTAAGCATTGCTTGTGTTTTATTACTCTCACGGCTTTATTTAAATACCAAACGTTTAAGCCAGACCTAATAAAAAAGCCGATGTTTCATCGGCTTTTTTTCATTATGCAGACTTTGCTCGCGGGCTTGCTCCAATTTGCCAGACAAAGGGTAAATCGGTACGGTTCACTTCCCAATCGCCAATCACCTTTTCTTTATAAATGAGTGGATTATGAGAAGAGACTGTTCGTGCGTTGCGCCAGAAACGGTCAAGTTGTTTGACCTGACTACTTGCCGATGCACCTAAAGCGTTAAATAACTGGCTGGTTAAATCCAATACCAAATTAGAAATCACCACCTGCCCTTGTGCCGACTCAAGTTCTGCATCTACATTAAACTGATGTTCTTTCACCTCTAACTCACTAAAGTGACTTTCATAAGCCTTCTGTAAGGCTTCTGCTGTTTTAATCGTAATTGCTAGACTTCCATAGGCTTGAGCCGAGGCTTTACCCACCACCTGTAAAACTTGTGGGTCGTGACGAACAAGGTCCCCATTACCATGACTAAAAATACGCTTTCGCTCACGTATTTCTTGGCTAAAAGTTTCGACCGCAGCATGTGCAATCCCTGTTAGAGTTGCAAGGTGGACAACCTGATAAAAAGCGGTCTGATATTTAAAACGTTGATCAAATGGAATGAGATGTGAAGCAGGCAAATGCACCTGATGCACTTTTAAAGTACCACTGCCCGTTGTCTTTTGACCAAAGCCATCCCAATCATCAATCACACTAACCCCAGTTTCATGGCGATAAATAGCAGCAATCACATGACGGTCATTCACTTCATCGTAAGCAAATAAGTCGATCCAGTCTGCAAAAATACTTCCTGTTGAATAGTACTTTTCGCCATTCACCACTAAATTACCCGAAGCATCTTTGGTTACTCGGGTAACGACATCACCAATCTGTACATTTCCAACTTCGGTCCATGCGTTTCCAACTAAATCACCTTGTACAAAACGCTGAAACCAGACTTCCTGCGAATGCTCTTTATGCGCAACCAAACGGTCTTCGACAAAAGCAAAGTGTCCACGCAACGCTTGCACAATATTCGAGTCTGCTTGCGCCAATTCTGCTAGAAGCTGGAAAAGTTGTGGCAATGACACCCCATCTCCACCATATTTAACGGGTACCCGTACTGCACCTAATTTGAGTTCTTTTAACCACTGAATCGGTTCAAAAGGTAAGATTCGTTCTTTTTCCCGTTGAATTGCACCTTGGGCAATTTTTTCAAAAACTGGACGAAATCTACTTGCTACCTTTTCATAATCGGCGCCTACCGATAGCTCTTCTAATTCAATTTGCGTAATTGTCATCTTTATTCTCCTAATCTTATTTTTTCTTCACTTTAGCTCCATGCATGACGAGGTGGATGGATGCCATTGAGGTAGTAATTACCGACAATGTGATATTTCCAACGTACTGGATCATGCAAGGTGTGAGTACGCGCATTACGCCAATGGCGGTCCAGATTAAGCTCTGACAAAGTAGAACGTGTTCCAGACAACTCAAAAAGCTTATTCGCTGCTAAAATCGCAACTTCTGTAGTGAGTACTTTTGCTTCAGCAACTAGCAATGTCGCTTGATTTACATGTTCTTCTGTTGTGTCGGCAATCGCTTGATCAATCGCATCTCCTGCTAAATCTAATACTGCTTCTGCTGCACGCAGTTTTATTTTTAAATCACCAATATTTGCAATCGTATAGGGGTCATCACTGGCTTTTTCCAAACCTGAATCGACCCATGCACGGCTATGATTTTTGACATAGTGAATTGTTTCTTCAATTGCACCACGCGCAATACCAGCGTCGACAGCAGCTTGAATAAATTGTGAAATTGCACCTGCTGGTGTAGGACGTTCGAAAGCCTGATAAATTGGAATGAGATATTCTTCACGTACTGGAACTTGATTAAGTTCAACGGTCCCACTGGCTGTGGTTCTTTGCCCGAAACCAGACCAGTCATTAATAATATTCACTCCTGAAGTTTCCCGAGGAACTAGCGCCGCATAAGGCTGCCCTTGTTCATTCACAGCGACAATTGGAACCCAATGTGCCAGCAATGCGCCTGTTGCAAAAAACTTCTTCCCATTAATTTCATAACCGTGCTCGGTCTTTTTTAATGTGGTAGTGAGGTCAGCCACCGTTTTGCTATGTTTTTCCGAAAATGCATTGCCAAAACGAATTCCTCTCAACACTAAATTAAAGAAGAACTGTTGTTGTTCTGGGCCTGCATCAAGACGCAAATGTTCAATAAAAGCCAAGTGATTTTGGGGAAGCTGTGCAAGAGATGGATCAACACTCGCAATTGTTTTGATGATCTCAGCCAAAGTTCGATATTTGACTTGTGCACCACCAAATTGCTTAGGAACCGTAATGGCCCATAAGCCGCTTTGTGAGAACTGTTGAATTTCATTTAGGGGTAAACGGCGCTCTCTGTCTCGCTCAGATGCTTCTTGTGCAAACTCTTGAGCAAGTTGTTTGGCAAGCTCAATTGCCTCTTCATCAGAACGAATAATATGCGCATCTTTTGACTGCTCAAACACAGATAAAGGAACCGCCTGAGACCGCCCATGGGCCGAACTTAAACTTGTCATAACTTTTGTTATCTCTATTTTTATTTAACCTGCCATTCACATTACCACCAAAAAAATAGGCACTTTATAGATATTAAAGCTTTGTTTATGAAATGGATTTTCACAAGCTTTTCATATTTTTTACTATAAAAATAACATTTTGTTTTTCGAAAATTTTCTTACATGAGATAAACAATTTCATATAGGCTTTTTAAGCTTTGTCACCTATGATCAAAACTAGGCAATATTATGTTGTAGTCAATGAGGTATCGAAGATATGGCAAAGAATGCAAGTTCACCCGGCAAACGATTTATGAAACTTGCAGGAATGACCGCGAGCATTGCAACGAAAACCGTTTCTAACTCGATTCGAAACTTGACCGCAGACGAAGAGCAAAAGCTAGCTTCAAAAACCAAGTTATTTCAGGATATTGGTTTGCAAATTGCCGACACCTTAGGTGAAATGAAAGGTGCCGTCATGAAAGTTGGCCAAATTGCATCACAGTATAAAGATATTTTCCCACCCGAGGTCGCTAAAGCAATTTCTAAGTTACAGCGCCAAGCCCCACCTATGCCCTTTGCTGCTATTCAACAACAAGTTGAACGTGAACTTGGAAAGCCGCTAAATGTTGCCTTTAAATCTTTTGATCAAGAACCTTTTGCAGCTGCTTCAATTGGACAAGTTCACAAAGCTGTCTTGCCAAGTGGCGAGCAAGTTGTTGTTAAGGTGCAATATCCGGGTGTTGATGAAGCCTGTGAAAGTGACTTAAAACAAGTACGTTTGGCACTTCGTTTAATGGGCGTACTTAAGATTGATAAAAAGCTACAAGATCAGCTTTTTGCAGAGATTCAAGATAGTCTTTCAGCAGAACTTAACTATGAAATCGAGGCTCAAAACCTTGAAGTTTTCAAAACATTCCATAGTCAGTTAGATGACAAAATTATCATCCCGACCGTTTATAAAGATTACTCTTCAAGACGCATTTTAACCTTGAGTCTCGAACAAGGTGACAGCATTGAAACTGCTAGCGCTTGGCCTATTGAAATTCGAAATACCATTGGACGTCGCTTGATTCGTGCTTTAGGTCAGGAAATGTTCTTTTTAAAACGTTTTCACTGTGACCCTCATCCGGGTAACTTTGCTTTTCGCCAAGATGGCAGTGTCATTATTTATGACTATGGCAGTGTTAAAACGCTTTCTAATGAAATCGTGCAGCACTTTAAACGCTTAGTAAATGCAGCTCGCCATGAAAATATCGATTTGATCGAAACAGAATTATTTGAACTACATTCCCTGGCTGAAAAAGGCAAATTCCCGAGTGATCTATATAAACTCTGGATTGAAGTATTATTACGCCCGCTTACCACCACTTATGATTTTGCAGAGAATTCATCACATCATGATGGCATGTTACTCGTGAAAAAATCTTTGAAGTATTGGGATGTCTTTAAACCATCACCAGATACTTTAATGGTCAACAGAACCATTTCAGGACATTACTGGAACCTAATTCACTTAAAAGTTCATGACAATCTAAACGATCTATTTGAAGAGCTTGTACCGCCTTCTAACTAACTTAATTTACTGATCAATGTAGCCTTTTAGAGGTTACATTGACTTTATAACCGTTATGTTATAACATTTCTTTAATCAAAAATAATTTAGGACAATCTCTCATGCGTAAAGATATTCATCCTGCTTATCAACAAGTGTTATTTCATGACACCAATGCAGACGTGTACTTCTTAATTGGTAGTACTCTTCAGTCTAAACAAACCAAAGAATATCAAGGGAAAGTTTATCCTTATGTGACTCTTGATATTTCAAGTGCCTCACACCCTTTCTACACAGGTGAAGTACGTCAAGCAAGTAACGAAGGCCGTGTAGCAAGCTTCAATAAACGCTTCGCTCGCTTTAATCGTAAGAGTTAATCTTGCGTTAAGATTTGATCAATACACTTAAATCATTGGAAGCCTAAGACTATCTCCTCCACTTAGGCTTCTTTTTTTATGTATGTTTTTCGGTCTTTTCTAAACTGTGTATAAAAGAAAACTTATCCACAAGTTGTCTAAAAACTCTTCTGATTTTTTTCAATAACTCCTCAATTTTTATAATTGCCAAGCTTTCAAAGCATGTATTCAATGCTATGCTTAAGCCCCATTTGATAGGAAGTTTAAGATTATGGCACAAGAGTTACTTGCCCAATTACAAGCAGGCACAGCAAAATTTTCAGACGTTTTAGCTCATATTGAAGCACGTTACCAACATACTCCAACGGCTTTTCAAAATGGTGCACAGCATAATGCTGCTACTGAAAATCAAGGCAGTGCAAAAGTTTTCTCTTTTGCCAAGTTACAAGGTTTAGACCAAGCACAAACTTTGAGTTTATTTGCAGAACACTACGCATCTGTATTGGCTACACCAGAAGGAACTGATCATCAAAATATTCGTCAGTTTATGCAAAATGGTTGGGATGGTGTGAAGTTTGAAGGTCAGGCTTTAACTGAAAAATAATAAGTGCTAGTAAGTAATGTCTTAAATTAGAAGATTGTCACAACAGAGTTTTTTTAGTGACGTTCTATATCTAGATTAGCCTTCGGCTCGACCTACTTTTCTTTTGGGAAAAGTAGGCAAAACCATTTTCATCAACAGAACCTGTTATCTGTTTGCACTTATCCCATATCTTGCAAAAACAATATATAGCTAATTTCAGTCAGGCTGTTGATGACTTTAACGCGTATCAAATCCCCAAATAAATCAGAAGTTTTTAATTCATCATTTACTATCGTGACAAGCGGCATGGATGCCGCAGTTTTGCTGTGCTACATGGATGTGGCATCAGCGAAACAAAAGATTTTTGCTTACTTTTGATCTTTCAAAAGTAAGGTAGGCCTACACAAATGGTATGAGAGAACATCGTAAAACGGAGGCCGTGCAATATATTTCGGTGCTTACACACCTGAATAATCAGTTACCCGCCAGCCAATGATAAGCCGCCAAACCCAAACACGTAAAAATTAACGATCCAATTAAATGAATAGAAATAGCCAACATCGCCATTCCTAACTTACCACTTTGTAATAAAGTGACGATTTCAATCGAGAACGTTGAAAATGTGGTTAAAGCACCACAAAAACCAGTAATTACAAAAAGCTTATAGTTAGGACTTAAATCACTTTGAGCAAAATAGGCAATTGCAAAACCAATAATAAAACCACCGACCAAATTAACAGTGACAGTACCGAGTGGAATTTGCGGATAGATCGGGTTAAGTTTTAAACCTAAAAACCAACGCAGCCATGCCCCTAGAACTGAGCCTAAAGCAATTGAAAATAGAGAGTAATACATAGGACCACCCCTTTAGATAGACGCTAAAAGAGCAAAAAATAATGAAGGGAAATATGACACAGCGTACTCCAAAAATAAACAAAGTACGCAATAACCTACGTACCCAGCGATATAAATACATGAGGGTAACGTAGGCATCATTAGCCAATACGGCGGTTTTTCAAGGGAGGAATGCCATCTCCCTGTTTTAAGTATATTAGATCATCTTGAATTTGATTTAAACATACTTTTTAAAATCATGGGCGTTCAGCAAATTGTGGTAAATCATCCTGAATACATTCCCATTCTGCCTTAGACGCAGCAAAAATATGCATTGTCGGCTTTTGGTCTAGTGGTGTATCAAGTGTCCCAATTCTTAAGCGGTATAATTCAGGCTGAGCATCACGCGAGCTAATTAAAGGTGAACCACATTCGCTACAAAACCAGCGATACACCCCGTTCACAGCAAATTTTTTGACGAGATCTTCACCTTGGGTAATTTTAAAATCTGTACTTTTAACAGGAGCATTCGTGGCAAATGCTGTTCCATTGGATTTTCTGCAGCGTTGACAATGGCATTGAATAATATCTCCGATATCGCCTTTAATCTCATAGCGAATACCCTGACATAAACAACTTCCTTGATAAACTTGTGATGCTTGAGACATATTCTCGTAAATCCTATTATTATTGATCGCTCAAAAATAACACTTTTCACATATCAAACATAGCATCAAATTATCCTGTTATTATTTCTCTAAGAATGAATGCACGCCTTCACCAGCCGCGCGCCCTGTAGCAAAGCATGCTGTCAGCAAATACCCGCCTGTAGGAGCATCCCAATCCAGCATTTCGCCACAGCAAAACACACCTGAGGTTTGTTTAAGCTCTAAGCTTTCAGTTAATGCACCTTGCTTAATACCGCCAGCACAGCTAATCGCTTCTTCGATGGGTCTAAAACCCTCTAACTTGATTTGAAGTGTTTTAATTTGCTGAGCCATAGCCTCTGGTTGATTCCATAGCGATTTATCTACAACCTCTCGAATTAAGTTAATTTTAGCTATGTCTAAGCCTGCTTTACGCCAGATATTAGTGAGCGATTGTTTTTTGCTAACCTGTAATTTTTTAACTAACTGTGATAACTCTACATCAGGCAATAAATCTAAAAACAAATTTAAGCTTTGCCCTTGTTTTTGCTGTTCTCGTAAAGCACGTCCAAGTTTATAAATAACACCACTTTCTAAACCATAGTGAGTAATCACAATATCGCCATGTGTAATCTGGCTAGGTTCAACCCATGCATTGATACGCTTTAAAGGTTCACCAAAACAGCCTTCCATAAAAGCTGACCAAGTGTGCAACACCCCTGCATTACTTGCTTGAAAAGGTTCAATACTGGATTGATCCATCCATTGCTGCCATGCACCATCACTACCTAATTGTGACCACGACACAGCTCCACAAGCCAATACAACTGCATCGTATTGCTGGGTAAAAGTTTCAGTGCTTTGATTATTTTGGTTTTCTAAAGTCACCGTTGTATCTTGTAAATTAATACAACGATGTCGATAAAAGAATTTAACTTGCTGTTCTGCCAAACGTTTTAGCCAAGCACGTAATAGAGGTGCTGCTTTCATTTCGACAGGGAAAATACGCCCTGAAGTACCAACGTAAGACTCAATTCCCAGACTTTTCATCCAATTTTGAATCCAGCCCGCATCCCATTTTTCAACCCACGGTTTGAGCCATTCTGCATGATCATAACGTTCAATGAATTGTGCTAAAGGTTCGGCGTGCGAGATGTTTAACCCAGTTTTACCTGCCATCAGAAACTTACGTGCCGCTGAAGGCTTTTGCTCGTATACATCAATCTCATAAGCATATTGGCTCAGTACCTCAGCTGCCATTAAACCAGCCGGCCCCGCACCAATAATGGCAACCCGCTTATTCGCCATGTTCTTGACCTTGTAATGGGGCAAACTCATCAAAACGTGTGCTGTAACCTTCAGGTTTAGTGATCACAAGCTGTTGGCAAAGTTCTCCACGTTCTAAATACTTAATTTCAAAATGAGTACGTGCAGATGTTTGAGCAATTTTTTCTTTTTGATAAGGCAGCTTCCAAACATTAATTAATTGTTGTTCAGCTTCTTCAATATATTCAGGGATATTACTTGCCAAAGTAATGGTTCCACCTGTTTGCAGGCGAGAAATTAAGAATTCAAAAAATGGCATATTCAACCAGCGCTGTGCTGGATTATGTGGTTCTGGATTTGGGTAGAGAATAAAGAAATGTTCAACTTGAGCAGGATGTAGTGCATGTACCACCCACGGTAAAGCATCTGCATGCACAGGGATTAAATTATCTCTTGGTTCCAGACCGTGCTGTTTTTGCATTGCCAAGAATTTTTCTCGGGTTCGTTCAATTGCATACAATGTGTGCTGCGGCTGTTGCCCGCTAAAAAGCAAAGCATGTTTACCCTTGCCCGCTCCAATTTCTACACAAATTGGGGTATTTTCAATTGGGGTAAAATCGCGAGGCGCTTGCATACGTTGTGCTTGAAATTGACGAATCTGCATAATCACATCAAACTAAATAAAAATCGGCATAAGTCTAACAAGTCACCTGACTTTTGCCTAATCTATTTCTCTTCACTTTGAGGATATCGCTTTATGCCACGTACATTTCCCTGCCCACGTTGTGGTGAACCAAGTGTTTGGGAAGGTAACGAATTTCGTCCATTTTGCTCTGAACGCTGTAAATTAATTGATTTAGGTGCGTGGGCAAATGATGAATATAGACTGCCTACCCAAGATGCTCCTCAGCATAACAAGGGTAGTCAAAATGAAGATGATTACGAGGATTAACCTGCTTTACCCGCGACAAACGGGTTAAATTGTTTTTCATAGCCAATGGTACTCATCGGACCATGTCCCGAAATAAATTGAGTATCATCTGGCAAACTAAAACACTCACGTTTAATCGATTCAATCAACTGATCATGGTTTCCACGCGGGAAGTCTGTTCTGCCAATCGAGCCTTTAAACAAGACATCACCAGTCCAAAGTAAACCATGATTTTTATTATAGAAAATAACATGCCCTGGTGTATGGCCTGGGGCAAAACGTACCTCAAACTCATCTTCACCCAGTTTTAGCACTTCACCGCCTTCAAGCCATTGATCAACTTTTACTGGCTGTGGAATTGGAAAGCCATAACGTGCTGAAACTTCCTGAATCATATCTAGCCAAAACTGATCTTCTTTATGGGGACCAATAACTGGAACATTCCATTCTTTGGCAAGCTCACCCACCGCTCCTGCATGATCTAAATGCCCATGAGTGAGCCAAAGAGCCTTCACCTGTAAACCCAACGCTTCAACTTCATTTTTTAAAACAGCAGCATCACCACCAGCATCAATCAAAACTGCTTCTTTTGTTTCACTGTCCCAAACAAGAGAGCAATTTTGGGCAAATGCAGTAACTGGAACAATTTTGACTTGCAACATAAGAACCTCTGGCTAAAACACAATTAACGGTGGGCTAAGGTATAGGTAAGGGCATCAAGATTAGCCTGAACTAATCCTGCAAGCAAATCAATATGAGCTTGATCGCTATTTAAAGCAGGAATGTAAGCATAGCTACCACCGCCCGCCTCTTGAAATAACTCAGCGTTTTGAATAGCTAACTCTTCAAGAGTTTCCAAGCAATCAGCAGAAAAAGCTGGGCTTAATACCTGTACTGACTTAACGCCTTGCTTCGCCCAATCTTGTAAAAGCTGGTCTGTATAAGGTTTAACCCATTCTTGTTTTCCAAAACGTGACTGGAAGCTAATTGCCCATTCATCATCTTTTAAATGTAAAGCTTCAGCGACTAACTTTGCTGTAATACGACAACGATCTGCATAAGGGTCGCCTTTATCTGCATACGGCTGTGGAATACCGTGAAAAGACATCAATAGTTTTTCAGGTTTACCATGCTGCTCTTGGTAGGCTAAAACACTTTCTGCCAATGCCTGAATAAACATTGGATGTTGATAATAATCTTTAATAATGGTTAGACCCGGCAAGTTTCGCTGGGCTGGAATCCACTTGGCAAATGCATCATATAACGGCGCTGTAGACGTTGCGGAATATTGAGGAAATAAAGGCAATAAAATGACATGCTCTTGCGGGTTAGTCGCCAATTTTTCTAAAACTGTATCAATACCGGGATTACCATAGGTCATCGCTGGTATCACGGTTAAATCAAACTGATTATTTTCTCGCTGCAAATAAGCCTGAATACGTTGAGTTTGCTCAAACACAATTTCACGCATGGGTGAATCTGTTGACCATACCGAAGCATAGGCATGTGCTACCCTCTTCGGTCGAAAAGGTAACACAAACAGATTTAAAATAATCCACCAAATAAATTTCGGTATTTCAATCACGCGTGAATCAGATAAAAACTGCTTTAAAAAACGGCGTACCGCCGGAACAGTGGCTTCATCCGGTGTGCCTAAATTCGCTAAAATGACTGTGACTTTCGGTTTTTGTTCAAACGACATGTGTAAATGCCTTTCAATTCATCTTATGTCACTAATGTAACAGCTTTTATTGTCATATATAAATTGAATCGCCCTAAGCTTTTAATCGAATACCCCGATGATTCCATTTATAACTAAGCAATATTTTTTGAGCTTTAGCTGTGACTTTCCATAAGCTATAGGATTGTTCAGTCTGAGTTGGAACAATCCAGCCCTGTGACTGCATTTGTTTTTTAATCCGAAATAGCGCTTTATGGTTAATCTGAGCGCAGGCAACAGCATGAGCGCGAGGTAACTCCTGACGAGCATCTTCTAGACCAGCCTGATTTAAATATTCATTTAAGCATATCCCAAAATTCTCTTCTGGCATTGCTGTTTCAAAACGCTTTGCCAATATGCTTAACAACTGCGACCAAGTCATTTGTCTTTGTCGTTTAAGCTCTTTAAAGTTGCCATCTTGAAAAGCTTGAATCTGATATTCAAATGCAAAAATATCTTGTGGAGCAACCTCTTTTTCCTGCGGTGATGATTCTGCTAACTGCTGTTCTAACTGGGAAATTTTACTTCTTAATAGTCTAATTTCATCTTCTAACTGATGAGCTTGATGAGCAGGAATCCAGCCTTGGCCCATATGTTGCTCAATCATTAAAGGCATATTTAAACGGACAGCCAACTCTAGTTCACGTGGAGTTTTAAAGTAAAAAATATGATTCACATCAAGTAATAACTTTTTTCTAAATGCGAAAAATTTATCTTTCAACTGTGGATGTGTTTCTTGTAAATGTATTTCACGGTTTTCGGGCTGCTCATGCATGAACACAATAATGGGTTTAGCCTGACTTAATGCATATTCATATTCTAAAGATAAATAACTCACACCAGAAATTGACTGCTCTCCATACTGACTGCCTAAAAGTAGGATTACATAATCACATTCATCAATCTGTCGACGTGCAAGTGTAGTTGTTAGGGGGGTTCGATGTTCTAATCCCCAAGCAAAAAAACCCATACTGACTAAAGTTTGAGAGAGAACTATACGTTCAGGTTGCATATCTCGACCTGACGTTGAAATAAAGATCTGATAGCGTGTATCGAGCATAACAATACCCTTATCGCCCCATGATCTGTCCGTGACTTAATATCAGCCAAGATCATGAACCGCCCCAAATAAAATAATAAATCTAAAAAACACTAGTTTCTAAATGATGCTAAAAGATCAGTTCAGATTATGAAGTGTCCAAGTTAACTCTTGTGGAATCAAATGTTGTAAAACAGGTTTCAGTGCCTCAGCATTATTACCGCTGACATAACATTCAATACGTGCAACATTCTGACCTATTTGGTCACATAATAACTCATTTTTTATTAAAATACGGGCTGTTTGTCGGGCAACTGCCAATCCAGAATCAACCAGTGTGAATTGGTTATCAAAAAGATGATGAATTGCTTGATTTAAGAAAGGATAATGCGTGCAACCGAGCACTAAATAGTCGGCACCTTCCTCAGCGGCGGGCTGTAAAACTTCTTTTAATGCCTTTAAACATGCCTCACCCATTTGCTGACCTGCCTCTACACAAGGAACGAGTTCAAGGCTGGTTAAAGTCATCACCTTAACGCCTGCTGGAACAGCAAACTTCTCGACTACATCTTTAATAAGCTGGCCGCGAAAAGTAGCAGGCGTTGCCAAGACGGCAACTACTTTAGAACGTGTCTGTAATACGGCAGGTTTTAATGCTGGAACCAACCCTACAATTGGAAAGTGTTCACCATAATGCTCACGCAAATGATCAAGGCTAAATGCGGAAGCCGTATTACAGGCTACAACTGCAATTTTACAACCTTGACGATATAGCCAATCGACTGCTCGAGCCGTGAGTTCCCTGATTTCTTCATCCGAGCGTGGTCCATAAGGAACGTAGGCAGTATCGGCATAATACACAATACGTTCATTTGGTAAATATTTGGCAATTTCTGCTGCAACTGACATCCCTCCAATTCCCGAATCAAAAATACCAATTGGGGCATCTGCTGATGCTTTAGGCATAGGTTCTAGCTCGGAAAATAAAGGTTGTATGGCGGTCATAGCTGTACTGAAGTGTCAGAAAATTTCACTCCCTAAAGCTTAAACCTCAAGTGCCTAATTGCAAGAGCAAATTACCACTTTTTAGCTCTAAAATGGTTTCACCTTTATCGTTTTCAATCAGTGTTCCATAGTTCACTAAATGATAGAAAGCCTGACGTTGAATCAGCGCATTAATTCCAAAACGGACATGCACATAAGGACGCAACTCTCCTGCATATTCACGCATAAAAATAGGATGTTCTGCATCAACCAAAATTACATCTTGGTTAGTGGTGGTCAGTTGTAAAAACTGCTCACCTGAAATTTCGACCTGATCTGCCTGATTGACTAATAAAGGTTCATCTTCAACTTCGATTTCAATTTGTTCTACAGGGGTTTTCAGGTAGAATTTGCCTTCTTCTTTCCATAGGACTTTGGTAAACAGATCTAATAGAGCTTGGCGCTTGATTAATTGACCTTCGTGCCACCATTCTCCATTGGATTTCACCGTCAAATCCATTTTGCCGCAATGCTTTGGATGCCACTGCTCTAAAGGTGGAATTGACCTTTTGTGACTTTGCTGTACACCTTTTAAGTATTGTGCAATGTTCATTAAGTTTTTATCATCAGATAACGGTATTTTTCCCATATCCGATGGTGAATTATTTTGATTTACCATAGTTTATGCCTTGCTGACGAAAAAATGTTACGACTCAGCCAATTGGCTAGATCATGGTTTAAAACTATACTAGTCCAAACGATAAAAGGCACAATAGCATATTTGCGCCTATGGATTAAAACACTCACGGCAGCACCGAATTATCTAAATATGACGGTTGCCACCTTTAAGTATTGAGGAGTCCTACATGGAACACATCGAACGTGAATCGATGGAGTTTGACGTTGTCATCGTAGGTGCAGGACCTGCAGGTCTATCTGCTGCGATTAAGATCCGTCAATTAGCGATTGAAAAAAACTTACCCGATCTTTCTGTTTGTGTAGTTGAAAAAGGCTCTGAAGTAGGTGCGCATATCTTGTCTGGTGCTGTGCTTGAGCCACGTGCCATCAATGAACTTTTCCCGAACTGGAAAGAAGAAGGCGCGCCTCTTAATGTCCCTGTAACTGAAGACAAAACTTTCTTCTTACTTTCAGACACCACTTCTAAAGAAGTACCTCACTGGATGGTTCCTAAAACCATGCATAACGATGGTAACTATGTGATCTCTTTAGGTAATGTGGTTCGCTGGTTAGGTCAAAAAGCTGAAGAATTAGAAGTTTCTATCTTCCCTGGCTTTGCTGCATCTGAAGTGCTTTATCATGAAGACGGTACTGTAAAAGGTATTCAAACAGGTGACATGGGTATTGGTAAAGATGGCGAACCAACGCATAACTTTACTCCAGGCTATGAGCTTCACGCTAAATACACCCTCTTCGCTGAAGGTTGCCGTGGTCACTTAGGTAAACGCCTAATTGCGAAATACAACCTTGATAAAGATGCTGATCCTCAGCACTACGGTATCGGGATTAAAGAGCTTTGGGAAATTGACCCAGCAAAACATAAACCGGGCTTAGTCATGCACGGTGCAGGTTGGCCTTTAGCAGAAACAGCTTCTTCAGGTGGTTGGTGGTTATACCACGCTGAAAACAACCAAGTTACTTTGGGCATGATTGTGGACTTGTCTTATGAAAATCCACACATGTATCCTTTTATGGAAATGCAGCGCTGGAAAACTCACCCACTGATTAAACAGTATTTAGAAGGTGGTAAACGTATTTCTTACGGCGCACGTGCGGTAGTGAAAGGCGGTTTCAACTCTCTTCCTAAATTAACTTTCCCGGGCGGTTGCTTGATTGGTGATGATGCAGGTTTCTTAAACTTTGCAAAAATCAAAGGCTCACACACTGCCATGAAATCAGGCATGTTATGTGGTGAAGCTGTATTTGAAGCGATTGCTGCGGGTGTAGAAAAAGGCGGTGATCTTGCGATTGCACGTGTTACTGAAGGCGAAGATTTATTCGTTAAAGAATTAACTTCATACACTGATAAATTTAACAACAGCTGGTTAAAAGAAGAGCTTTATAACTCTCGTAACTTTGGCCCAGCGATGCATAAATTTGGTCAATGGATGGGTGGTGCATTTAACTTTATCGACCAGAATGTCTTTAAAGTGCCATTCACTTTACATGACTTGAAGCAAGACTTTGCTGCATTGAAAACTATTGATGCAACAAGCTTTAAGCCAAACTATCCAAAACCGGATGGCAAACTTACATTTGACCGTTTATCTTCAGTATTTATCTCAAACACTGTACATGAAGAAAACCAGCCAGCTCACTTGAAGCTTACAGATCCTTCAATTCCAGTGAATGTGAACTTACCAAAATGGGATGAGCCTGCACAGCGCTACTGCCCAGCTGGTGTTTACGAAATCATGGAAAATGATGATGGTTCTAAACGCTTCCAGATTAACGCAGCGAACTGTGTTCACTGTAAGACCTGTGATATTAAAGACCCATCTCAAAACATTACATGGGTAACGCCTGAAGGCGGCGGTGGTCCAAACTACCCTAATATGTAATAAAAAAGCCCCGATTATTCGGGGCTTTTTTATTAGTATCCACTTATTGAAAAGGCGGTATTTTTGCTACGTTTAAATTAAAATTCTTTTTATAGAAAATAAATGTACCTAATAAAAATAAGCCAAGAAAACCAAAGTTTCGTGCTAAATCGAAGTACCAAACTGACTTCCCAAACAATAAATCAACAACTAACATAAGCCCCATAAAACCTGTATGTAAAATCAGACTCATCTTTATCTTTGGTTCAGGAGCAAAATATGTATTTCTATAACCGAGTAGAATTGAACCTAAAATAATAAGAATAGATATAATAATGATAGCAACAGTTTCAGATAGCCAAGTGATCTCTAAATGTAATAAACCAGCAATAGTGAAAAACCAAAGACAGATTAATAAGCTTCGTTTCACAAAATAATCATTCATTTTTATACGTCATTTATATACTTAATTTCAATAAATTATATAACGATTCTTATTTGTAAAAAATTATCATTTCAAATTAAAGTTAAATTATTCATGGCTTCTAATCATCTTTATTAGAAGCCTTATTATTCTATTAACCTTTCTTCACTAAGTAATGAAATTCTTTATGACCATTTTCATCTAAGCGTTCTTCTTGCAACAATAACTCATGGCCTAAATGCATACAAAACTTAGGAATATCCCACGAGGTCGAATTATCTGTTGCGAAGACTTCAACCACATCCCCAGACTTAGATTTGCGGATGGCTTGATGCAACATCATGACAGGTTCCGGACAACGTAAACCACGCGTATTGAGTTGTACAGTAGGTGAAATGGGTTGCTCTGACATAACAAACTCGAACAAATAGAATTTTCACATTTTAGCATAAACAAATTACTGAGCTGTTAACTGTAACTGGCTTTTACATAACAATATACGTTTTGTCTTTTAGCTTGTTTTATAGATGCATAAGCATCTTTTCTTCGGTATGATCTGTGTATTCATTTGATACATTGAGTCTTTAGGAAAGATCATGCAAGAGGAACCAAGTCCGTCGTGGGGAATGCGAGGCTTACGAAAATGGTTAGGTACAGCGCCAGAAACCCGTGATGAATTATTAAAATTAGTCCAAAATTCACGCCGCTTTTTAGAACCAGATACTGTTGCTATGCTTGAAGGCGTTCTTGACCTTCCAGCTACAAAAATTCGTGAAGTCATGACGCCACGAACAGCAATGATCAGTTTACAAGAAGATGATCAATTACTAGATATTCTTGATGTACTGGTTGAGTCTGCTCACTCACGCTTTCCAGTCTTCTCTGCCGATCAGCCAGACAATGTTGTCGGGATTTTGCTCGCAAAAGATTTGTTGCCGTTTCTAACTGAACCGAATACCAAAGTCGATATTCGAGTTCTTATGCGCCAGCCTTTATTTGTTCCTGAAAGTGCACGTTCCGATCAAGTACTACGCATGTTAAAACATACTCAGACTCACATTGCGATTGTGATTGATGAATATGGTTCAACAGCCGGTCTTGTTACGCTTGAAGATATTCTTGAAGAGATCGTTGGCGAAATTGAAGATGAGCACGACACGGTCGATGAAGATGCTCAGTACATTGTTCCTGACAATGACCATACGGTAGCAAATGCATGGATGGTGCAAGCACTTACACCAATCGAACATTTCAATACTGTTTTAGATGCTGATTTTTCTGACGATGAAGTAGAAACTGTCGGCGGTTTATTGCTTCAAGAAATTGGTCTGGTAAGTGATTTACAAGGTCAAACTGTTGAGCTTGGAAATTGGTTATTTACAATTGTTGAAGCAGATGCCCGCACTATTCATCTGATTCGAGCTGTACGTCAATGAGAGCATACTTTGAAAAGCTGTTAGATTCTTCGCAACAACAAAAACAGCTTCCTTTAATTTTTCCTTTACTCATTGCTTTATTTTCAGGTGCCGTGTTCAGTTTTTCACTGGCACCTTATTATTGGTGGTGGTTGGCAATTTTATCTCCAGCCCTACTCTATGCAACATTACATAAGCGCTCAGCTAAACAAGCCTTTGCTATTGGTTGGAGCTATGGCTTTGGTTTATGGTTTGTAGGCGCTTTCTGGCTCTATACTTCCATCCATGTATATGGCGATACCAATGCATTTCTAAGCGTGTGTATGATCGCTGTTATGGCCCTTGTGATGGGTCTATTTACGGCATTTCAGACATGGGTTTACCGACGATTCTTCCCTGAAACGCCACTTACTTTTGCCCCGCTCTGGATTGTTTTCGAATGGGCAAAAACTTGGGTATTTACAGGTTTCCCATGGCTGTTCGTAGGTTACGCTTTTACTGAACGCTTACTCGATGGTTATGCACCGCTATTTGGTATTTATGCAATTTCCTTCGTTGTCATTGTATTAGCATGTGCTTTAGTCGAAGTTCTTCGTAAACGTATTTTCTGGGTTATCCCTTCTGCCCTATTGGTTTTGGGTGCATGGGGAGCATCATATATACAGTTTGTAAAACCTAAAACTGCTAAGCCACTTAGCGTTTCACTCATTCAAGGTAATATTCCACAAGATTTAAAATGGCTGACTGAATATCAAGTTAGAACATTAGAAATTTATGCTGGCTTGACACAATCTGAATGGGGCCGTGATCTGATTGTATGGCCTGAGTCCTCAATTCCGCTTTTCCAAACCGATATTGAACCGTTTTTGGATGCAATGGATGCACAAGCTAAAAAGAACCATACTGCATGGGTAACTGGAATTCCCTACTGGGATGTTGCAAAATCACATCAAGTTGGTAGCCCGCTGTATTACAACAGTATTATGGCTTCTGGCAGTGATTCAAGTGGACTCTATAAAAAGCAGCGTCTTGTTCCATTTGGTGAATACATCCCTCTTTCAGGTTTACTCTCTTGGGTGTTACCAGCCATGCAAAATGATATCAGCATGAGCGGTTTTACACGTGGTGAGAGTGACCAGAAGCCCCTCTTAATTAAAGGGCATGCACTTGCTGCTGCAATTTGTTATGAAGTGGCTTACCCGAACCTGACAAGACGTAATGCAGAAGACAGCGACTTTTTGGTGACTGTATCGAATGATGCCTGGTTTACGGGCACTGCTGGGCCTTGGCAACATTTACAAATGGTGCAGATGCGCGCGAAAGAAAATGGCCGCTGGTTTATTCGTGCAACCAACACAGGTGTAACAGCGTTTATTGATCAAAATGGTCATATCACTGAACAAGCACCAATCGATAAAGAGTTTGTCTTGAGAGGCGATTTACCTGCTATGCAAGGCCAAACTCTTTATAACCGTTTAGGTGATTATCCAATTTTAGGATTTGCGGTCTTACTGCTGATTTTAGGTTGGGTTTATCGTCCGCGTAAAGTTGACGTTTCTTTTAAATCCCGTCGATAAATTACAATAACTTTGTACCCAGAGGCACTTCAAACTCTGGGATACAAAGTGCGACATCACCATCTGCATTATGGAACCCTGTCACTAAACATTCCGACTGGATAGGTCCGATTTGTTTTTTAGGGAAATTCACTACGGCAACAACTAATTTACCCACCAAATCTTGTGGCTGATAAAGCTTGGTAATCTGCGCACTTGATTTACGCACACCCAATTCTTCACCAAAATCTATATGTAAAATATAGGCAGGTTTACGTGCTTTTTCAAAAACCTCGGCTTGAATAATTTTACCAACACGCAGCTCTACTTTTAAAAAATCATTCCACTCGATTTGTTCCATTTCATATTTCTCATTTTCTTAAATTGCTGATTTGAAGCATATAATATGTACAAATGAAGAAACACCCTGTTTTTAAGTCCAGTTAAAAAATAAAACGTAGATGTTTAGTCTACGTTTTATCTAAAATTTGGTTTTAAAATATTATTAAAAAGCAATCGATAGTTGCAGAGATAAATAAGCAACTAAACTCGATAAAAAAACCATGGGTACATAACGGTAAGCTTTAAAAAGGAATTGCTCATATTGAGTAGAGATTTGTTTAGCTTGCCAGACGCTCGCTTTTAATGCAGTAAAGAAGCTCACCATTAACCATGCGCTCACAATACTTAATGCGAAGAAACCAATCATGATTTGGCTACTTCCCTCTGTACTCAGCCATAACTTTAATGAAACCTCAGCAATCGGCAATAAACCCAAAATCAATAGGACAGACTTGAGCATTACCCAATGAAACTGAGTCAGTTCATCTAATATGAGAAATGCTTTCATTTAATCTCTCCTTTTAATTGAATAAAGTGCTTTTTATTTATTATGCAAAGCTTTTATTTAAATATATAGCTTATTTTTCTCTACATTTTAACTTTCTTGTAACTATTAAATATGGGAATAATTCTTATTATAAATCTCAAATATTGATATTAACTTTAATTTATATTTTTCAGTTAGTTATTATATTTTTTCTGATTGAGAGAGATTATCAATTCGTATTTATCATTTTAACTTTTTAACTGAATTGATAATCTCCATTACATTTTAATTAAGGTTGATAATAAATATCTGCATCATTACCTTCACCGCCTTCTTTGCCATCCGCTCCAAATGAGTACAAGTCAAAAGCTCGACCATCTGCCCCAGGAATGACATATTGAATATCGTTTTTCCAGCTGTCTTTAGGATAACCACCTTTTACATAGCCACCTGGCATCCAGTTTTTCGCTGTAGCTGGCTGGTTAACCAAAGCATCTAGCCCACCTTCTTGCATGGTTGGGAAATGGCCATTATCTAGCTTGTACTGATCTAAAGCACCCGCCACACCCTTTAATGCAATTTGAGTCGTATCAATTTTAGCTTTTTCACTACGCCCCATGACATTTGGTACGATTAAAGCTGCTAACACACCTAAAATTACAATTACGACCATGACTTCAATGAGGGTAAAGCCTGAGGCACGCTTCATTCGAGCACCGCTCGAACGTGCCGCAAGTCCGAAAGCTACTCTTGAGGTTTTTTGAGCATCCTTAACGTGCTCTTTTTGTTTCATGACCATCTTCATCATTATCTCTAATATCAAAGTTATTAAATCATATTGTTCATATTTACGATTGGCAGCATAACCGCAATTACAATAACCAGTACAATGCTTGCCATTAAAACCAGCATAAGCGGTTCAAGTAATGCCAGTAAGGTTGAAATAAATGTCGTCACCTCACGGTCTTGCATGGTCGATGCTCGTTCTAACATCCTGTCAAGCTCGCCTGATGCCTCTCCACTTCGAATCATTTGTACCATCATTGGTGGGAAATAACCACTGCGCTCCAGTTGCGTACCCAAGTTACCGCCCTCGGTCACACGCTCAGCTGCGTGGGCAATTGAATCTCGGATGACCCAGTTGTTGGTCACAGCAGCACCAATTTTTAGGGCATCCACCAAAGGGACACCTGAACGGGTCAAAATAGATAAGGTACTGGCAAATCGTGCAGCATTAATACCACGTGACAGTTTACCGAATAATGGCAATTTGAGTGTTAATCGATCAAAAGCATAATGTCCAGCAGTGGTTTTTAAAAACCGAACGAATGCGATAACACCTACCACCGCAAAAAGAATAATAAACACCCACGCATGTCGAATAAAATCGCTGGCTTTCATTAAAGCGACTGTAATCCACGGTAAAGCATCTTTATTTTGATCAAAAGTTTTTACAATCTCTGGCACAACATAAGTCATTAAACCCATCACAATACCGAAAGACATCAGCATTAAAATGATTGGATAAATCATGGCGCCCTGAACTTTCTTTTGCATGGCAAACCGGTTCTCGGTGTAGTCTGATAGCTGATCTAAAATGAGATCTAAATGTCCCGAACGCTCACCAGCAGCCACCGTTGCAATATAAAGGTCAGGGAAACGTCCAGATTGTTGCATACCTTGTGCGAGTGAATGGCCTTCTAAGACTCGAGAACGAACAGATAATAAAAGATTTTGCACATGTGTTTTTTCACTTTGCCTACTTACGGCGCGTAGAGCTTCCTCAAGTGGAATAGCAGCTGCAACTAAAACCGAAAGTTGTCTGGTCATGAGCGCCAAATCATAAGCACTGAACTTTTTTTGGAATAACCCCTGACTCTGATGTTTATCTTTTTGTTCAACAGGGTCAACACTAATGGGAGTCCATGCTTTATCGCGTAATTGTTGGCGAATCTGGCGCGCTGAGTCTCCCTCAAGCACCCCTTTTTGCTGCTTCCCTGAAGCATCAATGGCAGTAAATTGATATGCAGGCATGGTAATGTTCTAATTTTCCAAAAATAATAGTCGCTGCTGTTGCATCTATGCTACGCAATCATTCATATTCGTTCTATAGCCTGTGTAGAATACCCAAGTCCTCTTCACGACGCTATGCCGTTTTTTTAAAATTGACGAAATGAGCCTCTATGACCATAACGCCAAAGCCTGATTCAGTTGTTTATCGTGTGCGTGTAGCCGTACCTGTGCATCTGTACGATACTTTTGACTATACACTCACCCAAGCACAATATGAACGGGCTCACGTAGGCTCACGCGTCGCTATTTCATTTGGACGCCAAAATCTGATTGGCATCATTACTGAAAAAGTTGATCCAAGTGAATCATTTACAGGCACCTTTCAGCTTAAAGCCATTTCTGACCTTTTAGATGAAGAACCAATTTTAGATGAACAAGTTTTAAGTTTATTGACATGGTCAGCTCAGTATTACCAATTTCCAATTGGTGAGGTCATGCAAACTGCCCTACCTGCATTATTGCGTCAAGGCAAACCAATGGATGTTTTGTTCCATCTTTGGAAAATCACACCATGTGATAATGTTGAAGCACTTCTTAAACGCTCTGTTAAACAACAAGATGCGTATCAAATTTTAAAGTTACACCCTGCCGGAACTACAGAGAATATTCTTAATTTAAGTGGTGTAGAAACGGCTACGCTTAAAGCACTTCAAAAGAAGGGACTAGTCGACTGTACGCTTGAACCGCACGACTTTAGCCCATCACCTGTTCAATTGGCACAAATGCCACTTACACTCAATGAAGACCAAAAGAAAGCAACTCAGCACGTCGTAAACGCACAGCATCAATACCAAGCTTTTTTGTTAGATGGTTTAACAGGAAGTGGTAAAACTGAAGTTTATCTGCACATCATGCACGAAGTGCTCAAGCAAGGTAAGCAAGTACTGGTATTAGTCCCAGAAATTGGTCTAACCCCTCAAACGATTTCTCGTTTTAAGTCTCGTTTTAACTGTGATATTGCTCTATTGCACTCAGGCTTAAATGACTCCAAACGCTTACAAGCATGGCAACAGGCTCAGACTGGCAAAGCATCTATTATTTTAGGAACCCGCTCTGCGATCTATACGCCACTGCCACGTTTGGGCTTAATCATTCTAGATGAAGAACATGACCTCTCTTATAAACAGCAAGAAGGTTTCCGTTACCATGCACGTGATGTCGCACTGTACCGAGGCCACTTACAAAACTGTCCAGTTATTTTAGGTTCAGCAACACCGAGCATCGATAGTTATTATTTGGTCGAAACTGGTAAATTAACTTCACTGCAACTTAACCAACGTGCAGGCCATGCGCTTTTGCCTAAAATGCATTTGATTGACCTTAAAATTGTCAAAAAGCAACATGGAATTAGCCAATCTCTTATTGAGCAAATCAAGCATACGTTAGCGAGAAAAGAACAGGTTTTAATCTTTTTAAACCGTCGTGGCTATGCACCTGTACTGGTCTGTGAAAGTTGTGGGTGGCAAGCAAATTGTCCACATTGTGATGCACATTTTACGTTGCACACTCAGCCTTATTCTTATTTACACTGCCACCACTGCGGTACTGTTCATCGCTTACCCGATCACTGCCCTGAATGCCAGCAAAAAAGCCTAAAAACCCTAGGTGCTGGAACAGCTAAGGTTGAAGAGCACTTACAAGAACTATTTCCAGACTATGATGTGATTCGGGTTGACCGTGACAGCACCAGTCGTGTCGGTAGCTGGCAAAAAATCTATGATCGGATTCATCAAAACAAACCAACAATTTTGCTTGGTACTCAAATGTTGGCAAAAGGTCATCATTTTCCACACGTGACTTTGGTTGCTATTTTAGATATTGATGCTGGGTTACTGAGTGTCGACATTCGTGCGCCAGAACGTACTGCACAGTTAATTGTACAAGTCGCGGGTCGTGCAGGTCGTGGTGAACATAAAGGCCATGTTTATTTACAGACCTTAAGACCAGATCATCCATTACTCACCACACTCATCGAAAAAGATTATCGGGCAGTTGCTAAACAGACTCTTGCGGAACGTAAAGTCGCATTGCTGCCGCCTTATCGTTATGCCGTACTGATACGTGCGGAATCCAAAGATCGTGACTATACCTTACATTTTTTAAATGAAGCGGCGGAACAATTACGCCAAATTGCAGGTGATATTGTTGATATTTGGGGACCAATTCCAGCCCCTATGGAGCGTAAAGCGGGACGCTACCGCGCCCACATGGTGATTTTATCTGCCGACCGTGCTCGCCTCCATTTTTACTTAAGACAATGGTGGTCACAATTGGTTCATGCACCTCGGCAGCATCAACTTCGACTCTCAATTGATGTTGATCCGCAAGAATTTAATTAGATGGCTTGAATATCATGGTGTGAAGAAGCCTTTTTGGCTTTACACTTAAAAGAGACTAATACATTCGAGGCAATGAATGTCATTCTTACTGCAAGCAACAATTTTTCTTGGAGCTTCTCTGATTTTAGTCCCTCTTGGCAAACGCCTAGGGATAGCAACAGTTTTAGGCTATTTATTTACAGGAATACTTCTAGGTCCTAGTGTTTTAAATATTGCACATGACCCTGAAGCGATTATGGAACTTGCCGAATTTGGCGTTATCTTATTAATGTTCCTGATTGGTTTAGAGTTGCGCCCACAACGTTTATGGGAAATGCGTAACTCTATTTTTGTAATGGGAAGTCTGCAAGTCCTCATTAGTGGGGCCATTCTTATGCTGATCGTACTGTTACTCTTTCAACAGCAGCTTTCTGTCAGCTTTGTGATTGGTTTTGCCCTTGCGCTGTCTTCCACCGCTTTTGTATTACAACTTCTGACCGAAAAGCAGCAACTCAATACGACTTATGGTCAGCAGTCTTTTTCCATTTTACTTTTCCAAGATATAGCAGCTATTCCTTTACTTGCCATTATTCCATTATTGGCAGGAACAGAATCAACCCATCATGGGGTAGCTTATTTTGCGGCTATCATTGCAACCTTTACTGGTCTATTTCTGTTTAGTCGCTATGTGATGCGTCCATTCTTCCGCTTTGTTGCCAAAAGTGGAGCGACTGAACTTATTACAGCAGTAGGATTATTTATTATTCTTGCTGTTGTCTTGCTTATGGACACTTTAGGAATTAGCACTACATTAGGTGCATTCCTCACAGGTGTATTATTAGCAGATTCAGAATTTCGCCACGAAGTTGAAGCGAGTATTGCACCATTTAAAGGTTTATTGCTTGGCTTATTCTTTATGACCGTTGGCATGACCACACAGCTGTCACTGCTCATTGAAATGCCTTTGCTTATTATTGGTGGTGCAGTCTGTTTATTACTCATCAAAACGCTGATATTGACCGCTATTGCCCGCTATAAAAAATACAGTTGGAATAACAGCTTGCTTTTAGGTACTTGCTTGGCACAAGGCGGAGAATTTGCTTTTGTAATTTTGAGTCTTGCAAAAAGTGAGAAGGTTTTAACTCAAGCTATATTAGAACCCGTGACTCTGATCGTAACGTTGTCGATGGTACTTACTCCAGTAATTTACTGGATTATGGCAACTCAGATCATTCCTCTGTTTAATAAAGAACGTCCACCTGAGTATGACGAAATTCCTCAGCAGGATAATCCGATTATCATTGCCGGTTTTGGTCGATTTGGACAAATTATCGCGCGTATTGCCCGCCTACAACATTTAGGCTTTACTGCAATCGACAACAATCTTCATCAAGTGGACTTTGTTCGTCGCTATGGCGGTAAGCTCTATTATGGCGATGTGACCCAGCCCGATTTACTGCGCTCTGCCGGTATTGAAAAAGCCAAAGTATTTATTTTAGCAATCGATGATGTTGAAGACTCCATGAATGTCGCACGTCATCTTAGATTAAATTATCCAAACTTAAAGCTGTTGGCTCGTGCTCGCGACCGTCACCATGTCCATCTTTTAAGAGATTTAGGTGTTGAATACATTTGGCGTGAAACGTATCTATCTTCATTAGGTATGGCTTACCGCGCTTTGCGAGAACTCGGTATCTCTGATGAACAAGCCTATAACAATATCGAAATCTTTCGGGATTATGATGAGAAATTGCTCATACAGCAGCAAAGTATTTATACAGACGAACAGAAGATCTTTGAAACACATCGTAATGCCTTAGCCGAGCTTGAACATTTGTTTGAAAGTGATGCGCAGCAACAGGCTACATCAAAACATGATGTTAATTTAAAGCGTCATTTACAACCAAATCGCATCGACATTACAAGAGATAATCTAGAATAACTTGAGATTTCAGAAAATGGCTATATTAAGGACTTATTCACATTGCCTAAATAATTGGACAATGGGCACAAAGCTGCCCCCTGTCCGGCTTGCGGCTTCGCTGCATTTCCTAAGCTTGATTAAAACGAAATAGTTATACTCTGCTTAGGGCCCTGGAGAATATTATGTCTGATTTACGCCAACGCTTTTATATAGAGAACTTTCCAGTACGTGGAGAAGTAGTTCATCTTGAAGAAGCCCTACAAACCATCTTAGCTCAACGTGACTATATGCCTGCTGTTAAAATTCTGCTAGGTGAAATGTTGAGTGCGACTGCATTACTTGCAAGTACACTAAAAATCAAAGGCCGTATCAGCTTGCAAATCCAGGCTAGCGGCACCTTCAAATGGGCGATGGCTGAATGTAATCATTTAGGAGAGGTTCGTGCTTTAGCGGACTATGAAACTGATCCTCGTTTTGTTGAAGCAACAGACAGCAGCACAGTTCTTGGCGCCCTAGTTAATCCTGTTTTATTTATTAATATTGAACCGGAATTTGGCGAACGTTATCAAGGGATCGTGCCGCTTGATCAAGTAAATTTAGCAGGCTGCTTGATGCAGTATTACGATTTATCTGCACAAATTCCAACTCGTATTGTGTTGGCAAGTACAGATAAGCGTTCTGGCGGTTTACTGATTCAACTCTTACCACGTCATGATGAAGAAGAGCAAAACTTGGTCGATGAAGATTTATGGCCACGTTTGACAATGTTGACCGAAACATTAAAAGCTGAAGAGCTTACCAATTTAGATGCAAATGAAATCCTGTATCGTTTATATAACGAAGAAGAAGTTCGTTTACCAGAAATTGAAGCATTAAAATTTGGCTGTACATGTTCAAAAGAACGCTGTGCAAATGCCCTTATTCAAATTGGTGTAGACGCTGTTCATGAAACCCTAGAACATCAGAACCCGATTCGTATGGACTGTCAGTTCTGTAATACGCAATATACCTTTACCGCTGAAGAGGCTTTAGCGTTATTTGGTGAACATTTAAGTTAATCTTTTAACTTTATAAAAAGGCGGTTATACCGCCTTTTTTATTTAGCTGTATTTTTTGATGATAATTTTCAACATGTTAATTTAAATAGGATAATATAAGGCTACTTTATAGCCTAATAAATAAGATGCTTAAATACCATGAATTATTTTGATTATTTTCTCTTTATTTTTAGCGTAGTTATCATGATTGCGACCCCTGGCCCTGTCATGATTTTAGTTGCAAGCGCTGGACTTAAAGGGGGCTATAAAAAAGCACTGGAAACCATTTTTGGTACAAACCTAGCATCCCTTGTTTTAATTTTTATTTCAGTACTGGTTTTAAAAGGAGTACTGAGTGTTAATGATAGTTACCTCAATATCATTCGTATTTTAGGCTGCCTATATATTGGCTATCTGGGGTTGAGTATTCTTAAAGAAGTGATTCAGGCACCTCACCCAGAAGCGATACAAACAGTTTCAGCACAAAATGGTGGCTTTAAAAAAGGTTTTCTTGTCGGTATTTCAAACCCAAAAGATATTATCTTTTTCTCGGCTTTCTTTCCGCAATTTGTCTCTATTACCCCTCAGTTAAATTTAAGTTTAACCCTACTTACGCTGACATGGATTGTTTTAGACTTCCTCACCCTATCTTTGGTTTATATCTTTTTCCGCCGCCTTTCTAACAGTCATTTATATCCAAAAATATTAGGCCTCTGCGGTTTATTACTTTTACTGATTGCTCTTTACGGCTTGTATCAAAGTTTTATCTAACTTATTAGAGGTATAGTCTAATTTTGCTATACCTCCTTACGTTCCGCTGGATTTCGTAATAGAACAACTCTTATACAATCTAGCTTATTGAAAACTCTAAAAATCGTTTCATAATGAAATAAACAACACCATCGTGATAAAACATTATGGCAAAAAATTATTATGAAGAATTAGGGGTTACACGCAAAGCCTCTGCTGATGAAATTAAAAAAGCTTATCGAAAATTAGCCCGCAAATATCATCCAGACATCAGCAAAGAAAAAGATGCAGAGGAAAAGATGCAGGCCATTAATGTTGCCTACGACACATTAAGCAATGCAGAAAAAAAAGCTGAATATGACCAAATGTTAGATCATCCTCAAGGTTTTAATAACTTTGGTCAGGGTGCTGCACAAGGTGGTTTTGATGGAGCACAGTTTTATCGCCAAGGTTTTACAGGTGGTGAACAAGCAGACTTTAGTGGTTTTGAAGATTTATTTGGTCGCTTTGGTGCAGGCTTTGGCGGTGGGCAACAACAATATCAAAGACAACAACGTAGTTATCGCGGTGAAGATCAACATGCCAGCATAGAGGTTGATCTTGATATTGCCTATCATGGTTCAACACAGCAAATTACTTTGCAAATTCCAACCATAAACGCTTATGGCGAACCTGAAGTTCAACGCAAAACCTTGCAGGTGAAAATACCAAAAGGCATGAAAGAAGGTCAACAAATTCGCTTAAGTGGACAAGGCCAAAGCGGGATTAATGGCGGTGCCAACGGCGATCTTTATATTGAAATCCAGTATAAAGATACAGACCGTGTTCATGTTGAAGGCAGTGACGTATATCTGACCGTAGATGTAGCTCCTTGGGAAGCGGCACTAGGTCAAGGTATTGAAGTAAAAACTCCAGCAGGATCCTTACATGTCAATTTACCTAAAAATGCCAAACAAGGACAACAGCTACGCTTAAAAGACAAAGGGATACCAAATAAAACGCCAGGCCATCTTTATTTAATTTTAAATATTGTATTCCCCCCAGCAAATTCTGAAAAAGAAAAAGAAGCGTATCAGCAACTGGCAGAAGCCTTTGCTTCATTCGAACCTCGTTCATCTCATTAGGGAGCAAGATCATGACAACCATTCACTATCGAGAAATTGTATATGACGGCCATACCTTTAGTGCAGAGGTCGTTGATGAACAATCGACATTTGATTTACAACAATTTGCCCAAGCTTGCGGCCAAAGTCCTGACTGGATTCTTCAGCTCATTGAATATGATATTTTATCAGTCGAGAACACACCTGAGGCACACCAGTTTATGGGTGAAGATGTCGCACGTGCACGTAAAGCGTATCGTCTACAACGTGACTTTGACGCAAGTTTGGCGGCAGTTGCTGTGATGTTAGATTTGATTGATGAAGTGCAACAACTTAGAAAACAGTTGAAGCATTTTCATTGAGATTTTTTCTTCTAAATAACCATTCAAGCAGGCATGAACTAAGGTGATGGGCGGCAGGGATGCCGCCTTTTGGACTGCGGTAACATGGATGTACCGTCAGTCCAATAAAGGGTTTTGTTACTTTTGCCCAGTCAAAAGTAAGGACAAGCCTATATAAAAAATATCTAATTAAACCCTATAGTCGAGGCAATGCTAACCAAACAATTTTGCCATTTTTGGAAGTCTTTATTACTTTAATCGAGTAATCTTTTCCACTTCCTTCAAAGTTTGTTTAATCGGTTCATATTCCAAAAACCAGAACAAATTCATCCGATCTTGACGATGCTGTTGAGCCAGTAAATCAATCACACTTTTTTCACCGCGCCCCACCAAATGTTGTCGATAAAAATAGTACAGTAACAAAACAGTACTTAGCAGCATGACTCCCAGCATAATCCAGAAACCTACCGGTGATTTAAGCCCTGGAATAAACTCAAAGTTCATTCCATAAATACCGGTTAAAAGCGTAAGCGGTGCAAATACAGCAGTAATAATGGCAAGAATACGCATATTTTCATTGGTCTGGTTGGCAATTGCTGAGAAGTGCAAATCAATCGCCGACTGAATGGCGCTACGTAAACGTAAAGTATGTTTTTGAATACGTTCGACATGACTCATTAAATCATTCAAACGAACTAATAAAAGATCTTGAGAACTATGCGTCTTCTCACCAATAACATGATGATAGTTTTCTACAATTTCATCTCGAAACTCTTGTAAGGTTTCGATTTGCTCTTCGCATAAATTTTCAACCTGCTGAAAGGCCATGTTTTCATGAAACAGTTGATGCCACTGTTTAAAACGACGATTACCTTGCAACAATTGTTGTTGCCAATGCTCAACCCTTCTAGTTAAAGGTGAACGGATATCAAGGTAGCCATCCACCATGCTATTCAGCAGACGTAAACATAAATCTACAGGTGAATTAGGCAGCTTACGGGTTTTGTTTTGTTCTTCCAAAGTTTTACATAAAATATTTTCGAGACGTTGAATATAGTTTTCAATCGACTTATTGCCTTGCTCACGAACACTAATCAGAACTTTAGGGGTAAAAATAAAGCTAATCGGCGTGGTTGCTAGACCAAATACACTCTCATGGGATTCCCCATTTTTAATTTCATCATCAGGTGTAACGAGCTTTCTAAAAATAAGCAGGTCATATTCTTCAAGCGTATCAAATGCACAAGGATGCTCAATATTCGCAATATCTCGCATATGAAATTCATTAATAACCACGCCTGAAAGCTGCTGAATCTTTTGTTGCCATTCTTCGTTATGGTTCACCACATCAGCTCTGACACTATCAATCCAGAAAAACTCCAGAATGTGTTCATTATGCTGTTCACGGCTTAAAAAGACATAACCGTCAGCTTGATGGCGATAAAAGTAATAAACCTGCATACCACAATGATCTGTTTTTGTATTACTTGCATCATGCCATAAAAAAAGTCCGCATCAAGCGGACTTTTTCATGTCACTAGAACAATTATGCTTGTTCAATGTCTTTCATAGTCAATTTGATACGACCACGATTATCAACATCAGCAACTTGTACTTTCACTTCCTGACCTTCTTTAAGAACATCAGTTACGTTCGCAATACGTTCATTTGAAATTTGCGAAATGTGAAGAAGACCATCAGTACCCGGCATGATATTTACAAACGCACCGAATTCTACGATACGAATTACTTTACCGTCATAGATCTTACCTGGTTCAACTTCAGCAGTAATTGCTTGAATCTTAGCAATTGCAGCTTTAGCAGCAGCTTTAGTTTCACCAAATACGCGAACAGTACCATTGTCTTCGATATCAATTGCAGCTTTAGTTTCTTCAGTAATTTGACGGATAGTTGCGCCGCCTTTACCAATAACATCACGGATCTTGTCTGGGTTAATGTTAATCACTTCGAACGTCGGTGCATGAGCACTGATCTCAGCACGAGCACGTGAAATAACTTTGTTCATTTCGTTTAGGATGTGCATACGACCAGCAAATGCTTGGTTTAATGCAACTTCCATGATTTCTTCGGTAATACCTTCAATCTTGATGTCCATTTGAAGCGCAGTAATACCGTTTGCAGAACCTGCTACTTTAAAGTCCATATCACCTAAGTGATCTTCATCACCCAAGATGTCAGAAAGTACTGCGAAACGCTCGCCTTCTTTCACTAAGCCCATTGCGATACCCGCAACTGGAGCTTTAAGCGGTACACCTGCATCCATAAGTGATAATGAAGCACCACATACAGAAGCCATTGAAGATGAACCGTTAGATTCAGTAATGTCAGATACAATACGAATTACATACGGGAAGCGGTCAGCAGCAGGAAGAACTGCTTGAACACCACGACGTGCTAAACGACCGTGACCAATTTCACGACGCTTAGGACCAGATTCACGGCCTGTTTCACCTACAGAGTATGCAGGGAAGTTATAGTGCAACATGAAGTTGTCAGTTTTAGTACCAGCAAGGGTATCAACCATTAACGCATCACGAGTATTACCCAAAGTTGTTGTTACCAACGCCTGAGTTTCACCACGTGTAAACAATGCAGAACCGTGTGCACGATCTAATACGCCAACTTGAACGTCGATAGCACGAACAGTTTTAGTATCACGACCATCAATACGTGGCTTACCTGACAAGATGTTGTCACGTACTGTACGGTATTTAAGGTCTTCGAATAATTCGTTTACTTCATCAGCAATACCAGTTTCGTCATTTTCTGGAACAAACTGAGCTAAGGCTTCTGCATAAAGTGCATCAAGTGCTGCATAACGGTCTTGTTTAACTGCAATTGTATATGCTTCTGAGATTTTCGCTTCGAAAGCTGCTTTTAATTGCTCAAGAAGAGTTTCGTTTTTAGCTGGAGCAACCCAAGTTGATTCAACAGCGCCAGCAGCAGCCGCAAATTCTTTAATTGCTTGAATTGCAATTTGCATTTCGTCATGACCGAAAAGCACAGCACCAAGCATTTGGTCTTCTGAAAGTTCTTTCGCTTCAGATTCAACCATCAGTACAGCAGATTCTGTACCTGCAACCACAAGGTCAAGGTCACTTTCTTTCAACTGTTCAAAGTTCGGGTTAAGAACATATTCACCGTTGATTAAACCAACACGTGCTGCACCGATTGGGCCACGGAAAGGAGTACCAGCAATAGACAATGCTGCTGATGTACCAAGCATTGCTGCAATGTCAGCATCCATAGTTTTGTCAGAAGAAACAACTGTTGCTGTTACTTGAATTTCGTTGAAGTAACCTTCTGGGAACAACGGACGAATTGGACGGTCAATAAGACGTGAAATTAAAGTTTCAGCTTCAGAAGCACGACCTTCACGCTTACCGTAACCACCAGGGATACGACCAGCTGCATATTGTTTTTCTTGATAGTTAACTGTTAACGGGAAGAAGTCTTGGCCCGCTTTTGCTTTAGGTTGAGCAACAACTGCAACTAAAACAGTTACGCCACCCATAGTGATTAAAACTGTGTTTGCTTGACGTGCAACGCGACCCGTTTCTAAAACGACTTGATGTTGACCGAATTGGAATTCTTTACGAACGATATTAAACATTGACATGTATTGTATTTTCCTAATTTTATTCTAGTGAGACCCCTAAGGTTTGGCATTCAGACTACACCGATTGGTAGATAAATGACAAAGCTTAGAAGCCATCACACTAGATCAATTATTTAAAATAAGTTAAACGCAAAGAAGGAGCGCACAAGCGCCCCTTCTAAAAATCACTTAACCTAGCATTAAGTGAAACTCTCTTTTCAGCGATAAAGCATTGCGACATGCGAAATAGCGAAAACAAAGTGAAAATCGAATTAACGACGTAAACCTAAAGCACCGATCAAAGCAGTGTAACGACCGTGGTCTTTACCATTTAAGTAGTCGAGCAATTTACGACGTTGGTTAACCATACGGATCAAACCACGACGGCTGTGGTGGTCGTGTTTGTGAGCTTTGAAGTGACCTTGTAAATCATTGATTTGAGCAGTCAATAAAGCTACTTGTACTTCTGGTGAACCAGTGTCATTTTCAGCGCGAGCAAATTTAGCAATGATCTCTGCGCGGTCTGCATTAGTTAAAGCCATTCGATTTCTCCGAGATGCTTAAAAAAGTAAACGATATGAATCAGTTGAGGCAACTGACTGCCGTGCATCACTACAGCAAGTCGCCTATTTTAAGGTATCTATAGGTGGATTGCAAAATAGTTTTCAGTAACTTGTCATTTTAGACACTGACATCAAGACCTTAACCCTGCACACTAGCCTCGAATAAAAAGAAAGAAGCGCGAGGGACGTGTGAAAATTTTTTCAACTAACACCTGTCCAGTACCGGACAATCTTGAGCAAGTCATTCGACAAAAAGATGAAGTTGCTGCTGAACAGGGTGGAATGAGCGATCACCAGATTCAAAAAATCTGGAAAAGTATAGAAGCACTGTATAGAACCGGAAACTATCCACTCATTACCTTTTGTTTACGTAGGCAAGGTAAAATTTTGCTGAATAGAAGTATTGGATATGCCCAAGGGAACTCTCCGGCAGGACTTCAAGAAAATGCTCTGATTGCAACACCTGATACACCTGTTTGCCTATTTTCAGCATCAAAGATGATTACAGCCATGTTGATTCATCTATTAGATGAAAAGGGTGAAATCAATTTACTTGATCCCGTGAGCTATTATGTTCCTGAATATGGGGTCAATGGTAAGCGCCGTGCAACGATCTTTCATTTATTAGCACATCGTGGCGGCATTCCCTATATTGATGGCGATGTCACACCAGAATTGTTATTTGATAAAGACGAAATTTTAAAACGTTTATATGCTGCCCGACCTGTGTCTCCTGCTGGCAATCACCTTGCCTATCATGCTGTTACGGCAGGTTATATTTTAGGAGAAGTCATTGAACGGGTGACTGGGCAGGATTTACGTGAATTTGTACATCAAACTATCGAAAAACCGATGGGAATGCCCTATTTCAACTATGGCTTAAAACCAGAATTCCGTTCAGAAGTTGCCTTAAACTGTGCAACAGGTCTGCACCCTCGCCTTGGTACCGATCACTACCTAAATCATGTGCTAGGTGGTGGTTTACAACTTGCAGTTGATGTGACGAACGATAGTCGTTTTATGGACACCATTTGCCCAGCTGGAAACATCTATACGAGTGCAGAACAAGCTGGTCGCTTCTTTGAAATGCTTTTAAGTGGTGGAAGCTACGGCGGTCAGCAAATCTTTAGTGAGAAAACAATTTTCAGAGCAACACTGCCAACCACAGGCGTTAACATTGATCGGACTTTATTAATTCCAATGCGCTATGCTTTAGGGCCAATGTTAGGCAGTAACCCGGTAGGCCTTTTTGGTCCAATGACAGGACAAGCATTTGGCCATTTAGGGTTCTCCAATATCTTATGCTGGGCCGATCCAGAAAGAGATATTAGTGTTTCCCTATTAACGACAGGTAAATCTGTAGTGGGTACTCACCTACCTGCTTTAGCTAAAGTGCTATATCAAATCTCCAGCCAGTGCCCACGAATTCCTAGAGATCAACGTCGTTCTTTATTCGGCAGCGACTCTCATGAAACCAACTTAGTTTAAAAGCAAATAAAAAAACCAAGCATTTCTGCTTGGGTTTTTTGCGCTGTAGTTTTTGTTTATCGTGTTATTACTGTTTTTATTGTCGTTGGTGAGATGCTAGTCACATCCTTCTTGTTGTTTTAACTCACTTCCAATGTTTTCGTTTCTATTTCCTTATGTGATGTATTGTGACACATCCAATTATGAAGAAAAGTAGTATTTTTCTTATCATCATGTAAGTAAAAACGTACAGGTCTGTATAATATTTGGTGTTTAGTCATTTTCAACATTTAACGTACAGTTCTGTATAACATATAACTTAACAATTCACAGGAAAAATGCTTATTTAAGAATCATATTACAGATAAATATATTGATATTGTTGATATATTTTTCTCAACCGAAATATACTAGAGATAGGCTTAAAATTGATCTTTTCTGGTAGCTTTTTAGAAGCATTAGAAAAGTAAAATATAAAAAAGCCCTGTAGTCTCTCCCAAAACTACAAGGCTTAGCGGCTGTAAGTTTCCTCTTTATACACCTACTTCATTGTAAGTTCGCAGTCTCTCGACTTAAGTTATTATTATTGTGCGATTTTGCCCGACATTCCGTGCCAAGCTCGTTGTGCGTTTATAATCTCAAAAACACGGGGTGTACTCTAGCAGCAAATATCTCGAATCTATGTAAGCTTTTTCTTACAAGGGTGAAAATATTAAGTTTGGCTTAACGAACTAACCGATTAACTTTTTGAACTAAACCGCTTTTTCGTGTAGTACAAACTGTAAATGCTTGTAATAAAGCCTCTTGATGCACCAAAAGACTGACTACTTTCTTAGCGCGTGTAATGGCTGTATAGATTAACTCTTGGCTTAATAAGTTCTTGGCAGCCTGATCTAAAACGACAGCAGTATGAGTAAATTCAGACCCTTGCGATTTATGAATCGTTAAGGCAAATGCGCTCTGAATACTTTTAGGCAATCGATTTGCAGCGACCCATTTGTTCAAACTTGGAAAATATACTTCAAATTGTTGTGGCTGAGTTCTGTGCTCAAAGCACAAACCAATATCCCCATTTGAAATACCGAGCTGATAATCGTTATAAGTCATCATTACAGGACGACCCACGTACCATCCTCCAAGAGTCACTATTGAAAGTTGCTGCTGCAACCAACGCTGCGCATATTGGTTTAACTGCTGCAACCCAAACGGGCCATGACGAACTGCGGTTAAAATCCGGTAGTCATCAAATGCTTTTACTACATTTTGTACCTGTTCAATCGAGCGCTCTTCTTGTAAATAGTTCTTTAGACTCTGTACATACCCTTGGAAACCGAGCATTAGCTTTTGATAATACATCTCAAGGTCTAATAGACTCCCTTCTGGTAGATATTCAAGCTGAACAACATCTGGCATATCTCTTTGTAAAAGTATGGGCTTTAATTCTGACACCTGAACAATATCAACTTCAAATCGCTGCAAAACCTCTACATGGTCTTGTTGATAGCTTTGAGCTTGAATAAATTTAGCCACTTGTCCAATCAATGCACCTTCAGCAAAACGACGACTGGTTTGTAATTGTACTCGGTTATCAGCCAATGCCTGTATTTGCTGTAAATCAGCAAGAACTGCCCCGACATCGACGGAAGCGAGCTGATTTGCATCTCCTAATAAAATAATTCGACAAGACTCAGGCACAGCTTCAAATAAAAGAGTAGCTAGATTTAAATCCAGCATAGAAGCCTCATCCACGACAATCACGTCATAAGGCAAAGGCTGTTTTTGATTAAACCGTGGTGTCTGACTATGTCCCATCCCTAACAAACGGTGAATCGTTTGTGTTCCCTGATTTCTTAGCTCTTCACTAACTAATCCGGACTCAAGTAATTTAGGATCGTTAAATGAGTTCTGTAAGGCTTCTTGCATGCGCTGTGCTGCTTTACCTGTTGGAGCAGCCATTGCCACACGAATATGTGGAATTGCTTGGCTAAGTACAGCAATGATACGTGCAAGTGTATAAGTCTTACCTGTACCTGGCCCACCCGTAATAATACTCAAGCCCTGCCGAGCAACCATCTGTAAAGCTGCCTGTTGATGAGGATCGGTAAGCAGGTCTAAATAGTCATCACAAGAAACAGGTTGAATTAATTGTTGCTTTAATCGACAAATTTGTTCTGCAAGTCGTTGCTCTAGGTGCCAATATCGGTATAATGCCAACCCCTGCTCATCGTAGACGCATGGCGCAACTTTTGAAGTTGCTTGATCGGCAGATATAGCAAGCTGACCAAGTGCTGCAATTTGCTCTGAACTGATATCAATACAACTATCGCCTTGTAAGCTCGCTTCAATAAGCTGTTGCAAGTAAGAAGTGGCTTCTGGTACTTGCGATTGTTCAGTAAATGGAACCTGATTTAAGAAGTTACTCCACGTTGTTAACCAGCTTAAATCGGCTTGTTCAGGGCTGTTTAGATTGTCCACACACTTATCCACCTAGTTTTCCACACGCTTGTCCACATGGTTATAGACAGGCTTATCCACATGCCAAGTATTTGTTAATCTTCAAATTACGCTTTTTATCAGCATTTTTCATGCTATTTTATCCTCAGCAAAATATCCCAAAATGGCATCAAGACGAAGGATAAACTCGACGCTAGGTTCCCAGTAATAATAACCCTGCTCCGCTTCACCATTCATGCCACGTAAATAAAGATAAGTTGCCCCACCTAAGTGTTGCTCAATCTGGTAATCCTGCATTTTGACTTGCAAATAGCGATGTAACGCAACGAGATATAAACCTGCTTGTAGCCAGTAACTTGCCAAAGACATGCTTTGAGCAATGTTATCACTACGATAGTCTGCAAGATCATCACCTAAGTAATTACTTTTATAATCAGCAATGTGGTAACGCTGACCATCAAAATAAACCAAATCGATAGAACCATTAAGGTAACGCGCTGAACGAGCCTCAAGTAACTCCGGCATATTCAATCCATACTCAGCGAAGAGCTGCTGAATACGTGTCATCGCTAGAACCCGATCTGAGAGTGCCAAATAAAAAGGAAACTCTGACAAATACTGATCTTGTTGGAGCTGGTTTAATCGAAAGCCTTGAGAAAGCGGTGTTCGCAAAATATCTTTCAGCCACTCTGCAACTGACTGGTAAAGCAAATTTTCGGTATCTTCTTGCTCTGGGAAACTCTCGTTATATTTATTAAGTAAATCTTGCCAAAGACTACTATAGTCATTTTTAAAACGACGACGTATTTCTATGACCCAGTCATCTGAACATTGAAAATCAATATGTTCAAATATTTCATGCAAGAAATTACCGGCAAGCGTTCCTCTAGGAAAGTTATTCTTTATCCAGTCAATCGGCTGAGCACTGATTGCTTCAGCAGTGTTAATTAAGTCTAACTCATCTTCTGCTAATACAGCATCATTGCTCTGGCTGGCCAATAAATCCGTGCCAGCCTTATGTTTTAAATGTTGTGCCAAGTAACTGAAACTGGTTTTCCCTCTCGAATAAAAACGTTGTTCAGGGAATCGTTGTGCTTGTATTTCAATAATACTGGTTTGCTTGGCTAAATGAATTGCCTGTGGAATCTGTTCTAAAACCACTTCATCCGTACAGCAACGGTGTTGAAAAGGTTCAGCTCTATTTTTCCAAAAAGCGAGACCTGATACTGACTTGCCATCAAGATCTTGTAGAACAGCATAGACGCGGTGGCTTGCTCGCGTTAAAGCGACATACCAAAGACGATTCTGTTCAGCGAGCGCTCGTTCTTCGTGCTGCTTAAGTTCTATTTCATTCAAATAAGTCTTGTCAGCAATCGCAACGACACGTTGAGTCAAGGTCTGATTTGAGTCTGGTTGGACTACATCTTGGGTCGAAAAATTCAGAGTTTTGTTATTTTCTCGAAAGGGCTTATCTGCACCTAGTAAAAATACAATCTTAAATTCCAGCCCTTTTGACTGGTGAATGGTCATGAGCTGAACACCAGCTTCACTCGATAATTTACGTTCTAACTCCCAATCACGGTCAAGAGGAGAACGCAACTGTTTGAGATACCAGTGATAAAGGTTCTGAGCACCTGAGTATTTCTCACTGTGCTGACTCAGAATTTCAGTTAAATGACGCAAGTTCACCACAACCCGTTCATTATCTTTACTTTGAGCTGCAACCAAATTTTGCCATATATCAAACTGGATGAGGCATTGTTGCCATGCCACTAAAAAGCCTTGAGCGGACCACAACTCTCTAATCGTGTCAAAACCAGTCATAAACTGGCTTAACCCTTCGGCTGTCTGCTCAAGTTGCAAGAGTTGTTTTAAATCCATGGCAAATAGACGGCTAATCAAAGCTCGCTTCACTTTTGCTTCATCGTAAGGATGAAGTATGGCGGTCAGCAAAGCCCCCACGTCTTGAGCAATCGAGCAATCGAAAACACTTCGTTTTGATGGCCTATTAACCCTAATTCCTAAACGTTCTAGCTCAAATTGGACTTTATCCAGCCCATCATGATTACGAGACAATACCGCAATATCATCTTCGTTTAATGTTTGGGTCTGAGCATCTTTTTGAAAATATAGCTCTCCAGCATGTGACTGGTTGAGTAGATCTCGAATCTTCCAAGCAACTTGCTGAGCCTCTGTTTCTTTATCTTTGAGCATTAACCAGCGCAAAGGGTAAGGATTATGATTGTTCTGCTCAATCAATACAGGATGAGGCCGAGTGCCCGCTCGAATTGGGTCATATTGAACTTCTTCACCAAAATCAATTTGTCGTTGAAATAAGGCGTCGACCACTTCAACCAGATCTGCAACGGAGCGATGGTTATGAATTAACTTATATTCACGACCATGTTTGGCTTGAATATCTTTATAGGCATTTAAGAAGGTGAGCATATCCCCACCACGGAAACCATAAATCGCCTGTTTACGATCACCGACCATAATCATGCAACCTTTTTGGTAACGCTCTGGATGGCGCCAAATGCTCGCCAGCATATCATCTTGATCTTGGTTAGTGTCTTGAAATTCATCGACCAAAATTAAGGGATAACGTGCCTGAACAAATACAGCAAAACGCTGCCCCTGCTCACCTTTTAAAGCTTCAGAAAGTGTCCGGATTTGTTGAGAAAAAGTAGTTTCACCTTTATTTTGCAAAACCTGAGGTAAACGTTTTTTCACCTCTACACATAAATAGGCTTTTAAAAAAATATGAAGCTGGTCGAACTGCTCGGCGTAGTTTTTCAGCACACCAAATAGCTGTTGAATCTGTTGAATACAAGGATGCTGATAGAATCCATCTGAAATTTCAGCAGGACATTTCTTGAAAACTTTCTGATCGGCAAGTTGACCTAAAAACTTAAAAACAAGCTCACGTTGTGCAGTCAAAGACCCATCAAAAACCAAAATGCTGTCGCTTTGCGTTAGAACTTGCAAAAGCTGCGGTAAACACTCGTTAAATAATTTGTTAAACGCCCCATTACGAAATATTGTGCCGCTCACATGTTTATAGTGCTCGCCATCAAGCAAGTAATACTGCTCTAAAAGACTTAAGTCAATTTCTGTTGCCAACTGTTTTAGCTGAGCAAGTTGTTCAAACTGAATGGTTGGCTTTTCAGGAAGTTTAAAATGAGCAGAACTAAAGTTAAGTGAGTCTTCGACCAGTTTGACAAAACTATCGACACTTTTTAATTCACCTGCCAGATACAACGCATCAATCACGGTCTGAGGTTGAGACTGTATCCATTCACGCAAAACATCATGAATCAGTTGTCGGCTATAGGTTTTGGCATCATCGGTAATTTGAGCACGTTCAATTTTGCCACTCTCAAAGGCAAACTCTCGTAATAGTTTTTGACTAAAGCTATCGAGTGTCCCGACAAATAACTCATCTAATTGATCTATAACCAGTTTTAAACGTTCACACGCATAGGCAATACGCGTCGCAAAATGTTTTAGAATGTGCTGGAGTAATAAGTCAGGTTCTTGCTCTACCTGCGTAAGTAATTCTTGTTCTGTAAAACTACGCTTGGCATCTAAATAACGGTACGTTTCAACCAAACGTGCACGAATACGGCTTTTTAACTCGGCAGCGGCAGCACGGGTAAACGTGGTCGCAATGACTTGTCTAGGCAAGTACTTTTCAAGAAAGATACGGACCATCAAACTTGATAAGGTATAGGTTTTTCCTGTACCAGCCGAAGCTTCAATTAAGTGTAAGCCACTAAATTCAATATCAATAATAGGTTGATAAGACACCTGTACTCTTGAGTTCATGCCTTACTCCGAATGTTGAAATTGAAAAACCGGATGATACAAATCATACGCAAACTCATCACAAGCATGTTGAAGCAAAGCTTGCGCATCTTGTTCTTGTAAAATAAAGCTCCAGTCTTGATGCAACTTACAAGCTTCATTTTGAGTCATATCCATCGTGGTAAATGACCCTGTTTCATTCCAGTATTTTAGCAGCTCAGCATAGCTCTTCTCATCCAGTTTTGCTTTTTCTGTCTGATTTGTTGTTTCCCACTGATATGCTTTAGCTTTTTCTAGCGGCTTTAATAATAAGGCTGCTGGTAAAACCAATGGTTGTTGCTGTGCATGACGCCAGATTTTAAACCATGGCTGCAAATATTGCCGAGCTTGCTCAGAACTTACGCCACTACAAATCACAGTTTGATCACTAAAAACCACAATACGGCGCTTTTCAGCTCCTGCACTTCCCTCATTCAAATAAGCTAACCAGAGTAGATATTCTAACCAGACTTTAGCGCGTCTTTTTGCCCGAGCGCTTGAAGGTTCCATACTCACCCAGTCCCGAGTTTCAGACTTCGGAATTGTAATATTCATATGCAGCTGTTTAGCAATTCGCCAAATACGCTGAGTTGTTTGTGTCACTGCTGGTGCATAATGGTGAAGGCGCTCAAGCAAACATTCTTGCTCAAACACACCTTGTTGCCATGCACTATATTTGACTTTACCTACAGGCAACTGATCAATTAATACTTCAGGTTGTGCTTGCTGTTCAGATTGTTGTAAAAAATGTCGGATCGCATAGCGCCCTAAACCATCTAATAATAAAGGTTCATTTTGGTCGAGCACTCCGACACTTCCTAAGTTTTCTACCCCTAGAGTTTTCAAATATAATCGTGCAGGGAATGTCACATCCTGTATCCACTGTTGGCTCTCTAAAACCAGCATGTCAGGCGCTTGTAGCGGATAGGTTGTGTTCGCCCAAGGTTGGCGACTTCCTGAAACTTGCTGAATTTGTGAAGCGACCTTAAACCAGTGATCTTGGTAGCGAATAACACTTTTTTCTACAGTGAAACCTTTGGGATCGAAGGGCTGTAAATCATGTAAGTGATGGAGTTGTTTTAACTGTGATGGAATCTCAATTCCTTCAATAACGACACTTTCAGGTTCACCATCTTCAGCTTTCACAATCAAGGCAAGATGTTCACGGAACTCTTGAAGAATACTGGAAGGTTCGCGCACCTCGCCATCGTTCACATCAAAGCCGTTATAAAATAGCCATAAATTTTCTTGGGCTAATAATAAAGCATCTAAAAAAGCACCTTGATCATCTTCAAGTCGAGAGCGATCACCTAACTGTTGGCGCAGTGCATCCATCAAATCAAATGGAACGTGTGTATCACGGTTTGGAAATTGCCCTGCATCAAGATTTAGCATGACCATTAAACGATAAGGTAACGGTCGAATGTGTCCAATTTGGGCAAAGGTAATTTGCCCTGTCGGTTCAGCTTGTGCACTTTGGCTTTCTAATGTCCGTTGAATTTCTTCAATAATATAAGGCAGAGGCAAAGTAATTTTGCGCAAAGTTCCTGTTTCTGTCTCGGCGTAATAACTTGCGAGCGTCAACATTCGCTCTTGTTTTTTAACAATTTCACGCACAGCTTTTAGAGCAGCAACACCAACCTGCTCAAATTCAACAATATCTTTGCCTAGTACCTGAAGCCAATATTCAACCGTATAGACTTTTCCTTGTTCATGCAGAGTCAGCCAATCACGGCGCTCGTTCAAATCCTGATAAATCTGAATGAGTGTACCCACCAACTCGAAATCGCTCGGTTGAACTTTGGCATAACTCAACACCTGATTAAAGGTCGCATGTACAGGCACAGCAATACCAAGAACCAATCGCTCTAAGGCAAATTTAAAGCTATATCGATAATCATCATCACCGTCACACAAACTGCGCTTGAGATGCTCTGCATCAAGCCCTCGTTTAAAACCCGCATCGGCAAGCAAATTTAAAATCCGCTCGACCTGAACATACTCAAGTTCGTAACGTTGCTGGGTAGCATGCAAGCTTAACCAATCAGCAAAATCATCAAAGCTAAAACGGCCCTGCATCAGTTGAATACGCCCAATTACGGCACGCCAAGCATTAAGTGCATCAAGTGATGCAACACCTGCAATTTTCACTGGCAAATGTACACCTTGCTCAGTGGCAGTAGCGGGAAATACACTTCGAATTAAAGGTTCTATGTCGGCCAAATTAGGAACTAAAACTAAAATATCGTTTGGTCGGCGCGGCTGCTCATGTGGTTTAGCCAACCAACAGATTAATTGCTCTTTTAGAACTTCAAGCTGACGTAAAGTCGAATGACAAACATGAATCTGAATCGAGTCATCGTCTGGGGCAAGCTCATATTGCTTAGCTTGAGGTTCAACTAAATGCAAAATATCTGACTGAACTTTACCGAGTAAACTTTCAGGAAAATCATCCACAAAAGCATCAACCCACTTACCTTCTTCACCCGTAGATAAATTCGATAATAAAGAAAAGTGGTCGCGGGCTTGTTTACCCAATCTGGTTAAAAGCGGATGTCTAGACTCACGCGCTTCAGCATTAAAATTGAGTGTGAATTTATTAAAGAAATCACTAATTTCAGCATCAGTAGCCTTTGGATTTTTCGCAATAAAACGCTCTTTTACCCCTAAGTCATAACGCTGTTTCCAGAGTGGATCGACACTATCGGCCCAATATTCTTGTGAAGGGTTATAGTGCAAAATCAAGACATCAATATATTGGCCTAAACGGCGCAAGAACTGTAACTGACTTGGCGGCAAATCTAATAACGTAAAAATCACTACTTGATTAGGTAATCTTGAAATAGCACGCTTACCACGGTCTGGATGATCTAACTCTTGCCAAAACAACGCGTCAATTTGCTGCATTTGCACAAAATCATCATGAAAATGTTGCTGCCACAACCAACGCTGCCAACGCTCTAGCTCCTCAGTTTGATGTAATGCAAAAGCAGTCACTTCTTCATCTTTCTGCACAATATATTTTTCAATATCGAGTGCTCGGCCCTGTCCCCAAGCAGACAACCAGTTTTCCGGACAGGTACAACTATTTTCACAACCACGCTGGCACTGTCCACGATAAATCATATAGTTGCTAAATAGATCGGCAACCTGCTCAGCGACCCAATACAGCATTTTTTGTTTTTTTAATTGTTTATCTATGCCTTGTTCGAGTCGATCTGCACTGTCATAAATACGCTGAACAATAGAATGTAAAGGATGCGACGTATCGATGCTCATCGTGTCAGGTTGAATAAATTCGTGTAGAGCCTGATGCACCCGCCATTTAAAAATCAAACGCGGGATGTTCGCTTTACGGACCTGTTCTTTATGCGCAGTTAAAACTTGCTGATAGGCAAACCATTGGAAACCTCGTACCCGTTGGTGAAACTGGTAATTGGCACTCATGCCTTGCTGTTCTGCAAGTTTTTGTATCAGCCACTGCTCGACCGCAGGACTTGGAACAATAAAATGTTGGGTTTTCAAAACCTGTAATGGATGCGTTGAAGCTTGAGATGTAGACACCAATACACCTTGCAACAACACATCAATACGTTGACTTTGAATAACATGGATCCCCATTTATTTCATTTCCTGCTTGCATAATTTATGCACAAAATCATAAACATTCATTACTATACAACTGAATCTGACTATGTCACGTTGGTTTAAACACAGCATAATTTAACTTAAGGTGTCACTTACACTTGGTTTGAATGACGCCATCAAGAACTTATACAGGTAGACATTATGAAAATTGACAAGATTCCTGACTATATTGATCCTAGCCTAAATCTGGAACAAATTCGCGATGAGTGCCATGATCTCATCAAAAAAAGAGCTTACGTCTCAGCCGGAGCGGCAATTGTACCGATTCCTTTTTTTGACGTGGCGGTAGATTTGGGAATTTTGTCGCACCTGATTCCAGATATCAATTCCCGTTTTGGTTTAGCACCTGAGCACGTGAGCGTTTACGACCCAAAAACTAAAACTATTCATTGGGATGAGTTACGTAAACGCGGTTTTGAATTTTCAGGTTTTGTAGTCGCACGTACTACCGTTAAAAAAACATTTAACGGCTTTTTAGGCAAAATCGTAACAAAACAGGTGACTAAATTTATACCGCTAGGCGGACAAATTGTAGCAGCAAGTTTAGGCTATTTCATGATGAAAAAAATAGCAGAAACTCATCTGAATGACAGTTATAACCTTGCAAAACGTATTCAGCAAAAAAGCCGTGGCACTATTGTAAATTAATGTTTGCCTTGTAGCTGAGAGCTTAGTCTGCTCTCAGCTGTTTTAAAATGGCCTTCAATACTTCCAGACGTGCCGTATATTTATCATCAGTTGCGACGATATACCACGGTGCATATTCAGTACTGGTTCGCTCAAACATATCGGCTGCTGCTTTTAAATAATCGTCCCACTTATCACGATTACGCCAATCTTCTGCTGTGATTTTAAAACGTTTATGCGGTGTTTCTTCTCTGGCCTTAAAACGCTGCTCTTGCTCATCTTTACTAATCGCTAGCCAAATTTTTACTACAATCGTTTGACTATCAAATAAATCTTTTTCAAAGCGGTTTATTTCATCATAGGCACGCTGCCATTCTAAAGGTGAAGCAAAACCTTCGACACGTTCAACGAGTACACGTCCATACCATGTCCGATCAAAAATCGTGATTTTTTCAGCTTCATTAATGCGGTTCCAAAAGCGCCATAAGTAAGGATGTCGAGCTTCAAAGCGTTCAGGTGCACCAATACAATGAATATCATATTCACGTGGGTCTAAGTTTTTAACAATTCGCTTAATGGCCCCGCCTTTACCAGCAGCATCCATACCTTCAAAAGCAATGACGACATTGCGTTTATCAAAACGCATGGCATCGGCAATTTTCTTACTCAGCTTATCCAGCTCTTTTTTATATTCAGCTTTTTCAAGTGGTTCATTAGAAGGTTTTAATAAACTCTCTGGAATTTTAGCTTGCTGCCATTTTCCTTTAACTTCAGTTTCATGCTCTGGAAGTTGACGCATGTGTTGTAAAAGGTATTGAGCAAAAAATTGATCACGCTGCTTTTCATCTTCGCCATCAATAATGTACCAATCATCGGTAAAACGACGGCGTAACTTTTGCAAAGTGTCATATTGTTTTTTATTACGCCAGTCTAGGCCGTGGAGCTTATGCCAGTGTTGCTCTGACGGGTCAATTTTGTCTAAACGTTTTTGTAGTGATTTCCATGAAAGATCAAACCAGACTTTAACCACATCGACATAGTTATTTTTTAAATCTTGCTCAAATGCCCGCATATTTTCAACGTATTCATCAAAGCGCGAATCATCTAAAGGCTCGGAAACATGCGTTGCTGTGACGAGCAAATCGCTATACCAGTTGCCGAACATCACCACAATTTGTCCTTCAGTCGGAATAAACTCCGAGTAAGATTGCCAAAATGCTTCTGTATCTGTCAGCACACGTGGCGCGTCTGCTTTGACTCGTAAATATCGTGGATCTAGCCATTCACGAAGTTGCTTAACAGCCTCGCCTTTTCCAGCCAGTTCAATACCACTCATTAATATCAGTGTGCTTTTAGCGTTGGGTTTGCCCCGACTTTCTTTTAACGCATATTGTGCTTCAATCAAGTCGACCGAGAGCTGTTCTTCATCACGAATCTCAAATTTTGGTTGTTGTTCACTCATAGTCCACGGCTCTAATCTTTTATTGTTTAATTTCGATGATCTTTAACTTATGCGGTTAAATGATGAATTGCTATACAAATTATGTCATTGCGACAAAATTCTGTTTAAAAATTGACGCATGAATCATTTTTTTTACATCTACTCGCCATAGTACAAGGTTACAATGCCTTTTATGATTTTTTGCAAATAGCCCAATATTAGAGCCTTAAATGTCTAAACTCGCTGCTTTTGATGATCTTTTACAACAATATAAAACGTTTAATTATCACGATAATCCAGTGCTTGCCCAGCGTTTGCAAGACGTACAAACATGGTTAAAAGAGCGGATGAAAGATACGCATCATGACTTTTTTAATCTGCCAGCGCACAAGCTCATGTCAGAGTACTTTTTAAATCGTTTATATGGTGGCCCAGAATTTGATGCTCTTGCAGCTCAAATCGAACGCTTATTGAAATATGCGCATAAAGCAGAAAAAGTCTTACCTGAGAATGCAATTAAAACAGGTACTAAATCAGTAAGTTTGGCTGTACTTGCAACCCAACTTGATGAGCAAGTAGCAATGCAACTTCTTGAGGACTATCCGGCAGATACAGTACTCACTGATGAGATTATGCGTTTAACCTTAATTAAGCTCGATCAAGCAGAAGCTCGTTACCAGCAGCTTGCTCTGCTTGACGATTTAGGAGCAGCGCTCGATAAATACATGCGTTCATTTATGATGTTTACTGCTTTTAAAATGTGTAAAGGTATTGCCCAAAAATATCACTTCGAATTGATGTATGATTTCATTCAAGATGGTTTTAGTGCGATGAAACCGTTAAAATCAGCCGAGACCTTTATTAAGACTTTTACTGAAAAAGAACGCCAGATTATTGAAAATGTACATTCAGGGCATCCGAATCCGTTTAGAGTGTGATAAGGTCGGCACATAGAAAAACTCAACCTCGCGAAGTTGAGATTTTATTCATTATATTTGCATGATGATGCCTGTAAAAATAGACAAAATCTGTCATCATGCAGAACTTATTCCGTTTCACTTGAGTTTGAGTCTAGGAGAGACAATATGTCTAACGAAAACCAAAAGCCAACATCTCCAACTGAGCAGGCACAAAGTTCAGACAAAGTTAGCCCATTCCTAAGCTCACCTTTACCTCAAGGTACTCCTCAAGGGCAACAACAAACTTTACAGCAAACCTTAACAGACACATCTGTGAATGGTTCTGTACCTAAATACAATTTACCTCGTGGTGCTGGTAATACTGGCAACGTTGGTGAAACCACACACTTCGGTTACTCAACAGTTAGAACTGAAGATAAAGCACAAAAAGTTGCAGAAGTTTTCCACTCAGTTGCAAGCAAATATGACTTGATGAATGACTTGATGTCATTTGGTATTCACCGTTTGTGGAAACGTTTTGCAATTAACATGTCTGGTGTTCGCCGTGGTCAACACGTGTTGGATATTGCGGGTGGTACAGGCGACTTAGCAAAAGTATTTAGCCGTGAAGTTGGTCCGCAAGGTCATGTTGTACTTTCAGACATTAACGAATCTATGCTCAATGTTGGTCGTGACCGTCTAATTGATGCAGGCTGTACCAATGTTGACTTCGTTCTTGCCAATGCAGAAACATTAGAACCTTTTGCAGACAACAGCTTTGACCTTGTAACAATCAGCTTTGGTTTACGTAACGTGACAGATAAAGACGCAGCACTTGCTTCTATGTTCCGTGTGTTAAAACCAGGTGGCCGTTTACTAATTCTTGAATTTTCTAAACCTGTATTCGAGCCATTCTCAAAACTTTATGACCTCTATTCATTCACTGCTTTACCGATTATGGGTAAATTGGTTGCGAATGACTCAGAAAGCTATAAGTATTTGGCTGAATCAATCCGTATGCACCCAGACCAACGTACTTTAAAAGGTATGATGGAAAATGCTGGCTTCCAGAACTGTGACTATCACAACCTTACTGCAGGTATCGTTGCTGTTCACCGTGGCTTCAAACTGTAAGGGATAACGATATGTGGTCGATTCTGGCACTCGGTGCAGTCGAACGTATCATTCATCATCTGATCGATCTGGATGCGGTTACTCGCATTCAGCTTAATCAGTTACAGGGCAAAATGTTGCGTGTTGTGATTGATAGCCCGCAACTTTCTGTCGATGTATTCTTTGACCAAGAAAAAGTACGTCTTGAACCTACCGTAACAGGTCATAGTGAAAAGCCTTCTATTTTTGAACAACGCCCGTTTGATCCACAATTTAAAATTTCTGAAGCAACCGCAACTTTGCATGTTAAAGATGTCGTTGAACTGATTAAATTATTGGTCAGTGATCCAGACCAGATTGGGAATATCCCACTTCAAGGTGATTACCACCTCCTACAGGATATTCAAAAGATTATGCAGCAAGCTGAACCAGATTTAGCTGCGCATTTATCAAGATGGGTGGGTCCTCAACTCGCTCATGAAATTGGCAAGATTCAACTTGCACCAAAACATTTAAAACGCTCCGTGCAAAGCCATCTGTTTTTTGCTGAAGACGCATTAAAAGAAGATAGCGGTCTATTTGCTCCTCGCTGGGAAATGGACGACTTAACTCAAGCAACGCGCAAGCTTAATCAAGACATTGACCGTCTTGAAGCAAGATTGCAGCAACTCAATGCACAACTACAACCCTCTCAAGACTAGGTAAGACTTTATATGATTCCGCACGTTTCACGTTTACTCGAACTTTGGCGTATTGCAGCGCACTATAGACTCGATACGTTGTTCCCTGCGGATGAATTACCAGTTAAAGCTCAGCATGCATTAAATATTATTAAAATGCACCCTGCTGCATGGTCGAGTCGTGAACGTAAAAATCCTTTAAAGCTCAAAGAAGCTTTAGAAGATATGGGACCACTTGCAATCAAGCTTGGTCAATTACTGTCTACTCGTCGTGACTTGATCCCACCTGAGGTGCTCGCTCAGCTGGTTTTACTTCAAGATCAAGTAAAACCTTTTGATGGAGATGTTGCTAAACAACGTATTCAAGATTCGTTAAAAGCTGACGTTAATACATTATTTGCTCGCTTTGATGATCAGCCATTAGCTGCCGCATCAATTGCCCAAGTGCATACTGCTGCATTGCATGATGGTCGCGAAGTCGTTGTTAAAGTCACTCGCCCTGACATTCGCAATCAAATTTTACAAGACTTTGAGATTTTGGCATGGCTAGGCAACACACTAGAAAGCCGCCTTGAAGCTGCCCGTGCGTTGCATCTCACCGAAATTATTCAAGACTACCGCCAGATCATTTTAAATGAACTGGACTTGAGTATTGAGGCAGATAACACACGTCGTATGCGCCATTACTTTACTGGCTCAACCATGATGTATGTGCCAGAAGTCTACATGGACACCAAAGATGTCATGGTGGCAGAGCGCATTACAGGTGTTCCTATTTCAGATACGACAACCTTTGACCGTTTAGGCATGGACCGCGCACAACTTGCAGAAAAAGGGTTAACCATTTTCTTTACCCAAGTATTCCGCGATAACTTTTTCCATGCCGACATGCATCCCGGTAATGTCTTTGTAGAAACCATCAACCCAAGCAATCCACGCTTTATTGCACTAGACTGTGCGATTATGGGTGAGCTTTCTAAGCACGACCAGATGACGGTTGCCCGCATGTTGCTTGCTGTGATGAACAGCAACTTTATGCAGCTTATTCAAATTGTGCATCAAGCTGGCTGGATTCCACCAGGTACAGATCAAGACGCGTTAGCACGTGAAATGCGCCGTACTGTTGGGCCAATGGTATCTAAACCAATGGATCAACTTGATTTTGCAGGTATCTTGATTCAAGTAATGGATATTGCCCGTCGCTTCCATCTTGAGATACCACCGCAGCTTATGCTGCTACTCAAAACTTTAGTGCATGTAGAAGGCCTAGGTACTGATCTTTATCCGCAGCTCGACATCTGGAAATTGGCAAAACCAATTTTGACGGAATGGGTCAAATCTAATATGAACCCAGTCAAAAATGTAAAAGAGCTCGGTCAGCAATTACCTGACCTGCTTTTAGGCGCTCAAGATTTCCCAAGCTTAATTATTGATAGCTTAAATGGTTTAAAAAATCAGTCGGCTTGGCAAGACCGTCAGTTACGCGAAATTCAGCAACTTCGTTTGCAAATGGAACACCAACAACGCCGCAGTTGGATGTTCGGTAGTAGCATGCTGATTTTACTGACTATTGCGATTATTAGTCCTTGGTTTGTTTCGATTATTCTAATTGTGCTGAGTAGCTTATTAGCACTTTGGCGCATATTGAAATAAGTTCAAAATCCCTTGCCAGTGCAAGGGATTTTTTTATGAGAAAAATTCAATATTTTAAAAAATTTATAGATCAACTATTCGTTCATTGCTAAATTGAAGCTATAAATGCTTCAAAAGAACAAACAATGAAAACACCTCATTTTGCCATTATCGGTGCCGGCACTGCAGGTTTAGCCACTGCGATTTTACTCGCCCGCCAAGGCAATAACGTTACTATTTTTGAACAAGTTGATGAGTTATCTCCGGTAGGTGCTGGTTTATTACTACAACCTGCGGGCTTAGCTGTATTTGAACATTTAGGTGTGCTCGATAAAGCGCTGCCATTAGGTGCAAGAGTCACAGGTCTAGAAGGACAACTTCCGGACAAGCGCCTTTTAGTTAACAGTCACTATCACGAAGCATCAGCAAACCTCTATGGTCTAGGTATACACCGAGCCACTTTATGTCATGTGCTCACTCAAAAGCTTAGTGAATATTCAAGCCAAATTACTTGGCGTATGAACCACTCTGTTGAAAGCTTCGAAGAACATAACAATGAAGTTCAGCTATTCGGCATGCATCAAAACCATAAGTTTGATACTTGCTTTGATGGCCTACTTATTGCCAATGGTGCACGTAGCCAGTTACGCCCTAAAGCATGGGTAAAGGTTGACCAAGCTTACCCTTGGGGTGCGGCGTGGAGTATCGTCCCTGAATGCCAAGTTCTAGATTCTGAAATTCTGCATCAATTTTATGATCGCTCGAAAATTATGATGGGAATTCTTCCTACAGGAGCCATTCCAACAGAACCTCAACAACGCCTTTCAAGTGTTTTTTGGAGCTTACCTACTCCACAGTTACAAAGCTTTTTACAAGATGAGCAGGCTAAACAAGCTTGGTTAAAGCAAGTCTCAGAACGTTGGCCCAAAGTTGCAGAATGGCTGAAAGAAATTTTGTATAACAGTCAAACTCAGCCCAAATGGTTATCTGCAAACTACCGTGATGTCGTTATGACTCAATTTGGTCAAGGTCGAATTGGGGTAATTGGCGATGCAGCTCATGCAATGAGTCCACAGTTAGGTCAAGGTGCAAATATGGCATTATTGGATGCTTGGGCTTTCTCTCAATCATTACAACATGCTCAAAAGAACCAGAATATTGATTGGTCCCTGCTCTGGCAGCACTACCACCAGCTTCGCCGTTCATCCACCCAGTTTTATCAATTTCTTAGTCGCTTATTAACACCACTTTATCAATCTGATCATTGGTGGGCTGGAGGTTTAAGAGATTTAGTTTTTCCGTGGATGTATCAAATCCCTTATTTTCGAAAAGAAATGGCAATTACAATTTCAGGCTTAAAAACAGGGCCATTCAAGCAACTTGATTATGATCAGGTAGCTCAATTGCCTAAAGAAAACAGTGCATTTCATTTAGAAAGCCAATCTTTGTCTGACTATTAATCCCACCAAATAATAGTGATTAACACATGAAAATCAGCCATCTTGATCATCTTGTTTTAACCGTCTCAAATATTGAAACTACCTGTCATTTCTATCAAACCATATTGGGGTTTGAAGTCATCACGTTTAAAGGTAATAGAAAAGCTCTAAAGTTTGGAAATCAAAAAATAAATTTACACCAGCAAGGCAACGAGTTTGAACCGAAGGCATTACAGCCGACTCCCGGATCTGCCGACTTGTGTTTTATTTCAGACACTCCCATTTCAGAAGTGGTTGCACACCTTAATCAATTAAATATTCAAATTGAAGAAGGTCCTGTTGACCGTACTGGTGCAATGCATCCTATTCTTTCAGTTTATATTCGCGACCCAGATCAAAATTTGATTGAGATTTCAAATATTCTCACGCCTTAGTCATTTGAATAAGATACAGATTGGTAAGTGTTACAAGCTATTCATTACGCTGACAAAGACAAAAAGGACAAAGAATTTTTCCGCAAAGCGACGTTGATGCCGTACACTATACAAGCTATTTTTTAGCATCAGATTGAAATCAATTTATAGTTCATATTTCTTTGGTGATTCCTCATGAATAACACGCAATGGCTCGATGAAGTAAAATTTAACGAACAAGGTCTTATCCCTGCCATTGCTCAACATCATCAAACCGGACGTATTTTGATGGTGGCGTGGATGAACCGTGAATCACTTGCGCTCACAGCAGAAAAAAATCAAGCGGTGTATTTCTCTCGCTCTCGCCAAAAACTTTGGCACAAGGGTGAAGAATCAGGTCATTTCCAAACGGTTTATGAAATTCGTTTAGACTGCGACGGCGATGTAATCATATTACAAGTTGAGCAACACGGCGGTATTGCTTGCCATACAGGTCGCGAGTCTTGTTTCTACCGTAAACTTACCCCACAGGGCTGGGAAATTGTCGATGCACAATTAAAAGACCCTACTGCAATTTATGGTGACAAAGCCAAAACTGAAAGCCACGATCATGCTCACACAATTGAACAAGTTGATGTACTTGCTCACTTAGGGCAATTGATGCAAGAGCGTAAGCAAGCTGAAGCGGATACGTCATATGTTGCAAGCCTTTATAAAAAAGGCATCAATAAAATCTTAGAAAAAGTCGGCGAAGAAAGCGTAGAAACTATTATTGCTGCGAAAGACTACGCTGCTCAAAATACAGAAAGCAATTTAAATGACTTGATTTATGAAACTGCCGATTTGTGGTTCCATAGCATTGTCATGTTGGGTTATTTCGATCTTAATCCACAACTTATTATTGACGAATTAGCTCGTCGTCAGGGTTTATCTGGTTTAGTTGAAAAAGCTAACCGCAACAAGGTTTAAAATCACTCAGTGTCGAATATCGAAAAACCTAAAGCCACCTATGAGCAAGCTATTGCCATAGATAACGGACGTCTTGGGCAATCATTTAAAGTGATTGCCTATGCGGGTACAGGTAAAACTACTACGTTACAAATGATTAGTGATGCCATGCCTGAACGGCGCGGTATGTATCTAGCATTTAACAAAGCCATTGCTGGTGAAGCACAAAACAAATTTCATCGTAATGTAGACTGCCGGACTTTTCACTCACTCGCGTTTCGCAGTGTGCCACGAGGTGTGACTGATAAATTACGCTTACCTCGCTTAAGTCCAAGCTTTATCGCAAAAGAATATCGACTAGAACCGATTACCTTACGGCGCATGATGGGTGGACGTTATGAAAAATACGTCTTGATGCCAAGTCGCCTAGCGAGCCTTGTCGCCAATGCTGTCAGCTATTTCTGTTCAACCAGTTCTCAATATCCAGCGCCTCGACATATTCAGGCGCCAAACTGGTTACATCCAGACGATATTACTGCACTTCAAACCCATCTTTACCCTGCTGTAGAGCGCCGTTGGTTAGAGTCCATCGACCCAAATCATCAGGCAGGAATTGGTCACGATATTTATCTCAAACTTTGGGCTTTGTCTGAACCTAACATCCCAGCCGATTATGTCTTATTTGATGAAGCACAAGATGCCGACCCTTTAATGCTGGGTATTTTACTTCGCCAAAAAAGTACGCAGGTCATCTATGTAGGTGATGCACATCAGCAAATCTATGCGTGGCGTGGTGCAATTAATGCAATGCAGCAATTGCCCTTACCAGAGTCTCGCCTCACCACTTCTTTTCGTTTTGGTGAAACGATTGCGGATGTTGCCAATGCATTGCTGGGCGGATTAAATGAAACTGTTCCTCTGCTTGGTAATCCAAACCAGAAATCAAGTGTAGTTAATAAACCGCATACCAAAATGCGTGATGCGATTTTGTGCCGTACCAATGCTCGGGCTATGGAACTTTTATTAGCTGGTTTAGTTCACGGCGATAAAGTGAGTTTGCAAGCTGACCATCAAAAGCTAAACCGCTTTGTAGATGCTGCAAGCCTCTTAAAGCAAGGAAAACGGGTTACTGATGTACCTGAATTAGCATGGTTTAATTCATGGCATGATGTCCATGAATACTGTGAAACTAATGAAGGTAGTGATATTAAGCCATTAGTAAAACTGGTCGATGATCACGGCACAGACCCACTAAAAAAAGCACTTGCAAAGATTACACCACTTGAGCAAGCTGACTATGTCATCTCTACAGCCCATAAAGCGAAAGGGCTAGAATGGAACCGCGTTCATATTGAGGATGACTATCAATTTAAAATTAATGGGTTAGAACACAAGATTACCGATGAAGAATTAAGACTACTGTACGTTGCCTGTACTCGTGCTAAAGTAAGTCTAAATATCCATCATCTTTATGATCTGATACAACAATTAAAACTAAGGGCGCCTTTAAGTCTTCGTCAGTCGGTTGGTTGAAGCGCTCATATTTAGGTGAGCCTATGAAACTTGAATCTGTCCAATTTAAACATATTGCTCTGTTTCACGACCTTAAAATACACTTTCACTATGAAAAACAGCCAATCACCTTAATTTTAGGTGAACAGGCAACTGGTAAAAGTATGTTGCTCAAACATACTTACCATGCTTTAACTTGGTTCCCTGCTCGCCTTAAAGATTTGCGTAGTCCCGGTATTGTGATGCCTGATCAAGACATTACTCAGTCACGCCTACAATCAAAAATTGAAGTGACCATTCAAGTTCCTTCAGAAATTGGTCATCTACCAGAAAGTACCTCTGCTCAGCAGCTAGACTCTTCACTATGTAGCTGGAAACTTTTTAAAACCTTAAATGCAAGTGGGATTGGAGTGAGCCAAGTTGAAACTCAGCAACTTGACCAAACCATGGCTCTTTATCAACAAGTCATAAAAAAAGATCCATTACAGGGGCTTCCCTTAATCGCTTACTACCCAGCCGAGCGATTTGTAAATGATATTAATCTGCTTAATAAAAATTTACCCGGCATTACTCAAGCCATTTCAGCCTATGACATTAGTCCACTACCGTTTACAACTTTTACACGCTTTTTTGAATGGTTACGAGAAATCAGTGATATCGAAAATGCTCAAGCTGCATATCTAGTACAACGGATTAGATCGAAACAATCAGATCAGCAAGATCAAACAGAATTATTAAATGAGCTTCAAAAAGAGTTATCAGGGCAACCTAAACAGCTTACCTCACCCAATCTATATGCCCTCAAGAATGCATTGAATATAGTTTTGCCTGAGCTTAAAGATCTATATCTACAATATCAGCCTCGACTGCAACTTATGGTCGACTATGAAGATCAAACCTTACCTTTTCAGCAACTTTCAAATACAACAAAAACTTGGATTGCTTTAGTAGGCGATATAGCCCGCCGACTCTGTTTACTTAATCCTTTAAGCCTAAACCCTTGCCTTGAGGGGGATGGCATTTTACTCATTGACCAAATTGATGCACAGCTCGACTCAACGCATTGCTCCGAGATCTTAAATCGGCTTCATCAAGCATTCCCACGCCTACAAATTATTGCAACAGGAAGTCGTGAAGAGCTACTTGAACATGCCTCGACCTATCAATGTTTAAAATTAGAGTCTGGTAAAATTAGCCATCTTGACCTAAATACGACCAAGCAACAGCTTGAACATATCTATACTTTACTTCAAAGAAGCGAACCTTTAACACCATCTATAGAAGCACAGCCTCTGAGTTTAATAGACCCAACACCAGCACAGATTGAGGTTTTATTTCAGCAGATTCAGGGTTTAACTGAACAACAAAAAAATGAATTATTAAGGATGATTCATGCGGGAGACACACCAGAAGAAAGCCCTTCGGTTTGAGTTTTATAATCAAAAAACCACACTCACAAAATATATGGTGGAGTACGTTTTTTTAGGCACTAAAATAACTAGATGTTGTTACTACATGTAATAACATCAGATTTTCAATGCTTTTTTAGTGTACAATAAATTTCATTTTGCGTTTTTATTCTTCAAGTTGCGCAATACAACTTGTTTCTCGCTTTATTTTCTAATTTGGTTGGGTTTTCGGAATAATAAGCTTTGGAACTCTCTTTGAATTCCTATCTATTCTGAAATTAAAATTTCACCTTTAGGTTTCGACCTAAATCACATATGGATACGAGTGTGCTACCGATAATTATCTTATTACCGTTAATATTAGGCACCACCCTTGTTTCATTGCTTCAACGGTTCTCGCGTGGAGTAACGGCTTTAGGGGCAATTGGAGTCAGTTTAACCAGTTTTGGTTTATTACTGACTCAAGCTAAAACTGTGCTTGGTGGTGCAAGCATTCAACAAAGCTGGGATTGGTTACCTCAATTAGGGATTAATCCGAGCTTCAGGCTCGATGCTCTAGGTTTATTATTTTCTCTTCTCATTACCGGTATCGGTACACTCATTTATATATACGCCTATTATTATTTAGGCCCTAAAAATTCATTAAGTAAACTCTATACTTTACTCATGCTGTTTATGGCAGCAATGCTGGGTATTTCTCTCTCTAATAATCTTATTATTTTATTAGTCTTTTGGGAGCTCACCAGTATTTCATCTTTCTTGTTAGTGGGTTATTGGAGTCATTATGAAGCTGCTCAACGTGGCTCTCGGATGGCACTCACCATTACAGGAATGGGCGGTTTAGCAATGCTAGGTGGATTTGTTCTATTGGGGCAAATCACTGGAACCTATCAAATTAGCGAAATCATGGGCATGAAAGATGCGATCCAAGCCCACGCTCTTTTTATTCCAATGTTATTGCTTATTTTGCTTGGCGCATTTACAAAGAGTGCTCAGTTCCCATTTCATTTTTGGTTACCTAACGCAATGGCGGCACCCACACCAGTGTCTGCTTACCTGCACTCTGCGACCATGGTAAAAGCCGGGATTTTTCTACTTGCCCGCTTACTTCCAATCTTTATAGGCGCTGCGATCTATCACAATATCGTTACGTTTGTCGGCCTATTTACACTCTGTATGGCAGCGTGTTTTGCTATTTTCAAAGAAGATTTAAAAGGACTGTTAGCCTATTCAACCATTAGTCATTTAGGGCTTATTGTTTGTTTACTCGGTATCGGTTCTCCTTTAGCAGTTGCCGCTGCTATTTTCCATATTATTAATCATGCAACATTTAAAGCAGCGCTGTTTATGCTTGCAGGGATTATTGATCATGAAACCGGCACACGTGATCTTCGAAAACTCAGTGGTATTTGGCAATTACTTCCTTTCACTGCCACACTCACCATGATTACCGCTGCCTCTATGGCAGGTGTACCACTTACCAACGGCTTTATTTCTAAAGAAATGTTCTTTACCGAGCTATTGGCGAATCTTTCAGGCTCAACGGTTATCCTTGCCAGTATTATTGCCACTCTGGCTGGTATCTTCGCAGTAAGTTATTCAATTCGCTTAGTGCATGGTGTGTTCTTTGACGGCCCAATTGGTAAACAAGTGCCAAATAAAGATGCACATGAACCACCACTCGGGATGCGTGCTCCAGCCATTCTTCTTGCTGTGCTCTGTATCTTGGTCGGCGTTCTGCCTTCGTTATTGGTAGAACCACTGGTCAATAGCGTAACTAGAGCAAGCTTAATGCAACCAGAATTTGAGGGTACACACCTTGCAATTTGGCATGGATTCAACGCTCCTCTTGTGATGAGTATTATTGCTTTAGTGGGCGGTACGCTGTTCTACTTTGCCTTAGCAAAAGACGGCATGATTCGTAAAATTGACCTTGACCCACGTCTAGGCAGATTACAAGGCCGCATCTTATTTGATTTATTTTTAAAACATCTGCTGCTTACAAGCCGAAAAATCAAACAAAAAACTGAAAATGGTTCATTGCAAAGTTATTTGTTCTGGATCATTGCTTTTAGCGTCATCATGGTCACTATGCCTTTACTCAATCAAGAGCTGAGTACAGGTACACGCGAACTCACCCATGCTCCATGGATTGCTGTAGTTCTTTGGCTGACGTTATTCTCAGGCTGTTGGATGATGCTCTGGTTCCATCATGAGCGTATTAAAGCAGTGCTTATTAGTGGTGCAATTGGTCTAGTGGTAACGATGGTCTTCGTCACCATGTCAGCACCAGATTTAGCGCTGACTCAAATTACAGTAGACGTGGTAACGACTGTTCTTTTATTAATGAGCTTATCGTTACTTCCACAGCTCACACCGTATGAATCTCGTCGTTCTAGACGTTTGAGAGATGCCGCCTTAGCAATTATTGGAGGTTTAGGAATTGGCTGGATTACTTGGCTCATTTTAACCCGTGATCATAATTCAATTTCTTGGTTCTTTGCCCAACAGTCTTTACCACTTGGGGGTGGCTCAAATATTGTAAATGTCATTTTAGTTGACTTCCGTGGCTTCGATACCTTCGGTGAAATTACGGTATTAGGAATCGCTGCGATTGGTGCACTATGTTTAATGGATGGTATGCGTGTACATGGCACCACCATGACGCAAGGTCTCACCTATCGTTTCAATCCATCTCCGCTTATGTTCCGTATTACGGCCTCTTGGGTACTACCTCTAGCGCTTGTCGTCAGTGTTTATATCTTTTTGCGAGGACATAACTATCCAGGCGGTGGCTTCATTGCAGGTCTAATCACCTCAATGGCGCTAATCATTCAATATATTGCACTAGGTCAAGATCAAGCAGAACAGCTGTTAAAAGCGAAGTCTGGCCGCCTTTACGAAGTCTGGATTGGAACAGGATTAATGATTGCAGGTCTGACTGGTATAGCAGCATGGTTCTGGTTACGTCCGTTCCTCACGAGTGCTCATGTCTATGTTGAATTACCAATTCTAGGAAAACTACATCTAGCTTCAGCTGCAAGTTTTGACTTGGGTGTTTATATCACCGTTGTAGGCGCGACAATGTTGCTCATCTCTGTATTAGGCGACTCTCGTCATTCGAGTATGTCCGGTCCTGTACCACATCGGGAGGAATCATCATGATCAGTTTAGAATTCTTACTGGCTTCTGCTATTGGTTTACTTGTTGCCACAGGTATTTATCTGATTTTACGTGCTCGTACTTTCCCTGTTGTGCTCGGATTGGCTGTAATCGGTTATGCAGTAAACTTATTTTTATTTGCTATGGGTCGATTACAAATCAGCTCACCAGCAATTTTAACTGAAACCACAAAAATAACCGATCCACTCCCTCAAGCGTTGGTGTTAACCGCCATCGTGATCGGTTTTGCAACTACAGCGTTTATTGTACAACTTGCGCTACGTAGCCGTTATGAATCAGGTAGTGATCATGTTGATGCTAAAGAAGATGCTTCCCCAACATACGACCCACGTGAGGATGAGCCGTGATGTTTGATTTTTTATCTTTTTGGCAACAACACACGCCTATTTTTAGCATTCTCATCCCAGCATTTACTGCTTTTATCTTATTACTGTTAGGTAACCCTGGGGCAGGTGCTTTAAAAGATGACTGGCGTCAGCCTTGGCGTCGTGGCATTAGTCTCGTCTCAGCAATTGCCGGATTAATTACCGCTATTGTTTATCTTAGTTACGCCAGTACGGGTCAAATTACTGTTTACCAATTAAGTGAATGGTCAGCGCCATTTGGTATTGTGCTTGTACTCGATCGCCTTTCAGCTTTTATGCTGACACTAACTTACGCATTAGCAGTACCAGTTTTATGGTATGCAAGTGATAACTGGGATACCCGTGGTCGCTATTTCCATGCCATGGTACATTTTCTATTAATGGGGATCTGTGGAGCATTTCTAACAGGCGACTTATTTAACCTTTTCGTCTTTTTTGAAATCCTGTTGATGGCTTCGTATGTGTTGCTCTTACATGGACAAGGCAAACCTCGTTTTCAGCTTGGCGTTCACTATGTCATTATCAATCTTTTAGCCTCTGCCCTATTCTTAATTGGGCTTGGTATGATTTATGGCAGTGTGGGTAGCCTCAACATGGCGGATGTCTCACGTCTTATACCAACACTTGAAGCAGATCAACACAAATTAGCAGTCGCTGGTTCCTTACTTCTCTTTGTTGTTTTCGGTATTAAAGCAGCAATGCTTCCTGTCGGTTTTTGGCTACCAAAAACCTATGCCGTTGCAAGTACGCCTGTAGCTGCAATTTTCACTATTATGACTAAAGTCGGGATCTATTCTATTTTACGTGTAAATGGAACAGTATTTGACGATGCGCTTAGTCAAGAAATCTTAAAAAGCTGGTTATTGCCTATTGGCTTAATTACGTCTCTTTATGGGGTGATTGCAGCAATTGGAGCAGATCGTTTACGTCGATTTGTCGGCTTTATGGTCCTTTCTTCAATTGGTACCTTGCTTACAGCAATTGCCATGTCTAATACGCAGGCATGGTCTGGTGCTTTATATTACTTAGTGCACAGTACATTGATTGGTGCAGCTTTTTATCTATTTTGTGGATGGATCACTTCACAACGTGGAGATTTTAAAGATCATTTAAAAGTTGCCCCAAGAATCAAACAAGAAAAAGCGGCTATGCTGACTTACTTCTTGATTGCCATGATGCTTGCAGGTTTGCCACCTTTTAGTGGTTTTCTTGGAAAAGTATTCATTTTACAAGCGACAGTTGAAGCTAGCTATCAAGGCTGGATTATTGGTGTTGTGCTTGTTGTGAGCCTATTAAGTATTATTGCACTCACACGTGTTGGTTTTATCTTATTCTGGCGCGCATCCCCTCCAGAAGAAGATCCAATCCATCCAGCTTATATTCTTTATCGTGCTTTGCCGGAACGCGCACCACCACGTACCGATCAAGTTATCTATCTATTACTGGCTGGTTTAATCGCTTATGTTGTCTTTGCTGCACCAATTCAGCATTACACATTAAGCACCGCACAACAGATTCAGGACCATGCACTTTACCAACACTCTATTCTTAAAGTAGATCAAAACGGTGAAGTCATCAGTGTGCAACCATATGATCCAGCTTACTTACCAGAAACCAAGTACGGCGGTGAAGTTGAAGATCATAATGCTTATCTTGTTCCAGATATTATTTCGAAAGATACGTTCAATGGCGAACATATTTCTGAATATAAACAACGACAAATTCAGCAACAGGACAAACTCCAAACGCCTACCATTGTTGATGAAAGTCAATTGAAACCTATGGAGCCATAACAATGCAGTTAACTCATTTGCTTGAACGCTGGTTTCCACATCCATTTGTTTCGGTTCTCATCATTTTATTTTGGTTGATGCTGGCGCATAGTCTTGATGCGAGTGATCTTTTGACTGCGATGCTTTTGGGCTTAATCATCCCTCGTTTAGTCAAACCGTTTATTACCCGCACACCGCATATTCACTGGAAACCTGCAGTAAAACTATGTTTTGTGGTTCTTTGGGATATTATTATTTCTAACTTTAAGGTCGCAAAACTTGTTTTGGGGCCTACTAAAAAATTACACCCTAAATGGTATCGCGTACCTTTAGAGACAGAACATGAGCAGGTCAACACCTTACTGGCAATGATCATTACCACAACACCAGGTACGGTTTCTGCAGGTATCGATCAGGAACGTGGGGATATTCTGGTTCATGCGTTGAGCACAGATAATACCGAATCTGATATTCAAGACATCAAACAACGTTATGAAATTCCTCTTATGGAAATTTTTGATGTGAAAAGTAAAACGGAGGCAAGTGCATGACAATCCTACCCTATGCTCTAGGTATTAGCTTGATTGCCATTACAATCTCGATGCTACTTTGCCTTTTCAGACTAGTTATGGGGCCTTCAATTGTAGACCGCCTTTTAGCGCTCGATACACTTTTTCTCAATGCAACTTGCCTCATTGTTGTGTTAGGCATTTATTGGATGACGACTTCTCTATTCGAAGGAGCACTGCTGGTTGCGATGCTAGGTTTCGTATCTACAGCCGCCTTAGCACGTTACTTCACAACTGGTCATGTTATCGATTAAGGAGAGGTCAAAATGCAATTTACAATGGAAATTATTGTTTCGGTCTTTCTGGTTTTTGGTGCTTTCTTCATGTTAGTTGGCTCAATCGGTATGGTCCGTTTACCCGACTTATTCATGCGCTTACATGCACCAACTAAGTCGAGTACGCTCGGCTTAGGAAGCTTTCTGATCGCTTCCATGATCTTTTTTGCTTTCCAAGGTCGTTTCGGTTTTGCCGAATTACTTATTACTCTTTTAGCTTTTATTACCGCACCAGTTTCAGCCAATTTGATTGCTCAAGCTGCGCTACATTTACGTTTACGCTCACTGAGTGGTGAAGTACCTGAAGCCATTGAACGTCCTCTACCTTGGGACCGTTACAAAATTGGTCAACGCTTTTCACAAAACAAACCGCCAATGGAACCCCCTAAAGAATAAAAAATTGAGCCAATAAAAAAGCCACCCGAAGGTGGCTTTTTTATTTTTTGAGTTTTAATTACTCTTGGTCATCTGACTTACGTTCTGGTAAATCTTGTACCGCTTTTTCGATTAGACCAAACATATAGTTACCATATGCATTCGTCTTATCGTAATGGAAACGTAAACGAGGCGTAATACGAGTCTTAATGCGACGGCTCAATTCATGACGCAAGAAACCAGAAGCTTTATTTAATACATCTAAAGTTTCTTTATTTGCTGCTTCACTTTGCTCATCGCCGAGTTCACGTCCCATAACAGTGACATAAACTTCAGCATAACCCATATCCGCACTGACTTTCACCGCAGAGATGGTCACTAGACCACCTAAGCGAGGATCTTTAAGCTCTTGACGGATCAGCTCAGACAACTCACGTTGTACTGAATCCGCCATGCGCTTTAAGCGTTGGCTACCCGCCATTAAAGACTCCGTTTAATCAATTGAACATCATACACTTCGATCTTATCTTGTGGTTTGATGTCTTTATAACCTTTCACCGCAAGGCCACATTCCATACCAGCACGAACTTCATCAACAACGTCTTTATAACGACGAAGAGATTCAAGCTCACCTTGGAAAATTACAACATCATCACGTAATACGCGAATCGGTTTATTACGATGTAATGTGCCTTCAAGTACCATACAGCCTGCTGCTGCGCCAAACTTACTTGAGTGGAATACTTCGCGTACTTCCGCAACACCCAAGATTGTTTCACGATGTTCAGGAGCAAGTTTACCGCTCATGGCATCTTTCACATCATCAATTAATTCATAGATGATGCTGTAGTAACGAATATCAATACCATCTTGGTCACTTCGTTGACGAGCAGTCGTATCGGCACGAACGTTAAAGCCTAACAATACAGCCTCTGAAGATTCAGCAAGAATTACATCAGACTCAGTAATCGCACCAACACCTGAGCTAATTACACGAACTTTTACTTCGTCAGTAGATAATTCATGTAGAGCAGCATTCAATGCTTCTAAAGTACCACGTACGTCTGTTTTCAAAACAACGTTCACTGTAGGAACATCTTTTTTGCCCATTGACGACATGATATTTTCAAGGCGCATAGCACTTTGACGATCAATACGTTTTTGACGCTCACGGTCAGCACGAGCATCGGCAACTTCACGCGCTTTCTTCTCGTCATTTACAACAAGAACTTCATCACCTGCCATTGGAGCATCTGGAAGACCCAGAATTTCTACTGGAATAGATGGTCCTGCTGATTTAATCGGCTTACCGTTTTCATCAGACATTGCACGGACACGACCATAAGATGAACCTGCAAGAACAAGGTCACCAATGTTTAATGTACCGTTTTGAACAAGAATTGAAGTTACTGCACCACGGCCTTTATCTACACGTGCTTCAATAACAACACCTTGCGCAGCACCTTCAGCAGATGCTTTTAATTCCATCAATTCTGATTGGATAAGAATTAAATCAAGGAGTTCATCAATACCTTGTCCGCTGTGTGCAGAAACTTTAGCAATCGGAACATCACCACCCCATTCTTCTGGAACGATTTGTTTCGTTGTTAATTCATTTAACACACGGTCTGGATCAGCAGATTCTTTATCCATTTTGTTGATTGCAACAATAATTGGAGTACCTGCTGCACGAGCATGGTCAATTGCTTCTGCAGTTTGTGGCATTACACCATCATCTGCAGCAACAACTAATACAACGATATCTGTTGCTTTAGCACCACGTGCACGCATTGAAGTAAATGCCGCATGTCCCGGTGTATCAAGGAATGTAATAATTCCTTTGTCTGTTTCAACGTGATATGCACCAATATGCTGGGTAATACCACCTGCTTCCCCAGCCGCCACTTTCGAACGACGGATACGGTCAAGCAATGATGTTTTACCATGGTCAACGTGACCCATAATGGTAACAACTGGCGGACGAGTTGTTTGCTCACCACGAGCTTCTTCAGCTGCTTCAAGCAAGTTATCTTCCGCTTGTGTATCAGAAACTAAAACAGGGTTGTGGCCCATTTCTTCTACAACAAGTGCCGCTGTGTCTTGATCAATAGCTTGATCTTGATTAACCAATTCACCCATTTTCATAAGTGTCTTGATAACTTCACGTACTTTAATCGCCATTTTTTGAGCAAGATCGGCAACAACAATGCTTGAACCGATTTCTACATCATAAACTTGCTTTTTAACTGGCTTTTCAAATCCATGCTTATTCGCTTGGCTTGATTTTAAACCACGTTTGTTATGGTTAACAAAGCTTTGCTCTTCTTGACCACGACGACCACCTTTCTTCCCAGCACGTGGGTTAGTGGTTGCGCCACCGCGTTTAATTTCACGGTCTTCTTGCTTAAATGAATCTTCATAAGCTTGGCCAACTAGACCAGAAGCAAGTGGAGAATCATCAATAACACGAATTGTCGTAGTAGCATCGTCATTTGAATACTTAGACGCCATTTTGCGCATTTGTTCAAGTGTACGTTGCTGAGCTTCTTCAGCTGCTTTACGACGTGCAGCTTCTTCAGTTGCTTTTAACTGAGCTGACTGCTCTTCACGAGCTCGTTTCTGTTCTGGAGTTTCCGCTGGTTTTGGTGCAGGTTTTACTGTACCACCACCACGCTTTTTCACTACAACAGCAGCTTTGGGAGCTGTCTGTGCAGCACTATCTTGTTGATGAGCAGCACGCATCGCATCTAAAGTTGCTTTAGCTTTTTGCTCTGTTTGAAGACGCGCTTTTTGCTCGGCAGTTTCACGCGTTTGCTGTTCTACACGTGCTTTTGCTTCAGCTTCTGCACGTGCTTTAGCTTCAGCTGCAATTTGTTCAGGGTTTGGTTTAGCAAAAACCTGTTTTTTACGTACTTCTACGTTAATTGTTTTTGCTTTACCTGAAGTACTTGCAACTTTAGCGGTACTGGTTGTTTTACGTTTCAACGCAATTTTTCCTGTGTTACCACTTTCTTGACCATGAACTTTTTTCAAATGATTGACCAAAGTATCCTGTTGTTCAGTGGTAATAATGTCGTCTGCTGTACGTTGAGGCAAACCTGCTTCACGAGCCTGTTCTAGGAGCTTCTCAACAGGACGTCCTACACTGAGAGCTAACTCTTTAATCGACTTGTCCGTCATATTTCATCTCCTAGTTAAACCATGATTCGCGAGCTTTCATGATCAATTGACCTGCTTTTTCATGACCAAGTCCTTCAATATCAGAGATATCGTCAGTAGCTTGATCTGCCAAATCGTCGACAGTAATAATACCGCGAGCGGCAAGCGAGTAAGCGATCTCAGAAGTCATGCCTTCCATAGTGAGAAGGTCTGCGCTCGGTTCTTGAATATTTTCTTGCTGTTTCAAAGCATCAGTAAGGGCTGCTTCTTTTGCACGACTTTGCAATAACTCAACCAATTCAGCATCAAGCTCAATTTCGTCAAAAGTTTCAGCAGGAACATAAGCAATCTCTTCTAAAGAAGTGAAGCCCATTTCCACCAATGCCATTGCTAAATCTTCTTCAATATCGAGACGTGATACAAACATATCAAGATATTGCTGAGCTTCATTTTGCTGACGAGCACGATACTCTTCTTCAAGCATCATGTCGAGTTTGTAGCCAGTTAAATCAGAAGCTAAACGAACGTTTTGACCTTGAGAGCCAATCGCACGAGCTAATTGATCGCTGGTTGCAAAAATAATGTCGGCACTTCTTGCATCTTCATCAAGCACGATGCCTGAAACATCAGCCGGTTCTAATGCACTAGCAATGTATTGAGCCGGATCATCAGACCAGACCACTACATCAATACGCTCACCATTTAACTCTTGCTGTACAGCTTGAATACGCGTACCACGCATACCAATACATGCACCTACAGGGTCAATACGATGATCATTTGTTTTCACTGCAATTTTAGCACGAACACCCGGTTGACGTGCCGCTGCTTTAATTTCAATAATTTCTTCAGAAATTTCTGGAATTTCTTTTTTCATTAAAGCAATTAACATTTCAGGCTTAGCGCGTGATAACAATAACTGAGCGCCACGACCTTCACGGTTAACATTATATAAAATAGCGTTTACACGTTGTTTTGGACGAAGAATTTCTTTTGGAATCATCTCTTCGCGTGCAAGATAAGCTTCTGCATTGTCGCCTAAGTCGATAATGAAGCCATCTTTGGTTTGTTTTTTCACTTCACCGTAAATTAACTCACCAACTTTAGACTCGTATGCATCAGCAACTAAAGCACGCTCAGCTTCACGAATTTTTTGTACGATAACTTGTTTTGCAATTTGTGCAGCAATACGACCAAACTCAATAGATTCTACTTCGAGTTCACGCACGTCACCAATTGACCATTTAGCTGGATCAACGTCAGAAATTGCATCTTGGCAAGCTGGCATTTCGTGATCTTCATCTGCCACAACAGTCCATTGACGGAACGTACGGTAATCACCAGTTTTACGATCAATTTCTACACGAAGCTGAGCTTCTTCAGCATGCGTACCTTCGTAAAATCTTTTCTTCGTTGCAGCAACTAGAGCTTGTTCTAAAGCTTCGAAGATCGCTTCACGACTAACACCTTTTTCATTACTAACCGTTTCAACAACGGTAAGAATTTCGCGGCCCATAAGTCACCTACCGATTTCTTATAAAATTTAAATAAATTTAATCTTGATAGATCAAGTTTGCTTTATCGATATTGTTGCTGTCGATCACAAGCACATGCTTCCCATCAACTTCAACCTGAATTTCTTCATTTTCAAGGTCTACTGCGATAAGTTTTGCTTGAAATTTACGACGGTTTTCTACTGCTGCAATTAAACGCAAAGCAATTTGTTGTCCGATGTAGCCTTGTAACTGTTCTAGTTGAAAAAATGGACGGTCCCAACCTGGTGAAGAAACTTCTAATGAATACTCACCTGAGATTGGATCATGAACATCCAACATTGCGCCAACTTGTTGTGTTACACGCACACAATCTTGTACACCAATACCACGGCCTAGTTCTACTTCACCATCTTCATTAATTACAGGCTCAGCATCTTCACTTACCGCTTTATCGATATAAATACGCAATAATGAACGTTTACCTTGTGGGAGAAACTCGATCCCCCAAAGGTCGACACCACATGCTTCCACTGCAGGAACAATTAAGTCATGCAATGCTTGGGATTTATTTGATAATTTCATTTACTCTCGTCATTCTCGTGCGATTCAATCGGTTGTTTTAACCGACACAGACCTACTATAGTGAAGCATGACTATTTGACCAATTGATGTCGACACTACACGATAGCGATACGATAACCAATAAAAAAGGGCGTTAATCGCCCCTATTTTGCACAGAAAACAATAGTCCACTGTGCAAAAAGGCCCACCTGTCTGTGAGCCTCTTTTAAGAAACTTGGTAGCGGGAGCTGGATTTGAACCAACGACCTTCGGGTTATGAGCCCGACGAGCTACCAGACTGCTCCATCCCGCATCAACGTGCAAAAATTATATACAAATATCGAAAAAAGTCAATGTAAACTTATCTAATATTCGCTTGATTAAGTTGCACCTTAATCAAATTGGTAGCGGGAGCTGGATTTGAACCAACGACCTTCGGGTTATGAGCCCGACGAGCTACCAGACTGCTCCATCCCGCATCAAAAAACTGCTTGCACTCAACTTTCTGGTTCAAAGTTGGTGCGGAAGGGGGGACTTGAACCCCCACGCCCGAAGGCACTACCACCTCAAGGTAGCGTGTCTACCAATTCCACCACCACCGCAGCTTGTGGGACGCATTCTAGTCCTTCCCACTGCAAAAGGAAAGCCCTATTTCGAATTATTGACTCGATTTTGGTGCATTTGGTGAAGTTTCAGGCGATGTCGTTTGAACTGGCGCTGTAGTTTGTACAGTTTTCAAACTATATGCATCAGTAGTCTGTTTTTTCGCAAAAACAGCTAGAGTTAAACTCGTCACAAAAAACAACGCTGTTAAGATAGCAGTAAGTCGAGTAAGGAAGTTACCTGAACCTGATGCACCAAATACAGTTGCTGCTCCGCCACCGCCGAAAGAAGCACCGGCATCAGCACCTTTACCGTGTTGCACTAGAATCAAGGCAATCATCAGTACCGCTAAAATAATATGTACGATCAGTACAAAAGAGTGCATACCCTATCCTCGTTATTTACTTTGTGCAAAGGCTTGTACGATTTGATAAAAAGATGCTGCATTTAATGAAGCACCGCCTACCAACGCACCATTAATATCTGGACATGCCGCCAATTCGACCGCATTTTCAGCTTTTACACTACCGCCATATAAAATCGCAATGTCTGAACCCGCTGGGGTAATCTGACTTAAACCTTCACGAATCTTAGCATGCATTGCCTGTGCATCTTGTGGAGAAGCAGTTTTACCTGTCCCAATTGCCCAGATTGGCTCATAGGCAATTACAATTTGCTTTTGCCACTGCTCAGCAGTCACTACAGGAGCAATATCACAGATTTGTTGCAATACAACTTGCTCTGCCAAACCTTGTTCACGTTGTTCAAGGCTTTCACCAACACAATAAATGACAGTCAAGCTCGCATTTAATGCATTTTGGAGTTTAGCTTTCAAAATTTCAACGTTATCGCCAAAAATATCACGGCGCTCAGAATGCCCAACCAGTACAAAATTAATTTGGCTATCTTTTAATAGTTCTGCGCTGACTTCGCCAGTATAAGCACCAGTACCCGCTACACGTGATACATCTTGTGCAACTGTATATACTGTTCTTGCAGCATCTTGCAATTGTGTTTGTACCATTGCAAGCGCAATAGAAACTGGAGCAACCCCTACATGACAGCTTTCATCTGCAATTTGGTTTTGTTGCAATAGTTGTTTAAATTCTTCTATAAGTTGTTTGGCATTGGCACGCATTGGGTTCATTTTCCAGTTGCCAACTACCCAAGGCGTAATCGTCGAACCCGACATACGGCTCACCTTTCATCAAAAATGCAGCACATTCTACACGCATTTATACAAATTTCAGATACTTTTCTTTAACGGCGTTACTCATATCTTTTCTACTAATTGAAAACAGTTATAAAACTTTATTGAGTCTAAAGAATCGTCTCTTAAAAATTAATGAATAAAAACTTCGACTAGTTCAAGCTTTAGCGAGTGGATCAAGACCAGAGCATCATTTTCTCAGGTAGTAATTTTAGATAACAAAAGTATAATTTTTTATATACCAATTATAAACATATGAGCACAGGTAGGCAGATGTCAGTCATACATACATCTCCAAAATTTTCGGGGTTTTTTCGACGATTAGTCGAAGAAAAACATGTGTCGGCAGCGACCATGCAAACAGCATTAGATGCAGCAAAGAGAGCTAAACGGGATACAGTTGCGTACCTGATTGAAGAGGTTAATCTCTCCCCTTCTTTATTAGCTGAAACAATTTCTATTGAATTTGCTGAACCATATTTTGATCTGGATGTTTACGATACAAGCCAAATTCCCAAAGATTTGGTCGATCAGAAACTGGTTTTAAAACATCGGGTCTTACCTCTCATACAAAGAGGACAGATTTTATATGTCGCAACCAGCAACCCGAGTAATATTGAAGCGATTGATGCCATTCGCTTTAATAGTAAGCTCATGGTTGAACCAGTTATTGTCGAGCACCATAAGCTTGAGAAAATTCTGGCGCAGCAATTTACCGAAGAAAGTAGCTTCGAATTTAGTGATGAAGAGTTTGATCTTGATGTAGACCTTGAAGCTCCCCCCTCACAAGAGGATGAGGAAGAAACGCCTCAAGGCGATGAAGCACCTATTGTTAAATATATTAATAAATTACTCATCGATGCAATTCGTATGGGGGCTTCAGACTTACATTTTGAACCCTATGAGAAATCATATCGGGTCCGTTACCGAGTCGATGGTGTGTTGCGTCAGATTGCAAATCCGCCTTTGCAATTGGCTAACCGTTTAGCTTCACGTTTAAAAGTCATGTCTCAAATGGATATTTCCGAAAAGCGGGTACCTCAAGATGGTCGTATCAAGCTTAAGTTATCAAAAACTAAAGCAATCGATTTTCGTGTGAACTCACTTCCAACCTTGTTTGGTGAAAAACTGGTTCTGCGTATTCTCGATCCATCTAGCGCAATGCTCGGAATTGATGCTTTAGGATATGAAGAAGATCAGAAAGCTCTTTTTTTAGAAGCACTCGATAAACCACAAGGTATGCTTTTAATTACTGGTCCTACAGGTTCTGGTAAAACGGTATCTTTATATACAGGCTTAAATATTTTAAATACTGAAAGCTCTAATATTTCCACTGCCGAAGATCCAGTCGAAATCAACCTTGAAGGTATTAATCAGGTTAACGTTAACCCGAAAGTAGGTCTTACTTTTTCGGCCGCACTGAAATCATTTTTACGTCAAGACCCCGACATTATTATGGTCGGTGAGATTCGTGACTTAGAAACGGCTGAAATTGCGATTAAAGCTGCACAAACCGGTCACATGGTCATGTCCACACTGCATACCAATAGTGCCCCAGAAACACTTACTCGCCTACGTAATATGGGTGTTCCATCCTTTAATATCGCAACGTCTGTCAATCTGGTGATTGCTCAACGTTTGGCGCGTCGGTTATGCCCACAGTGTAAAACACCTGCCGACATTCCTAAACAGAGCCTATTAGAAATGGGCTTTACCGACCAAGATTTAACCAATCCCGATTTTCAAGTTTTTCAACCTGTAGGTTGTACTGAGTGTCGTGAAGGCTACAAAGGTCGAGTAGGTATTTATGAGGTGATGAAAGTTACACCTGAAATTTCCAAGATTATTATGGAAGATGGCAATGCTTTAGAAATCGCTGCTGCTTCTGAAAAACTGGGGTTTAATAATCTGCGTCGTTCAGGGTTAAAGAAAGTCATGCAAGGTGTAACTTCCTTACAAGAAGTTAACCGCGTGACCAGTGAATAAAAGACAATTTAAAATAAGGATAATTCATGACTGTCAAAAAGGCACAAATGATGCCGACTTTTGCTTATGAAGGGGTTGACCGTAAGGGCGTAAAAATTAAGGGCGAACTTCCAGCTAAGAATATGGCCTTAGCTAAAGTCACTCTACGCAAACAAGGTGTAACTGTCCGTAATATTCGGGAAAAGCGTAAAAATATTCTTGAGGGTTTATTCAAGAAGAAAGTATCAACACTCGATATCACAATTTTTACTAGGCAACTTGCAACGATGATGAAAGCAGGTGTGCCACTGGTACAAGGCTTTGAAATTGTAGCGGAGGGTCTAGAAAACCCAGCCATGCGCGAGGTGGTACTCGGGATTAAAGGTGAGGTTGAAGGTGGTAGTACCTTTGCCTCAGCTTTAAGAAAGTATCCTCAACACTTCGATAACTTGTTCTGTTCTCTTGTAGAATCTGGTGAACAATCAGGTGCGCTTGAAACCATGTTGGACCGCGTTGCAATTTATAAAGAAAAAAGTGAATTGCTTAAACAGAAAATTAAGAAGGCTATGAAATATCCAGCAACGGTCATCGTGGTTGCTGTGGTTGTTACCATTATTTTGATGGTTAAAGTAGTTCCTGTTTTCCAAGACCTGTTTTCTTCTTTTGGTGCAGATTTACCTGCATTCACCCAAATGGTCGTGAATATGTCGAAATGGATGCAGGAATACTGGTTCATTATGATTATTGTGATTGGGGCAATTATTGCTGCCTTTCTGGAAGCTAAAAAGCGAAGCAAGAAGTTTCGTGATGGCTTAGATAAACTCACACTGAAACTCCCTATCTTTGGTGATCTGGTTTATAAGGCGATTATTGCCCGTTATAGCCGTACTTTAGCCACCACGTTTGCCGCTGGTGTTCCACTCATTGATGCCCTTGAATCAACTGCTGGTGCAACCAACAATGTCATTTATGAAGAAGCCGTCATGAAAATTCGTGAAGATGTTGCTACTGGTCAACAACTCCAATTTGCAATGCGTGTTTCAAATCGTTTTCCATCTATGGCTATACAAATGGTCGCAATTGGTGAAGAATCTGGTGCGCTAGACAGCATGCTCGATAAAGTTGCCACTTATTATGAAAATGAAGTTGATAATGCCGTTGATGGTTTAACTTCAATGATGGAACCTTTAATCATGGCAATTTTAGGGGTGCTGGTAGGCGGTCTAGTGATTGCTATGTATCTTCCAATTTTCCAAATGGGCTCAGTCATATAATGCAAGAAATTATTGCTTATTTTATTCAAAACTTAACTGCACTTTATATTGCAGTCGCACTATTGAGCCTATGTATTGGTAGCTTTTTGAATGTGGTAATTTATCGCACCCCCAAAATGATGGAACAAGATTGGCAGCAGGAATGTCAAATGTTGCTTAATCCCGAACTACCCATCATTGAGCATGAAAAGCTGACATTAAGTAAACCTGCTTCATCATGTCCTGCATGTCAGCAACCGATCCGTTGGTATCAAAATATTCCAGTTATAAGCTGGTTAATGTTAAGAGGAAAATGTGGCCATTGCCAACATCCTATTAGCATTCGTTATCCAGCGATTGAATTACTCACGATGCTATGTTCATTAGTAGTCGTCATGGTTTTTGGTCCAACCCTACAAATGCTTTGGGGGCTAGTGCTCACTTGGATTTTGATTGCTTTAACATTTATAGACTTTGATACTCAGCTACTACCTGACCGTTTCACCCTACCTTTGGCTGCTCTCGGCTTAGGTATTAATACCTTTAATATTTACACCTCACCTAACTCAGCCATTTGGGGATATTTAATCGGCTTTTTATGTCTTTGGATTGTGTATTACTTATTTAAAGTGATTACAGGCAAAGAAGGTATGGGCTACGGCGACTTTAAATTGCTTGCCGCATTAGGCGCGTGGATGGGACCATTGATGCTGCCATTAATTGTGCTATTGTCATCTTTACTCGGTGCAATTATTGGCATCATTTTACTAAAATTACGTAATGATAATCAGCCCTTTGCGTTTGGGCCATATATTGCCATTGCGGGTTGGGTTGCCTTTTTATGGGGTGACCAAATTATGAAAATTTATTTGGGAGGTTAAGATGGCTTTTATTCTGGGAGTCACAGGTGGTATTGGCAGTGGAAAATCTGCTGCAACACAATGGTTTGAATCCCAAGGAATCCAAGTCGTCGATGCCGATATTGTTGCTCGCGAAGTGGTTGAAAAAGGCCAACCTGCCCTTCAAAAAATCCAACAAACTTTTGGAGATTGGGTACTTCAACCCGACGGCAATCTAGACCGCCGTGCACTACGTGAATATATTTTTCAAAACCCTGAAGCAAGACAAACACTTGAGAAAATCACGCATCCAGCCATTCGCCAATCTATTGTTCAACAGCTACAAAACCCAAAAAGTCCTTATGTGATTTTAGTTTCACCCCTACTTTTTGAAACTAACCAGCATGAATTGGTGAACCACACCTTATTAGTTGATGCGAGTGAACAAACTCAAATTCAGCGTGCAAGCCAACGTGATGGGCAAAACCAAGAACAAATTCAGAAAATTATTGCAGCGCAAATGCCACGCGAACGTAAACGTGAACTTGCCAATGACATTGTGTTTAATGACGGATTACTTGAACATTTATATCAGCAATTAGAACCTTTACATCAAAGCTATTTGAAGCGCGCCAACTAATCTTGCTTATTTTGCTGCTGAATCTTTTGTGCCAAGCTATCTTGTCGAAACCAGCGCCAAGGTTGTAAGGCACCGATTCCCATTCCAACCAAGCCCACAACAATTGATGGACTTAATGATTCGCCAAGTAAAGGTACAGCTAAAATGGCAGCAATAAACGGCGCCAAAGTAACAATACTTCCCGTTTTAAAAGCACCAAGTCGCTGAATCGCTGCTACATAAGTCAAAGTTGCGATAATAACAACAAACACACCGTGGAAAATGCCCTGTATCGCTAGATGAACAGGACTGACTTCCATGAAATGTTTAGGCAAAAATAAAACATAGATGGGTAAGTAAATAATTGCAGACCAAATCGCAACACTCGCCATAGAGTGCCATGCGGAAAGTTTCCACTGTTTAAGTAATACAGTGAAAATGCCCCACCAAATCGCACTAATAAAAAGAAGTAAATCCCCCATGCCAAAAGCAGAAGCATTACCTTGCAACATCAACACACTCATGAGAGCCAAGGCAGTGATCATAATTGCCAGACTCACCCATGTATGCTTATCAAATGGTTGTCTAAATAAAATGTATGCTGCAATTGCAGTACAAATAGGAATACAACCATTTAAAAAAATGGCAGCATGTGCAGCGGGAGCATAGAGAAACGCGGTATAGACGGTAAGACAATAAATAACTCCGCCAATGAGTGCCAAAATAACAGCGTGCTTACTCCATAAAAAAGCGAGATCTTTCTTATAGATCAGAATCGGCATCAAAATCAGGAAGGCGATAGCAAAGCGTAGTGCAGCAATGTCCCAAGCACTGATGTGCCATTGTGCATTTAAACGGGCAAAAAGTGTAAACCCGCCCCAAATGCACATGGTCACCAATACAAAAAAATAACCTTGCTTACGGGGAGACATATCAAGACTGCTTACAAACTAGAAAGGCAGCTAGATTATACCTCAGAACGCTGACGGCAAGCCTCATAAAGTGCCATACCTGTTGCCACGCTCACATTTAGACTCTGTAAATTTCCAGACATCGGAATATAAACTTTATGATCACACTGTGCCTGTGTAATTGGGCGTAAACCTGTATCTTCGGCTCCCATTACGATCACGACTGGGCCAGAGAAATCACATTTTTGAATTGGCATTGCATTTTCATCAAGCATAGTGCCAATCACACGTGTATGAGTCGTCTCTTTGAGATGGGCTAATGTACGAGCCAAATTTGTTACTTGAATGAATTTAACTTTTTCAGCTCCACCCGCTGCAACTTTACGAGCTGTTGGGGTTAAACTTGCCGAACGATCACGAGGTACAATCACTGCTTGCACGCCCATTGCAGCAGCGGTACGAATGCAAGCCCCTAAGTTATGCGGGTCTGTCACCTGATCTAATGCCAGCAATAAAGCATCTGGGGTTTCAGCCAAGATCTGATCTAGATCTTTTTCATTTAAAGTCGGATGCGGACGTACTGCTGCAACCACACCTTGATGAAACGGTAGACCTGCAAGCTTTTCGAGACTATCACGGCTTGCTTTTTGTACACTAATTCCAAAAGGCTCTGCCAATTGCAAAATCTTTTGCAAACGCTGGTCATCCCGTCCTTTTAAAGTAAACAGGGTTAGCACACGTTCCGGCTCAAGTTCTAACAATGACTCCACTGAATGAACGCCATAATAATATTCCGGTTTTGCCATGCATGACCTCTAACAACGTTTGAGCAAAAAAATAAAAATCCTGCAAAGCCAACTTCACAGGATTTCTTTGGGCATAGTGTACCCGATTTGAATAGGAATTTCTTAGCCTTCTAAATGGCACACGTAATCGAGCACTTCATCAGTTTCGATTTTAAAAAGACTATTACCAGGCACATAAAATGATTGGCCTGCACGGAACAACTCACTTTCATTACTGTCCGCGATTGTTACACGGCATTCACCTGAAATAATTTCCATACGCTCAGGAACATGGGTTTCAAAAGTTAAAGCTTGCTCAGTCGGCAAAATAACACCTAGTGTTTTTTTTGTTCCATCTTCAAATTGCACGGTATGGCTGATACATGCTCCACCAAAATAAACGTTTGATTTTTTGATGACCGTTACATGATCAAATTGGGTTGAACTCATGCACACTCTCCAGATAATGCCGTATTTATATAAATTATGATGAATGTAGTTTAATTGTGCCTAAATAACTAATCAATCAGTTTTCATACGGATAGACTTGTAATTTCCACTGCTGTGCCTGAATTTTTTTGGCAAAAGCATAAGGTAAGTTAATCTCAATATTTCGACTATTCGACACAATTGCATCGTATCTGCAAACTTCGACCTGATTTTCATCTAGAAGTACCCAACACACTCTCTGTGCAGTTGGATGGGCAACTGCTGTAGCAACTACCGGTGAACCGTCATTCATTCCTACATGAAAATTTTCGCTGTCGTTTTGCATTAACGCCAGATCATAAACTGGAAAATCGATAGCTTCTGAATCGAATTGCTGGCTATCGTGTATAAGCACACTTTGTTTTAAAGTCGGCCAAATACAGTAGCGCAAATAATGCTGATCCATCACCCGATTATCCAGATAACGTCCGGTGGCAACATAATCCCTGATATGTGCTTCAATATTATGAAAAATCCCCGTACATCCACCCCACATTCCCGCCAAAATTAACTCGGTATGAGAATAATTGTCTCGCATTAAGTGAAACCATTTATCACTCTTGAGCCAAGCATCGACAGCTGCTTTTTCGCGGTGCGAGACAATGGAGTCGGCATCACGTATCAGAAAACGCTTAATTGTCGGATCATCCATTACAAAAAAGCGCCAAAACAAACCAGATAGCTGTTTTTGAGAATCTGTAACTTGAATAACTTGCGCGCCCTTCTCTTTTAAACGCTGTTGCACCAGTACTGGCACAGTATCATCGACATAAAAGCGACACGTCCATTCTGGATAAATTTGTTTGGCTAACTGAATATTTAAAATAGAGGTTTCACAATAGCGAGGGTTTGCCCCAAACAATGAAAAAGCAATAATATTTTCTTGAGGGTTTGCACTAAAGGTTGGTGGTACCTGATCTGGAATTACCAAAACAGGTTCGCTCTTCGCTAGTTCTTTTTTGGTTGCAATTGCCAAGCGTCCAAATTTGATTGTTTCTTCTTTTTTCTTTAAATGATGACAAACTTCTGTGAGCCCATCATATAAGTTTGTATTTACGTTAGCTCCACTTGCTTGAATCGCTTGTAAATAATGTTGATAGGCATCGTTATAACGGCCTAAGCGTAATTCGGTATAAGCTAAATCTGATAAGGCGCCAGTATGCTTGGGAACCAAATTAACAGCTTGTTTAACATGTTGATAAGCTTTGGCATAATCCCCTTGTGCTGCTGCCTGTTTAAATGCATTAAAATGCTGATTTAAAATTTTATTCATTTCCGCAGGATTATTTTTTTTATGGCGGTTGATCATCCCTATTGGTGGTTTCGGTAAGCTTAATGTTTTTTTCATTGTAAATATCCGCAATCTTGCTGTTCTATAATTTCAGTTAGAATAATAGATCACTTGTAGCAAATTCAAAACTTCTCTATCTTTAACCCATAATTTGGCGCGTTGGATGCGTTTATGCTCACACATTTAACTTTAATTAATTTTGCATTAGCTGATCATTTGGCTATTGATATAGAACAAGGATTTAATGTTCTAACAGGCGAAACAGGTGCCGGAAAATCATTATTACTGGATGCACTCTCTGCCTGCCTAGGGGAACGTACAGATACAAATTATGTCCGTTACGGTTCGGACAAAGCGGATATCACCGCTGTTTTTACCTATCAAAATAATAGTCCTGAAGCAAAATGGCTCCAAGACCACGAGCTAGATGATGATTCTGGGGAAATTCATTTACGTCGTGTTATTTTTGCAACTGGCCGTAGTAAAGCATGGGTCAATGGACGCCCGAGCAGTCTATCTGAACTCAAAGAATTAGGTCGCTTGCTGGTTCAGCTCTATAGTCAGCACAGCCAGCAGCAGCTGCTTGAACCACCTTATCCAAAGCATTGGTTAGATCGTTATAACAATTTTTATGCTGAAGCGAATGATGTACGTGAAGCCTATAGCACATGGCAACGTACCATTCGTTTGCATCAAGCAGCCTTAGATGCACAAGCAACCCGACTGCAGCGTATTGGTACTTTAGAGCATCAAATTGAAGAGCTCGAAGAGGTCATTCAAACTGACTATAAAGAAATTGAGCAAGAGTTCGATCGCCTCAGTCATCATGAACATATCATGCAAGATTGTAGCTACAGCCTAAATGTGCTTGATGAAGCTGAGCAAAACATTACTCAAGAAATGTCTTCGATTATTCGTAGATTAGAATCCCACGCGGGCCGTAGCGAACAACTTTCCGAGATTTATAATTCTTTACTCAATGCTCAAAGTGAAATAGATGATGCAACGGCAAACTTGCGTCAATTTATTGATCGACAAAGTTTTGATCCAGAACGAATGGAAGAACTAAATTCCAAGTTGGAAGTTTTCCACCGTCTGGCACGTAAATACCGAACTCAACCAGAAACACTTAAAGAAGAATATGAAGCTTGGCAAAGTGAGCTTGAGCAATTGCATCAACTTGAAGACCCAGAAACATTGGCAGAACAAGTTGAAAAGTCTCATGAGGAATTCTTAGAGAAAGCTCAGCATTTAGACCATATTCGCCGTGAAGCTGCTGCCCCACTTGCTAAACAATTAACCGAACAAGTCAAACCTTTAGCACTACCAGAAGCACATTTTGAGTTTAAGTTTGAACCATTAGAGCAACCTACCGCTGAAGGCTTAAGCTTTATTCAGCTATTATTTACTGCCAATAAGGGTATTCCTCCACAACCATTAGCACGCGTCGCTTCAGGTGGCGAACTTTCACGTATTGCGTTAGTTATGCAAGTCATGAACGCTGAAAAAACCGAAGCAGAAGTGTTAGTGTTTGATGAAATTGATGTCGGGATTAGTGGTGGTACAGCAGAAGTTGTGGGACGTTTACTTGCAGACTTAGCCCAACATGTTCAACTTTTATGTATTACCCATCAGGCACAAGTTGCTGCACAATCAGATCAGCATTTATTAGTTAAAAAGCAACAAACTGATCCGGCAAGCAGTACCATTGTACAACTTGATGAAAATCAAATTATTTCTGAGTTAGCACGCATGTCAGGCGGTGTTGAAATTAATGAAACAACCTTGCAACACGCAAAACAATTACGCCAACTTAAATTTCAGGCTTCTTCAAATTAATAAAAAATGAGAGAAAAAGATTGGCGAAATCCGATTAACTCTTGTATGTTGATAAAAAGAACCTATATAGATAAAAGGGTCGAGAGACCCTCTAGTGACATTTTTTGAGGGAGAACCGCTTAGGTGACCAAACAATATCTGACTCACCGTTGTCTGATTGCCCCGCCAGAAATGGCAGATGACTTTTTCGCAAACACTGTAATTTATCTTGCCCGTCATGATGAAGAAGGTGCTCAAGGCATTATTATTAACCGCCCTTCCGGCATTCAAATTAAAGAATTACTCAATGATCTCGACATTGAAGCAGACAATGTAAATCCACATGTGGTTTTACAAGGTGGGCCATTACGTCCCGAGGCTGGATTCGTTCTTCATACTGGACAACCGACATGGCATTCATCTATTGCTGTAGGTGAAAATGTTTGTATTACTACCAGTAAAGATATTCTTGATGCGATTGCCCACAATGAAGGTGTCGGCCGATATCAAATTGCTTTAGGTTATGCGAGCTGGGGTAAAAACCAGTTAGAAGATGAAATTACGCGCGGTGACTGGCTCATTTGTGATGCCGATATGGACCTAATTTTTAACCTGCCTTATGACGATCGTTGGGATGCAGCTTATAAAAAGATCGGTGTAGATCGTGCATGGTTAGCATCTGAAATCGGACATGCTTAATGACCGAAACACAATCAAAATCGATTATGGCTTTTGACTTTGGTACTCAAAAAATGGGAATGGCAATTGGCCAGTCCTCAATTGAAAGTGCCAATCCCCTCCCTCTATTTGTGATGAAAGATGGTATTCCAAACTGGGATCAGCTCTTAAAAATCGTGAAAGAATGGCAACCTGATCTATTTTTGGTTGGTTTGCCTTTGAATATGGATGATAGCGAGTCAGAACTTTCTACACGTGCCCGCAAATTTGCGAGACGTTTACGCCATCAAACCAATATTGAAACATTAATGGTAGATGAGCGTTTAACTACACGTGAAGCACGAGAAGAACTCGGTTTCTACCAAGAGCAAGGTCGAGCAAAAAAACTTTCTGCAGATAGTTTTGCAGCCGCCTTACTCATTCAGAGTTGGTATCGAAATCCAGTCGGTTTAACCCCGTAATATTAAAAAGGAAGGCTAAAGCCTTCCTTTTTTATTTCTCGTTTTATTTCTCGATAATATGCACAGTTGCCGTACGTCCAGAGACGAAAGCAAGCTGGTTCTTTGGTGTTTCATCCAATACGATTTTTACAGGCACACGCTGCGCTAAACGAACCCAACTAAACGTTGGATTTACATTGGCAAGAAGTTTAGAGCTGCTTGAGCGTTCACGATCTTCAATACCAGATGCAATACCTTGTACATGGCCTTTAATTTTCTGGCTATCACCCATTAACTGTACACTGGCCTGATCGCCGACATGAATACGGTTTAACTTCGTCTCTTCAAAATAGCCCACAACATAGAGTTGTTTACGGTCAAGTAATGCCGCAACAGCCTGACCAACTTGAACATAGTTACCTGGACGCATATCGAAGTTAGATAAAGTACCATCAGCTGGAGCAATTACCGCAGCACGATGCATGTTAAGCTCGGCCAAATGCAAGTTGCTCGTTGCCGCCTCAATCAGAGCCTGTTGTTGCTTAACAGTTGCTTCCGCTTGTTGAATAGCAGCTTGGAGTTGCTCATGTTCAGCATGAGATTGATCACGAGTTGCGAAAACTTGATCTTGTTCTTGTTTAGAGATAGCGCCATCCATAAGGTTTGAATAGCGGCTTGCATTTTTCTCGGCTAACTTAATATTCGTATCCGATTTAATCAGGTTCGCTTTTGCTTGTGCTAAACCAGCTTGCGCTTGGGCAAAAGCTGCATTTGCTTTTGCTAAATCAGATTTTGCCTGCTCTACATCTAAAGCTCGGCGAGAAACATCAATTTTAAAGAGCACCTGACCTTTTTTTACAGTCTGGTTATCTTGAACCAATACTTCTGTCACAAGCCCCGCAACATCCGAAGATACTTGAATAACGTCACCACGAACTCGACCGTCGCGTGTCCACGGCGCCGCATTATAGTAATTCCATAAATGCACAATGCTATAGACTGCCACCATTAATGCGACAATCAAAATTACTGGACGGATGACTTTTTTCAAATCCACCTGATTCATTTCACTCACCTAACTCAATCTTTAATTTCGCAAACATCTCTACGCACCGACCCCAACAAAAATTTGATGTATTACCAAAAGTAATAAGAGGTAAAAACACAAATTAAAAATACTAGGTAATGCAATCCAGCCTTGTGCAATCAACTTATTTGTTAAAGGACTTAACCCACGGAAACAGATATATGCCAAGAGTGCTTGAACGAGCAAAGAAGGCACATAAATACCATAAACATTAAACTCACCCATTTGCTGTGGCTCCTCTCAGGGTGCTGTTTTCATTCATCTGCTCTGATGAAACATGGCACATGCTATAAGCAATATTGTTCAGTGAAATGAGTAGTCTTTGTCGCATAGTCATATCTTCAACATTTGAAGCAAGCTGTTTTAATTCAAATAACGCTCGGTAGATTCGCTCTACTAAAGCGGTCGTATCATTTTCATCGTTTTCTTTAGCTCTAAACAACTCATCCAGATTTTGTTGCAAATCGCCAATATGCTGAGTGAGTTCGGATGTTTGGGGAAACTGATTGGCTAACTCTTGCAATCGGCTTAAATCAACAATACTACTCGACTCAATCAGGGCCTGATGAATTGAAGTTTTAATCTCGTCTGATTGCACCATTTTGCTGTTTAGAATCCCAATCCGATCTAGCATACTGCGTAGATGAACTTTAAAATCAAGACCATATGGCAGATAGATCGCTTGTCGCATGGCACGGTAATGCAAGGCTAAAATACGGCTTGCACTCGTGTCTGGTGACATGGCGCGAACAACATCAATGACAATCAAAGACACTAAAACACCTAAGATCATGGCAAATGAACTATCAAGATAAGACACCGCATCCATGCTATAAGCATTGTGCAAGTTTAGTCCCATCATGGTATTAATACCCAGCACCATACCTACTGGCATCAGCATCTGGTTAGCCATCATAGACACTGCGAATAAGAACATCGGCAACAAAACCAGTCCAAGTTCCCAAAAAGTGGTGACATGTGGGAAAATACCAAATGCATAAACGAAAACTAAAACTGCTGAAGCAATACTGCCCCAGATAAAAATACGCAAAACTGGAACTGGGTTATCTAAGGCCGTTAAAATACAGGCGGTTACTGCGCCCATTTGTGCCATCATAAATCCAGCTTTCCACCCCGAAACAATCCAGACTCCAGTCACAATAAATGTAATTAGGACTGCACTAATACCGCCTCGTATCGCTACACCATGGTCACGGTGCAAACTTGGATATTTGGTCGTCATTGGGGTAATGTTGTCAGGAATTTCTTTATTACCTTGCTGAATTCGCTGCCACAAGACTTTAACCGCTAAAACATTGCTAATGAAATGGCGCACATCCATTTTCATGGCTGCAACCAAAACTTGTTGGTGTGTAGAAGCCGACTCCATCAAACTTGCAAAATCGCTTTCAAACTCATCAGGCAACTGCAAAATATTTTCATCAACGATTAGATCTTTTTGCTCTAAAAACTGTACAACATGAGCTGAAAGCTGTTGCAGTTTTTCTGCATGAGTCTCGATAAACCGAAGTTCTTTAAGCTGCTTAATACGCTCAGATAAAGCGACTAGATTAGCCACCACCATTGAGATTTGATGAAGCATTTCCTGCAAGGGTTTGGTCATACCATGCAGTTCGCCCTTTTCATAGCTCAAATGTACTGCCAAAGCATGAATATCTGTGGTGTCGCGAGTAATGGCAGCCAAGAGCTGAGTATTGTTCTGCTGCGAATCTGTATTTAATAAATTAGCAAACAGATTCTCTGTATCTTTTAGGGTTTTTATCACCCGCTGTTTAATTGCCGAGCCAATATGCATTGGAAGAATCGTGGCAGAAACCACTGCACTTGAAATCACACCAATCGAAATTTCTATGACCCGAGCTAAAGCAATATCGAATATATTGTATTGATCAATATAGGTAATCGCATTGAAGACGATCATGGCTGTCGAGTAACCGGCCAGCATAAAAGCATAACTACGTGGAGTACGATCGAGTAACGACACATAAAGCGCAAAACCCACCCACAACGACAACACCACGGTAAATATCCAAGGTGTATTAATTAAATGCGGTGTTAGAGTTAAGGCAATCACAGCTCCGCCAATTGTCCCTACCACTCGATAGACACATTTAGAAGACACCATTCCTGAATATGGATTGGCAATAATCAGGACCGTACCAATCGACCACATCGGGTTAATCAGATCTAATTCAAACGAAACAAATAGTGCCAACATTCCGGCAATAAATGTTTTTAAGGCAAAGATCAGATCAAGCCTACTCGGGCGAAACGCCAGTATTTGCTTTAATAACATGAACTCATCTCAAATACAGATTTGAACTGATGAGCATGCCCTTCAATATTTGATTGTCTTTCTAAAGACAACACAACTTTGCCATTTGCCTCAAAGCAAATGATATGAGGAGCATCCTTCAATACAATGATTTTTCCACATCTCGCCTGATTGGCCGAAATGATTTCAGTTTGGGCGCCATTTAAACGGCCAAGCTTTGGAAAGAAGAGGTATCAAGAAATCAATCTGGAACCGATCAATTTCTCGATTAGATATTTTGTTTGGCAATTTTTTCAAAATAAAGCGATTTAGTCAACTAAAATATCTCTATTTGATAATTTGATATATTTTTTAATTATCGTATATGATGTATAAGCCGAGAGAACTTTTCTCTTTGTCAGAGTAAAATACTCAAATCAGGCATTTATTTTAGAATTGAGACAAACCTTCTTTTTTTCTGTTATAAAAACTCAAAGATGACTCGTTGTTAAAGGATACGAACAAGACATTATGGCAATTTCAAGTTTTGGCAAAATTTTAACCGTACTGGACCTATTTTCAGTTTCGCGTCCAATCATTAATGTCGATATTATTTGCGAAGAACTTGGCTTGTCCAAACCAACGAGTTACCGTTACCTCAAAGAGCTAGTATCAGCTGATCTATTAAAACGCATTAATGGAACCTCTGGCGATTATACCTTAGGCTCAAAAATTGCAGTTCTTGACTATATATCTAGAACAACCGACCCACTGGTTCAAATCAGCACGCCATTTATGCGAAATATTGTAGAGCGTACCGAGCTGTGCTGTTTGCTTACCTATTTAAATGATGATTATTGCATTGACATACATCATGAAATATTTAAAGACACTGAGCTACTTTCATATGGCCGAGGCTGCCCAAGACCGATTTACGTTGGATCATCTCCAAAAACAATGGTTTCGCATTTAAGTAAACAGCGCATGCAGGACTACTACCACCGTTACCAGCAAGAATTAAAACAATCAGGTTTTGCTGAAGATGAACCGAGCTTTATTCAGCGTATGCGTAAAATTAAAAAACAAGGGTTCTATTTCTCACAAGGTGAGATTGACCCAAATGTTTCAGGTCTAGCTGTTCCTGTTCGTTTTTCAAACAAAGAAGTACCTTTAGCTTTGACCTTAGTTGCCTCTAAAAATCGTTTTGATTTTTTAAACGTTGAAAAGCTTATCGAAATTTTGCAAGAAAATGCGGCACTTATTGAACAACGTTTTATGGAATTATCTGAAAAAGGTGAAATCTAAAACTCCACCTTATGATAATTTAAAGTTTTCTTACACTTTAAAACATTGAATATATCACAATATTCTCATATTATGATTTTAGCTCCTATTGATGATTCTTTTCATCAGCAGCTCATCAGTAGAAGCATCCCCCTCAGAGGAATAAGCTCATGCTGCCATCATGGGCTTTTTTCTTGTCTTATTTTTATAAAAACTTAAATTGCCGAAAAGTAAGATTAATACGTGGTTGTAAAATCTTTGTTGAGCGATTTAAACGGTGTTGCCAATATTGTTGAGTCTCACCACGCATCACAATGAGTTGGCCTGGTTGTAGCCACAATTCAACTTTCTCTTTACTTTGAATATGTCTAAAAGAAAATTTACGAGTAGCACCAAAGCTTAAAGAGGCGATTGTTGTCGTTCTTGCCAAAGAAACATCCGAGTCACTGTGCCAAGCCATTCCTTGGGTTCCATCTTCATAAAGATTTGCCAAACAAGAATTAAATTTTTCTGAAAGTATTTTTTCTACCTGTTGTTTTAGTTTGGCGAGTGCTTTGTCCCAAGGTAAAGAATCACGTGCGACACCCGAATATTTATATTGATAGTAATCATCTCCATACCATGCAACTTTTCGAGCTGTAATAAAGTGCTTGCCATACAACTTAGCCTCGTCATGTTTCCATGCGAGGTGTTGATAAAGATAATGAAAATATTGTTCAGCTTCTTCAAGGCTTAAAATACAACCATAGTCCTGAACTTCACCATCGTAGGGTAATAAATTCTCACAAGGATCTGGAGAAAATAAATCCAAGGTCATACGGTCTCTCCATGTTGCTTTGACATCTCCCAAGCTAACAATGCCAATTTACGCCCCTTTTGCCAATGATATTCTCCGACCATCCCTGTGGCACGGATCACTCGATGGCAAGGAATCAGATATGCAATCGGATTTTGTCCAATTGCAGTAGCAACGGCTCTGACTGCTTTAGGCTTCCCAATTTGCTCTGCAATGTCTTGATAAGTACGCAATTGACCTTCTGGAATGGTGAGCAAGGCTTCCCATACTTGTAGCTGAAATGGGGTTCCAGCCAAATTAAGAGGAAGTTTCTGCTGTAAGTGTTCTGAAAAATCCTGTTCAAACCACTTTGCAATTTGTTGATGCCAAATCGGTGACTGATTTTTCAATTGAGCTTTCGGAAAGTACTGTTTAATTAGTTGTTCAATATTGTCGTGAGTTTCGATAAACCGTATAGAACATATTCCTTTTTCACTACTGACCACCAACAACTCACCGAAGGGACTTGTCTCAACCGAATAATTAAGAATAACGCCTTCGCCTTGTTGTTTATATTCCCCAGGCGTCATCCCTTCAAGCTGAATAAACAGATCGTGTAAACGTCCTGTGCCAGATAAACCCGTATTTAAAGCGGTTTCCAATAAACTCCGTTGTTGCAACAAATGATATTTGGCCTGTTGCAAACTCATATATTGCACAAATTTTTTCGGGCTAATCCCTACCCATTCTTGAAACTGGCGTTGAATATAACCTGAACTTAAATTCATATGGCTCGCAACATCGTCCAGACTGGGTTGCTGGTCTAGATGTTCATATAAATATTCAATCACAGTGGCAATTACAGCAAATTGCCGAGAAGAAAGCATTTGCATGTGTCACCTCCTTAGCACTTATATCTTACATTAAAGTAGCTAAAGCCCCATGACGACCCGATTCTTGCACTCTTCAAAAATAAAAAAGCCTTTCATCGTAGAAAGGCTTCATCATTCAATATGCACTTAAGGTTGCTTTAAATAAGGCCAAGCTGCTTTGAGGTAAATAAACATAGACCATAAAGTTAAAATGACCGCTGTATATAACAAAGCATAGGCAAGCATTTCTAAAGGCTGCCAATTAAGTAAGAACACACTAATGGCAATCATTTGAAAGGCTGTTTTATATTTACCCACAGTCGATACTGCTACACTGGTTCGTGCGCCAAGTTCAGCCATCCATTCACGTAAAGCAGAAACTGTAATTTCCCGTGAAATAATAACAATTGCGGCAAAAGCCATTGAAATGGTTGGATTCCACTGCACTAAAACAATCAGTGCAGCCGCCACCATGAGCTTATCTGCAACTGGATCTAAAAAACGGCCAAATGCTGAAGTCTGGTTTAAAGTTCGTGCTAAATAGCCATCAAACCAATCGGTAATAGCAGCAAACACAAAAATAGCCGTCAAGATAATATGACGACTCATACTTCCTTCGTGCTCACCAATACCCATTGCAGGCGGCCAATACGCGATCACCAAAAATACAGGAATAAGCGCGATACGCGCTAATGTTAGGATATTTGGGATATTCAGGATTCGCCCTGTGGTCATAAACACCGCCAATTAAGTCTTCATGCATCTTGTAACAGACAAAAATACTTTCTTCAATATTGTATCTATCTGTAACAGCCACTTTATACGAAATATATGAATCGAGGAAGTGGACTGCTTAGGTAAATACCGTAACAGTTTGCCGTAAAATTGCAATTAAATGATCATTTTGGTCCCAAAGATGGGCATATTCTGTGGAATAACCTTCACCTGCATATTCAGTTACCACTTTATATTTAAACCAGTCACACAATTGATGTTGGAACGGATGGACATAGGTAATGTGCCAAGTTAAAGAACTTGCAGGAGCAACTTGCTTAAACATCGGCAATACACCAGGCGGCCAAATATCCATCAAAACAATTAAATCTGGCAAAGTCATTTGACGATTTTCATGCTTATCGGGATTAAACCTTGACCATCCTCCAAAGTCAGCATACTGACTTCCTGTAACAGGATAATGACCTTCCGCCCAGCATACATCAAAATGTTGATAGCATTCTGGCATTTGTCTAGCAAAAGGAATAGGTTGTAACTCTTCAGGTTGCCTATAAACTGGAATGTTAGGCTCATGTCGCACTTCAATATTCGACGCACGCGGCACACCAAAGCTTGCGACCAAAATCGTTTGTACCGCACCATCTTGCCATAAACGGGTTTCAAGCGTAGTGACCGATTTCCCTTCTCTTAAAATTTCAATAGTCAATTGAGCAGGTCCCTGCTGTACAGGCCCCACAAAAGTAATACTACAGCTTAATAATCTTTTATTTGGATCTTGAATATTGCAGCAGGCTTTTTGCATGAGTAGTCCAGCAACAAGACCACCAAAAACAGTTCGCCCCTGCAACCACCCTTCAGGTATTTCAATCCATTCCTTTTGTTTTATTTCTTCAAATAATTGCAGTAATGACATTCACTTCCCTAAAGCACTCCGACTCTTGATAAAACATCTTTCATCATTTTAAAGGGAATGTGAATGATCATTCTTGTACTTATATGCCAACTATTTGGTCACTCGGCATAGAAACCTATCTTTATTCATGCAGAATTTTATAAATCGTTCTTGCCATCATTTCACCAAAACCGGGCACAAGAGTAAGCTCTTTTTCAGAGGCTTTTAAAACACCTTGAATCCCACCAAAATGGGTTAATAAATCTCGACGGCGCTTTGGCCCTAACCCTGGAATTGCTTCCAAAACTGAGGTACTACGGCGTTTGTCACGTTTAGCACGATGTTTGGTAATCGCAAAACGATGGGCCTCATCACGCACCTGCTGAATCAAATGCAATGCCTTATGGTCTTCTGGTAACTGGATTTTTGTGCCGTCGGTAAAATGCAGGGTTTCAAGTCCGGGTTTACGCCCTTCACCTTTAGATACACCCACCATAAAAGCGTCTAGCCCAAGCTCTTGCATGACCTCCATTGCCATATGGAGCTGGCCTTTACCACCATCAATCAACAGTAAATCAGGCAATATGGCTTTTTTATAACGACGTGTTAAAGCTTGACGCATAGCAGCATAATCATCGCCTGCTGTAATGTCTTGAATGGCAAATTGGCGGTAGTCACGTTTACGCGCCCCGCCTTGGTCAAACACGACACATGAAGCAATTGGAGCTTCACCCATGGTATGACTAATATCAAAACACTCAATACGATCGACAGGTCTTCCTACCACTTGCTCTAATTGATGGAAACGTTCATTAAGTTCTAAATGATTACTCAATTGCCCTTTAATGGCATGTTGAACGTTCATTTCGGCTAGCTCCAGCCACTCGGCACGAGTTTCTCGAACATTACTCTTAATCTGAACTTTTTTGCCAAACTGCTGTGCCAGCGCTTCCTCTAATTCTTTACAGTCAGGCAAAGCAATATTTACGATAAGCTCATTGGGAACTTCATCTGCAACTTGAAAGTAAAAGTTCGCCATAAAGTCACTAAGCATTTGCCCAAGATCATCACCGAGCATGTCAGGGAAATAACTTTTTCCACCCAGCATTCGCCCACTGCGTACATACATAATTTGCACGCATGTCACGCCTGCCTGATATGCAATTGCCAGAATATCCGCTTCGCCTTTGACTTTAAATACGGCTTGTTGGGCTTGTACTTCACGCAATAAAGATAAACGATCACGGTAAAAAACAGCTTTTTCAAATTCAAGCTCAGCCGCTGCTTGTTCCATTTTGGCAATGAGCTCTTGATTAAGCTCTTTGGTATCACCTTGCAAAAAGCGAATACTATTATTAACGTCTTCTTTATAATCTTCGGGCGAAATCAGACCTACGCACGGAGCTGAACACCGCTTGATCTGGTATTGCAAACATGGACGCTTGCGCTGTGAGAAATAGCTATTTTCGCACTGACGCACATTAAAAAGTTTTTGCAAAACCAGTAACGTATCGCGTGCACTATAGGCACTTGGGTACGGGCCAAAAAACTTACCAATTTGGTGCTTACCTTTACCACGCCCACTGGCAAGCCGAGGATAAGGCTTATCAGCCGAAACAAAAATATAGACATAAGACTTATCGTCCCGCAGCATAATGTTATAAGGCGGACGATGTTGTTTAATTAAGTTTTGTTCTAAGAGTAAAGCTTCAGTTTCCGAACGAGTAACCAAAGTTTCAATATCATAAATTCGTGCAACTAAAGCTTGCGTTTTAGGATGCTCAATCGTTTTAACAAAATAACTCGATACCCGATTTTTTAGATTTTTTGCTTTGCCGACATATAACAATTCACCCTCCTTCCCTAGCATTTTATAAACACCTGGAAGCTGGGTCATGTTGGCTAAAATTTTTTCAATATGAGGACGAGCGTTTTGATTCACTATTGGCATGCATGGCTTAATACTGAATACCTAATGTGATGTTTTCACCCCTAATTTTCAAGTGCTTTACTGTGCTAGAACATAAATTTGGAAAGCAATTTAAATATGGTCCGACAAATTGTGTCGTACTCGCTTAAGAATCTAGACGATAGTAACTATATTTAACGTCTTTTTCTTTGTAGACCGCATAGGTTTTTTGACGAAAATCCGAGAACCAACCATTGCCCGTATAGCCTGCAATATGACCATAGGTGTGGCCACTAGTTCGCTCAATAATGTAAATATCACCTTCTTGTGGACGGTTGAAAGCAGGTTTAATTTTCTTATAACCATTCTTTTCTAGAGTTTGCCCCCAATCAGAAGCAGCTACAGGATGCTTTGACACATCTGCTCCAGCCGCTTGTAGAGCAATACGGATATTTTTGGCACATTTCTCTTTACTATGGTTGGCAGAGATACTTTCGAGCTTACTCGAGAACTTATGCAAATTAATATTTTGGTCTTCAGTTTTATGATTTTTAGTTCTAGATCGCTTAGATTTTTCAGTCGTCGAAGCTGCTTGTGTTAACATCACTTTTGTTTTTAAATCACCTTGAGAACTGTCTTCTTTTCTCTCCTCGATATGATGAACATGTGCATGAGCTGCGTGATGAGCATGAGCCATTTTAAAACCTACTTCCGCTGACCAGTCTTCGAAAAAACCGCGCCATTGTAGAATCAAAATTGCCTATTGACTTTTAATAGTTGTAACAAATTACCAGCATCGTGAAATAGGTCACAAAATTTATTAGATACACTATGTCATAAAAAAAACGCCCTTTCGGGCGCTTTAATATTTATTTAAATATACATTACAAATGAAATTCAATTACTGAGCTTAAACCCCTATTTGTAAAAGTAGAGTATTTGCCCGTAATTGGTTAATCGCATTCCTTTCAATACGACTGGCCAAGCATTTATAAAGAGTTTTAGGATTAATTTAAATTATTTAAATAAACCGTTCGCTCTATCGTTTTTTGAATAAAGCACTGTGTATATTGCATCTCTTGGTTTTGCTTACGCATGTCAGCAGTCCAATAATCGGATTGCTTTTGGTAAGTTTCTAAGTCTTTTTCAGGAATTTCATCTACAGTCTTTTGTGCCAGAACCTTACATTCAACATCACGTTTTTTAAACCAATCCGATTGGTCTTGTTTAAATTGGTTTTTTTTCTCAGCACTCAATTTGTCCCAAGTCTGATTTAAGCGTTCCACTTGCTTCGCTTTGTCACTATCCAATTCTTTTTTACGAACATCCATGGCTTCCTGAGCCAAAGCAGTCTGCTCTTCATTATTTTGTTCAGATATTTGCTGATTTTCTTCAATATTTTCCTCAATCAACTCATTTTCTTTAATATAAGCTGCATATTGCACAGCTTTAGTGGCAACAAAAACCAATCCTTCAATCACACTATTTTGAGTTGGCAAGTCAAACACCAAACCCTCTTTATCTGTTTTTGTGATGTTATAGAAAAAGTCACCTTTCAATTGGTCATTTTCAAGAGTCAAAGATGATTCATTATCCGAAAAATAGTCATTGAGCGTCTGTGATTCTTCATCAGAATGACGCAGCTCTTCAATATATGCTTTTTCCGCACGTTTTTGTAAACCTTTCGGCAGTGAAATGACCAATTGGCTTTCACAACTTAATTGTGTATTTTTTTGGCTTTCGTCTTCTAATGGTAAAGTGCGGATATTTTTAATTTCAAACTTCAAACCTTGATTAATTTTATTAAGAATATCTGCATCAACCTGATATTGACTTTGTCTTAAGCTACGCTCAATTTGCTTCAAATATTCTTTTTTCAAAGAAGTTTGAATCTGATTTAAATTCTCAGGGTGTGTACAACTCCAATCCGAAACTACCTCAACTTTTTCTGTTTTTGATTTTGGCTCTGGCTTAGATTTATCACATCCAGTCAATATTACTGCTGCACTGAATGTAGTTATTACTAAAGCTTGTTTCATCACCGTATTCATTTATATTCCACGCAAATTTTTAAATTTATTAAGTACAAGAAAGGTATATATTTACCAGTTGTATTATCATCCCAATAATTAATATAAAATTCACCTAAAATTTTAAATAAAGTACTATTCATGCCAATAATCTTTTTTTAAATGCATAAAATAAATGCAAATTATTTAAATAATCAAAATAAAAAACGCCCTTTCGGGCGCTTTAATTAAAATACATATGGTCGAACAAAAATCAGGAAGAAAATCCCAAGCATGAGGAACCATTTTAAGAAGTAATACAACTTACGGTTTTTAGCTTTTAATGCTTTAGCTTTAATACGAATTTGATAGACATAACCAAAAGCTTTATTTAGGCCACCTGTTTGGTCGCCTGTTTCATTCGGTGAGCTTGCCGCAGTCATCACATTACGACCAAACCAATGGTTGAAACGCTCCATCCATTTTACTTTCATTGGACGTTCAACGTCTGCAAAGAAAATAATACGGTTTTGATCAGTCTTATTTTCAGCATAGTGAATATAAGTTTCATCAAACACAACACTTTGACCATCACGCCAAGAATATCTTTCGCCATCGACGTCAATAAAACAACGATCATCATTTGGTGTAATTAGACCTAAGTGATAACGCAAAGAACCTGCATATGGATCACGGTGTCTTACCAAACGGCTGTCAGGTGCAAGCTCGGTAAACATTGCTGCTTTAATTGTCGGCAATGTTTTAAGAAGTGCTGTAGTTTTTGGGCAAAGCTCAGCAGCAGATGGATGACTCGATTCATACCATTTGAGGTAAAAACGCTTCCAACCTGTTTTAAAGAATGAGTTAAAACCCAAGTCGTTATAGGTACTTGAAGCTTTAATTCCGCCTTGGTCATATAAAGCTTTCGCTTCATCTCGAATCATTTCCCAATTTTCATCCAGCACTTTTAAATCTTTAAAATGCTGTGTGTCGATATAAGGCTGATTCGGCACCTTTGAAAAGATGTACATTAAAAAGTTAATCGGTGCGAGCAAGGTTGAATGGTCAAAAAATTGACGATAAAACGAGTGACGCACTTTGCCGCGATGTTGGATATACAATGCTGATATCACAAAAATCGCTAATATGATCCACTTAATCATGTATCTTTGCTCGAATTTAGTAATAAAATTAAAAAATAGTGTTGTGTAGTAAAGGCTTCAACACATTGTCTATATTTATTATACTGATTTTACTTTCATTACTGCTAGTGACTATATCTTTCACCAGAATATGCAATAGTAGTTGCTAACTTACTAGAAAATTAGCAACTTTTGAAACAAAGAAATAATTTATTGATTCCAATTGATTAACTTAAGACTTTCAAGCTTGTTGACAGCAGTTTGATTGTATAAAAAACAACCTTTATCTAGATTTTCAAGGTCAAATCTGATTTCTCTTAATGCTTCAGAATTTTCAGACAATAAATTCGAAGATATTATATCTTTAAGAAATTGTATCTGTGCTGTACGGGTCTGCTCCTGAACACCATTATAACTAACGTCATCAAAAACTTGTCCATTATATTGAATCACTGAAAACCCATCTAACTCTGCTCCAGTTTTCGTACTATACAAAGTAGTCCAATCTATTCCCATAAACTGCCCTTGTTTGTTCACTATTGCTAGATCAGGAGCAACTGTTTGAAAGCCCTGCGCAGTTAGAAGATTGTCTTCATGTATGAGATCAAAAGAATAATTTAGAGGATTGTTTGTATTAAAATTTATAAACTCCTGGTTATTTTTGATGGAAGACAAACGATAACAAGTACTACCTGTAGGAAAAGTATCTTGTCCGTATGAACTTAAAAACTTTCTAGCTGTAAAATATGGATTATTTGTATCAAATCCATATTTTCTAAAACCTGGCAATACTGTGTCAAAAATATTTTTCCCCGCTAGATTAACTTTTTCAAGCTTCCAATCAGTTTTAATATTATCTATAACATTCAAAGTCCACTCATCCATTGATTTTACGTCAATTATTGAAGTGAACTTATCTTGAGGGGTATATAAATGATTTTGCGTCACAATATATCGATTCAGGGGTTGATTGCTATCTACTCCATAAATACGTTTATTGTTAATCTCATAATAACTTATTGATAAGCTATCATTATTTTCTCCAAGTACTTGATAATTTACCTCATAGTATCGTGATCCATTTTTAATTGAATCATTCGACTCTACTGTTGTGTTATTTGCAGAATTATTATCACTAGAACCACCGCCTCCACATGCACTCAACATAAAAGGAAGGATGGCCAAAATCATAAATTTATTTTTTAACATAATAGATACTTTATTGAACATTTTTATAACACAAAGTTTATCCAAAGATAAAAAAATAGACAATACTGTCTGTCTAATAATTCACACAAAATATTAATTTTTATTACTAGACCAAAAATAATTTATTAATTGTCTACTACATTTTCTAACTTTATCTTGTCCCTTCTTAACAAGAAGCTTTTACAATTAAAAATATATTTTTCATAAATATAGATTAAAAAAATTATTTAAAAATAATTGATGACCCTTGCGTCACGGCTTGATACAACTTGTCAGGTTTTTTTTAGATATAGTTATCGTAAGATTAGCGAAGCATAAATGTGTACCTAAGATGTGCACACGCTTCATAACATCAACTTAGAAGTCCTCCAAAACTAAGGAGATCAGGCATGATCCACGCTGGCAATGCCATTACCGTCCAAATGCTTTCGGACGGAATTGCAGAATTCCGCTTTGACTTACAAGGTGAGTCGGTCAATAAATTTAACCGTGCAACAATTGAAGATTTCCAAGCTGCTATTGCTGCGGTAAAAGCAAATAATGATATTAAAGGCTTAGTTGTTACCTCAGGCAAATCGACATTTATTGTTGGGGCAGACATTACCGAATTTGGTGAAAACTTCGCACAAGGCGAAAAAGCAATTGTTGACTGGCTTATGCCTGTTCACGAAATCTTCAATAGCTTTGAAGATTTAGAAATTCCAAAAGTTGTTGCTATTAACGGTATGGCGTTAGGCGGCGGTTTTGAAATGTGTTTAGTTTGTGACTATCGTGTGATGTCAGAAGCTGCACAAGTGGGCTTACCGGAAATTAAACTTGGTATTTACCCAGGTTTTGGCGGTAGCGTACGTTTAAGCCGTCTGATCGGTATCGACAATGCGGTTGAATGGATGGCGATGGCTGCTCCTAAAAAACCGGCTGCTGCTCTAAAAGATGGTGCTGTAGATGCGGTTGTAGCTGCTGATAAATTACTTGAAGCTGCAACTGACTTGGTTAAGCAAGCAATTTCTGGTCGTTTAAACTGGAAAGCAAAACGTCAAGAAAAGCTTGAAGCTGTAAAATTGAATCCGCTTGAACAAATGATGGCGTTCAATACTGCGAAAGGTGCAGTGCTTGCTAAAGCAAACCCTGCTCAATACCCTGCTCCAAAATTATTACTTGATTCATTACAAGCGGGTGCAAGCCTTGCGCGTGACGAAGCATTAAAAGCTGAAGCGGAAGGTTTTGCAAAAGCTGCGATTACGCCACAAGCTGGTGCATTGATTGGTTTATTCCTCAACGACCAAGTTGTTAAGAAAACTGCTAAAAAATATGAAAAAGGTGCACACCCTGTAAACCAAGCGGCTGTACTTGGCGCTGGTATCATGGGTGGTGGTATTGCTTACCAAGCGGCAAGCAAAGGTACACCAATTATCATGAAAGATATTGGTAATCCACAACTTGCTTTAGGTATGAAAGAAGCGAACAGCTTGTTAACTAAACAAGTTGAACGTAAGAAAATGAAACCTGCGCAAATGGGTGAAACACTTGCACGTATCCGTCCTACTTTAAGCTACGATGAGTTTAAAGAAGTTGATATCGTGATCGAAGCAGTTACAGAAAATCCAAAAGTAAAAGAAATCGTTCTTGCAGACACTGAAAAGAATGTTCGTGAAAATACGATTATTGCTTCTAATACTTCTACGATTTCAATCACGCGTTTAGCAAAAGCATTACAACGTCCTGAAAACTTCGTTGGTATGCACTTCTTCAACCCAGTTCACATGATGCCGCTTGTAGAAGTGATTCGTGGTGAAAAGACTTCTGAAGAAGCGATTGCAACTACTGTTGTTCTTGCTCAAAAAATGGGTAAAACACCGATCGTTGTAAATGACTGCCCAGGATTCTTGGTTAACCGTGTATTGTTCCCTTACTTTGGTGCGTTTGACCTTCTTGTAAAAGACGGCGCAGACTTCCAGCAAATTGACAATGTAATGTCTAAGTTTGGCTGGCCAATGGGTCCTGCTTACCTTATCGACGTTGTAGGTATCGACACGGGTGTACATGGCGCAGAAGTCATGGCTGAAGGTTTCCCAGACCGTATGAAGCCAGACTACAAAGGTTCAATCCAAGCAATGTACGAAGCTAAACGTCTTGGTCAAAAGAATGACGTTGGTTTCTACAAATACGAACTCGATAAGAAAGGCAAGAAAGCAAAAACTGTTGATCCAACAGCGTATGAAATCATTGCTCCTTTCGTAACGGGTGAGAAACGCGAGTTTGATAACCAAGAAATCATTGACCGCATGATGCTTGCTTTCTGTAACGAAACAGTTCGTTGCTTAGAAGACAACATTGTTGCAACTGCTGCTGAAGCAGACATGGCAATGATTATGGGTGTAGGTTTCCCTCCATTCCGTGGTGGTCCATGTCGTTATATCGACCAGACTGGTGTTGCTGAATACGTTGCACTTTGCGACAAATATGCACACTTAGGTAAGGCTTATGAAGCGCCACAAATGTTGCGCGACATGGCTGCTAACAACAAAAAATTCTACGGTTAAGGAGCAACGTGAATGGCTACTTTAAATCCACGTGACGTTGTCATCGTTGATGGCGTACGTTCTGCAATGGGTAAAACCAAAAACGGTATGTTCCGTAATGTACGTGCTGACAGCTTATCTGCTGAATTGGTTCGTGCACTCGTTGCCCGTAACCAGTTTGATGTAAACGAAGTTGAAGACCTGATCTGGGGCTGTGTAAACCAGACTCTAGAACAAGGTATGAACATTGGCCGTAACATCGGCTTATTGGCTGACTTACCAAAAACTGTTGCTGGTCAAACAGTAAACCGTCTTTGTGGTTCTTCTATGCAAGCGCTTCATACTGCTGCTGCACAGATTGCAACAAACCAAGGTGATATTTTCATTATTGGTGGTGTAGAGCACATGGGCCACGTAGGTATGATGCATGGCATCGACCTAAACCCAGAAGCATCTAAACACTATGCAAAAGCATCTAACATGATGGGCTTAACTGCTGAAATGTTAGGTCGCATGAATGGCATTAGCCGTGAAGAGCAAGACGCTTTTGGTGTTGAATCTCACCGCCGTGCTTGGGCTGCAACTCAAGAAGGTCGTTTCAAAAATGAAATCGTTGGTGTTGAAGGCCACGATGCTAATGGCTTTAAAATCCTTTGCGACATCGACGAAGTAATTCGTCCAGATGCAAACCTTGAAGCGTTCAAAGCATTACGTCCTGTATTTGACCCGAAAGGCGGTACTGTAACTGCGGCTACATCTTCAGCTTTGTCTGATGGTGCTTCTGCAATGTTACTTATGTCTGCGGAACGCGCACAAGCGTTAGGTTTAAAACCACGCGCTGTAATTCGCTCTATGGCGGTTGCAGGCTGTGACGCAGCAATCATGGGTTACGGTCCAGTTCCAGCAACTCAAAAAGCGCTTAAACGTGCTGGTTTAACGATGGCTGATATTCAAACTATCGAGTTAAACGAAGCATTTGCTGCTCAAGGCTTATCAGTAATGAAAGGCTTAGGTATTTATGACAAGCAAGACATCATTAACTTAAATGGTGGTGCGATTGCTTTGGGTCACCCACTAGGCTGTTCTGGTGCGCGTATCACCACTACGTTGTTGAACGTAATGGAGCAACAAGATACTCAAATTGGTCTTGCGACTATGTGTATCGGCCTTGGTCAAGGTATTGCAACAGTGATCGAACGTGTTTAAGTTTTAACTACGTAAAAAAGAAACCCCGCTTATTGCGGGGTTTCTTTAAATTTATCAATCTCTATTATTAAATTTTCATATAATCTTTTATATTCGTTTACATTCATTAAATCATTTTTTCTATTCGCGAGATAAGCGCTTAATTTATCCAAGTCCAAAATTTGTATTTCATTATTAACAACCTGATAAGGAGATAAAATTGCTAAATCATCCCAATACTCTTTATACTTAAAAAAAAGTTTATCGAATTTTTTTAATAAACCCAACTTGTCATTATTTTGACTCAGATACTCTCTATATACATCGGTAACTTCAAGTTTATAAGTAGGTTGTTTTCTCAAACTCAACCATAGACTTTCAAATATATTCTCCTCCTCATTAGGATAATATGGAGTTTCCTTTTCCCAAACTAAATCACTGTACTTATCATCAGGTTCAATTGATTTACTATAAAACTTCAAACCAACAGTTTCAGGATAATAATTTTCACTTTTAGTAAATTTCAAGGTATAAATATTATATCTTTGCATAACGCAAAAATTATCTAAAGCATACAACATCAATTCTTCAATATATTGTTTTTTCTCCAAAATAATATAATTATTAAATAGTTTCACTATATTATCTCTTTTAGTTTGATAATCTTCAGAATCACTACTTATTTCCAATATATAAAATCCATCTTTATTTAATATATCTAATATTTCGTATCCATTTACTCTTTGATTCTCCCATTCTTTAGAGAGTTCAAAATCAATATTATAATCAGCTCCATAGGTTAATTTCAGAAGATCTGTTTCAAAGTTTTTAGTTTGAGAAATATGTTTTTCAAATAATTCCTTTAGATAATCTGAATGTTGACATTCAAAATCCAAATTCCAATAATCTCTACTTATATTTAAAACCTCTTTAGCATTAACACCATATATATCAACCATATAGTCAAAATAGCTATAACTGTACAAACCATAACCTCTGTGGTCATTTATTTCTACTTTTTGCCCTTTGAATAGAAATGCATATCGACCTTCATCATTATTAGTTTTAGATTTTAGATAAAATGCGACTTGTTTTTCCTTATCCCAAATTACATCTGGTATCAATTCCTTTATGAATCCCACAGTATAAATTGGTGCATTTTCTAAAATTTCCTTATATATTTTTTCCTTCTGATATTCTGCCCATTTTTTTTCAAATACTTCAATATCCATTAAATTAAGATCCTTCCCTCCCTCTATTTCCTCTAAATCAAAATTACATCTAATATAAAATCTTGTATTTGTACCCACTTTTTTGGTTTGACCTATATTTCTTGTTATAAAGCAAAAACCTTGCTTACCTCCTAAAGGTGAATACATTTCAACATCCAAACTATCATGTGTAAAATAGCTATATGTATTAAACCTAATACTTTGCATTTCAGCAGGTAAATCTTTTGTAAGTAGAAATGCACTATGTAAACCTATACCAAACTCCCCCGAAGGTCTCATCCATTTTGGCATCTCATTTATAATTTTCTTCTTATGTATATTTTTGCTTGATCCTGCCATAGTTTGCATATAGCCAAGATCAACCATACTCATCCCAATTCCTTGATCTATAATTTGAAATTCCCAGATACTATCCAACGATCCTTCAATATTTTTAACTTTATTAATTTCTAATTGAAGTGGATATTTTTCTAGAATTTTTAGAAAATCCTTATGGTAGGGATATAATTCTTTAAGGATTCCTTGATCCTCTTCAAGCCATATTCTTAACATTGTCGCATCAATAGAGTTTTGAATAAGTTCACGATAAATACTGAATTCATCACTATACAAGTTTGCACCTTGTAATAACTCCATGGCATTTTTTTCATCCAACTTAAACTTCATCGGCTTATTATTTAGGAGTAGTTTTTCCCTTTTAAAACCATTTTCATATTTCAACTCCATTCTTACATCTAATTGTTCGATAGTTGGAAGTGAACCAAATTTTAAATTAGGTACGATCAGATTCCATTGTGACATTTGATTTTGAAATTCTTCACGTATCCAACCAAACCAATTTTGTGTCTCTACATAAGACATTTCATCTGGACATTCAGCAACAAGCTTTACTGTTCGTTTATCCAGTTGAAATTCTCTCAAAGATAGATGCTTATCATGATGATGTTTACTCACTGAAGGCATATTACTGACGTGCTTTGCCATAACAGGGCAAAAACGATTGTCATCTAGATCAAATAAGTCACCTAAACGAAGCAAACAACCTATAAATCGCGGATGACAATTTTCTGTACCTAAACCAGTCTGTTTATAAGGTAATGTTTCTATCAAAGTATCAAAACTCATACCATGAGAGACACAAATCTGTCCTAAATAACGATAAATGCGGTTAGGTAAAAGTTCGGTTCTAGGGGAAGTTATGCCTAAATCTTTAAAAGGATCTTCAACAATTTTGCCAACTCGTTTGTCATGCCCACGTCTAAACCACTCAGCAACTAATTGACGATATTGCTCAATGCCATCAAAAGGATGATCTACAGTACCAATTGCCGACAACCAATTTTGTTCAATATAGGCTTGACAAAATTTTTGAAGATCATGTCCCTTTTCATTGGCAATTGTTTGAATCATAAAATTAAAATCAGGATTAGAATGTACTGCTTTCGCATTTTGAGCATCGATTAACATCCCAACATCATGCCAATATGCCGCTTCAAGAATTAACCAAGTATCAGTTGCACTTAATAAATCAATATCATTTCCTAAAATACGTTCAATATTGACTAAAATCTGCTGTGAATGTGAGGCATTATGATTACTAAAGTGTGGATAAAATCCCCCAATATTTTCTAAAGCTTTTCCTACAAGTTTTTGATCAAACTCCCACTGAGAAAGTAAAATTTTTACATTGTCATCAGCTTCACATTTCTTTTTTAAATGTGCGATTAATTGAGTGCTCATATCTTTATTTTTAAAAGTATAGTTACCCTGATAATACCGCATCTTTTATTTTTCGATCAAAATAACAGATTCTTTTTAAATAAAAATCCCCGCTCAATGCGGGGATTTTTATTTTAACGGCCTTTTAAACCGTCTTGAATTTGCTGTTGTAATTTTATGAGGTCATTAAGGTTTACTTTCATCGTACCCTCACGATAAGCATCGACATTACTTCGATTAATATTCAAAGGTCTTAACATTTCAAAGATACCATTGGTTGGATCAGAAGACTGTATTCCACCCGCTACCGCTAAAATATATTCTTGTAGAAATGGAGAAAGCTGGGACAAATCGGGCTGTGCCATAACTGGCTGATAATCTACTGTAGTCAAGCCTTCAGGGACTAAAGCATTTTGTATATCGTAATGCGTTTTATACTCATGATGTTGAAGAGCCTGACGCACTTTTTTATCTTCTTGGAAGGGTACAAATCCTACCTCTTCACGTAGCTCAGATTCAGCCATAACGCGAATTGTTGGTAAAGTCGCTACTTCCTCTGCTTGAACAGTCGGTAAACCCATAAAAGCAAATGCAGCAATGAAGGCTGATTGTTTTAGAAAGTTCATAACTTGCTCCAAAAATCAGTCACCCTATTTCAATTAAAAGATGATGATTAAATTAAAAGTATCTATAAATAGGCTACAACAAAGTCGAATTTGATTCAGTAAGGCTCAGATAAACGGTAAATATAATTAAAATTTTTAATGTAATAGTAAGAGACTTTATTTATTCAAGAATGAAATTTATATAAAACACTCTATAACTTGAACAAAACAAAAGTATTCAGATTATAGAGTGCAATTTAACTTATTGGTTTTATTTGCTGTCTAACATCTGTTTTAAAGAATCAACTAATTGCGGAAATTTCGTATAACCCTCTCTACCCAAAAAGTGTCCGCCATTAGGAACGGTAATGTACGGCTCATCAATTTCTTTCGCCAATTCAATAGTCAGTTTTGGCGGAACTAAATCATCATTATCCGATAAATACACCAGCTTTTTCTTTATGCCCTTAAAGTAATTTGTATCGACTTTACTCTTGGTTATATAACTATTAAGTACAGAAGAATCTGAAATGAAACCAGAAAATCCAGATACTAAAATCATTCCTCCAATATTTTGATAATCGTGTCTTTGCAAAAAGTGCAGTAACGTAATCACCCCTAAACTGTGCGCAACAAAATAGGTATTTTCATCCACCTTAGGGATCTGTTGATCTAAAACTTTCTGCCATGCCTCTACGTCCGGATTCTCAGAATCTGGAAATGGAATTAAAGTAACCGTTATATTTTCATTTTCTATTTGATGTTTTAAATCTAGAAACCAATGATCCTCTATAGAAGCAGAGTAACCATGAAACACAAATATTTGACGCATGTTCTTCTCCTGAAGTTCAAGTGTTTTGGCATTTGCAACAAATGACATTAATACGAATAACACCAATAAAATGAGTTTTCTGATCATTGAACAAGTACCATTTTGAAAGATAAAAACATGCTAAACTATGACACCACTGTTAAGGTCAACCCCATTTTATGAACTTAGCTAAAGTTGCCGAGCTTACAAAAGTAAGTCCTCGTATGCTGCGTTATTACGAGAGCTTAGGGCTTATACAGCCTCTTCGAGCGAGTAATAACTATCGAAGTTATACGCAAAAAGATATTGAAAATATTAAGAAAATTAAAATATTAAATGATGCAGGCATGCACCTAAAAGATATTCAGGTCTTGCTGCCTTGTTTTGATTTAGATGAACGCGTATTTACGCTATGTTCAGTAGTTCAAGAAAAGCTGCAAACTGAGCTCATGCATGTGTCTGAGCAGTTAATCAAACTACAATCTTCTCAAAGTTTATTACAATCTTTTTTAACCAAAGGAAAAGTCGAAAGCACCAAACCATAATTTTTGATGCTCATGCTTTGCTTATTCTTTTAAATCTCCTTCGAGAGCGGCCACATTCTTTTTCTTAATTTTTTCAATTTTTGCATTTAGTTTTAGAACATCTTGATAAAGCCCATTAAACTGTTTGACCTGAGCATTTTCATGAAAAAGAATCATCTGATCTTTTTTTTGCCATTCATAATTTTTTAGAAGCTTAAACATTTGTTCAGCTTTATCTAAAATTTCTAGTTCAATCATAAAAATTGCATGATCTTGATCGGCTTTTTGCTGTGTTCCCAATTTCATTTCAAGGAGTTGTCTCATCTCTGCATCAACAGATAATTCCTGAACCTTTGCTAAGAAAGTTTTATGAATCTTTTCATATTCAGTCTGGTACTGATCTGAAGCTTTACGAACATCAGCTAGCATTTTTTCGGTTTCTACAAATTTTTGCTTTTTATCAAGATCTAAACGATCCACATTTAAAAAAGTATCCCATTTTGCTGCTTTAAGTTCTCTCAAGTATGCGTTTCGTGCATTTATATTTTGAATCCAATAACTTAAAAGGAATTCTGAAATTTGCTTATAGTGCCCTGCCAAACGCTTATCATGAATATCGAGCTGGACGGGTTTAGACCAGTCTTGTGCTTGTTCATAAAGCTGATTCATTTTTTCAGTCATGACGACATCAAACATTTGACTACTGTCTTTGGCCTGCTGCTGTTTGATATGTTGATAGGTGAAAAAAATTATGCTTATAACAACAATTAGACTTGCAATCGCAATCAAAACTCGGCGCATACACACCTCCTATTTCCATTCTTATAGTTTTGCTCTTTATAGTTATAAAATAGAGCTTATTCTTCTTTATATGCCATTTATTTCACAATACGCAACACTGTATTCGCTACTCAAAGCTTTAAATCCTTGTGCATCATCCCTATTATGATGGGTAATTAAAATTTATGAGATTCTCCCATGCGTGTTGATGTCTGGTCTGATGTAGTTTGCCCTTTCTGTTATATCGGCAAAAAACGCCTTGAACATGTCGCTGCGGAAGCAGGTATTGATCTTGAAATTCACTGGCATAGTTTTGAATTAGATCCTGATGCGCCAGCAAAACATGACACTTCAAATACTGAGCGTTTAGCTAAAAAATATGGCCGTACCTATGAAGAGATGGAAGAAATGGAACGCAATATTGCGGCCATGGCTGCCTCTGAAGGTATTGATTTTCAATGGCAAAAAGCCAACTCTGGCAATAGTTTTAATGCACACCGTATTATTCACCTTGCACAAAGCAAAGGTTTAGGTAATGAAGCTAAAGAAGCCTTTTTCCATGCTTATATGACCGAAGGTCTGGCAATTGGTGAACGTGAAGTTGTAGAAGAAATCGCATCTCGTATTGGTTTAGACAATGCTGAAGTTGAATATGTATTAGATACCAACGAACTATCTGACTTTGTCCGTCATGATGAAAAAATTGCTCAAGAGCAGCTCAATGTAACTGGTGTGCCATTTTTTGTATTCGACCAAAGAATCGCGCTTGCTGGTGCTCAACCTCGTGAAGTCTTTTTACAAGTTTTAGAAAAAGCGCAAATCAGAGCAAATACTGAAGAAGTCGAGCAAGATGATGCAGCTGTTTGTACTGATGAATCATGTGATATTCCACAGAAATAGATCAACACAATTAAAATGTGATCAAATCGTATGTTTTATCACCATTTTAGCAATAGAGCGTTCTAAAAAAAGAACTATCTAATTGCTAAAAATCAGTTTATTATTGCCGCTTAGAATATTCGCGCTGTAATGTTCTGTTTTTTATGTGTTTAATGATCGGAATTTAAAGTTTCCTTGATCTATCGTCCCCCTTCACTGGGGGATTTTTTTTGGCTAAAAATAACCGCTACTAGCTTAAACTTTTTCATTTATTTCAAATATGTAAAAAAAGTTAAATTTACTTAACTTTTGTGTCTCCCTCTTGATTTTATTAGAAAAATCAACAAAAGTGGAAACAACAACAAAACATAAAGATAGATATGAAAACATTTCATGTAATGCCATACCGGCAGCTTTTTGCACTTTTAACTATTGGATTTGGTTCAGTATGCATCGCTCATGCAGAGACTGCCTCTTCTTCTACAAACCAACAAGTAGGAAGTACATCATCTGGAGTACAAACCGAAGTTAACTCAGATGAAAATCTGTTAGATCGAATTCCGCGCTGGGTGGACGCGACTCCAACCATTTTTCCAGAGCAGTCTAATCAACCTATTGTTCCACCTACCGAACAAACAGAAGATCAAACCTGGGTTGACCGTAAGCAAAAGAAAATTCGTAATTGGGCCGATCGTACTTCTGAAAAAATTGATAATTGGTTTGGTGAAGTCGATCCACAAAAGCCAGCTACCGCAACCATTCGTGTCATGGTCGATAACTATTGGAATGAATACGATAACTATGAAATCAAACCCAGAATTCGCGGTAAGATTAAATTACCTACTCTAGAGAAACGCATTAGCGTGGTATTTGGTGATGACTCTTTAGATGACGAATTTAATAATAGCCCAGCCAATGTCAATCAGAATCCCAATCAAGATCCAAATAAAAAGTTAGATGGTAAACGAACTCGAGATGACAACAGCTCAATCGCTTTACGTTGGTCAAATTTCTCGAAAAAGTTACCTTTTGAAACAGATGCTGACTTAGGTATTCGTTCTGGAGACGATATTTATGTTCGTTTAAAAGCATCAAGAGACTGGCAACTTCGTAATGATTTTAAGTTTTATGCAGAGCAAATTTATCGTTACGGCATAGATAGCGAAAACTATCTGCGTACCAATCTTGAACTTACACATGCTAGGCCAAATCAACCGTTTTTATCGAATCAGTTCAGCCTGACCTATGCTGATGATCAAGACGATGATCTAGCTTGGGAAAACCGAACTTTCCGTGAGCACAGTTTCTTTGCAAACAATCGTTTTAACTATGGTATTTATACAAGTGGTTATTACAATGACAATGACTTGCGTTTGAATAGTTGGGGACCGTTTGTTTCATGGCGCCAACCCGTTTTACGGGAATGGTTCTTTGTACAAGGCGATGTAAATTACTTTAATGACCACCGTGAAGATCGTAATCATTTTGTTAGTACCTTCTTACGCTTAGAAGCACTCTTTTAAGCTAAATAGCATCACCTTGGAACCTTATCCAAGGTGATGAAGAATAAAATACTTTTAAATAAAATTTTAAGATTAGCCTTTTAAAGTTTTGTTCTAATTTTATTTTTGATTCCTTATCTTTAAAAATGAATCAATTTTCTTCTTCTCCACTTCAAAATAAATCGACAGTCTTCATTTGTATTTATAGTTTAGGTCTATTAGCTTTACTTCCACATACTCAATTTTTTTATAACTCTTTAAAACACCAACGGTCACGGCGTTACCCCTATTCTTCTACAAGCTTCGCTAAAGTAAAAAGACAATCATTTTCACACTCACCTTGTGAAGTAGAAGCACACAATGCTTTATCTGATGCTGGTTTAATTCAAGAACTTATGGCTGTATTTGGAAATGATACGTTATGGAAACGTGCGACTCAGCCTGAACAAACTTATAAAGCCTTTGGTAAGAAAAAGAAGAAGACCTCATCGGCACAGGTTTCGGCTACTAATCCACTGAGTGCAAGCTGGGCCACCATTTCAACATGGATGCCTTTTGAAAATGACCTTGATTTAGGATCTAACTCTGAGAGTGATGTGTATGTCCAGTTTCTGGCAAAAAAGAAATGGAATTTGAGACATAACATTAGCTTTGATACAGAGCAGATATTTCGCTATGGCTCTACTAGCCGAAACTACACTGAAACCACGCTAAACCTAACGCAAAAAATGCAAGATAACACATTATTTTCTAATAAATTTAATGTGAACAAGAGCGAAAATGAAGATTACAACTGGGGCAATTGGACTTTTCAACAATTTGAGTTTGTAAAAGATAATAGTCTGACTTACGGTATTTATAGCGGTGGTGTATATACCAAAAATGATATGCGACTAAATAGCTGGGGTCCTTATATTTCATGGCGTCAGCCTATATGGCGAGATTGGATTTTTATGCAAAATGATCTTAATTTTTTTAATCATATTGATGATGATCCTAAGCATCAACTTAGTGTGCAAATGAATCTTGAAGCTAATTTTTAACCAAAAATCATCAAGTTGTGGATAACTCTTTCTTTATCCACAAAAAAGCCCCTGACAGTTCAGAGGCTTTTTTATATCAAAAAATTATTTCAACAATAAGCTATTAATACGCTTCACATAAGCTGCTGGGTCTTCTGGTAAACCACCTTCTGCAATCACAGCCTGATCAAAAATCACGTTTGCCAAATCATCAAACTGTTCTGAACCTTCAAGTTTTTTCACCAAAGGATGCTCAGGGTTAATTTCTAAAATTGGCTTAATTTCAGGTACAGCTTGCCCCGCTTGTTTAAGCATACGAATAAGTTGCGGAGACAACTCACCCTCACTTGTTACTAAACATGCAGGAGAATCTACCAAACGAGTTGTTACACGTACTTCTTTAGTTTTAGCCTTCAACGAATCACTTAATTTCTCAACCACAGGCTTAAACTGTTCAGCCGCTTGCTCAAGTGCCTTTTTCTCTTCGGCATCTTGCAAATCACCTAAATCAACCGCGCCTTTAGATACATTCTTTAATGGCGTACCGTCAAACTCTTGGACAAAATTCATTGCCCATTCATCAACACGCTCTGCCATTAATAATACTTCAATACCTTTTTTCTTAAACAACTCAAGCTGTGGCGAGTTTTTCGCTGCTGCTAGACTGTCAGCAGTCACATAATAGATGGCTTTTTGCCCCTCTTTCATACGTGCCTTATAGTCAGCAAAAGAAGTTGTTACTTCATCATTTGTTGAAGTCGCATAACGTAATAATTTTAAAATACGTTCACGGTTACCAAAGTCTTCGCCCAAGCCTTCTTTAAGTACTGAACCAAACTCACTATAGAATATTTTGAATTTTTCTTGGTCTTTTTCATCTTCCGATTTAGCCAAACCATCAAGTACAGTTAATACACGGCGTGCATTACCTTCACGAATCGTTTTGACATCACGGCTTTCTTGCAACAACTCACGGCTAACATTAAGCGGTAAATCAGCACTATCCACTACACCTTGCACAAAGCGCAAATAGTTTGGAATTAAGTTATCTGCATCGTCCATAATAAAGACGCGTTTTACATATAGCTTAATTCCCGCTTTTGCTTCACGAGTAAAAATGTCATGTGGTGCTTTACTTGGAATATAGAGTAATTGGGTATATTCCGTACTACCTTCAACACGGTTATGTGCCCAAGCCAGTGGTGCTTCAAAGTCATGAGTTAAGTTTTTATAGAACTCAATATATTGCTCTTCAGTCACTTCGCTTTTATTACGTGTCCATAAAGCACTTGCCGAGTTAATCGCTTCCCACTCATCAGTTTTGACCATTTGGCCGCCTTTAGGCTCTTCACCTTCAGCAACCTCTTCTTCTTGCCAAACTTCTTTTTGCATTTCAATTGGCAAGCTAATGTGGTCAGAGTATTTATTAACGATTTGCTTAACTTTATAAGATTCTAAATAATCAAGCACATCATCACGTAAGTGAAGAATAATGTCGGTACCACGTGAAGTTTTATCAATTTGCTGAACTTCAAACTCGCCTGTGCCACCACTAATCCAGCGCACCCCTTCAGATGCCTCTAGACCCGCACGGCGTGATTCAACCGTAATCTTGTCTGCAACAATAAAACCTGAATAAAAACCAACACCAAATTGACCAATCAATTGAGCATCGGCTTTTTGATCACCCGTCAATTTTGACATGAAATCTTTAGTGCCTGACTTAGCAATTGTACCTAAGTTATCAATTGCTTCTTGCTGGCTTAAACCAATACCGTTATCAGAAATCGTTAACGTTTTATCTTCTTTATTTAAGCTGATTCGTACATGTAAGTCTGGATCATTTTCATAATATTCAGGATGATTAATTCCTTCAAAACGTAACTTATCACATGCATCTGATGCATTAGAGATAAGCTCACGTAAGAAAATCTCAGGGTTAGAATAGAGAGAATGCGTCACTAAATGTAAAAGCTGGGCAACTTCTGCTTGGAAACTATAATTTTGTGATGCTTGTTCACTCATAAATCACTCCTTAAATTTTGAAGCTGTTTGTTCTCGAATGCTTTATGAATGGAGTACTTCTAGAATTTTTCAATCCTGAATATTAAAAATTTTTACTCTAATTAAAATGGGCCGTGGCTTAACACTCTATCTTGTAATATCGTGTCCAATTGTTTTTGGCGTTGTTGATAAGCTTTGCTAATACAACTTACGCTAGCCGCACAAGCATTTCGCTTTTTCAACCATTGGTATTGAGCATCTTTCTGACTATCACGTCCACCCATAGGTAAAGCATGCAGGACAATTTGATACGTTGTTGCCATTTTTACATCAGCATCATTTAAAGAACGATTTTTACAAATACTTTTTTCCGTTTTCGTTTTTGCAGCATCACACGAAAAACTCGCAGCTTGTGAACTTTGTGTAAAAGCAATACTGCTCAGAAGTGCAAAACAAATCGCTAATTTGTTATTCATGTTTTTATTCCCATGCTTGTAATGAATAGAAATTAGTTTAGAAAAAAACTTGCAGAAAATATGTGTAAAACTGTCTGTTTTATGCTTTTTTTAGTGCAAATAAAATTCATAAAAAAACCTCACATAAAATATATGTGAGGTGCCTGAGTCTAGGTTTATTATTATATTTTTCTATTTATTATTATGCTTAAAATTTATAGCTATAACCTAAAGTGTAAACAAAAGGATTAATATCTAAATTAAATTTAGTCCCATCATTTAAAGTAACTTTAGGACTTAAATCAGCATAACGAACATCTACAAATACGCCCCAATTTTTAGCATCAGCAGGTTGGAAGTTAAAACCAACTTGTCCTGCTACACCAAAATCTTCTTTTACATCTTTTACAATACCATCTTCATCCCAAGCAATAAATGCTGTAGCACCAACACCAATATAAGGTGTGAAACGAGTCGAATTTTTAAAATGATATTTTGCTGTAATTGTTGGTGGTAATTGTTTAATACGTGCTACCTTATTTCCATTTAACAACACATCGTGATTAACAGGCGTTGCTAATAATAATTCTGCCGAAAATGGAGACTGGCCAAAGAAGTATTCTACTGATGGTGTAAAAGCATATTCATCATCTGCTTCAACTACAGTGTTTTCAGCAAGTGTCGTATCTTCTGATGGCGCAATAACACTACCACCAAATTTCACTTGCCAGTTACCAGCAAAAGTAAAAGAAGACATCCCCATTAATGCAATAACCAAAGCTTTTTTGAACACTTTAATATCTCCAATCTTATTTATATTTATAATAAACATTTATTTTAAAACCATGCAATACTCATTATAAAATTATTTTACAGTTTATTTTTAAACTACTGTTTTAAATAAAATTATATATTATCCAACCATTTTAATAGGTTTTTATCCCAACTTCATTAATCAAGATTATTTTATATTACCAACTATTTTAATATACTTTTAAATTCCGAGTGTTTTAATATAATTTATTTTAAATACATGTTTTATTTAGACAATAAAAAACCTTCTTAATTTAAATCTAAAGATCATGATTAAGAAGGTTTACACTTTAATATTTTATAAAAACTTTATAAAACCATTGCAGCGATCCAGCCAAAAATTAATAGCGGAATATTAAAGTGAATAAAGGTAGGTACGACTGTATCCCAAATATGATCGTGTTGCCCATCTACGCCTAAACCAGCTGTTGGCCCTAAGGTTGAATCAGAGGCTGGCGATCCAGCATCACCTAATGCTGCTGCTGTACCAATAAGTGCAATCGTTGCTAATGGTGAGAAACCAAACTGCACACATAAAGGCACATAAATAACAGCTAATACAGGAACACTCGAGAAAGATGAACCAATACCAATTGTCACAAATAAGCCAATACAAAGCATTAGGAAAGCAGCAAGCGCGCGGTTATCTCCAATAATCTCGACTACACCATTTACTAGCTGATTAATATCACCAGTATGAGTCATTACTGAGGCGAAACCGGCAGCAGAAATCATGATGAAGCCCACTAAAGCCATCATTCGCATGCCTTGTACAAAGACATCATCTGCATCTTGCCATTTAAAAATTCCGGCAGTAGATAGAACAGCAAAACCGACTAAACCACCCAAAATCATCGAACCTGAATACAGCTGTGCAGCAAGTGTCAAGCCAATTGCGAGCAGTGCCATCAAGATCGTTTTCTTTGCAATAACTGGTGCTTGCTCTGCTTCATGCTTTAACTCTTCAGCATCTGCTTTTAAGTCGGCTGTTTCAACTTGAGTAGTTGCACGAATAGGTTTATCTAAATCAATCGTGGTCACAGGCGTAATCGCACGATCAGCATAAATTCTTGGTTTACGATAGCTAATAAATACAGCAACCAAGGTGCCTAACACCATACCTAAAACAGGAATAGCCATGCCAATTGGCATCATTGCTCGATCAACATGTAAGCCGTACGCTGCCCCAATTTTGTTGATATTTCCCATCAGAATCTGTTCAAGGAAAATTGCACCAAATCCAACCGGAAGAAAAATATAAGTACCAACCAAACCTAACGTAAGTACACAGGCTGCGGCGCGGCGGTCTAATTTTAAATGGTTCATTACCCGTAACAGTGGCGGAACCAGTACAGGAATAAAGGCAATATGAACTGGAATAAGGTTTTGAGAGAAAATAGCAGAAATTAATAAAATACCTAAGAGGAGATATTTCACTTTAGTCTGACGGCTTTTTCCAGCTTCCATTCCCAATAAACCAATCAGCTTATGGGCAAGTAAATCAGGCAATCCAGATTTTGAAAGTGCCAGAGCAAATGCCCCTAACACTGCATAGGCAAGTGCAACTTCAGCACCATCGCCAAGACCAGCGTTAAAAGCTTCAACGGTTTGGGAAAGGCTTAAACCTGCTACGAGGCCGCCCACAATGGCAGAAACCACTAAAGTCAGTACGACAGAAACGCGCGCCAGTGATAATAAGAACATCACTGCAATCGCAATAACGACAGCATTCATGAATAAGTTCAGAGCAAAACAAAAGGCAATATTCTAGCAGATTCATATCTATGAAGCCGAAAATATCGCCGAATTAACAGTTTTATGCAGTTATTTCACTGTTACGCTTGAGCTTTAATAAACTCACGAATATGAGTTGCTATTTTCTCTGGCTCACTCAGAATGGCCCAGTGATTTGCGTTAAGCTCTACATATTCAAATTTTTCAACCCACTTTGGCATAGCCTCAGTGATGTATTCTGGGCTTACAAAAGTATCATATTTTAAAATAACAGCCTTAACTGGACACTGCGCATAACGTTGACGTGGGCCAGTTAAGCGAGGAATAAAATTGGCACGATATAAATTAATGCCATATTTACCATCAGCATTAATATTATTATTTAAAGGTAAATTACTTTTCCTTTCCAACTGAGTAAGAACTTTACCCCATTTTTCAGGACTAAATAGAGACCATACAGTTGGTGCTAATAACGGAAGATGAAATGCCCCGATATACCAAGATTTGGTTAATATTTTTAAGATTTGAGCTGGTGAAGATTTAAATTTATCACGTAAAAATAAAGCGGCATGATCAAGACATGGTCCAGAAATGGTGGTGTATGATAATAAACGACCTTTGAACTTAGGCTCAGTGACCGACTCCCAAGACTGAATCGAACCCCAATCATGTGCAGCCATATGGAATTGACGATTTGGCAATAACTCATCAACAACTTCTTGGAAATCTAGAGATAAACGCTCTAAACGGTAATCACGTATACGTTTTGGTATAGATGACAAACCAGCTCCACGTACATCGTAAGTAACAATGTAGAAGTCATTAATCAAATGCTCAATGATTGATTCCCATACTTCTTGATTGTCTGGATAGCCATGTACTAAAACCAAGGGAGTATTTTTTTCGTCACCCCATGTTTTAGCACAAAGCGTTTGTTGATCACTTGTTGTTACTGTATGAACTTTTGGCTGCATAATCATTTCCTATCTTGTTTTTCAATCGATCATGTCGTTAGTCGGATAGAGCATTGCCATCAATATAAAAAAGATGATACTTATCTAGTATGAATACTGTTGCAATAAAAAAAATTGACTATTATGGCTATTTTAAGAAGACTTCAGAACAATCCTACGATTTCAAAATTTCTATTTAATCACTATCCCCCTTATCGTGGCGCAGGGATTTATATTGAAATCATGAATTTAGAACTTTGCCATGTGCGTGTAAAAATGCCACTGACTTGGAAAAACCAAAATTTAGTCGGTACACATTTTGGTGGAAGCCTTTATTCAATGGTGGACCCATTTTATATGATGATTCTTATGCATCATCTCGGATCAAAATATATTGTTTGGGACAAAGCTGCCGAAATCAATTTTCTTTCTCCAGGACGCAGTACTGTACATGCAGATATTCGAGTTGATTTAGCTGAAATAGAACAAATTCGTGAACTTGCCGAGAACTATGAACCTGTTTTAAGAACTTATCATCTAAACATTTTTGATGAATCTGGAGTAAGAATTGCAGAGGTTCAGAAAACGCTTTATATCAGACGTAAAAAGGCGAAACCTTTCCCTCAATAAAAATAAGCGCTGAAAGCGCTTATTTTTTATTTGTTAATTTTTATCTTTTCTCTTCAATCGCAGCACCAGCACCACCACCGATCGCACCGCCAATTGCAGCACCAGAGTCACCACCAATCAGTGCTTTACCTACGACTGAACCGATACCAGCACCAATCGCACTCTTAGTCGTTGTCTGTTTACTGCCGCCTTGGGTATTAGAGCCTACGCCTGCACCTACCGCTGCGCCTAAGCCTGCACCAATACCTCCACCTACATGGTTACCTAAACCACCACCAAGTGCTCCACCTGCTGCTGCTGCACCAATACGTTGGTCAGATGGGCTCATATTTTGGCAGCCTGTGAACATAAGTGTAGACAACATTAAAGCAGAAACTAATCCAATTGTTTTTTTCATGACCGTTCTCACAATGATCTGTTCTAGAGAAAAGAATAATCCCCTTTTATGAGGAATTTGATCAGATTGTGTTATCCGTCTGTCCTAATCGATTGATATTTTGTAAAGCTCTGCCTTTTATATTTATTAAGCCAAATTTTAATTATAAAAAAGAAGTCTTTAATCACATAAAGACTTCTATAGTTTAACAATTATTAAGGATATTTTTAGTACTTCCCTTTCTTCTCTTCATAGGCTGCACCGGCACTACCACCTAATGCTCCACCTGTAGCAGCACCAGCGTCACCACCAATAATTGCTCCACCTAATACAGCGCCGACACCAGCACCAATTGCACTATTACGTACGGTTTTACTGCTAGACCCTTTTGCATTAGCCGCAACACCTGCACCGAGTGCCGCTCCTAGACCTGCACCTATATTACCGCCCACGTGTTTTCCTACTGCACCACCTGCACCACCACCAATAGCAGCTGAACCAATACGTTGACTTTCTGGGCTTGCATTCTGACAACCAACAAACAAAGTTGTAGATATCAGGCCAACACTAACAATCATCATCATTTTTTTCATTAGATTTACTCCAGTCTTCATAAGCAGGTAGCCTAGTGTGTTTTTGTGGAGTATTTATCCCGCTTAAGTAATAAAATAATGGCTCTTTAATATGTTTATGTAATTACAATTTAAAATTGTTATAAATAAATATAAATAAAAAAGGCACCCTAAGGTGCCTTTTTTAGTGCCAGTCTAAACTTAGAATTGTTCAGAGTTTAATGCTTGGCTAAATGCTTGGTCTACTTCGCTGAAGTCATTATGAAGCTCATGCTCTGCAGCTTCTGCTTCTTGACGACGACGCTCTAAGTGGTACGCGAGACCAGTACCTGCCGGAATCAAACGACCTACTACAACGTTTTCTTTCAAGCCACGTAAATCATCTTCTTTACCTGTTACAGCCGCTTCAGTTAACACACGAGTTGTTTCCTGGAACGATGCAGCAGAGATGAACGAGTCAGTAGAAAGCGATGCTTTCGTAATACCCATCAATTGACGTTCAAACTTCGCAGGGAACTTGTTCTGAGCCAAGACAGCTTGGTTCTCTTGAACAACGCGGATGTAATCCACTTGCTCGCCTTTAATGAAGCTTGTATCACCGCCATCAGTGATATCAACTTTACGCAACATTTGACGTACGATAACTTCAATGTGCTTATCGTTGATTTTTACACCTTGGAGACGGTAAACGTCTTGAACTTCGTTCACGATGTAGTTAGTTAATGCAACTTCACCTTTCAAACGCAAGATGTCATGTGGGTTTTGTGGACCATCAGAAATAGTCTCACCACGGTTCACATGCTCGCCTTCGAATACGTTGATTTGACGCCATTTTGGAATCAATTCTTCGTAAATCTCAGAACCATCATCAGGAGTAATTACCAAACGGTTTTTACCCTTAGTCTCTTTACCGAAGCTTACAACACCTGATACTTCAGCAAGAATTGCATGCTCTTTTGGCTTACGCGCTTCGAACAAGTCAGCTACACGCGGAAGACCACCGGTAATATCACGAGTACGTGATGTTTCTTGTGGTACACGACCAATAACGTCACCCACACCAATCGTTTCGCCATCACGGACAGTTACGATTGTATTTTGTGGCAAGAAGTAGAACTGTTCGCCGCCATCTGTTGTATCCAACACGATTGCAGGACGTAAATCCTTACCAGAAGCAGGACGAGCTGTTACAGGCAAGATTTCAACAGTAGTCATACCAGTTGCATCATCAGTTTTCGATGTTGCAGTTACGCCATCAGCGATTTGGCTGAAGCGCGCTTTACCAGCAACTTCTGTTACTAATGGATGTGTATGCGGATCCCAAGTCGCTACGATACCGCCAGCTTCTACAGCTTCACCATCTTTCAACAAGATGCTTGCACCGTAAGGAAGTTTATAACGCTCGCGCTCACGACCTAAATCATCGGCAATACCAATTTCACCTGAACGTGAAACTGAAACCAAGTGGCCTTTTGCATGTTGTACAGTTTTCACGTTATGGAAACGTACAGTACCTTTGTTACGTACTTGAACACTGTTCGCAGCAGAAGTTCGGCTCGCAGCACCACCAACGTGGAACGTACGCATCGTTAACTGTGTACCTGGCTCACCGATTGACTGTGCAGCCATTACACCAACTGATTCACCTGGGTTCACCAAGTGACCACGTGCAAGGTCACGACCATAACAACGAGCACATACACCGAATGTTGATTCACATGCGATTACTGAGCGTACTTTAACTTCATCGACACCAGCTTCTTCAAGCTGAGCTGCGATTTTCTCGTCAATTAACGTACCGCGAGGTAATACAACTTCATCATCAGATGCACGACGTACATCTTCAGCAGTTACACGACCTAATACGCGGTCACGTAATGGCTCGATGACATCACCACCCTGAATGAATGGAGTCATTACTAAACCACCCGCTGTACCACAGTCAGGTTCAGTAATTACCAAGTCTTGCGCTACGTCTACAAGACGACGAGTCAAGTAACCAGAGTTCGCAGTTTTCAATGCTGTATCGGCCAAACCTTTACGCGCACCGTGTGTTGAAATAAAGTACTGAAGTACTGTTAAACCTTCACGGAAGTTCGCTTTAATCGGAGTCTCAATAATCGAGCCATCCGGTTTTGCCATCAAACCACGCATACCAGCAAGCTGACGAATCTGTGCCGCACTACCACGGGCACCCGAGTCAGACATCATATAGATGCTGTTGAATGATTTTTGTTTCTCATCTTCACCTTGTTTGTTTTTAACAAGTGTATAAGACAAGTTATCCATCATTGCTTTAGCAACTTGGTCGTTTGTACGCGCCCAGATATCGACAACTTTGTTATAACGCTCACCAGCAGTTACGAAACCTTGTTCGAACTGTTGTTCGATTTCACGAACTTCTGTTTCTGCTTTATCAATAATTGTGTGCTTAGTAGGTGGAATGAGCATGTCTTCCATACCTACAGATACACCTGAACGAGTCGCTTGACGGAAGCCCAAGTACATTAATTGGTCAGCAAAGATAACTGTATCTTTCAAACCAAGTTTACGGTAGCAAGAGTTGATCAATTTAGAGATGTTCTTTTTAGTCATCTCAAGGTTGATCATGTCAAAGCTTAAGCCTTGTGGAACAATTTCCCAAAGCAAACAACGACCAGGTGTTGTATCAACAATAATAGTTTGATGTTCACGTTCAACATTTTCATTGATAACAGTTTGGTGTACACGTACTTTAACACGCGCATGGATCGCAACCTGTCCAGTAGCAAGTGCACGGTTTACCTCATGAGTATCTGCAAACACCATGCCTTCACCTTTGGCATTTACAGCATCACGTGTGATGTAGTAAAGACCCAAGACAACGTCCTGAGAAGGAACGATGATTGGCTCACCGTTTGCTGGTGACAAGATGTTGTTTGTTGACATCATCAATGCACGAGCTTCTAACTGTGCTTCAAGTGTCAATGGAACGTGTACCGCCATTTGGTCACCATCGAAGTCGGCGTTAAACGCAGCACAAACGAGTGGGTGAAGACGGATTGCCTTACCTTCAATAAGAATAGGTTCAAATGCTTGAAGACCTAAACGGTGAAGTGTTGGCGCACGGTTCAACATTACTGGGTGTTGACGAATTACAGAAGCAAGAACGTCCCAAACTTCCGGAGTCTCACGCTCAACCATTTTCTTCGCAGCTTTAATGGTAGTTGCCTGACCTGAAGCTTGTAGTTTCGCGAAAATGAATGGCTTGAATAATTCAAGTGCCATTTTCTTCGGAAGACCACATTGGTGAAGACGTAAAGTAGGACCTACAGTAATTACCGAACGACCAGAATAGTCAACACGCTTACCTAATAAGTTCTGACGGAAACGACCTTGTTTACCTTTGATCATATCTGCCAAAGATTTTAATGGACGCTTGTTAGAACCAGTAATTGCACGACCACGACGACCGTTATCAAGCAATGCATCTACAGACTCTTGTAACATACGTTTTTCGTTACGTACGATGATATCTGGAGCAGCAAGGTCAAGAAGACGCTTCAAACGGTTGTTACGGTTAATGACACGACGGTATAAATCGTTCAAGTCAGAAGTCGCGAAACGACCACCTTCAAGTGGAACTAATGGACGTAAATCAGGTGGAAGTACCGGAAGTACATTCATCACCATCCATTCTGGCTTGTTGTTTGAATCTTTGAATGCTTCCATCAATTTCAAGCGTTTAGACGCTTTTTTCAACTTCGTTTCAGAAGTTGTTTGAGGAATTTCTTCACGTAAACGTGCGATTTCAGCTTCAAGATCGATATCTTTCAACAAGTCCTGAACCGCTTCTGCACCCATTTTCGCAGTGAATTCATCACCGTGTTCTTCAAGTGCATTAAAGTATTCTTCGTCTGTTAAAAGTTGATACTTTTCAAACGGAGTCATACCTGGGTCAGTTACAACGTATGATTCGAAATACAATACACGTTCGATATCACGAAGTGTCATATCTAATAATAAACCGATACGGCTCGGTAACGATTTTAAGAACCAGATATGTGCAACTGGAGAAGCAAGTTCAATGTGACCCATACGTTCACGACGAACTTTCGCTGTAGTTACTTCAACGCCACATTTTTCACAAATGACGCCTTTGTATTTCATACGCTTGTATTTACCACACAAGCATTCGTAATCTTTTACTGGACCAAAAATTTTGGCACAGAACAAACCGTCACGTTCAGGTTTAAAAGTACGGTAGTTAATTGTCTCAGGTTTTTTAACTTCACCATGAGACCATGACTTAATCATTTCTGGTGACGCAAGACCAATACGGATACGGTCAAACTCAATTGGTGCATGACCATCTGAGTCCGTTTTCTTACGCATGATATCGAGCAAGTCTTTCAATTTTTTTCTCCGTGTGTCGGGAAGCAACGCTTACCCGACTGGGTCACAAATATTGTTTTTACCTAAAAAATCGTGAGTCTTACGACTTAATCACCATTTTTCAGTTCAATGTTGATACCTAAAGAACGGATCTCTTTGGTCAATACGTTGAACGATTCAGGCATACCCGGATCCATGTAATGGTTACCATCTACAATATTCTTATAAATGCGTGTACGACCTTCAACGTCATCCGACTTAACAGTTAACATCTCTTGGAGAGTATATGCTGCGCCATAAGCTTCGAGTGCCCAGACCTCCATCTCACCGAAACGCTGACCACCGAATTGTGCTTTACCACCAAGCGGTTGCTGTGTAACAAGAGAGTAAGAACCAGTTGAACGCGCATGCATCTTGTCATCAACCAAGTGGTTCAATTTGAGCATGTACATGTAACCCACAGTTACAGGACGGTCAAACTGTTCACCAGTACGGCCATCAAACAATACTGTTTGGCCTGTACGAGAGATACCAGCTAACTCAAGCAAGTCTTTAATTTGGCTTTCTTCAGCACCATCGAATACAGGAGTAGCCAAAGGTACACCGGCACGTAAGTTGCCTGAAAGTGCCAAGACTTCAGCATCAGTTAAGCTATCAAGATCTTCTTGCTCACCACCGACTTTGTTATAAATCTTGTCTAAGAATTCACGCAGTTCTAAAACTGTACGCTGTTCTTTCAACATTTTCTCGATTTTATCACCAAGTCCTTTAGCCGCCATACCTAAGTGAGTCTCAAGAATCTGACCCACGTTCATACGAGATGGTACGCCCAACGGGTTCAATACGATATCTACCGGTACACCGTTAGCATCGTGTGGCATGTCTTCAACAGGTAAGATGTTAGATACAACACCCTTGTTACCGTGACGACCAGCCATCTTATCACCAGGCTGAATACGACGTTTAACAGCTAAGTAAACTTTAACAACTTTCAATACGCCAGTTGTTAGTTCATCACCTGTTGCAAGCTTACGTTTCTTCTCAGCGAATTTCTCATCAATTTCTGCGCTCTTTTCTTTTAAGAACACTTGAATTTGAGTTAAACGCTCAGCGATTGCTTCATCTGCCGGTTGAATTTCAAGTAAATCAACAAGCTCTAAACCAGATAACACTTCTTCAACGAGTTTGTCACCACGTTTAGTTGAACCACCGCCATTAGACTCTTGGCCTTTAAGCAAACGAATTACACGCTCACGAGCTGCTTCTTCAAAGATCTTGTATTCTTCTTTCAAGTCTTTACGGTAAGCATCAAGTTGTGCTTTTTCGATCGCCAATGCACGGTCATCTTTCTCTAAGCCATCACGAGTGAAGACTTGAACATCGATAACTGTACCTTTTGTACCAGATGGAACACGTAAAGATGAATCTTTAACGTCAGCTGCTTTCTCACCAAAGATTGCACGAAGCAATTTTTCTTCAGGAGTTAACTGAGTTTCACCTTTAGGCGTTACTTTACCAACAAGGATGTCACCTGCTGTAACTTCAGCACCGATATAAACGATACCTGATTCATCAAGTTTAGAAAGTGCAGCTTCACCAACGTTAGGAATATCGGCAGTAATTTCTTCTGCACCTAACTTAGTATCACGCGCTACACAAGATAATTCTTGAATATGAATAGAAGTTAAACGGTCTTCTTGAAGTACGCGCTCAGATAATAAGATCGAGTCTTCATAGTTGTAACCATTCCAAGTCATGAACGCAACGCGCATGTTTTGACCAAGCGCAAGCTCACCCATATCTGTAGACGGACCGTCTGCCAAGATATCACCGCGAGCAACTTTGTCGCCCAAATTCACGATAATATTTTGGTTGATACAAGTATTCTGGTTAGAACGCGTATATTTAATGAGGTTGTAGATATCTACACCAGCCTCACCAGCGATCATTTCATCTTCGTTTACACGAATAACGATACGAGAAGCATCTACGTATTCAATTGCACCACCACGGTTTGCGATCACACATACACCTGAGTCACGTGCAACGTTCGCTTCCATACCTGTACCTACAAGCGGTTTATCCGCACGTAGAGTAGGAACTGCCTGACGTTGCATGTTTGAACCCATAAGTGCACGGTTCGCGTCATCGTGTTCAAGGAATGGAATAAGTGATGCAGCAACAGATACGACCTGCTGAGCAGAAACGTCCATATGCGTCACTTTTTCTGGTGGCATACGTACGAATTCACCTTGATGACGAACAGAAACGAACTCTTCTGTTAAGTTGCCATCTTTATCTACTGCAGAATCGGCCTGTGCAATAACAGTACCTACTTCTTCAATCGCAGAAAGGTATTCAACTGCATCAGTTACTCGACCATCTACCACTTTACGGTAAGGTGTTTCCAAGAAACCAAAGTCATTTGCTTTTGCATATACTGAAAGCGAGTTGATTAAACCAATGTTTGGACCTTCCGGCGTTTCAATTGGACATACACGACCATAGTGAGTTTGATGTACGTCACGTACTTCAAAGCCCGCACGTTCACGTGTTAAACCACCAGGCCCAAGCGCAGATACACGACGCTTATGCGTAATCTCAGATAATGGGTTGTTTTGGTCCATGAACTGAGATAATTGGCTTGAACCAAAGAATTCTTTGATTGCAGCTGCAACTGGTTTAGCGTTAATTAGATCTTGTGGAGACAAGTTATCTGTTTCTGCTTGACTTAAACGTTCTTTAACTGCACGTTCAACACGAACTAAACCAACACGGAATTGGTTTTCAGTCATTTCACCAACAGAACGTACACGACGGTTACCCAAGTGATCGATATCGTCGACTTCACCTTTACCGTTACGGATTTCAACTAATGTACGTAATACATCAATGATATCTTCGTGCGATAAAATACCTTCTACTTCACGTGACTTCTGGTCAGTACCAACTTCGTATGGACGACCCAAACGACGGTTGAACTTCATACGACCTACTGGAGATAAGTCATAACGCTCAGAAGAGAAGAATAAGTTATTGAATAAGTTTTCAGCAGCTTCTTTTGTTGGCGGCTCGCCTGGACGCATTACTTTATAAATTTCAACTAATGCTTCTTCACGACCAGCCGTTGTATCTGCACGCAGAGTGTCAGCAACAAACGAACCACGGTCAATATCGTTCGTAAACAAGATATTGAACTGTTTAACACCACCTTCTGCCAACTTCACCATAACTTCATGGCTTAACAAAGTATTCGCAGCAATTACCTCACCATCACGCAAAGTAATATTTTCAGCAGTGATACGCTCATATAAGTATTCATCAGGAACTGAAAGTTTTGTTAAACCAGCAGCTTCCATTTGACGTACGTGACGAGCATTAATACGTTTACCTTGCTCAACAATAACTTTGCCGTCATTGTCAGCAATATCAAATTGAGCCATTTCCCCACGTAAACGTTCAGGTACTAGGTCAATCTGGTAACTGCCCATGTCAAGATACACAGGTACTTTTTCATAGAACAAATTCAAGATTTGTTCGTTGTTATAACCTAGTGCACGTAACACAACAGTAGCAAGTAATTTACGACGACGGTCAATACGTACGTAAACTAAGTCTTTTGCATCAAATTCGAAGTCTAACCATGAACCACGGTAAGGAATGATACGTGCTGAATACAACACTTTACCACTTGAGTGGGTTTTACCTTTATCGTGATCAAAGAAAACGCCTGGTGAACGATGTAATTGAGATACGATTACACGCTCAGTACCATTAATGACGAATGTACCGTTTTCAGTCATGAGTGGAATTTCACCCATATAGACTTCTTGTTCTCGTACGTCTTTAATAGATTTAGTTTCGCGATCTTTAATAATCAAACGAATTTTAACGCGCATTGGTGCCGCATAAGTCGAACCACGAAGAATACATTCGCGTACATCGAACTCAGGTTTACCAAGGCTATACTCAACAAATTCTAAAGCAGCATTGCCAGAATAACTTTCGATAGGAAAAACTGAACGAAATGCGGCTTGGAGACCGATATCTTCGCGGTTTTTTGGAGTTTTGCCATCTTGCAAGAATGTTCTGTACGAATCGACCTGAATCGATAGTAAGTACGGTGCATCCATTACTTGGGGCAATTTACCAAAATTCTTACGGATCCGTTTCTTTTCGGTATATGAGTATGCCATCTGGAGTCCTCGGAAAGTAAACCAAGCCCGCCTGCAGAACGGGCTCAGAAGGAATTACGCAGGCCGATATGGCCACCACTGTTTACAAATGCTGCAATTTTTAGTGGTATAAAAACGCTTAACAATATTTTTAAAAAAGAAAAATATTGGTAAACATTTGAAATTACTTGTTTTATTTGAATTTTTCTAAAAAACAAACAAAACTAACAAAAATCGAGCCGATTATTGTAACGCAAAAAGGCTGATGACCCAAGAGCCATCAGCCATTTTATGGAGCCGATTTAAAAACCGACTCCTTTTACAATTACTTAAGTGTAACTGTAGCACCAGCTTCTTCAAGTTTCTTCTTAAGTTCTTCGCCTTCTTCTTTAGAAACGCCTTCTTTAAGAACTTGAGGAGCACCTTCAACTAGGTCTTTAGCTTCTTTAAGACCAAGGCCAGTTGCTTCACGAACTGCTTTAATTACAGCTACTTTGTTAGCACCGAAAGAAGTCAACTCAACGTTGAATTCAGATTGTTCTTCAGCAGCAGCAGCAGCGCCACCAGCTGGAGCAGCAACAGCAACAGCTGCAGCTGAAACGTTGAATTTCTCTTCGAAAGCAGAAATTAATTCAACAAGTTCAAGAACAGTTTTTTCAGCAACTGCGTTTAAGATTTCTTCGTTAGTTAAAGCCATGAGAATAACTCCAAATGGATATTGAATGGTGTGTAAAATTGATTAAGCAGCTTCTGACTCGTTTTTCTCTTTGAGCGCTGTAATAAGGCGACCCAATTTCGAAATAGGAGCTTGAAGGACAGAGGCAAGCATAGTAAGAGCTTTCTCTTGGTTCGGAAGGTTTGCAATTACGCTAACGTCAGCACCTTGATAAACTTTGCCGTCAAATGCAGCAGCTTTTAACTCAAATGCTTTGTTAGTTTTAGCAAAATCTTCGAACAAACGTGCAGCTGCACCCATGTCATCTTCAGAAGTTGAAAAACCTAGAATTGTTGGACCAACAAGGTTGTCGTTCAAGATATTGAATTGAGTATCTTGAAGTGCGCGTTTAGCCAAAGTGTTACGTACAATACGTGTAGAAACACCTAACTTACGAGCTTCAACACGAAGTGTTGTTAATTGCTCTACGCTTAAGCCTTGGTAGTCAGCAACAACGGCTGCAAACGCCTTAGAAGCAACTTCACTTACTTCCGCAACGATCTGTTTTTTGTCTTCAATAAGAAGAGCCATTGTAAAACCTCCTAAGGTGATTTATGTACCCAATGGGCACACTCCCAATTCGTAAGCCTTTCGACTTACACGCGGAGGAGGAACAAATCACACCACCGCGTCTACGCAGGCTGGTTTATTAAGAAAAGTGCTATTCAAAAATGACATCTCTTCGCCTGAGGTCTTTGACGCTGATAAATTCTCATTTATCAATTCAAAGTCCGCCTGACGGGTAAGGGATAGAGCTTTGCTCCACCCAACCAAATAGAAAATATTTCTATTTAAGTTCTGTCCCCAATCAGGACTTTAAAATTCTTTACTAAGTCTAGACTTAGTTAGAAACGTTGTTTACATCAACAGTAAGACCAGGACCCATAGTTGAGCTCAAAGTGATCTTTTTGATGTATACACCTTTAGAAGTTGCAGGTTTTAACTTTTTCAAGTCAGCAACTAAAGTTTCAACGTTTTGACGGATAGCAGCAGCATCAAAGCCTACTTGACCGATCGCAGCATGGATAATACCCGCTTTGTCTACACGGTAACGAGCCTGACCAGATTTAGCGTTTTTAACAGCATTTGCTACGTCAGGAGTTACAGTACCAACTTTAGGGTTTGGCATTAAACCACGTGGACCAAGAATTGTACCGAGCTTACCAACAACACGCATAGCGTCAGGAGCAGCGATTACAACATCAAAGTCAAGGTTTCCACCTTGGATGCTTTCAGCAAGGTCATCAAAACCTACAACATCAGCACCAGCTTCTTTAGCAGCTTCTGCTTGCGCGCCTTGAGCAAATACAGCTACACGTACAGTTTTACCAGTACCTGCAGGTAATGTAGTTGCGCCACGAACAACCTGATCAGATTTACGTGGGTCTACACCAAGATTTACAGCTACATCCAAAGATTCTTTGAACTTTGCAGCAGGTAGGCTGTTAAGAACTTGTACTGCTTCTTCCAAAGTGTAAACTTTGTTTGCTTCAACAGCAGCAGCAATGGCTTTTTGACGTTTAGTTAACTTTGCCATGTCTTATAGCTCCACTTCCAAGCCCATAGAACGTGCAGAACCAGCGATGGTACGAACACGTGCGTCTAAATCAGCACCAGTCAAATCCGGTTCTTTAGTAGTCGCAATTTCTTCTAACTGAGCACGAGTCAACTTACCAACTTTAGTTTTGTTTGGTACAGATGAACCCTTTTGAATACCAGCAGCTTTCTTAAGAAGAATAGAAGCTGGAGGAGTTTTCATGATGAATGTGAACGACTTGTCGTTGTACACAGTAATCACTACAGGAATTGGAAGACCTGGTTCAACTTTTTGTGTAGCAGCATTGAATTCTTTACAGAATGCCATGATGTTTACACCACGTTGACCTAATGCAGGACCAATTGGTGGAGATGGATTTGCTTTACCAGCTGGAACTTGCAGCTTGATATAGCCGTCAATCTTCTTAGCCATTTTAAAATACCTCTGGGTACAAACGCCGCTAGGCTCCCCAATCTTTACGCAACATTACTGTTACAACAACAATGCCCGATAAAATCGGGCGCTTTTCAACCAATTGAGATTAAATCGTTTTTTCGACTTGGCGAAACTCGAGTTCAACCTGAGTTGGTCGATTAAATACATTAATCGTCAACGTTAAACGTGACTTGTCGTATTGAACCTCTTCCACCACACCTTTAAAGTCTGTGAATGGACCGTCAATAACAAGTAATTCTTCACCTGGTTCAAACATCGTTTTAGGACGTGGCGCTTCACCAGTATTACGTACACGCGCAAGAATCGCATCTGCTTCACGTTGAGTGATTGGTGCTGGTTTTTCAGGTGTGCCACCAATAAAACCTAGAACCTTTGGACATTCTTTAACGATATGCCAAGTATCATCATTCATTTCCATTTCGACTAACACATAGCCAGGAAAGAATTTACGCTCAGATTTACGTTTCTTACCATCCTTCATTTCTACCACTTCTTCGGTAGGAACAAGGACATCACCAAAGCTATCGGCAACAGCGCTACGCTGGATTCGTTCTGTAAGTGAACGCATCACTTGTTTTTCATAGCCAGAGTAGGCATGAATAATGTACCAACGTTTCATAGCTCTTTTACCCGATAATCAACTTAATTAACCAACCCAAACCATAGTCAAAGCACCATAAAACCAATGATGCGACAACTACAACCAATAGAACCTGCCACGATGTAGTGACTGTTTCTTGTTTTGTTGGCCAAGTTACTCGACGCAATTCGACTCGTGCATCTTTTAGCAAGCGAACGAAGCCTTTACCTTGATGGGTGGCGTATAATAAACCTAAAGCCACAACGATACAAGCAAAAATTGCCCCAACGCGCACCCAAACATTATTTGCAGGTGCCCAATACGCTGGCAAATGTTGATTCACCATGGTAGCTAAAAGCAACAATGCTATTGCAATCACCCATAGAACAATATCTAAAGGCGAACCAGAACGAACAACTTCAGCAGAATTATTTCTTTGAGGAATTGGCGCGTCGCTCAATGCGTCACGCGATTTATCATTCGACATTTTTGTACTCGTCGTAGAACTCGCGACTTATTATATGAACAACTAAGCCAGCATCAAGCTTTTTATTTCAAAATATGGCAGGTCAGGAGGGACTCGAACCCCCAACATTCGGTTTTGGAGACCGACGCTCTACCAATTGAACTACTGACCTATAATGCAAGTTGAGAGCCAAAGCCCTCAACCTGAGACGTAATCCGTCACTATAATATGCTTATGCAGTTACTTTCGCAACAACACCAGCACCTACAGTACGACCACCTTCACGGATCGCAAAACGTAGACCTGGGTCCATTGCGATTGGGTGGATTAATTCTACTGACATTTCAACGTTGTCGCCTGGCATAACCATTTCAACGCCGTCTTGTAATTGGATTGCACCAGTTACGTCAGTTGTACGGAAGTAGAACTGTGGACGGTAACCATTTAAGAATGGAGTGTGACGACCACCTTCTTCTTTAGAAAGTACGTATACTTCTGCGTCGAATTTAGTGTGCGGCTTGATTGTACCTGGTTTAGCAAGCACTTGACCACGTTGTACGTCTTCACGCTTAGTACCACGAAGTAAGATACCACAGTTCTCACCTGCACGGCCTTCGTCAAGAAGTTTACGGAACATTTCTACGCCAGTTACAGTTGTTTTAACTGTATCTTTAATACCAACGATCTCTACTTCTTCACCAACTTTAACGATACCAGCTTCTACACGGCCTGTTACTACAGTACCACGACCAGAAATTGAGAATACGTCTTCGATTGGCATTAAGAATGCTTTGTCGATAGCACGTTCTGGTTCTGGGATGTAAGAGTCAAGCGCTTCAACAAGAGCAAGAACTGAAGACTCACCATATTGACCAGCATCGCCTTCCAACGCTTTAAGCGCAGAACCACGGATAACTGGAGTGTCATCACCAGGGAAGTCATAAGTAGAAAGAAGTTCACGAACTTCCATTTCTACTAATTCAAGTAATTCTTCATCATCAACAAGGTCACACTTGTTCAAGAATACGATGATGTAAGGTACACCAACCTGACGAGAAAGAAGGATGTGTTCACGAGTTTGTGGCATTGGACCGTCAGTCGCAGCACACACAAGGATCGCGCCGTCCATCTGAGCAGCACCAGTAATCATGTTTTTAACGTAATCGGCGTGGCCCGGGCAGTCAACGTGCGCGTAGTGACGAATTGGAGAATCGTATTCTACGTGTGAAGTATTAATTGTAATACCACGTGCTTTTTCTTCAGGTGCTGAGTCGATTTGTGAGTAATCTTTCGCTTCACCGCCGTAAGTTTTTGCACAAATTGTTGCAATCGCAGCAGTTAAAGTTGTTTTACCATGGTCAACGTGACCGATTGTGCCCACGTTTACGTGTGGCTTATTACGTTCAAACTTAGCCTTAGCCATGTTTATAGTCCTCGTTTACGTCGAACACAATTCTGAGCAAAAACTCAGCATCGACATATCGCCTAAAAAATCAAACACCCAATACTTGAAAAGCAGACTAATAAGCCTGCTTTTTAAATCTTTGTAGAAAATCTACTAAACTGTATCTGGAGCTCTTATCGAGATTTGAACTCGAGACCTCTCCCTTACCAAGGGAGTGCTCTACCACTGAGCTATAAGAGCGATTATCCTTCGATGGAGCGGGAGACGAGGATCGAACTCGCGACATGCAGCTTGGAAGGCTGCCGCTCTACCAACTGAGCTACTCCCGCACTGTGTTGGTATATATACCACTTCAATCGAAGTTAATGGTGGTGAGAGAAGGATTCGAACCTTCGAAACTTTCGTAGCGGAGTTACAGTCCGCCCCCTTTGACCGCTCGGGAATCTCACCATATCACACTTATTTCAGTGTTGTTCTTTACTTCACAACTACACACCTTTAAGATGGTGCCGGCACACGGATTCGAACTGTGGACCTACTGATTACAAGTCAGTTGCTCTACCAACTGAGCTATGCCGGCTCTTCTTAGTGTTTCGTACGTTTCGTATCGGAACGGTGTGCAGTTTAGCAAAACTTCCAAACGATGCAAGCGGTTTTTTAAAAAAAACCGCTAAAAACTCATAAAATCAATCCGTTTGATGATAATTCAACCGCTTTGATCACTGCGCGAGCTTTTATTTGCGTTTCATTCCATTCAGATTCAGGATTTGAGTCCGCAACTAGACCTGCTCCAGCCTGTACATAGACCTTTTTATCTCGAATAACACAAGTACGGATTGCAATCGACATATCCATTTCCCCGTGCCATCCTAAATATCCTACTGCCCCACCAAACACACCTCTTTTCACAGGCTCAACTTCATCAATAATTTCCATTGCACGAATTTTTGGTGCACCCGATAAAGTACCAGCTGGGAAAGTTGCTTTAAATACATCTAGCGCATCGATATCATCACGAACTTCGCCTTGTACATTTGAGACAATGTGCATGACATGTGAATAGCGCTCAATCACCATTTGATCTGTCACTTGCACCTTGCCAATTTTAGAAACTCGCCCAACGTCATTTCGACCAAGGTCAATCAGCATTAAATGCTCAGCGATTTCTTTTTCATCAGAAAGCAAATCTTTTTCTAAAGCAAGATCTTCTTCTTTAGTTTTTCCACGTGGTCTGGTACCTGCAAGAGGACGCACTGTCGCAATACCATTTTCTAAACGAGAAAGAATTTCTGGCGATGACCCTACAATATGGAATGGCTTTTTATCTGTAATCGTTTGCCCTTGTACCAAAAATAAATAAGGCGATGGGTTCAAATGACGTAAAGCACGATAAACTTGTAATGCCTGTCCATCGAAATCAGAAACCATACGCTGCCCCGGAACAACCTGCATCACATCACCAGCACGTATATATTCTTTAACTTTTTCGACTGTTTCTAAGAATTTCGCTTTACCAGTAATTGATTCAAAATGTGGAGGTGTATGTGGCTTAGCTTGCAGACTTACTGGTGTAGCTAACAATTGCTCTAATTGATCTAATTTTTGCTGAGCGTCTTCATAAGCATTACTCTGCTCTGTATCCGCATGAACAATTAAAAATAAAGTATCTTTAAGGTTGTCAAAAACAATGACAGTCTTTGATAGCATCAACCACAAATCCGGCAATGTAATTGGGTCAGCTGTAGGAACATTTTTTAAACGTGGTTCTATGTAACGAACAGCATCATAGCCCAAATAACCTACTAATCCGCCAGTAAAGGTTGGCAAATCCGGCAAGAGCTCAGCAGATGGCACTGTAAATTGCTTCTGAAATTCACGAATATATTGAAATGGGTCTTGGCAATCTTGTTGTGTAATTGAGCCATCAGCATGTTGTATAGATAGAACACCTGCATTACATGAGAAAACCGTCGACTCTCCTAAACCAATCATAGAGTAGCGTGCCCAATTTTCGCCACCTTCGACTGACTCAAATAAATAAGCTTGCGTGTGGTCTTTAAAACGAGCGAAAACAGATAAAGGTGTTTCTGTGTCTGCTAAGCGTTGGCGATAGACTGGAATTGTGTTGTAACCAGCAGCCTTAAGTTGCTCGAATTGCACTAATGTTGTCATGAATTTTCTCTAATATGGTTTCGATTTAAAAGTGTGTTTTTCTAGATTCGGTTTAGACACGCCATCGAAAAACCATACGCTTATTCATTCTGATCTCCATTTCATTCATTAAATAATTAACTCAGCAAGACTATCAACAACTTGCTGAGGTTGGCAATCATAGATATTTTCTCCATGATTATAGCCATAGCTAACCACAATACAATCAATTCCAGCACGACGCGCAGCCTCAATATCATTACTTGAATCGCCAATCATTAATGATTGTGAAGCAGATATTTTTAGGCTTTGCATACAATGCAATAATGGCAATGGATGAGGCTTTCTCTCAGGTAAGCTGTCCCCACCAAGTACGACTTGAAAATATGGAGAGAGCTGTAAAGCATCAAGCAAACCTTGGGCAAGTTGTACAGGCTTATTGGTAACGCATGCCATTTGTATATTTAAGGTTTTACAGTGTTTTAAAAACTCGGTTACACCAGGATAAATTTGAGTATTTACACAAAGCTCGGCACTGTAAATATCAACAAATTTCTGCAGTAGAATTTTATGCTGTTCAGCATCTAATTTCCCAAAAATATGAAACAGAACACTTTCACAAAGTTTAGATACTCCCTTACCGACCCATTCTCGTATCTGGGCTTCTGTTATTAAAGGCCAGCCTAATTCTTGCAAGCTTAAATTCATTGATCTATATAAATCAGCAGCAGAATCAACCAGTGTTCCATCCAAATCAAATAAAATTAAATCGCGCTTATTTAGTTGTGCAACAGACATCTTGTTCTTCTCAAAATTAAAAAGGCATGCTTTTAGCATGCCTTGATTGTAAAAGCAGCAAAGGATTATTTAAAGAATAACCATGCTAATACAGCTAAGATTACTAAAATAATAATAGTTATTAAACCAACCGAGGCATTCTTCTGTTGCTCTCTTTCTTCAGCAACACGAGAAACCGGTTCATCAAAAGCGATAGGTGTTTGCTGTTGTGCATTAATATCCACACCCTCTGGAATAGGTGCAGGTTTTGGAATAGAAATATTCTGCGGCATACCATCGCGACGAACTTCTACTTCTGCGGCACGCTCCGCAAGACTCGGCATTCCTTGATCGCTTAAATCTGGAGAGGATGTCGTATTTACAGGTTCGGCTTCAATTTCAGGTAATTCCGTGATTTTCTGTGCAGGCGCTAGTACAGAAAATTTAAAACTAGCAAACTGAACAATATCACCATTATGTAGCTGCTTTTCTTGCTCAATACGAATATCGTTTACAAATGTGCCATTAGAAGAATTAAGGTCTTGCACCCATAGCGCTTGATCTTTTAGAAGCAATGCAGCATGGCGACGTGAAATTTCAGCAGCTTGTAACAACACATCAGCATCTTGATGACGCCCTACTAACATATCACGATCAACATTAATTTCTTGGCCAGTAATTTCACCAGTAATTGCTTGTAGTTTCCAAGTCATGCGTATGTCCTATTCATTTTTTATCAATCATAACATGCTACTACTGTGCTGTGCTTGGGCGCAGTGTCGTTGTTGTTACTGTATTTTTAGTACGATTAACTTCAGGATCAGGTAACTGTAAAGTTTGCTTTTGCACTGCTGGCTCTACGGCTACAGGTGTAGTTACCGTCGAGGTTTTTCCACCTGAAGGAACTTGTTGATAGTTTTTTGGCTGAGAGGCAATACTCGGTGGTGTCATCTTTTGATTATAGACATCATCAACTTGCTCAGGCAGTTTTGCAAAGTTGCCATTTTTATCCATAGCCAATTGCAAGCTATAAAGCTGGCTATAGCGCTGCTGAGACAAACGGCGCACATCATTTGCATCACCCACAATTGTTGGGTGGATAAAAACAAGAAGGTTACGCTTCACATTACTTCGAGTATCCGAGCGGAATAATCTACCTAAGTATGGAATACTGCTTAACCCAGGAATACCTTGACGGTTAAATTCAACATCGTCAGATACTAAGCCACCCAAGACTACTGTCTGTCCATGCTCAGCCAATACGGCTGTTTTTATAGCACGTTTGTTTGTAATCAAATCGGCAGCCTGCCCCTTACTCGCCTGAACATTTGAAACTTCTTGTTCAATTTCAAGTCGAACTGTGCCATTTTCACCTATGTGAGGTATAACTTTTAATGTCACACCGACATCTTTACGTTCAACCGTGGTGTAGGGGTTGATCCCCGTACTGTTTGTAGTGACCGATCCTGTTACAAATGGAACGTTCTGACCGACAACAATATAAGCTTCTTCATTATCCATCGTTACAATAGAGGGGGTAGACAATAAATTAGAAGCTGTATTCTCTTTTAAAGCTTGAATTAAAGCTCCATAAAGCTGACGAGAACCATCCGCACCCTCTTTATACTTCCCTAATGCAATTGAACTACCTGCTCCAATTGCACTTCCCAAACCAGAAGCACCGCCAGTTAAGTAACCTGCTGCCAATGAAGCTAGACTTGAACCTGCATTCGTAAAGTTAATTAGACCAATACCACTATTAATGTCACCAAGTGCCCATTGCACCCCTAATTGATCAGCATCTTTACCTGAAACCTCAATAATCGCAGCCTCAATCAGAACTTGCTGACGACGAACATCAAGCTGCTGAATAGCAGATTCAATTTCGCGCATTAATTGAGGATCTGCCTTAACCACTAAAGAGTTTTGGGCATTATCCGCAATAATGCTCACCCCATTTTGGCTAAAGCTAGAGATATTGTTCTGATTATTATTGTTCGAATTACCGTTTAAATTAATAGATGGCGTAGAAATTGAGCTCCCATTTGAACCAGAGGTGTTTGAACTAGAATTCTGGTTATTACCCATCAAATTATTGATCGGATTCGATGAATTAGAAGAACTGTTATTACTATTTGACGAAGAAACAGCTTGTCCTGTTACAAGGCCTTGCAAAATCTCTGATAAATTTTTTGCACTTGCATATTTCAATCGAAAAACTTTTAAACCACCTAAACGGTCGGCCGAAGGCACATCCAGCATTTCAATCATATGGCGAATACGCTTACGCGTTTCAGGATCGCCCTTAACTAAAATACGATTGGTTCGGTTGTCTGCAATAATACGTATACGTGCACCGTTAAAATCTTTCGATGCTCCCGTAGCACTCATTGCCTCCAGTTGAGTAATGATTTCTTCAGCTTGGCTCGACTGAAGGTTTATTGCCTCAATATCATTCTGACCAGTACCATCTAGATTACGAATAATATTTTCAAGTTGGTAAATATTTGCTGCACGGTCCGAAACAATCAGTGCATTAGTCCCCGCAATTGCAGCCATATGCGCAAATTGTGGCATTAAAGGACGAAGTGCTGGAATTAGATCATTAGGATTGGTATTTTCAAGCCAAATAACCCGAGTAACAATCTGATCACCACGTAGTCTGTTTCTAGAATCGTAAGGGATTCCCGAATTTTTGACATTACTATCTGGTACCAGTTTAATAGTGTTACCCGAAGGAATTGCCACCACACCATTTACGTTTAAGACCCCAAGAAACAGGTCGTAAACTTCATTTTTATTGAGGGGTTTATTCGATATTACTGTGACGTTACCGCGTACTCGTGGATCTACTGCAAAGTTTTTACCCGTAATATCTGCCACTTCATTAATAAATGCAGTTAAGTCAGCATCACGTAAATTGATCTTCCATGTTTGGGCATAGACACTGCTGCTCACTGTCGCAATCAATGGGGCTGCTGCAAGTAATGCCCAAAGTGGACGTTGATGATTCAATAAAGCCATAACTTGCGATAATTCCTAACTCTTATGGTGACGTGTTATCACTAAAAATTTTGTTGTATGGTCATCACTTGATCACCACGTTTTATTTCTATTTTCACTTGCCCAGCTCGTCGAGCCTGTTCAAGTAACTGCACATCCGTTTGTCCCTGCCCAACCGTTTGACCGTTTAATGAAACAATCCGATCGCCCGGCCTTAAACCTAACTTATTTCGAAGCGCAGTGGGTGTACGTTCTGTAACTTCAAAACCCTCACTGGAGTTCCCACTAACACCCATGTCACGCAGATATTGTTCACGGTTGCCTTGCATTTGCTGAATAGCTTGCCCTAACGCCTCTTGAGCAGTATTAACAGGTGCTGACGACTGAGGTGCAGTAGCAGTTGGTTGTGATGCATCTGGCGTCATAGGTTGATATAAACCGTTTGGCAAACCTTTAAATTGGAGTTCACGGGTACTTCCATTACCTTGACGTAATATCACGTGATCCCAATAAACTTCTGCCAACTGATAAGAGGTAGAACCTATTGTTTCTCCTACCCGATATCGGTCGGCAGTATTATCTAGCTTAATAACAGCTGAGGAAAAACGATTCGGATAACCCAGCATTACGCCTTGTAATTCTAGGTTGACATTTTCTTGTGCTGCATTGGCTGAAGGTTCATTAAAAAGTGAAAAAGTACTAATGTTAGGAATTTGTGGCTGCTGTGATCCTAACTCGACCCGATCAAATTGCATCATTTGAGGAGGCGCAATTACCCACCAAAATAATGAAGCTAATTTCCAACACAACCATAAAATTAAAAAGGCAAATACAATTACACTTAACCGATCTAATTTTTGCCACTGTAATTGCTGTAATTTCTCAATCCATACTTTCATTAGTTACCCCCTTGTATTAAGGGTTGACGAGAACTAATGACAAACGTATCCAAACCAGCTTTTCCATCATAAGATGGAATATTAAGTAATAATCTTTGGGTGAGCTGCACATCAAGCATCATGTTGGCATCTAATAAGAGATTCGCCATTTTTTGACTGCGTTGATCACGTATATCAACTTGTAATTGTCCATTTTGATCCGTTAATTGCCCATTTAAAGAAGGCATATTCATACGGTCTTGACGATCACCAATATTATAAATTAAAGCACCGCCACCCCAATGTAATTGACCATCAACTGCTGCGAACCCCTGCTCTTTCTTATAATTAAACTCAATATCTTTCAGTTGAATGCTGTTCGTAGGCCATTGCCAATTCACAATTTGTTTTAATGTTTCAGGCGCAATTTGACCATTCATAGCCTTTACAATTACTTTTTTCCCCACACCATAGCCCATTACCCCAGCTAATTGGGTATTACCACTATGGATATCTACATCAGCAGCGAACCTTAATAAAAACAGGTCAAGAGGTCTAGTTTTCCAATGAATCGAACCTCTCAAAGTACCACGCCGCCAATCTGCTTGGCCTTGCCAGATATTTCCACTTACATTGTGTAGAGTTTGATTATTCTTTGAAAATTTAGAAATAAGCCAAGTCGCCGGGATCTGTAAAATAATAAAAATTAAAAATGCAATGAGGGCAAAAAACCACCACTTCCATTGCTTAGACTTTTTCTTCATTCAGCCTTACCAACATGCAAATTATCGTCCTTATTTTGAGAGTAGCTCCCTAGTCTGACATTATGCATACTTTTTCAACATCGCCAATTCACTTCATATAAAAAAACCAAGCAATCGGGCTTGGCTTCGGTATTGAGACTATAAGTTGAACGTATGACAAAATCATGAAAACTTGGCGCTCAATGAAGTAAATGCACATTTGATCTCAACAATTCATTTAAAGAGCAATTTAAACACTCAATTTTTTAAATAATATTTATAGCAAAATTTTGAGATATTTTTATCAATAAAAAAGCCAAGCAAATTTGCTTGGCTTTTAAAAACGGCAATTTGATTAGATTAAGAAATCTTCAAGTTTTGCGCCTTTTTCAATTTCAGCAACTAACCAGCGTGGTTGTTTACCACGACCAGTCCAAGTCTCTTCAGCATTGTTTTTGTTGCGGTAACGAGGCTCAACAGATTTACGAGTTGTTTTCTTACGTTTTTGAGCACCGAACTCAAGAAGTTGTTCAACACTAAAACCTACATTTTCAGCAATCTCGATAATTTGATTATAAGCATCTTCGATTGCTTGATCTTTTTTACTTGCAATTAAAGCTTCTGCTTCTTCTTGTAAGCGTTTTAACTCTTCAACAGATAATTCACTGATATCCGGTTTCATTAATAAATACTCCAGTCTTACAGACAATTCAAAATAATACAGACAAAATTTAAAAACATAAAATCAAGACCAATATTATTTATAATCTATTCAATAAGCAATAGTTTGAAAGCCGTGTTCATCAGAATAACCAAAAAAATTACCTTTTAATTACATTACCAATTATAAATGAAATATATTTTATTAATATTTATTTAAGATAAATGTATTAAGTCATGCCCAACTGATTTTTCTAGCTCAATAATTTTTTGTTTTATTTCCTGCGGTATTTCGCATTTTCGTTCTGTTAATTTATCAACGCATACCATAACAGCTTCACCAGTAGCGACTATTTGTTGTTGGGTTTCACTCCACAATATATAAGCCATACGGAATGCGCTATTACGGAGCTCTTCCACGCGAACACCAATTTTCAATACATCGGGATAAAAAACAGGCTTTAAATATTTACACTGACTTGAAGCTACCACGGTATATAAATGTGGGTTTAATATATTGATTGCTTCCATATATAAAATACGTGAGCTTTCAATATATCGATAATATTGTACATTATTGACATGACCAAAAGCGTCCATATCTCCCCACGCTACTTTCTGTTCATATATTATCGGGTAGACAGACAGTTCTTTCATTTTTACCTCATATTTTAAACTTTAAAAAATTTGCATCATTTTCAAAGATTAGATTTAACTGTTTGATTAACACATCATCTTCTTTAAGCGTTGACTTAATACGCAAATAGCTCATTAAAATATTATCTGGATATAATGATAATAATGTTTCAGCTTCTGCTTGACGCCCAGTTGCCATATAGACATGCCATTTTGCAAAGGTTAAAACTGGTAAACTCATATATTGATTTTCGAACTCAATAATTTTTTCTTCAACATCGGCATAGTCTGGAACTTGTTTAAGCAATTGTTGCTGAAACCATAGATAAAATACTTCTGGGTCAAATTGCTCTTTTAATAAGTGGAGTGTTAGCGCCGCATGTTGCATGCTCATATCTGGCATGCGTGCTAACAGTTTTAGCCATAACAACTTACTGCTATAAGGTCGAGTTTGAATCTCAGACTCTAAATCCAAATAACGTTGCTGCAAGGCATGTAAGTCATCAATAGAGGCTTGGTCAAATTGCTGAAGAAGCTGCTGCAACCATAAATCACGGTGCTCAGCATCTAGCAAACCATATTTCATGGAACGTAAATACACCCATGGATGTTGCAGCGCTAATTGCCCCCATAACGCAGTTAATTTTTGCTGGTAAGCAGTTTCTATTTCTTGTAACCAAGGCGATAACTGATGCTGGTATAAAAATTCAAGATGAGTTAATGCACGGTCGGCTTCATTTTCGGCCAAAAATATTTCAATTCGCTGTAACTCTGCCAATTCAAATGCCATAGGTGGTGATTGATCGAGAGCAGCCAATGCTTTTGGATAATCCCCACTTAAAACCAGAAATCTGGCATCAATAATATTTTTTAAAAGCCCTGATTGAGTAAAAACACGTTCAATAAATACACGTTGATCTTCGGCCGCTTCTAATAACCAAACAATACCTAATTGTTCATAAGGATGAAGGTTTTTAAACTGGAAGATGTTTTCACTTTTTCTTTGTTCACGAGAGGAATAACGTTTAATCCACAGCCATACGAGTTGAGCAATAAAACTCATCACTACAAAAGTAAGAGTTAATCCCCAGACATTTGTTTGCAGCTGCAATTGTCGCCAGTAAATATAGACATATCCCATTCCATAGCCATAGCTAAATAAAGCTAAGGCTGCAAAGAGTATTAAGCTGATGACGACATAAACCCACAGGAGGTGCTTCATATATCCTCCTTATGAGCCAATTAGCCCAAGTGTAGAGAGTTTAGGAACTGGCACGACTGATAAATGTGCCACTTTAGCAATACGTTTTTTTAACTGCTGACTGGTTGTATCAGGCATTTCATCTAACTTTTGCATCACAGATTGCAACTCATTTTGATACTCAGTCATTTTCCCTTGATTGAGCGCCTGTTCAGCAATTAATAATCTTAATTGCACTTCTTTAAGCACGACACTGCGACTCATTAAATTAATAGACGGCGTTTCTACTTTTTCTATACGGAACCACTTTTTCCACCAAGACACAGTCTCGGATTGATCCATTTCAAGTTTAGGCTGGGCTAAGGCTTGTTGAATATTCTTATCAATGTTCTGTAATAAATCATCGATTAGTTGATGGCGTTGATTTTGAGCCAAAGTAAACTGTTGAACTGCCTGTTTATCCTGCTCGAGCGATTGATTCAAGCTATGTTGCAATGCTGGAGCAATTTCATAGTGCACAAGCGATTGCTGTAACTGATTTAATTGATCAACTGCATAAATCAACTGCTGCTGATCAATTGCAAATTGAATTAAATCTAACTTTTGTTTAATTAGAACTGTAGGAGCAATACCTGTCGGCGGTGCATCTGGTTGAGTGACTGAACTGGTTTTACTCCCTGTATTCACAGTTTGATTCTGCAACTGTCGCTGCAAAGCAACCAATTGATCATTTAAATTGGCATAGTGCTGTTCGGATTGCAGCAGGCTTTGTTTAAGCTCGGGAACAGTACGAGAAATTTGCCACATATCGTAGCTGAGCTTAGCCAACCAAGCTATGCCCAGCAAAATGATGATAGAAACAAGTTTTCTCATATGAATCCTTATAATGCCTGAATGTGATGAATCATCCCCGAAGGCGATAAATTTTCAAGTTGAATAATGTGAAAATGAGCCTGTTGCTGATCGCGATACTCTTTAACAATTTGAAAAAGACGAGGTCCCAAAACCAGATATACACCATCAGGTTGTACATTATTTTTTAAGCAAAGCTCTAACCAATACTTCCAGCTCGCTTCACTGGTAATTAAGACGAGCCATTTATTTAAATTATAATTTGAATTCTGTGTCAGATGTTTGAATGTAGAATATGAAGCTTCTGGGCACTGCCGATAATATAGAACAAAATTTAAAATCTGAATTCCTTGTTGTTGCAAGGTCTCCATCATAAATTGGCGTCCACCTTCTCCCCGCCAAAAAGCCACGCTACCCGTCTGTTGCATATTATGCAGAATAGGTAGGTTCAACATCCCCTCAGAAGTTTCAACATCGGGGATATGTGCTTGTATTCCATATTCGTTTAGACAATTGGCTGTTGCTTGCCCTACCGCAATCCACTGAATATGTTTTAAATCGCTAATTTTTAAACCGCTTTTTACTAAATATTCCACACCCACTTCAACAGCGGTTGGGCTGACGACCACAATAGCTTGCGCCCTAACTAATTGTTGGTAAAGCTGGAGTAAGTGTTCGGAAAAGGGCTTAGCAACGAGCTCTAAAAGTGGTAAAGACTCAACCTGATAACCTTCATTTTGCAAAGCTTCTGTTAATTCAGCTGCACGCGAATCAGGTCGAGTATTAATAAACAACATGGTTTAGTAGAGGGCCTTTAATAGCTCGCCAGCACCTTGATCAAGTAAGTTTCGAGCAAGGTTCTCACCCAATTGCTGAGCATTATTGGCTTCGTCTGTCAGTTCAGCACGTAATAATGTTTGGCCATCTGGGCTTCCAACACGACCTTCGATATGGATTTGACCATTTTGTAGTGTGGCATAACCTGCAATTGGGACCTGGCAACCACCTTCAAGGTAGGCATTAAATGCACGTTCAGCACGCACACAAACATCTGTTTCTGTGTGTAATAAAGGTTGAATTAAAGCCAATACATCTTGGTCAGCTGCGCGGCACTCTAAACCCAATGCACCTTGTCCCACAGCAGGCAAACTAACATCTGGTGTTAAACAATGACGGATACGCTCTGACAAACCTAAACGCTTCAAACCGGCACTGGCCAGAATAATTGCATCGTATTGACCTTCATCTAGCTTCGCCAAACGTGTGCCAACATTTCCACGCAAGTCAATAATTTGCAAATCAGGACGTTGTTTTAAAATCTGAGATTTTCGACGCAAGCTTGATGTACCGACTTTTGCACCTTGTGGTAAATCAGCGAATTTTTCAAACTGATTAGAAACAAAAGCATCTAACGGATCTTCACGCTCACAAATCACTGCTAAAGTTAAACCCTCTGGCAAAGCCATTGGGACATCTTTCATTGAATGTACAGCTAAGTCTGCACGCCCATCTAAAAGTGCTGCTTCTAATTCTTTAACAAACAGCCCTTTGCCCCCAATTTTTGCTAAAGGCGTATCTAAAATTTTATCGCCCTGCGTGACAAATTTAACCAGTTCCACCGTTAAATCAGGGTGAAGCTCCTCTAAACGGGCACGAATATGTTCTGCCTGCCAAAGAGCAAGTGGGCTTTGTCGTGTAGCAATTTTCAAGGTTTTCATAAATTCAAGCATGGGCTGGTCAAACAATACACCCTAAACTTAACTTGATCCCTTAAAATTGCAAGTAAAATCTCGCAAGTCCAAGATAACTCTTTTAAATTTAAAGCTGATGAATTCGCTCTCTAAGCGTAGATAAATGCCGACGGCTCACTGAAAGTCTTTCATCAAGACCACGTAATCTAACCTGATATTGCCCCGAACTGACTAGCTCCAATCCATCTAGATATGCAACCGAAACCAATGCATTTCGATGAATACGAATAAACTGATCTGCGAATTCGGTTTCAAGCTCTTTTAATGTTTCATCTATTAATACACTGCCATTTTTATGTCTCACAGTGACATATTTCTGATCTGCTAAAAAGTAATAGATATTTTCAACAGGAATCAGTTCAACCCCGCGATAGGTTTTTGCGGCAATTTGATGACGCTGTGTCTTTAAATCTTGTAAAAGCTCAGAATTCGGTAATGCATTGAGCTGTGCTTGAGTAAGTTGAGTTAGCTGACTTAAAGCTTGCTCAAGTTCAACAGGATCAATCGGTTTAAGAAGATATGCTTGAGCCTGAGCTTTAAAAGCTTCCAATGCATGCTGATCGTAGGCGGTACAAAACACAATCGCAGGTCGAGGATTGAGCTGACTTAACTGTTCTGCACAGACAAGCCCATTCATACCTGGCATTTGAATATCAAGTAAGATTACATCCGGTTGATGAAGCCGTGCCTGTTCCAAGGCCTCCTGTCCATGATGAGCCGTTGATACAACCTCATGTCCCATCTTTGAAACTAAACGTGATAAACGCTCCACTGCAAGTGGTTCATCATCACAAATTAGCACCTTCATTCATCCTCCTTGTCACCGTTAACTTGGTCCATTTTTTTATGGTTAACTCTGACTGACTTATTATTTTGTTTGATATTGATAGCTCATAATAGTGGTATATAAAGCTTCACCTTTATAAACCTGAAATCTAACGGTGTTCCCATAATACGCTTTCAGGCGTTGCTTAACATTTTCAAGAGCGATTCCATGCCCTTTCCGTGAATTTATTGTATCGTCTGTATATGGGTTGGTAATGACTATACTGACCTGATTTTGCAATATTTCAACCAATACCCCTATGGTTGCTTTGCCCATCATTGGTTCTACCCCATGAAAAATACTATTCTCTAACAAAGGTTGTAATGTCAATAAAGGAATAGTGATCTGTTTTAGTTGCACAGGTGAAAGCTCGATCTTCCAATCAACTTTTAAACGCTCACCTAAACGAACCTGCTCAATCATTAAATATTGTTTACTCAGCTCGATTTCTTCATGCAGACTCACCAATTTTAATTCTTGGAAGCTCGCTCGAAATAAACGCGACAAACTAATGAGCATGCTTTCTGCTTTATCTGGATCTATCGCAATTAAACTCACCACATTATTTAAACTATTAAATAAGAAGTGAGGGTGAATTCGTGCTTGCATGGCCTGAATACGTGCATTTAATTCGGCATATTGCTGATGCAACCATTGTTCCCTGACATATAAATAACGTAAGCAGAAGGCCCCGAGTAATATTCCATAGCTTAGATATAAAGGTACATTGGTAAAATAAACACCCCAGCCCTGCGTTAATGACGCATGTTTATGTAAAAGACCAAACTGAAAAAAATTACTCATTAAAGTGGTCAAAACAACAATACTTTGCAGCATGACAAAACCAATGACCAAAGCAAATTCTTGACGTAAGCTGCTAAAAAAACCCTGAAAGCGTTCAACCAATGCAAAAAAGGACAATATTACCCAGTTAATAAAAACGATGTATTGAAAAAGCCTTCCCCCGCTTAAGGCTTGCCAAGACTGCGCTTCAGCCAATGCCAGAACCAATGCCAAAACATTACTTGCGATAATTAATTCGAATAAGTGTTGCCAACGCCCACTTTTCGTAAAAAAATAGGAGGAATTTTGATTTCGGTATGCTGTAGAAAACAACTTTGTTTGTTGAGCTTCGGCAAGTGATATACTCTTTTTTATTTTACTGAGCCACCATGACCACATCTTCAAATCCCCCTAATTCAGTAACCCCAGACCAAACCTCAGGTATGTGGGGTGGTCGTTTTTCTGAAGCGACGGACGCTTTTGTAGCCGAATTTACCGCCTCTGTTCAATTTGACCAACGTTTTTATAAGCAAGACATCGCTGGTTCGATTGCGCATGCTACCATGCTTGCGAAAGTTGGCGTACTCACAGAAGCAGAACGCGATGACATTATTGAAGGTTTAAGCACCATTCGCTCAGAAATTGAGGCTGGAAACTTTGAGTGGCGCATCGATCTTGAAGATGTTCACATGAACATTGAATCACGTTTGACTCAACGTATTGGCATTACAGGCAAAAAATTACATACAGGTCGTAGCCGTAACGATCAGGTTGCAACTGATATTCGTCTTTACCTACGCGACGAAATTGATGATATTTTAAAATTATTAGAACGTTTACAAAAAGGCTTGTTAGGCTTGGCTGCCAAAAATGTAAATACGATTATGCCAGGCTTTACACACCTACAAACCGCTCAACCAGTAACTTTTGGTCATCACTTGTTAGCGTGGTTTGAAATGTTGGTACGTGACACTGAACGTCTCCAAGACTGCCGTAAACGTGTTAACCGTATGCCGCTTGGATCTGCTGCTCTTGCGGGTACAACTTATCCAATTGACCGCGCATATACAGCAGAGCTTTTAGGGTTTGAAGCTGTATCTGAAAACTCTCTTGATGCTGTATCTGACCGTGACTTTGCCATCGAATTTAATGCAGCTGCTGCACTTATTATGATGCACTTATCACGTATGTCAGAAGAGCTCATTCTTTGGACTTCTGCACAATTCAAATTTGTGAATATTCCTGATCGCTTCTGTACCGGTTCTTCAATCATGCCACAGAAGAAAAATCCGGATGTTCCAGAACTTATTCGCGGTAAATCTGGCCGTGTATTTGGTGACTTAATTAGCTTACTTACGCTCATGAAAGGTCAACCATTGGCGTACAACAAAGATAACCAAGAAGACAAAGAACCTTTATTTGATGCAATCGATACAGTTCGTGGTTCACTCATGGCATTTGCAGACATGATTCCTGCATTGGTTCCAAATATTGAAATCATGCGTGAAGCTGCTCTTCGTGGATTCTCGACTGCAACCGATCTTGCAGACTACCTAGTGAAAAAAGGCGTTGCTTTCCGTGATGCTCATGAAATTGTAGGTAAAGCAGTTGCATTAGGTGTTGCTGAAGAAAAAGACTTATCTGAACTCACACTTGAGCAATTACAGCAATTCTCTGACTTAATTACAGCAGATGTGTTTGACAAAGCCTTAACTCTAGAAGCTTCTGTAAATGCTCGTGATCATATTGGTGGAACTTCTCCAAAACAGGTTGAAGCTGCAATTGCGCGTGCCCACGCACGTTTAGAACAGTTATACGCTTAAGGATAAAACATGAGTCGCCAAGTATTTTGCCGTAAATATCAAAAGGAAATGGAAGGTTTAGACTTCGCTCCTTTCCCAGGTGCTAAAGGCCAAGATTTTTTTGAAAATGTTTCTAAGCAAGCATGGCAAGAATGGTTACAACACCAAACTACGCTCATTAATGAAAAGCGTTTAAACGTGTTTGAACCAGAAGCTAAAAAGTTTCTGGAAGAACAACGTGAGAAGTTCTTTAACAATGACGAAAGTGTAGAAAAAGCTGAAGGCTGGAAACCAGAATAATCGGTTTGTTTTAGCTTATTCATCATTAAAAAGGCGGGTCTATATACATAGATCCGCCTTTTTTTACGTGAAACTTACACAAACATAAAAAGCCTTACATAGAGCGCACAGGACTCTACATGACATCAAAAAGTGAAGAACTTAATATCACTCTATAGCAAGAAGAACACGATCCCTGTCGTGTTTATGCACTTGATTTTCTGTCCTGAACTTCCCCCCAAAGTTCGGGACATTTTTTTATCTATTATTTTTAAAAATAAAAAGGCCTTGCTTCAAACAAGGCCTTTAAATATTTCAGCTCAAGATTACTTTTCGTGGACTTTAGCTTCAATTTCTTCAATTTTGGTATGACGAGCATCAAAGCCTTTGGCCATATAAATCACTTGCTCAGCAATGTTACGTGCATGATCGCCAATACGCTCTAATGAACGTAAAACCCACATGACATTAATCACACGAGCAATATGGCGCGGGTCTTCAATCATATAGGTCATTAATGTACGTGTTGCTGATTGATATTCACGGTCAATGTCAGCATCCGCTAAAAGTACACGTAAAGCTTGATCTGCATCTAAACGTGCAAAAGCGTCAAGTGCATCATGAATCATGACACGAACTTGGTTACCAATATGACGTGTTTCCATGTAGCCACGCGGTGACCCGCCCTCTTCACACAGATTTTGTGCAATACGGGCAATTTTCGCTGCTTCATCACCAATACGCTCAAGGTCAGTATTGGCTTTGCTCATGGCAATAACCATACGCAAATCAATCGCTGCCGGATGACGACGCGCCAAAATCAACGTTAAGCCTTCATCAATATCACGTTCATATTGATTGACTGCATTATCTTTAAATTGAACATCAATCGCTAAATTTGCGTCGGTATCAAGTAAAGAATGGATTGCATTTGCAACCTGCTGTTCGACCAAGCCACCCATGGTCATAAACTTTGTGTTTACATCTTGCAAATCTTCATTAAATTGAGAAGAAATATGATGGCTTAACACCGGATTACTCGGACTCAAGGGAAGCCTCCAACATGATGGCGCGGGAATAAAATGATTGAGCATTAAAACACAGCAATCATTAAGTTTTTATGACAAAATTAAATTTCAGATAAAAGCATTTAATTACTGATAAGTTAACCAGCTATTAAGCTCAACCAGATCTTTTTCACCCAACTGGCCTACCGCAGCTTTTAAACGAAGCACATTCAATAAATAGTCATACTGAGCATTAAGATAATCCTGTTTTGCAGAAAAAGCATTACGCTGCGCCAATAAAACATCAACCATACTTTTTAAGCCTTCGTTATAACTCGCTTTTGAAGCTTGAGAAACTAAAGAAGATGAATCCATTGCAGCCTTTCTTGCTTCAAGTTTGGCTTGATCTGTGTCTACCTGCATAAACGCACTTTTCACATCGACATTGGCACGGCGAATGGCTGCATCAAGTTGTGCCTGCGCTTTACTGACTTCTACAGTGGCTTTTTTAATTGATGTTCGGGTCCGTCCACCATTAAATAAATTCCAGTTCATTTCTACCCCGACCTGATCAAATTTTCCGTCAGTCGAAATGAGTGTCTCTGGCGTTTGTTTAGTATAGCCATAACTTGCTACGGCATCTATTTGAGGATAAAGCGCAGCCTTTTCGACACGGCGCTGATCTTCACTATATTTTTGCTGTAAACGGGCTTGCTGGATCTTTAAGTTTTTTTGCTGCGCCAAAGAAAGCCAGTCATTAAGTTCTGCTGGATAAGGCTTTTGAAAATTAAAATCACTTCGCAGTACAGCGAGTTTATCTTGATAAGAACCAATATATTCAGAAAGCTGCTCTTGAGCTAAAAGTAATTGAACATTGGTTGAAATACGATTGGCTCTGGCATTTTGATATTGAGCATTTGCTTCACTTACATCACTACGTGCCACCAACCCTTCTTTGAGTTTGGCATTCATCATATTGAGCTGTTCAAGCAAAGCCTTTTCTTCTTGTAAGTATGCAACACTCAATGCCTGCTGACGCAACACATTAAAATAGGCTTCTGCCACATTTAAAACATGATCTTGTTTTTGCAGTCTTAAGGTAATTTCACTTAAGGCAACCGAAGTTTTAACTTGCTTATAACCTTCCCAAGCATCCATTCGAAATAATGGCTGACGTGCAGTGAGAGTGGCTTGTCGAGTCGTTGATGTATTACTTACCAAAGCATCTGACAGGCCTTCTTGATCAACACCCGGAAAGTTTGAACGTTTTACAGTTTGCCGATTACGGGTAATATTTCCAGACAATGTGACAGTAGGTAATAATGCCCCTGTTGCTAAGCCTAAGTTCAGTTGATCTGCTTCATATTGTTGTTGATTGGCTTGCCACGTCGGGTCATTTTGTTTTGCGCGCTCATAAGCTTCAACCAAATCTAGAGCAAAACTCGAAGATGCAAAACTCCAAAGGCCAACAGCGACCATTAATTTTATTTTCATTGTTCAAATCAACGATAAAACTTGCCTTTAAGACTAAGAAAAATTCAAATCAAACTCAAGCCATTAAAAGTTTTAGTTTTTTAAGCGTTCTTAGTTTTTGACAATATTAAAATACAAATAAAAATCAAAAATATACCTATCCAACCTACCCATGAAACATGCTCGCCAACCAAAACAATCGCAAAAATCGCAGCCACTAAAGGTTCAAATAAAGTTAAGGTTGTCGCTTTGCTGGCATTTACTGTTTTTAGACCAAATCCAAAAAGTAAATAACCCAAAAACATAGGAATCAGCATCATATAGCCAGCCACAAGTAAATTGGTTGAGCTATGCAATAACCCTCCACCTGTAATCAACAAAGTAGGCAGTAAAATAACCGCTCCACCGCCCATAATCATACCCATTGCAGCTTTAGCAGCAACACCCCGATCTATTAATCTTTTTGCAGCCCATGAATAAAGTGAATAAGTTGTAGCTGCGACAAGCCCAAGAAAAATACCGAAGAATTTATTCCATTGATTTGTACTCTCTTGGATCGCATGACTTTCCCCCATCGATAACATACTTACACCAAGCACACCGCACACAAAACTTAGAAACCAAATAGCCGATAAAGCTTTGCGGTCAAAAAATCGCTCTAAAATTGCTGCTATTAATGGAGCGGTACCAATTGAAACAACGGTGCCAATCGTAATGCCCGCATAATGCATTGAGGAATAAAAAGCCAAAGGATAAATACCCACCGCCGCTATGCCTAAAAGCAGTATTGAAATATTTTCCCTTATAAACTGACGGTTTTCGCGTATTGCTCGTGATGCAACCAAAGCTTGTAAAAGTCCTCCACCGCCCATCGCTACAGCGCCAATAGCAAGTGGGCCAAGAGTCGGTGCAAATGCTGCCGCCGTACCTGTTGTTCCCCACAAAACAGAAGCAACTAAAATTGCAATTGTGCCTCCATAGCTACTATTTTTAATGAGGCTAATCATGTGGACATTCTCTATTTAAAATGTCTTCTGCCATTTGTTTTGCTAATAGAAGTTGACGACTGTTTCCTTCTAAGCCTGCTCGTGCCATAGAACCCTCTAAAAGAAAAGAAAGCTGCGTAGCCACATAGTTAACGCGCTGTGACTCTGGGATTAATTTTTTTAAATGCTCAGCAACAATAGCCTCCACTTCCTCTTTATGCTGCCTTACAGAACTACGTCCTGTACTATTGGCCGGAAACTCAGCCGCAGCATTCAATAAACCACAACCTCGAAAGCCTTTTTCGTAGGCAAATTCCGCATGGTCTTGATAGGCATCAAATACGGCCAAGATGGCTTCTTTAGCTGTTTTTATTTTTTCTAAACGCTTTTGGTAGAGATCAAGCCACTCTTGATGGCGTGCAGCAATGTAGGCATCAACAAGATCTCCTTTTGAAGAAAAATTATTATAAAGCGACATCTTCGCAACATCTGCTTTAGCCGTAACTGAGTTGATTCCTGTTGCCGTAATGCCATCGTTATAAAATAAGGTTGCTGCTGCATCGAGAATTTTCTGTCTTGCTGTTTTATCATTCATAGCTTTTAATTAAGTAGACCGACCTACCTAATAATAAAGATTTCTAACAATGATGCAATCTTTTTAAGCGTTATAATTTGAGCAATATTAATTTCTATAAAAGTACAATGATGAAAAAAGTTCTAATAATGAGTATGTGCGGTGCACTACTTTTAGCTGGATGTAATAAAACATCAGAGCAAGATCAGGCTGTATCTAAAGAGCAAAAACCAACTGAGCAAAAGGCCACTCAAAAACAAGACAGTAGCTGCTTACAAATTATGGTAGCTATGCACACGATTAATCAAAACAGCAAAATAGAAGACTTAAATCAAATTAATGAAAAGCTTAAAACCTGTGTTCCTTCTTTAAAAAATCATGAGCAGCTTAAGCTGATTGATGCATCAACTGCCATGTATCAACGTTTTCTAAAACAAGACTACACTGAAAAAACAGGGAGAGCTTTTGAAGCATTTGGCTATGCCGTTTTAGAACAGAAAAAAGACCTTAAAAAGGTAATTCAAAGTCAGAAAAAGCTCTTCGCCCAACTGAGCCCACGTGATCAATATTTACTTCAACATGAAGGGCAAGCCTACATTGAACTTCTCTATCAAGGTGAAGGCATGTTTACCTATCGACGCCAACCAAGCTATTTAGTTGATGTTTTTTCTAAGTCCTTACCCGCGGACCAAAAAGAGTTTTTAACGCGTATGGCGAAAGACAATCAAAATATTTTTTATAACGATGGTGCGTTGGCTATATCTTGGAAAGAGCTCACTGAACGCGCATTATTTTGGGAAAAGTTTATTCAGAAATATCCAAAGAGCCACTTTATTGGTGATGCAAAACTACTATTTAATGAATATCGCTATTTTATTTTCTTTGGCTTAGACAATACGCCCGTGTCAGATGAATATGCACCGAACACATGGTTTGATAAAGATGCGCTTCAGCAAATTCGGTTTCTCTCTACACAAAATGAGTCGAGTTTAGCCAAATCTGCTCAACTGTTTCTTAAGTTTATTGCTACGCCTGTAGAAGAGCGCAATAAGCAATTTAAAATAGATTTAACTGATAAAAATGGTGATAAAAAATCAAATTATCAGATGACTCATGAACAGCTTGAGCAGCTCTTAAAATTTGATTCACCATGGAACACGGAAGTCTATCGTGACTGCCATATGGATGCGGTTTGTATAGATACAAATTGACAATGCCAGCCAACCTAAAACATGTTAGTCTGTAAATCGCTTGACGGAGCGCGAGTAATAGCTCGCTGAGATTGTGTAAATTCCGTGTTGTCGCAACACAAGTTTGATCACAAGTACCGTTGAACCTGATCAGGTTAAGACCTGCGTAGGAATCAAGCCATCTGAAAACTTACAGCCTTAAATTTATCTCATAAAGATAAATCCGCCATCGTTTTTGGTCGTGCTTGATTCGTTGATGTTATTCATAAGGATCATGTGATGAACCAGTTAACGAATCTTTCTTCTGCTGAAATTTCAGCACAACATGAACAAGATGCAAAAGATTTAACTCGCATCTTACCCGCTTCTAAAAAAGTTTATATTGAAGGCTCTCGCCCTGACATTCAGGTTCCAATGCGAGAAATTTCTTTAACCGACACCCCTACCGGTCTTGGCGGTGAACATAACCCTCCTGTTATGGTATATGACACTTCAGGTGTTTATACCGACCCAAATGTTCAAATCGATTTAGACAAAGGTTTACCTTCAGTTCGCCAAAACTGGATTGAAGAACGTAACGATACTGACGTACTTTCTGGCTTGACATCAAAATTTGGTCAGGAACGTTTAAAAGACATTCGTACCGCTGATATTCGTTTTGCCCATATTCAAAATCCACGCCGTGCTAAAGCAGGCAAAAATGTCACTCAAATGCACTATGCCAAGCAAGGTATCATCACACCTGAAATGGAATATATTGCAATTCGTGAAAATCAACGCCAGCGTGAAGGTGTTGATATGCGTCAACATGCTGGTCAGAATTTTGGTGCAAAAAATTTAAAAGAAATTACACCTGAATTTGTTCGCCAAGAAGTTGCTGAAGGTCGTGCAATCATTCCTGCAAACATTAACCACCCAGAACTTGAGCCAATGATTATTGGTCGTAATTTCTTGGTTAAAATTAATGCCAATATTGGTAACTCAGCACTTGGTTCTTCAATTGATGAAGAAGTTGCGAAAATGACTTGGGCAACCCGTTGGGGTGCCGACACCATTATGGACTTGTCGACAGGTAAAAACATTCATGAAACACGTGAATGGATTATTCGTAACTCACCTGTTCCAATCGGCACAGTACCGATTTATCAAGCACTTGAAAAAGTTGATGGTGTTGCAGAGGACCTGACTTGGGAAATCTTCAAAGACACACTAATTGAACAAGCTGAACAAGGTGTTGACTACTTCACCATTCACGCAGGTGTATTACTTCGCTATGTACCACTTACAGCAAACCGTTTAACAGGTATTGTATCTCGTGGTGGTTCGATCATGGCGCAGTGGTGTCTAGCGCATCATGAAGAAAATTTCTTATACACTCATTTCGATGAAATCTGTGAAATCATGAAAGCTTATGACGTTTCATTTAGCTTAGGTGATGGCTTACGTCCGGGCTGTATTCAAGATGCAAATGACGAAGCACAGTTCAGCGAACTTAAAACCTTAGGTGAACTGACTCACCGTGCATGGGAACATGATGTTCAAGTCATGATTGAAGGCCCAGGTCACGTACCAATGCACATGATCAAAGAAAACATGGACCTTCAACTAGAAGTGTGTAAAGAAGCGCCATTCTATACGCTTGGGCCTTTAACGACCGATATTGCTCCAGGTTATGACCACATTACCTCTGCAATTGGTGCAGCCATGATTGGTTGGTACGGCACAGCAATGCTTTGCTATGTCACACCGAAAGAGCATTTGGGTCTACCAAACAAAAAAGATGTTAAAGACGGGATTATTACCTACAAGCTTGCAGCACATGCCGCCGATCTTGCGAAAGGACATCCGGGTGCACAGGTACGTGATAATGCCTTATCAAAAGCACGTTTTGAGTTCCGTTGGGATGATCAGTTCAACTTAAGTTTGGACCCTGATACAGCACGTAGTATGCACGATGAAACCTTACCAAAAGAGGCTCATAAATCTGCACACTTCTGCTCAATGTGTGGTCCAAAATTCTGTTCAATGAAAATCACTCAGAATGTACGCGACTATGCCAACAACCTCACCAATAACAATTCAGAGGTTGAAGAAGGCCTCAAAGCGATGAAAGAGGTTTATCAGGAGCAAGGTCAAAAACTGTATCATAAAGTGTAAATATTCAAAAAAAACACTTGCCTAGCCATGATTCTCGGTTAGGATGAAATAAATAGATTTCGTCCTGACCGAATCATGAGTATTGTTGAACGTCCAAGTTATACATCTAAAGATGTCGAAGTAACATCACGTGAATCTCTATTCCGTGGTTTTATTCAAGTTGAAAAAGTCAGCCTTCGACATCGTCTATTTAATCAATCTGAATATACTCATGTATTGCAGCGTGAACTCGTTCATCGGCCTGAAGCAGCTGGCGTACTACTCTACAATGATCAAAAACAACAGTTTGCACTGATTGAACAGTTCCGTGTTGGGGCTTTAGATGACTCTCAATCACCGTGGCAGCTGGAAATAATTGCAGGCGTGTTAGATGGTGATGAATCACCAGAAAGTTGTATTCGACGCGAAAGCCTTGAAGAATCAGGTTGCGAAGTTCAAGATTTAGAGCATCTATTTAGCTTTTACCCGTCAGCTGGTGCTTGCTCAGAGTTATTCCATCTCTATGTTGCTGAAACTGCATTACCCGCTGAAGGGGGTGTATTTGGCGTAGATGATGAGGGGGAAAATATTCAACTGCACTTATTTAATTATTGTGAAATCCAGACTCTACTCGACAGCGGACGTTTAAGAAATGCTCCTGTCATTATGGCATTACAATGGCTGGCCCAACACAGCAAAACGATAATAAACCCGAAGAGGTAGGACGGTGACTTTTCAAGTCTCAACACTTTCACAAAAAGACCATGTCATTATACAAATTACCGATACCCACCTATTGGAGTATCCGCACTTAGAATTTGTGGGTATAAATCCTGAAGAAAGCTTTCATGCGATTATTCAACAGATACTTAATAAACATCCTGAAACTGATGCAATTATCCATACTGGGGACCTAGCTCAGGCACCAACGCCTATCACCTACAGACGTTATATTCAATATATGCAAACGCTTGGTCTGCCTTTTTTTCAGACCTTAGGTAATCATGACAATGTTGACCATTTTCCATTGCATAAAGAGAATCATCAGGAACCTGTGGTCATTTGCTTAGGGAACTGGCGAGTTATTTTATTAAATAGTGCGGTAAAAGGTCATATTGATGGACATCTATCAGCAGAACAGCTAGACAGCTTAACGAATTTACTCGAAGAGTATGCAGATAACCCGATTTTGTTGGCTTGTCATCACCATCCTTTTGCCATGAAGTCAAAATGGATTGATCATCACAAGTTACAAAATTCTAATGCTCTGCTTACTACATTGGCTCCATTTAAAAATGTAAAAGCTTTAGTCTGCGGGCATGTTCATCAGGACTCAATAAACACTTGGCAAGGGATCGAATTTTTCTCTACACCCTCGACAAGTGTGCAGTTTAAACCCTTTAGTAATGATTTTGCACTCGATCAAAATGCTCCCGGCTATCGTTACATTCGTCTAAAAAACGATGGTAGTTTTGAAACCGAAGTCTTTCGTCTTGAAAATTTTCAAGGCCATATAAACACTGATATTTCAGGCTATTAGCCCTATTTCTTATATGCTTATATATAATTATGACTGGGGTAAACACGTTTTGAAAATATTTACGGGTCGGAATGACTATCATCTTGCAGGAAAAATCTATATGATGACGACCCGATGGGAAAATCCCATCGATGGTTTTCTATAAAAACACTTGCATATCACCATATTTTTTGCGTATAGATAATACGTGTATGATGAGGAATGCCCTATTATGGCGAATGACAACCACAACCAAGTTTTGGATGAACATACAGAAGTTGTAGTGGAAGGTGACAAAGCTTCTGCAAAACGTGCACGTAAAGTGAAACCTAAAACTTCTGACATAGGCACAACTGCAAGTTTATTTGGTATTGCACCTTATCAACCTAAGAAAAATGAAGAGTACATGTCTGAAGGACAGCTCGAGCATTTCCGACAAATTCTGCAAGCATGGAAAGCTGAATTAATGTCTGAAGTTGATCGTACTTTAAATACGATGCAAGACGAATCAACTGCACTGCCAGATGTAAACGACCGTGCTACCCAAGAAGAAGAATTTGCAATTGAATTACGTACACGTGACCGTGAACGTAAGTTAATTCGTAAAATCGAACAATCTATGGAAGCTATTAAGAATGAAGACTACGGTTTCTGTGAAACTTGTGGTATTGAAATCGGCTTACGTCGTTTAGAAGCACGTCCAACTGCCACTTTATGTATTGATTGCAAAACTTTGGCAGAAATCAAAGAGAAGCAAAATAACGGTTAATTGTGACTGTTGATAATTCTCCAGCCGAGCACAACTCGGCTGTTGTGCAGCAGTTAAATCGCCTGCCAGAAAAGCATAGCTTTTCTCTTGCGCAGCGGCGGAACAATGTTCCGCTTAATCGCTGCTCATACTCAGGTCGGTTTGCGCCATCGCCAACCGGCCCTTTGCATTTTGGATCACTCATTACTGCTGTTGCCAGCTATTGCGATGCAAAAGCCCATCAAGGCAAATGGCTCGTTCGTATCGAAGATACAGATATCCCTCGTATTTATCCCGGCAGTGAAGAGCATATTCTTACATCACTCGAAGCCTTCCAATTCGAACCCGATACAGAGATCATCTTTCAAAAAAATCGTTTAGACATTTATGAAAGCGTATTAGACCAACTCAAAAAAGAAGGTCTTATCTATGCATGTCAATGTACCCGCAAAATGCTTGGTTCAAATGCAATCTATGCAGGTACTTGCCGCGATCTCAATCTTGATTTTCAAGGTCAAGCGATTCGGGTAAAAGTTCAAGATCAGCAGATCTGTTTTGATGACCGATTACAAGGACGTCATTGTTCCAATCTACAACACGATCTTGGAGATTTTGTTCTTAAGCGCCGTGATGGGATTATTAACTATCAACTTGCAGTCGTTGTGGATGATTATCTACAAGGCATTACCCATGTCGTTCGAGGCGCAGACTTATTAAATAACACCGAACGTCAGATTTGGCTAGGTCAGCTTCTAGGTTATCCTCAACTAAGCTATATGCACCTACCCCTTGCAATGAATGACCAAGGGCAAAAGCTCTCTAAACAAAATCTAGCTCAAGCACTCGATTTATCAAAAGCACCTGAATTACTTCAAAAAGCGATACTGGCCTTGGGACAACCCAACGTTGATTTAGATCAACCTAGACTGATGCTCAAACAAGCTGTAGCACAGTGGAATGTTGATTTGATTCCCCATGGGCAAGAGCTCAGCGGAACATATCTATAAATAATAAAAAAGCCCGATATCAAATCGGGCTTTTTAAACTTCTAAATACTCAATTAGAAGTTCGACTCTTCTCGTTCTGGGTTGACTTCTTGTGTTGATGCATCAATCTTTAAGATTAAGCTAATCATCGCAGCACACATCATTAAAGACGTACCACCATAACTAATGAATGGCAAAGTCAAACCTTTCGTCGGCATTAAGCCCATATTCATGCCCGCATTTACCAAAATCTGGAGCAAGAAAATAATACTAATGCCGTAAGCTAAATAGCCTGCGCGAAGATAATGATGTTTCAAAGCACGGTGACCAATTTTGATACAACATGCCAGCATCAAGAAAGACAAGCCAATAACAATAGAAATACCCACAAAACCAAACTCTTCACCTAGCACTGCCAACATAAAGTCAGTATGTGCTTCAGGTAAATAAGATAGTTTTTGTACACTATGCCCTAAGCCTGTACCAAACCATTCACCACGGCCAAAAGCCATTAATGCATTTGATAACTGATAACCCACACCCAACGGGTCTGCCCATGGGTCAGTAAATGAAATCAAACGTTGGAAACGGTAGGGTTCAAATAAGATCAAAAACACAATACCTGTGACAATCGCACCAAGCATGATTAAGAACTGAGTTGGTGGCGCGCCCGCTAAAAAGAACACACCAACCATCATCATGACAATAACGACTGTTGCCCCCAAGTCAGGCTCAGCAATAATTAAACCGACCGTGATTGCCATAACTCCACTTAAACGCAATAAGCCTTTCCAATGAGTACGAACCTCTTTGGCACGGCGCACAACGTAGTCTGCGGTAAAGATTGCCATCATGACTTTGGCAACCTCGGTTGGCTGCAAGGTAAAGCCACCGATCTTAATCCAACGAGTAGAACCGTTGACTTCCGAACCCACCACCAAAGCAGCAAGCAACAGAACCATGGTTAATAACCACAGCGGGAAGGTATTTTTAAACCACGTATTCAGTGATATTCGATAGGTCAAATAAGCCACTACACCCGCAGCGACAATCGAAATACCATGACGAATCACATAGTGAAACGGGTTTTCATGCATATATTCAGCATAGGGCATCGAAGCAGATGCAACCATCACTGAACCGATACATAATAATGCAACGACACAGAAAATCAGGACATTACGTGGCGTCACTTCCGCTGGCCATTTAGGCAATATCCGTTCATACCAATGATTGATTTTCTGGATTGTGGTCTGAGCTAAGCCTGCCATACTACATTCCTAATCATGTTTTCTTTAAACCAACGAATTGACGCAGGCAACAAACTGCTGACCACGGTCATTATAACTTTTAAACATATCAAAACTTGCACATGCTGGTGATAACAACACCACATCTTCGGCCTGTGTTTCACGTTGAGACAGCTCTACAGCTTCTTTAAGCGTTGCTGCATGTAAAATTTTGGTTGCACCTTGAATGGCTTGTTCAATCACCGGAGCATCCTCACCAATCAATACCACAACTTTGGCATATTTTTCGATAGAAGAACGTAATGGACCAAAATCCTGACCTTTACCTTGCCCACCTAAAATCAAGGCAACCTTTCCTTTTTTCACTTCAATGGCAGCGCCTAAACCATCAATTGCTGCAAGCGTAGCGCCAACGTTAGTGCCTTTAGAATCATTGTAATAACGTACATCATGCACAGTCTTTACATATTCACAGCGATGCTCTAACCCTTTAAATTGTTTTAAGGTTTCAAGCATAGATTCCATAGGCAGGCCTATTGCCTCTCCTAATGCGAGACAAGCTAAAGCATTTGCTACGTTATGCATGCCTTGAATATATAAATCTGAGCTTTTAATTAAACGCTGTAAACCACGCGCAAGCCAAAGCGTGCCATCACCATCTCTTAAAACACCATATTGATTTAAATCTGGTGCATTTAAACCAAAGCTTTGAATTGGCGTGGTATCTGGAACAAGAGGACGACTTAAAGCATCATCACGGTTAAATACTACTTTTTTAACGCCTTGGAAAATACGGTGTTTTGCTTGATGGTAACCCAACATATTGCCGTGACGATCTAAGTGGTCTTCACTCATATTGAGAACCACAGCAACTTCAGCATTTAAGTGAGACGTGGTTTCTAGCTGAAAACTTGATAGCTCAAGTACAATTAACTCAGGTTGATCTTTTAATAAATCTAGAGCTGGGCGTCCAAGATTGCCACCTACAGCAACTTTCTTACCCGCATCTTTAGCCATTAAGCCAATTAAAGTCGTTACTGTACTTTTCGCATTAGAGCCAGTAATAGCCACAATAGGCACATCGGTTGCACGGCGTAATAATTGAATATCCCCTACCACAGAAATACCCTTAGCAATAGCTGCCTGAATTTCCGGTAATTGTGGTGCAAGGCCTGGACTTAAAATAATTTCTTCTGCTTGTAATAATAATTCTTGGTCAAGTTGACCGAAACTTGTCTTTACTCCTGCTGGAATCTGATCATGTCCTGGCGGCGTGGGGCGAGAGTCTGTTACTGCAACTTGGTAGCCTTGTTCATGCAAGAAATTTACAGCAGAAACGCCTGATATTCCCAAGCCTGCTACAACTTTTAACCCACCACGTTGTATTAACATTTTTGCCCCACAATTTATCAATCGACAGAATGGCAAAAATGTTAGCACTTTGCTGTTTTGAATGCTTTTTCAGTTTGAACTTTATTCATCTTTTTTTGTGTCAGTGCGTAAAAAAGCCATCAATATGATGGCTTTTTAAACGAAACAAGAAATACTGAATCTACTGCCATTTAATCGGCTTAATTTCTTGAACTGTATTCGTAGGTTTATCTTCGCTTGAACAACCACAACCGCCAGCACAACCAAAGGTCATTTTCGGTTTAAGCCACTTTGCCAAAGTTGCCCAACCCTGCTTTTCGCAAAATGCAGAGAGTGAAGAAAAGACTGAATTTGCTGTTTTTGGAAATACTTTCTTAAAAACAACTACAGCACTCCAAATCACTAAAACCGCAATAATCAGATATTGAACCATATACAACCTCCTTTATTGCCTTAGCCCCAATAGTGGGAAGCAATTTGATAGGTAACAAACGATGCAAAATAAGCTAAACCAAACAGATATGCAGTCATAGCTGCAACATGTTTCCATGAACCTGTTTCACGGCGTACCGTTGCCAATGTTGCCAAACAATGTGGAGCATAAATGAACCACACTAAAAGCGATAAACCTGTTGCCAAAGACCAACCTGTTCCATCTGCACTAATCAGATGTGACAAACCTTGTGCCACAGCATCATCATCTGTTGCAGACAAGGCATAAACTGTACCTAATGCCGCGACTACCACTTCACGAGCAGCCATAGCTGGGATTAACGCGATACAGATTTGCCAGTTAAAACCAATTGGAGCAAATAAAGGTTGGATAAGATGCCCGAGCATACCTGCAAAACTATAATCTATGGCAGGTAATGTCGCCCCTTCTGGTGGCTGCGGGAAAGTACACAAGAACCAAAGCAAAATAGAGAGCGCAAAAATGATTCCGCCGACGCGTTTCAAGAAGATCTTTGCACGATCCAATAAACCGATTCCCACACTTTTTAAATCAGGGAAACGATAACTTGGTAGCTCTAGCAGTAAAGCATGTTGCGACTTATCTTTTTGCAAAAACTTCATTAAAAATGAAACACAAAGCGCACTCACAATACCAGCCATATACAGACCGAAAAGCACTAAACCTTGCAGGTTAAAAATACCCCAGACCATTTTCTCTGGAATGAAGGCAGCAATCAGCAAGGCATAGACCGGTAAACGTGCCGAACAGGTCATTAAAGGCGCAACCATAATGGTCGTAAAACGATCACGAGGGTCACTAATACTACGCGTTGCCATAATTCCTGGCACTGCACAAGCAAAGCTCGAAAGTAAAGGAATGAAAGCACGACCACTTAAGCCAGCTTGGAACATTAATTTATCAAGCAAGAATGCTGCACGCGGTAAATAGCCCGATTCTTCTAATACCAAAATGAAGAAGAACAAGATCAAAATTTGTGGCAAGAACACAACTACGCCACCTGCACCCGCAATAATTCCGTCGACAACCAGACTATGCAGTAGTGGCTGCGTAATCACACTTCCTATTACTTCACCCAGCCAGCCGAAGAAGCCCTCAATACCGTCCATAAAAGGAGCTGCCCATGCAAAAACTGCTTGGAACACAATAAACATCATGATGGCAAGGCTAAGTAAACCTAAAACTGGATGTAAGAAAATCCGATCTAGAAAATCAGTCCGCTTATCACCCTGATCAACATAATAAACAACATCTTTAAAAATCATATCGATTTTCTGATGATGAGTCCCAGTTAAACCACTCAGTTCGGTTTGTGGCACACTGTATTTTTCTTGATCAAGGGCGTGTAATAAATTTTCAATCCCCGCATTTCGAACAGCAACTGTTTCAACAACTGGTACGCCCAAACGCTGAGATAACTTTTGAGTATTAATTTGGATACCACGACGACGCGCTTCATCCATCATATTCAGTACAAGTAAAATCGGGCGACCTAGCTCGATCATTTCGAGCACTAGCCCTAAATGCAATTTTAAGTTAGTTGCATCAACCACACATAAAAAGGCATCTTGCTGCCCCTCTTCTGCAATTTTACCCAAGCAAACATCACGGGTAATCACTTCATCAGGACTAGTTGCATTAAGACTATATGTACCCGGTAAATCGAGTACACGCACAGCTCGACCTGAAGGCAACTGAAAATGACCAACCTTACGCTCGACCGTTACGCCCGCATAGTTTGCAACTTTTTGTCGAGTTCCAGTTAAATGGTTAAAAAGAGAGGTTTTACCACAGTTAGGGTTTCCCACAAGGGCAATACGTAACGCATCACTCATGCGGGTACTCCTTCTTCTACTTGAATTTCAATTTTTTCCGCTTCTGCTTTACGTAAAGCGAAACGAGTAAAGCCTATTTGGATCAAGATCGGATCACCACCAAAAACACCTTTGGTAATCACTTCCACTCGTGTGCCCGGTACAAAGCCCAGACTTTCCAAACGAATTGCGACCAAATCTTGCTGCTCGGACTCTACTTCTATCCGATTCACTTTGGTGATGGTCGCCGCTTGCTTCACTTTTAAAGCTGATAAACGCACCGCATCCGATCCTAAACCTTTTTTAATAGTATACATATAAATGAGAATAATTACCAAATAAGGTTAAATTTCACTTCTTATCTAGTTTAATCGACAAACCTTAAAGTTTCTTTTACAGTACAGAGGTTTAGAGGATCTAGTGTATGTTGAATAAAAAACCGCGTATTCCAAGCCCTGTTCAAATTCCTGAACATTTGAGCTTTTTACAAGGTTTTCGTGACTATCTCGTTGCTCAGACGGTAAGTCCACATACACGTAATGCTTATTTATCTGACCTTATTCAATGCAGTGAACTTCATAAAAAATCAGCTCTTCCAGAGTGGACAAGTGATGATATCGCTGATGTTTTGATTGAGTTGACTAAAGTTGGAAAAAGCCCGCGCTCGATTGCCCGCTGCTTATCTGCCCTACGCCAGTTTTACAAATTTTTACGTGAACAGAAATTACGAAGCGATAATCCTGTAGCAACCCATCATTCTCCAAAAATTGGCAGAGCATTACCCAAAGATTTATCAGAAGAAGATGTCGAAGCACTGATTCAGGCTCCTGATATTGATACGGCACTGGGATTACGTGATCGGGCAATGTTTGAAGTCCTTTACGCATGTGGTTTACGTGTTTCAGAACTGCTGAACTTACGCCTAGAACTTATTAACTTAAAACAAGGCTATTTAAGAATTACTGGTAAAGGTAATAAAGAGCGTTTGGTCCCGCTAGGCCAATTTGCTTGTGAATGGGTAGAACGCTACTTACAGGATGCTCGACCTCAACTTTATAAAAGTTCAACCGACTACCTCTTTTTAACTCAGCATGGCGGGATTATGAGCCGTCAGAACTTCTGGTATGCCATTAAGCGTTACGCGCTTCAAGCCAATATTCAAGCTGAACTATCACCTCACACCTTACGTCACGCCTTTGCAACACACCTGCTCAATCACGGCGCCGATTTACGCGTAGTGCAAATGTTACTGGGCCATAGTGACCTATCAACTACTCAAATTTATACACATGTAGCACAAGTAAGAATGCAACAATTGCATGAAAAACATCATCCTAGAGGTTAAAAAATTTAAAACTTATTATTTTAAATACACCCAACAATCAATTGATTTCGTTCACAAAGGTTAAGAAAGTTTTAACAATACACACTAGATTTTTTGTTATGCTTAGCAGCTTCTGACTATAAATACTGATGAAATAAGGGTTATCTATGTCTTTTACCCGATCTCAACTTTTTCTTGCCTGTGCGTTGGCCTCTAGCCTGTTATTCAGTGCTTGTTCTAAAGAAAACAAACCACAAAAAGAAGATGCGCTCACTGCGACCGCACCTGCTACTGGGGAAGCTTCAACCATCATTGAACGCAATGAGAAACAGCGTTTAATTGAAACTTTGCAAAAACAATTTAAGAATGCAAACATCAACGCCAAAATTCTAGATATCAAGCCTACTGAAGTGCCTAACTTATATTGGGTAAATCTCGAAGGAATGACGTCGATTTATACAACCAGTGATGGCAAATACCTGATTCAAGGTGATGTCATTCGTTTAGGCGGTAAAGAACTGCATAATATTGGCGATAATCTTCAAGCTTCAGAAAACAAGAAGCATCTTGCTGCTTTAAAAAATGAAGATTTGATTGTCTACCCAGCTAAAGGTGGTAAGGCTAAACATGTGATTTATGTGTTTACCGATGCAAGCTGTCCTTATTGCCATAAATTACATGAGCATTTACCTGAAATTAATGAAAAAGGTATTGAGGTACGTTATATCGCTTGGCCACGCGGTGAACAATTTATGCCGACCATGGAAGCTGTATGGTGTAGTGCAGACCGTAAAGCTGCCTTTAACCAAGCAGTACAAGGTATTAATATCCCACCTGCTCAATGTAAAAACCCTGTTCGTGAACAATATCAACTTGGCTTAAACATGGGTGTAAATGGAACACCAGCTATTTACAATGTTGATGGCGAGTACTTAGGTGGATACCTAACACCGGATGAATTAATTAAACGTCTGGATAAATAACATCCTTTAAGCTGGTGAATGATTAATCATCTATCTCTTTTAAAAAGCGCTGCTCTGATTGCAGCGCTTTGTTTTTTCAATAATTAATATTTAAACAACCTCTGTTTAAAGACTGATCTACTCTTCTTTTCCAAACATCGCACTCTAATTCATTGAACAAGCACTAAAAGCGCTAGAGTCTGGCGTTTTTTTTAGCTATGATCTAGCTTCAACTAAATGATTAAATGATGAATGGAGTGTGACGTGAAACCAGTTCGCCTGGCAATACTCGGTCTAGGAACCGTAGGTGGAGGAGCCCTTAAACTACTACAAGAAAATGCCGCTGAAATTAAACGTCGCACCGGTCGAGAAATTCAAATTACCCACGTTGGAACACGCCGCCCTCGTCCAGATCTTGAATTGGAAGGGATTAAACAAAGCGCCGATTTACTTGACATCGTTCGTCAACCAGACGTTGATGTAGTTGTAGAAGTTATGGGTGGGATCCACCCTGCTTACGAAGTTATCATGGAAGCGATCAAACACGGCAAACAAGTCGTGACTGCAAACAAAGCGTTACTCGCTGAACATGGCAATGAATTATTTAAAGCAGCAGAAGACAATGCTGTGCAAATTGCTTATGAAGCAGCAGTTGCTGGCGGTATTCCAATTATTAAAGTGATCCGTGAAGGTCTTGCTGCCAACCATATCGAATGGTTGGCAGGTATTATTAATGGTACAGGTAACTTTATTCTGACTGAAATGCGTGAGAAAGGTCGTGCATTTGATGATGTATTAAAAGAAGCTCAAGAACTCGGTTATGCAGAAGCAGACCCAACTTTTGACGTTGAAGGTATTGATGCTGCGCATAAACTTACCATTTTAGCGTCTTGTGCGTTTGGTATTCCTCTTCAATTTGATAAGGTTTATACCGAAGGTATCAGCAAAATCACTGCACAAGATGTGAAATATGCAGAAGATCTTGGTTTCCGCATTAAACATCTCGGTATTGCACGTCGTGCTGAAAAAGGTATTGAGTTACGTGTTCATCCAACACTCATTCCAGATGAACAGCTGATTGCGAATGTAAACGGCGTTAAAAATGCTGTGTTAGTTCAGGCAAATGCCGTAGGTCCAACACTCTATTACGGCGCGGGTGCAGGCGCAGGTCCTACAGCTTCTGCGGTTGTTGCCGACGTTATTGATATTGTCCGTGACATCTCTTATACCGAAGACGGTGCAGGCACAATTCCTCAGTTGGCTTTTGAAGCATTAACCAATGTGCCAATTTTAAGCCGTGAAGAAATGACCACAGGTTATTACATCCGCTTAAATGCAGAAGACCAAACTGGCGTACTTGCAGATGTAACTACCATCTTAAGTCGCGCTGGAATTAGCATTGATGCGATCATGCAACAATCTCGTTTAAAAGATCTTATTCCAATCGTGATTCTGACCGATCCAATCGTTGAATCAAAAATGGATGATGCTCTTGCACAAATTCAAGCATTACCTGCAATTCGTGGCGAAATCGTAAGAATTCGTTTAGAATCGCTCGATAGTTAATCAGGTTGAGGGAAAGATTCCCTCTCCCGCTTCATCTCTAATTGGAACACCATCATGTCTAATGCCAATCGTTATACTGGTCTTGTAGATCGTTATCGTGACCGTTTGCCAGTTTCGGCAACTACTCGTGCTATCTCTCTGGGTGAAGGCAACACCCCACTCATTAAACTTGAGAATATTCCACGTATTATTGGCAAAGATGTTGAAATTTATGTGAAATACGAGGGTTTAAACCCAACTGGTTCATTTAAAGACCGTGGTATGACCATGGCTGTAACCAAAGCGGTTGAAGAAGGCTCTAAAGCGATTATCTGTGCATCTACCGGTAACACTTCTGCTGCTGCTGCTGCCTATGCTGCACGTGCAGGTATCAAAGCATTTGTTTTGATTCCAGAAGGCAAAATTGCGATGGGTAAAATGGCACAAGCGATGATGTATGGTGCGATCACTATGCAAATTCGTGGTAACTTTGATGATGGTATGCGTCTTGTAAAAGAAGTCGCTGATCAAGCGCCTGTAACGATTGTAAACTCAATCAACCCTTACCGTTTGCAAGGTCAAAAGACTATTGCTTATGAAATCGTTGAAGCTTTAGGCCGCGCACCTGATTACCACTGCTTACCTGTAGGTAACGCAGGTAACATCACTGCTCACTGGATGGGTTATACCGAAGCTGTAGCAAACCAACCTGCTGATCAGTTTGAACAAGTGATTTATGATGCTACTACTGATCAATTCACTGGTCCAAAACCAGAAGGTTTACCAACTATGGTAGGTTACCAAGCTTCTGGCGCAGCTCCATTCTTACGTGGTGCTCCAGTTGAAAGCCCTGAAACTGTTGCAACTGCAATCCGTATTGGTAATCCACAAAGCTGGAACCATGCAAAAGCTGTAGTACGCGACTCTAAAGGCTGGTTTGATGAACTTCAAGACAGCGAAATTTTAGAAGCTCAACGCTTACTTTCTATGTATGAAGGTGTATTTGTTGAGCCAGCGTCTGCTGCTTCTATCGGCGGTGCGATCCGTGATATTAAAGCGGGTAAAATTGCTGAAGGTTCTGTAATTGTATGTACAGTAACTGGTAATGGCTTGAAAGATCCTGACACTGCAATCAAACAATGTGCTGATGCAGTTATGTTGTCAATTGATGCAACAATGGACCAAGTAAAAGATTCGATTTTATCTAATATGTAAGATCTGATTTTTCAAAAAACGGCTGTATTAAACAGCCGTTTTTTTATGTCTTTTTATAGCCATAAAAAAACGCTTCTTGATAGAAGCGTTTTTAGAATATTGAACTTAAATACGTTTTGGTAAATTACTTAACCAACCCAATAAGTTAGTTGCATCATTATTACGTGCCTGTGTACTTGGTTCACCAAGTAATACAATGACTGCCGGACGTGAATTTACAGTCGTGTGCATTACAACACAGCGACCTGCTTCATTAATATATCCAGTTTTAGACAGGTTAATATTCCAACCACCGTTACGAACTAGAGCATTTGTGTTGTTAGATTTCAACACGCGATAACCCAAATTAAAGTCATAAGTCGGTGTAGTTGAGAATTGACGAATCAAACCATATTGAGATGCGGTACTTACTAAAATACCTAAATCACGTGCCGAAGATACATTACGTGGATCTAGACCAGTTGATTCATAGTAATGAGTCGAATTCATACCCAAAGCACGAGCTTTAGCATTCATTGCAGCTACGAATGCAGGGCGACCACCTGGATAAGTACGTGCTAAGGCAGCCGCTGCAGGGTTCTCAGATTTCATTAAAGCAAACAAAAGAACTTCTGCACGGTTCATCTTGTCGCCAACACGTAAGGTAGAGCTAGAATTTTTCCCACCAGCACCAGCAAAGTCAATTTGCTCAAGTGTAATTTCTTCAGACATGTTTAAACGGGCATCCGCCGTTACAACCGCTGTCATCACTTTTGTAATAGATGCAATTGGTACAGAAGCGTTGGTATTTTTACTGTAGAGCACTTCACCAGTTTGCGCGTCCATCACAAGTGCAGCTCGAGCACTTACACTCGGCTGGGCATTGTAACCAGACGTATCACGGATTGGAGCAACTCTAGGTGTAGAGCTAATAACTTTTGGCGCATTACTGCCACGCAAAGTTGTAGTTACAGATGTTGAACCTTGCGGAGTTGGTTCATCATCTTCATCATTTAAAAGTTGACTAGCATCCGCTGCTGACCAATTTAAGCTTGCAGTACCACTATTCCCTGAGGACGGGTTATTGACGAGTTCTGCAAAGCTTGTTGAACTCAAACTAAGCAAAATAGACATGCTTAGCACATGCATTAAAGACTTTTTAGAATTTTTCACGGCACAATACTCGACTCAGGGTGATACACATTTGCGCTTACTATAATTATGCCTTACATTTGAGGGATAAGGTATAACGCTTTTACCGACACAATTGTGCACAACTATTCGCTCACTATATAAGAATAGGATTGCTAATTTTGTCATTCCATTGCAAGCTAATTTTGCTTTATGTAACAAAAAACTTGTTTTTTGAAAGAAAGGAGGTCTTCTTGATTACAGTTTTAGTTGTGGATGACCATGAACTTGTACGTACAGGTATCTGCCGTATGTTAGAAGATCATGCCGATGTAGAGGTCATTGGACAAGCCGAATCGGGTGAAGAAGCAATTGCTATTGTTCGTCAGAAACATCCTCAAGTTGTTCTACTTGATGTCAACATGCCTGGCATCGGTGGCGTAGAAACAACCCGCCGTTTACTACAAACCGCACCAGATACAAAAGTGATTGCAGTCAGTGGCTTAGCAGAAGAACCTTACCCATCTCTGTTGCTTAAAGCAGGAGCTAAAGGTTACATTACCAAAGGTGCTCCAATTACAGAAATGGTTCGCGCAATTAATAAAGTGATGCAAGGTGGCAAATACTTCAGCGCCGATATTGCCGAGCAATTAGCGAGTTCATATTTATCCGATACACAGCAATCGCCTTTTGACTCTCTATCTGAACGAGAAATGCAAGTTGCAATGATGGTTGTAAACTGTATTAGCGCTCAAGAAATTGCAGACAAACTTTTTGTAAGTGTCAAAACAGTGAATACTTACCGCTACCGTATTTTTGAAAAGCTAGCCATTGATAGTGATGTTAAACTGACTCATCTCGCGATTCGCTACGGTCTGATCAAGCCTTAATCAGACTTATATGCAATTTCCCTTAAACTCATCCTTGTCCAATACGATATTTCGTTTGGGCACGTGGTATGGTTTATATCGCCTTATTATTGCGGTTAGTCTAAATATTATTTTGGTTTTAACCGATGCTCAAATCGATAATAGTCTACAACAACCTGCTTTATATTCTTATACACTACTCGGCTATTCGCTATTAAGCCTTCTTCAACTTTTATGCTTTAAGTTTATTGCCACTCAGGCAACAAGGCAGCTCATTTTATTTTTTGTAGTTGATATTATCTGTCTGAGTTTACTTACATTTTCTGTAGGTGAACCAAATCTTCAACTCAGCTTGCTCTATGTTATTGCCATATTTACTTCGGCCATTTTACTTAGCGCAAGAATGTCGTTGCTCATTACATTACTTGCAGTCATTGCGGTTATTTACCAACGCTTCGTTGGCAGTTTATTTGACTACAATAATTTAAATACGATTGGTAATAGTGCCTTATTGGCCTTTTTATTTTTTGTCGTACACGGAATCGGACAAATTGCGGTCCAGCGCTTTAAATTACTTGAAGCACTAACTTTCCACCAATCAATAGAACTCTATCAACTACAAAATATTAACCGCTATATCTTGGAACAAATTGAAGAGGGCTATTTAGTTCTAGATGAAAACTACGACATTGTTTTAAGTAATCCAGCCGCCTGCTCTCTTTTAGGAATTCCATCTCAATTTGCCAGTGAAAAATATCCATTAGCAAAATGGCATGCTGACTTATTTGAAATTCTTAAGTTTGATAACTTAAAAGAAGGTGATCGATTTATTTTTGAGTCTCGACTGTCGGCTTATTCTATTAATATTAAAGTGCAACATCTTTTGGTGCCACAGCAAGCATTGACGCTACTCATTTTACAAGATGCGCAGCAGATTAATCAGCAAGCTCAACAACTCAAACTTGCCGCTTTAGGCCAACTATCAGCAAGTATTGCACATGAGATCCGTAATCCTCTTGCAGCTATTGTTCAAGCAAATGAATTACTCAAAGATAGTGACGCGGAACAGCAAAATACTTTGCGCAATATGATTAGCAAGCAAACGAAACGCATTGATAGTATTGTTCAAGACACGTTAGGACTTGCCCGCAGTGAAAGAACGCATCCAATCCAGATTGAATTAAACGACTTCATAAAAACGTTATTAGATGAAGATTTATCTGATGTTAAACATGCGATCCAGCTAAAAAGTTTTGATTTATCCTTAAAGCTATTGTTTGATGAAAAGCAGCTCAGACAAGTCCTCATTAACCTTGTTAGAAACGCTCTACGCCACAATGCACCCGATTCGCCCTATGTTCTGATCAATATCCATTCGCAAACAAATAAAATTTATATTGATGTGATCGATTACGGCGAAGGTGTTTCAAAACGTGATATATCTCAATTATTTAAACCATTTTTTAGTACCGAAATTAATGGAACTGGTTTAGGATTATATTTGTCTCATAGTTTTTGTGAGGCAAACCATGCAAAGCTCACTTATGTAGAGCAAAAACAAGGGGCATGCTTCAGAATAGAATGCTCAATAATATATTGATTTTTTATTAGGTTTTTGGGGAAATGGCAGAACAGCAACCACTCGTTTTGCTTGTAGACGATGAAGAAGATTTGTGCCTTTTAATGCAAATGACTCTTGCACGAATGGGGATTAAGACACATCTTGCTTATCGGGTTGAACAGGCCAAACAACTCTTTACTCAGTTTCATTACGATGCGTGCTTGACCGATTTAAACTTACCCGATGGTAGTGGTTTGGAATTGGTTAAACATGTTTCTCAAACTTATCCTCACACACCCATTGCTGTTTTAACCGCATACGGCAATATGGATATTGCAATTGCAGCATTAAAAGCTGGAGCTTTTGATTTTGTCAGCAAACCTATTAATCAAATTCATTTAGATCAGCTATTAAAAAAAGCGCTTAACCAGCCAAAACCAGAACATGAGTTCGGTGAAACAACTCTAGAGAATGACTTATTAATTGGGCGCTCACCACCTATACAAAACTTACGGACAGCTATTAAAAAAATAGCCCGCTCCCAAGCACCTGTGTTTGTTACAGGTGAGTCTGGTACCGGTAAAGAAGTTGTTGCTAATCTTATGCACCGCTTAAGTAACCGCAGTGAAGGACCATTTATTGCAATTAACTGCGGAGCAATCCCAACTGAGCTCATGGAAAGTGAACTTTTCGGACATAAAAAAGGGAGCTTTACTGGAGCAACCCAAGACAAACAAGGCCTGATTTTATCAGCTCATGGCGGCAGTTTATTTTTAGATGAAATTGCCGAATTGCCTTTAAGTATGCAGGTTAAATTGCTTCGGGCAGTACAAGAGAAAAAGATTCGTCCTGTAGGTTCAGATCAGGAAATTGATGTAGATTTTCGGGTGATTAGCGCCAGCCACCAAGATTTAGATTTGTTAGTCCAACAAGGTAAATTCCGTCAGGACTTATTCTTCCGTATCCATGTTATGGATATCATGTTGCCACCACTGCGTGAACGTGGTGGAGATATTTTGCTCTTAGCCAATCATTTTATTCAAAAGGTTTGTACGGAATGGGGAATTTCAAGCAAACAATTAACAGCGAGCGCTGAAACTTACTTATTGCAGCAAGATTTTCCGGGTAATGTTCGTGAATTAAGAAATATGATTGAACGAGCTATTACTTTAAGTGATGATGAATGTATTGATTTGAAACACTTGGCACCTCCTGTTAGATGCAATAGTGTTAGTCCGCAAATCGCAACTAAACAGGTAAATCAAACGCTAACTGCTCAAACTCATCCAAAATTTCCAATAGAAGGTTTAGAACGCTACTTAGAAAATATCGAAAAAGACATTTTACTAAATGCACTAAACATGACGCATTGGAATCGAACTTTGGCAGCTAAAAAGCTAGGAATGACATTTCGTTCTTTGCGCTATCGACTTAAAAAATTTGGTTTAGATACCGAAATGGGAGAGGAAGTATAAAAGTTACTTCCTCTTTAGGAGTAAATCTGCAACGCGGTCTAAATATACGTCTTCTTTCATTTCTGCCGGCAATGGATAAGCCTGATTAGGTTGAATACCCTGCCCTTCTATCATATTGCCATTTGGCGTGTAGTAGTGAGAGACTGTCATTTGTAGAGCTGCTCCACTTGGCAAAGGAAATAGCTTTTGCACTACACCTTTCCCATAGCTTTTTTCACCCATCACCCAAGCACGCTGGTGTTCTTTCATGGCCGCAGTAAAAACTTCTGCTGCCGATGCAGAGCGGTGATTAATTAATATACCCAGTTTTATATTCTGAAATTCATTACCGGGCAAAGCTTGAAACTGCTGGTTACCTTCCGAACGGCTTTTGGTCGAAACAATAATTCCGTTATTTAAAAATAAATCTGCTGACTCAACTGCTGCCGATAACAACCCACCCGGATTGTTTCGCAAATCGATTAAAACAGCTTTTAAACGTGGAGAACTGTTTTCTTCAATTAATCTTTTAATTTCATTAGCAGTGTCTTGTTGGAATACTCTAATTTTGAGTACAAGCACCTGATTATGTAGCATTACAGGTTCTATATCGGTTTCTATTTTTTTATTACGAACTAAGTTGATATTTCCGTTTAGCTCTTCTGCTTGTACTTGAAGTGTACTTCCTATAGAACCGTAAAGTAGGCCAAATACCTGATCTTGGTTTAAATTTTTTAAATCTTGATTATCAATCTTTAGAATCGTCTGACCATTTCTCAAACCTAATTTATAGGAGTCTGAACCCGTTTTAAGATCACGAATCATCCACTTATGGGTATGTGCTTCAGTGCTTAATGCGAAATCAACTGACGCAAGATCACCTTCAGTATATTGAATCAGTTGGCGATATTCTTCTGCCGACAAATAACGTGAATAACGATCTAGCCCACTCACCAACCCTTTTATAGCTTGTTGAAACAACGCATCGTCAGACTTCACATCTACATAGTTATCTCGAACAATTCCATAGATTTGCACAAACTGTTGAATAGACTCAATCGGCACCTCTGCATAGCTATGTTCTGGTTCTTCCGAATCAGAATGCAAAGGTGACAATTTTTCTTTTACAACTGGCGCTGCAAAAGCAAATTGGCTGCAACACAGCAACATACTTACAATAAGTTTTTTATATTTAATGTGTTGCAGCATCCAATCACCTTTAACTTATGCAGATAGTGTAATCAGATTACGCCCTTGCATTTCGGCAGGAACAGGAATCTGCATTAAATTGAGAATTGTCGGTGCTACATCTGCAAGCACACCACCTTCTGCAATTGTTGCTTGTGTTGGGCCAACATAGATAAACGGCACAAGCTCGGTTGTATGTTGAGTATGCACTTGCCCACTTTCGTAGTCTTGCATTTGTTCAACGTTACCATGGTCAGCAGTAATGAGCATATGGCCTTTTTTCGCCATAACTGCTTCATAGACACGACCTAAACAAGTATCAACCGCTTCAACTGCTTTAACCGCAGCATCAAACACACCCGTATGACCGACCATATCACCATTTGCGTAGTTCACAACCAATAAGTCGTATTCACCTGAATTAATTGCTTTAACCAACTCATCAGTGACTTCATAAGCACTCATTTCTGGCTTGAGGTCATATGTCGCAACGTTTGGAGATGGAATTAAAATACGCTTTTCACCCGGATATTCATCTTCACGACCACCGCTAAAGAAGAACGTTACATGCGCATACTTTTCAGTTTCGGCAATACGTAACTGGGTTTTACCTAAAGAAGATAAATACTCACCCAATGAGTTTTTGAGGGCTTCTGGCATATATGCAACTGGTGCATCAATGCTTGCCTGATAACGCGTTAACATCACAAACTTAGAAAGATTCGGTACAACTTTACGTTCAAAACCAGCAAAGTCTTTCTCTACAAATGCGCGAGTAATTTCACGAGCTCGGTCAGCACGGAAATTCATAAATACAACGCTATCACCATCTTGAACTTTAGCAATATCACCAATACGAGTCGCTTTTACAAACTCATCATTTTCGTTGGCTGCATAAGCTAATTCCAACCCTTCAACCGCTGTTTGTGCAGTACGAAGTGCTTCACCTTCGGTCAACAAGCGATAAGCTTGCTCAACGCGATCCCAACGGTTGTCACGGTCCATTGCAAAGTAGCGACCAATCATAGTTGCGATACGGCCTTGGCCCGGATATTGAGCAAATAATGCATCTAATTTTTCTAAAGACGGTTGAGCACTGCGTGGAGGTGTATCACGACCATCAAGGAAAGCGTGTAAATAAACTTTTGCACCGCGTTTTAATGCAAGCTCACACATCGCCACAATATGATCTTCATGTGAATGAACGCCACCTTCTGAAAGTAGCCCCATAATATGGACAGCACCGCCAGTAGCTTTGGCTTTTTCAACAGCGTCGATCAACACTTCATGTTTAAAGAAGTCACCAGTACGGATATCTTTAGTAATACGGGTAAAGTCTTGATATAGCACACGGCCAGCGCCAAGATTCATATGGCCGACTTCAGAATTCCCCATTTGACCATCAGGTAATCCAACATCTTCACCTGAACCAGAAATTAGACTATTCGGATGCTTGGCTTTCATTGCCGCCAAATTTGGTGTTTTTGCTGCAAGAAAAGCATTATCTTCAATCGCTTCACGGTGTCCAACACCATCCATAATGACCAGAACGTGAGGGATCTTGCCAGCAGTTGCATCCGTCATAATCAATTTCTCTTTTGTCTACAATTTCGTCACAATATCTTACCGAATTTTCGGTCAAGACTCTATTTATTCCTATGGCTTTCACCAATATCCGCGATTGATGAAAACCATAAATATCACTTATTTCTAGCGAGCGCGGTAAAGCAAATAACTTCCGGCACCAAACATTAGCAAGATAGGCACAAGTACGAACCATGCTGGAGATGGAGAATAAACCAAGCTCGCATAGCCCAAGAAATCCTGCAAATAATAGAAACTCAAACCAATAAACAATGCGATCACCAAACGGAAGCCCATCGATTGTTGACGTAACGGTCCAAAAATAAAAGAACATGCCACGAGAACTAATGCAATGAGTGAAAATGGCGAAGCAACTTTTTGCCAGAAAGCCAATTGATACGTCTTTGGTACCTGACTATATTCATCCATATAACGCATAAAGCTAATCAGTTGGCTTGGTGATAAATCTTCAGGATCTAAAGTCACCATGTGCACATATTTAGGCTGTAATGCTAAAGCAAGCGATTGTTCTTCATGGTCAGTTTTGATGGCATTTCCTGCCGCCAAAATGTCCATTTGTTCAGCTTTTTTCAAAGCCCATTGACCATTTTTAATAAACTGTCCTTGCTGAGCATTAATTAATGATTGCAAGTAATAGTTCTGGTCAAAGTCAACCACTTGAATGTCTCTTAAATTGCCTTGAGAGTTAGCGTAGTCGATATAGATAAATCGCTGCCCTTCACGTGACCAATAGCCTTTAACTTCACCTAAAGCAGCTACTGAACGATGGCTTTTAACACTTTGTGCTTTTTCATTGGTATAAGGAATAACCCATTCACTTAAAGCAAACGACAAAATAATAAGCAGTAAAGCTGAGCGCATAACCCAACCAACAATACGCCATAAGCTAACACCGACTGAACGCATAACAATGAGTTCACTACTCGTTGCCAATGAGCCCAGTCCAATCACAGCACCAATCAAGGCAGAGATAGGTAAAATTTCATAGAGATAGCGAGGAGCTCCCCACAAGACATAGACGAGAGCTTGCCATGCGTTATAGTCTGGTTTGAGCTCACCCAACTCGCCAAGATATGTAAATAAGACCTGAAGAATGGACAAAACAACTGTGGTGCCAAACATCGCAAGCGCAGTGGTTTTCGTCACATATTTAGCGACTATTCGACGTGCTAACATTATAATTTCACTCGCTTGATCTGTTTCTTGATTTTTGGCCCCAACTTCTGCTTACGTGAGAATAAGGCTGCAGCAACACCATACACAACTAACACGGCAGGATAAGCCCAAATATCGAGTTCTTCTTTACTAATACGAGTCTTGATTGCAATCATTAATACGATCAGACTGGAAAAAATAAAAATCGCCGGAATAAGACGGTAATAACGGCCTTGTCGTGGGCTCACCTCAGACAATGCCACTGATAGCATTAACGCAATAACAATGGTGAATGGCCCAAATAAACGCCATCCCAACTCACTTCTAATAACTGGATCATTCGTTTTTGAAAAGAGTTTTGTTGTTGATAGCGCTTCTACATCGCCACTCTCAAATTTAACATCTTTGTCATTTTCTAAACGTAGACGATAAGACTGGAACTCTGCTTGTGTATATTTTGGTTGTCCCGGGAATATTTCATAACGACGACCTTGTACCAGATCAACGACATTGGCAGTGTCATTTGCAACTTCTACACGAGTCGCTTCTTTTGCCAAAATCATAACATCTGGCTTATCTTCTTTAGCAGCGCGCTGATAAAAGAAAATATCCTTCAAATTCTTTCGGTCTTCTGACAATGACCCCGCATAGATCGTATATGGCCCAGAAGAAATAAACTCTCTTGGTCGAACCAAATCGAAACCTGTCCTTACGGCTTGTGTGGTTGTCAGTTTTTCAAACTCACGTAGTCCCCACGGCGTCATCCACAGCATAAGTACCGACTGAAACACCATATAAACCAGCGTCATTGGAATGAGTAATCGTGCTAATTGATGACGGCTTACACCACTACCATTCAATACAGCCATTTCATGGTCAACATATAAACGACCAAACACCAACATTAAACCAATGAAAAAACCCAATGGTAAAATGAGTGTTAGAAATTCAGGTAAACGATATCCAATGATGCTAAACAAGATACTGGCATCTAAACGCCCCTGCGCCGCCACACCAAAGTATTTGATCAGACGACCACCCATCATGATTAAGGTCAGTAAAGAAATGACCACCAATGAGGTAGAGACAACTTGCTTGACGAGATAACGCCGAATAATCAAAGTAATACTTCCAAAAGGCTAATCGGGACGTGTGCTAGTTTACCCGAATGTTAAAAATATAAAACCGCACATTGCAACGCTATGCTTGAAAGTGTTTCAATGTTTTAATCCAACATAACTTTCTATAGGCAATCACGGCAGCCATGAAATTTACAACTTATACAACTTTTCCCGAACAGACATCTAATGAATCTTTGTGGGTTTTAGTTGATTCAGAACAGCCACAAAGCAACATCAACACATATCAAATCAATAACCTAGAAAGCGTTCTTACTGCCACCCAATTCAAAGGCAACTTCAATGAAACTCTGCCTTTATTCGGTCAGATTTCAAATCAACCTCATAGCCAATTACTTGGACTAGGAAAAACAGCCGAACTTCAGGCGGTTAAGCTCGCTAAACTTGCCCAAACCATTATCAAATCGACACAAAATAAATTTAAGCATATCGCGATTGATATTGCTGCGTTACCTGTCGAATACCATTATTTATTCGCTTTAAGCTTAACTCAAGCAGCTTATGGTTATGATGAGTTTAAATCGAAAAAAAATGAATTTGTGTTACAACAGGTTGATTTAATTAGTTCAACGACGAGCCTCGATGAAAAACAACTGGCTTTAGTGCATGCCGTACAGTCTGGTCAGTCGTATGCACGTGACCTTGGCAACCGTCCAGGTAACATTTGCTTCCCTGAATATTTGGCAGAACAAGCATTAGCTTTAGCTGCAGAATTCCCTGACTTACTCAAAGTAACTGTCTTAAATGAACAGCAAATGGCTGATTTAGGTATGTATGCTTTTCTTGCAGTCAGCAAAGGATCTGAACGTCCGGGTCGTCTCGTAACACTCGAATATCAAGCACAAATTGATCAAGCGCCTGTTGTGCTTGTTGGTAAAGGCGTTACTTTTGATACAGGCGGTATTTCTTTAAAACCAGGCCTAGGCATGGATGAAATGAAGTTCGATATGTGCGGTGCAGCCTCTGTACTAGGTACTATTCGCGCGCTATGCGAGGCAAGACTTCCTATTCATGTCGTTGGAGCAATTGCAGCTGCGGAAAACATGCCTTCAGGTAAAGCAACTCGCCCAGGCGATATTGTGACAACCATGAGCGGACAAACTGTTGAAATTTTAAATACCGATGCGGAAGGTCGTTTGGTACTGTGCGACACATTGACCTATATCAAACGTTTCAATCCAGCAGTCGTGGTTGATATCGCAACATTAACTGGTGCATGTGTAGTCGCTTTAGGTAAAGTACTGAGTGGTTTGTTCTCACCAGATGATGCTTTAGCAGCTGAACTTCAACAAGCGGGTGAGCAATCATTTGACCGTGTATGGCGTATGCCAGTGATTGAGGATTATCAAGAATTACTTGATTCACCATTTGCTGACATTGCGAACATCGGCGGTCCATACGGCGGTGCAATTACGGCAGCATGCTTCCTTGAGCGCTTTACACGTGAGTACCGTTGGGCTCATTTAGATGTAGCAGGAACAGCATGGTTATCTGGTCCAGCTAAAGGTGCAACAGGTCGCCCAGTACCATTACTCATGCAATTTTTAGCGAATCGTGTAAATACGAATGGCTAAAGTTAGTTTTTATCTGTTTGAAACCAGTGAAGAACGGCAAGTCGATAGTGCTTGCCGTTTATGCCGAAAGATTTTACAGAAGCATCCTAAAATCTGGTGGTATTGCCCAGATGTGCAGCTACAACAAACTCTTGATGAAAGATTATGGGATTTCGACCCTGCAAGTTTCATTGCGCATGGCATTGACCAAGCTGAAGCTGCTGTATGTATTTCGGCTAAACAACCGCTTGAACAAGGCTTGTTAGTATTTAATTTTAACAATCATGCACTTGAACAAGTTGATCATTTTAGCCACATTATAGAAATTGTTGAAAATAATGAAACAGCCAAGCAAATTGGCCGAGAAAAATTTAAAATGTATCGCCGTTTGGGTATAGAACCGCGGACCTTTAAATTATAACGCGCTAAAATGTAAATACTGTTGAACAAAGGAGAAGCATGGTGGCATTAAATGTCGGGCAAGATTTTAAAAAAAGATGGTTAAATGCGCCTGAAGCTGTCCGTCATGCCTATCAACAAGATCTGGCACGTATTTGCGACCTATTAGAACCACAAACCCCTATTCAGCTTTGGGTTTTAAATGATGAAAAAGCGCAGTTAGAATCACAGCAAAAAATTGAACAAGCTTACGCGGACCTTAAGGCAGAGCTTATTGAGCAAGCACGTATCCGTCGTCAACTCGCTTTAGAAAAAGCACTTGCTGATAAACGTGCATCAGAAGCTGCTTATGCTGCGGAGTTGCAAGCAGACGAAATTCGCAAGTTTAATGAACAAACTGAAACATTACAGACATTACGTAGTCATTTAGAACAAGAAGTTGCAGAACAAACCGCACGTTATCAGAAAAACCCTGAAACCCCAGCCGTCAATTACTCTGCTGGCGTAAAACTTAGTATCACCGATGATCAAATCTTATCTGAGCTTGAAAGTTTACGCATTCGTTTAGAACTTGAAGCTGAAAACTTAATTGAAGAGTCTGTAGCGGCTTTCCGAGCCAAACTACATTCGGCAGCTCAAGAAGAAATTGAATATATTTTAAAGAACTCTAAGTTTTCTGATGAAAAAATAGAGAAGTAAAGTTTTTAAAACTTCTTCTGTCATAAAACTGACACCTATATGTCACAAAATGGACACAAATATTATTCTTGTAGATCAATTGATTATGACAATAGAAAGTAGTGATTTTAAGAGAATTAGTGAGGGTAAGAAATGGACATTCCGCATCAGATTTCCAAGCAACTTGAGCAGCTTAATCAGGGTGAGCAATGGACATTTTCAGCACAAGAACTTTATATGAGTCATAATGACTTTAATTCGCTTTCAATCTTGCTGACACGAGCGTCGGAAAAAGGTGAGTTTTCAATTACACGTACTCAGCATACTAAACCATGGGTTGGTACACATTCGGTTACTCTCACAAAGCATTAATTTTTAAAAATAAAAAAACCGGACATATGTTCCGGTTTTTTTATTTTGATGATCTGGCTTTTATTTTAAAAAACCATTTTCAGCTAAAAAAGCCATACTAATATTTGATTCAGTTTTTTGCTCAGCTGCTTTATCACCTAGCAATAAACGCTCGATATAACGCGCCAACACGTCGACTTCAAGGTTGACCTTACTACCTACTTGCCACGTTCCAATATTGGTACGTTCTGCAGTATGCGGAATCAAATTCAAGCTTAAAATATTTCCACGCAAGTGATTAATCGTTAAGCTAATTCCGTCAACGGTTACAGAGCCTTTTTCCGCCAAATATTTAGCAAGTTCTGTCGGTGCTGTAACTTCATAATAGATTGATCGAGCATCTTCACGCACTACGGTAATTTCACCTACGCCATCAACATGACCACTTACAATGTGCCCACCAAAGCGCGTTGTCGGTAACATTGCCTTTTCAACATTGACACGTTGCCCAACTTTCCAGTTACCTAAAGTCGTTCGATTTAAACTTTCACGGGAAACATCTGCTGCGTACCAGTTATCGCCCCATTCAATCACTGTAAGACAAATACCATTGGTTGCAATCGAATCACCCAAATGTACATCAGACATATCCAGATCAGTCTGAATACGTAGACGTACATCACCACCTACACTTTGCAGGCTTTCAACTTTACCTAAACTTTCAATGATGCCTGTAAACATGGCTCAATCTCCAAATCTTTTTACACTGCTTAAATTGCAGCGCTTACCAAAGTGCGAGCTGTGTACTATTACCTGAGGTATCTACACCACCTAGCTCGGCAAAGTGGTAAAGCTGGCCTAATAACTGACGTAATGGTGGTCCTGACTTGGCATGAGTATCCGTAATCACAATAAACTCAAGCACGCGTGCACGTTCAGACTGTCGTTGTTTACTCACTCGATAGCGCGGAACATCTTGTGTTAACAAGGTCACTTTGCCTCGTTCCAGATTGGCCATAAGCAAATCTTTCGGCTCGATATTACCATCAGTTGAATAGCTGGTCAGAATATAGCGTGCATTGATCGTTGAAAGTAATTTCTCATACGCATCTTTTGCATGTTTAGAAGAGTTATATGGGCTTGGACGTTCTTTACGCCATGCTCTATCAATACCACTCTTATAACCTTTGGTATCTGGTGAAGGTAAATCCACCTGATCCCATAAAGTTAATGCATTTAAAACGTGGTAATTACTACTATATGCGTGTTGGTTATATGGTGGATCGAGATAGGCAACATCAACCTCAAAACCACTCATTTGATTTGCTAGATGTTGTGAATCTACACACCACATTTCAGCAGCCGGACGTTTGCGATCACCAATCTCACAAAAACGGCTCGGTGTTAACCAAAGTAATGATTCAATTCGTTCTAAAGCAGTTTGAGTACGTCCGCCCCACCCTTGGTGGAAGCTTTTAAATACACCACTCGTGTTACTGACAAAACTAGCTGAATAGAGCAATGGCGCAAGCAAAGCACTCATCTCTACATCATTAATTGCACCTTGTGCCTGCCATGTTGCAATCTGCTGACGAATTGCATCGATACGCATACCGTTACGGCGTTTAAAGAATAAACGGTCACGAGTTGGATCGTATACATCATCGTTACGTGGACAAAGATTATGCGTTACCCAACCTTTAACTTCAGGTAGGCGATTTAAATAGTCGATTGCCTTTTGATAGCTACCTAATTCTTTAAAAGCAGGCGCATCTACACAGGCTAAAATCGCATGATTTAAAGCATGACTATAAGGTTCCCAGTCATTCGCAATCACACGGTAACCATTTTGACGTGCTAAACGAGATACAACGCCACTGCCGGCAAAGAAATCGGCAAAAATCGGTGGATTCTTTTTCTTGCTATTCAGTGTCCCTGTAATTTCAAGGGCTTCTAAAATTAGATGGAGCAATCGGCGCTTGTTACCCAAGTACGGCACAAGCTGATGGAAAAGATATTCGTCTGTCGTACGGGCTGCATGACGACGTTTGTGATAAACCGAAGGCTCTGAATTCATACTTTCTCTTGCGTAGGGATTAACCTTAAGCGTATATCTTGATCAATTTGTGTCACATCAAGAAGTGTAAAACGAAGTTGCTCTGCCATATATTCAAACTCTGCATTGAACATGGCCCTTGCACTTTTCCCCAATAAGGTCGGGGCAATATAACTGATCAATTCATCCACCAAACCTTCTTGCAAAAAGGCAGTAGACAATGTTGCGCCAGCTTCAACCAACACATCATAAATTTGATGTTGCTTAGATAGGGTCTTTAACAGCATTTTTAAAGGCTGAATTTCTAATTGTATCACGCCTAAATCAGCAAGTTCTTGACGATACGGCCCCATTACCATCACAGTTTCAGGATTCTCTAAGATCTTAGCGTTAAGTGGTAAACGTCCTTGGCGGTCTAAAACGATACGTTTTGGCTGAGCAACCATCTCGATATCAAAATTATTGAGTGAACGCACGTTAAGCTGACAATCATCTGCAATCACAGTTTCAATACCTGTAATCACTGCTCCAGAAATGGCACGCCAATGTTGTACATCTTGGCGCGCAGCCGAACCGGTAATCCACTTCGACTCACCTGATGCCATTGCAGTACGCCCATCTAAACTTGAGGCTACCTTTAAACGTACATAAGGCATGCCTGTAGACATTGCCTTTAAAAAACCTTGATTAAGTTTTGATGCTAAATCTTCACAAATGCCAACTTCTACTTCAATTCCAGCATTTTTTAAAATCTGAACACCTTTGCCCGCAACCAATGGATTTGGATCAGGACAAGCAACCACTACTTTTTTAACTTGAGCTTTCACCAATGCTTCGGCACAAGGAGGGGTTCTACCATAATGCGCACATGGTTCAAGCGTAACGTAAGCTGTTGCACCTTGTGCATGTTCACCCGCCTCGCGTAAGGCGAAAACTTCTGCGTGTGGCTGACCTGCTTTAGGATGAAAACCTTGGCCAATTAACTGATCATCTTTGACAATTACACAACCAACATTTGGGTTAGGCTTGGTCGAATATAGTCCTCGTTTGGCAAGTTCAATAGCTTGCTGTATCCAATACTGATCTTGTTTCAACTCAGACATAAAAATCTCAAATGATTAGTGTTCACGTTGCTGCATTTGCTCTATTTGACGGCGAAACGCTTCAACATCCTGAAAATCTTGATAGACAGAAGCAAATCGGACGTAAGCAACATGGTCAAGGGCAAATAAAGATTGCATGACGATTTCGCCAATTGTTCTAGATTTCACATCACGCTCACCTAAACGGCGAATCTGCAACTGAATATCACTTAAAACTGTTTCGATCTGCTCTTGTGTGACCGGACGTTTTTGTAAAGCATGCATTAACGAACGACGTAGTTTGGCCTCATCGAAAGGTTCATTTTTTCCATTCGATTTGATCACACGGGGCATTACCACTTCATAGCTTTCAAAAGTGGTAAAACGTTCACCGCAACTTACACACTCACGACGTCGACGAATCTGACAGCCTTCGGCGGCTAAACGTGAATCGATGACTTTACTATCTGCGGCGTTGCAAAATGGACAATGCATAGCGGATTTATAGGGTCGATTACTTTGACCTAGTGTAGCAAAATTTCTACACTTACAGAACCAGCATTCTTCAAGACAAAAAAACAGTCCTGAGCAAGATCAAAGCATCGCTTTGATCACAGCGCAAGACTGTTCTTTTAAGACAGCAGATATATTAATGATTATTCAATACGTTCGCCATGTTGGCTTAAATCCAGACCCATGCGCTCATCATCAGCATTAACACGGATACCAATCACAAGATCAATCACTTTAAGAATAACGAAAGTCGCGATACCGCTGTAAACCATGGTTGCCAATACGCCTTCAACTTGTACCCATAATTGGCCAGCGAATGTTGGAGCTAATGCAACGTTGGCTGCTTTAATAATTTCGTCACTGTAGAATACGCCTGTTAAAATCGCACCGACAATACCACCTACCGCATGCAAACCAAACGCATCCAAAGCATCATCGGCTTTAAGTAAGCGTTTAAGTGCTGTAATACCCCAGAAGCACACTACGCCACCAATAAGGCCCATCACTAAAGCACCGCCTACCCCAACAAAACCTGCTGCTGGTGTAATCACAACTAAACCAGCTACCGCACCAGAAGCACCACCTAATACAGATGCTTTGCCACGAATCATACGTTCAACAACTAACCAAGAGAATGCAGCAGCGGCAGCAGCAACTTGAGTCACTAAAATTGCCATACTTGCACGAGCACCAGCGCCTAGAGCACTACCACCGTTAAAGCCGAACCAACCTACCCAAAGTAAGCTTGCACCCACTACAGTTAAAGTCAGGTTATGGGGAGCCATAGATTCGCGGCCAAGGCCAATACGTTTTCCAAGCATGTAAGCAGCAACTAGACCTGCAACACCTGAGTTGATATGTACAACTGTACCACCAGCAAAATCTAATGCACCTGCTTTAAATAACCAGCCATCTGCAGCCCACACCCAGTGGGTAATTGGTGCGTAGACAACGAGCACCCAAACTGCAATAAACACCATGAAAGCTGAATACTTCATACGGTCTGCAATAGAACCGCTAAGGATCGCAACTGTAATAATGGCAAAAGTCATTTGGAAAATAACAAAGAGACTTTCAGGAATTGTCCCACTTAATGCATCAAACGCCACCCCGTTTAGCATTGCTTTAGACAAATCACCAAAAAATGCACCTGTGCCAGAGAACGCGATTGAATAACCAGCAATCACCCACAGCAAACTTACCAAGATTGCAGCTGAAAGGCTGAACATCATCGTACTGAGTACATTTTTTTTACGTACCATACCGCCATAGAATAATGCCAATCCAGGAATGGTCATTAATAGAACCAATGCGGTTGAAACTAAAATCCAAGAGGTATCACCCGTATCAAGCGTAGGTGTCGGTGCTGGAGCTGCTGGAGTTTCAGCAACTGGTGCTTCTGCAGTAGTAGTTGCAGTAGCTGGAGATGTTGATGCAGCCGCAACTTCCGATGTTGGCGTTGTTACAGCTTCTTCTGCCCAAACGGCAGTACCACCCAAAAGAGCGCCTGATAGACTGAGCGCCATAAGCATTTTTTTCATTCGTGTCCCCCAACCTCATTTGCGAGTTATTTTCTACTCAGCAAGCTTTGTGCCAATTTAGACAGCATCCGGTCCAGTTTCACCCGTACGGATACGGATTACTTGTTCCAGGTTAGTCACAAAAATCTTACCATCGCCGATTTTTCCAGTGCTTGCGACACGTGTAATTGATTCAATTACTGCGTCGACCATTTCATCACTAATCGCAATCTCGATTTTTACTTTAGGTAAGAAATCAACCACATACTCCGCGCCACGGTAGAGTTCAGTATGCCCTTTTTGACGACCAAAACCTTTAACTTCAGTTACGGTAATCCCTTGTACACCAATGTCAGAGAGTGCTTCACGCACGTCATCCAATTTAAACGGTTTTACAATTGCAGTTACAAGCTTCATGTTTGTTTCCTTCGGCTTCTTTTCACCAGTAAGGTTTTATGTTCAATTTTCATGCCAATATTTCAAAGGTTGAGGGAAATGAATCTTTTGCATGAACTTTCTTTATAACCTATTTAGTGAGCAAGATGTAGATGAGCTATCAAAAATAAAATGAATTTTCAGTAGTGTTATATGCTGATTTAATGATCTATTTGCACTAAAAAAATTGAAACCTATATCCAGCGCTTAAGCAGTGTTAAACTGTAAAGCATAAGGTAATACAACACTTTGGATATTTCATGCTAGAAACTTTGCTACAGGCCATTCTGGAACAAATTGATGAGCCTAAAAAAGATTTGGAAAAAAATTTACGTGCATTATTAAATGAAGCAGTCGAAAAGTTGGATCTTGTTTCCAAACAAGAGATCGACCGTCAAAAGACTGCACTTCAATCAGCCAATCAACGTTTAGAAGAGCTACAAAGACAAGTAAGTTTGTTAGAAGAAACTTTAAAGAATAAAAAATAAGCACCAACGTAGCGCATTTATACTTTACAACGATTAAAAATGAAGCACCATAATGGAACAATAAGATGTCTTTTTCTAAAATTTATACACGGGGACTTTTAGGTTTACATGCGCCTCTGATTGAAGTTGAGGTACATGTGAGTCAAGGCTTACCTTCTCTTACTATTGTCGGCCTAGCAGAGGCGGCGGTAAGAGAAAGTAAAGACCGGGTTCGCTCAGCCATTATTAATAGTGGATTTCAATTTCCAACTAAAAGATTGACCATTAATCTTGCACCAGCAGATTTGCCCAAAGATGGTTCACGTCTAGATTTACCTATTGCTATAGGTATTTTAATTGCATCTGGCCAGCTCCCAGAAAACTGTGCCGAAGATTTTGAATTAATTGGTGAATTAGCTTTAGATGGCCATGTAAGACCAGTGTCAGGTACTTTAACTTTGGCAATGGCGTGTCAACAGGCCAAGCATAAAATGCTTTTACCTCTCGATAATAGTCAGGATATTAGCCATTTACCGAATCTTGAATGTTATCCAGTGAGCCATTTAAAAGAAGTTTGTGATCATTTTCTGGGCATGAAATCGCTATCTTCGATTGAACCTGCAGTGAACTCAAACCAAATGCCTTATAAATTTGATCTGGCAGATGTAAAAGGTCAGCTACGTCCACGTCGCGCACTAGAAATAGCCGCGGCAGGCGGACACTCGCTGCTCTTTAAAGGGCCACCAGGTACAGGTAAGACTTTACTCGCTTCACGCCTTCCTTCAATTTTGCCACCGCTTTCTAATCAAGAGACGCTTGAAGTTGCGAGTATTTATTCTATTTCAAATACACCGCATACCTTTGGACAGCGTCCATTTCGAGCGCCCCACCATACAGCATCAGCGATTGCACTAGTTGGGGGCGGCTCACATCCTAAACCGGGTGAAATTACTTTATCTCATTTAGGGGTTTTGTTTTTAGATGAACTCCCCGAGTTTGACAGAAAAGTGCTAGAAGTCTTACGTCAGCCACTTGAATCAAAAGAAATCATTATTTCACGTGCAGCTCGGCAAATTACCTATCCTGCAAACTTTCAGCTCATTGCAGCAATGAATCCTTGTCCATGTGGTTATGCGTTTAATCAAGACAGCCGTTGCCAATGCTCACCAGAGAGTATTAAGCGCTATCAAAACCGTATATCAGGGCCATTACTTGACCGTATCGATTTGCATATTGATGTACCTCCTTTAAAAGCTCAGGAACTGCAAGATCCAACGCCTGCTGAAGACTCTACAACTGTACGGCAACGTGTGATTTATGCTTATGAACAACAAATGCAAAGACAAGATTGTTTAAATCAAGCACTTTCACCGAAACAACTCGAGCAATATGCTGTACTTGATAGTACTTCTCAACGAATGATTGAAATGGCTCAGCAACGTTTGAATCTGTCGGCTCGTGCTTATCATCGTGTTTTAAGAGTTGCTCGTACCATTGCCGATTTGGCTCAAAGTGAGGTGATCCAAAGTCCTCATCTTACAGAAGCACTCTCTTATCGAGGTAATCACTCTTAAAATAAAACAGCGGATTATGAGTCCGCTGTTCTTTTATTAAGAGCTTCATTTAAGGTCTCAATTAAGGAAGTAATTTCTTTCTCTGATAGAGCAGCGAAACCAAAACGAATACAACAATTAGAAGACTCGATTTGTTTAAACTTATGCTCTGTATCAATGTTGAGTTCTTTTAATTTTATAAGCTGATCTTGAGTAAATGGTTTCTGGAACTTCACCCATAAAGCCATTCCACCTGCAGGTGGCTGTATTAGCACACTCTCTGCAAAAACTCGACGGAACTCATTTAATGCATGGTCACGGCGTAGCTGATATATCTTTTTCATTTTGCGGATGTGCCGTTTTATTTCACCTCGCTGCATTAAGTCCGCTAACGCAAGTTCCGTAATATTATTGCCTTGTCGATCAATCACTAAAATATCTTCAGTAATCGATTGAATGATTATTGGAGACGCTACCATATATCCCAATCGGACGCCGGGTGCAAAGACCTTAGACAATGAGCCAATATGAATGACCAATTCAGAATGAGGCAAACTTGCTAAGGGTGGCATAGGCCGGCTGTCATAATGGAATTCGTGGTCATAGTCGTCTTCAATAATATAAAAGCCCCTTTTTTTTGAAAGCTCCAAGAGTTGAAGACGACGATTCATTGGCATCGTGACAGTTGTAGGATATTGATGATGCGGAGTTGTATAAATGGCAGCTACGGGATGTTCTTGTAAAATCCGTTCTAAATCTTCAATGACAATACCTTGTTCATCTAATTTAACAGAAACCACTTGAAAGCCATTTGACTGAAATGCTTTAAAAGCAGATGGATAATATAATTCCTCAATAACGATCACACCCTGCCGATTGGGTAATGCTCGAGAGGCAAGAAAAATTCCCATCTGGCTACCACGCACAATACAAATCTCATCTTCGGCAACATTCATAAAACGTTCCATCGACAACATTTGTTGTAAAGCCTGTCTTAGCTCAACCATACCTCGTGGATCACCATATCCCATGTACTGGTTTTGTGTAATTTTAATCAGTGCATGACGATAGGCCCGTGAAAATAGTTCGTAGGGAATAAGCCGTGGATCTGGCACACCATCGTTATGTGGAGGTTGAATCACTTCTTGAATGATTGGTTTATCATTAACTTTTCGTTCAGATACTGGCTCTATTTGAAGCTGTTTTTCCGGCAAAACATCCGCTACAAATGTACCTTTTCGGGGACGAGTCACAAGCCAACCTTGTGCTTCTAATTCTTCGTAAACTGCTTGTACGGTTTTTCGATTAATTTCTAGTTCTTTTGACAAGCTACGAGACCCGGGCAGCATAGTCCCCTGCACTAAACGGCCACTTAAAATTTCCTGACTAATTAGGTTAGTAAGCTTTAGAAAAACCGTTTTTTCTTCTCTTTCATCGATACGAAAATGTACTTGCCAAGGTCTTAGCATATTCGCCCCATCTGGACCATATAACTTATGAAAACTGGATGTATTGATTCATCCAGTTGTTTTCTATTCTGCCTTCACCTACTTAATTTGGTCAACTGGACTGGAGAAGAGATGAAGACTGCTTCTGTAAACAAACAAGACCTCATGCAACACGCACAGCAAGACATGCAAAAGTGGATTAGCGACTCAGTTTTAAGTGATCGTCAAAAGCTTGCACTCACTTGTCGTATTTTATTTGATCATGGTCATGATGCTGGTTTGGCAGGTCAAATTACATGCCGTAGTGAAAATAAAGAAACCTTTATTACCCAACGTTTCGGTTTAGGTTTTGATGAAATTACTGCTTCAAACTTACTTGAAGTGAACCAGGATTTAGAACCCATCAATCAAGAAGGAATGGCAAACCCAGCCAATCGTTTTCACACATGGATTTATAAAGAACATCCAGAGGTGAACTGCATTATCCATACGCATCCTACCCATGTTGCTGCTCTCTCCATGCTTCAGATTCCACTCATGATTTCCCAAATGGACGTTTGCGCACTTTACGAAGACTGCTCCTTTGTAGGCCAATGGCCGGGAGTTCCTGTGGGCAATGAAGAAGGTATTTTGATTTCTTCTGCTTTGGGTAAAAACCGTGCTGTTTTGTTGTCTCACCATGGACAACTAGTTACAGGAAAAACCATTGAAGAAGCCTGCAACTTGGCGCTTCTAATTGAACGTGCAGCTCAACTGCAACTGCTAGCCATGTCTGCAGGGCAAATTCAGCCAATCCCCCACGATTTAGCAACAGAAGCGCATGACTGGGTGTCTACCGATAAACGCAACAAAGTGAACTTTGCTTACTACGCACGTAAAGCTTTGAAAAAACATTCTGACTGTATTTAAAAAGAGACCTCAATCATGAAACTAAACGGCATTATTGGCTATCCTGTTACCCCTTTTTCTGATGATAACACCATTAACCTTCCTGTTCTAAAGCAGATGCTCGATTTGCTTATTGAAAATGGCTGTGATGCGATTGCACCTTTGGGTAGTACTGGTGAAAGTGCTTATCTTGAATGGGATGAGTGGTGCTTAGTCGCTAAAACTTCGATTGAAAGCATTAATAAACGTGTACCTGTCATTATTGGGATTTCAGAACTCACCACTGATCAAGCCATCAAAAAAGCGCAGATCGCGCAAAGCTATGGTGCAGATGCACTTATGGTGATTCCTGTATCTTATTGGAAGCTAACAAATCAAGAGATTTTTGAATATTATCAATCGATTGCACAAGCGACGACTTTGCCGATTATGATTTATAACAACCCCGCGACCAGTGGTGTTGATATGTCTCCAGAGTTAATTGTGCGTATGTTTAACAACATTGCAAATATTACGATGGTGAAAGAAAGCAGCGGTGATATCCAACGTATGCATAAAATTCAAGAACTCTCAAAAGGTGAACTTCCATTTTATAACGGCTGCAACCCTCTAGCTTTAGAAGCTTTATGTGCTGGAGCAAGTGGTTGGTGTACAGCAGCACCAAATCTGTTAGGTCAACAACCTCAACAACTTATCGAACATGTAAAAAATGGTGAATTAGAACAAGCCCAGAAGTCATTTTATCAGCAGCTTCCTCTACTACGCTTTATTGTCAACGGTGGTTTACCTAAAACGATTAAAGCTGGTTTACAACTAAAAGGTGTTGCTGCGGGTTTACCACGCAAGCCATTATCTAAAGCTACGGATATTGAGCTTAACCAGTTAAAACAGCTACTTTCTGAAATAGAAAACTAATAAAAAAGCGGGTTATTCACCCGCTTTTTTAAAACTCAAACTTAGAATGTTTTAGTTAAACTAAACACCAAGCCTGTGTCATAAGGTTTTTTACCAGCATCAGTCATACCAGAAGTACTAATGTCTGTACCAACAACATCTAACTCAGCAACAATACCTAAAATGTTATAGTTGACGCCAACTTTATAATCGATATAGCTATCATCTTTACCAGGGCCACCACCAACTACGGCTAAAGCTTCTTTATTTTTGAATTTGTTATAACCAACTGAAGCAAGTCCTGTAAATCCTGTATCTGCAATTGGCGCAGAATAACCGACATTAAAATACCAGAACTGCTTAGAATTAGCCCAGTAGTCATCTGAATAGTTCACACCTACACTGAGTGCATCGCCTTTAAGTAAAGAATTAGCAAAAGTTAATTTACCGTAAACTTCATTAAAATCTAGACCATTTTTACCATCATAACCTATGCCATTACGGTCAAAACTATGACCAGAACCAATATAACCATAATGAATTACACCGATATCATACGTTGGCGCAAGCGTATCGGATAATTTTAAAGTATTGGTATATCCCAACGCGACATCAGTTTCTGTTGAGTTCCCAGTTACACCAAAATCAACACTTGAGCCCCAGAGCGATAAATAAGCTCCTGACTTGTGTGAAAAAGTGAACCCACCTTGAATAGCTGGGTTATTTGAAGATTGAGTAACACCGCGGAAACGGTAGTCTGTGGTCGCGGCTACATTACCTGTTGCCGTGATTCCATAAAAAGATGGAGCATCTTCAGCCATAGCCATAGTTGACCCTGCTGCAAAGATACCAAGAGTTACTGCCTTAAGTGCAAATTTCATCATTTTGATCTCCCCCACAATGAATGCACGATTTATAGGAATTAAACAAATTGTGTTACTTGAGCTTTAGCAATTGCTGTGCCAAGTACAAATTTGCTATCAGTGCTCTTCATTAATTTTGAGATCAAACTCACTTTATTATAAAATTTCTCTGTAATTTTTATAAAAATATATCTATAAAAAACATAGTGATAAAATAAAATTCTTATGCGACAAAAAATACTAAACATACGAAAACCCCTTATCGGAAATTAATGAGCGAGGCGTGAAGTATTCATTTGTTGCACATAAATTTTCTATTTAATCTTAGAGGAGAGATATAAAAAATATGTAAATTTCTGGAGGACAGTGCTTGTAATGATCTGTGATTGCGCATTTCTACTCATTGGATTTGTTTATTTATTCCTTGTTTAAAGTAGATGTACTATTTTGGGTCTTTTTTAAGCAATAATATGGATAAAAAGAGTAGTGCACAAAATACAAGCAACGTATTGCACTAAATTTGATCAACCCAAACATATTCTATTGATCAACTGTTAGTGATCTATTTTTGTACATTCCATTTTTAAAATAACGTTATATAGTAATAATTTAAAAGGTATAAAAATAAAAGTGACGAAAAAAGAAACTTAAAATAAGATTAAAAAGTAAACATATCCAACAAAAAAGCGTAAAAAATAAACACAAGATTCAACTATTTTTTGAAGTTTAAATATAAAATAAATGGTAAAAATCCACTAAAAAATAAATTACTTTTTTTATTTTAAACAATAGATTAAGTATAAAAGACTATTAGTAAATTTATTAATAACCAGTAGCACATTAATCAATTTCTGCATAGCATATATAAAATAAAATCAACAAAAATATATCTTTTTTATAGATTACTTATACAATTGATGGAAATCCTAGGCTTTGAACAATAACAAGGCACAGGATTTATCGTTTTTATGAGGTTCTTTAAATATGCTAAAAGCACAAAAACTTACATTAGCAGTTCTCATTTCTGCGGCAATAATTTCCTCAGCTCAGGCAAGCGAGCAAAGTGAGGCAAAAGGATTTGTTGAAGATGCGAACGGTTCTATTCTCTTCCGTACCGGTTATATCAGTCGTGATAAAAAAGATGGAAGGGCTGATAATAGCTCATTTGCTCAAACGGCAATTGTAAATATCGACTCTGGCTTTACTCCTGGTATTGTTGGTTTCGGTGTTGGCGTTGTTGGTGACGGCTCATTTAAAATCGGCGAAAATAAAAACGCTGGTAATAACATGATTCCACAACATAACGATGGTTCAGCTTACGATCATTGGGCGCGTGGTGGTGCTAACGTAAAAGCACGTTTCTCAAATACAACTGTACGTTATGGTACTCAAGTGCTTGATTTGCCTGTGCTTGCAAGCAACACGGCTCGTTTAGTACCTGAATATTTCACTGGTACTTTGTTAACTAGCCATGAAATTAAAGACTTAGAAGTGGTTGCTGGTAAATTTACTAAAAACCAATATTCTGACCAAATTGCTACTGACCAAAATGGTTTAGACCGCGCTGTGGTTTGGGGTGCAAAATATAAGTTTGACGATCAAATCAGTGGTTCTTACTACGGTGTTGATGTAAAAGACAAACTTAATCGTCATTATGTCAATGTGAACTACAAGCAACCGCTTGCTAATGACAGCTCACTTACTTATGACTTCAGTGGTTATCATACTAAATTTGATAAAGATGCTAATCTTTCGTACGCGACTGGCCCAGCTGGTGAAGACAAAACCAACAATATTTGGGCAATTTCAGGTACTTATGCGACTGGCCCACATAGTGTGATGCTGGCGTACCAACAAAACAGCGGTAACATTGGTTATAACTATGGTGTAAACCAAGACGGCGGTCAAAGTGTTTACTTGCCAAACTCTTATTTGTCTGACTTCATTGGTAATGATGAAAAATCTGCACAAATCCAATATAACCTCGACTTTGGGAAGTTAGGTGTATTACCTGGTCTAAACTGGACTACAGCTTATGTGTATGGCTGGGATATCAAAACATCTAACGGTGCAGACGACTCAAACGAAAGCGAATTCTTCAACCAAGTAAAATATACAGTTCAAAGTGGTTTTGCTAAAGGTTCAAGCTTACGTTTACGTAATTCGATCTACCGTGCAGACAGCGCTTATACTACAGACTATATGCCAGATACTAATGAATGGCGTATCTTCCTTGATATTCCTGTGAAATTATTCTAATTCACAAATCTATCAAGCATAAAAAAACCTACGTCTGGCAACAGATGTAGGTTCTTTATTAAGCTCAGAATATCAATTCAGAAATTCTGAGCTTATCAATTAAAGCTTATTTAGCAGCTTCAATTGCTTTTAATACTTCTGCTTTAGCAACATCAGCACCTTCCCAACCACTGATTTTTACCCACTTACCTGGTTCTAAATCTTTATAGTGACTGAAGAAATGCTCAACTTGGCTAATCAATAACGGAGGAAGATCTGTATATTCCTTCACGTCTTTGTAAAGTGGAGATAATTTTTCGTGTGGAACAGCGATTAATTTCGCATCAATACCACCATCATCTTCCATGTTTAATTTGCCCACTGGACGGCAACGAATTACAGAACCAGCAGCAACAGGATGTGGAGTTACAACAAGTACGTCTAGTGGGTCGCCATCTTCAGACAAAGTATTTGGAACATAGCCATAGTTTGCTGGATAGAACATTGCTGTACCCATGAAACGGTCTACAAACAATGCATCAGAATCTTTATCGATTTCATATTTAATTGGTGCTGCATTTGCAGGAATTTCAATGATGACATAGATGTCATTTGGCGCATCTTTACCTGCTGGGATATTGCTGTAACTCATATCAATACTCTTTCGTTATGAAGTCAGATGTAAAATCCACTCGATTATAGCGTGGATATCATCAAAATGATGCCGATTATACAATGGGCACACGCGAAAGTTGATATGAATGATGACAGAATGACACTCAAGTCAGTTTAATCGTGACCACAAGTAAAAAGATTGGACACAATATCGATAAGAACCAAACAATAGAGCGTAAAGTTGCCCAGTTACTTAAATAGCAAATGCCATAAATAACTCTTAAAATAATATATGCCCAACCTAATCTCAGAATAAAATATTCCGGAACAACCATATATTCAGCCATTAAAATAGCAGTTAAGAATAAAGGTAGGCTTTCAAAGCTATTTTGTTGTACGGCATTAGCGCGAGCAGCAAGGCCTGTTGTTTTAGCCAAAAAAGCTCTCGGATTTTGATTATCGACGGGCTGGAAACCACCTGTAAATTTTGCAATTACGGTAAATGCGTATGGCAGCAAACATGCCACTAAAATAATATAGATAATGCCGCTGATGCCCTGCATAGTGCCATCCATCACTGAAAATACTGTTGATCATGCTATCATAACATTGCGTTTTTACCTGAAATTTTATGCAATCACTTGTCATCACTGATTAATAGGGCCATATATGCAACAACCTGATCAAAAAGAATTGTTTGACGTCTTAGAGAAGCAAAAACAAAATCAACTTCAGGTAGACCGTATATTAAAAATCGTACTTCCTATTGTCGCTTTTTTATTGAGTGTGATTTGTGCAAATCTAAATTGGCAATCGACACTGGGCACCTTTGTTATTTTAACAATTACTTTTATTGCAGTCGGTATTAAACGACTTCCTTTATGGCATTGGTTAATTGTGATTACCCTATATTGCCTAGCAGATAATTATTTAAGTTATGGTCAGCTCGATTTAACTCATTTGCGTTTGCAATTGGGCACAATGCTAGTTTTTGTTGGGATGGTAGGAATTGGTCGTCCTTACATAGACCGCTGGTTTATGAAGAGCCACAACAAAATGTAAAAACAAAAAAAGCGCCCTAAGGCGCTTTTTTATTAACTTTTTAGGCTGGCTTACGTAAGTCTTTACGTAAGATTTTGCCTACGTTTGATTTAGGTAATTCATCCATAAACTCAACATAACGAGGGCGTTTATAACCTGTTAAGTTTTCTTTAGCAAAGTTCAAAATTTCTTCGGTCGTTAAGCTTTGGTCTTTTTTCACGATAAAGAGTTTTGGCACTTCACCTGATTTTTCATCAGGAACACCAATTGCTGCAACTTCCAATACTTTTGGATGTTTAGCAATAACTTCTTCAATTTCGCTTGGATAAACGTTAAAGCCAGAAACCAAAATCATATCTTTTTTACGGTCTACAATTTTAGTATATCCACGGCTATCCATAACGCCGATATCACCAGTACGGAAGAAACCGTCTGCAGTCATGACTTTCGCAGTCTCATCAGGACGCTTCCAATAGCCTTTCATGACTTGAGGACCACGAATAGAGATTTCACCTTGCTCACCTAAGGCGACTTCTTTACCGTCATCATCTAAAATAGCAACTTCTGTTAAAGGTAATGGAATACCAATTGTGCCGCTAAATTCAGTAGATGCAGGAGGATTTGCAGTCGCTACCGGAGAAGTCTCAGACAAACCATAACCTTCAATAATGGTTGTACCAGTAATCTTCTTCCACGCTTCTGCTGTAGAAGGTAGAACTGCCATACCACCGCCCATCGCCATTTTTAGATTGCTATGGTCAAGTTGTTTAAATTCTTCATTATTCACTAAAGCATTAAATAATGTATTTACTGCTGGGAAGAATGATGGCTGATATTTACGTAATTCATTAATTACCGCTGGTAAATCACGTGGGTTCGGAATCAAGATATTTGCCTGACCTTTATACATACCGTACATCGCGCAAACCATGAACGCAAAAATATGATAAAGCGGTAATGCGCAAACAATACGGTCGCCTTTAGCGCCATCGTTTGCACCAAATTTACTTTGGAAGATACCATCACACTGTAAAAGGTTAGCAACCAAATTAAGATGTGTTAATTCCGCACCTTTTGAAACACCTGTAGTACCACCCGTATATTGAAGCACGGCAGTATCACTTAAAGTTAAATTTGGACGCTTATAACTACTCGGGCTTTCTTTATTTAATGCTGTATTAAATTTAACGTATCCTGGAATATTCCAAGCAGGAATTTGCTTACGTACTTTACGTAATACGAAATTTACTAATGTACCTTTAAGCGTACCAAGCATATCTCCTACTGTCGCAACCACAACATGTTTCACAGGAGTTTTACCTAAAATGCTTTGGTAAACACTGGCAAAGTTTTCGATAATCACGAGTACTTCTGCACCTGAGTCATTTAATTGATGCTCAAGCTCACGCGCAGTATAAAGTGGGTTTACATTCACTAATACTAAGCCTGCACGTAACACAGCTAATGCAACTACAGGATATTGCAATACGTTCGGCATCATCACGGCCACACGAGTTCCCTTTGCTAACCCCAAATTTTGCAAATAGGTCGCGAACTTACGGCTTGCAAGTTCCAACTCGTTAAATGACATCGCTTTATCCATAAAGATAAAGGCATCACGAGAACCAAATTTTTGGAAATTACTCTCAAAAATATCAACAAGAGAGGTATTTTCCGCAGGCAATGCTACTGTTTCTGGAATCCCTGTTTTTTGGTATTCTGCAAACCAAATCTTTTCCATAATGCCATTATCTCCGATTCGTAATCCTTAGTAATAACTGTTATTCAATGCCCCAGCTATTCTTTAGCTTCTTGGTGCCAGAACATATTTAAAACTTATTGGCACATTCATGACACTTTCGAACAAGATTATGAGACAGAAGTTTTGACAATTTGACCCTGTCAAATTTTTTGCATGGAGTACAAATTGCGTACTCCAAATTGCTGTCCTTTTAATCGTTATCCAATACCAATAAGTTCAGTTCATTGCTTGAACTTATTGCCATATATAGCGTATTTATGTTGCCCGACGCTAGCTTTATCTCTGAATCAACAGTTTATTTGCTTTTTGATATCCACGTGGTAAGAGGTGCCCTTTTGAAGCTCGTTTACCCATGTATTTCTGTAGATCATCACCTTTTAATTTTAGATGTTGTTGACCTGCAACCACCTGAATTATTTCATCTAAGTTCAGGGTTGTCATGGATAAAATCTGCTCTTTCGCTTCAAGTTGTATCAACTTATTACCTTTACCCTTATTTAAATTTGGCAGTTCTGACAAATCAATAATTAGGAGTCGACCTGCTGAGCTGAGTACAGCCAAATGTGTCATGTTTTGGGCAGATATTAACGGTAGCGCTTTTGATTTTTCAGGTACCGACAAGAAGCTTTTTCCTGCCTTGGCATTAGTATCTAACTGTTTGACTTGAGTTTTAAAACCATAACCTGATGAGCTAGCAGCAATAAGTTCTGACTCTTCATCATCTAAATAGACCTGAATAAACGCGACTCCACTTGCAGGAGCAAGCTTCGAACTTAATGGCTCACCTAAGCCTCTTGCTGATGGCAGACTGCTAATAGGCAAGGCATAACTACGGCCTGTCTCATCGAGGAAATAAATTCGTTGATTGGTTTTACCCACCGCATGACTTAAATACTGGTCGCCAGCACGATAGTTTAAATTCTCGGCATCAACATCCGCACCTTTTGCAGCACGAATCCACCCCGCTTCAGATAAAACCACCGTTACTGCTTCAGCCGGCATTAAATCTTGTTCTCTAATCTGAACAGCTTCAGCACGTGCAACAATTGGAGAACGGCGTTCGTCACCAAACTTTTTCGCGTCTTCTTTTAATTCACCAATAATTAGATTCTTTAAAGATTCAGGGTTTTCTAATTGTTCACGAATAATCGCTGCTTTTGCTGAGAGTTCATCCTGTTCTTGACGGATTTCCATCTCTTCAAGTTTTGCTAAATGGCGTAACTTGAGTTCTAAAATTGCTTCTGCTTGTATCTCATCAATTTTGAAATGATCCATCAATACAGGTTTAGGCTGATCTTCTTCACGAATAATACGAATAACTGTATCAATATCGAGATAAGCAATTAAAAGACCTGCCAAAATATGCAGGCGTTTTTCAATTCGGTTTAAATGATATTCTAAACGGCGAGTTACCGTTTTTTTACGGATCTCAATCCACTCAAGTAAGATACGACGAATTGACTTAACCTGAGGACGACCATCCTCACCAATCATGTTTAAATTAACACGGTAGCTTGATTCTAAATCGGTAGTCGCAAATAAGTGGCTCATCACCGCTTCAGCATCAATACGGTTAGAACGCAGTACAATTACGAGTCGTGTTGGGTTTTCATGATCAGACTCATCGCGCACATCCACCACTAATGGTAGCTTCTTAGCCTGCATTTGGTCGGCAATTTGAGTGATCACCTTAGAACCCGATACTTGATACGGCAATTCGGTAATCACGATTTCATTTTTTTCGATGGTATAAACCGCTCGCATGCGGTAGCTACCACGTCCAGTCGTCTGGATTTTAAGTAATTCTTCAGGCGGAGTAATAATTTCAGCTTTGGTTGGTAAATCTGGCGCTGGAATATATTCAGCCAATTTCTCGTCTGATGTTTGCGGATTACGAATTAAGGCAATTGTTCCTTTAATCACTTCACGCAAATTATGTGGCGGAATATCAGTCGCCATACCAACCGCAATACCAGTTGTGCCGTTGAGTAGAATATTAGGAACTCGTGCTGGCAAAGTAATCGGTTCTTTTAATGAACCATCAAAGTTATCTTGCCATTCACTCGTGCCTTGTCCTAACTCACTTAGTAATAACTCACTGTAGGCAGAAAGTTTTGCCTCGGTATAACGCATCGCAGCAAACGATTTAGGATCATCTGGTGAACCCCAGTTCCCTTGACCTTCAATCAAAGGATAGCGATAACTAAACGGCTGAGCCATCAACACCATGGCTTCATAACATGCCGAATCACCATGCGGATGATATTTACCTAGTACGTCACCCACAGTACGGGCCGATTTTTTTGGCTTACCACTGCTTTTTAAGCCCAACTCGCTCATGGCGTAGACAATACGGCGCTGTACAGGTTTTAAGCCATCACTGATATGTGGCAATGCACGGTCCATGATGACGTACATGGCATAATTTAGGTAAGCCTGTTCAGTAAATTCGGCTACAGAGCGGTTTTCTGTCGCTTGATGCGCAAGGCTGGTCATAGTCAGCTTATCTTCCAAATCAGTCGTTATTTTAAGTGAGTCTTATGCTAAGTGGGCTATGTTACAGACACAAGAGGGACTCTGTCACCTGAGCGTCAAATTATGTCTCATCTCTCTATATTTTTAGTTACTTGCTATAAAGTTAGGCAAACTAGAGACCTATCGACTCTAGTCTTTTACCTTGGGTTTCTTCACCTAATATTAAAATTACAGCTGCAACCAAAAGTAAAACAATAGTAAACATCATAAAAACATGGCTAAACCCATTTTTGGAAACCATCATATGAGTGACGACTATCGGCGCCAAAATTCCACCTAAACGGCCCATTGCCGATGCCCAGCCCGAACCAAAAGCCCGAATGTTGGCTGGATATTGCTCTGGTGTATAGGTATATAACACTCCCCATGCACCCAAATTAAAGAAGGACATGAGACAACCCCAAAACATAATGCTATTTACACTATCGGCTTGTCCAAAGAAATATGCAGACAAGGCACAAAACCCGATAAATGCAGCGAGTGTAATTTTTCTACCTAATCGCTCTACAAACCATGCTGCTGCCAAGTAACCTGGTAGCTGCGCCAAAATCATAAGCAAAACATATTCAAAAGATTTAACGATGTCATAGCCCTGTTTCACTAATAAACTTGGCAGCCACGTAAAGATCCCGTAGTAGGAATAAACAATTCCAAACCAGATGAGCCAAAGCATTAAGCTTCTGCGAGCAAATTGACCACTCCAAAGTTGTTTAAAAGAGACTTTTTGTCGCATGGCTACAGGCACGACTTCAATATGGTGAACAATTTGAACGCCTGCTTGAGCTTCTAATTTTTGAACTAATGCGTGTGCCTCTTCAACACGTCCACGGTTAATCAGGTAAGGTATCGATTCAGGGAGTTTTTTCCAAATGACTAAAATATAAATCAGTGGGAGGCCACCCATAAGAAATGCAATATGCCAACCAAATTTAGGAATAATAAAATAAGAAATGAGTGCAGCAACTAACCAACCCAAACCCCAAAAACTTTCGAGTAGGACGATAAAACGACCACGTACATGTGCAGGTATATATTCACTCACCAATGTCACTGCAACGGGTAACTGTCCACCAAGCCCAAGACCAACAATAAAACGGAAAATTAATAACCACTTCAAATCTGGAGCAAAAGCACATAAGGCAGTCGCAATACTATAGATGGCCATGGTCACTGCAAATATTGTCTTACGGCCAAAGCGATCTGCTAAAGCTCCTGAGCAAACAGCTCCAATAGCCATCCCTACAAAACCAATACTTACAATCCAACCGCTTTCTGCTGGCGTTAATGCCCAGTCTTTAACAAGCGTTGTCATGATAAAAGCAATGATACCGGTGTCCATCGCATCAAACATCCAACCTAAACCAACCACCCACAGTAATGTGTAGTGAAATTTGCCAATTGGAAGATTTTGTATACGTGAAACCAAATCCATAGGAAAAACTCTACTGGAAAAAATAAGTGAGCAAGACAATATATTTAATTGTTATATCATGCTCACATCGAATTCTGCATGATTAATGTTCGTCAGTTGAAGAAGCCGATTCTGCATCATCATCTTTATAAATAAATTTAGGCATTTCTAAGCCAAAATAGATTGCAATCAGACGTAAGGTAAAGCCAAAAATTAAAGTTGAAATAACGGTTAACTCTAGGCTTAATCCTAAATCCTGACAAACCCAGTAACAGATGACTGCCACAAAAGAGATACTCGCATAGAGTTCACGGCGGAAAACGAACGGGACATCGTTACATAAAATATCACGTAAAATACCACCAGATACTCCAGTCAACACTCCAGCTACTGCTGAGACGACAAAACCATGTCCCATTTGTAAGGCAATCTGGCAACCAATGATCGTAAAACCAATCAAGCCTAAAGCATCGAGCACCAAAAAGATGTTATGTAAATGACGCATCCATTTGGCAATAATAATCGTGACAAATGCAGCACAGCAGGTCAGAACTAAGTATTCAGGATGTTTTACCCAAGTTAAAGGATAGTGACCAAGCAATACATCTCGCACCGAACCACCACCTAAAGCAGTCACACAGGCAATCAGTACGACACCGAACCAGTCCATACTCCGTCGACCAGCAGATAATGCACCTGTCATGGCTTCCGCAGTAATCGCAATAATATAAATAACGGTGAGTAACATCGCCCTTTCCCTCAGGCCAAACAGTGGGCGTATTTTAAGATAAACTTACAGAAATTGTGCACAGCATTGCTTAAATTTTTTTCCTGAACCACATATACAAGGTTGTTTCAACGTGACCTGCATATCGACCGTTGGGTCGAGGAAAAACCATTTTTGCTGGTGATAAACAAAATGTGAAACCTCATGATGAATTTGGGCTTTTTGTCCATCATGATAGTGAGCCTTGAACTCAACCTGTGCGTGGGTTTTATCTAATTTTTCGTTGGCGTTAACCACCTCTAAACCCAACCATTGATTTTGTTTGCTCCACTCTGCGATAGCATCTTTATCAAGAGTTGTCTGCTGACCTAAAGCAGTCGTTTGCACAATATAATCAATTTGCTGTAATGCAAAAGCGCTATAACGTGAACGCATAAGCTGCTCTGCCGTTAGTGCTTTGGCTGTGCCTAAATGTAAAGGCTCACAACACTCTATATAGCGGCCTTTTCCACATGGACAAGTTTGTTGGGTCATTTGGTGTTTCTCAAATAAAAAATAGCTCAGAGTTGAGCTATTTTATGATGTTTCTAGACTTAAAACGTCATTTAATCTTTTGATTCATCTTGCTCGATAGAAACAATATGAACTTTCTCAATTTTATGACCTTCCATCGTAATCACTTCAAAGCGATAACCGTCTGCCTCAACAGCTTCACCATTTTCCGGTAAACGGCCTAAATGGAATAACAAGTAGCCCGATAAAGTTGAATACTGTTCACTTTCGTCAACGAGATCACGACCTAATAAAAGTGATACATGGCGAATATCAGTTGAGCCTTCAAGCATTAATGAACCATCTGCCAAGCTTTCAGCAGCAGCGTCTAACTCATCTTCATCTGGGAATTCACCAGCAATTGCTTCTAAGATATCAATTGGTGTTGCGATACCTTCGATGGAACCATATTCATTTAATACGATCGCCATTTGTAAAGGTGCTTGACGCAATTGCTCCATCACCATAAGCACTTGAGCATTTTCATGCACAATCACAGGTTCACGTAGATGCTTTTGGAAATCAATTACACCTGTCTCAATAAAGTTATTTAAAACTTTATGCGTAAGCGCGATACCTTCAATATTATCAAGCTCACCACGTGCAACGATCAAACGAGAATGTGTCATTGACATTAAACGTTCTTTTAAAACTTCAGGCTCATCGTCTAAGTCAATCCACTCAAGTTCAGGGCGTGGAGTCATAACAGATTTTACAGGACGCTCTGATAAACCAAGCACACCTTGTACAAGCACACTGTGATAAGCACCATTTTCTTCGTCAAAAACTTCATCAGCAAAAGCTTGCGTCGCTAATACATCTTCTTTATCAGAAGATTGAGTATCTGAAGAACTACTATTTTTACTGCCTAACATACGTAAAACCGCAGAGGCAGTGCGATAACGCAAGTCTGTAGTGGTAACTAGCTTTTCCTGATTGCGGCGCATGCTCTGATTGATAACTTCTACCAAAACCGAGAAGCCAATTGCAGCATATAAATAGCCCTTCGGAATATGGAAACCAAAGCCTTCCACCACCAAAGAGAAACCGATCATCATCAAGAAGCCAAGACATAGAATGACAACTGTTGGATGTTTATTGACGAAGTCCATGAGTGGTTTTGATGCCCACAACATGATTCCGACAGCAATCACAACCGCAACCATCATGACTGACAGCTCTTTCACCATACCTACAGCTGTAATCACACTGTCTAGTGAGAATACAGCATCAAGCACAACAATCTGGACAATAACCATCCAGAATGCAGCATGAACAGGATTATCTTCTTTATGAAGTTGTTTTCCTTCCATCCGTTCATGCAACTCCATGGTGCCTTTAAATAATAAGAACACACCACCGAATAACAAAATCAAATCACGACCAGAGAATGGATGATCAAAAATATGGAAGAGTGGTTCAGTCAGCGTCACGACCCAAGCAATCGAGGCCAAGAGTACAAGGCGCATTCCTAACGCGAGCACCAAACCAACTATACGTGCTTTAGCTCGTTGCTCTGGCGGCAATTTCTCAGCCAAAATCGCGATAAAAACGAGGTTATCGATCCCCAATACAATTTCAAGAACGATTAAAGTTGCTAAACCCACCCAAGCAGAGGGATCAGACATCCATTCAAAGATCATTGATCCTGCTCCTGTGTTGTTTGGATTTTATCTTTATTTGGCAACACAACAGGCGCGCCTATACAAAGGGGGGAAAATGTTTTTTTAAGACAAGAAATTAAAACGGAGCGACTACAACCACTACCCATATTTGTTCATATGTTGTTAAACGAATTTTTAGTATAGGCAAGATTTAACATAAATTCATCATTTTTATTTGTTCATGACTAGCATTCACCAAACCCATACAAAACATGAATCTTTCTTATAAATCTGCTTATAAAGTTGTCATATCTTTTGCTTACTGTAGACAAGAAATATGAACGTGATAAGGTAAAAATAAAACAATGAATAGCGTATTAACAATGGCAGTAAATGATTCACCAATAACAGCTGTAAAAACAAAACAACCTCTTATTGCATTATATTGTGGTTCACGTGCAGGAAATAACCCAATCTACCGAGAAAAAGCAATTGAACTTGCTCATGGAATCGCTGAACAAGGCTTTGGATTAGTCTATGGCGGTGCCAGTATCGGTTTAATGGGACAAGTCGCAGAGAGCGTTCTTGCAAACGGCGGAGAAGCTGTGGGTGTGATCCCTGAATTTATGCTTGATTATGAAGTCGCACATGCAGGCTTAACTGAATTACATGTCGTAGAAACCATGCATGAACGTAAAGCCATGATGGCAGAACGTGCAAGTGCATTTATTGCGTTGCCGGGTGGCTTAGGAACATTTGAAGAAATATTGGAAATAGCCACTTGGGGCCAACTCAACCAACATCAAAAGCCTATGATTTTATATAACGTAAATGGCTTTTATAACGCTCTTATTGCCCAATTAGACCATGCAGTTCAAGAAGGTTTCCTTCCCCTTCAGCACCGAGCTAAATTAATTGTATGTGATGATGTTGATCAAATTTATAACGTCATTAAAAACCTAAAAATGCCAAAAAGATTTGTTGTCTAGTTGTCCCCCTACTCTATTTAAAAAAGCGGTTCTGCCGCTTTTTTTGTTTTAACTATTTTCACCTCTGCCTTCAAAAGAACTTAGATTTAGTAAAGGGGTATTCAACATTGGCTTACTTCTTTTAAATTCAATTTGTTTTACACTAGACCAAAACGTTAATTTTCAAATGTTATGAATGCCACGCCGACTCACCAAGCCTTGCAACCCGAATATCGCTTACTCGTTCTTTTGGTTTCTATTGGCTTTTTTATGCAGGCCTTGGACACAACCATTGTAAATACCGCGATTCCTGCAATGGCTCATCATCTCAATGAAGATCCTTTACACATGCACAGCGTAGTGGTGGCCTATGTATTATCGGTTGCCGCCTGTATTCCTTTAAGTGGCTGGTTAGCAGACCGCTTTGGTGTTAGAAATATTTTCTTGTCGGCAATCGTAATTTTTACTCTGGCTTCTTTAGGTTGTGGTCTTTCTCAGAGTCTCAATCAGCTATTATTTTTCCGAGTCATCCAAGGCATAGGCGGCGCCTTATTACTCCCTGTTGGCCGATTATCACTTTTAAAAATTATTCCTCGAACTCAGTTCCTAGCTGCAATGAGCTTAATGAGCCTTGCAGGTTTACTCGGACCTTTGGCTGGTCCAACTTTGGGCGGATGGTTGGTTGAAGTTGCAACTTGGCACTGGATTTTTCTTATCAATATTCCTATGGGCATACTTGGCATACTAATGACACTAAAAGTCATGCCAAATGTAAAAGAACCCTTAGTCAAAACATTCGATTTGGGTGGCTTTATCTTATTAGTCGTGGCCATGATTGGATGGTCCTTAGGGATCGAACATCTAGCCTCACCTGAATATTCAAAATGGTTTAGTATTTCGCTATTAGTCGTCGGAATAATCGCAACACTATGGTATGCCTACCATTCACATACTCATCAAAATGCATTATTTCGTAGCCGACTCTTTAGAAACAAAATTTATGCGATTGGTATTTTAGGTAATTTCTTTGCTCGCTTTGGTGGTAATGCCTTACCTTTTGTTTTACCACTCATGCTACAAGTTGCTTTTGGTTTTGAACCCTTTATTGCAGGTTTAATGATGATTCCCTTGGTCTTGGGCTCATTATTTTCAAAGCCAATTGTCAGGCCTATTATTCAAAAAATTGGCTACCGACGTTTTTTACTCATTAACACAACATTAGTTGGGCTATGTATTGCCTCTTTTGCAATTATGACCGTCGATACTCCAACTTGGTTTAGAGCCTTGCACTTTTTCTTGTTTGGCACATTAAATTCACTGCAATTTGTTGGCATGAATACATTAACCTTGAAAGACTTGCCTCAACAAGATGCGAGTAGCGGTAATAGTTTTCTATCGATGATCATGATGCTATCAATGAGTATTGGCGTGGCACTGGCAGGTACACTCATTAACGTATTTACCAATTATTATGGCCCAGCTCATGTAACCACTGCATTCCATGTCACTTTAATTTGCCTCGGTTGTATCAATGTCATTACTGCTTTTATTTTCTGGCAAATTCCAAAGGATACGTCTGTATAAGCGGTTGCATTTTTAGCATGGTTTCTCGCTCGTGAATCACGCTATGATGTCGACTTCAAATTTTAATGAGTTTTGAATGAGCAAACTGGCTAAAACTTTTTTCACATCACAGCACAATACCCTAATCGGAATTGGCTTAGCTTGTGTTATGGGAGTCTTAGCTTATTTTGGTCTGTTCTATCAACAAAAAGCTATTGCGCAGGATTATCCGGTGCAAGGGTTCGATGTTTCTCATCATCAAGGTGATATTAACTGGAAAAAAATATCACCGGAAAAATTCCAATTCGTCTATTTAAAAGCGACTGAAGGCGGCGATTACAAAGATTCAAAATTTCAGGAAAACTGGCTCAAGGCACGTGAACATGGTTTTCATGTAGGCGCTTATCACTTTTATCGTCTATGCCGTGATGGTAAAACGCAAGCGGATAACTTTATTGCGACTGTACCCAACAAAGCCGATGCCCTTCCTCCTGTTATCGATCTAGAATATGACGGTAACTGTATTAATGCACACACCAAAGAACAATTACTTAAAGAAATAGGCATCATGCATGACCGCTTAAAGCAGCACTATGGCAAACAGCCTATTTTTTATATTTCCAAAACTTTTTACCACATTGTATTAATAGGAAGTTTCCCTAATACACCACTTTGGGTCAGAGATTACGAAGGAAAACCTGAGCTGAAAGACAAAAGAAAATGGCTCTTTTGGCAGCATAGTAATCAGGGTAAAATTGAAGGAATCACAAAGTCTGTAGATCTCAATGTTTATGAGGGTTCAGTCAAAGAGTGGCATCAATTTTTACAGCAGCAAGGCATCGTGAAAGCACAATAATATGCGCAAAATCATTCATATCGATATGGATGCCTTTTATGCATCGGTCGAATTGCGAGAGCGTCCTGATCTAAAGCATCTCCCCGTCGTTATTTCTTCGCATCATCCGCGAGCTGTGATTGCTGCTGCCTCCTATCCTGCCCGTGAATTTGGTTTGCGTTCTGCCATGTCGATGAGTCAGGCAAGAAAACTATGCCCTCAAGTTGTCATTATTGAACCAAATTTTGAAAAATACCGTACTGTCTCCACTCAAATTCACTCGATCTTTCAGCAATATACGCTACTTATTGAGCCTTTATCTTTAGATGAAGCTTATTTGGATGTCACTGAGAACCTAAAGCAAATTGCGAGTGCAACCGAAGTTGCCATGCATATTCGGGAAGATATTTTTAGATTAACTGGATTGACCGCGTCGGCAGGTGTGGCACCAAATAAGTTTTTGGCAAAAATTGCTTCGGATTGGAACAAACCTAATGGCTTATGTGTAATCAAACCTTCGCAAGTTGCTACTTTTATTCAAGATCTTCCACTTAAAAAGATTCCTGGTGTGGGTAAAGTCACTCAGGAAAAATTACAACAGCTACAGCTACATACTTTAGGTGATTTACAGAAAATTGAAGAAGCTGTTTTGGTTCACCACTTTGGTAAATATGGACAACAACTCTATCTATATGCTCAGGGCATTGACCATAGACCTGTTCAAGCTGAAAGAGCTCGCCAACAAATTTCGAAAGAGACAACTTTTGACAGTGATTTTACTTTGGTTCAATGCCAGCCCTATTGGCAGGGATTAGCCGAAAAAGTATGGCAAACACTAGAGAGAAAACAGCTCAATGCACGTGGTGTGAATATCAAACTTAAGCTCAAGAATTTTCAAACTTTACAACATAGTAAAAGCTTTAAAAGACCGATCCAGTCACTACAAGACTTAATTCAAGTTTTATTTTTATTATTAAATGAAATGCAGATTCCCGAAAATTTCCAGTTTCGCCTGATTGGTATAGGCGTTTATCAATTACAGACACAAGCGGACGACTTCCAGCTTAACCTTTGGTAATTGACTACTTTTCACCCAAAAGAGCAAACTTTAAACAAAATAGACTCCCTTTTACTGAAACTTTAGAGTAACCTAATCAACGCATATTCATTACCCATGTATTTGCAACATGCCAAAGCAACCTTTACTTTCGGCATATCGTCCTGTGATTGGCGTGACGACCAAATCCGAATATTGCAGGGCTCTTCTGATACATGGCTTAGATATCCCTTCATCACAATAATCTACTGAAATTCTTTTCGACTTGCTTGCACCGACCTAGCAACTCTTCATAAAATCAAAACTATTAAATAAAACCACATTAGAGCATTTTATGACGGTAAAGCGTTTACACGTTACTTCACGCTACTGCGAAGTTGCGACTTCAGGTAATTTAGTACACTTAGCTGGACAACTCGCAGATGATACAAGCGTAGATGTTACAGGACAGACTCAACAAACTTTAGATAATATTGACCGCCTATTGGCAGAAGCTGGCACAGATAAAACCCATATCCTTTCTGTCATGATTTTTTTAAAAGATATTGAAAAAGATTATGCAGCAATGAATGCTGTTTGGGATGCATGGATTAGCGAAGGACATCCACCAGCACGTACATGTGTAGAATCAAAACTCTATGCACCAGATGTACTTGTAGAAATGACAGTTGTTGCGGTACTTCCATAATTTTTATAATTATAAACCTACATAAAATTGAGCAATATCTTGGGTGATATTGCTCAATTTTTTAGTAATTTTAAAATTTTGAATTTCAGCATTTTATTCAAATCTTCTTAAATGAGCTCTCAAATCAATTCTGCTAATGTCGAATTTTTAAGGCTTCACAAAAGCGTTTGACATTCTTTCTAGCTGGGGTGTCGCATGCAAAGTTGCTAATTCTGATTCAGGACTCAATAAGTCTCTTCTTAGGTCATGATAATCAGGCACACTGCTATAATGAAGCACACGATAGCCAGCCAATTGTAATAGACGACGTTCATATTGTTGATGCGCTCGGCGTAAACCGTTTTCCCCTAGAACAACGACTACAATTACCTGATAATTTTGATCAAGCACAACAAAATCAGCTGACATATTTTGATATTTACGACGTGTATGCGCGTATTTTGTAGTTAGAAGTGCATCAAAAGATACATGCGCTAATACGGTAAATTTGGGCAAAACAGTTTGTAGTCTGGTTAAGGTCATTTGCTCATGGCTAGTTAACACTGCACGGCGCTTTAAAGCACTATCATGTTGATGCCTTCGTGACAGACTTTTCACTGCCATAACAACAACCAAAAATAATAATAAGATCGTGATTAAATAATACATGGGCCTAATCCTTTAAGTTTTTTATAATGATTTTGCTAGATCACACTTTGTTTTAATTGATAACGACACAGCCGTTTTTTAAAAGGTTCACTTAGTAATTTCACTTGTAGTTATCAAGCTTGGCTTAAATTTAGCCACCCTCACATTATTTATAATCATAGAATCAATAACAATCAAGTGCAGCTCGTCAGATTTTGGCTATTTATCATTATTCGTTACGTTTTTTGTACTTTAAATCCTCAAAAATCTCATTATACGATTTAAATAGAGTCATAAAAAACAAAACAGGCTCTATTTAAGAGCCTGTTTTATCATTATCCACGGACTTTAGATTTAGGTTTACTTTTCCCACCAAACGGTCTTTTTTCTCCTGTTTCACGAGGAGGCAAACCATTATGTTGCGTTAGAACCTGTCCTTTTTGTGGACGCTTTTGATTCGAATGATGATTCGTTTGCTGATTATTTCGTTTAACCGAATCGCCTGCTGTAGACGAATTTTTCTTACGAGCAGACTTATATTCCCCTTCCGTGCCTTTTGGCTGATAAGTCGGAATTAAATGCTGCTTCGAATTACCAATTAAATCTGCACGACCCATCTCTTTTAGGGTCTCACGAAGTAATGGCCAGTTGTTTGGATCATGATAACGCAAGAATGCTTTATGCAGACGACGGCGTTTTTCACCTTTTACAATATCAACCTTTTCAGTATAGCGAGCTACTTTAGCAAGTGGGTTTTTCCCCGAATAATACATCGTTGTTGCAGTTGCCATTGGTGAAGGATAGAACGTCTGTACCTGATCGGCACGGAAACCGTTCTTTTTCAACCAAATTGCAAGGTGCATCATGTCATAATCTGAAGTACCTGGATGCGCAGCAATAAAGTAAGGAATTAAATATTGCTCTTTTCCTGCTTCTTTACTGAAACGGTCAAACATTTGTTTGAAACGATCATACGTACCAATACCCGGTTTCATCATCTTAGATAACGGGCCTTGCTCAGTATGTTCAGGAGCAATTTTTAAATAACCACCAACGTGATGTTGTACTAGTTCTTTTACATATTCAGGGTTGAGTACCGCAAGGTCATAGCGCAGACCAGAACCAATTAGAATCTTCTTCACACCTTTAATAGCGCGCGCTTTACGATAAAGCTGCACTAATGGCGCGTGATCGGTATGTAAGTTTTGACAAACACCCGGATAAACACAAGAAGGTTTACGACAGTTCTTCTCAATTTCTGGGTCTTTACAGTGCAAACGGTACATGTTTGCTGTTGGACCACCTAAGTCTGAAATAATGCCGGTAAAGTTTGGTGCTGTATCACGGATTTTTTCAATCTCACGTAAGATCGAATCTTCCGAACGGTTTTGGATAATACGACCTTCATGTTCTGTAATCGAACAGAACGTACAGCCGCCAAAACAGCCACGCATAATGTTGACCGAGAATTTGATCATATCAAATGCAGGGAAACGAGCATCACCATAAGTAGGATGTGGCAAACGTGCATAAGGTAAATCAAACACATAATCCATTTCCTCAGTAGTTAGAGGAATTGGGGGCGGGTTAATCCACACATCTCGTTCACCATGGCGCTGCACCAACGCACGGGCATTACCGGGGTTGGTTTCAAGGTGCAAAATACGGTTTGCATGTGCATAAAGCACTTGATCATTTGCCACTTCTTCAAAAGAAGGCAAACGAATAACCGCCAACTCTCGTGGTGGTAATTTGTGTTTAATTGCTTTTGACGGTGCTGGCTTTAATTGAACGATTTGAGTGTCATCATCAAGTTTGTCGCCTTCACGCACAATCGGATTTGCAACAATCTCTTTTTGGAAGTTTTGATACTGAGCTAGAGAGTTACCCTTTTCTTTTTCAACCTCACAGCCGTCAATATCTTCTGTCATGACATAGGGGTTAATAATTGGATCAACACGCCCAACGGTATCTACATCATTACTCGCAACTTCAACAAACTTTGCTTTTGATGCTTTGTTATGTTTATTAATAATAAATGCTGTACCACGAACGTCTGTAATCTCGTGGATTTTTTCACCTTTAGCCAAACGATGCATCACATCAATAATGGCACGCTCACCATTACCATACATGAGCAAATCGGCTTTTGAGTCCATCAAAATCGAACGACGGACTTTATCTGACCAATAATCGTAGTGGGCAATACGGCGTAAACTGCCTTCAATACCACCCAATAACACAGGTACATCAGGGAAAGCTTCTCGACAACGTTGGCAATAAACTGTTGCTGCACGGTCTGGACGTTTATTTGGTTCATTATTTGGAGAATAAGCATCATCCGAACGAATTTTACGATCTGCCGTATAACGGTTAATCATCGAATCCATATTACCTGCGGTTACACCCCAAGCAATTGTTGGCTTACCTAAAACGCGGAAGCTTTCAACATTGGTCCAGTCTGGCTGCGCAATAATTCCGACACGGAAACCTTGTGCCTCAAGCACACGTCCAATCACACCCGATACAAATGATGGATGGTCAATATAAGCATCACCACAGACTAAAATAAAGTCACAAGCATCCCAGCCGAGTTGGTCCATTTCTTCTCGTGACATCGGCAAAAATGGCGCTGGTTCAAAACACGACGCCCAATATTTGTCGTAATCAAACAACGCTTTTGGCGCAGTTTGCATGGTGTAGGCAGTAGACATGGCTTGCGAATCTCGGCTAGCAGATGAAGGAGAGACATCTAAAGATGAAAGCCGATCATTTTAACATGAATTTCATTCATTTTCCCTGTTTATAAAACATGCGAAAACAACAATATAGAAATTAATTTGATTAAAGTTTATTCAATATTTTATTCTTAGCATAAATACGGCGGATCAAAATCCGCCGCAGTTTTAATTTTTATTTATAGAGCTTAGAACAAAGCTTTTGGCAAACGAATTTGAATAATCTCGTTATCGTCAGCCAGTTTTGCGTTACGTCCTGTAGAACCAGGGAAATTATTATCATTGAAAACGGTAAGAGTTGTAGCATTTTCAATAATCACATCTTCGATCGTCTCAAATGGAAAAGCAAAAACCTGCCCCGTACCAATATCCCCTGCTCTAGCTGTGCCATACAACATATTCGGGTTAGCAATTTTAATTAAATCGACTAAATCTTCACGGCTAACTAGTTGACCTGACTCATTTAATTTAATACGAATTAATTTTTTATAGCCGCCTAAATTATTCTGGGTGGCATCACGTTCAATAATGATCCCTTCTTTATCATTAAAGAGTTGGAAGTCACCAATATTGGTTGCCTTACTGTCTAACTGGAACCAATAATATTTTCCTGTATACGCTTTTTTCTTCACATCAAATTGAGAAATCAATAATTGTCTTTCCGTTTCTCGAATTGATTTAATTGGCTTTTCTATAAGAGGGTAAAGATACTGCCCATCTGGCGAAATCGCCATTCCTTCAAAACCGCCACTTTGTTGAACTAGAGGTTCTACAAAATTAATTTGTGCTTTATTAAATTGATTTTGTGGTGAACGTAATTCTTGAGTCGGATTTAACGGATTTGGCAGAGCAATCGGTGCATCTAATAACACGCCATCTGCTGAGAAATGGAGTAAATATGGACCAAATTCATCTCCAATCCAGTAGGTCCCGTCACTAGTACGCTGCATCGACTCTGGGTCAAAATCAGCACCCGTTAATAAACGCTCAGGTGTATTACCATTGATGATATTAAATGGAATTAATTTATTCGGATCACGCAGTTGGATAAAGCTTTGTACAGTAACTTGGCTCGTGCCTTTAGCTTTAGTTTTGAAATCAGGCTTTATTTTATAAATACGAAGTAAAAAGTCTGATGAATTATCTTGAGTGCCAAAACCGTTATCGGCCATAGCCATATAACTGCCATCTTCATTTTTTAAGGCAGCAGAAAACCCCTGTACAGGTTGACCTTTAAATGGAGGATAAATTCCATTTGCACCTTTCACATATGCGCCAGAGTCTGGACCAGCAGCATAAGTTTCTACAGGTAACTTAGCAAAAGAAATTAAGGTTGGTTCGGTAACATTTTCAGTAGGTGAATTTTGTTCTTGGTCGTTATCATCATTACATGCCGCCAATCCTAAACTGGCACAGCATAATAATACCGCTAATGTTTTTTTGCTCATGGTTTTATACAGTTGGTAAAAAATTAAGCAAATTTAATCAAGCTTATATGAAGTTTTTACTTCAAAAAGATGAAATCTTTATGGCGAAAATATGACAAGACTAACTATTTAATACAACCTCAAAAATTCGACCTCTTCGCTAAGAACTGATTAAAGTTTTGTTGGCTGATATTCTCCAGCAATTGCTGCTTTTAAAAATTTTTGGAAAGTTGGACATTCCATATGATTTTCAGCAGGACATACAGCAGCATGTTCTAATCCTTGGCTGATAAAATGCAATCGTTTTGCCATTTGCTCTAACTGTTCAGCTTTATCTTTTAATTTTTGCCGATCAAGTTCAGGCTTACCATCTTGTCCAAACATTGCAGCAATCTCATTTAAAGAAAAACCCGCAGCACGACCCAAAGAGATTAATGCCAATTGATCAATGACCTGTTTACCATATTGTCGACGTAAGCCTTGCCGCCCTATCGATTTAATTAATCCCTTCTCTTCATAAAAACGTAGTGTAGCCGTTGTGACTTTTGCCTTTTTAGCAACTTCACCAATATCCATAATAACCTCTTGACTTCAAGTGAACTTGAACTTGCACAATAAATTTATCACGTTTCATACGTATAAAAGCAAGGTGTAAAAATGAATACCTCTACGTTGTTCTTTCAAGCTTTATTTCTTGGTATTGGTGCAACTATATTTATGGATATCTGGCTGTTCATATTAAAGATATTCAAAATTCCGACCATAAATTTTGCCTTCCTCGGCCGCTGGGTTGGTTGGATATTTCAAGGGAAACTTATCCATCAATCTATTGCAAAAAGCCCTCAAATTAAGGGTGAATATTTATTGGGTTGGATTGCTCACTATAGTGTTGGGATTATCTTTGCATTGAGTTTTCTTTTCATTATTGGTTCAACTTGGCTTAGCCAACCTCAGTTTTATTCAGCACTTCTATTTGGTGTAGTCACCGTTCTCATTCCATTTTTTATTATGCAACCTGCGATGGGTAGTGGCTTTGCTTCATCAAAAACACCCCATCCTTTTTTGAACTGTCTAAAAAGTTTAATGAACCATAGTGTTTTTGGTTGTGGCTTATATCTCACTGCAAAACTATTTCAAATTTAAAGAAAAAGGAGACTGCTCATGAAAACTGTTGCTATCATTTACCATAGCCGCCAAGGCCACACCCAATTTATTGCTCAGCAAATTCAAACTGGTATTTTAAGCCATAAAAATATTAAAGCAGATTTACTCAATGCCGAAGATTTCATCGATAGCCCAGAAATTCTTAACCAATATGACGGCTTAATTTGGGGGTCTCCCACTTATTTAGGTGGTGTATCTTCCAAGTTAAAACAGCTCATGGATGCAACAGGCCCTTTATGGAAAAAACAGAGTTTTAAAGGAAAATTGGCGGCTGGTTTTACCGTTTCATCTCTTCCCGCCGGTGATAAACAATCGACGTTAATTTCGATTTTCACCTTTTGTATGCAACACGGCATGTTATGGGTCGGTAACCCAATCATGCCTGAACAGCACAAAGGCATTCCTTATACGCAAGCAGCCAACCGTCTCGGTTCATGGTCAGGCTTAATGGCTCAAGCTGAACATGGCAGTAATGCAGATGGTTTTGATGAAGGAGATATTAAAACTGCTCAACAATTTGGAGAAAATTTTGCATTGACCTTAAATGCTTATCAAGGAATATAAGGCCATGAAAGCACAGAAACTTTTATTCCTCTTAATTTTATCAGGAATGATGTCTTTTATAGTTTCAGGTATTTCAACTTTCAAGGCTGTAGGGCTAAATCATCACTTCGTTTCATTATGGTTATCGGCTTGGATCATTGCATGGATATTAGCTTTCCCAAGTGTATTGATTTGTGCTCCTATAGCCCAGAAATTAGTCGACATCATATCTAAGAAAGTTGAAAAAAAACGACTGTAAGTTAAAACGTACAAAACTTGCGGTGATTTGCGGATATTCAGCTTTAGTATTTTTTCATAGTATATAAATCATAGAGAGACAGGATGTCTCATTGAAGAAGAATAAGAACGCAGGAAGCGGTAGTTGACAGGAGTTAGCTACATAAGCTGAATACGAAGAAACCTCGACAGGATGTCGGGGTTTTTTTCATTTTAATTATACAAAATTCTTACTTTATAGATGTGCTGAGCAACAGAACTTATATTGATCCGATAAGTACGGCTGAATACCATCATTTCATTTGAAATTTGATTATTGGTTTTGTATTTTGCTTACCTCATCTTTAGCTCAAGATCATTTTGAACCCTCACAATTACACCGCCTTAGCCTCAAATTTTTTATTATTGCATTGATGACAATAATGACAGGGTGTACAAGCTTAGGGCCGAATAGTGGTTCATTTTCTTGGCGCTCCAATAAACTCTCGTCTGGCTTACAAAAGGCGTATTCTGTTCCAGCGAGCACAGCCAATCGGCTATCTCCAATGATTATTCAAAGTGCTGACCAATATAATGTCCCCCCTCTTTTACTCGCAGCAGTCATCAGGCAAGAGTCTAGTTACAATAGTAATGCTCGCTCTCCTACTGGTGCTGTCGGTTTAACTCAAATTATTCCGAGTTATTGGCAACAAACTTGTGCTGGGAATTTGTATGATGAAACTACTAATATCCAATGTGGGGCTTATATCTTAAATCATTATTATCAGTCAGCTGATAGTTGGTTCAAGGCAACAGCTTATTATAATGTGGGACCAACTGGATATGAGCGAAGCTTCTGGACACGACACAAAGCAAAAAAATATGCTCGATCTGTGAAACGTCATCAGAAAACTTTAAAAAGTGCATTATAAATTCAGATCAAATAAAAAAAGCCCATCTATTAATGGGCTTTTTACATAGTTAATTTTATTCGTCAAATAAACCTTCAAATAAAACAGAAGATAAATAACGTTCTCCGCTATCAGGAAGAATAACAACTATTGTTTTACCAGCATTTTCAGGACGCTCTGCAATTTTAGCTGCAGCAGCCAAGGCAGCTCCACTTGAGATACCTACCAAAATACCTTCTTGAGTTGCACAGTTTCTCGCCCATTGAATTGCTTCTTCACTACTCACTGGTAAGACTTCATCAACCAAATCCAAATCAAGATTTTTTGGAATAAAGTTTGCACCAATCCCCTGAATTTTATGGGGTGCAGGCGTAATACTTTCACCATTTTTAGTTTGAGTAATAATTGGAGACTCAGCAGGTTCAACTGCTACTGAGTACAATGGCTTATTTTGGACCTGTTCAAAATAACGAGAAATACCCGTTATCGTACCTCCAGTACCTACGCCAGCAACTAAAATATCAACCTGCCCACCTGTTGCTTGCCAAATTTCTGGGCCAGTTGTGTCCACATGAATTTGTGGATTGGCTGGATTTTCGAATTGTTGAGGTAAGAAATAAACATCTGGTTGCTCAGTTGCTAATCGTACCGCTTCATCAACCGCACCTTTCATCCCTTTCGCCGGTTCAGTTAGAATTAAATTAGCACCTAAAGCTTTTAATACTTTTCTGCGTTCAAGACTCATGCTGGCTGGCATAGTCAAAGTAATTGGATAACCCTTCGCCGCCGCAACAAAAGCCAATGCAATCCCTGTATTACCACTTGTTGGTTCAACAATATGCATGCCTTCTTTCAACACACCTCTTTTTTCTGCATCTGCAATAAGTGCAGCCCCAATACGGCATTTCACAGAAAAGGCAGGATTACGACTTTCTACTTTCGCTAATACAGTTGCACCAGTTTTAATTAAACGGTTGATACGAACTAAAGGAGTATTACCAATAGCTTCTGCATTATTTGAATAAACTGCGATACCTAAATTATTGGGTGTTGGGAATTGTTGATCGGTAGACATGTTATATCCTTATTAGACTTGATATGAATTTCTTCCATTATAATCATATAAAGAATTATAGGTATAAATTCCGGGCAATAAAAAACACCCCCATTCTTGCGAATGGGGGTGTTTGTAATAATGAGCTGGCGATGACTTACTCTCACATGGGTAACCCCACACTACCATCAGCGCTAAGAGGTTTCACTTCTGAGTTCGGGAAGGGATCAGGTGGTTCACTCTTGCTATGGTCGCCAGCACAACTGTTTATGGATACTTGCTTCGTTTTATTCACTGTGTGATACGTTGCGTTTTCCAAATTTTTACAGATGGGCTGATTGAATCTGATTTTTCGTTGTTCATTTTAGCTAAGTGTTTAACTAAATCAAGTTGCTTTGCATGTTTATGAATCGATTGATGCTTCATATACAACTGCTTGGGTGTTGTATAGTCAAGCCTCACGAGCAATTAGTATTGGTCAGCTTCACATATCACTATGCTTCCACATCCAACCTATCAACGTCCTAGTCTCGAACGGCTCTTTAGAGGAATAAATTCCTAGGGAAATCTTATCTTGAGGTAGGCTTCCCGCTTAGATGCTTTCAGCGGTTATCCCTTCCGAACATAGCTACCCGGCGATGCGACTGGCGTCACAACCGGTACACCAGAGGTTCGTCCACTCTGGTCCTCTCGTACTAGGAGCAGATCCTCTCAAATTTCCAGCGCCCACGGTAGATAGGGACCGAACTGTCTCACGACGTTCTAAACCCAGCTCGCGTACCTCTTTAAATGGCGAACAGCCATACCCTTGGGACCTGCTTCAGCCCCAGGATGAGATGAGCCGACATCGAGGTGCCAAACACCGCCGTCGATATGAACTCTTGGGCGGTATCAGCCTGTTATCCCCAGAGTACCTTTTATCCGTTGAGCGATGGCCCTTCCATACAGAACCACCGGATCACTAAGACCTACTTTCGTACCTGCTCGACTTGTGGGTCTCGCAGTTAAGCGCGCTTTTGCCTTTATACTCTACGCGTGATTTCCGACCACGCTGAGCGCACCTTCGTACTCCTCCGTTACTCTTTAGGAGGAGACCGCCCCAGTCAAACTACCCACCAGACACGGTCCTCGTCCCGGATAACGGGACAGAGTTAGAACCTCAACATTACCAGGGTGGTATTTCAAGGACGGCTCCATTGGAACTAGCGTTCCAACTTCAAAGCCTCCCACCTATCCTACACAAGTAAGGTCAAAGTTCAGTGTCAAGCTGCAGTAAAGGTTCACGGGGTCTTTCCGTCTAGCCGCGGGTACACTGCATCTTCACAGCGATTTCGATTTCACTGAGCCTCTGCTGGAGACAGCGCCGCCATCATTATGCCATTCGTGCAGGTCGGAACTTACCCGACAAGGAATTTCGCTACCTTAGGACCGTTATAGTTACGGCCGCCGTTTACTGGGGCTTCGATCAAGAGCTTCGCTTACGCTAACCCCATCAATTAACCTTCCAGCACCGGGCAGGCATCACACCCTATACGTCCACTTTCGTGTTTGCAGAGTGCTATGTTTTTAATAAACAGTTGCAGCGGCCTGGTTTCTGCGGCTGTCGTCAGCTCAGGAAGCAAGTTCCATCACCAACAACAGCGTACCTTCTCCCGAAGTTACGGTACCATTTTGCCTAGTTCCTTCAGCAGAGTTCTCTCAAGCGCCTTGGTCTACTCGACCTGACCACCTGTGTCGGTTTCGGGTACGATTCCTGTGTAACTGAAGCTTAGAGACTTTTCCTGGAAGCATGGTATCAGCCACTTCACTGTACAAGTACAGCTTGCTATCGGATCTCAGTATAGAGTACCCCGGATTTGCCTAAGATACATACCTACATCCTTCCACCTGGACAACCAACGCCAGGCTGACTTAACCTTCTCCGTCCTCTCATCGCATTACACAGAAGTATTGGAATATTAACCAATTTCCCATCGACTACGCCTTTCGGCCTCGCCTTAGGGGTCGACTCACCCAGCCCCGATTAACGTTGGACTGGAACCCTTGGTCTTTCGGCGAACGGGTTTTTCACCCGTTTTGTCGTTACTCACGTCAGCATTCGCACTTCTGATACCTCCAGCATACTTCTCAATACACCTTCATCGGCTTACAGAACGCTCCCCTACCACTTGACTAATGTCAAATCCGCAGCTTCGGCACATAGTTTTAGCCCCGTTACATCTTCCGCGCAGGCCGACTCGACTAGTGAGCTATTACGCTTTCTTTAAAGGGTGGCTGCTTCTAAGCCAACCTCCTAGCTGTCTATGCCTTCCCACATCGTTTCCCACTTAACTATGATTTTGGGGCCTTAGCTGGCGGTCTGGATTGTTTTCCTCTTGACTACGGACGTTAGCACCCGCAGTCTGTCTCCCGGATAGTACTCATAGGTATTCGGAGTTTGCATCGGTTTGGTAAGTCGGGATGACCCCCTAGCCGAAACAGTGCTCTACCCCCTATGGTATTCGTCCGAGGCGCTACCTAAATAGCTTTCGGGGAGAACCAGCTATCACCAGGCTTGATTAGCCTTTCACCCCTATCCACAAGTCATCCCCTGGCTTTTCAACGACAGTGGGTTCGGTCCTCCAGTTAGTGTTACCCAACCTTCAACCTGCTCATGGATAGATCGCCTGGTTTCGGGTCTATACCCAGCAACTAAACGCCCTATTAAGACTCGATTTCTCTACGGCTCCCCTATACGGTTAACCTCGCTACTGAATATAAGTCGCTGACCCATTATACAAAAGGTACGCAGTCACACCACGAAGGTGCTCCCACTGCTTGTATGCATGCGGTTTCAGGATCTATTTCACTCCCCTCACAGGGGTTCTTTTCGCCTTTCCCTCACGGTACTGGTTCACTATCGGTCAGTCAGGAGTATTTAGCCTTGGAGGATGGTCCCCCCATATTCAGACAAGGTTTCACGTGCCTCGCCCTACTCGTCATCATTATGTGTGCCCTTTCGTGTACGGGAATATCACCCTCTACGTTCGCACTTCCCAGAGCGTTCCACTAAAACACACATAACTTAATGGGCTGATCCCCGTTCGCTCGCCGCTACTGAGGGAATCTCAATTGATTTCTTTTCCTAAGGGTACTGAGATGTTTCACTTCCCCTCGTTCGCCTTGCAACACTATGTATTCATGTTGCAATACCTACCTTAAAGTAGGTGGGTTCCCCCATTCAGAAATCTCCGGATCAAAGGATATTTGCCGCCTCCCCGGAGCTTTTCGCAGGCTATCACGTCTTTCATCGCCTCTGACTGCCAAGGCATCCACCACATGCACTTAATTACTTGACTATACAACCCCAAACAGTCGATGTTACCTACAAGTTAGTAACTTCAACATTTCAGTTTAGAGTACTGTGTATTTAAACACTGTACAGCTTCAATCTAAATTCATATACCAAAACGCTTGATTCAGTTAATTTGCTAGTTCTCAATTCATCTAGATTAATTGCTTAATCTAAACTCTTGAGTGAACAATTTATTTCAGACTCAATTTTGCCAATCTGTTAATGAATAAACATGCCTTCGTCAGGTCATGCTTAATACCGTGATACTTAAATCACAGAAGTTAATAAACCAAGATCTAAATCTCTATTTACTAATTTCTGTAATCCGAACTTCTCTTAAGTTCTGGTGGAGACTAGGAGAGTCGAACTCCTGACCTCCTGCGTGCAAAGCAGGCGCTCTACCAACTAAGCTAAGTCCCCAGCTTACATCATCAGTCATGTATCCTTTATCTATAACTTCAACCAATCAAAGTCATGGTGGGTCTGACAAGACTTGAACTTGTGACCCCACGCTTATCAAGCGTGTGCTCTAACCAACTGAGCTACAGACCCTCAGATACATCTATGAAGAACAACTTGTTGTGGATTCTTACCAATCGTCAATCTTTCGTTAAGGAGGTGATCCAGCCGCAGGTTCCCCTACGGCTACCTTGTTACGACTTCACCCCAGTCATCGGCCACACCGTGGTAACCGCCCTCTTTGCAGTTAGGCTAGCTACTTCTGGTGCAACAAACTCCCATGGTGTGACGGGCGGTGTGTACAAGGCCCGGGAACGTATTCACCGCGGCATTCTGATCCGCGATTACTAGCGATTCCGACTTCATGGAGTCGAGTTGCAGACTCCAATCCGGACTACGATCGGCTTTTTGAGATTAGCATCCTATCGCTAGGTAGCAACCCTTTGTACCGACCATTGTAGCACGTGTGTAGCCCTGGCCGTAAGGGCCATGATGACTTGACGTCGTCCCCGCCTTCCTCCAGTTTGTCACTGGCAGTATCCTTAAAGTTCCCGACATTACTCGCTGGCAAATAAGGAAAAGGGTTGCGCTCGTTGCGGGACTTAACCCAACATCTCACGACACGAGCTGACGACAGCCATGCAGCACCTGTATGTAAGTTCCCGAAGGCACCAATCCATCTCTGGAAAGTTCTTACTATGTCAAGGCCAGGTAAGGTTCTTCGCGTTGCATCGAATTAAACCACATGCTCCACCGCTTGTGCGGGCCCCCGTCAATTCATTTGAGTTTTAGTCTTGCGACCGTACTCCCCAGGCGGTCTACTTATCGCGTTAGCTGCGCCACTAAAGCCTCAAAGGCCCCAACGGCTAGTAGACATCGTTTACGGCATGGACTACCAGGGTATCTAATCCTGTTTGCTCCCCATGCTTTCGCACCTCAGCGTCAGTGTTAGGCCAGATGGCTGCCTTCGCCATCGGTATTCCTCCAGATCTCTACGCATTTCACCGCTACACCTGGAATTCTACCATCCTCTCCCACACTCTAGCTAACCAGTATCGAATGCAATTCCCAAGTTAAGCTCGGGGATTTCACATTTGACTTAATTAGCCGCCTACGCGCGCTTTACGCCCAGTAAATCCGATTAACGCTTGCACCCTCTGTATTACCGCGGCTGCTGGCACAGAGTTAGCCGGTGCTTATTCTGCGAGTAACGTCCACTATCTCTAGGTATTAACTAAAGTAGCCTCCTCCTCGCTTAAAGTGCTTTACAACCATAAGGCCTTCTTCACACACGCGGCATGGCTGGATCAGGCTTGCGCCCATTGTCCAATATTCCCCACTGCTGCCTCCCGTAGGAGTCTGGGCCGTGTCTCAGTCCCAGTGTGGCGGATCATCCTCTCAGACCCGCTACAGATCGTCGCCTTGGTAGGCCTTTACCCCACCAACTAGCTAATCCGACTTAGGCTCATCTATTAGCGCAAGGTCCGAAGATCCCCTGCTTTCTCCCGTAGGACGTATGCGGTATTAGCATTCCTTTCGAAATGTTGTCCCCCACTAATAGGCAGATTCCTAAGCATTACTCACCCGTCCGCCGCTAAGATCAGTAGCAAGCTACCTCTCTCCGCTCGACTTGCATGTGTTAAGCCTGCCGCCAGCGTTCAATCTGAGCCATGATCAAACTCTTCAGTTAAAATCATTTTGCACCTTATTTAAAGACAAGGTGCCAATTCTGGCTCATCAATTACTGACTTAAATTTCGCTCAAATAAACTTCGAGTAATTTAAACCAATCAATCAATGAAAATTATTTCGATTAATCAATCAGTAAAAATCCACACAAGTTGTTCTTCAATTCTCTTAATGATCTTCTTCCTGGTTCGTCACCAGCAAGCTAGGTCGGCTATATTACTCTTAATCTCTTAAAAGTCAACAGGTAATTTCGATATTTTTAAAACTTATCTCTCAAACCAACTTACCATCAAATTCATCACTTAAAGCAATTAACTTAATCACAAGTAACTGTTTTTCAACAAGTTTCTATCTGCATCACCGCCGATGGATGTGCATTATAGACCATTAACTTACCTTTGCAAGCGAAAATTAAAAATTAATGACTTGAGCGTTTACTTTTAAACCACAACATACATTAAACTCTTGTTTTATATTAATAATTATTTTAATTTTTTATTTTTGACTTAAATAAGCCAGTATCATGCTCGATAATTCGCGTTTAAGTTGTTGTTCTGAGATAAGAAAATTGTTCTGGCTTACATAACGCATCATCGTAAAAAGCGTACTATTAATAATTACAAAGGATTTATGCTTTACCTGTTCGAAGTCCCACTGATGAGGATTTCTACTGAATGTATATAGCCCTACTTCAAAAAAATGCTTTTCTAAAATCTGAGCAGCTTGCGAATGACTATAGTCATGCCAGTGTTTCAGCACTTCTATAAAAAATCCATGATCGGCTTTTAATGCATTAAATCCCAACTCTATTGCTAAGGGAATGAGCAGCTCTAAAGGAATATTTCCTTGTCGCACAACTAATTCTTTAAGTTGTTGCCCAAGCAATTCGCTTTTACGGCGCAATAGTTCTTCTATGATTTGATCTTTATTCTCAAAGTATTGGTAAATCGACCCAACACTTACTCCAGATTTCTCTGCAATTTTAGGCGTCGTCGTATGTAGTAATCCATACTGCGCGATACACTGCTGTGTCGCCTCTAAAATATGGTCAACAATAATTTTTGAACGCTGTTGTTGTGGGGCTTTTCTCATCGTTTTTTATTCGTTAAATGCGAATTGAATGCGAATAATTATTCATATTAGCCTATTTATTATTCAGTTCAATAAGTAAGTAACGATATGCAAATGATTAGCCCGACTCGACTTGCTTCTTTTAATGACATGCAAGACAGTAATTTCTTTACTCAGTTTTTAAATATCTGTTGCGAAAAACCTGTACAACCAAACTATAAAGAATATGTGTCTTTACAACGTGCTCTTTGTGAAGGGGACGTTGAAATGGATAAGGTGATTGATTGGGTTATGCAAGATCCCAAAGGTCACCGCATGATTTTTGAGAAGATATTATTTCAAGGCCGCGATAATCTATCTGAGCCTATACCTACCGAGTTAGAAAATTTCTTTAATTACATTGAAAAAAAGCCTGGATGGTTAGATGAGCGTCAAATTGATGAGGCTGTTAAATTTACTCATCGTTTAGGAATAAATAATGGTTTTATTCTTAGAGATCTATCCTTAATGGCGGGATATTTATATCCGGGATTTAATCAGCCGCTAATTTTAACGGGTGCATTAAAGAAACAGGCGGGTACTCGTTTAGCTGAAACCACAAAATGGTGGGTCGATATTACTGAACCTCAAGGACTTGTCCGTTTAAGCGCAGGTTTTACTTCAACGATTTATGTTCGCTTTATTCATGCACTCGTTCGCCGACAATTAAAAAAGTCTGATCGTTGGAATAGTGAGGTTTGGGGAATTCCTCTTAATCAATTTGATTTAGCAATGACTAATTTGGCTTTTAGCAGTGTAGTTTTACTCGGTATTAGAGCTTTGGGTGTATGGCCAACCAAACAAGAAGCCAAGAGTTTTCTACATTTTTGGCGTTATGTTGGCTGGTTGATGGGTATTGATGAAAAATGGCTTATTCAATCTGAATCCGAGGGTTGGAGGTTACTTTACTGGATGCAGTTTGCTCATCCTCGCTCCGATCACAGCAGTGTTGAGTTAGGATCAAGCTTATCCAAAGAGCCTTTTGAGAGAAAATATCTACATTTACGTTCTTTGCAGCAGAAGCTTGCTTATCGACAACATTTAGAACTTACCCAATTTTTTATTGGCAAGAAGAGAATGAAACTACTCGGATTGCCTCAGCAGTCTGCCTCATGGTTTGCTTATTATCTAATTGTGCGTAATTCACTACTTTATAATGGTGCAAAGCTTTCACCAAAAGTTGAAAAGTTTTTATCTAAATCAGGCCGTAATATACAAAAACTTGGCTTAACGCTTTATCAGAATCAAGGTAAGGCAAAAACCTTAGCGAGTATGCATCAATAACTTTTAAAACTTAAAAACAAAAATGGAAGCCCGTTAATTAGACTTCCATTTTCAAATATTAAGGAACTTATTGAGCTGATGAACTGTGCATTTCAGCGTGATTCATTTGCTCGTGTGACTCCATCATCTGCTTCTTTTTCTGACTTGGCATGTAGTCAGGTTCATTGTTGATTGCCAAGTAAAAAATAATCATAAACAATAAACTCAAGATAGAAGCCACAATAAGTAACTTCCATCCCCACCAAGACTGTTCAGGCGATAATTTATTAGTCATTTCATTTCTCTCATTAAATTAATATTTTCAGTTCATTTACTACGGTTTATTAAAACTTCATGCTCATACGAACCCAGTAATTTCTTCCGATATTGTTAAACTGCTCTTCGCTCGCAAATCCGAAGCCTGCACTACCCGCTTTATTTAAGTGTTCGGTATAGGTCTTATCTAATACGTTATCGATGCCAACTGAGACATCAATATCTTTACGAAGGTTATAACTTCCGTTTAAAGAAAGTGTTGAGAAACCTTTACTTGGTTTTAAGTCATATCCCACGATATTACCTTGATGTAGACTCACACGGTTTTGCTCAGCCACAGCTCGCCACAACAGACCAAAATTATATTTGTCGGCCACATAGCGAATATTTAAACGACCTTCTAAAGGTGAAATTTGAGGTAGTGGTTTGTCATCTGTAGTGTTTTTACCCCATGCATACATCGCACTCAAATCTGCTTGAATATGGTCGGTAAATTGATATCCAATACCCGCTTCCGCACCAGCAATGGTTGCATCGACATTTTTAGCACCCGCAGTAATCCCATGGCTCATACCATGTCTATCCATTCCCATACTTGGGTGATGGTGATAACTCATTAAAATGTAATCATCTACTAAGCCTGCGTAAGCAGAAGCCCATGTACTTAAAGCTCCATGTTGCTGCTGGAAGCCCATATCTAACTGTAATGTTTTCTCAGGATTCACACCGTTAAAAGTATTGGTTGAGCCCGCATTACCATGTTTAGGCGAGAAAAGCTCCCAATAATCAGGCATACGCTCTACATAACCTAAACCGATATAGCTTTTTAGCTCATGCTCAGGATGTTGATTTTCCCAGCGAACAAATGCGCTCGGTAAAGTCTTTTCAAGCTTCGTATTAAAATCTTTTGATTTGGCGCGTTCGTCTTCAACTGTGACTCGATCTAAACGCACACCTGTGACCAGTTTGTTGAAATCGTTCCATTGATAGCCGAGTTCACCAAAAGCTCCGTATGAATGAAAGATCATATCCGTTACGCGAGGTTGGTTGAGGTAGTTACTCCTCATACTACTGCGTGAGCTGTGTTTATTATTTTGAGTATCTACACCCGATATAAAGCTCCATTGACTCCACTCATTAGTCATCGCTAAACGTGCGTTCAATGTACGGCGTGCAACATTTGATGCCATTGGCATGGACATACCATCTTGTGGATTAAATTCACGCAAGCTGAAATTATCCATGACGTGGTCGTTATAGCTATAGTTCACCTGCCCTTCGATTTTCTTGATCACATCAGTGATATTTTTCTTTTCAAAACGAAGCCCTAAACTTTCACGCGCAAATTGAGATCCGTCCATTGAACGTCCAGCATAAAGCGATTCACCATCAGATTTCCCACCCGTGATTTCGACCCACGTGTTTTCATCTGGAGTAAAGCCAAGCGCTACATCAGCATTCCACTTTTTCCATGCTGATGGAACTGTATTGCCATCACCATCTTGATAACTATTCGATTCTGAACGGTTGGCATTTAAACGGATATATTTTTTCTCATCGCCAACAGCCGCTTCAACATTATGGTCAATACGCCCATATGAACCTAGCAAGACACTCGCTTGACCGCGATAAGGTTTTTCAGAGGTAAGCTTTTCAGGCTGACGTTCAAATAGAACTGTTGCAGCTGAACCAGTATTGGCATATTGAACCGTTTGTGGCCCCTTAATCACAGAAATCCGGTCATAACTTTCTGGTGAAATATAAGAAGTTGGAGCATCCATTCGGTTTGGGCATGCACCTAAATTTTCAGTTCCATCAGTTAGAATTTTGATGCGTGAACCAAACATACCTCGGAATGTCACATCACCATTGGTTCCACCGCTTTGTATTGAGTTAAAACCCATAATACTTTGTAGGTAGTCTGCACCATCTGTTGCAGGCACTGGCTGAATTGGCTGTTTCGGGTCTGCATGTACAATCAAGCCATTTGCATCGTTGCCTTGTTGTGCTGTAACAACAATAGGTGCTAATGAGTGAAGCGCTTTAGTATCGGCATCATTTTTTTCTGAATCAGCAAAAACTAGACCCGAATGAGAGACAGCAAACATCGCAACCCATAAAGGTTGTAGTAAAAATTTAGAATGTGGCATTTTTATAGGCTCTAAAACATAAATAAAGTGATATCGAAGTCAGTTAAGACCCCAACAAAAAATTGCTTTTATTTATGCAAATAGAGGTGGTGCACGCCCTTGCGGGAGTAGAAAAAGTCGCTGTAGTGCAAAGTAGACATGTCTAAATGCTTGTTGATAGGCAACTAAGCGGACTTGTATGCGGACTAAAACTTCTTTTACGCCAAATTCAGGTGGCAAAACCAGATTGGCATAGACGGTACAATATTGACACTGGTGATTTGCATCATGATGATCATGTTGCCCAGAGGCTTGTGCCTGTTCAATATGATGTTCATGATGTGAATGCATGGCATGTGACATGGTTTCCATCTGTGCTTTAGGTTTAAGCAAAGCGAGGGTAATAGTTTCACAGACCGGAGCAATTTGATACTGCTTCGGTAATAGCGGCTGTAGAAATACCGCGACCTGTAAAAATACTGCTGCACATGCAAGCAGTAAACCACTACGAAAAACCAAAAATCACATCCACATTACATTAATGTTTCAAGAATAGAAATTTTTAACGTTTTACTGCAACTTTTTCACGTTCACGTTGACGAACAACTTTTTCGACTTTTTCTCGAGCACGCTGACGTTTAAGTGGCGACAAATAATCCACAAATAATTTGCCATTTAAGTGATCCATTTCATGTTGGATACAAACAGCGAGAAGTCCATCAGCTTCTATCTCAAATGCTTGACCTTCAAGGTTAATTGCCTCAATTTTCACACGTGACGGGCGCTCAACTTTGTCGTATATTTGTGGCACCGATAAGCAGCCTTCTTCGTACTGCTGCTTATCTTCTGTCAGTGGAGTTATTTTGGGGTTAATGAAAACCATAGGGTCATCTTTAGATTCAGACAAATCTATGACGATAAGCTGAATATGACGATCGACCTGAGAAGCTGCTAAACCAATACCCGGTGCCGCATACATGGTTTCAAGCATATCTGCTGCAAGTTGACGAATTTCATCAGTAACTTCTTCAACAGGCTTAGCAATGGTACGAAGACGGGGATCAGGAAAACTTAAAATAGGTAATAAGGCCATACTGACGTCCTCACTTATGCCATTGATTGAAAAACCAAATGAAGGAAATACTTCATCGAAAAAATTGTGTGTTAGCCGCCTATTATAACGCATCTGCACGCATAATTTTTAGGAATTATCATAATGAAAAAGGTTTTTGACGGCATGGTTCAATTTCATGCTTTGGGGATAAAAAAGCATTTACTTGCTTTCGCACTTTTTACAGGGGTTGCTTTCGGTACGGTAGCAGAGGTTTATGCTGCTAGTCCAAACCATAATCCACCCTCTCTTAAAAGTAATGCACCACATGTCTACGTAGTAAAACGAGGAGATACGCTATGGGATATTTCCGGTCACTTTCTGAGTAAACCTTGGCGCTGGCCTGAAATTTGGGCAAATAATCAGCATGTTAAAAATCCGCATTGGATTTATCCAGGTGATCGATTACTGCTGTGTAGTTTAGATGGCCGTCCATTGGTTGGAAAAGATGAGGGAGATGGCTGTGTCGGCATTATTCGCCGTTACACAGGCCAAATGACAAATTTACAACCTCAAGTTCGTGTGGAATCACTTAACAATAACGTACCTGTTATTCCTCTTGAGCATATCAAACAATGGTTAGAACACAGCACAATTTTGCCAGCCGACGCAATTGAACACACTCCTTATGTAGTCGGTACTGCCGATCAACGTGTACTTGCAGCAAAAGGTCAAACTATTTATGCGCGCGGACAAGGTTTGATTGATGGTCAACGTTATGCAGTTTATCGTGAAGGTGAACCTTATTATTTCACCGATAATAAAGGCAAAAAGCACAGTCTAGGTATTGAGCTACAACAAGTTGCCTCAGGGATTGCGATCTCTTCTGAAAAAGACATTACCACGCTTGAGTTAACTGATAGCTACAATTCTGAAGTACGTCGTGGTGATCGGGTGATGCCAGAAGAAGATGCCACATTGCCTACTTTATTTTATCCAGTGGACGCTACTCAAGTGCCAGATGGCGGCAAAATCATTCGTGTAATGGGATCAATTGGCACTGCTGCCAAAAATAGTGTGGTGACTTTGGACCGAGGCACAACTCAAGGAGTTCAAGTAGGCCAAGTTTTTGATATTACGCAGCAAGGCGAAACCATTCGAGATCCTAAAACCAAGGAATCAATAAAGTTACCAGGACAACAAATTGGTAGTCTGATGGTCTTTAGAACTTTTGATCAGTTGAGTTATGCCTACGTATTAGAAAGCGATTTACCAGTTAAAGTTGGTTCAAGCATTCAGCCACCCCGCTTTAATGATTAATGCTGGATGTACCTTTTACAATGCTTACTCAACTTTCTTCACACCATTACCACACGCTTAAAGTGTGGTATTTGGTGCAACACTCTTTAGTCAGCTTTAAAAAAATTGTCGATTATTTTGGTAGCTGTGAAAAGGCGGTCCAACCTGCTGGATTATCTCAATGGCGCAATCTCGGGTTACATGCTAATCATTTAAAACGCGTAGATGAATTTCGAACTGCTCAGGGTCAAGCTCAGTTTGAAAGACTAACTGAGCAAATCCAGCAACATACCGACTTTATTTTAACGGCAGATGACTCAGGCTATCCCACTCAGTTATTACCTTATACAGATCACCCACCTATCATTTTTGGAAAAGGTCAGGCACAAGCCTTATTACAACCACAAATTGCGATTGTAGGTAGCCGAAAACCAAGCCCACATGGTCGTCAGGTTGCTTATGATTTTGCCTATTACTTAAGTGAAAAAGGTTTTTATGTAAGTAGTGGCTTGGCATATGGCATTGATGAAGCTGCTCACCAAGGAGCATCAGCACATCAACGTACAATTGCAGTAACAGGAACTGGTTTAGACAGTACCTACCCTGCTCAAAATAAAAAACTTGCAGAACATATTTTGGCTCAAAATGGCGCGATTATTACTGAATTTTTGCCTGGAACACCCCCATTACAACAGCATTTCCCACGTAGAAACCGAATTGTCAGCGGTTTGAGTTTAGGCGTGTTAGTGGTAGAAGCTACCTTAAAAAGTGGTTCTCTCATCACTGCGAACAAAGCTGCCGAACAAGGTAAGACTGTATTTGCCATTCCTGGTCATATTTACAGTGAGTTTCATCAAGGTTGCCATCAACTTATTCGTGAAGGAGCAATTTTAGTCGATCATCCTGAACAAATTATTGAAGACCTTGCTTTACCCACCCAGTGGCAAAGTCAGCAACAAAACTCCACCGAGGAGGCTGTAGTTTCTAGTACTCCAGAAATTCCTGACCATTTAATTAACCTTTATCAATCTTTAGACTGGGTTGGACAAAATATTGATCAGCTTGTCTTACATCACTCTCAGCCTGTTGCAGAACTCACCTCTTCACTGATGGAACTAGAACTACTTGGTTTATCTATGCAACAATCAGGATTGTATTTACGTTGTCGTTCTTAGTATTGGAGCGCACAATAGCAATTCTGTCTGATTGAAAGGAAGAGTATTACCATGATTACCACCTCAGTTACCGAAGCAGCCCAATGTTTACAACAAGGTCAAGTTTTGGCATATCCAACTGAGGCAGTTTGGGGGCTAGGTTGCGATCCTTTTAATGAGCAAGCTTTTCAAAAAATTCTTGAACTAAAGCAAAGGCCTATTGAAAAGGGTGTAATTTTATTAGCAGGTCATATTAGCCAAGTTGAACACCTGCTAACTTCTCTACCTCAAACAACCCAACAAGAAATTATTGATTGTTGGACTAATCATCAACCATCAGAAAGAGCAACAACTTGGCTATTACCTGCTGGCGAACATATTCCTTCATGGATTAAAGGTGAGCATCCTCTTGTCGCTGTTCGAGTCACTACACATCCTTTATGTGTGGCATTATGCAATGCTTTTCATGGCTTTATTGTCTCGACTAGTGCGAACCCAAGCGGGCAAGAACCTGCTCATTCATTACAGGATGCCTGCCAATACTTTGGTTCACAATTAAACTATCTGAATGGTGACTTAGGCCAGAGCCAACAGCCAAGTAGAATCATTAACGCTCTTACCAGAAAGATTATTCGCGCCTAATTTCAAACAAAAAAAAGCTCAGTTATATAGGGATAACTGAGCATAAAAAAGGATGGGTATATACCACATCCAGAGGGTTTGGATATCTGTGGAACGAAAGATAATTTACAAAGAAAATAGCGCCTTTCGTAGTGGCCGCTATTATGTGGTAAGAGGTTCAATGAGAGAAATATATTATTTCTCTAAAAAAAGCATGAAAAGTGTAGGGAATTTACGGTTTTTTGCCTATAAATTAAAATTATATTAATATTTTTACTCGGCTTTTTTAATATTTATATTACAACCTATTTTTATAAACTATTTATAAATCATATAGAAAAACTTTAACTAAGAAAAAATTGGCATATTTTTATGAGTTTTTTTCAAAATATGCCATAGTTTTTTTACTGACTTTAGTTTTGTTCTTGCATTAATTCGCTCTTTTTAGGACTCACCTTCTTCTGAGCCATAATGATCCCAATTAAAATAACAATCCCACCTAACGTGTGATAAATAGTCCACTGCTCAGACAACCAGACACTTGCAATAACTGCTGTAAAGACAGGTACCAAGTTCATAAAAATACTTGTTCTATTAGGACCGAGTTGTTGAACAGCTAACATCCAAACTAACGGCGCAATAAGTGAAGCAAATACACCCGCATAAATAGCACTTGGTGCATTTTGTACATTTAAAGCATCAAGTCCAAACCAGAGAATTAAAGGAATATGAAATATGACAGAAAATCCAATCTGAACATATAAGCTTGTCATAATTGGTAGAGGCAACTGCCATTTTTTAAGAAAGACACCATAAAATGCATAGAAGAATACGGCAATAATCATCAAAGCATCACCAAGGTGTCCGCCACCACTTAAAAGCTTATTAATATTTCCTTGGGACATGACATATAACAAACCTGCAAAAGATAGAATACTGCCAAAAACTGCAAAGCGATTAGGCACATCTTTTAAAATGGCAAGCGAAACAAAGATCGTAAAGATGGGAATAAATGCATTCACAATTCCCATATTGGTTGCACTAGTATAATGGGCAGCCGTATAAGCTAAGCCTTGATAAAGCACCATCCCAAATGCACTTAACACAGCAAGCTTAGGTAAATAGGGTATGACTAGTCGTCTTTGTCTCCACACAGATATAAACATAAATGGAGTCAAAATAATAAAAGCGATTAACCACCGATAAAAACTAATACTTACCGGAGAGATATAATCCGAGACATAGCGGGTGACTACAATATTTAAAGACCAAATCAATACTGCCAAAATGGGAAAAATAAACGCCCATTTGTGATATTTCATGACCTGACTCATAGCAATACACCATCTACAAAAGAGATTTTATTTTGAAGAATGTCTTAATAAATTGAAATATCGTATTTCCGACATTGATATCGAACTTAGGACATTATCCTTTTTAGAATAATGTCCAAGCTTTAATAGCATGTTCTACAACTTTATGTAATTGATCAGTACTGGCACCGTCTCTTGCCTGAATGGTAAGGCCTTGAATGACAGTGGCATAAAAGTCCGTCATTTCTTGTAGAGGAGCATTAGATGGCAAATCACCCTGCTCAACACCTTGTTTGAGACGCTCCAATAATTTTTCTTTGGTTTTTATGCGCTTGTCTAATAGGTTCTGCTGCACATCTTGAGTGGCATCAGAACAATTCATGGCAGCAACCACCAACATACAACCAGCTGGTTTATTGGGTTGAACCAGTCGTTTTACATTGTCATAAAGATATAACTCAAACGCAATTTTTGCAGTTTTTGCTTCTAAAAAGATGGTCTCAATAGGACAGGCTTCATGAGCCAAATAGTAATCAATACTTTTATAAAACAGCCCTGCCTTATCACCAAAAGCACTATATAGGCTAGGTGCTGTAATTTCCAAAGCTTGTGTTAAATCACTAATAGACGTTGCTTCATAGCCATGCTCCCAAAAGAGCAACATTGCTTTTTGTAAAACCTCTTGTTCATCAAAGCATTTAGGACGTCCGCGCTTTTTTTTCAGCGTATCTTCTGCAATAGCTAAATTCGTTTCATGCCTATTTGTCATAAAGATCACATCTATTTTTATAACAATCGTTATTAAATTAATTGACGTTCGATTTTTTATCAACTATTTTATTTTCATAATGATCGTTAGTTAATTAATAAATTGCCTTTCTTTACTCCAAATTTAGCCAAGTAAGGATTTCCTATGGACCAATCTTCTATCTCTAAAGCGCGACCCACGACCTCCACTCAAGGAAGCTGGTTTGCCATTTTGGCCGTTTCTATCGCAGCATTTGCCTTAGTTACAAGTGAATTTTTACCCGTTGGCGTTCTAAATAGTGTCGCAACAGATTTAAATATTTCTGTAGGTACAGCAGGCCTGATTATTACAGTACCCGGCATTATGGCAGCAATTGCAGCCCCTCTATTGCCTATATCAGTGAAACAACTTGATCGGCGTTATGTGCTTATCTTGCTGACAGCTATTATGGTTATTGCCAATACCATTACCGCATTTGCTGAAAACTTCCATGTTCTATTGTTAAGCCGCTTAATTTTAGGTATTTCAATTGGTGGTTTCTGGGCGACCGCCATTGCTTTAAGTGGAAAATTAGCTCCTTCGCATCTTCCTATTGCTAAAGCAACTGCGGTCGTGATGGCAGGTGTGACTTTTGCTACAGTTCTAGGTGTACCGATTGGAACTTGGTTAAGCGAGTTTTATGGCTGGCGTAGTGCTTTTGGAATTACTGCAGGCATTGGCTTAGTTGTTTTAATCTTACAATTAATCTTTTTACCTAAACTTGTACCAGATTCGGCAATTCACATGAAAGATTTGCCAGCACTATTACGCACTCCTAAAGCACGTAGTGGCATGTTGATTGTTTTATTGATCGGACTCGCTCACTTTTGTGCCTATAGCTATTTAGCACCTTTCTTTAAAAATGTTGCTGGTTTTAATGGGACAACCATTAGTTCATTATTATTGCTCTATGGAATTGCAGGTATTTTCGGGAATGCTTTTGCCGGATATAGTGGCAATCTAAATGTCCGTTATACATTAGCTTTTGTGGGCACATGCTTTGCAATCGTATTTTTTGGATTTCCTCTTTTTGCCGTTCATGAGTTTGGTGCTATTGTCTTAACCGCGTTATGGGGATTTGCATTTGGCGCTTTCCCTACCTCAGCAAATATCTGGATGTTTGTCCACGCACCACATGCTGTTGAAAAAGGTATGCCGCTTTTTGTAGGTATGTTTCAGGTGATGATTGCGACAGGTTCATTATTAGGGGGATATGTGGTTGATCATTTCAATGAAAATACTTTAATTTATGGTGTATTAAGCTTCGTTGCCCTAGCATTAGTAAGTACATTTACCTTAGCGAAAGGTTTAAATAATCCTAAAGCTACTTGTGAAAATTAAAATATGAGTCAGAGCATATAGATGAACAATGAGGACCAACAATTTTCATTATTAAACAGTATAGAAGTTCATGAATTTCTATACCAAAAAGAAGATATTGTTCGTCCTCATGCATCTCTTTGGGGAGATTTTAATTTCAGTTTAAATGGCATATTAGAAATGGAGATTGAAGAACAGCTATATCTTTCTCCACCTAGCTATGGTCTTTGGATTCCACCTCAAACTGTTCATCAATCTACTCATATTGACCATGAAATTCACTATATCTGTATTCGACTACACCCTCGCCTCTGTTCTATTTTAGGTGATATCTGTAAATGTTTTAGTATCCAACCTTTCTTTCGAACCTTAGTTTTACAAATTCTAGAGCAACAAAAACAAACTGGACAATCTGAATACTTAGAACATCTTTTACAAGTTCTATTCGATCAACTTAAACAAGCTCCTGCATATTCGCATTATTTACCGCAAACACGACATCCTGTTTTATTGCCTATTTTAGAAAAACTTTCAGATCCATTACTTTTTGATCAGTCTTTACAGCAGTTGCTACAAAACTTTTCGGTCAGTGATCGTCACTTATTACGTTTGAGTCAACAAGAGCTTCAGCTTTCGTTGTCCGAATGGAGAAATCGGGCCAAAATTGTTTATGCCATTCATCAGATTCGCCAAGGGACGCCTATCAAGCGTTTAGCATACGATTTAGGTTATCAACATAGCTCAAGTTTTATTGAGTTTTTTAAACGTTACACTGGACAAACACCTATCCAAATCAGAAATAACTAGAATTCAGCGTATCTTTAAAAACTTTTTCTTTTTTGAACACGAATATTATTGCACTACCCCTCAATAGCAGTTAAAACAAATGCGTTACTTGATATCAATTACAATCTTTAGGAAAGACTTATGACACAATCTGTATATCACATTCCAGTAAAAGCTATTTCAGGCGAAACGGTCGATCTTGAACAATATAAAGGTAAAGTTCTACTTATCGTAAATACTGCTTCTAAATGTGGTTTAACTCCACAATATGAAGGCTTAGAAAAACTTTACCAAGCAAAAAAAGACCAAGGTCTTGAAATTTTAGGTTTCCCAGCAAACAACTTTAAAGAGCAAGAACCAGGTTCTGATGAAGAAATTCAGCAATTTTGTTCATTAAATTATGATGTTCATTTCCCTTTATTTTCTAAGGTTTCTGTAGTCGGCGAAGATAAGCACCCACTTTACCAAACTTTGACAGCAGCTCAACCAGAACGTACTGGTGAAGGTCCTTTCCGTGAGCGTTTAGAAGGCTTAGGTATTCCAACCAACCCTGCTCCAGAAGTTTTATGGAACTTCGAAAAGTTTTTAATTAATAAAAATGGTGAAGTCGTGGCTCGCTTTGCTCCGAACCTAACAGCAGACGATGAACAAATCGTTAAAGCAGTTGAAGCAGAGTTAGCAAAATAATATTTTAAAATGTGAGAAAGGGCGTTTTATACGCTCTTTTTTATGCTCTCCTCAAAGTGTTGTTCGTTTGCAAAAATACAATCTTTCTTCATATTTTATGCCTATAGTATCTATTTGCTTTATTTGATGTTGTTTGTAGTTATGAAAAAAGTTTTACAGGGCGCATTTCTTCCTTTTGTAATTTTTGCCTCAGGCATGCTTTTACTCGGGTGCGATCAGGCACAAGACCATGCTACCGAACAAGAAAAGACTGAAATAACTGAACAGGCATCTGACCAAAACATTGAACAACAAGAGTCAGAAATTGCACCCAACAAAGCCGAACTTAAAAGCGGCAATATTTTTTATATGGTCCGCGACGCTGCTAATTTACAGCTTAAAGCTGGTGACTATGTTGAACAGCTTAAAGATACTCAGCTTGATGTTGAACAAGCCATCCAAGATAAGAATCAGAATGAACTAAAAACTACTGTCACTACCTTAAAACAGCAACTAGAAGGTTTAAATCAAGCACTTTTGACTTTAGATATTAAAAGTCAGGAAATTGAGAATATTCGCCAAAGTTTATTACATGCCAACCAACAAGCTCTTAGCATGCCATTACTCAATGGGAAATTAGATCAAATCAATTTTGACCAAATTGAAAAACAGCTTAATACCATTCAAATGGATATGGTGAAGCTTGCTGCCATGATTATGGCAGGAGATGAAAAGTCAGATTCAAAAACTGAATCTTAAAAAAACAACTTATAAAAAAAGCCACCTTACGGTGGCTTTTTCAATCTCAAACCGGCAATTATAGTGCGCGGTTTTTGATTTTACGGATAGTTTCAAGCTGTGCAGCTGTTTCTGCCAAGGCAGCCAACGCAGCAGCTGAGTCCAAATCACTCTTTTGGTTTGCAAGCAATTGTTCAGCATTTTTACGTGCTTCTAAAATTGCCGCTTCATCCAAGTTGTCAGCACGGATTGCAGTATCTGCAAGAACCGTTACAACATGAGGTTGAACTTCTAAAACACCGCCAGATACATAGACGATTTCTTCTGTACCATTTTCCAACTGAACACGAATCGGGCCCGGTTGAAGCAAGGTTACAAGTGGAGCATGTCCTGGCAAAATACCAAGCTCACCACCAGCACCTTTCGCGATTAACATCGTTACTGCGCCAGAGTAAATAGACTCTTTAACACTTACGACATCACATTGCATAGTCGCCATGAGATGATCTCCTTAAATTAGAGTTTCTCAGCTTTAGCAATCACTTCGTCAATACCACCAACCATATAGAACGCTTGTTCTGGGATGTGATCGTATTCACCAGCTAATAGACCTTTAAAGCCACGAATCGTTTCTTTAAGCGGTACTAATTTACCAGGAGCACCAGTAAACACTTCAGCTACGTGGAATGGTTGAGAGAAGAAACGTTGGATTTTACGCGCACGGTAAACAACCAATTTATCTTCTTCAGCTAATTCATCCATACCCAAGATTGCGATGATGTCTTTAAGCTCTTTATAACGTTGCAATACGTTTTGTACTGCACGCGCAATTTCATAGTGCTCTTGACCAACAACTAATGGGTCTAACTGACGTGAAGTTGAGTCAAGTGGATCGATCGCTGGATAAATACCAGAAGATGCGATGTCACGGCTCAATACTACTGTTGCATCTAAGTGAGCAAATGTAGTTGCAGGAGATGGATCTGTTAAGTCATCGGCAGGTACATATACTGCTTGGATCGATGTGATCGAACCAGATTTAGTAGATGTAATACGCTCTTGAAGAACACCCATTTCTTCTGCAAGTGTAGGTTGGTAACCTACCGCAGACGGCATACGACCTAACAATGCTGATACTTCAGTACCTGCAAGTGTATAACGGTAGATGTTGTCGACGAATAATAATACGTCACGACCTTTACCATTTTCGTCTTTTTGATCACGGAAGTATTCAGCCATAGTCAAACCAGTTAACGCTACGCGTAAACGGTTACCTGGTGGCTCGTTCATCTGACCGTAGACCATTGCTACTTTGTCAAGAACGTTAGAATCTTTCATTTCGTGATAGAAGTCGTTACCTTCACGAGTACGCTCACCAACACCAGCAAACACAGATAAACCTGAGTGAGCTTTAGCGATGTTGTTGATCAACTCCATCATGTTAACGGTTTTACCAACACCAGCACCACCGAATAGACCAACTTTACCACCTTTTGCGAACGGGCAAAGTAAGTCAATTACTTTAATACCAGTTTCTAGAAGATCAGTAGAAGCTGCTTGTTCAGCATAAGAAGGTGCTTGACGGTGAATCGGCAAACGCTCTTCAGTCGCTACAGGACCTGCTTCATCAATTGGGCGACCCAAAACGTCCATGATACGACCAAGCGTAGCTGGACCTACTGGAACAGAAATCGGTGCATTTGTGCTAGTTACATTAAGGCCACGTTTAAGACCTTCTGTAGAACCCATTGCGATGGTACGAACAACACCATCGCCAAGCTGTTGCTGAACTTCTAATGTAGTTTCAGTACCGTCAACTTGGAGAGCGTCATAGATCTTAGGAACGCTATTGCGCTCAAACTCGACGTCGATAACCGCGCCGATGATCTGAATGATACGACCGCTACTCATTGCTGTCTCCTCAATTCAAACTTAATAATGTTAAACGGCAGCGGCACCGCCAACGATCTCGGAAATTTCCTGAGTAATCGCGGCTTGACGCAGCTTGTTGTAAATGAGTTGTAGGTCTTTAATCAATTGTCCTGCGTTGTCTGTCGCTGCTTTCATCGCGACCATACGAGCTGACTGCTCACATGCAACGTTTTCAATCACACCTTGATAAACCATAGACTCGATATAGCGAACCAACAAACCATTTAACAATTCTTCTGCTTCTGGTTCGTAGATATAGTCCCAACCATAAGTACGGTTGAGATCATCGCCTTCTTCTGCTGGTGCTAAAGGAACAAGTTGTTCTACTTTAGGCTGCTGAGTCATTGCATTAACGAAGCCATTTGATACGAGATAGATACGATCTAATTCGCCTTTATCAAATGCATCAAGCATAACTTGGACTGAGCCAGTTAACTGTTCCAAACTCGGCGCATCGCCAAGTTGGGTAGTTGCACCGAGCACTTTACCGCCGTAATTCTTAAAAAACGAAACCGCTTTTTGACCAATTAAAGCAAATTCAACTTCAATTGACTGCTGTTGTTGTGCTTTGACATGCTGCACAACTTTCTTGAACAAGTTAATGTTCAAGCCACCTGCCAAACCACGATCTGAAGACACTACGATATAGCCAACACGCTTAACTGGGCGGTCAACCATATAACGGTGTTTGTATTCAGGGTTTGCTTGTACCAAGTGAGCAATTACACGGCGCATATTATCGGCATACGGACGGCCCTGAGCCATGCGCTCTTGCGCACGACGCATTTTAGAAGCAGCTACCATTTGCATCGCGCGAGTAATCTTTTGCGTGCTCTTGATACTAGCTACTTTGGCGCGAATTTCTTTTAAATTTGCCATACGCTTAACCTAGTATTCGAAAGCTCTTTCGAGCTTCCGAAGGTTGATCCGTGAACCAAACTTAACTAAAAACTAAACTTAGTAAGTTTGAGTCGCTTTAAAGCTTTCAATACCTGCTTTGATTGCTGCTTCGATGTCTTTGTTGTAATCACCAGTTTCATCGATTTGTTTCATCAACGGAGCATATTCTGAGCGGAAGTAAGAAATTAACGCAGCATCAAAGTCTACGATTTTCTTAACTTCTACGTCAGCCATGTAGCCTTCGTTAGATGCATAAACAGAAACAGCTTGGTCAGCAATTGAGTAAGGAGCATATTGTTTTTGCTTCATTAACTCAGTTACACGTTGACCATGTTCAAGTTGCTTACGAGTTGCTTCGTCAAGGTCAGAAGCGAACTGAGCAAACGCAGCCAATTCACGGTATTGTGCTAAAGCGGTACGGATACCACCAGACAATTTTTTGATGATCTTAGTTTGAGCAGAACCACCAACACGAGATACAGAGATACCCGCGTTCACAGCAGGACGAATACCTGCGTTGAATAATGATGTTTCTAAGAAGATCTGACCGTCAGTAATCGAAATTACGTTCGTTGGTACGAATGCAGATACGTCACCTGCTTGAGTTTCAATAATTGGCAATGCAGTTAAAGAACCAGTTTGACCAGTTACTGCGCCATTAGTGAATTTCTCAACGTAGTCAGCAGATACACGAGAAGCACGTTCAAGAAGACGTGAGTGAAGATAGAATACGTCACCTGGATACGCTTCACGACCTGGTGGACGACGTAAAAGTAATGAAATTTGACGGTAAGCAACAGCTTGCTTAGACAAATCATCATAGATAATAAGAGCGTCTTCACCGCGGTCACGGAAGTATTCACCCATTGTACAGCCAGAGTACGGAGCTAAATACTGCATTGCAGCAGGATCAGCAGCCGCAGCAGCGACAACAGTTGTGTACGCCATAGCGCCAGTTTCTTCTAGCTTACGTACAACGTTTGCAATTGTTGATTGTTTTTGACCAATCGCAACGTATACACACTTAATGCCAGAGTTTTTCTGAGCGATAATCGCATCGATCGCCATCGCTGTTTTACCAGTTTGACGGTCACCGATGATCAACTCACGTTGGCCACGGCCAACAGGAATCATTGTATCAACTGATTTATAACCAGTTTGAACAGGCTCATCTACAGATTGACGCCAAATTACGCCTGGTGCTACTTTTTCAACAGCATCAGTTAATTTCGCATCAATTGGGCCTTTACCATCAATTGGGTTACCCAAAGCGTCGACAACACGGCCAAGAAGTTCAGGACCAACTGGAACTTCTAATACACGACCTGTACAACGAGCTTTTTGACCTTCTTGAAGGCTTAGGTAGTTACCTAAAACAACGGCACCCACTGAATCCTGTTCTAGGTTCAGTGCCATACCAAATAAGCCGCCGTCGAATTCGATCATTTCACCGTACATTGCATCAGCAAGACCGTGAATGCGCACGATACCGTCGGATACCATAACAATGGTACCTTCGTTTTTAGCGGTCGCGCTGGTGTCCAGATCTCCGATACGCTGTTTAATGAGCGCACTGATCTCGGATGGATTCAGTTGTTGCATTGCGCTATTCCTCAATCTTTTATTAGTTCAGTCTTCATCATTTGCATTATGCAAGAAGACGAGTACGCATTTTTTCAAGCTTGTTAAGCGCAGAATCATCTATCACTTGATCGCCTGCACGAATTACAACACCTGCAATAAGCTCAGGTTTAACTTCAACTGAAACAGTTACTGTGCTGTTAAAACGCTTTTCTAAAGCAGATTTCAACAGTTGCTCTTGTTCAGCAGTTAACGGGAAAGCCGATTCAATCACGACATCCACATTGTTGTTATTCTGTGATTTAAGCTGTTCATATTCTGCTTCAATTTCAGGTAACAACATTAAACGATCGTTATCTGCAAGAAGTGTCAAAAAGTTAGACACTGCTTGAGATTGATCTTCACCTAAAACTTTAGCAAAAAGCTTCACTTGCTCCGCAGGAGTAAGTTCAGGGCGATTTAAATAAGCGGAAAATGCTTCGTCTTGCACCGCAGCACTGAGCACTTGTAACGCATTCGACCAATTGTCTGTTGCACCTTGCTCAGAAGCATAAGCAAATGCTGCTTTGGCATACGGACGTGCCAACGTCAAGAGTTCAGCCATAATTCGCCTCGCTTAAAGTTTAGCAGCCAGCTGAGACAGCATGGCGTTATGAGCTTCTGCATCAACTTGCTGGTTCAGGATTTTTTCTGCACCAGTTACTGCCAAAGCAGCTACTTGTTGACGTAATTCTTCGCGAGCAGAATTGATTTCTTGATCAACAGCTTCTTTAGCCTGTTGACGAATACGCTCACCTTCAGCCGCAGCTTGAGTACGAGCTTCTTCGATCAATTGCGCTGCACGACGGTTCGCTTGTTCGATCAATTGAGCCGCTTGTGCTTTAGCTGCATCAAGTTCTTGCTTAACTTGCGCTTGTGCATCGGCAAGGTCAGCTTTCGCTTTTTCTGCTGCATTTAAGCCATCAGCGATTTTACGCTGACGCTCACTAATCGCATTGATTAGTGGTGGCCAAACAAACTTCATGCAGAATGCAACAAAGAATGCAAACGCAATCGCTTGACCAATCAATGTGAGGTTGATATTCATTGCAATTCCTCAAATAGTGGATTTAGGAATTAAGATGATTAACCTACAAATGGATTAGCGAAGATGAAGAACAAGCCAATACCAACACCGATCATAGGCACAGCATCAAGAAGACCCGCGATTAAGAACATACGAGTTTGAAGTTGTGGAGCCAATTCTGGTTGACGAGCAACAGCTTCTAAAAAGCGACCACCCAAAAGACCAAAACCAATCGCAGTACCCAAAGCACCGAAAGCGATCAAGATAGCAGATGCAATTGCAACTAGACCTAAAGTGAGTTCCATGAAAAATTCCTCAGAGGTTAGGTTATTACCAAATTAAATTAAAAAAATTCAGCCCAACCATCATTTGATAGTTAGGCAATACCATTAATGTTTTTCGCTTGCCATGCTCAAGTAAACGATGGTAAGCATCATAAAGATGAATGCCTGCAACGTGATTACAAGAATGTGGAAGATCGCCCAAGGCACAGACAACGCCCATTGAATCCAGAACGGCAATAAAGCAATCAGGATAAAGATCAACTCGCCGGCATACATGTTACCGAATAGTCGGAGAGCTAATGAAATCGGACGAGCAAGGAATGTTACCAATTCCAAAATCAAGTTCACTGGAATAAGCAACGCTTTTGCAACTGGATTACTTGGGTTAAATGGGTTAAGTGCCAACTCGCCAACGAAACCACCAACACCCTTTTCGCGGATGCTGTAGAACAAGATAAGTACAAATACAGATAAAGACATACCTAAAGTAATGTTTGGATCTGTAGATGGAACGATCTTGAAGTAAACGTGGTGAGGGTCCATACCAAATACGTTTGCACCTACAAACGCTGCAACTTGAGGAATCCAGTCAACTGGGATCAAGTCCATTAAGTTCATGAGGAAAATCCACACGAAAATAGTGAGTGCAAGCGGAGCGATTAAACGTGATTTGCCATGAAAAGTATCACGGACACTTGAGTCAACAAACTCAATGATCATTTCGATTGCTGACTGGAATTTAGTTGGAACACCTGCATTTGCAGCTTTCGCAACGATCCAGAACATCAAACAGAAAATCACACCAAGGCCAATTGACCAACCCATTGAATCCAAGTGAATTGCAGTGAACCCCATCGAATGAGCTTCTTCAGCAGTCTCAGCCAATTTCCATGTACCGTCTGGCATTTTGCCATAGGTCATATTGGTCAAGTGATGCTTGATATACTCTGTCGAAGTGAGGGCATGTTCTTCAGCAGCCATAAATCACACCTGGTCAATGTCAATTACTAAAAAGAAGGGAAACGAACATCGGCGTACTGTCGATATCTCGCCACCCTCCAAAAAATCTTCAATTCTTCTTGTTTCTACACCCGTTTTTGTAGACGTGACACCCAAAATGGAGCAACCCACGACATTGCCTGAACGAGAATAAAACCAAACAGCAATGCTAACGGTGATAAAGGTTTAACATTGCTCAAAATCAAAATAAATCCAACGATCATGATTGCAAATTTGCCTAACATGCCCCTATACATGTTAGACAGCACTTGTTTTGATGCTCGTGCACCTGCTGTTCTGAAGGATTGCCACGAAAAATAACTCGTCGCAAGCCAGCAGACCAACGCACCAAGTGCCGCACTTAATGCTGCTGTCATGTCTTTTATGCTCCACGCCACAAGTGCGGAAACAGGGATCATACATGCTTGTAAGAAGACCAAAGCTTTTGCTAATCGTCGGTCAATCAAGCGACTAGTTTGGCTCATTATTTATCCACTCACAGCATAAATGCTTGACAAGTTTAGCTGATGATCGCTTTTAATCGCAGGCATTATAGAGTTACACCCCTGAACATGCAATCTTTTCCCGACTTTAGTCGGGGTTTTTCATGACAGGAGGTGCTGACGCTACAGTCAGCCTTTGTTTACTTTTTATCTTACTTTTGCGTACTTAATACACATTTATCTGTTTTTATAGCCAGTTTCTTCCATGCAGTGACGAAATCATCCTCATTATTCATGCTCTCGTCTACTGGCTGAAAAGTAATGTTACCTAATTTTTGGTATTGCCCCTTAGTGGTAAAACTCTCTGCCAACAAACACATCTGATTTTTTGGTCGACTATCATTAAGATACTTAATTTGAGCTGCTGTTGGTGCAACATGAGGGTCATCTGTTAAAGCACCAGCGAATTTTAAGTTTAGTGAACGCTCTAAATATTGATAGGCATCATGATATGCCCAATACGGTTTCCCATTACTTGAACTATCGTAAGCTTGTGCTGCCTGCAACATTTTACGAGCAAACACATTGGCATTATTCCAGTACTTTGCCTTATTTTCAGGGTGTTGCTGAGAGCGCAAAGCCGCAATAAAGAAACCAATTCGAACCGCATTGTTAGGCTCTAACCATACATGTGTATCTACTGTATTAGGTAAAGCTACACCACGTGTACTACGCTGGGGCAAAACAGAAACAATGCCACTATCTAATAGTGCAATCGCCTTTTTATTATTACCTAATAATTTATTTAAGGGCGCTTCATGCGCTTTACCCAACCAAATCACCAAAGACGCATCATTAATTGCTTTACGATGCGCTGGAGTTAATTGTACGTCATGCCCAGTTTGTCCCTTTAATAAGAGTTGTGGTTCTTCAACCCCTTGAGTGACTTCTTTTGCAATCAGATAAATCGGGTGTGTAGAAACCACCAAACCCTGACTCCACCCTAACGTACTCAAAAGTGAGAACATACTGAAAACAAAAAAACGGAACATGACAGACCATCAATTTAAATTAGCTCGAAGCATGTTATAATATAACAAAGTTACAAAAATACCTAAGATTAATCGAATGAAGCATCGCTTCATGCTAATATTCCGTTAAAAATTCGAGGTTACCCCTATGAGTTCCTGCTCGCATGAACATCATGATTCTTTGCATGGTGTGCATGATCACCATAATGTCGCAAGTCGTTTAGCTGAAGCAGAAAGTTTATGTTCTGCGACTGGCGCACGCCTTACACCTTTGCGCAAAGAAGTTTTGGAACTCATTTTAAATGCTTCGGGTCCGATGGGTGCCTATGACTTATTGGCACGTATAAAAAGTCAAACTGATCGCCCTGCTGCGCCTCCAACTGTATATAGAACTTTAGATTTCTTATTAGAAAAAGGTCTCATTCACCGCCTAACTTCTATTAATGCGTATATTCCTTGTTGCCACCCGCGTGAAGGCCATCAAGCAGCATTCCTGATTTGTACCGAATGCCATATGGTTAAAGAAGCTTCTTCTCAAGGCCTCACACACCAGCTTGACCAGCTTGCAGCTTCAGATGACTTCGTGGCTCAACACAGCATTATTGAAATTTCGGGGAAATGCCAACAGTGCCGCACAACTCCTTAAATCCTGTATTAATTCAGCTTGAGCAGGTTTCTGTTCATCGTGATGATCGGGATATATTAAAAAAAGTTGATTTTGCCTTACATGAAAATGAAATTGTGTCTTTAATTGGCCCCAATGGCGCTGGCAAATCAACACTGATAAAGGTTCTACTCGGTATTCTCCAGCCGAGTAGTGGGCGTGTTATCAATCATAAAAAACTTAAAATGGCTTATGTGCCACAAAAGTTTAATCCTTCACACAGTCTCCCTTTACGTGTTCAGGACCTTCTTGATTTAGAGAAATGCAGCTCTGCCCTGCGTCACGAAATTATTCAAGACACAGGTATTTCAAAGTTACAACAATCAAAAGTACAACAACTTTCAGGTGGAGAACGGCAAAGAGTCCTATTGGCTCGTGCACTGCTTCGTCAGCCAGATATTTTAGTTCTTGATGAACCCATGCAAGGCCTAGATATTCAGTCAGAAGCGGAACTTTATGATTATGTTCGCAGTCTGCCAGAACGATATGGGTGTGCGATCTTAATTGTTTCTCATGACTTACAATGGGTTATGCAAGGAACACACCGCGTAGTGTGTTTAAATAAACATATTTGCTGTAGTGGGCTACCCGAAAATATCCAACAACACCCTGAATATCAGGCAATATTTGGAACTCAAAGGGTTTTCTACCAACATCATCATGACCATTGTGCTCACGGTGATGCTGCACACCCCTGCCCTCATAATGACCGTCCTCACATTCACCCAGAACCGGAAGCTTAAGCCATGATGGAATGGTTACAATTATTGTTGCCCGCATGGATTATGGGAACTCTGCTGGTATTTTTGACTGCACCACTGGGGTGTCTGATGCTTTGGAGACGCATGTCTTTTTTTGCTGACACAATGGCGCACGGAACACTACTTGGGGTAGCTATTGCGGGAGCTTTAAGTCTTCCATTATGGCTTGGAGTTGCAGGTACAGCGGTTTTACTGGTAGGCGTTTTATGGGCTTTACATGACAACCGTTTACCCAATGATGCTCTGCTAGCCTTATGTTCAGCAACATTACTCTGTAGCGGTTTACTATTTATTCAACATGTTCCAAGTTTAAGACCCGAGCTTTTAAGTTATTTGTTTGGTGACTTATTGAGTATTGATTGGCCAGATCTTCCTGTTTTCACTTTAATTATTGCGATATCGCTCGTAATTCTTTATCGGTTTTGGCAGCCACAAATACAGTTTGCAATTGATCCAGATATCGCAATTAGTGAAGGGGTGAATGCAAACTGGCAACGACTTATTTTTATGCTGTTATTAGCTTTATTTACAGTTTTAGCTTTGCGTGCTGTAGGTTCTTTGCTAATGGGTGCATTACTCGTAATACCAGCCTTAAGCGCTCGTCTATTGGCAAACTCACCAAAGCAAATGGTTATTTGGGCATTCGTGTTAGCCCAGCTCGGTGTTAGTGTCGGTTTATGGTCAAGTGCAGCACTCAATATCTCTACAGGTCTTAGTATTGTTTTATGTATGGCATTAAGTTTTGCTGTTATTTTTATAACTCAAAAGCTAAAAAATCAAACACAGGCGGCCTAACTTAGGACGCCTGATGAACAGTGCTCAATAATAAAGCTGCACAGCTAAACATTACAGCAAAGCCCCGATTTAAATATTTTTGCTGTCTAGGGGATCGAAGTAATCTTAAAACCTTGGATGCCAGCCCCGTATATCCAGCCATTACAATCAAATCGATCGTAATCATAGTAGCCGCCATAATTAGATATTGTATCCATTGAGGCTTACTCAAATCTAAGAACTGCGGCAAAACTGCCAATAAAAATACGATCGCTTTAGGATTACTAATATTGACCACAAAACCATTTAATAGCAGAGCTAAAGCAGATTTATCTCTTTTTTCTTGTTGAATTTCTATATCTTTTACAGGTGCTGTCCACTGCAAATAGGCCAAATACAATAAATAAGCTACACCAAACCACTTAACCACCTGAAAAGCTAAAGGAGTTGTGGCAAATAAGACCCCCACACCTGCTGCCACCACCATAATTTGAAGCACCAAGGCAACTTGTAAACCAATTGCATTCCAGTAACCATGCCTAAAGCCATAGTTTAGACCACTCGACATTGAGGCAATAGCTCCCGCACCCGGAGAGATACTAATGACCCAACAGGCCAACATATAGGCAAACCAAACTTGCAAAGACATAGTAAAAATAGACAATAAAAGTGGAATTATATTGTTTTATAAAACTATCTTGATGAGAATTCAAACAATAAAATCAAGAAATAGACTACTAACCGCTCTTCGCATCAGGCACAATAATTAAAGCTCATACTAAATTATAATTGAGGAGATACCTTCCAATGACTGCTCAATCTGTCATTTTGCCGTTGCCATCAGATCATGCCCGATTTATTGTTCTTCGTTTAAAAAACTTATCAATTGATGAATTAAAAGAACAACTCGAAGCGTTGTTTGAAACACGCGACCGTCTCATTACTCAGCATTCAGACGCGCAAATCAAAACAGCAGTCGCTTTTGGTCCAGAACTTTGGAAGCAACTTTACAGTCAATCTCCTGCTGGCTTTAAACAACTTAAACCAGAAAACGGCGCATTCAACATGCCAGCCGTTCCCGCTGATGTCCTCATCCATATTGCTAGTATGCGTTCTGATATTTGTTTTGCATTAAGCCAAGCATTTTTTGAAGGTATTAAAGATAAAGTTGAAGTTCTTGATGAGCGTGTTTGCTTCCGCTATTTTGATGGCCGAGATATTACAGGCTTTATAGACGGCACAGAAAACCCTCAATTTCCAGATGACCGCGCAGAAACAGCCCTATTGCCAGAAAGCGCGGGAGTTTTTGCTGATGGCAGTTTCATTTTCGCGCAGCGCTATGCACATGACTTAGAAAAATGGAAAAAACTAAAAGTTGATGCTCAAGAAAATGTCATGGGTCGTACTAAGCTTGAGTCAATTGAACTGGATGATGACGTTAAACCAGAAAATGCTCATGTCGCACGTACTGTCGTTGAAGATGACGAAGGCGAAGAAATGGAAATCTTGCGTCATAGTCTGCCTTATGGCGACGGCAGAGGTGATCAGGGTTTATTTTTCATTGCGTACACCAAGGACCTAAATATTATTGATGCCATGTTAAAACGTATGTTTGGTACAAGTGGAGATGGTATCCATGATCGCTTATTGCATTTCGTGACACCATTAGACGGTGCATATTACTTCGCACCTAGTGAAGAATTGCTAGAAGAAGTTTTAGAAGACTAAAATAAAAAAGAGGAGCTTAAGCTCCTCTTTTTACGTTCTCAACCTTAGAAAGGAATACGCTTATATTTGCGGTATTCAGGTTTCCAGAATGATTGATCAATTTTTTGCTGTAGCAAATCATCACTAATCGTTACTGCCACGCCATCGGCCATTGCAGCTTTGGCAACTTCAAATGCAATCACTTTAGAGACTTGCTGAATTTCACCTAAAGGTGGCAATAAATCAGCTTGCGGATCTTTCAGTAATGGCGAGCAATTTGCTAAAGCACTACTTGAAGCCATTAACATATTTTCAGTAACGCGTTTAGCACCCGATGCCACCACCCCTAAGCCAATGCCCGGGAAAATGTACGAGTTATTACACTGAGAAATATTATAAAGCTTGCCGTGATGATTCACAGGAGCAAACGGGCTACCTGTTGCAATTAATGCTCTACCTTCAGTCCATTCCACAATATCAGCCGGTACTGCTTCAACACGTGAAGTTGGGTTAGACAATGGCATGACTATTGGGCGTTCACAATTCGCTGCCATGGTCTTAATAATCTCTTCTGTGAAGAGACCTGGTTGACCAGAAACACCAATTAACACTGTAGGCTTAGCATTTTTAACAACATCAAGGAGTGAAATCACTTCTTCAATATTGCCCCATTGATCAACCACTTCAGCTTTTTGCGCCAATTTGCGTTGGAAGTCCAATAAGTTTGGCTGATTTTCGGTAATCAAACCAAAACGATCCACCATATAAACGCGTGCACGGGCTTCAGAATCAGTCAGACCTTCAGCAACCATTTGTGCAACAATTTGCTCTGCAATACCACATCCCGCAGAGCCCGCGCCTAAGAAAGCAATTGTTTGATCTTTTAATTGCTTGCCTGCTGCACGACTTGCAGCAATCAAACTACCTACAGATACCGCTGCTGTTCCTTGAATATCATCGTTAAAACAACAAATTTTATCGCGATATTTTTCTAAAAGTGGCATCGCATTTTTTTGTGCGAAATCTTCAAACTGAATTAATGCTTTTGGCCAACGACGCTTTACAGCTTCAATCACCATATCGACAAATGCATAATATTCATCACCACTAATACGTGGCTGACGCCAACCCATATAGATCGGATCATTTAGTAATTGTGGATTATTCGTCCCCACATCAATTGTGATTGGCAATGTATAGGCTGGACTAATTCCACCACAAGCGGTGTAAAGTGAAAGTTTCCCAATAGGAATACCCATACCACCAATGCCTTGGTCGCCAAGACCTAAGATACGTTCACCATCAGTAATCACGATCACTTTTACATTATTTTTATTTACGTTTTGCAAAATATCATCAATCACATCACGATCTGGATATGAAATAAAAACACCACGATGACGACGATAGATATCGGAGAAACGTTGACATGCTTCACCCACTGTTGGGGTATAAATAATCGGCATCATTTCTTCAAGATGATTTTCGATTAAATGATAGAACAAGGTTTCGTTGGTATCTTGGATATTACGCAAATAGATATGTCGATTGATATCATCAGTAAAAGCGCAATATTGCTGATAAGAGCGCTGGCTCTGCTCTTCAATAGTTTCAATAATATGGGGGAGTAAACCGTGTAAGTTAAAGTTACTTCTTTCTTCTTCAGTGAAAGCCGAACCTTTATTTAAAAGTGGTAACTCTAAAAGTGTAAAACCTGCATATGGGATATAAAGGGGATGTTTACTTGGGTGTCCTGATATCATTGCCTATCTCATTTTCCAGCTTAGAGTAGAGAAAAACACGTTTTGTATGGTCTCTAAAACTCTTTGTGCGTATAAGCTTAAGCCTAATTCGATCAAAATAGATATTTTAAACCGTGATGTTAAAATTGAACACTATTTAGTTAAAACATGTTTAAAAATAAATAATAAAAATCAGTATCTTAATATTTTTATGATTTTAAAAATTTCTTTTATTTTCTCAACTTTAAAAGCCATAATTATATGATTTAGCGGCAACAGGTATTTCCTCAGGAAATAATATTAAATTAAATACGTAATTTACTCACAAAAAATACCCAGAAGGCTTGTAATTCATTATTTTCAGAATAGTAAGGTGATTCATCAACCGACATTCATTTAAAAAATAATCATCAGTAATTTGCATAAAGAATTATTGGAATATTAAATCCCCTCCCCTAAGTCATCGGAAATTTGCTATATTTGACGTTTTTCTGCGACATCTATTTTCGATTGATATGAATACGGCAATACAAGCAGCTCTCGACCATGCAGTGCAAACTCTTCAACAAGAAGGGGTGCTTCCTTCCGACTGGAAAAACACAAGCAACTTAACACGCACCAAAGACCGAAGCCATGGCGACTTTGCTTCTAATATTGCCATGATCGGCTCGAAAGCTGCTGGTATGAAACCACGTGATTTAGCCGAGAAAGTTCTAGCTGCATTACCAGAAGTGGCAGATATCAGTAAAGCTGAAATCGCAGGACCCGGATTTATTAACTTCTTTTTAAATGCAGACCAGCGTTTTGCTATTCTTGATCAAATTCAAGCACAAAAAGAAATTTTTGGTCGTAGCCAAGCAAATGCAGCGAAAAAGATTCAAGTCGAATTTGTTTCTGCAAACCCTACGTCTAGCCTACACGTAGGTCATGGACGTGGTGCGGCATATGGTATGACTGTTGCTAATTTACTTGAAGCAACGGGTGCTAAAGTTGACCGTGAGTACTACGTGAATGATGCTGGCCGTCAAATGGATATTTTGGCGACTTCTACTTATTTACGTTATTTGGAACTACTTGGACAAAACCTTGTATTCCCTAAAAATGCATATCAAGGCGATTACGTTAAAGAAATCGCACAAGGCATTATTGATAAAGATGGCAATGCTTACGTTCGTGAAGTTGCGAATGTTTATAAAGACGTACCAGAAGATGTGCAATATGCTGAAGAGCTAGATAGCGAAGGCAACAAAGTTGTGTTATCTGGTGATAAAGAAAAGCATATTGATGGCCTTATTGCCAACTCACAACAATTGTTAGGTGAAGGTTACCGCGTATTCCACCAAGCTGCTCTTCATGCCATTTTAGATGACATTAAAGATGACCTTGCTGACTTTGGTGTAACGTTCAACCAATGGTTTAGTGAAGCATCTCTTAGTGCAAAAATTGATGAAGCTTTAGAAACACTTGATCAACGTGGCTTCCTTTATGAAAAAGATGGCAACATCTGGTTCAAGTCGACTGAATTTGGTGATGAAAAAGACCGTGTTGTTAAGCGTCGTAATGGCCAAACGACTTACTTTGCATCTGACATTGCATACCACTTAAATAAACTACAACGTGGTTATACTGACCTAATCGATATTTGGGGTTCTGACCACCATGGCTATATTTCTCGCGTAAAAGCGGCGATTGATGCAATGGGTTACGACTCTAAGAAATTGACTGTTCTTTTAGTTCAGTTTGTAAGTTTATGGCGTGGCGGTGAGATGGTTCAAATGTCTTCTCGTTCAGGTCAATTCGTGACTTTACGTGACTTACGTAAAGAAGTGGGCAATGACGCAGCTCGTTTCTACTACGTAATGCGTAAGAGTGAACAACACATCGACTTTGACCTTGACCTTGCTGTTTCACAAAGTAAAGACAATGCTGTGTACTATATTCAATATGCACACGCACGTATTTGTCGTATGTTAGAAAAAGCAGTAAGCACAGATTTACAATTCGATGTAAACGCTGCTCGTCCACATGCAGCTCGCTTGTCTCTTGATGCAGAAACTGAGATTCTTGCTAAACTGGCAGCATACCCAGACGCGGTATTACGTGCTGCAAATGCATATGAACCTCATCAGGTTGGTAACTACTTAAAAGAGTTAGCTGCACTGTTCCACGGTTGGTACAATGAACATAAAGTATTAAGCGATGATGCAGAGCTTACACAAGCCCGTTTATTGCTTTCAATCAATGTACAACAAGTGCTTCGTAATGGTTTAGAATTACTTGGTGTATCTGCACCAGAATCTATGTAATAAATATATTGCATGACAGCAAATTAAAGGTCATGCAATATATAGTAAGCGGTGGTTTGTATAGTTAAAATATCAATACAAACCACTGTTTTTAGCATCGTAAGACGAGACTCAAACTCGAATTAAAAAACAATCAAAATACAGAGGAATAATCCACGTGTTTGGCAAAACGCAACGCGGTGTATCTGAAAGACCTAACAAGCCTAAAAAGCCCATAATTCCCAAATGGTTAGGGACACTTGTCGCTATTTTGGCGGTCTTATGTATCGCTGTAATGCTTATGCTTTGGAAACCTTGGCAACCTGTTCCTGCGAAAAATCAGATTACTTCTGAACATTATCAAGAAGAAGATACTAATAAAGACTATCGCTTCTACGACCTATTGCCTCAACAACAGGTTACCCCTATTCCTGAACAAGCGATCCCTGAAAGTAAAAATCAAGGCACTGCTATGATCGTTGAAGCACCAAGTACCACTCAACCAGCCGCCTCTGAAAGTGTAGGAATTGACCCGAATCAGTCAGCTACAACTCCTCAGCAACCTACATATATTTTACAAGTTCGTAGTTATAACGATCCTGATCAGGCTGATGCCCGCCGTGCAGAAATCATTTTAAATGGCTTATCTGCCGATGTAGTTAAAAGTACTGAAAACGGACAAACATGGTATCGCGTTATTTCTGGACCGTATGATACTCAAGATGCTGCTTTGGCTGCTCAGCAGACCTTACAACACAGTGGCATTGATTCTATCGTGATCAAACGCAAGTAAAGTGAAAATAAAGAAGGAACAAATATTTGTTCCTTTTCTTTTAAATATCAGCACAATTCCTTTCATTAGAACCAATTCCCTTTTGTCTCGCTTTTTGAAACGCAGGTCTTTGCTGAATACGGTGTAAAAAAGCTTGAATATGAGGGTATTTACCCTGTAAGCGAGATTGTAAAGCTTCCAAAGGAAAGCTCATTTGAATATCAGCGAATGAAAAATCACCTGCAAAATATTCATGCTCTGCCAAATAGTTTTCTAAAAAACTAATATGATCTTTCATACGTGGTCGAACAAAATTTGCTTTCACCCCTTCTGTGATTTTTTTAGCTACTGGCTGAATTAACCATGGCACATGTTTGTTTACACTATTCATGACCAAAGTCATGACCAGTAATGGCATAAGCGAACCTTCAGCATAGTGCATCCAGTAAATATACTGCTGTAAATCTTGTGGCTCTTTAGGTTTAAATTGTTGCTTCTGATCATAACGCTGCTGTAAATATTCTAAAATCACAGCTGATTCTGCGATGACTTGTTCATCATCAGTCAAAATCGGAGCTTTACCTAAAGGATGAATACATTTCAATGTTTCTGGAGCGGAATAGTTAGGTAAGCGTTGATAATAATGAATATCATAATCTAAGCCTAATTCTTCTAAAGCCCATAGAATTCGAAACGATCGCGAACATTCCAGGTGGTGTACACTAATCATGTTATTGCCTGCTTTTATTTTTCTTTTTTACATAAAAAACAGCATGTGAACATGCTGTTTTATTCCATTTGTGGGATGGATATAAAATCATCCACCTCAACAAAATAGCATTTTTACGCTGTAACAAGCACAGTATGAATGTCTAAACTACGTAACAAAGTTTTAGTGACTGGGGTTTTTCCGCATACCGCTAAGATTTTTTGTTGAAGCTCTTCGTTTGGTAAGTCTTTAAAAACAATACGACGTTCTATATGTTCTTCATGTTCTCTATTGGTATGAAAATCGATTTCAACCGAAAACTCACCAAAATCATAACCCTTATGCTTTGCGTACATTCTTAAAGTAATGAGCGTACACGCGGCTAAACTTCCAGTGAGCAAATCATATGGCGCTGGGCCTTGATCTTGCCCTTCTAACTTTTCTGGCTCATCACAAAAATATTGGTGACGACCACTGGTGATTTCGCCCTTCCATTGTTCAGCAAGGGGCTTTGCTTTACTGCTTGCGATTACTGCTGTCATTTTGATGCTCTCATTTGATCTGGAAGAACAGGGGCTTCTAAACGTGCACCAACATAATCTGGAATTTCACCAAAACGTGCATCATGGTTAATCCATTGCTCACGGGCTTCTTTTAAATCATCCATTGTACGTGCAACAAAGTTCCACCATAGCAAAATTGGTGTTTCAAACGGTTCACCGCCAATCAAAAGAATACGGTTACCTTTTTTTACTTCAATCTCGATTTCACTAAGACCCGTATCTAATACCACCATGTTGTCAGCAGTTAACTCATGGCCATTTACATGAGCACTACCCTCAAGCGCCATAAAACCATATTCATAATTAGGATTTAATGGAATGCGGGTTTTCGTATCTTCGGTAGCAATGAGGTCAACACCCACTAACGGCGTATGTACCAAGACTGGAGAAGTAGTTGCCAAATACTCACCCACAAGCACGGTAAACTCTAGACCGTCTTTCTCAACAACAGGCAGTTCAGGATAATGTTCAAATTTCGGATCCATGTTGCGCTTAGCATCTGGTAAAGCAATCCAGAGCTGAGCAGCGTGCATTTGAGTTTCAGTATCAGGTGCAACTTCTGTATGTGAAATTCCGTGACCTGCCGTCATTAAATTAACTTGCTTAGGGCGAATCAATTGTTTTGAGCCTAAGCTATCGGTATGCATCATGGTGCCTTCAATCATCCACGTGAAGGTTTGCAAACCAATATGAGGATGAGGACCAACATCTAAACCATCACCCGCTGGAAAAGTTACTGGGCCCGCATGATCTAGGAAACACCAAGCACCAATCATTCGTTTTTGTCGGCTAGGTAAAGCCCGCTTAATGACTGTCCCCTGTCCAATTTCAGCAGAGCGAATTGGAAATTCCTGAATAAACTGATTGGCAAATTTTTCGCAATCCTTTGAATCAGAAATATCGTAATCATTATTATTGCTCATGATATTACTCTCTTTTACCTATGCTTTTGCAATGAGTCGTTGTAATGATCTTAACAATACACTCATTATTCAATATAGTCTTTTAGTAATACACAGGGTGCTATGAATGAGACAATCATTTGTTAATTACATAACATTAAAGCTGCATTGAGCAGCTTAAGATGATTGAGTTTTAACGAGCTGTTTTAGGTTTTTCATAAATTGACTAAATTGTGGGAGAAACTCTTGAAATAGTGGGTGGTCACGGTTTTCAAGCATAACCTCACTAAAAAGTTTTAGCCCAACTCCAAAAGATTTTGTTGTTTCATCATCAAAAAAATCTGCTTTTTTTAAGCGTTCAACAATTTCAAAAATATCGTCATGATTTCCCGCATAGAACCCAAGGCGTTCAGTATAAGTAGAGGCCTCTCCTTTTGCATTTTTTAAGTGTTGTACCGTGACATGATATTGATGTTGTTTCATATATAAATTCTCTTTTAAAAATTAATAACTTTGAAAAATTTCAACTTGTTTAAGGTCGATTTATAGCCGCCCAATAGCAACAGCAGCCTGATCAATTTTTTCGGCAATTTGATAAATCTGCTCTTGTTGGAGACCTGCCGAGTTCAACTTCAAACGCAAGGCTGTTTTTAGGTTTTCCATTGCACGATGAATTTCGATTAATTCATCATTACTGTGAATTTCACGTCTAAGGCGTAATTTTTCTAATAACTCTTTCAACTTGTCTTGTTGTTCAGCTAAGTAAGCTTTCCCAAATTCCGTGATTTGATATTGCTTACGCTCTACATCCAGTAAATTAATCAAATTCATTTCTTCAAGACTGGTTAATGTTGGATAAATTGTTCCTGCGCTTGGCGTATAGCCATCGCCTACCAAATCACTTATTTCTTTAATGATTTCATAGCCATGCTTTGGGCTTTGCTGAATAAGGTGGAGTACCAAAAGTTTCATGCGTCCAGCTTCAAAAAGTCTTCCACGGCGTCCCGAACGATGATGTTCAGCATGATGCTGTTCTGATTGTTGTTTCATCTTTTAAGATCCAAAATGATCAATTTATAATTATTAAGATATATCTTAGTATATCTTTGATCAAGTAAAAGTAATAAGAGTTGATCTATTGCTTTGATAGTTATAAAAATTAATTTTGAGCTTTAAAAGCTAAGTAATAAAAAAGAGTGCTTAAGCACTCTTAAAAACCATTCTTATAAACCAACCTTGGTTTATTTATCTTATTTAAAATTCATTTGCCAAAAGCTAAATTTGGCATCCAGCTTTAAACCAGTTCATTAAGGAATCACTAATTTTACTCATGTCATTAGGATCCATGCTGCCTTGATCTACGGCAAAAACACCTGTCCCTAGAAATGGTATAAGAATTGATATTCCACCACTATCATCACCTATGGCTAAATAATCTCCAGCATACTTTTGCACTTCAAAAGTTTGATTTCTTTCAAAAACCTCATCAGAAGAATAAATAACTACGCCACTTTCAAATAAAAAACCATTTGAAAATTTTAATAATTCAAAATATATATCTGGTAGTTGTCTATGGAAATCTCTTTCAATTTTTGCTCTTATTTCATTTAATAGGGGCATAACCTTTAGACCTTAAAATTAGATAAAACCAATCCAGCATATAAAATTATAAAATATTATATTCAACCCTCTATATACAGTTCCTTGAGCTAATAAATTTACTCTTATTAAAATCGTTAAGTAATAAAAAAGGACGCTAATGCGTCCTTTTTTAACAACAACTAGAGGAAAATTATTCCCACTCAATCGTTGCTGGTGGTTTAGATGACACGTCGTATACAACACGTGATACATCTTTAATTTCATTCATAATACGCGTTGAGATTTTATCAACCAATTCGTATGGTAAATGTGCAAAACGAGCTGTCATAAAGTCAACCGTTTCAACTGCACGAAGCGCAATTACCCATGCATAACGACGACCATCACCTACAACACCAACTGACTTAACAGGTTGGAATACGGCAAACGCTTGAGCAGTTTTATCATACCAACCGCTGTCACGAAGCTCTTGCATGAAGATGTCATCAGCAAGACGAAGAATATCAGCATATTCTTTCTTCACTTCACCCAAAATACGAACACCTAAACCTGGGCCCGGGAATGGATGACGGTAAATCATGCTATGTGGCAAGCCAAGTGTAGTACCTAATTTACGAACTTCATCTTTGAACAAGTCACGTAAAGGTTCTACCAATTCAAATGCTAAATCTTCTGGTAAACCACCCACGTTGTGGTGTGATTTAATTACGTGTGCTTTACCTTGTTTGCTTGCAGCAGATTCGATTACGTCTGGGTAAATCGTACCTTGTGCCAAGAATTTCACACCATCAAGTTTACGTGCTTCTTCAGCAAATACTTCAATAAACTCGCGGCCAATGATTTTACGTTTTTTCTCTGGATCAACTTCACCAGCCAATGCAGTTAAGAAACGTTGTTCAGCATCTGCACGAATAACACGGATACCCATGTTTTCAGCAAACATTTGCATCACTTGGTCACCTTCGTTTAAACGAAGTAAACCGTTATCAACAAATACACATGTTAGCTGGTCGCCAATTGCTTTGTGTAAAAGCGCAGCAACGACAGATGAGTCAACACCACCTGAAAGGCCTAAAAGAACTTTTTCATTACCGATTTGTTCACGTAATTGTTCTACACGTAAATCGATGATGTGTTCAGGTGTCCAAAGGCCACCACATCCACAAATTTTATGAACGAAGTTTGCAAGTAACTCTTCACCTTTTGCCGTGTGTGTTACTTCTGGGTGGAATTGCACGCCATAGAAACGACGCGCTTCATCACTTACAGCAGCAACTGGACAGCTTGGTGTGCTTGCAGTAATGGTAAAGCCTTCTGGAATCTGGCTAACTTTGTCACCATGACTCATCCAAACATGAAGTTGGTTTTCACGGTCTTGTAAGTTACCAATCAGTTGGTCGCGTTTAACGATATCAACTTCGGCATAACCAAACTCATGTACAGTACCCGGCTCAACTTTACCGCCTAACTGTTCAGACATGGTTTGCAAGCCATAGCAAATACCCAATACTGGAACGCCTAACTCAAACACTACTTGTGGTGCGCGAGGGCTGCCTTCTTCATGCACACTCTCAGGTCCACCTGACAAAATAATGCCATTTGGCTTAAAAGCACGAATGTCTTCTTCAGACATATCAAAAGCATACATTTCAGAGTAAACACCAGCTTCACGTACACGACGTGCAATGAGCTGACTATATTGAGAGCCGAAATCCAGAATCAGGATACGATCTTCAGTAATTTGAGTATTGGTAGTCATGACAAACCACTAAATGGCAAAAGAATTAAGCGCGCCATTTTAACATTTTTCGCGCTTCGGCGCACCGCAAATCATCATATATCTTATTTTTTTCATATCAGAATCATTTCTATAATTGGATTGTTTGATATAAATCAAAATTTACTTATATTTATCAACTGTATGGGTTACGCTTAAAAACTCCATGTGTATTGATAAATTCATCACATTCTATGCAACATCACCTTGAATTTGATGTTAAGATGAGCCGATAAAACAGGCATTACCATGGAAAGGTAGATACCATAAGCGATATTTGTCTGTGCTTAAACAATTATCCATTTTTATGGCTTGTTGCCCCCTATCAAAATCAATAGAAATCTAAGGAACAACAATGCTTCAAACTATGATTGCAGATTTCCAGCAACATTTTTGGTTGTATGTCTCTATTCCTTTTATGAGTGGTTTAATTGGCTATATCACCAAGGTGGTTGCCATCCAGATGATGTTTTCACCACTTGAATTTAAAGGTATTAAACCATTTTTGGGTTGGCAAGGCATTGTGCCTCGCAAAGCCGAGAAAATGGCAACCATTGCTGTTGAGCTCATGACAGCAAAGCTGATTAAACCTGAAGAAATTTTTGCACGCCTAGATCCTAAACGTATTGCCAAAGAAATAGAAAAACCCCTACTTGCAGCGGCTGAAGACATTACCCGTGACGTTGCTCAAGAGTATCAGCCCGGTTTATGGGAAGGCATGCCAGAATTTGCTCGCCAAAGACTCATCCGTCGTGTGCAATCCAAAGCACCCGAAATCGTTGAACACATCATGAGCGAAGTACAGCGTGATGTGAATCGATACTTTGATATTAAACATCTTGTTATCAGCAACTTGCTTAAAGATAAACGTTTACTCAACAATATTTTTAAACGTGTAGGGAAACAAGAATTTAAATTTTTCAGTAATGTAGGTTTTGTATTTGGCTTCGGTATTGGTGTGATTCAGATGCTGTGCTGGATTGTCACTCAAGGAAAATATCCTTGGATGCTACCTTTGTTTGGTGGTTTTGTGGGTTTCTTCAGTGACTGGATTGCACTGCAAATGATGTTTAGACCACTTTATCCTAAAAAGATATTGGGTTACACATGGCAAGGTCTGTTCATTAAACGTCAAAATGAAGTTGCAGCTGACTATGCAGCTTTAATTTCTAAACAGCTTTTAACTTCACGTCACATGATGGAAGAGTTATTTTCGGGTACACATTCAGCGCGTGTTATTGATCTGGTTAACCGCCATGTCAAACAAGAAATTGATATGCAAGCTGGGGTTATTCGTCCTTTAGTTGTATATGCAATTGGCGGAGAAAAATATCAGAATATGAAATCACAAGTTGCTGAACGTATTATGCAACAGCTTCCAGAGACGATGAAATATGTAGAGTCTTATGCAGAAGATGCAATGAATATTCGTAGCACACTCATTGAACGTATGCAAAAATTAACACCTTCTGAATTTGAAGGGATGTTACGTCCTGCATTTAAAGAAGATGAGTGGGCCTTAATTGCAGTCGGCGCAGTTCTTGGTTTCGTGGTTGGGGAATTGCAAATCCAATTTATGCTTTAATTTTTAAAATAAAGAAATACAAAAAACCGGATGAATTGCTCATCCGGTTTTTATTTTGTCTTGAATATTATTTCTCGATTGCATGATCCAGACTAATACGGCCAGCACCATGAAGCATTAGGAAGAATAAACCACCTGCCATTGCTAAGTTTTTCATAAAGTGGATGCCATTATTGTATTGTGCCGCTGCATCAGCCCCACCTTGGTGGAACAAGAATGCAGTTAAAATACTGAAGATACCAAGACCAAAAGCTGCAAAGCGTGCTTGGAAACCAAATAACAAGGCTAAACCACCACCAAACTCAACCAAGATAACTAAAGGAAGAATTCCACCTGGTACCCCCATTGCTTCCATATATCCTGCAGTTGCTGCATAACCGGTAATTTTCCCCCAACCAGCAACAAGGAAGATATAAGCCATAAGAAGACGAGCAATAAGGCTAATAAAACTGTCCGCGCCTGATTGCGTTACGATATTTTTGACCACTACATTTGGATTAAACATTTTGCCACCTTTATTTAAATGCTTATTTATTGATGAGCTCATTCTAGGTTTGGGACATTGATAATTAAATACTCAAAATCCATATATATCGTTGCACAAACAGGATGATCAATTTGTATATTTTTGATGTTTTATACTGACTTTCTATAGGGTCACTGCTAGGATTTGAGCACGGTTTACCACTTAATCATCTCATGGAACTTCTTGATTTTATTCTACACGTTGATCAACATCTCGCCGAGTTTATTACAAATTACGGGACGTGGATTTATGGCATTTTATTTTTAATTATCTTTGTCGAAACCGGTTTAGTGGTTATGCCGTTTTTACCGGGAGATAGTTTACTATTTGCAGCTGGTGCTTTAGCAGCATCTACAGGTGCGATGGATCCATGGTTATTGGGTGCTCTACTCTTCATTGCTGCCGTTTTAGGCGATACAGTGAACTACCATATTGGTCGTTTTATCGGTCCACGTGTATTTGAAATGAATTCACGATTCATTAATAAGCAGCATTTAATTAAAACTCAAGAATTCTTTGCTCGTCATGGTGGCAAGACGATTATTTTTGCTCGCTTTGTTCCATTTGCCCGTACTTTTGCCCCTTTTGTTGCGGGTGCTGGTAGCATGAACTATAAGTTTTTCTTAACTTATAATGTGATTGGCGCATTTTGTTGGGTCGCTTCTTTTGTGGCGTTGGGCTATCTATTTGGAAATATGCCAATCGTTAAAGACAACTTCACTCATCTTATTTTTGGCATCATTATTATTAGTGTCTTACCGGGTATCATCGGCTTTATACGTGAAAAGCTAAAAAGCCGGAAAACCAATGCTTAAGGCTTAATTTAGAAGAAACGGAATACCACTGGAAGCATACATAAAATAAGCAACATAGCCGATCCTTTATATAAATGATCGGCTTTTATTTTCTGTACTGGGCCCGTTAATAGTGCACGTCCAAAAATCATCCAGAAACTCGCAGCTGGAATGAGCGTCAATGTAAAAACACCAAATACCATTAGACAATTTTCAGGCGAATTCCATGTTTCGGCAGGGAAAATACCAGCAGCAAAAAGTAAAGATTTTGGATTTTTTAAGGTTGAGAAGAATAATTGACGTGGGCGAATGTTACGGTGAGTTTGACTAAATTGTTGTAAATGGGTAGTTTTCCATAATCGGAATGCCATCCAGAACACATATGCCACACTTGTGATATGTAAAATGAGCAATAACGCAGGCCAAACTGGTGCTGCCAAATGAATAAACACAGCCCAAAAGCTAATACCGTAGGCATAGCCTAACCATTCCATAGGAATAAGCCAAAATGCTTTAGATAAACCTTGAGAATGAGCAGCGGTTGCAAGTAAAGCATTTGTCGGCCCAGGAATGAGCAAAACAGCCAACATTGCCAATACAAAAAACCAACTCTCAATCATAAAGTTTCCATAATATCCAAGATGGGGCCACCTTAAACGAAACAGGCAAAATATAGCAAGTTTATAAGGCTTTTTGATTACAGAAAATACAGAATTTTAGAAGCTAAAAAATTGATAAACCACTTATTTATATTAATTTTATTATGAAACATTTTGCTAAACTTTATTCATCACAACATGCCTTAGTTAGCATATTGTGATGCAAAGTTGACTATTAACTGGTCTTTTTACGAACAATAATTGGACAATTCTTGAACTGGGCAGCCTGAACAATTGCTTCTTGTTGGCCTAAAACACGTGAAAGCTCGGTATTTTTCGTTGAAGAAGACTGTCCCATATTTACAGAAATAGATGGACCGAATCCCCAACCACCTCGTCCCCAGCCACCACCGAGTCCAAGACCAACACCCATACCTGTACTTTTTGGAGTTTGCACGCCATTGTCGATATATTGCTGAATACGGTTATATTCACTTTGTAGCTGTTGGCAGCTCAAAGATTGATATTGTGTTGGAGACACATAAGTCGGTTTTACCGTTGTAGCACAAGCGCCAAGGAGTAAAGTGGCTGCCACTAAAGGCGCAATATATAAGCCTTTCATCATTTTTCTCTTATCGTTTTGGCTCAATCTCACCAAACAATGTCTCATAAGCTTGAGTCAATTTATGTTCGGGTGCCAAATGGGCCAAAGGTAAATTTTTCTGATGCGATTCTTTCATTAAAATCGAAGGCGGTAACATGCTATTGAGTACAGGCAACCCTTCATCTTTTAACTGCTGAACCACTTCCCGAGGTAATTTTGCTTGGGATTGGAATTGATTCACCACAATTCCTTCAATTTCCAAGCGATCATTATGATCATCTTGCGTTTCGAGAACATTTTCAATCAATGTTTGTAACGCACGCTTTGAAAAAACATCACAGTCGAAAGGAATGAGTACTTTATCTGCCGCAATCAGAGCAGAGAGAGTAAAAAAGTTAAACGCTGGTGGTGTGTCTATATAGATACGGTCATATCGCCCAACTAAGTTTTGAATCGAATCACGTAATTTATAAATTTTATGTTTACTTTCAAGCGCATGTTCAAGCGCGCCAAGTGTAGGACTTGCTGGAAGCACATCTAATTTTGCAAAAGGAGTTGAATGAACAAAACTGTCGAGATCTTTATTTCTTGGAGCTTTTAAAATTGAACCTAATGCGTTACCGATTAAACCCTTTTGTTGATTGTTGCCCAACACATCATCAAAGAAATTTTCGATATTTGGCTCTAAAATTGATTTTTCAGCAGAATAGGTTGCTTCGTCACCTAAAAGATACTGACTAGAATTGGCTTGGGAATCAAGATCAATCACCAATGTTCTTAAGCCATGTTTGGCGCTAATTGCAGCCAAATTTACAGTAATACTTGATTTCCCTACACCGCCTTTTTGGTTAAACACCACACGAGTTAACATGTTTCCCTCTGCATATTATTTTACTGTACGCAGTTTAACCTAGAGCTTAATCAAAAAGGCAAAGAATGTAGAACAATTAAGCAAAAACAGGTTTCACAATCACTAAGATAATAATAGCAATAAATGCAATCGCACTAATGACCAAACCTGCACGGCGCTGTGCCAACAAAAGAGTGTCATCTTTTTTAAAGGCTTTCATCAGGGAAGATAACAACACTAAAAATAGAATAATTTTAGCGTAAAACCACGGTTGTACTTGAAAGTCTTTCATGACTAACAAAATTGCACCCGTAATAAAAACCACGGTAAATGACAAATGTTGTAAGGCAACTAATACTTTACGCCCTGCTGGATTGGGTTGTTCACCTTGAACACCTATAAACAGAGTTGAAGCGCGTAAAACAAAGACCATAAGTGCGGCAGCTACCGCAGTCATATGAATAATTTTAGTGAGTAAATGTGCATCCATGAAATTAACCCTTAGCTTTTAGGTGCATGTGCACATTCTGGGCTAGCAGGAGCTTGACCTTGCCACTCACTTGGCAAATAAGCATGAATCGCTAAAGCATGAATTTGGCCTGGATTCATCAAATCAGAAGCTAACGCGTATACTTTTTGATGACGTTGAACCAAACGCAATCCATTAAATTCGTCGCTCACTATAATCACTTTAAAATGAGATTCCTTACCTGGAAAATAACCACCGTGCCCGGCAGACTCATTGGTCACTTCCAAATGACTAGGTGCAAGTGTTTGTAACCGTTCAATCAACTGTTGTTCAAGGCTCATAGCTTTTCCTTTTACGATTATTCGTATATTTAAACCTAGTATACCTTGTCTACACACAAACAAAAGTTGCTCTTGTATGCTTTGACTTCAGACAAAATGTCTATTTATTCGGCAACTTAACAACAAAAATACCGCTAAATGGTCATTTCTGTTTTTATTTTATGCAATCAGCATAATTATTTGCATAAAGTTGTTGACCCTTGTTTTGCTTAATGTATTATAAGCGGCACGCGGGAATAGCTCAGTTGGTAGAGCATAACCTTGCCAAGGTTGGGGTCGCGAGTTCGAGTCTCGTTTCCCGCTCCAAATTGGTTTTTTTTGAGAAAGTTTTAGTAAAAACTGCTTATATATGCGGGAATAGCTCAGTTGGTAGAGCATAACCTTGCCAAGGTTGGGGTCGCGAGTTCGAGTCTCGTTTCCCGCTCCAAATTTAAAAGGCCCTAGTCGAAAGACTGGGGCTTTTTTCTTTTTATCGACCTATGATTTTACGTTCTATCAATTCACAGCATATTCTGAGAATAGCTCAGCTCAAGGCCGAATATTTCATTAATAGACTCAGATTTTTAAACCATTAATTGTATCGAGTTAATCTAGTTATATTTGCAGTGTACTGGTGTTATCCGATGCGTAGATATACATGGCACTAATTGAAAACAATCCAGATCAAATCTTTCTTGGGCAAGAAGCTGCTGTAAACAGATTGAAAAGATAAAGTTATGATCATAGACATAGCTTTGGAAATAATATTCTTCTGTCTTTTGAATATCACGCGTTGAATCGAGAAACTCTATATGTTCAGCTAACACATGAAAGTTGAGCTTCTTTAAATGACGACTCATTCCTTCGCCAGTACATTTAATATAGGATTCTTTTAAGGTCCATATTTGAAAAAACCGTTGATATACAGTGGATGGATCAATCCTTTCATTTTCCTGAATCCATTCAATTTCACTTGGCGCTAACACGCTATCGACACGCATCCAATCGAACTCACAGTCCACCCGTTCAACATCGACTCCTATTTCCCCTTCTTCAGTCACCGCAAGAACAATAACGTCTGCTGAATGACTAAGATTGAAATAAACAGCTTTATTGCCTTGTACAAAAGGTTTGCCGTTAGGTTGTAATTGAATGTTGACCTCATAGGGTGAAATACCCAACTTATCTGATAAAACAAACTTCGTTAAGACACGAGAGATTAAGAAAATTCGTGCCGCATGAGGATGATATTGATCATATCTCAACTTTTCTGCCGCATTGAGAAAGCTGAGATAATGACTCAATATTAAGTGGTTTTGTGGCACCCGTGAAACTGGGCAGACATAAACCTGTACTTTGGAAATATCAGACATCACTGAGCTGTGCTGTGGTGCTGATGTATTTGGTTAGAACTGGTGTGAGATAATCATAAACCGCTTCTACATGAGTAACGTGCGGATTATGGCCTGCGCCAGCAATGATATGTACAGGAATATTAGGACTTATTGTAGTAACAATTGGGTCCTTCTCCCCAACAATGATTTCAACTTTAGAGCTAAGCTCATTTAACAAAGCTGTTTGAGATGCTCGTTGCTGAGGCAAACTAATACGGTGCATATACTCACTAATATGCTTGGCTACCGACACCCGGCGTAATGAATCCATCGCATAACCAACAGATGGATTTTTTTGTCCCTCTGGATGTAAGTCTTTAGCAATCACATCTTTTGGCACAAAACGGAAAATGAGATTAGATATAGCTTGTATCTGAAACATTTTGGCAGCCTGTGCCTGAACAAAATAAGGCGATATGAGAATAAGGCGTGCAACTTTATCTGGGTATTTCTTTGCAAGGCTCAATGCAAAGAGACATCCTAACGAGTGGGCAATCACAACACTATTTGGCGCTAAAAGCTTTGCAGCAGTATCGATAAACTGATGATTGTTGTCCTCCATCACCTCATAACTACCTGAATGCCCAAGTCCGGGCAAGTCCATCATAGCGACCTGATCATATGTAATTTTATTTATGATTGGAAACCAACATGCGCTATCGAATGGAATGCCGTGTAAAAATAGTGCGGAAGATTTTTCTGAACCAACAGGCTGTTTAGTATAGATTTCTGTCCAATATCGGTTCTGATAGCTAAAAGAATTAGGTGTTGGAGCTTGCATACGACCAAAGCGTGTAAGCACCAAACGATCAATCCAGCGAGAAAAATAAGGCATGATATTGATCAGGTCTGCGATGCCCATCTTCGCCGCCATCGCCTCAGCCCCAGCAACATGATAGTGCTCGGTAGAAATGAAAGCGAGCTGCTCTTTTGAGCCACCAAGCAATGCCTCAGGTAGTTTCTCTAATAGACCTTTGGGTACTTGTAAATGTGGTGAGCTAACCCCTAAATGCTCAGCAGCGAGATGAACTAGACGATGAAGTTTTGGTGTCGCAGGATCAAGCAACATATACTCCTGGGCAATCGTCTCAGGATAAGACATCGTTCGGATCAAGAAGCTCACGATATATTGCATATTGCACAGTGGCAGGAATGTATCGCGGCCACCTGGTAATGCCAGCAGACGTCCCTGATATAGCTTATCGATCATGTCAGCGACACCAATGTATTGCATATCGCCATAGTTATAAAAACCATCAATGACTGTCGCCGGATTTATTGCGGTCCATGGCACATTTAAACGCTTACAAGCCTCAATAAAAGCTTGATGTCCTAAAATTTTCGAAGCCTCATAGCCACCATGTTTGCAATACAACTCATCAGCCGACTCTTGCGGTGGAGTAGCAACACGATATCCACCAATCCAGATAAATCGCTCAAGCTGCTTCAATGTTGCCGCCCATTCAATCAAGGCAAGGCCAGACTTAATATTCGTACGCTCAGCTTCAGCTTTACTAATGCCCCAATTAAATGATGCAGCAAGATGATAAATCACATGGATCTTTGTCTGAGCATCTGCTAGCAAAGAGTCCAGCTTAAAGTCACGGCTTAAATCATATTCAACAAACGAAATAGATGGATCAACTAACCCTTCTGTTGCAATAAAACCTAACAGCTTATCTTTCTTGGTTGCGGCATTGCGCAGTGCAGCAATCACCTGATGACCTTCACGCAGAAGATCAACGATCAGTCTACTGCCAATGAAACCCGCCGCACCTGTTACTAATATGGTCTTCTGTGAAAAATTATCTTTTTTTGCGTTATTTAAATTATCCATATATCACCTTATTAGATACTGGGCACTCCAGCATTGTTTTGGAGCGAATTGTCTTAAAAGTTATATCGAACCTGGCCATATACCAGACTATTATCTCTAAATTGTCCTAACACCGTATCATTTCTGCCCCAGAAGCGATCTCCACCTACATTAAACTGCCAGTGGTCATCGAGGTTGTAATTAATACGTACTCTTAATAATTCATTAGGCTCTGGTGCAAAATAGAATCCTGTTACTTCTAATTTCAGATTATCATTCAGTAGATTAAGTGCATAGCGCAACATAGCTCCGTACTGATCCTGCTCATATTGATTACTGATGGTTTGCTGATAACGGTAAACTGTTCTCAATGATGGATTTATTAGACTATCGGCAGATCTTAAGTCCTCCGTATGTTTGTACACGCCGACCAAACTCACGGTGGAATTCTTCAATGCTAATTCTGGACCGATGACTACAGTCAGATTATTTTTTTTGTGCGTAAGATCTTCACTACCTTCTGAGTCAGTTTGGGTATAGGCCGCCTCACCTCGCCATACGATATCGTTATGGTTATAACTGAAATCTACTCCATAAACAGACATAGGATTATTTTTCAGTTGCAATATGGCCTCTCCTGTTGGAGACGCTGAAAGAACTGACAGATCGGGCATATGATCCAAACCCGAGAAATATGATGCACCAACATCTAAACCATCTACAGAATAATCCCAGCGCATTGCAAATGCAGGTCGGCTCTTACGGTCTATGTCATATTGAACACCAGCAATCTGAAGCAATGGAATTACATCTGAACGACTACGCGGATACCACAATGCGGTCCATTTATTGGTTCCAGATTCAGGAATATACGTCAATTTAAGTGCATCATTTCCAAGACGTTGATCTGTCTCATCTGGTACTAGGCGCGTATAGTCACGGGGTGATAGATTATCTGTTGGATTAATCCCATCAGCTCTCCCCCAGACGACAACCTGACGACCAACATCAAGATAGAATGTCTGATCCCAGTTGTAAGAGACATACAACTCACGTAAGTTGCGATTCACCTTACTCACCTGATCTGGGTTTACAGTATGGTCCGTTTCATCTCCAATATTTATGTCATAACGGATCTTGAACTCAGGGTTAAACCTGAGCGTACCATTGGACCAGAAACTTGCTTGCCCAATGTTTTTTAAAGAACTTAAATCCCGATCTGATGACCAGACATCGAGTCTGGCTGAGTTCTGGCTCACAAAACTAATTTCGTTGTCATCTGCATAAGCATGCTGCAGTAGCATAAAGCTACTGCAGCATGCAAATACCCAATAGGCACCTTGCGTCATTTTTCAAGACTCTGCGGTGAGAAAATCTTATCGGATAAAGTTTTTTCTGCGACAAAATCATTGACGATCACTTGTGTCATATGCTGAGTTTGCAGATTTTTCGCCATAGATTTCATGGCTTGCCATCTTGGTTTCACTTTGCCGTAAGGACGGATATCTGTGAACTCAATATGCTTTAATGGTTTGCCTGCTGTATCCCAAATGTCGATGGTTGCTGTAACAAAGTTGTCTTTGAGTATGCACATGCGACGTTTGCTATAACCAAAGTCACTCTTCACAGTATTATTGATTGGTGTTGCTTCGATCGTGTAACAATCTTTGCCATTAAATTTGCCATCTGCAAGTTTCGTGTACTTCCAGTCACTTAACTTATAGCCAAGGACATCACCATAACTAAAGTCCGTGCCAATAAAAGCATCACCCTTATTCGCTGAGGCAAGACGGCGTACTTTTTTCAATGCAGGCAAATAGACAAACATGCTATCACTGCCTTTTGCATTCTCAATCAATAGCGTTGTGGTGCCTTGTACATCTGCTGGCGAGATAAACTCGGTCAAACGCATGTTGTTCTGAGTATTTCCCGCAAGCTTGGTCATATTTTTAGTCAGGCGTACACGTTGCTCACCACTTTTAGAGGTCAAAATAAATTTGGCGCTAGCACTTGAAGACAAGAACTTAGAGGCATCATTACTACGATTAACAATGTCTTGAACTTCATCTGCATGAGATGTTTTAGGCAATGAAAAGGTAAGCGCCGTACCCAACAAAAGGCTTGTCACAACTGTTTGTGCAATAGGAAGGCTCTTCTTCTTTGAAGAAAAGATAAAACGAGGTTTCAACATCAGAATCATTGTAGGTACCATAATTAAGGTTGCAAATACACTGAAAAGCATTGCAATCACAATAAACATTGCTAGCCATTGATGGACATGGAAGCCTTGCGACAAAGACAATACGCCATACCCACCAGCGACTGCAGTCGCAACAAAAAGCGAAGCCTTACCAGCAGTACTTAAAGTTTTACGAATCGCATCTTTGATATCGCCCTCTTCTTCGCGCAAGATTTCACGCAAGCGATAGAGGAAGTAGATGGCGTAATCCGCACCAATACCTACAGCCATGGCTGAGATAAGGGAATTCGGAATATTGAGCGGAATGTCGAGCCAGCCCATCACGCCAAAGATGGCAAGAATTGAGAACAGAAGTGGTGTCAGGACAATCAGTCCAGCTGAAATCGAACGGAAGACCAGTGCTGAAATAAAGAATACAGCAAATGAAATTTGTAGAATGTTCATGAGCTTGCCGTGAACCATCGTTTCAGTCAAAGCAATGGTTTGCGTCACATCACCACCAAAACTTACTACAGCTTTATCACCCAATTGACCCGCCATATACGTTTTTAGCGACTCAAGGATTTCTTTGATTCGATGATTACTACCTGTTTTCAGAAGAATCGTGATCTTGGCATAGCGTTGAGTGGTATCAATGTAAGATTCAAAATCAGTCGGCTCACCAGACATTGAATACAACAGCAGATACTGAGCAACGACATCTTTGGTTGCAGGAACCTGAAATGCCTGTGGCTGATCGGCATTCATTGCCTGATTCATTCGTTTGATATAGTCCACGATAGAGATGGTTTTACCCACCTCTGGAATTGAATTCGCGAACTTTTCTGTATTATCAATCGCTTTTAGGATTTCAGGGTTTTCAATACCATCACGAACCTTCGTATCAACCATAATGTAAAGGCTGTTTGTGCCACCAAGAGACTGATTTAAAAAACTGTCGTCTTGCTGCATTGGTAGGTCACGAGAGAAGAAATTACGGCTATCGTTATCGACCACAATACGGCTAGTGCCGATCGCAAGAAGGACACCCATCGCAGCAATTGCAGTCATTAACATCATTCGCGGACGAACTGACAAAATGACATCACCAATACGGTTTGGAATCCAATCCCAGATAGGCAAACCTTTACGTTTGACCTTTGTAGCCGAAGGCGGTGGCAACATTGAGCGGAGTGCTGGAATAAAAGTCATCTCAATCACCAGCGTACTGATGATCCCAATTCCTGTAAAAATACCAAATGAACGAATCGTTGGAATGTTGAAGGTCAACAGAGAGAAGAATCCAGCCGCTGCAATACCACCAGCCAACACCATAACCGGACCCACACGAACCAAAGACTGCACTACAGCTTCGCTATTGGCAGCTTTAGGTTCCATTCCCTGAGCAATCAAACGATCAAAATCTTCATAGTAGCGCTTGAGCAACTGCACGGCGTGCCCTGCTGCAATGGCCAGAATCAGAATTGGTGTAGGTGAGTTAAAGATATCCATTGGCTGTTTGAACAAGCCCATCATGCCCATACCCCATGCCACAGCCAACAAAGCTGTAACGAGTGGCAGAATCAAACCTTGCTTGCTTCGGAATGCTTCAAAGTGCAATAAACCAATCACCAATACGGCAATCGGGAACAAGATATTGATACGCTTAGAGTAGTCTTCAGCTTTATCCAGATACACAGGATTACCACCGACACTGATGGTCATATCTTTAGACTGTTCGCTCTCTACGATTTTGTTGATTGGGCCCATCATCTTTTGGAAGCCCTCTGGACTTTCCTCAAGCTCAAGCAAAATCGCAGCAGTTCGTTGATCTTTAGATACTACTGAATTCATATAGGTTGGATTCAGTGCCAGTAGTTTTTTCAGGTGATCAATATCTTCCTGAGTGACTGAACTACTCGGCAATAGTTTCTTGGCATCGAACCCTTCTGCATTCGCCTCGATACCTTTTGCCTGACGTGCAGCCAGACTCATCATAGTGGAACGGACCACGCCCGGTGCATTATCAACTTCTTCGGTAATGCGTTTAACTTTTTCCAACACTTGCGGCTGGTAAATATCACCCTGCTTCGGTGTAATCCCGATCACGACCATATATTTGGAGCCGAATTTCTTTTCAATCAGCTTGGTCGAGGTGATGTAAGGATGCCCTTTAGGCGCAAGTGCATCTGGGTCAATAATAATTTTTACGCCAGATGCCAGATACGCTAGAGCAAGTGTTAAGAGCATCACCACAGTCAAGACAATACGACGATGGCTAAGAATCCAACGCGCATATTTCTCCATCATTTGTTGAGTCTTACGAGGTGGTTTATTGGTCTCATGTGTTGGTTTATTTTCATTACCAACTGACTCATAGGCTTCACCCTTCTGAGCCAATGCTTGAAGATTATCAACATCTTTCTTGAACTGAGCGAGCACCATCTTTTTTAGCAGCGCTGGCGGTAATACACCAAAAAAGCTACCTGGTTCTGCCTCAAACACCCATTCAATCCACGTACCTTCCGGATGTGGCTTGAAACGGTAAGTACCAGTGTAGTGAAAGGGTCCTTCCACTACTTTAAACGCATACAATTCGTTCGGTACTAGATGTGTAATTTCACCTTTAAAGGACATTTCACGCCCAATAAAGCTAAAACCAATTTCGTACTTACTACCCACACGCGGAGTACTGTCTAGCAGCTCAGAATGCTTACATGACAATTGCCAACCTGCATCATTGGCCGGGTTTGCAAGATAGTTGAAAACCTTGTCAATCTCGGCCGGTATGAGGAAAGCATGTTCTATGGTCACCATAGTGGTTCTACCTTCTTGTATTTCTTATGCAGGAATTGGGTACATCTGATCAATGGTCTGGGCTACAGCCACGACATTCTCAGCGTACATAATTGATGAATGGTCACCAGGCAAATCCACTTGTGTAAATGTGTCTTTGACCAGTTGATCCCAACCTAAGCTTTCCCCAAAATCTTCCAGCTCATCTTTTGCCTTAACCAAAAGGATTGGAAAATCTTCAGGGTCCGGGAAATAAGTCTGGAGTGCGATGCCATTCGCCAAATAGGTATCAAAATAAAGTCGGAAATCTGCTGGGTCTGCATCTAGAGGCAGAACATTGATGGCCTTAGCTTCTTTAAGTACATGATCAAACATTTGATCTGGACTCAATTCACGCAAGTATTGCGCTGGGATCGTTAACTTTTTGCCATAAGGTGCAGCTAAATCACGGGCGAACCAAGACAAAAGCATGGCATCGTCAGCATCTTCAGGCACATTTTCTGGAATTGGAGCACGAGTATCGATCATGACAATACCTGTGACCTGTTGCCCCATTTGACGCAACTGACGACTGATCTCATATGCAATTGCACCACCGAAACACCAGCCACCGAGGAAATAAGGGCCTTGAGGCTGCATCTTTTGCATTTCAGCAATATAGAGCGTCGCCATTTCTTCAATCGCCACTTCCGCAGCATCGGCTTCAATCAGTCCAGGAGACTGAATAGCACGTAAGGTACGATTCGGGTTAAGGTGACGCGAAAGCTCCATATAACAGAAGGTACTGCCACCAATTGGATGGAACAGCCACAGCGGTTGTTCATAGGTTCCACGGCGTAGTTCAATTACGATAGATGGCTTAATTTCTTTATTTTCGCGAATGATTTCACCCAGACGCTCCACAGTGGAGTACTGTGCCAACAAGGCAACTGACAGTTCGGTACCGAAAGCCTTTTTAAGATGGTTAACAAGCTTCACAGCTAATAGTGAATGCCCACCTAGTTCGAAGAAATCATCATGTATACCAACTCGCTTGACCGACAAGATCTGTTCAAAGGTAGTACACAGCTCGATTTCGATCGGATCACGCGGTGCAACATAATCATTGCTCTGCTCAAACACTGGCTCAGGAAATGCCTTACGATCCAACTTATTGTTGGCCGTCATTGGAAATTCATCCAATCGGATAAACGCACTTGGCACCATATAAGCTGGAAGATGGATTTGCATGGTCTTTTTCAAACCGGCAATATCAAGCTCTTGTCCAGTTACATATGCCACCAATTTCTGGTCATTGCCAGCTGTGGTCTTAACCAGCACTACTGCATCTGTGATACCGCCGATCTGTTTGAGAACATTCTCGATTTCACCTAATTCGATACGGAATCCGCGGATCTTGACCTGAAAGTCCAAACGTCCATGATGAGTCAAACGTCCATCTGTACGCAGGCAGACTTTATCCCCTGTACGGTAGAGTCGACCAGCATTTGGTAGAGATGGCAATGTTCTAAATTGTGCATCTGTCAGTTCAGGTCGATGCCAGTAATCAACTGCCAGACCATCACCGCCAATCCAAAGCTCACCCATAACACCTGGTGGAACTAAACGCTGCTGCTCATCAAGGACATAAAGCTGGGTGTTCGCCAGTGGTTCACCTAAATCAATATACTTTGCATCGGTGATACGAGCTGCACTAGACCACACTGTAGTTTCGGTCGGACCATAGACATTCCATAGGCAACCGACTTTACCCAGCAGTTTTTCTGCCAGAATAGTATCTAACGCTTCGCCTCCACAGAGTGCTGTCAATCCCGCATTGCCGCTCCACTCGCTGTCTAAGAGCATTTTCCAAGAAGCCGGTGTTGCCTGCAGAACATTGATAGACTTAGCATTTAGATAATCTACGAGTTGATTACCATCTTGTGATACTTCACGTGGGCAAACATGCACCACACCGCCGTACATAAGCGGAATGAGTAATTCAAGAATTGAAATATCAAATGCATACGTGGTGATTGCTAACAACTGAGTTTCAGTCGTTACTTGCAATCTATCATTCATAGATAGCAAGAAATTGATAATTGAAGGATGCCCAATACGAACACCTTTAGGCTTACCTGTCGAACCTGATGTGTACATCACATAAGCTATGTCACCAAAGGCAAGCGTCTCGCGCACTTTCTCAAGTGCCACAACACCAGCTTGATTGATATCTAAGCGAGGCACAGAACTGTTAAGAGCATCCATTAACTCGGTTTGAGTCAAGATGACTTTAGGTTCGGCATCTTCAATGATGTTCTGTAGACGTTCAGTTGGGAAATTAGGATCCAGTGGTACATAAGCTGCACCTGCCGCCCAGATTCCAAGGATTGCTGCTGGCAATAATGCTGTGCGGTCTAACATTAGACCTACACGATCGCCCTGAGTAATACCGTGTGCACGCAAATATTCAGCAATACCAGCAATATGTTGACCTAACTCACGATAGCTAACCGTATGATCATTTGAGGTCAAAGCATGATTGTCACCACGCTCATCAATCTGCTTGAGAATCATTGCGAATAGATCATGCTGAGCATAATCAGTCGCCTTTCCACGGAGGGCCTCGAACTGAATACCATCTTTATAATCAGGTGCGATATCTAACTCAACGATCTTACGTTCAGGGTGAGCCACCATCTCAGATAGTACAGCTTGCAGCAGTTGCACCATATTTTCGGCAGATTGCGCAGAAAATAGATCAGTGTTGTATTTCAGTACACCAACAAGTTCACCTTGATATTCACCGCCCATTTCCAGCGTAATATCCAACTGTCCTTCTTGCTGGCGAACCGGAAAACTTCCTAACGTCAAATCTTGTCCAACTAAAGTGGCTGGAGTCTGAATTGGCAGAAGTAATTCTTTAAACTCATCCATCCCCCCTAGACGTTCCCAGAACATTCCTACCTGAGCCAATGGGTTAATACTGCCATCACGCTTTGGTGAAACAGCCTCAACTACTCTAGAAAAAGCAACTTTTTGATGCTTAAGGCTCTGTCTTAATTGTTCCTGAACTTGCTGTGTAAATTGACGTAAAGTCAAATCAGCATCAATGTCCATTTGAATAGCTATTGTGTTGACGAACTGCCCCAATGCATTACGCAAAGAGCGTTCAAGTCGACCAGCTACAGGTGTAGCAATAACTAGATTATTTTCATTAGAGAGTTTGTGCAGCAGGATATAGAAACCAGATAGCACAAGTCCGAACAATGTGATCTCATAATCTTTCGCCAAATTTACAAGACCAGATGACACTGATTCAGGTACACGGAAAGCCAGTGAGCTACCCTTATGCTGCTGTACAGCTGGACGAGGATAATCAAGTGGAATGCTATGCACATGTGGTGCATGCTTCAGTGCATTTTTCCAGAAAATTAAACTTTCATCAGCATCATCGATTACGCTGCTCTGCTGCTTATCGGCATACTGTGCAAACTCAATTCCGTTCACTGTATCCGACTCTGCAACGAGTCCAAAACGTTTGCTGACGTCTCGTAGCAACAGACCAATTGACCAAAAATCCATGAGCGCATGATGAATCACAACTGCAATCACATAGTGATTTTGTCCACGCTCATAACAATGGATACGCCACAATGGTGGCTGAGTCAGGTCAAACGGCTGCTTGGTATCTTGTTCAACCAATTGCGTCAAATCAGAAGCTTCAATATGACGAGCATCAGAAAAGATAATATTCGGATAGACGCGATCCCAGATCAGTTGCTCAATCCCCTGATCATTGGCAGGCATGCTTACTCGCAACAGCGGATAATCATGCATGACCGCTTCCAGAATCTCCATCGGCTTGTTGCCTAATGGTTGATTGACCTTCACATCAAAGGCCACCACCATATTGTAGGCACTGCAAGTTGGCTCAAGACGCTGGATGTACCAAATACCAAGCTGTTCCGCAGAAATCGCATGACGAGACAGAACTTCTGGTTCTAGTCGTGCAAGGTTGTTCATGAAGCAACTCCCTGTTGCAACTCAGAAACAAGATATTCAGCCAACGCATTGATAGTCGGGTAATCCCATAATAGTGTCGGCTCAAGCTCTAGTTTTGTCAGATCTTCTAGGTCCCCAGACACAGACAAAGCAACGATCGAATCAAGACCGTAACTGGTAAATTTTTGGTCTGGATCAATAGTTTCAGGCTCTACACGCATTTCTTTGGCTACTAGCGTACGAATGATTGCGCTCCAGTAAGCTTTATCTTTATTCATGGGGTAATTTCCTCTTTAACCGGTTTGGCATCACGTGGTGCCAGTGCAAAATCGATGACAGATAACATATGGTTGGTTGAAATTCGGTCTAGCAAATCTGCCAATGTGCTTTCACGTAATGACGTCATTGGAGGGGCTGTCTGCCCTTCAGCGGAATTTAAGAAAATGATCAGCCATGCACCATCCTGTAAAGCAGGCCTTAAGCCATGACGGTTGAAGACCCAGAAACCCAGCACAGCAATGCGAGCAAATAACTCTGCATAACTACGCGCAAGACTAAAGCGCAACGTTTCAAACTCTTTGCTTTGCTCAGAATTTGAGAAGTAATCCTGAATTTTTTGATCCAACGAATGCTGCTCAACCAGAAGTTGGTTTGCTTGTTCACGTAGCGTGGTGAGTGTCACAGCAGACAACCCTGCTGTGACATCGGCATCGTTGAGCATTTCGATGATTGTCCCTAGTGATTCCATCACCAAGTCACCATCTCGGTTGAAAATTTCAAGCTCGCGGAAATCAATAGCACCTGTCTCTACCTGCAAGTCATACAACTGGCGATAGCGTGCTTTAGCTTCGGCTTGGTTGAGATGGTCAGCTTTTTTGCTACGACCTTTATTGGCAGATTTGAGCTGGAAACTCAGGCTGTCTAGACAGACGGTGCTACTACCGTCAAACACACTAACAATTAGATGGTCTCTGAATGCTTTCTGATACATACCATCCGCATATGCATTTCTTAAGAAAAAACGCGACCCAAGCACTGAAGAAGTGATCTTGGCGAGTGACTCTACATACTCAGGTACGAGTACTTTGACGATTGGTGACCATGTACTGAACTGATTGATACAAACATGTAACCCACGCGCACCAACGAGTGATAACACCTCAGCAGCTAAAAGGTAGGCATAGGCTGTCGCGAGTTGCTCACGTACCAACGGAATGCTTATTACTTTTTTGTTATATAACTCGCGTTCAATAGCAAACTCGGTCGCGATACGTAGCATGGTATCGCCAGCACCAAGAGAGAAGCTACTGCAATATGCACGTGTTACCTGTAGAGTCTTGAGACCAAGCTCTAACCCTTGGCCTTCTTCACCGATCAAAGCATCTTTGTGAATTTCAGCATTGTTAAAACCAATACCGCTGATATCTAGACCACGCATACCCACTGTTGGTAGTCGGTTCAGGCTATATGTTCCTTTAGAAGCCATATGACGCTTATCGAGCCAGAATGCGCTTAGGCTACGTGGTCCACGATCGTCTGATGTTTTAGCGATCAGACTTAAAGAGTCCCCTAAAGTGGCACGGTTAATTGACCATTTTTCGCCATTTAAAACATATTTACTCTCGGTAGATTGCGCTGTCACTTCACTCGATAGCAGGTCGGCGCCATGGGCTTTCTCGCTATAAGCCAGCGCTGGAGCAGCACCACTCAAAATTCGACTAGCAATATTTTGGCATTGATTCGCATTACCGCCGATCCAGACAATCACGGACCAAGCATTCGTGCTATAAGTCGAATTGATGGTTAGATCTCGTCGTGCTAGCACGCGATGTAGATATAGCAATTCTTCACCAATTTCCATACGACCTCCAAGCTCTGAAGGTACATAGAAACGGTTCATACCCACCGCATTCAGAAAATCAACAGCACGCTGAGGGTACTGTTCTTTCTCATCACGTTCGATGGCAGCGGACCAAGAAAAGTCGTTGTTAGTATCATGTACGGAGCCTAAAATTTGCTCCAGACGAGCGGCAGATTGAAACTGCCGCAAATTGGAAGTAAGTGACATGAATTTTCACTCAAATGATTAAAGGGTAAGGGTTTAAAACAAAGCACTTTTCAGACGATTAAAAATCAGCTTGCGCACTTCACGTTCCTTGATCATTGAGTTGAGTAGATTGGAGCTATAACGAATCAGCTGCCCCCGCTGCTCACGATCACGGATGACTTCTAAACCGTTCTTGACATAGTTTCGAGCAATCACCGTTCTACGGTTTGGATGGGTTAAACAGACCAATTGACCGCGTTCGATCTGCTCTTTAATTTTTCTTCTTCTAATTTTGCCGCTCGTGGTCTTATTTATTCGGCCTTGATGCAGTAAAAAGACACCTTCTACAGGCAAGCCAATCTCAGCTGTCACTTGTTCCTTAACCTGAGTTCTAATGGCTTCAAAATTGAGAGTCTTATCTAGTGACTTCTTCTTGATTTCAAGTACAACCGTAACACCGTCAGAATCAGCAACATTCACTGCTGCAACACAACCTTTACGAACAGCAGGATGCGCCATTTCAACAGAGCACTCGATATCTTGTGGATAATAGTTCTTGCCACGAATGATAATCACATCCTTAAGACGACCAGTCACATAAAGGTTTCCATCTTTGATAAAGCCCATATCGCCCGTTCTTAAATAATGTATTTGGCTAGGCTGACCCGCGTCATCAATGATAGTCGCCGCAAAAGTTTCCTGATTGAACTCTGGCTTCTGCCAGTAACCTGCTGTCACACTCTCACCCGCCAACCAGATTTCACCGACTTCATGATCAGCTACTTCTTGACGGGTATGCGGATTGACGATGCGGCAATCTATGTGCGCAGATATCTTGCCACAGCTCACCACTTGCACAGCATTCTGGTCTTGACTGCTTTGTACCAAGTGGGCATTTAATTTGTCACGATCAAGTGAAATTGCATTGAGAGGACCGGTTACACCACTGACTAAAAGCGTGACCTCTGCCAAGCCATAGCATGGTAAGAAAGTATCCAGTTTCAATTTCGATTGAGTATTAAACTTCTCCATGAAGCGCTGCATAACGTGAGCTTTGATTGGCTCGGCACCGTTAAACATTACACGAACGCGACTCAGATCAAGCGCTGCAGCATCCTCATCAGAGATACGATGCAAACACAATTCATAGGCAAAGTTTGGTCCACCACTGATCGTGACACCTTTCTCACTAATGAATTGTAGCCATTTTAGTGGTTTACGGATGAAGTCTAATGGTGACATAACATAACAAGTTAGCCCCACATAAACGGTCTGTAAAACTGAGCCAATTAATCCCATATCGTGATAAACAGGAAGCCATGTCAGACCAATATCATCAGGTTGCGTACAAAATGCTTCGGCAATCATGACTTCATTTGCCATAATATTCTTATGGGTAACGATCACTCCTTTAGGCCAACCTGTTGATCCCGAAGTATATTGCAGGAAGCAGATATCTTGTTCTGCAATAAGCGGAAAATCCTTTTCTACCAAATCACGCTGTAATTCAGTATCAACGGCATGCAATATTAGACTTTCATTTTGAGCCTTTAATGTAATCAGACCTGATAGCTCAAGAATCTTTTTTGTTGTGAGTACGATCTTTGGCTCACAGTCATTCATAATATTCAAAATATTAGAAAAACCATTACGATTAAACGGTAAGCTGACTGGTACTGCGATAATTTTGGCTTTCAGACAGGCAAAGAACGATACGATAAAGTCTAGGCCAGGTTCAAATAGCAATACTGCACGATCGCCACTGTCTACAAGATTTAGTAGTATCTGAGCTTGGTGTTGAACTCGCTTATTGAGTTCCGCATACGTCAGAGATTGAATACCACCAGATTGACGTCCTAAATACTCGAAAGCGGTCTTAGCTCCATTTAATTTCGCGTGGGATTCCAAAGTTGCAATGATATTATCCGTACACATTACAGCCATAACTTACTCCGATTAATTATAATTAACCCTTAAAAAAAAACCTGCTATTTCAGAAATTCAACTTCTAGCTGAGGGTTTAATAAAAATGAATATACTTTTTTGTTTAAAATATAAATTCACATTATATTTTATGTGTGAGTGTTTTTTATTACACCTGTAAGTATTTACAGGTTAGGTAGCTTTTATTTAAAATTAAGAATTTAAATTACTTTTATAATTATTTTTTATTCAGTTATAGACTACAAATTTTTATAATTAATTAAATTTAAAAACTCATCCTGATAGTCTCGATCCAGAGACTCTTAAGCAAAATTTTTGAAGATTTTCTAATCTATAAAACACGTACTTAGTTCGAATTTTTCTTTTATAGGTCCTTAAATTTAGGTTCTTACTTGAGATAACATTTATAATTTCTATGATTAAATTTAATCTAATTCAGAACCATATTCACTCCACCACCCCTTTACATTCAAAGGAAAGAATTGAGTTAATCATATTTAACTAACAATTAAAGAATCAAAATTAGGTATCATCCAAGAGTTATAAAGTTAATTTCTTAAATCTATCAACTTCACTTTAAGATTGTGTAAAAATATTAAAAAATTAAAGGCAGCAGTAATAATATATATTTTAATCACAATAAATATTGTATTCTAAATCAAAATAAAACAACAATTTAAATTTAATTAAACTATAAATAGCTTTAGATAGCTTAAATGAAAATTAAATTATTTATATTTATTAAAATAAATATTATTTTTAACGTTTGGTTTAAAATACAAACAAAATATATTTATTCAATTTCATATTATAAACTTGGTTTTACAAAAGGCCTAGCATTACAGCCCTGATAGCTGCTGATATTTTATTATTTACGTTTAACTTTTGCATTGAGTTACAGAGATGGAAATTTACTGTTCTTTCAGTTACTCCGAGAATCTGGGCAATTTCTGCTGACGTTTTACCCTCAGCAGTCCAACGCAGTGCCTCTTTTTCTCGGTTCGTTAAATAAAGATTAAACTGAGCGAATTCCACCTCATTTACAACTTTAGCAATGCTAGAATGCACGGTTTGAGACAACCAATACATATTTGTATATTGTGCCTTTTGCTCTTTTTCCGACAATTGGTCATTGGATCTTGCGAGTGTTAACATCCCTCTGGTTCCAATAAAGTCGCGGCTTGACTGAGCCCAACCGACATTAAGGCCATAAGAGCGCGCCTCCTCCCAGAAATCTTTTTCTTCTTGTGTCTTTGCAGATTGGCTCGACCAGACAAGAGGTTGAAGTGATACCATACAATGCTGCACTGTTGGATCTATCTTCACATAATGCTGTTCCACATAACGCTTTTGCCATGCTTCTGGATAATTATTCAACATAATCGTTTTTGGTTCAGCAATAGATAATGGCGACTGCATACCATAAGCACAATAATCAAATCCAAGTTTTGAAGCTGTAGATTTAACGATCTCAAACAGCTGGTATTCATTTTTTACGATCAGAAATTCTGATAATAAATCCTCTTGCCAATTTTCCATTTACTCTCATTAGACTCCATTCACAAATCATTTTTTGTTCAGTTGCATATTGTGAATTCAAACAATCCAATTGAAGCGTAGATCTATTCGTTTACCTTTATTTCAATAAAGCTTTTAAATACCTAATTTTCTTTATCTGATTTCTCAATTTCAGATTTTGAATTCATCATCTAATTAACAACTCTTTTAAGCCAGATATGGTCGTAAATTATTCAGCCAAACTAAATTTATGAGAGCCTCTAAGGTTGTTATATTCCATGTGCGGATTATGCTTGAAAAATTAAATTTTACAGGATGCATTTTATTCCAAAAAATAAGTATTTTAAAAAAGATCAAGGAGACCTATTAATTATTATTGATATTCAGTTTTCATTAATTTAATTAAACAATATTTTCTATCAACTATCTAGCCGGTATAATTTTACTAATTATTATGTAAAGAAACTAAATACACCTTTAATAATTTAATAAATCAAGCAATTACATTACAACTCACCTTGCTTAGGATTATTATTTTAACAATGAGAATTGATGCACACTAAAAAATCTATCACAACACCAATCTACTTAGCATTTTTTTAAAAGGCAGTTTGCATATTAAAACTACAAAATTCTCGTTTTTTCATAAGTAAGCCTTAAAGGCTGAATAACTCTCTAGTAAGAACAGCTTAACGGTGTATGCCATACAATTACATTTAACCTGTTAAACATAACAGTATTTTATTGGCAATAATTTATGTTATTTATCCATTGAACCCCAATTCAAGTCACTTGAACAGGTAGCATGGTCACCATCCCCCCTCATTTCTCAATATCAGCAGATGGTTTTATTCGACTGAATGAAAACCAGCTTATGAACTATCCACTCCAACACCTCATATCTATTGTTGAGTCAACACAAATTGAAGATTCTCAAATTCTCTATTATGGTTTTACTGAATGGGCAACATCACTGACCCCAGCTTTAAGTACGGGATGGGATTGGGAATTTATTGAGTACAATGGCATCACGAGTATAAAAAGAATTGGACTGCCTCGAAGCAATATTATGCTTGTTGATGTATCTGGTACAGATATTGGATTTGAAGTTACTGAAACACTAATTGAAAAGAAAATCGATACTTTGTTCTGGGAACAGTTCATTTATGCCCACATCAATACAACTCAGACAAAGGCTAAATTAACCCCATATTTCTCTTAGAAACCTGTAAATTCTTACAGTTACCGCTTCCCCACCTGTTAAGTAAAGTCACTTGAAAAATAAGTGGAAGCACTTGTAATGAATGTTATTGCTGGATTTCAAAATAATTTTTCAGAAGGCCTATATACTAAATTTAAAAATTACCGCTATAGGGTATTTGTTGAATATTTAGGTTGGGAGTTGAACTGTCCTAATAATGAAGAACTAGATCAGTTTGACAAAGTCGATACCGCCTATGTCGTCGCTCAAGATAGAGAATCTAATATTATTGGTTGTGCCAGATTACTACCGACTACTCAACCTTATTTACTTGTTGAGATATTTCCTCAATTACTTAATGGAATGCCTATTCCTTGCTCACCAGAAATTTGGGAGTTATCAAGATTCTCAGCCGTAGATTTCTCGAATCCGCCATCTTCAGCTAGTCAAGCTGTGTCATCGCCCGTCTCTATTGCAATTCTGCAAGAATCTATCAACTTTGCAAGAGAACAAGGTGCAAAACAACTCATTACCACCTCTCCTCTGGGGGTAGAACGGTTATTACGTGCTGCGGGTTTTCGTGCTCATCGTGCAGGCCCACCCATGGTTATTGATGGATATGCGATGTTTGCATGCTTGATTGATGTTTAATTTCTTATTTGGGACTCATACTATTTTTGGCATGAGTCCCAATTTTTATATAGTTAGGTAGCAATACGACTAAGAAACATTAATACCTATTAATCAATTTTGGTTTTTAAATTTAAATTCGACTTTTTATAATAAGTTTCATCCGTTTTAGCACTCCAATCGCGCGGCATAAATGACGTCGATATAATTGCGACTACGGCCATACTTCCAATATAAAGCATAATTAGATATGGATTACCCTGCCCGACACTCAATAATTTAGTAGCAATCATCGGTGCCAAACCACCACCTAATACACCAGCCAACTGTACCGAAATTGAAATTCCACTATAACGAATTTCTGCCGGAAATTGACGGGCAAAAAGCTGAGCTTGTGGTGCGTACATAATTGGGAACACAACGCCAATTGCTAAAACAATTGCTGTCCACACTAATACCGGATCTTTTGTATTGAGCATGGTAAAAAATGGATAGCAGTAAAGCGCCAGTATGCATAGGCCAAACATAAACATATTGCGTTGGCCGACTTTATCTGACAAATGTCCACATAACGGCGTCATAAATAAAATCACGGCTGCGCCGCAAATGGTGGCAAATAAAATGTCTTGGCGTGGAATTCCAAGTTGTGCAGTGGTATAAGCCAATGTAAATGTTGAAGCAATATAGAACCATGCATTTTCGGCAGCGCGAGCCAAAATAATAGTGATGAGTTGCTTTGGATGGTTTTTAAAAACCTGTAGAGCAGGAACTTTAACTTCTTCAGACTGCTGTTTTACTTTTTCGAAATCTGGTGACTCAGGCACTTTTACTCGAATATACCAACCCACTGCCAGTAAAATAATACTGGCAAGAAATGGTAAACGCCAACCCCAGCTAAACAGTGCTTCTTCAGGTAATAGCGACACCAGACCCAACGCGATTGAGGCTAGCATTAAGCCACCACCTGTACTGGCTTGAGGCAAGCTTCCCCAAAATCCTTTACCGCCTTCAGGTGCATGTTCAACGGCCATCAGTACAGCACCGCCCCATTCACCGCCCATTGCCATACCTTGAATAAATCGTAAGACAACCAAACCAATCGCAGCCCAATATCCAATTGATTCATAAGTCGGTAATAAGCCAATCAGTACGGTTGGGATCCCCATGAGCATCAAGGTCAGTAGCAACATCGATTTACGGCCAATCTTGTCACCAAAATGACCAAAGACTAAGCCGCCTAATGGTCTTCCAATAAACCCAACGGCATAAGTTGCAAATGCAGCAAGCACGCCGGTAAGTGCATCTAGATTTGGGAAAAATAGCTTATTAAAAATGAGCGCTGCTGCCGCACCGTAAATAAAAAAGTCATACCATTCAATGGTGGTGCCGACCATGCTAGAGATACCTGCTAATCGATGTGACGACTTTTTAGTATTTGAACCGTTTCCATGTATTGATTGCATCGTAATATCCTTTTTAGATTTTCTTGTTTTATCTTTTTTATGCTTATGACCAGCCCTGACCATAAGCATTTTCAGGTCTCGCTTTATCTCCTTAAGCTTTTTATGTTTTTATAATTCGGTTTAGCTCAATTTTTCTAAAATTGGTTCAAATTTCGAATTACGTTCTTGCCACTGTGGTTGTTTGTCTTTATCGACAATGAGAGCGCGGACACCTTCAATAAAGTCACCATGCTCAAACCAAATATCCTGTAAATCACGTTCAAGCTGCATACACTGTGGTAAAGAAAGCCCACGGCCTAAATGTTGCAGTTTCAAACTGGTTTGTTTGGCAATAAATGAGCGCTGTTGCAAAATACTAAGCATCTTACTTGCCCAAGTCTTTAAGCTTTCATCTTGTTCATTTTCAAGACTTTGCTCGATTTCATCTAAATGCTGATATCCGAAGTGTTTACGAATACCTTCTGCCAATTGTTTTAATTCGCTTTCGGCAGGGCGAGTAATAAATCGGGTAATGATGCGTTCAATTCCCTCTTTGCTTAAACTTGGCGCTTCAACGAGAGCATCTTGCAACGCTTGTAACTGCTCGCTTGGCACATGATAGTCAATTAAATCGAGGTAAAGCGCATCGCTACTGCTGATCTGCTCACCCGTAATTGCCATATAAACACCAATATCATCAAGACGAGATAGGAAATGAGTTGCACCAACATCTGGGAAAAAGCCAATCGCTGTTTCAGGCATGGCAAATCTGGACTTTTCACTGCTCACCACAATGTGGCAAGCCTGAGCCAAGCCAAAACCGCCACCTAATACATAGCCATCAAGCACAACAATGATTGGCTTTTCATATTCACGTAGTATATTTAGCATTTTATATTCGGCACTAAAGTAGCCTTTGTAATCGGCCGTGCCATTTTTATAACTGTCATAGAGATAGCGAATATCTCCACCTGCACAGAAGGCTTTTGGGCTATTTGACTTAATTAACACTGCCTGAACAGCAGCATCATTTCGCCACAGTTCCAATTGGGCACCAATACTTTTAATCATATCTAGCGACAATGCGTTGAGATGAGTCACTCGGTCTAAGGTAATCATGCCCAACTTACCTTGTTGCTCAATCATTAAGTGATTTTCTGTATTCATTTTATTGATCTCTTATTGATTTTTAAAATTTGGTTTTCGTTTTTCAACGAACGCCTGCATTCCTTCTTTTTGGTCAAATGTTGCAAAAATTGAATGGAACATACGTCTTTCAAAGCGTAAGCCTTCAGTAAGGTTTACTTCAAAAGCTCGGTTAATAGTTTCTTTAAGCATCATGTTTGCTGTTAAAGATCGTGCCGCAATTTTTTCAGCTGCTTGCAAGGTTTGTTCAAGTAATTCTTCTTTGCTAAACACACGTGCAACTAAACCACTTTGTTCTGCTTCTACAGCGCCCATTTGACGAGCGGTAAAACACATTTCCATTGCTTTGGCTTTACCAATGGCATGGGTTAAGCGTTGTGTGCCACCAATACCCGGAATTACCCCTAAGGTGACTTCGGGTAAGCCAAACTTGGCGTTGTCAGCACAATAAATAAAGTCACACATAAGCGCCAATTCACAGCCACCACCTAACGCATAGCCACTCACCGCTGCAATTAGAGGTTTACGGCGCTGTGCGATACGGTCTGCAAGATGAAAAAAGTCATCAAAATAAATATCAGGAAATGCCAAATCAGCCATTTCTTTAATGTCAGCTCCTGCGGCAAAAGCTTTTTCTGAGCCTGCCAATACGATGCAGCCAATTTCACGATCTTTTTCGAGCTGATCTAATGCCTGATTAATTTCACTAATTAATTCACTGTTTAAGGCATTGAGCGCTTGAGGGCGATTTAATGTAATCAGTCCAACCCCATTACGCTTTTCTAATAAAATACTTTGCCACTGCATTACTTATTCCTTGTTCTGATTTTATAGACTACGTGCGATGACTAAACGCTGGATATCACTCGTACCTTCGTAAATTTGGCAAATACGGGCATCACGATAGATACGTTCAATTGGAAAGTCTCTCAGGTAGCCATAGCCACCAAACACTTGTAGTGCGCTCGAACACACGCGTTCAGTCATTTCTGAAGCGAATAACTTGGCCATTGAAGCTTCGTTGAGACACGGTTGACCTGCTTCTTTTAAACGCGCAGCGTAGTGAACCAGTTGTCTCGCTGCTTCAATTTCAGTTGCCATGCTAGCAAGGCGAAACGCGATGGTTTGATGCTCAAAAATTGGTTTTCCAAAAGTAATACGCTCTTTGGCATAGCGAGTTGCTTCTTCGAGTGCCGCACGTGCTAGACCGACTGCTTGTGCAGCAATACCAATACGTCCACCTTCTAAATTGGCGAGAGCAATTTTCAGACCTTCGCCTTCTTTCCCCAGCATTAAGCTTTTATGGATACGTACATCTGTCAGCGCAATCTGGCAGGTATCTGAAGCATGCAGACCTAGTTTTTCTTCAACACGAATCACTTCATAGCCCGGTGTTTCGCGTGGGACTAAAAAGGCACTAATGCCCTTTTTACCTGCGCTCGGATCGGTCACGGCAAACACAATAATGACACCGGCATTATTACCCGAGGTAATAAACTGCTTGGCACCATTTAAGATGTAATCGTCACCATCTTTCACTGCTCGGGTTTTAATGGCTCCCGCATCTGATCCAGTATGTGGTTCGGTTAAAGCAAAAGCGCCAATCATTTCACCTTGCGCCAAAGGTTTTAAAAAGCGCTCTTTTTGCTCGTCAGTACCAAATTTTAAAATAGGCACACAGCCAACCGAGTTATGTACGCTCATGATGGTTGAGGTTGCGCCATCTGCTGCCGCAACTTCTTCAAGTGCCAGTACATAGGCTAAGTTACCCGTGTCTGAACCGCCCCATTGCTCTGAAACAAGCATACCCATAAAACCGAGTTGCCCCATTTGAGTCAGCGTTTCTTTTGGGAAAGTTCCATCTCGGTCCCAATCACTGGCATTAGGCTTAATTTGTTCTTGGGCGAAACTTTTCGCCATATCACGAATGAGTAATTGTTCTTCGGTAAATTGCATTATTATTTCCTTTACCCTGCTTTAGCTTGTTGTTTAGCAATTTCTTGATTACGCAATAAAAAGCGCTGAATTTTGCCACTTGGAGTTTTAGGTAATTCACTCACAAATTCAACTAAACGTGGGTACGCATGTGCAGAAAGTCGTCTTTTAACAAATTGGCTGAGTTGCTCAGCAAGCGTATCGGAAGGTTGAGCATCCGCAGCTAAAATTACGAATGCCTTAACCACTTCAGTACGGTCCGGATCAGGCACACCAATCACTGCTGCTTCAATCACAGCATCGTGTTCGAGTAGTGCGCTTTCTACATCGAAAGGCCCAATCCGATAACCCGATGTAGTGATTACATCATCACTACGCCCAACAAAGCTCATGCTGCCATCGGCATGCAACTCGGCAGTGTCGCCCGTTAAGTAGTAATGACCAATGAAGGGCGATTTGCGACTTTCTTTATAGCCGCCGAACCACATCATTGGAGACTGGCTAATGTCGACTGCTAAAATTCCCGGTGTATCTGGCGGAAGTTCTTCACCTTGTTCATTGACAATAGCAACGCGATAGCCCGGACTTGGGAAACCTGCTGAACCAGCATGAATTTCATGTTTTAAACCATGATGATTACACACCACCATGCCCACTTCAGTTTGTCCGTAATGGTCATAAATCGGAGCATCAAGCACTTGTTTAAACCAACGTATTACTTCTGGATTCAGTGGTTCACCTGCGCTGCTCACCACACGGAACTGCCCTTTTAACGGTGCCATTTGTGCTGGATCAGCCGCCATCATCATGCGGTAAGCAGTTGGTGCGCCTGCCAAGTTGTTAACTTTATAATCTTTCACAATTTGGCATAAGCTATCTGTGCTGAAACCACCTTCATAAAACAAAGTAGCGTGACCCAAGAATAACGGCCCAGTAATCGCGTAGTACAGACCATACGCCCAACCCGGATCGGCAATATTCCAAAACGAATCTTCTTCGGTTAAACCAATGGCATCTTGCATATATCGACCAAAGGCAATTAGTGCTTTTAATGGCACTTCCAATGGTTTAGCTGGCCCTGTAGTGCCTGAAGTAAACATCAATAAGAAAGGATCTTGGATGCTACGCATAACCAAATCACATTGATCAGACTGCTGTTTCACTTCATTCCAAAAGTTAAAATCACCTGCTTTAAGCGGAGTAACTTGTGCATCGGCGACAGTCACAATTGCAGGGCAATTTTCAATTTCATCAAGCTTGCTACGGTTGCCCATATCGGTCACCACCAGCTTACTTTGTGCAAGCTGAATACGGTGCTCAATCGCTTTTGGACCAAATGCAGTAAATAGGGGTTGATAGACTACACCAATTCGCCAAGCTGCAAAAATAGTCACGATCAATTCAGGTGTTCTTGGTAATAGACCTGAAATACGGTCGCCTGCTTTTACACCTTGTGATTTTAGAAAGTTGGCAAACTGACTCGACCACTCTTTTAATTCACGGAAGGTATATTGCTCTTTTCGTCCATCTTTTCCTTGCCAATACAGCGCAATTTTGTCGCCATCTGCGTGTCGATCACAGCATTCATAACAAGCATTTAAGCTATCAAGTGAACCTGATAACATCTGTTTTGCAGTGCTTTCCAAATCGAAAGTCTGTGCAGCATTTTGATAATCCATCATATCTTTTCCCTCAGTCCGGATTTGTTGTTATTCACGACAGGGTTTAATGTGTTTAAAGCCATCCTTTGGCTTTACCGTTATGCCTCTTGTGGCAGGTATTGCTGAATAATGCTCGAAAAGTCGAGATTGGCATTACCACGCATGCACATTTGCTGATATAGCTGTTGCACCATGCCACCTAATACGACTGGCTGTTTGACTTGGCCTGCCGCTTCTACTGCAAGACCCAAATCTTTTAGCATCAGCTGAGTTGCAAAGCCGTCTTGGTAACCTCGAGATGCTGGGGCATTTTCATTAATATGCGGCCATGGGTTACACACATCCGAGCTCCAGCAACGACCGCTTGAGGTGTTAATGACGCCTGCCAATGCTTGTGGGTCGATGCCCAGCTTTACACCGAGTGCCATACCTTCGGCAACAGCAGCCATTGAAATACCTAAAATCAGGTTATTGCAGATTTTGGCAATTTGACCTGCGCCGACATCACCACAATGAACTATATTTTTACCCATGTGGCTAAGTACAGGTTTTACTTCATTAAAGGTTTGATCATCGGCACCCACCATAAAGGTTAAGGTTCCTGCTTGAGCACCAATGGTTCCACCAGAGACGGGTGCATCACAGATTTTAATATTTTTGCTATGTGCAACAATGGCAATATCTTTAATAGTTTGCGGGTCAATGGTGCTACTATCAATGCATAAGCTACCTGCTTTTAGCACTTCCAAGACACCATTTTCACCCAAGTAAACTTCCTTAACATGCTTTGCCGCAGGCAACATGGTAATGACCACATCTGCTTGTTTAGCTGCATCCTGTGGGCTATCACACACCACCCCACCTGCCTCGGCGAAGTGCTGAATCGCAACTTCACTGAGGTCATATCCATAAACATTGAGTCCGGCTTTAAGTAGGTTATGGGCCATTTTGCCGCCCATATTGCCTAGACCGATAAAGGCGATATTCATCCGTGATCCCCTTAACGTAAACTAATAGTTGTATTTACACCGCCAACTTCATGGCTATCTTCAAACCAGCGACTGGTAATGGTTTTGGTTTGAGTATAGAACTGCACAGCTTGTTTGCCGTATGGCCCCAAATCACCCAGTTTCGAACCTCTTGAACCGGTAAAACTAAAGAAAGGCACTGGCACAGGAATTGGAATATTGATACCAACTTGACCAATATCAATTAAGTTTTGGAAAGTACGTGCAATCGCACCGCTTTGTGTAAATAGACCTACACCGTTACCAAATGGGTTGGCGTTGATAAGCGTAATCGCTTCATCAAGTGTGTCTACACAAATAATTGAAAGAACAGGGCCAAAGATTTCTTCTTTATAAATACGCATGTCGGTATTTACGCCACTAAAAATCGTTGCACCCACGAAGTTGCCCAATTCATAGCCTTGAACTTGAACATCGCGACCATCGAGTAGTAACTCTGCACCTTGCTCAACACCGCTATTAATTAAGTCGAGTACTCGCGCTTTAGCACGTTTTGAAATCACTGGCCCAATATCAGTATTTGGCTCATGGCCTGCGTTTACTTTTAAGGTTTTCGCTTTTTCGACTAGCTCTTGAATCCACTGTTTGCTGTCACCGACCATGACTGCAACCGACAATGCCATACAACGTTGTCCTGCTGCACCAAATGCTGCACCCACCAAAGCATTTAAAGTTTGTTCTTTATTGGCATCAGGCATGACCACAACATGGTTTTTTGCACCCATCATCGACTGCACACGTTTACCATGTTGCCCTGCAAGGTTATAAACATGTGTTCCAACTGCTGTTGAACCTACAAATGAAATCGCTTTAATGTCTTTATGGGTACACAAACGGTCAACCACTTCTTTGCCACCATGCACAACGTTAAGCACACCTGCTGGAATACCTGCTTGAATAGCAAGTTCAACTAGCATCATGGTTGATAATGGATCTTGTTCTGATGGTTTTAAAACAAATGTATTGCCGCACACGATTGCCATTGGGAACATCCAAAGTGGAATCATGGCTGGGAAATTAAACGGCGTAATACCCGCACATACACCCAAAGGTTGCTGCAAGGTATAAGTGTCTACACCACGCGCTACACCTTCAACATATTCACCCATTTGCAAAGTGCCGACCGAACAGGCATGTTCAACCACTTCTAAACCACGTTGAATATCACCTTCAGCATCTGCCAAGGTTTTGCCTTGTTCAGCCGTTAGTACTTGTGCAATTTCCTTCATGTTGGCACGGATTAAGTCTTGTAACTTAAGCATGATACGCATACGTGCCTGAATTGGAGTCTGACGCCAAGAAGCAAAAGCATCTTGTGCAGCTTGAATAGCAGCGTCAACTTCTTTAACCGTTGCAAATGGTACACGACCAATCACTTCCTGAGTCGCAGGGTTAATAATGTCTTGCCATTCCTGTGTTTCAGATTCGATAAAATTTCCGTTAATGAGTAATTTAGCGGTTTCCAATTCGATTTTTTGGATTGTGTTCATAACCTCTCCGTAGGCCATATTTTTATTGTGTTCAATTATTAGAAAATACCTTTTGATCGTATTTTCTTTATTCCAGTTTCAATTGAGACTAGCAAAGAAAACTTTGACCACCAACGGAAATTCATGCACGATTGTTGTGCAAATATGCACAAGGATGACAACAAAAATGAAAGTGGATTGGGATCATCTACATTTTTTTCTGGTTTTAGCTCGGACTAAAACTTTGACCAATGCTGCGCGGGTTATTGGTGTCGAGCACAGTACGGTGGCTAGACGGATTCAGGCCCTAGAACTTGCTTTGGGTACAACGCTGTTTAAGCGTGAAGCGACGGGTTATGAGCTGACACTCGAAGGGATGGCACTTGTTCCTCGAGTTGAGCAAATGGAACAAGCTTTCTTACAAATTGAAAAACCACATCAACCTTTGCAAGGTCGTGTGCGAATTGGCACACCTGAAGGTTTTGGTACTGCTTTTTTAGCTCGCTTACTGGCTGAGTTCTCGATTCAATACCCACTACTCACCATCGACTTAATTCCAGTGCCAAAAATGATTAAGCTTTCACACCGTGAGGCAGATATTGTGGTATCAATTGATCGTCCTACGTCTGGCCCTTACATCATTACGCGATTATCAGATTATTGTTTAAAAATTTATGGTAGCAAAAACTATCTGACTCAAAACCCGCCTATCCGTGCCTTAGAAGATTTAACCCAACATCGCTTTGTGAACTATATTGATGATCTGGTGTATAGCCCTGAATTGTATTGTCTAGAACGTTTACCTTTAAAGCTGAATGCTAACTTCCGTAGCAGCAGTATTTTGGCCCAACAAATTGCGGTGAGTGCTGGCGCAGGACTTGCGATTTTGCCCAAGTTTTTGGCAGATGATAAACCGGAACTTGAAGAAGTGTTAGAGCAACAAGTTCGCTTTACCCATACGTTTTGGATGCTGACCTTTGTTGATTTACAACATGAACCACGCATTAAATTGGTTTGGGACTATTTGCGTAAACAAGCCGATAAATATCAGCATTTGTTGGTTGATTAAAGAACCTAAATAAAAAAGCCAATCATGATCGATTGGCTTTTTTAAAATCATTTATAGTTCATTAAACGAGTTCTTGGTCTAATTTTTTGATGCGTGGCTTATAGAACACAAAATAAGTTACGCTTAAAACCACCAACCATAGTGGACTCACGTATACCGCTTTTAATGTATCTGGCTCGAGTGCCAAAATCACCAAAGTAAACAAGAAGAATGCAATAACGACATACGCCATCAGCACGCCACCCGGCATTTTAAATGTTGATGCGGCATGAAGTTCAGGACGAGTTTTACGATAACGTAAATAGCACGCCATGATTAAAATCCACACGCTAATGAATAAAATTACACAGAGTGAACTTGCCAGGGTAAATGCTTCCATCGTGTTTGGAACAAAGTACTGAAGCACCGCTCCACCCATAATGAAAATACATGAGAAGATTAAGCCGTTTGATGGCACTGCACGTTTTGATAAACGACCCAATGCGCTCGGCGCTTGACCGTCTTTTGATAAACCGAACAGCATACGACTGGTTGAAAACACACCGCTGTTCATTGAAGACATCACCGAAGACAGTACAACCAAATTCATGATGATTGCTGAAATCGGAATACCTGCATTTAAGAACAACTCAACAAACGGGCTCTTATCTGCACGAATATGATTCCAAGGTGTCACTGACATCACCACAAAGAGTGCCAACACATAGAAAAGGATAATACGTAACGGAATAGCATTAATTGCTTTTGGCAGATTGGTTTGTGGATCTTTCGTTTCAGCAGCTGTTGTACCAATCAGTTCAACACCAATGAAGGCAAACACAGCAATCTGGAAACCTGCCAAAAATCCGCTTACACCTTTTGGAAAGATACCACCATGAGACCAGACATTACTGATGCTCACCACATCACCGTGAGGAGCTTGGAAATGAGTGAGAATCATGTAGCCACCTACTCCAATCAGGCCAATAATGGCCAAAATCTTAATGAGTGCGAACCAGAATTCAACTTCACCAAATAGCTTAACGGTAAGAAGGTTAAGCCCTAAAATGAATAGTACACAGCCTGAACTAATCATGGCTTGCTGTATTGGTGAGAAACTGGCGCCTTCGGGTAGCCAGAAACTTAAATAGTTAATGACCGCAGACAAATCAGCAATACCGACCAGTACCCAGCCTAACCAATAGGTCCAGCCGATATAGTAGCCAGCCCATGGTCCAATCAAATCATAAGCCATATCGACAAATGATTTGTAATGTAAGTTGGCAAGCAGTAGTTCACCCAATGCACGCATCAGAAAAAAGAACATGCCACCAATTATCATATAGATAACGAGGATTGAAGGACCTGCGAGGGAGATGGTTTTGCCCGAGCCCATAAATAAGCCGGTTCCAATTGCACCGCCAATTGCAATCATTTGTAGATGGCGATTATTTAATTTCCGTTGTAAATGATCAGGGGAGCTTGCCTCATCAGAATGATGAACCATTGTCATATTAGAAGTCCTTTTTATATTTTGCTTAACTTAAATCAGCAACCTATAGGGAGAAAAACGAACCGTATATCGTGGGTTGCTGAGTCTATACCTCAGGACAAGATGTTCAAGTATATTTTTTCCTTAATTGATAAATCGTTTGTCCTGATTTTTTTAAGTCACATTATTTATGTACTGCCTTCACGGCAATTTTAATTAATCAATCTGGGTTTCCAGATTAGCCGAAGTGTAGCATGTGATCCTGCTATATGTACTTTTCCAATACCCTCCAAACTGCTCTATTGATCCAAAAATAAACAATATTATTCCGATAAAAAATCTAATAAAAATAAAAAAAGCCAATCATGATTGATTGGCTTTTTAATAAAACTTAATGATCGTTGACGAGTTCACGTCCTAGTTTTTTCATACGTGGTTTATAGAGCACATGATAGGTAACACCTAAAATGACCAGCCATACTGGACTGACGTATAAAGCTTTCAATGTATCTGGCTCTAATGCCAAAATAACTAAAGTGAAAAGCATGAATGCCAAAACAACATAACTCATCCAAACGCCACCTGGCATTTTGAATGTTGATTTTTCATGTAATTCAGGACGTAATTTACGGTAGCGTAAATAGCACACCATGATGAGACTCCAGACACTAATGAATAGAATCACACAAAGTGAACTTGCCAAAGTAAATGCTTCCATCGTGTTTGGAACAAAGTACTGAAGCACCGCTCCGCCCATGATAAAGGTACAAGAGAAAATCAAACCATTTGAAGGAACTGCGCGTTTTGATAAACGACCAAATGCACCAGGTGCCTGACCGTCTTTTGATAAACCAAACAACATACGGCTAGTTGAAAACACGCCGCTGTTCATTGAAGACATCACCGAAGAAAGTACAACTAAGTTCATGATGATGGCTGAAACCGGAATACCCGCATTTAAGAACAACTCAACAAACGGACTTTTGTCTGCACGAATGTGATCCCACGGTGTTACCGACATCACAATAAACAGTGCCAATACATAGAACAAAATAATACGTACCGGAATCGCATTAATCGCTTTCGGTAAGTTCTTCTGCGGGTCTTTGGTTTCAGCAGCTGTTGTACCTACGAGTTCCACCCCGACAAAAGCAAATACAGCAATCTGGAATCCTGCCAAGAAGCCTTCTGTACCTTTCGGGAATAAACCGCCATGCGACCAAACATTACTAATGCTTGCAACAGCGCCTTGTGGAGCTTGGAAATGGCTGAAAATCATATAGCCACCCACTCCGATCAGGCCAATAATCGCCAGAATCTTAATAAGGGCAAACCAGAATTCGATTTCACCAAATAGGCGTACTGTCAGTAGGTTAAGGCCCATCACAAACAACACACAACCTGCACTAATCATGGCTTGCTGTATTGGTGAGAAGCTTGCACCATCGGGTAGCCAGAAACCTAAATAGTTAATGACCGCTGAAAGGTCCGCAATACCCACCAGCACCCAACCTAACCAATAAGTCCAGCCCAAATAATAACCTGCCCAAGGACCAATCAGGTCATGAGCCATATCAACAAAAGATTTGTAATGCAGATTTGCAAGGAGCAACTCACCCATTGCACGCATTAAGAAAAAGAACATTCCTCCAATAATCATATAGATCAAAAGGATTGAAGGACCTGCGAGGGAGATAGTTTTGCCCGAACCCATAAATAGGCCGGTTCCAATTGCACCGCCAATAGCAATCAGTTGTAAATGACGGTTAGACAGTTTTCGTTGCAGATGATCAGGAGAATTTTCCGTATCTGAATGACGAGCCGTTGTCATATTAAAATTCCTTTTTGAATTCCTTTGTTAAGATCAGCAACCTATGGCGAAAATCGAACCGTATGTCATAGGTCACTGAATCTGTTCACCAAAAATGACTGGTTAAACCGTATCTATCTTCCTTCTGTTAGATACATCATCATTTTTGGAGTAAAAACGAATTACTTTTGTGCTGCCGTCACGGCAATTTCAATTAACCAATCTGGATTGACCAAATCGGCCTGAATTGTGGCACGCGATGGAGCAACACACCCTTTTAACCAGTCAACCCAAATTGCATTTACGGTTGAAAAGTCAGAAAGATTTTTCAAATAGAGCTGTGCAGAGAGCAAGCGAGATTTGTCGGTATTGGCTAATGCCAAAAGTTCATCAATCGTTGCAAGAATTTCACGAGTTTGGCCTGCCACGTCTTGCTCGGTATTTTTAGGTACCTGACCTGACAGATAAACTACTTTGTTAAAAACAGTCACGGCGCTCATGACTTCGTTAGTGTTAATCTTTTGTATATCTGAATTAGACATTCGGATTTCCTTATACCTGATTAATAAATTGAACACGGGCGGTGACAGCACACATCAGTTCATAGCCCACCGTACCGGATGAAACTGCGACATCATCAATAGGTAAAACGACGCCTGTACTTGATTGGCCCCAAAGCACGACTTCACTGCCGACTTTGGCACTTTCAATACCTGTTAAATCGACTGCCAACATATCCATGCTGACGCGGCCAATTGTGCGAGTGCGGACTGAGTCCACTAAAACAGGCGTACCTGTTGGTGAAATACGTTGATAACCATCAGCATAGCCACAAGCGACAATTCCAATCGTCATGGGCTGCTCTGCGACAAAGTTTGAACCATACCCTACACTTTCATTCGGCTCTAAATGCTGAACGGAAATAATTTCACTGCGTAAGCTCATGGTCGGTTGTAAGCCCCAGTCTGCAATACTATGCGTCGGGTAGTCTGGCGAGCTGCCATACAGCATGATGCCGCTACGGGCATAATCTGATTTGAGCTGGTCTTGATAACGCAGAATTGCCGCACTATTGCTTACCGATCTTTCACCCGGTAAATCCTTAACAATTTCTTCAAATGCATTGATTTGATAATCAATACCTTGCTGGCCAAAACGCTCGCCATCTGCATCTGAAAAATGCATCATGTGGGTAATCTTGGACACATTTGCCAAGTTATTTAAACGTTCCCAAGCCTGAACATAGTGTTGTGGTTTAAAACCAAGACGGTTCATACCACTGTTCATTTTTAGGCAAACATCAAATTGAGCAGGATAAGGATGCTTTTCTACCCACTCGATTTGCGCTTCACTATGAATGGTGAAACTGAGTTGATATTGCACACAATCAAATAAATCTTGAGGAGAGAAAATTCCTTCGAGCAATAAAATTGGACCTGTCCAACCTAAAGCACGAATGCGTTTTGCTTCACCAAGATCAAGTAAGGCAAAGCCATCTGCGGCTTTAAATGCTTCATAAACGCGTTCAATTCCGTGTCCATAAGCATTGGCTTTTACAACGGCAAAGACCTTACTGTTTGGCATAACCTTGCGTACCACCGCCAAGTTATTTTGTAAGGCTTGACGGTGGATGACTGCGGTAATAGGACGAGGCATGATTACTTCCCTAACGTCCGTTATGCAGCATGCGCGTGTGAATAACGCTGAATTGAAAGACCATCTGTACTGATATCAGTCTTATGATTCAATACGATGTCACTGATTAGTTTTCCTGAACCACACGCCATGGTCCAGCCTAGAGTACCGTGACCTGTATTCAAGAACAGATTTTTAAAGCGAGTTGCGCCAATAATCGGTGTACTGTCTGGTGTCATTGGACGTAAACCAGTCCAGAAAGAGGCCTGTGCCATATCGCCGCCCGGGAACAAGTCCTGAGTCACCATTTGCAATGTTGCACGGCGGTCTTCATTCAGGCCTAAATTAAAACCGCTTAACTCTGCCATTCCACCTACGCGAATACGTTGGTCAAAACGAGTAATCGCAATTTTGTAGGTTTCATCAAGCACTGTAGATTGCGGAGCAAAAGCAGGGTCAACAATTGGAATCGTCAACGAATAACCTTTCACAGGATATACAGGCAACTGTAGATCAAGTGGTTTCAAGAAATCACGTGAATAGCTACCAAAGGCTAGAACATAACGATCTGCGGTTAAAACCTTGCCATTTACCTGTACGCCTTTAATTTGATCGCCTTCGACAATCAATTTTTCTACGTTCTGGTTAAACTGGAAATTAACGCCCAACTCTTTAGCAATTTGAGCTAAAGCATTGGTAAATAAATAGCAGTCGCCTGTTTCATCATTTGGTAAGTGTAAACCACCCACGAGTTTATCTTGTGCATTTGCCAAAGCAGGCTCTACACGACCAAGTTCATTGCCATTTAATAATTCGTAGCTTACGCCGCATTCTTGTAGCACGCTAATGTCACGTTGAACCGCTTCCATTTGTGCTTCTTTACGGAATAACTGCAACGTGCCTTTTGCACGGTTTTCGTAGTTAATGCCTGTATCTTTTCTAAGTTCACGTAAGCAGTCACGGCTGTATTCAGCCACGCGCATCATACGTTCTTTGTTCACAGCATAACTTTGTGGATTACAATTTTTTAGCATTTGGGCCATCCACTGTAACTGCCACATGCTGCCATCTAAATTAATCGCAAGCGGTGCATGATGTTGAAACATCCATTTCACAGCTTTAAAAGGAATTCCTGGTGCTGCCCAAGGAGTCGAATACCCAGGCGAAATTTGACCTGCATTACCAAAACTTGTTTCTTCGGCAGGACCTGACTGGCGATCGAGAACAGTAACCTCAGCTCCTTGTTGAGCTAGATAATAGGCACTTGCCACTCCAATAACGCCGCTACCTAAAACAATTACGCGCATTTCCATTCCCTCACGCACACCAGTTTATTTAACTAGTATATTTCTGCTTCAATAGTTTATTTCACTGTTTTTCAGGCTATAATCTAGGTAAATTTATGTTTTTCTCGCGAGAATTTAAAAAAAAGAGGAAATATCTATGCGCCCCTTAGATCGTATAGATCGCATGATTCTGGACATTTTGCAGCACGAAGGACGAATTGCGATTAGTGAATTGGCATCGAGAGTTAACCTGTCGACCACCCCTTGTTCAGAGCGTGTAAAACGCCTAGAACGCGATGGCATTATCATGGGTTATTACGCTCGCCTAAACCCAGCCTTTGTGGACCGTAACCTGCTTGTCTTTTTAGAAATTAAGTTATCTGCCAAATCAGGCGATGTGTTTGATCAGGTAGCCAGAGACCTCGTTGAGATTCCTGAAGTGCTTGAATGTCACCTTATTTCAGGCGAATTTGATTACCTCGTAAAAGCGCGTTTAAAAGAAATGAGTGCATATCGTCGCTTATTAGGAGATCTGCTAAAGAAACTCCCTGCTTCGGCATCGTCACACAGTTATGTGGTTATGGAAGAAGTCAAAGAAACTCTATATCTAGATGTAAGCAAGTAAAGCGAGCATTAATTGAAATCGCTTTACTCACCTTTTGGAAATTAGAAATATTTTAAAATCGAAATATGTTTATTTTGATGTTTGAACTTCGAGAACCACTTAACTGCTGGATAGAGCGCAAAAGACAACACAATCGTGATTAACCATAGCATCCACACATGATTGACCGACAAATAGTTTCCGTAGTTAGCTCCCCACACACTGAGTGCAAACACATACATGAGTTTCAACACATATAAATGCAGTAAGTAAAAGAACATAGGCACCGAGCCAAACACCACCAAGGGTTTTAGAAATGAATATTGCTGCATACGCTCAAAAGCAACGAGCGCAAGCAAGCCAATTCCAACATTCAGCAAAATAAATAATAAAGACGGCGGATACTTAGTGAGGTTAAAAAAGCTCATGAGACTCAGTTGTAATGACTCAAAATGTTGCCACGGCTGGTCGCCATAGACGTTGATAAAACGCAGTAAAACAAACAATCCAATACTTACTAAACCAAGGCTGAGTAAAGCACGGCTTCTTTGATTTGCTGAATATTTTGAACTAAAGAACTGACCTAACGCATAGCCCAATAAAATCACGCCAATCCAAGGTAAAACAGGATAGCTTGTGCGAAGCTTGATGCCTGCAATCTCAATCCAACCACGGTCATGTAAAACAAACCATATATTTTGTAAGACGCCTTGTGAGAAGTGCACTGAATCTAGCAGGTTGTGCCCAAAAATAATAACCAACGCTGCACCAGCAATGACTGGTAACGGTAAACTCACACAGCACGCTAGCACCACCATGCTAATACCAATCGCCCAGATCACTTGTAAGTAAATGACTTCGGGTGGAAAAGTCGCTGTCCATGCAAAGTTCACTAGCGTGAGCTCTAACACAATCAAAAATAAGCCGCGTTTTAATAGAAAGGCACGCGTTTGTTGTAAGTCTTGTTTTTTTGATTGAAATAAAAAAGCAGAAATACCCGTTAAAAGTACAAAAACTGGAGCACAAATATGGGCCAATAAACGACTGCCAAATAAAGCCGGTTCTGTTACTGTTACGTCCATTGGGTCGGTAACCTGTTTATGTAAATAGAAAGTTTCTCTTACATGGTCGAGCAACATAATGATGATGACCAGACCTCGTAAAGCATCAATCGACTGTAAACGTTCAATATTTTTTTCTATAGACATAGCGGTAATCAACAAAATAATGTAACGTTATACTATTACATTTAATACCTTTTGTCTTTTTATGGCTGATTATTTATGCGACACAAATTAGGATTGCTGTCTTCGTTAGGTCTATCATTTATATCGACACTCACTTGGGGAGAGGAAACGTCAACGGTACTTGAGACCATACGTGTTCAGGCTGAAAGTACCCGAGAAGATGTGAGCCAAAATAGCTCGGCAACTAAATTTACTCACGATGTTTTAGATGTCCCTTTTAACCGTGCTTATCTTTCTAAACAAATGATGGAACAACAAGACGTTCAACGGATTGATGATGCATTAAGCTTAGTGAGCGGGGTTTTTCATCAAAACAGTTTCGGTGGTGGCTTTTGGGATAATTACTCTTTCCGCGGTTTTAGTACCGATCCCAATTTAGGTGCGGCTATGATCCGTAACGGCTTGAGTGTTAACCGAGGAATTAGCGCTCCAAAAGATGTAGTGAATATTGAATCTTTAGAGTTTTTAAAAGGACCAATGGCGGCTTTATATGGTCGCGGCGAAACAGGTGGTTTGCTGAACCTCAACAGTAAAAAGCCTCAGTGGGAAAGCGAAAGTGAAGTTAACCTACGTGCCAATACTCAAGAACAATATCGAATTAGTCTGGAGCATACCGCGCCTATAAATGATGAACTGGCCTATCGTGTAGCAGTGGCTCACGAAGATAATCAAAGCTTCCGTGATCATGTCAGCAGTGAACGCTGGTTCTTTTCACCACAGCTTACATGGAAAATTTCAGACCAAACGCAACTCGACTTTGACAGTGAATTTACTGAGCATAAAGGAACCTTTGACCGTGGGGTCAGCACAGTCAATCACCAATTTGTGATGGACCCGAAAACATTTACAGGTGAACCTGACGACGGCGATTTGAAAATAAAAGATTACTTTTACCAATTACGTCTGAGTCACGAGTTTAACCCTGACTGGAAGCTAAATAGTGCAGTCAGCTATAAAGACGCCAAAATGGTCGGCTTTGCAACCGAACCACGGCGTATGCAAGCCGATGGTCGTACTTTAGAGCGCCAACGTCGCTATCGTGATTATACAAGTGAAGATGTTCTAGCTCAGACAGAGTTACTAGGTAAGTTTGATACTTCTTGGGCTCGCCATGAAATTTTACTTTCAACCGAGCTTGGTCAACTCGACTATCAACAATATCAACTGCGTCGGAACCATGATTCAAACTCTCCCACTACAGTGAATACTATTGATATTTACCAACCTGAATATGGTAAATATTTACCTAGCTTAGCTCCATTTACCAACACTAAAGAGCGCCAACGCTATTTTGCACTGAATATACAAGATCAGATCTTTTTCAATGACCAGTGGAGCGTGTTACTCGGTAATCGTTTTGATCAGGTCGAACAAGACTTTAAAAATCATATAAAACAGACCGAAGACAACCAGACACTTCACCAGAATAGTCCACGTTTCGGAGTAAATTTTAAAGCGTCTGAGCAATGGGCGTTTTATACAAACTATGGTCGCTCATTTGCCATGAACAGCGGTATGAACCGAAATGGACAAACCTTCGCTCCTGAAAAAGGCGAAAGCTATGAAGTCGGCACCAAATATAAAATAAACGACCAAAGTGTGCTGAGTCTCGCTCTGTTTAAAATGAAAAAACAGAACGTGCTAACGACAGACCCAATCGACAAAGACTTTCAAACCGCAGCAGGTGAAGTGAGTAGTAAAGGGGTTGAGTTTGACTTAAATAGCCAAATCAATGACCGCTGGTTCGTCAATGCCAACTATAGTTATACCGATGCTCAAATTGAAAAAGACCAAGACTTGGCAAAAGGCGCTCGTCTGAGCAATGTTCCAAAACACCAAGGCTCCGTAAACACCAATTATGAGTTTCTACAAGACGGCACAAGAAAAGCAGGTGTAGGCGCTAACCTTACTTATGTAGGCGAGCGCAGCGGACATAATCTTGATAATGGATTTAATTTACCAAACTATACGCTGGTCAATTTAAATGGCTACTATGCTCCATCTGACCGCTTACGCTATCAGCTCAATGTAAATAACCTGTTTGATAAAACCTACTATGTCTCAAGCTATAACGATTTATGGGTTCAACCAGGTGAACCTCTGAACGCCTCAATTTTGGCACAGTGGAAGTTTTAATTCATACATAAATAAAAAGCCCGAAAACTTTCGGGCTTTTTTATTAGAACATACCATTTTCATTGACGAGCGGGTCGGGCTGTACTTGCCCAATATCCCAAAACTCAGCAATTTTACCCTTTTCAAAACGACAAATATGAACCACAGCCAAGGTGGTTAACCCATTCATCTGCATTTCAAGTTTTGAATGCACTGCAACCAAATCGCCCTCTTCAATGACATGTTGAACATCAAAGACTTTGTTAGGCGTTTCAGCCGCGCTTTCACGCATCCCTTCCTTCAAAGAAATCGCATCACCCGCATAATAAGGATTGTGATGCTTGAAGTTTGGCGCGGTGTAATTGCTATAGGCTTCATCGACTTCACCCGCTGCGGCAAGCTCTAAAAACCGTACTGCAATTTGTTTTTGAGATAAGTTCATTTTTATCTCCTACTTTTTATTTTAGACCTTACTGCAACAGATCTTCTTCGTCGTCTTCCTCGAAGACATAGGCCATACAGCCCCATCCATCATATTCGCCCTGAAATTTCTCAGCGATACTGGCAAACCATTGTTCCAAGTCAACAATATCTGAATACTCAGGTTCCATGTTAACGAAGATGGTAATCACCCATTCATTTGGCTCAACAGAGTCATCTTGAAAAAGTGAAACTTTTTGTTCTTGGTAAAGCAAATAGAGTGCACATTGCTCTGCATTTTTCTGATCATGAAAAGCAATAGAAAATTCAATTTCATGCAGTTCGGTTAAATCATCCCCGTCTTCAGCCATTTGCCAAAGTACATTGCCGTTATCGTCATCTGGAAATTGTTCGTAGTCACGAGTCATAAAGTGATCCTTGTTGTTGTTGCGGTATTAATATTATTCGACATCAAGAATACCCGACTTTTATTGCAGTTTGGGTATATATTCAGTTCCCAATTGCATCAAATTAATTTTTTAATTATATAAATTTTAAAAAGGCACTTGTGACTCAATCACCACGTCCGTTCCATTTAAGGGATGTTGGAAAGCCAGATAAGCAGCATGTAAAGCCATACGGCTTAAATGAAAACGTTTAGGCTCAGGGTGATACAACTTGTCGCCCATAATCGGATGTCCAATATGCATCATGTGCACACGTAACTGATGCGAACGTCCTGTTACTGGTTCAAGTAATACTCGACTTTGATCGTTCTTTTCATCATAGATGAGAGGTTGAAATAAGGTTTTGGCATGTTTGCCTAATTCAAAATGCACAATTTGTCTTGGGCGATTTTCCCAGTCGGTAATGAGTGGAACTTCAACACTCCCTTCTTCTGTGACTTGGCCTTGTACCAAAGCAATATAATGTTTTTTGACTGTTCTGGCCTGAAACATTTTACTTACCGCAACTTCTGCATCGCGATGTTTGGCAAACATAAGTAGGCCCGAAGTCGCCATATCTAAACGATGCGTGACCTTTGCTAAAGGAAACTTTTCTAGCACCCGTAAATAAGCGCTGTCATGATGCTCAGGTAAACGCCCCATCACTGACAACAAGCCTGCAGGTTTATCAACCACAATCAAATCATCGTCTTCAAATAAAATTGAAAGCGGATCTTGTGGCGGAGCGTAAACAAAGTTGTCGTTTAAAGGCATGGTTGTAGAAGCAGCAATGGAGCATGGCGGCAAATCATAAAGAAATTTCGGTTCTACCGCAAAATAATCTATAATGCTCTACTCATGTTCCACGTGAAACTCAGAAAATCTTTATCGTTTTTTATTCATTTCAGCCAAAAGATCGAGCTGAATTTCTTGAATATGCGCAAGTCTTTCCCACTGATGCGATAAAAGGTGATCCATTTTTTCATGCAAATGGCGAATCTCAAGTTCGGCTTTTAAATTAATTTGATAATCATGTTGAGAACGTAAACGGTCTTTTGCTTCTTGGCGATTCTGGCTCATCATAATAATAGGTGCCTGAATCGCAGCTAAGCAGGACAAAACCAGATTAAGCAAAATAAAGGGATAAGGATCGACGGGACGGACTACCATCACTACCGTATTTAGAATAATCCAGCCTGTCAAAAATAGAGCAAAGCAAATGAGAAAAGCCCAGCTACCACCAAATGTCGCGATCTTATCTGCTAACTTTTCTCCAAATGTCCAATTCTGATCAAAATCCGACTCTGTATTTCGGCTAATCAGCTCATGGCGTTGCATACTGCCGATCACTTCATTTTCTAAATTAGATAACTCACCCTTTTCCGAGCGTAATAGGGACTGCACATATTTAACTCGATAATCTGCCAGATCGGCCCGACAAATAAAGCTTGAGTAATTCCAATCTGGATAGCCTTTTAAAATTTCATCACTAATCACATTACGAATGACTTCACCAGACACTAGATCTTTTAAAGGAAAATTTTTCCCACAAACGGCGCACTGCCGACACTGATTTTTATTCTCCATATTATTCAGCTCTTTATTATGATATTAAGATTATTATATAAACAATTTTGGCTGATCACATCGTAAATAAAAATAGTAATCTAACCTAAAATCTGTAAAGTCGCTGGTACGATTTTTCGATGGGCAGGAATTACAGGTAGCATATACAATCGCCCAAGCCAATTTTTAATATGCACTATTGTAGTTACGGTAAGCACTTGGGTATCTTCATTTTTATAAATAGATAAAGTCACATTTAAGTGCTTGTCATCGTCTCCAATCACTAATTCATTTTCGGTACGCTGCAAAAAAGTAAAAATTCCAATTCGATCGCCTGCCACATATTCATTTTCTTTTTTATTCGAATCAATTTTCTGAAAACTTCCTAAATCTTTAAGCCCAATCTTTGAAGTAATTTTATTACGCATATTCATGCTCCACTCTACCCACTGCGGAGTGTGCTGGAATAGCTTAATAAGTTGCTGAAATACATTTAGGTCGGGCTGACCAAGCACAATGCTCCACGAGTCGTGGAAGTAGGCATTGTTCAATTGAGATGAGATTTGACTATCGGCAGGTAAAGCAGAAAGATAAGGCTTATTCATAAATTATATTCTTGTAAAGTATCGTTTTTATTATAAAGAATTTTTTAGGGTGTCAAGGGAAAACATCTATGGTTTACTTCAACAATCATAACTTTGTAAGTTATAACCTTGTGCCTATAAACTTTTGATCTATAGCGTCCTAAGCCGAATCGAGACCTTTTGGGTGAGTACACACTAACGTTATACGTTTTGGTGCATGCTACTCTTTTCGATCCCTATCACACCCTTGAGATATAGTTTAGCCAGCACCCTGCGGGATTGTTTTTCTAAGAAAAGCGAATTTTTATTATTTTTGGGAATTTTTACAACATTAAGCCAATTTAAAAGAATTTATTCCCATTTACATATAATTAGTTAAATTTAAATTCCACTTTATTTGTGTTTTTCGGTTTATTTTACCAAGTTATTAATTATTTTGAGTGACAGTACATCAAGCTATAAAAATTAAGTCACCCTTCACTTTTTAACCATGAAGGGCAAAAATCTTTTATGAAGAAATAAAACCATGTTTACGGGCATAGCAAACAGTACATAACGCAATCAGGGCAAAAACTAGCATAAACCACGGAAAAGAAGCTGCTCCAAAACTTTCAAGCAGTCCCCCACCTATCATTCCACCAAATGCGATAGCAAGGTTAAATACCGTGACCAACATCGACTGTGCTACATCTGCTTCATGTCCCGCAGTATTTGCCAGAGCTGTTTGTAATAGTGTTGGAGCCCCACCAAAAGTGACTCCCCAGAACCCAACACACGCCAGTACGATAAAACTTGAAGAACTATAAACACCTAATAGCGCTGTTGCGATTGCAAAGATAAATAAGCTTATAAGCGTTATTTTTCTTAATGAACGGTCGATAAACATGCCTGTAATGAGAATGCCTACAATTGAAGAAATGCCGAATATAAACAGGATAGTCTCAACGTTGTATGGCTGCCCTGTTGAGGCCAAAAATGGTGAAATATAAGTATAAAGAATGCTATGAGCCAATATCCAAAGGAAGACGACTGCTAAAATAGCTCTAATGCCCGGCATTAAAAGAACTTTTAAAATGGGCAACTTTTTCTGTGCTGACTGCCCTGCAAAATCAGGAATACTAAAACGAATCCAGACAAATAAAATTAATGCCAGTAAAGACATGATCCAAAACACGCCACGCCACTCAAACAGCGTTCCCAACCATGCACCCAAAGGAACGCCAATTGATAAGGCAATGGGTTGCCCAACCCCAGCAATTGCTAAAGCTCGTCCTTGATAAGATGTAGAGACCATACGTCTTACATAACCCGCTAGAAGCCCCCAAATAACACCCGCTGCCATCCCTGCAATAAAACGAGCAATCAAAGTCAGAGTATAGTCATTTGATAAGGCAGTAATCGCGTTAAATAAAAGTAACCCTGCAATCGCACTGAGTAATAAGGGTCTCCGATTCCAACTACGGGTAAGGCTAATCAGCGGTATTGCCGCCAAAACCGAACCTAAGGCATATACTGCAATAAGCTGCCCTGCATAAGCTTCTGAAATATGTAAGCCTTGACTGATTTGGGGCAAAAGCCCTGCTGGCATGGTTTCTGTCATGATGGTCAAAAAGCCTGCAACTGTAAAAGCCAACAATTTCCAAATCGGTAATTGAGCAGAGAATTCTTCAGTTAACTGATGAGATGTTTCATTACTCTTCATATTCATAAAGCTTTACTCTCACATTCTTTTACAGCGTACTTACTCTGCTCTGTATTGCTATAAGCTTGTTTTATCAGGTTAGGATGGGAAGACATTTGTTCTCCATGTGAACTAGAATTATTGTTCTGGAATGATCATTCCAATTTAAGTTAAATAAAAACCTTAACTATCCAGCTCAGCTCAACAATAGTTAAGGTTCAATTGAGTTTTATAAAACGTTTAAAGCAACCTCGACCACATCCATTAAACATTGCTTTCTTTGTTCAAGTGGGCTGCCTTTCCCTAAAACACGTAATCCTTGAATAGTATTTACAAAAAAACTCGCTAACGCGCGCGGGTTTTGGGTAGAAGAAATTTCACCTGAATGTTGAGCTTTAATTAATAAATTCTCTAAAGCATGTTGTAGTTTCTGTAGGTTACTCACAACAAATTGAGCGACATCTTCATCATGTCCAGCCAGTTCCAAACAAGCATTTGCGACAAGACATCCTTTATGTTCTGGATCACTTAGCTCATCTTCAACAATATTAACAAGTAATTGTCGAATAAGGGCTTTGGGCGAACCTGAACCAGACAATAGCTTCACATTGTTAAGCGTGGTTAAAAGTTCATAACGCTGTAACGCTTTTTGATAGAGCCCTTGCTTGTTTTGAAAGGTACTGTAAAGGCTACTTCTAGATAATCCTGTACCTTCAACTAAGTCTTGAACTGAAGTCGCTGCATATCCATGACGCCAGAAAACATGCATGGCTGCATCAGCAATTTCATCAGTTTCAAATTCTTTGGTTCGCATAAACACACTTAACAGGAACGATCGTTCCAATTAATTTAAGATAGAGTGATAGAGAAGTCAAACTAATAATTCTTTCAACAGCGCATGTTTAGCCGAATAACTCATGTAAAGCTGACTCCCTAATCCCCGCTTTTAAGCATTTTATTCTTTGGGTACTATTCTTAGAGATAACTTTTGCGCTTGAATACATTATAAAAACATATTATAAACTATTTCTAACCAAATAATTGGTTTTTTGGAACTTTATAATGAACAACAATATTATAATTTTTGGTTATGGAACAGGTATTTCCAAAGCCGTAGCACATAAGTTTGGTAAAGAAGGCTATAAAATCGGGTTAGTGGCACGTAATGCTGAAAAACTCGAAAAAGCCATTTTAGAACTTAAAACACAAGGTATTGAAGCTTACGCTTTTACATGTGATTTAGCGGTTCTTGAAGATATACCAAATCTTATTAATCGTATTAAAGACCGATTAGGAGAGATTAAAAATATTCATTGGAATGCTTTCCATGATATTGAAGGAAATATCTTAGAAACCCCTCCACTAGAGCTTACCAAAAGCTTTCATATTCGTGTTTCGAGCTATATTGCGACTGTTCAAACTTGCTTAGGTGATTTAGAGAAGAACCACGGCAGTATTTTATCAACAAATGGAATTTTTGCTTTCGATGCAGTGGGTATCGACTTGGTGGCTAAAGAGTACTCATCATTAGCAATTACCGCTGCCGCGCAATACAAAACCACCAACTTACTTGCTCATAGTCTAGCGGACTCAAATGTTTATGTGAGCCAAGTAATTGTGAATGGTTTCGTTGATGGGACTTCTGGAGCACAAGATAAGACCTACACGGTACATCCAGAAACCATTGCGGAGCAGTTCTGGTACTTACACCAGCATAAACAAGAAACTGTCTCTCTTTGTGGTGAAGCCATTCAAGCTGCTTAAAATTATTTCTTATGACAGAAGAAGCGTAATAAATTACGCTTCTCTGAACTTTTTTAATTTTATGTTTCTATGCCCCAGAAATATTTAATTATTTTTCATACTCTGAAGGATCAATTGTGTATTCTTTGAATAAAATTGAACGCACAGAGTCTTTTATACGTTCATCATGTTTAATAATTAAATAAATATCTTTTTTAGTCAGAGGAATTTCTTTTAGTAAATCAGGCAAGTCCTTCGACCTTATACCACTGACTTCACTAGGTTGTTTTAAGATATCTGGGTCTTGTTCTTCGAATTTAAAATCTACACCTTGTAAATTGAAATAAACCATAACCCTTCTGTTCAAAGAGTCACTATCATCATATAAAACAGTACCTTCTGGTAAAATATAATATTCTGGCAAAGTGCTATTTTTCGAATATTTACCTTCAAACGAATATATCTTTAAAGGTTTTTCTAAAACATGAATTTCGGGTGTTTTTGTGCGGTTCCAGAAGTAATAATTTAATAAGGACTGTATGATGAAAATTGAAATTAGTACGGTAATTAATAAATTCTTTTTCATATCCTCTTCTTATTAAAAAGATCTTTTATTATTTAACTACAAATTCATAGGTTTTAGTTAGCTTATCATCGCCTCGCCCATAAAAATATGTATTAATTACAATTTTGTATTTTCCTTTATATTTAGGAATACCTTCTATTTTTATGTGATTGTATCCATCTATATCATCTACGGGAGTAATTTTAACTCCCTGATTTTCCGGAATATTAGAAGTTAATTCAAAATGTTGTTCAGAGACTTTTCCACCTGTAATTTTTAATTGTTGGGTATATGTTTGCCCTACGTAAGCAACTGGAAGACTTTCAGGTTCAACCGTATATTTATCCTGACATCCGCCCGTAAGTAAAAAGGGAATTACGCAAACTATCCAGAAAAATTTTATAGTCTTAATCAAATTATTGTTCTTCCCATACAATTGGAAATTTTTCTGATTTAGAGATATTACCAATCATTGCAGAGAAAACCGCTTGGCATTCTAAATTAATTTTTTTAACTGAACTTATATGTATAGGCTCACAGCTTCCATTATCATTATTTGAACAAAATTCTACAGATACATCAATTTGGTTATTCTCAAATCTATCGATATCCACATCTAATGTTTGCTGAGGATCAATCATACTTTCACAAATAAACTTTTTTGATGATGATTTTTTTATTTTATTTAAAACTTCCTTACCTTCAATTTTCATAGCAAAATTTAATTTTTCATTGCTTTTCATAATATGATCTATTGTGAAATTTGAGATTTTTTCACTACATCCAGTTAAAAAAATTAGTCCTAATAGATAAAGAAATTTTTTCATTCCAAACTCTATTGAAAATTGGGTTTTCTTATAGCTTCTTTTGATACCAAAATACTATCTACCACAACTTTACTGCTTTGTAATAAGCTACCAAAGACTACTCTACAAGACATATTGCTAGTTAATAATTTTTCCAATTGGTTCTTAGCGATACATACATTCATTGATTCATCTTCGCAAACTTTGAAGTATCCAGACAAAGTATATTTTCCATTCTTTAACTTTTCTCCTTCAACTGAGATAGCACCTACAATAAGATAATTTTTAATATTATCGCACTTAAAATGTGAATATTTATAATTCCCGTTTTGATAAAAATTCTTTAAATCATCAGTTGTTTCTAAATTAAATTTAAAAATATCACCACTCATACCATCCATATGAGAATAAGTTAAATTCTTAAGGGCCATATCTTTAAAATTTTCTTTCTCATTTTTGGCTAAAGGATTACAACTTGACAATAAAATGGATAAAATAATTAAAAAATTTCTCATAAATTATTTATAAATCTTTGAAATATTTTATTTAGAATTAACCTTGTAAGTATATTCCTTTGTAAATTTTCCATCACCACTACCATATATTCCACCAGAGATTTTAATTTTAAAATCACCACTATATTTTGGAACCCCATAAATAACTAAATGATTATATGCATCAGAAACATCTTGATTTATTGGTTTAACAACAACTCCCATATCCTCTTTAAAATCTGTAGTTATTTGTACAGTATAAGGTATAACTACACCTCCACTTACATCTATTTTTTGATTATATAACTTACCCACTGTACCTGCAGGGATTTGATTGGGTTCAACTGGATAATCCTTCTTACCACACCCAGAAAGCACAATAGTAAGAAATAAAAATATAAAAGACTTATTCATTAAAAAATTTCCTTTTTAATAATCATGGCAAAAAAAACTTTTTTTTCAAAATTATACAATGATAATTTTGACTTAATCACTTGAGTGTTTACTCCCCATGAGAATGCTTTGAGTTTTACATCAGTTTTATAGGGGTCCGTTGAAGAAGTTATAGCTTTTCCATTAGGTTGTTTTAACTTATCTGTCCAAACAATCCAGTGGTCTGGTAGACTTTGCGTTCCTGAACTTGAACCACTATTTAATAAGCTTGCGGATATCAAAGTAACTATATAATAATCTGGACCAGCATACTTATTAATCTCACCAATTAAAGTAGGATTATAGCCAGTTATATAAAATGGAAAAGTCTTTAGAATTTTAAACCCTGAACTTTTAAACCAACTTTCCATTTCCCACCAAGCGGTGATACCTGCAACTTCTTGACTAGGATCTTTTAATTGGAATGCTTTATTCTCAGATTCTCTTAAGCTAGCTAAAGTTATCCAATCAATTGGTGGAATTTTAGGTAATTCACCATCATAAAAATTCTTTACACGCCGACATCCACTTAAAGATGGCTTAATCTCTAAATTACCAATTTTTGTAAGCCCCTTCTCCCAAAGTTGTTTTACTGCCAGTTTATATTTAGTAGGGCTTAAATTAATAAGGCAGAAAAAATATGCAGCAGGACCACATAAAGAAGCATAAGATTGATCAGGTAGTGGCTCATTTAAACGGGCCTGTAAACCTGCTTCAATCTGTATCTTTGAAAACGGATCCTTAGCCTCGCCAGGCTTACAGCCAGGATCTATACATTGAAAAATTCTTTCTCTACTCAAATTGAGCTGGAATGTGTTTTTCGAATTATTATCTTTGATAACTTTAGTCACATAATTAGCTTCATTATACTGTACCTTACTTATATTAGTATTCTGACTAAAATTTGCAGAAGTATAAGATTCGATCTTATCTGGCACAATATAATTACTTAATACTAAAGCTTCTTTTCCACTTATACTTAATCGATATAAGTCAAGAATAATTACACAATCTCTTATACTTTCGATACCTAATTTATTATCATCTATCTCAGCAGATCTTGTTTGATAAAGATTATTTCCTACTTTTTTGAATTCCTTACTTGTAAAAAGTATCGAAGTTTCTGCTTTATTTGTTACGGTATTGTAAACATACAGCCTATATTTCAATAAGCTAGTTTTTACATTTGTTTCCAAAACAACATAAGGGTAATACTTTGCCATTATTATTTTTACTCTATATCAATTTTTTCATCTTTAAATAAATGAAGTGATATCTCTTCTGGTTGGTAGGATTTAAATAGATCTGTATATCCCTTATCATCCGTACGGCCTTCTACAATATCTCCATTAGGTAAGAAAGCGATATATTTATGATTAGCAAAGTTATTGCCATCTTTATCTTGCAATAAATATCTCAAGTTATATTTATTAATTTCTCCTAATACAGGCAATGCAGGAACATTAGCATTCACACTCCCGCCCCCCATAAACAAATGCTGCCCAGCCTTCACCTCAAATTTGCCACTTGTGGTCATAAAAATGCCAGAACCAGTAATTTTGACTTGAGAGCCACCTGCGGTGAGTACAATTTCTTTGGCTGCTGTGGCCTCAATTTTGTCTTCAGTCGAAATCACCTGCACAGCTTTACGGGCAATTAAATCTGCTCCATCGCCTTGTGCTTGTATCTCGACTTTACCTTTGCCTGCATAGAGTCTCGCCCCTTCTTGAGCCGCAAAAAGACTAATTTTATTTTGGGCATGTGCAATTAGGTTCTTTTGGGTAGACAGGTTAATGCTATCTCCAGCAGTTTGATTTAACTGCCCATCTGCGCTTAAGTGAATGTCTTCGTTACTGCTCAATGCAACACTATTTGGGCTCGCCAGCAGCATAATCGCCTCTTTAAAGGTTTTAGCTTTTGCGTTGTCTTGCTGCTCAAGTTTTTCAATAAAAGATTTTAGGTTTTCTAAATTTTCTAACGGATCAGTTTGCTGATTTTTGGCAACTTCACTGAGTGCCTTGGCATTGCTAAGGCCGCCTTCGATTTGTTGTTTGGCCTCATTTGCATCGAGGTGTACACCTTGGGCTTGGTCCTGTTTATGAGTGGTAACGAGTAAGCCACTACCCGCTCTTACTGCGCCCCACTGGTCTGTTCGTAGCTCAAAACCTTCACCACGACCGTCACTTTCCGCCTTATCTTTTGGATGGCTTAAGTTACCCAAGTTGAGCTGGCTGGCCGCATGGCTGCTTTGTAGCTGGGCACTGATTTGACCTGTCGTGTCATCAAAACGTAGCTGGTTAAAACCTTTACCGTCGACTTCTTCTGAGCGGATGCCGCTAAGTTTTTTAGTGTCAGGTAGCTGGCCTTTTTGGTCAAACTGAGTTGGGTGGCGTTCGGCTTCATGAATACGACCCACCACAAATGGGCGGTCAATATTGCCGTCAAAGAAGTCGATGACCACGATCTCACCCACGCGAGGTAAGAACCGTGCGCCATAACCTGCGCCCGCCCACGGGGTCAGCACATCAACCCAAGCGGAGTCAGTGTCATTGTCGTTACTTCCTGCCCCACCGTCATGACTATGGTCATCTGTTCGGGTAAACAAGAAACGGACTTTAATGCGTCCCCACTGGTCAACATGAATGCTTTCACCTTCCAACCCCACCACTCTAGCGCGTTGCGGATGAGCAGCTGGTCGGTGCTCTAGCGGGTTATATTCAGGCACCGCTTTAATATTGCGACGAACGATATTCAGCTCAGCAAAGTGGCGCTGCTCAGGATTTTGGCTGTCGAGTTGGGCTGCCTTAAACTTGTCTTTTGGTAATAGTCGCTCAAGTTGCTGTTGTAATTCTTTCGGTAAATTGTTCTGGTTGTAGTAGTGCTTGCTTAAGATTAAAAACTCTTTATCGGCACTGTCATGCTGGTCGAGTTCAGGGTGGTCATTCAGTTCGAACCAGTAACCGACCTGTGCATCACGGACGTTACCTGAAACGGTAAATTGTTTCGAACTCAGGTGATGGTAAGCATTGATGTGCTGGTTAAGCTGTTCAATCTGGCTATTACCAGAAGCGGTGGCTTGGTCTTCACCGTTTAAGTCCTGCATCCACGCTGGGCTAACGTGCCATGCATCTTCAAGGTTTAGGCTGGCATTGTCATAGTGTTCACTGTGCTTTTGTGTGCCTTGTACGCTGCCACTACCTTCTTCTTGCTGGAGGGCATCAGCTTGCCAGCGTTGCACATGAACCGAAGTTGGTTGTAAGCGGCGCTCTGCCTTGACTTGGGTAATGGTATCGAACTGTTCTGTCGCACTGCTGCGTTGGTAACGTAGGCTACGGCGTTCAAGCGCCTGATAATTTTGGTTATCGTCAATTAAACGTAGCACTTGTGGCTGAATGGAAGCATTCGGGTCAGCGACAAAAAGTTGCGATTCATCGACCAGCCAGTTAATGCCTTCGCTACGCCATAAACGGGTTAAAAAGTCATAATCGCTTTCGTTTGACTGCATCACAAATGGACGCACATCGTAGTCTTTGGTTAAGCCAGATGTATCAAGCGTTAAACTTGAGGCAAATAACGGGCTTTTCCCCTGCCATTCTTTAAACAGAATTTCGCTAATATCGCGCACGCTTTTGTTCATAAACACGCGGCTATTACGGCGTTTATGCCAGAGTGCTGTTGGGTCTTTTAAGGTGAGGTTATAAATGGTGAGTGAGCCGTCGCTTTGACCTTGGCTGGCTTCGGTAATAATACCTGTTGTTCTAAAAAACTGGCCTGTGTCAGTGACTTGATCTACGGCAACCTGACAGCCAATAAATTGTTTTAATGCAATATGCGCGTTTGTCGACAGACACAGTAACTCAGCAACGCTACCTTGGTTGAGCGTATGTTCGCCCTCGATGCGTTGCAAGAAGACTTGCTGATTTAAAGACTGATTTGAGAATTGGATATGAACAGCGCGATTTTGTGAAACAAGGCCTAAACGCTCCAATATACTCGACACACTCATCTGCATTTTTATTATCAATCAAACTTATATTTAGGCCGCATTTTAATTAAAAAAAGACTAATCTGTCTATCTATACTCATTTTCAAAATGTAACTAGTCTAAATATGCATTTTTAGGTTAATTTCTTATTAAATAGGTATTTAAACCGTAAAATCAGATCATTTTAAAATGCTATAAACCACCCAAATAAATTCAATATTTTTCTTTTATATTCAAATAGATATTTAAGAAAGCAACCACTCAAATTAATAAAATTCAGGATGAGATATGAAAATAAAAAAGTCTGCTTTTTATATATTTACGGTGATTTTCTCACTTCATTCTTCAGCATTTGCTGAACCAAGTGTGGCCGATATTCAATATCGTGCAGAACAAGGGCAATCCGTTGCTCAATATCATTTGGGGATGATGCTTTTAAGTGGCGAACAAGGCGTTGTTAAAAATTATGAGCAAGCGTTTAAATGGCTAACTGTGGCTGATCAAAATGGAAGTATGGGGGCAAAATATAGTTTAGGGATGATGTATTACACAGGCACGGGCGTCGAAAAAGATGCCAAGCGTGCTTTTGATTATTTTACTAAGGCTGCGGCCAAGGGTCATGCTAAAGCGCAATATAACTTAGGGGTGTTATACGACAGAGGTGAAGGAACTGCGCAAAATTATGTGCAGGCGTTTGAGTGGTTTAGTCGTGCTGCCAACCAAGGCTACCCACCCGCAGAATATAATTTAGCTCATCTATATAAAAAAGGTCACGGCGTCGCTCAAAGCGATGAGCAAGCCCTTAAGTGGTACACCAAAGCGGCTGAGCACAATGAAAGTGATGCCCAGTACAACTTGGCTCAGATGTATTTAAATGGTGAAGACACGCCGAAAAACCTACAACTGGCAAAGAAATGGTTTCAGCAAGCGGCCAATACAGGCGATGTTGATGCGAAAGAAATGCTTAAAAGTTTAGAATAAGGTAGCTACCTCTATAATATTTTATTTATAAGATGATGAATCTCTATTATTAATAACATTACACTTACAACTTATTTTATTATTTATTTTTTCTAATTAAATATAAATATTAATTCTATTATTTTAAAAATAAATTTAGTTTTATTATTAAATCAAAAAATATTTTAAATATTAAATTGACGTAATTAAAATCACCAATTATTATCTCGTTGCTGGCCACATTGCCAGTCGGTTTTGACAGACCGTTGATCCACGGCGGGTTATAGTACAATCTATAAGTCGTTAGACCCTTGCGTCCCCTTTTCTTTGCGGTAGGACGGATGGGGGACGCCCCGTGCGTGCTGGTTCCATGGATCCCAGTCTGTCAACCCCCTTTCGTTCTACCACCATAAATTAATTCGCGGTAATCTGGTGGTAGGACTCCATAAATTATAAGGAGTTGATCATGACACTTTTCAAACTTATTCCCTCTTTAGATTAATTATTTTATTTATTTAAAATTTAGGTTTTCTATTGTCTATTTTTTAAATTTATAAATTATTTTTATTTTAAAATTTCAATTATTATATTTTCCTATATTTATGGGAGGATCAATTACTACCTAAAAATTATTTTAAACCTTAAAACCAATTATATTTTCATTCTACTCATAGATATAAATCATTATGAGAATAATATGACAATTTATAAACCTATTTTGGCTTTAAGTTTGGTTCTAAGCAGCTAAGGTTTTTCAGTTTGCAAAGTCCTGTTCTCCCACGGGACTTTGCCCCTACTTTTCTGAGCACCATGTAGCGGTGTGACAAAAGTAGTCTGGCTAAGCGTTTGGCTTAGCTCCTCTATCTCTGTGTTGCAATATTTTATTACTTTAAATCAGCGCAAAAGATTAAAGTCTGTTGTGGCACAGAGGCCAAGAGGAACTAAGAATAAATATAGAGGACTACTAAATTTTTTATGAGTTTTTCTTCAAATTTTCAATATAAGTGCTTGTACTGCCATCCCAATAGCAGTGTATGCAGTGTCCTTCTTTAAAAACATGTTCACAATTTACATATCCATAAATTATGGAAGTGCATTCAGGGCACAACGAGGCCATTCTAGATTTACTTTTGAAGTATTGGCTTCCGCATTCATCACACTTTTCACAACTACTCAGCATGGATATATCTCGATTTAAAACAGCACTTTTAAAAGATTATGATAAATCAAAAAGAAATCTTGTACGTTTTATCCTACAAACTTTTAGGGATTTTGCGGATTGGCGACACCCTGCTTTTTTCCTATGATGAGTTCATACAGGAACAGGATGTTCCGGAACACAAAACAACAATAATAGGTTCATACACCAGGAGCGTGAGATACGACAGGAGTCATATCTAGCAACCAAATACGAAAAAGCTCGACAGGATGTCGGGCTTTTTTTATATCTGAATATTGGAAGATTTTAGGGATTAAAAATCTCAGGTAGGCTATCTGCAAGAATATTAGGAATGTTGTTTGGATAAACAGTCTCGTTGGTTTGGCTTAGCTCATCAAACGTCCACCAACGGCTTTTACTAATCACAAGTTTTTCATGTTCTGACCAGTTTGCTGTATTCATTTCTTCATTTTTAATAAAAACAATAAAGAGTCTTTCTTCAGAAATCACAACTTCTGCGCTCGGCAACATCATTTCAAAATTGCGTGTTGCAACATGAGTACCTACATTTTGTCGTACTACACCTAACTCTTCATAAAGCTCTCGGCAAGCTGCTTGCTCGAAGGTTTCCCCTTCTTCAAGCCCGCCACCTACGGTTGCCCAATATGATTGTCCAGCCAAAGCATCATTTGTATGAGTAAACTGAAATAACAGGATTTCATGATTTTCATTAAGAACTAATAGTCTTGAAGATTTTCTAATACGCATTTGATTTTTTTCTTAAAGTAACAAGTTGGCTATTATTCATATTCACTTTAAAAAGTTAAATCATTTCTGAATGTACGCTTTAACCTACAAACTTTTAGGGATTTTGCGGATTGGCGACACCCTACTTCTTTACTATTATGAACTCATACAAGAACAGGATGTTCCAGAACATAAAACAACAATAATAGGTTCAAGCACCAGGAGCGTGAGATACGACAGGAGTCATATCTAGTACCCAAATACGAAAAAGCCCAACAGGATGTTGGGCTTTTTTTATTGCTATTTAAAGTGATGTTTAGGCTAAAACTATAGAGGACTATGCGCCTGTTCTTGCTTTTTATGACGGATCCAACGTACCGCTAAAATAACCGCAATCAGCACCACAACTGCAACAAGTGCAGGCACTAACAAAGCTGAAACCGAAAGTAAGATTGCTCCAATCCACTCCCCTGTAGCGACAACAAAATTCCCTAAGCCACCCGTGGTTGCAGTTGAAACACCACGTGCAGCAACGGTACTCATTTGCACCACACCAGCCGTGCCACCGCCTACAATAATCGCTGCCGCCCAACTGGCAAACTGAGACATTTCTCCACTACTAACCGCCATCGTCGCTAATGTACCCGCGATCATGGCCGCAGGAGTTGCGACTGTGTCTAAGGCATTATCGACCCACGGAATATAGTAAGCCGCAACTTCACACACAGTTGCCACGCCTAAAGCTAAACACACCGATGGCAGAGCTAACCATTCAAAACCTCTCGATGGCTCAAACCATCCCATCATAGTGGCAATGCTCATGACCAGTAGCGGTACAAACACGCGAAAACCGCAGGCAGCGCTCAGGCCCACGCCAATACATAAACCTAATATTGTTTCCATAACGGTTTCCTTTTCATGCCCATCACGGGTCTTGTTATGTAAGTCTTATTTTTAAATTAGCAAAAAGCCCCATCGGGTGACAGGGCTTTTTGTTAAATGCGAACGCAAATATTATTTCATTCTTAACGTTTAAATTGCGTGCAGTAGCATTTCGTGCAAGGTGGTAAAGGGTCGGTATTAATTTCTAAAAACACTCTATGTCCGCACTGAGCACAGAAATAGAAGCCTGTTCCGGGTTTTTCGCCAGCTGTTACCATGATTACATTCCTATAATCGTATATATATTAAACAGGAATATAACCCACTTAAAGTGAATGTCAATTGTCCATTTCGCCCGATGATGATGGCATAAATGCAAAAAATGTTATTTGTACGATTTATCTTACACAGATTTAGGGATTTAGCGGATTGGCTGCCTCCTGCTTTTTTTTCTAATATGAACTCATACAGGAACAGGATGTTCCGGAACACAAAACAACAATAATAGGTTCATGCATCAGGATCGTGAGATACGACAGGAGTCATATCTAGCAACCAAATACGAAAAAGCCCGACAGGATGTCGGGCTTTTTTTATATTCTTATTTTTCGGCTGAATAAGTTTTTATCAAACTAATAAAATTACATAAATTTGATATCAAAATATACCTATAATGCTTTAACTATCAATAATCTCACACATAAGCGGGGTCATGCCTGCAACGAGGACAAAAATTTTCAAAATGTCCTTCATCTGTCCAATCAACCCTTACAATTTCTGAGTTGGGCCACATAGTACCGCAAATAGAACATTGCATCTCTATTTCATCAGACTCTTCATTTTTACAATAAGTACATTTATAGCCTGTAGAGCTTGATTCATCAAAAATCATTGTTTCAAGATTACACTCTGGACATGTCAGAATGTCAGTAGGAAATTCAGCCACTCCTCCATTTTTATAAATCAAATAATTTATTGTGTTTTGAAATTCTTTAACCTTATCAAAAGCTAACTTCTTTTTTATTTCATCATAGAATAAATTACGGTTATCACCTATCTTGCGTAAGTCAAATTGAATAACATTTTTGGAGGACTGATTTTTATTATAAACCTCTGTTGTATCTCTAACTTCCTTAACCGCATTATCCGATATTTGAACATTTAAATAATCTGAAGCATAACTAAGAAATTTTTCAGAATCATACATTATAAAATTTTTTATTCCTCCTACATGCGATGCTTCATCAATTAATTCTGGTCGTGGCTGATTAAATTTTTCGCCTGATGCATCATATTTTCTCCACCAATCTTCTTTTAAATCATTTGTAATAAAAATAACATCGTTAATACTCTCATTTTGCTTTGAGTATTCTAATATTTGATGCCACACCATAAAATCACCAAACTTTTTTTTATAAATTAATTTCGAATCTATGCATATATCAACTTTACCCTCGTCCAAATAACCAGGCGGTATCTTATTTTTATACCTAGCTTCCGCAATTTTATACAGTTTATCTAATTCTTCTTGATTCTGAGGTGGTTTACCCACCTTATTTTCAAATAATAATTCCAATTTTTCTTTTAAACTATCTTGATGAGATAAATGTTGCTGACTTGACTTTAAATTGTCTAAGTCAGTATTAAAATCCTTAATTAAAGTATCTATTTTTTCAACGAATCGATCTATTTTTATTAGAGAGTGTCTTTTCCTAAGTTGTAGTTTTTCTAATTCAGTACTTAAATTTTTTGAAGTTGAGTTCAATACATTTTTAGTCTTTGAGAATAATGATTTCTGTTCACAAATCACTTCTAGTCTATTTCTTTGAAATTCTAAAGCAACATGGTGTGGTATCCATATTCTATTTGAGATTTTATCAAGAACCTGTAAAAATTCATTTTTTGTGTCTTCTTGATAACGATATAAGTTTAATAAAGTGTTTGTATCAAAAACAAATAATGCATTTTCCCAAATATCTTTATATTGCTCAGGTGTATAAAAATAATTGTACTGCTTAAACATATTTTTCATAGTAAAATATCAATATTAAAAACCCCATCATCAAGATAGGGCTCTTTTGAATAATTTTCAATCAGTTATAGACTAAATATTAAGCCACTTGGCCTTCTAAAAAGTCTTGCGCAAAACGCTGTAATACACCGCCCGCTTCATATACAGAAACTTCTTCTTCTGTATCTAAACGACACGTCACAGGCACTTCAAGAATCTCTTCTTTACCATCCGCTGTGGCACGTTCAATCACTAAAGTTAAAGTCGAACGCGGCGCAATATTACCAATCACGCTATAAAGCTCTGTACCATCTAGTTTTAAAGTCTTGCGGTTTACACCCGGTTTAAACTCAAGCGGTAACACGCCCATACCCACCAAGTTAGTACGGTGAATACGCTCAAAACCTTCTGCCACAATTGCTTCAACACCTGCAAGGCGGACACCTTTCGCAGCCCAGTCACGGCTTGAACCCTGACCGTAGTCAGCACCCGCAATAATAATTAACGGCTGCTTGCGGTTCATGTAGGTTTCAATTGCTTCCCACATACGCATCACTTCACCTTCTGGCTCTACACGCGCTTTTGAACCTTGCTTAATGGTGCCGTCTGAGCGAACTACCATTTCGTTATAGAGTTTCGGGTTGGCAAATGTTGCACGTTGTGCAGTCAAGTGGTCACCACGGTGTGTTGCGTATGAGTTGAAGTCTTCTTCTGGTACGCCCATTTTGTGAAGATATTCACCCGCAGCCGAGTCCATCAAAATCGCGTTTGATGGCGACAAATGGTCGGTAGTGATGTTGTCACCCAAAATTGCAAGCGGACGCATGTTCGCCAAAGTACGTGGTGCAGCCAACGCCCCTTCCCAATATGGTGGACGGCGGATGTAAGTACTTTGCGGACGCCAGTCATAAAGTGGGCTCTTCGCTTGTTCAACTTCGCCTAAGTCAAACATTGGAATGTAGACTTTACGGAACTGTTCAGGCTTCACAGCTTTTTTAACTAACGCATCAATTTCAGCGTCAGATGGCCAGATGTCTTTGAGGTAAATCGGGTTACCGTCTTTGTCGTGACCTAACGCATCTTTTTCGATGTCAAAACGAATCGTACCTGCAATTGCATATGCCACAACTAATGGTGGAGATGCCAAGAACGCTTGTTTTGCATAAGGGTGGATACGACCATCGAAGTTACGGTTACCAGAGAGTACTGCTGTTGCGTACAAGTCACGGTCAATGATTTCTTGTTGAATGACTGGATCTAATGCACCCGACATACCGTTACACGTCGTACAAGCATAAGCCACAATACCAAAGCCAAGTTGTTCTAAGTCTTTTAGAACACCCGCTTCCTCAAGGTAAAGTGCAGCCGCTTTTGAACCCGGTGCAAATGATGATTTCACCCAAGGTTTACGCACCAAACCTAGCTCATTTGCCTTACGTGCCAACAAGCCTGCTGCCACGGTGTTACGTGGGTTAGAGGTGTTGGTACATGAAGTAATTGCAGCAATAATGATTGCACCATCTGGCATTAAGCCATCAGAACGGTTTTCAACAACACCCGCAATGCCTTTTTCTTTTAGGTCGGCAGTTGAAACACGTGCATGTGGGTTTGATGGACCAGCAATGTTACGTGTTACTGTCGACAGATCAAAACGTAGTACACGTGGGTACTCTGCTTTGGTCATGTCAGATGCCCAAAGGCCAATTTCTTTTGCGTACTGTTCAACCAATGCCACTTGAGCATCTTCACGCCCTGTTAAGCGTAAGTAGTCGATTGTGTTTTGGTCGATGTAGAACATTGCAGCCGTAGCGCCATATTCTGGTGTCATGTTCGAAATGGTTGCACGGTCGCCCACAGACATGCTGTCAGCGCCTTCACCAAAGAACTCAAGGTATGCACCGACTACGCGCTCTTTACGCAAGAACTCAGTTAAGGCAAGTACGATATCTGTTGCAGTAATGCCTGCTTGACGCTGACCTACAAACTCAACACCAATAATGTCTGGCAGACGCATCCAAGATGCACGGCCCAACATGACATTTTCAGCTTCTAAGCCACCTACACCCACAGAAATTACGCCTAAAGCGTCTGTATGCGGTGTATGTGAATCTGTACCGACGCATGTGTCAGGGAATGCTACGCCATCACGCGCCTGAATCACCGGAGACATTTTCTCTAGGTTAATCTGGTGCATAATGCCGTTCCCCGCAGGGATTACATCGACATTTTTAAATGCAGTTTTGGTCCACTCAATAAAGTGGAAACGGTCTTCGTTACGACGGTCTTCAACAGCACGGTTTTTTGCAAAAGCGTCTGGGTCAGCACCACCGTATTCCACTGCTAAAGAGTGGTCGACAATGAGCTGTGTTGGCACAACTGGGTTAACTTTAGATGGGTCACCGCCTTTGTCTGCAATTGCATCACGTAAGCCTGCAAGGTCAACCAATGCAGTTTGACCCAAGATGTCATGACACACCACGCGTGCAGGGTACCAAGGAAAGTCCAAGTCCTGACGGCGTTCAATCAACTGCGTTAAATAGGCAGTTAAGTTCTCGGCATCGGCGCGGCGTACCAATTGCTCTGCGAGTACTTTAGAGGTGTAAGGCAGTTTTTCGTATGCGCCTGGCTGAATATCTTCAACGGCTTGACGCACATCGTAATATTCAAGCTGGGTACCTGCCAGCGGTTTACGGTATTTAGTGTTCATTAACCACGCTCCGCCAATGGTTTAAATTCGAGGTTTTCAGGGCCTGTGTAGTTCGCGCTTGGACGAATGATCTTGCCGTCTTGGCGTTGTTCAATCACGTGTGCTGACCAACCTGCTGTACGTGCAATGACGAACAATGGTGTGAACATTGCAGTTGGAACACCCATTAAGTGGTAGCTCACCGCACTGAACCAGTCGAGGTTCGGGAACATGTTTTTCACTTCTTTCATCACTGCTTCTAAACGCTCAGCGATGAGGTACATTTTGGTGTTCTCTTGTGCTTCAGCTAAGTCGTGCGCAACTTTCTTGATCACTTCGTTACGTGGGTCAGAAACTGTATAGACAGGGTGACCAAAACCGATTACGACTTCTTTATTTTCAACACGCTTACGGATGTCAGCTTCTGCTTCGTCTGCGTTGTCGTAACGTTGTTGAATCACGAATGCAACTTCGTTTGCACCACCGTGTTTAGGTCCACGAAGCGCACCAATACCACCAGTAATTGCTGAGTACATGTCAGAACCTGTACCTGCAACCACACGTGAGGTAAATGTAGATGCGTTGAACTCGTGCTCAGCATACAAAATAAGAGAGGTATGCATTGCTTGAATCCACTCTTCAGATGGTTTTTCGCCATGAAGTAAATGTAAGAAATGCGCTGCAATTGAGTCGTCATCTGTTTCAACTTCAATGCGACGACCGTTATTGCTGAAGTGGTACCAATAAAGCAGCATTGAGCCTAGGCTTGCCATTAATTTATCAGCAATGTCTTTTGCGCCCGCTTCATTGTGGTCTTCGTGTTCTGGTGTTAAACAACCTAGCACTGACACACCTGTACGCATCACGTCCATTGGGTGTGCAGACGGAGGAAGTTGTTCAAGTGCAGTTTTAAGTGCTGCTGGTAAGCCACGAAGTGCTTTTAATTTTGCTTTATACGCTTTGAGTTCAGCTTTGTTTGGTAATTTGCCATGTACGAGCAAGTGAGCAACTTCTTCAAACTGGCTACCCGCTGCAAGGTCAAGAATGTCATAGCCACGATAGTGCAAGTCGTTACCGCTACGTCCTACGGTACACAGTGCTGTGTTGCCTGCAACTTGTCCGCTAAGTGCAACTGATTTTTTTGGTTTGAAGCCTGTTGTTGTTTCATTTGAGCTCATAAGATTTTCCTTTCCTATCTATCTGAATTTATTTATTAAGCACGACGGAGTCGCACCGTTTTCACTTCTTATATCGAGATTAACCTGCCGTTCGCCTTACTTTTCACGGATGAAAAGTAAGCAAAAATCCTTGTTGGTCTGACGATATATCCTGAGCAAATTCAAAGCATCGCTTTGAAAATAGCGCAAGGCAGTCCAACGTAGCGGCATCCATGCCGCCCTCACGATAGCCAAGACCATCGCTCCTCCCCCTTCTTTTTAAAGAGGGCTGGTTTATTTCTTTTTAGCAAATGCGTTGTCTAAGTAGTCTTCAAATGCGTAGTAATTAATGCGTTCATATAACTCTTTACGCGTTTGCATAATATCAATCACGTTCTTTTGTGTGCCTTCTTTACGCAAGGTTTCATACACAGTTTCGGCTGCCTTGTTCATGGCACGGAAAGCAGAAAGCGGATAAAGCGCAAGGCTTACATCGGCAGATGCTAACTCTTCAGTAGTAAACAGTGGTGTAGAGCCAAACTCGGTAATGTTTGCCAAAATCGGTGCACCTGTCTTCTGAGCAAATTGCTTGTACATATCAAGCTCGGTAATTGCTTCAGGGAATAGCATGTCTGCGCCCGCTTCAATATAGGCACCCGCACGGTCAATGGCAGCTTGTAAGCCATCTACAGCCAATGCATCGGTACGCGCCATAATCACGAAGCTGTCATCACCACGCGCATCAACCGCTGCTTTAATACGGTCAACCATTTCTTCTTGAGTCACAATGGCTTTGTTCGGGCGGTGTCCACAACGTTTTGCGCCTACTTGGTCTTCAATGTGCATTGCCGCAGCACCAAACTTGATCAGTGCTTTTGTAGTACGCGCAATATTAAATGCAGAAGCACCAAAACCTGTGTCGGCATCGACTAATAATGGAAGATCACATACATCGGTAATACGGCGTACATCGGTCAACACATCATCAAGGTTACTAATTCCCAAATCAGGTAAGCCTAAAGAACCAGCGGCTACACCACCACCTGATAAGTAAATCGCTTTATAACCTGCACGTTTTGCCAAAAGTGCATGATTGGCATTGATGGTTCCAACCACTTGTAATGGCTTTTCTTGGGCTACTGCATCGCGAAATAGCTGACCTGCGGATTGTTTAGCCATTGTTATGTTCTCCTTGTGCTTGTAGCAGTGTTTGCTCAATAATTTTGTAAGAAGCATTGATATGTCGATGCATCAGCAGTTCGGCAAGTTCACCATCGCCTTCTGCAATTGCATCTAAAATACGGATATGTTCATCCCAAGCTTTGCTCGGTCGATCGGGTGTGTTTGAAAACTGAATTCGGTACATACGGATGAGATGATAAAGCTCATCACATAGCATTTTTTCTAGAGTTTTATTGCCACTACTTTTGATAATGCAGTAGTGAAAATCGTCCTGTCCTTCTTGCAAGTAATATCCTTTACCTGCTTTAAAGTTTTCATCTTCGGCATGCATACGTAAGACATCACGTAGCGCCAAAATTTGCTTTTTATCAATATGCTGTGCAGCAAGTTTGCAAGCCAAACCTTCTAATGACGCACGGATCTGGTAAAGCTCTTTAAACTGTTGCAGTGAAAGGGAAACCACGCGCGCACCCACATGTGCAGTACGCTCAACCAAACGTTGACCTTCAAGGCGATGAATCGCTTCACGTAATGGCCCACGACTAATACCATAAGTGCGTGCCAGCTCAGGCTCAGAAATCTTGCTACCTGCCGGAATTTGACCCAAAACAATCGCCGTCTGTATTTGTTTAAATACATTCTCGGTCAGTGTTCTTCCCTGACTTTGTAGTGGCTCTGGTGCGAAGGTCAAATCTTGCATATTGTCGACAATTTTTAATCAATTATGAGTTTTATAGCGGTATGAATGAAAAAAATCAAGGTGATTGTTGACACTTTACAGAACGCATCAGGTCAATTTTTATAGCCTGACCGCTTATATCACCTTATATTTAAAGCATTAAACCACTTGCCAGTTAATATTTATAAAACAATAATTTAGTGTTAATTTATCTATAGTTTTATGACTCTTTCTTAGTTACGTTTTAGTCATTAAACTTTTGTTTCAAACTTTAGTCTACAACCAATGTATTACAGCAAGATTGTAGACAATCTGCTTGAATGAAAGCATGAGTTATAAATTAGTATCTATTTACCGTAATTTCTTTTAAATCTTTTTATCATTTTTAGCCAGAAAATATCGATATTAGTGAAATTATCAGGTGCTTCACGGTAGCTTTATTGATACATTATTGAGCATCGACATAGTTGTGGCGTATTTTTCGAGACAGAAAAAACCGAGCACTATGCATATTGTTGAATGAAAGGACTTTTTTGATGTTTCAACATATCCCCCCATACGCAGGCGATCCAATTCTCTCTTTAATGGAACAGTTCAATGCTGATACTCGTTCTGGAAAAGTAAACTTGAGTATTGGTCTTTATTATAACGAAGACAGTATTGTTCCTCAGTTAGAGACCATTATTGAAGCGCAAAAGCGTATCGAGCCTAAAAACGGTAAAACCAAACTTTATTTGCCAATGGAAGGCTTCAAACCTTACCGTGAAGCAATTCAAGCACTTTTATTTGGTGCAAACAGCCCAGCAGTTAAAGCTGGCCGTGCTGTAACCATCCAAACGCTTGGTGGTTCAGGTGCATTGAAAGTTGGTGCAGATTTCTTAAAAACTTATTTCCCAAATTCAGACGTTTGGGTAAGCCAACCAACTTGGGATAACCACGTTGCGATTTTCAATGGCGCTGGTATCAAAACTCATTTCTACCCATATTTCGATAACGAAACACGTGGTGTAGATTTTGACGGTATGCTTTCTACACTTAAAAATTTGCCTGAGCAAAGCATTGTGTTGTTGCACCCATGCTGCCATAACCCAACAGGTGCTGACTTAAACCCAGCGCAATGGGACCAAGTGATTGCAGTATTAAAAGACCGTAACCTTATTCCATTCCTAGACATCGCTTACCAAGGTTTTGGTGACGGTATGGAAGAAGATGCGTATGCAATCCGTGCTTTAGACCAAGCAGGTCTAAACTTCATTGTGAGCAACTCGTTCTCTAAAATCTTCTCTTTATATGGCGAGCGCGTTGGCGGCTTAACTTTCGTATGTGACGATGCAGAAGCTGCTCAGTGCACATTCGGTCAGTTAAAAGCAACTGTACGCCGTATTTACTCTAGCCCTCCTACAACAGGCGCTTGGTTAGTTGATGAAGTGTTAAATGACGCTGAACTTAACCAACAATGGCAAGGTGAAGTGAAAGAGATGCGTGAGCGTATTATTAAAATGCGTAGCATCTTGAAAGACGAACTTACTAAAGCATTACCAGACCGTGACTTTAGCTACCTTGTAAACCAAAAAGGTATGTTCAGCTACACAGGTCTAACTGCTGAGCAAGTGGATATCTTGCGTGAAGAATATGCAATCTACTTAGTACGTAGTGGTCGTATTTGTGTAGCAGGTTTAAACATGAACAATGTTTACACTGTTGCTAAAGCAGTTGCAGAAGTACTTGCTAAATCAGTAGAAGCAGCATAAGACATCTATTAAAAAAGGCGCTTTGGCGCCTTTTTTTATGTCTCGATATTACGATTTAGCCTTGCCCCAATATTTTAGTTTTGAGGTATGTCCAATCCCCACATTAAAACTGTTGGTCGGGTCGAGTTTTTGATAGAAATTCGCTAAGGCAGGCTTGGCAATGTAAAGATGCCCAACATTATGCTCTGCCGGATATTCAGCACGGCGCGCATTGAGTAATTTCCACATTTGATGTTCCATTTCTAACGGGTCATTGCCCTTTTTAAGAATATAGTCCTGATGGAACACATGACAAAAGAAATGCCCATAATAGAGTTTATGGATGATTTTCTTTTCCATCTCGGCTGGTAGTTGCTCTACCCATTCACGGTCATTACGGCGTAGAGCAATATCAAGCGCCACAATATCTTCAACTTCACTACGGTGCGTATCACGATAACGAATTGCCGCCCCCGCAATCGCAAAGCGGTGCAAGAACGCCTTTCGGCCTTCCTCTTCACTACATACGAAATAGTGACCTGACTGATGCACCGCAAAATATTCTTTTAGAAACTGCTTGGTCTGAGCTTTTGAATTATTTTCGACACGCAACACTAAATGGTGCTCATAACGGTCTCGATATTCGGTCATACGCTTAGGCAAATGACTCGGTAAAAAGAAGGTAATAGCCTGTAAAATATGATCCGTTAAGCCTTTAATTTTAAATCGTTCTAAAAAGCCATCGACTTTATCTTTCATCGCAAAAGCTTTTGGAACATTGGCTGTACCAAATTTCTCAATAAATAAGAATGTGTCTTTTCCGTACTTTTCACCAATCAGGTAAGCATCTCGGTGAATATATTCGCCCGCAATCGGCAAGCTTGGCAGTGAGGTCAGTAAGTAACGGCGAATCGCTGTTAAATCATCAGCATCATTAGTACCAATATAAAAGACATTGCTCTCTACTTTTTCATAAGTATCAAGGCGTACGGCAAACACACAGACTTTACCAGCCGAACCCGATGCTTCAAACAAACGTGACGGGTCTGCATTAAAACGAGCAGGTGTATCTTCATCAACTTGGGTCACATCGTGCGCATAGCGATGGTCAGATGCCTGTTTTTCGCTGTCATCTAAAATATCTACGGCTTGGTATTGTTGCTTCTCTAAACGAGTTAAAATTTCTTCAGGAGTCGAGCCTAAATTCACACCTAAATGATTCACCAGTTCTAATTGACCAGCAGCATTGACCTGAGCATATAACGCCAGTTCAGTATACGCAGGACCACGGCGTACCAAGGCACCGCCAGAATTATTACACACACCGCCCAGTACCGAAGCACCAATACAAGATGAACCAATTACTGAATGTGGTTCACGGTCATAACCTTTTAAAATTTGTTCTAAATTATCTAAGGTTGCACCTGGTAAACAAATGACTTGCTTGCCGTCATGGATGACTTGAATACCCTTTAATCGGCGAGTACTCATTACTAAAACAGGACGATCATAATCATCGCCATATGGGGTTGAACCACCAGTGAGTCCTGTATTTGCCGCCTGCATAATCACAATACAGTCTGCCTCAATTGCAGCCTGCAACACTTGCCATTGCTCAAGCAAGGTCCCTGGTACAACCACTGCAAGTACTTTCCCCTCGCCAAAACGACGACCTTGACGGTACTGACGCGTACTTTGATCATCGGTCAAAACATAAGAACGCCCTACAATATTTTGTAAGCGTTCGATCACTGCTTGAGGGGAAAATGTTTGCATGATGGTTTCCTTTTGGTCATCCATACCACATAGTTTTTTTAAATTTAGAGCAACACGACGTAGTCTTACAGGGAAAACTTCGATGTAAGCAGCTCATTCTGTTACTTTGGTTTTGCCCAAAGTAACCAAAGGCACTGTCACTTACAGAACCTGTTCGCTGTAGCCATTTTTCAATTTACATTGCAAAAACAAATCCTTGCTCATACCACGCAGGCTGTAAGTGACGCTTAGCACAGTAGCTAATTTCTTAATCCAATTGGCGACGCGTTGGCGGCATGGATGCCGCCGTTTCGATGCGGTAGCAAGGACGTACCGTCATCGAAACTAAAGTTTTTGGTTACTTTTTTAAAAAAGTAACGTCAATTAGCTACTTACATTGAACTTTTTCCGATAAGACTCCGTCGTGCCAATATCATCAAAGTTAATACGGAAATGTTAGAACTTCATCGCCTGCACTAAACAATCCGCATTAATATCCTTAATCGACTTAGCACCCGTTAAGGTCATCGCAACACGCATTTCTTTATCGATCAAATCAAGCAAGTTCGACACCCCTTGCCCACCTGCTGCCGCCAAGGCATAAACAAATGCACGGCCAAGTAAAACCGTATCGGCACCGAGCGCCAACATACGCACCACGTCTAAACCATTACGAATGCCTGAGTCAGCCAAAATGGCCAAATCACCTTTGACGGCATCGGCAATTGCAGGCAATGCACGAGCAGACGACATCACACCATCTAACTGACGACCACCATGATTCGACACCACAATACCGTCAGCACCAAAACGCACCGCATCTTTGGCATCTTCAGGATCTAAAATGCCCTTAATCACCATTGGGCCATCCCAAAATTCACGAATCCACTCAAGGTCTTTCCATGAAATGGATGGGTCAAAGTTCGAACCTAACCAACCAATATAGTCTTCAAGCCCAGTCGGTTTACCTAAATATTTAGAGATATTGCCCAAGTCGTGCGGACGACCCATTAAGCCGACATTCCATGACCAATGTGGGTGGAACATAGACTGCATATAACGGCGCATCGCAGCATTTGGCCCACTCATACCCGAATGGGCATCACGGTAACGTGCACCCGGCACAGGCATATCTACGGTAAACACAAGTGTTGAGCAGCCTGCCGCTTTTGCACGTTCCAAAGCATTACGCATAAAACCACGGTCGCGTAATACATAAAGCTGGAACCACATCGGGCGATTAATTGCAGGTGCAACTTCTTCAATCGGACAAACAGAAACCGTTGAAAGCGTAAATGGAATGCCCTTTTTGTCGGCTGCCATCGCCGCTTGAACTTCGCCACGGCGCGCATACATACCTGTTAAGCCTACAGGTGCCAAAGCAACTGGCATCGACAATGTTTCATTAAACAGTTTTGTCTCTAAACTTAACGCTGACATGTCATTGAGCACACGTTGACGCAATGCAATTTCTGACAAATCTTGTACGTTACGCTTTAAGGTATATTCCGAATACGCTCCACCATCAATGTAATGAAATAAAAATGGGGGTAAGCGACGTTGTGCCGCAGCACGATAATCATTGCCAGAAGAAATAATCATTTTGAATCAACTCTATTTAAACGATTTGCACGTTTCTGGCGAGCTTCATCTTCATCCAGAGAACGCACATGATTAATCACAAATTCAATATGACCGCAGACAGCTTGGCGTGCGGCCTCGGGATCTTTACGATCAATAGCATCCATTACCTGAAAATGCTGCTCGCTCAGCAAGTCACCATTTACGGGGTCGTTATAAACTTTTTTACGTCCTAGCAAGACGTTGTATTGCAGCAAATCAAACAAGCTGCGCATCATTTGAATCAGCACCACATTGTGAGATGCTTCAGCAATCGCCAAGTGGAACTCAGCATCGGCCACCGCAGCCTGTGCTGAGTCACCTGCATTTTGATGGCGACTAATTTCATTAAAATAATGACGGATTTTGGCGCGATCTTCAGGCGTTGAGCGCAATGCGGCATACCAAGCAGTGCCGCCCTCAAGTAATAACCGCGCCTCTTGTACATCAAAACGGTACAGCGGATCTTCTTCAATCAAGTTACTAATTGGGTTCACAATCAATTGCTGTGGCCACTGTTCAGGTAACTGCTGAATATAAGTCCCATCGCCACGGCGGCTACTGAGCACCCCTTGACTATTGAGCTGTTGAATTGCTTCACGCAAAGACGGACGAGAAACTCCTAAGCTAGTTGCAAGCTGGCGTTCGGCAGGCAAGCGGTCACCTTTTTTCATGTGACGCTCTTCAATTAATGCCTGCAATTTCATGACCACTTGATCGGAGATTCTCATCGCGTTTCCTTCACTGGAGTTATGGAATCATCCACGGAACCAGATAAGCCTGAACCGTAATAATGATGCCAACAAAGACAGTGAATATGATGCTATGTTTTACCGTGAAACGGAACAAGTCAGACTCTTTTCCAACTAAGCCTACCGCTGCACACGCAATCGCAATCGACTGTGGAGAAATCATCTTACCGGTTACACCACCGCTGGTATTTGCAGCTACAAGCAATACTTCTGGAATACCAATTTGCTGCGCTGTAGTTGCCTGTAGTGCCGAGAACAAAGCATTTGAAGATGTATCTGAACCTGTAAGGAACACACCAAGCCAACCCAAAAATGGCGAGAAGAAAGTAAACGCATGACCTGTATGCGATAGAGCCAAAGCTAAAGTTGCAGATAAACCTGAATAGTTCGCAATAAAAGCAAATGCCAACACCATACCAATTGAATAAATCGGTGTTTTTAACTCATTGAGTGTTTCACCAAAGGTTGTAACTGCCTCACTTGCTTTCATTTTTAAGAAAATAGCAGTGATGATTGCGGCAATAAAAATTGCAGTACCTGTTGCAGAGAACCAGTCAAACTTATAAATCGCTTCGTATGGTTTCATCTCTGCCACAATTGGCGGCATTTTTTCGACCAATTTGTGCAAATACGGTACTTCAAGTTTAAAAATCCAGTGTTCAAGAGCACCATCTTTTGCAAATAATGCTTTAAATGGCTTAACGCTCCAAATGGTGACCATCACTGTTAAAATCGCAAATGGAGACCATGCCTTAGCAATTTTTCCAATACTGTAGCGTTGAACTGTAGTAGGTTGCTGAGTCAAAGTTTGCCCAGCTTCAGGTTCAAAACGGAAAATATGTTTTGGTTTCCAAACACGGAACAGTAAAGTTAAGCTCACCAATGATGCAATTGCTGCGGTAATGTCTGGTAACTCAGGGCCAATAAAGTTAGATGTAAGATACTGGGCAATCGCAAAAGCGCCACCACCGACTAACACCGCAGGCCAAGTTTCCTTAACACCACGCCAGCCATCCATAATCGCCATGATCCAGAACAGCACAATAATGACTAAAAATGGCAACTGACGACCAACCATTTGGCTAATTTCCATGGTATCTACACCAGAAACCTGCCCCGCCACAATAATTGGAATACCCATTGCACCAAATGCCACTGGCGCTGTATTTACAATCAAGCATAAACCAGCAGCGTAAAGTGGCTTAAAGCCTAAACCTACAAGGAGTGCAGCGGTAATTGCTACAGGAGCACCAAAACCCGCCGCCCCTTCAAGGAAAGTACCGAATGCAAAACCAACCAATAGCATTTGCAGACGTTGGTCTTCGGTAATCGACAAAATGCTTGAACGAATAACCTCAAACTGACCTGTTTTTACCGAAATTTTGTATAGAAAAACTGCCCCAATAATGATCCATGAAATTGGCCATAGACCGTAGAAGAAACCGTAAATGATTGACGCAAAGGCCATTTGACCCGGCATTTGATAGAAAAAGAGCGCAATCAATAATGCAATAATGACTGTGCCCGTACCCGCGATACTGCCTTTTAAACGAAAAACTGCTAATGCTAAAAAGAAGAAAATAATCGGGATTAATGCAACCGCACTGGACAGCCAAATATTATTTAAAGGGTCATAAAGTTGTTGCCACATATTGAGCATTGTCATCTCCTTGAAATGCCGGGGCGAATTTTTGTACCTTAAAATTTTAAACATTAAACACAATTGGTATGACCAATTAAAAATTAAGTGCAAATGTTGTTCCTTAAACCACAGACCGCATCATAAACACAGATATTGATAAGATCAATCATTAAATAATCACCATAATTGGTAAGACCAATAGTGCTAAGTAAAATCAAGACATTTCAAACTTATGGATTTACTTATTAGACTAAAGTCTTAAAAATACTTTCTTATAAACTTAAATATGACTTACAGAAATGAAGTGAAAAATTTGAACATAAAACAATAAACATAATCATTTATTGATAAATGTATAATAATGCCCAAAACTTAAATCATTTTTATTGAACTGAATAATGACTACTTTAACCTGTTTTAAAGCCTATGATATCCGAGGCAAACTCGGCACCGAATTGAATGAAGAAATCGCCTATAAAATTGGCCGCGCGTACGGACAAATCTATAAACCAAAGACCGTGGTTGTAGGTTGTGATATTCGCTTAAGCAGTGAGTCTTTAAAACAAGCGACTATCCGCGGTTTAAATGATGCGGGTGTGAATGTGCTTGATTTAGGCATGACAGGAACTGAAGAAGTCTATTTCGCCGCTTTCCATTTAGATGTACAAGGTGGTATTGAAGTTACTGCCAGTCATAACCCAATGGACTATAACGGTATGAAATTGGTTCGAGAAAATGCTCGTCCAATTAGTGCAGATACTGGTTTAAAGGAAATTCAGGCTTTAGCAGAAACCAATAACTTTGAAGAAGCTAGCCAAAAAGGTACAACGCAAAGCTATAACATTTTGCCTGAGTTCGTTGATCACCTAATAACTTATATTGAACCTGCAAAAATTTGCCCACTTAAGTTGGTGGTTAATGCTGGTAATGGTGCAGCTGGTCACGTCATTGATGCCATTGAAGAAAAATTTAAAGCACTTAACGTACCAGTTGAATTTATTAAAATTCACCATGAAGCAGATGGTACTTTTCCAAATGGCATCCCTAACCCAATTTTAATTGAAAACCGTGACAGTACCCGAAATGCTGTGCTTGAGCATAAAGCAGATATGGGAATTGCTTGGGACGGCGACTTTGACCGCTGTTTCCTATTTGATGAAAAGGGTCAATTTATTGAAGGCTACTATATTGTTGGCCTATTGGCTCAAGCTTTCTTGATTAAACAATCAGGTGAGAAAATTGTGCACGACCCACGTTTAGTGTGGAATACGTTTGATATCGTCGATGAATACAAAGGTATTGCCGTACAGTCAAAATCTGGGCATGCATTCATTAAAGATGTCATGCGTGAACACAATGCTGTATATGGCGGTGAAATGAGTGCCCATCACTATTTCCGTGACTTTGCTTACTGCGACAGCGGCATGATTCCGTGGTTACTCACCATTGCCCTACTTTCTGAAACAGGACAATCTCTTTCAACACTCGTTGAAAATATGATTACCAAGTTCCCATGCAGTGGTGAAATCAACTTTAAAGTGGCTGACACACAAATCACCATTCAAAAGATTTTCGATTTTTATGCCGAGCAAAATCCACAAATTGACCGTACCGATGGTGTAAGTCTAGACTTTGGTGCATGGCGCTTTAATGTACGCGCCTCAAATACTGAACCTTTGCTACGTCTTAACATTGAAAGCCGTGCGGATCGACAAGCCCAACCAATGCAGCATTATGTAGATGAGCTGACTGGGTTGATTCAGAACTAATTCATAATAAAAAAGGAGCGATTTGCTCCTTTTTTATTTACTTAGTTATAGCCATTAGGATTTTGCTTCTGCCAATTCCAGCTATCAGCAAGCATATCCTCTAAACCATATTGCGGCTGCCAACCCAACTCAGCAACTGCACGACGATTGTCTGCAAAAGATGTAGCTACATCTCCAGATCTCCGCGGTGCAAATTCAAAAACTACAGGCACACCATTAACTTTTTCAAATGTATCTTTAACTTGCAAAACAGATGAACCATTACCCGTACCGATATTCCATGCACGACAACCTGACGCATTCAATCGGTTATTGAGAGCACATAAGTGCGCATTCGCTAAATCGACCACATGGATATAGTCACGCACACCAGTACCATCTACAGTTTCATAGTCATTACCATAAATAGATAGTTTCTCACGGCGACCAACAGCAACTTGTGTCACATACGGCATTAAATTATTTGGAATACCCTGTGGATCTTCCCCAATACGTCCACTTTTATGTGCACCTACTGGGTTAAAATAACGAAGTAATGCGATTGACCATTTTGGATTAGATGCGGACAATTTTTGTAATAATTGCTCAACAATCAGTTTAGTATATCCATAGTTATTACTTGGTATACCTGTTGGCATTTCTTCATTTAATGGAGATATATTGGCTTCATCATAAACTGTTGCAGATGAGCTAAATACAAGCGTATAGACACCTGCCTTTTCCATCGATTTAACCAGTTGAACGCTGCCGGCAATATTATTATCAAAATAAATGAGTGGCTTTTCCTGACTTTCACCCACTGCTTTCAAACCTGCGAAGTGAATAACCGCATCAATAGTATGTATTTGAAATACACGGTCCAACTCATCTGCATTGCGGATGTCACCATGCACAAAAGTTAAACTTTTTTGGGCGATATCTTGAACCCTATTTAAAGATTCTTCAGAACTATTTGAAAGATTATCAAAAACGATAACTTCATGACCAGCCTGCAAAAGTTCAACACATGTGTGTGAACCAATATAACCTGCACCGCCAGTGACTAGAATTTTAGCCATCTACTTTTCCTAACAATATTTTAATTAATCCACGTGTTGAGGCGTCAAGTTTTGAAGAATCATTTTGAACGCCACTTAAAATCGGGAGTAACTGATCAGCGATTTGTTTACCCTTTTCAACTCCCCACTGGTCAAATGGATTAATATTCCAAATTACAGATTGAACAAAAACTTTATGTTCATATAAAGCAATTAACATTCCCAAACTATAAGGATTAAGTTCTTTTAATAATAAGGTAGAACTCGGCTGATTACCTTCATATTGCTTATAAATTGGCAGATTTTCTAATTCAGTTGAATCCAAAGCTTCATTACCGAAAGCCAATAAGCGTGATTGCGCCAAGCAATTAGAGAGAGCAAGATGATGTTGCTCAACTAAGGCATCTGCGTTTTCAGCATAGGTAAAGTGGTCTGCATTATAACGTTGGATAGGGGCAATAAAATCGCAGCTGACTGCTTGGGAGCCTTGATGTAGCAATTGATAGAACGCATGTTGAGCATTTGGACCAACTTCACCCCACACAATTGGGCAAGTATCTAGCTCAACTTTTTGACCATTGCGCTGCACCGACTTACCGTTAGACTCCATCTCTAATTGTTGTAAATAAGCAGCAAAATATTTTAAACGTCCATCATAAGGCAAAATGGCATGAGTCTGAATATTTAAAAAATTATTATTCCAAATTCCTAATAATGCCATTAAAACAGGAATATTTTGATCAAAACTCGTATTTTGAAAATGCTCATCGACGGCGTGAGCTCCTGCTAAAAGTTGCTTAAATCCGTCAATACCAATCGTCAAAGCAATAGGTAAACCAATACAAGACCACAATGAATAGCGACCACCTACCCAATCCCATAGCAATAATTGATTTTCAGGTGCAATTCCCCATTCAGACATTTTGTCAGCTTTTGTGGACACTCCAATAAAATGGCTTTTTAATACGCGGGCATGTTTCCCTAATGTCTTTTCTAACCACTGACGTACTGTTTGGGCATTTGATAAGGTATCAATCGTCCCAAAAGATTTTGAAGAAATAATAAATAAAGTAGTTTCTGGGCGAAGTTGATGGAGTAGTTCTGATAGCTGACTACCATCCATCGTTGAAACAAAATGAGTGTTAAGGGGCTTAGCCGTTTTCACCTTAAAATCAGACAACGCATGAGTCACCATTTGTGGTCCTAAATCAGAACCACCCACTCCAATATTGACAACATCCTGGATCACTTCACCAGTAGCACCACGATATTGCCCTGCATGGATTTTTTCCACTAAGGCATACATACGTTCTAACTGACTATGGACTTGTGCCGTTAATTCTGGAAACTTTGAATAGTCAGCGGGTAAACGCAATGCCCAGTGCATTGCTTCGCGTTGTTCGGTACAGTTAATTTTATCTTGTGAAAAAAGACAATTAATCCATTGGGTTAAGTTTCTATTCTTCGCAAGAGCTACTAACTGTTCTAAAATATCTTTAGTTACCCGATGCTTACTATAATCAAAAAATAATTGATCAAACTTTACTGAGTAATTATGAAAACGATCTGGCTCTAAAGCAAATAACTCTTTGATATGTAATTTTGAGTTTTCTTCACCTAAAGTTTGAAGATGGGCTAGAGGCGAGACCAACTCCTTTGGAAATTGCTCAATTGATTTACTCATAAGCGACCTACTCCTTCATAAGCAAAGCCTTTCGCTTTTACATATGCTGGATCATAAATATTACGTCCATCTAAAATTAACGGATGTTTCATTAACTGTTGTAGTTGCTTAAAGTCAGGGCTCCAATATTGCTTCCATGCCGTGACGAGGCACAATGCATGAGCATCTTGTGCAGCCTCATATTGATCAGTGCATAAAATTAAATCTTCCCTAGGCCCGTAAGTGGCAGCTATTTCATCTAAAGCTTGAGGATCGTGCAGGCGCACTATTACGCCTTGTGCCCATAACGCCGCCAATAAAATATGAATCGGTGAGTTATGTATATTTGAAGTATTTTCTTTAAAAGAAGCACCCCAAATCGCAACCGTTTTACCATTTAGACTACAGTGATAATAATTCCATAACTTACGGAATAAAATCTCTTTCTGCTGCTCATTAATCGCCCAAACCTGCTCTAAAAGACGGCTTTTTGTTCCTGTCTCCGACACAGTACTTGAAAGTGTTAAAATATCATGCGAAAAATTCTCACCACCAAATCCTACACCTGGCGATAAATATGCAGCACCAATTCGTGTATCAGCAGCAATACCATGCTTTACATTCGCAATATCAATACCTAACTTTTCGGCAACCATAGCCAAATCATTCATATAGCTAATGCGGGTCGCCAACATGCCCGAGATACTAAGTTTGGTAAACTCCGCATCTAAAATTGGCATAAATAAATATTGATAGCTAAATTGAAAAAAAGGACGCAATAGTTCTTGCATGGTCTCACTTGCATCCCTAGATTCAACACCAACAATGACATGTTTTACATTCAATACACTATTGATAGCATTACCCTCCTGAATCACATCAGGAAAGTAAACCCACTCATCTTTTGGCAAGTGCTGTTTTAATTTTTCTGTACCGTGTAAACCAAAAGTTGAACCATTAATCATTAATCTAGGATGAACAATTGGCCGCTCACTCAGTTTTTGTACGGTTTTTAAAGCAAGTTCAATTTGCGTGGGACTAAAACAAAATAAATATACTTCAATATCTAAAGGAATCTCGGAAAAAGCACTTTCTTTTAAAAAATCAGCTTTTCTTTGTTTATTTAAATAATTATTTACTTCTTGATCTTGATACGTAAGGACAGAAATATCTTCTTCACAACTTACACAGGTACACCAGTAAATTTGGTTACCATATTCAGCTAATAATGCCGCCATAACACCGGCATGTAACGTTGTTCCAAATACTGCGATTTTCATTGCACACCTGATTTATAGATTTCTATTCCTTTTCCAAGAAAAGAATATACTGCTCTGCTCCCATATTCAGCAGTTTTTACAAATACTTAAGCAGAGCTACAAAACTTTATAGTTTAAGTTCTTGAATCAGATGTTTAAATTCTAATCCCAATTTAGGGTGTGCAACACCATAATGTAGTACAGCTTTCAAATAACCAAGTTTACTGCCACAGTCAAAAGTTTGGCCTTGCATCCGATAGGCTTCCACTATGTCTGTACTTTGAAGCATCGCAATAGCATCAGTTAACTGAATTTCATTGCCTGCTCCTTTCGGCATATTCTCTAGAAGCTGCATAATCTTAGCCGGTAAAATATAACGTCCGACTACAGATAAATTAGAAGGTGCAGAGCCGACAGCAGGCTTTTCGACAATACCCTGCATGACAATACTTTCACCCTCAGCCGGGCTCTGTTTTACATCAACAATCCCATATTGATCTACTAAATGATCGGGTACTGCTTCAACCATGATTTGAGCAGCTTGACTCACTTCATAACGAGAAATCATACGCGATAAATCATTTTGCCCTGAGTTATCTTTAACCAATACATCTGGTAACAACACAGCAAAATCATCTTGCCCAATAATACTTTTTGCGCATAAAACAGCATGCCCCAAACCCAAAGGTTGAGGCTGTCTTACACTCACTACACTTACATGAGGTGGGATAATTTGAGTAATCTCATCAAGCAGATCAAACTTTTTCTTCTGCTCTAAAGTCGTTTCAAGTTCAAAGTTTCGATCAAAATAATTTTCAATTGATGCTTTAGATGAGTGCGTTACCAGAATAATTTGCTCAATTCCTGCTTCTACAGCTTCACGCACTACATATTCAATCGCAGGACGATCAACTACTGTGACCATTTCTTTAGGAATTGACTTACTTGCCGGTAAAAAACGTGTACCTAATCCAGCTACAGGTAAAACTGCCTTTTTAATCACACATTCACTCTCTAATTAACTATAATATCTTTACTACGTTTATAACCATCAACATAGTGTTCAAGTTGACATAACGCCCAATCAATATCTTGCTGGACAGCGGTCATATTATTCACGCGATCAAAAACTTCTTGAATTTCTGTAAGAGGATAGTATTTTTCAAATGATCGAAGAATCCTACTATGCTCGGTATATTCGGTATTTTCTTGATCAATTAATAATTCTTCGTAAAGTTTCTCACCTGGACGCAGTCCACTATAGTGAATTTCGATATCCCCTTGCATTGAACCTTGTTCACGCACAGTTAAACCACTTAGAGAAATCATTTGTCGAGCTAAATCCTGAATACGGACAGGTTCACCCATATCAAGTAAAAACACATCACCACCTCTACCTAGAGCACCAGCTTGAATAACTAACTGAGATGCTTCAGGAATAGTCATGAAGTAGCGTGTTACTTCTGGATGAGTCACAGTAATTGGACCACCTTTGGCAATTTGTTGTTTGAATAACGGTACTACTGAGCCAGAAGATCCTAATACATTACCAAAACGCACGATACTAATTTGAGTCTGTTTTTGAGCTTCAGCCATGGCTTGGCAGTAAAGCTCTGCCATACGTTTTGATGCACCCATGACATTAGTAGGACGCACTGCTTTATCGGTCGAGATGAGAACGAATGTCTCCACACCTTTTTTCACAGCTGCATTTAGACTATTCGCAGTACCAATCGCGTTGTTCTTTAATCCTGCAATTGGATTACACTCAACTAAAGGTACATGTTTATAGGCAGCAGCATGGTAAACGGTCTGAACACCATATTGCTCAATAATACGTTCTAATTTCTGCTGATCTTGCACTGTACCTAAAATAGGAACAATTTCACATTGAGCCGCTAGACGTAATTCTTTATCTATACTATAAAGCGCAAACTCTGTAATTTCATAAATAATCAACATTTTAGGCTGATTTTTAATTATTTGACGGCATAACTCAGAACCAATAGAACCACCCGCACCAGTGACCATAACAATCTTATTATGGATATTTTTTGCAAGTAAATGATCTACAGGAGGTACAGGGTCACGTCCCAGTAAATCAATAATGTCTACTTCACGAATATCTGCAACTTTGAGCTCACCATCAACAAGTTGTGTAAGACCAGGAAGCTCAGTAATTTTGAGATGTGCAGGTTCTAGCTGTTGAATAATTTCACTTTTACGCACACGACCGACTGAAGGTAATGCTAGCAAAATTTCATCAGTTTTATACTTTTCAAAACGTTGTAAAGCTTTTTCTAAAGATAGTACTTTTAAACCACCAACCATATGGTCTTGTAAAGATGGATTATCATCAATGAAAAAAACGGGTAAATGATTACCTGAACGATAAAGCACAGCTGCAATTTGCTGCCCTGCATCACCAGCACCGTAAATCGCAATTCGCTTACGCTCTTCACCAGTCTGTAACGTAGCTTTTACGATAAAACGAATAAATGCACGACTACACCACACCCAACTAAACATTAAGAAGCCGAACATTAATGGAATTGAAGTCGGAACAAATGCAGGTGAAAAAGCATTCATGCCATATAAAACAATGACCATCAACGTAACCGCAATTGCTAATTTAGCAATAAAGGCTTCATTAAAAGTACGAACAATAAAGCGATAAACTCCAGTTAACATTAAGCTTAAGATGGCTAAAATTGTAACAAATGCCACACCATAGTTAATGCCTGGAATAACTTCAGCACCTAAATCAAATAATCGAATGGCATAACATAGCCACAAAATAACAGGAAAAGCGAATAGGTCGATAAGAACCAAAAAACATTGTTTTGTAAGCCGAGGAGCTGACGCAAACTGATAAATAATCTTTTTCACAATACTCTTCTAATCGTTCTAGTAACCGTGCGATATTTATACTCATTTCTTATATAAGTAGAAATAAAATTTACGCAGCGGTTACATAACTTTAAGTCAGATCATAATTCAAAAGAAAGCTATGTGAATAGCTTCACATTTTTTATGGTTGTAAAGCTCTATTAACAGCATTAATTGCAAGAATCGTTTTTTCTATACTTTCTTGACTCAAAGTTGGATGAACCAAGAACATTAAACTGGTTTCACCTAATTTCTGTGCATTTTCTAGACGCTTTTCTGGACGCCATGGTGTACCATCAAATGCGTGCTCTAAATAAACTTCAGAACAAGACCCACTAAAACAAGGCACTTCCTGAGAGTTGATTTCTTGCATAATGCGATCTCGTGACCAACCATCTGGCAAGGCTTCTAAATTCACTTGGACATAGCATTTATAATATGCATGAACATAATCTACACAGGGAGTATGAACACTAAAGAAAGGAGAGCCGTCAAAGGCTTTTAAAATCTTTTCTGCATTTTCAGTACGTTTTTTAGTCCATTCAGCCATACGGGTTAACTGAATTCGGCCAATCACTGCTTGCATTTCCATCATACGCCAGTTAGTACCGAATGAGTCATGTAACCAACGGAAACCTGGTGGGTGCTGTTTATTATAAATACTGTCGTAACTTTTACCATGGTCTTTATAAGACCACATTTTTTTCCAAAGCGTTTCATCATTCGTGGTGACCATACCGCCCTCACCACCAGTTGTCATAATTTTGTCTTGGCAAAATGACCATGCCGCAATATGACCAATAGAGCCCGCTGCTTTACCTTTATATTTTGCTCCATGAGCTTGGGCGCAGTCTTCAATAACATATATACCACGCTCAGCAGCAAGTTGCATAATCGGATCCATATCACACATCCAACCAGCCAAATGCACACAAATAATGGCTTTAGTATTTGGAGTAAGTACAGCTTCAATCGTACGACGTGAAATATTTTGAGAATCTAATTCTACATCTGCAAAAACAGGATTAGCGCCAGCTGTTACAATCGAACTTGCTGAAGCTAAAAAAGTACGAGACGTCACAATAACATCATCACCTGCACCAATATCTAAAGCTTTTAATGCGACATCTAGAGCCACGGTACCATTTGCTAAAGCAACCGCATATTTTGTATCAGAAAACTCAGCGAATTCTTTTTCAAAAATTCTACACTCTTGACCGGTCCAATAATTTACTTTATTTGATAGTAATACATTTTTGACTGCGTCAGCTTCTTCTGTTGTAAAACTTGGCCATGGTTCAAATGCAGTGTTTAACATTTTAACTTCCTAATAAAATATTTCTTACTTTCTTTCTAAAATTCTTGCAGGATTACCTACAACAGTTACGCCAGCAGGAACACTTTTGGTTACTACGGCGCCCATACCAACAATAGCACCTTTACCAATTACTAAAGGCTTATCAGGTGTGCCCTGTTTAATAACTGCTCCAGTACCAATGTAGGCATGATCTTCAATATGAATATTACCGTTACACTTAGCGCCAGGCGCGAATGTAACATAATCTCCTATTACACAGTCATGAGCCACATAACTATAAATATTAGCGTGGAAAAACTTTCCAATTTTTATATTAGAAGTTAAGCAAGTAAAGGGACAAAGTAAGCTTCCTTCCCCTATCTCAACCTCATCAAGAATTACTGTATTCGTAGATTGAACCGCAAGATGTTGCACACCATCTTTTTCTAAAAGACTAACTAACTTCTCACGAACCACACTATTTGCTATAGCGATTGTTACAGTTTTATGATCAGCAGGTTTACTGATAAAGTCGAGATAGGATAGTACTGGATATCCATTTAAAGTCGTTCCAGATTGTCCATCATCAATAAAAGCGAATTGTTCTTTACTTAATGTTGGAAACTGCTGACGTACTAAAGGCATAACTTCCTTACCAAAACCGCTAGCACCATAAATACCAATAATCATTGTCATTTTTTCTCTATTTCCTTTTCTACTGAACCTGTAAATTTACTCATCGTCGCTTCCCCTGCTTCATTAATGTCATCTTTGGCAATAACTTTTTTAACGGTTTGCAGCATTATTTTAAAATCTAACCAAAGTGATCTGTTTTCTACGTACCACGTATCAAGCTTAAACTTTTCTTCCCAGCCAATTGCATTACGCCCATTCACTTGGGCGTGGCCAGTCATTCCTGGACGTACATCATGACGCTTTGCTTGTTCTTTATTATAAAGCGGCAAGTACTCCATCAATAGGGGCCTTGGACCTACAATACTCATATCACCTTTGATTACATTCCAAAGCTCAGGCATTTCATCCAGACTAGTAGAACGAAGCATTTTACCAAATGGCGTTAGGCGCTCACTATCTGGTAAAGGATTACCCTGCGCATCTGTTGCATCTTTCATAGTTCGAAACTTAATCATTTCAAACGGCTTACCATGTAAACCAGGACGAACTTGGCGGAACAATACTGGCGAACCTAAGTTTTTTTTCACTTTATATGCAACATAAAAATATAAAGGTGAAAGTAAAATTAATGCTACAGAAGCAATAATGATATCAAGTAAACGCTTTAGCATATTATGCTCCTGTTACCCAATCAGAGAACTTTTGAGAAAGAATGGAGCGGTTAAATTGTTCTTTAGCAACTTGCTGACCATTTTTACCCATCTGATTGAGCTGCTCACGTTGATCCGCAGCTTGTTCCAATGCATCAGCAAATGCTTTTGGATTTTCAGGCGGCACAGCAAAACCACATTGTTCCTTTGTAATTAACTCAGCTAACCAACCCGGATAATTATTCAGGACTGGTAAACCTGCTGAAATATAGTCAAAGAATTTGTTAGGAGAGGTACCATAATAAAAAGCAGGGACATTCGCTAAAATTTGCAAACCAATATCTGCGCTTGCCATAAGACCAGCCAACTTCTCTTTGTTAACAGGATTATGAAAAACTACATTATCCAATTGAAGCTTTTCTGCTCGCTCTATTAATGCTTTTTTCTGCATACCATCACCAACCAGAACAAGTTTAATATCTGTTCTTTGGCGGTCTTTCAACTCTACAGCTGCATCTAACACAGCATTCAAGCCATTTGCCAAGCCATGTGTCCCTGTAAAAATTGCCATCAAGTCAGTTTCTTTCACACCTTCTGGGCGCCATGGTTGGTGTTCAGAAGCAAAAATATCTAAATCACATCCATTAGGAATAGAGGCAACTTTTTCAGGTGCAATACCCCGTTTGATTATACCATCCACAATCCCAGGGGACAGACCAACTAAACGATCGGCAGAATGATAAGAAGTCCACTCAAGTACTGACATCATCCATAACACAATAGGATTTTTTATTACACCCATAGCTTTCGGAAGCTCAGGCCATAAGTCACGTACCTCAAAAACAAAAGGTTTCCGACGTAACCATTTAGCAAAAATACCTGGAATACCTGCTGTTAAAGGGGTGGTGGTTGCAAAAACAATATCGTATTGCTCAGTCAGAGCGACTTTAATTGATTTAAATGCAAAACTTAAAAAAATTAGAATTCGTTTTAAAAATGATAAGCTATTTGAATAAGGCAATTCAAATTCAATAATATCAATACCATCCACTACTCCCCGGCGTACCCCTTTATTAAAAGGTTGGGTTAAACCAGTCTGACCAGCACCAAAAGAACCGCAAACCATAGTGACTTGATGTCCATTACGTATCAATGATTGAGCCATGGCATAAGAACGAATCCCAGCTGACCCTTTTGGTGTAGAAAAATGTTGATGGAAATATAGAATCTTCATGTTATATCTTTAATTACGGTAAAAATCGTAGTCGGTTGTATCGCTGTAATTTCCAGAACAGGCAATTTAGTCTTTTGATAATAATATCTCGACTCTTCACCCTCTGTGAGATGAATAGAAATAGAATGCTCAGCTTCTAAAATTATCTCAACTTTTCCATTGGTTAAAATATTATTGTTTAATACCCAGTGATCCGGTTGTAAACGCCAACGTAAAATAGCTTGTTGCTGAAAACCAGAAATATTATCTACTACTTCTATTTGATTATCTGTTAATAAAACTTTACGGTGGTGTTCACACTGCCAATAGTCTTGGTAGCCACAGCCAAACTCATATGGTTTATAAGTTAAATTTTTTGGAGTCAGCCAAGCACCAAACAAAAAGCGGCTTAAGCGTGGCATTTGTTGGTGTTTATCAAACTCAACTGTATTGTGGCTAGCAACGCCAGAGAAATATTCTAAGTCTTCTGGTGAGGAATTATAACTATAGGTACCACCATCTCTTAGTATATTCTGACCTTTAAACCAAACATCTAAATGCAGTCCATCACACTGACTTGGACGAAATTTAAATTTCGGCAACTTAAAAGCAATAAAGAAATTATCTTTTTCAGAAGTAATTAAACCACTTTCATTAAAAATTTGATTTCGTGAAGGTAATTTAAAGTTTTCTTTTTCCAATTTATGTATATGAAAAAAATTTAAACTTTGATCATAAGTTCCTAAATCTTGATAATAAGTATGTTGATGAAATAAAGTACTTGCCAACTGAACTGTTGGTCTAAAATCACGATAATCGGTCTGACTTACTGGAAGGAGTCGCGCACCATCATTTGCACCTAAATTGGGCACATCTCCATCAGCTTGAGTTAATACATATAACCAGTCTGTCGCTTTCTGCAATTGACGATATAACTGTTCTGAAAAAGGCTTTAATACTAATTTTCGGCGAACTATTTCAGCTAAACAATAAGAATCTAACATCACTCGATGATAATTAATTGAATATTGGCTAAAGCCGCCATCTTGCATGATAAGCTTGTTTGCCCTATTAGCTAACCATTTTTCGCCTAAAGCTTGCCATTTTTCATATTGTGGCAAAGGTTTATTTGCATTTAAGAAAGCTCCACCTATATAAAGTGCAGCTGCCTCAGATGTTCCATGATTATTATCCTGAGCAATCGCATAATCAATTGTAGGTTCAATACGCTTTAAATGAGCCTCAATAAATGCACAGACATTGTCGTGCGGATGCTGCTCTTGTCCTAAACCGATCAACGCAGTAATAATATGCATGACACGGATAGAAGCTTCCTGCCCACATTTCCAGTTTGGTCCAAAATAAGCAGGGTTCTCCTTACACCAATCATTCAACCATAAATCAAGTTGAACCAATGCCTGCCCATCTCTCACTTTAAGCTCGTGTAGAGCAAGATCAATTAGCCAGTCAAAACGAGAAGCCTCCCATACGCCTTTAATATCACCAACATTCGCATCAAAATCTGGAATTTGATACCACGCCTTTTCTGTATTTTGAAAAGTATGCTCGGTTAAAGGACTATAGAACCAATTGGGAAGCTGTCCAGCCACTGGATACTTGAGGTATCCAAAGGCTGTTAAAGTTGAGTTTACGGGTACAGTCTTTGCTTCAGTGGCAGCACACTGACTAAAGAAGCAACCCGTTGGCAATTGTGCAGACAACTTTTGTACAGGGTTTAGACCTGTCTTTACGCCAATACGATATTTAAACACCCTGAACAAATTAAACAGCCCTAAAGCAAGAGCTGTTTGACCTTTCATGACTAAACTCATGTTTGTGCTCTTAAAATTTCGGCAACCTGAATGGTCACTCTAGCAACTTCAAAAATTTCATCGGCAGGAATTGGCGCTTCTTTTCCATCTCGAATACTGTCTACAAAGACTGCAGCACAAGCATCTTGACCTTTATCTTGACGCCACAGATTCATCTTGTTAAATCCAGGCCAGCCAAATGCTTTTAGCTTTCTGAAATTATCTAGTTGTAATACTCGACCTGCTGTAAAGACTTCTACACGCTCTTTAGGGAAGCTTGAAGCGCCATTTGCCAAGTAGAAAATGGTACCAAATGATCCATCTTCAAAACCAAGCGTAATTGAAGCCTTATCTTCTAAAATTTGTACTGCATCAGTTTCGCCCATACGTCGGGCCTGAATAGAAACAATTTTTGACCCTGCTAGGAAGCGCATCAAATCGATAAAATGGCATGCTTCCCCAATAATTCGTCCTCCACCCACAGCATTGTCTTGTGTCCAATGATCCGCCGGTATTGCACCTGCATTCATGGTCATGATAAAACTTTTCGGCTCTTTTACTGTATCCAACAAGGTTTTCATTTTTTGCACTTGTGGTGAGAAACGACGGTTGAAGCCCACCATGACTCGTGCATATTGATTATTCTGGATATTTTGATTGTAAACCGTTTCAATTTTTTCAATTTCTTCAACAGTCAAAGCTAATGGCTTTTCAACAAAAACATTCTTACCTGCTGATAAAACTTTTTCAACAAAGTAAGCATGGCTATTATGACGTGTCGCAATCGCGACGGTATTAATATCTTTATTATTTAATAAACCATCCAGATCTGTAGAAGCTTCGGCAAATCCTGTTTTTTCTCCATGAATAACCCCATTAATGCCACCAGAGGTTACGATGGTATGTAATTGAGAAGATGCTTTTTTGAAAGCAGGAATCAAGATACGAGAAGCATAATTACCCGCACCAATAAAACCAACAACAGCATTCTTTGGCTCAATAGAAATTGGTCGTAAAACCACTCGTTTTTCTAAACGAGTTTCAACTGGAGAGTTATATTTAAGCAATAAACCCAGACCTGATTTGTCTTCCGTCAATGCATCATAAGCTTTGGGTGCGTCTTCAAATTCAAAACGTTGTGTAATTAAAGGCTCTACATTTAAGGTACCTGCAGCCATCATATCCAAAACGGCAACAAAGTTGCGTTGCTCAGTCCAACGCACAAAGCCGAGTGGATAATCATTACCCTTATCTTCATATTCAGTATCGTAACGACCTGGACCATATGAACAAGAAACTTGAAAACTAAGTTCTTTTTCATAAAAATCAGCACGGTTTAGCTCTAAACCTGTTACACCAACTAGAATAATACGGCCACGCTTTCGGCTCATACGAGCTGCTTGAATAACAGGGTCACTTACCTTAGTTGAAGCGGTAATAATGACCCCATCCACACCAACACCACGACTGAATGCCAAACCAACAGCAACTGGATTTTCACCTTTACCCGGATTACATACTTCTGCACCAAATTGTTTTGCTAGCTCAAGTTTACTTTGATCAAAGTCAATCGCAAGAACACGACAGCCATTAGCTCTTAACATTTGAATGGTTAACAAACCAATCAAACCAGCACCAGTTACTACGAAACTCTCGCCTAAGGTAGGCTGAGCAAGACGAATACCTTGTAAACCAATGCTAGCAACTACAGCAAATGAAGCAGATTCATCACTTACATTATCTGGAATTTTGGCACAAAGGTTTTTAGGTACTTTTACCATATCAGCATGTGGGCCATTTGAAACGACACGATCACCCACTTGAAAATCATTAACTCCCGCACCTACTTCATACACAACACCTACATTACAGTAGCCGAGAGCTAAAGGCTGAGCTAATTTTGATTTAACAGCATCATAAGTAGTTAGCAGCCCATCAGTTTGTACTTTTTCAAGCACCATTTTCACTTTTTCAGGTTGTTGGCGAGCTTTATCAATTAAAGAAGCTTTACCAAAACCAACTAACATCCGCTCTGTACCAGCAGAGATTAGCGAAGTGGTAGTTGAAATAAGTAAATGACCTTTTGAACATTGGGGTACAGGAGCTTCGGTTACAGTCGTACCACCATTTGCCATATCTTGAAGAATTTGTTTCATTAATAACTTCCTAAATATTCATCAATTTTTTGACTGAGATCATCTTTTTCTAAATTAAACAACATAACATTATCAGGTCTCGGCACTACATCCGATGCTAAAACAGGAGCACCAAAATATAATGCCTCTCTCAAGCTTACAGAGTCACCGTCTGTAGTTGTAGCACGTACAAACAATTTAGTTACTTCCAAAAGAGGCCATATTTTCTTATCATTCTCTAAAAAGAGAAGATTGTCATATTTCCCAGTAAGTGAACGTACCTTTGCTCTTATTTCTTGGCTAAAACTAGTTTCGGGATAACTTGCAATAGCAATAAGGAAATAATCATTTTTATATTTCGGCGCCAGTTTTAAAAAAATATCTATTAAAGAATCTAATGTATAGATATCAGCTCCTTTAGCATCTAAATTTGGCTGAAATGCACTAGTTAATATAATTTTCCTTTGCTGATTTTTTAATGTTGTCTTATATAAATCCAACAACTTTTGATCATACGTATATAAAATATCTTTTAATTCGGCTTTTGCCGGAGGCAAAAATGCAGAAACTGTTTCAAACTTATCATTAATATCTTGAAATCTATTAAATATTTTATAATTTTCCTTAAGATGCTCATTAACTAACATAATATTTTTACACTTAAGAAAAAAATTTAAATAGATATTCTTTTTCCAATTCGTTAAAGAAGAAAAGTGTCGACTAGAATTATGATCATAAAATATGACTGTTTGATATTTTGCAAAGAAAGAAGCCAAAAAAATCAACAAAAAATTAGAAGCGCTCAAATGTTTAATTGATTTAGAACTTAATACTAAAAGTATTTTAAATAGGTTCTTTTTATTTGGTTCAATTAAAACAAAATTAACATTTGGAAAACTATTAGTTAATTGTTCTAATTTACGTTGATTAAAAACAGTCACACCACCTATAGGTGAAGGAAGTTTACCAATAAAATATATTTTATCCACTTAATTTCCACCTGCTCTTAATTTTCTAACTCTACAAAAAATCAAAATAGATACAAAAACCACAAAACTAACAATAAAAAAAGTTCTAAGATTACTAATCATATCATTCCTTAAAGTAAAGGAAAAACAGAAGATATATATAGTACCCAACAAAACCCCAAAAGAAGACTTATTGTAAAATTTAGAAAAAAAGACAAGTAAAAATGCAAAAACTATAGGTCCTAATATATTAAAATTCATCATAGACTCAAGAATTGCATTAAAGGCTAAACCACCACCTGAATTATAAATGTCAGGGTAAAATTCTTTTACAAAATTAACTGAGGGAGAAATAGGGCGATTAGGAAAAATAGAAGTCGGAATAAGTTGGGTAAATACCTCTAAATAAGTAGGATGCATTTGAACTGAAGAATATTTAGAAAAATAGTCATTCCAAATAATACTAAAAGCTCCGAATTCGGACTTATCAGGACTAAAAGCTGTACTATAATCTAATTCACTTAAAATACGTCCCCACTGAGAAATACTAGAATTTCTTAAATATCCATAAATCCACATTACTAATGCAAACAAAAAGCCATAACTAATATAAATAGGATTAATTCTTCTTTTTACGTTAATAATATAAGCACAAATAATAAACAATAATACTGCTAACTTCCTATCACCTAAAATAAGAATATCTGTAGCTGAAAACAATATTAACGGCAACAACCAAAACGACAAATACTTACCATTTTTTTGATCAATAAAAATAATAAACCAAACATAAAATATAGAAAAAGAGTAAACAAAAAGCTTATAAACATCAAAAAAAGTAGACTTTGTTTTATAAATATCTGCACGCGATACTGCCCCGATATCCAAAGAAAAAGATATTGAAACTATAACAATATATATAAATACAAGTATGGTATATATTAAAAATATAATATTTGAACTAAATTTTTTAGTAAAATTTAATTCAAATGTTTTAACTCTACTTAAATTTGAATCAAAAAAAATAAATGAACCAAAAAAAATAAATGAATATAATATTAAACTAGCATTAGTTTTTTCCAGAAAGAAGCTATAATTTTTATAAATATAAGAGTTATATATTGCTGTCAGTAAATAAGGAAGTGCTGTTACAAAAACTATTGTACTGGGTGCAAGAATACCACCTTTCTTTATTTGAAAAAAAGTAAGAAACGCAATAAAAATAAGAGAAAAATTTAAAAATAGATCTAGATTCTCCAAGCTCATGAGAAGCCATAAAAAACATATCATTATAAGAGACATTACTCCCCCAACAAATGCGAATCTATTCATTTCAACCTCTTAACATAACTCAGAATACTTAAAAAATTTACTAAATATATCAAGGTCATAAATGTTAAGAATAAAATTACAAACCATAAAAAAGGAATCTTAAAGAAAAATGCAATGGTCGGTAAAAGTAATGCAACAAAAAAGAACCTTGTCAGTTCGAACATTAAAGCCTTATTAACTTTTCCCCACAGAGGATACAATGTTGTAAGAGGCTGCAAAAGCGCATCAATAAAGTAATAAATAAAAAGGACTAACATTAACCACGAATAACTTACCCAGATTGGTCCAAAAAATACTAATACTAGATACTTTGATGAAAGAATCAATAAAATCAATACACACAGAAATATAAAAAAAGTAATAGCAATATTTTTAAAACTTATGATCTTATTAAAAAGTTTTTTTATCTTATATCTGTCATTATATTCACCATTGAAAAGGATCAAAACATTTCGTCTGATTAAAGCGAATGGTGCGGCAATAGCTTGAGAAAAAAGAAAATAAACACCTATATTACTTTTATCAAAGATATACCCACCAACTAATACAGGAACTACAGGAGTTGAATACTGCATGAATGCCAAACTAGAGTTTTTAACGCCTTCAGCTATATTTTTTCTAATAAAAGTCTTAAAATTTAAAAAATTAAATTTCAATATATTTCTTTTTAAAAGAAAATAAATAATAGGAATAAATAATTGAGGTATTATATTAGCTAACAACAATCCATCTTGAGGTAAGATATAATAAAAAGCCACAATTATAAAAATTTGAAAAATTACTTGACATGTTTTTAATGCAACATAATTTTTATAATCTTTAATTAAGATTAAGTATTGACTCATTAAGTTAAAAAAACTTAAAGAAAAACAAAAACAAATCAAATATAATATATTATATTTAAAATATATTATATTATTCAATATAAGCAAAACAACACTAAAAACAATTAGAATAATTAAATTAACCAAAACTGCATTTGAGAAAAAATTATTTTTTTCTTCACTTTTAACTCTATCACTTAAAACAATATAATCAAATCTTAAAGCAGCGAGGACAGAAAATAATGATGCAAAACTTAAATACCAACCTAGATCACCGAAAATTTCTGGCTTATAAAGGCGTGAGGAAATCATGACTGATATTGCAACCAGAACCTGAACAATTAAACCACCAGCTATAAGTTTGGATAATATTCTCATGCCACTTTTCAATTTAACTCAAAATTACTCAGGACTAAAATCCTACCAAATATCTATCAACTAGTATTTATTAATACTAAAACCAAATAGCAATTAAAAAAACAACCATTTACGAATTTTAAAGATATCGTAAATGGTATTATTTAAAATACATGATTAATTAAATAAAAACATTTAGAGTTGTCTTTAAAATTCTAATCAAATAATGCCTTTTGTATCCACTACATATTTAGACATAATTAAAAAATCTTTTTTAAACTCCTTATGATCAACCATAAGCAAATGAATATCTGCTTGGTTACTTTCTTCAACAGAAATCAATTTAATATTTTGAGGTAACTTCGCAGGAAGCTCTTGAATATTCGGTTCTACTGCAAGAATATTTAAACCTTGCTCTGCCAATTTCTTAGTGATCTCTAATGCTGGGCTCTCACGAAGATCATCAATATCAGGTTTAAAAGCCAAACCATAGCAAGCAATCGTTACATCTTGAATAGTTTTGGTTGGATTTGATTGTAAAAATTCAGCAATTTTAATTTTAACTTGATCAATGACCCATTCAGGTTTAGCATCATTTACTTCACGTGCGGTACGAATCAATCGCGCCTGCTCTGGTGTTTTAGCCACAATAAACCATGGATCAACAGCAATACAGTGTCCACCTACACCAGGGCCTGGTTGTAAAATATTTACTCGAGGATGACGATTTGCGAGAGAGATTAACTCCCAAACATTAATATCTAACTTATCACAAATAATAGAAAGCTCATTTGCAAAGGCAATATTAACATCTCGGAAAGAGTTTTCTGTTAATTTACACATTTCTGCAGTACGCGCATTTGTTTCTATACACTCACCTTTCACAAAGGTTTTGTATAGCTCACAAGCTGCTTTTGAACAGCGCGGCGTCATACCGCCGATAATACGGTCATTGCTAATCAGTTCTTGCAAAACCTTACCTGGTAATACTCGTTCTGGGCAGTGCGCTACTAAAATATCTGCCTCTTCACCTTTTTTTTGAGGAAAACTTAAGTCAGGGCGAGCTTCACTCAACCAAGCTGACATTTGTTCAGTTGCTTCTACAGGTGAGGTAGACTCAAGAATAACGAGATTACCTTTTTTTAAAAAAGGAGCTAAGGCTTTGGAAGCTGCTTCAATATATTTTAGATCAGGTTGATAGTCATCTTTAAAAGGAGTAGGAACTGCAACTATATATGCATCAGCTTCTAATGGAGTAGTTTGAGCCGACAACTTACCTTGTGCAACAACATCGCGCACTAACGCATCTAAATCAGGTTCAACAATGTGCACTTTTCCTTGGTTAATCATATCTACGGCATGTTGATTAACATCCACACCAGTAACTTTTATTCCATGTGCTGCAAAAGTTGCTGCTGTTGGTAAACCAATATAACCTAAACCTATAACACAGATATGTTTAAATGACTTATTCATATTCAAATACTTTAAATTAAAATAAAATAATAAAAAAATTAACTTCTTCTTAAGAAATCAATAATTTGCAGACAAGAAGTGCCATCGCCGTAAGGATTATGTGCAGCAGCCATAGCATTATATACTGAGGTATTTTCTAATAACTCCGATACTGATTTTTCAATTGTACTCACATCAGTACCAACTAAACGCACAGTCCCTGCATCAACAGCTTCTGGTCGTTCAGTAGTATCACGCATAACCAAGACAGGTTTTCCAAGAGAAGGAGCCTCTTCTTGAATTCCCCCTGAGTCAGTTAAGATGAGATAACTACGGTTCATTAAATATACAAATGGTAGATAGTCTTGTGGTTGAATTAAAAAGATATTATCTATACCTGATAGCAACTCATTTACAGGTCTTTGCACATTAGGATTCAAATGAACAGGATATACAATTTGGATATCACTATATTTTTTTGCAAGATTCGCTAATGCATTGCAAATATTTAAAAAACCTTGACCAAAATTTTCGCGTCTATGACCTGTAACTAAAACTAATTTCTTATTCTTATCAAGAAATTTAAATTCTTGATCGAACTTATGAATTAAATTTTGATCCTGCTCAACCTTATCTTTCACTTGCAACAGCGCATCAATAACCGTGTTCCCAGTCACAATAATTGTTTCTGGATTCACATTCTCTTTTATTAAATTCTTATAAGAAGATTTTGTAGGGGCAAAATGATAGTTTGCTAAAACCCCGGTAAGCTTACGATTTGCCTCTTCAGGCCATGGTGAATAAAGATCCCCAGTTCGAAGGCCTGCTTCAACGTGTCCAATTTTAACTTTATGATAATATCCCGCTAAGGAAGCCGCAAAAGTCGTTGCCGTATCTCCATGAACAAGAATTACGTCTGGCAACCACTCTTCAAAAACTTGCTCCAAACCTTTGAGCACCCCTGAAGTAACATCAGATAAAGTTTGCCCAGGCTTCATTAAATTTAAATCAAAATCTGGTTTTAAATTAAAGAGCTCTAAAACTTGATCCAGCATTTGGCGATGTTGGCCAGTTACACAAACTTTGGTTTCGAAGTCTTCAATATTTTGCTGTAATTTTAAGGCTAATGGCGCCATTTTTATTGCTTCTGGTCTTGTTCCAAATACCAATAAAACTCTTTTCACCTGAACTAATTCCTTATAACCGTATAGATGATTCTTGTTGATCTAATACATATTTCAAATCATAAAGTACATGATTGGCTTTACCTAATGCGTGAAACTCTTGCGCAGTCATTGCTTTAAACTGATCATGAGCGACAGCAATAACGACCGCATCATACACACCTTGCTTCAATTCTTTAACTGGTGCTAAACCATATTCGTGTTGGACTTCTGTATCATCCACCCATGGGTCATAAATATCTAAATCTAAATCGTATTCTTTAAGGGCTTTAATAAAATCGATAATTTTGGTATTACGAATATCTGGACAATTTTCTTTAAAACTGAGACCCAATACTAATATGCGGGCACCAACAACTTGAATTCGACGCTTTACCATTTCTTTAATGAGTTGAGTCGCCACATACTCCCCCATACGGTCATTTAAGCGACGAGCTGCTAAAATAATTTCTGGGTGCAATCCAATAGATTGAGCTTTATGCGTTAAATAATACGGATCCACACCAATACAGTGCCCGCCAACTAAACCTGGTCGAAATGGTAAAAAATTCCATTTTGTACCAGCTGCTTTCAATACATCTTCCGTATCTATACCTAACTTATTAAAAATAAGGGCTAATTCATTAATAAGAGCAATATTGACATCACGTTGTGTGTTTTCAATCACTTTAGCAGCTTCTGCTACTTTTATATTTGGTGCCTTGTGAGTTCCTGCTTCAATAATCAGGTTATAGACCTCATCAACATAATCAGCCACTTCAGGAGTCGACCCTGAAGTAATTTTTAAAATATTAGTTACACGGTGCAACTTATCACCAGGATTAATTCGTTCTGGACTATAACCTGCAAAAAAGTCCTGATTAAATTTTAAACCTGAAACTTTTTCCAAAACTGGAATACATACTTCTTCGGTTGCACCTGGGTATACAGTAGATTCATATACTACTACATCACCTTTTTTAAGCACTTGGCCAATATTGGTCGATGCTTTAATTAAAGGAGTTAAATCAGGCTGCTTAAAGTCATCAATCGGAGTTGGAACGGTAACAATAAAAAAGTTACAATCTTTTAAATCTTTCAAGTCGGCTGTATAACTTAATTGCGCCGCCTGTTTTAATTCTTGTGGTGACACTTCTAAGGTATGATCTTTACCATTTTTGAGCTCATCAATACGTTTTTGATAAATATCAAAACCAACTACGGGTACTTTTTTCCCAAACTCAACTGCCAATGGCAAGCCTACATAGCCCAACCCAATAATTGCTATTTTTAAATTGGCAATTTGCATATAAACGAGCCTTTTTCCTTAGAGTTTATATCTAATAAATCATGCTTTTGGCACTTACAATGCAGCGTACTATATCAGATTTTAAGTGCGCACCGCATACCAATTGTATAAATGTGTTTACTACACTTAGAAGTAGAATTTATTAGTTTAGCTAAAATCATACGTTTTTAATATTTCTGATAAGTGACTATGTCCCAAATAGGCAGCTCAGATAAACTAAACATACAAAGCTATACGATTTTTCGGTGTTTTTTAATTTCTTTTCAGCTAGAATCTGTTCAGCCTGCGTTTAATAGACACTTGTTACTATGCAGTGGACAATATCAATTAAAGATAAATACACAAAGGGTCGCGTGTGAAGTATTGCCAGTTTTTTTCTGTTCTTGCCTTAAGTTTAAGTGCTGCGAGTTGTGCAGTTACCTCCGGTTTACAAACTTATGATATTCCAAGTGAAGGCGTTTATAAAACCGACCTTGGAACTACGGTTAATGTGGTTAAAATTTCACAAGAAACGCTACCCGCAATACAACCCGCACAGATTGATTATCAACGTGACTATGCAACTCTTTTCAAGAACCAACAGCCAATATATCGTTTAAGTCCTGGAGACGTTCTTTCGATTCAACTTTGGGCCTACCCTGAAATTACACCACCTGTAAATAACGTTAATAATGAACAATCTGTACAAGCAAGTGGTTATCCAATCGACCAAACTGGTTACATCCAATTTCCTCTAGTTGGACGCTATAAAGCAGCTGGTAAAACTCTTTCTCAAGTGAACCGTGAGCTGCACAATCAATTAGCCCGTTTCTTAAAAAATCCAGATGTAATCGTACGTGTACTATCTTATGAAGGACAACGCTTTTCTGTTCAAGGTAGCGTAATTAAAGGTGGACAGTTTTATTTAAGCGATCAACCTGTCAGTGTATATACAGCTTTAGGTCTTGCGGGAGGAGTAACGGATAAAGGTGACAATACCTACGTTCAACTCATTCGTAATGGTATTACTTATAACTTAAATACAATTGAGTTAGAAAAAGCAGGTTATTCATTACATAAACTTTTAGTACAACCAAATGACACAATTTATGTCAGCACACGAGAAAACCAGAAAATTTATGTCATGGGTGAGTCTGGTAAAAACCAAGCATTACCAATGCGTGATCAGGGTATGACTTTAAGCGATGCTCTGGGTGAAAGTTTAGGTCTAAATCCTTTATCTGCTAGTGCTAGTCGTATTTATGTTTTACGTACCAATCCAAATGACCGTACAACTGAGCTTTACCATTTAAATTTAATGAGTATCGGTGATTTTGGATTAGCCAATCAGTTTAAATTACGTAGTAACGATATTGTCTATGTTGATGCAACTGGCTTGACTCGTTGGCAACGTGTTGTTAATCAAATTATTCCATTCTCAAGCGCTTTATATAACATAGATCGATTGGGACAATAATTTTATGCAGTTCAAAAATATTTTAGTCGTCTGTATTGGAAATATCTGCCGTAGCCCTATGGCAGAGTATTTTTTAAAACAGCAATACCCTCAGTTAAATATTGAGTCTGCCGGTATTTCAGGGCTTATCGGTCATCAAGCTGATGAAAAAGCTCGACTTTGTATGCAACGATTAGGTATTGATATGCAACCGCATATTGCTAGAAAGTTAAGTGCTGAACATATTAAAAAAGCTGACCTTATTTTGGTCATGAGTCAAAACCAGCAAAAACATATTGAACAGACTTGGCCCTTTGCAAAAGGTAAAACCTACCGCTTGGGCCATTGGCAGAATCGAAATGTGCCCGACCCATATCGACATGATCAAGCTGTTTTTGATGAAACCTGTCAACTTATTCAACAGTGCATTGCTGACTGGAAACCTTATATTTAACGCCAAGATTTTAAGCTTATGAACCAAAATACTAATACCGAAGATACCATTGATTTAAAGGAATTATTTTTTTCACTGATTGCACAGTGGAAACTAATCGCACTCTGCATTATTTTAAGCCTTGTATGCGCACTACTTTATTTACGGGTAACGCCAGATACCTACTCGGTTGATGCTTTGGTTCAAGTTGAAGATAGCAAAGGTGCTTCTGCTGCGCTTTTAGGTGATTTATCACAAATGATTGAGCAAAAGTCACCAGCGCAAGCTGAAATTGAAATTCTAAAATCCCGTCTAGTTTTAGGCTCGGTTATTAAAGAATTACATCTAGATATTCATGTTTCTAGCACTGAAAACACACTTACTCACCGTTTATTAAGTGATACTGAATATAAAACTGAATACACTAAAAACTCAGTATTATTTAAAGATGGCACCAAAAATTTTGATATACGAAGATTTGAAGTACCTGCATATTATTTAGATAAACAACTTGTACTAAGCTTTGATCAAAAATCTTTTAAATTAATAGATCCTGAGACGGATGAAATTGTACTCACAGCTCCAATCAATCAGAATAATCAAATCACAGGAGCTTATGGCGTATGGAAGGTCGCGATCTTTACTAAAGATCAATTAGATTCAAAATATAATATTAAGAAACTCTCTATTCCAGCAGCTGTAGATAATATAAGTTCAAATTATTCAGTAGCCGAACGCGGTAAATTAACAGGTATTCTTGGTTTAAATTATCAAGGACATGACAAAGAACATATTACTCAAGTCTTAAATGCGATCTTAGTAACATATGGTGCCCAAAATGTTGAACGTCGTTCGGCTGAATCTGCTCAGACTTTAAAATTCTTGGATGAACAGCTTCCAGATTTGAAAAAACAATTAGATGATGCTGAACGTCAATTCAACAAATTCCGCCAGCAATACAATACTGTTGATGTTACTAAAGAGTCAGAACTATATTTAACACAAAGTATCACTTTAGAAACGAAGAAAGCTGAGCTTGAACAAAAGCAGGCAGAAATGGCGGCAAAATATACGGCTGAGCATCCTGCAATGCGTGAAATTAATGGCCAAATTACTGCTATTAATAAACAAATTGGTGAACTAAACAGTACTTTGAAGCAACTACCAGATGTACAACGCCAATACTTACAGCTGTATCGTGAAGTAGAAGTAAAAACTCAGCTCTACACAGCCCTGCTCAACTCTTACCAACAGCTCCGTATTGCCAAAGCCGGTGAAATTGGGAATGTTCGTATTGTAGATACTGCTGTTGAGCCAGTTGAGCCAATTAAACCTAAAAAGTTACAAGTCCTTATTTTATCTTTATTCTTAGGCGGTTTTATAGGAACATTAATTGCCTTATTACGTAATATGTTACGTACGGGTATTAAAGATTCTGGTCAAATTGAAAATGAGTTGGATTTACCAGTCTATGCAACTGTTCCTCGCTCTCCAATTCAAGAAAGTCGTATCAAGATTTTAAAGAAGAAGAAGAGTATTCCTATTCTTGCGGTTAAAAATAGTGATGATATTGCAATTGAAAGCTTACGTAGTATCCGTACCGCAATTCACTTTGCTTTAGCGAGTGCGAAAAACAATATCATTATGATTGCTGGCCCTTCTCCAGAAGTGGGTAAATCGTTTATTTCAACGAATCTTGCCACTATTTTCGCTCAAGGTGATAAACGCGTACTACTCATTGATGCCGATATGCGCCGTGGTTATATGCATAAATACTTCGACGTTGATGTGAAACCAGGTCTTTCTGAATTATTAAGTGGACAAGCTGATCTACAAAAAGTATTACACAAAACCCAAGTTGCTAACCTTGATGTGATTACTCGTGGTAAAAGCCCAACAAATCCTTCTGAGATCTTAAGTTCTAATCAATTTAAAGAGTTACTTGAACAGCTACAAAGTCAATATGATCATATCATTATCGATACTCCACCAGTACTTGCAGTAACCGATGGTATTATTATTTCACAATATACTGGTGTGAACTTAATTGTTGCGCGTTATGCTAAGTCGCAAATGAAAGAACTTGAATTAACACTTAATCGCTTTGAACAAGCAGGTGTTAAAGTCAATGGCTTTATTCTCAATGACATTCAACGTGCTAGTGCGGGCTACGGTTATGGCTATAACTACGCTTACGCATATAAAGCACAAAAAGAAGATTAACCAAAAAGTGATAAGAGAACCGGATCAAATGATCCGGTTTTTTATTTAAGATTTTTTAAGTTTATTCCAACTAAAACTAACTAAAATATATAAAAAACCACTCGTTTTTTTTCTTAAACATTCTATGCTTAAGCATGCTAAGATCAAAAGCAGCCTTTTTAGACTCAAATGATTATTTTTGGAACCTTTTATGAGTAAAGCCTTACCCATTGCTGTCGCTGTAGTTTTAGGCGGTGCTGCACTTGTACCAGTTTATTATGCAAGCCAACATCCGACCACAGAAGTCGGAAGCAAAGCAAATAAAAATGCCTCTCCAATTGAAAAAATCAGTTATGTTCTTGGGTACGAAGTTGCTCAGCAAACTCCACCTGAACTAGACACAAAATCATTTGTGAAAGGGATTCATGATGCTCGTAATAAGCAACCAAGTGCTTATACTCAAGAAGAGTTAAAAGCTGCTGTTGCTGCTTATGAAAAAGAATTGCAGCAAAAAATGCAACAACAAGATAAACCACAGCAAGCCGCTGGTGCAGCGTCTGAATCTGCAGATGTTCAATTCCTTGCAGAAAATAAAACAAAAGCTAGTGTAAAAACTACAGCATCTGGCTTGCAATATATCATCACTAAAGAAGGCACAGGTAAACAACCAACTGCGCAATCTATGGTGAAAGTACATTACGAAGGTCGTTTAATTAACGGTCAAGTTTTCGATAGTTCTTATAAGCGCGGTGAGCCAGTTGAGTTTCCACTCAATCAGGTTATTCCAGGTTGGACTGAAGGGCTTCAGCTCATGAAAGAAGGCGGCAAAGCGACGTTCTTTATTCCATCTAATCTTGCTTATGGTCCTCAGGAACTTCCTGGCATTCCAGCAAACAGTACACTGATTTTTGATGTAGAACTCATTTCAGTGAAATAAAAACATTCAGGAGAGTAAAACAGTACTCTCCTTTTTTTTGGAAAACGGCATGAAAAAAATTGGTTTAATTATTGCAACATCCACGATGAGTTTATCTGTTTTTGCTGCTGCACCTATTACAAATAAAAGCCCAGCAAAAGAACAATTTAGCTATAGCTATGGCTATTTAATGGGCCGTAATAATACTGATGCTCTAACAGATCTAAATCTTGATATTTTTTATCAGGGTTTACAAGAAGGTGCTCAGAACAAAACCGCACGCTTAACTGACGAAGAAATGGCGAAAGCGATTAATGATTATAAAAAAACTTTAGAAGCTAAGCAGCTTGTTGAATTTCAAAAAGTAGGACAACAAAATGCTCAAGCAGGTGCTGCATTTCTTGCTGATAATGCAAAAAAATTGGGCGTAATCACGACTAAATCAGGTCTCCAATACCAAGTATTAAAAGAAGGTACAGGTAAAAAACCGAAAGCTGTATCACGTGTTAAAGTAAATTATGAAGGCCGTTTACTCGACGGAACTGTGTTTGACAGCTCAATCGCACGTAATCATCCAGTTGAGTTTCAGCTCAGCCAAGTGATTGCAGGATGGACTGAAGGTCTGCAAACCATGAAAGAAGGCGGTAAAACCCGTTTCTTTATCCCTGCAAATCTCGCTTACGGTGAAGTCGGTGCAGGTGACACGATTGGTCCGAATAGCACTTTAATTTTCGATATTGAATTGCTACAAGTTTTGCCAAAATAAATGTATTAATATAAAAAAAGCGATCATTTAAGATCGCTTTTTTTATTTTTAGTGTTTTAAATCTTTAGGTCGAAAACCCGTAAGGATTAAACCGATCAGGTAAGCAATTATCCCAACTACACATAGCCCTACGACTTCGGCAACACGTAACCACTGTGAAAGCTCTCCGTTATACCAATTGAGCCCAAACCAAAGTGCTGCAATCATAACAAGGTTTGCTAAACCATATTGAAGTCCCAATTTCTTCCAATGTGAACCAAATCGGAAAATATTACGCTTATGCAAATAGAAGTAGAGTAAACCGGCATTTACTAATGCTGAACCTGAAGATGCTAATGCAAGTGCCATATGTTCTGCATGCCAATCAATAAGCTTAAAGAAGCCAATAAATACAACGTTTAAAATCGCATTAGCTGCAACTGACATTAAACCTACACGCACTGGTGTTTTCGTATCTTGCTGAGCATAGAAACCTGGTGCAAATACTTTAATGAGCATGAAAGAAATTACACCTGCACTCATACATTGCAATGCTAGAGCTGTCATTTGTGTATCACGTAAATCAAACTCACCGCGCTGGAATAATGCTTGAATAATCGGTGTTGAAAGCATAAATAAAGCAATACTTGCCGGCAATCCTACCAATACAATGACTTTTGCAGCCCAATCGATCATACTGCGGAACTTTGCTTGATCCTGCTCTGCATGACGGGCAGAAAGCGAAGGTAAAATTACTGTGCCAATTGCAACACCGATTAAACCTAGAGGTAACTCAGTCATACGTTCGGCACTATAGAGCCAAGATACAGAACCATCTTGCATAAAGGATGCCCAAATCGTATTTAACAGCAGGTTAATCTGAGTCACAGATACGCCAAATAATGCAGGGAGCATTAGTTTTAAAATACGCTCTACACCCTCGTGTTTAAAATCAACCTTAGGGGGAATTAGCAGATTCTTACGCCACAATTCAGGAATTTGTATCGCTAACTGTAATACCCCAGCTGCAACAACTGACCAGCCCAAAGCTTTGATTGGCTCAGCCATATACGGCGTAAGCCACCACGCTCCTGCAATCATTGCCACATTTAATAAAACTGGTGAAAAAGCAGGCGAAGCAAACGAGCCATAACTATTTAAGATGCTGCTGGCAAAAGCCGTGAGCGACATAAACATTAAATAGGGAATGGTCAAACGGAACATGCTGACAGCTAAATCGAACTTTTCCGGATCGCTGTGGAAGCCCGGAGCGTACATATAGATAATTGCAGGTGCTAAAACCATAGCCACAAAAGTCAGTAAGGTCATGACTGTTAGCAAGCAACCAAATACTCGACTAATTAAAATCTGTACTTCAGCGTGTGCTCGACCTGTTTTATATTCAGTTAATACTGGAATAAAGGCCTGAGAAAAGGCGCCTTCGGCAAACAATCGTCGAAAGAAGTTGGGAATACGAAAAGCGACGACGAAGGTATCGAAATCTTTACCTGCACCAAACACGTTGAGCAATACGACGTCACGCACGAGCCCTAACACTCGTGACAACATCGTCATTGCACTGACAATAAAAGTCGATCGCCACAATGCCATCGCACTCACCTACAGCTATATTCGAAAGACGCTATTGTAATGAAACTAGAAAATCTTTTCGTTGTGAAATGATGAACAAACTCAAGTTTTTTTCTGAGCTAACAATTGTCTAAAGTGCTGCCACTTAAAATAAGGGCCTGGATCGGTTTTTCGGCCAGGAGCAACATCTGAATGCCCAGCAATATGGTTTTTAATTTCAGGATAAGCTTGGCGAATAGCGGTAACAACGTCAGTTAATACTTCATATTGTACATCTTCAAAAGGTAAATCATTACTTCCTTCAAGCTCAATACCAATTGAATAATCATTGCATTCAACTTTGGCTAAATAACTTGAACGCCCTGCATGCCATGCTCTCTCGTTAAAGTTAACGAACTGTAGGACTTCACCTGTACGTAAAATTAACAGATGTGTAGAAACCTGCATGCCCTCAATAGTCTGAAAATAAGGATGAACTGACCAATCTAACTTGTTTTGAAAAAACTGCTCAATATAGCCACCTCCAAATTGAGACGGTGGCAAACTAATATTATGAACCACAATCATTTGAATTTCGGTGCCAGTCGGACGCTGGTTAAAATTTGGAGAAGGGATTTGTCTCGCCCCTTTTAATTGTCCATCTATAACTTCATACGGTGTGATTTGCTTCATTGAGACGCCAATAAATTGCTTGCCAATTGTTTTAGTTTAAAACAGTTATGTACTTTTCAAAGTAGTAAATGCGATTGTTTATCGCGATTAATCTCATAAAACAGCTTATTTTTCAGGTCGACGATGCTAATATATCGCAAGTTTTAGGGTCATCGACAAAATGGAAACCGTATGAGCATACCTCAGTCTTTGCTTGAACAATCAATTCAAATCAATATTCAACAAGCATTACAAGAAGATATTGGGGACGGTGACATTACCGCCATGCTCACACCTGAAGATGAACAGGCCACTGCAACCATTATTAGCCGCGAAGATATGGTTTTAGCTGGACAACCGTGGGTAAATGCGCTCATCTCAGCTTATGACAACACTGTACAGGTGATTTGGTTAAAACAAGAAGGTGAGCGTGTTACTGCAAACGAAGCATTTTTAAAGCTCGCAGGTTCTGCACGTAGCTTACTTACTGTAGAGCGCCCTGCTTTAAACTTTATTCAAACTTTATCGGCTGTTGCAACCAAAACTGCTGAATATGTTCAGCATCTTGAAGGTTTAAGTACAAAACTTCTCGATACACGTAAAACCCTACCAGGCTTACGTATTGCTCAAAAATATGCGGTTGCTATTGGCGGCGGACAAAACCATCGTCTTGGTTTATTTGATGCGTTCTTAATTAAAGAAAACCATATTATGGCGGCGGGCGGTATTGCCCAAGCAATTGCAAAAGCACATCAAATCGCGCCGGGCAAACCTGTTGAAGTAGAAGTTGAAACTTGGGATGAACTAAACCAAGCGCTTGAAGCTGGTGCGGACATTGTCATGCTCGACAATTTTAGCCAACAGCAAATGATTGATGCAGTTAAACATGTAGCAGGTCGCTGTAAACTCGAAGCCTCTGGCAATATCACTATTGAAAACTTGCGTGAAGTTGCCACAACTGGCGTTGACTATATTTCTATGGGCGTCCTAACTAAAGACGTTAGAGCTGTTGATTTATCTATGCGTTTTAATGCTTAGATAAAATCTGTGTCATTATTGGTATTTTTTTGCGACTTGGTCATGTCTGCCGCTTGTGTTTTCTGCCATGCTGACTGAGTCGCTTGTGCCCCACCATCACGTGGGTCGGCAGCCATTAAAACAAATGTAACGACTGCTAATAATACAATAAAACCTTGTAGCATAAATTTTCCCCCATTACTTTTAAAATCAGGGTTTCAAGATAAAAGATAAATATGACGAGGCTTAGGAGATTCTGTTACAAAAGGTAAGCCTTTATTTTTATTATTCATCTATACGACAGCATCTTCCCACATAGTATTTTATATAAACACCTTATTCCTCTTATTTACTATCGTGACAGGTGACATGGATGTCACCGTTTCTCTGTGTTACATGGAAGTAACATCAGAGAAACAGAGGTTTTTGTCACTTTTGACCTTTCAAAAGTGAGGAAGCCTATACAACCTCTATTTGAATTTCATGGGATATGAGGCTGTGCTTTTTTATCAAAGTCATCTAAATCGACTTTAAATAACAATCCCAATTCAGGCTATATAACTTAAGACTCTAAATAACCCATATATGGATCAGAAATTGAATCTTCTTGAGTTTCAATACGACCTGCAAAACGACGACTAAACGTAGCGTCATCAGCTAAAGTCACAGTAAAGTCATACCAGCCACCAAATTCAGACATATCCCAAACTAGTTCTTTTTCAGAACTATTCGTTTCAATCGTCCATGTCTTGTTAGGAAGATAAGCATTTGCTTTGACGTTGAGCTTGACTGATTTATTACCATCGTGGCGAACTTTTAAATACAAATTCGCATCACATTCTTCTACACATACTCTAATTTCCGGTAATGCTTGAGTCTGGTTAGCTTGACTCAAATTACCTTTAAACGCACGGTGGAAACCATTTGGTCCAAGTACCCATAAATCGTACTGTCCATTTGTAGCATTCCATACATCATCGAGCTGTTTACCCGCCTCAACCATATAACGGCGTGGAGTTGCTATTAGATCTAATCGGTTATAAACATGGAAAACGGCTGCCTGTTTACCCGTATTAGAGAACATGAGCTTTACCGTTTTTTTAGTCGCATCAACTTTGGCACTGGTGTGCAAAATATATGGCAAAGCCCGTGATGGTCTAATCCCCATTTCCTGCTGAGGAAATTGCTGTTGGCTTGGAACAGAAACTTGCGGCAATAATTCTTGAGCAATACGAATTGCATCGGCTTCAGCTTTTGTTTTTTTCCCGTCTAGTTCAGCGACAGGTAGAAGATTCGGTGTTTTAAAGTCAAAAGCTGTGGTTAAATCACCACATACAGCACGGCGGTATGGACTAATGTTAGGCTCTTGCACACCAAAGCGCTTTTCTAAGAACTGTAAAATAGAGGTATGGTCAAAGACTTGAGAGTTTACCCATCCTCCACGGCTCCACGGTGAAATCACATACATTGGAACGCGTACGCCTGGTCCATACACTCGACCATCTGGCGTAGGTTGAGATTTTGAAGCCGCTACTGCAGGATGATCAAAATATTCATAAGCTAGTTGCTGATCACTTAAAGTCGTTTTTCCATATACGACACCTTTAATATCTTTAGACGGTGCACTTGGTGAGGGAATATGGTCAAAGAAACCGTCATTTTCATCGAAGTTTACCAATAAAACAGTTTGGCTCCACAGCTCAGGATTTTCAGTTAATGCATTTAATACTTCCTGAATATACCAAGCACCTTGTACAGGACTAGATGGCCCTGGATGTTCACTGTAAGTTGCAGGAGCAACTAACCAACTCACCTGCGGTAATTTACCTTGTGCGATATCAGCTTTAAAAGTTCCTAAAAACCCCCCGTCCGGCATGGTATTGGCAATACCTTTGTAAAGTGGTTGAGTCGCATCAATCTTTTCATCATATGCTGGGCACGTTAGCGCATCGTTACTGACAGGCTGACCAGATTGCTCGTTTGCACGGCGATATTGCTTGAAACCAGCTAAAGGGTTATCGGTAAAGTTATCTGGCATGTTTTGATAAACTTTCCATGTCACCCCAGCCTGCTGTAAGCGCTCAGGATAAGTCGTCCATTCATAACCTTTTGTTGATGGCCCAATCCCATCAAATTCATTTACTACACTAGCCACACCTGCACCTGTAGGGCCATTGGTTCCCGTCCAGATAAATTTACGATTCGGGTTAGTTCCCGCATGCATAGCACAATGGTAGGCATCACAAATCGTAAAAGCATTCGCTAAGGCAAACTGATATTCCACTTCCTGTTTTTTGTAGTAACCCATTGACTGGGGTTGTTTGTGTTCTACCCAATCACTCATTCGACCATTGTCCCAAGCTCCTTGACCATCTGACCATGAATGATTTGTACCAGTAACACGCTGAGCATTGCCTAAACGACTATCTAAGTGGTATGGCAATACTTTCTTTTTATTCGCATCATATTGTTCCCAAACCTTTCGGCCTTCTGTCATAGGAATGGTAAAACGGTCACCAAAACCACGTACACCTTTTAATGTTCCGAAATAATTATCGAAAGAACGGTTTTCCTGAGTCAAAATGACGATGTGTTTAACATCTTGAATTGTTCCACTTTCAACTTTGGCGTCAATTGCTAACGCTTTTTGAATACTCAGCGGGAAACTCGCTAGAGCAGCTGTCCCAAACATTGTTTTTGTAGAGTTTAAAAGAAATTCGCGACGATTCATTAGTTCTATCCTGAGTTCTTATTATGGTGCACAGTGCATTTTGCAATTACTGGTGGGCGGTGTTGTTGGCGATGAATTATCTGAGTCGTTATCATCGTTACAAGCACTGAGCATAAGCGCTAAAGATGTAATGAATAAAAGTGAAAGTTTTCGCATTGGTTTTTTCCAAACGGTTTAAATGCGAACTACTAATAAAGCGTAAAAGTGACAGGCAAGTGATGTTTTTATGTCGATTTGATGAAGGCATAAAAAAACGCATCCAAAGATGCGTTTTTTAGAAAGTGTAAAATTACCAGCCTAAAGCTTCTTGTTGCTTTTTAATGAGCTCGGCAATCCCTTTTTCAGCCATTTCTAACATGGCATTACTTTGAGCGCGGGTAAACGGTTTGTCTTCGGCAGTACCTTGAATTTCAATAAACTCGCCAGCTTGTGTCATTACTACATTTAAGTCAGTTTGACAGTTCGAGTCTTCTTCATAGCAAAGGTCAAGCAACACTTCGTCTTGATACATGCCTACAGAAATTGCAGCAACCAACCCTTTAAGCGGATCATGCTTAATTTTCTTTTGAGACAATAAAACATTCATCGCATCAACTAATGCTACAGCAGCACCAGTGATTGAAGCAGTACGCGTACCACCATCAGCCTGAATCACGTCACAGTCGATGGTAATCGTGTTTTCACCAAGCTTTTTCAAATCAACCATCGCACGTAAGCTACGGCCAATCAAACGTTGGATTTCTTGAGTACGACCAGTTTGTTTGCCACGAGCCGCTTCACGGTCACAACGTGAGTGTGTTGAACGCGGTAACATGCCATATTCTGCTGTTACCCAGCCTTGGCCTTGGCCTTTTAAAAAGCGTGGCACTGAGTTATCAATGCTTGCAGTACAAAGGACTTTGGTGTGACCAAATTCGACCAGCACAGAACCTTCAGCATAACGGGTGTAGTTTCGTGTAATTTTCACTTCACGTAATTGGTCTAATGCACGTTGGTCAATACGCATAATCCTTCCTAACTTCTCTTAAATACAAACTTGGGCATAGTATAGCAAAGGATTTTGACAGGTTGAGTTTATTCCCTACTTTCAAATGTAAGTCTGCAATTTTTATAATTCAAAAATAAAAATAGCCCCTAAAAAGGAGCTATTTTGAAATAATTTAGATTATGCAAACTTGAATTTTGCTTTTAACTTTTCCAATGTCTGCATCACTTTTCCAGTGGTATGGTTTGGCAGTGAACATTTCGCTAAACGTACCCATACACTCCAGAACTGGCGCATAAAGTTCGCCTCGTTGTAGTTAATGCCATATTCTGCGCAAAGTGCTTTAATTTTCGGGGCTACTTCTTTATAGCGGTTAGCTGGCATATCTGGAAATAAATGGTGTTCAATTTGATGGCTTAAGTTACCACTCATAAAATGCAGCCATTCTGTACCACTAAAATTACTTGAACCACGAATCTGGCGTAAATACCACTCTGCCTTAGTTTCGGTATCAGTATTATCTGGTTCAAACGTTTCTGCATCTTCAGTAAAGTGACCATTAAAGATCACCGCAGATGACCACAAATTCCGAATAATATTCGCAACTACATTTCCTGCAAAAACTGGTAAAAACATAGGACCAGAGATGACAGGGAAAAACACATAGTCTTTTAAAACTTGGCGTGTGGCTTTTTTACGTACTTTAGCCGAATCTTTCCAAACCTGTTTCCAACTCTTGGTTTTATAAACTAAAGCATCTTCAAGATGTAAGTTTTGCACGCCTACATACCATTCAAAGAAAAACATTAATTGTAGACCGAGTGGAATATTAAACAGGTGGCGAGGTTCCCACTTCTGTTGATCACTTACTCGCAAAATGCCATAACCGACATCATGGTCTTTACCGACAATATTGGTATAGGTGTGGTGCACATAGTTATGTGTTTCACGCCAGTCATCACCCGATGCAATAGTATCCCAATCGTAAGTATTACCGTTCAGGCTTGGTTCATTTAACCAGTCAAACTGCCCGTGCATGACGTTATGACCAAGTTCCATGTTTTCTACAATTTTAGAAATACCTAATAAGCCTGTGCCTAGTAGCCAAACAGGCGGAATCCAACCACCAAACATCAACATGCCACGTGATGCGATTTCTGTATAGCGAACAAAATTACGTACTTTGTAGATATATTTTGCATCTTGCTCACCAAGACTTTGCATAACGTCTTGACGAATCTGCTCAACACGGCGACCAAACTCTTCAGTCTGTTCAGGTGTTAAATGAGCAGATTTAGAAACAGTAGAAAATTCTAATGCCATATTCATAGGGTTAATCCTCTTTAATTCTTTTTATAGATCAATCGTGACTGGGCTTAATGCCTGGCTCACGCATAGTTTAATTGGACGGTTCGGTTGATCTTCAATTTCACCAGTTAACAGGTTTTGAGTAACTCCGCTCACTTTGGTACAGCTGCATTTATTGCAGACCCCCATACGGCACCCATGTTGTGGACGTAAACCGGCTTGCTCTGCACTGCTCAGTAAATTTGTTTCAGCTAAAAACTCGTGTTGAGCACGGCGGAAAATAACAGGCTGTGCTGCATGTGTACCAGTCACTTGAAGTGGCTGAAAATACTCTTGATGAAGCTGCGACTGAGCACCTTTTTGCGCATAAATTTCATTCGCCTGCTGCATCATACCGTGATGACCACAAACATAAGTTGCTGTCTGCTCGAAATCTGGAACCAGCTTTTGCAGTAAACTTTCAGTTAAATGCTGCTTTTGCTCGGTGGTATTAAAAAAATGATATTGAAGCTGTGGGTGCTGTTCTGCCAAAGCTTTTAATTCGGCATGAAAAATTTCCGCACGATTAAAATAAATGACATGAATTTGTTCAAGTTGCTGTTTTAAAGCTTGCTGCAAGAGTGAATAAATTGCAGTTATACCGCTTCCTGACGCAATCAAAATCGCAGGATGCTGACCTTGGTGCAAAATAAAATCACCTTGTGGCTGTGAAATCTCAACACACTCGCCCACATGTAATAGTTGAGCTGCACGAGACACCAAACCTTGTACTTTAATACCTAAAGCAATTTCACCTTGCGTTGTCACTTCAATAATCGAGTAACTACGTTGTTGGTAAACGCCATCGATAAGTAAAGTCAGCAGGATACTTTGACCCGCTCGAACTTGATCGAAATTAAAATTACGATTTGGTTTAAGTCTAATGAACACCATATCGGTATGCAGTGGCTGAACTGCAGTAACTTCTGCAAGTACCCTTTTCCACGCCCAAGTCACGTTAATTTTCTGCAAGACAAAATCAACGAAATCTTCTCGAACCCAATGTGGCTGATAACTAAGTGTTGCGTTCATACGTTCCTCTTTTGTATCTGGCTATTTATTTGAGTGAACACATGTTCGTATAGTGAACATATGTACACTATATTTATAACTGTTCACTCAGTCAACACTTGTTCACTATTTTTTTTATGAAAGTTTGCTCTTTTTTGTTAGACTTTGGCTCACGGTTTAAATAGGTTCTTTTAATGTCGATACGGGATGAACGAAAACAGCAAAGTCGTCAGGCACTTCTCGATGCAGCCTTGCATCTAAGCACGTCTGGGCGTTCGTTCAGTAGTATCAGTTTGCGTGAAGTTGCACGTGAAGTAGGTTTAGTACCGACAGCGTTCTACCGCCATTTTCAGGACATGGATGAGCTCGGCAAGGAATTGGTCGATCAAGTTGCCTTACATTTAAAAAGCGTCTTACATCAACTTGGACAAAGTTATTTACAACATAAATCTGCTAAAACCCAGACCAGTATTGAGCTATTTGTGCAGGCAGTAAATCATAGCCCTAAGCAATGGCAATTTATGATTGCTGAACGTTGGGGTGGCTCAGAAACAGTTCGTGCAGCCATTGCCCGAGAAATCGAATTTTTGATTGAAGATCTCACAACTGATCTTACTAAACTCGAAAATTTTAAACATATTCAAAATCCTCAAGACTTAAATGTCTTATCTACCATTTTGACTAATATGTCATTTACATGGGCAATGACGTGGCTCAACCTATCGAAACAATATCAAGATGAACAGCTCAAGCTGCAACAAACTGCCTTTATTGAAAATGCCTCTACACAAGTTCGTTTACTGTTTAGAGGGATTGCAAACTGGGAACGATAGAAGCGGCAAATGACAAAAAACAGGTTATGTGGTAATACGTAAAGAGAGAAAGAAAAAGGCTAAAAATTTCGAGAAAAGTCTTTTTCTTTTTTACAGGAAGTAAACTATTAGTTAGGCCAAACTGGTGTGGGAATACCTATGAATCTTGATCGTCATACACAGTTTTTGATGCGTAAAGAAAAAATTCTGAGCGTGGCAGAAAAGTTGTTATTAGAAAACAATCAGGAAATTACTCTAGATGAGTTAGTGGCCGAGCTAGATATTGCTAAAGGCACCCTTTATAAGCATTTTAGAAGTAAAAATGAGCTTCTACTTGAGCTCATTATTCAAAATGAAAAGCAAATTTTAGAAATTTCTAAAAAATATAATACAGATTTCAAAGAGTATGCTCCTCATTACATGCTTCACCATTTGCTTGCACCAGGGAAAACGATTCTATTGCATCAACTTGAAGAAAATCTGACGATGACAGAGTCTAAGTTGAAGCATCTTTTCGAAGAGCTTTATGAAATTCGCCAACAGCGTATTTTGGCAATTAAAGATATTACAGAAAATTATTTAAAATCATTGAATTATGATATGTCGATTCGTGACTATTTGTCTTATATCTGGTCACTGACTTATGGTGCATCACTGCTTTTAAATTCTACTTATTACCAGCGTTCGATTGGTTCTCGCCAAAAATTAATTAATTTATATATTAATCAGGCATTATCACTGCCGACTCAAACAGCTAATTTCGATGTTTTAAATTTTCAGATTGAAGATGAAAATCAGCAAAATTAATTGAAATATTTCGTGATAATTAACGATAAATTAAGTATAAAAATGGGCTTCATATGAAGCCCATTTTTGAAGTAAAGCCTAAACAACTTATTTTGCTTTACGTTCTTTCTCAATTAAATAATTAAGAACTTGAGTGACTTTACCATCTTCACCCTGCACAACATATTTACCATTCACGACAACTGCAGGTACGCCTGTTAATTGGTACTGTTGAGCAAGTTTATTTGACTCGGCAACTTTCGCAGTTACTGCAAACGAGTTGTAAGTACTATTAAATTTCTGCTCAGGTACGCCATAACGAGTAAAGAATTTCGCAGCAGAAGCCTGATCAAAAATTTGTTGACCGTTCACCTGAATCGCATGGAATAGTGGTAAATGCGTGCGTTTACGTACACCTAATGCCTCAGATGTATAATACGTACGCGCCCCTTGTTCCCACATTTTATTCATTGCAGCTGGTGTACGTACAAAACGTACATCTTTAGGAATCTGTTTTAACCACGTTTGCATATGCGGTTCAAGTTTAAAACAGTGTGGGCATCCATACCAAAAGAACTCTCGAACCTCGATTTTCCCCGGAACTTCCACTTTGCCTGGATTGGCAATCACGGTGTAGTCTTTACCAGCAACAAAATCTGCTGCCATTGCACCACCCGATACGGCCATAATTGCTGCACTCAAACCACCCAAAACCAATTTTTTCATTGCTACAGCTTTTCCTCTAAGTTGTTATGCATTAGCTTATGCCCTAAATATAAAACAAATATGCTAAATTCGTTTTGCTTCTGTGAAGTTTTTTATTGGGTTTATCGCTTTTTTCCCAATAATCGCTACACTAACGGCGAACTACATCCAAAAAGATAACTCAAGTTTAGAGGTAGCACCATGTCGCAATTGAATGTTGATTTACAAGAAATCGCAAAGTTTGAAGCACTTGCTGCCAAATGGTGGGATCAACATTCTGAATTTCGCCCACTTCACCAGATCAATCCACTACGTCTTAACTGGATTGATGAACGTGCAGGCGGTCTCGCTGGTAAAAAAGTACTTGATGTTGGCTGTGGGGGCGGTATCTTGGCCGAAAGCATGGCACGTCGTGGTGCAGATGTATTAGGCATCGATATGGGTGAAGCACCTCTAGCTGTTGGCCGTTTACATGCTCAGCAAGAAAATGTTCAAAATATTGAATATCGTCAAATTCCTGTAGAGGAATTAGCACAAGAACAGGCTGGTCAATATGACGTGGTGACTTGTATGGAAATGATGGAACACGTTCCAGATCCGGCATCTATTGTAAAAGCTTGTCAGGCTCTGGTTAAACCGGGCGGCCATGTGTTCTTCTCGACCATTAACCGTAACCCAAAATCTTATTTATTTGCCATTATCGGTGCAGAGTACGTACTACGCATGTTGCCAAAAGGTACGCATGATTATCATAAATTTATTCGACCATCTGAAATGGCACATGATATTCGTAATGCAGGTCTTACGTTAAAAGAAATGACTGGACTACATTACAACCCACTGACCAAGCATTACTGGTTAGCGCCAAATGTTGACGTTAACTATATGGTTCATACGATTAATACAGGTGCATGATGAAAGCTGTTTTATTTGATTTAGACGGTACGCTTATCGATACAGCTGCGGATTTCATTCGTATTATTCAGCAAATGTGCCGTGATGCAAGACGCCCTGTTGTAGAAGCCGATCTTATTCGCACTCAGGTGTCTGAAGGTGCACGTGCGATGGTGAAATTGGTCTATCCAGAGCTGGATGTGGCCAATCCAATTTTCTTGGCACATCGTCAAAACTTTTTAGATCTGTACGGCAATAACATTGTGGTTGATACAGATCTGTTTGAAGGCATGTATCCACTCTTAGAAGAGTTAGAAGCTGCACAAATCCCCTGGGGTATTGTGACCAACAAACCACGCGGATTAAGTGAATCTCTTTTAGAAAAGTTAAATCTAACAGAACGCTGTGCGGTTCTGGTATGCCCTGAAGATGTCAGTAAAACCAAACCAGATCCTGAACCAATGTATTTGGCTGCTAAACAGTTAAATATCCCAGCAGATGAAATTATTTATGTGGGTGACCACCCTCGTGATATTGATGCTGGTCGCAATGCCGATATGTACACTATTTTAGCTGCGTACGGTTATTTGCCTATTGAGCACCGTGATGATCTCGCTGCATGGCAGGCTGATTCGATTGTAAATACAGTGACAGAATTACACGATATGTTACGTCAAAAGCTTCCTGCTCTACAGGAAAATCAGCGTATGATAAGTTAACATCAGAGTTTTATAGACTTTTTTAACGGCTATTTGTTTTATCAATATAAAAAGAAGGAGGTTTACCAATGAAATATTCAGAATACCAACCTCGTCCGGATCTACTCAAAGATCGAATTATTTTAATTACCGGTGCTGGTGATGGAATTGGGCGAGCTGCGGCTCTAAGTTATGCCCTACATGGTGCAACCGTTGTCCTACATGGTAGAACCTTAAATAAACTTGAAGTTATTTATGATGAAATTGAGAGTCTCGGTGCACCACAACCCGCGATTTTACCGCTACAACTTTCAAGTGCCTCTGACCGTGATTATGATTTTTTAGTCGATACGCTCGAAAAGCAGTTTGGACGTCTAGACGGTATTTTGCATAATGCGGGTATTTTAGGTGAACGTGTAGAGCTAGAACATTACCCAACAGAAGTATGGGATGACGTGATGGCAGTTAACTTACGTGCTCCTTTTGCCCTCACTCAAGCTCTATTACCACTTTTGCAAAAGTCAGAAAACGCCTCTGTTGTATTTACCAGCTCAGGTGTAGGCCGTGAAGCACGAGCTTTATGGGGCGCATATTCTGTCTCCAAAATTGCAATTGAAGCAGTGAGTAAAATTTTTGCAGCGGAAAATACTTATCCAAATATCCGCTTTAATTGCATTAACCCAGGCGCAACACGTACTGCAATGCGTGCGAAAGCCTACCCACAAGAAGATCCGAAGACACTACCTACACCTGAGTCAATCTTGCCTGCTTACCTCTATTTAATGGGTGAAGACAGCTTGGCACTCAATGGTCAAAGTATTGATGCGCAGGATTAAAAGTTAAAGATGAAAAAGCTAAATTAAATTACGGCCAATCATCAAATCTGGCTTGCCTATACCTGAAAAGATATACAAGCCTTTTTTATTATTGATAAAAACCCTTGATCTATCCGTAATTTTAATTGAACCATTAAATGATCTTCACAGTTTCTCTGCATTTTGCGCGTAGAGTATTCAACATGAGAGACATCAGATGTAAACGAGGATGCATCATGAAAAAGTTGTTCACCATCTTAGCCCTTTGCATAACCGTACTAACCACAAGTATGGCGAGCTTTGCTGATCCTCCTTTTGACCGAGGCCATGGTCCGAAAGGTCCTAAAGGTGGAGGGCCACGCGGTGAGTGGAATGATCGTGGGCCAGGATTTGGACGTGATCATGATGAAGATCGTATCCGTGACGAACGCCGTATGCGTGAAGAACGTGGCTTTGAACGCTTAAAACAACATCGCTGGCAGCCTGGCTATGTCATGCCACAGCACTATCGTGGTAATGGCTATAAAGTCGACTATAAAGACAGTAACTTGCCAAAACCAGGCCGTAATCAGCAATGGTATAAAATCAACAATGACTATATTTTAGTCGACACAGATTCTAATAGCATTGTGAGTATTCGTGGTTTTTAAGGCGATAGACCCTCGCTATCGCTGAATAAAAAGGATAAAGCCTCTGGGTTTTATCCTTTTTTATTTTTTATATTCTTAAATGATGAATTTTCTTAATTTCCTCTTATTTCATAGGGAGTTTTCACATTTATTCTTCTTGGCCTCCACGATTTATCTGCAATTGTTCACTAATCTTTAATTATTGAAATTCAGCTCATCATTCGAGGTTTACAATGAAAAAATTAACAACAGCGATTGTTCTTTCTCTTAGTGGTTTAGTTGCAACAACAGCCATGGCAGCACCAAACGATCATAATCATCATGGCAATTACCAAAACCATGAAGTAAAAACAGTTAAAGTGATTAAAAAAGATGATCATCGCAATGCGTGGCGAGTAGGCCAGGTTATACCGCATGAGTATCGACATTCACGTTACGTGATCGACTATCGTCAACATCAAAAATTGACTAAACCAGGTCGTTACCAAAAATGGTATAAAGTGAATGGAAATTATGTACTGGTGAATGAACAAAGTCATAAAATCATTAGAGTGGTTTACTAATTTAAAACTTTTTAAGCACCCAAATTTCAATTTGGGTGTTTTTTTATCTAAAACATGCGGCTTTAATCTTTTTTGTTTAGAATCATCTTTATATCTTTTTGCTGTTGATTCGAGATCGGTATGTCAAGTAAGCCTGTAAGTAAGTCACATAATAACACCCAGCATTATGTACACTGGTTTCGACACTCAGCGCCCTACATTAATGCTCACCGCGATAAAACATTTGTGTTGATGTTTGGTGGTGAAGCAGTCCGTCATCCTAATTTTGAACATATCATTCACGACATTGCTTTATTGCACTCTCTTGGTATTCGCTTAATTCTCGTGTACGGCGCACGTCCACAAATTAATCAAAACCTTAAAGAAAAAGGAATCGAAACTCCTTTTTATGACAACAGCCGTATTACCACACGCGAATCTTTAAGCTGTGTCATGAGCGCTGTAGGTTCTATCCGCCTAGAAATCGAAGCATTGCTTTCTATGGGCTTAGCAAACTCGCCCATGTACGGCGCTCGCATAGATGTGGTGTCAGGTAATTTTGTGACTGCTAAACCTTATGGCATTCGTGATGGCATGGATTTCCAGCTTACAGGTGAAGTTCGTTCTATTGATACAGATGCGATTGATCGACACCTCGATAATCATAATATTGTACTGCTAGGGCCAACAGGTTACTCCACTACAGGTGAGGTGTTTAACTTGCGAGCAGAAGAAGTTGCGACCAAAACTGCAACTTATTTAAAAGCAGATAAACTCATTTTTCTAGGTGAGCAACAAGGATTGCTGAATGAAGATGAGCAAATATTACGTGAATTAAGCCCACATCAACTGGACTACTATATTCAACAATACCAAACCATTAGCCCAACACTCACCTTGCATTTGCAACAGGCAAAAAAAGCATCTTTATCAGGCGTACACCGCGTTCATCTTATTTCTTATGCCTATGATGGCGCCCTTCTCGAAGAGTTATTTACTCGAGATGGTATCGGTACCATGATTACCGATGCGCATTATGAAGAAGTTCGCATGGCCAACATTCAAGATGTGGGCGGTTTAATGAATTTATTACGTCCATTAGAAGAAGAAGGTATCTTAGTTTATCGTTCGCGTGAACGTTTAGAGCAAGAGATTAGCCAGTTCGCTGTTATTGAGCGCGATGGTACGATTCTAGCGTGTGCTGCACTTTATCCAATTCCAACCGAATTTAATGAAACACGTTCAGCAGAAATTGCCTGCGTCGCAGTACACCCAAGTTATCGTAAATCGAACCGTGGTAGCCAGATTTTGCAATTCCTTGAAGAAAAGGCAAAAGAACAAGGTATTCGTCAATTATTTGTTTTAACCACCCGTACCGCCCACTGGTTCTTAGAGCACGGTTTCCATCAGGTGAGTGTTGATGACTTACCAAATGCTCGTCAGGCACTCTATAACTATCAAAGAAATTCTTTAGTCTTTAAGAAACTGCTTCCTTAGCCTTTGCTAATTTTAAGATATTCTTATTTCAGATAAGCTTAGTTCAAAAAGTACAACCGTAAACACGATTAATTTATGGTTGTACTTTTTTTTAAATCTAAATTTTTTAAGGTTTTAATATTTTTTATTTTATTTACATCAACTTAATCAAAATTCATTAAATATATTTCTAATAGATAAATCTTTTTTTCGCATAAGTTTATAGCCTATTGTGTTTAGCTTTTTTTTGCATAAATAAAGACCGAATACTTATTTTTTCTGAAATAAAAATCCATTTAGGGTGTCTGCTCATCCAATTATTTTTTCTTTTTCTCTTTCGGGGAGCACGAAATCTCATGGCACTTTTCAACACCACTTCATGGGCAAAATATTCAGTCATCGCGGCCAGCCTTGCAGGAGTGATGATGTTAAGTGGTTGTGCCAAAAAAGAGGAACAAGCCACCACAACCTTAAATATCGGCTATCAAAAATATGGGATTCTTCCTATTTTAAAGGCTCGTGGTGACTTAGAAAAAGCATTAAAAGAACAAGGCGTGCAAGTGAAATGGGTTGAGTTCCCTGCTGGCCCTCAATTGCTTGAAGGTTTAAACGTAGGAAGTGTTTCACTCGGTGAAGCAGGTGAAGCGCCACCGATCTTTGCTCAGGCTGCCAATCCAAATTTAGTCTATGTCGCAAACCAACCTGCTGCGCCAAAAGCTGAAGCACTATTGGTACAAAAAGACTCTCCAATCCAATCTATTAAAGATTTAAAGGGCAAACGTGTTGCTCTTAATAAAGGCTCGAATGTTCATTACCTATTGTTAAAAGTTTTAGAAGCCAACAACTTAAGCTTAAGTGATATTCAACCAGTTTATTTGCCGCCATCAGACGCACGTGCTGCCTTTGAAAAAGGTGCTGTCGATGCATGGGTGATTTGGGACCCGTTCTTTGCAGCGGCTGAACATCAAATTCAGGCCCGAGTTTTAGCAACAGGCGAAAACTTGGTGAGTAATCATCAGTTCTATTTAGCTGACCGTAAATTTGCAGAAAATAATCCGAAAGTACTCAACACTGTTGTACAGACACTTAACCAGACCACTGAGTGGGTAAGTTCACATCAGGATGAAGCTGCCAAGTTACTCGAAAAACCTACCGCACTTGAGTTTGATGTACTCAAAACTTCAATTTCACGTATGGGTTTTGGAGTTCAGCCAATCTCTGACAAGGTGGCACAAGAACAACAACAAGTAGCTGATGCTTTTTATGCACAAAAGCTCATTCCAAACAAACTCACCATTCAAGATGCCATTTTAAAACTGAAATAAACCCAGCTTGGGCACGGCTTAAATAATCATATAAATGCTGTGCCTGACCTCAAGGGGAACAAGGATATCAATATGCAACATCAGTCATTATTTAGTAAGAGTCAGTGGACACAATTAATTAAGCGCCTCAGTGCATTCACTGTATTAGGCTTAACAATCGCAGCGCCAGCTTGGGCAATTGACCCAACTGTGAAAGAACTTCGTATTGGTTTTCAAAAAAGCTCAATTAACTTTGCAATTGCTAAACAGCAAAAGCTATTTGAACAAGAATTCCCAAATGCAAAAATTACTTGGAATGAGTTCCCTGCCGGTCCACAAATTTTAGAAGCTTTAGCTGTCGGTTCGCTTGATGTAGGCGTTACTGGAGATACACCTCCTGTCTACGCACAAGCGGCTGGCAAGCCTTTATATTACATTGCTTATGAAGCGGCTAAGCCATTGGCATCGGCAATTTTAGTTCCAAAAAACTCGCAACTAAAACAGCTTAAAGACCTAAAAGGTAAACGTATTGCGCTGCAAAAAGGTTCAAGTTCACATTACTTACTTGTACAAGCCGTACGTAAAGCAGGCCTAAACTGGAGCGATATTACGCCCATCTGGCTTACCCCTGCCGATGCTCGCGCAGCATTTCAAAAAGGTGCCGTTGATGCATGGGCCATTTGGGATCCTTACTTCGCTTCAGCACAACTAGAAGACCAAGCTCGTGTTCTTGCATCGGGTAAAGGCTTAAGCCCGAACTATACATTTTATTTAGCAGCTCCAAATTTTGTTAAACAACATCCGAAAGCTGTTTCAGGGCTCATCAAACAAATCAATCAAGCCGATAAATGGGTTCAAAGCCATCAAGCAGAAACGGCAGGTGCGATTGGCCAAAGCACAGGGCTTAAGCCTGCAACCAGTGATTTATTTATTAAACGCCGTCCGCGCCCTTCATCAGCCGCTCCTCTTAACAGCAAAGTGATTGCTGAGCAACAGCAACTCGCAGACATCTTTACTCAACAAGGCATCATCCCTAAACCAATCAGCATTAAACAAGCTGTTTGGGGCGCCAAGTAATTTCAATAGATATATAGGTAATGCACATGAAAATTTTCTGGTTTATTCCTACCCACGGTGATAGTCGCTATTTAGGTACAAGTAAAGGCGCTCGTCAGGTTGACCATGCCTATATGAAGCAAATTGCTGTGGCAGTAGATAATTTAGGTTACGAAGGTGTACTTATTCCAACAGGTCGTTCATGTGAAGACCCTTGGATTACGGCGGCTAGCCTAATTGATGCAACTCAACACCTTAAATTTTTAGTTGCATTACGACCAGGGGTAACCACACCAGCTTTGGCAGCACGTATGGCTGCAACGTTTGACCGCTTGTCGAATGGTCGTGTATTACTCAACTTAGTGACTGGTGGTGATGAGGCTGAATTACGCGGAGATGGTTTATATGAAGATCACTCAACACGTTATCAAACTGCCAATGAATATGTAAAAATCTGGCGTGAAATTTTGACACGCTCACATACGGGTGAAGCTTTTACATTCCACGGTGAACGCTTACAAGTAGATGATGCAAAACTACTTTACCCACCTGTTCAAAAGCCTTACCCCCCACTTTGGTTCGGCGGCTCTTCAGACGTCGCTGTCGATTTGGCTGCTGAGCAAGTTGATACTTACCTTACGTGGGGCGAGCCACCAGCAGCAGTTAAACAAAAGATCGAACATGTTCGCGCCAAAGCTGAGGCTAAAGGCCGTAAATTAACTTATGGCATACGCTTGCATGTGATTGTTCGTGAAACCAACGAACAAGCTTGGGCAGCGGCAAACGAGCTTATCCAATATCTTGATGATGCGACTATTGCTGCCGCACAGAAAAAATTTGCACAAATGGACTCTGTAGGCCAACAACGTATGGCAGCTCTCCACGGCGGTAATCGAGACAAACTAGAAGTATCTCCAAACCTTTGGGCGGGTATTGGTTTAGTTCGTGGTGGTGCAGGTACAGCACTTGTAGGCGATCCTGAAACAGTTGCTGCTCGTATTCAGGAATATGCTGATTTAGGTATTGATACTTTCATTTTCTCAGGCTATCCACACCTTGAAGAATCAATTCGTTTTGCAGAGTTAGTATTCCCGTTATTACCAATTGAAACTCGCGCTAAACTTGCTCAGCCAAATTTAACCGGTCCATTCGGTGAAATTATTGCCAACAATTATGTTCCAGACGAGAAGAAGCAAAATAGTTCCGTCAAGGAGCCTGCATGAGCAAAGCTGAAAGTGTTGTTTCACGTGGAACAAAACAAATCGGGCAGCGTTTGCTGCCTTGGATTTTCCCTATTCTTCTATTGGTTGTTTGGCAAATTGCCTCAAGTTCGGGTCTTTTAGAAAGCCGTATTTTACCTGCACCTACTGCTGTGGTTTCCGCTTTTTGGCATCTACTGGTGAGTGGAGAACTTTGGCAGCACGTTAAAGTGAGTGCAGGGCGTGCTTTACTGGGGTTGTTGATTGGTGGCGGTTTAGGTTTGTTATTAGGTCTACTCAACGGGTCTTCGCGTTTCGCCTCTACCCTGCTCGATACGACCTTACAAATGATTCGTAACATCCCAGCCTTAGCACTTATCCCACTCGTCATCTTGTGGTTCGGTATTGATGAAACAGCAAAATTATTTTTAGTCGCCGTAGGTGTTTTCTTCCCGATTTATATTAATACCTATCACGGTATTCGGTCAGTTGACCCTCAATTGATCGAGATGGGTAAAAGCTACGGACTTTCACGTTGGCAGCTCTACAAAGAAATTATTTTGCCAGGTGCGATGCCTTCTATTTTAGTGGGTTTACGCTTTGCTTTAGGTTTGGTTTGGGTATTGCTCATTGTTGCTGAAACTATTTCAGCTCAAGCAGGTATTGGTTATATGACCATGAATGCACGTGAGTTTTTACAAACGGATATAGTTCTGGTTGGTATTCTTCTGTACGCCTTACTAGGCAAACTGGCAGATGTTTTAGCACAGCTTTTGGAACGCTATTTACTACGTTGGCACTCTGGATATCAGAAATAAGGGAGCTTAGAACATGACAAATCTGAATTTAAATATTAATCAGAATGAAGTGCAGCTCATTCCGGAAGAACCAACAGAATCTCAAGAATCTGTATTAGGGGCAGAGATTCTGATTGAGCAACTTTATAAATTCTATGGCGAGGTAAAGGTCCTCGAAGATCTTGACCTACACATCCAGCCGGGTGAGTTTTTAGCAATTGTTGGTCGAAGTGGTTGTGGCAAAAGTACGTTACTACGTTTAATTGCCCAACTTGAAAAAGCCAGTTTTGGTGAAATCAAATTTAAATCTGCCCGACATTTGCGTGAAGGCATTACAAACGATGATATTCGAGTAATGTTCCAAGATCCTCGTTTGCTTCCTTGGAGAAATATTCTTCAAAATGTTCAACTTGGGCTACCAAAATCGCAACATGCTTTAGCAGAAGAATTACTAGAAAAAGTCGGTTTAAAAGAGAAATCAGGACAATGGCCTTCCCAACTCTCAGGTGGTCAACGTCAGCGTACAGCTTTAGCACGTGCACTTTCGCATACACCCCGCATATTATTGTTAGATGAACCGTTAGGTGCATTAGATGCTCTAACTCGGCTTGAGATGCAAAGCTTGATTGAACGTTTATGGAAAGAGCAAGGCTTTACTGCAATTTTGGTCACACACGATGTGAGTGAAGCAGTGCAATTGGCTGACCGTATTATCTTATTAGATAAGGGCAAAATTGCTCAAAGTTTCCAAGTTAATTTGCCGCGTCCGCGTAAAAAAAGCATTACTTTTGCTCAGCTTGAGCAACAAGTACTCGATGCGGTTTTAGCAACTTAAGGTTGCGATGAGTAATGACAACTGTTCAACCGAAAAATGCCCAATTTACGAGCAATAAAACTGCTGCTTTATTGCTCTTTTTTAGGGCGAAATTTAAAAAATATTTTTAAGAATAACAATAAACTAGTGAATCTCTCTATTTTTTGCACAATAGTATATCTATTACGCAAATAACTAGCTGTTTTTTGATTAAAAAAGCAAGACACCTGTGCACAAATCAAACAATTTCCCTTACAATGGGAATATTATTTTTTTAATTATGCAGCAGATGGAACAAAAAAAGAGTACCCAAAAGCGCAATCAGCTTCTTGCTGCGGCCCTTGACGTATTTTCAGTCTATGGGTTCAGTGGAGCAAGTCTGGATGAAATTGCCCAACTCGCCGACATGCATAAGTCGAATATTTTCTATTACTATGAAAATAAAGAGTCTTTATATGTAGAAGTGCTCACAACCGTTTTACAAAAATGGTTGGCCCCATTACAAACTTTAGAAGCTGAATTAGAACCAGCCGAAGCCTTATCTCACTATTTAATTCAAAAAATCGAACTGTCTCGTAGCCAACCGAAAGCATCTAGATTGTTTGCATTAGAAATTATTCAAGGCGCTCCACATATTTTACCTATACTGAAAGGGCCTTTGAAAAAGCTATTTAAGCGCAAAGCCAAGGTCATTCAGACTTGGCAAGAAGAAGGAAAGATTTCCCCAGATATCGACCCAGAATTATTAATCTTAAATATTTGGGGCCTTACGCAAAACTATGCAGATTTTGCAACTCAAATGGAAATGGTGACCGGTAAAACGCTTCGTAACCGCAGTATGTTCCAGCGTTCGATTGAGCATACAGTCCACCTGATGCTCTACGGCGTATTGCCTCGTTAAAACAAAAAAAAGATCGGCAAATTTGCCGATCTTTTTTTAGAAATGGTTTTGATAAAGAGCTAAAAGTTTCTGGGCGCCTAACAATAAATTTTCTTCCCAATCCAGATGCGCGGTGTCATCTGCCCCATCAGTAATATACTTCACCGAAATTAGTCGTACGCCTAACTTATGGCATACTTTGGCTAAAGCATAGCCTTCCATATCCACGACATCACACGCGACTTTTGGATGACCTGTTTCAAATGAGTCTCCAGTTCCACATACTGCTTTTGGCAAATCAGCAAAATGTGGTTGAAGATGAATTTCAGCTGGCAAGTGATCATCTAACGGCGTTACCCCTACTTCGAAACCTAAGGGAGAAACATCCATATCACGTTGTACAAAAGTTTTTACTTCGACCAAATCATGTCGATTAAATGCAGAGCTTCCAGCTGTACCGAGGTTAATTAAAGTTTTGCATCCTGTTTTTTGGATAACTTCAAATGCTTTAAAGGCAGCATTAATCTTACCAATACCACTGTAATGGACTTCTACACCTGCTTGTTCAAATAAACCCTTAGATTCATTAGGAAGTGCCATAATTAAAGCAATATCAGTGTTCATTCAAAAAGCTCAAATCAAAATTAAATAAGTTAGAAAATAAGTATAAATGAGGTGCAAAAGCTTTTTGCACCTTTTCATCATTACTGCACTTTTTGTTGTAAAGCGATTAAACACGGTGAAAAGAACAGTTGACCGCTATATGCGCCTGCAAGCGTTTTCTTCATTACCACGCCCCACATTGCCAATAATAAAAAACTCAATGCCACAGCAACGTATTGTAAAAATACAACTTCAACCTGATGTCCTAAGTTAAATAGTGCGAGAATAAATACGCCTAATGGAAAAGTTAAGCCCCACCAACCCAAGTTAAATGGAATACCTGTCTTTGCGTGACGAAGCGTTGTTAAAATCGCAAGACCAAGCCACCATAACCCAAAGCCTAAAAGTACAAGACTACCTACAACTCCTAAGGCTTGAAAGATATTCGCAAATTGGTCAAATCCTACGTTTGGCAACACTCTTTGTGCCTGCTGCCCTAATAACAATAAACCTAATGCACCTGTACCAATCGGGCCTAAAGAAAGCCAGCTAGAAATAGCGACTTCTTTTTCAGGTAACTGATGCAAAGCCATACGCAACATTAAAATTGTCAAAATAGCGAATGCTGGTAAAACAGAGATTCCCCAGAGCACATAACCAGCCAGTAATAGATGAAAGCTGTGCACATCTGCTGGTAAATGTGCAACCAACATCCCCGCAGAACTTGCTGCTACTTCACAAGCAACTACAGGTAAAAGCCAGATTGCGGTCATCGTATGTAACTGATGGTTCTGACGGCTAAACATACAAAATGGCACGATCCACGCAATTGCTAGCGCTAAAAAGACATCGATGTACCATAAAGCTTGGGCGATATGGATTGCGACTTCACCGTAAAGCCCAAAACCGAAGCTTAGAAACCCGTTTAATATCGTTGCGAGCCCCATCGGGATAGCCCCTAAAAACAAGCTCATATTTGGATGATTAAAAATTTGCTTCGCTTCATGAGGGAAAAGAAACCACCGCAATAAATAAAGAACTGAAAAAACGCTGAATAAGATAATATTAAATTGCCATAACCAAGCAGCTAGCTTGAATAAAAATGATTGAGCAAATGGCAGCTGGATTAAAATCATACTCACCACGCCAGTACCCATAGTCGCTGTAAACCAATTTGGGGTAAAATGTCGTATAACATCTTTGCTTTGATTTAATTGATAAAAAGGTTTTTTCATCTTAGTTCTCTAATCAAAGAGTGGATAAAGGCATAGTAGAGCAAACCAATAATAAGAAAAATTGATTTATTTTTATTTAATTCATCAATATTTTAAATATAAAGATATTCATATTGAAAAATAACTGAGTAAAAACACAACAACAAGACGAATCTGTGAGATTATGGCAATATATAGCCCTTGCAAAAATAGCCATATTTTAAGTTCATGAAACTGCTTCGTCTTAATGCGTTATCGCCCAATTTTCAGTTACCTCAAACAGCGGTGACTATTGGTAATTTTGATGGTGTCCATTTAGGCCACCAAGCGATGATTGCTCAACTCAAAAACATTGCTGCAGCACAAGGCTTAAAAACTTTGGTCATGATTTTTGAGCCACAACCTCTTGAGTTCTTTAAAGGTTACGATGCACCTCCTCGTATTAATTCATTACGGGAAAAAGTTGAATACCTAGCTGAGCTTGGCGTTGACTATATTGCGGTTGCTAAATTTGATGAACATTTCCGTAGCATGAGCGCATCTGCCTTCGCAGATTTATTAAAAAATAAATTAAATGCCCAGTCATTAGTTTTAGGGGATGACTTTCATTTCGGTAAAGACCGCCAAGGCAATAGTGAATTTTTAAAAGATTATGGCTTCCAAGTCACAAATTTACATACCATTGAACTTGAAGGTGAACGCGTAAGTTCAACCCGTATTCGCCAAGTACTTCAAGTGGGTAATCTCGCTTTAGCAGCTAAATTATTAGGCCGTCCGTACAGTATTACTGGACGTGTCCAATATGGCGACCAAATTGGACGAACTCTTGATTTTCCAACCATTAATGTTCGTCTCAACCGCCACAAACCTTGTTTAAACGGTATTTATGGCGTTGAAGTCATTTGCGAAACAACTTCACTCACTGAAAAAGTACGCCAAGAAACACCAGAGAAACCGGGAATTGCCGGATATCATGAAAATAGCCTCTATGGCGCAGGTCATGTCGGTACACGTCCCGCCATTCAGCAAGAACATCCAGAATGGAGATTAGAAGTACATTTCCCTGATGTTTCTGCTAATCTGTATGGCTTATTTATGCGGGTGACTTTTCTTCACTATCTTCATGGTGAATTGAACTACCCTTCGCTTGAGGCACTTAAGGCAGGAATTGATAATGACGTGCAACAGTTACGACAATATCGTAACGACACGACACAATTTCCTTTTTAATTCGAATTTTGATTGTAAAACATGTCAGCTCCCAAGCTGATTAAACTGGAAGAAAACTTGCATGAGCGATAAGCAAACTCCTGAGAATGCAGTGGACTACAAAGCCACGCTAAACCTGCCGGATACTCAATTTGCAATGAAAGCAAATTTGGCAGTACGTGAAGTGAAATGGTTAGAAGAGTGGTATACCGACAACATTTATCAGCAGATTCGTGCATCGCGTATTGGCAAGAAAAAATATATTTTGCATGATGGCCCTCCATATGCGAACGGTACAATTCACTTGGGTCACGCGGTCAATAAAGTACTCAAAGACGTTATTGTAAAAAGCCGTACGCTTTCAGGTTTTGATGCACCATATGTTCCAGGTTGGGACTGTCATGGCTTGCCAATCGAACTAAAAGTCGAAGAGAAAGTGGGTAAAGTGGGCGAAAAAGTTGACGCAGCAACTTTCCGTAAACTTTGCCGTGAATACGCGCTAAAACAAATTGATTTACAGCGTACTGACTTTAAACGTCTTGGTATTTTAGGTGATTGGGATAATCCTTATCTCACCATGAATTACAAACAAGAAGCCGATATCGTTCGTGCTCTAGGTCTCATCCAGAAAAATGGCCATATCCAGCCAGGCTTAAAGCCAGTGAACTGGTGTATGGACTGTGGTTCAGCTCTTGCTGAAGCAGAGGTTGAATACGAAGATAAAAAATCTGACGCAATTGACGTTGGATTTGGCGTTGTCGATCTAAAAGATTTAAGTGCTCGCTTAAACATAGAAGTTCAAGATCCGACAGATATCGTGATCTGGACCACTACACCTTGGACATTACCAGCTAACCAAGCAGTTGCGTTGCATGCCGAAATTGAATATCAATTGGTACAAGTGACAACTGAGCGCGGTAAGCAAAACTTCATTCTTGCTAAAGACCTAGTTGCTTCTGCGATTGAGCGTTACAAGCTTGAAAATCCAGTTGTTTTAGCTGATTTTACAGGTTCGGCTCTTGAAAACCTTACCTTACAACACCCTCTACTTACTGATCGTCAAGTTCCGGTTATTTTAGGTGAACACGTTATCGCAACAAGCGGTACAGGTGCCGTACATACAGCACCTGGCCATGGTGCAGACGACTATAAAGTAGGTCTTCAATACAACCTTAAAGTAGATAACCCAGTGGGTGGTAACGGTGTTTATCTTCCAACTGCTCCAATCTATGCTGGTGAGCACATCTATAAAGCCAATCCAAAGATTATCGAAGCTTTGGGCGCTGTAGGCCGTTTATGGGCTCATCAACCAATTAAACACAGCTACCCACACTGCTGGCGCCATAAGACTCCTATTATTTTCCGTGCTACACCACAATGGTTCATTAGCATGGATCAAAAAGGGTTACGTGAAGGTGCGCTTAATGCTATTGAAAATGATATCGAGTTTGTACCGAACTGGGGTCAAAACCGTATTGAATCAATGATCGAAGGTCGTCCGGACTGGTGTATTTCACGTCAACGTACTTGGGGTGTTCCAATTCCATTCTTCGTTCATAAAGATACGAACGAATTACATCCGCGTACACCTGAACTCATCGAAGAAGTTGCTCAACTGATCGAAGAAGAAGGCATTGAAGCATGGTTCAAACGTGAAGCAAAAGACTTCATCGGTGAAGATGCTGAACAATATAACGCTGTTCGCGATACACTCGATGTATGGTTCGACTCTGGTACAACGCATTACGCTGTACTTGAGCAACGTGATGAATTAGAAAGCCCTGCCGATTTATATTTAGAAGGTTCAGACCAACACCGTGGTTGGTTCCAATCTTCTTTATTAACGTCTATGGCAATTCACAATCGTGCACCATATAAGGCCTTGTTAACACATGGTTTTACAGTGGATGAAAATGGTCGTAAGTTATCAAAATCTTTAGGTAACTATATCCCACTTGAAGAAATCATCAAACAGCTTGGTGCCGATGGTTTACGTCTATATGTAGCTTCTAGTGACTACCGTTATGAAATCGCAGCATCGAAAGAAATCTTTAGCCGTGTAAGTGATAGCTATCGTCGTATTCGTAATACTCTACGCTTCTTACTTGCCAATCTAAATGGTTTCAAACCAAGTACTGATGCTTTGGACGTAGATGACCTTATTGCTCTAGATCAATACATCTTACAGCGTGCAAATGAAGTACAACAAACCATTATCACTGCCTATGAAGAAATGAACTTCCATGTGGTGTGTAGTGCGTTAACGAGCTTCTGTATTAATGACTTAGGTGGTTTCTACCTAGACATTATTAAAGATCGCCAATACACCACTAAAGCGGATTCTCAGGCACGTCGTTCTGCTCAAACAGCGCTTTACCATATTGTCCAAGCATTTATTCGTTGGATGAGCCCAATCCTAAGCTTTACCGCTCAAGAAGCTTGGCCACTGATTCCAGAACAAACTGAAAAGTATGTATTTACATCAGAATGGTATGACTTGCCTGTTTCATCAAAAGCAAACTTGCTTTCTGAAGAAGATTGGCAAACATTGATTAGCGTAAAATCTGCAGTAAATAAACAGATTGAAGCAGCACGTAACGCTAAACTTGTCGGCAGTAATCTTTCAGCCAAAGTTGAACTTTGGGCAAGTGAATCATTACAAACAGTTTTAAACCAACTGGCTGATGAACTCCGTTTTGTTCTTATTACTTCGCAAGTAGTAGTACATCCATTTGCTGAGCGAGGTGAAGCAACTGAAATGGAAGGCTTACGTGTACAAATATCTGCAGCTGAAGGTGAAAAATGTGCACGTTGCTGGCACGTTCTTCCAGATGTAAATACACATGCCGATCATCCTGGTTTATGTGGTCGTTGTATTGTGAACGTCACTGGTCGTGGCGAAGTGAGAAAATATGCCTAATTCACAAGCTAAAAAAGGCTTATTCCAGTTTTATCCACATAATCTGATTTGGCTTGGACTTTCTGTCCTTGCCATTGTATTGGATCAATGGACAAAATGGATTGCAAGTACACATCTCAACTATGCAGATCCTGTACCAGTACTTCCATTTTTAAACTGGACACTATTACATAACTATGGTGCAGCTTTTAGCTTTTTATCTGATGCAGGAGGATGGCAGCGCTATTTCTTCACATCTTTAGCGGGCTTAGTTTCAGTACTTTTTGTATTTTGGTTAATGCGTATGCCTAAAAAAATGGTGGTACTACCTGTAGCCATCGCTTTAATTTTAGGTGGAGCTTTAGGCAATTTAATTGACCGTATTACCCTAGGTTATGTGGTCGATTTCATTCATGTTTATTACCAAAATCATCACTTTCCAGCTTTTAATATTGCGGACAGTGCCATCACCCTAGGTACGATTTTGCTACTCATTGATACATTCTTCCTTGAGAAGCAACGTAACCAAAATTCGGATGCATAATATGACCGAAATTATTCAACCTAACGAAGAAATTCGTATCCAAGAAGGTTCTAAAGTCGATCTACACTTTTCTGTAGCTATCGAAAATGGTGTAGAAATTGACAATACACGTAGCCGTGAAGAGCCAGTTAGTCTGACGATTGGTGACGGAAACCTTTTACCAGGTTTCGAAAAAGCATTATTCGGTTTACGTGCGGGTGACCGCCGTACAGTACACCTTCCACCAGAAGATGCTTTTGGTCCGTGGAATCCAGAAAATGTTCAAACTTTCGATACAATTAAGTTTGAGCAACGCCCTATTCCTGGTCACATGATCGAATTTGAAGATAAGGCAAAAACCACCTTATTCGGTGTAGTAAAATCAGTTAATGATGACATTACAGAAATTGATTTTAATCATCCATTAGCTGGGAAAAATATTACCTTTGAAGTGGAAATATTCAAGGTTACTCCTGAAGGCCAACAAGGCATTAAGCTAATGTAAATAAAAAAGCCCTCTAAATGAGGGCTTTTTTATGATTCAATTTTTATTAGAGACATAAGAATCCTTACAAATTCTATATTCTCTCCTACCTATATAATGAATTAAGTTATAAAGATAAAAATTCTTAGGAAAAATACATGCTGGTCTATATTATCGTAGGAAGTGTTCGTGAAGGACGTACAGCAATTAAAGTTGCCAATTGGCTAGAATCCACAATTCCATCATTTAATCTAGAAGATTTTCAGACAGAAGTAATTGATTTAAAAGAATGGAATTTACCGTTATTTTCAGGCTCTCACCCACCTGCTACCGGGATTTATGATCAACCTAAACAACAAGAATGGGCAGACAAAATTGCTCAAGCAGACGCATTTATTTTTATCAGTCCAGAATACAATCATGGTTACAGTCCAGCCTTAAAAAATGCTTTGGACTATTTAGGCAAAGAGTGGAGTGGTAAACCTGCTGCATTTATTGGCTATGGGTCAACAAATGGCTCTCGCTCGATTAGCCAAATACGTCAAGTCACCTCAAGTTTAAGTATCATTGATCCAAATGCTGTAATAGAGATAAGAGATATATTTAAACGTAATAAAGATGAAAAATTCGAAGCTAATGAGTTTGAAGTAAAAGGTCTTCAATCCATTGTTGAGAAACTACAGAAATATCATTTGTCTTAATTGAACAAAAGGCCCCTTTTCCCAACAAAAGAGGCTTTTTAATTTTATAAACTCTTTAAATATTCCACTACATCAGTATTACCCGCCATTTCTGCAAGTTGTAGTGCTGTATATTCGCTTTTATAAGCAACATTCGCCCCTTTTTCAACTAAGAGTTGAACTATCTCTAAATGGTCATTCTCAGCAGCTGCTTGTAGAGCACTATATCCCTCATCATCTGTCTGATTAGGATCTTCTCCCTCTATTAGTAATTCTTTTACTTGATCTATATCACCTAGAGATGCCCAATAAATCAATGCAGGCAAAGATAGCTCTTCATCATCTTCAGGTATTGGAGAGAAAGAATTGATTTTCATGGACGCACCCAAAAATAATAGAGTTTATCATTATATTCATAGAATACAGCCAGGATACAAATCTAATTTTGGATCTATCTTTTATAAAAATTAAATACCACGCATAAAAAAACACCCCCATTCTTGCGAATGGGGGTGTTTGTAATAATGAGCTGGCGATGACTTACTCTCACATGGGTAACCCCACACTACCATCAGCGCTAAGAGGTTTCACTTCTGAGTTCGGGAAGGGATCAGGTGGTTCACTCTTGCTATGGTCGCCAGCACAACTGTTTATGGATACTTGCTTCGTTTTATTCACTGTGTGATACGTTGCGTTTTCCAAATTTTTACAGATGGGCTGATTGAATCTGATTTTTCGTTGTTCATTTTAGCTAAGTGTTTAACTAAATCAAGTTGCTTTGCATGTTTATGAATCGATTGATGCTTCATATACAACTGCTTGGGTGTTGTATAGTCAAGCCTCACGAGCAATTAGTATTGGTCAGCTTCACATATCACTATGCTTCCACATCCAACCTATCAACGTCCTAGTCTCGAACGGCTCTTTAGAGGAATAAATTCCTAGGGAAATCTTATCTTGAGGTAGGCTTCCCGCTTAGATGCTTTCAGCGGTTATCCCTTCCGAACATAGCTACCCGGCGATGCGACTGGCGTCACAACCGGTACACCAGAGGTTCGTCCACTCTGGTCCTCTCGTACTAGGAGCAGATCCTCTCAAATTTCCAGCGCCCACGGTAGATAGGGACCGAACTGTCTCACGACGTTCTAAACCCAGCTCGCGTACCTCTTTAAATGGCGAACAGCCATACCCTTGGGACCTGCTTCAGCCCCAGGATGAGATGAGCCGACATCGAGGTGCCAAACACCGCCGTCGATATGAACTCTTGGGCGGTATCAGCCTGTTATCCCCAGAGTACCTTTTATCCGTTGAGCGATGGCCCTTCCATACAGAACCACCGGATCACTAAGACCTACTTTCGTACCTGCTCGACTTGTGGGTCTCGCAGTTAAGCGCGCTTTTGCCTTTATACTCTACGCGTGATTTCCGACCACGCTGAGCGCACCTTCGTACTCCTCCGTTACTCTTTAGGAGGAGACCGCCCCAGTCAAACTACCCACCAGACACGGTCCTCGTCCCGGATAACGGGACAGAGTTAGAACCTCAACATTACCAGGGTGGTATTTCAAGGACGGCTCCATTGGAACTAGCGTTCCAACTTCAAAGCCTCCCACCTATCCTACACAAGTAAGGTCAAAGTTCAGTGTCAAGCTGCAGTAAAGGTTCACGGGGTCTTTCCGTCTAGCCGCGGGTACACTGCATCTTCACAGCGATTTCGATTTCACTGAGCCTCTGCTGGAGACAGCGCCGCCATCATTATGCCATTCGTGCAGGTCGGAACTTACCCGACAAGGAATTTCGCTACCTTAGGACCGTTATAGTTACGGCCGCCGTTTACTGGGGCTTCGATCAAGAGCTTCGCTTACGCTAACCCCATCAATTAACCTTCCAGCACCGGGCAGGCATCACACCCTATACGTCCACTTTCGTGTTTGCAGAGTGCTATGTTTTTAATAAACAGTTGCAGCGGCCTGGTTTCTGCGGCTGTCGTCAGCTCAGGAAGCAAGTTCCATCACCAACAACAGCGTACCTTCTCCCGAAGTTACGGTACCATTTTGCCTAGTTCCTTCAGCAGAGTTCTCTCAAGCGCCTTGGTCTACTCGACCTGACCACCTGTGTCGGTTTCGGGTACGATTCCTGTGTAACTGAAGCTTAGAGACTTTTCCTGGAAGCATGGTATCAGCCACTTCACTGTACAAGTACAGCTTGCTATCGGATCTCAGTATAGAGTACCCCGGATTTGCCTAAGATACATACCTACATCCTTCCACCTGGACAACCAACGCCAGGCTGACTTAACCTTCTCCGTCCTCTCATCGCATTACACAGAAGTATTGGAATATTAACCAATTTCCCATCGACTACGCCTTTCGGCCTCGCCTTAGGGGTCGACTCACCCAGCCCCGATTAACGTTGGACTGGAACCCTTGGTCTTTCGGCGAACGGGTTTTTCACCCGTTTTGTCGTTACTCACGTCAGCATTCGCACTTCTGATACCTCCAGCATACTTCTCAATACACCTTCATCGGCTTACAGAACGCTCCCCTACCACTTGACTAATGTCAAATCCGCAGCTTCGGCACATAGTTTTAGCCCCGTTACATCTTCCGCGCAGGCCGACTCGACTAGTGAGCTATTACGCTTTCTTTAAAGGGTGGCTGCTTCTAAGCCAACCTCCTAGCTGTCTATGCCTTCCCACATCGTTTCCCACTTAACTATGATTTTGGGGCCTTAGCTGGCGGTCTGGATTGTTTTCCTCTTGACTACGGACGTTAGCACCCGCAGTCTGTCTCCCGGATAGTACTCATAGGTATTCGGAGTTTGCATCGGTTTGGTAAGTCGGGATGACCCCCTAGCCGAAACAGTGCTCTACCCCCTATGGTATTCGTCCGAGGCGCTACCTAAATAGCTTTCGGGGAGAACCAGCTATCACCAGGCTTGATTAGCCTTTCACCCCTATCCACAAGTCATCCCCTGGCTTTTCAACGACAGTGGGTTCGGTCCTCCAGTTAGTGTTACCCAACCTTCAACCTGCTCATGGATAGATCGCCTGGTTTCGGGTCTATACCCAGCAACTAAACGCCCTATTAAGACTCGATTTCTCTACGGCTCCCCTATACGGTTAACCTCGCTACTGAATATAAGTCGCTGACCCATTATACAAAAGGTACGCAGTCACACCACGAAGGTGCTCCCACTGCTTGTATGCATGCGGTTTCAGGATCTATTTCACTCCCCTCACAGGGGTTCTTTTCGCCTTTCCCTCACGGTACTGGTTCACTATCGGTCAGTCAGGAGTATTTAGCCTTGGAGGATGGTCCCCCCATATTCAGACAAGGTTTCACGTGCCTCGCCCTACTCGTCATCATTATGTGTGCCCTTTCGTGTACGGGAATATCACCCTCTACGTTCGCACTTCCCAGAGCGTTCCACTAAAACACACATAACTTAATGGGCTGATCCCCGTTCGCTCGCCGCTACTGAGGGAATCTCAATTGATTTCTTTTCCTAAGGGTACTGAGATGTTTCACTTCCCCTCGTTCGCCTTGCAACACTATGTATTCATGTTGCAATACCTACCTTAAAGTAGGTGGGTTCCCCCATTCAGAAATCTCCGGATCAAAGGATATTTGCCGCCTCCCCGGAGCTTTTCGCAGGCTATCACGTCTTTCATCGCCTCTGACTGCCAAGGCATCCACCACATGCACTTAATTACTTGACTATACAACCCCAAACAGTCGATGTTACCTACAAGTTAGTAACTTCAACATTTCAGTTTAGAGTACTGTGTATTTAAACACTGTACAGCTTCAATCTAAATTCATATACCAAAACGCTTGATTCAGTTAATTTGCTAGTTCTCAATTCATCTAGATTAATTGCTTAATCTAAACTCTTGAGTGAACAATTTATTTCAGACTCAATTTTGCCAATCTGTTAATGAATAAACATGCCTTCGTCAGGTCATGCTTAATACCGTGATACTTAAATCACAGAAGTTAATAAACCAAGATCTAAATCTCTATTTACTAATTTCTGTAATCCGAACTTCTCTTAAGTTCTGGTGGAGACTAGGAGAGTCGAACTCCTGACCTCCTGCGTGCAAAGCAGGCGCTCTACCAACTAAGCTAAGTCCCCAGCTTACATCATCAGTCATGTATCCTTTATCTATAACTTCAACCAATCAAAGTCATGGTGGGTCTGACAAGACTTGAACTTGTGACCCCACGCTTATCAAGCGTGTGCTCTAACCAACTGAGCTACAGACCCTCAGATACATCTATGAAGAACAACTTGTTGTGGATTCTTACCAATCGTCAATCTTTCGTTAAGGAGGTGATCCAGCCGCAGGTTCCCCTACGGCTACCTTGTTACGACTTCACCCCAGTCATCGGCCACACCGTGGTAACCGCCCTCTTTGCAGTTAGGCTAGCTACTTCTGGTGCAACAAACTCCCATGGTGTGACGGGCGGTGTGTACAAGGCCCGGGAACGTATTCACCGCGGCATTCTGATCCGCGATTACTAGCGATTCCGACTTCATGGAGTCGAGTTGCAGACTCCAATCCGGACTACGATCGGCTTTTTGAGATTAGCATCCTATCGCTAGGTAGCAACCCTTTGTACCGACCATTGTAGCACGTGTGTAGCCCTGGCCGTAAGGGCCATGATGACTTGACGTCGTCCCCGCCTTCCTCCAGTTTGTCACTGGCAGTATCCTTAAAGTTCCCGACATTACTCGCTGGCAAATAAGGAAAAGGGTTGCGCTCGTTGCGGGACTTAACCCAACATCTCACGACACGAGCTGACGACAGCCATGCAGCACCTGTATGTAAGTTCCCGAAGGCACCAATCCATCTCTGGAAAGTTCTTACTATGTCAAGGCCAGGTAAGGTTCTTCGCGTTGCATCGAATTAAACCACATGCTCCACCGCTTGTGCGGGCCCCCGTCAATTCATTTGAGTTTTAGTCTTGCGACCGTACTCCCCAGGCGGTCTACTTATCGCGTTAGCTGCGCCACTAAAGCCTCAAAGGCCCCAACGGCTAGTAGACATCGTTTACGGCATGGACTACCAGGGTATCTAATCCTGTTTGCTCCCCATGCTTTCGCACCTCAGCGTCAGTGTTAGGCCAGATGGCTGCCTTCGCCATCGGTATTCCTCCAGATCTCTACGCATTTCACCGCTACACCTGGAATTCTACCATCCTCTCCCACACTCTAGCTAACCAGTATCGAATGCAATTCCCAAGTTAAGCTCGGGGATTTCACATTTGACTTAATTAGCCGCCTACGCGCGCTTTACGCCCAGTAAATCCGATTAACGCTTGCACCCTCTGTATTACCGCGGCTGCTGGCACAGAGTTAGCCGGTGCTTATTCTGCGAGTAACGTCCACTATCTCTAGGTATTAACTAAAGTAGCCTCCTCCTCGCTTAAAGTGCTTTACAACCATAAGGCCTTCTTCACACACGCGGCATGGCTGGATCAGGCTTGCGCCCATTGTCCAATATTCCCCACTGCTGCCTCCCGTAGGAGTCTGGGCCGTGTCTCAGTCCCAGTGTGGCGGATCATCCTCTCAGACCCGCTACAGATCGTCGCCTTGGTAGGCCTTTACCCCACCAACTAGCTAATCCGACTTAGGCTCATCTATTAGCGCAAGGTCCGAAGATCCCCTGCTTTCTCCCGTAGGACGTATGCGGTATTAGCATTCCTTTCGAAATGTTGTCCCCCACTAATAGGCAGATTCCTAAGCATTACTCACCCGTCCGCCGCTAAGATCAGTAGCAAGCTACCTCTCTCCGCTCGACTTGCATGTGTTAAGCCTGCCGCCAGCGTTCAATCTGAGCCATGATCAAACTCTTCAGTTAAAATCATTTTGCACCTTATTTAAAGACAAGGTGCCAATTCTGGCTCATCAATTACTGACTTAAATTTCGCTCAAATAAACTTCGAGTAATTTAAACCAATCAATCAATGAAAATTATTTCGATTAATCAATCAGTAAAAATCCACACAAGTTGTTCTTCAATTCTCTTAATGATTTTTCCGCTCTTCGTCAGAGACAGAATTCAACGCAATACTAAGCTTTCATCTTAACCCTGTAAGCTAAGATATTCTCGTGTATCGCGTCGGGATGAGTGCATTATAGGGAAAAAAAACTGGTACGCAAGCACTTTTATAAATATGCACGTTTGACCGATTCTTTTTCAGCCAAAAAAAATCTCAAAAACAAACAAATATATGATTTATATAGTTAATTTATTTTTAAAAAGTTTTAAACTTTATATCTACTATCTTTATAGACTGTTTTGGTACGTTTTGATGCATGCCATAGTTAGATGTAGGGACCTGAACAATACGGTCAACCACATCCATTCCTTTAATTACTTTTCCAAAAACTGCGTAACCCGGATTACCAGCAGAACGATTTAAAAAATTATTATCTGCAACGTTAATGAAAAACTGACTAGTTGCTGAGTCAGGATTTGCAGTACGAGCCATCGCCAACGTTCCGCGTGTGTTAGCAATTCCATTCCCAGCTTCATTTTTGATAGGTGCTCGCGTAGTCTTTTCCTGCATATTTGCAGTAAGGCCACCACCCTGCACCATGAAGCCCGGAATTACACGGTGAAATATCGTATCTTTATAAAAGCCTGACTTTATATAGTCTTTAAAATTCTTCACACTCTTTGGTGCTTTATCATCATAAAGTTGTATTTCAATATTGCCTAAATTTGTTTGCATTTCAACTAAAGTGTCAGCCCATACTGAATGACTGCTCATACCCAAACAACATAACATTAATAATTTTTTCATATCTTCCTACAATAAAACGCAAAACTTAATGAAGAATAAATTTAATCATCTATATAAAAGAATTCTAGTGAGTATTTATTATCTTTTATTTAGCACTTTATATTTTAGATTTGACTATTAGTCCACGTTCCACGTGAAACATGGACTAGGCTTTTGTTTAACTATTTTTATCCCAGAACTTTCTGAAGTTCTTACTGATCTCGATAGTATATCTTTTTGCCTTTTTAGAAATAGGTGTCAAATTTATAAAACCATGGGTTTGGTCTGGATATTCTTCATAATGCATTTTGACGCCATTTTGTCTTAGCTTATAGCTATAAATTTTCGCTTCATCATGCAATACGTCATGACCAGCCGTAATCACGAAAGCTGGTGGGTTCTTTTTCAAATTACCATAGGTTGGAGAAATAATTGGATCGTCTAATTCTATATTATGCTGAGTTGCATAATATTGAGTGACATAATTAATATCATTATCTGTTAAAACCAATCCTTCGTTATAAGCATAGAAAGAAGGATGTCGACTTTTAAAATCTACTGTAGGATAAATAAGAAGTTGTGCTTGTGGAACATAAGGTTTGTTTACTGATCGTTGAGCGACAACCGTACTGATATTTCCGCCAGCACTATCTCCTGCTACAGCAATGCGATTTTTTAATATTTTTAGTTGTCTGCGATTTTGATATACCCAAGCTAAGGCATCTTCACATGATTGAATTAAATGTTGAGGTGAAACTTCAGGTGCAAGAGGATAATCAATACTGAGAACTTGTACTTTTGCATATTTTGCCAATATACGACAAACCTCATCATGAGTATCTAAACCACCCACAACAAACCCTCCCCCGTGATAGAAAACAATAAGAGGTAATTTTTTATTCGGTGACGGATGATAGTGTCTTGCGAAAACAGTTCCACTTTGGAGCGGTAAACGAATGTCTTCTACTGAATCAATTTCCGTTGATTTCTGGCGTATAGCCAGCATTTGTGTATCAAACTGCCGTCTAGACTCAATAGGATCTGGACCAATAAAACCAATACGTCCCTGTTTAATTTGTACGGCCATCATACATTTAGTAAATGAGTCGAGATCTGGGTATTGGTAGGTATATCCAAGGATTTTGGCAAGTGACTCTTGAGCTAATCGAGGTAACTTATCAAGAGCTCGAGCAGCAGGCCCCTGGCCCTTATCTAGCAATGTTTGAATTTTTTGATTAAATGCTGTCATGCCTATCTCCATGAATTCCTCTTATCCTTCATATTTTCTACAGAATTCTGTTGTTGTTTGACTATATTCGCATACAACTCATGTAATCAAGATACAAAGGTAAAAACCAAATTACGCTAATCTGATTTAAAGCAAATGTCATTAACAAATCTGTCGTTTTAAACAGGACTTTTTTGCCAATTATTGTTAACAGATAAAAAAGAGGTACTACTATGTCAGCAAAACTAGTTGTTACTTTATTAGCAACCAGTCTCTTAACTGTAGGCTGTGTAGCTTATACAGATGATCCTTATTACCGCGGTGGTTACGGTTACCATGATCATGATGAGGATCGCTATGACCGCAATGATGGACGTCGCTATAGTGATTGGGAACGAAAACGTTGGGAAGAGCGTAAAAGAATATACGAACAACAACGTAAGGATGCTCGCGAACAAGACAAAAATCGTCGTGAATGGGAAAAAAGACGCCATAAAGAGGATAAAAAACACCACGAGTGGGATAAGAAGCGAGTAGAGGATCGTGACCATAACCATCGAGATTATCGTCATGATGATTAAATTTATGACTACATAAAAGCCCCAAAAGATAAGTCTTTCGGGGCTTTTTTGAGAAATCCACATTCTCTTGATTATAGAATAATGAGTAGCAGCTCATTTCATATATAAATTGGCATCTTAAATATATGCACTCTATAACCTTTTAACTCTTCTTATCGCTAAGAATTACTGAGCAGTTGCAGAACCTGAAACAGAACCAGAAGCACCAGCATCAACTTGACCTGGTTGAGCTTGACCAGAAACGCCAGCATCTACACCCACACCAGCTTGTACGCCAGATGGGCTAGCGCTAGTTTGAGCTGAACCTGATGCATTTAAACCAGCTTCAGATGCACAACCAACAGCTGTAAAAGCAACACCAGCAAGTACTACAGAGATAAGACCTAATTTTTTCATAATCACTTTCCTTTCATTACGACAAACATTTAAATGCAAAGTTCATCTTCGCGCTGCCTATAATTCACAATTTTTTTTTCTGGCGTGCGTATCATTGGTTGTCTTTTGTAGTAATAGAAGTACAAATTGTGCAATTTTTTATTAAAACCTCTTCCTTAGCCGCACCTCTACCTTTTATATAAAAGCTATAACTTAAGCTTTTGTTTAATTTTATCAATTTCTAATTTTTATCTTAGCCTTTTACTCTCGTTAAAAATTTTCTCTTTATAGAAACGCTATATAAGGTGCGTAGAATGTTACAGAGACTTTTTACTTGAAAATGTCTTATTTCATAAAAAAGCCGGGGATGAACCACGGCTTTTTTAAAAAATTGATGGCGTTTCGATTTAAATTACGGCCATTGCATCTCGCCTTTTACAACTTTTGCGCCTAGCTCTAGGCTATCCACACTCTTTAATGTTGGATATTGTTTCTGCATGAGCTGACTTAGCTCACTCGCATTTTTACTTACTTTAACCGCTTTCTCATAGCTCTTGAGATAGTCGATAGAAAAGTTAACCGCATCTAAACCTTGTGGAGCTCCCTCAACCATATGAGCTGGAACAACTGTTTGAGGTTGGAGTGATTTAATACTTTCTAAAGCTTGAATCACTTCATTACGATCTTTAACTTTTGGTGTATCTGCCATCCATAAATGAATACCTGAAGATACTGGGATACCGCCTACAACAGCTTTCGAAGAAGGAATCCATAAATAAGTAAGTTCTTTTTTACCTTTGATCTCGATCGACTCATTCTCTAGTTTTAAAGTTTTAGCAGTATAAGCTTGAGGCACAATAATTTGGCTAGGCGCATTTGCACCCATTTGTGGGCCCCAATACTTCACTTTAAGCGCTTGAGTATCTTGAATATGTTTAACAGTTTCCGGTGTAGCGATGATTTGTACACTTGGGAAGTATTGTTTAAATACATCTAAGCCAAAGTAATAGTCCGGATCGCCATAACTTACGAAAATTGTCTTTAGTGTTTTACCGCTATCGAGAATATCAGCAGCAATACGTAATGCTTCAGATTTTGAGAATTGCGCATTCACCAACAGAACGTCTTTATCACCTTCAATTAAAGTAGAAGTCACGCCAAAATGTTCGGGTTTCGCCAGAAAACTTTGGATTTTCAAATCTTGCGCAAAAGCTGAGGGAGCTCCCGTTAAAGCAGTCGCAGTTGCTAGGGCAGAAGCAGTTAATTTAAAAAATTTCATTATGTATCTCCAATTTCATGAGAAATACTTTAAATTGCAATTCTTGTGAGGTAAATGCACTAAATTAAGATAAACTGTTGCATATATTGTAACAATGATAAAGCATATGGATACATTAAAAGCCATACAAGTCTTTGTTTCTATTGCTCAACATGGCAATTTAACCAAAGCTGCAGAACATCTAAATTATTCCCGTGCAATGGTTTCTCGCTATCTTGAGCACCTTGAACACACCTTCTCAACTCGACTATTTCAAAGAAATACCCGAAAAATATCTCTCACCCCAGCAGGTGAAAAAGCCCTACTCTACTGCGAGAATATTTTACAACAACAGCAACTTTTACAAGAGTTAGCCGCACCAGAACAACATAACGGTACGATTCGCTTCACTTGTGGTTTATTTTTATTTCAATTAGGGGTTGGGGAATGTATCCGCCAATTTAAACAGCAACATCCACATATTCAATTTGATGTATATCTTACTGAAAATACAATGGACTTAATTGATGCTCAGGTCGATTTAGCCTTACGTATAACGCAAAAAGTTGCAGATGGGTTAATTGCGAGACCTGTTTGTCAAATCGAGTCCGTTTTCTGCGCTCATCCTGATTATTTAAAGCAATACAGTCCCCTCTCCCATCCAAGGCAACTTATTCAACATGAATGTTTAGCTCACCATAGCCAACATCAATTTTGGACACTTTTTGATACTGAACAGCAACCTCAAAACTATCCTTTGAACGTCACCTTTAAAAGTAATGATGTAAATGCTGTTTATGACATGTGTTTACATGCTCAAGGTGTGGCAATGTTACCGACTTTATTAGTTAAAAAAGATTTAAAAGAAAAACGATTGGTTCCTTTATTTAAAAACTATTCGGCTCCTGAATTAAGTTTGTCGGTGGTATATGCTTCAAGACAACATTTACCCAAAATAACTCAGGAATTTATTGCTTTTATGATCGAAAATTTAGATTTTTACTTAAAACCGCAAAATTAAAAGTTTTAAATTGCCGTGTACGCTTGAATTTTTAGGCAATGCCCATACTTCATCCCTATTAATGAATTACAGCATATGCATGGCAGTTCAGGTTTTACCCAGTAAATGCTGATGCCAAAAGGACTGTACATGTTTAAAAACCCATTTAAACGGAGATCATCAATGGCTAATGAGCAAAATGAGCAAGCTCAAGACATTCAACACGAGCAAGCAGAGCAATCTAATGAGCAAACTCAGGCTGAAAGTGTAGAGCAAGCAAACGACGTTACCGTTGAATCTTTACAAGCACAAATCACCAAATTAGAAGAAAGCCTAAAACTTGAAAAAGCACGTACTGCGAATGCAGTTTACGAAGCACAAAAAAGTGTAGAGCGTATTCAACGTGAGTCTGACAAGCATAAAGAGACTGTGCTTGAAAAATTTGCAAAAGAATTACTAGATTCTGTTGATAATTTAGAGCGTGCAATTCAAGCGGCTGGTGATGAAGAAACGCCAGTACTTGAAGGTATTAAACTGACCTTGAAGTCGCTGTTAACCACACTTGAAAAATTTGGTGTTGTAGAAGCTGATACAAAAAATGGCTTCAATGCAGATTTACATCAAGCTGTAGGTATTGACCCAAATGCTAAAGCGAATGAAATCGGTAGCGTTTTACAAAAGGGCTATACATTAAATGGCCGCTTATTGCGCCCTGCTATGGTTATGGTTGGTCAATAAATAATTTTTTGAGAGTTTTTAGATTTTTTTTCGCTAAAACGCTTGAAAAAAATAGATTCACTCTCATATCGGATAACAAGCAAAAACATTGCAAAAGAATTTTTGAGGAAAACGTCACATGGCAAAAATTATTGGTATTGACTTAGGTACTACCAACTCATGCGTTGCTGTACTTGAAGGCGATAAAGTAAAAGTAATCGAAAACGCTGAAGGCGCACGTACAACTCCATCGATCATTGCTTATAAAGATGGCGAGATCTTAGTGGGTCAAAGTGCTAAGCGTCAGGCAGTAACTAACCCGAAAAATACATTATTCGCTATCAAGCGTTTAATTGGTCGTCGTTATGAAGATCAAGCGGTACAAAAAGATATCGGTCTTGTACCTTATAAAATCATCAAAGCAGACAATGGCGATGCTTGGGTTGAAGTAAACGATAAAAAATTAGCGCCTCAACAGGTTTCTGCTGAAATCTTGAAAAAGATGAAGAAAACTGCAGAAGACTATTTAGGTGAAACAGTTACTGAAGCAGTTATTACTGTTCCTGCTTACTTTAACGATGCTCAACGTCAAGCAACTAAAGATGCGGGTAAAATCGCTGGGTTAGACGTTAAACGTATCATTAACGAACCAACTGCTGCTGCACTTGCGTTCGGTATGGACAAAAAAGAAGGCGACCGTAAAGTTGCAGTTTACGACTTAGGTGGTGGTACTTTTGACGTATCAATCATTGAAATCGCAGACCTTGATGGCGACCAACAAATCGAAGTGTTATCAACAAACGGTGATACTTTCCTTGGTGGTGAAGACTTTGATAACGCGTTAATTGAATTCTTGGTTGAAGAGTTTAAGAAAGAACAAAGTGTGAACTTGAAAAATGATCCACTTGCGTTACAACGTTTGAAAGAAGCTGCTGAAAAAGCAAAAATCGAGCTTTCTTCATCAAATGCAACTGAAATCAACCTTCCATACATCACTGCTGATGCAACTGGTCCTAAACACTTAGTGATCAATGTAACACGTGCGAAACTTGAAGGTTTAGTTGCTGATTTAGTTGCTCGTACAATTGAGCCTTGTAAAATCGCGCTTAAAGATGCTGGTCTTTCGACTTCTGACATCTCTGACGTGATCTTGGTTGGTGGTCAGTCTCGTATGCCACTTGTACAACAAAAAGTACAAGAATTCTTTGGCAAAGAGCCACGTAAAGACGTGAACCCTGACGAAGCAGTTGCTATCGGTGCTGCGATTCAAGGCGCGGTATTGTCTGGTGACAAAACTGACGTTCTTTTATTAGACGTAACACCATTAACTTTAGGTATTGAAACAATGGGTGGTGTATTAACACCAATCATTGAGAAAAACACGACGATTCCTGCGAAGAAATCACAAGTGTTCTCTACTGCTGCTGACAACCAGCCTGCTGTAGACATTTCAGTTTACCAAGGTGAACGTAAGATGGCTCAACAAAACAAATTGTTGGGTAACTTCCAATTAGGCGACATTCCACCTGCTCCACGTGGTGTGCCACAAATTGAAGTATCTTTCGACATCAATGCTGATGGTATCTTGAAAGTATCTGCTAAAGATAAGAGCACTGGTAAAGAGCAATCGATCCAGATTAAAGCGAACTCAGGTTTGTCTGATGCTGAAATCGAAGCAATGATTAAAGATGCTGAAGCGAATGCTGAAGAAGATCGTAAGTTTGAAGAACTTGCAAAAGCTCGTAACGAAGCTGATGCATTAATTTCAAGCTCGAACAAAGCTGTTAAAGATCTTGGTGATAAAGTTACTGAAGATGAAAAAACAGCTGTAAGCACTGCTGTTTCTGAACTTGAAGCAGCAACAAAAGAAAATGATGTAGAAGATATCAAAGCAAAAACTGAAGCTTTACAAAACATCTTGATGCCTATCACTCAACGTGCTTATGAACAAGCGCAACAAGCTGGTGGTGCTGAAGGCTTTGATCCAAATGCATTCCAAGGTGGCGATGCGGGTCAACAAAAAGCAGATGATGGCGTTGTAGATGCTGAGTTCACTGAAGTTAAAGATGACAAAAAATAATTTGTTTCTTTAATAAAAAACCGCGCTTAGGCGCGGTTTTTTATTTGTTACAAAAATTAACAATAAGATTTTTAATGTTATTATTGAAATATTTCTGTCAGAAAGATCAATGATAAAAACTAAATATTTAATTTTAAATAATATTTTTTTGTTAAAAAACCACTGTTATTTACTACATTAATTATTTGATTATTGCCAAGTCTGAGAACATCTTTTTTAATTTCTCGATCAATATCACAAACGCCACCCAATCTATTGAGATTTTTATCATTTTGACGAATTAAATTAAGTAGCTAACAATAGGATTTATTTATATTTTTTATTTTGCCATGAAAAAATTTCTATGGTGGGGATTGAGCTTATGCTTATGCATGGGCTTACAAACAACACTTTTTGCTCAAAGCAATCTGCCAATTCATTCATCTCATCAGCCTTTAAAATACCGAATTGCTTTTATTGATCCGCGGTTTCAACTTACTAAAGAACAACTAGTTGAGGTAAGTCGGCAAGCTGCTGAAATCTGGCAAAAAGAAACTGGAAAGACCTATTTTATTTATGATTCACAGGCTCAATTGTCAATTAACTTAATCTATGATGATCATCAAATATTTAAAGATGAACAACAAAACAATTTGGATGCACTTTTGCAAAAGCAGGAAGCGTGGCGTATTAAAAATGAAGAAATTATTCTAAATAAACAAGAGGTTGCTCAACTATCAAGTGATTTAAACAAGAAAAAGGCCAGTCTAAAAGCGGAGTTTGAACAATATCAACAAGATGTAACGCGCTTTAATCAAGGAGAACATCATTACTCTAGTGCCAATAATTTAAAAGAATGGCAAAAACAACTAGAGCAAAAATCAGAAAATTTAGGCAATGAATCCAACAGTCTAAATTTTAAAATTCAAGTACTTAACTTAAAGATTAAAGAGCTAAATCGAGAGCAAAGTGATTTAAGTGCCTTAAAAACACAATTCAAGTTAGAGCAAAAAACTAATATTCAACCCTTCCATAAAGGATTATTCAGTCAAAACCAAATCCAGATTTACGGCTATACTTCTTTAAATGACTTACGTTTGACCCTTGCTCATGAACTTGGGCATGCTTTAGGTCTAAAACATACTACCAACCCAAAATCTTTAATGTATCCCTATTTAAAAGAGCAAGATATTCATAACTTTAAATTAACAGATTCAGATTTAGATTTATTAGGTTCAATTTATAGACCAAATTAAGGAAAAATCGTTAAAGTTAAATGATTAAAAAAACTAAATAAAACCCAATATATTAAATTTTTTCTAAAAAATAATTTGGCATTTGGTAAAAAATAATGAGACTAAAGTCTCATTTATTTTTCTGATTTGTACGTTTTTTGATTGATTTTTCATTTTATATTCTTATAATACGTTTTTTTTAAAATCTCCCCCCTTCGATTATGCGTTTAACATCTTTGTTATTAGGCGTAGCCTTTGCTTTTTCTAATTTTCAGGCTAATGCTAATCTTGCAACTCCAGCTCATACTCAAATCCAGCAAAAAGCAGGTCAACATTTGAATTACAAAATTGCTGATATTGATCCACGTTTTGGTTTAAGCCAAGACCAATTAATTCAAATTAGTCAACAAGCTGCGGACATTTGGAAACAAGGTACTGGACAGGATTATTTTACTTATGATCCAAATGCAAAGTTAGAAATTCGTTTAGTTTACGATAATAGTCAAAGCCGTTCTGAACAGCGTCAAAAAATTGCAGCTCAGTTCCAACAAGAACAGCAACGTGTAATTGATGAACAGCAACAAATTAAGCAATTGAAGCAAACTCTTGGTCAAACTCAAGCCGACCTTGAAAATAAGAAGCAGATTTTGAATGGAAAATTGAAAAATCTTGACCAACTAATGATGCAACTTAACCAAGGCAAATTAGCACCTGAATACAGCGCTAAATCTTTGGCTAAAACTCAGAAAGATTTGCAAAAACAAACTGTTGCTTTAAAGAAAGAAATTGCTGCATATAATGAGCAAGCTAAAGATTTAAATGTCAAAGTTACTCACTTTAATCAGATTAACAATGAGTTTAATAATTCATTGAACCAATTTAAGCAAAATGCTCAAGCGGATGTCTTTAAGAAAGGTATCTACAACGGCAAACAAATTGTGATTTATGAGTTTAAGTCTATTGATGATTTACGTTTAACGATTGCTCATGAGTTAGGACATGCGCTTGGCTTAAAACATAGTGATCAACCAAATGCATTGATGTACTCAGTACGTAAAGATGGTGACAAAAAAATCACTGGACTTACGGATGCTGACCGTGATCTATTAAGTGCTTTACCTCAATAATTAAGAGCTTGGTATAAAATGATGTATCTATTTCTATGTAGATACATCGAAATTGATATCAAAGTCATGTTATTGTGGTCATAAGAGCTAACGAAAATAGAATGGAGATCAAGATGAGTTATTATCATATCCTGATTGAAGTAAATGATCATATCAGCACAATTGAACAGACACGAGATATTGAACTGTTTGATATTATTGAAATTAAACCATACCTCCATTCTATTTTAATTCCCTTTTTCAATGAGCATGAAATCGAGCTTGAGGATGAAAATATCGAATATAAAGATATTCTCCATCTTGAAGTAAAACAGACTCTGTTACCGATTGAACATTTAATTGAAGAAGAGCAAAAGCAATTACCAAGTGATACTGATGTCACGATCACTGCGTATGAAATCTTTAATGATCGTGATTTAAGCCAAGATGTTACGTCAGTCATTTTTGATATTTTGGAAGCAGTTAAATTAGAGTAATCATCTTATATAAGTACCTATAAAAAAGGTCTGCATGAGCAGACCTTTTTTATTATTTCTAGTTTATTGCATCATTTTCTGAGCTTGTTCTTGACGGAATGCACGTAAAATTTGTTGCCCTGCCCGTCCTGTTGGATTTAAACCTAAACGAGTTTGTTCTTGACGAATAGCTACGCGGGTTTTATCTCCAATAAGGCCGTCAACTGCACCAATATCATAGCCACGATTAATCAAAAACTGTTGTATTTCACGACGTTCTGCACGTGAAGTTCCCGGATCATCAGTTGGCCAAGACGCAACAAATGGACCAGCACCTTTTAAACGATCAGATAAATGTGCAATCGCAAGTCCATAGCTTTCCGCAGCGTTATAGCTGTAGATAGCATCAAAATTCTTAAATACTAAAAATACTGGACCATTTACACCTGCAGGTGCCATTAAACCCGCTGAAGTATTGCCAGATAAAGCTCCTTGAACAAGTGGAGAACCATCAATTCGGGTTACCCCTCGTGCACTCCAGCTACTTAAAGCTTTTTTTGAACGTCGCCCTTCTCCATCAATTGACATACCTTGGGGAACTTTGACTTCAAAACCCCACGGCATTCCTGTTTGCCAACCAGCTTTATTTAAGAAATTAGCCGTTGATGCTAATGCATCTGCAGTACTTGATACCAAATCGCGACGACCATCTCCATCAAAATCAACAGCTAAACGCTCATAGGTCGATGGCATAAATTGCGTATGTCCAAACGCCCCAGCCCAAGAACCTTTCAGTTGATCTTCGGTTAAATCACCACGTTGTAAAATACGCATAGTGGCAAAAAACTCGGTGCGGAAATAACTTTGTCGACGACCTTCACAACTTAAAGTTCCGAGTGCTTGTAATAAAGGATATTTTCCAGAAATATCACCAAAATTACTTTCTACCCCCCACACTGCCACGATTGTTTCTGGTGGCACGCCGTAAGTTTGAGAAGCACGATTTAAAACATCGCGATGTTGCGCCAGTTTTTGTTTTCCAAGCTCAACACGCTCTTCATCGACTAAGCCAGAAAGATAATCCCAAATTGGTGTCGAAAATTCTGGTTGATAGTTTAATTTATCAATAACTGAATAATCTGGAGTTAAGTTTTGAGTATAACGGTCATAAGTTGTTCCCGAGACTCCCGCAGCAATTGCTTGAGAACGTAAATTTGCCAAACAACTTTGGAAATTATTATTAGGCGTATAATCTTCACTAGTTACTACTGGAACAGTAGCATTGCTAGATATTGTAGAACCATTAATTACGAGCTCTGCTTGAGCCTGAGTCATTGCTAAAAATACAGAGCCAACAATACAAGAAAAACGTCGCATATTATCCCAGTTTCAATTTTTGAATTTAAATTTTTAAGTACCATACCATTATGAGTCTAAAATTTCAGAGAGAAAACGTAAATTTGAATTCATAATCTCTTCTTTAAATTCATTTCCAGTGTTTTAAATTCAAACTTCTCACTTTATTTTGAATTTAAAACTTCCCCTCATTTGCATCACCAGTTTTGAATTCAAAACAATAGCGCATAGTTTAAATTCAAAAGTCTTACCTTAAATTTAAACTATAACACTGGCGTTTCTGTGGATAAACTTATCCACAATCGAGCAAAAACAGCACTATTTATTGATTCCATTCTATATTTCATTATTCTTGATGACACGAAAAATCCAATCAACCAAACAATCTATATTTTTAAATTCAAAAATCACGCAATAATTTAAATTCAAACTTACCGCGTTATTTTAAATTTAAAACACTTCAGCAAACACCACTAGTTTTGAATTCAAAAAACATGAGCTCTATCATCAGCTACAAATCAAACTCTCTTGTGGATAACTAACTTTAAATTTAAAAAATACCATCAATATTTAAATTCAAAAATTCCTATAAAAAATTATCCACAAACAAGAAATTACTCAGGATTTATTATTTTTTAAATTTAAAAGATAAAAAAAGCGATCCGAAGATCGCTTTTTAGAGAATTAAAAATACTTTTAGAGGGTCATATCTGCTGTTAAAGCAAGTGGTTCTGGCAAAATTTCTGCCAATTGACGGCATAAATTCGTCAATTCATTACTATCCACAGGCATTAAAGTAATATGGCCTAATTTGCGGCCAGCACGTTCTGACTTGTTATAAAGATGCAGATGAGCACCATTTAAGGCAAGTACATCATCAGTTTTAGGATGTTGACCAATAATATTGATCATAACTGTTGGGCGAATAACTTCTGTTGAGCCTAATGGTAATCCTGCAACAGCTCGAATATGGTTTTCAAACTGAGAACAAACCGCGCCTTCAATTGACCAGTGGCCTGAGTTATGCACACGTGGTGCCATCTCATTTGCACACAAACCTTGTTCTGTTACAAATAGCTCGAGAGTCAGCACACCAACATAGTTAAGGTGATTCAACAAACGAGTAATGTAGTCTTGAGCAACGGGTTGCAAAGCTTCACTATTCGGTGCAGGAACAATTGAATGCGATAAAATACCATTATGATGATGGTTTTCAGCCAATGGCCAAGTTTTTACTTCACCATTTTGGCCACGCACCGCAATAATTGAAACTTCGCGAGAGAATTTAACAAAGCTTTCGGCGACTAGACTTTTTGCAGGACCAAGTTCAGCCCAAGCTGTATCAATCTGGTCTTCTGAACGAAGTACAAACTGACCTTTGCCGTCATATCCGCCAGTTGCAGTCTTAAGCACGATCGGCAAACCAAGCTCAACAACAGCCTTTTTCAAGCTTTCTAAGCTATCTACAGCGCGATACGGCGCAACAGGAATTGTCAGCTCATCAAACAATGCTTTTTCTGACAAACGATTTTGCGCAGTTGCTAAAGCAACACGGGGAGGGTGCAATGTTTTGGTTTGTGTTAAAACATCAACATCTTCAACTGGCGTATTTTCAAATTCAAGACTGAAAACATCAGCACTTTCAATAAACTGCTTTAAACCTTGCTCATCTTGGCTAGAAAAGACCTGGCCTAAAACACCTGCAGGACAATCTGTATTTGCTTCAAAAAAAGTACATTGAATATTTAATGGTAACGCTGCTTGAGCCATCATACGGCCCAGTTGCCCACCACCAAAAATACCGATAGTTTTATCCATCTCAGCCTCTTACACCTGACCCGGAATATTTTTGCTTGCCACTTTATCAGTTTGCGCAGCACGGAAATCAGCAACATTTTTTGCGATTTCAGGACGAGTTAAACCTAAGATTTGTGCAGCCATAATTGCCGCATTCGTTGCACCAGCTGGACCAATCGCTAAAGTACCAACTGCAATACCTGCTGGCATTTGTACAATTGAAAGCAAAGAGTCTACGCCATTTAAAATTGATGATTTAACTGGCACTCCTAAAACAGGTAAATCAGTTTTTGCGGCACACATTCCAGGTAAATGTGCTGCACCGCCTGCACCAGCAATAATCACTTGAATACCGCGATCGCGTGCAGTTTCTGCATATTCAAATAAACGATCTGGAGTACGATGAGCAGATACCACTTCCGCTTCAAATGGGACACCAAGCTGTTTAAGCATATTGGCTGTGTTTTCGAGAGTTGCCCAATCAGATTGAGAACCCATAATAATTCCAACGAGAGGTTGAGCGTCTTGTGCTGCGGCCGCATTCATTGCTAATGTTCCAGAGACAAAAGTAAAAGAAGATAAATCTCGACGAGAGCCAAGTTTTAAATGGTTCGGAAGCTCATTATTATAGACTGATTTTTCATCTCACGAAAATTTAACTGACTAGCTCTGCGAATATTTTTAATATCATCAAAAAATGTCATGCTTTAACAGTGACACATTCTCAATTTTTATTAATATAACGCACTTAATCAAATCAATAAGAGCTTAATAATGAAAAAATTTCTTGGAGTCCTAATACTCACACTTTGCACAACAACGAGTTACGCGGCTTTAGTAAATTTAAACATCGATGAATTTCAAAAAACCATTAAAACTTTAAATAAAGAAAAGGGTTATAACGGAGAAATCAAAAGTGGAGCATTAACTGGCAAAGTCCAAGAGAAATTTATTGTTACTGGAACATCTGCTACTGATGAGAGAGAACCAGTTCTGATGACTGGTTATTATCTTGGTGCGACTGAAGTAGGAAATTTATATTCAATTACTGAATATCGCATTTACTGTGACGATCAGACCTATGGGTTTGCCATGTCTAATTTTGAGCCTGATGGCGCCTTAAGTTTAACTACAACAGACAGTAATTATGCTTTTGACTATGAAGACCCAACGCCAAGAGATCAGCAATTTTCTAAAATTCTAAAAAAAGCATGTAAGTATTCAGCTAAATAAATAGTTATGTCTACTAACTATGGCTTGTTATTAAATAGAATAAATCATTTAATTCACAAGCCATAGGAGCTTACTGGCTTCTAAATACGAAATAAACACAACCAAATAGGCATAACATCGCCCATAAGTAATCAAGTTTAAAGGGTTGCTTAAACAAGAAAATCATAAATGGCACAAACACAACTAGCGTAACCACTTCCTGAGTGATCTTCATTTCACCGAGTAACCAGCCTTGTGCGCTTAGCATACGAGTGGCAGGGATCATAAAACTATATTCAAGTAAGGCAATAATCCACCCGAATAGAATTGCTTGCCAGAGTGGGGCATGGTGCAAAAATTTAAGATGCCCATACCATGCAAGTGTCATAAAGCAGTTAGAAATAATTAATAGCGTAAAAGCTAAAACCGTTGGGCTCAAAGGCACATCCTTCATCATCACGATGATTTAAGTATTTTAACGATACAAAATATTATAAAAGATAAAACTGTAATTCAGCTTAAATCCAAAAAATAAAGCTGTAGTTTTATCAGGACCTCAAACACATAGAACAACAACGATTTTTGACTATCTTTTCGAGTTTAGCCTTGCTATCGTTGCTGGCAAATTTATCAATAATGCACACACAGCAATTCATTTTAATGCTGTGTACAAAAGCAGTGGAGAAGGCGAGCAATGCATCTGCATATCTTGGGTATTTGTGGCACTTTTATGGGCTCTTTAGCACTTTTGGCTCGTGATTTAGGACATAAGGTAACCGGTTCCGATTTAAACGTTTACCCACCGATGTCTACCCAGTTAGAAAATGCAGGCATTACACTCATGCAAGGCTATGATCGTAGTCATTTACAGCCTCATCCAGACTTGGTTATTGTCGGCAATGCCATGAAACGTGGTATTGATGCTGTGGAATATATGCTGAACGAAGGCTTGCCATATATTTCTGGCCCTCAGTTTCTTGCAGATCATGTTTTACAAGGCAAACATGTCCTTGGTGTAGCAGGTACTCACGGGAAAACAACAACTACGACCATGTTGGCTTGGGTACTTGATCAAGCTGGTTTAAATCCAGGCTTTTTAATTGGTGGTGTTCCACTTGGTTTTAGTGAAAGTGCTCGTTTAGGCGGTGGAAAATACTTCTGCGTTGAAGCCGATGAATATGACTCTGCTTTTTTTGATAAGCGTTCTAAGTTTGTTCATTATCATCCAAAAACGGCGATTTTAAATAACCTTGAATTTGACCATGCCGATATTTTTGATGACCTAGCAGCGATTCAAAAACAGTTCCACCATCTTGTGCGTACCATTCCAAGTGAAGGCCGTATTATTGCGCCGATTACTGAAACTCATATTGATGAAGTGCTTGAAATGGGTTGCTGGACACCAGTGATTCGTACAAGTTTAGAAGCGAATGAAAAAGCAGCTTTATCTGCCGAACTAATTTCAATTGATGGCAGCCATTTTAAAGTACTCGAAAATGGCAATGTTGTTGGCGAAGTAAAATGGAGCATGACTGGTCAACATAGCGTAGCGAATGCTTTGGCAACGATTGCAGCCGCTCAACATGTAGGTGTTACGCTTGAACAAGCTTGTGAAGCTTTGTCTAACTTTGGCGGTGTAAAACGTCGTATGGAGTTGTTAGGCACAGTCAATGGTATTGAAGTCTATGATGACTTTGCTCACCATCCAACAGCAATTGACACAACTTTAGATGGCGCACGCAAACGCTTAGGTGAACGCCGTTTATGGGCCATTATTGAACCACGTTCAAACACCATGCGTATGGGCAGTCATAAAGATGGCTTAGCACACTCAGCACGCTTAGCAGACGAAGTCATCTGGTATCAGCCAGAAGGCTTAGATTGGGATTTACAACCAGTGATTGAAGCTGCTTCTAACCATGCTCAAGTGAGCCGTTCACTTGATGAAATTATTGAGCGTATTGTCAATGAAGCAGGTGAGGGCGATGCCGTTGTGATTATGTCTAATGGTGGCTTTGGTGGCTTACATCAAAAATTAATGAGCGCATTAAAAGCAAAAGCTGCTTAACTTCCGCTTTAGATGATTCAATAAAAAAACGGGTTTCAAATTGAAACCCATTTTTTATATCAGTGACTTTTAAATCTTTTCTGGCTCTATATTGGCCATAAATTTATTGGAAACCATTAAACGTAAACTATAGACAATGCCCATCGCAAAAACGCTATATCCCACGTTATTACAAATAAACGGAATACATAAAATGATGAGCGCTGTGATTGGATAAAACCATTTCGTGATTCCAGATAAACACTGAAACTCATAAAGTATCCAAATACAGGTGGTATAGAGCACCACACTCACCGCAACGACTATTCCCATGTATAAATCAGAAATATGTGCATGATGAGTTGTAACATCAACGGCGGCAGCAAGCGCAGCACCTACCGCAGCAATACTGACAAAAACAAAATAATGACCGTATCCCCAAACAAATGGGCGTACACCTTTTACATGATGGTGTTGCTCACTACGATCAAAATAAGCCCACCACATTGCGAACATCAACATCAATCCACCGACCATCAAGAAAATGGCAGGGATATTCATTGACTGAGCGGCTAAAGCATCACGTATGGCATTAAAACTACCGACAATCGACTCACCCAACACAATAATTGTGAGTAAGGCATAACGTTCTACAATATGATGAGGATGCCACGGCGTTGGATTATATTTTTCTGCATAGATAGGAATAAATAGCTCCATCACTGCTAAAAATAAAAATAGAGGAAGAGAAAGTATGTGTGCAAAATTAGCAACTAACCAACCTACCTGAACCAAGACAATGCCTACAGCATAGCGGTAAGCTGTAATACGCCTTTCTGGGTCATGTTTTGCAGCTCGGAGCCACTGAGTCACTAAGGCCATTCGCATGATCACATAACCAATAATGATTACATCAAAATCCTGACTACGAAATACATCAGGGATACCCGCTGCCATCACCAATGAACCTACAATCTGTACAAAGGTAAGGCATCGATACAATGCATCATCGTTATCGTAAGCCGAGGCAAACCATGAAAAATTCATCCATGCCCACCACAGCGCAAAAAATACCATCAAATAACTTGGCAGCGCATGCCAGAGGTGATTTTCAATAATTGCATGATGTAACTGCTGACCTGCTGTTGCAATCGCGACTACAAAAATCAAATCGAACAATAATTCGAGGGGAGTTGCTGCTCTATGCGGCTGTTTTGGATCTCTTGGAGATAAAGGCCTCAAACTTAATTTTTTCTGTTTTTCTTGAGTAGTCATAAAATAACGTTCTCGAATAAAGTGCCAACACGTTAACACTTTAATATTAACGGCCAGAACACGCATTAAAAATTATCTAGACCTGCTGTTTAATCTTTACTCACAAACGAGCTATATTTCATTTTTGTGACAATTCTTTATCAAGACCTTAAGCTTAATTCTTTATCATAGCTCACGTTTTTGTTCGTGTTTGGAATATGAATGTCTTTAGAAACACTCAACCTTAGCTTATTCCATGTGATTAATGGAGCTCAGGATGCGAGTCAATTTATCATTCGTCTTGCTATCTTTTTCGCTAATGATCTCCTCTATATTCTTTTATTCATCCTTACATTTTTATGGTTTTATGGCGATCAAGATTTAAAAAATAGGGTTATTAAATCTGTCTTTTTAACCTGTGTTTCGCTTTTAGTCGGTTATGTTATTTCTCTGTTTTACCATCACTCCAGACCGTTTGTAATGGGTGTGGGTACTACGTTTATTGAACATGCACCAACGGCATCTTTTCCAAGTAATCACATGCTGATTTTCAGCACTATTGCTCTGTCTTATTTGTTTGCTCAGCGCAAAATGATTGGAATTATTCTGCTATTTTTGTCATTTGTAGTGGCGTGGTCACGTATTTATTTAGGTGTGCATTTCCCTTTAGACATGTTAGGGGCTTTTATTGTCGCACTACTGGTCAATACAGCGGGTTATTACTTCTGGAATACTTACGGTACAGCTTTGACCGCATTCTGTATTCACCTTTACCAAATTATATGCAAACCACTTTTAGACCGCGGTTTGATTAAATAATCCATAGATCTTTTTGCATTAGAACTACGACATTAAGTTCAGTTGCGTAATACAAAAAAATCTGCCATTCTATGTGTACTTGGATATGTTTTATCCAAAACAGAATTTAGTTTGACAAGGGGAGTAGCCTCCTCCAAACATAACAGCAATGTTATGTGTCAGATATCGTCAATACGCTTTTATTAAAAAGTCGGTATCTGAGCATCGTGAAATTCATGATGTAGGCAAGACCTTGATCATGTTGAAACAGATGTTTAATTCATCTGGCAACTGGTCGAGGTTTTTTTATGCCCAATTGCCGGATGTATGGAGGATTTATGGAAACAATCGGCAATTTATGGCTGTATGTAGCATTCTTTGGCATAGTCATTGTCATGCTCCTGATTGACTTTTTAGGCTTTAAGCAAAAGCAAGGTCAGGATGTCTCAATTAAGCAAGCTGCTTACTGGAGTGTGGCGTGGGTAAGCGTCGCAGCCTTATTTGGTGGTGGTTTATGGCTTTACCTACAACAAACGGTTGGGGTGACCTTAGCAAACCAAAAAACCATGGAATACTTTGCAGGTTACTTACTCGAAAAGTCCCTCGCAATTGACAACGTTTTCGTCTGGTTAATGATTTTCGCAGCGTTTGCTATTCCAGCTGCACTACAACGTAAAATTTTGCTCTACGGCGTATTAGGCGCAATCGTACTGCGTACCCTCTTTATTTTTATTGGTGCATGGTTCGTTCAAGAGTTTTCCTGGGTACTTTATATCTTCGGTGCGTTCTTGGTATATACAGGCTTTAAGTTCTTAAAAGGCCAAGAAGAAGAAACCAATATTGAAGATATCAAACTCTTAAAATGGTTACGTAACCATATACGTATTACACCACAGCTTGAAGGTGACAAATTCTTTGTACGTCAAAACGGTTTATTATGGGCAACGCCGTTATTTCTAGTTTTGATTTTGGTTGAAGCTTCAGACGTGATTTTCGCCGTAGATTCTATTCCTGCTATTTTCGCGGTAACTAGCGATCCGTTTATTGTTTTAACGGCGAACTTAATGGCAATTTTAGGTTTACGCGCAATGTTCTTTTTACTTGCTGGCGCTGCAACTAAATTGCATTACCTGCCATACGGCTTAGGCATCATCTTATTGTTCATTGGTGCAAAAATGTTGTTGCTTGATGTATTCCACATGCCAATCTGGATCTCGTTAAGCTTTATCGTAATAGTGTTAGCAATCACTGCTTACCTTTCTTTACGACACAACAAAAAGCAATTGCAGTCTTAATTCATCACAACAAGGCATCTACACGTGAGATGCCTTGTTATCTAAATTTTCAAAATAGACTGTACTTTAAAAAAACAGATCAATATCATATGCCAACTTAAAATTTATCTTCCTAATCAGAAACATAATAGATAACAGCTATTCGGTATTTTATGCCGAACATACTTATTAAAATGTGTGGAGTCTCATGCGTTCTAAAAAAATTAATCTTGTCGTTGTCCCTCTATTACTCACAGCATGTAGCCATAATGATGGTCCTTTAGTACAAGATGTATATAACAACCAATATGACTGTGCTCGCGACTGGAATAATGAAACATGTGAAGAAGAAAATAGCTCAAGTGGACATGGTTCTAGCTATGTTGGTAGTCGCTATTTAGGTCCTGCGTATTATCAAAATAATCGGGAAGTTTCTTACCACGGTAATACCTTACATCCTTACAGCAATTTGAGTGTAGGCCGACCAGTTATTTCAAGCACAGCGAAAAGTTCGTCTTTTTCATCCCCAATTCGTGGTGGTTTTGGCCGTAGCGGTTTTTCTTTCGGCGGCTAAGTCTTTAGGCATTCACTTAATATGAAAAGAAAAATATTTACTCCACGACTAGGCTGGCAAGTGGAGCATCAAAATATTGGTTTTGATTATTTTAATTTACCTTCTCTTGATGGCTCAATTTACTGGTCTGAAGGAGTTGCTTATGAGTTTACCCTTAAACAGATTGAACAACTGGAAGATGCGGCAAATGAACTGCATCAGATGTGTTTATCGGTAGTAGGAGACCTCATTCAACGGGGCGACTATCCTGCTTATTTTCAAATTCCAGAAACAGCTATAAACCATATTGAACATTCATGGAAACAAAATGCCCCTATGCTGTATGGCCGTTTTGATTTCGCTTACGATGGGCGAAATATCAAAATGCTGGAATATAACGCCGACACGCCGACTGGCTTACTCGAAGCCTCTGTCGCGCAGTGGCTGTGGATAGAACAAGTCTCAGGCATTGCAAACCGAGATCAATTCAATAGCATTCATGAAGACCTGATTAAACGCTGGAAGACAATTTTACCGCGTGGTAGCCATGTGCATTTTGCTGCCTGTCAGGAGGCTGGAAGGGAGGACTGGGGAAATCTCGAGTACTTGATGGATACCGCTTATCAAGCTCATCTACAGGTTTCCGAGCTTTCTATGGAAAACATAGGTTGGAACGGGCAAGACTTTGTCGATCTTCATAATCAGCCCATTCAAAACATATTTAAGCTCTACCCATGGGAATGGATCTGGGAAGAAGCCTTTTCTCAATATATCCATCCACAAACACAGTGGATTGAACCTTGCTGGAAAATGTTACTTTCAAATAAAGCGATTTTGGTTGAGCTTTGGAAGCGTTATCCAAACCATCCATTGTTGGTCGAAACCCATACCTATGACCCGCAACAAGCGTTGTCTGGCAAATGGGTGAAAAAGCCGATTTTGGCAAGGGAAGGGGCCAATATTCGAGTTTTACAAGACGGCCATGACCAAGGCGCGGCTTCTGGTAGCTTTTATTTTGATGACTATGACAAATACGGTTATGTCGTACAGAAATGGGTAGATACCCCATTATTTTCAGGGCAACTACCTACACTCGGTTTATGGATGGTTGGACATCAATGCGCCGGCATGTCTATTCGTGAAGATTGCTATGACATTATTGGTAATGATGCTCACTTTGCAGCACATTATTTTGTCGAGTAATAAGTACCTAGAGGTATTTTAAAAAGCACTTTTTAGGTGCTTTTTTATTATGCTTGATTCGTAATCAAACAGAGCATTTTACGTATATAGCGATAATGAATATTTATTTTTAAAGCTAAATTAGAACAAAAATTCAAAAATATAATGACTTAATATTATGTAATTTAATAATTTTATTCTTATTTCTTCAATTAAAAATCAATATTGGCAAGCTCTTTGCATCTCCTAAAAAGAAAAAAGCCTAGATTTTAAGGGCTCGTGAGAGCCCTGATTTTTTTAAGGAGTGATGCCATGAATGCGATTCCAACTTTAACGCCCCTTGCCATGCCGTGTAACAGCAGTTTTGAAGCAAAAGATTGGGAAATTTTATCTACTCACTGGTATCCCGTCGCACGTACTCAAGATGTCTCTACTGCACCTCAACGAGTCACGCTACTAGACGTCAATATGGCGTTATATAAAACAGAAAGTGGGGAAATTCATCTGGTTCGAGATATTTGCCCACATCGTGGGGTGCCATTAACCAAAGGTTGGGTGGATGGTGAGGAGATTGTCTGTCCTTATCATGGTCTACGCTATAACACCGAAGGGAAATGTACCCAAATACCAGCTCAGCCCGAACTAACTAAAATTTCTGATCGTTTTTCTCTGACCAAATTTCCAGTTGTACAAAGATATGGTCTCATTTGGACCAGTATTCATGGTCGTGATATTGCTAAAGCCAATATTCCTATATTAGATACTTGGGACCATGCAGAGCATCAGTCAATTTTACCGCCTTTCGTCGATATTGGTGGTTCTAGTGGACGTCAACTTGAAGGATTTATCGATGTCGCTCATTTTGCGTGGGTACATCACAATGCCTTTGCAAATCGCGATAATCCCATCGTCCCTAAATATCACACTGAACGTACCGACTATGGTTTAAAAACGGTCTATATCAGCAATGTCAGTAATTATCCGCATGAACTAAAACATCTCGAACCAGAAGGTTTTTTATGGAAGCGTACTTTTGAGGTTTATCCACCTTTTTCAGCCGTGCTCACGGTCGATTTTCCAGAAGGCGGGGTCTTAAAAATCTTGAATGCCTGTTGCCCTATTTCAAGCAATAAAACCCGTTTATTTGTTCCACTCACCCGTAACTTTGACCAAACAGGCGATTTAGAAAAAGTATATGCATTTAATGCGCAAATTTTTGCCGAAGACCAAGAGATGGTCGAATCACAAAAACCAGAAGAACTGCCGCTTGATTTAATGATGGAAGCACATTTTGAAGCAGACCGTTCATCAACAACTTATCGACGGATTTTGGCTGAATGGGGACTAAGTAAACGTTATACCGTTTAAATATTGGCTAACTGGGGTACAATCAATCGAAAAAAGTGAAAATATAAAGGCTTTCCATGTCATTGATCGCAAATACCACCGTTGTGCGTGGTCGTTTTTTAGATATCCAGCAAACTGTCTCTGAGTCAACTGATATTCCAAATCAAGTGCGTTATTTAGAAGATGGTGTACTGATTAGTGAACATGGAAAAATCAAATGGTTTGGTGCATGGGAAGACGCTCAGGCGCATCTACCTGCTGGGGTTGAGATTCAACATTATCCAGAACAATTGATTGTACCCGGCTTTATTGATACCCATATTCACTTCCCGCAAACCGAAATGGTTGGAGCATACGGCGAACAACTTTTAAGCTGGCTCAATACTTATACTTTCCCAACTGAAATCCAGTTTCAGGATAAAGCATATGCAAGTGAAATTGCTCAGTTCTTTGTTCAAGAGCTACTGAAACACGGTACAACCACGGCCCTCGTTTTCTGTACAGTTCACCCCGAGTCTGTTGATGCCTTATTTGAAGCCGCAGAACACGTTCAGATGCGTTTAATTGCTGGTAAGGTACTCATGGACCGCCATGCACCTGAAGCGCTTTGTGATACGCCAGAAACAGCTTACAGCGACACCAAAGCATTGATTGAGAAATGGCATGGTAAGGGCCGTGCGCTCTATGCGATTACTCCACGTTTTGCACCAACGTCTACACCTGAGCAATTAGAAAGAGCAGGGCAGTTAAAACAAGAATTTCCAGATGTTTATGTACATACCCATTTAAGTGAAAACAAAGATGAAATCGCTTGGGTGAAATCTTTATTTCCAGAACAAGCTGGCTATTTAGATGTTTATCAACATTATGGCCTGACTGGTAAACGTTCTGTATTTGCTCATTGCGTTCACTTAGAAGATCAAGAATGGCAATGTATGCATGATACGCAATCGGCTATCGCATTTTGTCCAACATCAAACCTGTTCTTAGGCAGTGGTTTATTTCCATTGAAAAAAACATGGGAAAAACAAGTGAAAGTGGGCTTGGGTACAGATATCGGTGCTGGTACATCATTTAGTTTACTGCAAACCGTTAACGAGGCTTATAAGGTTCAGCAGTTACAAGGTGATAAACTTTCAGCTTATGAAGCGCTCTATCATGCAACTTTAGGCGGCGCAAAAGCGCTTGATTTGCAAGATCAGTTAGGCAACTTCAATGTCGGTAAAGAAGCAGACTTTGTGGTACTAAATCTTAAGCCAACTGCATTACAGCAACTTCGCCAGTCTAAATCCAAAACTGTTGAAGATTCGCTGTTTGCTTTATTCACTTTAGGTGATGACCGTAATATTGAGGCGACTTATATTTATGGAAAACGTGCTTATCAAAAAGAAACAGCCAAATAAAAAAGGCATTGTTAAGTTTTTGTTATTATTTGGAATATGCGCTCTTGCATTAAAGCGTGATCGACATAATCCGCAAAATGATAAAATTTCACAGCCATCAAAGGGTGCATGAAACGTCATTTTGCTTTAAAATTTTACCATTAACTCAGATTTTCGAGGTGTTGCAGGTCAACACCTTTTTTATTTTTTCTTTTATATCTTGTAGGAATCTGCCATGACTGTTGCAATGAGCATCATGATTTCAACCGAAGAAATTCAAGCAAAAGTCAAAGAGCTCGGCGAGCAAATTAACGCTCACTATGCAAATAGTGATAAAGAATTAGTTCTTATTGGACTACTTCGTGGTTCTGTTATTTTCATGGCAGACTTGTGCCGTACAATTACTAAACCGCATGAACTCGACTTCATGACAGTGTCTAGCTACGGCGGCGGTACGACTTCAAGTCGAGATGTCAAAATCTTAAAAGATCTTGACGGTGAAATTCGCGGTAAAGATGTATTGGTGGTTGAAGACATTATCGACTCAGGCAATACCTTAAGCAAAGTCGTTGAAATGTTGCAAACTCGCGAGCCAAATTCAATTCAACTCTGCACATTAGTGAGTAAACCATCTCGCCGTGAAATTGATCTTGAAGTGAAATTTTTAGGTTTTGAAGTTGAAGACAGATTCATTGTGGGTTACGGCTTAGACTACGATCAAAAATATCGCCACTTGCCATTTATTGGTGAAATTGGTTTATAAATTTCAGAGAAATAGCACCGCAAGGTGCTATTTTTTTATATAAAGCCTTAGCTTTGAACAAAAAAGACACAAAAAGTCGCAATCTGCTACAGACAAAATAGACAGCTCTACCGCACGATAGAATATGAAGCAAAATCATTAACTTCATCAAAAAAACAACTGGAGAACAAATATGTGGTCACTTATTGTTGCTATTGTAGTTGGTTTCTTTGCTGGCTTAATCGCTCGTGCTTTGCATCCTGGGGATGATAAAGCAGGTTTCATCGTAACGACCTTGATTGGTATTGCAGGTTCACTTCTAGCTACTTATGGTGGTCGTTTACTTGGACTTTACGGCGAAAACTCAGCTGCAGGCTTTATCGCATCCGTGATTGGTGCCATCGTTATTCTTTTTATCTACAACTTGATTGCACGAAAAAGCTAAACTTTAATTCATTTATAAAAAAAGCACCTTATGGTGCTTTTTTTAATTTATTTTAAAGACCTAACTCTTTCCATACGGCCTGAATTTCTTCAGCAGAGCGTGCGCCAACCAGTTTGAAACCATTCGCAAAAATTAGGGTAGGGGTGCCGTTAAAGCCGAGTTTTTTTCCTAATTCCAAATTACGGTCAATTGGGTTTGCACAGCTCGTAACTGTTGGTTTAACACCTTGCTGAATCAGTTTTTTCCATGAGTAAGATTGATTTGGTGCACACCAAACTTGTCTAGAAACCACAATAGACTGAGGTTTTAAAGGATAGATGAACGTATAAATAGTCACATCTTTAAGCTTATCGAGTTCAGGTTCAAGCTGCTTACAATAAGGACAATTTGGATCAGAAAATACTGCTAAAACATGCTGGCCATTACCTTTGACTGTTTTAATCGCATCTTTTAAAGGCAGTTGTTTCCAATCAATTGAGTTCTGTCCTAAAACTAGATCTTTGGTTAAGTTCTTTTGGTCTTTTAACCGAATCATAGAGCCTACAAACATATGTTGCCCATCTTCACCAACATAAATGATTTGCTGATCAAGATTAGCGCTATATAGCCCGGGCATTTCAGTTTTCTGAATATTGCTAATTTTCAAATTAGGATATTGTTTTTTAATATTTTCCCTAACAGTATCTACATTAGCGAAACTCACACTTGTAGTTAGGCTAAATAACGCCAATATTCCTAATTTTTTAAGCATAAAACTGACTCATAGGTAGGAGAGGAGATCATTTTAATCAGTTCAGCTTTTTAAAACAGAACTGATTACCGAGTTATAACCAAACTTCCACTCATTTATGCCAATGTTTCACGTGGAACATAAATAGGTTTTAGAGTATTAATTTCTACAGATATATGCACGATTTCATCATGAATGGACAAAGCATGACGAATCTGATCTGCGGTTAAAGAAATATCATCAGTTTCGAGTGCCAAAATACAAGAAAACTTACCTTTCGCGACTTTCCAGACATGAATATCCGTAATTTCAATATATTTAGGAAACTTAGCAATGACTTCACGAATCTCTTCAACTACCGGATGATCCATTTCTGCGTCTAAAAGGGTTTTTCCTGTCTCTTTCATTAATCCCAGAGACCATTTTGCAACCAAAATAGCACCTAAAATTCCTAAAAGTGCATCTAAAAAATCCCATCCGAAATACTTACCTGCGAAAAGCGCAATAATTGCAAAAACAGAAGTTACTGCATCTGCAACCACATGTAAAAATGCAGCTTTTTGGTTTAAATCATGATGATGCCCATGATCATGTTCGTGATGGTGATGGTGATGGTGCCCATCATCGTGAAGTAACCATGCGCAAATCAAGTTAATGACCAAACCTAAAATTGCAATCGGAATAGCTTCATTATAAAAAATTTCAACTGGATTAAATAAACGTTGTATCGACTGAAACGCCATAAAAATGGCGACAACCATCAACAAAATTGCACTGCTATACCCCGCTAAAATCTCGATTTTCCAAGTTCCGAAACTAAACCGACGATCTTTGGAATAATGACGAGCCGCGCGATAGGCAAAATAGGCTAAACCGAGAGCCAACATATGGGAACTCATATGCCAACCATCAGCCAAAAGTGCCATTGAATTGAAAAACCATCCACCGAATATTTCTAACACCATCATTGATGCCGTTAAAATCGTTGCAATCAAAATACGTTTTTGTGCAAGTGGATTTCCTTCATCAAACTGATGTTGATGATGACGTGATACACTATGATCCTGCATAATATTTAAACCCAATATACTCCCTACCAGTATATTGAATTATACAAGAGAACCCAGATGAGTCACATTGGTCAGGATAAAAAAATAGTTAATCGTGTAAAACGACTAAAAGGACAAATCAACAGCATTGAGCATGCTGTTGAACAGCCAGATATTTCATGTATAGAAATACTACAACAAGTTGCTGCAATTAAAGGGGCAATAAACGGTTTGATGAGTGAATTAATGGAACAGCATTTACATCACCACGTGCTCAAAGATGCAAAAGTTGATCAAAATGAGCTAGATGAGTTTTTAAAGGTTCTAAAAAGATACGGTTAACGAGGTGACTGAATGACACAGCGATGTGCATCATTCAGAATTTTGTAATTATTTTCCAATACAGAATGAACCAAAAATCTTGCCTAATAAGTCATCGGCACTAAAGTCACCAGTAATTTCACCTAAAGCATTTTGGGCAAGACGTAGTGACTCAGCAACCAGTTCACCTGCGTTAAACACAACAAGTTGCTCGCGTGCTTCTGAAAGATAGAGCTGTGTGCGCTTCATTGCGTCTAAATGACGTGTTCTTGCAATAAAGGTGTCTTCCTCAGGGTGGAAGCCTGCATGCGCTGTAATCGCGTCTACGAGGCCTTGTACGCCCATCTCTTGTTTTGCAGAAACGGTTATATGACGGAAACCTTGAAAATCGCTTATTTCAGCTAATTGACCAGTTAAATCGCATTTATTACCAATTAACATTAAACGACGCGGTTCAATATGTTCCGCAAAATACTCTTGAGCGAGTTTTAATGGGTCATCACCTTGGTTTAAATCATAAACCAGCAATAACAAATCAGCTTGTTCAATTTCTTTGATTGCACGACGAATCCCTTCTTTTTCAACGATATCACCTGTTTCACGAAGACCCGCTGTATCTGTTAAGGTGATTGGTAGACCATTTAAGCTAATTTTTTCATGTAAAACATCACGAGTAGTACCAGCAATATCGGTCACAATTGCACGCTCAACACCAGCAAGTGCATTCAACAAGCTCGACTTACCCGCATTTGGTTTACCTGCAATAACGACTTGCAAACCTTCACGTAATAATTGACCTTGTCGTGCAGATGTTTGAACGGCATGTACTGACTGCTGAACATCTTCAAGTAAAGCTAAAATCTTACCGTCTGCTAAGAAATCGATTTCTTCTTCAGGAAAATCAATTGCAGCTTCAACATGTAAGCGTAAATGAATCAGTTTTTCTAAAACAGTATTAATTTTTGTTGAAAAAGCGCCTTGTAAAGAGCGAACCGCAGAGCGTGCCGCAGCTTGCGAAGTCGCATCAATCAAGTCGGCAATCGCTTCCGCTTGTACCAAGTCCATCTTGCCATTTTCAAAAGCACGCATGGAAAATTCGCCGGCTTTTGCAGCAATTGCACCAAGCTCAAATAGACGTCCAAGCAAGGCATTTTGGATGACTGGACCGCCGTGACCTTGTAGCTCTACAACATCTTCACCTGTAAACGAGTGAGGATTGGGAAAGCATAGAACAATCCCTTCATCCATAATACTGCCATCAGCATCATAAAATTTACGGAAACCCGCCATACGCGCTTCTGGCAAGTTTTTTTGTGTCAGGTTTTGAGCGATTTCATAAGCCTTAGGTCCAGATAGGCGAATCACGCCCACACCACCACGCCCAGGTGGCGTTGCAATTGCGGCAATCGTGGTTTGACTTTGCATATTATTCACCTAAAAACCTAAAATCCAGCCAAAGAAAAATCCGCCTAAGATTACCATCTTAAGCGGATTTATTCAGCAAAAGTTCAACGATTAAGAAGCTGATTCAGTCTTATTGATACGACTTTTCTCAACGCTCTTATTAATAAACGACTGCTGTAAAATAGTAATACTGTTGTTCACAATCCAGTACAGTACAAGACCGGCAGGGAAGAACAACATAAATACCGTGAACATAATCGGCATAATGCGGAACACTTTTGCCTGCATTGGATCAGCGGGTTGCGGGTTCAACATTTGCTGTGCAAACATGGTAGCACCCATGATTAACGGCAAGATGAACCAAGGATCCATTGCTGACAAGTCTTGAATCCAACCTAACCATGGTGCGTGACGTAATTCCACACTTTCCATGAGTACCCAGTACAAAGCAAGGAAAATTGGCATTTGTAGCAACAATGGTAAACAACCTGAAAGTGGATTTACTTGTTCACGCTTGTATAAAGCCATCATTTCTTGCGAGAAGCGCATACGGTCTTCACCGAACTCTTCTTTCATGCGTTGCATTTCTGGTGCAATCACACGCATTTTCGCCATAGAACGATAACTTTTTGAAGATAAAGGCCACAAGATCATCTTCACCATAATGGTAAGCAAGATGATTGACCATCCCCAGTTGCCCACAATGCTATGGAAGAATTGAAGACCTAAGAACAAGAGTTTAGCAATCGGCCATAACCAACCATAATCAACAGTCTGATTTAAACCAACAGCTAAATCTTTTAATTCAGATTGTACTTTCGGACCTGAATAAAGTTTTGCATCCACTTCCATTGAAGTGCCTGCTGGAACATTAATCACTGGTGAGGTAAAACCAATGATATTCATGTGATCAGCAGATTGACGAGATTCAAGCTTAGCTACATAAGGCTGACCATTAGCTTGAGTCAGCTTAAGGTTTCCAGGAATCCAAGCACTTACAAAATAATGCTGAACAATCGCAACCCATCCACCTTTCGCTTCAGTATTTACTTTTTCTTCTGAGAAATTAGCAAATTTAAGCTTGTTGTAATGTGCATCAGGCGTTCCCCAAGCTCCACCTAAGAAAGTTCCTAGAGTGAAAATACCTTGAGAAGATTTACCTGGATCTTCAGAATTATCGCGCTTTAATTGTCCAAACATCTGACCTTGCCAGCTTTGTTGGCTACGGTTAATTACTTGATGTTTTACAACAATTGGATATTGACCTTGAGTAAAGGTAAAAGTTTTAATAATTTCAACGCCTTCAGGTGTTTTAAATACCATCGGAACGTTTAAAACTTTTTCAGATTGACCCTTTTGGTCCTGTACACCTTTAGCATCAGCCAAAGTATATGATGTCTTTTCAACAGCATATAATGGACGACCACCACGACTACTATCTGGTCCATTCAAACCAATTAAGCCAGATTGAGCAACATATGTACGCTTGGCATCATTTTCAAGCATAACAAAAGGTTGATCGCTGTCTTTGCTTTTGTCGTGTGAGAGTAATTCAATACGAACAATATCACCACCTTTTGGATTGATCCAAATATGGTAAAGGTCAGTTTGTACTGAAATAAGCTGTTGATTCACAGGTGCAGTTGCATCTGTGGTTTGTGACTGCGCAATATTTGCTTGTGGCACATCGGAAGCCACTGTTGCATTTTTAGCATTTGGCAAATCAGCAGATACTTCATGCGAACTTACAGCTGCCGCTTGTTGTTGCGGAGCAGTTGCAGCATTTCCATAATCTTTTTGCCAAGCCAAAATGAGCAAATATGCGGTGACAAACATGGCCCCGAGAATTGCAAACCTGGCCCATTGTTGCATATCTATTACCCCAAATGGTTAGAGAGATTTTGCTTCAGTAAACGATCACGAAAGGGTACAGCAACATGATGCGTTTGAGAATCTATTTGATGAAACGAAATAAAACGAATTGCTTTTGGCGGTACCGGATCATATCCAGATCCTCCCCACGGATGACAACGACATATCCGTTTAGAAGATAACCAAACGCCTTTTATCGCACCATGAGTTTGTAATGCTTCTATCGCATATTGGGAACAAGTCGGGATATAACGACAACGGGGTCCAAGAAGCGGACTAATCGCAATTTGATACAGTCGAATCAACCAACGTAGAAAACGGACCATTGGCTATCTCTTAATTCTGCGAGGTTGTGCCAACTTTAGAATGTTTTTTTGCTAAGCGTTGTAATTTTTGCCAAGCAAAGTCTAATTGTTGATATAGCTCAGCATTCGTAATCGTTTCTATACCAACTTTCGGCATCACCACAACATCTATGTCTGATCCAAAATTCGGCTGATGTAGACGAAAGCTCTCACGAGCAAGACGTTTTATTCGATTTCTTTCATGCGCTCGGCGCACTTTTTTCTTAGCAACAACAATACCCAAACGGCTTTTAGGCTGTTCGGTTAATTTTGCAAGAAATAAAAAATGGGGTTGATGCACTTTAAAAAGCGCACCATCAAATACACTTTTATAATCTGCAGCACAGCGTATTCGCACGTCTGTGCTAAAACTGTAAAGTGTCATCACACCCAAGTCTGGTCAGCGTAACAGTATTAAACAGTTAAGCTATGACGACCTTTTGCACGACGACGAGCTAATACTTGACGACCAGCTTTAGTTGCCATACGAGCACGGAAACCATGAACGCGTTTACGCTTTAATTCAGATGGTTGGAAAGTACGTTTCATATTGAAACTCCCAAAAATGATCTTTCTATAAAGGTCCGCGATTTTATTGTGCAATGTTTACGCTGTCAATGAAAAACCAATAAAGTTTTGTATTTAACCCAAATTTTTAATCTCTTCTCTTCTTTTTATCACGGTCATAATTCAGTGCAATATATAGCTTTAAAAGTTATACACAAAGTAATTGTCTATTTTTATTAGAACTTTTAACATATACACACCTTATATACATATTTATCAACAAAACAAGATACCATCTTGGTTTGGATTTGCTGTATTTGAATTTAAATTCATATTTTGCAGTTATCCACAAAAGATCTTCACCCTATTAAATAAATTCAAATTTAGAAATTTAAATTTATTCTTATTAGGGATAACTTTTTCTGTGGATTTCGTACTTTTAAATTTAAAAAACATATATTTGAGTTGTTGATAACTCTGTTTTTACTATATTTATGGATTGTGGATAAGTTTATGTGTTAATTTATCCACAGGTTGTGCAAAAAGTTATACACAAGCCATTTTGAATTTAAATTTATTCACAAGAGATTTCTTTTTAGACAAAATCAACTGAAATCGTCATGACAGATGTGGATAACTTGGTTAGAATGGCGACCCCTTCTCATCAGGAAGGGGTAATCTTTAGATTATTTGAATTTAAAAACGCAGAAATAGGGGATACAC